>NZ_CP012897.1:1215000-3475610 GCF_001310255.1 Brevundimonas sp. DS20 | reverse complement strand
GCTTGGGAAATTCGTCCGACCGACACGCCGGACTCCGTATTCGTGCGTAAAGAGAGTTAACCGGGGAACGCAAAACGGCGAAGGAGCATCTGCTCCTTCGCCGTTGAAAACGCGAACAAATGGCATAACGGAACGACGACAGCCCTTCCGTATGCTGGAAAACCCTTAACGGGTCAGGCGGCCGAAAGCTTCTTCAGCTGGGCGGCCAGACGCGACACCTTGCGCGACCCGGTGTTCTTGTGAACGACGCCCTTGGAGACGGCGCGCATCAGTTCGGACTGGGCCTCGATGAAGGCGGCCTTGGCCACCGCAGCGTCGCCGCCGGCCAGGGCTTCCTGGAACTTGCGCAGATAGGTGCGGACGCGCGAACGGCGCGCCTTGTTCACTTCGGTCCGCGCTTCGATCTTGCGGATCGCCTTGCGGGCGCCGGGGTTGTTGGCCATGTCAAACCTTCGAACGGAAAACGCCGCGGAGCACACGTCCACGGCGCGGAAATCTCAAGAGGGCGGGCCTATAGCCGAAAGGCCGTAGGCGGTCAACGCAGAGTCTGATTTTACGGGCTTAAGGATAAACGCCCACTGGGGCGCTAAAGCTTGTTCAACCAAATGCAGGCCATTTTCCGATCAAATCGGAAACCGCATGCCCAGATCAACGCCTATCGCCGTCCTCCTGCTCGTCCTCGCCAGTCTTTTAGGGGCCGGTGACGCCGGCGCCAGCCAGACGAGAGGGCGGTCGCCGCTGGAATTGGCCCAGGCGGTCGAACGGCGCGCCGCCGCCGCCAGCTTTCAGGATCTGGAGCGTTTCGGTCAGGACGCCCTGAGCCGCAATGATCGTGAAGGCCTGCAACGGCTCTACCATGTCGTCTGGACCTTCATGAACCAGGGCGAGTTCAAGACGGCGCAGCTGTGGAACGACCGCCTGGCTGCGGCCGCGCGCCACCAGAGGGACGAGCGCTATGTCCGCATCGCCGATCTGAACCGGCTGGCGCTTCGCTATGACGGGGGCGACCGCGCCGCCGCCGCAGAGATGCGCGAACACGCCGCCATGGAGCCGGACTGGTTCGCCCGGACCCATGCGATCCGGCTGTGGGCCGTGGCGCTGATGGATCAGGATGAGATCGGCCAGGGGTTGAAGGCGCTGGCGGACGCCGACGCCCTGATCCCAGACGAGGCGCCCTATGCCCGGGCGGCGCGGGCCAGCCTGTGGGAAATGACCGGAATCGGCCTGATGCAGTTGAACGACATCGACGGGGCCACCGCCGCCTTCGGCCATTTTGAGATCGACCTCGCCAATCCCGACTATCCTCGTCCGGATTTCGACGCCATCTACAATCTGGCCTATCTGTCGGCGCAGTTGGGCGACATTGATCGGGCGAAAAGCCTTTACGAGATTCACCACCGTCTGACGGTTCGGTCCGGTCTGCCCAACTTGGCGGTCTACGACGCGGCCCTGTGCGCTCAGACGTTCGAAGCGGCGAATGATCCTGGCGGGGTGCTTCAGTGTCTGGCGCCGTTGGGTGAAAATCTCGGGCAGGCGTCCTTCCTCGCCTCGCAACTCTTGCCGTCGCGGGCCGTCGCGCGGGCCCAGACCGGCCAGATCGAGGCGGCGCGCCGTGACCTTGTCCAAATCCGTCGTCGCGCAGCTGAAGAATCACAGCGAGAGGCCGCGTCCGAGATCGACCATGTGGAGGCTGAAATCCTGTTCGCCGAAGGGCGGGCCTCGGAAGCCTTCGTCAAGCTTCGCCGCCACATGCAGGAAGATCGGGTCGCCGACGCCCGTCGTTTCAGCGACGGCATTCGTCAGGTCACGGGCGACATGCAGCAACAGCTGACCGAGCGCCGCGCCCAGCTGGAGACGGCGCGATCAAACACCCATTTGCAGGGCGTGTTGCTGGCCATCTCCGTCATCTTCGTCCTCTCCGCCCTCGCCGCCGTGCTGTGGATGGCCAGCCAGGCCAAGGATCTGAAGGTCGCGCGTCGTCGCGCCGAAGAGGCCAGTCGCGCCAAGTCCGAGTTCCTGGCCAATATGAGCCATGAGATCCGAACCCCCTTGAACGGCGTGGTGGCGATGGCCGACGCCCTGACCCGCGCCCGGCTGGCGCCGCGCGAGCGCGAGATGGTCGAGGTGATCCGAAGCTCGGGCGTGACGCTGGAGCGGCTGCTGTCCGACATCCTCGACTCGGCCAAGATCGAGGCCGGACAGATCGCCTTGGAGCGTTCGGTCTTCGACCTGGGCGAGGCGGTGCGCGGCGTTGCCGCCCTTTATCGACCCTCCGCAGACCAGAAGGGCGTCGCCCTGCGCCTTGAGGTCGGACCGGCGGCCGAAGGGCCGGTCGAGGGCGATCTGGTGCGTCTGCGTCAGGTCCTTTCGAACCTGATCTCAAACGCCTTGAAGTTCACGGAGACGGGTTCGGTCACGGTGACGGCGTCTGCGGTCGACGCCGAGCGGATGCGCTTCACCGTCAAGGACACCGGTTGCGGTTTCGACGAGGAGCAGAAAGCCCGTATCTTCGGCCGGTTTCAGCAGGCGGACGGCTCGATCACCCGCCGGTTTGGCGGCACCGGCCTGGGTCTGTCCATCTCGCGCGATCTGGTCGAGTTGATGGGCGGGGGGCTGGAGTGCCGCAGCCGTCCGGGCGAGGGGGCCGAGTTCTGGTTCGAACTGCCCCTGGCGCGCGTCAAGGCGTCGGCGTCAGCGCCTGCGGAGACGGCGAGGAGCGACGACTTCCCCTTCCCCGCGCGCGTTCTGCTGGCTGACGACCATCCGGCGAACCGCAAGGTCATCGAGATCATGCTGGCCGAGACGCCGGCCGAACTGGTCGTGGTCGAGGACGGGCGTCAGGCGCTGGAGGCCGTCCGGCGCGAGCCCTTCGACCTGGTGTTGATGGACATGCAGATGCCGGTGATGGACGGCCTGACCGCCACCGCCGCCATCCGCGCCCTGGAACGCCAGGACAACCGAAAACGCACCCCCATCATCATGCTGACGGCCAACGCCATGCCGGAACATGTGGAGGCGGGGCGGGCGGCGGGAGCCGACGGCCATCTGTCCAAGCCGATCACCTTCGCCGGCCTTATCGACGGTCTCTCGGCGGTCATGGGTTCGGCCGAACGGTCGCATGCGCCGGCCGCCGCCTGACGGTCAGCGGCGAAAGTCGGCGGGCTTCAGGCCGTGCCGCTGCAGCTTGTCATAGAGGGTCTTGCGCGGAATCCGCATCTCTTCCAGCACGGCGACGATGTCGCCCCGGTGGGTCTCCAGGGCGTCGCGCAGCAGTTCGCCCTCGAACCGGTGCAGACGGTCGGGCAGGCTGAGATCCGACGTCGCCTCGGCGCGACCGTCCTCCAGGCCCAGAACCACCCTTTCGGCGAAATGGGCCAGTTCGCGGATATTGCCGGGCCAGGCCTCCTCCAGCAGACGACGGCGCACCCCGTCGTCGACCTCCGGCGCATCCAGCCCCTGGCGGTCGGCCGCTCGGCGCAGGAAATGGGCGAACAGAAGCGGAATGTCCTCGCGCCGTTCGCGCAGCGGCGGCACGCGCAGCCGCACCACGTTCAGCCGATAGAAGAGGTCCTCGCGGAAGACGCCGCGCCGCGCCGCCTCGCCCAGGTCGATCTTGGCCGAGGCCAGGATGCGCAGGTCCAGCACTCGGGGCTCATTGGCGCCGATCGGGTGAATCTCGCGTTCTTCCAGCACCCGCAGCATCTTGACCTGGACCGCCAGCGGCATGCTCTCGACCTCGTCGAGGAACAGCGAGCCGTTGTGGGCCCGCTCCACATGGCCCACGCGCCGCCGCATGGCGCCGGCGAAGGCGCCCAGCTCATGGCCGAACAGCTCGCTCTCGATCAGCCCGTCGGGCAGGGCGCCGCAGTTGACGGCGACGAAGGGGCCGACGCGGCGGCGTCCGCCATTGTGCAGGGCGCGCGCCACGGCCTCCTTGCCGACGCCGGTCTCGCCCTCGATCAGCACGTCCATCTTCGCATCGGCGATCTGGGCGATGGTGGCGCGCAGCGCCGTGATGGCGGGAGAGGCGCCGGCGAGGGGCAGCTCATGGCCCCCATCGGCGGCCGCCAGGGCGGTCAGCCGCCGATTGTCCAGCACCAGGCTGCGCTTCTCCAGCGCCCGGTTCAGGCTGTCGCGCAGGCGTTCGAACGGAAAGGGCTTGGCGACGAAGTCATAGGCCCCGCTCTGCATAGCGGCGACCGCATCGGCGATGTCGCCGTGGCCGGTGATCATTATCACGGGAAGCGCAGGGTCCAGGGCCTGAATCCGCGCCAGCAACTGGCGGCCGTCCAGGCCCGGCATGCGCAGATCGGTCACGACCGCCCCGTCGAAATCGGCGGCGACGGCCTTCAGGGCCGGCTCGGCGGCGGCGAAGGCGCGCACCTCATAGCCCTCCAGCGTCATGCGCTCGACCAGGGCCTGGCGGAAATCGCCGTCGTCTTCAATCAGCATGACGGCGCGGG
Organism: Brevundimonas sp. DS20; assembly: GCF_001310255.1. NCBI lineage: Bacteria > Pseudomonadati > Pseudomonadota > Alphaproteobacteria > Caulobacterales > Caulobacteraceae > Brevundimonas > Brevundimonas sp. DS20. The sequence continues at coordinate 3,471,147 of NZ_CP012897.1, read as the reverse complement.
AGGCGGCGCTCTGCATCAGGCGGGCCTCAGGGCGGCGACGAAGGTCGCGCCCCTGTCGCTGGGCGCCAGGTCCAGCTCGCCGCCGAAGCTGGCGATGATGTCACGGCAGATGACGAGGCCCAGCCCCAGTCCGTTGGAGCGGGTGGTGACAAAGGGGGTGAACAGCTGTCGGGCCACTTCGGGCGCCAGCCCGGGGCCGTTGTCGGCGATGATCAGGCGCACCCGTTCGCCCCGGCGCTCGACCGTCAGGACCAACCGGGCGTCCGCCTGCCCTTCCATGGCCTCGGCGGCGTTCTTGATCAGATTGACGATCACCTGTTCCAGCCGGAACTGGTCAGCGTGGACCTTGATCTCGCCCGATCCGATCCGCTCCAGCCGAATCCCGCCTTCCTCCAATCGGCCGCGGGTCAGCTGCAGTCCGCCCTGGATGGCGTCTTCAAGCCGGATTTCATCGATGGTCGGGGCGGCCTTGCGCGAGAACAGGCGCAGGTCCTGAGTGATGGCGCCGATCCGGCGGGTCAGGTCGCCGATCCGCCGCAGGGCGTCCAGGACCTTGTCGGTCTCGCGCCGTTCCAGCAGGGTCACGGCCGTGTCGGCGTAGGTCCATATGGCGGCTACGGGCTGGTTGATCTCGTGGGCCACCCCGGCCACGATCTGGCCCAGGGCCGCCAGCTTGCTGGCCTGCACCAGTTCATCCCGCAACAGCTCCCGTGCGGCCTCGGCCCGGCGACGCTCTTCGATCTGGCGGTTGAGCGCCTGATTGGCTTCGTGCAGTTCGTGGGTCCGTTCGCGGATGCGACGTTCCAGCTCCAGCCGGCCCTCCTCTTCGGCGCGGGCGCGAAGGACAGCCAGCCGGCGACGGCGCAGCAGCACCCCCACGATGAGGGCCAGCAGGCTGACGGTAAGAACCGCCAGGCCGCGCGCGGTCGCCACGGCGGTTCCGACGGCGCCACGCTCGGGCGTCAGAAGATGCAGGGTCCACCCCGGCGTGGCCGTGTCCGTCTGGGCATGCATCCAGGTCTGGGGCCGCGCCTCGCCGACGGCGGCGCGCACCAGCCGGGGCCGATCGCCGGAGGGCGTCTGGAAGGGCAGGGGGGCCAGGGCGCCGGGACGCAGGGTCAGATCGGTCAGGCTGAGCCTTCGCCGTGCTTCGTCCATCGGACCGGTGGCGCGAAAGCGCCATTCCGGCACGCTGGCGACCAGGACCACGCCGCCAGGGTCGGCGACCCAGGCCGGCTCGCCCGAGCTCCGCCATTGCGCCTCCAGGGCGTCGAACTCCACCTTCAGCACCACCACGCCCAGGGGGCGGCCGTCGGCGGCGTCCAGCCGGCGCGACAGATAAAGGCCGGGGCGGCCGCTGCGTGTGCCCAGGGCGTAGAACTCGCCCTGACCGTCGCGCATGGCGTTGATGAAATAGGGCCGAAAATCATAACGGACGCCGACGAAACTCGTGGGGGCGCGCCAGTTGCTGGACGCCAGCGTCAGCCCCTGCGCGTCCAAAACATAGATGACGGCGGCGCGGGTCTGACCCGCCAGTCGCTCCAGCTTGCGATCGACCGCCTTGGCCGCCTGGTCGGCGGGCCGGGCGAGCAACGCCGCCACATCCGGGTCTTCGGCCAGGACGACGGGGATGGCGCGCTGTTTCTCCAGCTCGCTGCGTAGAACGGCCGCATGGAGGGCGGCGCCTGTCGTCGCCTGGCGCGCCAACTCCTGGGTCGCGTCGCGCCGCGCCGCCTCCCCCGCCAGGCCCGCGAAGACAAGGCCCGCCGTCAGCCAGCCCAGGCTGAGCAGGGTCCATGGCCGCCAAATGAAACTCGACGATCTTTCGATAAATTCTCGGACCGCAGAGAGGCTCATTCGCTATTGTGCGATATTTCGCACAATAGCGCGAGTCCGGCGTGCGACACGCCGCACGGCAAATGGCCCTGCGAGAGGCGCTTTCCGAAAATAACGTGTTTTTACAGATCTCTATATCAAACGTCGATCGCGTTTGGACCTGGTTCCAGCGTGCGGGACAGTCGTCTCGGCGCCTCGACGACAGCAGCGAGGGCCGTCGAGGAAACCGCGGGCCCGTCCCGCCACCACAGGAGACATCCGTGATCGCGCTCCCTTCCGCCGCCCAGCCGACCGCGCCTCGGCCCTTCTATCGGCATCTCTATTTTCAGGTTCTGACCGCCATCGTCGCGGGGGCCCTTATCGGCCATTTCTGGCCCAGCTTCGGGGAGAGCCTCAAGCCGCTGGGCGACGCCTTCATCAAACTGGTGAAGATGATCATCGCCCCGGTCATCTTCCTGACGATCGTCACCGGCATTGCGGGCATGAGCGACATCGGCCGGGTGGGGCGCGTGGCGGCCAAGGCCTTCGCCTACTTCCTGACCTTCTCGACCCTGGCCCTGATCGTCGGCCTGATCATCGCCAACGTCGTCCAGCCGGGCCACGGCCTGAACATCGATCCCGCCAGCTTGGACGCCGGGGCGGTCGCCAAATATTCGGAACAGGCGCATGAGACGACCGTCACCGGCTTCCTGATGGGGATCATCCCCGACACCTTCGCCAGCGCCTTTTCCGAGGGCAACATCCTGCAGGTCCTGTTCGTCTCGGTCCTGTTCGGCCTGGCCCTGGCCATGGTGGGCGATGTCGGCAAGCCGGTTCTGAACTTCCTGGAATCGGTCAGCCACGCCTTCTTCAAACTGGTGGCCATCCTGATGAAGGCCGCGCCGATCGGCGCCTTCGGGGCCTTCGCCTTCACCATCGGCAAGTACGGCATCGGTTCGATCGCCAATCTGGCCGCGCTGGTCGCCACCTTCTACATCACCGCCGTCATCTTCGTGGTCGGCGTCCTGGGCCTGGTCGCCTGGGCGAACGGTTTCAACATTCTGAAGCTGATCCGCTATCTGAAGGAAGAACTGCTGCTGGTCCTGGGCACCTCCTCGTCGGAAGCCGCCCTGCCGTCGCTGCTGAACAAGATGGAGCGGGCTGGCGCCTCCAAGTCGGTGGTCGGACTGGTCGTGCCGACCGGCTATTCGTTCAATCTGGACGGCACCAACATCTATATGACGATGGCGGCCCTGTTCATCGCCCAAGCCCTAAACATCCAACTGTCGCTGGAACAGCAGATCCTGCTGCTGGCGGTGGCCATGCTGTCGTCCAAGGGCGCAGCCGGCATCACCGGCGCCGGCTTCATCACCCTGGCGGCGACCCTGTCGGTCGTGCCGACCGTCCCGGTGGCGGGCATGGCCCTGATCCTGGGCATCGACCGCTTCATGAGCGAATGCCGCGCCCTGACCAACTTCATCGGCAATGCGGTGGCCACCATCGTCGTCGCCCGGTGGGAGGGCGAACTGGACCGGAATGCGCTGGCCGCGGCCTTGAACGGCCCGGCCCAGCCGATCGCCGCCCGGCCCGATCCTGCCGCCGGCCCTGGCGACAAGGATCTGGTCACCGCCGACTGAGGGCCTTGAGCGCCGTCGCTGCGGGTTTTCCGCCCCCCGCAACGACGGCGCCCAGCACCCGCTGAACAAGCCGCCAAGATTTTACGCAGTTCTGCGTATCGGGGTTCAGCCCTTCCTTAACACACTAAGTTTACAGGGGTTCTCATGACACGTCTCCGCACCCTCGTGGCGGGCGTCGGCCTCGCTGCGCTCGCCACCTCCGCCTTCGCCCAGTCGCCCTCGACGGACGAAATCTCCGCCCTGCGTGCTCAGGTCCAGGCGCTTTCAGCCCGCCTCGAGCAGTTGGAAGCCCAGGCCGCCGCCCAGCAGGCTCCTGCGGCGCCCGCAGCGGCCGGGACCCCGGCCCCGGCCGCCGCGCGTCCTGCGATTCAGGCCGCCGCCGCGCCGGCGCCGGCCACCACCACCGACTGGTCGACCGGCCTGCCCGAGATGCGCAGCCCCGACGGCGCCTTCACCTTCAAACCGCGCATCCGCGTCACCGCCGACCTGTCCAACACCTTCGGCTCGGACTACGACAGCCGCAATCTGACCACCACCGAACTGCGCGGGCTGCGCCTGGGCGCCCAGGGCAAGATCCCCGGCGGCTTCAGCTATTGGATCGAAGGCGACATCGCCGACAACGCCGTCAGCGTCGCCAACGCCTTCATGGCCTACAGCACCAAATGGGGCGGCCGTGACCTCGAAATTTCCATGGGCCAGCGGCTGAACGACCGCGGCGTCGAGGGCGGCACGGCCGAGGACATGACCCCCTTCCTCGAGCGCAGCCTGATGGTCTCCACCATCGGCCCGGAACGGGGCGCCTATGGGGTCGGCGTCTCGTCCAAGCTGACCGGCAGCGTCTGGCACGCCTCTCTGTCCGTGACGGGCGATGCGATCAGCAGCGGCGCGACCAATGACTCGGTCACTGTCATGGCCCGCACCCACTGGGCGCCGTTCAAGACGGACGCCGGCCATCTGCACCTCGGCGGCTGGGGCTTCGTCGAAGATCTGACGCCGAACGCCTCGGTGGCGTCGCGCAGCCTGGTCGTCTCGTCGCGCGGCAACGACAATCTGCGACTCCAAGGCGGCGTCTACGCTGATCCCAAGGGCAGCAAGGGCCTGGGTCTCGAACTGGGCGGGGTCCAGGGTTCGGGCTGGCTGATGGCCGAGGGCGGTCGGCGGGTGCTGGAAACGGCGGCGCGCGACTATGATCAGGACGCCTACAGCGTCTCGGCCGGCTTCTTCCTGACCGGCGAAAAGCCGCCGCTGTCGGCCAAGACGGGCACCTGGGCGCGTCCCAAGGTGCTGAATCCGCTCGGCGCCGACGGCTACGGCGCCGTCGAAATCGTGGGGCGGTACGATCAGGCCGACTACAGCGACATCGCCACGGGCGGCGAGGGCGACAGCTGGCTGTTGGGCGTCAACTGGTACCCGACCAACAATACGCGCGTCTCGGCCCACTGGAGCGCCTGGTCGGTCGACAACCGCACCGGAACCTTCCTGGGCGACGACAGCGGCAATACCGCCACGGTCCGCGTCCAGACGGCTTTTTAAGGTTTGCTGAGCTAGACAACATAGCCCGGAGCGGTCCGCCGCTCCGGGCTTTCCCCGCCCCACCAGCTCTCCGGGACAGTCCGATGAACCTGAAGAATATTCCGATGCAGCGGAAACTGGCGATCGCCTTCGCCCTTCTGCTGACGGTCGCCGCCGCCATGATCGGTGCGGTCTTCCTTCAGCTGTCGGAGATGCGGACTGCTGCGCGGCTGAACGCCGAAAGCAAGGCGATCATCGAACATACCCATGTCGCGGAAAAGGGCGTCATCCGCCTCAACTCGCAGATGCGGGGCGTGCTGCTGACGGGCAACGAAGACTATCTGGGGGTTTATCGAAAGGGGTGGGAGCAGTTCGAAGAGTCGAGCGCCGCCCTGGCCGCCGCCGATCTGACGCCCGAAGAAGCCGCCCTGGTGCAGAAGGCTCGCGCCGACGCCGCCGCCTGGCGGACCGAGTTCGGCACGCCCCTGACCGAGGCTGCGCTTGATCCCGCGCGCATCGATGCGGCGCGGCGGGTCCTGGTGGATTCCGGCGATCGCGTCCGGGTGACCCACATCACCAAAGCCATCAGCGATCTGCGTGACATGGAGATCGAGCGGATGAATCTGCGCGACGCCCAGCAGTCGTCCGCCATCACCGCCTCCTTCATCGCCCTGGCCGTCGGCGGCCTGATCCTGATCGTCGCCGCCGTCTTCCTGGGCGTCCAGTTGTCAATCCTGATGGTCGCGCCGGTGCGGCGCATGACGGGCGCCATGTCGATCATGGCCCAAGGCAAGCTGGACGTCGCCATTCCCGACACGGACCGCAAGGACGAAGTCGGCGCCATGGCCCAGGCCATGCAGGTGTTTCGCGATAACGGCCTGCGCGCCAAGACGCTGGAACAGGAAGCCGACACTCTGCGCAATGACTCCGAGGCCGAGCGCCGCCGCCGCGAGGCCGCCGCCGCCCAGGAAGCGGCCGAAAACGCCGTCGTCATCGAAAACCTGGGCAAGGGGTTGCACGCCCTTGCCGAAGGCGACCTCGTTTACCGCATCAATGCGCCCTTCCCGCCGCGCAGCGAGGTTCTGAAAACGGACTTCAACCGCTCGATCGCCCGTCTGGAAGAGACGGTCACCGGCGTTCTGGGCTCGGTCCACGGCATCGACAGCGGCGCAAGTGAAATCAGCCAGGCCTCTGACGACCTGTCGCGTCGCACCGAACAACAGGCCGCCAGCCTGGAGGAGACCGCCGCCGCCCTGGACGAGATCACCGTCACGGTCCGCAAGACGGCCGACGGCGCCAGCCAGGCCGCCGTCGTCACGAGCGGCGCCCGCCAGAGCGCGGAAGCGTCAGGCGCCGTCGTGATGAACGCTGTCGAAGCCATGCAGAAGATCGAAGACGGCTCGCGTCAGATCAGCCAGATCGTCGGCGTCATCGACGAGATCGCCTTCCAGACCAATCTTCTGGCTCTGAACGCCGGGGTCGAGGCGGCGCGGGCGGGCGAGAGCGGTCGCGGCTTTGCGGTCGTCGCCTCGGAAGTCCGGGCCCTGGCTCAGCGTTCGGCCGAGGCCGCCAAGGAGATCAAGACCCTGATCAACAGCTCCGGCGCCGAGGTCGAGAACGGCGTGCGCCTGGTCAGCGAGGCCGGCTCGGCCCTCCAGGCCATCGCCGCCCAGGTCAACGACATCAGCGCCCTGGTGGTCGAGATCGCCGCCTCGGCCAAGGAGCAGGCGACGGGCCTGCAAGAAATCAATGTGGCCGTGAATCAGATGGATCAGGTCACTCAGCAAAACGCCGCCATGGTCGAACAGGCCACGGCCGCCAGCGCCGCCCTGCGCCAGGAGACCGCCGAACTGTCGGCCCAGGTCGCCTTCTTCCAGGTGTCGGCGGCGGGCAAGACGCCGGGGGCCAAACCCGCCTCAGCGCCCGTCGCGACGGCTAGGCCCCGCACGGCCCCGCAGAAGACGCTCAAGGTCGCCAACGGCGGCGTGATTTCTACCGACGCTGCATCCGACGGTTGGGAAGAGTTCTAACTCCAGCGGGCGGCGGCGACGTCGCCCAAACACCCTTCAACGCGGCTGAGACCCTTATCCGTCGCAGGAAAATCAAGGGTGTTGAGTCTTTGACACGCTTTCGAAAGCGTCATGATATTCGCCGCTTTCCAGCCATGATTTTCGCGTCCCAAGGGTGCCGACCTCCTCGTCACGGACCGATGTTTCATGACCTCCGCCGCGCTCCTGCTGCTCGCCCTGACCCCCGCCGCCGCTGATGTTCAGCAGACCCAGCCGGCCGCGCCGGCTGTGGTCCTGCCTGACGTCGAGGTGACGGCGACCAAGCGCGGCGTGGCCCTGGGCGGGCAGGAGCCGATCGTCTCTTATGACGCGACCCAGATTCAGGCCTTCGGCGCCACCAACATCGGCGAACTGGTCACCCTGCTGGAGGCCCAGACGCGCAGCGCGCGGGGCGGTTCGCCCGTCTTTCTGGTCAATGGCCGGCGCATCTCGGGCTTTCGCGAAATCCGCGGCATTCCGCCCGAGGCCATAGAGCGGTTCGAGGTCCTGCCCGAGGAGACGGCCCTCTCCTATGGCTACAGCGCCAATCAGCGGGTCGTGAACATCGTGCTGAAGGCCGATTTCCGGTCCTTGACCACCTCGGTCAATGTCAGTCGACCCGAGCAGGGCGGCCGCACCACCACGGCCAGCGAAAACAATCTGCTGAAGATCGCCGGCGCGGATCGCTGGTCGATGGACATCAACGGCTCGACCAGCAACCCCCTGTACGAGGACGAGCGCGACATCGACCGGTCGGGGACGACGCCGCAAGACTCCGTCGCCGACAGGGACCCGAACGCCTATCGCACCCTGCTGCCGCGTTCGGCCGAGGCCTCGGTGGCGGGAACCTATAAGCACGATCTGAACGACAAGGTCGGCATGACCCTGAGCGGCAGTCTCGAAGACAGCGCCAGCCGCAGCTATCTGGGCCTGCCGGGCGTCACCCTGACCCTGCCGGACGGCAATCCCTGGTCGCCGGGGGGCGATGCGGCGACCCTTTACCGCTATCTGGACCTGCCCCAGGCCCTGACGCGCCAGACCAATACGCGCAGCGCCGAACTGGGCGCCGTGTTCGACGGCTATCTGGGCGACTGGCGCTGGACCGCGACCGGCGAATACAGCCGCACCCGGACCGACACCGTCACCGGCCGAGGGGTCGAGGACGACGACCTCCTGGCCCGGATCGCCGCCGGCGACACCACCGTAAACCCCTATGGCGATCTCACCGGCGCAGTCGGGCCGGTGCGCCGCGACACCGCCCAGTCGATCTCCCAATCGCTGGAGGGCGAGGTTGTGCTGAACGGCACGGCCTGGGAGCTTCCGGCCGGCGGGATCACCACCACCTTCAAGTTCGGCGGAGAGCATCAGGCGCTGGACTCCGAAAGCGTCCGGTCAGGCGTGGCCACGGACCGCTCCCAGTCGCGCGACCTGGGCAGCGTCCAGGCGAACTTCGACCTGCCGATCGCCAGCGTGGATCGCGGCGTCCTGGCGGGCATCGGCGACCTGTCGGCCAATATGAACCTGGCCTATCAGGAGCTGTCCGACTTCGGCGGAGTCTCCAGCATCGGCGGCGGCCTGAACTGGTCGCCGGTCGAGCGGCTGTCCCTGTCGGCCAACTATTCGGACGTGGCCAAGGCTCCCACGGTGCAGCAGCTGAACGATCCCACGATCGCCACGCCCAACACCCCTGTCTTCGACTATGCGACCAACCAGACCGTCGAAATCACCCAGATCAGCGGCGGCGATCCCAATCTGAAGGCCGAGGATCGGCGCATCCTGAAGCTGGGCGTGAACTGGCAGCCCCTGTCAGCGACCGATCTGCGGCTGAACTTGGCCTATACCCGCACCGAGATCGACAATGAGATCGCCGGCTTCCCCGCCATCACCCCGGACCTGGAGGCGGCCCTGCCGGAGCGGTTCGTCCGTAACGCCGACGGCGATCTGGTCTCGATCGACGCCCGGCCGCTGAACTTCGCCAAGCGGGATCAGCAGGACGTCCAGTGGGGCTTCAACTTCTCGCGGCCCTTCGGCAAGGCCAATCCCGCGCTTGCAGGCCAGCGGGGGCCTGGGGGCGGCCCAGGCGGAGGCGCGATCCGGATGGGCGGCGGACCCGGCGGGCCCGGCGGTCCGGGCGGCGGCCGCCTGCGCGGCTCGCGCGGGCCGGGCATGCAGCCGGGCCAGGGGATGTTCAACCTGTCGCTGACCCACACCTGGCGGGTGCAGGACGAGGTGGTGATCCGCGACGGCCTGGCGCCCCTGGACCTGTTGGACGGCGACTCCGTCTCCGGCTCGGGCGGCCAGTCGCGCCATGAGGTCCAGCTTCAGACCGGAGTCTTCAAGAACGGCTACGGCGCCTTCCTCAACGCCAACTGGCGCTCGGGCACGACGGTGAACGGCGACGGTCCGAACACCGTCGATCTGGACTTTTCGGACCGCACGACGGTCAATCTGTTCGCCTTCGCCGACCTGTCCCAGCGCACTGGACTGGTGGAGCGTTTCCCCTTCCTGAAGGGCGCGCGGATCGGGCTGGGGGTTCAGAACCTGTTCGACGACCGCGTCTCGGTGACCAGCAGCGACGGCTCGACCCCGGTCAACTATCAGCGCGACTATCTGGACCCCCAGGGTCGGGTCTTCCGCATCAATCTGCGCAAGATCCTGTTCTGACGGCGGCTTAAGGCCAGACCAAGGCCAGGGCCGTCAGGATCACGATGACGGCGCCGGCCAAGGGGAAGAACAGACGATCGGACATAGGCGAACCCTATCCATCCGACGATCGGCGGACAAGGCGGTCGGTTTCGCACCTGCGTCAAAACCTTGACCGGCTCATGACGGCGGCTTACCCGGACAGACTGTTTGCAAAGGACCGTCGAATGCCGCGCCTGATCCTGCTCCGCCATGGCCAGAGCCAGTGGAACCTCGAGAACCGCTTTACGGGCTGGGTGGACGTCGATCTGACGGCGGAAGGCGAGGCCCAGGCCCGTCGGGGCGGCGAGCTGATCGCCCAGGCCGGGTTCAAACCCGCCGTCATGTTCACCTCGGTGCTGAAACGCGCCAAGCGCACCGGCGCCCTGGCCCTGCAATCGGCCGGCCTGACCGACGTGCCGGTGATCGAGGACTGGCGGCTGAACGAGCGTCACTACGGCGGCCTGACCGGGCTGAACAAGGCCGAGACGGCCGAGAAGCACGGCGAGGATCAGGTCAAGATCTGGCGACGCAGCTATGACGTCCCGCCGCCGCCTCTGGCGCCGGGCGGCGAGTTCGATTTCAACGCCGACCCCCGCTACGCCGGCAAGGCCATCCCGGACACCGAAAGTCTGAAGACCACCCTGGACCGGGTGGAGCCCTATTGGGACGCCGAGATCGCGCCGCGGCTGAAGGCGGGCGAGGACGTGCTGATCGCCGCCCACGGCAACTCCCTGCGCGCCATCGTCAAACTGCTGTTCGCCGTGCCGGACGATCAGATCGTCGGGGTCGAAATCCCTACCGGCAATCCGCTGGAGATCGAGCTGGACGCCGCTTTGAAGCCGACCGCCGCGCGCTATCTGGACGCCGATCGCGCCGAAACCCTGCCGACCCTGCCATGAGCTGGAGCGACGCCGACCGCAGCTTCATGGCCCAGGCCATAGATCTGGCGACAGGCCGTATGGGCGAGACCTGGCCCAATCCGGCGGTCGGCTGCGTCATCGTCAAGGACGGGCGGGTCATCGCCCAGGCCGCGACCGCCCCCGGCGGCCGTCCCCACGCCGAGGAGCAGGCGGTCCCCGCCGCCGGACCCGACGTCGAGGGCGCGACGGTCTATGTCACCCTGGAGCCCTGCGGCGCGCGTTCTTCCGGCCGCAAATCGTGCGCCCACTTCCTGACCGAGGCCAGGGTGGCGCGCGTCGTCATCGCCTGTCTGGACCCGTCGCCCTTTGCGGCCGGCCGGGGCACCGAACGCCTGCGCGCCGAGGGGCTGACGGTCGAAACGGGCCTTATGTGCGAGGAGGGCGCGGCCCTGTGCGAGGGGTTTCTGCACCGGTTGGAAACCGGCCGCCCCCTGGTGCGGGTCAGCAAGGACGGCGCCGGCTTTGACGGCCGTTTCGTCGCCTCGCCCAAGGCCGACCTGGTCACTGAGCTGAAGCGGCTGGGGGAGGCGGGCTATACACGGCTTTGGACCTCGTCGGGGGAGTTGGCCGACGCCCTGCGTGACCAGGGCCTGCTGACCGAGTGACAAGCGACTGTCGCTAAAGGCTTTCTTAAATCAGCCGGGCCTAGGCTGATCGAATGCAGGCGGCTGAACCCATCGTGCGCAAGCGCCTGACTCAGGCGGAACTGGACGTGATCTGCGCCCGGCACGACCGCCTGTTCCAGGCCCGCCCGGGCGGCGCCCGCGCCGTCTTCGCCTGGATGGACATCTCGGGCCTCAGCCTCAGGGGTCGCAATCTGGCCGATGCGGATTTCGCCGCCGCCTGTCTGGAAAACTGCGACCTGACCGGCGCCAGGCTGGACAACGCCAACTTCTTCGGCGCGGACATGCAGGACGTCGTCCTGGCGGACGCCAGCCTGCGTCGGGCCGATCTGCGCGGCGCCTGTCTGCGCGGGGCCGACCTGTCGGGCGCGGACCTGTTCGAGGCCGATCTGCGCGAAGGCACCATCGCCGCCGCCGACGCCAAACTGGGGTTCAAGGTCATTGAACCGCGTCAGCGCCAGGAAAGCGAAATGATGGGCGCCTGTTTAGCCGGGGCCAATCTGCAGCGTTCGCGCATGTCGGGCGTCATCGCCATCAAGGCCGACTTCTCGGGCGCGGTGATGAAGGACTGCAAAATGGTCCGCGCCAATCTGAAACAGGCCGATTTCCGCGGCGCGGACCTGGCCGGGGCCGACCTGTCGGGCGCCGACCTGTCGGGGGCGGACATGCGCGACGCCATCCTGGTGGGCTGCAAGATGACGATGTGGCGCGCCGACGGCGCCAATATGGAAGGAACCCTGACCGACGACCGGTCCGCCGGCGCCTCGGTCGATCGCATGCCGGCGGCGGAAATGCTGCGCGAACACGCCCGCTGGTGCGAGACGGGCGGGACGGAGGGGCAGCCTTCGGTTTTCGACGGTGTCGATCTGCGCCCGCTGAAGTCGATCACCGGCCTGAACCTGACCGCCCTGTCGGCCAAGGGGGCGGTCTTCTACGGCCTGGACATGGAGGGGGTGCAGCTTCAGGGCGCCCATCTGGAGAACGCCGACCTGCGCTCGGCGCGACTCTACCGCGCCGATCTGCGCGGCGCGCGGCTGAAGAACGCCAAGATGAGCGGGGCGGACCTGCGCGGGGCGCAACTGGGGCCGCTGCTGATCGGGGCCGACCGGCTGCTGGCGGCGGACCTGACCGGCGCCAATCTGCGGGGCGCCGACCTGTCCGGCGCGGATCTGCGCCGGGCGGTGCTGACGAGCGCCGATCTGGGCCGCGCCGTCATGCACGGCGCCCAGACCCGCCAGATCGATCTGACGGGCGCCAATCTGGCGGGGGTGCGCGGCCTGACCCTGGAGGATCAGGCCGGCTGAGGTCTCAGGCCAGGGCCTTCAACTGATCGACCAGATCGGTCCTTTCCCAGCTGAAGCCGCCGTCGGCGTCCGGCGCGCGGCCGAAGTGGCCATAGGCGGCCGTGCGGGCGTAGATCGGCTTGTTCAGCCCCAGGTGCTGGCGGATGGCGCGCGGCGTGGCGCCGCCGATCAGGCCCAGCAGCTTGTCTTCCAGCACGGCCTCGGACACCTTGCCCGTGCCGTGTAGATCGACGTGGATCGACTGGGGCTCCGCGACCCCAATGGCGTAGGAGATCTGGATGGTGCAGCGATCGGCCAGACCCGCCGCCACGACGTTCTTCGCCAGATAGCGGCAGGCGTAGGCGGCCGAGCGGTCCACCTTGGTCGGGTCCTTGCCCGAGAAGGCGCCGCCGCCGTGGGGCGCTGCGCCGCCGTAGGTGTCGACGATGATCTTGCGTCCCGTCAGTCCGGCGTCGCCGTCCGGCCCGCCGATCTCGAAAATGCCGGTCGGATTGATGTGCCAGACGGTCTTATCGTCAGTGAAGCCTTCCGGCAGCACCTCGAGGATATAGGGTTTGACGATCTCGGCCACCTGGGCGGCGCTCAGACCCTTGGCGTGCTGGGTCGACAGGACGATGGAGGCGGCGCGCTTGGGCTTGCCGTTTTCGTATTCGATCGTGACCTGGCTCTTGGCGTCAGGTTCCAGCTGCGAGCCGCCGGCGTGGCGCACCTCGGCCAGGCGCTTGAGGATGTTGTGGCTGTACTGCAGGGTCGCCGGCATCAGCTCCGGCGTCTCGTTCGAGGCGTAGCCGAACATGATGCCCTGGTCGCCTGCGCCCTCGTCCTTCTCATTGGTTGAATCGACGCCCACGGCGATGTCGGCCGACTGGGCGTGCAGATGGCAGGCGTAGTCCGCCGTCGCCCAGTGGAAGCCGTCCTGCTCATAGCCGATGTCCTTGACCGCGGCGCGAACCAGGGGCTCCAGGCTGTCGATGATCGACTGGGTGAAGGCTTCGTTCTGTTCCTTGGTGTTGCCCGGCTGGGTGGCGCGGACCTCGCCGGCCAGCACGATGCGCTGGGTCGTCACCAGGGTTTCGCAGGCGACGCGGGCCTCGGGGTCCTTGGACAGGAAGGCGTCGACGACGGTGTCCGAGATGCGGTCGGCGACCTTGTCCGGGTGTCCTTCGGACACGCTTTCCGAGGTGAAGAGGAAGGAGGAACGAGCGGCCAAGAGAGGCTCCTGTCAGTGTCAGGCGTCAAGGCATATAAACATATGCTTATATGTTCAAGTGATGTCCTGACTCTTGCCCGGCTATATCCGAGAGCCCGGTCTGGTCGAGGCGCGGAAATCCGTTATGACAGACGGGGGAGCGCGTGATGTCCGAAAACCTGTCGCCGAGAGAGAGGGAATGCGTCCAGCTGGCGGGCCAGGGACTGGAGGACAAGGAAATCGCCGCGCATCTGGGGATTTCGCCCCGCACGGTCGGCAACCACCTCCACAGGGCCTACAGCAAGCTGGGGGTTTCGGACCGCAAGCTGGCGGCGCGCCGGCTGAGTAACGGCTACTCAGGGCAGCCGATACTCATTTCTGGCGCGCCGGAAGACGGCTTTGTTGCCCCGGCGTCGGCCGAACAGTCCGGCGATGCGGAAGCCGCCGGGGATGCCGGTTGGTTCCTGCCCGCTCCGCCCCGTGGGGTCGTTGCGCGGCTGGGGATCATCGTCGCGGGTTCCGCCATCGCCCTTCTGCTCGCCATTGGGATCGTGACGGCGGGCATGGTGCTTCCATCCCTGTTCGACCGGATCGCCCCCGAAGCGGTGCGCTGACGGTGTAACAATCGGAGGGATCACATGATGAAACACATGCACATCGGAGTGAGAGTCGCGCGCCAGGTCCAAACGGCGGAACACGCGATCGATAACGCCATGATCGAGGTCTGCAAGCTGATCCAGACCTCGATCGAGGGACGAATGGAGGCGAGGGTGGCCGCCGAGGTCGGCCAGACCGCCTTGGAGAACATCGTCAACGGCCTTCAGGGCCTGACAGCCGTCCGCGCCAGCGTAGCGGTCGGACACGCCGGCCTTTCGGTTGTCGCCGATCAGCAAGGCATCGGATGGCGACTGGATGGGATGGGGGAATCCAAGTCCGATCCCAAGGCGAGCGCAGACGTGCTCCAGTTCGCCGCCTGATCGGCCTATTCGTCATGCCGTCGCCCCTGTGGATCTTCGGCTCGGCCCTCACGGTGGTGGCGATTGGACTGCTGATCTGGAAAGGAAAAAGCGCGGAGCGACAGGCGGCGTTCGGGCTCCTGTTCCTTCAAATCGCGTCCGGTTGGCTCGACCACCTTGTGATCGGCCAGTTTCGCTGGGCGGTGGCGCTGCTCTCGATCGGATTCTTGGGCCTGCTTGTAAGGCTCAGTCTCCGATACGATCGTTGGTGGCTGCTCTTCGCAGCCGGTTCTCAGCTTCTGGCCCTGGTGACACACATATCGTCCCTGGTGGGGCCGGAAGCGCTGACGTGGTCGATCGTGACTGCTCGCATGGTCGCCTGGGTTCAAATCATGGCCCTGGCGCTGTTCGGCGTGTGGGAGGCGAACGCCGCGCCCTATGCCCGCCGGGCCGCCAGATCGCCGGCCCACCTCCCGTTTTTACGTTAAAAGAGGATCGTTTTCAGTGACCGCTTCGACCGCCCCGGCCTTCATGCCGCTCTTTCGATCTTGGTTCGAAACCGCCCGCGTCGCCGACTCCTTAGGGTCGTCAGGCGTCGCCGCCAGCGACGACAATCTTCTGGCCGAACTGGACTTGGGGCCGATGGTGGAGGCAGAGACCCGTCTCTTGAAACACACGCCGTCCAGCGCGACCGAGGCGGCCTGTCTTTTGGAGATCGTCCGTCAGAACATCGCCGACGCCGGCCGTTCGGACAGTCTGGACGCCCGCGCCTTGGAGGCCGTCCAGATCTGGCTGGCGGATTTCGCCGTCGGCGCGGGGCAGGGGGCGGCGGTCAACCGACTGCTGCAGCCGCCGCTCTGATCTCAGCCGCGCAGGCCCTTGGCCACCACCAGGAGGGCGTCGCGCTTGTCGCCGTCGCCGATGGCGCGGAAGGCCGACAGCAGTTCCGATACGCCCGGCTGAGCCAGAACCAGATCGTCGCCCTCGGCGGTGTCCAGTTCGCCCAGCAGGGCCGCGCCGGTCGATTTCAGCACGGCGGCGATCTGCAGCAGACGCGCAGCCGAGACACGGTTCACGCCGCGCTCGTACTTCTGGATCTGCTGGAAGGTCACGCCTGCGCCGGCCGCCAGCTGGGCCTGGGTGATGCGGAGTTCTTCGCGGCGGGCGCGGATGCGGGCGCCGATCGCGATGTCAACGGGGTCTACTGCGTCGCTCATAACAACCTTCGGAACGATATTAGAGGCCGTCAGGCCCGAAATCCTCCATGCCGTCAAGCCAAAGCTCTGCATTAGAGGGATGGTACGTACTCAGAATGGGAGTCTAAGGCTACTCAGGGATGAAAGCGGCTCCGCCGATCGCCGCGCGACTCAATGTCCATCGTTGAACAACAGGCCGAAATCACGCGCCTTCCTGCGGCCCGCGTCAAGGTGGGACGGCCGCGTCCCTGAAGGCGCCCCCCATAACGGCCGCGACCTAATAAAATCCTGCCTAACATCCCTAATTCAGCGCGGCTTTCGCCGAGGCACGATCGTCTCAGGGGCAACTGGGGAAAAGTGGTGCCGCTTAGGTGACTCGAACACCTGACCCCCTCATTACGAACTCGTCGGAAGGCGAGCCGTAAAACCCAGTCGTGGCATGGCTTCTAGCGCCGTTCGAGGCACGCCGAAAGGGCCCCACCCACAGACTTCCCATTTTGGCGTGACGTGGTGATTCGGACGTTTCCTAAGTTACGATCGTTAGTTCAGTCCGACGCCGAAATTCGACCTGCACCATACCCACTGACGCCTCCACGACCAGCACGGCTGGCGAAGGGATGTCGGGCCTCAAATCAACGTCTGACCAAACGACGATTTGTCGTAGCGCTGGTGCCTAGCCTTCACTAGAAGCGAAGTGCCCTGGGGTTGAATCGGCGTGAGTTGGGGCGGAGGTTGTCGAGGGGAAATGGAATACGAATACAAAGTGATAGATGTAGCTGATGGAGCGGTTAGTTCCCTGCTGCTGAACGAGGGGCGGATCGAAACCGACGTCCTGCAGGCCTACCTTAACGCGATGGCCGCCGAGGGGTGGCGCATGGTGTTCATGGCGAATGTCATGCAGCGACATTTGATCGTTTCCGACCGAGAAACCTTGATGGTCACTGACGTGACCCCCGTTTCTCATCCAGCCATAACGAGAGTCCTGGGTTGATCTGAACTGGGGTTGTCGGGGTTGGCAAGAGGCCGGTCAGCGCAGCCCCCAACCAGCGCAGCGGACCGGCCGATCTGTCCGCTGAGCGCTTCTGCATAAGCCTGTGGCGTCAACCACCCGAGCTTCGAGTGCGGACGCCGTTCGTTATAATCGCGTCGCCACGCCTCCAGCACTGCGCGGGCGTGCGGCAGGGATCGGAACAGCGTCTCGTTCAGCAACTCGTCGCGCAGGCGTCCGTTGAAGCTCTCGTTGAAGCCGTTCTGCTGGGGCTTGCCGGGCGCGATATAATGCCAGCCGACGCCGGTGTCGTCGGACCAGGCCAGGACCGCGTTCGAGGTGTATTCCGTCCCGTTGTCGCTGACGATGGTGTCGGGCCGGCCCCGCTGCCGGATGACGGCGTCCAACTCCCGCACGACCCGCGCGCCCGACAGCGAGGTGTCGGCCACCAGCGCCAGGCATTCACGCGTGCAGTTGTCGATCACCGTCAGGATGCGGAAGCGCCGTCCGTCCGTCATCTGGTCTGCGACGAAGTCCAGCGACCAGCGCTGGTTGGCCGCCAGCGGCACGTCTAGTGGTCGCCGCGTGCCCATTGCTCGCTTCCGACCGCCCCGCCGGCGCACCGTCAGTCGCTCCTCGCGATAGATCCGCTGGACCCGCTTCTTGTTGACCGCATGACCCTCGCGCCGCAGCAGGACGTGCAGGCGGCGATAGCCGAACCGGCGACGCTCCTGAGCCAGGGCCTTCAGCCGGTCGCGCAGGGCGCCGTCGTCCGGGCGCGTCGTCTGGTAGCGCACGCTCGTCCGATCCACGCCCAGCACACGGCACGCCCGCCTTTCGCTCATCTCGTAGGCGGCCTGCAGATGACCAGCCGCCTCGCGGTAGCCGGCGGGCGTCACCACTTTTTTCCCAGCAGGTCCTTCAGCGCCACGTTGTCCAGCATCGCGTCCGCCAGCATCCGCTTGAGCCGAGCATTCTCGTCCTCGAGCGCCTTCAGCCGCCGAGCCTCCGACACGTCGAGCCCGCCGAACTTGGCCTTCCATTTGTAGAAGGTCGCCGAGCTCACCCCGTGGCGTCGGCAAACCTCCGCCGTCGCCACACCGGTCTCCTGCTCCCGCAGGATCCCAATGATCTGCTCTTCCGTGAACCTTGATCGCTTCATTCTGTCCGTCCTTCGTTAGGGCGGACTCTAGCTATTCCTGGAGGAGTTTCAGGGGGTCACGTCACCGGTGATCGGGAAGCCGATGGCCTCGTTGATGACCTCGGGCGTGTCGCCAGCTTGGACGACGAAGATGCGGACCTCTTGGCCGATCTGACACTCGTGCTCGACGCACATGTGCCAAGCGCGGAAGCCGAGAAGGGCGCGAAGATCGACGTCGAGGCTGGTGTCTCCCAACGCGCTGGAGACCTCGAAAACATCGGTGAGTGAAAGCATGGCTAGCGGCCTTTCAGGCATAAAAAAAAAGCCCTCGGGCGGGATGCCGGAGAGCGTGTGTCGGATGGATTGTCGGACCGCCTGCTGGCGGGGTCGTGGAGGTCTAGTCGGTGGCGGAGGCTGTAAGGCGGTCAGCCACACCGTGGCAGTTGAAGAGGAGGGTAGGGTTGGTGTCTGGATGGTCGGCCACGAAAACCAGCATCCCGAAGTCGTCGGTGAGTACGTAAGCCAGCTCGAACCATGAGCCGTGGTCGTTCATCCACTCGAAGCCCGGCTGGTCGGCCTGGTCATAGGTGATGGGAAAGCCGACGGCAGCATGGATCACGTCGGACGTGTCGCCCGGCTGGACCGCGACGATCTGAAGGATCTCACCGAGGGGGCGGCGTCGATCGGTGTCCACCTGCCAGACCCTCAGGCCGATCAGGGCGCGAAGGTCGGGGTCGATGGTCGGGTCCGTGAGGGCGGCTGTCACCGCGTCTCGGTCGTTGAGGGAGAGCATGGAAGGTCTATCCTTTCGGGCATGAAAAGCCCCCGCGACGGTGATCGCGAGGGCTCGGTCTGGATGGAGGTTTGGGGGGTATCAGGTCGCCCCAGTGAACGGCGCGAAGTCGAAGAAGGCCAACGACTTCCGACCTGTCCGACGCGAGGTCGGAACAGGGCCGATCATCTGAGGAGGGCGTTCTGCAGCCTTCGCCTACCTTGCGGCAGGGACGCTGGGCGACAGCTCCGTAGCAGCTTCGGAAAGCCGGTCCCTCAGACGCCTTGAGCGGGTCATGCCCGACAGCGGCATGGTCCCGCTGTGGGTGACGTTGAAGGCGTAGCCGTCGTGCACAGCGCCATCACCCGAGCGGCCCCTGGACGGAACCATGGTGGCGACGATCTGGTGGCTGTCGAACAGGAACTTGATCGTGGCCTGATACCCCCTGTTGGGGTATTCGACGCGCACGATCGGGCTATCGCCGAACTCCACGTTCATGGCGTCCACCAAGATCTGATCGGCCTGAGCCTCCGTGATCAGGAACACCGGTTCGCTTTGGCTGACGTAGCTGCCGGGCGTCCGTGCGGGTGCTGATGCACAGCCGCTGATGGCCAAGGCACCGACGGCGAAGGCGACATGGACGAGACGCTTCATTGAGCGTCTCCCTTGGCGGTCAGAGCGGTGTCGGCGCGTCGACGTTGGCGAGTTGCGACGAAGACGCCGCCGAAGGTCGCGATACCCACCGTGCCCCAGAGAAGGATGGAGCCATACTTGCGGACTTTCACCTCGTTGGCGGGATAGCTCAGGGTGTCTTGCAGTTGCTGATTTCTGGATTTCGGATCGTCAGGAAGCGATGTCGCTTCCACGCTGGCGTAAAACCGATGCAGCGGGATGTAGGCTTGTAGAAACAGGCTCGTGACGATCACGTAGAAAGCAGCCACGGCCGCCAGCCCGATACGAATGGTGGTGTTGTTCATCTAATACGATCTCATGATGTGTGTGAGATGCGCCGGTATTTGCACATCATATAAGATGCCGAGTTTTGCGCTCGGCGCGGCATCAGGCTGTGTTCTTGAATGCATTGCTCCTGCGCAAACAGCAGCGGCCTCCCCAGACTAGAGTAACCGATTCTGGGATATCCCGGTTTAGGTTTTAGCGAAAGCGCCTCACCTGTCAGGGGCGCGCGTTGCCGTCATCGATCTTCACGCAGCGGCATCAGGAGTTCATCGCCTTCATCGCTTCGGTGCGAAAGGCGGCTGGCATCACTCAGGTCGAGCTCGCAGAGCGGTTGGGAAAGCCACAGAGCTTCGTGTCGAAGGTGGAGCGAGGGGAGCGCCGGCTGGACGTGATCGAGTTCTGTCAAGTAGCGGAGGCGGTTGGTCGCAACCCGGCTGAGCTGCTGGAGCGGTTCATCAAAGAATGAATCTTGGTGGCATGGGCGTCAGCGCCTTCTCCCCCCCCCCCCCCCGTCAGCCTCACCTGACGAAATCATTTCAGCCCGAGTACGGCTCGCGTTCGCTTCCGGCGTCGGGTAGTCAGGACGCGCTCCAGCTCAGACAAACTGACCGCAAGAATGGCGATGATCACAACGGAACGGCAGCTCGAAGAAGTGCTTCTTTCGAAGCTGAGCGACCTGAAATACGAGCTTCGGGCGGACATCCGCGATCGGCGGGCGCTTGAGGCCAACTTCAAGGCCAAGTTTGAAGCGTTGAACCGTGTCACGCTGACTGACAGCGAGTTCCAACGTCTGCTGGACGAGATCGTGACGCCGGACGTGTTCACTGCGGCGCGGATGCTGCGCGAGCGCAACAGTTTCGTCCGGGACGACGGGACGCCGCTGAACTACACGCTCGTCAACATCCGGGATTGGTGCAAAAATTCCTTCGAGGTGGTCAACCAGCTCCGCATCAACACGGACAACAGCCACCATCGCTACGACGTCATCCTCCTTATCAACGGTGTGCCGGTCGTTCAGGTCGAACTGAAGACTCTCGGCATCAACCCGCGACGGGCCATGGAGCAGATCGTTGAGTACAAGAATGATCCTGGCAACGGCTATTCAAAGACGCTGCTGTGCTTCCTGCAGCTCTTCATTGTAAGCAACAGAGACCGGACGTTCTATTTCGCCAATAATAACGCCCGCCACTTCGCCTTTAATGCCGAAGAGCGATTCCTGCCGATCTACGAGTTCGCGGACGTCGATAACAAGAAAATTGCCCACCTCGACGCCTTCGCCGATACCTTCCTCGTCAAATGCAATCTTGGCCAGACAATCAGCCGCTACATGGTTCTGGTTGCCAGCGAGCAAAAGCTCCTGATGATGCGGCCGTATCAGGTCTATGCGGTGAAGGCGATCGTCGATTCTATCGCCCAGGACTGCGGCAACGGCTACATCTGGCACACAACGGGCAGCGGGAAGACACTCACCTCCTTCAAGGCGTCAACGCTGCTGAAGGACAATCCCGACATCGAGAAATGCCTTTTCGTCGTGGACCGTAAGGACCTCGATCGTCAGACGCGTGAGGAGTTCAACAAGTTTCAGGAAGGCTGCGTCGAGGAGAACACCAATACCGCTTCCCTCGTCCGTCGCCTCCTGTCGGACGACCGCGCCGATAAAGTCATCGTCTGCACGATCCAGAAGCTGGGCTTGGCGTTGGATGAGAATAGTAAGCGCAACAAGCAGCAGAAGAAGGATGGGAAGAAGAGTTTCAAGGAACAGCTGGAGCCCCTGCGCGACAAGCGCATCGCCTTCATTTTCGACGAGTGCCACCGGTCGCAGTTCGGCGAGAACCACAAGGCTATCAAGGAATTCTTCCCGCGCGCCCAGCTGTTCGGCTTCACCGGGACGCCCATCTTCGAGCAGAACGCTGCTCAGCAGAAGATCGAAGATGCCCAAGCCAGCATGAAGACGACGGAAGACCTCTTCCATCAGCGCCTTCACACCTACACGATCACCCACGCGATTGAGGACGGCAACGTCCTTCGGTTCCACGTCGACTATTACAAGCCGCAGGGCAAAACCGTGCTCAAGCCGGGTGAACCGCTGGCCAAGCGGGCGGTGATCGAGGCGATTCTTGCCAAGCACGACGCTGCCACCGGGCAGCGCCGGTTCAACGCCTTGCTCGCCACTTCGTCGATAAACGATGCCATCGAGTATCATTCCCTTTTCAAGACCATGCAGGCTGAGAAACTGGCCGCTGATCCCAGCTTCGAGCCGTTGAACATCGCCTGCGTTTTCTCCCCGCCGGCCGAAGGCGATCCCGACGTAAGGCAGATCCAGGAAGACCTGCCCCAGGAGCAGGAAGATAACGCTGTCGAGCCGGAGAAAAAGAAGGAGGCCCTCAGGGCCATCCTCGCCGACTACAACGCCCACTATGGCACCAACCACAAGATCAGCGAATTCGACCTGTATTATCAGGACGTTCAGAAACGCATCAAAGACCAACAATGGCCTGAGGCCGACCTCCGAAAAGCCTACCCCAACCAGCAGCACCATAAGGTCGACATCACCATCGTCGTCGACATGCTGCTGACCGGCTTTGATTCAAAATTCCTGAACACGCTCTACGTCGACAAGAACCTGAAACACCATGGCCTGATCCAGGCCTTCTCGCGCACCAACCGGGTGCTGAACGCCACCAAGCCCTACGGAAATATCCTCGATTTCCGTCAGCAGCAGGACGCGGTTGATGCCGCCATCGCCCTGTTCTCGGGCGAAGCGGCTGCAGCGAAGGCTCGCGAAATCTGGCTGGTCGATAAGGCTCCCGTGGTCATTCAGAAACTGGAAGGCGCGGTGCAGAAGCTCGACGCCTTCATGCAGTCGCAGGGGCTAGAGTACACGCCTGAAGCGGTACCCAACCTCAAGGGGGACGCGGCCCGCGCGGCCTTCATCGAGCATTTCAAGGAGGTTCAGCGCCTCAAGACCCAGCTTGACCAGTACACCGACCTGACGGACGAGAACCGCAACGCCATCGAACAGGTCCTGCCGCGTGACAACCTTCTGGGCTTCCGGGGCGCTTATCTTGAAACCGCCCAGCGCCTTCGCACACAACAGGGCAAGGGTGCTGACAAGCCAAGCCAGGACGTCGATCAGCTAGATTTTGAGTTCGTCCTCTTCGCGTCGGCCGTCATCGATTATGACTACATCATGGGCCTGATCGCCCGCTATTCCGAAGCCGCACCCGGCAAGCTGAAGATGAGCCGCGAGCAGCTGATCGGCCTGATCAAATCCGACGCCAAGTTCATGGACGAGCGTGAGGATATCGCGGCCTATATCAATACGCTCGAGGCGGGCGAGGGTCTCAGCGAAAAGGCCATCCGCGACGGCTACAGCCGCTTCAAGGCGGAAAAGAGTGCGGCGGAGCTGGCGGGCATCGCGGGCAAGCACGGGCTGGCTACCGAGGCGCTGCAAGGTTTTGTCGACACTATCCTGCAACGCATGATCTTTGACGGCGAGGCGCTGACCGACCTGATGGAGCCCCTTGGCCTGAACTGGAAAGCACGGCGGGTGAAGGAACTGGACCTGATGACCGACCTGATGTCGCTGCTGCTGAAGCGTGCCGGTGGGCGTGAGATTTCGGGGCTGAGCGCTTATGAGCAGTAACGGGAACTCTTCTGCCGAGGCGGGCGACGGAACCCCCTTGGTACCGAAGCTGCGGTTTCCTGAGTTCGCGGAGGCTGATGGCTGGAAGGAGATACCGCTTCAGAAGCTTGCCCAACCTGTAACTGATCGGGCGACAACCGGATACGCGGGCAGCGTTCTAAGCCTTTCGGGCCAGCATGGACTTGTGCTTCAAAGCGAATATTTCGGCAAGAAGATCGCTGGCGACAGCACTGATCGCTATGTGAAGATTCGCAAAAATGACTTTGTCTACAACGACAGGACAACCAAGGCGTCAAGCTTCGGAACCATCAAACGGCTTTCAGCCTATGAGGGTGGGATAGTCTCGCCCATCTATAAATGCTTTCGCTTTCAGCCGAGTGAGAACCCAGTCTTCTGGGAATGGTACTTCGAGTCGGGAAGCCACGATCCGGCGCTGGGTGGGCTGGTCAACGAGGGAGCCAGAGCAGGCAGGTTCAACATCTCCGTTACTCAGTTCTTGTCGACGAACGCA
Organism: Brevundimonas sp. DS20; assembly: GCF_001310255.1. Taxonomy (NCBI): domain Bacteria; kingdom Pseudomonadati; phylum Pseudomonadota; class Alphaproteobacteria; order Caulobacterales; family Caulobacteraceae; genus Brevundimonas; species Brevundimonas sp. DS20. The sequence continues at coordinate 3,447,247 of NZ_CP012897.1, read as the reverse complement.
TGGCGGCCGGATGAAGCCGAACAACAAAAGATCGCCGACTGTCTGGACTCGGCGGAAGCGTTGATTGCCGCGCAGGGGCGGAAGGTGGAGGCGCTGAGGGCCCATAAGAAGGGTCTGATGCAAAAGCTCTTCCCCCAAGAGGGCGAAGCCCAGCCCCGTCTCCGCTTTCCGGAGTTCGAGGCAATGGGTGACTGGGCGGAAGAGCGTCTCGAAAGTCTGGCCAAGAGAGGGTCTGGGCATACACCCAGCAAGAGTAAGCCGGAGTACTACGATGGAGGAATCAATTGGATCTCGCTCGCTGATTCGAAGCGCCTCGACAATGGTCTTATTTTCGAGACCGACATTGAAATATCGGCGGAAGGTATCAAGAACTCGTCTGCCGTGCTGCATAGGGCAGGCTCAGTTTTGATTAGCCGTGACGCTGGTATCGGCAAGAGCGCGGTGATGGCCTTGCCCATGGCGGTGAGCCAGCACTTCATTGTTTGGACCTGCGACGACCGGAAGCTAAGCAACTGGTTCCTTTATCATCTGCTTCAGCAATCAAAGCCGCTTTTTGATCGTGCGGCCACCGGGAGCACCATCAAGACGATCGGCTTGCAGTTCTTCATTGATCTACGCTTCAGGATCCCATCGCGACCTGAACAGCAGCGCATCGCCGACTGCCTCAATTCCCTCGATGGCCTTATCGCCGCCGAGACCCGAAAGTTTGACACGCTCAGGACCCACAAGAAGGGGCTGATGCAGCAGCTTTTTCCCCAAGTTGGGGAGGATGAAGAATGAGCGGCATCCGGACGTATCAGAGCTTGGCCAAGCTTGTGACCCGGCTGCGCGATGATCTGAACGACGCCGATTTCGTTTTGCTTTACGCCTACAATCGCACCGGCAAGACACGCTTGTCGATGGAGTTCAAAGATGCTGGCAAGCGCAAGCATAAGACAAAGAACCCGACCGGCACGCACGATACGCTCTATTTCAACGCCTTCACCGAAGATCTGTTCGTATGGGAGAATGACCTTGAAGGCGACAGCGTCCGCCGTCTTCAACTGAACGAGAAGTCATCCTTCTTCAACGCGATGACAGAACTCGCGCTGGACCAGACAATTGCTCGGTATCTCTTTCGATATGCCGACTTCGAATTCGATTTCACCTACAAGGAGGTTCAGCAGGGGAAGGAGACCGCTTCCAAGCCGGACTTTGTGAGTTTCAGCAAAGGCGAAGAGACCAACATCAAGGTATCGCGCGGCGAGCAGAACATCTTCATTTGGTGCGTGTTCATGGCAATCTGCGAACGCATGCTAGATGGGCATCAGTCGTATCAGGGCAAGAAATACCTCTATATCGACGATCCGATTTCATCCCTGGATGACAACAACGCGATCTCCATCGCTTGCGATCTCGCCAAGCTTCTCCGCCGGGCGGCTACGCGGAAAGATGGCAATGGCGCGCCCGCCCCAATCAAGGTGATCTTCTCGTCTCACCATTCGTTGTTCTTCAACGTGATGTGCAACGAAGTCAGCAGGCGGGCCGAAGGCGAAGCGAAAGTCACCCACAAACGCTATTTCCTGCACCGTCCGGGCGACAACGGCACCTACACGCTTCAGCCAACGCAAGACACACCCTTCTTTCACCATGTGGCGACGCTTGCCGAATTGCAGCGCGCGGCCGATCCGAAGAAGGGAAAGCTCTACACCTTTCACTTCAACGCCCTGCGCAGTGTCATGGAGAAGACGGCCTCTTTCTTCGGGCATCAGAGCATCGCCTTTTGCCTCAAGGCGCTGGACAACGAGGAGGATCGGGCGCTCTTCAACCGGGCCCTGAACCTTCTGAGCCATGGTGCCTATGCGGTTCACGAGCCCACAGAGATGGGCGAGGACAACACGGCGCTCTTTCGGCGCATCCTAAGCGAGTTCATCACGCGGTTTGAGTTCGCCCTGCCAGGATATGCCCCGACCAAGCCCGCTGTAGCGGCCCCCGCGACCACAGCCTCGCCACCATCAGCTCCCGCGCCTTAGTGAATACCCCTAAAAATGAACGATAAAACGCAAAAGCAACTCGGCAGAACGCTCTGGAACATCGCTGATACTCTTCGTGGCGCGATGAATGCCGACGACTTCCGCGACTACATGCTGTCCTTCCTGTTCCTGCGCTATCTGTCGGACAACTACGAAGCGGCGGCGAAAAAAGAGCTCGGGCGCGACTACCCGGATCCCAATTCGATCGGCAATGGTGGGCGCTCGCCCCTGTCTGTCTGGTACGCGCAGAACCCCGATGACGTTGTCGCCTTTGAGAAGCAGATGCGCCTCAAGGCACACTACGTCATCAAGCCGGAACACCTCTGGACCAGCATCGCCTATATGGCGCGGACCCAGAACGACGAACTGCTCAACACCTTGCAGGCGGGCTTCAAATACATCGAGAACGAGTCCTTTCAGAGCACGTTCAGCGGCCTTTTCTCGGAGATCAATCTGGGCTCTGACAAGCTCGGCCGGACATATGCTGATCGCAACGCCAAGCTCTGCGCCATCATCAACGAGATCGCCAAAGGGCTCGCTGATTTCTCGTCCGATGTGGATGCACTGGGTGACGCGTACGAATACCTGATCGGCCAGTTCGCAGCCGGCTCCGGAAAAAAGGCGGGCGAGTTCTACACCCCGCAGCAGGTGTCCGACATCCTCTCCGCGATAGTGACACTCGACAGCCAGGAGCCCGCCACCGGAAAGAAAGAGCGCCTCGCCAGCGTGTTCGACTTCGCGTGCGGCTCTGGGTCGTTGCTGCTGAACGTGCGCAAGCGCATGGGGCCGCACGGCGTCGGCAAAATCTACGGGCAGGAAAAGAACATCACCACCTACAACCTCGCCCGCATGAACATGTTGTTGCATGGGGTGAAGGACACCGAGTTCGAAATCTACCACGGTGACACGCTGAGCAACGACTGGGATACTCTTCGCGAGCTGAATCCCGCGAAAAAGCCCGCCTTCGATGCGATCGTGGCCAACCCGCCCTTCAGCCTCCGGTGGGAACCGACTGAGGCCATGGGTGACGATGTCCGGTTCAAGAACTACGGGCTGGCCCCAAAATCGGCCGCCGACTTTGCCTTCCTTCTGCACGGTTTCCATTACCTGAAGGATGAGGGTGTCATGGCCATCATCCTGCCGCACGGCGTGCTGTTCCGAGGCGGGGCGGAAGAACGTATCCGGACGAAGCTGCTGAAGGATGGTCACATTGACACGGTGATCGGCCTGCCTGCCAACCTGTTCTATTCGACGGGCATTCCGGTCTGCATTCTTGTCCTGAAGAAGTGCAAGAAATCCGATGACGTGCTCTTCATCAATGCTGCCGAGCACTTCGTGAAGGACAAGCGCCAGAACAGGCTCGGAGACGGCGAGAATGGGACGCCGGATCACATCGGGAAGATCGTCTCCACGTACCAGTTCCGCACCGAGGAGGATCGTTACTCTAAGCGCGTCAGCATGGACCGGATCGCTGACGAGGGCTTCAATCTCAACATCTCACGGTACATCAGCACGGCTGTGGGGGAGGAAGAGATCGACCTAGACGCGACGCACGTGGAGTTGGTCTCGATCGAGAAGACGGTTTCGGACGCGGCGGTCAAGCACAACGCGTTTCTGAAGGCGCTTGGATTGCCCCTCCTGCCGACTCACTGACGGCCGGGCGCTGCATGCGTTCGGCAGCGCCCCAGATTTACAGCTCGTCCACCTAAGCGCGCGAGTGCGCTCCCACCGCATACCCACGCAACACCCACGCGGAAACACCGCTCCGCCCAGAGGGCGAGTTCTTCCTAGCTAGAGTGGCTCTGGAAAGGTGGTGCCGCTTGCGTGACTCGAACACGCGACCCCCTCATTACGAATGAGGTGCTCTACCGGCTGAGCTAAAGCGGCCCGGTCGCGCGGGCGGAAACGGCCCGTGCGAGACGCGCTCTTTATACGGGCGCGTCGCGCTTGCCAAGCGCCGCTTTCAAGGTCTTCAACAATGTCGTTTCGTTCGGCTGTTCTGACACCGCCGGTGTCAAGCCGAGCGGGGTCAGGGGCGCGGCTGCGGCGGCGGAGATGCAGGCGCAGACCGCCTGGGCCAGGCGGGTCGGCGAGGCGGTCGCCCAGGACGCCAGCGCCTGGGCGGCGCGCGGGGAATGGATCAGGACCGCGTCGAAAGGGGGCGGATCGACCTGAACCACCCAGGTCGTTCGATAGACGGTCAGGGTCTGGACCGCCACGTCGCGGGCCTGTGCGGCGTCGAGCGCGGCGGCTAAATCGCCCGCCGGGGTTTCCGCCAGGGGCGCCAGGAGGACCGCCTGGCTCAGCTCGGCGGCGATCAATCGAGCGAGATCGGTCAGATCGCCGTCGGCGGAGCGAACCGCGACGAATCCGGCCTCACGCGCAGCCCCGGCCGTGGCCTCGCCGACGGCGAAGACGGGTCGGTCACGGCGCGGCGTCAGGGCGGCGAAGGCGGCGACACCGTTGGCGCTGGTGAAGGCCAGGGCGGCGAAGCGGTCGAGGTCGGGCAGGGGCGGGACCAGGCGCTCCACCGCCAGCAACGGATGGATCAGGGGCTCGCATCCCAAGTCGCGCAGTCGGGCGGCGGTGCGCGACGCCCCCGGCTCGGCCCGGGTGATCCAGACGCGAGGCTTGGCCGGGGCCGGGCGGGGGGAGACGGTCATCCGTCCAGGCTCGCCGGATCGACCTCCTGATCGCCGGCGAAGGCGTGGACCTCGGCCCCCAGCTTTTCGCCCAGGGCGCGCGCGTCGGCCTCGGTCGGCTGGAACAGTTCGCCGGCGCGGCGCCAGCGGGCCGAGCCGTCGGGGCTGAGCATTTCCGTGGTCAGCCGCAGGGTGTCGCCGTCAATCACGGCGTAGGCGCCCACCGCCGTCCGGCAGGAGCCTTCCAGCGCCGTCATCGCCCCGCGCTCGGCCGCGACGGCGACGGCGGTCGGGGCGTGGTTCAGGGCGGCGACCCAAGGCGCGTCGATATCCTCGGCGCGGGTCTGGATCGCCAGGGCGCCCTGGCCCGGCGCGGGCAGAAAGGCGTCCGGCGACAGCTTTTCGCGGATGTGTTCGGTCACCCCCAGCCGGGTCATGCCGGAAACCGCCAGCAGAATGGCGTCGAAATCGCCCTCGGCGGCGCGGCGCAGCCGGGTGTCGATATTGCCCCTCAGCATCTCGACCTTCAGGTCGGGGCGCAGGGCCAGGGCCTGGGCCTGTCGGCGCAGGCTGGCGGTGCCCAGACGGGCGCCGATGGGCAGGGCGTCGAAACGTTCGAAGTCACGGCTGACGAAGGCGTCGCGGGCGTCCTCGCGTTTCGGAATGGCGGCGATGCACAGGCCCTCAGGCTGTTCGGCCGGCACGTCCTTCATCGAATGGATGGCGATGTCGATGCGGCCGTCCAGAAGGGCTTCCTCGATCTCCTTGGTGAACAGGGCCTTGCCGCCCAGCTCCATCAGCCGGCGGTCCTGGATCCGGTCGCCGGTGGTGACGATTTCGACCAGGGGCACGGCCGTTTCGATCTCGGCCTCGGCTATGCCCAGTGCCCGGCCGATGGCGCGCTGCATCATGCCCGACTGGGCGAGGGCCAGTTTGGAGCGCCGGGTGCCGATGCGGAGGGGAAGGGTCATGAGCGTTGCTTACCGGACGCCGGATCGCTACCTCGATCCGATGGAGAGTTCCGCCGACTATAGCAGCGGCGCCGCAGCGGCAACTGGACGGGATGTCCCCCCTCGTTCCGGTAAAGCCCTGACGGTGCTGGGTCTGGAGACCAGCTGCGACGAAACCGCCGCCTCGGTGGTGCGCCTGCACCCATCGGAGCAGGGCGGCCGGGCCGAGGTCCTGTCCTCGGTCGTTCACAGCCAGATCGACGATCACGCGGCCTATGGCGGCGTCGTCCCCGAAATCGCCGCACGCAGCCATGTGGAGATGATCGCCGAGGTCACGCGTCGCGCCATGGCCGACTCCGGCCTGGGCTATGACGGTCTGGACGGCATCGCCGCGACCGCCGGACCGGGCCTGGTCGGCGGGGTCATGGTGGGCCTCAGCTTCGGCAAGGCGGCGGCCCTGGCCCGCGGTCTGCCCCTGGTGGCGGTCAACCATCTCGAAGGCCACGCGGTTTCGGCCCGTCTGGGGCAGGAGGTCGCCTATCCTTTCCTGCTGCTGTTGGTCTCCGGCGGTCATTGCCAGATACTGGAGGTGCGCGGCGTCGGCGACATGAGCCGGATCGGCGCCACCATAGACGACGCGGCGGGCGAAGCCTTCGACAAGATCGCCAAGGCCCTGGGCCTGGGCTATCCGGGCGGGCCGGCGCTGGAGCGGCTGGCGGCCCAAGGCGACGGATCGAAGATCGACCTACCGCGCGCCCTGCTGGGCCGCAAGGACTGCGACTTCTCCTTCTCGGGTCTGAAGACGGCCGCCTTCCGCATCGCCCAGACCTGCGAAACCGACCAGGACAAGGCCGATCTGGCCGACGCGGTCCAGACCGCCATCGCCCGGCAGCTGGCCGACCGGTCCGAACGGGCTCTGGCCGCCTATGCCGAGACCCACGATCATCGCCTCTTTGTCGTCGCGGGCGGCGTGGCCGCCAACAAGACCATTCGCGCGACCTTGCAGGCGACGGCGGCCAAGCACGGCTTCGACTTCCTGGCGCCCCCTCTGGCCTATTGCACCGACAATGCGGCCATGATCGCCCTGGCGGGGGCCGAACGGCTGGCGCTCGGGCTGACCAGCGACATAGACGTGGTCGCCCGACCGCGATGGCCGCTGGACGAAGCGCGCGCCCTGGCCGATCCTTCGCACAAGCCCGGCCGCAAGGGCGCAAAGGCATGACGAACGAGACCGCCTTGGGAGGGCGCATGGAATTCCGCACCGCAGGGGTCATCGGCGCCGGCGCCTGGGGCACCGCCCTGGCCCAGGTCTGTATTCGCGCCGGACTGGAGACGACGCTTCAGGCGCGTGAGCCCCAGCTGGTCGAGACCTTGAGGACCACGCGCGCCAACGACCTTTATCTGCCGGGCGTGCCCTTGGCCGAGGGGCTCAAATTCACCGCTGATCTGGCCGACTTGGGCGACTGCGACCTGATCCTGGCCGTGCCGCCGGCCCAGCATATGCGCGCGACCCTGACGGCCTTCGCGCCCCATCACCGCCCCGGCGTGCCGGTGGTGCTCTGCTCCAAGGGAGTCGAGCGGGGCACGATGAAGCTGATGACGGAGGTTCTGGCCGAGACCCTGCCGGACGCCCCGGCCGCCGTCCTGTCCGGCCCCAGTTTCGCGGGCGAGGTGGCGCGCGGCCTGCCCACCGCCGTCACCCTGGCTTGCGCCGATCCCGTCCTGGGCCAAGCCCTGCTGAACACCCTGTCGGCGCCGGGCTTCAGGCCCTATCTGGCCACCGACCTGATCGGGGCCGAGGCGGGCGGGGCGTTGAAGAACGTCCTCGCCATCGCCTGCGGCGTCTCCGAAGGGCGTCAGCTGGGACGCAGCGCCCACGCCGCCCTGATCACGCGCGGCTTTGCGGAAATGACCCGGCTCGCCGTCGCCATGGGCGGCCAGGCCGAGACGGTGGCGGGCCTGTGCGGCCTGGGCGATCTGGTCCTGACCTGCTCCAGCCCTCAGTCGCGCAACATGAGCCTGGGCCTGGCCCTGGGACAGGGCCAGACGGTGGAACAGGCCCTGGCGGGCAAGCGGTCGGTGGCGGAAGGCTATGAGAGCGCCCCGGCCGTGCGCGCCCTGGCCGCCCGCTTGGGGGTGGAGACGCCGATCGCCGAGGGCATCGCGGCCCTCTTGGCCGGCGAGATCACCGTGGACGGCCTGATCGACGGCCTGTTGGCGCGCCCGCTGAAGGCCGAGCGTGTCTGAAGGCGAGACCGAACGCAAACGGGTCTGGAAGACGCCGCCCGGCGTCGCCCTGTGCGCCGAGGGCGACATCGCCGATCCCGGGGCGCGCGGCTTCGTGCTTCAGATCGGCGAGGCCTTCTTCCACGGCTTCGTGGTGCGAAAGGACGGGGTCGTCGCAGGCTGGGTCGATCGCTGCCCCCACGCAGGCTTTCCCATCGCGGTCGAACTGGATCGCTATCTGACGCCCGACGGCGGCCTGATCCTGTGCGGCTGGCACGGGGCGGTGTTCGAGCCCCTGACCGGCGAATGCCGCGGCGGCCCCTGCGCCGGCGGGCGGCTGACGCCCTGGCCGGTGGCGGCGAGCGGCGGGATCATCCGCACGGCGTGAGCCGCCGTCGTCTCCTCCCCGCGAACTGGAGAGGAGACGAGATCGAAATCTCAGTCGAGCGGCTGGGGCCGGGTGACGATCGGGGCGTCGGGATCGGTCTGGGTGGGGCGCGCGGCGGTCGGGGGCGGCGTCTGCGGCACGATGACTACCGCCGGGGGTTGGACGGCCGGCGCCGTTTGGCTGGGCGCCGGAGTCGTCGCGGGCGTCTGGGTCTGGCTCTGGGTCGGGCGGGACGCGGTCGCGGCTGGAGGCGTCGTCGGGCGAGCGGCCGGCGCGGGGGGTGTCCGCGTGGTCTCGGCCGGCGCGGGCGCTGATGTGGAAGCGGGCTCAGGCGCCGGTTCGGCAGCGGGCGCTTCCGCCTCGACCACCGCCGCCGAGGGCGCCGGAGCGGTTTCAGCCTGGATGGGCGCTGCGGCGGCCGGGACTGTCGGCGGGGCGGCGGGAGCAGGGGCGGGGGCGGGACGCAGGGCGAACCACAGTCCGCCGCCCAGCAAGGCGGCGACGACCAGTCCAGCCCCGACATAGAGCGGCAGACGCGACGGCGCCTTCTCTGCTCGACGTGCAACGGGAGTGGTCGGCGTGATCTCGGGAATCTGGGCGGCGTCGACAGGAGCGCCGACAGGGGGGGCGGCGGCGTCCGTCTCGGGCCGCGTCGCCTGGGCAGGCGGCCTTTCCAGAGCGGACGGCGCAGGCTCCGGAAGAGGCGGGGGCGCGGCGGGCAGCGGGCGAAGCGTCGAATCCGCCGGGGCGGGCGTCGGGGCGGGCGTCGGGGGCGCAGCCGGGGCGGGACGGGCCTGAGGGATCAACGAACCGGCCAGAATGCTCGCGCCGGCTCTCGGACGCGGCGCGGGCGCGGGGCGCTGCGGCTGCAGGCCGCCCTGAAGCAGGCTGGACGCCTGACCTTGCCGACCTTGCGCCCGCCCCTGGGGCGCAGTGGTCAACGGCGTCTTCAGCGGCGGCCGATCCGGAATCCGGTCCAGCGGATTGGGCGCGACGGGCACCGGGCCGACGTGAAAGGTCGTCACAGGCATCCGACCCCAGGTGACCGCCTTGCGGACGAAGGGTTCGCCAGGGGACGGCTGGGGCGCTGGATCGGAAACGGTCTTCTTATCGTCGGACATGTTGCTCTAATCGCTGGCGATCTGGCCGGTTTCGTGACGCCTGGACTTGGAAGTCTAGGCCTTCAGCCGATAGCCGGTCTTGAACATCCACATGACCACCCCAAGGCACAGGGCGAAAAAGCCCAGGGTCGCGGCCACGCTGATCCCGATCGCCACGTCGCCCGCGCCGTAGAAGGTCCAGCGAAACCCTGAGATCAGATAGACCACCGGATTGAACAGGGCCACGGTCCGCCAGCCCTCGGGCAGCATGTCGATCGAATAGAAGGAGCCGCCCAGGAAGGTCAGGGGCGTGACGATCAGCATGGGGATGAAGTTCAGCTGTTCGAAACTACCGGCCCAGATGCCGATGATGAAGCCGAACAGGCTGAAGGTCACCGAAATCAGCACCAGCATGGCCAGCATCATCACCGGGTGCAGCACCTGAAGCGGCACGAAAAGGGCCGCCGTCGCCAGGATGATCAGCCCCAGCACCGCCGATTTGGTCGCCGCCGCCCCGACATAGGCGATCACCACCTCCAGCGACGACACCGGCGCGGACAGGATCTCATAGATGGTGCCGGTGAATTTCGGGAAGTAGATGCCGAAGGAGGCGTTGAAGATCGACTGGGTGAACAGGCTCAGCATGATCAGGCCCGGCACGATGAAGGCGCCGTAGGCCACCCCGTCCACCGCCTGCATCCGACCGCCGATGGCGCCGCCGAAGACGACGAAATAGAGGGCGGTGGTGATCACCGGGGTGACCACGCTCTGCCACAGGGTGCGAAGCGCCCGCGCCATTTCGAACCGATAGATGGCCCAGACGCCGTATCCGTTGAAAGACATCAGGCGGCCTCTCCGTCGCGGTGGACCAGGCTGACAAAGATGTCTTCCAGCGAGCTCTGGCGGGTGTTCAGGTCTTTGAAGCCGATCTCCAGCCGGTCCAGCCGGCGGATCAGGGCGGGCACGCCGGTGTCTTCGGCGTTGGCGTCGAAACTGTATTCCAGCTCGCCCCCGTCCGGGCTCAGCCTCAGGTCCCAGTCCGACAGGTCGGCGGGCAGGGCGGTCAGGGGCTCGACCAGGTTCAGGGTCAGGGTCTTCTTGCCCAGCTTCTTCATCAGGGCGGTCTTCTCCTCGACTAGGATCAGCTCGCCCTTCAGGATCACCCCCACCCGGTCGGCCATCTCCTCGGCCTCTTCGATATAGTGGGTGGTCAGGATGATGGTGACGCCGCGCTCGCGCAGCTTGCGGACCATGGCCCACATGTCGCGGCGCAGTTCGACGTCGACCCCGGCGGTCGGCTCGTCCAGGAACAGGATGTCCGGCTCGTGGCTCAGGGCCTTGGCGATCATCACCCGCCGCTTCATCCCGCCCGACAGGGTCATGATCTTGGCGTCGCGCTTGTCCCACAGCGACAGGTCCTTCAGAATCTGTTCGACCAGGGCGGGGTTCCCCGGCTTGCCGAACAGGCCCCGGCTGAAGGTGACGGTGGCCAGCACCGTCTCGAAGGCGTCGGTGGTCAGCTCCTGCGGCACCAGGCCGATCTTCATCCGAGCGGCGCGGAAATCCTTGCGGATGTCGTGGCCGTCGGCCACCACAGTCCCCGTGGTGGCGTTGACGATGCCGCAGATGATCGAGATCAGGGTGGTCTTGCCGGCCCCGTTCGGCCCCAACAGGGCGAAGATCTCGCCCCTGTCTATGGTCAGATCGACCCGCTTCAGGGCCTGAAGACCCGACGGATAGGTCTTGGTCAGACCTTGGATCTCGATAACCGGCATGGGCGCTCCCGTTCCTGCGGCGAATGGCGCCTGGCGTGGTGGTGGCGGGAATATGGCGCGCCGCGCGACCGGCTCAAGGGGCGCCAAGCCGTTGTTAATCACATTGGTGCAGGGTCGGGCCTCAAATCTTACCCAGGGAACCGTCTTGACTGCCCTGTCCGCCGCCCATCGCGCCGCCCTGGAGGCGGTCGTCCAGGCCTGCCCCGATGACGGTCTGGCGCAGCTGGAGGCGGCTGTCGGCGGACTGCCGGGCGACAAGGCGGGCGAACTGGCGATCCTGATTCAGGCGGAAATCCGCGATCGCGCCCGCCGGGATCAGGCGTTCGCGCCGCTGATCCCCCTGTTCCGGCCGCGCGCCGACCAAGTGGCGGCCCTGACCTTTCCCCGGCCGGTTCTGGCCCGTCTCTGGCGCGAGGCCAAGATCGGCGACGAGCCCTATCTCAGCCTGCTGGACGGGGCGGGTCCGTCGCACGGCGACTGGACCCTGGTCGCCGATCGTCTGTGCGCCCGGGCGGCGGCTGTGCTGCGGGATCGGCCCGGCGACGTCTGGGCCGATCCGTCTCCGCCGGCGCCGGTGTCGAACCTGTCGCTCGCCGCCGCCCCCGCTCCGACCCCGGCGGAGCTCGCCGGCTGTTTCGACCTGGCCCCTCTGGCGCGAACCGCTACGCCGCGTTTGCCTGCCTGGCTCGATCGTCCCGACGACGAACAGGCGGCGGGACTGCGTCTGTTGATCCAGGACTGTCTTGCCGTCTCGCCCGAAGGCGGGCGCCGGATGGTCGACATCCTCTTCGCCCATGTCGCCGACGCCGAACGGATGCTGCGTGTCGTGACCCGCACCAATCGCCTCGCCGATAAGGAGGCGATGCTGAGCCATTCCGACATGGGCGTCTTTGTCGAACGTCTGCTGGCCTCGGTCACAACGCGCGTCGCACGGATCGCCGCCGCCCGGCCCAGCCCGGATGAGGCCGCCATGGCCGAGGTGGTTCAGGAGGTCGCCTGGTGCGCCGGGGTGCTGGGCGAGATCGACCTGTGTCTGCAAATGCGGCCGGACTCGCCCTGGGGCCGGGCCGCCCGGATGGCGCGGATCCAGGTGGCGGGTCAGATGTCCGGCCTGATGAAGTCCGCCTCGGCCGCCGTCCATGCGGCCCTGCCGATGAAGCGGCAGAGGCTGAGCGGCCGGATGACGCGACTCTCGCCCTGGCTGGACGCGCCCGCGACGGGCGAGGCGGTCGAGGCGGCCGCCGGCCTGCTGAACGCCGTCGGGGGGCTGAGAGGCGCCGCCGTCGTCTTCGGCTGCGAGGCGGATCGGATGGCCTTGAAGACCGAGCTGACCGACTATCTGTCCATCTGGGCCAATGAGGCCCTGGATCATCTGGCGGACGGCCAGGTCGCCCAGCCGGAGGGACCCTTGCGTCTGGTCGGCGTCGCGGCGCGGTTCCTGACCTTGATCGACGCGCTGGAGGCCGCGCGGGCGGTGCGACGTCGCGCCGCCGCCGCCGAGGCGCTTCTGGCGACCCAAGGGGCCTCGCCCGCCGCCGCCTGATGCGATAGACGGCGGGGATGATCGCCTTCTGGATAATGACCGGTCTCGCGGCGGCCGGCGCCGCCCTTCTGGTGCTGACCGGCGCGCGTTCCGGCGCCGACCCGACTCCGGCGACGCAGGCCGAGATCGGGGCGCGCGAACTGGCCGAACTGGACCGTCTGAAGGCGCGGGGGCTGCTGGACGAGGCCGCCCATGCGGCGGCGCGCGCCGAAGCGGCCCGGCGTCTGCTGGCCGGGCAGTCAGGGACGACGCCGACGCCCCAGACGGGCCGTCGCGACCGGCTGTGGGTTCTGAGCGGGATCGCCGCCGCGACGGCCGCCGCCCTGGGGCTTTACATCCTGACCGGATCGCCGGGCCTGCCGGACCAAGCCTATCAGCGGCGGGTGGATGACTGGTCCACCCGGCTGGAGACGCTGCAGCCGGCCCAACTGGCGGCTGTGGCGGCGCGCGCGGCCCAGGATCGACCGAACGACCCCCAGGCCCTGGCCATGCTGGGCGCGGCCCGTTTCGCCGCCGACGACCCCTTGGGCGCCGCCTCGGCCTTTCGTCGGCTGATCGAGCGGGAGCCCGAGAACGCCCAGGCCTGGGCGCGGCTGGGCGAAAGCCTGGTGCGGGCCAATGACGACCAGATCGGCGCCGACGCCGAGGCCGCCTTCCGCCAGGCGGTGAAACACGATCCCGATCAGCTGGGCGCCCGCTTCTTCCTGGGCGAGGCGGCCCTGCGTCGTGGGGATGCGGCCACGACACGGGCCATGTGGACGCCGCTGATCGCCGCCCTCGATCCGGCCGATCCGCGTCGCAAGGATTTGGAACGCCGCCTGCCGAGGGCGGAATGAGCCGTTGGCGCGGGGCGCCGGCCTCTGTAGACGGAAAGAAAAATCCGTCGGGGAGCGGGTCCGCTAAGTCATGAGTTGGCTGCCGAAATCGCCGAAGGCGCGCCGTCGCCTGTGGATCGTCGCCGCCGTGGCGCCGATCCTAGCCCTGGCGGTCGGCCTGTCGCTGTGGGCCATGCAGGACAGCGTGACCTTCTTCTATTCCCCGTCCGAGGCTACCGTCGACAAGGCGCCGGAAGGCCGCAACATCCGGCTGGGCGGCCTGGTCGAGACGGGCAGCGTGCGGAAGTCTGGCGATGGCGTCGTCGTTTTCACCGTCACCGACAATATCGCCGCGACCCAGGTCCAGTATCACGGCGACCTGCCCGACCTGTTCCGCGAGGGGCAGGGGATCGTGGCGCAAGGGGCGTTCGGCGCCGACCGCGTCTTCCACGCCAGCCAAGTCCTGGCCAAGCACGACGAGAACTATATGCCGCGCGAGGTCGCCGACCGGATCAAGGCCAAGGGCGAGTGGCGGCCGGAAACCTCGACCGAGACCATGCGCTCAAATAGGCCGCAGGCTGAAAGCCTATGATCGTCGAGTTCGGGGCCTTCGCCCTTGCCCTGGCCCTGGCCCTGTCGGTGCTTCAGACCGTGCTGTCGGCGGCGGGGCGGGCCCGGCGCAGCCCCGTGCTGGCCGGGGCGGCTGAAGGGGCGGCGATCGGCGCCGCGGCGGCGACGGCCCTGGCCTTTGCGGCCCTGATCTACGCCTTCGTCATCTCGGACTTCTCGGTCTCCAACGTCGCGGCCAACAGCCACACCGACAAGCCGATGCTGTACAAGGTCGCCGGCGCCTGGGGCAGTCACGAGGGATCGCTCTTGCTGTGGTGCCTGGTCCTGACGGTCTTCGGCGCCGTCCTGGCCCGCGCGCGCGGCCTGCCGTTCGGGCTGAAGGCCTCGGCCGTGGCGACCCAAGGCGCTCTGGGCTCGCTGTTCCTGGCCTTCGCCGTCTTTACCTCCAGCCCCTTTGTCCGCCTGGACCCCGCCCCCTTCCAGGGCGCCTCGCTGAACCCCCTGCTTCAGGACCCGGCCCTGGCCGTCCATCCGCCGCTGCTCTATGCGGGCTATGTCGGGTTTTCGGTTTGTTTCTCCCTGGCGGTTGCGGCCCTGATCGAGGGCCGGGCTCAGACCGCCTTCTGGCCCGCCTGGGGCCGGTGGGTGCGCCCCTGGGCCCTGGCCAGTTGGGCCTTTCTGACCGTCGGCATCACCCTGGGCTCCTTCTGGGCCTATTATGAGCTGGGCTGGGGCGGCTGGTGGTTCTGGGACCCGGTCGAGAACGCCAGCTTCATGCCCTGGCTGGCGGGCGCGGCCCTGTTGCACAGCGCGGTGGTTACCGAGCGGCGCGGAGCCCTGGCGGGCTGGACCGTCTTCCTGGCCCTCTTGGCCTTCAGCTTCTCCATGCTGGGCGCCTTTCTGGTGCGCTCCGGCGTCCTGACCAGCGTCCACGCCTTCGCCGTTGATCCCCAGCGGGGGCTGATGCTGCTGGCCATCCTGGGTCTCACGGCCGGCGCCGCCTTCGCCCTGTTCGCCTGGCGCGCGCCCCAGCTGAAGGGCGGCGGAATGTTCGCACCCATAAGCCGCGAAGGCGCCCTGGTGCTGAACAATCTGTTCCTGACGGCGGCGGCGGCGACCGTGCTTTTGGGCACCCTCTATCCCCTGATCCTGGAGGCGGCGTCCGGCGCGACCATCTCGGTCGGCCCGCCCTATTTCGCCGCCACCTTCGTTCCGCTGATGACGGTCGCCTTCATCATCCTGCCTGCGGGGCCTCTGCTGGCCTGGAAGCGCGGCGACCTGGCCGGGGCGATGCAGAGGCTGGCGGTGGCGGCGGGTCTGGCCCTGGTCTGCGCCCTCGCCGCCTACGCTCTGTGGTCGCCGAAGAAGGCTCTGGCCGCCGCCGGGATCGGCCTGGGCGCCTGGCTGATCCTGGGCGCCCTGGCCGAGGTCGCCGAACGGGCGCGGCTGTTCCGCGCCTCGCCCGCCGAGACCCTGCGTCGCCTCAAGGGTCTGCCGCTCGGCGCCTGGGGCATGAGCCTGGCCCATCTGGGTCTGGGGGTCTTCATCCTGGGGGCGGTGGTCGAGACCGGCTTCAAGGCCGAGGCGGCCCGCGCCCTGACCTTGGGCCAAACCGTCTCCGCCGGGCCCTGGACCGTCACGCTGGATCAGGTCCGGGTGGTCGAAGGCCCCAACTATCTGGCCGAACAGGGGCGTCTGACCGTGCGACCGTCAAACGACCGGGGTCGGGCGAAGACCGTCACGGCCGAACGCCGCTTCTTTCCCGCGGGCGGCCAGACCACGACCGAGGTGGGGCTGGATTTCCGGGGTCTGGACGACGTCTATGTGGTGATGGGCGAGCGGGCCGGAACGACTGAGGCTCCCGCCTGGGTCGTCCGCCTGTACTGGAATCCCTGGGCGCGGCTGATCTTCCTGGGGCCGATGATCATGGCCTTCGGCGGCCTGTTGTCCCTGCTGGATCGCCGGCTGCGGCTGGGCGTCGGCGCGCGACGGCGGAGGCCGGCGTGAGGCGGCTCTCGATCCTGCTGGCTGCGCCGCTCCTGGCCCTGATGCTGACGGCGGCCGAGCCCGCCGCCGCCCCCGACCGCCCCCTGAGCGACCCGGCTCAGGAAGCCCGCGCCCAGGCCCTGTTCAAGGACGTGCGCTGCGTCGTCTGCCAGCACGAGGCCATCGCCGACAGTCCGGCGGGGGTGGCGGGCGACATGCGCCGGTTGATCCGCGAACAGATCGCCGCCGGCGCCTCCGATCAGGCCGTGCGTCAGGATCTGGTCCGGCGGTTCGGCGACTATGTCCTGTTCACCCCGCCGGTGCGGGTCGGAACCTGGCTGTTGTGGTTCGGCCCCTTCATCCTCGTTCTGCTGGCGGGGGCGGCTCTGGCCTTGCGCGCGCGCCGCCGCCCGGTCGAGGTCGCGCCCCTTTCGCCTGAGGAGGAGCGTCGGCTGGACGAAGTTCTCGCAAATGAGACGCTTCGCCGCGATCTGGACGCAACCTCGCCTCACGACGGGCGCTTGTCGGGATCAACCATCGAACGCTGAAATTGGCGTAACGCCCGTTCGGCCTATATCAAGAGCGAGACGGGGCGCGGCCCCGACAGAGGATCGCAAGAACAAGATGCTGAAGCGCAAAGAGTTCATTCTCGGGGCCTTGGCCGGCCTGACCCTGGCGGCGGGAGCGACGGCGGGCGGGATCGTCACCTGGCCCGGCGCCCACGCCGACCCCCAGGCCGTCAACCGGATCACCCCCGTCCCCGCCAACGGCGACCGCTTCTCGCCTCCGCCCGGCGCGCCCAACAGCTTCGCTGACATCTTCGACCAGGTCGCCCCGGCCGTCGTCCAGATCGACGTGACGGTCAAGGTGGATCAGCCCCAGGGCGGCGCCTTCCAAATCCCCGGCCTGCCGTTCCAGTTCGTCCCGCCCCAGGGCCGCAGCGACGGCGAAGACGCCGAACCCCGCACCACCCAGGGCGCCGGTTCGGGCTTCTTCATCTCGCAGGACGGTTTCATCGTCACCAACAACCACGTCGTCGCCGACGCCACCGAGATCAAGGTCAAGATGTCGGACGGCCGCGAACTGCCCGCGCGTCTGGTGGGGCGCGATGAGGCCACCGATCTGGCCGTGATCAAGGTCGATGGCGACAACTTCAAATACGTCAGCTTTGAAGAAACGGCCGAACCCCGCGTGGGCGACTGGGTGATCGCTGTGGGCAACCCCTTCGGGCTGGGCGGCACGGCGACGGCGGGGATTGTCTCTGCGAAAGCCCGCAGCTTGCCGGATGCCTCTTCAGCATACACCGATTTTCTGCAGATCGACGCCGCCATCAATCGCGGGAACTCGGGCGGGCCGACCTTTGATGTCTACGGTCGCGTTATTGGTGTCAACTCCGTCATTCTGTCTCCAACTGGCTCGTCAGTCGGCATAGGCTTCGCGATTCCGGCGGAAATCGCTAAGCAGATCACGTCGCGCTTGATGCGTGGGGAGGTGATTGAGAGAGGCTATCTCGGCGTGAAAATCAGTACGCCAACCACCGAGGAGTTGGGTGCTTTGGGGCTGAAAGCCGACCAGAAGGGCGCCCTCGTTGCTGAGGTTACCCCTGAAGGTCCGGCCGACAAGGCTGGCCTCAGGTTCAGCGATCTTGTCGTCTCGCTGAATGGCGAGGTGATTGATTCATCGACGAAGCTGACGCGCTTAGTTGGCGCGGCTAAGCCGGGAGACACGCTTCGGATGGAGGTGCTGCGTGACGGTCGCCGACAAACGATCACGGCACGATCCGGTACCCGCCCTTCTGAGACGGAACTGAACAGCGAAAACGGCCTCGGCCAAGGCGGAGCCGCTCCGAACGATCCTTCGGGAGCTTCGGCCACAGTCGAAGGTCTAAACTTGACTCCTCTCACTCCAGCCCTGCGCCAACGTCTGGGCGCGCCGGCCTCCGTCGAAGGTTTGGCGATTATGGGTGTTGAAACCGGTGTCGATGCCCGCCTTGGGCAAGGGGTCGTGGTCCAGCAGGTTCAGAATACGCCCGTAAGAACCGTGGACGACTTCCGAAACGCCGTAGCTTCGGTGAAAGCGTCTGGCCGATCCGGAGCTTATCTCCTGATCTGGGTTCGGGGTCAGGGCAACGTACCCTATGTGCTGACTTTCAAAAAATAGAGCACGAAACAGCCCGCCATCATTTCTGATGGCGGGCTGTTCACTTTTAGAAATCACGCTTGAATGATCTCGTCGTCGTATAAATATACGATCTGGCAGTCTAAAAATGGCGCCCCATCTGGGTAGTGATTGGTTATGCAGACCATAACCGTCCGCACGGAGGTGGGTTGGTGAGACGGCGCTGTCGGTGATGCGAGGGCGGACGAACCTATGGCTGACGACAACAAGCTCAAAGCAATCAGTGTTCTCTTCACGTTTGATCTCCCAGGTCGAATGCCAAGTGGCGCTCAGTTGGTTCGCGTTTTAGTCGTTCAGTCGTCAACTTGAAACTGTATTCCGCTTCGTCAATTTTTGTTGACCGAGGAGATGGCTGCGTCGAGCTTCCCGCCCGAAGATCGAACTGTCCAAGAACTGATCGGTAATCTGACCAAGCCGTAACTCACTGAATCGCCGCCGATGCGCTACCATCGGCGGCGATTTTGATTCCGGGAGGGGTTTCGATGCGGATTCTGGTGGTCGAGGACGACGCCGAGGCGGCGACGGCCATGGTGCGCGGCCTGACCGAGGCCGGCCATGAGGTGACCCATGCCGTGGACGGCGCCTTCGGCCTGCTGGAGTCGCAAAAGGGCGGCTATGACGTCTATGTGGTCGACCGGATGATGCCGCGTCTCGACGGCGTCGGCATGGTCGAGACGGTCAGGAAGGGCGGGGACCAGACTCCGGTCCTCTTCCTGTCGGCCCTGGGCGAAGTCGAGGACCGGGTCACCGGCCTGAAGGCCGGCGCCGACGACTATCTGGTCAAGCCCTACGCCTTCGCCGAGCTGATCGCGCGGGTCGAGGCCCTGGCGCGGCGCCGCGAGACCGGCGGGGTCCAGACCGTGCTGAAGGTCGGCGATCTGGAGATGAATCTGATCGCCCGCACGGTTCATCGCGGAACCACAGAGATCGACCTCCAACCGCGCGAGTTCCAACTGCTGGAGTTCCTGATGCGCCACGCCGGCCAGTCGGTGACGCGCACCATGCTGCTGGAGAAGGTGTGGGAATACCATTTCGACCCCCAGACCAACGTCATCGACGTCCACATCAGCCGCCTCCGCTCCAAGATCGACAAGGGTTTCGACAAGGCCATGCTTCAGACGGTTCGCGGCGCGGGGTATCGGTTGGAGGCGTGACGTTCGGAGTGGCGAGTGGTTAGTGGCGAGTGGCGAGAATGATTGAGGCTGGCGACCGAGCGGCGACTTATGGTCAGGCCCCGCGGAAGCCTCTGTCTGTCCCTGCGCTTGCTCGCCACTCGCCACGCGTCACTCGCCACTAACAAGCCCCATGCGCCTTCCCTCCCTCCTTCGCCGCACGCCCTTTCGGCTGACGCTGCTGTTCCTGGCCCTGTTCGTGGCGGCGGCGGGGGCGATCCTGGCCTATGTCTATTTCGCCTCGGCCTCGGAGGCGCAAGGTCGCGCCCAGGCGGAGGTGGAGGCCGAGCGGGCGGCCCTGACCGCCGTCTATCGCACCCGCGGCCTCGACGCCCTGAACCAGGCCCTGGTCGAGCGCGCCATCCGCGCCGGCCCCTATCTGTATGTGCTGAAGGGGGCGGACGGAAAGATCATCACCGCCAACATCTCCGACGTGCCCGAGGGGGTCGATACGGGCGACTGGGAGCCCTTCCGCCTGACCGACACCGACGCCGAGGGCCGGGTGCGGCGGCGCCAGTCGATCGGCATCGACACCCGGCTGGCGGGCGGCGAACATCTGTTCGTCGGGGCCGACATCGGCGACGTCGAGGACTATCTGGCCCGCCTGACCCAGGCCCTGTGGGGCGCCATGGGTCTGGTCATCCTGCTGGGCCTGGCGGGCGGCCTCTACATCAGCCGCCGGGTCGAAAGCGCCATGGCCGGGCTGAACCGGGTCGTCTCAGCCGTGCAGGAGGGGGATCTGAAGGTCCGCGCCCCGATCCGCCATTCCGGCGACGAGCTTGACGAACTCAGCCAGGGGCTGAACCTGATGCTGGATCGGCTGGAGGCGTCCATGGCCTCCATCCGCCACGCCGGCGACGCCATCGCCCACGACTTGCGCTCGCCCCTGACGCGGATGCGGGCCAAGCTGGAGGTGGCGCTGATCGACGCCGAGGCGGGCCAGATCGACGGGGTAGACGCCCTGGGCGTGGCCCTGGACGAGGCGGACCATCTGCTGAAGACCTTCAACACCGTGCTCGCCATCGCCCGGCTGCAATCGGGCGGGGCGCCGGACCCCCAGCGGATGGACGCCGCCGCCCTGGCCGCCGACATGGCCGAACTGTACGAACCGGCGGCCGAGGACAAGGACATCGACTTCTCGGCCGAGATCGAGACCGGCCTGATGATCGAGGGCAACCAGCCCTTCCTGGCCCAGGCCCTGGCCAATCTGATCGACAACGCCATCAAATACACGCCCTCCGGCGGGGCGGTGAAGCTGCGGGCGCGGCGGCGGTCGTCCGGCGAGATCGAATATTCGGTCACCGACACCGGCCCCGGCGTGCCGGAGGAGGACCGCGAACGGGTGGTCCAACGTTTCGTGCGGCTGGACAACAGCCGCACCGAGCCGGGCTCGGGTCTGGGCCTGTCTCTGGTCACGGCTGTGGCCGAGGCGCACGGCGGCCGGGTGGTGCTGGACGAAGGCCCCGGCGCCTATGAGGGTTACGGGCCGGGTCTTCGCGTGGCCCTGGTTCTGCCGCCGGCCTCGGCCTCGACCTGATCTCCCCTAATTTCCGCTCATCCCGGCGAAAGCCGGGACCCAGTTCTTTGGGCGTTCAGGCTTGTGAGTGTGTCTTGGATCGTGGTCCAACGCATTGCCGAGCGAAAGCACTGGGTCCCGGCTTTCGCCGGGATGAGCGGATGATTTGATGCCCGAAACCAAAACCTCAGTTCCGTTGGCGCATAGCCTCGTCCCCGCCGGTCCCGTCGCCGACCCCGCCGCCGCCGAACGCCTGCACGAAACCCTGTTCGAGGCCGCCGCATCCGAGGGCTGGGCCGACACTCTGGACGCGGCCTGGCCGGCCCTGGCGCCGGTGGCGGGGGCCTCGCCCTATCTCGCCGGCCTGATGCGGCGTCGCCCCGCCCATCTGCGCCGCCTGCTGGAGACCAATCCGACCTCGGGCCTGATCCGCATCCTCGCCGACACCGACGCCCTGAACGCCGAACCCGATGAGGTCCGCGCGCCTCTGCGGGTGCTGAAGGCCGATCTGCACCTGCTGACGGCCCTGGCTGACCTCGGCGGGGTCTGGGACCTGGATCAAGTCACCGGCGCCCTGTCCGGCTTCGCCGACGCCGTCTGCCGCGCCGCCCTGCGCGCCGTCGCCGCCGAGCAGCGGGCGAGGGGGCGGCTGGTCTCGCCGCCCGACGATCCGCGCGGGCCCATCCCTGGCCTGTTCGGCCTGGCCATGGGCAAGCACGGCGCGCACGAGCTGAACTATTCGTCCGACATCGACATCTCCCTCTTCTTCGAGCCGCGCCTGATGGGCCTGGCCCTGCGCGAGGGCGAGGAGATGCAGGACTTCGCCAATCGCGTCGGCAAGGGGATCGCCGGCCTGCTGAGCGAACGCACCGCCGACGGCTATGTCTTCCGCGTCGACCTGCGGCTGCGGCCCGATCCGTCCTCCACCCCGCCGGTGGTCGCCGCCCCCATGGCCCTGGCCTATTACGAGAGCGTCGGCCAGAACTGGGAAAGGGCGGCCTTCATCAAGGCCCGGCCCGTGCTGGGCGATCCCCGCGCCGCCGCCCGCTTCGTCAAGGCCCTGCGGCCCTTCGTCTGGCGCCGCAGCCTGGACTACGCCGCCGTTCTGGACATTCAGTCGATCAAGAAACAGATCCACGTCCACAAGACGGGCGAGGGGCTTCAGGCCGCCGGCGCCAATCTGAAACTGGGTCGGGGCGGCATCCGCGAGATCGAATTCTACGCCCAGACCCAGCAGCTGATCCTGGCGGGACGCGACCCGGACCTGAGGGCGCCGCGCACCCTGGCCGCCCTGACCGCCTTGGCCGAGGCCGACCATATTCCGACCGCGGTCGCCGAGGAGATGTCGGCCGCCTATGTCGAACTGCGCGGGCTGGAACACCGGGTCCAGATGCTGGACGACGAACAGACCCACCGCCTGCCCGAGAGCCCCCAGGCGCGCGCCGCCGTCGCCGCCCTGGCCGGCTGGGCCGATCTGGCCGCCTTCGACGCCCATGTCGAAGCGCTGCTGGGGCGGGTCAACGCCCGCTACGGCGAGCTGTTCGAAGGCGGGGAAGACCTGGATTCCAGCTACGGCAGCCTGGTCTTCACTGGGGTGGAGAACGATCCAGAGACCCTTCTGACCCTGGGCCGCATGGGGTTTTCCGAGGCGGCCTCGGTCGCCGACACCATCCGGTCCTGGCACCACGGCCGCATTCCCGCGACCCGGACCGAGCGGGGCCGCGAACTGTTCACCCGCCTGGCGCCGCGCCTGCTGGAGGCCCTGGCGCGCACGGGCGCGCCGGACGAGGCCTTTCGCCGGTTCGCCGTCTTCTTTTCGGGCCTGGCCGCCGGGGTTCAGGTTCAGGCCCTGTTCCTGAACCAGCCCAAATTGTTCGAAATGGTGCTGGGGGTCATGGCCTTCGCGCCGCGCCTGGCCCGCACCCTGGGCCGTCAGCCTGCGGCCCTGGACGGGATTCTGGACGCCCGCTTCCTGGCCGACCTGTCCGACGACACCGGCCTGGGCGAACAGATGCTGCGCGAGGCGGGAGAGGCGGAGGATTTCGAAGGGGCGATGAACGCCGTGCGGCGCCTGCACCGCGAACAGATGTTCCGCATCGGCCTGCACGCCATGACCGGCCGCGCGGGGGCCGAGGCCGCCGGCCGGGCCTATGCCGATCTGGCCGACGCCGCCATGCGTATCCTGGCCCCTGCCGCCCTGGTCGAGGCGGAACGGCTGGGCGGCGCCTTTCCCGGCGCGGTCGCCGTGGTGGCCCTGGGCAAGGCCGGGTCGCGCGAGATGACGGCCGGGTCGGACCTGGACCTGATGACCCTCTACGACGCCCCGCCCGAGGCCGTGTCCGAGGCCAAGGGCTGGACCGCCGACGTCTTCTACGCCCGCTTCACCCAGAGGCTGATCGCGGCCCTTTCGGCCCATACGGCCGAGGGCGGCCTGTATGAGGTGGACATGCGGTTGCGGCCCACCGGGTCCAAGGGCCCGGTCTCGGTGCGGCTGTCCGCCTTCGACGACTATTACGCCGCCGAGGCCGAGACCTGGGAGTTCATGGTCCTGACCCGCGCGCGCGTGGTCTGGGCCAGCGACCCGGCCTTCGCCGAGCGGGTGTCGGCGGGGATCGAGGCGGCGCTGCGGCGGCCCCGGCCGGGCGTCGATGTGGCGGCGGATGTGCGCCGGATGCGCGCCCTGATGGATCGGGAACGCCGTCCGCACGGCTTCTGGGACCTGAAACTCTCGCCGGGCGGCCAGGTGGACGCCGAGTTCGCCGCCCAGTACCGCCAGCTTCAGGCTGCGGCGGCGGGCGAGCCCTTGACCCTGTCGACGCTTCAGGCCCTCGGGCAAGACCCGATCCTGGCCGAGGCCTGGCGCATCCAGCAGCGACTGGCCCAGCTCCTGGCGGCCGCCTTCGAAGGCCGGGTCGATCCCGAGGCCGAGCCGGCGGTCTTTCAGCAGCGGCTGGCCGAGGCGGCGGGGGCGCCCAACTTCGAGAGCCTGAAGACCCGGCTGACGGACCTGCGCGCCCAAGCGCGTCGGGCCTTCGAGCAGGCGGTTCCGGCCGGTCGCGACGGAGAATCGCCGGACCCGCGTTCAACCTCCTGACGGGGCGACGAAAAGGCCGTGCTTGCCACGGCCCAGGAGAAGATCGAGATGAGAACAACCTTGCTGACCGGCCTCGGCGTCATCGCCTTGGCGGGCCTGGCCGGCGCCGCCACGGCCCAGACGCCGCCCCCGGCCGCTGCGCCGACGGCGGCGCATTCGGGCCCCCACGCCGAACGCCCCCATCATCGACGCGGTGAAGCCCGTCGCGCCGGTCCGGTGACGCGGGCCGAATTCGTGGATCAGCACATCGCGCGCTTGACCGCCTTGGACGCCGATCGTGACGGCGTGGTCAGCGTCGCCGAGCGCGAGGCCGCCGTTCAGGCCCGGCGCGCCCGGCACGCGGATTCGCGCTTCGCCAAGCTGGATGCGAACGGCGACGGCGCGGTCAGCCGCGCCGAGTTCGAGGCCGCCCGCGCGGCGCGCGGCGAGGCCGGCGGTCGTCGCGAACGGGCGGGTCGCGGCGACGGACCTCGTCGCGGCAAGGACGGCGCCCATCGCCAGGCCGGTCCGGTGACGATTTCGGACGTCGCCGCCAAACTGGGCGAACGGTTCGACACGATGGACGCCGATCACGACGGCGTTGTCACCCCCGAGGAACGCCGTGCGGCCGCCCAGGCCCACCGCGCCGAACGGCGTCAGGCCCGCTCCGCGCAACAACCGGCTTCCCCGCCGGCCGGTTCGGCGTAAGAACAGTGTCGGGGTCGGCCGTCGCGCGCGAATCGGTCCCTTTCGTCCGGATCGGAAGAGGCAGGCTTGGTCGCGATCATCGACCCCGACGAGGATCTGGTGCGCCGCGTGGGTCAGGGCGATCCGGCGGCGGCCCAGGCGCTCGTCGCGCGCAAACTGCCGCGCATCCTGGCCTTGGCGCAGCGGATGCTGGGCGATGCGGTCGAGGCCGAGGACGTGGCTCAGGAAACGATGTTTAAGGCGTGGAAACAGGCGCCCCGGTGGACGCCGGGCCAGGCGCGGTTCGACACCTGGCTGCACCGGGTGGCGCTGAACCTCTGTTACGATCGGCTGCGGCGTCGTCGCGAGATTCCGACGCACACGCCCCCCGACCGTCCCGACGAGGGACCGGCCCCGGATCGGGGTCTGATGGCGGCCGAAACGGGCTTGCGGGTCGGACAGGCGTTGAGCCGCCTGCCGGATCGGCAGCGCGAGGCGGTGGTCCTGTGTCATTATCAGGAACTGTCCAATATCGAGGCGGCCGCCCTGATGGAGATCAGCGTCGAGGCGCTGGAAAGTCTGTTGTCGCGCGGTCGCCGCGCATTGCGTCAGTCCTTGTCGGACCTGGCGCCCCGCGCCCCGGCTGCGGCGCTGAGAGGAGAGGCGAGATGAAGGCGCAACGGTTGCACGCCCTGGCGGAGGCTTACGGCGCCGACCTGCGTCGATGGCCGGCGTCCGAACGCGCCTTCGCCGAAAGCCTGATCGCGGCTGATCCGTCGCTGAAGGCGGTGCTCGACGAGGCGGCGGCGCTGGACGCCCTGCTGGACGCCGCGCCGGCGCCGGCGCCCTCGGCCGTCCTGACCGCGCGGGTTCTCGCCGCCGCGCCCAAGGCCAGAAGCCGTCGTTTCCATCTGGACCGGCTCGCCTTCTATCTGGGCGCCGGCTGGGCGGCGGCGGCCTGCGCCGGGGTTGTGGCGGGGGTCGGCCTGACCAGCGAACTGACCGCCAACGAGCGGGCTGATGCGGTGCTTTATCAATCCAGCCTGACCGGGGTGGACGATACGGAGGTTCTTCGATGAGCGGACGCGGGCTGAAAATCGCCCTGGCGGTCTCTGTGGCCCTGAACCTGTTCGCCCTGGCCGGCGGGGTCGCCTTCGCCGTCAGCCGGGCCAAGGTGGATCAGCACGTCGCCGAACAGCGCCAGCCCGGTCGCGCCGGCGGCTTTCGCGCCCTGGTGGCGGAGCTGAGCCCCGAAACCCGACGCGAGGTGCGCGCCCGCATGCGCGCCGTCGCCCTGTCGGCTCGTCCCGATTTCGACGCCGCGCGCGAGGCCCGCCGTCAGGCGGTCGAGGCCGCGCGCCAACCGCAGATGAATCCCGAGCGGGTCCAGGCCCTGCTGAATGACTCCCGCGCCGCCGAAATGCGCGGCCGCGCCCGTCTGGAAGGCGGCGCCATCGCCATTCTGGGCGCCCTGGACGTCGAGGACCGCCGCATCATGGCCGACATATTGGCGCGCAAGGGACCAGGCGCCGGCCGGGCCGATCGCCCGGCCGGCGAGGGGCCGCCGCCGCCCGAAGCCGGCGACGTCCCTCGCTGACCTCAGGCCTTGGAGGCGCGGAAGGCGGCGACAGCCTGAACCGCCTCGCGCACCGAGCTCTCGATGGCGGCCCAGTCGCCGGCCTTCACCGCCGCGTCCGTCACCAGTTTGGATCCCATGCCCGCCGCCACGATTCCGGCGCCGAACCATTTGGCGATTGAGGCTTCGTCGGGATCGACCCCGCCGGTCGGCATGATCTTGACCCAGGGCATCGGCCCCTTGACCGCCTTGACGAAGTCCGGCCCGCCGACCGACGAACCGGGGAACAGCTTGACGATGTCGCAGCCCAGTTCGTGCGCCTCGCCGATGTCGGTCACCGAGCCGCAGCCGGGGAAATAGGCCACCATGCGCCGGTTGCAGACCTTGGCCACGTCGGGGACCAGGCAGGGGCTGACCACGAAACGCGCGCCCCGGTTCAGATAGAGGGCCGCCGTGCCGCTGTCGACGACCGAGCCGATGCCCAGAACCACCCAAGGATCGGTCTTGATCAGTTCGCGATTGATCTCGCCGAACAGGTCGCAGGCGAAGTCGCCGCGATTGGTGAACTCCACCACCGGCGCCCCGCCGCGCGCACAGGCGCGGATGACGTTCAGGCTGACCTCGGGATCGGGATGATAGAAGACCGGGCAGACGCCCTGGGTCTGAAGCGCCTTCAGCACGCTGACGCGATCATGGGCCATGTCTCAAATCTCCGCCTGTCCGACCCGCGCCGGAACGCCTGTGTTTCCTCAACCGGTCGCCCGGCCTTCGCGCCCTGCTTATCCCAGCCGCCGCAGAAAACGAAAGCCGCGCGGTCCGGTTCGGGGCGCTGTGGCGGAACATATTGTTTCACTGGCCGTCTTCGACGCCGCGTCCAAAACCGTTTAGGAGGCGGACCAGCAATAGGAGAGCCCCCGCCATGATGACCGCCATCTTCGTCTTCATCAAAACCGAGCTGGGCTACGCCAATGAGGTGGCCGCCGACATCGTGGACCATGTGGAGAACGTGTCGGAGGTCTATTCGACCTCGGGCCAGCACGATCTGCTGGCCAAGTTCAACCTGCCGCGCGACGCCGACATCGGAACCTTCGTGACCAAACAGGTCCAGACCCGACCGCACGTCCGCGACACCTTCACCGTCATCACCTTCTCGCCCTTCCTGCCGAAGAAGGACTAGGATTTTCCGGCGCCCGCCTTTCGCTTGACGGCGTCCCTGCGCTCCTCCGCCTCGTCGTCCTCGCCGACCTTTTCCTCGACCGAGGCCGAGAACCGCTGGAAGGCGCCCAGGCCCACCAGCACCAGGACGGCCGCGATCAGCAGGGCGGTCGGATAGATCAGCTGGCTGACGTCCTCGCGCGCGGCCTTGAACACCACCACCAGGGCCTCCAGAAACAGGGCGATGACGATGGTGGACAGGAATTTCGTCAGGCTGCGCCGGGCCTCGGCGGCGCTGCGCCGCTCATTGCCGCGCCGCACCTCGTCCTCGAAGATGTATTTGGCCACGTCGAAGACGGCGATGGCGACGATGACATAGCCCAGCACGTCCAGCACCGCCTCGGCCCCCGACTGGCCGGGCGCGCGAATGGTCTCCAGCGCGTCCTTGACGCCGAAGCCGATCAGGGCGGTGGCGGCCAAAAGCAGCAGCAGGCTGGCGCCGCCGAACACCGCGCGGGTCAGATAGGTCATGGTCGCCCCCTGGGCCGCCCCCTTAGTTTCAGGACCACCAACGCGCGGGCGGCCAAGCTGTTGCCTGGGCGCAAATGACCGTAGCCAATCGAAACCCATCTGCTAACCTCCCCTCCAAAGAGGAAACGCGGGGAACACGCGACATGACCGATCTGGACGCCTTCCGCACCGAAACGCGCGCCTGGCTGGAAGAGAATTGCCCGCCCGAGGTGCGCGGTCCCATGGCCTCCGAGGCGGATACGATCTGGGGCGGGCGCGACGCCGTCTTCGCCACGCCGGGGCATAAATTGTGGCTGGAGCGGATGGGCGCGCGCGGCTGGACGGCGCCGGAATGGCCCCGCGAATACGGCGGCGGGGGCTTAAGCCGCGAAGAGGCCAAGGTGCTGGCGTCGGAGCTGCGGCGCATCAAGGCCCAGCCGGCCCTGGCCAGTTTCGGCGTCTGGATGCTGGGCCCGGCGCTTCTGGCCTTCGGGACCGAGGAACAGAAGAAGCGGTTCCTGCCCGAGATCGTGCGCGGCGAAATCCGCTGGTGCCAGGGCTATTCCGAGCCCGGCGCCGGCTCCGACCTGGCCTCGATCCAGACCAAGGCGGAAGATCGCGGCGACCACTGGATGGTCAACGGCCAGAAGATCTGGACCTCCTACGCCGACAAGGCCGACTGGATCTTCTGCCTGGTCCGCACCGATCCGGAGGCGCCCAAACATCTGGGCATCTCCTTCGTCCTGTTCGACATGAAGACGCCGGGCGTCACCACCCGGCCCATCACCCTGATCAGCGGCAAGTCCCCCTTCTGCGAAACCTTCTTCGACGATGTGCGGGTGGAGAAGGAAAACCTGGTCGGCACGCTGAACCGCGGCTGGGACGTGGCCAAATATCTTCTGGCCCATGAGCGGACCATGATCGGCGCCATGGGCGAGGTCGGCGCCGGCCGGCCCCTGGCCCAGACTGCTCTGGAGACGATCGGCGCCGACGCCGAAGGCCGGCTGGACGACCCCATGCTGCGCGCCCGGATCGCCGAGCTGGAGATCGACGCCGCCGCCTTCCGCCTGGCGATGGAGCGGGCCGGCGATCAGATGAAGGCCAAACAGGCCCATCCGGCCATCGCCTCCATGCTGAAATACTACGGCTCGGAACTGAACAAGCGCCGCCACGAACTGCGGATGGCGGCCGGCGGGATCGACGCCCTGGAATGGGAGGGCGAACGCTCGCACGGCGGCGCCGCCGCCCGCGACTGGCTGCGCACCAAGGCCAATTCCATCGAGGGCGGGACCAGCGAGATTCAGCTGAACATCATCGCCAAACACCTGCTGCAACTGCCGGGCGCCTGAGCCCCGCCGTCTCCTCCCCACGCAGTGGGGAGGGGGACCACGAAGTGGTGGAGAGGTTCTTCCGCCGCACAGCCCTGGGACCCCAATGCCCCTGATCCTGACCGAAGAACAGACGATGCTCCAGGACGCCGCCGACGGCTTCTTGGCCGAACACGCCCCGCTGGACCATCTGCGCAAACTGCGCGACGATCGCGATCCCGACGGCCTGTCGCGCGACCTGTGGCGCGGCTTCGGCGAGATGGGCTTCGCCGGCGTCCTGATCCCCGAGGCGCACGGCGGCCTCGGCCTGGGCGCCGTCGAGGCGGGGGTGATCGCTGAAAGCCTGGGGCGCGCCCTGACCCCGTCCCCCTTCATGGGCTCGGCCGTCCTGTCGGCCAAGGTGCTGAGCGACGGCGGCTCAGAGGCCCAGCAGGCCTGGCTGCCCCGTATCGCGGCCGGCGAGGCCGTCCTGTCCCTGGCGATCGACGAGGGGGCCAAACACGCGCCCAGCCGCATCGCCGCGCGCGCCGAACGGTCCGGCAACGGCTTTCGCCTGAACGGCGCCAAGGCCCTGGTGCTGGACGGCCATATCGCCGACGCCCTGATCGTGGCGGCGCGGGCGGAGGAGGGGATCACCCTCTTCCTGGTCGATCCCAAGGCGGACGGGGTCGCGGTCGAACGCACCGTCATGGTCGACGCCCACAACGCCGCCCGCGTGACGCTGAGCGACGTCGAAATCGACGCCGACGCCGTGATCGGCGCCGTCGGCGGGGGGGAGGTCCTGCTGAACCCCGCCCTGGCGCTGGGGCGCGCCTGCGCCGCCTCGACCCTGACCGGCGCCGGGGACCAGGCCTTCAAGATCACGCTTGAGTATCTGCGCACCCGCAAACAGTTCGGCCGCCTGATCGGCGAGTTCCAGGCCCTGCAACACCGCGCCGCCCATCTCTATACCGAACTGGCCTTGGCCCGCGCCGCGACCCTGGCCGCGCTCCAGGCCATCGACGCCGGCCGCGAAGACGCCGACCTTGCGGCCTCCATCGCCAAGGCCAAGGCCGGCCGCGCCGCCGAACTGGCGGTCCAGGAAGCGGTCCAGATGCACGGCGGCGTCGGCATGACCGACGCCTTCGACGTCGGCCTCTATATGAAGCGTGTCCGCGTCCTCAACGAACTCCTGGGCGACGCTCAGTTCCACACCGAACGGTTGGCGAGGAGCCAGGGGTTTTGAGGGGGGCGATCAATCCTCGTCCATCTTCAGGGCGGCGATGAAGGCTTCCTGGGGGATTTCGACCTTGCCGAACTGGCGCATGCGCTTCTTGCCGGCCTTCTGCTTCTCCAGCAGCTTCTTCTTGCGGGTGGCGTCGCCGCCGTAGCATTTGGAGGTCACGTCCTTGCGCAGGGCGCGGACGGTTTCGCGGGCGATGATCTTGCCGCCGATGGCTGCCTGGATCGGGATCTGGAACAGATGGGGCGGGATCAGCTCCTTCATCTTCTCGACCATGCCCCGGCCGCGCGTCTCGGCCCGCTGGCGGTGGACCAGCATGGACAGGGCGTCCACCGGCTCGGCGTTGACCAGGATGGACATCTTCACCAGGTCGCCGACCTTGTATTCGGTGATCTCATAGTCGAACGAGGCGTAGCCCTTGGAGATGGACTTCAGCCGGTCGTAGAAGTCGAACACCACCTCGTTCAGCGGCAGTTCGTAAACCACCATGGCGCGGCTGCCGACATAGGACAGCTCCACCTGCTGGCCGCGGCGGTCCTGGCACAGTTTGATGACGCCGCCCAGGTATTCGTCGGGGGTCAGGATGGTGGCCTTGATCCAGGGTTCGGCTATGGTGTCGATCTGCATCACGTCGGGCAGGTCGGCCGGATTGTGCAGGTCCATCTCGGAGCCGTCGCGCAGGCCGATCTTGTAGACGACCGACGGGGCGGTGGCGATCAGATCCAGGTTGAACTCGCGGCTCAGCCGCTCCTGGATGATCTCCAGGTGCAGCAGACCCAGGAAGCCGCAGCGGAAGCCGAAGCCCAGGGCGGCGCTGGATTCCATCTCATAGGTGAAGGAGGCGTCGTTCAGCCGCAGCTTGCCGATGGCGGCGCGCAGGTCCTCGAAGTCGGCGGCGTCCACGGGGAACAGGCCGCAGAAGACCACCGACTGGACCTCCTTGAACCCCTTCAGCGGTTCGGCCGTGGGGCGTTTCTCGTCGGTGATGGTGTCGCCGACGGCGGCGTGGGCCACTTCCTTGATCTGGGCGGTGATGAAGCCGACCTCGCCGGGGCCCAGCTGGTCCACCGGGGTGTTCTTGGGCAGGAAGACGCCGACCCGGTCGATCAGGTGGGTCGAGCCGTTGCGCATCATCTTGACCCGCATGCCGGTCTTCAAGACGCCGTCGAAGACGCGGACCAGGACGACGACGCCCAGATAGGGGTCGTACCAGGCGTCGACCAGCATGGCCTTCAGCGGGGCGTCGGGGTCGCCCTTGGGCGCCGGCAGGCGGGTGACGATGGCCTCCAGCACGTCCTCGATGCCCAGGCCCGACTTGGCCGAACATTCCACGGCGTCGGAGGCGTCCAGGCCGATGACGTCCTCGATCTGGGCCTTGACCCGCTCCGGCTCGGCGGCGGGCAGGTCGATCTTGTTCAGGACCGGGACGATCTCGTGATTGTTGTCGATGGCCTGATAGACGTTCGCCAGGGTCTGGGCCTCGACCCCCTGCGAGGCGTCCACCACCAGCAGCGAACCCTCGCACGCCGCCAGAGACCGGCTGACCTCATAGGCGAAGTCCACGTGGCCGGGCGTATCCATCAGGTTCAGCACATAGTCCTGGCCGTCGCGCGCCTTATAGGTCAGGCGCACCGTCTGGGCCTTGATGGTGATCCCCCGCTCCTTCTCAATTTCCATCGAGTCGAGCACCTGTTCAGACATCTCGCGCTGGGTCAGGCCGCCGGTGTGCTGGATCAGGCGGTCGGACAGGGTGGACTTGCCGTGGTCGATGTGCGCGACCACGCTGAAATTCCGGATGTTCGAGATCGGAGGAGTCGTCATCCGCGCGCCCCTAACATGCGTATTCCTTTTGGACCAGCCGCCCAGGTCCGGCGGGAACGCCCCGTCGTAGATTACACCTCTGCAATGTTGCTCGTCCGGGTTTGAGGCGGAGGCGCGGACGGGGTATTAGCCAAGCACCTTCCCGACCGGCGCGAGCCGGCGATCCGCTTCGCCTGAAACCGAGGAACTCCCCCGTGTCCATGACGACCCGAACCGCTGCCGCCCTCTGCGCCGTCGCCCTGTCGGCCCTCTTGGCGAGTTGCGGCGGGGGAGGCGAGGAGAAGAAGGCCGACACGACCGCCGGCGCGCGCCAGACCGTCACGGCCGCCACGGTGGCTTCGATCAACCTCAGCCGCACCGTCAGCGCCTCGGGCTCGGTTTCGGCCTGGGAGGAGGTGCCGGTGGCGGCCGAGACCGGCGGCCTGACGGCCGTCGCCGTCTATGTGGACGAAGGCTCCTACGTCCGTCAGGGCCAGCCCCTGGTGCAGATGAACGACGTCCTGCTGCGCGCCCAGCTGCGTCAGCAGCAGGCCCAGGTGCAGCAGGCCGAGGCCAACGTCGCCCGCGACGATGCGGCCCTGACGCGCGCCCAGCAGCTGAAGGAGCGGGGCTTCCTCAGCCAGGCGTCCCTGGACACGGCCCTGGCCAATCAGCGCAGCTCCAGCGCCAATCTGGCGGCCGCCCGCGCCGCCCTGTCGGAAACCCAGACCCGCCTCAGCCAGGCCACCATCCGCGCGCCCGTCGCCGGTCTGATCACCAGCCGCAGCGTGACCAAGGGCCAGATCATCGCTGCCGGGACCGAGCTGTTCCGCATGGTGCGCGACGGTCGGCTGGAGCTGGACGCCCAGGTGCCCGAGACCGAGCTGGCCCTGGTTCGCGCCGGTCAGTCGGCGACCGTGACCTCCAGCGAGGCCGCGCCCACGACCGGCACGGTGCGGATCGTCACGCCGCAAGTCGATCCCGCCACCCGCCTGGGTCTGGCCCGCATCTCTCTGGCCCCGGCGGCGCAACTGCGTCCGGGCATGTTCGCCCGCGCCGAGATCGCCGTCGGCGACCAGCCGGCCCTGGTCGTGCCAGGGGCGGCGATCGTCTATCGCGAAGGCAAGCCGGGCGTCTATGTGATCGGCCAGGGCGAGGCTGTGCGGTTCGCTCCCGTGACCACGGGCGCGCGCACAGGCGATCAGGTGGCCGTTCAGGGCCTTCAGGCCGGCCAGCGCGTGGTGGTTCAGGGCGCCGGCTTCCTGGGCGAGGGCGACCACGTGACGGTGGCTCCCGCGACTGCGGCTCCGGCCGCCGCCGCTCCGGCCCCTGCCGGCCAAGCCGCGCGCTAAGGAACCGGACCGATGGGTTTTCAGAACATCTCGTCCTGGTCGATCCGGAATCCCATTCCGATCGTCCTGTTGTTCGTCGTCCTGACGATCGCGGGGACGATGAGCTATTTTAAGCTCCGCACCAACAACTTCCCCGACGTCGACCTGCCGGTCGTGGCCGTCACCGTCGTCCAGTCCGGCGCGGCCCCAACGGAGATGGAGACCCAGGTCACTCGCCTGGTCGAGGACGCCGTGGCGGGGCTGGGTTCGGTCAAACACATCACCTCGGTGGTCAATGAGGGGGTGTCGACCACCTCGATCGAGTTCCAGCTGGGGGTGGACCTGGAGAAGGTGACCAATGACGTGCGCAACGCCGTCAGCGGCATTCGCCAGAACCTGCCTGCGGACGTTCAGGAGCCGATCGTCCAGCGGATCGAGTTCACCGCCATCCCCTTCGCCAACTTCGTGGTGCGGGCGCCGGGCATGAGCCCGGAGGAGCTGAGCTGGTTCGTCGACAATACGGTGGCCAAACGCCTGTTGTCGGTGCGCGGCGTCAGCCAGATCAGCCGCGACGGCGGCGTCAGCCGCGAAATCCGCATCAAGCTGGACCCTGCGCGCCTCGCCGCCTCGGGCGTCACGGCGGCCCAGGTGTCGAACCAGCTGCGCGCCTCCAACATCAACCTGCCCGGCGGGCGCGGCGAGATCGCCGGCGAAGAACAGGCTATCCGCACCGTCGGCTCGGCCCAGTCTGTCGAACAGCTGCGCGAGACCTTGATTCCGATCGGCAGCCGCAGCGTGCGCCTGGGCGACCTGGGCGAAGTCACTGACGAATGGTCCGAACCGCGCGGCCGCGCCCGGTTCAACGGCCAGGAGGTCGTCGGCTTCGGCGTCTCGCGCGCCATCGGATCGTCCGAGGTGGACGTCTATGACCGGGTCAAGGCCGAACTGGCCAAGCTGGACGCCGAACGTGCGGATGTGACCTTCGAAGAGGTCGCCAACACCACCGAAGACGTCGTCAACAACTTCCACGCCTCGGTCGAGACCCTGGTGCTGGGCGCGCTTCTGGCCATCGCCGTGGTCTTCATCTTCCTGCGGGACTGGCGGGCGACCCTGATTGCGGCGGTCGCCATGCCGCTGTCGCTGATCCCGACCTTCTGGGTCATGGATCTGACCAATCAGTCGCTGAACGTGGTGACCCTGCTGGCCCTGTCACTGACTATCGGCATCCTGGTGGATGACGCCATCGTGGAGATCGAAAACATCGTCCGACACATCCGCGACGGCAAGCCGCCCTATCCGGCGGCGATCGAGGCGGCGGACGAGATCGGCCTGGCGGTCATGGCGACGACGGCGACCCTGGTGGCGGTCTTCGCCCCGACCGGCTTCATGCCGGGCATCGTGGGTCAGTTCTTCAAGAGCTTCGCCATCGCCACCTGCGTCAGCGTGCTCTTCTCCCTGTTGGTGGCGCGAACCCTGACGCCCCTGATGGGCGCCTATCTGCTGAAGCGCGACCAGGGCAAGGAACACGGCGATCCCTTCTGGATGGGACCCTATCTGAAGGCCCTGAACTGGGCGCTCGGCGACGACTGGCGCAAACGCCGGGCCGAGCATCATTCGCAGGCCGGCTGGTTCCGCCGCAAGGTGGCGGACCGGGTGTTCGATCACCGCGTCTGGGTGCTGGGAATGGGCGTGCTGTTCTTCTTCCTGTCCATCTTCATGGCGACGCGCCTGCCGGGGGAATTCATTCCGGTGGAGGACATTTCCCGCTCCACCATCACCGTTCAGTTCCCGCCCGGCACGACCCTGTCCGAGACGGACGCGGCCGTGCAGCGGATCAATCGCGAACTGATGAAGCGGCCGGAGGTCAAGTCGGTCTATTCCTCCATCGGCTCGGCGACCACCAGCTTCGGGCCGGGCGGCGGCGGATCATCGGGCGAGGTGCGCAGCGCCAATCTGACCGTCAACCTGGTCGGACGCTGGGACCGCAAGCTGAGCCAGCAGGCGTTCGAGCGCGACATGGGTCCGACCCTGCGTCAGGTGCCGGGCGCTCGCGTCCAGTTCGGCTCCTCGGGTGGGGGCGGGGGCTCCAGCCTTCTGACCATCGCCCTGGTCGGTGACGATCCCGACGTCCTCGAGCCGGCGGCGGCCAAGGTGGAGCGGGAGATGCGCAACATCTCCGGCCTGTCGAACGTCGTCTCCTCCGCCTCTCTGGTGCGGCCCGAAATCCTGGTCACGCCGCGGGCGGACGTCGCCGCCCTGCAGGGGGTGTCCACCCAGGACATCAGCCAGGTGGCGCGCGTCGCGACCCTGGGCGACGCCGATCAGCTGCTGGCCAAGTTCAACCTGGGCGACCGTCAGGTGCCGATCCGCGTCATGCTGAAGGAGGACGCCCGCTCGGACCTGGGGGTGCTGGAGAATCTGCGGGTGCCGACCGCCTCGGGCGCCACCGTGCCCCTGTCGGCGGTGGCCGACATCACCTTCGGGGCCGGACCGAACCAGATCAACCGTCTGGACCGACTGCGCGTCGCCAACATCACCGCCGAACTCACCGGCCTGACGCTCAGCCAGGCGACCGAGGCGGTGAACGCCCTGCCTTCGATCAAGACCCTGCCCCAGGGCGTCAGCCAACAGCCGTCCGGCGACGCGGAAAGCTTCCAGGAGCTGGGCGCGGGCTTCGCCTTCGCCATCATCACCGGCATCCTGCTGATGTATGTCGTGCTGGTCCTGCTGTTCAAAAGCTTCTTCCACCCGATCACCATCCTGGCGGCGCTACCGGTGTCGTTCGGCGGCGCCTTCTTCCTGCTGCTGGTGACGGGCAAATCCCTGTCCATGCCGGCCCTGATCGGAATCATCATGCTGACCGGGATCGCGGCCAAGAACTCCATCCTGCTGGTCGACTACGCCATCATGGCGATGGAGAAGGGGATGAACCGCCACGACGCCCTGATGGACGCGGCCCACAAGCGGGCGCGGCCGATCATCATGACGACCATGGCCATGGGCCTGGGCATGCTGCCGATCGCCGCCGCGTTCGGGGAAGGCACCGCCTTCCGCTCGCCGATGGCCATCGCCGTGATCGGCGGGCTGATCACCTCCACCGCCCTGTCGCTGATGTTCGTGCCGGTGGTCTTCAGCCTGATCGACGGCCTGAAGCGCCGCATGGAAAGCCGGTTGAGCCGTCTGACCCACGGGCAGCACGGGCATGAGGAGCCGGCGGCGGAGGATCGGATCGGCTGATCCGCGTTGCGCGAGAGACTAGGCCATGGTCGCGCGGTTCTGGCGAGACCGGGGGATCCTGCTCCCATTCGAGTGTTCAACGCCGGAGCCGGAAGGAAGCCTAAAACCCGCCAAGTCCCCGCCGACGCCTTTGGTGACGTACAGCAAAAAGCCCGATCGCGAGATCGGGCTTCTGCGCTGGGATCAAATACCAACCTTGTTCTGGCGTGCAGCAGAGATCCGATGATGGGCTCAGTCAGGGATTTGGATCGCGGTCGTCATCACACGGTTCAGTCGTGGTGACCGCAAACTCGGTCTGGATGCCAGATCGGTAAACACGCTGGTCGCAGTGCCTAATTACGTATCCAACTTGGGAAGACAACGTAGCATCGCTATAATATATCGTTTCGGTAGTCCAAGTTTGAGCCATTGCAGGTCCGGATATTGTGGCGCTACAAATGGCGAAACCCAGAGTGGTGTAAACAAGCCGCTTCTTTAGGAATGAATACATTGCGGTATCCTATTCAAGCATTGAAAACAACCGAGGTTTGCATAATGTGCGGCTCAGGACAAGGAAAATCGAAGTTGGGTAGCCTCCGCATAGGGTGCCAGTCTCAAGCCCAAGGATGACGGATTGGGAGGGAGCGCCATTCGGTCCAAAGGCTAACAACACGAAGGGCTGTTCGGGGTGGAAAGCTGGTTCTGGCTCGCACAAACGCCAGCCGCCTCCGCCGCGATCCCCCTCGCAAAGAAAAAGGCCCGACCGGTCTCCCGGTCGGGCCTTCGTCGTTCCGCCCTGTCAGCCGCTAGGTGCCGCGGCGGTTCAGACGATCAGTATTTGACCTTCAGCGTCACGCCCCAGGTGCGCGGGGCGCCCAGATAGGCGTTGTAGGTCGCCGTGTCGGTGGCGATGTTGTAGTAGGTGCCGTCCGCCTGGGGCGTGGTGGTGTTGGTGAAGGCCGTGCCCTGCAGCGGGGCGGCGAAGGCCACCTGGGTGTACTCCTCCTCCAGCAGGTTCTGACCCCAGACATCCACGGTCCAGCGCTCGTCTTCCGAACCGATGGTGATGCGGCCGTTCACGACGGTGAAGGCCTCCTGGTTCTTGTACGGCAGCAGGTCCGAGCCGGTGTTGTACTCGGTCGAATATTTGGCCGACAGGTTGAAGCCGCCGCGCAGGCCGCCGCCCAGCGAGCGGTCGAAGGCCAGGGCGCCGGTCAGCGACCATTCCGGAGCGAAGGAGGCGCGGGCGCCCGGCAGCAGCGACAGCTGCGGGAAGCGCGCCGGGTTCGACAGATCGGCGCCGGTGAAGTCGCCGTACTTGGCGTCGGTGTAGGTGACGCCGCCCTGGAAGGACAGGCCCTCGATCGGGGTGAACCAGACCATGTCGGCGTCGACGCCGCGCGAGGTCAGTTCCGGGATGGATTCCACCACAAAGGCGGTGCCCAGGAAGGTGTTCAGCTGGAAGTTTTCGAACTTCTGGTCGAAGTAGGTGATGTTCAACAGCATGGTGCGGTTGAACAGGGTCGTCTTCAGACCGGCCTCATAGCTGTCGACCGTCTCGGCCTCGAAGAAGAGCGAGGCGTCCGGCGTCACCCCCGTCTGCACCCGGTCCATATTGTAGCCGGCGCCCTTGTAGCCGCGGGCGTAGGAGACATAGCCCATGACCGAGGGGTTCAGGCGGTAGGAGGCCTTCAGGGTGCCGCTCAGGTCGGTGTCGCTGAACTTTTCCTGGATGCGGCGGTTGTCGTACTGCGGGTTGGACCAAGGCAGGCAGAGCAGGCCGAGGGCCGCCGCTGGGGTGGCGACATTGGCCGTGCCGGGGATGGGCGAGACCGCGCGATTGGCCGGGTTCTGGTTCGCCAGGGCGCCGCCGCAGGCCGCGCCGTTGGTCCCCAGATTGTCCTGCAGGCCCAGCAGACGCTTGCTGTCATAGGTGTAGCGCAGACCCAGGTTGATCTCGAACGCCTCCGTCACCCGATAGGTGTTGTTGGTGAAGACGGCGACCGATTCGGACTTCTGGGAATAGTGGTCCTCATAGGCCTTGCCCGTGCCGAAGGTCGGGGCGGCGGCGCTGGGGGGCACGGCGCCGATCACGCAGAGCGGCTGTCCGGCGGCCGGACCGGCCGTGCCGACCAGGAAGCCCTGGGGATTGGTGAAACAGCCCAGGCGGCTGGGGCTCGGGCCGCCCACCGTCGCCGGCAGGGAGGCCGTCAGCAGCAGGGAGGCGAAGGCGTTGTAGTCGGCGCCGTAGACATAGCTGTCGTCGCGATAGACCTCTTCCTTGGTGGCGAACAGGCCGACCAGCCAGTCGAACTTGTCCGTCGTCCCGGCCAGGCGCAGTTCCTGGGTCAGGTTGCCGACCCCATAGCCGTTGGAGCCGTCATTGGCGCGGTACAGGATGTCGGCGCCTGTGTAGTCCAGGTCCATCCCCTGCTGGAACGACCAGTCGCGCCACGAGGTCTGGGACGTCAGGGTGGCGTTCAGGCTGGGCAGGTCGATGGTGGCCTCCGCCGACAGACCCATGTCCTCGATCTCTTGCGGGGTCTCGCGGTTCGAATAGGCGGTGCGGCTGAAGGGCACCGTGCCGAAGCCGGCGACCGGCGGACGCTGGCCGGGGCCGTTCGGCGCCGTCAGGGCGGCGATGAAGGCCTGGGTCGGGCCGACGCGGGTCTGAACGGCGGCGCAGCAGTATTCGTCGCGCTTGGTGTAGTCGGCGATCAGGCGGATCGACACCTCGTCGCTGGGCAGGATCAGCAACTGGCCACGGCCGGTCCAGTAGTCCTGGGTGTTGTCTTCCGTCAGGGTGCGGGGGCCGTCGCCCAGATTGACGTCATAGAAGCCGTCGCGCTCGCGATGGGCGACGAACAGGCGGCCGGCGATCTGATCGGTCAGGCCGCCGGTCACCGAGACGGAGCCGCCAACGGCGCCGTAGTTGCCGGCGGTCAGTTCGGCCGAGATCGACGGGTCGAACGACGGACGTTCGGTGATGATGTTGATGACGCCGGCCGAGGTGTTCTTGCCGAACAGGGTGCCTTGCGGCCCCTTCAGCACCTCGATGCGGCTCAGTTCGCCCAGGTCGCCGAAGCCGACCGAGTTGCGCGAACGATAGACGCCGTCGATGACCACGCCGACCGAGCTTTCCAGACCGGGGTTGTCGCCCACAGTGCCGGCGCCGCGGATACGGACGGTGGTCGAGGCTTCCGACTGGGTCGAGGTGACGGTCATGCCGGGGGTCAGGATCTGCAGATCCTTGATGTCCTGCACGCCCGCGCCGTCCAGCACCTCCTGCGACAGGGTGGTGACCACGATCGGCACGTCCTGCAGGCTCTGTTCGCGCTTCTGGGCGGTGACGATGATGTCGTCCACGGTCGCCGGCGCCTCTTGGGCGGCGGCCATGCCGGCGAAGCCGAAGGCGGCGGCGCCGACCACGGCGGCGGACACGGTGGTTCTGAGGTAGCGGTTAGTGTGGCGCAACGAAGCGTCCTCCCGGCTCTGAAGCTCGGTCGCGGGGCGACCGAAGCGTTTCCTATTTCCCAATCGACGCGCCTCTGCGTGGAGGCGCGTTCAGTAAGGTGAGGCTAAGCCTGCTTCCCGCCGAACGACAAGCGAGCGCTGATACCCGCGACCATTTTTCGCCCTAGTTCGGCCCTTCTGTGACACGGAAGAGACAGAAAATTTTGACGCTAGGTCAGTCTTCAGCCGATCAGCGACGAGTCCGCGCCTTGCGAAAGCGTCCAGGCGGGCGCAACTGACCGCCATGCCCGTCCACGCCGACTACCGCCCCGCTCCCGTCTTTTTCAATCTGGGGCCGGACTTCGCCGACGCTGTGGAGGCCGCGCGCTTTCCCAAGGCCGATTTGCGTTTCCGCAATCAGCGCGCCGCCGCCGAGGTGGGGCTGGACAGGCTGAGCGAGGCCGAATGGATCGCCGCCTTCGGCCGGTTCGAACCCCTGCCGGGCCAGCCGGGGCCGTTGGCGATGCGCTATCACGGCCATCAGTTCCGTCACTACAACCCCGACCTGGGCGACGGGCGCGGCTTTCTGGCGGCCCAGATGTGGGAGACGCCGCAGGCGACGGCTGCGCGGCGCGGCGAGCGGCCCCGTCTGCTGGATCTGGGAACCAAGGGATCGGGCCAGACGCCCTGGTCGCGCGGCGGCGACGGTCGGTTGACCTTGAAAGGCGGGGTGCGCGAGGTTCTGGCGGCCGCGATGCTGGAGGCCCTGGGGGTTCCGACCAGCCGCGCCTTCTCCTTGATCGAGACCGGCGAGGCGCTGGAGCGGGGCGACGAGCCGTCGCCGACCCGTTCGGCCGTCCTGGCGCGCCTGTCGCACAGCCATGTTCGGTTCGGAACCTTTCAGCGCGCCGCCTATCTGGGGCGGGTCGATCATATCGAAGCGCTGATCGCGCACGTCCGCAGCCTGTATCACCCACAGGTCGCGGCGGGGGACGCGCCGGGCCTGCTGCGCGCCGTCGTCGAGGCCTCGGCCAAACTGACCGCGCGCTGGATCGCGGCGGGTTTCGTCCACGGGGTGCTCAACACCGACAATCTGAACGTCACGGGCGAGAGTTTCGACTATGGCCCCTGGCGCTTCCTGCCGTCCTATCAGCCGGGCTTCACCGCCGCCTATTTCGACCAGACCGGCCTTTACGCCTTCGCCCGCCAGCCGGAGGCGGTGTTCTGGAACCTGACCCAGTTGGCCGGCTGCCTGAAGCTGGTCGCCGAGGTCGAGCCCCTGACCGACGCCCTGAACGGCTTCGGCCCCGCCTATATCCGCGAACTGCGCGCGGCCTTCCTGATGCGGTTCGGCGTGCTGAGCCTGGGGGAGGCGGCGGACCAGAGGCTGGTCGATGCGGCCTTGGCCCTGCTGCGCGAAGGCGGGGAGGGGCTGCGCTGGGAGCCGCTGTTCTTCGACTGGTTCGGCGGCTTCGCCTCGGCCGCGCGCGCCTTGTCGGGTCCGCGCGCCAAACTGTACCAGGGCGAGGCCTTCGACGCCTTCCGCTTCGCCCTGATGGCGCACGAGCCCGACCGGATCGAACGGCTGGAGCATCCGATGTTCGCCGCCCGCGAACCCGAGGAAATGCTGATCGAGGAGG
Source organism: Brevundimonas sp. DS20 (assembly GCF_001310255.1). Lineage (NCBI taxonomy): Bacteria > Pseudomonadati > Pseudomonadota > Alphaproteobacteria > Caulobacterales > Caulobacteraceae > Brevundimonas > Brevundimonas sp. DS20. Next base: position 3,405,383 of record NZ_CP012897.1, on the reverse strand, counting down.
TCGAGGCGATCTGGGCCGCGATAGACGCTCAGGACGACTGGGCGCCGTTCCAGGCCAAGCTGGCCCGGCTGGAGGCCGCGCGGATAGGCTGGGGCTTTACCGCCTGATGCAGAACCTTACGAAAGCTTCATCTCGTTTATCGATAAAGATATTGCCTGCTTCTCGATAAATCCATATCGATAGTCACTAAGGCGCTGCGGAGGGCGACGCCGAAGAAAGGGCTGTTCGACATGAGACTGATCGGAAAATACTCTATCTCAAGCGCCCTGCGCTGGTGCCTGGGGTTCGCCAACGTCTTCGTCATGCTGGCCACCGGCATCATGGCGATCTGCTTGGCCGCCAGCATCATATCGCCCGACTTTGCGGCGGGGTTCGTCGACGGAATGAGGAACCTCGACAGCAGCGACGCGCGTGACCTGCACTGGCCGGAACGGTTGACCCTGCTCGGCGCCTTCCTGGCCTGCGGCTTCACTTGGTGGATCATCAACCGACTGCGCCGCATCCTGCTTTCGGTCAATCAGGGCGACGCCTTCGAGTTCGCCAACGTCAAGCGTCTGCAGGGCGTGGGGCTGGGCTTGATGGGCATCCAGCTCACCGCCTTAATGCTGGCTCTTGTGGCGCCGCACGTCCTGGGAGAGTCGGTTTCCGACTATGACTTCAGCCTAGGATCATGGTTGGGCATTCTGGTCGTCTTCATTCTGGCTGAGGTGTTTCGTCAGGGTTCGGCCATGCGCGACGAACAGCTGGCGACGGTCTGAGGCGCGCCATGATCCTGATCCAGCTGGACCGGCTGCTGCTGGAGCGCCGCATGTCCCTGACCGAACTGTCCGACCGCGTCGGCGTGACGATGGCCAATCTGTCGATCCTGAAGACCGGCAAGGCCCGCGCCGTGCGCTTCTCCACCCTGGACGCCCTTTGTAGAGAGCTGGACTGCCAGCCGGGCGATCTGATCGTCCAGACACCGGGACCTCAGTCGGAAGAGGGGTGATCCTCAGGGAAGGGCGACGGGTCGCCTGTAGCGTGGATGTCACAGAAACAATAAGTCATCAGCCGATGTCATCAACTGATGTCATCCGGCGATGACAAAATGCATCGGCTGCGCTACATACCCCTTGCGAACGGAGTTGCTCGATCCGATCTCGCAACTGTTACCAATCAGGCGCTCCCCGATGACCTCCACCACTCTGCCCGTCGCCCAGTCGCGCACCCGCTCCGTCTACAAGAACGTAACACTGTGGACCTTCCAGGGCTGGATCGCGATGTTCTTCATCGCCGCCGGTTACGCCAAGCTGACCGAGCCGATGACCAATCTGATCGCCCTGATGGGCTGGCCTGCGGTCGCGCCGGAAAACATGGTGCGTGGACTGGGCTTGGTGGAGATGGCGCTGGGCCTGAGCGTTCTGGCGCCGCTGATCTCCTGGCGCGTGGGTCGCCCTCTGTTGCTGAGCGCCTCGGCCGGACTGATCGTGATGGAGGCGACCATGCTGATGGTCCACGCCCTGAGCCGCGACATCGGCCTGGCGGTGGTGAACCTCATTCTCCTGGCGCTCACCGTTCCCGTCCTCTTGGGACGGCGGCGCGCCTGAAACAGGATCGATCGCCGGGGCCTCTCCCCCTCCGCCCCGGTGTGTCGCGCCCGGAGCCTTCCCCAGGCTCCGGGCTTTTCTTTGCCTGGCGCGCCGCGAGGGAGGGGTGGCGACGAAAAGCTTACCCTTACGCGCACGTAAACTCTTTCCTTTACGCGCACGTCAAGTTATGGTGCCTTCATGGCCACCGCCGACGACCATCGCACCTATTCCATTCGCCAGCTGTGCCGCGAGTTCGACGCCACGGCGCGGGCGCTGCGTTTCTATGAGGACAAGGGTCTGCTGACCCCTGCGCGCAAGGGTCAGACCCGCGTTTATGACGCCCGCGACCGCGCCCGGCTGAAGCTGATCCTGCGGGGGCGCCGCATCGGCTTCACCCTGCAGGAGATCCAGGAGATGCTGGATCTGTACGACCGCAAGGATCACAACGTCCATCAGATGGCCGTGGCCCTGCGGCGTCACCGCGCCCAGATCGCGGCCTTGAAACAGCAGTTGGAAGACATCGAAGGCGCCATCCAGACGGCGGAGGACGCCTGCGCCTGGATGGAATCCAAGCTGAGCGAGCACCGTCCCGACCTGCTGCCCGGCGCCGAAGATTACGAGAAGCTGCTGCGCGCGCGTCTCAACCAAGACCACCACCACCCCTTCAAAGCGAGAGCCTGATCCATGGCCTACAAGTCGCCCGTCCGCGATTTCACCTTCATCCTCAACGAGGTGCTGGAGATCGACCGGTACACGAACCAGCCTGGTTTCCAGGACGTGTCGTCGGACCTGGTCAACCAGATCCTGGAGGAAGGCGCCAAGTTCGCCGACGAGGTCATCGCCCCGATCAACAACCCCGGCGACAAGGAAGGCTGCCACTGGTCCGAAGGCGGCGTCGTCACCGGTCCCAAGGGCTGGAAGGAAGCCTACAAGGCCATGTCGGAAGCCGGCTGGATGGCGTTGGCCGCCGATCCGGCCTACGGCGGCCAAGGCATGCCCTCGATCGTCGCCTCGGCCTTCGGTCAGATGACCGCCGGCGCCTCGGCGGCCTTCTCCATGTATCCGGGCCTGACCGCCTCCGCCTATGCCGGCATCCACGCCAGCGCCTCGGACGAGATCAAGGCCAAATACCTGCCCAAGATGGTGTCCGGCGAATGGTCCGGCACGATGAACCTGACCGAGCCCCAGTGCGGCACCGACCTGGGCATGGTCCGCACCAAGGCCGTGCGCAACGACGACGGCAGCTTCTCCATCACCGGCCAGAAAATCTGGATCTCGGCGGGCGAGCACGACTTCTCCGACAACATCATCCACACCGTCCTGGCGCGGATCGAAGGCGCCCAGCCGGGCATCAAGGGCCTGTCGCTGTTCGTCGTGCCCAAGTATCTGGTCAATGAGGACGGTTCGCTGGGTGAGCGCAACAAGCTCGAATGCGCCGGGCTCGAGCACAAGATGGGCATCCACGGCAACGCCACCTGCGTCATGCAGTACGACGGCGCCAAGGGCTGGCTGATCGGCGAGGAAGGCCGGGGCATGAACAATATGTTCGTGGTCATGAACGAGGCTCGCCTGGGTACGGGTCTGCAGGGCCTGGCCATCGCCACCGCCGCCTATCAGGCCGCCGTCGAGTTCGCCAAGGACCGCCTGCAGGGCCGCAGCCTGACCGGGCCGAAGAACCCGGAAGGCCCCGCCGACCCGATCATCGTCCATCCCGACGTGCGCCGCATGCTGCTGGAGGCCCGCGCCTTCGTCGAAGGCGGCCAGGCCTTCATCCTGTGGACCGCGCTTCACGCCGATCTGGAGAAGTCGGAAGACGAGGCCGTGGCGACCAAGGCCAAGGACTACATGGGCCTGCTGACGCCGGTGCTGAAGGCCTATCTGACCGACAAGGGCTTCCACGTCGCCTCCCTGGCCATGCAGGTCCACGGCGGTTCGGGCTACACCGAACACTTCCCGGCCTCGCAGTACCTGCGGGATGCGCGGATCACCATGATCTATGAGGGCGCCAACGGCATCCAGGCCCTGGACCTGGTCGGCCGCAAACTGCCCGCTAACGGCGGCCGCGCCATCATGACCTGGTTCGGCGAGATCGACGCCTTCGTGGCGGAGAACGGCGGCGACGAAACGCTGAAGCCCTTCGTCGACGGCCTGGCCGACGCCAAGGCCAAGCTGCAGGAAGGCACCATGTGGCTGATGCAGAACGGCATGGCCAATCCGGACAACGCCGGCGCCGCCTCGACCGACTATCTGAACGTCTTCGGCCTGACGGCCCTGGCCTATATGTGGGCGCTGATGGCCAAGGTCGCCCAGGCCCAGATCGAGGCCGGTTCGACCGACCCCTATTACGCCGCCAAGCTTCAGACCGGCCGCTACTTCGTCGAGCGCATCCTGCCCGACGCCGAAGCCCATCTGAAGAAGATGAAGACCGGCGCGGACGTGCTGATGGCCATGCCGGTCGAGGCGTTCTGAGGACTGTGGCGGCCTGTCCTGTCTGCAAATGGGAGCTGGATTTCGAACCGACACAGTCGTTCGAAATCTGCCCCTGCTGCGGGACACACTTTGGTTACGATGACGCCAAGGCGACACACGCCGAGCTTCGTCAGAAATGGATTGCGGCTGGCCTTCAGTGGTGGTCGCAATCCACACCAAGACCTGACGGTTGGTACGCAGAAGCCCAACTGCAATCATAGAGACAAGGGACAAAACCGATGAACGTGCTGGGCAGCCCTGATCCCGATTTCATGCAGGAAGAGGAGATCACCCTCTTCTCCGACAGCGTCGGCAAATGGATCGACGAGCACGCGCCGTTGGACAAGGTGCAGCAGTGGATCGCCGACTCCTCGGTGCCGCGCCAGCTATGGAACGACGCGGGCGAGGCGGGTCTGCTCGGCCTGTCGCTGCCCGAAGAGGACGGCGGTTTTGGCGGCGACTATCGGCACGAGGTCGTCTTGATGCGCCAGCTGGGCTGGAAGGGCGCGGACCATTTCGGCATCAGCCTGCACAATGCGATCGTCATGCCCTACATCTGGCATTACGGCACCGAGGAGCAGAAGAAGCGCTGGCTGCCCCGTCTGGCCTCCGGCGAACTGGTCGGCGCCATCGCCATGACCGAGCCGGGCGCGGGCTCGGACCTGCAAGGGGTCAAGACCACGGCGATCAAGAGCGGCAACGGCTATGTCGTCAACGGCTCCAAGACCTTCATCACCAACGGCCAGCTGGCGAACTTCATCATTGTGGTGGCCAAGACCGACCCGGCCGAGGGCGCCAAGGGCACGTCCCTGATCGTGGTCGAGACGGACGGCGCCGAAGGCTTCGAACGCGGCCGGAACCTGCACAAGATTGGCATGGAGGGGAACGACACCTCCGAACTGTTCTTCAACGACGTGAAGGTCCCCGGCGACAACGTCATCGGCGGGGTCGAGGGCCAGGGCTTCGTGCAGCTGATGCAGCAACTGCCCCAGGAACGGCTGAACATCGCCGTCCAGGGCGTCGCCGCCGCCGAGCGCGGGCTGGAGGCCAGCCTCGCCTACGTCAAGGAGCGCAAGGCCTTCGGCAAACGCGTCATCGACTTCCAGAACACCCAGTTCAAACTGGCCGAGGTCAAGACCAAGCTGACCGTCGCCAAGGTCTTCGTCGACCACTGCATCGGCCTGCACCTGAAGGGCCAGCTGGACGCCGCCACCGCCTCCATGGCCAAATACTGGGTGACCGACATCCAGGGCGAGACGATCGACGAGATGCTGCAGCTGCACGGCGGCTACGGCTATATGAACGAATATCCGATCGCCCAGCTGTACAAGGACGCCCGGGTCCAGCGGATCTACGGCGGCACCAATGAGATCATGAAGCTCTTGATCGCGCGGACGCTCTGACCCGGCCGGTGCGGTCCCGGCGCAGACGAGTGGATGACGTCTGCGGCCGAACCTTCTAAACCTCCCGCCAAGGGAGACATGCACATGACGACGCGATCCAACGCGCCCGCCTATCTGACCGGCTTCGGCAATCATTTCGCGACCGAGGCCGCGCCCGGCGCCCTGCCGCAGGGCCAGAATTCGCCGCAGAAGACGCCGATGGGCCTGTACGCTGAACAGCTGTCCGGCACGGCCTTCACCGCCCCGCGCGCCGAGAACCGGCGCAGCTGGCTGTACCGTCTGCGCCCCTCGGCCCAGCACGGCCCCTATGTGGCCTTCGATCAGGGGCGCGTCCGCTCCGGCCCGTTCGACGAGACCCCGCCCAATCCCAACCGCATGCGCTGGGACCCGCTGCCCATCCCCGAGACCGCGACCGACTGGGTCGAGGGTCTGGTCACCTACGGCGGCGCGGGCGATCCCGACGCCGGAGCCGGGGCGGGCGTTCACCTCTATGTCGCCAACCGGTCGATGACCGACCGCGTCTTCTACGACGCCGACGGCGAACTGCTGATCGTGCCCCAGCAGGGCTCGCACCGGTTCGTCACCGAGATGGGGGTGATCGAGGCCCAACCCGGCCACGTGGTCCTGATCCCACGCGGCGTCCGCTTCCGTGTCGAGATCGACGGGCCCGTTCGGGGCTATGTCTGCGAAAACTACGGCAGTCCCTTCCGTCTGCCGGACCTGGGGCCGATCGGCGCAAACGGCCTGGCCAATCCGCGCGACTTCGAAACCCCGGTCGCGGCCTATGAGGACGTGGATCGCCCGACCCAGTGCGTCCAGAAATACGGCGGCCGCCTGTGGGCCACGACCTTCGACCACAGCCCGCTGGACGTCGCAGCCTGGCACGGCAATCTGGCGCCCTGCCGCTATGACACGGCGCGGTTCAACACCATCAACACGGTCAGCTACGACCACCCCGATCCGTCGATCTTCACCGTCCTGACCAGTCCGTCCGAGACGCCGGGCACGGCCAATATCGACTTCGTCATCTTCCCGCCGCGCTGGATGGTCGCCGAGCACACCTTCCGCCCGCCCTGGTTCCACCGCAACGTCATGAGCGAGTTCATGGGCCTGGTGACCGGCGCCTATGACGCCAAGGCGGGCGGATTTGCGCCGGGCGGCGCCAGCCTGCACAACCGGATGAGCGGCCACGGCCCGGATCAGGCCAGCTACGAAGGCGCGATCAATGCGGACCTTCAGCCGCACAAGATTACTGACACCCTGGCCTTCATGTTCGAGACCCGGGCGCCGATCCGGGTCACGAAATGGGCGTCGGAATCGCCGCAGATGCAGCTCGACTACGACGACGTCTGGTCGGGCTTCGCCAAAGGACAGGTCGAATGATCCGTATCCCTCTTCTCGCCGCCGCCGCCCTTCTGGCGGCCGCCTGCACCCCGCAGACCACGGCGGGCTCGGACGCCCCGATGCAGAGCGCCGACGCCTCGGCCTGCGCCGCGCGCGGCGGGACGATGAAACAGGTCGGCCGGCTGCAATCCTGGCAGTGCGTGATCAACTACGCCGACGCCGGCAAGCGTTGCACCGACGGCGACCAGTGCCAGGGCGACTGCCGGATCGAGGGCAACAGCGGGATCGCGCCCGGAACCGCCGCAACCGGCGTCTGTCAGGCGACAAGCGACCGCTTCGGCTGCAACACGCCGGTCCAGGACGGCAAGGCGGGCGCGACCCTCTGCATCGACTGAGGGGCAGGGGGCGAGCACCCCGCCCCTAATCCCCGTGCTTGCCGTTGCTGGAGAATTCCGGCGGGGCGGCCTTGTGCACATACTGCTCCGCCACCAGCCAGGCTTTGAACGGCCTCAGACAGCCCAGGCAAAGCGCGATCAGGATCGGCAGGGTGACGACTGCGTGGACCCAGATGGGCGGCTTCATCGTGAAGTCGATGACCATCAACAGGATCATGCCGACCAGGCCGACCGCCGACATGACGAAGAAGGCCGGGCCGTCCGCAGGGTCCGCAAAGCCGTAGCTGAGCCCACAGTTCGGACAGGCTTCGCGCAGGGTCAGATACCCTTTGAACAGGGGACCCTGGCCGCAGCGCGGGCATTTGCAGCCCAGGCCGGTCTTCAGGGTGCTGAGGCGGGGATAATCGGTCATGGCCCCATGATGCGCCAGATCGCCCGGCCTGTCGCGTGGGCGAACCGTCCCATTCGTGGAATCGCGGGTGAACGTCGGTTAACCGCGATTAAAGAGCTTTTGCGGCATGGCTGGGCCGATATGTCCGGGACCCCGCACAGCAAGCGCCTGCTGAAGACGACCGTGGCCGCCGCCGCGGCCGGGGCGGTCGCCTTTGCGCCGCTTGCGCCCCTGGCCCAGGAGGCCGGCCGCTCCAGCGATCCCCTGTCGATCAGCATCGGCCAATCCAGCGAGTTCACCCGCGTCGAATTCGCCGGCGTCATCGGCGTGCGCAGCCAGGTGCGGCGTGAGGCCGACAAGGTCATCGTCCGCCTGGGCGTCTCGGCCGCCCCTGACATTTCGCGTTTGCGCGTCGATCCGCCGCAGGGGGTCAAGGCGGTCGAGACCCGAATGGCGCGCGGCGGGGCGACCGACCTGGTCATCACCCTGGCCGAGGGCGCCGACGCCCGGTCCGGCGTGGCCGACGGCGCCGTCTGGCTGAACCTCTATGCGCCGGGCAAGGCGCCGGAGACGCCGGCGCAAGAGACCGGGGCCAAGATCAACGCCGTCGTGCCGGTTCGCGCCGTCTCCAGCGACGAGAAGACGGTTCTGACCTTCCAGTGGGGCGCGCCGGTCGGCGCCGCCGTCTTCCGCCGGGGCGAGGCGGTCTGGATCGTCTTCGACGCCGCCGCCAAGATGGATATGGCCGGCGCCAAGGCGTTGGGGCCCGCCAAGGACGCGCGCTGGGCCGCCGGCGGCGACTACACCGCCGTCCGCATCGCGGCGCCGGAGGGGCTGGCGGTCGCAGCCGACGGGCAAGGCGGGACCTGGACCGTGACCATCGGCGGGCCGCCCACCGGCGCCTCGGGCGTGGAGGTGGACCGCGCGGACGACGGTTCCGACGCCCTGGTGGCCCGGATGGCGGGAGCCACCAAGACGGTCTGGCTGACTGATCCCCTGGTCGGCGACCGGTTCGCCGCCGTCACCGCCCTTGCGCCCGGCAAGGGATTTTCGGGCTCGCGCAGCACGATCGACCTCAGCCTGATCCCCACGGCTCAAGGCCTGGCGGTGGAGACGCCGACCGACGATCTGAAGATCGAGGCTGCTGGCGATCTGGTCACCCTCAGCCGCCCGAACGGCCTGACCCTTTCGCCGCCGTCAGCGACCCTGGAGGCGGGCGAGCGTGAGGCCGACGCGCCGAAACGGGCGCCCCATCCCAGCCTGATCCTTGAGGAATGGGCGGCGACCGAGGGCTTTTCCGAACGCTATCGCCGACTTCAGGACGCTGCGGCCCAGGAGACCCTGGCCGCGACGGACAATCCCCGCGCCCCGATCGGCGCTCGCCTGGCCCTGTCGCGGTTTCTGGTCGGTTCGGGCCTGAACTATGAGGCGATCGGCGTGCTGAACGCCCTGATCGCCCAGGCTCCCAATATGCAGGGCGAGCCGGAGGTGCGGGGGCTGCGCGGCGCCGCCCGCGTCGGCGTCGGCCGGTTGGAGGAGGCCCAGGTCGACTTCGCCGGCGCCGCCCTGTCCAACGATCCCGCCGCCAAGGTCTGGCAGGGCTATATCGCCGCCGAACAGGGCGACTGGGAGGGGGCGCGCCGCGCCTTCGCCGCCGGGGCCTCGGTCATCGACGACTTCCCCAAGGAATGGCGCGCCCGCTTCGGCGCGGCCCACGCCCTGGCGGCGATCGAAACAGGCGATCTGCCCGCCGCGCGCCAGCTGCTGGACTATGTGTTCAGCCAGAACGCCTCGGCGGCCGACCAGCTGGCGGCGCGGGTCGTTCAAGCGCGTCTGTTTGATCTGACGGGCGACAAGGCGCGGGCGCTGGCGGTCTACAAGGCGGTGGCGCGCGCCCCGCTGGACGGCATCGCCACCCCCGCCAAACTGGGCGCCATCAGCCTGGAGCTGAACAAGGGCGCCCTGACGCCCGACCAGGCGGCCCAGCAGCTGGAGCTGCTGAAGTGGCGCTGGCGCGGCGATGCGACCGAACTGGCGGTGATCCGCAAACTGGCGGACCTCTATCTGCAGCAGGGCCGCTATCGTGAGGCGCTGGACGCCCTGCGCAGCGCCGGCAAGCGGATGGCGAACGTGCCGGGCGCCGCCGAGATCCAGGCGGACCAGTCCAAGGCTTTCCGCGCCCTGTTCCTGGAAGGCGCCGCCGACGGCCTGCAACCCGTTCAGGCCCTGGCCCTCTTCTATGACTTCCGCGAACTGACGCCGATCGGCGCCGACGGCGATGAAATGGTGCGCCGCCTGTCGCGCCGCCTGATCGACGTCGATCTGCTGGACCAGGCCGCCGAACTGCTGAAACACCAGGTGGACGAGCGGCTGGAAGGGGTGGCCAAGGCGCAGGTCGCCACCGATCTGGCCACCGTCTATCTGATGGACCGTCAGCCGGAGAAGGCGCTTCAGGCGATCTGGGGGTCGCGCACCACCCTCTTGCCGACCGCCGTCAACAGCCAACGCCGCGCCCTGGAAGCGCGGGCCCTGATGGACCTGGGGCGTTACGACCACGCGCTTGAGGTTCTGGATCGGGATCAGTCGGCGCCCGCGCGCGAAGTGCGCGGCGACGTCTTCTGGAAACAGCAGAAGTGGGCGGACGCCGCCCCCCTGTATGAGGCGCGTCTGGGCGATCGCCACAAACAGACCGACTTGCCCCTGACGCCCGCCGAGGAGAGCTGGCTGGTTCGGGCCGGGGTCGGCTATTCGCTGAGTGGAAACCGCGCGGCCCTGGATCGTCTGCGGGGTCAGTATTCGCCCTTCATCGCCCGGGCGCGTTCGGCCAATGCGATTCGCGTGGCCTTGGACGACGACCTGTCGGGGGTGGCGGGCGCGGCCGATTTCGCCGGCCTGTCGGCCAATGCCGACACCTTCGTCGGCTGGGTCAATGCGGCCAAACAGGACTTCAGAAAAGAAGCGGGCGGGGGCCGCCCAGCGACCCCCGCCCGTTAATCCGCAGATCAAATCCGCAGTCTGGACCCGAAGGTCTTAGCCGTTGACGGCGTCCTTCAGCGGCTTGGAGACGCGGAAGCGCACGGCCTTGGAGGCGGCGATCTTGATGGTCGCGCCCGTGGCCGGGTTGCGGCCTTCACGCTCGGCGCGGTCGGCGGTGTCGAAGACGCCCAGGTTCGAGATGCGCACGTCGCCGCCGGCCTTCAGGCTGGCGTGGATGTTTTCGACGATGGCGGTCAGCACCTTGCCGGCGTCGGCCTGCGAGACACCGGCGTCCTTGGCGACGGCGGCGATCAGTTCGGCTTGAGTGGTCATAAGAGACATTTCCAGTGTTAGTCGCCCGATTCAGGGCGAGGACCGGGGGATCAACACGGATTTCGCTTGGCTTTGCAAGCGGGGAAACGGCGCAAAGCCTTATGGGGCGGGGATTATCCGGTTCCGGACGCCCGCTGGAAGCTCTCCACCAGGCTCCCGGCGACCAGTCTCCAGCCGTCCACCAGGACGAAGAAGATCAGTTTGAAAGGTAAGGAAACCACCACTGGCGGAAGCATCATCATACCCATGGACATCAGTACGCTGGCCACCACCAGGTCGATGACAAGGAACGGAACGAAAAGAAGAAATCCGATTTCGAAAGCCTTCTTCAGCTCGCTGATCATGAAGGCCGGTGTGACGACCCGAAGGGGCAGTTCCTGGAGGTTGGTCGGGGGCTCGACGCGGCTCAGTCGGGTGAAGAGCGCCAGGTCCGAACGGTCCACCTGGGCCAGCATGAAAGTTTTCACAGGTTCGGACGCCGCGTCGAAGGCCTGGGGCAGTTCCATCTGCTGATCCAGCAGCGGGCGGATGCCCGAATCATAGGCGTCCTGCCAGGTCGGGGCCATGACGATGGCGCTCAGGAACAGGGCCAGGGACACCAGAACGGCGTTCGGCGGCGACTGCTGCATCCCGAGGGCGGTGCGCAGCAGGGACAGGACCACGACGATCCGCACGAAGCTGGTGGTCATGATGACGATCGACGGCGCCAGGGACAGCACGGTCATCAGTCCGACCAGTTGGACCACCCGCTGAGTCAGGCCTGCCCCGGTGCCCAGGTCGATGTTGATGGCCGAGCCGGACTGAGCGGCTTCCTGGGCCAGGGCCGCGACCGGCCAGGCCAGGCAGACCAGGGTGGTGATCAGCGACAAGAGGGCCGCGCGCTTCAGTTCGGAGGCGGCGGGAACCGTGAAGACCTTCTCCCCGCTCCGGCGGGGGGAAAACGGTTTTGCGTCCTTCACTTGAAAATCCCCGGCTGGCGCGGCTCGATCAGTTCGCGGCCTTCGCCCAGCAGGATCAGCCGTTCCTCGTCGTCGATCCGAACCAGGACCAGACGGCGGGCGGGGTCCAGCACCAGGGTCTCGACCACCTGCATCCGCCGTTCGTCTCGTTCGGCGTTCAGCCGGGCCAGCAGCTGGGGGGCGTAGCGGCGCGCGGCGTAGGCCGCCAGGCCGATCAGGCCCAGGGTGAAGGCCAGGCCGAAGACGGCGCGGGCGAGATCGAGGAAGTTCATACGCTTTGGGCCCCGGCGCAGTCGGCGCTGTGACCCCAAGTCTTAATCAGCCTGGTTAACGAGCCGTTGAGATAACGCCCTATTAACCATGCAGGCGGCATTTTCTGCCCATCGCGCATTTTTGCGCCGTACGGGAGACCGCCATGGGCGTCGCCGACATTCCGCTGCTGGGACAGATCAAGGGCCGGCTGGGCTGGCTGGACGCCCGCCAGAAGGTCATCGCCGAAAACGTGGCCAACGCCGACACCCCCGGCTTCGTCGGCCGCGACCTGAAACAGCCCAGCGACTTCGCCGCGGCCCTGCGCTCGGGCGGGGGACTGCCGATGGTGCGGACCAACCGGGCCCATATGGCGCCCGCCGTGGCGCCGCCCCGTTTCGATTCGTCAAAGTCCCCGGATTCTGAGACGACCCTGGACGGCAACTCGGTGGTGGTCGAAGAGCAGATGCTGAAGATGGCCGAGAGCCGCATGGCCTATGACGCCGCCATCGGCTTTTACCAGAAATCCATGTCGATGATCCGCATGGCCGCGCGCAAGCCCGGCGCGGCCTGAACCGGAGGCCTGACCCATGCCTGATCCCGTCCCACCCTCGAACAGCGCCATGGCCGTGGCGGCCTCGGCCCTGAAGGCCCAGCAGTCGCGCATGCGGGTGATCGCCGAGAACATCGCCAACGCCCAGTCCACGGCCCGCACGCCGGGCGGCGAGCCCTATCGTCGGCAGATCCCCGTCTTTCAGGCACGAGAGGTGGACGGCGCGACCGGCGTCGCCTTGGCCGAGGTCCGCCCCGACGACAGCGATTTCAAGATGGACTACGACCCCTCCCATCCGGCGGCCAACGCCCAGGGCTATGTGATGCGACCCAATGTCGACACCCTGGTCGAGGCCATGGACATGCGCGAGGCCCAGCGGGCCTATGAGGCCAATCTGAACGTCATCGAGACGGCGCGGTCGATGGACAGCCGCACCCTCGACATCATCAAACGCTGAGGGACTAGGCCATGAACCCGATGATGGCCGCCAAGGCCTACGCCGCCGTCCAGGGCGGGGCCATGCCCGTCGCCGCCCAGCCGCCCGCCGCCGGCGACAACGGCTTCGCCGACCTGGTCAAGACCGCCATGACCGGCCTGGCCGACCAGACGCGGGCGGCCGAGACCCAGATGACCAAGTCGATCCAGGGCCAGGGCAATCTGATCGACGTGGTCACGGCGCTGAGTTCGGCCGAGGCGTCGCTGGAGACGGTGATGTCCGTCCGCGACCAGGTCATCTCGGCCTATAAGGAAATCATGGCCATGCCGATCTGACCGAGCCGTCGGCGTTCGTCAGTCGGTCTGCCACCACCGCCGCCAAGTCCCGCGCCTGCCCTCGCAGATCGGGCACGGCGGTCATTTCCCAAAAGGCGCCGCGGGTCAAAGGGCCGATGGCGTAAAGGTCAGGGGTTGGGGCGCCCTCGCCCCCGATCAGCTGCCCGCCCTGATCGACCTCCAGCCCCAGGCCGATCGGATCGGGCCGACCGTAGCCCTGGGCCAGCAGATTGCGGATCACCGGCTCGGCGCTGTGCTGAATGACGCCCAGCGGGCCGGTGCAGTTGATCACCAGGTCAAACCTGTCCCGGATCGGCCGGCGACGGTGGCGCGGCCGCCAGGCGGCCTCGACCGAACCGTCGTCCAGCACCACTCCGGTCAGCTTGCCCGCCAGCACCGTCAGATCCCCCGCAGCCAGCATGGCGGCGATTTCTCGCGTCACGCCCGGCGCCGTCCGGTGGCGGTGAACATCCCACAAGGGGCGAAGATGACGCAGGAAGCGGCGCTTCTGCTGCGGCGTCCAGGCGCGCCACAGGTCGCGGGCGCCGTGCCTTAGGCGATCGAACACAGCCCGCCAATCGTGGGTCAGGACGGCGCGCCGCACTTGGGACAGGACTTCGGACGGACCGCCCGAAAAGGCGCCGTCGAAGGGCGCCGGTGGAACCGTGGCGTGGCCGCGGGGCAGGAGGCCGTGCCTGGACAGGGCGGTGAACCGCCGTCCCGGTCGCCGCAGGGTCAGGGCTGCATCCACCATGGTCAGGCCGGAGCCGATCAGAAGGATGTTACGCGCAGCCCCGACCGCAGCCGTGTCGATACGCCACGGGTTTTCGACATAGGCGGCCGAGGCGCGGACCGCCGCATCCACGCCGGGCGGGGAGGCGGGCTCCAGATTGCCCAGGGCCAGGATCACCGCATCGGCCACGATGACTTCCGCACCAACCATGATCCGCCAACCGCCTTCGTGGCGGTCGATCGCCTGGGCCTCGCCCTGGACGAGAGTCATTCGCCCCGCCTCGTCCGCATTCCCCTCGAGCGTCTCGGCCAGCAGATGCCGCAGATAGTCGCCGTACACGCCGCGTGTGATGAAGCCGTCCTGGGCGCGCCAGGACGGCTGTTCCGCCAGCCAGTTCGCCAGATGGTCGGGTCGGTCGGGAAAGGCGCTCATATTGTCCAGGCGGACGTTCAGCAGATGGCCGGGATTGCCGGTGTCATAGGCGACGCCGGGACCGAAGGCGTCGCGCCGCTCGATCAGCGTCACCCGCACGACGGGCGACCGCCTCAAAAGCTGTATCGCGGTCAGCAGGCCGCTGAAGCCGGCGCCGATGATCGCCACCCTGGGTCCATGGTCTTGCGACATCGATGCTCCCGTAATGCCGTGGGGCGACCCTTCACCCATACACGACGGGCGGAGGCGGAAGTCGATCATGCCGATAAATATCTATCTGCCAAGTAGGATTTAGATCAATCCGCTTGGCGTCGTCGGGCGAAGGCGGCGGTAAGTTCACGCAAGGCCAGAGGCGCCAGGCTCCACGGTTCGACGCAATAGCGGTGAAACAGGCGCCGGGGATCGTGCAGCAGGCGATAGGCCCATTCCAGCCCGACCCGGCCCATCCAGCGCGGCGCCGACTTCTGGACGCCGGCCTCATAGTCGAAAGCCGCCCCGACCGAAAAGACGACGCAGGCGGGCAGATCGTCGAACACGGTCGCGATCCACGACTCCTGGCGAGGCATGCCCATGCCGACGAACAGGATGTGGGGCGAGAAGGCGCGGATGTCCGCCAGGATGTCGGCGTTGTCGGCAGATCCGGGGCGGGCGTCGAAGAAGCCGTGGCGGGTGCGAATCTCCGCGCCAGGATAGCGTTCGGCCAGGCGCCGGGCCGCCTCCGGGCCGACGGCGGGCGCCCCGCCGATCGACATGACGCGCCAGCCCCGGCGGTCGGCGACGCTCCAGAAATGGTCCCGCCAGTCCAGATAGGTGGATCGGTGAAAGCCGCGACCGGGCAGGCCGAGGGCGCGCAGGAACCAGATCAGAGGCGTCGAATCGACCTGGACCAGGTCGGCGCGGTCATAGAAGGCCCGCATCTCCGCCTGGGTCTGGATCAGATGCAGGCTGTGCAGATTGTGGTTGGCGATCAGGGTCTTGCGGCCCTCTGCCACCGCCGCCTGAACATGGTGCAGCACCTCTTCGGGCCGGACCAGATCGACCGCCTCGCCCAAGAGGCGCACCCGCTCCTCCGGCCGTCGCTGACGGCGGTAGGGACGCCGCACGGCCGCGCGCCGATCGGGCGTGGTCTGGGTCAGGGTCGGCTGGGCCATGGGCGGATGCTAGGCCGGCTCGCCTCAAGGCGGGGTAAGCGAACAGGCTTAACACAGGCTGGACGCCGCCCTGCGGCGACGCTTGGAAAATAAAACCGCCCGCCGATGAAAAATCCCTGTTGACCCCGCCCGGACCCTCCCTTAGAGGTCCGCGCCTTCCCGATGGAAACGCCGCAAGGCGCTGCCGACGGGGCCCAGATGGCGGAATTGGTAGACGCGCTGGCTTCAGGTGCCAGTGGCTTAACGGCCGTGGAGGTTCGAGTCCTCTTCTGGGCACCATCTTTCAGACGGCGCCGTGTTTTCGGACACGGCGCCGTCGTCGTTTCCGGCCCCTCATCATGCCTGTCGCGAGGCCGTTTCGCCGCGCGCCTTCGCCGTGTAAGAACCTGCCCATGACTGTTTTTCTGCATGAGGGCGACCTGCCCGACGACCTGGACCTGGGGGCGGAAGTCGCCATCGATTCCGAGACCATGGGCCTGCGTTTCCGTCGCGACCCCCTGTGCGTGGTCCAGCTGTCGTCCGGCGACGGAAACGCCCATGTGGTGCGGCTGAACCGTCCCGCCTACGACTGTCCGAATCTGAAGCGGCTGCTGACCGACCCGGCCGTGACCAAGATCTTCCACTTCGGCCGCTTCGACATCGGCATGTTCCAGCTGCACCTGGGGGTGGAGACCCGGCCGGTCTATTGCACCAAGATCGCCTCCAAACTGGCCCGCACCTATACGGACCGCCACGGTCTGAAGGACGTGGTGCGCGAGCTGGTGGGAGTGGACCTGTCCAAGGCGCAGCAGTCGTCCGACTGGGGCGCGGCCGAGCTGAGCCCGGCCCAGCTGGACTACGCCGCCTCAGACGTTCTTTATCTGCATGCGGCCAAGGCGCGGCTGGATCAGATGCTGGCGCGCGAGGGGCGGGCCGAACTGGCCGCCCGCTGCTTCGACTTCCTGCCGAGCCGTTCGGCGCTCGATCTCGCCGGATGGGACGAGGTCGACATTTTCGCCCACAGCTGAGGCCGTCTTGACCGAACCCGGCGAACAGACCCGCATCGAGGCGGACGAACAGCGGGTCGCCCTGGCCGGGGCGCGCTGGCGCGCCCATTCCCGCCGGGTCAAACTGTATCGCCGCGTCCTGCCGATCATCATCCTGGTGCTGGCGGGGGGCGTCCTGACCTGGACGGTCTTCCGAACCGTCATGTCCGGCGTGGAGCGCAAGGCCAGTCAGGGCCAGGAGGTCCGCCTGGACAAGCCCCTGTTCCACGGCCAGGACGCGCAAGGCCGCGCCTTCACCGTCGGGGCCCAGGGCGCCGTGCGCGATGCGGCGACCGGCCGTTTCCGCCTGATCGGCCCGGCGCTGAAGCTGAACCTGGGCGGACGCAAGGTCACCGAAATGACCGCCGACGGCGGCACCTATGACGAACAGGCCAAGACCGTGACCATCGGCCCCAATGTGCGGATTTCGGACGGGGGCACGGGGTTTGTGCTGACCACGCCCGAGGCGGTGGTCGACACCTCGACCGGAATCATCACCGGTTCAAAAGGCGTTCAGGGCGCGGGCCCTATTGGAACCATCAACGCTTCGTCCTATGCGATCTATGATCAGGGCGAGCGCGTGGTGTTCAAAGGCTCCGGCGACAACAAGGTGCGGGGGGTTCTGACCCCCTCGGGTTCAGGCGAATGACCATGATGAAGATCTTTGGAACACGGGCCGCGGTCGCGGCGGCGGGGGCGATGGCCCTCTTGGCCTTGCCGGCCGTCGGCGACGCCCAGACGCGGGGCTCGAACCAGCCGGTCGCCTATGGGGCGGACGGGGTCGAATATGCGCCGAACCGGGTCATTCTGCGGGGGCGGGCTGAGGCCGTGCAAGGCGGCAATCGGTTTCGCGCCGACCAACTGACCCTGGTCTCTGGATCGGGCGGCGATCTGGAGCGGGCCGAGGCGGCCGGATCGGTCTATTTCGTGACGCCGGAGCAGACCATGCGCGGCGATCGGGCGGTCTATAATCTGGGCTCTGGCGAGATCGTGGTGACGGGAAATGTCATCCTGACCCAGGGCCAGAATGTCCTGTCCGGATCGCGTCTGGTCTATAACGTCAATACGCAGACCGCTCGTATGGAAGGCGCGCCGCGCGGCGCCGCCGGCAATCGGGTCCAGGGCGTCTTCTATCCCAACGGAACCAACTAGGCGCCCGTCCGGGAAGGCCGCACGGATCTCGACCTTTGGCGCGTAAAGAACTCTCAGCCCTGAATCTGGACGATCGGCCGGCGCCCGAGCCGACGCCTGAGGTCGCGCGCGCGGAAAAGGGCCTGCGGGTGCGCAACATCGCCCGCGCGTTCGGCGCCCGGCAGGTGGTGCGCGACGTCTCCCTGACCGTCCAGCGCGGCGAGGTCGCGGGCCTGCTCGGCCCCAACGGCGCCGGCAAGACGACCTGCTTCTATATGATCACCGGCCTGATCCCGCCCGACTCCGGCTCGATCTGGCTGGACGGCGAGGACATCACCGGCCAGCCCATGTATCAGCGCAGCCGGATGGGCCTGGGCTATCTGGCCCAGGAAGCCTCCATCTTCCGCGGCATGACGGTGGAGCAGAACATCAAGGCCGTGGCCGAATTGAACTATCCGCGCGACCGGGTCGAGGCGGAGACGGAGCGGCTGCTGGCGGAACTGCACATCGACCATCTGCGTCACGCCCCGGCCACCGCCCTGTCGGGCGGCGAGCGGCGTCGGGTCGAGATCGCCCGGGCGCTTGCGGGACGCCCCTCCTTCATCCTGCTGGACGAGCCCTTCGCCGGCATCGACCCCCTGGCCATCGCCGACATCCGTTCGGTGATCCGCTATCTGGCGGGGCAGGGGATCGGCGTCCTGATCACCGACCACAATGTGCGCGAGACCCTGGACATCACTGATCGGGTTTCGATCATCTCGGGCGGCGCGGTCCTGTTCGAAGGCACGGCGGACGAGGCGGTCAACGACCCCGAGGTGCGGCGGGTCTATCTGGGCGAAAACTACATCTGATCGAAGGGCGGCGGCGCTCTGCCCGCCGGTCGCCAAGGCTCAGACGTGCGGGTCGGGACGGGCCCGTACCCCCCGTTTGTCGGGTGTTAACCAATGGGCGGCACTCTCGACAGCAAGTTCCGGGCCAGTTTTGGCGCCCGCAGGAAAACCGTAAGTGATCGGGCAGCGTCTAGAGATCAGACAGGGGCAGGGGCTCGTCATCACGCCCCAGCTGCAGCAGGCGATCAAGCTGCTGCAACTGTCCAATCTCGAGCTGGAGGAGTTCGTCGAGGCCGAGCTGGAGCGTAATCCGCTGCTGCAACGCGACGAGCCCGAGGGCGGAGAGGCTGACGCGCCCGAAAGGGCGGCCGATCCCGTCGCCGATCAGGAAATGTCTTTCGGCGAAGGGGTGGGCCAGGATTCGGTCGCGGCGATGGACGCCGGTTCCGACGACGTCTACGGCGACGCCGCGCCTGGAGAACGCACCAGCGACCGCCTGACCGACGAGGCTCAGCCCGGTCTGTCGGACTGGTCCAGCGCCGGCAAGGGCGGCGTCGTGTTCGAAGGCGACGGCGAGCGCCCCGACGCCCATGAACCCACCCTGTGGGAGCATCTCCAGGCCCAGGCCTCTTCGGCGGGCCTGTCGCCGGCCGACCACGGCATCGCCCTGACCCTGATTGATGCGACGGATGAAGGAGGCTATCTGCGCGGCGAACTGGCGGAGTTCGCCGATCGGCTGGGGGTCGATCTGGCGCGGATCGAGGCCGTCCTGGCCGTCTGCCACGGGTTCGAACCGACCGGCGTCATGGCCCGTTCCGTGCCCGAATGCCTGAAGCTGCAGCTGATCGAGCGCAATCGCTTCGATCCGGCCATGGCGGCCCTGCTGGACAATCTGGACCTTTTGGCGCGTCGGGATATGGCGGGGCTGAAGAAGGTCTGCGGCGTCGATGCCGAGGATCTGAACGAGATGATCGCCGAGCTTAAGGGGCTGACCCCGCGGCCCGGCGCCGGCTTCGGCGGCGAACCCGCCCAGACGGTGGTTCCTGACGTCCATGTGCGGCCTGATCCCGCCGGCGGCTGGCGGGTCGAACTGAACGCCGACACCCTGCCGCGCCTGCTGATCGACAAACGCTACCATGGACTGGTCCAGGCCGGCGCGCGGTCGGAAACGGAAAAGACCTTCGTCGCCGAATGCGCGGCCCAGGCCAGCTGGCTGGTCAAGTCGCTGGACCAGAGGGCCAAGACCATCCTGAAGGTGGCCTCTGAAATCGTGCGTCAGCAGGACGCCTTCCTGGCCTTCGGGGTCGAGTTCCTGCGTCCGTTGAATCTGAAGACCGTGGCCGACGCCATCGGCATGCATGAATCGACGGTCAGCCGCGTCACCTCGAACAAATATGTCTCGACCCCGCGCGGGGTGTTCGAACTGAAATTCTTCTTCACCGCCGCCATCCAATCGACCGACGGCGCCGCCAGCCATTCGGCCGAAGCCGTCCGTCATAAGATAAAAACCATGATCGACGGCGAGAGCCTGGGGGGGGACATTTTGTCCGATGACAGAATCGTCGAAATCCTTAAGGAAACCGGCATCGACATCGCCCGCCGCACAGTCGCCAAGTATCGGGAAGCCTTGAGAATTCCGTCGTCCGTCGAACGTCGCAGAATGGTTAGGGGCGCCTGACAAGCGTGACCACAAATCGGTGATCCCGATTGACACCAAAAGCGAGCGGGAGCGTTCTATCCGCATGCAAGTCCAAGTCAGCGGCAAGCAAGTGGATGTCGGCGAAGCGTTAGGCTCGCGCATCTCCCAGGAACTCGAAGAAGGGGTCGGAAAATACTTCGCCCGCGGCGGTGACGACGCCGAGGTCGTGGTGTCCAAGGACGGCCACGGCTTCAAGGTGGACTGTTGGGTCCGCCTCGCGTCGGGCCAGACTCTGGTGACGACGGGTATGGGCGGCGACGCCCACTCCGCCTTCACCGAGGCGCTGGACCGTCTCGAAAAGCGCGTCCGCCGCTACAAGCGCCGGCTCAAGGACCACCATATCGGACCCAAGGGTCTGTCGCCTGAAAAGACCGAAGACGCCGCGCGCGAAGTCGCCCGCAGCATCGTGCTGCGGGATCCCGACAGCGTGGAGGACGACGTCTTCGGCGACGCCGGCGACAGCGACGGTCCGCCCCCGGTCGGCATGGTCATCGCCGAAACCGAGCATGAGATCCGCACCATCACCGTGGGGCGGGCCGTGCTCGAGCTGGACATGACGGGCTATCCGGTCGTCCTGTTCCGCAACGCCGCCCACGGCGGTCTGTCGGTCGTCTATCGCCGTCCTGACGGCAATGTCGGCTGGATCGACCCCGAGCGTACCGGCAAGACCAACGGCCACTAGGTGAACAGCCGCGTTTGACTTTGTCGCGGGAGCCTCTAAAGGGGCGCCCGCGACAGCCATTCGCCTGTCTGGAGTCGGCTACAATGCATATCGCAGACCTCCTGGCGCCCAACGGCGTAGTGCTGCGCGGCGGCGCTTCTTCCAAGCGGCAAGCGCTGCACGCGGTCGCTGAGGCGGCGGCCCAGGCGATGGGCGTGGATCAGACCCGCGTGTTCGAAGCCCTGCTGGAGCGTGAAGCCCTGGGCTCGACCGGCCTTGGGTCGGGCGTCGCCGTGCCGCACGCCCGGCTGAAGGAGATCGACCGGGTCACGGCCGTCTTCGTGCGCCTGGATTCGCCGGTCGCCTATGACGCCGTCGACGATCGCCCGGTGGATCTTCTGTTCGCCCTGTTCGCCCCGCCCAAGGATGGGGCCGAGCATCTGCGCGCGCTGGCCGCGGCGTCTCGCGCCCTGCGTTCAGCCGAGCTGAGGGAGCAGTTGCGTCAGGCGCACACCGCCGACGCGATCCGCGCCCTCTTCGTCAAGGACGACGCTCCCGCGACCGCCGCCTGACAGCAGGCGCGGCGGCGTCTTCCCTTTCCGCTCAGTGAACCGAGACGGGCTCCAGCTCGTGGGCCACGGCGGCCGCAAAGGCGGTGTCGCGGTCCAGCATCACTGCCAGGCGTTCGCCGTCGGCGCTGTGGACGGCGTAGAGCGACTGGTTCGGGTCGAAGGCGACGTCCTTCATCTCGACCGCCTCTTCCAGCAGGTCGGACGCCTTCACCTCGCGCACATAGACGAGGTCAGGGGCGCCCAGGCCCGCAAAATCTTCCTTGGTCATAATCGGCGTCATAGGACCGCCTCCTTTGATTTCACAACGCCCGGATCGCCGGGCGGTTCGAACGGCCGCGCTTTTCAGCTCGCCGTGATGGGAATGCGCCGCACCTGGCGTTCCGCCTCGGGCCGGATCAGATCGACGTGTAGCAGACCGTGTTCCAGCCGCGCGCCCTGAACCTCCAGCCCGTCGGCGAGGACGAAGCTCCTGATGAAGCCGCGAGAGGCGATGCCGCGATGCAGGAAGGCCTGTTCGCCCTTGCCGGCCTCGTCGCGCTTGCCGGCGATGATCAGTTGACGCCCCTCAAGCGTGATCGTCAGCTCGTCTGGCGAAAAGCCGGCGACAGCCAGGCTGATCCGAACGCCCGTGTCGGCGATCTGCTCGACATTATAGGGCGGATAGCTCTCGGCGGCGGCCTTGGCTGCGCGGTCGATCAGGGCGCGTGTATGGTCAAAGCCCAGCAGAAAGGGGCTGTCGAACAGAACGGTGCGGGTCGTCGTCATCTGGGTCCTCGAAAAAGCGACCGACCGACGGTCTCCCGCAAACGGCAAGACCTTCGATCACAGATGAAGATGGGGGCGGACGGGGACGGGATCAACCGCCCCTGTCCATGACCTCAGTGGATGGCTTCGCCATGCTGGGTATAGTCCAGCCCCTCGACCTCTTCGTCCCTGGCGACGCGCAGGCCGGTGGTGAACTTGCAGATCATCAAGACCAGGAAGGTGCCCGCCGCGCTCCAGGCGATTGCGCCGGCCAGGCCGACGGCCTGTTTCCAGACGGTCGCCCCCTCCGCCAGGGCGTTGACGCTGGTGGTGGCGAAGACGCCGGTCAAAAGGGCGCCGACGATGCCGCCGATCCCGTGCACGCCGAAGGCGTCCAGACTGTCGTCATATTTCAGGGCGTGCTTCAGCCAGACCGCTCCGGCGTAGCAGGCCGGGCCGGCGATCAGGCCGATGAAGAAGGCGCCCTTGGGATCGACAAAGCCGGCGGCGGGCGTGATGGCGACCAGACCCCCCACGATGCCGGACAGCAGGCCCAGCAGGGTCGGGCGCTTGCGGTCAAACCATTCGATCGCCATCCAGCCCAGGGCGGCGGCGGCGGCGGCCAGGATGGTGTTGAAGGCGGCGGTGGCGGCCAGGGCGTCGGCCGCCCCGGCCGACCCGGCGTTGAAGCCGATCCAGCCGACCAGCAGCAGGCCGGTGCCGATGGCGCTATAGACCAGATTGGCCGGGGCCATGTTGTCGCGGCCGAAGCCGTGGCGCGGCCCCAGCACCAGGGCGCAGACCAGGCCGGCGACGCCCGCATTGACGTGGACCACCGCCCCGCCCGCGAAGTCCAGCACCCCCAGTCCGCCCAGATAGCCGCCGCCCCAGACCTGATGGCAGATCGGCGCATAGACGATCAGGTGCCACAGGGCGAAGAACAGCAGGCTGGCCGAAAACTTCATCCGTTCGGCGAAGGCGCCGGCGATCAGGGCCGGGGTTATGATGGCGAAGGTCATCTGGAAGCTGACGAACAACAGTTCGGGCAGGCCCGGCAGCAGGCTGTGCGCGGTCTGCATCGTCACCCCGTTCAGGAAGGCCGCCTGGACCCCGCCGATCAGGCCGTTGACCGCATCGGGGCCGGCGCCGAACGACAGGGAATAGCCGACCAGGAACCACAGCACCGAGACGAGGGCGAAGGCCGCCGCCGACTGGGCGATGACGCTGATGATGTTCTTCTTCCTGACCATGCCGCCGTAGAACAGGGCCAGGCCCGGCAGGGTCATCAGCAGAACCAGGGCGGTGGATGTCAGAATCCAGGCCGTCGCCGCATTGTCGATGACCAGCGGCGCCTGGTGGGCCAGCAGGGCAGGCGCCGCCAGGGCCGGTGAGGCGAGCGACGCCGCCCCGATGGCGGTGAAGGCGGAAAGGGCGGCGGTTCGGGTCATTTCAGGCGTCTCGGGGAGGAGAGGAAGGAACGGCGCAACCAGGCTTCAGGCCGAAGTCTTAAGCCGTTCCTCCGCCCTGACAATGTCCGTGAGCGGTACGATGCGAACGAAACGGTCAAGCGTGTTGTCCCAGTCGCTCAACAGGCGCCGCGCCAAGGGCGAGGCCGTCGCGGCCAGGTGCGCCTCGACCAGTTCGCGCAGTCGTTCGGCCGCGGCCGCGTCGATGTCGGTCACGCCCGCCAGATCGCCGTTCAGGGCGCGCTCGGCGTGGCCCGGCTGGTCCAGCACGAACAGCTCGCCGCCGCTCATGCCCGCCGCCAGGTTCCAGCCGACCGAGCCCAGGACGACCACCCGGCCGCCGGTCATATATTCGCAGCCGTGGGCGCCCAGGCCCTCGACCACGGCTTCCGCGCCCGAGTTGCGCACCGCGAACCGCTCGCCCGCCGCGCCGGCGACGAACAGCTGGCCCGAGGTGGCGCCGTACAGGGTGGTGTTGCCGCAGATCAGCTGATCCTCGCGCCATTCGGGCGTGCGGATCGAAATCTCGGCGCCCGACAGGCCCTTGCCGACATAGTCGTTGGCCTCGCCCGTCAGGTGCAGTTCCAGACCCTTGGCGGCGAAGGCGCCGAAGCTCTGGCCGGCGATGCCTTCCAGACGCAGCTTCAGCCGTCCGGCCGGACCCTGGGACCCGAAACGCCGCACGATGGCCGAGGAGACGGCGGCGCCGACCGTCCGCTGGGTGTTGTTCAGCGGATAGGACAGTTCCAGCGTCTGGCCCCGATCCAGGAACCGCACCGCATCCTTCAGCACCCGCGCGTCCAGACTGTCGGCGATGGGCTTGCGCCCCTTGTCGGCCCACTTGCCGGCGGCGCCCTCGTCGACCTGGACCAGCAGGGGGTTCAGATCGAGGTCGTCCAAGTGTGACCCGCCGCGCCGGACCTGACGCAGCAGGTCGGTGCGGCCGATGATTTCGTCCATCGTCCGGGCGCCGATCGAGGCCAGGATTTCGCGCGTCTCCTCGGCGATGAAGGTGAACAGGTTGACCACCTTGTCCGGCGTGCCGGTGAACTTTTCGCGCAACCGCTCGTCCTGAGAGCAGACGCCGACAGGGCACGTGTTGGAATGGCACTGGCGCACCATCAGACAGCCCATGGCGATCAGGGCGGCGGTGCCGACGCCGTATTCCTCGGCGCCCAGCATGGCGGCGATGACGACGTCGCGGCCGGTGCGCACCCCGCCGTCGGTGCGCAGGGTCACCGAGCCGCGCAGATTGTTCAGCGTCAGCACCTGGTGGGCCTCGGCCAGGCCGATCTCCCACGGCAGGCCGGCGTGTTTGATCGAGGTCTGGGGCGAGGCGCCGGTGCCGCCGTTGTGGCCGGCGATCAGGATGGCGTCGGCATTGGCCTTGGCCACCCCCGAGGCGATGGCCCCGATGCCCGAGGCGGACACCAGTTTCACCGTCACCTTGGCGTCGGGGTTGATGGCCTTCAGGTCGTAGATGAGCTGAGCCAGATCCTCTATCGAATAGATGTCGTGGTGCGGCGGCGGGCTGATCAGGGTGGTGCCGGGCACGGCGTGGCGCATGCGGGCGATGAATTCGGTCACCTTGAAGCCGGGCAGCTGACCGCCCTCGCCGGGCTTGGCGCCCTGGGCCACCTTGATCTCGATCTCGCGGCACTGGTTCAGATATTCGGCCGTGACGCCGAACCGGCCCGAGGCCACCTGTTTCACCGCCGAGTTGGCGTCGTCGCCGTTGGGGCGCGGATGATAGCGTTCGGGATCCTCGCCGCCCTCGCCCGAGACGGAGCGGGCGCCGATGCGGTTCATGGCGATGTTCAGCGTCTCGTGCGCCTCGGGACCCAGGGCGCCCAGTGACATGGCCTGGGTCAGGAAGCGGCGGCGGATGTCCGACACGCTCTCGACCTGATCGATGGGAATCGGCGTCCCTTCGCGGAAGTCCAGCAGGTCGCGCAGCGACAGGTCCGGCTGGTTTCGGACGGCTTCCGAGAACTGCTTGAACCGGCGGTAGTCGCCCCGGTTGCAGGCGTCCTGCAGCAGATGGATGGTCTTGGCCTCGTGGGCGTGGGCCTCGCCGCCCGCACGAATCTTGAAGAAGCCGCCGATGGCGGGGGAGGGCTGGGCCTCGCCCCAGGCGACCTTGTGCCGCTTCAGCGCCGCCTGCTCCAGCCCCGCCAGACCGATGCCGGAGATGCGCGAAGGCGCGCCGGGGAAGAACTCGGCCGTCAGGGCCCGCGACAGGCCCAGCACCTCGAACTCGCAGCCGCCGCGATAGGCGGAGATGACGCTGATCCCCTTGCGGGCCAGGGTCTTCAACAGGCCCGCCTCGATGCCCGACTTGTAGTTCAGGCAGGCGTCGCGCAGGGTCAGGCCGGGGTACAGGCCCCGGTCCAGACGCTCCTGGAACAGGTCCTGGGCCAGCCAGGCGTTGACGGTGGTGGCGCCCACCCCGACCAGAACCGCGAATCCATGCGGGTCCAGGGTCTCGGCGGTGCGGACCACGATCGAGCAATAGGTCCGCAGGCCCGCCGCAGTCAGCCGCCCGTGAACCCCGGCGGTGGCCAGGATCATCGGGGCGGCCAGCCGCGTCGCCGAGCTTTGTTGGTCGGTCAGCACGATCAGGGCCGCGCCGTCGCGAGCGGCGGCCTCGGCCTCGTCCATGATCCGGTCCAGGGCCGCGCGTAGGCCCGCGCCGGGCCGCGCGTCATCGGCGGGGACGTCATAGCTGCAGTCGATGACCACGGTTGAACCCGCGCCGACAGTCGCGACCATCCGCTCGTACATGCCGTTGGTCAGAACCGGGCTGTCCAGGACGAAGACGTCCGTCTGCGCCTCTTCTTGAGCCAGGATGTTGCCCAGGTTCTTGAACCGGGTCTTCAGGCTCATGGCCCCGGCTTCGCGCAGGGGGTCGATGGGCGGGTTGGTGACCTGACTGAAGTTCTGGCGGAAATAGTGGCTCAGCGGGCGCGGCAGGGCCGACAGCACCGCCGGCGGGGCGTCGTCGCCCATGGAGCCGACCGCCTCCTTGCCGTCGCGGACCAGGGCGTCCAGCAGCAGGTCCAGATCCTCGCGGCTGTAGCCGGCGGCGATCTGGCGGCGGGTCAGGTCCTCGCCGGAGGCCGAACGCGGTTCCGGTCCGGGGCCGATGATCGGCTCCAGATCCACCATATTGTCCAGCCACTCCGTATAGGGGTGGGCTGCGGCCAGGGCGTCGATGGCCTCATGCTCGTCGTAGAGACGGCCGTGCTTCATATCGACGGCGATCAGCTTGCCGGGGCCGATGTGCAGGCGACGCTTCACCCGGCTTTCGGGGATAGGAACCAGGCCCGCTTCGGAGCCGGCCATCAAGAGGCCGTCCACGGTTTCGACCGCCCGCAGGGGGCGCAGGCCATTGCGGTCCTTGCCCGCCACCACCCAGCGGCCGTCGGCGGCGCAGATGGCGGCCGGACCGTCCCACGGCTCCATCACGGCGTTGCAATAGGCGTAGAAGGCCCGGTGTTCGGGCGGCATGACGACGTCGTCCTTGGCCCAGGCCTCGGGGATCAGCAGGGCCTTGGCCATCGGTGCGGGGCGACCGGCGTGGACCAGCACCTCCATCACATTGTCCAGGGCGGCCGAGTCCGACCCGCCCGGCTGGACCACCGGCTTCACCTCGCGGTCGCGATCCCCGAAGGCCTGGGCGGCCATGCGGATCTCGTGCGACTTCATCCAGTTCAGATTGCCCTTCAGCGTGTTGATCTCGCCGTTGTGGGCCAGCATGCGGAAGGGCTG
Organism: Brevundimonas sp. DS20; assembly: GCF_001310255.1. Lineage (NCBI taxonomy): Bacteria > Pseudomonadati > Pseudomonadota > Alphaproteobacteria > Caulobacterales > Caulobacteraceae > Brevundimonas > Brevundimonas sp. DS20. The sequence goes on along the minus strand of NZ_CP012897.1, from coordinate 3,377,757 downwards.
GGCCAGCTTCCATTCCGGGAAGGTGTTGGTCGAATAGCGCTGGTGGAAGACGGCGTAGGCCGAAACGAAGCGCGGGTCTTCCAGATCGGGATACAGGTCGCCCAGCAGTTCGGCCCGCACCATCCCCTTGTAGGCGATGGAGCGCGCGGACAGGGTGCAGATATAGACGCCGGCCAGGTTCTCGGTCTTGACCGTCTTTTCGATGCGGCGGCGGCACAGATACAGTTCGCGTTCCAGCGCCTCGCCGTCCAGCGGCTGTCCGGCGTCGTCCAGCGGCGGGGCCAGCATGATCTGTTCGATCTCGGGCCGGGTGGCCCCGGCCTTGGTCCCGACCACCGACAGGTCGATGGGCGTCTGGCGCCAGCCGTAGATCCAGAAGCCGGCGCGCAGGGCCTCGGTCTCGACGATGGCGCGGGCGCGGTCCTGGGCCCCCAGGTCCGTGCGCGGCAGGAAGACCTGGCCCACGCAGATCGGACCGGGCCGCACGGACTGACCGATCGAGGCCACCTGGTCGGCGAAGAAGCCTTGTGGCAGTTCGCACATGACGCCGGCGCCGTCGCCAGACAGGCCGTCGGGATCGACGGCGCCGCGGTGGGCCACGGCCTTCAGGCTGCGGATCGCATATTCGACCACGTCGCGGCGCGGCGTGCCGTCGATGGAGCAGACCAGGCCCACGCCGCAGGCGTCGCGCTCGGCGCTGCGGTCATAGGCGTTTTCGGCTTCCAGCCGGTCGCGGGTCTGTTCGTACTTGTTCAGCCAATCGGTCATGCCGCGACCTCCTCGGTGCGGGTCTTCAGGTAACGATCGATCTCGGCGGCGGCGTCCTGGCCTTCCCGCACAGCCCAGACGACCAGCGAGGCCCCGCGCACCGCGTCGCCGGCGGCGAAGACGCCGGGCAGGCTGGTGGCGAAGCTGACGGCGCCGACCTTGATGGTGCCGTCGTCGCGGAGTGTCAGGTTCGGCTCATGCGCGGCGAAGGGCTCGGGCGAAAAGCCCAGGGCCTCGATGACGATGTCGGCCGGAATATCGAAGTCGGCGCCGGGCACGGGCACGATGTCGCGCCGCTCGCCGGGGGCCGCCTCGGTCAGTTGCATCCGCGCGGCGCGGACGCCCGTGACGCGATCGCCCTGGGACAGCAGGGCCTTGGGCGCGCCCAGCCATTCGAAGACGACGCCTTCCTCCTCGGCGTTGACCACCTCGCGGGCCGAGCCGGGCATGTTCTCGCGGTCTCGGCGATACAGGCAGGTCACGCTGGCCGCGCCCTGGCGGACGGCGGTGCGGACGCAGTCCATCGCCGTGTCGCCGCCGCCGATCACGACCACCCGCTTGCCGCGCGCCTCGTGCCAGCCGTCCTGTTCGGCGTCGCCCAGGTCGCGCCGGTTCTGGTGCGTCAGATAGGAGAGGGCCGCCACGGTGGAGTCCGGGCCCCGCCCCGGCGCGGACAGGACGCGGGGCTGGTAGACGCCCATGGCCAGGAGGACCACGTCATGGCGGTCGCGCAACTCGGTCAGGGTCACGTCCTTGCCGACCTCGCAGCCCAGGACGAACTGAACGCCGCCGTCGATCAGACGGTCCACGCGCCGCTGGACCACGTGTTTCTCCAGCTTGAAGCCGGGAATGCCGTAGATCAGCAGGCCGCCGGCCCGGTCATGACGGTCATAGACGGTGACCTGATAGCCTTCGCTGCGCAGCCGGTCGGCGGCGGCCAGACCGGCCGGTCCCGCCCCGACGATGCCGACGCTCTCGCCGCGCTCGGCCGCAGGCCGGATCGGTTCGACCCAGCCGTTGGCGAAGGCCTGATCCCCCAGCCAGGCCTCGACCGAGCCGATGGTCACGGCGTCCCAGCCGGACTGGTTCAGGGTGCAGCCGCCTTCGCACAACCGGTCCTGCGGGCAGATGCGGCCGCAGATTTCGGGCATGGTCGAGGTCAGAGACGCCACGCGCCAGGCTTCGCGCGGCTCGTTCTCGGCCGACAGGCGCAGCCAGTCGGGGATGTTGTTCTGAAGCGGGCAGGCGTTTTGGCAGAACGGCACGCCGCAGTCGGTGCAGCGCGACGCCTGTTTCTCCGCCGTCTCGGTCGAGGGCGGAATCGTGATCTCACCGAAACCGCGTGTGCGCAGTTCGGCGGAGGCCTTGGACAGGCGGCGGGGTTCGACCACGAAAGTCCCGCCTTGCTTCAGGGTCTTATGCATCCCTCGCATATGCAGCAAAGCGGCGGTGTGAGGCAAATATTATTGCCGCTACGGGCTATTGCTCGAGAAAATCGCAACAAATGATCAGATATGCGCGCAATGTGGCGATAAATGTGTGCGCCCGCCGCTCCACTTGGAACGGCTTTAGGGTCTGTAGGCGCCAAATTCGGAACCTGGGCGGCGTCCGTTCGTTGAGCTCGTCTCAACCGCAATCGAAAACGGGGGCTCCATGCCGAGATGGACCACGCCGACTGGGCTGGGAGGATGGCTGACGCTGCTCCTCGGCCTCCTGATCGCCCTGATCGGAGCGATCCTCGCCTTCGGCGGGGCGCAGCTCGCGGCCCTGGGCGGCTCCTGGTATTATCTGATCGTCGGCCTGCTGCTGATCGCCTCGGGCGTGCTTCTGGTCTTGCGCGACGTGCGGGGCGCCTGGATCTACGGCGGCGCCTTCCTGTTCACCCTGGTCTGGGCGCTTTGGGAAAAGGGGCTGGACGGATGGGCCCTGGTCCCGCGTCTGGTCGGCCCGCTGGTTCTGATGTTCCTGGTTCTGGCCACCCTGCCCGTTCTGATGGGGCGGGGCGGCAAACGGCTGGCGGGCGGCGGCGCCTTGGGACTGGCGGTCCTGACGGTGGTGTTCGGCTTCGCCGTGGCCCAGGCCAACCGCGGTCAGATCGCCAGCCCGGCGCCGGGCGCACGCGGCGCCTATAATGATCCTGCCCTGCTCAAGACGGGAGCGGATTGGCCGGCCTGGGGCGGCACGGACAGCGCCCAGCGCTACTCGCCTCTGACGCAGATCAACAAGGACAATGTCGGTCGACTGGAGCGGGCCTGGACCTTCCGCACCGGAGACCTGCCGGAAGAACGGTGGGGCGCGGAGACCACGCCTCTGAAGATCGGCGACACCGTCTATCTATGCTCGGCCCGCAACAAACTGTTCGCCCTGGACGCGGCGACGGGGCGTCGGAAATGGGCCTATGATCCTCAGGTCGCCGACGAGAACATCCCCTATACGGCCGCCTGCCGAGGCGTGACCTATCACGCGCGGGCCGGCGCCGACGCGGCCGAGCCGTGCGCGACCAAGATCGTCGAGGGCACCCTGGACGGCCGCATCATCGCAGTCGATGCGCGCACCGGACGCCCCTGTCCCGCCTTTGGCCAGAACGGCGCCGTCGACATCAAGCGCGGCATGGGCGACCCCTATCCGGGCATGGTGTCCATCACCTCGCCCCCCGTCATCGTGCGCGGGGTGATCGTCACGGGGCATCAGGTGCTGGACGGCCAGAAGCGCTGGAACGCCTCGGGCGTGATCCAGGGCTTCGATGTGGAGACGGGTGAACTGCGCTTCGCCTGGGACATGATGCGCCCCGACCGCAACGGCCTGCCGCCGGAAGGAGAGACCTATACGCCGGGCACGCCGAATATGTGGACCACGGCGACCGGCGACGAGGCTCTGGGCCTGGTCTATCTGCCCATGGGCAATTCGTCCGCCGACTACTGGTCCAGCTCGCGGCGACCGGCCGAGAATGAATACTCCACCGCCCTGGTCGCGCTGGACGTGACGACCGGCAAGCCCCGCTGGCATTTCCAGACGGTGCATAAGGACGTCTGGGACTTCGACCTGGGCTCCCAGGCGACCTTAATCGACTTCCCGACGGGGGGCGGCGTGGTTCCGGCCCTGTTGCTGCCCACCAAACAGGGCGACATGTATGTGTTCAACCGCGCCACCGGCCAGTTGCTGCATGGGGTCGAGGAACGTCCGGTCCCGACCACGGGCGGAACCGAACAGGGCCAACGGTCGCCGACCCAGCCCTTTTCGCTGTTCGCAACCCTGCGCAAGCCCAATCTGGAGGAGCGGGACATGTGGGGCATGTCGCCCATCGACCAGATGTTCTGCCGCATCAACTTCAGGAAGGCGGACTATCAGGGCTACTACACCCCGCCTTCGACCAACCACTACATCAACTATCCCGGCTATAACGGCGGCTCGGACTGGGGCGGCGTGGCGGTCGATCCTGTGCGCGGCGTGATCATCGCCAACTACAACGACATGCCCAACTACAACCGGCTGGTGCCGCGCGAAGAGGCCAATGAGAGGGGCTGGTTCCCGCGTGACGACCCTCGCTACATCGCCCAGCAGCAGCAGGCGAGCGTGCGCGGCGGCAGCCTGTCCAAGGGGGAAGGCGCCGGCGATCCGCAGATCGGCGTCCCCTACGCCATCGACGTCAACGCCGGCTGGCGCGTGAAGTGGACGGGCCTGCTGTGCAAGGAGCCTCCGTACGGCGGCATCACCGCCATCGACATGCGGTCCGGCAAGACCCTGTGGGACCGGCCGTTCGGCACGGCGCGCAAGAACGGGCCGTGGGGCATCCCCTCGCACCTGCCGCTGGAGATCGGCACGCCGAACAACGGCGGTTCGGTGGTGACGGCCGGCGGCCTGATCTTCATCGCCGCGGCGACCGACGACCTGATCCGCGCCATCGACATCGAGACGGGCGAGACCGTCTGGTCCGACGTCTTGCCGGCCGGCGGACAGGCCAACCCCATGATCTATGAGCAGGACGGCCGGCAGTATCTGGTCATCACGGCGGGCGGCCATCACTTCATGGAGACGCCCCGCGGCGACTATGTGATCGCCTATGCTCTGCCGACCTGAGACAGGACGACCCTCTCCCTTCCGGATCGGAGGGGAGAGGTTCATCGCGTCGGCGTTCAGAGCTTGGCGCGCACCGACTGCATCGCTCGCGCCAGCCGGTCCGGATCGATCCGCCCCAGCTTCTTAGCCACGGCTGCATCTATGGTGGCGATCTTGACCGGACGAATTAACGAGGGCGCCGGCAGACCGGCAGCGGCATAGTCCTCGTCCAGCGGCACATCCTCCGCCCATCTGCGGTTCTCGGCGCTGGTGATCATCACTACCCATAACAGCCGGTCCGACTCGCCAAGCGGACCGTTGGACACGACCATAGCAGGGCGGTGCTGGCGTGTGTTCCGATCGGTGTAGGGGAAAGGGACGCGGACGACGTCTCCGCGCTCAAAGTCCGGCATAGGCCTTGCGGTCCGCCTCGGTGTCCCATTCGTCGAAGGCGCTGAACGGATCGTCCGCAGGCGCGCGCCACGCCTTGCGCAGAATGGCTCGGTCGCCGACCAGATCATACTGGATCTCGTCGCCGTCCTGCAGATTCAACGCCGTGCGGACGGCCTGCGGGATGGTGGTCTGGGCCTTGGATGTGAGGCGGCTTTTGATCATGGCGAGACGGTAAGGAATTTCCTTACTGTTCGCAACCCGTCTGCGCTCAGGGTCGGGTCTGGCCCCGTCCGCGCACGACGTATTTGTAGGTGGTCAGCTGTTCCGCCCCCACCGGACCACGGGCGTGCAGGCGGGCGGTGGAGATGCCGATCTCGCCGCCGAAGCCGAACTCGCCGCCGTCGGCGAACTGGGTCGAGGCGTTGATCAGGACGATGGCGCTGTCCACACGGGCGGCGAACCGTTCGGCCGCCTCGGCGTCGGTAGTGACGATCGCCTCGGTGTGGCCTGAGCCGTAGCGGGCGATGTGCGCCGTCGCCGCGTCCAGGTCCTCCACCACCCGCACCGAAAGGATCGGCGCGAGATACTCTGTGGTCCAGTCCGCCTCTTCGGCGGGCGCCATTTCCGGGACCAGGGTCCGCGCCTCGGCGTCGCCGCGCAGTTCGCAGCCTGCCGCGATCAGGTCCGTCGCCACCGGCGGCAGCAGGCGCTCGGCCGCCGCGCGGTCCACCAGCAGGGTCTCGGTTGCGCCGCAAATGGAGACGCGCCGCATCTTGGCGTTCAGCACGACGGCCCGCGCCATGTCCAGGTCTGCGGCTTCGTGCAGATAGGTGTGGTTCAGCCCCTCCAGATGGCTGAGCACCGCCGTCTTCGCCTCGGCCTGGACGCGGGCCACCAGACTCTTGCCGCCGCGCGGAATGATGACGTCGATCGCCCCGTCCAGCCCGCCCAGCATCAGGCCGACGGCTTCGCGGTCGGGCGTATCGACCAGTTGCACCGCATCCGCCGGCAGGCCGGCCTCCGCCAGGGATTCCGCGATCAGGCCGGCGATGGCGAGGGAGGACTGGAGGCAATCCGATCCGCAGCGCAGGATGGCGGCGTTGCCCGAGCGGATGCACAGGGCGGCGGCGTCGGCGGTGACGTTGGGGCGGCTCTCATAGATCACGCCCAGCACGCCGATCGGGGTGCGGACCCGCGCGATGTCCAGGCCGTTGGCGGGGGTCCAGCGCTCGGTCTCGACGCCCAGGGGATCGGGCACGGCGGCGATGGTCTTGACCGCCTGGGCCATGCCGGCGACGCGGGCGGGGGTCAGCAGCAATCGGTCGATTTGGGCCTCGGCCATGCCGTTCGCACGGGCTGCGGCCACGTCTCGGGCGTTGGCGGCCAGAATGTCCGCCTCGGCGGCGGTCAATCGTCGGGCCAGGCTGTCCAGCGCGCGGGTGCGGGCGCCGGCCGGGGCGTCGCGCAGACCCGCCGCAGCGGCGCGGGCGCATCGGCCCCGCTCCAGCATCTGTTCGTTCAGCGTCAGAGTCTCGGTCATCGGTCGTCCAGCACCAGGTCGTCGCGGTGGATCAGGACCGAGGCGCCGCGATAGCCCAGAACGGACTCGATCTCATCGCTGCGGCGGCCCCGGATGCGGGCGGCCTCTTCGGCGGCGTAGGCGGCTAGGCCCACCCCGACAGGCTGGTTCTCGGCGTCGGTCAGGCGCACGCAGTCGCCCTTTTCGAAATCGCCGGTCACGGCCGTGACCCCGGCGGGCAACAGGCTCTTGCCGGCCTTCAGCGCGGCGACGGCGCCGTCGTCCAGCGTCAGGGCGCCGGCCGGGGACAGGCTGCCGGCGATCCACTGCTTATAGGCGGCCATCGGGGTGTCCGGCGCCGTGATCAGGGTGGCGCGCGCCCCGGTGCGAACCGCGCTCAGAGGCGACAGGGTCTGGCCCGAGGCGATGACGGTGGCGCAGCCGGCCGAGCGGGCGATCTGTGCCGCCGCCAGCTTGGTCGCCATGCCGCCCGTGCCGACCCCGGCCTGGGCGTTGGCGCCGCCGCCCATGGCCAGGACGTCGGGGCCGAGGCTCTCGATCAGAGGCAGGTGGACGGCGTTCGGGTCTCGCCGTGGATCGGCGGTGTAGAGGCCGTCGACGTCGGACAGCAAAATCAGCAGATCAGCCCGCGCCAGCTGGGCCGTGCGCGCCGCCAGCCGATCGTTGTCGCCATAGCGGATCTCTTCGGTGGCGACGGTGTCGTTCTCATTGACGATGGGCACCACTCCGTGGGCCAGCAGGGCCTCGACCGTGGCGCGGCCGTTCAGCCAGCGCCGACGCCGTTCGGTGTCGTCTCGGGTCAAGAGGACCTGCCCGGCCACCAGGCCGTGAGGGGCCAGGGCTTCGGACCAGGCGGCCATCAGCAGGGACTGGCCCACCGAGGCCGCCGCCTGCTTGTCCTCCAGCCGCGCGCCCAGGTTCGGCAGGCGGCCGCGCCCCAGTGCGATCGAACCGGACGAGACGACGATCACCTCGCGCCCCTCGGTCCTCAGCCGCGCCAGATCCTCGGCCATGGCGGCCAGCCACTCGCGCGTCGGCCGCCGCGTCTCGGCGTCGATCAACAGAGACGATCCGATCTTGACCACGACCCGGCGGGCGGCCCCCAGGGCGGAGGCGGCGTCCGGACGCGGCGCGGGGGAGGCGGCCTGGGACATGAAGGTTTCTCTAAACGGCCGATCGCCGCTTGTCTCTTGTCGTCTGTGCCGTCACAGCAGGGCGATGATGGAATCCCTGTCCCCTATCGCCGCAGGCGCCCTGGGCAGTCTGGCGGCCGGTCTGATGACGGCGGTCGGCGCGGCGCCGATGCTGGTGGTCAAAAGGCCCGGTCAGCAGACCCAGAGCGTGCTCCTAGGCTTCGCCGCCGGGGTGATGCTGGCGGCCTCCTTCTTCTCGCTGATCATGCCGGGGGTGGAGGTGCTGCAAACGGGCGGGGCGTCGCGCGGCTGGGCGGCGGGAACCATGGCGGCGGCGGTGCTGATCGGGGCCACGGTCATCGGCCTGATGAACCGGTTCGCGCCGGTGGACATGCTGGCGATCGGACCGGCCCAGTCGAAACATCTGGCGCGCCGCATCTGGCTGTTCATCATCGCCATCACCCTGCACAACTTCCCTGAGGGCGCGGCCGTGGGCGTCAGCTTCGGCGGCGGCGACCTGCACCAGGGGCTGGCGACGACGCTCGGTATCGGCATTCAGAACATGCCCGAAGGCCTGGCCGTGTCGGCGGCCATGGCCTCCTTGGGGTATGGCCGGATCGCCGCCTTTGCGGGCGCCCTGGCCTCGGGTCTGGTCGAGCCGGTCGGCGGGCTGATCGGCGCGAGCGTGGTCGGCGCCTTGCCCGGCGCCCTGCCCTGGGGCCTGGGTCTGGCGGCCGGAGCCATGATCTACGTCGTCACCGCAGAGATCATTCCCGAGACGCGTGAGCGATCGACCGGCGACGGCTCCATGATCGGGCTGATGGTCGGTCTGGTGGGGATGATGTTCCTGGACATCGCCCTGGGCTGAGCTTGGCCTTTAGGCTGCTCTCGAGTTGAAGGACTTCGGGCGCCTGTTACATCATTTACATGCGGCGCGGGTCTGGACGGGGGCGGTCGCCAGAGGTTAGGCCACCAGTTCGCCGATCCATCTGCCCCGAAGGAGCGCCCCATTAAGACGCGACCTGAAAAGCCTTCGGCTTCCCGTCGAAACTTCTTGTCTGGCCTCGGGCTTCTCGCCCTGTTGGGCGCCGGAGTGTATTCCATGCCTGCTTCCGCCGAAACCGCCCGCGCCGTTCAGCGTCACCGCCAGCGGATCGAGGATCTGATTTCGGCCATGACGGTTGAGGAGAAGGCGGGCCAGCTCAATCTGCTCGCCGATCCGTTCCGCTGGATGCCGACGGCGGTGAACCCGCTGGACGGCACGGGCGACCCGGCGCGCGTCACCGCCATGATCCGCGAGGGCAAGGTCGGCAGCCTGTTCAACGGCATCGGCGCCGAGGCCGGCCGCCGCATTCAGCAGGTCGCGATGGAAGAGAGCCGGCTGAAGATCCCGCTGCTGTTCGCGGCGGACGTGATCCACGGCCTGTCCACCATCTTCCCCGTACCCCTGGCCGAGGCGGCGGCCTTCGACACCCAGCTGGCCTATCGCACCGCCCGCGCCGCCGCGGTCGAGACGGCCGCCTCGGCCGTGCACCAGACCTACGCCCCCATGGTGGACGTGGCCCGCGACCAGCGCTGGGGCCGCAACGTCGAGGGCGCGGGCGAGGACGTGCTGCTGAACAATCTGCTGGCCGCCGCCCGGGTGCGCGGCTTCCAGGGCGACAAGGGGCTGGACGACCGCGACGCCGTCCTGGCCACCGCCAAACACATGGCCGCCTATTCGGCCGCCGTCGGCGGGGTCGAGTACAACACCACCGACATGAGCGAACAGACCCTGCGCGGGGTCTTCCTGCCGCCGTTCAAGGCGGCGGTGGACGCGGGTTGCCTGTCGATCATGAGCGCCTTCAACGACCTGAACGGGGTGCCGGCCTCGGGCAGCCGCAAATTGCTGACCGACATTCTGCGCGGCGAATGGGGCTTTGAGGGCTTCGTCGTCTCGGACTACACCTCCGAACAGGAGCTGATCGCCCACGGCTTCGCCGAGGACGGCCGCGACGCGGCGCGCCTGGCCTTCAACGCCGGGGTCGATGTGTCGATGGTCTCAGGCCTTTATCTGGAACACCTGCCCAGCCTGGTCGCCTCGGGCGAGGTGTCGATGGCTCGGCTTGACGAGGCGGTGCGCCGTCTGCTGCACACCAAGGCGGCGCTGGGCCTGTTCGACGATCCCTATCGCGGCACGGACGTGGCGCGTGAGAAGGCCGTGGTCGGCTCGCGCGATCATATCGCCCTGTCGCGCGAAGCGGGCCGCAAGTCCGTGGTCCTGCTGAAGAACGACAACGGCCTTCTGCCCCTGAACAAGAGCCAGAAGATCGCCCTGATCGGCCCGTTCGCCGACGACGTGGACAATGTCTGGGGGCCGTGGACCATCTGGGGCGCGCCTGAGCGTCGCGTCTCGCTGGAGGCCGGCTTCCGCGCCGCCATGAGCGATCCGCAAGCCCTGACCGTCGCGCGCGGCTCGGGCGTCGAGAGCGCGCTGGACGGCGGCATCGACGAGGCTGTCCGTGCGGCCGCCAACGCTGATGTCATCGTGCTGGCCATCGGCGAAAGCCAGAAGATGTCGGGCGAGGCACAGTCCCGCACTGAGATCGTCGTGCCGGCGCCGCAGATGGCTCTGGTGGACGCCATGGCCGCTCTGAACAAGCCCATGGTCATCCTGCTGCGCAACGGCCGGGCCCTGGCGCTGGAGGGCAATGTCAAGAACGCCCAAGCCGTCGTCGTGACCTGGTTCCTGGGCGAGCAGATGGGCCACGCCGTCGCCGACGTGATCTTCGGCGAGCATGGCCCCTCGGCCCGCCTGCCGATCAGCTTCCCGCACAAGTCGGGCCAGCAGCCCTATTCCTACGACCACAAGAACACGGGACGTCCGGCCAACCCGGACCTGCCGGTCGAGGAATACAAGGCCCGCTATCGCGAGACGACCAATACGGCCCTCTATCCGTTCGGTTTCGGCCTGACCTATGGCGAGGTGGTCTATGGGCCGGTTGAGATGGCGAGCGATCAACTGCCGTGGAACGGGACGCTGGACGTCGCCGTCACCGTGACCAACCAGGGCGCCCACCCGGCCGAGGAACTGGTGCAGCTCTATATCCACGACCGGGTCGCCAGCCTGACCCAACCGGGCCGTCTGCTGAAGGATTTCAAACGGGTCAGCCTGCGTCCCGGTCAGAGCCAGACGGTGCGTTTCACCCTGAACCCGCGTCAGCTGGGCTTCATCGGCGAGGACGGCGCCTACCGGATCGAACCCGGCCTGTTCGACCTGTGGCTGGCCCCGCACGCCCAGGGCGGTTCGGCGGCTCAGTTCCGTCTGATCGGCCCGGCCTGATCCTGCGGACGTTGACGGAGCGGACGGCAGGGCTTAACGAGCCCGCCGTTTGTCTTCGGCCTCCTTTCGGGCTGGATTCGTGTTTAGGAGCGCGCCCATGACGACCAAGATTCTTCCGGGCGCCACAGGCGTTCTCGCGCTTGCAGACGGCACGATCCTTCAGGGAATCGGAGTCGGGGCGGTCGGATCGGCCCTGGGCGAGGTGGTCTTCAACACCGCCATGACCGGCTATCAGGAAATCCTGACCGACCCGTCCTACATGAGCCAGATCTTGGCCTTCACCTTCCCGCACGTCGGCAATGTGGGGACCAATGTCGAAGACATCGAACAGATGGGCGGCGGGTCCGACACCTCGGCGCGGGGCGCCATCTTCCGCGACGTTCCGACCGATCCGGCCAACTATCGCTCGGACGCCAGTTTCGACGACTGGATGAAGCGGCGCGGCGTCGTGGGTCTGGCCGGGGTGGACACCCGCGCCCTGACCAAGATCATCCGCGACAAGGGCGCGCCCCATGCCGTCATCGCCCATGATCCGGACGGAAACTTCGACCTGGAAGCCTTGGTCGACCAGGCCAAGGCCTGGACCGGGCTGGTGGGTCTGGACCTGGCCAAGCCCGCCTCGACGCTGCAGGCCTTCGAATGGAACGAGGGTCTGTGGCAATGGCCTGAGGGTCATCCCAAGACCGAAGGCCGCAAGGAGGTGGTGGTCATCGACTATGGCGTGAAGCGCAACATCCTGCGCGCCCTGGCCTCGACCGGCGCCAAGATCACCGTGGTCCCGGCCACGACCACGGCGGAAGAGGTTCTGGCGCGCAATCCCGACGGCGTGGTCCTGTCGAACGGCCCGGGCGATCCGGCCGCGACCGGTGAATACGCCGTGCCGGAGATCCAGAAGCTGGTCGCCAGCGGCAAGCCCCTGATGGGCATCTGCCTGGGCCACCAGATGCTGGCCTTGGCCCTGGGCGCCAAGACGGTGAAGATGGATCAGGGCCACCACGGCGCCAACCATCCGGTCAAGGATCTGACCACCGGCAAGGTCGAAATCGTCTCGATGAACCACGGCTTCACGGTCGATCGCGACAGCCTGCCCGACGCCGTGACCGAAACCCACGTCAGCCTGTTCGACGGCACCAACTGCGGCATCGCCGTCAAGGACAAGCCGATCTTCAGCGTCCAGCACCACCCCGAGGCCTCGCCCGGACCCACGGACAGCCTGTATCTGTTCGACCGGTTCGCCGATCTGATGGCCGCGCGCTGAGCCGATGAACCAGGCAGCGGCCCGGTCGGACTATCTGGACTGGCTGGCCCAGGCGCTGGAGGCGGAGCGCGGGATGACCCCCTTGCCTGACGGCGATGTGGTGGTCGGCTACGCCACCGGCTATGATGCGGCCGATGTCGCGCCCTTCGTGCGGTCCTTGCGGGCGGTGTTCGACGGTTCTGTCGCCCTGGTGGTGGATACGGACGCCGAGTTGCGCGAGTTCCTGGCCCAGAATGACGTGACCGCCGTGGACGCGCCGACCTGGCGCGGCTGGGCGCCCCATCCGGTGATGCAGAGGTTCGTCGCCTTCGCCGGCCTGCTGGGCGATCGGTCGGGCGCGGCCCTGGCCTGCGACGTGCGTGACGTCGTCTTCCAGGCCCCGCCGCTCGCGCCCCATCCGCACGGGCTGGAAGTCTTCATCGAGGCTGACGCCCCCCTGGGCGCTCATGCCTTCAACATGAAATATCTGCGCGCCCTGTTCGGCGAGGCGACGGCGACGGCCCTGGCCGATCGTTCCTGCCTGTGCGTGGGCACCCTCGTGGGGCCGCGGGTCGAGGTGTCGCGCCTGTCGCGGCTGATCCTGTCGCTGGCCGCCATTCCGCGTTCCGAGATCGGCGGGGCCTTCGGCGCGGATCAGGCGGCCTTCAACATGGCGATCCATCAGGGTCTGGCGGCGGCGACGGTCCAGCCCAACTATGGCCGTGTGGCGACCCTGGGCCTGACGCCGGGCGACCTTCTGTCGGTGCAAGGCGGCCGGGTCGTCAACCCGGACGGCACGGCCAGCGCCGTCGTGCACCAGCATGACCGCCATCCCCATCTGGACGCGGCGATGCATCAGCGGTGGGGCGGCGGGTTCGAGCACCGCAAACGCGTCCGCCCCAAGTCCGCCCGCCAAAAGCTGGACAAGCTGGCGGCCTCGCTGAGACGTCGGACGCCGGAGCTCCGCTGATCCGGCCAGGCGACCCGTCAACTGATCAGGGCAGGGGGGCGAAACTCTTGTCCTCGCGCAGGGCGCTGGCCTTTCGCACGGCCATCGGCGCGGCGTGCAGCCAGTAGTCGGCGTCTTCCAGCCGATGCTCGCGTCGGCGCTCCAGGCCGCGCATCCGCCTGAGGGCGGCGTTTTCCAGAAGGCGCGCATGCAGGGCGCGCGGCGACAATTCGAGGATGGCGGGAGAGCCGGGGACGGCGACGGCGTCGGGGCCTTTGGGCTCCACCGCCGGACGGGCGATGGCGATATACATCAGAATCTCGGTTCAGAAGGACAGGCGCTTCTGCGCCGCGCTAACGGGGAATTAACCACAACACCTGTGGATAGTTCCTGAGTGCGTCCGAAAAAAGTCCGTGATTCGAATGAGTTGGTGTCTCGATCCGAACAAAATACTTACTGAAATCTTAATCTGGAGGCGGAGCGCTTTCTCAATACGCCTCGTCATGCAGCCGATGAACGGCGCCGGTGGCAGTCCCTAGGGGAGTCGAACCCCTCTTTTCAGGTTGAAAACCTGACGTCCTAACCGATAGACGAAGGGACCGCGGCCGGGGCGGCGCATTTGCCCCGGATTGGTCCCTTCTGCAAGCGAAAAATCACGCCGCCTCGGCCGCTTCGGCCGGCGAGAGGGCGTCCAGCGCCGGGAACAGGTCGGCGATCAGATCCTCGACATGTTCCAGCCCGACCGACAGCCGCACCAGGCCGTCGCCGATGCCGGCGGTGGCGCGCTGTTCCGGCGTCATGGCGGCGTGGGTCATGGTGGCGGGATGGGCGATCAGGCTTTCGACCCCGCCCAGGGATTCGGCCAGGGTGAAGACGTCCAGGCTTTCGACCAGGGTCCGCACCGCCTCGGTCCCGCCCGCCAGTTCGAAGCTGAGCATGGCGCCCGGCCCCGCTTGCTGGGCCGCGACCAGGGCGTGGTTCGGGTGGGACTTCAGGCCCGGATAGTGGACGGCCTTGACCGCCGGGTGGGCGGCCAGCTTTTCAGCGATCGCGCCGGCCGTGGCCTGCTGCCGCTCGATCCGGGCGAACAGGGTGCGCACGCCGCGCAGGGTCAGATAGGCGTCGAAGGGCGAGCCGGTCACGCCGGTGCAGTTGGCCCACCAGGCCAGGGTCTGGTGATCCTCGGCGTCGGCCGACACGACCGCGCCGCCGACCACGTCGGAATGGCCGTTGATGAACTTGGTCGTGGAATGGACCACGAAGTCGGCGCCCAGCTTGATCGGGTTCTGAAGGGCCGGCGACAGGAAGGTGTTGTCGCAGACGACCTTGGCGCCCGCCGCATGGGCGCGGGTGCAGATGTCGGCGACATCGACCAGACGAAGCAGCGGGTTGGACGGGGTCTCGACCAAGACCAGCTTGGGCTTCAGCGCCAGGGCGGCCTCCAGGGCTTCCGGATCGCCCTGATCGACCAGCAGCAGCTCGAAATGGCCTTTGCGGGCGCGGGCGTTCAGCAGGCGGCAGGTGCCGCCGTAACAGTCGTGCGGGGCGATCAGCAGGTCGCCGGGCTCCAGCAGGGCCAGGGGCAAATCGACGGCCGCCATGCCGGTGGCGGTGATGACGCAGCCGGCGCCGCCCTCCAGCTCGGCCAGGGTCTCCGCCAGGACGTCGCGGGTCGGATTGCCCGATCGGCTGTAGTCGTACTTCCGCTTCTGGTCGAAACCGGCGAAGGAATAGTTGGACGACAGATAGAGCGGCGGCATGACCGCGCCGTGGGCCGTGTCCGTATCCACGCCCGTGCGGGCGGCGATGGTGTGCGGGCTGGCGGGGCGGGTCGTCATGCTTGGATATCCTTGAAGGCGGCGCGGAGGACTTCGCCGACGAAGGCGTCCTCCTTCAGAAAGGCGTCGTGGCCGTAGAGGGAGGGCGCCTCGACGAAGCGCCACAGGGTCGGCAGGCGCGCGGCCAGTTCGCGCATGTCGTCGATCGGCACCAGCCGGTCGGAGGTGAAGCCGATCAGGGTGATGGGGGTGGTTATGGCCTCGGGCGTCACACTGTGGCGATCCAGCGAATCCGACATCGACAGCCAGCGGGCCGGGGTGGTGTGGGTGCGATAGGCCTGGCCCCGCGCCGTCAGATAGTCGCAGACGGGATAGGCGCCGCCGACGGCGGCCGGGGCGGTGGTGTCGAACCGGTCGTTGAACTCTTCCGCCGTGCGATAGGTGGTCATGGCCAGTTCGCGGGCCAGGGCGACGCCTTCTTCCGGGCGGCCGGCGTCGACGGCGAACTGGAGGATGCGGCGCTGGATGCCGCGCCAGGCCGTGGCCTGGGGATGGGCGCGGTGGGCGGCCGAGACGACGATCAACTGTTCGGCCCAGTCGGGATAGAGTTCGGCGAAGGCCAGGGCGACCATGCCCCCGTAGGAACAGCCGACGAAGGCGGCGACCCGTTCGATCCGCAGATGGTTCAGAACCAGGGCCAGCAGGCGGGCCTGGTCGTGGGTGGTGATGGTGACGGGCGCATCCTGGAACTCCTGGCCGGGCGCGAAGTCGACGGCCAGGACCTGAAGCCGCGACAGGTCGATGGGGCCGCGCACGGAGACGGCGCCGGACCACCAGCCCAGGCCGTTGGTCTCGGTGCGGTGGACGAACCGGCCGGCCGAGATGCCGCCGGCTACCACGACGACGGGCGCCCCGGCGCGGCCGTGCAGGCGGCCGATGACGTGGGGCTGTTTGAGCCTTTCGCCCGAGGCGAGGCGGAAGTCGGCGGGAAGGGGAACGATCACGTCGCGGGCGCCGCCGCGTTCGCGCACAGGCTTGGCCGTCGGCTGGGGCCGACAGTCGGGTTCTTCGAGCAGGGATGTTTCAGCCAGGGTCATCTATCGTCGTCCGCATCGTTCTCGCTCAGCAAGGCTCGATGCGGTGACAGATCGTGGAGCGTCGCCTCGTCGATGCTCCACTCATCTCTCGCGACCCCGAAGGACCCCGCAGGAGTTGGCACCGTTTCGGGCGGAACCCGATGGTTGCCCCGGCGTCAAAGGGCCTAATCCCTCAGCCGGTCTTGATGAGTGATCTTACGTTGATCAAACAAGCGGAGCCGGTCAAGCGAAAAATTCAACCCAAGTTGATAGTTCCCGCGGCCTTGGCTGGTCTGAAACGACCTCCAAAGTCGTCGTTGCGAAAAAATCATCCAATGCGGCTTGACAGCGAGGGTGTGGTCCGATCACCCTAGGCTCAGATTTCAACCGGATCAGATCTGTGCGCCAGCACCTGCTCATCGCCGAAGTTTCGACCGTCGCCGACCTCGCCGCGACGGCCTTCGGCATGGCCATTGGCGGCTCGATTATTGGCGGCACCACTGGCACCACCACCACCACCATGCCCTCACGGGCGGGACGAGTTTAGCGCGCCGAACACCGGCAACCGCAGAACCCGAACCCCGCCCGGTCCGCCAGGCGGGGTTTTTCATTTCACCCCACCCCTTCCGAACATCGCCCGAGAAACCCAATGTCAGCCTCCCTCGCCGTCGTAGAGAAATCCGAGAACCTCGAACCGAGTAAACAGCCCGCCGCCGAGGTGGTGGTGCTGAAGTTCGGGTCGTCAATCCTGCGCAGCCCGGCGGAGGCGCCGCTGGTGGCCTCGGCCGTCTACGGCCATGTGCGGGCGGGACGGAAGGTGGTGGCGGTGGTCTCGGCCTTCGGCGGGGCGACCGACCAGATGCTGGGCGAGGCGCGGGCCCTGGGCCTGGCCCATTCCAACGAACTGCTGCCCGGCTATGTGGCCCTGGGCGAGGAGAAGTCGGCGGCCCTGGTGGCCATCGCCTGCGACCGGATCGGCCTGGACGCCTGCGCCCTGTCGGTGCGGGAACTGGGCATCGTCGCCGAAGGCGAGCCGGAGCATTCGCGCCCCTGCGGCCTGCGGCCCGACCATCTGAAACAGGCGCTGGACCGGCACGAGGTGGTGGTGGTCCCCGGCTTCGGCGCGGTGCGGCCGGACGGGCGGATCGCCCTGTTGGGCCGGGGCGGATCGGACCTGACGGCGGTCTTCCTGGCGGCGGAACTGGGCCTGAAGACGGTGCGGCTGGTGAAGGACGTCGACGGCCTGTACGACCACGATCCGAACGACCGGACGGCCCCGGCCCTGCGCTATCGCCGGGCGTCCTGGGACGTGGCGCGCAAGCTGGGCGGCGCCCTGGTTCAGCACGACGCGATCGACCTGGGCGAGAGCCGGGGCGTGGAGATCGAGGTCGCGGCCCTGGACCGGGCCGACGGCACGGTGATCGGCAAGCGGTCGGCGCCCCCCGGACCGGCGCCGGCCCTGCCGCCGCTGAAGGTGGCGGTCGCCGGCTGCGGCGTGGTGGGCGGCGGGGTCCTGGCGCGGTTGCTGAACGATCCGCGCTATGACGTGGTGGGGGTGCTGGTGCGCAACCCGAAGAAGGTCCGCGACGTGGCCTGTCCGCAGTCGCTGTTCACCGCCGATCCGGCGGTCCTCTGGGCCAAGAAGCCGGACATCGTGCTGGAGGCCCTGTCGGAAGGCGAGGCGGGCCATGCGGTGATCCGCGCCGCCCTGGAGGCCGGCTGCGACGTGGCCAGCGCCAACAAACAGGCGGTCAGCCGCGATCCCGGCGGCCTTCAGGATCTGGCCAAGGCCAAGGGGCGACGGATCTTCTGGTCGGCCTCGGTCGGCGGCGGCTCGCCGATGATCGAGACGGTGCGGGCGGCCCGCGCCGCCGGCGAGGTGGTCGGGTTCGAGGCGGTGCTGAACGGCACGGTCAACTTCATGCTGGAGCGGCTGGGCGACGGGGCGGCCTTCGCCGAGGCCCTGGCGGACGCCCGTGCGGCGGGCTTTGCCGAGGAGGATCCGTCGGCGGACCTGGAGGGGCTGGACGCCGCCGCCAAGGTTCGGCTGCTGTGCCACGAGGCCTTCGGCCGCTCGCCCGACGGCGAGGTGCCGCGCGACTGCCTGACGGAGGCGACGTCGGCCGAGGGCGGGGTGCGCCAGATCGGCGCCGCCCATCTGAAGGACGGGGTCATCACCCCGTGGGTCAAGCTGACGGCCGAGCACGGCGACCCCTTGTTCTCCAGCCTGCGCGGCGAGGGCAATGCGCTGAAGGTTTACGGCGCCGACGGTCGGGTGTGGCGCTGCCGGGGCCGGGGCGCCGGCCGCTGGGCCACGACCGAGAGCATCATGGCCGACCTGGCCGAGATCGTGCGCGCCCGCCGCGCCGAGGCGGGCCTGAACTAGGCCATGGCCGTCTTCACCCCCGTTTCGCTGGACGAGGCCAGGCGGTTCCTGGCCGGCTACGACCTGGGCGAGGTGGTCGAGCTGACCGCCATCGCCGAGGGGGTGGAGAACACCAACTACCGGCTGGAGACCCAGGACGGCGCGAGCCGCAGGCGGTTCGTCCTGACCCTGTTCGAGGCGCGGACGGACGAGGCGTCTCTGCCCTTCTGCCTGGGGCTGACGGCCCATCTGGCGGGGCGGGGCTTTCCCTGCCCGACCCCCATCAAGGACCGTTCGGGCGGATGGCTGGGGCGGCTGAACGGCCGGGCGGCGGCGGTGATCGAATGGAAGACCGGCGCCTGGCTGCGCCACCCGTCGGAAGCGGATCAGGCGGCGGCGGGGGCGGTGCTGGCGCGGCTGCACCAGACGGCGTCCGGCTTCGCCGGGCGGCGCGAGAATCCGGTCGGGCCGGCCATGTGGCGGCGGCTGGCGGACCGGTGCGCGGCGGGCGCCTCTGGCGAGGACCGGGTGCTGCTGGATCAGGTCGAGGCGGCGCTGGCGCGGCTGGATAATCCGTTTGCAGACGATCTGCCGACCGGGGCGATCCATGCCGACTATTTCCCCGACAACATCCTGTTCGAGAACGGGACCGTTTCGGCCGTGATCGACTTCTACTTCGGCTGCACCGGTCCGCTGGTCTATGACCTGGCCATCGCCCTGTCGGCCTGGGGCTTCGACGCCGAGGGCCGGCCCATGCCCGACGCCCTGGCGGCCTTCCAGCGCGGCTATGAGGCGGTGCGGCCGCTGAGCGAGGCCGAACGCGCGGCCCTGCCGCGACTGGGCGAGGCGGCGGCCCTGAGGTTCACCGTCACCCGCCTACACGACCGCATCTTCCACGACCCGTCCAAACTGGTGACGCCCAAGGACCCGGCGGTCTTCCTGCGGCGGATGGATCACTGGCGGGCGGTGGAGACCGTCTGAGGGGACGATACGTCGGACAGGGAAAAACAGTGTCCGATGTGTCCGATCTGTCCGATCTGTACGAAATCGACGGGAGCGACTTTGGCGGTTGGAGGCGTGGCGTCAGTTTTCAAAGACCGGGCAGGGAGTATGGCACGGTTTGAGGAGTGTTAGGTTGAGGGATGTTTTCGGGCGCCAGGGATTTGAAAAGGCGCGGTTTTGTTTGCGGGATTGGGATGGCGAGGGCTTTGGCGGGGCCCAAGTGCGTGCGAGGTTGTTAGCCGCCCAAAGCCTGGCAACTTGACCTTATGACGAAGCTGCTCAAGATCCTGTCGGCCATCCTGCTGCTAATCGGCGGGTGCGCCTCACCAATCGGTCCAAGCCGCGCGGATCTGGCGGGCGTGCTTGCGATTTCGTCGTCCGAGATCGACCGGCTGCGTTGCCACGACATTCCTGAGGAGCCGACCGAGTTCGGATGCCGCTATCGCCAGCGGGACGCCGCTGGTCAGTGGGTGCGGCAGGACGTCATGGTTGCAATGGATGGGGCGACCTGGGTGATCATTGATGGCCCCGGGGGCGGCTGATCGCATCCGGCCCGGTCGCACTGGACCCTAGGTCCAGAACCCCTCCGTCACGGCGCCGAAGAGGCGCCGCGCCACCTCCCCCAGAGGGGGAGGAGACATCGCCCCGAGATCAGGTCCGGCAGATGGAGACGCCGCCGTCCACCCGTGTCGCCGTGCCGGTCATGAAGCCGGCGGCGTCGGAGGCCAGGAAGGCGGCGGCCTGGGCGATTTCCTCGGGCTGGGCGATGCGTTTGAGGGCGTGCAGGCCCGAGACGAAGGCCAGGGTTTCGGGGGTGTCGGCGACGGCCCGGCCCATCGGCGTGTCCACCCCGCCGCACAGCAGGGCGTTGGCGCGGATGTTCTGGGCGCCGAACTCGGCGGCGATGACCTGGGTCAGGCCGATCAGACCCGCCTTGGCCGAGGCGTAGGCCGCCATGCCCGGAAAGCCGACGGTATGGCCGACAAAGGTGGAGGTGAAGACGATCGAGCCGCCGCCGCGCCTCTGCATGGCGGGGATCTGATGTTTGGCGCACAGGAAGGCGCCGGTCAGGTTGATGTCCAGGGTCTGTTTCCAGCCGGCGACCGACAGGTCCGGCGTCGGGGCGGTTTCGGGGATGGCGCCGGCGTTGTTGAACGCGATGTCCAGGCCGCCGAACCGCTGCTCCGCCGCCGTGGTCAGGGCCGCGGCCGTGGCCTCGTCACAGACGTCGCCTGGGACTGCGCAGGCCTCGCCCCCTTCGGCCTGTATGGCCGCGACCAGGGCGGCGAGTTCGGCTTCTCGGCGGGCGGAAACCACCACCTTGGCGCCCAGGCGGGCGAACAGTCGGGCGGCCGCCTGGCCGATGCCGGAGCTGGCGCCGGTGACGACGGCGACCTTGTCTTTCAGAGCGTACACGGGGGCTCTCCTCTTTGCGTTTGGAGGCCGGTCGGGGGCGACACGGCCGAACGCGGCGGGTCTAGAGGGCGCGCGCGGTTCCGGCTGGCGGGAAGCGGCTGTGGGATTGGAAAATTGGCCAGCTCGACTGTTCATTATATGCTGAGGCATGCGGAAAGCGCAGCTTGTGAGGCTTGTCGGGATTGGAGGAGCGGCGATTTCCGCGATCGCCTACGTGACCTTTGTGCTTGTCGGCCTCAACGGCGGCGGCGCGCGTTTCGAGCTGCTTTGGAAGACTGTAGTCTTCGCCCCTCCTCACGTCATAGTGGCTTGGGTGATCTTCGGCGCATGCGGCGGGACTGCCTATGTATTCCGACAAGAACTTGGATATCGGTCGATTCTAGTCGGCGGGGCACTCGTAGGCTTGCCGGCTGTCTGGGTGGTCGGATTGTTCAGCTATTACGCTGAAAGCGTGCCGGAATGGCCCGGTTTCAACGGCGAAGTTTGGCGTTGGACCGTCAATCTGGCCTATGCGGAGTTCGCCTTCGGCTTTCTGATCGGGTTCTTAGGATTGGCGGCATTGGGCGCGAGCGGTGCGACCTCGCCAGCCTTCCCCACCCCCGACGCCGCACGAGGCCCTTCCGCCGTGGGGAAGCAAGAGGAGAAACGGTGAATTTGTCGCTGGAACGGAAGCGGGTTCCGGGATTTTCATCGTCACGCGGCCATCAGGGCCGCGCTCCCCGAGGATGAGATTTCACCATGACTGACGAACGGATCGAGGGCGCCGCGTATCAGGCGACCGGCAAGACCAAGAAGGGTTTCGGCAAGCTGGTCGGCGACCAGAAGCTGCAGGTCGAAGGCGCGTTCGAGGACGCCAAGGGCCGGTCGCTGGAGACCTTCGGCAAGGCGATGGACGCGGTCGATCGGCTGGTCGAAAAGGCGCCGGCCGACTATCGCGACAAGGCCCGCACCGTCGCCGCCGAGGCGCGCAAGCGGCCGCTGGTGACCACCCTGTCGGTGGCCGGCGTCGGCCTGCTGCTGATGGGCATGCTGACGGGCGGGCGTCGCCGCTAGTTCGCATACCAACGATTTGACAACGTCTGATTGTTGACGCAGTCTCCCCTGCAAAGGGGAGGCCGCCTATGCGTATGACCATGAGGGGCATGGCGATCGCCGCCTGCCTTGCCGCCGCCGGCTGCACCACGCTGAAGATGAAGCCCCAGGGCGGACTGGGCGTCGGCGGCACGGGACAGGTGCTGGGGGTCGATGTCGTCACTGAAGAGGCGACCAAGGCCGCCGAGGACCGGATGGACGCCCAATGGGCGAAATGGAACGCCGAGACCCGGGGCAAGCAGCTGGTCTACGCCCTGGTCGCCGAATCCGATCTGCGGTGCGACCGCTATCTGACAGCCGTCTCGATCGACCGGAATGCGACCCGCAGCAGCCTGGACATCGCCGGACTGGCTCTGGCGGCCATCGGGGGCGTGGCCTCGCCCAACGCCAGCGCCAACTGGTTCTCGGCCGGATCGACCCTGGCCCAGTCGTCGCGCCGGACGCTGGAGGATACGGTGCTGGGCGGGCGCGAGTTCGGCCTGATCTACGCCGCCGTGTGGCAGGGACGCGAAGAGGCGTCCAAGGCCCTGATGAAGCGGGCCGACGACGGCGAGTTCAAAACCTGGGACTGGCGGCCGATCCTGTCCGTGGCGCGCCAATATGATGTGAAGTGCGGCCTGAACTACGGCCTGGGCCGGTTGAGCCAGGCGATTTCGTCCTCGTCCTAAGCTTTGATTTCCGCCAGGACGGCCGTCAGGTCGGCGTCCACGATCGTCATCCGCTCGGCCTGATCGCCCAGGGCGGCGATGACGGGAGCCGGTTCGGGTTCGAAGCCCAGGACGTCGGAGACGAAGGCGCCGAACTTGGACGGATGGGCGGTGGACAGGGCGACGACGGGGCCGGTCGAACGGTCGATCCGGCGGGCGGCGGCCAGGGCCACGGCGGTGTGGGGGCAGACGACGCGGCCCCAGGTCTCATGGGCGTGGGCGATCTCGGCGCGGGTTTCGGTCTCGTCGATGGAGACGGCCGAGACGGCGGCGCGCAGGGCGGCCAGCAGATCCGGATCGAAGGCCACGGCGCCGTCGCGGGCGAAGGTTTCGAACACCGCGCGGGTGCGGTCGCCGTCGCGGCCGGTCGCCTCATAGACCAGGCGTTCGAAATTGGACGGGGCCTGGACGTCCATCGACACGCTGCCGCTCTCGATCGCGGGACGGCGCGAATAGAGGCCGTCGTTGACGGCGCGGGCCAGGGCGTCGTTCTGGTTCACCGCCGCGACGAAGCCGTTGGACGGCAGGCCCATATGGGCGGCGGCGATGCCGGCGAAGGCGTCGCCGAAATTGCCGGTGGGGACGACGAAGGTGGCCGGGCCGCCCAGTTGGGCGGTGGCCGAGACATAATAGGGAATCTGGCCCGCCAGCCGGGCCCAGTTGATGGAGTTGACCGAGGACAGGCGGCCGCGTTCGCGTAGGGACTCCTCAGCCAGCAGGCCCTTCACCAGACGCTGGCAGTCGTCGAAGTCGCCGCGCACGGCCAGGTTCAGCACATTGTCGGCCTGGACCGTGGTCATCTGTTTGCGCTGAACCGGGGAGACGCGGTCCAGCGGGTGCAGCACGACCAGATCGACCGAATGGGCGCCGGCGAAGGCGCGCACGGCGGCGGCGCCGGTGTCGCCCGAGGTGGCGGTGAGAATGGTCAGGCGCTCGCCGGACGCCGCCAGGGCCTCGTCCGTCAGGGCGGCGACCAGCTGCATCGCCAGATCCTTGAAGGCGGCGGTGGGGCCGTGGAACAGCTCCAGTACGAACAGGCCGGGCTCAAGCTCCACCAGGGGGGTGACGGCGGGATGGGCGAAGCCGGCGGTCAGCCGGTCCAGGGCGCGGTCGAGCGCGCCCGCCGGCAGGGCGTCGCCGATGAAGGGGGCGACGGCTTGCAGGGCGATGGACTTGTAGTCGGCGCTCGCGTCCCAGGCGGAGGGCGACAACCTCGGCCAGGCGGTCGGCATATAGAGGCCGCCGTCGGGGGCGATGCCGCGCAGCAGGGCGTCGGCGAAATCGGTCTCGGGGGCCTGGCCGCGGGTGGAGACGTAACGGGCGCTGGAGGTGCTCATAGTGGTCTGGTCCTAGCCAGACGGGGCGGCGGCGTCACCCGGTTTCTGGCCCTGCGCGGGAGGAAATTGTCGGACGGGCGGCGGGCGAGCCGATTTGCGACAATTTCGTGCTGATTTCCGAGGGCCGCTCGCGCGAAGCCGCAGTGGCGGACGGCCCTGCGACCATCGTCCCCGCTGGCGTCCAAGCGCCGGACGGTCCATGTGATCATACATGAGAAGACGCGATCTCCTGATCCGGCTGGGCCTGGTCGCCGGCGGCGTGGCCGGGGCCTGGTGGCTGAGGGACCATGTGCTGTGGCGACAGCCTAAGGCCGTGTTCGGGGTGGACGGATCGTCGGGCTGGCGGGGCTATGCTCAGCCGCGCGCGGCGACGCCGACGGTGGAGGTTCTGCTGAACGGGGCGCCGGTCCGGGCCCTGGTCGATTCCGGCGCCCAGTATTCGGTGGTGGATCGCGCCCTGGTGGATCGACTGGGGCTGGGCGAGGGCCTTCCCCTGCCGATGGTCGCCTATGGGGTCGGGGGCGGGGCCCAGATGGGGCGGGCCGCGACCCTGGACGTCCAGATCGGCGGACTGAGGCTGGACGGGCTGAGGACCGCCATACTGAACCTGGGGCCGCTGGCGGGAGAACAGGGCTTGGGCGCGCCCCTGATCATCGGCCAGGACGTGCTCAGCCAGGTGGTGCTGGAGCTGGACACCGGCCGGCGGCGGATGCGGTTTCTGCCCAGAGACGGCTGGACGCCGGGCCGGGATCTGGCGCCGATCGCGGTCCGGCGCGCCGGACGGGCGCTGGAGACGACCATCACGGTGGAGGGGGCGACGGTGACTGCGGTGGTGGACACCGGCGCCTCGGCCGTGCTGGCGGTGACGCGCGAAACGGCCCAGGCGGCCGGCCTGCTGGACGGGCGACCGCGCACGGCCGGCCAGAGCATCGTCCTGGGCGGGGTGGTGGGGGCCGAGACGGTGGTCGTGCGCACCCTGACCATCGGCGACGCCCTGTATCGCCGGGCCGAGGTGGCGGTTTACGACAATGTGGCCGTGCCGGGCTTCCCCGAAGCCTTGGTCGGCATGGCGGCCTTTGAGGATCGGCGGCTGGTGCTGGACCTGGGCGGGCCGGGCCTGTTCGTCTCGCGACCGATGGAGATCACCGTCGGGCGGTGACGCCGATCAGGAGAGCGCCGCCGCCACCACCGCCTTGGCCTCGGTCTGGACCTGGGCCAGATGGTCGGGGCCCAGGAAGGATTCGGCGTAGATCTTATAGACGTCCTCGGTGCCCGACGGACGGGCGGCGAACCAGGCGTCGGCGGTCACGACCTTCAACCCCCCGATCGGCTCGCCGTTGCCGGGGGCCTGGGTCAGGATGTCGGAGATGGGCTGACCGGCCAGGGTGGTCGCGGTCACGTCCGAGGGGCTGAGAGCTGCCAGCCGCGCCTTTTGCGCCCTGTCGGCGGGAGCGTCGATCCGGGCGTAGGCGGGGGCGCCGTAGCGGTCGGTCAGATCGGCGTAGAGGCGGTCGGCGCCGGCGCCGGTGCGCGCCTGAATCTCGGCCGCCAGCAGGCAGAGAATGAGGCCGTCCTTGTCGGTGGACCAGACCGTTCCGTCGCGGCGCAGGAAGGAGGCGCCGGCCGATTCCTCTCCGCCGAAGCCGACGGTCCCGTCCAGCAGGCCGGGCACGAAATGTTTGAAGCCGACGGGCGTTTCCAGCAGGCGGCGACCCAGGCCCGCCACGACCCGGTCGATCATGGAGGAGGAGACCAGGGTCTTGCCCACCGCCACCTGCGGACCCCAGCCGGGCCGATGGGCGAACAGATAGGCGATGGCGGCGGTCAGGAAGTGGTTGGGGTTCATCAGGCCCCCGTCGGGCGTGACGATCCCGTGCCGGTCGGCGTCGGCGTCATTGCCGAAGGCGACGTCATAGGCCGAGCCGCCCTGCATCATGCCGATCAGACCCGCCATGGCCGAGGGGGAGGAGCAGTCCATGCGAATCTTGCCGTCGGCGTCCAGCGGCATGAAGGCCCAGCGCGGATCGACGGCCGCATTGACCACGGTCAGGTCCAGGTCCCAGCGTTCGGCGATCCGGCCCCAATAGGCGACCGCCGCCCCGCCCAGGGGATCGGCGCCGATGCGCACCCCCGCATCGCGGATCGCGTCCAGATCCAGGACACTGTCGAGGTCGTCGACATAGGCGGTCATGAAGTCGAACCGGCCGGCGGCCGCCAAGGCCTGGTCGAAGGGCAGGCGTTTGACCCCGGACAGGCCGTCTTCGATCAGCTGATTGGCGCGGGCGGCGATGGCGGCGGTCGCCTCGCTCCCGGCCGGGCCGCCCGAGGGGGGATTGTACTTCAGACCGCCGTCGCGCGGCGGATTGTGCGACGGGGTGATCAGGACGCCGTCAGCCTGACGCCGCCCGGTCCGATTATGGGTCAGTATGGCGTGGGAGACGGCCGGGGTCGGGGTGAAGCCGTCGCCGGAATCGATCAGCACCTCCACCCCGTTGGCGACCAGAACCTGGATCGTGGTGCGGAAGGCGGGCTCGGACAGGGCGTGGGTGTCGCGGCCGATGAACAGGGGGCCGTCGATCCCCTGGGCGGCGCGATAGTCGGCGATCGACTGGGCGATCGCCAGGATGTGGGTCTGGTTGAAGGCGCCCTCCAGGCTGGAGCCGCGATGGCCCGAGGTGCCGAAGACCACCCTCTGGCCCGGATCGCCCATGTCGGGAACGACGCTCTCATAGGCGCCCAGCAGGGCGTCCAGGTCGATCAGGTCTTCGGCGAGAGCGGTCTGGCCGGCGCGAGGATGCATGGGAGGTCCGTACTGAAGTCTGAAGGCTGGCGGCTCAGGCGCCGCTGAAGGTGTCGCAGGCGGCGGGGTCGCCGGACTGATAGCCGCGTTGCAGCCATTCGACCCGCTGGGCCGAGGAGCCGTGGGTGAAGCTTTCGGGCGAGACGCGCCCGCCCGCCCGGCGTTGCAGCGTATCGTCGCCGATGGCCTGGGCCGTCTTCATCCCCTCTTCGATGTCGCCGGGCTCCAGCGCCACCTCGCCGTTCGACACGGCGGCGGCGTTTCGGGCCCAGACCCCGGCATAGCAATCGGCCTGAAGCTCCAGCGCCACCGAATAGCGGTTGGCCTCGGCCTCGCCCCTAGCGCGCTGCTGGGCCTGACGCACCTGGTCGGAGGTTCCGGTCAGGGTCTGGACGTGGTGGCCGAACTCATGGGCGATGACATAGGCGCGGGCGAAGTCGGCGCCCGAGGCGCCCAGCTGGGTCTCCATCTCCTGCCAGAAGCCCAGGTCCAGATAGACGGTGCGGTCGGTCGGACAATAGAAGGGGCCCATGGCCGACTGGCCGTAGCCGCAGCCGGTCGAAGTGCCCTGTTCGTAGATGACGACGCGCGGGCGTTCATACCCGTTAAGCTTCTGCGCCCAGACGTCGTTGATATTGCCTCCGACCACATCGACGAAGCGTCCGGCCTGATCTTCAGGCGTGCCGGCCTGCCCCTGTTGTTCCGCGCCGACCCCGCCGAACCGGCTGGCCAGCTGGGTCGTGGTCGAAGGATCTATGCCGAAGACCAGATAGCCGATGACGGCGAGCACGCCGACGCCGAGACCGCCCCCGGCGAGCGCGCCGCCTCCGAGGCCCCGACGGTCCTCGATCCCGCCGCCGCCCGTCCTGCCGCCCTGCCACCGCATGAGTTCCCTCCGCCCGTTCCGCCTGAAGCTAGGCCAGAACGCGAACGGAAGGGAAGGGATGCGTCAGCGCGGGCGGTCCAGCCAGGCGTCGATTTCGCTGAGGCTGCGTCGGGGTTCCGAAGCCGTGGGGGGCGGGGACGTCGATGGGGACGCCGGCGGGGCGACCGGGCGGAGATCGTGGACGGATGGGGCCGGCGCCGCCGTCGCTTGGCGCGCCGCTTCCAGCGTCAGGCGTCGCTGGGCCGCCTCGGCGTCCAGACGGCGGGCCAGGGCGGCGTTGGCCTGGGCCTGAAGACGGATCCGCTCGTTCTCATAGCGGTGCTGATCGGCGATCGCGGCGGGGGCGCCGCCCGGATAGGGGAAGCCGGGCTGAGGATAGGGATAGGGCGCGACCTGGGCCTGGACCGCGCTGGGGCCGAGGGCGGCGGCGAGCAGAAGGAGGGGCAGGGCGCGTCTCATGACCGACAGATGGGGTGTGATCGCGTCTCGCCAAGCGCGGCCGCAACCCCTGTCGACCCACGGGGTTGAACAGGGCGAACCCACCTCAAATCAGGAGTTATCCCATGGCCCAGACTCTCTCTGGCAAGACCGTCGCCATTCTGGCGACCGACGGCGTCGAACTGGTCGAACTGACCGAGCCGATGACGGCGCTGAAAGAGGCCGGGGCGGCGGTCGAGATCGTGTCGCTGAAGGCCGGCGACTTCCAGGGCTTCAACCATCTGACGCCGGGCGACAAGGTGACGGCGGACAAGGCGGTGGCGGGGGTGGACGCCTCGGCCTATTCGGCCCTGATGCTGCCGGGCGGCGTGGCCAATCCCGACCAGCTGCGGGCGAATGAGGATGCGGTCAAGTTCGTCCGGGCCTTCTTCGACGCCGGAAAGCCGGTGGCGGCCATCTGCCATGCGCCCTGGCTGCTCATCGAGGCGGGGGTGGTCGAGGGGCGGACGATGACGGCCTTCGACAGCATCCGCACCGATCTGAGAAACGCCGGCGCCGAGGTGGTGGACGAGCCGGTGGTGGTGGATCAGGGTCTGGTGACCAGCCGCAATCCCGACGACATCCCCGCCTTCAACGCCAAGATGATCGAGGAATTCGCCGAGGGCCGGCATCGCGAACAGGCCGAGAAGACCCAAGGGGTTCAGCCGGTCGCCCATTGACCGGATCGGCGGGGGCGGCGATCGCCCCCGCCGCCCTTCAGGGCAGGGCCCAGACCGCGGCGCGCTTGATCTCCTGATCCTCCAGCTCGCGGGTCGTGGGCACGCGGTATTCGGCCAGGAAGTCCAGGCCCGAACGCGGAAAATAGGTCCGGCCCGGATCGCCGATCAGAACCCGCGTCCCCGCCGCCCGCGCCTGACCCAGCCAGGCCAGGACGGCCTCGGTCATCGGCTTTTCATAGCAGATGTCGCCCGCGCAGATGACGTCGACGGGCGGCGGCGGGGTGTTCAAGAGGTCGTGGCCGACGAAGTCCAGGGCCACGCCGTTCGCCTGGGCGTTGGCGGCGACCGCCGCTTCGCAGAAGGGGTCGATGTCGGCGCACAGAACCGAGGCGGCGCCCGCCCGCATGGCCGCCACGCCGACCAGACCCGAACCGGTCGCGAAGTCCAGCACCTGCTTGCCGGCCACCTCCTGCGGGTGATCCAGCAGATAGCGGGCCAGCGCCTGACCGCCCGCCCAGGCGAAGGCCCAGAAGGGCGGGGGCAGGCCCAGTTCGCCGAGCTCTTCCTCCGTCAGCCGCCAGATGGGGGTGACTTCGTCCGCCAGCCACAGGGTGATCTCGGGCGCATGGGGAACGGGCTGCAGCCGGGTGTTGGTCCGGATGAAGGCGGCGGGATCGGCGATGACGGTCACGGGCGGCGGGTCGCCGTCTTCAGAACCTCGACATAGCCCGGCGCCACCTCCATGCCCGCCGCCTGGGGCCGGGCGCGAACGGCCCGGTGAAGCGCCGGCAGCTTCCAGCAGGGGACGTGCATGAACAGATGATGCTCCGCGTGGAAGTTGACCCAATAGGGGGCGATGAAGGCGCGCTCCCACCAGGCGGCGCGAGTGGTGCGGGCCGCGCGGAAGGGGTCGGCGTCGGATCCTTCGACGCAGGCGTGTTCGGCGATGTTCCGGAGCCGCGTCACCAGCGGAAACCAAGTCGCCATCGGCAGCAGCCACAGGGCGAAGAAGGCCCACCAGACGCCTGCGGCGATGAAGCCGGCCAGCAGGATCGTATTGAAGACCAGGAAGGGCAGGACCGATCGGCCGGTCACCACCGCGTCATACTCATGCGCGGGATCGGCGGCCGCTTCGCCCTTTGCGCTCTTTGATCGGGCCGCCAGGGCGAGGGGCAGGACGATCCTCTGTTTGAAGAAGGTCTGTCCGGTCAGGTCGCGGATCATCTTGCGGCGGAGCGAGGCGGGGGAGACGGGAAAGGGCGCCGACAGCATCAGGTCGGGGTCTTCCGGCTGCTGGGCGAAGCGGTGGTGGTTCAGATGATAGGGGCGATAGGCGCCAAGGTCCGCCCCGATCGGCACGGCGCACAGCCATTGGCCCAGAAAGTCGTTCAGACGCAGATTTTTGGCCAGGCCGCCGTGGGCCGCCTCATGCATCAATATGGCCAGGCCCAGCTGGCGCGTGCCGATGATCATGACGCAGATCGGGATCAGCCAGGGGATCAGAACCCCCGCCCCGACCGCCAGGGCGATGACCCCCCAGCAATGGGCGACCAGCAGCGGCCCGACCCAGGCCGACCGGGTCTGGAACGGCCGCCAGTCGTCAGGGGCGAACAGGGCCGAGGGGGCGATGCGCGGGGCGGCGGGCATGGGCCGATCCTAGCGCAACTGCGGGGCTTTCGAAACCGGACGGGGCATGTAAGGCGATAATGACAAAAAGTCAGGTTGACATTACATGGAGGCGATGTCAGGTTCGCCTTACAAGAGGAGAGCGGGATATGATGAGTTTCGGAAAATCGACCACCCCGGCGCATAGGCGCTACGTCATTCGCATCATGGCCTTCACCATCCCCTATGTGGCGATCTGCGTATCCATGATGACGACCGACGCCTTTGACGAGGTGATGGGCAAGCCGGCGGCCTGGGCCTTGGCGGCGGTCGTGTCGGCGCCGGTGATCGGCCAGATCTGGGCCGTCCTGTCCCTGATGCGCGAAAGCGACGAGTTCGTGCGGGGGGTGACGGCCAAACAGTTCATCGTCGCCTCGGGGCTGGCCATGGCGGTCGCCACCTTCTGGGGCTTCGGCGAGAGCTTCGCCGGGGCGCCCCATATGCAGACCTGGCTGATCGTGCCGCTGTTCTGGGGCATGTACGGCCTTACCGCCCCCTTCATCCGGACCAGCCGATGAAGAACCGGCTGAAGCTGCTGCGCGTCGAGCGCGGCTGGACCCAGGAACAGTTGGGCCAGGCCCTGGGCGTATCGCGACAGGCGGTGATCGCGCTGGAGACCGAACGGCACGATCCGTCGCTGGACCTGGCCTATCGCATCGCCGCCACCTTCGGCCGTCCGGTCGAAGACATCTTCGAGAACCCGCACGCCTGAGGCGGCGGACCCGACTTCAAAACCTCAAGACAGGAGACATCCGATGTACAACGCCTTCTTCAAGGCGCGCCCGCGCCTGCGCGCCGCCCTGTTCGGACTGGCCGTCTGCACGCCCTCGCTGATGATCGGCGTGACCGCCGCCTTGGCCGAGACGCCGGGGGCCGTCGCTCCCGCCTTCGCTTCAGACCGGCTGTCGGTCGAGGTGGTCGGACGCGGACCCGACGTGATCCTGATCCCCGGCTATGGTTGTTCGCGAGAGGTGTGGCGGGCCACGGCCGATCGGCTGAAGGCGACCCACCGGGTCCATCTGGTCCAGCTGGCGGGCTTCGCCGGTCAGCCCTGGACCCACGGCGACGGGCCGCTGCTGGAGCCGGCGGTCGAGGCCCTGGCGGCCTATGTCCAGACCGCCGGTCTGCAAAAGCCGGCGGTCATCGGCCATTCGATGGGCGGATTGTCGGCCCTGATGCTGGCCCAGCGTCATCCCGAGGCCGTGGGGCGGGTGATGGCGGTGGACAATCTGCCCTTCTTTTCGGCCCTGTTCGGCCCGCAGGTGACGCCCGAGACGGCCCGGCCCTTCGCCGACCAGGCGGCCCAGGCCATGCTGAGCCAGGACGAGGCGGCGATGCGGGCGGCCCAAGAACAGGGGGCTATCGGCCTGGCGCGCGATCCGGCGACGCGGACGGCCATGGTCGACTGGACCCTGGCCTCGGACCGCCGCGCCCTGGCCACGGCCATTCATGAGGTGATGACGACCGACGTCCGCCCCGGACTGGCGGCCATGACGACGCCGGTCACGGTGCTCTACGCCGCCGACGCGAACGGCGGGGCGCCTGCGGCCATGGCCGACGCCCTGTGGGGCCGCGAATACGCCGCCCTGCCTGGGGTCAAGCTGATCCGGGTGGACGACAGCCGCCACTTCATCATGGCCGATCAGCCGCAGAGGTTCGCCGAACGGGTCGATCAGTTCCTGGCGGACTGATCCCGCCGAGCGAGCGGATCAGCCCGCCTTGGGCGTGACGTCCCCGGCCTTGACCGGCGCGCCGGCGAATTCGTCGGCATAGGCCGGGTTGAGCAGGGACCGGAAGACCGACTGGGGCACGGCGATCCGATAGGGGCCGTCCGAATAGGGGCCGATCTGATAGGCGCCGATCAGGAAGACGACGCCGCCCGCCTTGCCCGGGGTGGTGCTGGGCGCCAGGACGAAGGGGGTGGAGACGGCCTTGGGGCAGGTCCACATCTTGCCGTCCTGCGTCGCCCTTTCCGACCCCGGCGAACGGGCCTGTTTGGCGGCGTTGGCGGCGTCGCACAGGGCCTTGTTCAGGCCCGACAGGTCGGCGCCGGGTCGGAACAGGTCCGCGAAGCCGAGCTGCTTCTTCATCGCCTTGTCCCACAGGACGGCCGAGAAGCTGGTGTTGGGATGGGCGCCGCCGGTGTATTCGAAATCGGTGCGGACCAGGCTGAACAGCTTGCCGGTCTCGGCGCCGGGGTCGAAGGCGATGGTCTTTTCATAGGGGTTCGGTCCGCCGCCCGCCTCGGACAGGTCGGCCTGGGCGCCTTCGGAGAACTGGCGCAGGTCCCGCACCGCGGCGGCGTAGAGGGGGGCGTGCAGGTCGGGCTTGGACTTGAGCGCGTCCGGCAGGGTCAGTTTGACCGTGGCGTACTGGGTCTTGGAATCGAAGCTCATCGGCGCCCCGGCGGCGGCCGGATCGACCGGAGCGGCGGCGATCGGGGCGGGCGGGGGCGTCTCGGCCTTGTCTTCGCGCCTCTGGCAGGCGGCGACGGTTGCGGCGACGGCGGCGGACAGCAGCAGCAGACGAACGGTGGAGGTCATGGGGGGCTCCTTCACAGGCCGATCAGGTTTTGGCCGAGAGATCCGAGGGCGAGGGCGGCCAGCAGGATGAAGCCCGCCTCGCGGTTGGACTTGAACAGTGTCAGCGCCAGGGCGCCGTCGGTGCGGTCCAGCCGGACCACCTGGCGGGCCAGATGGGCGGCGTAGAGGGCCAGGCCCAGCCAGAACAGCGGGCCGAGACCGGCGGAAAGACCGGCCAGGGCGGCCAGAACCAGGCCGATCCCGTAGAAGACGGCGACGCCGGGGCGCACCGCCGAGGCCAGGCGGCGGGCCGAGGATTTGACCCCGATCATGGCGTCGTCCTCGATGTCCTGAAGGGCGTAGACGGTGTCGTAGCCCAGGGTCCAGAAGACGCCGCCGAGGTAGAGGAGGACGGCGGGGACATAGGCCTGCCAGACCAGGGCGACGGCGTGGCCGCTGTCGCTGGGCGGCGACCAGAGGAAGGTGCGGAACTCGCCGGCGATGTCGGCCGGCAGCAGAAGGGCGGCCGCTGCCAGGGGCAGGGCGGAGGCGAACCCCATCAGGGCGCCCCAGTTGAAGGTCAGGCCCAGCCAGGCCTGGGGCCACCAGGTGATCCGCTTCATGAAGGGATAGGCGGCGACCAGGGCGCAGGAGCCGACGCCCAGCAGGATGGCGACCTTGGGCAGGGTCAGCAGGATCAGAAGGCTGATCAGGCTGCAGCCGATCACGAAGGCCCAGGCCTGTTTGACGGAGATCAGGCCGGCGGGGATGGGGCGAAGGGCGGTGCGGGAGACCCGGGCGTCGAAGTCGCGGTCGACGATGTCGTTGAAGGCGCAGCCGGCGGCGCGCATCAAGCAGGCGCCGATCCCGAAGCCGACGAACAGCCACAGGTCATAGAGGCCGGGCGCCTGGCGATACTGGGCCAGGGCCAGGGCGATCCCCTGCCAGCCGGGCAGGAGCAGCAGCCATATGCCGATGGGCCGGTCGAACCGGCCCAGCTTCAGCCAGGGCTTCAGCCGCTCCGGCGCATGGCGATCCACCCAGTTGGCGCCGGCGTCGGGAAGAGGGGCGGAGGTCATGACCGAGGCTTAACCGGAATGAAGGGCAGGGTGAAGGCGGAATGGCCCCTGATGCCGGCCTGTCGGCGATAAGACCTTCCCCCGCTTGCGGGGGAAGCAGCAGCGCGTCGAGCGAAGCGAGACGGCTGACGATGGGGGAAGTCTTCTTCCTGAGCGACACTTCCCCCTCCGAGCCTGGTCCGCTGCGCGGACGCCGGCCCACCTCCCCCGCAAGCGGGGGAGGGTCTCAATCCTGATAGACGTCGCCGGAGCCCGAGAGTTCAGTCGTCAGCTTGGCCGGGCGGGCCGCCAGGGTGACGTCGCCGGAGCCGTCGATCCGCACCTGTACGTCGCCGGTCGGGGCGACATTGGCGTCGCCGGAGCCGGAGATGTCCACCGTGGCGTCGCGCGCCGCCAAGGCCCTCAGATCCGCGTCGCCGGACCCGTCGATCTCCAGCCGGAGGGCGTCGGTGCGGCCTTCGGCGGTCACATCGGCGGAGCCGGAGACGTCCAGGGCCAGGGTGGGCTGGTCATAGGCCTTGATGTCCAGATCGCCGGACGCATTGGAGACGAAGCGGACGACGTTGGGCGCGGTCACGACGACCCGCAGTTCGTCACGCTCCGACCGGGCCGAGAAGTTTCCGCTGCTCCAGCCGAAGACGATCCGCTCGTCGCCGTCGCCCAGGGACAGCCGACCGCCGTCCAGCCGGACCCGGTCCGCCAGGGCCTTGGGTCCGGTGACGACCACGGTGTTTTCAGGACCCTGGCGGTATTCGACGTCGATGCTGGAATCGACGGTCAGGGTGTCGCCGCCGGTCCAGGCCAGGGTGCGGGTGGTGAAGGGGCCGAGGTCTTCGACCTCTCCGCTTTTGACCCGTTCGAAACGGATGGTTTCTCCGTCGCGGTCCTTGATCGTCCAGGCCCAACCGTGGCGTTGCAGATCATGGCCGCCCAGGGCGATGGCGCCCCCCACGGTGACGATGCACAGCACCAGGGCGGCGCCGGCGATGATGAACAGGGTGCGGATCATTGCGCGGCTCCTGCGTTGGCGGTTTCGGACTGGGGTTCAAGCGCCGGCTTCAGCAGCCGGTAGTGGAGGCGGGCGAACCAGACGAGGCCGTTGACCAGCCAGACGGTGACGATGGTCAGAAGGGCGCCGATGAAGACGGCCCCGGCCATCAGGCCCAGACCCATCAGGATCGCGGCGAAGGGGCCGCCGGGGAAGCCGGCGAAGGGTCCGGCCACCATGATCGCGCCGCCGGAGAAGAACAGGGCGATGGCGGCGATGAAGAAGCCGAAGATGGTCCCGACCACCCCCATCAGAATGGGCAGCAGGATCAGGATGTCGACGGCGCCCAGGCCCAGGACCGCGAAGACGGCGGCGGCGGCGGCGGAGGGGTTCTTCTCCTGGCGCCAGCGCTGGATCCCGGCCTCTGCCTTGAGTTCGCGGGCCAGACGGCCCGGATCGCCCAGGGCGGCGGCCACCTCGGCCTCGGTGCGGCCGGCGGCCAGGCCGTCGGCGAAATGAGTCTCATAGTCGGCGACGATGTCGTTCGCCGTGGCGGTCGGCAGGCCGACCAGGCCGTTTCTGAGACGGACGATGAATTCCGATCTCGTCATTGTTCCGTTCCCTCCGGTTGAGCCGTCGGCTCTTGAATATGGGGCGCGTCGCTGGCCAGGACGGCTTCGACGGCCGTGGTGAAGGCCGACCATTCGGCGGTCTGGGCGGCGAGGGCCGCGCGACCGGCCTCGGTCAAACGATAGTATTTGCGCGACGGGCCGGACGAGGATTCGACCAGATAGGTCTCGACCTGGCCGTCCGACTGCATTCGCCGCATCAGGGGGTAGATGGTGCCTTCCCCCATGCCGATCGCGTCGGAAAGGCGGCTGGCGATCTCATAGGCGTAGCTGTCCGCCCGGTTCAGAAGCGCCAGGACGCAAAGCCCCAGAACCCCCTTCTTCAGCTGTATCTCGATGGTTTCTGTCACCTCGACGTCTCCTTTGATAGAGATTGATTACGACAAGGTACCTTGTGACGCAAGGTACCTGTTTAAACATGACGAAGGTTTAATTCTCAGGCCGCCGCCGCCAATCGCGGCGGGTTTGCGGCGAAGGCGCGCGCGGATCGCTTGGCAAGCGAGGGGCGATCCGATAGGGACTCAACCAAGTGTCGGGCGGACCAACATGCCCGCGCGAAGATTTGCGAGCCATTCGCAAGTCTCTGCTGCGAAACGATATTATGGGGACTTCGTATGGGAATGGGGACGCGAGCCCTGAGATGGACCAGAGCGGCGACCGCCTCTGCAACGGCGGCTGTCGGACTGGCGCTGGTCTCCGCGGCGCCGGTGTGGGCGCAGGACCTGATGGGTCAGCCGACGCCGGGCGGGATCGACCTTCAGCCGGCCGCCGCGCCGCTGAAGCACGACGCCATCTGGTTCCACAACATCGTGCTGATGCCCGTGATCACCGGCATCACCCTGTTGGTTCTGGCTCTGCTGGCCTGGATCGTCTTCCGCTACAATAAGCGCGCCAACGCCACGCCCGCGCGCTGGAGCCACAATACCACGGTCGAGATCATCTGGACGGTGCTGCCGGTGGTGATCCTGGTCTTCATCTCCCTGTTCTCGTTCAGGCTGCTGTTCGCCTATCACGACATGCCCGAGCCCGATCTGACGGTGAAGGTGACGGGCAACCAGTGGAACTGGGCCTATGAATATCCCGACCAGGGCGTTTCCGAATACATCTCCAACATGGTGCCCGAGGGCGAGCTGGCCGAGCGCGGCCTGTCGCACAGCGTCTATCGCCTGGCGGCGGACGAGCCGATGGTGGTGCCGGTCGGCAAGACGGTGCGTCTTCTGATCACCGCCTCGGACGTGATTCATTCCGTGGCCCTGCCGGCCTTCGGCCTGAAGACCGACGCCGTGCCGGGCCGGGTCAATGAGACCTGGTTCAAGGCCGAGCGCACCGGCGTCTTCTACGGCCAGTGTTCGGAACTGTGCGGCGTCGATCACGCCTTCATGCCTATTCAGATCAATGTCGTGACCCAGGCCGAGTTCGCGCGCTGGGTCGCCTCCAAGGGCGGCTCGATGACGCCCAAGGCCCCCGAGGCGGCGCCGGGCGGCACGACCGCTCAGGTCGAGGCCGGAACCACGGGCGCGCCTGTGGTGGGCACGGCGACCACCGGTCCCCAGGCCGGCGCCCAGACCGACATCCCGACCGCCCAGACGGCGACGACGCCGACCGCTCAATCCGCTCCCGCCGCGGCTCCCGCCGCGCCGGCCGCCCAGTAAGAGGCGAGCAGTTCCATGGCTGACGCTACGATTTCTACCCGCGACACCCTTCACGCGCCCGAGGCCCATCATCACGACGACCACAAGCCGGGCTTTTTCACCCGCTGGTTCCTGTCGACCAACCACAAGGACATCGGCACCCTGTACCTGCTGTTCGCCATCATGGCGGGCGTGGTCGGGGGCGCCCTGTCGGGCCTGATCCGCTGGGAACTGGCCGAGCCGGGCATCCAGATCTTCAAGGAAGGCTCGTCGATCCAGCTGCTGGGCCTCGTCGAGCAGTCCAAGCACGGCTATAACGTCACCGTCACGGCCCACGCCCTGATCATGATCTTCTTCATGGTCATGCCCGCCATGATCGGCGGTTTCGGCAACTGGTTCGTGCCGATCATGATCGGGGCGCCGGACATGGCCTTCCCGCGCATGAACAACATCTCCTTCTGGCTGCTGGTCGCGGCCTGGGTGCTGCTGGTTCTGTCGATGTTCACCGACGGCGGGCCGGGCAAGGGCTTCGGCGGGGGCTGGACGGCCTATCCGCCCCTGTCGACCACGGGCCACGTCGGCCCGGCGTTTGATCTGGCCATCTTCGCCCTACACGTGGCGGGCGCCAGCTCGATCCTGGGGGCGATCAACTTCATCACGACGATCCTGAACATGCGGGCGCCGGGCATGACGCTGCACCGGATGCCGCTGTTCGCCTGGTCGGTGCTGATCACCGCCTTCCTGCTGCTGCTGTCGCTGCCGGTGCTGGCCGGCGCCATCACCATGCTGCTGACCGACCGCAACTTCGGCACCCACTTCTTCGACCCGGCCGGCGGCGGCGACCCGATCATGTACCAGCACCTGTTCTGGTTCTTCGGCCACCCGGAAGTGTACATCCTGATCCTGCCGGGCTTCGGCATCATCAGCCACATCGTCTCGACCTTCAGCCGCAAGCCGGTGTTCGGATACCTGGCCATGGCCTACGCCATGGTGGCCATCGGCTTCATCGGCTTCATCGTCTGGGCCCACCACATGTACACGGTGGGGATGAGCATCAATCTGCGCGCCTATTTCGTGGCCGCGACCATGATCATCGCCGTGCCGACGGGGGTGAAGATCTTCAGCTGGATCGCCACCATGTGGGGCGGCTCCATCAGCTTCAAGACGCCCATGCTGTGGGCCATCGGCTTCATCTTCCTGTTCACCGTGGGCGGGGTGACGGGCGTGGTCCTGTCCAACGCCGGCATCGATTACAGCCTGCACGACACCTATTACGTCGTGGCCCACTTCCACTATGTGCTGTCGCTGGGCGCCGTCTTCGCCATCTTCGCGGGCTTCTACTACTGGTTCGAGAAGATGTTCGGGGTGAAGTACAACGAGTTCCTCGGCGCGACCCATTTCTGGATCATGTTCGTCGGCGTGAACCTGATCTTCTTCCCGCAGCACTTCCTGGGCCTGCAGGCCATGCCGCGTCGCTATATCGACTATCCGGACGCCTACACCCTGTGGAACCAGGTCTCGTCCATCGGCTATGCGATCACCATCGTCGGCGTGCTGGTCTTCCTGGTCATGCTGCTGGAAGCCGCGATCCGTCGCCGTCCGGGCGTCGCCAATCCCTGGGGCGAGGGCGCCACGACCCTGGAATGGACCCTGTCCTCGCCGCCGCCGCAGCACCAGTTCAACGAACTGCCGGTGGTCAAGGGCGACGAGCACTGATCCCGGGCTGAGATCCCGAACGGAGGGCCGCTCTTTCCACGGAAGGGGCGGCCTTCTGCTTTGGGGTGTGTTATTCGGTCCCATCCATGACCCCCGCACCCATGTCCCAAGACGTTCACGACCGTCCCGCGATTTCGACCGCCCAGCCGGAAGACTTCTTCCAGCTGCTGAAGCCGCGCGTCATGTCGGTGGTGGTTTTCACCGCCGCGACCGGACTGGTCATGGCGCCGGGGTCGATGAACCCGCTGGTCGCCGCCATCGCCATACTGTGCATCGCCGTGGGCGCAGGCGCGGCCGGTTCGCTGAACATGGCGCTGGAGGGCGAGACCGACGCCCTGATGCGGCGCACGCGCGGCCGGCCGGTGGCGGCGGGGCGCGTTCGGAAAAATGATGCGATGGCCTATGGCGTCATCCTGAGCCTGTTTTCGGTCATGCTGCTGGGGATGAACGCCAACTGGTTCGCGGCGGGGCTGCTGGCCCTGACCATCGTCTATTACGCCGGCTTCTACACCCTGCTGCTGAAGCGGCGGACGCCCCAGAACATCGTCATCGGCGGGGCGGCGGGCGCCTTTCCCCCGGTGATCGGCTGGGCGGCGGCGACGGGCCAGGCGCCGTGGCAGGCCTGGCTGCTGTTCCTGATCATCTTCCTGTGGACCCCGCCGCACTCCTGGGCCTTGGCCCTCTATTCGGCCGGCGACTACGCCAAGGCGGGCATACCGATGATGCCGGTGGCGCGGGGGGCGAAGTCTACGCGGCTGCAGATCCTGATCTATTCGCTGATCTTCGTCGCCTCGGCCGTGGCGCCGGCCCTGGTGGGCATGGGCGGGCTGATCTACGCCGTGGTGTCGGTCGGCGGCGGCCTGGCCTTTCTGGGGCTGGCCTGGCGGCTTTATCGCTCGCGCGCCGGCGACGAGCCCGACAAGGCCGACACGGTGGGACGCGAGGCCGCATTGTATGAGGTCAAGGTCCAGGCCAAACCGGCGCGGGATCTGTTCGCCTTTTCGATCCTGTATCTGGTCGCCCTGTTCTCGGCCTTCCTGGTCGAGGCCATAGCCGGCCTGGGAGTCTGAGCCATGCGTCTGACGCCTGAAGAATTGCGCGCCCGCAAACGGCGCAACGTCTGGATCGCGGCCGCCCTGGTGGCCTTCATCGTCCTGGTCTTCGCCACCACCGTCCTGCGTCTGCAGCAGAATCAGGCGGCCGAACGCGCCCTGTTGGAGGCGGCGACGACGGCGGGACCGCAATGAGGAAGCCGGGCCGTCAGAATCTGATCGCCATCCTGTGCGTCCTGGGCGTCATGGGGATGACGGGCGCGGCCTTCGCCGCCGTGCCGCTTTATCGGATGTTCTGCCAGGTCACGGGCTTCGACGGCACGGTGCGTCGGGCGGAGAAGGCGCCGGACACGGTGCTGGACCAGACGGTGCTGGTCCGGTTCGACACCAATGTGCGCGGCCTGCCCATGACCTTCCGCGCCGAACAGACGACCCAGAGGGTGCGGATCGGCGCCACGGGCCTGGCCTATTTCGACGTCACCAACACCTCGGATCGGCCGATCCAGGTGCGGGCCGGATACAATGTCGTGCCGGAGTACACCGGCCCCTATTTCCAGAAGCTGCAGTGCTTCTGCTTCCAGGATCAGACCCTGGCGGCGGGCGAGACGCGCCAGTTCCCGGTCCAGTATTTCATCGCGCCCGAACTGGCCACCGACCGCGAGGCCAAGGGCGCGCGCGAAATCACCCTGAGCTACACCTTCTATCCGTCGGTCGATGCGCCGACGGGGCCGAACGCCTGATGGCCCGTCCCGGCGTCGACTTTCCCGGCGTCGGCTGCGGTCTGGTGATTCAGCGGCCAGATGGGCGGGCGCTGCTGTGCAAACGGCTGAAGCCGCCCGAGGCGGGGCATTGGAACATCGTGGGCGGCAAGGTCGACCAGGGCGAACGATCCGCAGACGCCGCTCGGCGTGAGGCGGAGGAGGAGAGCGGCCTGACGATCGGCGCCGTCGACTTCCTGTGCTGGACCGAAGAAATCATCGCGACGGACGGGCAGCACTGGCTGTCGCTGATCTATGTCACGCGCGATTTCGCCGGCGAGCCCCGGCTGACTGAGCCGGACAAGCTGTCGGACATCGGCTGGTTCGCGCTCGACGCCCTGCCGCAGCCGCTGTCGGTGTTCGCGGCCAAGGCGTTCGCCGCCCTGGAGGCGCGGGAGTAGGGCCGTCCGGTGCAGGATCAAGGCGGAAAGGCGCCGATCCACTGGCGTGTTGCAAAAGCGGCGGTTATAGCTGGCCGATAAGGCGAGTTCATCGCCAGCCCAAGATAGAGATGAAACGCATGGCCGACGCGCACGCCGCTCCGCATCACGACTATCACCTCGTGCCGCCCAGTCCGTGGCCGCTGGTGTCCTCGATCGCCGCGACGATCATGTTCATCGGCGCCGTCATCTGGATGAAGGGGCTGGCCCCGGCCGAAAACGGTCCGATCGCCGCCAACTTCCTGGCCGAGGGCAAGCCGGGCGTCTTCTTCGCCGGCCTGGCGGGGGTGCTGGTGTCCATGTTCGGCTGGTGGTCGGACGTCATCAAGGAATCCAAGGGCGGGGACCATACGCCGGTCGTTTCGATCGGCCTGCGCTACGGCATGATCCTGTTCATCGCGTCGGAGGTGATGTTCTTCGTCGCCTTCTTCTGGATGTTCTTCGACATGGCGCTGTTCCACGAATCGCGCGCCCTGACGCCGGAAGTCGGCGCCTGGGCCGACACCGCCAAGGCCTGGTCCACCTGGCCGCCCAAGGGGGTCGAGGTTCTGTCGCCGTGGCAGCTGCCGCTGCTGAACACCGTGACCCTGCTGCTGAGCGGCTGCACCGTGACCTGGGCCCACCATGCGATCCAGGTCGGCGACCGCAGCGGCGCCAAGCTGGCCCTGGTCCTGACGGTGATCCTGGGCGTCTTCTTCACCTGCGTTCAGGCCTACGAATACAACCACATCCTGCACGAGCACCTGTTCTTCAACGAGGAAGCGGTCAACTCGGGCCTTTATGGTTCGATCTTCTTCATGGCGACGGGCTTCCACGGCTTCCACGTGCTGGTGGGAACCATTTTCCTGACCGTCTGCCTGATCCGTCTGCTGGCCGGCGACTTCACCCCGCAGAAGCATTTCGGCTTCGAGGCGGCGGCTTGGTACTGGCACTTCGTGGACGTGGTCTGGCTGTTCCTGTTCGCCTTCGTCTACGTCGTCTTCGGTTGATCCCGGACACCACGGACAAGATCCCGGCGGCGGGGGGCGAGCCATCGTCTCCCGCCGTCGCCGTTTCCGCCGTGCGGGCGGGGCTGAAAGGGCGCTGCCCGCGCTGTGGCGAGGGGCGGCTGTTTGCGGGCTTTCTGAAGGTGCGGCCGGGATGCGACACCTGCGGCCTCGACTTTTCGACCATCCAGACCGGCGACGGCCCGGCCAGCTTCATCATGCAGATCGCCGGCTTCGCGGTCGGCTTCTCGGCCCTGGTCGTTGAGATCAAATACCATCCGCCGATGTGGCTGCATCTGGTCGTCTGGCTGCCGCTGGTGGTCGTCCTGTCGCTGGCCCTGATGCGGCCGGGGCGTGGGCTGATGATCGGTCTGCAATACAGGAATCAGACGTGAGGCGGTTTCCTTGGATACTGACGCTGGCGACGGCTGCGGCCCTGGTCCTGCTGATCGGCCTGGGTCTGTGGCAGGTCGAGCGGCTGAAGTGGAAGGAAGGGCTGATCGCGGCGGCCGAGGCGGCGGCGGCCAAGCCGCCTGAGCCCCTGGATCAGGTGCTGGCGGACGGCGACCTGGAGTTCAGGAAGGCGCTGATCGTCTGTCCGGGTCTGGCGACCGCCCCCTATGTCGAGCTTCAGTCCATCCATGAGGGCCAGGCGGGGGTGCG
Source organism: Brevundimonas sp. DS20 (assembly GCF_001310255.1). NCBI lineage: Bacteria > Pseudomonadati > Pseudomonadota > Alphaproteobacteria > Caulobacterales > Caulobacteraceae > Brevundimonas > Brevundimonas sp. DS20. Next base: position 3,334,614 of record NZ_CP012897.1, on the reverse strand, counting down.
GCTGATCTCGGCGTGCAAACCGGCAGGAGCGGCTTTCAGCCTGCTGATCGACCGGGGCTTCGTCGCCGACGGGGTCTCGGCCCGTCCGCGCGTGATCGAGACCAGCCTGCCCCTGGTGCTGATCGGCGAGTTCCGCCGCTTCGATCCGCCGGGCGGGCTGACGCCGGCCCCGGCGAACGGGCGCTTCTATGCGCGCGACACCGCCGCCATGGCCCAGGCTCTGAAGGTTCAGGGGTCGGTGCGGCCCGAGGCGGTGTTCGCCGTGACCCAGACCAATCCCGAGTTTGCGGCCCTGACGCCCTCCGCCCCGCCCGCGGCCTTTTCCAACAATCATTTCGGCTACGCCCTGACCTGGTTCGGACTGGCGATCGCGCTCCTGGGCTTCTATGTCGCCTTGCTCCGACGTCGGAATAAGAAGGACATCTCCTGACCGCTTCCCTGCACACCCTGTCCAACGGCGTCCGCGTCATCTGCGATCCCATGGCCGGCCTGAAGACCCTCGCCGTCGTCGTCACCGTCAAGGGCGGGGCGCGGTGGGAGCCCGAGGATCGCTCCGGCTGGTCGCACCTGCTGGAGCATCTGGTGTTCAAGGGCGCCGGCGACATGGCCGCCCGCGAGATCGTCGAACGGATCGAGGCCGAGGGCGGCACGATCAACGCCTCCACCGGCTATGAGCGGACCAGTTTCGAGGTGCGGGGTCTGGACGGGTCGCTGCCGCTGGCCATGCAGGTGCTGTCGGACCTGGTGTTCCGGCCCACGCTGGACCCGGCCGAGATCGAGCGCGAGAAGGACGTGGTGGCCCAGGAGATCGCCGAGGCCTTCGACACGCCCGACGACCATGTGTTCGAGATGGCCCAGACGCGGGCCTTCGCCGGCCAGCCGTTGGGTCGGCCGATCCTGGGCTCGGTCGCCAGTCTGAAGCCGGCGGACAAGGCGAGCGTCGAGATTTGGCGCGCGCGGCTGTATTCGCCCGACCGGATGGTTGTGTCGGTCTCGGGCGCGGTGGAGGAGGGCGAACTGCTGGCCCTGGCCGAGCGCTGGTTCGGGGCGGCCGTGGCGACCCCGGTCGAGGCGCCGGCGCCGGCCTTGTTCGTCGGCGGCCATGCGGCCCTGACGCGCAAGATCGAACAGGCCAATCTGGTGTTCCAGCTGCCGGCCCTGTCGGCGACCGATCCGGCCCTGTCGGCCATGCGGCTGTTCGGCGAAATCCTGGGCGGGGGCATGGCCTCGCGCCTGTTCCAGAGCGCGCGCGAGGAGCGGGGCCTGGCCTACGCCATCGACGCCTATCAGGAGCCCTATGAGGACGCCGGGGTGCTGGGCATCTATGCGGGCGCAGCGGCGGACCGGGCGAAAGAGTTGGCCCAGGTGGCCGCGGCCGAGGTGCGGGCCCTGGCCGAAACCGGGCCGACCGAAAAGGAGCTGTCGCGCGCCAAGGCGGTGATGAAGGCGGGTCTGTGGATGTCGGACGAAAACCCGATGAGCCGGGCCGGCCGCAACGCCGCCCAGACCCTGATCTTCGGCGCGCCCCGCTCCAGCCTGTCCATGACCGAACAGCTGGAAGCGCAGACGGTGGCGGACGTGCGGGCGGCGGGAGCACGTCTGTTGGAGGGACGACAGGCGGCCAGCGCCGTCCTGGGACCGAAGTCGGCGGCGCCGGCGGGCGAGGCCTTCGCGGCGGCGCTGTTCAGGGCCTAAGGGGAACATCCTGCGTCGTCATCGGTTATGCTGACGCTTGACCCTCACAATCCGGAGCCGCCCCATGTCCGTCCGCGTCGCCTTGATCGTCGGCAGTCTGCGCGAGGGGTCCTATTCTCGCGCCGTCGGGCTGGAGATGAAGGCCATGGCCGCGCCCGAGCTGGAGGTGGAGCCGGTCGAGATCGGCGACCTGCCGCTCTATAACCCCGATCTGGAGACGGAGACGCCGCCGGCCGCCTGGACCCGGTTTCGGGCGGAAATGGCGGCGGTTCAGGCCGTGCTGTTCGTGACGCCGGAATATAATCGCTCGATCCCTGGGGCGCTGAAGAACGCCCTGGACGTCGGCTCGCGCCCCTATGGCGACAGCATCTGGGCGGGCAAGCCGGCCGCCATCGTCAGCGTCTCGCCCGGCGCCATCGGGGCCTTCGGCGCCAACCACCACCTGCGCCAGCCCCTAGTCTTTCTGAACATGCCGACCATGCAGCAGCCCGAAGCCTATGTGGGCAATGTCGCCGGCCTGCTGAACGAGGAAGATGGGAGGCTGAAGAACGAGGGGACGCGGGAGTTCCTGAAGGGGTTCCTCGACGCGTTCGCGGGGTGGATCGAGAAGACCAAATAGTCTCGCCAGGATGACGTCAAAAGAGCGCGGACGCTCCAATTGAAAACGGCGGCTCCGTGAGGAGCCGCCGTCGCCAAATCAGCCGTGAAGCTGAAATCAGCCGATGGTTTGCAGCTGGCCAGCGGATTCCTTGCCCGAACGCTTGTCGCGTTCCAGCTCGTAGGAAACCTTCTGGTTTTCATCCAGGCCGCGCAGGCCCGCGCCTTCGACGGCCGAGATGTGGACGAAGACGTCCTTGCCGCCGTCGTCGGGTTGGATGAAGCCGTAACCCTTGGTCGGGTTGAACCATTTGACAGTGCCGGTAGCCATTTTGAGACCTCCGTTAGAAGTTGACCGAGGGAACGTCCCTGCGGCCTGTCGGGTCTGAATGGGATCGGCCTGGACTCATGCGTTCGCAAGGAGAGTGGGCGTTACGCAGAGAGATCGACGAGGCTTATTAGCGCAGGCTTTTCCGACAAAAGCAAGGCGGGGCGTATTATGGCGTCTGAGCGGCGGAACAGCTGCGCTTCCAAGGCGTTGTTACGGCTCACGAAAGGTCTTGTGTCATGAATCGCACCCATGTGGTCGAGCGCGCCTATCAGCTTGCCCGCACCCCCGAATGTCTGAACACCGGCGATGTGGTCAAGGCCCTGTCGGCCGAGGGCTATTCCAGCGCCGACATCTCCCACTTCCAGGGCAGTTCGATCCGGGCGGACCTGAACCGCATCTGCAAACAGACGACGCCCGAAGCGGCCTGAAAGAAACGGCCTGACATCAGGCCAGACCGTCGATCGCCGGCGCCTCGGCGGCGCTGTCGGGAAAGACGTGCGTGTCCAGCTGGGCGCGGTCCAGGCCCAGGTGATCGCGCAGAACCCCCTTGAAGACGGCGCGCACGTCCAGGGTCGGCGCAAGGTCGCGCCCCTCGAACAGACGGTTGTCGGCCAGGCCGGGCCAGTCGCCGATCAGGCCGCCCGGTCGAACGGCGCCGCCCGCCAGGATCAGCGAAGACGCCGTGCCGTGATCGGTGCCCCCCGTGCCGTTGGCGCGGGCGGTGCGGCCGAATTCGGTGGCCACCACCACGACCGTGCGCCGCCAGTCCTCGCCCAGCCCGTTCTCCAGCCCAGCGATTAGCCGGTCCAGGCCGGTGAGCCGGGTCTGGAGCTGCGCCCTCTGGCCCGCATGGGTGTCCCATCCGTCCAGCGACAGGGCGACGACGTTCGCCCCCTCGGTTCCGGCCATCAGTCGCGCCACCGCCTGACCCAGGGCCTGGGCGTCATTGCGCCCGACCCGCCCACCGGCGCCGTCCAGGGCCGCCCGTTCCTCGGTCGCCAGCCCGCGCGCCAGGCTTTGCCCCAGCAACGGATCCTCGACATAGAGGTCTTGCAGCAGGCCGGCGATCCGGTCGTCCTCACGCACCCGTCCCCCCGGCGCCCAGCCGGAGACGGGGGCGTCGCCGCGCAGGATCAGGGGCGTCTGGGCGCCGATCGACAGGCCTCTCAGCCTCTGGCCGCCCGCTGCGACGATGGCGCGGTTCAGCCAGCCGTCGTCCTGACGACGCAGGCTTTCGCCGCCGTTCTCCAGCACGTCCTGAGCGTCGAAATGCGACCGCACCCGCACAGGCAGGGCCACGGCCGGCGCGAACCGCATCTGGCCGCGACGATACAGGGCGTGCAGGCCGCCGAGAGCCGGATGCAGGCCGAAACCATCGGCCAAAGCCAACGCCCCGTCGGCCTGACCGGGCTCGGCCAGGGCCAGGCCGCCGCGCAGGGCCGCATAGTTCGGATCGGCGTAGGGGACGGTGACGGACAGGCCGTCCATCGCGCCCCGGGCGATGATCACGATCAGCTTGTTGTCGGGCGTCCTGGCCTGGGCCGCCGTTCGGCCGGCGAAGGCCAGGCTGAGGCCGGCGGCGGAACCGCCCAGAAAGGCGCGGCGGTGGAGGGGCGAGAGGGTCATCGGCGCTGGAACTCCGGCGACATCAGAAGAAGGGTCAGGGCCTCGGGCCGGCTCTCGGCCCGGGCGACGGCCGAGCGGGTGCGCTCGCCCATTCGGCCGCCCAGGGCGGAGAGGGCGACGGCGTTCACATCGGCGACGACGGCGGCGCCGGCGGTGGTCCGCGCCCAGTTCAGCCGCTTGACCAAGGCGTCGGGCCCGGCCCAGTCGGCGGCCGTGTCGGGCCAGCCCTCGGGCGACGGCGGCGCGAAGGGCGGCTGGCCCATGTCGACCAGCGCCTGACGCAGGCGCTGCGGGCGCTGGGGGCCTTCATCCAGAGCCCGCCCTGTCGAGACGACGAACTCATAGGGCGTCTTGATCTTGGCGGCCTGCGACGTCCAGGTCTCGGGCGCTTCGATCAGGGCGCGGGCGACCTGGGCCAAATCGCCTTGAGATCCGGTCCAGGCGGCCTCGAGCCGAGCGACCAGGGCCGGGGGCGGATCGTCGGCGACGAAATGGGCCGCGATCCGCCGCGACAGCCGCTTGGCCGTGGCCGGATGGCGCGCCAGATCCCGCAATATGGCCTCGCCCTGTCGGCGGCCGGTCTGGGCGTAGGTCCGGCTCATGACCGTTCGGACGCCGGGTTCGTGAATCTCCGGCCGGAAGACGAAGCCGCCGCCGTCCGCCCTCTGCCGATCCTGCTGGCGGGGGATCGACCAGCCGGTCAAGGCGCGGGCCAGTTCGGTGACGTCGGCCTGATCATAGCCGCCGTCGGCGCCGACCGTATGCAGCTCCAGCATTTCGCGGGCCAGATTCTCGTTCAGCCCCAGCCTGCGGCGCACCCCGGCCCGGCTGTCCGGTCCGGCCGATCGGGCCTGGTCAAGGTACAGAAGCATGGCCGGATGCTGTTCGGCGGCGAGGACCAGATCCTCGAACCGGCCGAAGACATGGGGGCGAATCGCCTCGCGCTCATAAGCGTCGACGAAGGCGCCGGCGGTGAATTTGGCGGCCGAGACGGTCAGGGCGTTGGCCCAGAACAGGGCCCAGCGCTCGGCGAACCCCTGGTCGGTCTCCAGGCCCAGACGCACCCGATCCAGAAAGCCGCGACCCGTGTCCTCGGTGATGGCGCGCCGCGCCGCCTGCCGGGCCTGACGCGCGGCCTCGGCCGTCGGATCGGGCGCGCCGCCGGGCGCCGCCGCCTCGCGCCGGCCGGTCCCGCTGGCCTGATAGGCCAGGAAGGCCTCCATCCGTTCGGCGGTCGAGACGGCGGCGCCGGAAGGTTGGGGCGCGCCTTCGGACCGGATCTGGTTCAGCGCCCAACCCCTGGGATCGGCGGCGACGCGGTCGATCTCGCCGGGACGCGCGCCCAGGCCCAGCCGGGTCACGGCGACGGCGGCTTCGATCGCGGATGCGGCCATGGGCGGTCTCCTTGCCGGGTCTCTCCGTCCGACGGGTGGAGTGCGAATCTCCGTCGCTGGAGGACCGCGGCCGGGTTTCACCCCTTGCGTTCATGCTTTACGCTGGAGGCGATGGCGCTGCTGGACTGGATGAGCGATGTGGCCGGGCCGGTGGTCCGGGGCGAGGGGGTGCTGCTGCGTCCACCGCGCGCTGCGGACTATGCCGCCTGGTCGCGTTTGCGGGACGGCTCGCGCGACTATCTCCAGCCGTGGGAGCCGGCCTGGCCCGAGGACGATCTGAGCAAGGGCGCCTTTCGCCGTCGCCTGTCGATCTATGCGCGGGAAATGGAGCTGGGCAACGCCTGGCCCTTCTTCATCTTCAGTGACGAGGGCAAGACCCTGGTCGGGGCCGTGACCCTGTCGAACGTGCGGCGTGGCGTGGCCGAGACAGGCACCCTGGGCTACTGGATCGGTCAGCCCTTCGCCGGACGCGGCCATGGCACGGCGGCGGTGCGCGCCGTGGTCGCCTACAGTTTCGAACGGCTGAAGTTGCACCGGCTGGAGGCCGCCTGCCTGCCCAGCAACCACGGATCGCGCCGCGTTCTGGAGAAATCGGGCTTTCGGCACGAGGGTCTGGCCCGCGCTTATTTGAAAATTAACGGCGATTGGGCAGATCATCTGCTGTTCGGCCTCGTGGAGGACGAGTTTGATCGCGGCGGCCGGGGGTCGTCTTGAGGGAACGACTGCTGTGAACGCGCGACCTCGCTCGCTGGCCTGGGACGCCACCGCCGCCATCGAGGCCCTGGCGGCGGCCGATACGGCCCTGTGGGTCTGGACGCCGGCCGAGGATCAGCTGCGTTTCACCGGCGCCACCCGCGCCCTGGGGCTGGGCCCCCTGGCGCCGGAATGTTCAGGCGCCGGCTTCGTCGCCTCGACCCTGCCGCAGGATCGGTCGCTGGCCGAGAAGATGCTGAAACCGCAGGAAGAGGGCGCCGAAATCTCGGTGCGCCTGCGGATGCGCGGAGCCGAGACCTGCCTGTGGCGCGGCGTGTGGCTGGAGGACGGCCTGCGGGCCGCCGGCGTCGTCGCTCTGGAGGCCAAGTTCACCGGTTCGGACCGCGACGCCCTGACCGGCCTTCTGGACCGTCGCGCCTTCATCGCCCGCGTCGGCGAGGTGCTGACCCAGGCGGGCGAATATGAATTGGTCGTCGGCGACGTGGACCGTCTGCGTCGTCTGAACGAGGCCCTGGGCCATGAGCGGACGGATCTGGTGCTGTCGGCCCTGGGGTCGCGCCTCGCCGCCGCCTTCCCCAAGGACGCCGCGGCCGCGCGGATCGGCGAGGACGAGTTCGCCATCATCGTGCCCAAGACCGCCTCTCACACCAGCTATCGGGTGCGCGAGGCGCTGGAACAGCCGCTGCGGGTGGCGGGTTTCGACATCTATCCCACCGTCTCGATCGGCGCCGTCATCGTCGAGGGCGGGCCGGATGCGCCCGACGCCTCAGAACTGCTGCGCCGGGTCGAGCTGGCGGTGGAATCGGCCAAGGCGGCCGGGCGGGGCGGGTCGGCCGCCTATGGGCGCGCCCTGGAAAGCGATTCCCTGAGCCGACTGGCGCTGGAGGCGGATCTGAGAAACGCCTTCGTGCGCGGCGAGATCACCCCCTTCTTCCAGCCGATCGTGAACCTGAAGACCGGCGCCGTGGCGGGCTTTGAGGCCCTGGCGCGCTGGCGTCATCCCCGGCGGGGCCTGGTGCCGCCGGACGAGTTCCTGGGCCTGACGGCCGACCTGGGGATGATGAACGAGCTGGGTCTGCTGATGATGACCCAGTCGGCGCGGCAACTGGCGGAGTGGATTCAGCGTCACCCCCTGGCCGGAAAGCTGTTCTGCAGCGTGAACCTGTCGGTCGGCGAGATCGAACGGCCGCATCTGTGCGAGGACGTGGCGCGGGTTATCCGGGAGGCGGGCCTGCCCCGCGGCGCCCTGAAGCTGGAAGTCACCGAGGGCGACATCATGCGCGACACCGCCCGCGCCGCCGAGGTGCTGCAGTCGCTGAAGGACGTCGGGGCGTCGCTGGCCCTGGACGATTTCGGCACCGGCTTCTCGTCGCTGTCGTACCTGGCGCGCCTGCCGTTCGATACGCTGAAGATCGACCGCTATTTCGTCCTGACGATGAACAAGGACGAGGGCTCGGCCAAGATCGTCAAGTCGGTCGTCAACCTGGGCCGCGACCTGTCGCTGGAGGTCGTCGCCGAAGGGGTCGAGAACGCCGAACTGGCCGCCCTGCTGCTGGACGCCCAGTGCCACTACGGCCAGGGCTTCGGCTATGCCCCGGCGCTGCCTGCCCAGGAAGCCGAGGTCTATCTGGCCGAAAGCCTGGCCGACGGCACGGCGCCGCTGAAGCAGCGGTCGGCCTAGGGCGTCAGTCCGGTTCTCGACCCACGCGAATGAGCGCGCCGTTGGGGTCGCTGACGGCGAACTCGTACATGCCCCACGGCTTCATTTCCGGCCCGACGCCGATGATGAGCTCACGCACCTTTTCGGCGGCGGCGTCCACATCCTCGACATAGAGGTAGAGGCCAAGGGCGTTGTCCTCGATCCTGGCGGGCCAGCCGGGCGTGAGGTTCAGGTGAAGACGTCCTCCACGTCCATCTTCCATCAGGCGATAATCGCCATAGTCGCTGACGACCGTGAAGCCGAGGCGGCGATAGAAGGCTTCGCTGACGTCCATGTCGCGTGCGGGCACGATGGCGACGACGTGATGTTGTGCGGTCATTGGCGGCTCCGATTAAGGGTCGATGATGCCGTGTGTCCGATCCTCGCGAAACCCGCGCGGCCAGCTATTCGGCCGTTTCCGGACAGTCGGCCCATCTTGTCCGGAAACCCTGGAAAGCCCTGATTGCTGCGCCTCGGGTCGTCTAGGTTGTCTGCATGATCGAGGACGAGACACAGGGGGGGGACGGGCGCCGCAAGAACACGCGGCAGGCGATTACCGACGCCCTGATCCGCCTGATGTCTGATCGGCGGTACGCCGCCATCCGAACGACGGATCTGATCCAGGCCGCCGGCGTCGGGCGGTCGACCTTCTATGAGCATTTTCCCAGCAAGACGGCAGTGCTTGAAGCCGTCGTGGAGCCGATCCTCGCGCCCTTGGCGCTGGCCGGCGCAGGACGGGGCAATACCGCGCGCTTGCGTATTATGTTGGATCACCTTTGGGAAAGGCGCGCGCTCGTTCGTCACCTCTTCGAGCCCCCATTGTCGGCGCGGCTTCAGCGCAGACTGGCCGCGATGATAGAAGGGTTTGCCGAATCGCGTGTCGCTGAGGGGGTTCCGGCGTCGCTTGCCGCCAGAGGTGCAGCGGCCCGCCAACTCGTTATGTTGCACACATGGCTGGTCGGCGAAGTTTCTTGCGGTTCAGACGCCCTCGCCAAGGCCCTTGTCGGCGTTCGTTGAACGGGGAACAGTGAGACCCATGACCGACGCCAGACTGGAAATCGCCGCCGGTTTCGCCACCGCGCAAGGGCCGAAGGCGGACAATCAGGATTTCGGCGGGGTGCATCTGGGCACGGCGGCCGAGCAGCGCGAGCATGGGGTCGTGGCCGTCATCGCCGACGGGGTGTCGGGATCGAAGGCTGGGCGGATGGCGGCCGAGCTGACGACGCGCAGCTTTATCGACGGCTATCTGGATCAGAACCCGCTGAACGGCATCGCCGCCAACGGGATCAAGGCGCTGAGGGGCTTCAACCGCTGGCTCCATGCGCGGGGCAAGATCGATCCGGCCATGGAGGCGGCGGCGACCACCTTCACCGCCCTGATCCTACGGGGACGTGAGGCGGTGGCGCTTCATGTGGGGGACAGTCGGGCCTGGCATTTCCGCGACAGGGTGCTGACCCGGCTGACCGAGGATCACACCCGGGCCCAGCAGGGGCTGAGCCATGTGCTGTACCGCGCCGTCGGCATCGAGGCGGACGTGAAGCTGGACGTGCGCCATGTGGAGCTGCAGCCGCACGACCGGTTGATGCTGACCACGGACGGGGTGCACGGGGTGCTGGACGAGGCCGCCCTGGCGCGGCTGCTGGCACGGCGTGGATCGCCCGACGCCGACGCCCAGGCCATTCTGGACGAGGTCGCCGAGGCGGGGGCGCGCGACAACGCCACCGTCCTGATCCTCGACGTCATTCGGGTCGGGGCGCCCGACTGGGAGGCGATCACCGCCGAGGCCGAGGGCCTGGCCATCCTGCCGCCGCCGAAACAGGGCGAGGCGGTGGACGGGTTTCATCTGGAGCGGCTGGTCGCCGACGGCCGCTATACGCGGCTGTTCCTGGCGCGGTCTGGCGAAGAACGGGTGGTGCTGAAGTTTCCAAAGCCGGCGGCGGTGTCGGAACGGGGGGCGAGGACGGCCTTCCTGCGCGAAGCCTTCATCGGCCGGCGGATCGACAGCCCCTTCGTCGGCAAGGTGCTGACGCCGGATGCGGGGCGCCAGAGCCGGCTCTATATCGTCCAGCCCTTCTATCAGGGCCAGACCCTGCATGCCCGCCTGGCCGAGGAGGGGCCGTTCGAGATCGCCGAGGGGATCGGCGTGGCCCTGAAGCTGGCGCGGGGGGTGGCGGCCCTGCATCGGGCCGGGGTGATCCACCGCGACATCAAGCCGGACAATGTGATCCTGGAGACGAACGGCGGGCTGAAGCTGGTCGATCTGGGCGTGGCCCGGCTGAAGCGGGCCGAGGAGTTCGCCGAGGCCGAGGCGCCGGGCACGGCCGGTTTCAAGGCGCCCGAAATGTACGACGGCGAAAGCGGGAGCGCCGCCACCGACCAGTTCGCTTTGGGGGTGACCCTGTACCGGCTGTTCACCGGCGCCTATCCCTGGGGCGAGGTGGATCCGTCGGACGCGCCGCGCTTCGACCGCGCTCCGACCCCGCCCGGGCGACGCCGACCGGACATGCCCGCCTGGCTCGAGGCCGCCGTCCTGCGGGCCGTCGCCGTCGATCCGGACGAGCGGTTCGAGGACGTCGAGGAACTGATCCATGTGCTCGAGACCGGCAGCGCGGCGGCCGCCCCGGCCCCCCGCCCCCTGTCGCTGATTGAGCGCGATCCGGTGCGGTTCTGGCAGGGGGCTTGTCTGGTTTTGGTTCTGCTGCTGCTGATTTCGCTGGCGACACGCTAAGGGGGAATGCTCCCGGTGTCATTGTTGTGCGCGCAAGTATTCAGCGCCGCATTATATGCAGTCTTACTTAGGTAACTGTGGTGGAGATGTAAACGCTGTCGCCTTAATCGTGGAGCAGAACGGTTGCATGGCTAAGGCGTCTCAGCGAGATTATATCTCAATTTTCAACTCGAAGGAGACATAGTCTTGCGTGTATCCGCGCCCCAGACTAGGGGATTGGAAAATGCTTAGTGATTGACGGCGGCCTTTCCGTCAGCCTGTTCAGCGTGGTCCTTACGTATGCAAGATGCCGTTGTAGAGAGTAAATTGGAACAGTTGAGTATCGGGGCGTCAGACGGAGATAATGTGAGCCAAAGGTCCTTGACGCAACTGTTGATCAGCCAAAAGACGGCACTAGTGGCGCGCCGTTTTACAGCGCGCGCCGCCCGTCTCTTCAAATCCGCCGGCTATACGAACGCCCAAAGAGCTCCTCTTCGCGTCCTGAAGACCGCGCCCGACGGCATGACCCAGGCGGAGCTCGCCGCCAGTCTTCAAATCTCGGAACCGACCCTGTCGCGTCGCGTCGCGCGTCTGCTGGCCGACGGGCTGATTTCCAAACAGCGTCGACCCGGCGACGGCCGGGCCAATACGATCAAGCTGGAGCCTCGGGGCTATCAGGCGCTTGAACAGTCCGAAGCCATGGCGGCGCGGGATCGCGACATCCTGTTCCAGGGCCTCTCTCAGGAAGAGCTGGACATCGCCTTGAAGGTCTTGAGCCTGCTGGCCGCGCGCATCGCCGCACCTCTGAACGGCGCGCTGAACGAGGATGCGCAACCGGACGAGGAGGAGGACGCGGACGGGGACGCCTGATCGGCGATCAGGCCCGCCCGCCCTGGGCTGACAGCCGGCCGGCGTCCACGCCCATGCGGGCCAGGGCGCGGATCCATTTGGTCTGGTGATCGCTGTCGAAGATCAGGTCCAGGTCCGCTTCCGTGGTCAGCCAGACGTTATCGGCCAGTTCGTCTTCCAACTGCCCCTCGCCCCAGCCGGCGTAGCCGAGCAGCAAGGTGGCGTGGCGCGGTCCCATGACCGTGTCGGTCATCGCCGCCAGGGCCTCGCGCGTCCCCGTCATGGCCAGGCCGTCGCCGAAGGGCAGGGTGTCGTCCCCCACGCTCCAGTCGTCGGTGTGCAGGACGAAGCCGCGTTCGCGCTCGACCGGCCCGCCCATCAGAACCGGACGGCCCACGGACTGTTCCGGCGCGGGCGTGTCCAGCTTGTCCAGCACCGCCTTCAGATCGATTCCCTGGGCGGGCCGGTCGAGCCTCAGACCCATGGCGTGGTCCGGCCCATGGGCGCAGATCAGAATTACGGCGTGTTCGAACCGGGGATCGCCGATGCCGGGCATGGCGACCAGAAGACGGCCCGTCAGGGAGGAGGCGTCGGTCATGGTTTCCATAATCGGGGCTGAATGGGCCCGGCGCAAGCGCGCTGCGCTTGTCTTGGCGGCGTCGGCCGCTATCTGTCGCAGGCGCACCCAAGCCAACCCGCGCGGAGAGATTCCATGACCATCCAGATCGGCGACCGCATTCCCGAGGCGACCTTCGCCCAGGCCACGGCGGAAGGCCCCAAGCCCGTCAACACCGCCGACGTCTTCGCCGGCAAGACCGTGGCGCTGTTCGCCGTCCCCGGCGCCTTCACCCCCACCTGCTCGGCCCGTCACCTGCCGGGCTTCAAGGACAATCTGGACGCCTTCAAGGGCAAGGGCGTCGACGTCGTCGCCTGCCTCTCCGTCAACGACGCCTTTGTGATGAAGGCCTGGGCCGAGAGCCAGGGCGTGGAAGACGGCTCGATCGTCATGCTGGCGGACGGCAACGGCGAACTGACCCGCGCGCTCGGCCTGGTGCTCGACGGCTCGGGCTTCGGCCTGGGCGAGCGGTCGCAACGCTATTCGATGCTGGTCAAGGACGGCGTCGTGACCGAGCTGAACGTCGAACAGGGCGGCGAGTTCAAGGTCTCCTCGGCCGAGCATCTGCTGGCCCAACTCTGATCGGGATCGGGCCGCGCCGACGCCTCGCATTTTGAGCGCGGCCCAACACGCATGACGACGGACGTCTTCAGCCCCGAGAAGCGCAGCGCGGTGATGCGCCGCGTCAAGGGGCGGGACACCTCGCCCGAACTGGCCGTGCGCAGGGTGCTGCGCGCGGCCGGGATCGGCTATCGGCTAGGCGGCCAGGGGCTGGCGGGACGGCCGGATCTGACAATGAAAGGGCGGCGGGTCGCCGTCTTCGTCCACGGCTGCTTCTGGCACGGCCATGACTGTCCGCGAGGATCGCGCAAGCCCAAGGCCAACGCCGACTACTGGGGCGGCAAGATCGCCCGCAACCGCGCCAGAGACGCGCGATCGGCCGAGACCCTGACGGCCGACGGCTGGCGGGTGGTGATCGTATGGGAGTGTGACCTGCGCACACCCGATTTCGCCGCTCGGCTGGTCGCCGAGATCAAGGGTCAGGCCGCGTCGACGTCTGAGGTCGAAGGCTGAGGCGTTGCAGCGCCTGCGTCCTGGGCCGCGTCGTCCAACACATGCTGTAGCGCTGCGAACAGGGCCGGCGGCGTCAGGGGCTTGGAGACGAAATAGGCCATGCCGGCGGCTTGGCAGGCGGCGATGTCTTCCGGCGCGGAATCCGCCGTCACGGCCACAACGGGTGTTCGGGCGTTCGGACCGTCGCCGGCGCGCAGCCGGCGGGTGGTCTCGCGCCCATCAAGCTCGGGCATGCGCACGTCCATGAAGATGACGTCGAAGACGACTTCGGCGCAGCGTTGCAAGGCGATCACCCCGTCGGAGGCGGTGACGATGTCGCAGCCCAGGGGCTCGAGGATCAGCTGAACCGCGCGACGGTTGATGTCGTGGTCATCGACCACCAGCAGCTTCAACGGACGGTCGGCCTCTTCGGACGGGGGCGGCGCGGCCGGCGTCTCGACGGGCGGCGTCTCGGCGGCCGGCGCTGGGACGTCTTCGGCAGGGGGCGCAATAGGCGGAGCGGCAAGGGGCAGGGCCAGCGCGTCGGGGCGGGCCGTCAGCCCCCGGGCCGCTGGAGCCGTTCGCTCCGTCGCCCGGCCGGCCGGCAGGAACAGAGACACGGTGAAGCGCGCGCCCTGGCCGGGGGCGCTGCGCGCCGTCAGCCGTCCCCCCATCAACTCGGTCAGATCCCGGCTGATGGACAGGCCCAGGCCCGAGCCGCCGAACTGGGCGCCGACGCCTTCGGCCGTCTGATCGAAGGGGTTGAAGAGGCGCTCCATCTGCTCGGCGGTCAGGCCCGGACCCGTATCGGCGACTTCGAACAGAAGGGCATAGCCGGACGGCTCTTCCGGCCAGGCCTCAAGGCGCAGGGTGATCTGTCCCTCGGCGGTGAACTTGACCGCATTGGACATCAGATTGTTCAGCACCTGACGGATCCGCATGGGATCGCCCTTGACGTCGCGCGGCATCTGGGCGGCGCCCTCGACCCGCAAGGTCAGGCCCTTGGCCTCGATCGGTCCGCGCCACAGACGCAGGGTCTGGGCCAGCATGGCGCGCAGATCGAAATCCACCACCTCGACCTTCATCCGGCCGGCGCCGATGCGGGTGTGGTCCAAAAGATCGTCCAGCAGGGCCTTCATCATGAGGCCCGCGTCGGTGATCAGGGCGGTGTTGGCGCGAGAAGCGGCGTCGGCCGCCTGAAGCTCGGCCGCGCCGGTCAGGATGGCGCCGATCGGGGTGCGCAGATCATGGCCGATCGCCGCCAGGAAGGCGGTATGGGCCGCCAGATTCTGTTCGGCCTGCCGCCGCAGCCGATCCGCCTCGTCGCGCGCCCGCTGGCGCTTTTCGGCCGTCTCGCTGATGATTTGCCAACTGAGCACGGTGAAGATGACGAACATCACCACGGCCGCAGAGGCGGTCATGATGACCGAGACGCCGGCCCCGAAATGGGCGGCGAAGAACGGCGTGGACAGCAGATACAGCATCGGTGGCGAAAGGGTCGCAGCCAGAAGCATCTTGGATCGGGGCGCGTTGATCATCGAAAACAGCATCTGCGCCGGCAGCATCAGGGCCGCGCACAGGCCGCCCATTGCGCCGCCCATCAGCCACATGGGAATGGACAGGCCGCCGAAGGTCGCGGCGCTGATCAGGATCGCGGCGCAGGTCGGGATTTTCCGTAGGCGAGCGTCGGGCGCGCGTGAAGCCATGCGCAGGACCGCCCATTCCACCGTCTGGGCCAGGCCGTAGATCAGCAGCCAGAGCAGCGAGAGCCGCCAACCCAGCATCGGCGTCACGACCAGGGCGGTCGCCGCCGCCGTCGCCAGCCGTTGCGCCGCCTGCTTGGCGCGGAAGCGAGACGCCACAGTCCAGCCACTCACAGCCGTTGGGACCATGTTCGTCTGTTGCATTCCGCTTCCCATCGGCGCGAACGGTCTTCGTTCGTCGGGCCACAGGATGCGCAGATCGAAACTAACGCTCCGTCAACGGCCCGATCCCACGGCGGCGGAAACGGTGGAAAACCCGTCGGCGCGCAGGCGGGCGGCCAGGTCGCGTTTGATCGCGCCGACCAATCCCGGTCCCTGATAGATCAGGGCGGAATAGATCTGCACCGCCGAGGCCCCCAGGCGAAGGCGAGCATAGGCTTCGGCCCCGCTGTCGATCCCGCCGACGGCGATCAGCGGCAGACGGCCTTGCGCCGCCTCGGCCGCCGCCCGCAGCGCCCTTTCGGCGAAGGGACGCAAGGGAAGACCCGACAGGCCGCCGCTCTCTCCGGCCTGGGGCGAGCTTAGGGTTTCGGGGCGTTCCAGGGTGGTGTTGGAGACGATCAGCCCGTCGATCCGATGGGCCAGGGCGGCCTCGACGATCATGCCGATCTCGCCTGCGACCAGGTCCGGCGCGATCTTCAGAAAGACCGGCGCGCGGTCGGACCGGGCCGTCGGCCGGGCCGCCTCGATCCGACCCAGCAGATCGTCCAGCTGGTCCCGCCCCTGCAAGGCGCGCAGGCCGGGCGTATTGGGCGAGGAGATATTGACCGTGAAATAGGCGGCCCGGCCCGCGAGGCGCTGAAGCCCGGCGACATAGTCGGCCGCCTTGTCCTCCGTATCCTTGTTGGCGCCCAGATTGGCGCCGACGACGACGCCCTGGGGGCGTCGCTCAAGCCGGGCGGCGAAGGCGTCCAGCCCGGCGTTGTTGAAGCCCATGCGATTGATGATCGCCTGGTCTTCCTGCAGTCGGAACAGCCGCGGCCGGGGATTGCCGGGCTGGGGCCGTGGCGTGACCGAGCCGCATTCCACAAAGCCGAAGCCAAGCCGCGACAGGCCGCCCAGCGCCTCCCCGTTCTTGTCCAATCCCGCCGCCAGGCCGATCGGATTGGGCAGGTCGAGGCCGGCGATTGTCGTGTGCAGGATCGGATCATCGACCGGGGCGGCGGGCAGGGGCGCCAGGGCCAGACCCTGGATCGCCAGCCGGTGCGCGGTTTCCGGGTCCAGACGGCGCAGGCCGGCCGCCAAGCCGTCGAACAGGTTCATGCCGCATCCTCGAACCGCATGGCCCCGTCCTCGGCTACGGCGAAGGGGCGGCTGGCGGTGACGGCGGCGACGGGCAGGGGGGCGTAGAGATGGGGAAACAGGGCGCCGCCGCGCGACGGCTCCCACACCAGGGCTTCGTCGAGCAGCGCCAGATCGATCGTCAGCAGCATCAGATCGGCCTGACCGGCGTAGTGGCGGCGCGCGGTCTCGGCCAGTTGATCGGCCGTCGACATATGGATGTAGCCGTCGGCCAGATCGACGACGGAGCCTTGGTAGCGACCTTCCGCCACCATGCGGCGCCAGTCGTTCGACGACAGGATCTTGTAGGCGACGGACGTCATGCCGCCCCGCCCAGGGTGCGCGGGGTCAGAAAGCCTTCGTAGGTGCAGCGCCCGGCCGCATCGACGGTGAACAGGGCCGCCGCCCCGGTCGGAAAACCCCCGGCCAGGCGATCGAGAATGGCGGGCGAGGCCGCGCTTTCCGACAGATAGTCGCCGGCCAGCGCATGGACCCCCGGATTGTGGGCCAGAACCAGCAGACAGCCGGCCTCTTCCTCGCTGGCCTCGACGAAGCCGCGCAGGACGTCGGCGGGGGCGTTGTACAGGCGCGGCTCGTCGCGCACCTCCACATCGCCGAAGGCGTCATGCATCTGCTCCCAGGTCTGGCGGGTGCGGACCGCCGAGGATACCAGGGCCAGATCGGGCTTCAGCCCGCGCTCAGCCAGGGCCCGCCCCATCAGCAGGGCTTCGTTGCGTCCGACGGCGGACAGGGGGCGGGCTTCATCGCCGCCGGACGGGCTGTTCGGCTCGGCCTGGGCGTGCCGCATGAGGATCAGTCGATGCATGGGGCTTCGCCATAAGGCCGTTCGCAGGCGGCGACCAGATGGAACGACGTCAACTCCCCGTCAGAAGCGATCAGCCGAGCGGCCCGTCGTGCGAGACGGAGGCGGCAGGCTGAGGCGCAAGCGCCGCCTTGGCCGGGACGCGCTGGGCCTTGCCGCTGGGGCGGATGCGGGCGTAGGCCTGACGCGACGCCTCCAGCAGGATCAGACCGGCCGCGCCAGGCGCGATCCGACGGCCGACCTGTTCGAAACCGTCGGCCAGGGGCAGAAGGGGCGACCAGGGTGGGACATAGAGGGTCTGGGACCAGGCCGTCGGCTCCAGCCCCGCCTCGCGCACCAGCCGTTCCAGCTGGCCCCGCGTGAACGGCCGGCCGTGGCCGAAGGGGGTGTTTTCAGCGCGGGACCAGAGCCCGCCCCGCGCGGCGGCGGCCAGGATGATGCGGCCGGTTGGGGCCAGGGCGCGCACCGCCTCCAGCAGCAGGGCCGTCGGGTCGTCGGCCTCTTCCAGGGCGTGGACCAGCAGGATGCGGTCAAAGGCGCCGGCGGCGAAAGGCAGGCGGCGGTCATCGACCAGCAGGCTGCGGTTGCGGCCGACGCTGGGCCAGTGTTCGACCCCCTGGCCGCCGGGCATGGCCGCCACGACTCGTCGCGCCCCGATGAAGGCGTCCAGCCAGGGGGTGGCGTAGCCCAGGCCCAGAACGTCGCAGCCTGTCGCCTCGCCCCAGGCGTCCTCCAGCCGACGCGCCAGCAGTCGACGAGCCAGGGCGCCGGTCGGCTCGCCGTAGAAGGTTCGAAGCTCGTCGATGCTGCGCCGCATGTCGCCACCATAGGCCGCCGGGGTCCGTCCTGCTAGAACGTCGCCATGACCCTGGACGTTCATCTGTTCCCGTGCCGCAGCGACAACTACGGCTTTCTGATCCGCGATCGGGCGACGGGAACCGTCGCGGCGGTCGATACGCCGGACGCGGCGCGCATCCTGCAAGAGCTGGACGGCCTGGGCTGGGGGCGGCTGGACCTGATCCTGAACACCCACTGGCATCCCGATCACACAGAAGGCAACGAAAGGCTGAAGGCCGAGACGGGCTGCGAGATCGTGGGGCCGCAGGAGGTGGCGCGCGTGGCGCCGCTGGACCGCGT
This sequence comes from Brevundimonas sp. DS20, assembly GCF_001310255.1. NCBI lineage: Bacteria > Pseudomonadati > Pseudomonadota > Alphaproteobacteria > Caulobacterales > Caulobacteraceae > Brevundimonas > Brevundimonas sp. DS20. The sequence continues at coordinate 3,316,329 of NZ_CP012897.1, read as the reverse complement.
CGTCGGCGATGGGGACACGATCGCGGTGGGCGAGACACGGTTCGAGGTCACGGGTACGCCGGGCCACACCCTGGGCCACGTCGTCTATCGGTCGGTGGAGGCGGGGGCGGCCTTCGTCGGCGACACACTCTTCGCCTTGGGTTGCGGCCGCCTGTTCGAGGGGACGCCCGAACAGATGTGGGCCAGCCTTCAGACCCTGGCGGCCTGGCCGCCGGAGACGGTGATCTGGTGCGCCCATGAATATACGGCCGCCAATGCGCGCTTCACCCTGAGCCTGGACCCCCGGCCCGAGACGGCCGCCCACGCCGAGGCGATCTTTGAGGCGCGGGCGCGGGGCGAGGCGACCGTGCCCACGACCCTCGAGACGGAACTGCGGTTCAACCCCTTCCTGCGGGCGGGTGACGCAGAGCAGTTCGCCGCGCGTCGGGCGGCCAAGGACGGCTTCAGCGGCTGAGGACGTCGTCCGCCACCAGGCGCACGATCCGCGCCGAGGACGGGCGGCCCGCGACGCCGGCGCGCGGCTCGATCACGATCCGCAGGGTGCCGCGGCTGAAGGCCGTCTGGCTGGTGCGGCCCTGATCGACGATTTCGATCCGCCGGATGCGGTTGGCTTCGGACCGTAGATTGGGCGAGCGGGCCATGCGGACGATGGCGTCCACGGCGGTGGACAGGGCGTCGGCGGCCACCGCCTCGGACCCCGGCTGGATATCGACATCGACCACGACCAGGCGCCCCAGAGCCCGGCTGGCGCGGTCGCTCTGGCGGACGATGTAGTTCCACAGCTGAACGGCGGTCAGGCCGGGCGCCAGAAGGGGCGCGGCCTCGCCGTTGCGCGACACCGGCGAGCCTTGCGGCGCGGCGGTGGTGTAGAGGGTCATGCCGCCGTCGGGCGTGACCCGCAGGATCTGATCGCCGTTGTCGTTGCGATAGATGATGTCGCCGCGCGGCGCGGCGGTCGGACGCAGCACCCAGATCTCGGTCGACTGCTCGAACCGCATCAGGGGCCGGGCGCCCGTCACATCCAGCACGAAGGCTTGACCCGTGCCGGAGACGTAGCGGGCCGACGGGGGCAGGTTGCGGCGCGACTGGGCGTGGCAGTCGGCCGGCAGGACGGCCGGGGCGGCGACGGACAGGCCAAGGGCGACGACGGCGGCAAGCGCCGTCGCAGTCCCGCGCGGCGATTTTTTCGCCCAGGCCGATCCCGTCAACATCATGAGACTATGGATGAAACCGTCACGCGGCGGATTTTGGGCGAAGCCCGTTCACCCGACCAGGTATTGGCCGCCGTTCAGCGACAGGGTGCAGCCTGTGACATATCCAGCACGCTCGCCCACCAGCCAGGAGACCATGTCGGCGATCTCCTCGCCCTTGCCCAGGCGGCCAACGGGAATCTGCGACACGATCGATTCCAGAACCTTGGGGTCCATGGCGCCGACCATTTCGGTGTCGATATAGCCGGGGGCGATGCAGTTGACGGTCACGCCCTTCCTGGCGTTTTCCAGCGCCAGGGCCTTGGTGAAGCCGATCATTCCGGCCTTGGCGGCGGAATAGTTGGTCTGGCCGATCTGACCTTTCTGACCGTTGATCGAGGAGATGTTGACGATCCGGCCGTGGCCCCGGTCGCGCATGCCGTTGATGACCTGGCGCGTCATGTTGAAGACGCTGTCCATATTCACCCGGATCACGTCGGACCACTGGTCGTGGCTCATCTTGTGGAAGAAGCCGTCGCGGGTGATGCCGGCGTTGTTGACCAGGATGTCGATCGGACCCAGTTCGGCCTCGACCTCGCTGACAGCGCGGGCGCAGTCCTCGAAACTGCCGACATTGCCCTTGACCACCATGACGCCCAAGGCGCGGGCGGTGGCCTGGGCCGCCTCGTCATTGCCGGAATAGCCGGCGGCCACCCTTATGCCGTCCTCGCTGAGGCGTTGAACGATCGCCTTGCCTATGCCCCGGGTTCCGCCGGTCACCAATGCTACGCGCGCCATCCGTCCGTCCTTGTTTCCTCGCGTCCGTCTGCTGCGGACTGTCGCTCAAGGTGTAGCCGCGCAGGGGTTGCGGATCAAAGGCCGATTTCCCCTGCGGCGCCTTTACGTCTGTTCAGGCGCGTCAGGCCGCCATCTTCGCCATGTCGATGACGAACCGATAGCGGACGTCGGACTTCAGCATCCGCTCATAGGCGTCATTGATCTGGTCCGGGGCGATGGTCTCGATGTCGCAGACGATGCCGTGTTCGGCGCAGAAGTTCAGCATCTCCTGGGTCTCGGCCATGCCGCCGATCAGAGAGCCGGCGATCCGCCGCCGACGCCACAGCAGGGGCACGGCGAACACCGGCAGGCCCTCGGTGGTCAGCCCCAGCATGACCATGGTCCCGTCGCGGGCCAGAAGCTGGGTGTGGGCGGCGATCTCGTGGGTCGCCGAGACGGTGTTGATGATGAGGTCGAAGCTTTCGGCCGCCGCCTTCATCGCCGCCTTGTCGCTGCTGATCAGGAAATGTTCGGCGCCCATCCGCTCCGCATCGGCCTTCTTGCGGTCAGAGGTGGACAGGACCGTGACCTCGGCGCCCATGGCGGCGGCCAGCTTGACCGCCATATGGCCCAGTCCGCCCAGGCCGATGACCGCCACCTTGGAGCCCGGTCCGACCTTCCATTCCTTCAGCGGCGAATAGGTCGTCACGCCGGCGCACAGCAGGGGGGCGGCGACGTCCAGCGGCAGGCTGTCGGGAATGGTGACGACAAAGTGCTGATCCACCGTGATATGGTCGGAATAGCCGCCCTGGGTGATGGTCTCGGCCGTGCCGCCCTTCCTGTCCTTGCCGCCATAGGTGCCCGTGAAACCGGGCACGCAATATTGCTCAAGCCCCTCCCGGCAGGATGAACATTCGCGGCAGCTGTCGACCATGCAGCCGACGCCGACGCGGTCGCCTTCCTTGAAACGGACGACGCTGGAGCCGACGGCCTTGACCACGCCGGCGATCTCGTGGCCCGGCACCAGGGGATAGGATGCGGGTCCGGTCTCGCTGCGGGCCATGTGCAGGTCCGAATGGCAGATGCCGCAGTATTTGATCTCGATCAGCACATCGTCCGGGCCGGGATCGCGCCGCTCGAAGCTGTAGGGGACCAGGGGCTTGTCGGCGGCGGTCGCGGCGAAGGCGCGGGTGGCGATCGGCATGGAGAGTCCTTCAGGCTTTGGGGCGTGGCCGACAGATGCGCACCGCCGGCGCCGCCCGCAAGGCCGGCCCTATTTGAGCTGGGCGATCAGAGCCATGGCCGCCGCCGGATTGCGCGCCTTGGCCCCCGAGATGAAATAGGCGAAGACCTCGCCGTCCTCGGCCCAGGCGCGGACCTGGTCGGCGACGGCGGACAGTTCGTCGGCGGTCATGCCGGTCGGTTCGTCCTGGCGGCTGGACATCAGCCGGGCATAGGAGAAGTCGGCGGTCGCCTCGTCGATCTGGGGCCAGGTCGGCTCTTCGTCATCGACGGCGTAGACGATGGCGACGCCGTATTTGCGGGCCAGGTCATAGAACTGTTCGGTGGCGAAGGTCGGGTTGCGGACCTCCAGGGCGTGGCGCAGGCGGACCCCGTCCTTCTCGGGCGGCAGCAGCTTCAAGAAACCCTCGAAGTCCTCAGGATCGAACTTCTTCGTGCCCATGAACTGCCAGTTGATCGGCCCCAGCCTGTCGCCCAGTTCGGTCAGGCCCTGGGACAGGAACCGGTCGAAGCTCTCGCCGCCTTCGGACAGGACCTTGCGATTGGTGCAGTAGCGGCTGGCCTTGACCGAAAAGACGAAGCCGTCCGGCGTCTCGTCGCGCCACTTCTTCCAGCTGTCGGGTTTGAAGGTCGAATAATAGGTGCCGTTGATCTCGATCGAGGTCAGTTTCGAGGCGGCGTATTCCAGCTCGCGCTTTTGAACCAGGCCCTCTGGATAGAAGACCCCGCGCCAGGGCTCATAGGTCCAGCCGCCTATGCCGATGTGGATGGGGTGGGTCATGGTTCGCTCCCTTCGTCTTTCGATCCGACCTCAGAGCCATCGGATTGCCAATCCTCAAGCGCGTGCCGAATGCGTCGGATAAACACGTCCGCATCGTCGATCCGATAGAGGACGGCATGGCTCTTGTAGAACATCACGTGAGCGTCCGCGCTCAACTCGGGCCGAGCGGCTCCGAGCCGGGGGAAGTCCGTAAGCAAATCCAGTTTCGCGAACAGGCCCTCGATATAGTCATCGGCCTGACGGCTCCCAAACAGTTCCAGACCTTGCAAATAGACCTGCTGCAAGTCCGCCCGCGCCTCGCGGCTCAGGCGAAGCATTAGGAGGCGCGGCGCAACTGGGCGCGCAGTTCCTCAATCACTTCACGCGGAGACTGATCGGAAACGCCAGAGGCGTCGGCCTCTGCGATCAATCTTTGCCAGTGCGCGATCTTTTCCGCCTTGACCTGCTCGCGGCGGATCAGGTCGCGGATGACGTCGGAGGCGTTGGCGTAGCGGCCCGATTGGGCCTGTTCCTCGACCCAGGCCTTCATCGGGTCGGGCAGGGAGATGTTCATCGTAGCCATGGGCGGTCCTTCCCTATCGCGGCAGAGGATGGACCTTTGGCAAACTTTGTCAATTTCCACCCCCAAGGGACGATCGGCCGAAAAAGGGTGTCCGAACTGTCCGATGTGTCCGATTTGTCCCTCAGGACGGGGCCTTACCCCGCTCGCACGTCAGAGGCGGTCGCAGGGGCGGCCATCAAGACCTGAATGCCGCCCAGCAGGGCGGCGGCGGTGACGGGCTTGGAGACGTGCAGATCGGCGCCGGCCGCCAGGGCCTGACGGCGGTGGTCGTCCATGGCGTTGGCGCTGAGCATGATGACGGGAGTGCGCCTGCGGCGGCTCGCCTCCACCCGGCGAATGGCGCGTGTCGCCGTCAGGCCGTCCATTTCCGGCATCTGCATGTCCATCAGCACCAGGTCGAAGTCCTGGCTCTGGAAGGCCTCAAGGGCCTGGAGCCCGTTGTCGACCGTGACGATCTGCATGTCGTGCGCGCCCAGGATCAACTGGACGACCCGCTGGTTGACGGGGTGATCTTCGGCCAGAAGCACGCGGAGCGCGGGCAGGGGCGCGGCGATCTGCGTCGCCCGGCCGCGTGTCTGGACATCGTAATCACCCAGGCTGCTGACGCGCGGCAACGGAATTTCGACCGTGAACCGGCTGCCGACGCCCGGTGTCGAGGCGGCTCTGATGCGGCCGCCCATCATCTCCGTCAGGGCGTGGCAGATCGACAGACCGAGACCGGTCCCGCCGAAGCGACGGGTGACGGTGCTGTCGGCCTGAGTGAACCGCTCGAACAGGCGCGCGCCCTGGTCGCAGGAAAAGCCCACCCCCGTATCCTGCACCGTCAGGCTCAGCACGGTCAGGCCATCGGAGTCTTCGCACACCCGGACGTCCACTTGGACGCCGCCGTGCTGGGTGAACTTGACCGCATTGGACAGGAGATTGTCCAGGATCTGGCGGATTCGCAGACTGTCGCCGACGAAGACGCCGCGGGCGTCGGCGTCGCGCCGCACCTCCAGGGTCAGGCCCTTGGCCTCGGCCCGCAGCCGCGCCACGTCCAGGCTGGCCTCCAGCGCCTCGTCCAGGTCGAAGGGGCGGGTCTCCAGGTTCAACTGGCCGGCCTCGATCTTGGATACGTCCAGAATGTCCGAGACCAGGCGCTCCAGCGTTACGCCCGAACTCGCGATCAAGGCGACCATCTCGGCCTGTTCTGGGCTGAGGTCGGTCTTCGACAGGGCGTCGACGATTCCGATGACGCCGTTCAAGGGCGTGCGGATTTCATGGCTCATATTGGCCAGGAAGTCGGATTTGGCCTGGTTAGCGGCTTCCGCTGCGGCCTTGGCCTCCATCAGGGCGCGCTCAGCCGCGACCTTCTGGGTGACGTCGCGCGCGACGCCGAAGATCCGGTTCCCCAACCGCTGGGCGCGCCATTCCAGGGTGACGTAGCGGCCGTCCCGGTGGCGATACCGGTTGATCTGGCCCAGGACGGGATCGCCCGGCCGACGGTTGACGACCTCGGCCATGGCCTGGCGCGTCGCCTCCTGATCGTCGGGATGGATCAGGCTGGGCAGGAGGCGGCCCACCAACGCCTCGGGACGATAGCCGAGCACGGTGAACCAGGAGGCGCTGGCCTTGAGCACGGGCCCGTTGATGTCGCGCACCACCAGCAGATCCAGCGAGACGTCGAAGAAGGTGTCGAGATCCAGCTCCGGCGCCCTGCGAGGGGCGTCAAAGGGCGCGGCAGGCGTGAGCGAGTCTGCGATCGAGCGGCTGGTCATTGTTCGGCTTACCCGTATGGGACACGCCGTACAGCTTGCGGGTTAAGGACGCCTTTTCATCAATAGGCGAAATCGGCGTAAATCCGCTTCACATCGCCGCCCCAGGGGCCGTGGTACAGGTCCAGCAGCCGCTCGGCGGGGGTGATCCCGCTGTCGGCGATGTCCTCCAGTTCGGACAGATAGCCGCGCTCGTCCACCATGCCGCCCGAAAAGCGCGCCCGGTTCTTCAGACCCTGTTTGGCGATATTGACCAGGTCCACGGCGATGTCGCGCACGCTGCGGCCCGCAACTTCGGCCTTCAGGCCCAGGCGGGTCACGTCGCGGCGCAGGCGCTCGTGGTCGGCGATGTCCCAGTCCTTGACCAGGTCCCAGGCGGCCGCCAGCGACGGCGCGTCGTACAGGACGCCGGCCCAGAGGGCGGGCAGGGCGCAGATCCGGCTCCACGGGCCGCCGTCGGCGCCGCGCATCTCCAGATAGGCCTTCAGCCGCACCTCGGGGAAGAGGGTGGTCAGGTGGTCGTTCCAATCCTTGATGGTCGGATAGTCGCCGGGCAGGGCGGGCAGCTTGCCGGCCTGGAAATCGCGGAACGACTGGCCCGAGGCGTCGACGTATCGACCGTCGCGCTTGGCGAAATACATCGGGGTGTCCAGCGCATAGTCGGCGTAGCGCTCGAAACCGAAGCCGTCTTCGAAGACGAAGCCCAGCATGCCCGTTCGATCCGGGTCGGTGTCGGTCCAGACATTGGCGCGGGCCGACAGGAAGCCGTTGGGCCGGCCTTCGGTGAAGGGGCTGTTGGCGAACAGGGCCGTGGCGATCGGCTGAAGCGCCAGGGAGGTGCGGAACTTCAGCACCATGTCGGCTTCGGAATCGAAGTCCAGATTGGCCTGGATGGTGCAGGTGCGCAGCATCATGTCCAGGCCCAGCGACCCCACCTTGGGCATATAGGCGCGCATGATGTCATAGCGGCCCTTGGGCATGACCGGCGTCTGCTCGCGGGTCCACAAAGGGTCGAAGCCGGCGCCCAGGAAGCCGACGCCCAGCTGGTCGGCCACCTGTTTGACCTCCATCAGATGCTGGCCGGTCTCATTGCAGATGTCGTGGATGGTCAGGAGCGGCGCGCCCGACAGTTCGAACTGCCCGCCGGGCTCCAGGCTGACCGAGGCGACGAAGCCCTCGTCGTTCTTGCGCTCCAGCCCGATCAGAAAACCGTTCTCCTCGACCGGCGTCCAGCCGAAGCGCTGCAGCCCCTCCAGCATGGCCTTGATGCCGTTCGGGCCGTCATAGGCGGGGCGGGCCAGGGTGGTCTTGTCGAAGCCGAACTTTTCGTGCTCGGCGCCGATGCGCCACTGGTCCTTGGGCTTGATCCCCTTGGACATGGCCTCGATCAGGGCGGTCCGGCTCAGCGGCGCGTTGTCGGTCATGCGTCAGTCCCCTTCGGCGCATCAGCGACCGTCTGTCGCGGCTAGATGGGCGAGGTTGAGGCAAGGCTCAAGGGGGCGGCGCTTATTCGCAGGCCTTCCCCCTCCACCGCTTCGCGGAATGGGGGTGTTGGAGATCCTCCCCCTCTGGGGGAGGTGGCTCGGAGCGCAGCGGAGAGACGGAGGGGGCGCTGCGGCGTCGCGCCCCCTCCACCCCCGCGCAAGGGCGCGGCGGTCCCCCTCCCCCAAGGGGGGAGGAATGGGGGAGGAATGGCGTCTCTCAGCGGTCCCAATCCCCGACCGCCGCCTGCCACAGGGTCATGGCGGCGATGGCGGCGGTGTCGGCCCGCAGGATGCGGGGGCCGAGCGAAACGGCGGTGGTGAAGGGCAGGGCGCGGAGCCGTTCGCCCTCCTCGGGCGAAAAGCCGCCTTCGGGGCCGATCAGAATGGACCATTTGGCGGCCGGAGGAGACGCCTGGGTCAGCGCTCGGATCGCCGGCGCCCCGCCGGTTTCGTCGCAGAACATCAGCCGCCGCCCGGCCTCCCAATCGGTCAAGAGGGCGTCCAGCTTGATCGGATCGTCGATGCGGGGGACGTCCAAGCGGCCGGTCTGTTCGGCGGCCTCCTCGGCGATGGCGTCCAGCCGGTCCAGACGGATGCGGTCCGCATTGGTGCGTTTCGTCAGCACCAGCCGCACCCGGCGGGCGCCCAGTTCGGCCGCCTTCTCGACGATGGTCTCGACCCGGGCCTTCTTCACCACGGCGACGATCAGCTCCAGATCCGGGCCGAGCGTCTGGGGTCGGGTCTGGGCCTCGGCGCGCAGGATGACGCCCTTCTTCAGCACCTCGGCGATCAAGGCGCGCCATTCGCCGTCGCGGCCGTTGAAGACCAGCAGTTCGTCGCCCGCCTTCAGCCGCATCACCTGGGTCAGGTAGCGGGACTGGTCCAGGGTCGGGGCGACGGCGGCGCCGGGCGACAGGTCGCCGGTCACATAAAGACGTATCATGGGTCAGGTCTCGATCGCCGCAGGGGCTCAGCTGCTCATCATGTCCTGGGCGAACTCCAGGTCCATCTTCTTCATACGCTTGATCTCGTCGCGCAAGCGAGCCGCCTCTTCGTGCATGGACTCGGTCAGGTTCTCGGCCCTCTTCTTAGTCAGGTGGCGACCGGGGCGCGGCGGCCGGCGCGGCTTGCCGGAGGATGACGAAAGATCAGGGGATAGCTTGGCCGCCGAGATGAAGACCCCCCACGCCCAACTGAACCGCGTCCTCGACCCGGAGGCGTCCTTCCTTCTCCCCTTGCGGGAGAAGGTAGCCCGCAGGGCCGGATGAGGGGTCGGTTCGGCGTGGACCGTCAGGGCTGGTGCAACCCCTCATCCGACCTCCCCTCGGGACAAGCCCGAGGGTCGCCCACCTTCTCCCGCAAGGGAAGAAGGAGTCCCACCTCCACCCCCTCCGGCACGCCCACCGCCCGGCGCCACTCCTGCGGGTGCAGACGCGCCATCTCTGCATCCAGTCGGTAAAGCGGCCTCAGCGCCCCGTCCTCGTCCCAGAACGCCTCGGCCCAGACATACCCCATCTCCACCGCCCGTTCGCGGTCCCGCGCCGCCGCCTCGGGGCCCAGATGGTCGGCGCGCCAGCGATACAGCCACGGAATATGCCAGTGCGGCGCCCGCGTCAGCCGCTCGTCCTTCATCGCCTCGACCAGACATTCCGCCAGCGCCCGCGCTTCTTCCAGACGCGCCTCGAAGGCGTCGCGCCGCCCCTGCACATAGGCGCCCCAGCCCTCGGCCGGCTCCACCGGCCCCGCCTTCGGCTCGGGCCGCGCCCAGCCCTCCGCCTCGCGCCGCTTCCACAGGGCGTGCACCCCCACATCATACCGCCGCGCCACCGACCGCGCGGTCTCCCCAGCCTCCCACGCCTTGCGCACCTCGGCCCAGACGGCGTCGGATCGGATCTTGCGGTGAATGCCCTGGCTCATGCCCCCACGGCCTAAACCCCCGTTACGCCAAACCCGGACGCAACTCTCTCTTCCTTCTCCCCTTGCGGGAGAAGGTGGCCCGCAGGGCCGGATGAGGGGTCGTTCAGCCTGAACTGTCAGAGCCGGTGTAACCCCTCATCCGTCAGCCTTCGGCTGCCACCTTCTCCCGCGAGGGGAGAAGGTGGCCTCAGTCGCGCGTCCGTCTTTCCTCCGTCGCCGCCACAATGGCCGACAGCACTTCTTCCCGCTGGTTCCCGATCATCCCATTCGGAAACCGCAGCACCCGAAACCCCTGTTCGCGCAGCCAGGCGTCCCGCTCGGCGTCCTCGATCCGGTCGTCATGCTGCGGCCCGTCCGCCTCGACGATCAGCCGATGCCTCAGACAGACGAAGTCGACGATATAGCGCCCGATCACCATCTGCCGCCGAAACTTCAGCCCCGCCAGCCGCCGATCCCGCAACAGGCCCCACAGCCGCCGCTCATAATGGACGGGCTCGCGGCGCATCTGTTTGGCGCGGGATTGCAGCCAGTCGTCCATATCCAGATTGTGCGCAAAGCTCGCCGAGATTGCAACTCCTTCCTTCTCCCCCTGCGGGAGAAGGTGGCCCGCAGGGCCGGATGAGGGGTCGGTTCGGCGTGGATCGTCAGGGCCGGTGTAACCCCTCATCCGACCTCGCTGTGCTCGGCCACCTTCTCCCGCAAGGGGAGAAGGGATCGTAATGGCGATGAGGGCCCAGGGCCTGACCCACGCCGCTAGGAGATCAGCCGCGCCCAAATAAACCGTGTCCTCTGCCCTTTAGCAGCGCTGCCGCGCAGGTATATTGGGCGAACACCGGTTCAATTTACAAACAGCTCGAGCTGTTTGCCGCTTATTTCCGCTGCTATTTTCTCTTTAGTACGGGGGCTTCTGAACATCTGATAATGCGCAACTTGTTTAGTTTGATCACAAGCACGAGCGACAATCGAAATTGCATCTATCAAAAGCTTCTCCTCGTCATGGACGGCGGGAAATGGCGCGCTATCTCTAGCAAGTAACAGGCCTGCGGCGAACAAGATGTACCAATGGCCAAAAATAAGATACTGGAGATCTCCACTGCTTTCTATGTGATCTCCAAACTTTGCGCTCACCTCATCTCTCATCGTTTCTATACGATTGTAGAACTTTGTTACCTTAAGCAAATCTTCAATATCTAGTCTATCATTAAATATATGATGGAATCGAGAATCAAATATTGAATCAGATGATGTTCTTGCGCTGTCTGGCTCGCGAAGATAATATGACATGATAATCTGGCCAAGTTTCAGAGCATCGATTCTTTGGTGATCTGGCTTATCGGCATACATGTTTCTCTTTCGTTCGAAATACATATCGCGATCTGCGAATAATTTCTCGAACTTCTTCATTATGGGGTGGTTGGCGCGCAGATCTCGTCCTTGAATACGAGCTTGACTGTTGGTCGCAACGGCCACGCGTTCGGCAATATCGGGTCTTCCTGTCGCATATATTTTTACGGCAACAACAACCTGCTCTAATGAATCGCCGCCTATTTTCGAGGACTCCACAAGTGAATGTGAAGTCTGAGCGCCATTCACAATCTGAAAGTCTTTGATCGTAATTACCGGGTTTGGATGTCCCTTGTTGTATGAGTAATCCTTGCAAGTTATAGTGATGCCGTTGTTGAGATACCAAAACAGATGGCTGTCAGTCTGTGATGTTGCGGTTTCAACTATATGAGAGTTGTAGCCGGAGTTTGATCCTAGGTATACTCTAAGATTATCGTCGAAAATATGCCGCTTGACTGTGCTGCCATCAGCCTCTGTGATAAGTGCAATCAGGGATCGTGCATCAACGCTTGCCACAAGTCCCCTAATGTCGCCGTCAGATCTCTCAAATATCTCCTTAGATATTGCCTGAAGCTGACCGTCTTCCGCATCCTTCCGCGTTCTACTAAGATCTCTTATCAGGTCTGATGCAGCGTACTGTCCATATTTCACCTGTGGGTGCTCGGCCGCAAAGCTAGCAAGGTTCGCCTTTGCTGCGCCTCCTATGCCTGAGTCATTGGAGACGAAGACAAGTTCATAAGAGCAATATGTGCCCGCTTCATGCAGATTCCAAATTCGCTCGATGCCTTCTCTAAGTCTCAGATTACCACATTTCCTTAAGTCATCTGACTTGTTTATCAGCTGTGATATAAAGTTTGTACTCTTAAGTACATCGTCAACGTTAATTGTTTTGCTGGTGCCTTCGATCGATTCCCGAATTTTACATTGAAATATGTATACGGTAACGGCATCATCGTTACCAACAAGATGAATCGCATCAACGCCGCGATCGTCTGGTCCATCAGTGATGAGTTCTTGAAACGCAGTATCTTGGCTGGGGAAGTACTGCTGTAAAGCTAGCCACAATAAGCCCACAGAAGGAGTTTTTAGCTGGTGCTGTGAGGCTACCGTTTTAATGCGAGCGTTTGTGAGGTCCCAGTCCAGCCTCGACATTTGTGGCATGACGATTCCCGATAAGGTTGATCTCCCAACACGTAAGGCATCGCTTGCGGATGGACAACACCGGTTTCCCAGGGGAAAGTGCGCCGTTAGAAGGGACGGCTTCTCTACCCCCGCCCCTTCCTGAACGCCTCCGCCTTCTCCGCCGCCGCCTCCCTGCGCCACTTCTTCGGCGCCGACCGGTCCACCTCCTCGCCAGCCCCCGTCAGGGCCTCGTTGGCGAATTCCAGGTCCAGCAGCTTCATGCGCTTGATCTCGTCGCGCAGGCGGGCGGCTTCCTCGAACTCCAGGTTGGAGGCGGCCTCGCGCATGCGGCCTTCCAGGTCCTTGAGGGCGGCCTGGAAGTTGGAGCCGACGAAGGGTTTGGAGGCCTCGGCCACGCCGGGGCGGGTCAGGCGGTCCATCTCGCGGGACTCATAGGGGCTGTCGAGGATTTCCTTGATGTCGCGCTTGACGCTTTCGGGCGTGATGCCGTGTTCGGCGTTATAGGCCATCTGGCGTTCGCGGCGGCGGTCGGTCTCGGCGATGGCGCGCTCCATCGAGCCGGTCATGCGGTCGGCGTAGAGGATGACGCGGCCGTCGACGTTGCGCGCGGCCCGACCGATGGTCTGGATCAGGCTGGTCTCGGAGCGCAGGAAGCCCTCCTTGTCCGCGTCCAGGATGGCGACCAGGCCGCACTCGGGGATGTCCAGCCCCTCGCGCAGCAGGTTGATGCCGATCAGACAGTCAAAGGCGCCCAGACGCAGGTCGCGCAGGATCTCGATCCGCTCCAGCGTGTCGACGTCGGAGTGCATGTAGCGGACGCGGATCCCCTGTTCATGCATATATTCGGTCAGGTCCTCGGCCATCTTCTTGGTCAGGGTGGTGACCAGGCTGCGATAGCCCTTGGCCGTCGTCGCCTTGACCTCGTCGATGACGTCGTCGACCTGGTTGCGCGTGGCGCCCGAGACCGGGCGGATCTCGACCGGGGGGTCGATCAGGCCGGTGGGGCGGATGACCTGCTCCACGAAGACGCCGCCGGCCCGCTCCATCTCCCAGGGGCCGGGGGTGGCCGAGACGTGGATGGTCTGGGGGCGCATGGCGTCCCATTCCTCGAACTTCAAGGGCCTGTTGTCGATGCAGGAGGGCAGGCGGAAGCCGTATTCGGCCAGGGTCGACTTGCGGCGGTAGTCGCCCCGGAACATGCCGTTGATCTGGCCGATGGTGACGTGGCTCTCGTCCACGAACAGCAGGGCGTTGTCGGGGATGTATTCGAAGAAGGTGGGCGGCGGCTCGCCGGGGGCGCGGCCGGTCAGCCAGCGGGAATAGTTCTCGATGCCGGCGCAGCTGCCGGTGGCCTCCATCATCTCCAGGTCGAAACGGGTGCGCTGCTCCAGCCGCTGGGCTTCGAGGAGTTTGCCGTTCTCGACCATCCAGTCCAGCGTCTCCTTCAGCTCGGCCTTGATGCCGGTGATCGCCTGGTTCAGCGTGGGGCGGGGGGTCACATAGTGGCTGGCGGCGTAGACGGTGATCTCGTTCAGGTCGGCGGTCTTCTTGCCGGTCAGGGGGTCGAACTCCTGGATCGCCTCCAGCTCGTCGCCGAACAGGCTGAGGCGCCAGGCGCGGTCCTCCAGGTGGACCGGGAAGATTTCGATCACGTCGCCGCGTTTGCGGAACATGCCGCGTTCGAAGTTCAGGTCGTTGCGCTTGTACTGCAGCGCGATCAGGTCGGCCCGCAGCTTCGCCTCGTCGATCTGGTCCCCCACCTTCAGCGTGAAGGTCATGGCCGTATAGGTCTCGACCGAGCCGATGCCGTAGATGCAGCTGACGCTGGCCACCACGATCACATCATCCCGCTCCAGTATCGCCCGCGTCGCCGAGTGCCGCATCCGGTCGATCTGCTCGTTTATCGAGCTGTCCTTCTCAATATAGGTGTCGGTGCGCGGGACATAGGCCTCGGGCTGATAATAGTCGTAGTAGCTGACGAAATATTCGACCGCATTGTCCGGGAAGAAGCTCTTGAACTCGGAATAGAGCTGGGCCGCCAGAGTCTTGTTGGGGGCCAGGATCAGGGCCGGGCGCTGGGTCTGTTCGATGACCTTGGCCATGGTGAAGGTCTTGCCCGAGCCGGTGACGCCCAAGAGCACCTGATCCCGGTCGCCCGCCTCGGCCTGGGCCACCAGTTCGGCGATGGCGGCGGGCTGATCGCCGGCGGGGGTGTATTTCGTCTCCAGCCGGAAGCGCCCGCCCTTCTTGGCCCCTTCGCGCGAGGGGCGGTGCGGAACCCAGTCGGCCGGGGCGGCGACCGGCTCCTCCGGCGTCAGGCGCGGACCCGTCGCCGGGGCGAACATCGGCATTTTCCCGGTGTCGCGAATGAAGGCGGCCGCCGCCTCCCGCACGCCGGGATCGGGCACATGGACGGGTTTGGCGGGGACGGGCTTGGCGGGCTTGGCCGCAGCGGGCTTCGGCGTCGAAGAACGGTTCATGAACAGAACTTAGTGCGGCGACTTCAAGGGCGCCAGAGAGCCGAAGAGCGCCTGTAGCGCGCAGAATGTGGCGCAGGCCGGCCAAAAAATGGCGATAAAACGTCACTACGCGAAAAGAACATGCTTCGAAATGCCGCGACGTGGCTGCTGTTTTTCGGTTTTTCGTCGCTAATCGTACGTTTGTGCGACTTTTTGGTTGCGGCCCGTATTCCCGATCCTTAACAGGGTCACAGAACTGATACATTTGATGTATCGGTGATATATACCTTTGTTACCCGGCTACCGATCTAAGTAGTGTATCAATACTGTTTGTGAATGGGGCGTATGCGTACTCGTAAAAACACTCTTCTTTCTTCGACGATTGTCGGGGGATTGGCCGCTTCTATCTCGGTCTTGGCCGCTTCTGGCGCCTTGGCCCAGGACGCCGCCGTGGTTCAGGACGGAACGGCGGCCCAGGACGGCTCCGCCCAGGTCGAGGACATCGTCGTCATCGGCTCGCGCATCCGGCGCGACAACTACAATGCGCCCTCGCCGACCCAGGTGGTGACACGCGAAGAGGCGACCCTGCAGGGCTTCGCCTCGACCACTGAGGCGCTGCAAAGCACCGCCGTCACCGGCGGCACGTCCCAAATCAACAACGCCTACGGCGGCTATGTCACCGACGGCGGCCCCGGCGCCAACACCATCGGCCTGCGCGGCATGAGCCCGAGCCGGACTCTGGTGCTGCTGAACGGCCGTCGCGTTTCGCCGGCCGGTTCGCGCGGTTCGGTCGGCGCGGCTGACCTGAACGTCCTGCCGACCGCCATGATCGACCGGGTCGAAGTCCTGCGCGACGGCGCCTCTTCGGTCTACGGCTCCGACGCCGTCGCCGGGGTGGTCAATATCCAGACCCGCCAGAACTTCGAAGGCCTGGTCTTTGAAGGACAGCGCAACGAGCCGCTGGAGGCCAATGGCGCGGGCGGTTCGACCCGTCTGTCGCTGACCGCAGGCGTTCGTGGCGATCGCTGGCGCGCCGCCGGTTCGATCGAGCGCTACGAGCGCGACGAACTGACCCTGCGCGACCGCGAGTTCACCCGTTGCCAGACCGACGGCTTCCGCAACGGCCAGGACTATATCGACCCGCTGACCGGCCAGTCGAAATGCTATCCGGTCACCACGACCGGCTCGAACGGCGTGACGATCAACACGATCGCCACGGGCGCTACGACCGGCGTCGCGGCGCCGGGCGCGACCGGCACGACCTTCAACCGCTGGCGTCCGAACTCGGCCGTCACGACCGGTCTGGTCGGCTTTGAAGGCGTGGGCGGCCCGGGCAACGACCTGAACGTCCGCGACACCTTCGAAGACCGGATGCTGAACGAGTCGCTGATCTCGCCGGTCGAGATCACCACCCTGTACGGCGAAGCCGGCTATCAGTTGAACGCCCTGGGCAATGCTGAAATCTACGGCGAGGCCCTGTTCAATCAGCGCAAGTCGTCGCAAACCGGTTACCGCCAGCTGGCGCTGGACTACGCCGTCGGCAGCCCCCTGATCCCCGCCAATCTGCAGGGCAGCGTCGCCTTTGGCGACCAAGGGCTGAACCAGGGCCAAGACGTCGGCGTGCGCGCCTTCATCGGCTACGGCAACGATCACTCCGAACAGGAGGTCGATTTCGGCCGCTACGTGGCCGGGATCAAGGGCGACTTCTTCGTGCCTGAATGGCGCTATGACGCCTATGTCAGCTATTCGCGGTCCAAGTCGACCTACACCAGCGAACAGTTCCTGACCGACAATCTGATCGCTTCGCTGGACGTGGTCAGCGACGGCGCGGGCGGCTTCCAGTGCGCCGCCCTGGCGTCGAACCCCGGCTGTGTCGCGGCTCCGGCCCTGACGACCCAGACCATCGGCGGCGTCCTGCCGCAGGACTGGAAGGACTATGTCTTCCGTCCGGTGACCGGCACGACCGAGTTCATCGAGAAGGTCGCCAGCATCGGCATCGACGGTCCGCTGTTCAGCCTGCCCGCCGGCCGCGTCATGGGCTTCTTCGGCGCCGAATGGCGTGAGTCCGAGATCGACGACACCCCGGGCCTGGATAGCCAGCTGGGCAACACCTACAACTATTCGACCTCGGCCATCACCCGCGGTTCGGATTCGGTGAAGGAAGTCTTCGGCGAGATCGAGGCCCCGCTGCTGGTTGATCTGCCTGGCGTTCGCGAGCTGACCCTGAACGGTTCGGCCCGTTACACCGACTATGACTCCTACGGCGACGACACGACCTACAAGGTCGGTCTGGTCTATCGTCCGATCGACTGGATCACGGTTCGCGGCACCTACGGCACCTCCTACCGGGCCCCGGCCCTGTTCGAACAGTTCGTCGGCGCCACCAGCGGCTTCCAGTCGAACTCGATCGACCGCTGCAACGACTACGGCGCGCCGGGCGTGAACCCCAACCGCGTCGCCAACTGCGCGTCCGAAGGCCTGGCCGGCGACTTCCAGTCCACCAACAGCGTCCGGGTGATCACCGCAGGGGGCGCTGAGGCCGGCCTGTCGGCCGAGACCTCGACCAACATGACCCTGGGTCTGGTCGTGCGTCCTCCGATGCCGTCAAGCTGGGGCGACCTGGCCTTCGCCGTCGACTACTATGAGATCGAGGTCGAGAACGGCGTGTCGCGCACCGGCGCAGGCGAAATCCTGACCCGCTGCTACGACTCCAACCCGGAAGACTTCGCCGCCGACGCCGGCTTCTGCCGCCTGGTGTCGCGTGATCCGGCGGACAACAGCCTGACGGTCTCGGACAGCTACGTGAACCTGGCCACCGACAATGTGAAGGGGCTGGACTATACGGTTCGCTATCGCAAGGACGTCGGTCCCGGCACGGCCCTGCTGAACCTGGCGATCACCCAGTACACGGAGATCTCCAACAAGCTGTTCGAGGAAGACCCGCTGGTCGACTACACCGGCATGGTCAACAATCCGGAGTTCACCGGCACCGCCGACGTCTCCTACGCTTGGGATCAATGGCGCGTCCGCTATGGCGTCGAATGGATCCAGGGCACCGACAGCTACGCCTACTATGAGGAAGATCCGGTCACCTCGGACTACGACCTCGCGGTGGACGACTACTGGCTGCACAACGCCTCGGTCCAGTATTCGGCCGACGGCTGGACCGCCACCCTGGGCGTTCGCAACCTGTTCAACGAAAACCCCCCGACCATCTCGGCGGGCGTGTACAACCGGGTCGGCAACGCCCCGCTGTACTCGGGCTACGACTACCTGGGCCGCACGGCCTTCGTGAACCTGACCAAGTCCTTCTAAGGCGACGTCAGCGCGACAAGAACGGGGCGGCGGACTTCGGTCCGCCGCCCCTTTTTGCGATCGAAGGCGATTATACCGTCATGTCAGGAACCAGGGTCCAGATGCGTCGCAGCGGCAGTTCGGCGCGTATGTCGGCTGGAAGGTCATCGTAATGGGTCAGCAGGGCGTCAACGATCTGTTTGCGGTCCCAAAGCCGCACTCGGAAGTACAGCTCATTCACACGTTTTCGTACTGGCGGGCTAAAGCCGGACCAACTGACCAAAAGGCCATGATCGGCATGAACGTCATGGATGCAGCCGATCAGTCCTTGAAGCGTCGGCTGGTCCACCACTATGCCGCCGGACTTGACTTGAACGACAAGCTTGGGGCCGCTCAGGCCGAGGGCGCCCTGGCCTGCGACGATGTCGATGCCTCGATCCGGCCCGGGTGGCGAGACCTCGACTTGATATCCCTGAGTTCCTAAAAGCGCGGCGATCAAGCGCGTGAAGGCGTGGCCTGCGAACTGGCTGGATATGCGCCGCTCGATCTGGTCGCGCGCCAGTGCCGCCAGGTCGGCGACGTCTGAAGTCTCTGCTGCTTCTTCCCGCACCGTTTCGGCCGCCGCGAGGGTTGCGGGCGGTCAGGCGTCGAGCCGCGCGGCCTCGGCCTCGATCCGGCGGCGCCAGTCCGCAGCCTCGTCCGGGGGCAGGACGGCCAGCATCTTGGGCACGTTGCGCTCCATCCGCGCCGCCTTCATGTCCGCATCCCAGGGCCAGACCTCGGCCGCCTGCAACATCTCCAGCGTCCGCCGCAGGGTGTTCACCGCAATGGGATAGGGCACGACATAGGCGGGCGCCGCCGGGGCGGGGTCGCCGAAGAGGTCGGGTTGGGTGGCGGACATCGGGCGTCAGAAGGCGGCGAAGGCGTCTTCGTCCACGGTGACTTGTTCGACCATTTCGACAGTCACGCCCAGGCGACGATCCTTCAGCAGATCACAGAGCGCGTCTCCATCGACCAGGTCGATGGCGGGGGCGCCGTCGCGCGTGGCCTCGCGCCGCGCATCGGCGGTGAAGGTCCCGGTGGTGATGATCAGCCCCTTGTCGGTGCGCCCGACCATGGCGCCGCGAAAGTCGCGTACGGCACCAGCGCCGACCGAGCCGGAATAGCGTTTGCACTGGAACAGGACGTGGAAGGACAGCAGATTGACCCGCAGCACGCCCGTCCCGTCGATGCCGCCGTCGCCGGACTTTCCCGTCACCTCGACCTTGATGAAGCCGAACTCGCGCAACAGACGCTGACACAGGCGTTCGAAGGCGGCCGGCTCCAGCGCGAGCAGGAGGGCCATCAGACGGTCCTTCCAGTCGTCGGCTCCAACATCAGCCGGCACGGGGTCATCTTCCACGGCTGAGGCCGACGCGGCGTTCGCCGCACGCTCAGCGGCGCCGAGCTTCTGAACGGCCTGCTTGATTCCAGCGACCTCCGCCTCGGTCATGGCCGCACCTTTGGGCGTCAGGGTCCAGACGCCCCGCTCGCTGTTCACAAGGGCACCCATCTTTTTTAGATAGCTGCGCGCCCAGGCCATGCGATAGGCGACGGCGTTCTCCTGCCACTTGCCATGTGTGACGGCCCGCACCTCGTCGGACAGCCCCATGTGGGTCGCGACGTCATCGACCATCTCCTCAATGGTCATAGACCGGCCCTTGGCCCTAAGCCGCTCGACGATGGGCCACATGAACAGGTGATAGGCGGGGACATCGGCGATGGTGGCCATCAGGCATCGGCCTTCTTGCGGCGTTTGGGCTTGTCAGGCTTGGCCAGAAGGCCGGCGGTCATCTTCTCGTACAGCATGAACAGGTGCTCCACCCGCTCGCGGTCGCTCTCGAACGGCGCCTTGCGGTAGAGGCGATCCACCGCCAGATCGAGCGCGCGGTGCGCCTTTCGCAGGTTGGCGGGCATGACGTCGGGGTCGTAGAGGTCAGCAAGCGACGCCCCGGGATGGGCGGCCCGAGCGTCCAGCACCGCTTGGGCGAGGGTTTCCAGACGGGTCTTGTCGGCATCGGTAAGAGCGGGCCAGGGAAAAGTATTGTAGTTTATATTCCCTGAGTAGCTGTAGTCGCTCTTCACTCTCCCGCCAATGTAGCGCACCCAACTCATGTGCATACGCGATGTAAGTATGGGGAATTCCGCCGAGCCCGAAGCAGCTACAAACCTAGTCTTTCCACTAGGCAAGTGCGGAGGGGAGAGCCAGCCGATCGGAATATATTCCCGCTTTATCGAGCTTACTTCGGGGATAACCAGAAACCGAGATTTTGGTTGGCGAAAGACATGAAACTCCATGGGGCGATCCGCCAAGCTCCGCGCGAGCGGACCGCCGTTTGTGCGGTATTCCCGGACGCGCCGTATCCTTTCGCGAACTAAGGGAAGATCACGCAACTCTTGGGGTGTCAGCAGCGAAGGAACCAAGAGCCAACGGGCTTGACCATTGATGTACTCTCGGCCCCCCACCAACGGGAAAATGACTTTGTTTGCTGCCGGCTCTTCTGACTTAAATCTTGCGACCTCATCTGCGCTCAAAATGTAATGTCCGTCATCCAACGGTTCGACGCCCTTACGAATGGCGGGCAGGCCGTTGATCGGAGTGCTCTCTTTGGAGACCACAAGGTGAGGGTCGGAGAGATTGTCGGCTGCAAATAGGTATGGGGATATCGCGCGATGCAGGCTTTCATCAGTCTCTTCGTCGTCGCGATGCGAAAGCAAGCGTCGCTGCTCGGGAGCGACCTCCGCCTTAGCTAGACCCAGCGCGACGACTGACGTGACCCCCTGAAACTCCTCCAGGAATAGCTAGAGTCCGCCCAACGAAGGACGGACAGAATGAAGCGATCGAGGTTCACGGAAGAGCAGATCATCGGGATCCTGCGGGAGCAGGAGGCCGGTGTAGCGACGGCGGAGGTGTGCCGACGCCACGGGGTCAGCTCGGCGACCTTTTACAAATGGAAGGCCAAGTTTGGCGGGCTCGACGTGTCGGAGGCTCGGCGGCTCAAGGCGCTCGAGGATGAGAACGCCCGGCTGAAGCGGATGCTGGCGGACGCGATGCTGGACAACGTGGCCCTGAAGGACCTGCTGGGAAAAAAGTGGTGACGCCCGCCGGCTATCGCGAGGCGGCTGGCCATCTGCAGGCCGCCTACGAGATGAGCGAAAGGCGGGCGTGCCGTGTTCTGGGCGTCGATCGGACGAGCGTGCGCTATCAGGCGACGCGCCCGGACGACGGCGCTCTGCGCGACCGGCTGAAGGCCCTGGCCCAGGAACGTCGACGGTTCGGCTATCGTCGCCTGCACGTGCTGCTGCGGCGCGAGGGCCATGCGGTCAACAGGAAACGGGTCCAGCGGATCTATCGCGACGAGCAACTGACGGTGCGCCGGCGCGGCGGCCGGAAGCGAGCGATGGGCACGCGGCGACCGCTGGACCTGCCGCTGGCGCCCAACCAGCGCTGGTCGCTGGACTTCGTCGCAGACCAGCTGACGGACGGGCGGCGCTTCCGCATCCTGACGGTGATCGATAACTGTACGCGCGAGTGCCTGGCGCTGGTGGCCGACACCTCGCTGTCGGGCGCGCGGGTCGTGCGGGAGTTGGACGCCGTCATCCGGCAGCGAGGGCGGCCCGACACCATCGTCAGCGACAACGGCACGGAGTACACCTCGAACGCGGTCCTGGCCTGGGCCGACGACACCGGCGTCGGCTGGCACTACATCGCGCCGGGCAAGCCCCAGCAGAACGGCTTCAACGAAAGCTTCAACGGGCGGCTGCGTGACGAGCTGCTGAACGAGACGCTGTTCCGCTCGCTGCCGCACGCTCGCGCCGTGCTGGAGGCGTGGCGACGCGATTACAACGAGCAGCGTCCGCACTCGAAGCTCGGGTGGCTGACGCCGCAGGCTTATGCAGAAGCGCTCACCGGACACATCGGCCGGCCTGCTGCGCTGGTTGATGGCTGCGCAGACCGGCCTCTTGCCAACCCAGCCGATCACAGCTCAGATCAACCTAGGACTCTCGTTATGGCTGGATGAGAAACGGGGGTCACGTCACGACGTGAACGTGGGCCTTACCGCGCGCGTCTGACCCCCATGGGAATGTTGTATGCGCAAACGAGAGCTCGAGCCGGTATTTAGAGAAAAGCGCGGGCCAGAGTTGCGGGACTTGTTCTCCCTGCGTGATGGAATTTGTTGCGACAAAGCCGATCCTGACGTCGAGGTCTGTGCTCCGTACATAGCTTCCCGCTTTTAGGAACCAGTAGGAGACGTAGTCGAGGCGGCTCCCGGCAGCTCCTAGGCTTTCCAATCCACGTATTTGCGCTGCTCGCTGATCGTCGCGAAGCGTGAACCCACTGAATGGCGGATTGCCAAGCACATAGCTGCAATGTTCGGGAGCGAGCACAGTCGTCCAGTCGATTTCCATCGCGTCGCCGTGGACGATGTGGGCTGAGGATTTCAGCGGAATCCGGGCGAAGACTTGCCCAAACTCCTGGCTCAGGCGGTTGTTCATGATGTGGTCCATCATCCACATCGCCGTTTCAGCAATGCGGGCGGGAAACTCGTCGATCTCGATGCCATAGAATTGGTCCACGTCCACCTTGGAAAGGGCGGCGGCCTCAAGGTCCAACTGACCCGAGGGGTAGAGGGCCTTCAGCACCTCGATCTCGAGCAGGCGCAGTTCGCGATAGGCGATGATCAGAAAGTTGCCGCAACCGCAGGCCGGGTCGAACAGGTTCAGACCGGCCAGCTTGTCCTGAAAGGCGCGCAGGGCGGCCTCGCGGCCGCGCTTCAGCTCCAGGATGCGCGCCAGTTCGGTGCGAAGGTCGTCGAGGAACAGGGGCTCAATGACCTTCAGGATGTTCTTTTCGGTGGTGTAGTGGGCCCCCTTCTGACGGCGCTCCTTGGCGTTCATCACCGACTGGAACAGGGCGCCGAAGATGGCCGGGCTGATCTTCTCCCAAAAGAAGGCGCAGGCCTCCAGCAGACGGTCGCGCATGGCGCGATTGAAGGCCGGAATGGGCAGGGGCTCGGCGAAGAGATCGCCGTTGATATAGGGGAAGCGGGCCAAATCCTCGTCGAGGCTCTTCTGGCGCCGTTCGACCGGAGTGTTCAGAACCTGAAACAGCTCCGACAGCTTTGAACCCAAATCCGATCCGTCCTCAGCCGTGCGGTCGGTGATATAGTTTTCCAGCAACCCCAGCTCATTGAAGATGCCCGTGTCATCGGCGAACAGGCAGAAGAGCAACCGCACCAGAAGGCGTTCGAGCGGGTGTCCATCATAGCCGGACGCCTTCAGGGCGTCGTGGAGCTTTCCCATCAGCTCTGCGGCGACGATATTGACGGGGTCTTGGTCTTTGAAGACCCGTTTTTCGACCCCGACGATGAAACCAAACGCCTCAACATGTCTCGGCAGGTCACTTAGGGCGAAGCGGGTCTCTCGCGCGTGTCGAGATCGGTCAGGTGGAAGGTCTGGAAGTCGCAGACGAGAATGTAGCGTGGGAGTTCGTAGTCCTTCAGGCCGGGGAAATAATCCAGCGCCTGCTGTCGCGCGCGGCTCAGGTCTCTTCCGCCGGACTTCTGTTCGACCAGCAGCTTTCCTTTCCAGAACAGGTCGATGAACCCCTGTTTGTCGCCCAGCTTTTTGACCGGTTCCTCGAAGGTCGCGACCTTGCGACGCTTGACCCCGAAGATTTCGAAAAACTCGTTGTAGAAGGTCTGCGTATCGCCGCGCTCGTAGCGCGCATCCGCCCAGTCGCGCGCGAAGTGCGCCGCCCTGGCGCGTATCTCATTCCAACTCAGACGCATTGCAGTCTCCCCGGTGGCGCGAATGTAGCGGGGCGGCTCCGTGTCGTGCAACGCCCCCGCTTGACTCCCTCACACAGTATGTCGCATACACTGTGTGGCACACACTATGTGGCGCATGGAGATCGGCGGGTGAGCCAGGATGAGGAACTGCTGTTCGAGAGTCTGCGGCTGGAGCTGCGGCGGGGGTCTTTGATCCTGGCGGTGTTGGCCAGTCTGAGGACCGAGCAATACGGCTATTCGCTGCGGGTCGCCCTGAATGCGGCGGGCGTCGAGATGGAGGAGAGCACCCTCTATCCGCTGCTGCGCCGGCTGGAGAGCCAGGGGCTGCTGGACAGCGAATGGCGCGAGGAGGAGCGGCGCAAGAAGCGCTTCTACCGCCTGTCGGCGCGGGGCGAGGCCATGCTGGGGCGGCTGGCGGCCGAATGGCGGGGCCTGTCGGCCTCGCTGGAGACGATGTTGTGATCATGGGGACTGAGGGAGAGAGCGGGATGGACCTGGTCGAACGGTATCTGAAGGCGGTGGCGGCCCAGCTGCCCAAGGCGACGCGCGACGACATCGTCGCCGAACTGCGCGACGAGATCATGGGCCGGATCGAGGCGCTGGAGGCGCGACTGGGCCGGGCGCCCGGCGACGAGGAGGTCGAGGCCCTGCTACGCGAGGTGGGTCATCCGCTGACGGTGGCGGCGCGCTATCGGTCCGGGCCCCAGTCGCTGATCGGGCCGGAGCTTTATCCCTGGTGGCTGTTCGCGGTGAAGACGGCCCTGGTGGTGATGGGCTGCGTCACCCTGATCGGTCTGGCGGTGCGGGTGCTGGTCGGGGACATCTATCTGGGCCAGGCCATAGGTCAGAGCTTCGGCGCCCTGTTCAGCGGGGCGGTGACGGTGATCGGGGTCGTGACCCTGATCGGCTTCGTGCTGGAGCGGCAGGAGAAGAAGCCGGACTTCATCGCCAAATGGCGGGTCAAGGATCTGGGCCTGTTAGAACTGGGCGGCGACCTGGACGCCGAGACCTGGGGCGAGCGGCTGGCGCGCGGTCGCGATGCGGCCCGAACGGCCAAGCCGGGGCCGGCGGTGCGCAAGAGCGCCGAGACGTCGCCCGCCGCCAAGGCCGTCGCCAGCGCCATCGCCTGGGCGGTGCTGCTGCTGTGGTGGACCGGCCTTCTGCCCATGGCCTCGATCCGGCCGGAAGACCTGGCCGGCAGTCTGGACGGGGTCGATTACGGCCGCATCCTGGTCCAGATCGTCGACGCCGCCTATTGGCCCGTGACCCTGTTCGCCGCGGCGCGGGTGGTGTTCGACCTGCTGCGGGCGGCCTCGGGCGGCAATGCGCGGCTGACGGCCGTGGGCGACATCAGCTTTGGGGCGGCGGCGGCCTGGGGCCTGTTGTGGCTGTGGTTCTGGTCGCCGCTGAGCCCGGTGATCTGGGTCGGGACGGCGACCGATTTCTTCGACCGGGTGCGGAGCCTGTTCGACCGGACCGGGGACCATGGCGGCGAACTGGCCACCCTGTTGATGATCATCGTGGTCTGGGCCTTCGTCGGCGAGGTCTGGCGCGTCCTGCGCGGCGTGGGGCGGATGATCGTCGGACGGTGTTGAACCTCCGGCCGCCTTCGCCGTTGCAGTTGAAACGGCGGCGACGGGCGGCCGGGTCGGGGCTTAAGCGTGACGTTACAACAGGGTTTGGCCTTCGGCCTGGTGGGGCTGACGGTCGCAGCCTTCATCTGGGGAAGGTTCCGCTATGATCTGGTCGCCTTGGCGGCCTTGGTCGCGGGGCTGGCGATCGGGGTCATTCCGGCGGACGCGGCCTTCGAAGGCTTTTCCAACGACGTCACGGTGATCATCGCCTGCGCCCTGGTGGTCTCGGCCGCCTTCGCCAAGTCGGGCATCGTCGAAATGGCCCTGAAGCGGATCATGCCGTATCTGAAGACCGAGCGGTCTCAGGCGCCGGTGCTGACCGCGGCCGTGACCCTGCTGTCGATGGTCACCAAGAACGTCGGCGCCCTGGCCATCATGATGCCGGTCGCCCTCCAGGTCAGCCGACGCACCGGCACCAAACAGTCGCGCCTGCTGATGCCCATGGCCTTCGGCGCCATGGCGGGGGGAATGGTCACCCTGGTGGGCACCGCCCCCAACATCCTGGTCGCCGAGGTGCGCGAGACCATGACCGGCGAGCCGTTTCGCATGTTCGACTATGCGCCCGTCGGCCTGATCCTGACGGCGGCGGCCCTGGTGTTTCTGGCCTTCGGCTACAGGCTGCTGCCCAAGGACCGGACCGGGACCATCGGCCTGTCGGCGGCCCTGTCGGCCAACGCCTATCTGACCGAGGCTCGCGTGCCCGAGGATTGGCTGATGGAGCCGCGGCCGATCAACGCTCTGAAGGCCCTGGCTGTGGACGACATCCAGGTCATGGCCCTGATCCGCGACGGCAAGCGCAAGACGCGCCCGCGCGGCAACACCATCATCCGCCCCGGCGACACCCTGTTGATCAAGGGCGACCAGGAGGCGCTGGAGGGCTTCATCGACGCCGCCAAGCTGAAGCTGGTGCGCGGCGACCGGCCGGTGTTGCTGGAGGAGGCCAAGGACGAGGTCAGTCTGGCCGAGGCGGTGATTGGGGCGGATTCGAAGCTGGTGGGGCAGTCGGTGCGGTCGCTGGATCTGTACGGTCAGCACGGGCTGAATCTGCTGGGCGTGTCGCGCAGCGGCTATGAGCTGACCCAGCATCTGCGGACGGCCAAGCTCCAGGCCGGAGACGTCCTTTTGCTCCAGGGGTCGGAATCGGGCCTGCCCGGAAAACTGGCGGACCTGGGCCTGCTGCCGTTGGCCGAACGGGAGATGCGCCTGGGCGGACAGAGGCGAAAATTCCTGCCCGCCCTGGTCCTGACGGCGGCGATGGTGATGGTCGGCTTCGGCCTGATCCCGGTCTCCATCGCCTTCTTCGGCGCGGCGGTGATCATCGTGGCCCTGGGGGGCTTGAAGATGCGCGAAGCCTATGCGGCGCTGGACGGACCGCTGCTGGTGCTGATCGCCGCCCTGATCCCCGTTTCGGACGCGATCCAGCAGACGGGCGGAGCCGATCTGATCGCCGGCGGACTGCGGTCGGTGTTCCAGGGCATTCCGCCCGTGATCGCGGTGGCGGGAATGATGTTTGCGGCCATGGCGGTGACGCCCTTCCTGAACAACGCCGCGACGGTTCTGGTGGTGGCGCCGATCGCCGCGACCCTGGCTCAGCAGCTGGGCTATCGCCCCGATCCCTTCCTGATGGCCGTGGCCGTGGGGGCGGCGTGCGACTTCCTGACCCCCATCGGACACCAGTGCAACACCCTGGTCATGGGGCCGGGCGGCTACAAGTTCTCGGACTATCCCAAGCTGGGGGCGCCGCTCAGCCTGCTGGTGCTGATCATCGGTCCGCCGGCCATTCTGCTGTTCTGGCCCATGTAGGTTCGGGCGAGAGGCGGCCGGTCCGACCGGCCGCCTCATCCTGCGTCAGGCCGAGCGGGGGGCCGAAGCCGGCGTGCAGGCCAGGCGGCCGTCGTCATTGCGGATCGCCGCGCCCCGGCAGCTGCGGACGCTGAGGGTCGACGAAACGGACTGACCGTTCTTGGCGATGCAGCGGGCGCGCAGCCGATCGCCGTTCAGAGTGATCCCCCGGCAGGTCTCACGATAGGCGCCGACCGGCAGGGCGCGCCCCGAGGCGGCGGGTTCCGGGCTGACCCTGTCCTGGGCGGCGGCGGTGAAGGCGACGAGGACGGCGCCGGCCCCCAGGACGGCGAGCGTGGAAAAAGGTAGGCGAACCAAGGCGTGACTCCCATTGTTTTATAACTGCGCCTCTGCGTGCGCAGGTGAGAGGTTATGTCGCATGGGGTCTCAGCGAAACCCCCGTTCTCGGATGGAATTCTCACGCTCATCCATGGCCGAAAACCGCGAGACAGGTGCGGCTGAAACGCCCATTCTGCGCCGATGGAACAGACCCTGGATTCGGAAGCCTGCTGGCGGGCGCTGAGCGCCCGCGACGCCCGGTTCGACGGGCGGTTCTTCACGGGGGTCACCTCGACCGGCATCTACTGTCGGCCGGTCTGTCCGGCGCGGACGCCGCGGCGAGAGAATGTGGTGTTCCACCCGACTGCGGCCTCGGCCGAGGCGGCGGGGTTTCGCGCCTGTCTGCGCTGTCGGCCCGAGACGGCGCCGGAGATGGGCGCCTGGCGCGGCACGTCCAACACCGTCAGCCGCGCCCTGGCTCTGATCGAGGCGGGCGCGCTGGACGACGGGGACGCCGAGGCCCTGGCCGAGCGGCTGGGGGTGGGAGAGCGGCACCTGCGGCGGCTGTTTCGCCAGCATCTGGGCGCCGCCCCCGTCAGCGTGGCCCAGACCCGGCGGGTGCTTCTGGCCAAACAGCTGATCCATGAGACCGAACTGACCATGGCCGAGGTGGCGATGGCGTCGGGCTTCGGCAGCGTGCGCCGGTTCAATGAAACCTTCCAGGCCCTGTACGGGCGCCCGCCCTCGGCCCTGCGGCGGCGCAAGGCGGCGGAGGAGGGCGGCGGGCGCGTGACCCTGAACCTGGCCTATCGCCCGCCCTATGACTGGGACTTCGTGTCGGCGGCCTTGGCGGCGCGTGGGGCGGCCGATGAAACCACGGCGGACGGCGCCTGGACGCGGCGGCTGCGCAAGTCGGTGGATGGGACCGAGGGCGCAGTGACGGTGCGCTCCGGCGCGCTCGGCAAGGCTGTGGTCGAGGCCCGCATCGACGAGTTGAAGGCCCTGCCCGGCGTCCTGGCGCGGGTGCGGCGCGTGTTCGACTTGGCGGCCGATCCGGAGGCGATCACGCGCGACCTGTCCGCTGACCCCGAACTGGCGCCGGTCCTGGCCGCGCGGCCGGGTCTGCGTCCCGTCGGCGACTGGATCGACGACGGAGAGGGCGCGCCCAGCGATCGGCTGACCGGCGCCGACGCCGCCCTGACGGCGCGGGCCGAGCGGTGGCGGCCGTGGCGCGCCTATGGAGCCCTGTATTGGAACACGATCAAGGAGATGAGCCATGACTGAACCCGCGACGGCGGCCTCGGACCTGACACTGGATCGGTTCGCTTCGCCTCTGGGCGAGATTCTGGTGGTGACCGACGTGGACGGGGCGGTGCGGGCCCTGGACTTTCACGACTATGAAGACCGTATGCGGCGGCTGCTGCACCGCCACTACGGGCCGGTCGCCCTGAGGACGGGACGAGCGGAGGCGGTGCGTCGGGCGGCCGACGCCTGGTTCGCCGGCGAGCTGAGCGCCTTCGAGGGATTGGAGGTGCGGACCGGCGGCGGGGTCTTCCAAAGATCGGTCTGGGCGGCGCTGCGCACCATTCCGGCGGGCGAGACCTGGACCTATGGCCGGCTGGCGGCGGCGGTTGGCTCGCCCAGGGCGGCGCGGGCCGTGGGGCTGGCCAACGGCGCCAATCCGGTGGCGATCATCGTGCCGTGCCACCGGGTGATCGGCGCGAACGGCGCCCTGACCGGCTACGCCGGCGGGGTGGAGCGCAAACGCTGGCTTCTGGCGCATGAGCGGGGCGCCGATCGGTTCAGCGTGGCGTGAACCGGTCCGGCGCCAAGGCGGCGGGGGTGAAGCGGGCCTGACGCACCGCGCCGTTGAAATAGTTCAGCCGATTGATCCGGCAGCCGACGGAGGCCTGTCCCGGGCCCTGGGGCTTGAAGGCGATCGGATGTTCGCCCTGCAAAACGCCGTCGACATAGGACCGGTACATCGTTCCGTCGAAGGTCTGGGCCACATGGAACCACTGTCCGCAGGGGTACAGCCGCTCCGGGAAGATCAGGGTGTGGTTGTAGCCGGGGCCGCGGGTGAAGGCGTCCAAGTACCAGCGGTCGCGCACGACGCGGATTTCGAACAGGAAGCGGGTCTGGGACGGGGGCTGGCCCGCCGGCGCCTCTTCCGCCAGATGGAACCACCGCTGTTCGAAGGCGCCGCCGTCGGGACGGAACAGGGCCTCGAAGGTGAAGGTCTCGGCTCCGGCCAGCGGATGGCTGTCGATGAACAAGGCGTCGTCCACGCCGTCGAACCGTACAGCCTGGCCATAGGGGCTGTCGATCAGGGCCGGCGCACCCTCCACCGTCGTCCGCTCGCCGCCGATGTCGGCCAGCCGGTCGAAGGTCCAGACCGTCTGCCGGGCCGGCGCCCCCGACAGGGTGGCGCAGCCGCTGAGGGCCAGGGCGCCCGCACCCGACAGGACGGCGCGGCGATGGGGAGGGGCGGGATCGGACATGGCGACCGTCTTCCCCTCTGGGTCAGGTCCCGTCAAGGAACAGGCGGCAGGCGGGGTTGGTGGTTTCGTCGACGTAGGGGTAGCCCAGGTCGGCGAGGGCGGCGGTCAGTTGGGCCTGTTCTTCGGGCGGGACGCTGATCCCGGCCAGGACCCGGCCGACGTCGTCGCCGTGGTTGCGATAGTGGAACAGGGTCAGGGCCCAGGCGGGCTGGAGGCTGTTGAGGAAGCGCAAGAAGGCGCCGGGCCGTTCGGGGAACTGGAAGCGCAGGATGCGTTCGTGGGGCAGGCCGACGGTGCGGCCGCCGACCATATAGCGGACGTGCAGCTTGGCGGTCTCGTTGTCGCTCATGTCCTCGACCGCATAGCCGCCGGCGCGGAGCCGAGCGATCAGGTCGTCCTTTTCCTGCCCTATCGCCTCGCGCGCGGCGCGCGGCTGGTTGAGGGCGGCGTGCGGACCGTTGTGCAGGGCCACGCCGACGAAGATCTGGGCCTGGCCGTCGCCGGACCAGCGGTAGTTGAACTCGGTGACCGAGCGGCCGTCCAGGCTGTCGAGGAAGCGGCGATAGTCGTCGCGGTCGTCCTTCATGGCCACGGCCAGCAGGGCCTCGGCGCCCTCGCCGATCTCGGCCCGTTCGGCGACGTGGCGCAGCCGGTCGAAGTTGACATTGGCGCCGGAGTTGACGGCGATCAGGGCGCCCGATCCGGGATGGGCGGCGGCCCAGGCCTTGAGCCCCGCAAGCGCCACGGCGCCCGAGGGTTCGGCGACGGCGCGGCTGTCGTCGAAGATGTCCTTGATGGCGGCGCAGATGGCGTCGGTGTCCACCAGGACGATTTCGTCCAGCAGATCCCTGCACAGGCGGAAGGTCTCGGTCCCTGCGCGGCGCACGGCCACCCCGTCGGCGAACAGGCCGACCTCGTTCAGGGTCACGACCTCGCCGGCGTCGACGGCGGCCTTCATCGTGGGGGCGTCGACGGGCTCGACGCCGATGACGCGGGTTTCGGGACGCAGGAATTTGACGATGGCGGCCACCCCGGCGGCCAGACCGCCGCCGCCGATGGGGACGAAGACGGCCTCTATGGGGTCGGCGTGCTGGCGGGCGATCTCCAGCCCGACCGTCCCCTGGCCGGCGATGACGTCGGCGTCGTCGAAGGGGTGGATGAAGGCGGCGCCGGTCCGGCCCTCCAGTTCGCGGGCGTGGGCGTAGGCCTCGTCGAAACTGTCGCCGTGCAGGACCACTTCGCCGCCCAGGGCGCGCACGGCGGCCACCTTGATGCCGGGGGTGGTGGTCGGCATGACGATGGTCGAGGGGATGTTGCGGCGGGCGGCGGCCAGGGCCACCCCTTGCGCGTGATTGCCGGCCGAGGCGCAGATCACGCCCTTTGACAGTTCGACCTGGGACAGGCCGGCGATCTTGTTGTAGGCGCCGCGGATCTTGAACGAAAACACCGGCTGCAGATCCTCGCGTTTCAGCAGCACGGGCCGCGCG
Source organism: Brevundimonas sp. DS20 (assembly GCF_001310255.1). Classification (NCBI taxonomy): domain Bacteria; kingdom Pseudomonadati; phylum Pseudomonadota; class Alphaproteobacteria; order Caulobacterales; family Caulobacteraceae; genus Brevundimonas; species Brevundimonas sp. DS20. Next base: position 3,284,808 of record NZ_CP012897.1, on the reverse strand, counting down.
AGCCGCGCCGACAGGCGACGCAGCGGATCGAGAGGCGTTTCCTCCGCCACGTCATAGACGCGGGCGGTCAGGATGCGGCGGATGGTGTCTTGCATCAAAATATCAGGCAAAGCGCGGTCGGCAGGAAAGAAGTCGCTGATGCTCTAGGCGATATGGTCGCGGGGCGAAAGGTTCGTGCGCTTACCGAGTGCTGAGCGGCGCTGGTTGAACGGGCGAAGCGGTGCGGGATCGTCGCCGACACGGGTCGAAGGCCCTGCGAAAACACTTGGGGAGCTGATCGACTGAACAATCCGCTTGCGCCCGTCCCCCATCGGCCTACATTGGTTCCGCTTATGCTAACTTTGAGCATAAGGGTCGATAGGAGAGGATCATGGCCGACGGCGCCTTTGGTCTGACGCAGGAACTGGAGCGGGAGACCGCCGGGGTGTGGGCGAAGGTCAAGGACCACGTCACGCCGCTGGAGTGGCCCGAACAGGCGCGGCTGATCAGCGAGATCAACCGGCTGAAGCGCGAGCGCGACGCCGTGATCCTGGCTCACAACTATATGACGCCCGAGATCTTCCACGGGGTCGGCGACTATGTCGGCGACAGCCTGGGCCTGGCCAAGGAGGCCGCCCGGTCGGACGCCAAGGTGATCGTTCAGGCCGGCGTGCACTTCATGGCCGAGACCTCGAAGATCCTGAGCCCGGAGAAGACCGTGCTGATCCCCGATCTGCGGGCGGGATGTTCGCTGGCCTCGTCGATCACGGGGGCGGACGTGCGGCTGATCAAGCAGCGCTATCCGGGCCTGCCGGTCATCACCTATGTGAACACCACGGCCGAGGTGAAGGCCGAGACCGACATCTGCTGCACATCCGCCAACGCCGTTCAGGTGGTGGAATGGGCGGCCAAGGAATGGGGCGTGGACCGGGTCATCCTGATCCCCGACGAATTCCTGGCGCGCAATGTGGCGGCCCAGACGACGGCGGGGATCATCGCCTGGAAGGGGCACTGCGAGGTGCACAAGCGCTTCACCGCCCAGGACATCGCCGACATGCGCGACGCCTGGCCCGACGCCGAGGTTCTGGCCCACCCCGAATGCCCGGAAGAGATACTGGCGGCGTCCGACTTCGCCGGATCGACGGCGGCCATGACCGACTATGTCGAACAACGGCGACCCAAGCGGGTGGTGCTGATCACCGAATGTTCGATGGCCTCCAACATCAAGGGCGACGTGCCGAGCGTGGAGTTCGTGGGGCCCTGCAACCTGTGCCCGCACATGAAGCGGATCACGCTTCAGAACATCCACGACTGCCTGCTGAACATGCAGTTCGAAGTGACCGTGCCCGAGGCGATGATCGAACGCGGGCGGATGGCGGTGCAGCGGATGATCGACCTGCCGCCGCCGGCGATCCCGGCCCGCTACGACATCGTCAAGGCGCGGCATCACGTCGATGTGGAGCTGATCTGAGCGACGCGGCGATCGGTCCCCTCGTCGGGACAGGGCGCCGCGCCCATCTGGACGCCATGAGCAAGACAGACACACCCGCCCCCGCGCCCGACCGTCCCCTGGGGCCGTGGGACATCAAGCCCGAAGCGGCGGGCGCGCGGCCGGCCCAGACCGAGGCGGTGGCCGAAGAACCGGTCGAGAAGGATCAGAGCCTGGTCTGGGCCGTGCTGTCCACGGCCCTGATGGCGGGCTTCCTGTGGTGGATAACCGGCAGCGTCGTCGTGGCGGGGGCGGTGCTGATCGGCCTGTTCGTGCATGAGGCGGGGCACGCCCTGGCGATGAACCGGCTCGGCATGGGTCCGGCGCGCATCTACATCATTCCCTTCCTGGGCGGACTGGCCAAGGGACGGCGCGCGCCTCGAAGCGAGTGGGACGGAGTGCTGGTTTCGCTGGCCGGGCCGGCCTTCGGTCTTCTGGCCATGATCCCCTTCGTCGCCGTCGGGATGGCGACGGGCCAGGGCGAATGGTTGGCTGGCGCCTTCTTCATCGCCATGCTGAACCTGGTGAACCTGGTTCCCGCTCCGCCGCTGGACGGGTCCAAGGCCCTGGGGCCGGTGCTGACGCGGGTTCATCCGCGGCTTGAGCAGATCGTCCTGCTGGTCATCGGCGTGGCAGTGGTGTGGTGGGGTCTTTCCACGGGCCGGTTCATCCTGGCCGCCTTCCTGGCCCTGTCGGTGTTCAGCCATCTGAAGCGCGGCGTCTGGCGCGCGGCGTGGGGCACGCTGAGCTGGCCCGAGGCGGGCAGGAGCCTGGGGCTTTATCTGCTGACCCTGGCCCTCTGCGCGGCGGCGGCGGTCGGCGCCCTGATGCCCGTGACCGAGGGTGATCCGGCCGGCGCCGTTCGGCTGGGCCTGAACTATCTGGGGATCGGACGATGACCCGCGTGCGACATGAGGGGCCGGTGATCGTCGGCGCCGGACTGGCGGGGCTGTCGGCCGCGCTGGAGGCCGCGCAGGCTGGGGCGAGGGTTCTGGTCCTGACGCCGGAGCCGCTGCTGAGCGGCTGTTCGTCCGCCTGGGCTCAAGGCGGCATGGCGGCGGCCCTGACGGCTGTAGACTCGGCCGAGCTGCACGCTCGCGACACCGAGGCGGCCGGGGCGGGTCTGGTCGATCCGGGCGCGGCCCAGGCCTTGACCGAGGCCGGGCGCGAAACCGTCGAATGGCTGGCGGCCCTGGGGGCGCCGTTCGACCGGTATGGGGACGGCAGCTTCGTCGTCAGTCTGGAGGCGGCCCATTCCGTGGCGCGCGTGGCGCGGGTCGGCGGCGACGGCGCCGGACGCGCCATTCTGTCGGCCGTTGTCGCAGCCGTGCGGGCCGAGGCCCGGATCGAGGTCTGGGAAGACGCCCGGCTGAAGGGGCTGATGCAGGATGAGACCGGCCGGGTGGTCGGGGCGGTCGCCGCCCGCGGCGAACGGCTGGTCGAGGTTACGGCCTCGGCCGTGGTTCTGGCGACCGGGGGCGCCGGGGGGCTGTTCGCCGCCACCACCACCCCCGCCGCCTTGAAAGGCGAGGGCATGGCCCTGGCGGCGCGGGCGGGGGCGGAGATTCTGGACCCTGAGTTCGTGCAGTTTCACCCCACGGCTATCGACGTCGGCCTGGACCCCGCGCCCCTGGCGACCGAAGCCTTGCGCGGCGAGGGGGCGCGGCTGATCGACGGCGCGGGCGCCTTCCTGCTGGGTGAGGAGGCCGACGCCGATCTGAAGCCCCGCGACGTGGTGGCCCGGGCCGTCCATGCCGCGCGAATCGAGGGCTGGGGCGCCTTTCTGGATGCGCGCGCGGCTGTGGGGGAGGCCTTTCCGCACGAGTTTCCGGCCGTCTTCGCCGCATGCATGCGGGCCGGGCTGGACCCGCGCGTCAGCCCCATTCCGGTGATGGCGGCCTGCCACTATCACATGGGCGGGGTCGCCGCCGACGCCGAAGGTCGCACGACGGTTCCGGGCCTGTACGCCGTCGGCGAATGCGCGGCGACGGGGGTGCACGGCGCCAATCGTCTGGCGTCCAACTCCCTGCTTGAGGCCGCAGCCTTCGGACGGCGGGCCGGGCGGGTCGCGTCGGGCGAGACGGGGGGCGGACGGCCGGTCGCGACGCCCCTGGCGCCCGATCTGCCCGAGGCGGCCCTGGCCGAGCTGAGGACGGCGATGACGGCCCAGGCCGGGGTGGTGCGTGACGAGGCCGGTCTGACGGCCCTGATCGCCCTGATCGACCGGCTGGAGGCCCGGCACGGGCCGGCGGCCTGTCTTCTGGCGGCGCGGCTGATCGCCCAGGCGGCGCTGGATCGGCATGAGAGCCGGGGTGGCCATTACCGCGCGGATTATCCGCAGAAGGCCGCGAACGCTGCTCATACGCGGATCAGACTGGCCGGAGACCTCGCCCTGGCGGCGGAATGACAGCCTCTATGGAGACCCCCCGAGACATGGCCCTGAACCGATCCCTGCCGGAGGTCCTGATCGAACCGGTGGTGCGGATGGCTCTGGCGGAAGACCTGGGGCGGGCGGGCGACGTCACGGCCCTGGCCTGTATTCCCCCAGGGGCGCGCATGAAGGCGGCCTTCACGGCGCGCAAGGCCGGCGTTTTGGCCGGGATTCAGGCCGTGCGGCTGGCCGTGCAGGCGATGGACCCGACGGCCGACGTGGATCTTCGGCTGGCCGACGGGGCGGCGTTCGAGACGGGGGCCGTGCTGGCGGTGGTCGAGGCCGACGCGCGCGCCTTCCTGTCCGCCGAGCGGACGGCCCTGAACCTGGTCGGACGGCTGAGCGGGGTGGCGACCCTGACGCGGGCCTATGTTCAGGCGGTCGCCGGGACCAGGGCGCGGATCGTCGACACCCGCAAGACGACGCCGGGTCTGCGGGCGCTGGAGAAACATGCGGTGGCCTGCGGCGGCGGGGTGAACCACCGGTTCGGCCTGGATGACGCCATCCTGATCAAGGACAACCACGTCGCCGTCTGCGGCGGGGTGGGCGAGGCCGTGCGGCGCGCCAAGGCCTTCGCCCCTCACCTGATGAAGGTGGAGGTCGAGGTGGATGGGCTGGATCAGCTGAGCGAAGTCCTGGCCCTGATCAATGAGGACCTGGCGCCGGACGTGATCATGCTGGACAATTTCAGCCTGGCGGACCTGAGGCGGGCGGTGGCCTGGACCGGGGGGCGCATCCGGCTGGAGGCGTCGGGCGGGGTGGATTTGACGACGGTGCGGCCGATCGCGGAGACCGGGGTCGATGTGATCTCGGTCGGGGCCCTGACCCATTCGGCGCCCGTGCTGGACATCGGCCTGGACGCCCTGTGAGGCCAGGGGAACAGCCCGCCGCGCGCGACGTTCATACGATGAACCGCGCGAGGAGCGAGCCCAGGAGCGACCGATGTCCCAGACGCCCCAGACGCCTCAGGCCCTGCGGGTGCGGCGGGCGCCCGCTCAACCGCTCAGCGTCGGCTACGACCGGCTGAGCGTGATCGGGGTCGGGCGGGAGCAGACCTCAAGCCCGGACAAGCCCGGCCGTCGGTTCGGCGAATTCGATCAGAACCGGACGACACGGGGGCCTTTCGGCCCGGACTGAAGCGCCTTTGCGATCAAACGGGGTTGGAGGCGTCCGCCGTTTCCGTCCTGGCCTCCGCCCGGGGCGCAGCGCCGCGCGGCGCCGAGGCCGCCGTGGGCCGGGCGGCGGGCGGGGGGGAAGCCTGGCCGGACGCCTGGGTGGCGACGGCCGCATCCGCAGGCTTGGCGGCGGGACGGGCGTTCGTCGGCGCAGCCTGGGGCTCGGCGCCGCCCTCCTGGGCCAGGATCAGCGAATAGGCCACGGCCTGTCCGGCCTGGCGGGCCGCTTCGACGGGATTGAGACCCGCCTGGATCAGACGGGGCTGATCGTCGGCCTGAGACGGACGGGCGGCGTAGGTGAAGGCCCCGCCTGAGCCGGCGCGACCGCCGAACCGATAGAAGAGATGGCTGCCCACCTGGTTCACCCGGATCAGGGTGTTGCGCCAGTCGGGCGACACGCCGGTGGTGTGGAAATGGGTGGCGTTGCCGACGCCCGCATAAACCGATCCGGACAGGGCCGAGGAGGCGATGCCGCGCGCTCGGTTCCAGGCGGCCTGGTTGATCCGGCCGCGCATCACGCCGTTGCAGGTGAAGGAGAACTGGCAGCCGGTGCGGCGCGCGGCGCCCTGATAGACGACGGCGCAGATGCTCTTGGGGAAGGCGGGGTGGCGGACCCGGTTCAGGACCACCTGGGCCACGGCCCGCATGCCGTCGCGGCCCTCGCCGCGCGCTTCATAATAGACGACCTGGGTCAGGCAATCGAGGTCGCGGCTGGCGTCAAGGGCGTGATCTAGGCGGAAGGGCTTGGCGCCGACGGGGGTGGAGAGATTGGCGTGGCGCAGTTTGGGATCGCGGTTGGCGTCCAACTGATCCAGACGGGCCGCCAGAAGCTCGGCCTGGCGATCGCGCTCGGCGGCGCCGGCGCTGGTGTAGGGATCGTGCCGACGAGCGATCGACAGGGCGCTGGCGTCCAGACCGCCGGCGGCGGCGGACAGGGCTTCTTCGGTGAAGCCGGCGGCGGTGGCGCCCTGGATCCGTTCGGCCTGGGCCCGCAGCGTCGCATTGCGCGCCATGGTCCCGCCCAGATAGGCGCCGCCGATCGCCAGTCCCACCAGACAGCCGAAGGCCGCGGCCGCCGTCACGGGCTTGATCTTCGCCACATGATCGGTGCGGGCGGGGCCGCGCGTCTGCGAGGAATGCGACAACGAGTTCATCCTGTTCAGCAGGGCGAGAAACGCTGCCCCCGGGTCGTATCGCCGGCGGGGCGACCCGAAACGGTCGCCTGTCCGGCCGGCATTCGGCGCGCGGCACATACAGCCCGGACGTCGAGGACGGGCCTATATAGCGAAGTTTGTGACCTGAATGTGGCTGATTCGCAAGCGGCTGGTTAAGGCGACGAAAGGATTAGGTATTTTTACGATATTGCCCCGGCGGCATGACAATATGGGCCGGATTGCGACAGTGGATAGAGCGAATACTGTATTGGGTTGCACGGCGTCTCGGCTGTAGATTGTCACATTTCCCCGTATCTGCTGAATGGCGCGCGGATTGTGTTGTACGTTGGTCCGTTTTCCGTATTCGCCAGTTCTGGATCGCGCTGGGAACCTCAAGCGCGGCGCGGCGTTCAAGCGTGACCTTTTTGGAGAGACGCCATGTCGCGCATGATCATCACGACCTGCATCGCCGCCGGCGCCCTGGCGCTGACGGCTTGCGGGACCACAATCGAGCAAAAGGCCGCCAGCGGCGCGGTGGCGGGGGCTGTGGTGGGCGGACCCGTGGGCGCCGCCGTCGGTGGAGCGGCCGGAACCGCCGTCGGCCAGGCGCAGAAGCCCAACTGACGAACCCGCCGTTGCGCCTGCTCTTGTAACGGGGCGGGCGCGACCTATCTGCATCACTGGAGCAGGTAAGGGCGCCTTAAGCGCGCCATTTCGTGCGCGCGGCCGATTTCGTGGCGGCGAACCTTGCTTTTGGTCCCTGCATAGGCTTTGTGCGCCCCGCTTCGGGACGCGCGCGTTCTCCGCCGCCCGACCCCCGATGGCCGCTGGCCGATCACAAGGAACCCTGACGCTTTCGCATGAAAGATTTGAAGACCGGATTTACCGACCGCCTGACCGCCCAGCAGGAAGCCAAGAAGGCTCTGCTCGCCAAGTTCAAGCCCAAGCCCGCCGCCCCCGATCCCGAGTTCGAGCGCCTGGCTGAAAAGCGCGCCGCCGAAAAGGAAGCCCTGCGCCAGCAGCACGAACTGGCCAAGGCGGAACAGCGCCGCGAGAAGGCCGAGAAGGAGGCTGCGCGTCTGGCCGCCGAAATGGCCGCTCAGGAAGCGATCGAGGCCGAGAAGCGGGCCGACCGGAAGGCGCGCAAGCAACTGACCAAGGAAGAGCAGAAGGCCAGGCGCGACGCGCGCTACGCCGCCCGCAAGGCGCGCCGCTGAGGCGGCCTTGGAACTGACGAAGAAAAACGCGCCGCAGTCACTGCGGCGCGTTTTTCTTGGACCTAGTGGATCGGCCGCGGCCCCGCCGTCGAAAGAACGGCGCGCAATTGCTCGGGCGAATAGGGTTTGCGCAGGAAGGGCCAGGGCGTGTCGGCCAGAACCTGATCCACATCGTCGCCCACATAGCCCGAGGTCAGGACGATCCGCATCTGGGGCCGGTCCCGCGCCGCCTGACGCGCCAGGTCCACGCCGCTCATGCCGCCCGGCATGACCACATCGGTCAACATGACGTCGAAGCGCGCCCGTTCCAGGGCCTTCAGCGCCTCGGGGCCGTTCTCGACCCATTCGACGTCCAGGCCGAAGCTTTCCAACTGATCCAGGGCGATGGCTGCGACATCCGCGTCGTCCTCCACCAGCAGCAGGCGGTGGCCGTTCGGCAGGGCGGCGTCGACGTCGGCCGGTTCGGGCGACGGGGCGGCCTTGTCCGCGATCAGCGGCGGCAGATAGAGGCGAATCTCCGAGCCGCGGCCGGGGCTGGAAGCGATGTGGACCCCGCCGCCCGACTGTCGCGCGAAGCCATAGACCTGGCTGAGGCCCAGGCCCGTTCCCTTGCCGATCGGCTTGGTGGTGAAGAAGGGTTCGAAGACGCGGTCGATGACATCGGCCGACATGCCCGATCCGTTGTCGGACACGGCGACGCAGACATAGTCGCCCGCCGCCAGTTCCGGGATCTGCCCCGCCGAGACGGAACAGGCCTGGGTTTGGATCGTGATGCGGGCGCCGGCGCGGACGGGGCCGTCTCGACCCGATCGAGGCGGGCCGTCGGCCTTGCTGGCCGCATCGGCTGATGCGGCGTCGCGCCCGGTCACGTCGCCCAGGGCGTCGCGGGCGTTGACGACCAGGTTCAGCAGGGCGGCCTCGAACTGAGCGGGATCGACGTTGACGCGAACGCCGCCGCGCTTCAGCCGGATCTTGAAGTCCACGGCCTCGCCGACGGCCCGGCGCAGCAAGGGCTCGCCCTCGCGGATCAGGCCGTTCAGATCGACCGCCTCGGGACGCAGGGCCTGACGGCGCGAGAAGGCCAGAAGCTGGTGGGTCAGGCTCTCTCCCCGACGGGCGGCGGCCAGGGCGGCCTCGCCCAGCTTCTTGCGTTTTGCGGCGTCGTCGGAGCGCAGGATGATGTCCAGCGCCCCGATCACCACCGTCAGCAGATTGTTGAAATCGTGGGCGACACCGCCGGTGAGACGGCCGACCGCCTCCATCCGCTGGGCGTGCATCAGATGGGCCTCTGCGGCGGCCTTTTCGGTCAGGGCCTCCGCGACCCGTTCCTCCAGCAGCTCATTGATGTGCTTCAGGTCGTCCTCGGCGCGTTTGGCGTCGGTGACGTCGATGGTGGCGCCCACATAACCCTGGAAGGCGCCGGCCGCATCGAAGCGGGGCACGCCCTCGGTCCGGAGCCAGCGCAGCCCCAGGGTCGGATGATTGGCCCGGCTGAGCGCCTCGAACCGATCCCGCGCCTGGAAGGCCCGCAGGAAGGCGGCGTCGAACACCGTCTCATCGTCCGGATGCATCAGCCTGCGCCAGCCGTCCAGCAGTTGGCGCTGCGAGCGGATGTCGCAGAACAGACGATAGCGCTTGTTGGCGAAGACGATCCGGGGCGTCGCATCCGTCATCCAGATCATGGCCGGAGCGCTGTCCGCGACGGTGCGGAAGCGGCTTTCGGATTCGGTCAGGCGGGCTTGGGCTTCGCGCATGTCGGTGACGTCGAAGGCGACGCCGACGAAGCCGATCAACTCGCTTCCGGCCATGCGCGGACGAGAGAAGGATTTCAGCCAGCGCCACTCGCCGTCATGACGCCGATATCGTGCCTCTAGAGAAAACGGTTCTCTCGTCGCCTCTCCGGCCAGGGACTCTCGAAGGATGCGGTCCTGGTCGTCCGGGTGCAGTCGGGCGCGCCAGTCCGCCGCAAGGGCCGTCTCATAGTCCGCGCCGAAGAAGTCCGCATAGGCCTGGTTGATGAAGGCGCGGCGGCGATCCTGGCGCGTGACCCAGATCAGGACCGGCGCGGTGTCGGCGATGGCGCGGAAGCGCTGTTCGCTCTCGCGGGTCTCGGTCTCGGCTCGGGCGCGTTCGATCTCGGCCCAGGTGCGGGCGGCGACCTCCTCGACCAGCTGGACCTCCGCGTCGGTCCAGCGGCGGGGGGCGGCGGCGTGGACATAGAGGAAGGCGCGCAATCGGCCGTTGCGGATCAGCGGCGCGCGGATCAGGGCGCGGGTCTGGATTTCGGCGAAGGCGGCGGCGATGTCGGCCGAACGGGGGTCGTCGCGGACGTCGTCGATGCGGATGGTCCGACCGTCGAACAGGTCGGCGACGAGGGTGGGATTGAAGACGCTCGGCGCGCGCCCGTGAACGCTGGCGACGCCCTGAATCCAGTCGCGGCTCAAGGAGACGACTTCGCCCGTCTCGTCCACCTCGCCGTAGCCGACGCGGTTCGCGCTCAGCAGGCCGCCCAGGGACGCCTCGACCTCGGCCATCATCCGCTCCGGGTCGGACAGGTCGCGCAGGCGGTCGCTGAGGTTCAGAAGGAAATGCTGGCGGCGCTCGGCGCGGGCGGCCTTCTCCAGCGGTTCGCGCGCCCCGTCCACGTTCAGGTTGATCCCGGCATAGCCCAGAAAGGCGCCGGTCTCGTCAAACCGCGCGTTGGACAGGGACAGGGCCGAGACGACGGAATCCAGCCGGATCAGGGTCTGGCGCAAGGAGGCGCCCAGCCAGGTGCAGAACAGGCCCACCAAGACGAAGTTGGAGGTGGCGACCACGCCCAGATGCGGGGTCGTCGGGCCGGGGTTCAAGGCGACCAGCGCCCAGCCGCCCAGCAGAGACCCCGCAACCGCCGTCAGACCCGCCAGACGTCCGCCGGCCAAGGCCGCCAGAATGACGCCCGGCAGTAGGATCATGAAGCCGGTGATCCCGCCGTAAAAACCGGCGGTGGCCGCCCGCACCGCCAGTCCTGCGCCGGCGCCGGCCAGTCCGACTAGAATTCTCCGCCAGGCGGGACCGGACTTCAGACGGGCGAGAACGAGGAGACCGGCTTCGGCGTTCAGAAATCGGCGAAAGACCGCGCCTGGCGTCATATTGTGCCCATCCCCTCACGTCGTTCGATGCGACGTTATGTGATGCAACGCTTGTTGCGGTTTTGCGTTCCTGCCTGCCGGATTCCGTCTAGATTGCCGGCGACGAACTCACACCCACGGAGCGTATTATGACCGCAACCATTGACACCGGACTGTCCCAGAGCGAGCGCGGCGACGTGGTTGAGCAACTGACCCGGGTTCTGGCGGACGCCTACGCCGTCTATCTGAAGACCCACGGCTATCATTGGAACGTGCGGGGGCCTGAATTCTTCTCGCTGCACAATATGCTGGAGCAGCAGTATCGCGACCAGTGGGCGGCCCTGGACGACATCGCCGAACGTATCCGCGCCCTGGGCGAGTTGGCGCCGCAGGGCTACGGCGCCTTCGCCAACCTGACCAGTATTCGCGACGGCGAGCCGGAAAAGGACGCGCCCGACATGCTGCGCGAGCTGATGCGCGATCATGAGACCTTGATCGCCACCATGCGCTCCGCCCTGGACGTGGCGGACGGGGACGGCGACGACGTGACCGTGGATCTGCTGACCCAGCGTCTGGCGGCGCACGAGAAGTTCGCCTGGATGTTGCGGGCCAGCCTGGGCGGTCGATAAGGCGGATCGGCGGTCCGCCTGAAAACGGCCCCGAAATGCGGGCACGGTCCGGGCCTCCTGCGTCCATGACCTGGTCGCGCCTGCTGTGGAACAGAATGGTCCTTACCCATTGGAACCGGATTTGGGCGGCGGTCAGGCGCTCGGCTGCGGCCTTGCCCGCCGCCGCCGCCGTGCTGGGCGTCGCCCTGTCGGCCGGCTCGGCCGTGCGGCCGGACGCGGATCGGACGGCGGAGGCCGTGGCGCGGATCACCCAGGGCGATCTGGGGCCCCACGGCCTGGCCGCTCTTGAGGGGCGGCTGAGCGCCTCGCAGCTGGCCCTGGCGCAGCGGCACGATCCAGCCCTGACCCCGGCGGCCTTCACCCCAGGTGCGACCCTGGCGACGGCCGGAGCCCTGCGTCCGGCGCGGCCCTTCGTCTTCAAGGGCGGGGCCGAGGATCGCCGTCGCGCCCTGCGGTGCCTGACCCAGGCGGTCTATTACGAGGCGGCGCTGGAGTCCGACGAGGGCCAGGCGGCGGTGGCTCAGGTGGTGCTGAACCGCGTGCGCGATCCCAACTACGCCGACACGGTGTGCGGCGTTGTGTTTGAAGGCGCCGAGCGGACGACCGGGTGCCAGTTCAGCTTCACCTGCGACGGCGCCCTGTCCCAGGCGCCGGTTCCCTGGGCGTGGGAGCGGGCGCGCAAGGCGGCCGAAAAGGCCTTGAACGGCTATGTGGCCCAGACGGTGGGGACCGCCACCCACTATCACGCCGACTATGTGGACCCCTGGTGGGCGCCGACCGTCTCGCGCGTCAACAAGATCGGGACGCACGTCTTCTATCGCTGGAAGGGTCTTTACGGGGAGACGGCCGCCTTCCGCGCCGTTTACAAGGGACGCGAGCCCCTGATCGATGAAGCGCGGTTCGCCCGCCCCCGACCCGGCGTTCAGCCTGGCCAGGGGACCGGAGGCCCGGACCCGGACGCGGTCCCCGCCGAGGCAGGGCAGGCGGCCCCGCTTAAGACCGTCGAGGTCGACGGACGTCAAAGGGTGGTGGGCGTGGTCAGCCTGGGCGGACGTCGTCTGCCTACCCAGGAAGAGGTCGCCGCCATCAATGCGCGGCTTCAGGCCCTGGAGGCCAAGCCGGAGCCGGAGCCCGCTCCGGCAGGCGTCGCCGTGATGGCGGTGGAAGAGGTCGGACGCCCCGCCAAGTGAAGCGATGGGCGTTCTAATGCAACGCTTGCGCGGGTCGAGCATTGAAGCTGCTGATCCCGCTTACGGCCTCGAAAGGACGCCTGTTTGACCGACCCCATTGCTGAACCTGCACGGTGGGATGAGTCCGAGCGTCTGGCGGCCCTGAGAGACTACGGCATTCTGGATACGGCGCGCGAGGCCGCCTTTGACGACGTGGTGGCCTTGATCGCCCGCATCTGCGAGACCCCGATCGCGGTCGTCAATCTGATCGACTCCGGACGGCAGTGGTTCAAGGCCGAGGTCGGGCTGGGCGTGCGCGAGACGCCGCTGGCGACCTCCTTCTGCGCCCACGCCCTGTTGAATGAGGACGGGCTGGTGGTGCCGGATGCGACAAAGGACGCCCGGTTCGCCGGCAATCCTCTGGTTCATCAGGAGCCGGGGCTGCGCTTCTATGCGGGGCGGTTGCTGAAGACGCCCAGCGGCCTGCCCTTGGGCACCCTGTGCGTTCTGGACACCCAGCCCCGGCCGGAAGGTCTGACTGAGCTTCAGGAAACGGCGCTCAAGACCCTGGCCGGTCAGGTGATGTCGCAGATGGAACTGCGCCGCGCCCTGCGTCAGAGGGACGAGGGCCGGGACGCGCTTGAACGGGCCTTGGAGGCGTCCGACGACGTCGCCGCCCGGCTGAGGGCCAGCGAGGCCCAATTCCGGGTGTTGGCCGACGCCATGCCCCAGATGGTCTGGTCGACGCGCCCCGACGGCTTCCACGACTACTACAATGCACGCTGGTACGAGTTCACCGGCGTGCCAGCCGGATCGACGGACGGGGAAGGCTGGAACGACATGTTCCATCCTGACGATCAGCAGCGGGCCTGGGCCCGCTGGAGCCGGTCGCTGGAGACGGGCGAACCCTATGAGATCGAATATCGGCTGAAGCACCATTCGGGGGTCTATCGCTGGACCTTGGGGCGGGCGGTGGCGATCCGCAACGAGGATGGCGAGATCACCCGCTGGTTCGGCACCTGCACCGACATCGACGAGCTGAAACGGCTGGAGCAGGGTCGCGAACTGGTCAGCCAGGAGCTGAGCCACCGGATCAAGAACATCTTCGCCGTGGTCACGGCGCTGGTGGCCCTGTCGGCCCGTCAGTATCCTGAGGCCCGGGCCTTTGCTTCGTCTCTGCGGACCCGTATCGCCGCCCTGGCCCGCGCCCATGAGTTCGTCCGACCGCACACGGAGGCGTCTCAGCCGACGGTTGGGGCCACCACCCTGCACACCTTCCTGGCGGATCTGTTCAGGGCGTACAGCGATGACACGGGCGCTCCGCGCGTTCACATCAGCGGCGACGACGCCGTGTTCGACGACCAGGCGGCGACCTCCGTCGCCCTGCTGTTCCACGAACTGGCCACCAATGCGGCCAAGTACGGCGCCCTGGCGGCGACGGCGGGTCGGGTGGAGCTGGCCACGCGCCGCGACGACGACCGGTTCATCCTGACCTGGACCGAGATCGGCGGCCCGGCGATCGAAGGGCCGCCCGAGCGCCAGGGGTTCGGCTCCTCTCTGGCCAGTCTGTCGGTGGAGGGCCAACTCGGCGGGCGGCTGCACCGCGAATGGGCGGCCGACGGTTTAAGGATTGTTGTGGATTTGCCCGCTACGGCGCTCTCGCGCCGCAGGGCGGCGGAAAAGGACCGCCTTCAGCCACTCTGACGGAAACCGATCGCCTGCCCCCGCGTTGTGTCCGCCACAGAACATAAAACCGCCGCCCATGACCGCCCGCATCCTGATCATTGAAGACGAAGCGCTCGTCGCTATGGAGCTGCGTTTCGTCCTGGAAGACCTGGGCCATAAGGTCGTGGGGGTGGCGTCGACGTCGAAGTCGGCCCAGAATCTGGCGCGTGAAAATGAGGTCGATCTGGCCCTGGTCGACATCCACCTGTCCGACGGCCCCACGGGCATAAGCCTGGGGCGCGAGCTGGGCCAGGAGATGGGCGTGACCGTCCTGTTCATGACCGCCAATCCGGGCATGGTGCGCGACGGCGTCGCGGGCGCCATTGGCGTCCTGTCCAAGCCGACCGATGAACAGGCGGTGCAGACGGCGGTCGATTACGCCCTGCGCCGCCGCACAGGCCAGCCGGTCCAATATGCGCCGCCGGGTCTGCAGCTGTTCGCCTGACTCCGCCCGTCCGGACGTTCACCAGACGCCGATCTTCTCGGCTTCCTTATGGCTGATGGGATGGTTGGCCTTGGCGTGGTCTTCCTCGGCCAGGAAACGGCTGGCTTCGAGCGCGGCCATACAGCCCATGCCCGCCGCAGTCACAGCCTGGCGATAGACGTCGTCGGTCACGTCGCCGGCCGCCCACACGCCCTCGATTGCGGTCTGGGCCGTGCCGGGTTTGACGCGGATATAGCCGCCCGAATTGGTCTCGAGCTGACCCTTGAACAGGTCCGACGACGGGGCGTGGCCGATGGCGATGAAGACGCCGTCGGCGGGGATCTCCTGGGTCGAACCGTCCTGAACGTTCTTCAAGCGAACGCTGGTGACGTTGCGGGCGACGCCGTCCACCACGCCCAGAATCTCTTCCACCGCCACGTTCCAGATCACCTCGACCTTGGGGTGGGCGAACAGGCGGTCTTGCAGGATCTTCTCGGCGCGGAACTCGTCGCGACGGTGGACCACCGTGACCTTGGCGGCGAAGTTGGTGAGGAACAGCGCTTCCTCGACGGCCGTGTTGCCGCCGCCGACCACGACCACGTTCTTGCCGCGATAGAAGAAGCCGTCGCAGGTGGCGCAGGCGGAGACGCCGAAGCCCTGATAGGCCGCCTCGGACTCCAGACCCAGCCACTTGGCCTGGGCGCCCGTGGAGATGATGACCGTCTCGGCCAGGATTTCCTCGCCGCCGTCCAGCTTCAGCCGGAACGGGCGCTGCGACAGATCGGCGGAGACGACGATGTCGTGGATGACTTCCGTGCCGACGTGCAGGGCCTGGGCCTGCATCTGCTCCATCAGCCAAGGGCCCTGAATGGTCTCGGCGAAGCCGGGATAGTTCTCGACGTCGGTGGTGATGGTCAGCTGGCCGCCGGGCTGGAGACCGGCGATGACGACGGGGTTCAGCGAGGCGCGGGCGGCGTAGATGGCGGCGGTCCAGCCGGCGGGGCCGGAGCCGATGATGGCGACGCGGACGGTACGAGCTTGGGTCATGCGCCTATTTAGGGGCTGATTCCCGTTTGCGCGATGTTAGTCTCGCCGCAGATGAGGAGGAGACGGGGATGAGCAACAAGAAGGCGGCCTTCCTGCCGATCGGGATCGGCATGGGTCTGTCGATCGGGGTGGCCTTGGGCGTGGCGATGGACAACGTCGGCCTGGGGCTCGCCCTGGGCACGGCCATCGGATCGGGCCTCGGCGTGGCCTTCATGGGCGCGGCGAACGCCAAGGCCAAGAAGGGCGACGGTTCGGACGGCGGCGCCGTCCCGCCGACGTCGGACACGTCAGGCTGCGCCGACTCCAGCGCGGACGGCGGCTGTGACAGTGGCGGCGGAGGGGGCGGCGACTAAAGGCCACTCCGATTTTTTTTTTAGTGCACTTTCGTGCAGATTTTTGCGAGTGGTTCTTAGGTTGCCTCCTGACGCCAGCGGGTGGCTTGCACCACGGCTGCGTCAGAATCGGACGCAGAAGATTATCCTCCCTGTTGCGCTCATGTCGGCGAAAGCCGGGATGAGCGGCGTGATCGGCTTACCGCGCTCGCATCGCCTCCAGCACGGCATGGGCCGCCCGGTCGGTTTCCGCCAGGGGGGCGTAGGTCCAGCGGTCCAGCGCCCCGTCGAAGGGACGGGTCGCGCCTTGGGATTGAAGATCCTCGTGCAGGCGGGCGAACTTGCCGGCGGGCTTCAGCGCGACCATGGGCAGGATGTGAACCGGCTTGCCGGTCGAGGCGGCCTCGGCGGCCATGTTGGCGCTGTCCTGCGTGACCAGCACATGGTCGGCGAAATGCAGGAAGCCGAACAGGGGGTTGTCGCCGGTCCCGTCCCAGATCCAGCCGGGCAGGCCCGACAGGCGTTCGGTCATCACCGCCTTGGCCGCTTCTGGCGTTCGGCGCGAGAAGGTCAGCATCAGCGAACCGCCTGAGGCCCGGACGGCGGCGGCGATCCGGTCGGCCAGGTCCGCCGCATGGGCCTGGGTCAGGTCGAAAGCCTTGGACCGGCCGCCGATCAGGACGGCGACGCGGGGATGGGGCAGGGGGGCGATCCGGTCGGCGAAGGCCGGGGCGGCCTGGGCGATCCGCTCCGGCGTGACGCGATGAGGGGAGCCGGTGATTTCAAAGACATTGTCGCCCGACAGGTCGTCATGGGCCGGGGCGACGATCAGGTCGTAGCGGTCGTTCGCCCAGCGCGGATCCTGGGTCTGAACCACGAAGGTCTTGCCGCCGCTCCAGCGCTTGATGCGGGTCGAGAGGGGCAGGGTCGCCCGGCCGGCGGCGATCCAGAGATCGGGCCAGGGCGCCGCGAGCGGGGCGGACGCCAGCATGGCCGGGGTCTTCAGCGCCGACGGCAGGCGGTCGAACAGGGGCCGCCATCGGATGTGTTTGACCGTGATCTCGGCCGGGGTCAGGCGCTGGACGGCCTCGGCGAGGCCCAGGGCCTGGTTCTCGATACCCGCACGTCCGTCCGAGACAACCCAGATGGAGAGGGGGTCAGACATCTGTTTTGCCTCCCCGTTTCGGGGAGGGGGAGCGAGCGAAGCGAGGCCGGGTGGGGCGGGCACGGCGACGCCCCACAGACAAGGGGCCGATCGAGCAAGAGCGGCCCGCCGGGCCGCCCCCACCCCGTCGCTGCGCGACGACCCTCCCCGGAACGGGGAGGGAGACGGTTATTCGATCTGTGGTTATTTCCACTCGACCTTGAGGATCTCGTAGGCCTTGACCCCGCCGGGGGTGTTGACCTCGACCACGTCGCCGACCTCCTTGGAGATCATCGCGCGGGCGATCGGCGAGGCGATGGAGATCTTGCCCTTCTTCACATCGGCCTCGTGTTCGCCGACGATCTGATAGCGGGCCTCTTCTTCCGTGTCCTCGTCGACCACGGTGACGGTGGCGCCGAACTTGACCTGATTGCCCGACAGTTTCGACACGTCGATGACCTGGGCGCGGCTGATCTTGTCCTCGATCTCGGCGATCTGGCCCTCGATCCAGCCCTGACGCTCCTTGGCGGCGTGGTATTCGGCGTTTTCGGACAGGTCGCCGTGCTCGCGGGCCTCGGATATGGCCGCGATGACGGCCGGCCGCTCGACCGACTTCAATTGCTTCAGTTGATCGTCGAGGACACGGTAGCCCTCGCCCGTCATCGGCACTTTTCCCATTGGTGTCGTGATTTTTCTGGTTCGCCCGGAGACTGGAAAGACGCGAAATAGGCAGACAAAAGGCCGCGGGGCGGGCGCGGCCGGGCATAGACACTAGGGCTTATCGCGCCGCAATTCAAGGGCGCGCCTCCACGCCCGATCGAGATCAGGCGCGGGCGGGGGGTTTGGTCTTGCCGCTGCGATGGGTGACGCTCTTGATGAGGCTGTAGGCCAGCCAGCCGACGGCGGCCAGGCCCATTAGCATGAACAGGCCCGACGCCACGGCGGCGCCGGCGGCCATGAAGGCCAGGATGAAGGCGACGGCCGCGACGAGTCCGGCCACGATCTGAATGGTTTGAAGGCGCATGAGATCTTAACGCCTTCATCCCCGTCGGGTTGCGCGGCGCATCCCCGCGACGCCGTCACGCATAGGTGTAGGGGCCGCCCCGTTCCAGCGCCCGCTGATAGGCGGGACGGGCGTGGATGCGTTGCAGGAAAGCGGCCAGGCGCGGCTTGGTCGCGATGTCGAAGGCCCGGTCCGCCCCGGCCTCGACTGGGAAACTCATCATGATGTCGGCGGCGGTGAACTGATCCCCGGCGAACCATTCGGACCGGCCCAGTTCATCCTCCCAAAAGCCGATATGGGTGCGAAGCTGGGGATCGACGAAGCCGCTCTGGGCCTTGGCGGCGATCCCGTTGACGAGGGGCTTGAGCAGGGCGGGCGCGCGGCGGGGCAGCAGGCCGAACACCAGTTTCAGCAGCAGGGGCGGCATGGCCGACCCTTCCGCATAGTGCAGCCAATAGGTGAAGCGCCGCGCCTCTTCCGTGCCGGGCGGGGGCCGCAGCCGCCCCTGGCCGTGGGCGTCCAGCAGATATTCGACGACGGCGCCGGTCTCGGCGACCTTGATCGCCCCGTCCTCGATGACGGGCGACTTGCCCAGCGGATGGACGGCGATCAGTTCGGGCGGCGCCAGCCGGGTCTTGGCGTCGCGTTCATAGCGCACGACCTCATAGTCCAGCCCCAACTCCTCCAGCAGCCACAGGACGCGCTGGGACCGGCTGTCGTTCAGATGGTGGACCTTGATCATCGGACGGTTCCTCATGCGGTGGAACGGACTATTCCGCCTCGCCGTCCGGGAAGTCCAGACCTATCGCGGGGACCGGCCGCTCCATCTTGAACGGGGCTGCGGACGGGCCTTGGACGCCGTCTGATGCTGGGTCTGACCCGCCTTCTGACGGCGGTTGCGCCAGACCTCCAGCGCCAGTGTGGCCAGGGCCAGTTTGCCGGCGTGGCGCCCGGCCAGACGACGGCCGCCGCGCGACAGCAGCAGGCTGCCGACCAGGGGGACGATGGAGTTCAGACGCGGCATGCAAGCCTCCTTTGTTTCCGGCTCAACGCCGCGGCGGCGGGGGCGTTTCCACCTGCGACGACATGGGCTGATGACGGGCGACAGAAGGTTTGACGCGCGCGCGGACGAAACCGGTGCTAGCCGTGGCGTATGCGCTCTTCCCGACTCGCCGCCTTCTTCACCTCGCTCAGCTTCGCCGTGATCGCCGCCCTCGTCGCGGGGGTGGTCGTGGGCGCCTTGGCTCAAGGGGTTGACACCCCCGTCCTGACGGGGGCGCTGGGCGTGATCGAGAGCCTGGGCCAGGTCTGGCTGAACGCCCTTCGAATGACCGTCATCCCCCTGGTCTTCAGCCTTCTGGTGACGGGGATCGTCTCCATCGCCGATGCGGCGGCGACGGGGCGGATCGCGGCGCGGGCCCTCATGGTGTTCGGCGTCCTGCTGGTCGGGGCGACGGTCTACGCCATCCTGGCGGGCCTGGGGCTGCTGGCCCTGTGGCCCATTGACCCAGAGGCGGGCCGCGCCCTCCTGGCCGGCGTGTCGTCCGATGTGGCCCAGACGGTGGGCGAGGCGGCCCGGACCGACGGGTTCCGCGCCTTCCTGGCCAGTCTGGCGCCGGCCAATCTGATCAAGGCGGCGGCCGACGACGGCGTTCTGGCGGTCGTGGTCTTCGCCGTGGCCTTCGGCTTCGCCGCGACCCGGATAAAGCCCGAGCTGCGCCGCCCCCTGGCCGGCTTCTTCGAGGCGGTGGCCGAGACCCTGGTGGTGATCGTGCACTGGGTGCTGCTGGCCGCGCCTTTCGGGGTCTTCGCCCTGGCGCTCGGCGTGGGCTTGCGGGCCGGGCTGGGGGTGGCGGGCACCCTGGCCCACTATGTCGCCGTCGTCTGCCTGAGCCAGATCGGCCTGATCCTGATCCTCTATGTCGTGGCGACTTTATGGGGGCGGATGTCCTTGGGCCGGTTCGCCCGCGCCGTGGCCCCGGCCCAGGTGGTGGCCGTCTCGACCCAGTCTTCGCTGGCCAGCCTGCCGGTGATGATCGAGCGGGCGCGCGACTGGCTGGGCGTGCCCCAGACCTCGGCGGGCCTGGTCCTGCCCCTGGCGGTGGCGGTGTTCCGCATCACCAGCCCGGTCGCCAATCTGGCGGTCTGCCTCTATGTGGCCCAGTTGAACGGGGTGGAGCTGAGCCTGTCCGCCCTGGTCGCCGGCGGCCTGACCGCCATCGCCGTCTCGATCGCCTCGGTCGGCCTGCCGGGCCAGGTCAGCTTCTTCGCCGCCGTCGGCCCTATCTGCCTGGCCATGGGCCTGCCGCTCGGCGTTCTGCCCCTGCTTCTGGCGGTCGAGGTCATCCCCGACATCTTCCGCACCGTCGGCAACGTTACCGCCGACCTGGCCGCGACGCGGATCGTGGCCGGCGAAGATGGGGCGGGGGAGGACGCCGCGCCGGAGACCGACCCGGCGTCCTGACGCCCTTCAGGCGTATTCCTGGATCGCCTTGACGTCCAGGTCGCCGGCCTTGATGGCGCCGATGGCCTGGGCGGCGGCCAGGGCGCCGGCGGTGGTGGTGTAGTAGGGGATCTTCATCATCAGGGCGGTGCGGCGCAGGGAGAAGCTGTCCTGCAGCGACTGCTTGCCCGAGGTGGTGTTGAAGACCAGCTGGACCTCGCCGTTCTTCATGGCGTCGACGATGTGGGGACGGCCTTCCAGCACCTTTCTGACTAGGCCGACCTCAAGCCCCTGGGCGGCCAGATAGTCGCGGGTGCCGCTGGTGGCGATGATGGAGAAGCCCTGGGCCAGCAGTGTCTTCACCGCCTCGACGATGAAGGGCTTGTCGTCCTCCTTGACCGAGACGAAGGCGCAGCCGGAGGTCGGCAGATGAGTGCCGCCGCCGATCTGGGACTTGGCGAAGGCGCGGGCGAAGGCGGGGGCCATGTCGGCCTCGCCCTCGCGCTTCCAGTCCAGGCCCATGACCTCGCCGGTCGAGCGCATTTCCGGGCCCAGGATGGTGTCTACCCCGGCGAAGCGGGCGAAGGGGAAGACGGCTTCCTTGACCGCGATATGGTCATAGGGGGCGTCGGTCAGGCCGAAGGAGGCCAGGGGCGCGCCCGCCATGACCTTGGCGGCGATCGAGGCGATGGGCCGGCCGATGGTCTTGGCCACGAAGGGGGCCGTGCGGCTGGCGCGCGGATTGACCTCCAGCACGAAGATGCGCGGGTTCTCGCCGTGCGGCTCTTCAATCGCGAACTGGACGTTCATCAGGCCGCGCACCTTCAGGGCCTTGGCCATTTCGGTGGTCTGGCGCTTCAGCTCGGCCACCGTCTCGGGGCGCAGCGACCAGGGCGGCATGGAGCAGGCGCTGTCGCCCGAGTGGACGCCGGCTTCCTCGATATGCTCCAGCACCCCGGCGACGAAGACGGTCTCGTCGTCGCACAGGGCGTCCACGTCCACCTCGGTGGCGCGGTTCAGATAGTGGTCGATCAGGACGGGATCGTCGCCTGAGACCCGCATGGCCTCGTGGACGTAGCGGTCCAGCTGCTCGCGGTCGTGGACGATCATCATGCCGCGGCCGCCGAGCACATAGGAGGGGCGCAGGACGACGGGATAGCCGACGTCCTCGGCCTTTTGCGCGGCCTCTTCGGCGCTGCGGGCCAGGGCGTTGGGGGGCTGACGCAGGCCGATGGCCTCCAGCATCTGCTGGAAGCGCTCGCGGTCCTCGGCCAGGTCGATGGAGTCGACGCTGGTGCCCAGGACGGGGATGTCGTCCTCCTGAAGCGCATGGGCCAGCTTCAGCGGGGTCTGGCCGCCGAACTGGACGACGCAGCCGATCAGATCGCCCTTGGACCGCTCGACCTCGATCAGCTCCAGCACGTCCTCGGCCGTCAGGGGCTCGAAATACAGGCGGTCGGAGGTGTCGTAGTCGGTCGAGACGGTCTCGGGGTTGCAGTTGACCATGATCGACTCGACGCCGATGTCGTCGAAGGCGAAGGCCGCGTGGCAGCAGCAGTAGTCGAACTCGATCCCCTGGCCGATCCGGTTCGGGCCGCCGCCCAGGATGACGGCCTTCTTCCTGTCCGACGGCTCGGCCTCGCATTCGGGGACCTGGCCCAGGGCGCCGGTCTCATAGGTCGAATACATATAGGCGGTGGCGCTGGCGAACTCGGCCGCGCAGGTGTCGATCCGCTTGAAGACGGGGCGGACGTTCAGGCCGCGACGGGCGGCGCGGATCTCTTTCTCGGTCTTGCCGGTCAGGGCGGCCAGACGGGCGTCGGAGAAGCCCTTGGCCTTCAGGCGGCGGAACTCGGTCGGGTCGGTGGGCAGGCCCTTGATGCGGACGTGGCCTTCCTCGCGCACGATGTCGGCGATCTGGCGCAGGAACCAGGGCTCGTAGGAACAGGCGGCTTGGACCTCTTCCACCGTCAGGCCGTGGCGGAAGGCCTGGGCGATGACGCGGATCCGGTCGGGGGTGGGCACGCCCAGGGCGCGGACCACGGCGGCGCGGGCGGCGCCGGCGTCCTCGACATCGGCGACGCCTTCGATCTCGATCTCGTCGAAGCCGGACAGGCCGGTCTCAAGCCCGCGCAGGGCCTTCTGCATCGATTCCTGGAAGGTCCGGCCGATGGCCATGACCTCGCCGACCGACTTCATCGAGGTGCCCAAGAGGGGCTCCGAACCGGGGTATTTCTCGAAGGCGAAGCGGGGGATCTTGGTGACCACATAGTCGATCGACGGCTCGAAGCTGGCCGGGGTGACCTGGGTGATGTCGTTCTGCAGCTCGTCCAGGGTGTAGCCGACGGCCAGACGCGCGGCGACCTTGGCGATGGGGAAGCCGGTGGCCTTGGACGCCAGGGCGGACGAGCGCGACACGCGCGGGTTCATCTCGATCACGACCATGCGGCCGTCCTTGGGGTTGATCGCCCACTGGACGTTCGACCCGCCGGTCTCGACGCCGATCTCGCGCAGGACGTTGATCGAGCCGGTCCGCATCCGCTGATATTCCTTGTCGGTCAGCGTAAGCGCAGGGGCGACGGTGATGCTGTCGCCCGTATGGACGCCCATCGGATCGACGTTCTCGATCGAGCAGATGATGATGCAGTTGTCCGCCGTGTCGCGGACGACCTCCATCTCGTATTCCTTCCAGCCCAGCACCGATTCCTCGATCAGCACCTCGGTGGTCGGCGACAGGTCCAGGCCGCGCAGGACGATCTCCTCGAACTCTTCGCGGTTGAAGGCGATGCCGCCGCCGGTGCCGGCCAGGGTGAAGGAGGGACGAATGACGGCGGGCAGGCCGACGTACTCCAGCCCTTCCAGCGCCTCTTCCATCGAATGGGCGGCCTTGGAGCGGGGGCTCTCCAGCCCCAGCTTGTCCATGGCGTCGCGGAACTTCTGGCGGTCCTCGGCCTTGTCGATGACCTCGGCTTTCGCGCCGATCATCTCGACCCCATACTTCTTCAGCGCGCCCGAGGCGTCCAGGGCCAGGGCGGTGTTCAGCGCGGTCTGGCCGCCCATGGTGGGCAGAAGGGCGTCGGGGCGTTCCTTGGCGATGATCTTCTCGACCATCTGCGGGGTGATCGGCTCGATATAGGTGGCGTCGGCCACCTCCGGGTCGGTCATGATGGTGGCGGGGTTGGAGTTGACCAGGATGACCCGGTACCCCTCGGCCTTCAGCGCCTTGCACGCCTGGACGCCCGAATAGTCGAACTCGCACGCCTGACCGATGACGATGGGGCCGGCGCCGATGATGAGGATCGACTGGATGTCTGTGCGTTTGGGCATGGGGAGGGCCTCTTCTTTTTGTTCTAGTGGGTCACGACCGCGCATTCCCAGCCGTCGTACTCCAGCTGGAAGGCCGCGGCCCAGGTCTGCATCATGGCCGAGACGGGCGCAAAGCTCGCCGCATCGACCGCCATGGTGGTTTCGAGAATCGTCATGTCGCCCTCGCCGCGCGCGATGAAGCCGGCGCGCCGCGCCACCTCGCACAGATCGCCGTGGGCGTCCTCGTCGCCGAGGAAGAAGAACAGCGTATGGCGCGGCGTCACGCCGCTGTCGCCCTGTTCGGCCAGCGCCGCACGCACCATGGCGTCGCGTTCGTCATGACTGATGTCCGAGGCGTGCACGGGGCGAGGGGATCCTTGGTTCTTTGCGCGCGCGTAGCCGCCGCAGGGCGTCGCCATGCGGAGCTTGCGTTGGGTTGTCGGTTAAGCGGCCCGTTTAGAGAGGGAGGGGCGGGGGGGCAAGAGCTTATGCGTCGCCGATCGCCGCGATCCAGTCGGGCAGTTCGGCGATGCGCGAGAGGGAGACGTAGCGCGGCTCGTTCACCGGGGCGTCGGCTAGCTCATGGGCCCAGGTGACATGGTAGGGGATGTGGACGCCGAAGGCACCGGCGGCGATGGCGGGCAGGACGTCGGACTTCATCGAATTGCCGGCCATGACGGCTTCGGCCGGGCCTGTGCCGTGGCGGGTGAAGACCCGTTCATAGGTGGCCCGGTCCTTTTCCGAGACGATCTCGACCGCCGCGAACCGGTCGCCCAGGCCAGAGGCGGCCAGCTTGCGTTCCTGGTCCAAGAGGTCGCCCTTGGTGATCAGGACCAGGCGGTAGTTTTCGGCCAGTTCGGCGACCACCTCGTCCACGCCGGGCAGGGTCTCGACCGGATGGGCCAGCATTTCGCGGCCGGCGGCCAGGATCTCGCGCACCACCTCGGGCGGGGCGCCGCCGTCGCACAGCTCCATGGCCGTCTCGATCATCGACAGGGTGAAGCCCTTCACGCCGTAGCCGTAGAGGCGCAGGTTGCGCTGTTCGGTCTCGGCCAGGCGCGCCTCGATCGTGGCGGCGTCGCCGTGGTCGTCCAGCAGGTCGACGAAGCGGGCGTGGGTCAGACGAAAGATCGTCTCATTGTGCCAGAGGGTGTCGTCGGCATCGAGGCCGACCGTGGTGATGCTCATGACGCGCCCCTATCATGAGCCGCGTCGGCATGGGAGATGAAGATGAGCGGATCGGCGGTGGTGATCGGCGCCTCGGGCGGGATCGGGCGGGCCCTGACGCAGCGTCTCGTCGCCGAGGGCGGGTTCGAGGCCGTCTGGGCGGTGTCGCGTTCGGCGGCGGCGGTTCCCGGCGCCCAGGCCCTGGCGGCCGATCTGGAGGACGAGGACAGTCTGGCCCAGGCGGCGGCGCGGATCGCGCAAGGCGCCGCGCCGACCCTGGTGCTGGTCGCGACCGGCGTCCTGCACGACGGTTTCCAGCCCGAGCGGTCCCTGCGTCAGCTTGAGGCCGAGCATCTGCTCAGGGACTATCGGATCAATACTGTGGGGCCGGCCCTGGTCGCCAAACATCTCCTGCCCCTGCTGCCGCGCGACCGGCGGGCGGTGTTCGCGGCCCTGTCGGCGCGGGTCGGTTCGATCGGGGACAATCGGCTGGGCGGCTGGCACGCCTATCGGGCGTCCAAGGCGGCGCTGAACATGATCCTGCGCAATCTGGCGATCGAGACGGCGCGGACCCACCCCCTGGCGGTGGTCGCCGGGCTTCATCCCGGCACGGTGGACACGGGGCTGAGCGCGCCGTTTCAGAAGGGGGTGGGGGAGGGACGGCTGTTCAGCCCGGACCATTCGACCGAACGGCTGCTGGCGGTGGCGGCGGGGTTGACGCCGGGGGACAGCGGCGGGGTCTTCGCCTGGGACGGGGTGCGGATTCCGGAATGAGGACGGCCGAAGGCCGGGCCGTCAGCTCAGCAGCATTTGAAGCCGCCGGCGCCGCCGAAACGGCGCTGCTCGTGCAGGCGGAAGAAGGCGATCTTGTCCAGAGGCGGCTGGTCGGGGTGGGTCGCGGTCGCATGCCGGACATAGGCCTCATAGTCCGGCTGGCCGATCATGGCGCCGGCCGTGCGCCGGACGCCGCGACCCCACCGAACGGCGGCGTCGCGGCACAGGCAGAGCAGATCGTCCTGAACGTCAGGCACGGGCGACGTCCGCCGCATCGTCGGCCGGGGTCAGATCGTGCGCCTCGGGATATTCGCGCACGGTCGGCCGGCTGTTCAGATAGGCCTTGCGGCAGGCCAGGACGCCATAGATCACCATGGTGACGACCACGAACAGGAAGCCCGCCGTCAGGGCGGAGTTGACGTAGTCGTTGACGATGATCCGGTGCATGTCGCCGGCGGTCTTGGCCGGGGCCAGCAGTTCGCCGGCGCCCAGGGCCTCCTGATACTTCCGGGCGTGGGCCAAAAAGCCGATGCGGACGTCCGGGTGGAACAGCTTCTGGAAGCCGGCCGTCAGGGTGCAGATCAGGAGCCAGGTCGCCGGGACGACCATGACCCAGGCGAACTTCTCGCGCTTCATCTTGAACAGGACGACCGTGCCCAGGATCAGGGCGACGGCGGCCAGCATCTGATTGGCGATGCCGAACAGGGGCCACAGGCTGTTGATGCCGCCCAGCGGATCGACGACGCCCGTATAGAGGAAATAGCCCCACAGACCGACCGTCAGGGCCGTGGCGACGACATTGGCGCCCCAGGACTTGGTCTCGCGCATCTGGGGCATGGCGACGCCCAGCAGGTCCTGGATCATGAAGCGGCAGACGCGGGTGCCGGCATCGACCGTGGTCAGGATGAACAGGGCCTCGAACAGGATGGCGAAGTGATACCAGAAGGCCATCATGGCCTTGCCGCCGATCACGCCCGACAGGATGTGGGCCATGCCCACGGCCAGGGTGGGGGCGCCGCCCGCGCGCGACAGGATCGAATGCTCGCCCACGTCGCGGGCCAGCTGCTCCAGCTCGCCGGGGGTAATGTGGAAGCCCCACTGGGCCACCGCGGCGGCGGCCGAGACCGCATCCTTGCCGATGACGGCGGCCGGGCTGTTCATGGCGAAATAGACGGCCGGGTCCAGAACCGTGGCGGCGATCAGAGCCATGACGGCGACGAAGCTTTCGCACAGCATGGCGCCGTAGCCGATCATCGGAATCTGGGCTTCGTTCTCCAGCAGTTTGGGCGTGGTGCCCGACGAGATCAGGGCGTGGAAGCCCGACACCGCGCCACAGGCGATGGTGATGAACAGGAAGGGGAAGAGGGCGCCGGCGAAGACCGGGCCTGTGCCGTCGATGAAGGGGGTAATCGCGGGCATCTGCAGATGCGGGCGCACGATAAGTATGCCGATGGCCAGGGCGACGATGGCCCCGATCTTCAGAAAGGTCGACAGATAGTCGCGCGGCGCCAGCAGCAGCCAGACCGGGATGACCGAGGCGATGAAGCCGTAGACCATCATCAGTATGGCCAGGGTCGGGCCCGTCAGGGTGAAGGCCGGGCCCCAGAACGGGTCAGCCGCCACATGGCCGCCGCCGATGATGGCCAGGATCAGCAGGACCACGCCGATGACCGACACCTCGCCCACGCGGCCGGGGCGCAGGAAGCGGGTGTAAAGGCCCATGAAGACGGCGATGGGGATGGTGGCGGCGACGGTGAAGGTTCCCCACGGGCTCTCGGCCAGGGCCTTGACCACCACCAGGGCCAGGACGGCCAGGATGATGACCATGATCATCAGCACGCCCACCTGGGCGATGACGCCGGGGATATTGCCCATTTCGGTGCGGATCATGTCGCCCAGGGACTTGCCGTCGCGCCGGGTGGACATGAACAGGACCATCATGTCCTGCACTGCTCCCGCCAGCACCGCCCCGACCAGGATCCACAGCACGCCGGGCAGATAGCCCATCTGAGCGGCCAGCACCGGCCCGACCAAAGGCCCCGCGCCGGCGATGGCGGCGAAGTGGTGGCCGAACAGGACGTTTCGGGGCGTCGGCACATAATCCAGGCCGTCGTCGCGCCGCACCGCCGGGGTCGGGCGCGAGGGCTGCAACTGCATGACCTTGTTGGCCAGGTAGCGACTGTAGAAGCGGTAGGCGATCGCATAGGTGCAGACGGCGGCGACCACCATCCAGACCGCGCTGACGCTTTCGCCCTGGTGCAGGGCGATGACGCCCAACGAGACGGCCCCCAGGATCGCGATGACCCCAAATATCAGAGGGGTTCCAAGTTTGCCCACGACCTACTCCTACTCGACCGGACGACTGACGATTTCGCGTCCTGTTTGCACGATAGGCCCGCCGAAGGCCAATCGACTAAAGTCGTAGACGGGGCCCGGCGTTCCGGCGCGCGATCCGTTCGCGCGGCTTCGAAACTTGGATACACGCCCCCCCGTGCAATCCGCCAAATCTATTGCTAAGCGCATCGGATGATCGCTCGCCTTCGCCCCGTCCCGTTCGACCTCGGTCCCGTCCATTTCGTCGGCATCGGCGGCATAGGCATGAGCGGCATCGCCGAGATCATGCTGAAGATTGGTTATTCGGTTCAGGGCTCTGACGCCAAGGCCAGCGCCAATACTGAACGGCTGGAGAAGCTGGGGGCCCGGATCTTCATCGGTCACGACGCGGCCCATGTCGGCGAGGGCGTCTCGGCCGTGGTCTATTCGACGGCGGTCAAGGCCGACAATCCCGAGATGAAGGCCGCGCGCGAGCGTCGCATCCCCCTGGTGCGCCGGGCCGAGATGCTGGCCGAGCTGATGCGGCTGCAGTTCTCCATCGCGGTCGGGGGCACCCACGGCAAGACCACGACGACCTCCATGGTCGCGGCCCTGCTGGACGCGGCCGGTCTGGACCCGACGGTGGTCAACGGCGGCATCATCAACGCCTACGGCACCAACGCCAAGGTCGGCGACGGCGACTGGATCGTGGTCGAGGCGGACGAGAGCGACGGCAGCTTCCTGCGCCTGAAATCGACGGTCGCCATCGTGACCAATATCGACCCGGAACACCTGGACCACTACGGCGACTTCGACGCGGTGCGGAAGGCCTTCGTCGATTTCGTCGAAAACATCCCCTTCTACGGTTTCGCCGCCGTCTGCCTGGATCATCCCGAGGTGCAGAAACTGGTCGCCTCGATCGATAACCGGCGGCTGGTGACCTATGGGACCAATCCCCAGGCCATGGTGCGGGCCGAGGGTTGCCAGATGGGGCCGGACGGCGCCCGGTTCGACGTGGTGATCCAGAACGGCGAAACGCACCGGATCGACAATCTGCATCTGCCGATGGCGGGCTGGCACAATGTCTCCAACGCCCTGGCCGCCATCGCCGTGGCGCGCGAGCTGGACGTATCCGACGAGGCGATCCGCGAGGGCCTGGCCGGGTTCGGCGGCGTCAAGCGTCGCTTCACCACGACGGGCGTGGTGAACGGGGTGCGGATCGTCGACGACTATGGCCACCACCCGGTCGAAATCGCCGCCGTGCTGAAGGCGGCCCGTCAGGTGAGCGAGGGCCGGGTCATCGCCGTGGTCCAGCCGCACCGCTACACCCGTCTGCGCGACCTGATGGACGACTTCTCGACCAGTTTCTCGGACGCCGACAGCGTGATCGTCGCCGACGTCTATCCGGCCGGGGAACAGCCGATCGAGGGGGTGGACAAACACGCCCTGACCGACGGCATCCGCCGCTATGGCCACCGCCATGTCCAGGCGCTGGAGAACGCCGCCGTCCTGCCGCGTCTGATCAAGGAAGAGGCCAGGTCGGGCGATGTGGTCGTGCTGCTGGGCGCCGGCGACATCACCAGCTGGGCCTATGGCCTGCCGGCGCAGCTGGAGGCGCTGGGCTGACGCCCGGCTTGTCCGGCGGGGTCTGGAAAGTATATACTTCGGCGTGACGGTATATCCTTGGAGGATGCCATGGCCCTTTATGTGAAGGACCCCGAAGTCGATCGGATGGCCGAACGCCTCAGCCGCATCGGAGGCATCAGCAAGACCGAGGTCGTTCGCCGCGCCCTGCGTCGCGAGTTGGAGCAGGTTGAAGAGCCCGGCGATCTGGTGAAACGTATTGAGGCGTTCGTTAGCGATCTGCAGGCGCGGGCCCCGCGCGAACGCGGCGAGCCGATCGACAAGGCGTGGATAGACAGCCTTTATGAGCGCGATTGATGTTCATCGACGCCTCGGCGCTGACGGCCATTCTGATCGATGAACCAGACGCAGGCGACTTGCGTGTGCGCCTCGCCGCGAGGGTCCCAAGATCGACGTCGCCCATGGCGGTTTGGGAAACGGTGTTGGCGGTGTCGCGCCGCAGAGTGATGGAAATCGAAGACGCCGAAGGCGTGGTCGAGGATTTCCTCCGTCTCGCAAAGATCGAGGTGGTCGCCATTCCCGCCGAGGCGCGGCGCGAGGCGATCCGCGCTCACGTCCGGTACGGCAAGGGCCGTCACCCCGCGGCATTGAACTTCGGCGACTGTTTCGCCTATGCCTGCGCCCGCCACGCGCGGTCGCCCCTGCTGTACAAGGGCGACGACTTTTCCCGGACCGACATCGAAGCCGCATGACCGAGATCACCCTTCCCCCCGTTCGCGGCAAGCTGCTGCGGGACGAGCCGCTCGGCCCCTACACCTGGTTCCGCGTCGGCGGCGCGGCCGAGGCCCTGTTCATTCCGGCGGACGCGGAAGACCTGGCTGATTTCCTCAAAGCCCTGGACCCGTCCGTGCCCGTGACCGTGCTGGGCGTCGGATCGAACGTCATCGTCCGCGACGGCGGGGTCGAGGGGGTGGTGATCCGCCTGGCCGGCCGGCCCTGGGCCCAGGTGACGACGGACGGCGACACGATCACGGCCGGCGCCGGGGCGCTGGACTCCATGGTGGCCAAGGCCGGCGCCAAGGCCGGGATCGCCGGGCTGGAATTCTACGCCGGCATTCCGGGTACGGTCGGCGGCGCCCTGACCATGAACGCCGGCTGCTATGGCTCGGAGACCAAGGATGTGCTGGTCTCGGCCTGGGGGCTGAACCGCAAGGGCGAGCGGGTCGATTACGCCCTGGCCGATTTCGGCTACACCTATCGCCATTCGCGGGCGCCGGCCGAGATCCTCTGGGTCGAGGCCGTCTATCGCGGAACGCCGGACGCGCCCGAGGCGGTGCAGGCCCGGATCGACGAGATCACCAGCCGCCGCGAAACCACCCAGCCGATCCGCGAAAAGACCGGGGGATCGACCTTCAAGAACCCGCCCGGTCACTCGTCCTGGAAGCTGGTGGACGAGGCGGGCTGGCGCGGCAAGCTGCACGTGGAGACCGGGGGAGGGGCCATGTTCAGCGAGCTGCACTCCAACTTCATGATCAACCCCGGCGAGGCGACGGCGGCCGACATCGAGGGCCTGGGCGAGGCGGTGCGGGCGGACGTCCTGAAGAAGACCGGCGTTCAGCTGGAGTGGGAGATCAAGCGGATCGGGCGTCGCCTCTGATCACCGGCGTTTGACGCACAAATTTCACCTCGCGCGGGCGACAAGGTTGACGGCCTGTTAAACATCTCGGCCGCAATCGGAGAGCCCATGACCCGCGCATTCGAAGACCTTCATGTCGCCGTCCTGATGGGCGGCCTGTCCGCCGAGCGGGAGGTGTCGCTGACCTCCGGCGAACAGTGCGCCCAGGCGCTGGAGCGGCAGGGGGTGCGCGTCAGCCGCGTGGATGCGGGGCGCGATCTGGCGAACGTCTTGTCGGGCCTGATCAAGCCGGACGTGGTGCTGAACTGCCTGCACGGCGCCTGGGGCGAGGACGGCTGCGTCCAGGGCGTTCTGGAGACCCTGCGGATTCCCTATACCCATTCCGGCGTCCTGGCCTCGGCCCTGGCGATGGACAAGAACAAGTCCAAGGCCGTGCTGAGGGCGGCGGGGATCAAGGTTCCGGGCGGCGGCCTGTACAACCGGCATGAGGTGGCGGCGCGTCATGTGATCGAGCCCCCCTATGTGGTCAAGCCCAACGCCGAGGGCTCGTCCGTCGGCGTCTATCTGGTGCGCGAGGGGGCCAATCGACCGGTCGCCGAGGTGGGCGAGCCCGGCTGGGCCTATGGTGAACAGGTGATGGTCGAGCCCTATATCGCCGGCAAGGAGCTGGCCGTCGCCGTGATCGGCTATGCGGACGGGCCGCGCGCCCTGACCGTGACCGACATCACCCCGACCAAGGGCTTCTATGACTACGAGGCCAAATATGCGCCGGGCGGTTCGGTTCACGTCCTGCCCGCCGTCCTGCCGCCCGCCGTTTTCGAGGCGGCCCTGCGCCAGGCGGAGGCGGCCCATGTCGCCATGGGTTGCAAAGGCGTGTCCAGAAGCGACTTCCGTTATGACGATGTTAAGGACGATCTGGTTCTGCTGGAGGTCAACACTCAGCCGGGCATGACGCCGACCTCGCTCGTCCCCGAGCAGGCCGCCTATGCCGGAATGAGCTACGAAGATCTGGTTCGGTGGATGGTGGAGGACGCCTCATGCCCGCGGTAGTTCGCGGCGGTCGGCGACAGAGTACGGGTTCCTCGCGTGGCGCAGCCCCCAAGAAGGGAGGGCGTTCGCGCGGCGGCGCGCCCCGGCCTGCGTCCCCCATTCCCGGCAAGATGGCCGCCATCGGCCGGATCGACGTCTCCCCCCGCACCGTTATGATCGCCCTGGGCGCCGGCGCCCTTCTGGTCGTCGGCATTCTGGCGACGGGCGCGCGGGCCGAAAGGATCGGCCAGTCCGTCTCCCACGGGATCGACGGGATGACGGCCGGCATGGGACTGTCGCTGAAACGCGTTCACATCACCGGCGCCTCGGCCGAGGCCGAGCCGGCCATTCAGCAGGCCCTGGGTCTTTATTCGGGCCAGCCGATCACCAGTCTGGATTTGGACGCCATTCGCGACCGGGTGCAGGGCGTGGGCTGGGTCAAGTCCGCGCGCGTCGTGCGCCTGTTGCCCGACACCCTGATCATCGAGGTCAAGGAGCATGACCGCCTCGCCGTCTGGCAAGAGGCCGGTCAGATCAAGGTCATCGACACCCGGGGCCAGGTGATCAAGGGCGCCGACGCCCGCCGCTATCCCACCTTGCCGCTGGTCGTGGGCAAGGGCGCCGATCAGGCCGCCGCCGAAATCCTGCCTCTGCTGGCTCAACGGCCGCGTCTGATGAGCCGGGTGGATGCGGTGGTGCGGGTCGATGAACGCCGCTGGGATCTGCGCCTGAAGGACGGCAGCCTGATCCAGCTGCCCGCCACGGAACAGGAGGCGGCCCTGATCCGCCTGGATGCGCTGGATCAGCGCGAACGCCTGCTCGACCTGGGCTTCGCCCGGGTCGATCTGAGAACGCCGGACGAGATTGCGGTGCGCCCCGCCGCCGACGCTTAACAGGGACCAGTAGAGAGTATGGCGGGAATGCAGCGTGGATCGGCGAACGACCAGGGCCGGGTGATGGACCCCCGCGCCGGCCGCGCGCCGGTGATCGCCGCCCTGGACATCGGCCAGTCCAAGGTCTCGTGCTTCATCATGAAGCCGGACGGCGTGCGCCATGCCGACCGCACCATCCGTGTCGCCGGCGCCAGCCACGTCCAGTCCAAGGGCGTCAGGGGCGGGGCCATCATCAATATGGATGAGGCGGCCCAGGCCATCGGCCACGCCGTCGAGCGGGCCGAGCGCGCGGCCCAGAGCCCGGTCTCGGGCGTGGTCGTCACCACCGCCATCGGCCAGATGGCCAGCCACAGGGTCCAGGCCCGGGTGTCCCTGGGCGCCAATCCCGTCGGCGACGCCGATCTGGCCCGCGCCATCGGCATGGCCCTGGCCCAGATCCGTCTGCCTAACCGCCGGCCGATCCACGTCCTGCCCATCGCCTGGTCGGTGGACGGGGCGCGCGGCGTTCATGATCCGCGCGCCATGCGCGGCGGCTCCCTAGGGCTGGACCTGCTGGTCGTCTCCATGGCCGAGAATGTGTTCACGACTCTCAGCCACTGTCTGGAACTGGCGCATCTGGATCTCCAGGGGGTGGCCGCTGCCCCCGTCGTTTCGTCGCTCGCCGCCTTGGAAGAGGACGAGATGGACCTGGGCGCCGTCTGTATCGACATGGGCGGCGGCTCGACCAGCGCCGCCGTCTGGGGCGGGCGATCACTGTTGCATGTCGAAAGCCTGAACGTCGGCGGAGACCATGTGACCTCCGACATCGCGCGGGGTCTGTCCACGTCCAAGGCGGGCGCCGAGCGGCTTAAGACCCTGCACGGTTCGGCCATGGCCAGCGCCAATGAGGACCGCGAAATGCTGGAGGCGCCGCCGCGCGGCGAAGACGCCTCGGCCGGCCCGGTGATCGTGCCGCGCGCCATGCTGAAGACGGTGATCGCCCCGCGCGTGGAAGAGACGCTGGAACTGCTGCGCGACCGGCTGAAGGCGGCGGGGGTCGGCCTTGAGCCCGGCGCCGGCCTGGTCCTGACCGGCGGCGCCAGCCAGCTGAACGGCGTGCGGGAACTGGCCGTGCGCGTCTTCGACCGCCCGGTCCGCCTTGGAAAACCCCAACGGGCGCCACATTTGGCCGACGCGGCGTCAGGACCGGCCTTCTGCGCCACCGCCGGGGTGCTGTTGCGGGCGGCCTATGGGCCCCGCGAGGCGGTGTCCGCCAGGAAGCTGATGGCGCGCCAGATCACCGCTGCGGATGCGCCCAAGGTGCACCGCGGCAATGTGGTGGGCCGTGTGGCGGGGTGGCTGCGGGATAATTTGTAGATCGTAGGTCTGCGGAATGAGGCCATATTGTCGCATTCTCGCTGCAATCCCGCCATGACGTATTGCCGCGCTGATACAATTCCGTAAACGTCCTCGAAACAGTGCCGCCCGTGGGGGGCGGACATGCTGCCTCGGGGCTATTTATGCGACACAAACCATACTTGTTGAGCACTTCGGTTTTGGCTGGAGTCCTAATCGTAGCCTCGGCTGCGGTGGCTCAAACGGCTCCGCAGACGCCCGCTGATGACGGCGCGACCAGCGAAGTCGAAGAGATTGTCGTCACCGGGAGCCGCATTCGCCGCCCCCAATACGAGGGAACCATCCCTGGCGCCCAGGTCGATCGTCAGGCGATCGAAGATCGCGGCTTCACCAACGCAATCCAGATTCTGAACGACATTCCGCTCGTAGGCCCTCCCGTTTCCGCGGTGTCGACCGGCACGGCTCAACCGGCCAACCTTGGCGCGCAGTATGTGGACCTTCTGGATATCGGGTCTTCGCGCACCCTGACGCTGGTCAACGGCCGTCGAATGGTTTCGAACAACGGCGGCACCATCTTCGTGGCGGGCAACGAACCTGGCAATCAGGTGGATGCGGGGACGATTCCTGCGGCCCTTATCGACCGCGTTGATGTTCTGACTGTGGGCGGCGCTGCCGCCTATGGCTCGGACGCCATCGCCGGCGTGGTCAACTATATCCTGCGTGACGACTTTGAAGGTCTGGACGTCCGCACTTCGATCCGTGGTTATGAAGGCGGGCAGGGTGAAACCTACTCCTTCGGCGTCACCACCGGCCGAAACTTCTTGGACAATAAGCTCAACGTCACCGTCGCGGCCGACATCTCCGAGACTGATGCGCTGTACTCAAAGGATTTCGACTTCCTGGGTAGAAACTCGGGCCTGTTCACCCAGCCCTATGGCGTGCGCAACCCCGCCTATACTCTGGGCGTGAGGCCATCGACGGCTCTAGGGGTCTTCCTTCCGGCCAATGCGGACGGGCTCTTCCCCAGCGTCTTCATTGACAGCTTCCGCTCGCACACGGCGCTGCCCGGCGGAACGATTTTCCGTGCGAACCCCGTGCGGACGCTGCAGCCCGGAGCGACGGCGCAAGTCTACGAAAATCCCTCCGCCGGCGGCGGCTTCAACAGCAACACGTCTCTGGGCTCGTTGGATGCGGCCGGATATTATTCCGGGAGCTATTTCCCTTCGGTCCCGAGCCTTTGTAATGCCGGCGCCTTCTCGGCGGCCCAAGCCCAGGCGGCGGCGGCCTCGAACGCCAGGATCTGTAACTTTGCTCCAGCCTCACTGCCGGGGACCACGGCGGCGCAACAGAATGCAAATGCGGCGCGGGTTTTCGCGGCGTATGGCGTGACGCCTCCCGCCGGCGCCACCCAGTCCGATTTGAACCGACTGGCGCTGGACATTTTGCAATCGCGGCTGCCGACGGCGCGGGAATACTTCCTTGCGAATCCCAACCTCGATCCGAATCTCTTCATCGGATCGTTCATTCAAGGTTATCCGGGCGTAGCCAGCGGCAACCCGCTGCTGCCGATCATCGCTCAGCCGCTGCGCTTCGACGCCAACGGCAATGTGGTGCAGTTCGCAGTTGGAGACCTGAGCTCGACCTCGCCGGGCAGCTTCGGCAGCGCCCCCGGCAGCAATCCTGATCTCTACAACGCATCCGACCGTAACGTTCAGCGCTTCAAGCAGCAGCGCTCGATCTTCAACGTCAACGCACGTTACGACATCACCGACAACATCACCTTCTTCACCGAAAACCTGTATTCGGAAATCACCAGCATCAACCCGGTGAACCAGCAGTCCGCCTTCAATTCTGTCGGCTCTGCGGGTATTGAGAACGGCGGTATCATTGTCAGTGTCAACAACCCCTTCCTGACGGCGCAAAATCGCGCTGATCTGGCCGCGCGTGGGATAACCTCTACTTTCGCTCTCTCCACCGATTTCTACGACATCTTCGGTGAAAACAACGAGGCGCGCGGCAAGTCGAAGACCTGGCGCTCGGTCAACGGCCTGCGGGGCGATTTCCGCGCCTTCAACCGCAACTTCAACTGGGACTTCGCCTATTCGACCGGCGGATCGGACTTCCGTTACGAAACCAAGTTCATCAAGGATGTGGAGTTCCTGCTCGCCATCGACGCCGTTGATGTCGGGGGCGTGACGCGGTGCCGCAGCCAAACGGCTCTCGGCGCCGGCATCGTCGGCACCAGCCCTCCCGGTCTGACCAACAACGTTGTGCGCGTCCCCTACGCCGTCAACGCCAATCCGACCGTGCCGGTCGTGGGCGATGTGCCCCAGGATCAGAACTATCAGCCGGTCGTGACCCAAGCCCAGGTCGATGCTTGCCAGCCGCTGAACCTCTTTGGCGTCGGCCGCTCCTCGCAAGCTGCGCGCGACTACATTCTGGCGGATACCTTCATCACCAATGAAGCCCGTCAGGATTACTTCCAAGGCACCTTCGGTGGTGAGATCATCCAACTGCCCGCCGGCGCCTTGGCGTTCGCAGTCTCGGGCGAGCATCGCAATGAAAGCCTCGTCTATAGCGGCGATACGCTCGGCCAGCTTGGGCGGTCACGTTCCGCGCCGACCGCATTGACGGACGCCGAGATCAAGACGACCGAATACGGCGTCGAGTTGAACGTGCCCTTCGTCAGCCCGGACATGAATATTCCCTTCATTCACCGACTGGATGTGAACCCCGCATGGCGCTGGGTGAAGCAGGAGGGGTCGGCCGCCGCGTTCCGTAACGCCAACGGCGTGTTGAATTCGCCGAAGTATGACGGTGACGTTCAGGACATCTATTCGATCGCCGTCAGCTATGCGCCCATTCAAGACATCACGTTCCGCGGCAACATTTCCCGCTCCGTGCGTCAGCCGGGCATTGTCGACCTGTTCCTCGGCAGCCAGCCGGCGTTCCTGAACAACTCGACCGACGTCTGCGGATCGACGAACATCGACTCGGGCCCGAACCCTGCAAAGCGCCGCGCGAACTGTGAAGCTCTGGTTCGGCAGCTCAACCCGGTTTCGAACGTCTATCAGAACGGCGTGATCGATCCGACCCTGTCGGACGCGGACAATACGGCGCGGGTCAAGAACTTCCTGTCTACCTTCGCGTCGGGCGTGCCGTCGTTCCAAACGATCGTCGCGGGCGAGCCGGGGCTGCAGCCGGAAATCGGCAACAGCTACACCTGGGGCTTCGTCGCTCAGCCACGCTTCATCCCGGGCCTGGTGTTCTCGGCTGACTATGTGAAGATAACCGTCAAGGGCCTGATCTCCAACCTGTTCGCCACGACCGCCAACCAGTTCTGCATGGACAGCAACACCTATCCGGACACGCGCCCTGACGTGAATGGTCTGGATCTGTGCCCCTATGTCGTTCGTGACTCGCAGTTCACG
This sequence comes from Brevundimonas sp. DS20, assembly GCF_001310255.1. Lineage (NCBI taxonomy): Bacteria > Pseudomonadati > Pseudomonadota > Alphaproteobacteria > Caulobacterales > Caulobacteraceae > Brevundimonas > Brevundimonas sp. DS20. Next base: position 3,246,869 of record NZ_CP012897.1, on the reverse strand, counting down.
ATCACGAACGGCTCCATCTCCGGCTTCTGGAACCAGGGTGGTATTCGCGTCCAATCTTTGAACCTTAACGCCGCCTACAACTTCGAGATCGGTGATCTGCTCGGCAACGGCCAGACCGATTTCGGCCGTATGGGTCTTCGTGCGTCGGCCTATCACCTGATCAAGTATCAGAGCTCGCCGAACGGTGAGTTCGACGGCACGACGACCTATTCTCAGGGCACTCTCGCTCGTCCGGATTGGGAGGTGCAACTGGGCGCCAACTACACCAAGGGCGATCTGCGCATGTCATGGACCGGCAACTGGCAAGATACGACCAAGGTGTATGCCGGTAACGGCACGCTGTTCCCGACGATCGACCAAGCGACCGTTCGGCAGTATCGTTCCTACTGGATCCATTCCGCCACGGTCGCCTATGACGTGACGAAGGAGGCGCGGGTCCAGCTGACGGTCGATAACCTGTTCGACACCGTCTATCCGGGCACCCAGTACGAGATCGGCGGGCAGCCGCAGAGCCTCGGCCGCACCTTCCTGGGGCAGTTGATCTATCGCTTCTGATCTAACGCCAGGAACCTCGACACGAGGGGTCAGCTTCGGCTGGCCCCTTTTGTTTTGAGCGTTGCCGCAATTGGGGCGTTGATCCAATCCCGACTCACATTATCGCCGTAACCATCTCTTAACCCTCGTGGGTGCAATCCTTAACGCGCTCATAACCAAGGTGATTCGGCGGGGTGTTCGCCTTGGGACGAGGGGCAGGGTCGGAAGGTCGGAAAACAGAATGTCGCTCTCATTGGTCAAGCCGCAACACACTGAACTGAAGCCCCGCATCGTCGTGTTCGGCGTCGGCGGAGCCGGCGGCAACGCCGTGAACAATATGATCGACGCCGGCCTGGAAGGGGTCGAGTTCGTCGTGGCCAACACCGACGCGCAGCACCTCAGCTTCGCCAAGACGGATCGCCGCATCCAGCTGGGCGAGACCATCACCCAAGGCCTGGGCGCCGGCGCCCACCCCGAGGTCGGCATGAACGCCGCCGAGGAATCCGCCGACGAGATCCATCAGCACCTCGAAGGCGCCCATATGGTGTTCATCACCTGCGGCATGGGCGGCGGCACCGGCACGGGCGCGGCGCCTGTCATCGCCAAATGCGCGCGCGATCGCGGCATTCTGACGGTCGGCGTGGTGACCAAGCCCTTCACCTTCGAAGGCCGCCACCGGATGCGCCTGGCCGATGCGGGCGTCGCCGAGCTGCAACGCTATGTCGACACCCTGATCGTCATTCCGAACCAGAACCTGTTCCGCGTCGCCAATGAACGCACCACCTTCGCCGACGCCTTCGGCATGGCCGACCAGGTTCTGCACTCGGGCGTGCGCTCGATCACCGACCTGATGATCCTGCCGGGCCTGATCAATCTGGACTTCGCCGACGTGCGCGCCGTCATGTCCGAAATGGGCAAGGCGATGATGGGCACCGGCGAGGCGTCGGGCGATGATCGCGCGCTGATGGCCGCCCAGAACGCCATCGCCAATCCGCTGCTGGACGAGACCAGCCTGAAGGGCGCCAAGGCCGTGCTGGTCAACATCACCGGCGGTCTGGACATGACCCTGCTGGAAGTGGACGAGGCCGCCAACGCCATTTCCGCCGAGGTGGACGGCGACGCCAACATCATCTTCGGCGCCGCCTTCGACCCCGCGCTGGACGGCAAGATCCGCGTCTCGGTCGTCGCCACCGGCATGGACGAGGGCGTGGTGCAGCGCGCCGAGCCCTCGGCGCCGACGGCCCCCTTGGCCGATCACAGCGCCCGCCGTTCGGCCGGCGGCCTGTACGGAACCCAAACGTCGCGCGCCGCCCCGGAGCCCGCCCGCGAGACCTATCGCGAGCCGGTCCGCGCCGAACGCGCCCCGGAGCCGCGCGTCGAGGCCCGGCCCGAGCCCCGTATCGAAGCCGCCCCCGTCGTCCCCAGCTTTCAGGCCCCGGCTGCGGCCGAACCCCGTCCCGAACCGGTGATCCGCGTCGCTGAACCGGCGCCGCGCACCCTGGAGCCGATCGTGGATCCGTGGGTCGAGGAGTATGAGACGCGCGCCCCGGCGGCCTCCGCCCAGCCGAGCCGCGCCCCGGTCGAACCCCAGGGCGATCTCTACGCCGCGCGTTCGCCCGAGCCGACCGCCGACGACTATGACGACCGCGACCATCGCCGCAGCGGCTGGAGCCTGTTCGGTCGGGGCAAGCGCGCCCAGCCGCAGCCCGAGCCGACCTACAGCCGCGCCCAGCCGCAAATGCGCCAGTCGGCCCAGCCCCAATCGGCGCCGGAGCCGGAAGCGGGCCAGGCTGACGATGACCTGGAGATTCCCTCTTTTCTCCGCCGTCTCGCCAACTGACCGCCGGAAAAACTGACCACCACGCCCCGAAGCCCGGCTTCGGGGCGTTTTTCGTTCCGTCCGTATCAGAACGAAACAATCCGAAACCCGACTTTCATTTTCCTGTTGCCGGCCAACCGTTAGACCGGGCCTGTGCCGCAGTCCGTCCCCATGGGCTGCGGCGGTAACGAAGCGAGTTTGCCTTTGCCGGTCCGGAACGACCATCAGGAACGCACCCTCATCGCACCGGCGATTATCGCCGGCGTTGGCGTGCACACGGGCCGCCGGGTCCGGCTTGCGGTGCGGCCTGCGCCTGCGGGGACGGGGATCGTCTTCGTGCGCACGGACGTCACCGACCGCGACAACCGCATCCCCGTGTCGGGCGAGGCGGTCGTGGACGCGCGGCTGAACACCATGATCGAGAATGCGGCGGGCGTGCGCCTGTCGACGATCGAGCACCTGATGGCGGCCTTCTGTGCGCTGGGCGTATCGAACGCCGTGGTCGAGGTGGACGGGCCGGAGTTGCCGATCCTGGACGGCTCGGCGCTGGAGTTCGTGCGGCTGCTGGACCGGGCGGGCTTTCGGCCCCAGGCGCTGCCCCAGCGCTATATCGAGATCCTGGAGACGGTTCATGTCGTCGAGGGCGACAAACACGCCGCGCTTCTGCCGTGCGACCGCTATGAGATGCGGTTCGAAATCGACTTCCCCTCGGCCGCCATCGGCAATCAGGTGATCGACTTCGTCGTGGACGAGGCGACCTTCCGCCAGGAGATCATGGCCTGCCGCACCTTCGGCTTCGCCCATGAGGTCGAGGCCCTGCGTCAGGCGGGTCTGGCCCGCGGCGGTTCGCTGGAGAACGCCGTGGTTATCGACGGCGACCAGATTCTGAACCCCGGCGGCCTGCGCATGGAACGCGAGTTCGTGCGGCACAAGGCGCTGGACGCCATCGGCGACCTTTACGTCCTGGGCGCGCCCCTGCTGGGCCGATACGAGGGCTACAAGGCCGGTCACGCGGTCAACAACAAGCTGGTCCGCGCCCTGCTGGCTGCGCCGCATGCGTGGCGGGAAGTGACGCGCGTGCCGGAATTGGCCCAGGCGGGGTGATACGCTTTCGCCCTCCCCGGACGGGGAGGGAGAGGGTAGGCGGATTAAGTCAGACCCCGATGACGCTGATCAACCGCCCGAAATCCGGCTCTCCGCGTTGGAACGCCCTGCGGTTGGAATAGAAGCGATCCGCGTCGGCGCAGGTGTCGTGGCCGGTCCAGACGGCCTGGCTGACCCTGGCCTGTTGCAGACGCCACAGGACGAAGCCGGGCAGGTCGAACAGCCGCTTGTCGTCCGCCGCGCCGGGCTTGAAGAAGCGTTCGCTGCCGGGGTCGTGGTGGACGAACCGCTCCTGGAAATCGACGCCGACCTCATAGCTGGGCTGGGCGATGCAGGGGCCGACGACGGCCAGGATGCGGCGCGGCGCGGCGCCCAGGGCCTCCATGGCCGAGACGGCGGACTGGACCACCCCGCCCAGGGCGCCCTTCCAGCCGGCGTGGACGGCGGCGACGATCCGGGTCTCAGGGTCCGCCATCAGAACGGGGGCGCAGTCGGCGGTCAGGACCGAACACAGCAGGCCGGGTTCGGCCGAGACGACCGCATCGCCCTCGGGGCGGTCGCCGCGCCACGGGCCATCGGCGACCCGGGCGACGGCCGAATGGATCTGATAGCAGCCGTTCAGATGATCGGCGTCAGCCCCGAAATGGGCCGCCACGCGGCGGCGGTTCTCGGCCACGGCGGCCGGGTCGTCCTTGGAGCCGACGCCGGTGTTCAGGCCCTTGTATATGCCGGTCGAAACGCCGCCCGCGCGGGTGAAGAAGCCGTGGTCGAAGCCGGCGGCGGTCAGCAGCGGATGGGTGATGGGGGCCAGGCTGGTCATCGGGTCGCTCATTGATCCCATCCCGGCACGATCAGCGAGCGGGGGGAGAAGATTGCGGCGGCCTTGAACAGGCGTCCCATCTGGTCCTCGGCGGTCAGGCGGTGCAGTTGGCGGTCGATGACGGGGGCCGCATCGGGGCGCCCCGTTTTCAACCGTTCTGCGCGGGCTTCGATCCCGAGACGGCGCAGGAAGTCGCCCTGTCCCAGGCAGCCGGTGACGTCGGCGCCGGCGCGGACGGCGGCCTCCAGCACGCGCGGGAAGTCGGCCCACTGAGTCAGGTCGGCCTCGCCGGGGCTGTCCAGCGGATCGACCTTCTGGTGGCGGCGCAGGGCCTGGAGCGTATCGCCGGCCTCGGGCCGGGCGCGGCCGTAGTCGATCAGCAGGGCGGCGCCCGAGGCGGCCTTCATCAGCAGGGCCAGGTCGCGGCCGAAGATCGCCTGCTGTTCGGAAATCTCGAAAATCTGACCCGGCGTCATGTCGAAGCCGGGCTTTTCGAAGCCGCCGGTGATCGCGGTCAGGCCGAAGATCAGGTCGTTGTCGTCGGTGACGCCGATCCGCCGCTCGGCCCAGCCGTCCTCGGTGCGGACGAACTGGCGGGCGGGCATACAGTCCAGCACCTCATTGGCGATCAGGACGACAGGGACGTCGGTCTCGATCTGGGTCAGGTCGCGCACCCAGCGCGGCGACAGGTCGGCGCCGGCCAGGGCCTTGGCCTGCAGATCACGCAAGGGGCCGCTGGGCTCGATCAGGATCAGGTCGCAGGCTTCCAGAAAGCCGGGAACCAGGCGCGCGGCCCTCAGGGCGTCGCTGATCAATGTCCCGTCGCCGGGGCCGACCTCGACCAGACGGAACCGCTCGGGCGCGCCCAGCCGGTTCCAGGTCTCGACCGCCCACAGGCCGATCAGTTCGCCGAACATCTGGCTGACCAGGGGGGCGGTGATGAAGTCGCCGCCCTCTCCCAGAATCGTTTGGTGGGCCGGTCGCGAGGCGTAGTAGCCGCCCTTGGGATCATGCAGGCAGCGGGTCACATAGTCGGCGACCGTCATCGGCCCTGTCAGGGCGATCTCGCGCGCCAGACGGGTCTTCAGGCTTTCGGCCGAAGTCATGCGGAGACGGGCGGCCGGTTCCAGGCGCGCCAGACCAGCCAGGCGCCGACCAGGATCATCGGGATGGACAGCATCATCCCCATGGTCAGGCCCAGGGGGAAGTCGGGCATGCCGTAGTCGGGTTCACGCACATTCTCGAGCGCGGCGCGGCAGACGCCGTAGCCGACCAGGAACAGGCCGGTGACATAGCCGGGCTTCTTCAGCAAATCGAACTTCCAGATGCCCAGCGACAGGATGGACAGCAGGACGATCCCCTCCAGACCGGCCTCATAGAGCTGGCTGGGATGGCGCGGCGCGTCGCCCGCGGGACAGAAGCCGTACATCTGCTGGATACGGGCGTTGCAGAAGCGGATGGCCCAGGGAACGGTCGTCTCGCGGCCCCACAGCTCGCCGTTGATGAAATTGGCCAGACGGCCGAACATCAGGCCGATCGGCACCACCGGCGCGACGACGTCGCCCAGACGCAGCATGTCGATCTTCTGGCCGCGCGAATAGAGGACGATGGCCAGGCAGACGCCCAGGAAGCCCCCGTGGAAGCTCATCCCGCCGGTCCAGAGCTGGAACAGCTCGAACCGTTCGCCCAGGGTCTGGCCCGTGAACAGTTGGGCGTACATGACCGGCTTGTAGAAGAGGGCGTAGCCCAGCCGGCCGCCCAGGATGATGCCCAGCACGATCCACAGCACCAGATCGTCCAACTGGGTCGTGCTGATCGGCGGCTTGCCCGGCGTCCAGAGGCGTTCGGTCTTGATCAGTCGGGCGGCGTACCACCAGCCCAGGACGATGCCCGCCACATAGGCCAGGGCGTACCAGCGGATCGGAAGCGGCCCGAGATGGATCAGGACCGGATCGAATTCGGGAAAGGGCAAGGGGATTTCCTATGCTGGCCAGTCTCTCGACGGGCGGTTTAGCAAGCGTCGCCGCCTACGTCGCCTGTGAAGACGCATCACGACGCCTTGATGGCGCCGCCGAAGCAGCAGAAAGAAAGGTTTCGTTCACCATAGTCGGTGACCCTCCGTTAACGACGTTCGAGTCGGAGCCCTTCGATGCAGACCCGCAATCCCCTTCTGGATGAGTTCGCCAAGCTGACGACGGGCGCCATGGGCCTGGCCCAGGCGGCCGGTGAAGAGGCCAAGACCGCCTGGCGCGCCCAGACCGACCGGATCGTCGCCGAGATGGACCTGGTCCGTCGCGACGAGTTCGATGTGCTGAAGGATGAGATCGCCGCCCTGCGGGCCGAGATCGCCGAGCTGAAGGCCGGGAAGAAGCCCGCCGCCAAGGCTTCGACCAAGCCCGCTGCGGGAACGTCCACAGATGGAACTCAACCCGGGGACGCAGCCGGTTGAGCCGAATCCGCGAACAGGCTTACCACTCTGTTAACGGCCGTGATTCTGGCGGCCGCAGCCCGAACTGAGAGACTTGATGGACATCGCCCGGCCCGAGGAAACGGACGTGCCCTTCGACCCGCTGGAGGTCGTGGAGCATGTTCTTACGGCCGAGAACCTGCCGTTCGACCGCACCGACGACGGTGATCTGGCCTTTGCGCTCGCAGGGGACTGGAAGGATTACGAGCTTTGGTTCGCCTGGCGACCGGAGGGCGACTGCCTGCAACTGTGCTGCGCCCTTGATCTGAAGGTGGCCAAGAGCCGCAAGACGGCCGCTCACGAACTGGTCGGCCTGATCAATCAGCGCACCTGGATGGGCCATTTCGAGGTCTGGGCCGAGGACGGCGAGATCGTCTTCCGCCATTCCCTGGCCCTGCCCATGGGCGAGCGGCCGACCCTGGCCCAGGCGGCCTCGATGATTGATGCGGCGATCGAGGCGGCGGACCGCTATTACCCCGCCTTCGACTTCATGGTGCGCGGAAACAAGAAGCCCCAGGAGGCCATAGAGGCCTGCCTGTTCGAGACGGTCGGCAACGCCTGATGCCTGATCGCCAGCCGGTGGAAGGCCCCCTTGTCCTGGTCGGTTGCGGCCGGCTGGGCTCGGCCATTCTGGAAGGCTGGCTGCTGAGCCAGACGGTCGCAGCCTCCGATCTGATCATCCTCACGCCCTCGCAAAAGCCCGCCGCAGAAGCCGCCCGGGGTCGAGGCGCGCGGGTCAATCCGCCGCTCGAGGTATTGGCCGAGGCCAAGGTGATCGTTCTGGCGGTCAAGCCGGCCCTGTGGCGCGACGTCATGACGCCGCTTCTGCCCTTCCTGGGCGATCAGGCGGTGATCCTGTCGGTCATGGCGGGCGTCACGGCGCCGACCCTGGCCGAAGGGATCGGCGGCTGGCCCATCGTGCGGGTGATGCCGACCACCGGCGTCTCGCGCGGACGCGGGGTCGCCTCGGTCTGGTCGGCCGATGATCGGGCGCGCGCCCTGGGCCGCGCCCTGTTCCAACGGACGGCGGAGACGGTCGATCTGGCGGACGAAGCCCTGATGGACGCGGCGACGGCCGTGGCCGGATCGGGCGCGGCCTATTTTTACGCCTTCACAGAGGCCCTGGCGCGCGCCGGGGAGGCGGCGGGACTGGACGCGGGCACGGCTGACGTTCTGGCCCGCGCCACCCTGCGATCCGCCGCAGAGTCGATGGGCGATGATCCCTTGGACGCCTTGATCGGCCGCATCGCCTCGCCCGGCGGCTCGACCCGCGCGGGGCTGGAGGCCATGGCGCGGGACGGCCGTCTGACGGCGATGCTGAACGACACGGTAGCGGCGGCGGTGCGCCGCAACCGCGAAATGGGCGCCTGAGACCCTTTAGAAGCGGCCGCGTTCGATCTGGTCGCCGAACCGCTCGAACGCTCGGTCGGCATCGCGCCAGACGCTGTAGCCCCAGACGTCGCGGATGTTCGGCGAGAAGTAGGAGAAGTCCACCGGCCGCGACTGGCCGTCGGCGGTGACGATTTCGCCCTTGATCGCGGCGCCGCCGATCGAGACGCTGCGGATGGGGTCCAGGCTCGGGTTCTGGCGGATCTGCTCCATGGTCGGCCGGTTCGGCTTCAGATCGTTCAGGACCAGATTGGCCTTGGCGCCGGGATAGCGTTGCTCCAGCGCCTTGCCCACCTCGGCCTGAAGGGCGGCGATCTGTTCATTGACTTCGCGATCGCCCAGTTTTTCGACCTGGCGCTGCAGGTCGGGGCCGATCGTGACGTTGACGTTCGGGTTCTGCGCCTGAGCCATGGCGGCGACGGCCAAGGTCGCGGCAAGCGGCGCAAGAAAGGCGAGTTTACGCATCGTGTTCATCTCCATGCCCTGTCCGAACTGAAGATGCGCCCTGGCCCCCCGTTTCGCTAGAGGGGGCGACGATGGAGGCCTGTCCGGGCAGGCGGATGATCGCCTTCAGTCCGCCCATGTCGCTGCGGTCCAGGGTGACGTCGCCGCCGTGTCCCCGCGCGACGTCCCTGGCGATGGCCAGGCCCAGGCCGACACCCTTGCGGTTCTGATTGCGGGATTCGTCCAGGCGCGAGAAGGGTCGGAAGGCTTCCTCATACATGTCTTCGGGAATGCCGGGCCCGTCGTCCTCCACCGCGATCTCCAGCCCGCCCGAGGCCAGGGCGCGGGCGGACAGCCGCACCCTTTCGCCGTGCGAAGCGGCGTTGCCCGCCAGATTGACCAGGGCCCGCTTGAAGGCCAGGGGGCGCAGCGAGGCCGTCAGCCCCTCCGGCGCCGCCAGCTCGACTTCGGCGCCGGCGCGTTTCGCGTCCTCGCCGGCCGTCTTCAGCAGATCGCGGATGGACACCGGCTTCGGCGGCTCGCCGGCTTCGCCGCGGGCGAAGTCCAGATATTCGTCGATCATATGCTCCATCTCGTCCAGGTCGCCGCGCATGGCGGACTGACGCTTGAACGGCGGGGCCAGGGCCAACTCTAGTCGAAGCCGGGTCAAGGGCGTGCGCAGATCGTGGCTGACCGAGGCGAGCAGGGCGGTGCGCTGGTCGATGTGACGCTGGATGCGGTCGCGCATGGACAGGAAGGCGGTCGCGGCGGCCCGCACCTCGCGCGCGCCGTGCGGCTTGAACCGGGGCACGGTCTCGCCTCGACCGAAGGCTTCGGCCGCGTCGGCCAGACGTTCGATGGCGCGGACCTGGTTGCGGATGAACAGGATCGCCACCCCCATCAGCAGGATGGTGGCGACGGCCAGCCACAGGACGAAGATGTGGGCTTGGGTCGCCACCGCGCGCTCACGCGGGGCGATGATCCGCAGCACCCCTTGCGGCTCCTGCACCTGAATGTCGACATAGGCGGGGTAGCGGGTGGTGTCGAACCAGTAGGGACGGTCCAGGCGGGCGTCGAGGGCCCGGTCCAGCACCCGGTCCACCACCCCGATCGGCCCGCGTCGCGTTTCGGTCGGCAGGGTGCGCCCCTCCTGCAAGGCGATCGACAGGGACATGGAGCGTTCGGCCCGGCTGGCCAGCCGCTCCAGATTGCGGGGGCTGGGGTCGTCCTCATAGCTTTCGACGGCCCAGGCGATGTCGCCCGCCAGCCCCTCCGACAGGCGCGCCGTGACCGTCTGCCAGTGGGCGTCGAAGAAGATCCAGGTCACCACCACCTGCATCACCAGCACGGGCAGGACGATGATCAGCAGGGACCGCCCCCAGAGGGAGGTCGGCAGGCGCCGCTTCAGAAAGCGCGGCCACAAAGGGGCGGGCAGCAGCCGCATGGGCGGGTCTCGGCCTCAGTCGGGGGCGAGCATATAGCCCACGCCGCGCACCGTCTGAAGATAGCGGGGGTTCTTGGGGTCCGCCTCCAGCTTGCGGCGCAGGCGGGTGACCTGAACATCGACGGCGCGGCCGGTGATGTCGGCGGTGTCGGGCGACAGGCTCATCCGCTCGACCGGCGCATGGGCGTGAAGGGCCAAGGTCTTCAGAAGTTGGGCCTCGGCCTCAGTCAGGCGCTGGGGCGCGCCGTCGCGGATCAGCTCCAGCCGCTCCATGTCGAAGATCGCCGTCCCCAGCTTGATCTCGCGGGGACCGATGGGCTTGCCGCCCGTGCGCCGCAGGATGGCCTCGATCCGCAGCACCAGTTCGCGCGGTTCGAACGGCTTGGACATATAGTCGTCGGCGCCGCGCGACAGACCCTCGATCCGGTCCTCAGGGTCGCCCCGCGCCGTCAGCAGCAGGACCGGCGTCTTCGAGGTCTCGGCCTTGGCGCGAACCCAGGAGGTCAGGTCCAGGCCGCTTTCGCCCGGCATCATCACGTCCAGCACGACCAGGTCGAACTCGATCAGCTCCATCATCCGCTTGGCCGCCGCCGCGTGGGCCGCCCCGGTGACGCGGTAGCCCTCGCGCGACAGATACTCCTTCAGCAGTTCGCGGATGCGGTCGTCGTCATCGACGATCAGCAGATGGCGGCCCACCCCCGGTCCCGCGATCGGCCCCGAGCGGCCGTAAGAGCGGGTTTCGGCCAGGCTCATGCGCGATTCTCCCGATCCCAGCCGTTGACCTGAGCGATTCGGGGAGCTCTAACAGGCAGACTTCTGTAGGAGACGTGTTTCAATGGCCTTCGTTCCTTTCGACGATCGTGATGGATGGATCTGGTTTGACGGCGAATTCGTGCCCTGGCGGGAAACGAAAACGCATATTTTGACCCATGCCCTCCACTATGGCTCGTCGGTATTCGAGGGTGAGCGTATGTACGGCGGCGAAATCTTCAAGCTGACGCCGCATTCGGAGCGCCTGAAGCGGTCCGCGAACCTGCTCGATTTCGAGATACCCTACAGCGTCGCTGAAATCGACGCCATCTGTAACGAAACCTGCGCCAAGAACGGTCTGACCGACTGTTACGTGCGTCCGGTCGCCTATCTGGGGCCGGAACAGACCAGCGTCTCGGCCCTGAACAACAAGGTCCATCTGGCGGTCGCCGTCTGGGATTGGCCCAGCTATTTCGATCCCGAGGTCAAGGCGCGCGGTCTGAAGCTGGAATGGGCCAAGTGGCGCCGCCCCGACCCGGCGACGGCCCCGACCACGGCCAAGGCCGCCGGCCTCTACATGATCTGCACCATGTCCAAGAACACGGCTGAGCGGAACGGTTTCGCCGACGCCCTGATGCTGGACTGGCGCGGCTATGTGGCCGAGGCCACCGGCGCCAACGTCTTCTTCGTCAAGGACGGCGTGCTGCACACCCCCAGCGTCGAGCACATTCTGGACGGCATTACCCGTCAGACGGTGATCGAGATCGCCAAGGCCAAGGGGATCGAGGTCGTGGTGCGCGACATCCGCCCCGAAGAGCTGTCGGACTTCTCCGAATGCTTCCTGACCGGCACCGCCGTCGAGGTGACCCCGGTGGCCGAGGTGGGCGACTACCGCTTCACCCCCGGCGCCCTGTCGCTGGACCTGATGGAGACCTACGGCAAGCTGGTGCGCCGCCAGCTCTGAGGGCGGCTCACCAACGCAGGGCGAAGCGGCCGACGGCGGCGCCGATCAGGCCGGCGGCCGCGATCCCCAGCGTGTACCAGGTGGCGACGAAGGCGGCGGTCGCCTCGCCGCAGTGAAGCAGGCCGTAGGCGGTGGCGGCGAGGCCGCCGGTCGCCAGGCCCAGCGCCAGACCCGCCGTCGCCGGCCGCGTCGGGGCCAGTTTCCGCGCCGAGAGAAAGACAAACGGCGCGGCGAAGGCCGAGACCAGCACGATGTTACGGCCGCAGATGGTCCAGGTTCCGCCCAGCCAGTCGTCCATGCGCTGCTCAGGCGAAGTCAGGCTCATCTCAATCAGGCCCCACAGTCCCGCCGCCGCCACAACGGCGAGCAGGGCGAAGACCGCCGGGCGCGGATCGACGCCGGGGCGCCCCAGCCGTATCGCCAGCCAGATCCCGGTCCCCGCAAGGGCGGCGGTGTAAATCCCTTTCAGCCAGGGGATCGGCCCCTGAAGCGCCTGGCCCAGATCAGGCCGGAAGCCCAAGAACAGGCCGACCGCCGCCACGGCCGCCACGGCGGCGGCGGCCAGCAGGACAGGGCTGGGCATGGCGGGCTTGGCCGGCTCCAGCCCGGCGGCGAGGGCGTCGATCAGGTCGTCAGTCTTCATCGGGCGATACGCTGGCGACCAGCGTCTTCATGCTGCGGTGGACGCTGACCTTGGCCGCGCCCTCGGTAAAGCCGTTGCGCTTGGCCGCTTCGGCCAAGGAGAAGCCGCCGATCCGAACGTCCTCGATGAGGCGGCGCTGACGCGGCGGCAGAATGGACAGGACCTTCTTCAGATCGCGGCGCACGACGCCGTCCTCGACCGTGTGTTCGGCCAAAAGGACCGACGCCTCCTCCAGCGGCACGTCGGCGCGTCGTCCCAGGCGGCGGAAATGGTCGATCAGCTTGTAGCGCGCGATCGCGTAGGCCCAGGCCGTGAAGGGCAGCGACCGGTCGTAGGTCGCCCGCTTGGCGTGGATGGCGATCAGACAGTCCTGCACGAGATCCTCCGCGTCGGCCTCGCAGCCGGTCAGGCGACGTTTGAAAAAGGGGGGCAGGGCGCCGCGCATTTCGGACAGCAGGGCGCGCCAGGCCACGGGGTCGCCGTCGAGACCCCGCAACATCAGACGTTTGAGCTCGGCTTCCTTGTCGACCACGCCCCAACCCATTCGCGTCGGACAGGGCGGAGGTTACACGGCGGACGACAATCGGCGAGAATTCTTTTTCTGATGGCGCCGGTAACCTTCGCCGTGCGGGCGTCGAAACCCTTCCTGTCAAGCGGGTCCGCTCCGGGCCGCTGTCACACAGGAAATGATCCCATGACTATCTCCGCCAAGATCCTGGTCGGCGCCGGCGCCCTGCTGGCCCTGGGCGCCAACGCCGCCGCTGCACAGAACCGCCCGACCGCCCAGCAGGAAGCCGCCATGGAGAAGTGCTACGGCGTGGCCAAGGCGGGCAAGAACGACTGCGCCGCCGGCCCCGGCACCACCTGCGCCGGCACCTCGGTGCGCGACTATCAGGGCAATGCCTGGAAACTGGTCGCCAAGGGCACCTGCACCTCTATCGAGACGCCCAGGGGCAAGGGTTCGCTGAGCCCGATCCCGAACCGCTGATGTCCCCCGTTCCGACCGCTGGACTGGGCCTGAAGCCCCAGCACTATTCGGAGGCTGCGGCCTGTCCGGCGGCCGGAGCCCAGCGCGGCCTGTGGTTCGAGGTTCATCCCGAGAACTATATGGTCGCGGGCGGGCCGCGCCTGTCCTGGCTGGAGACGATCCGCGCCGCCCGACCGTTGTCGCTGCACGGGGTCGGCCTGTCCCTGGCCGGTGACGAGCGGCCGGACCGCGAACATCTGGCCCGTTTTCGCGCCCTGATCGATCGGTTCGAACCCTTTTTGGTGTCCGAACATCTGGCCTGGTCGCGACGCGGCGGGGTCTATCACCCCGATCTGTTGCCTGTCCCGCGCAGCCGCGAGATCCTGAACCTGGTGTGCGACCATGTCGACGAGGCGCAGCAGGCCCTGGGACGGCGGCTGCTGATCGAAAATCCGTCCGCCTATCTGGCCCTGGCCGGACATGACTGGGACGAGGTGGATTTCCTGGTCGAGATGGCCCGGCGGACCGGCTGCGGCCTGCTGATCGACGTCAACAACGTCCATGTCAGCGCCTCCAACATGGGGTTTTCGGCCCAGGCCTGGCTGGACGCCCTGCCCGGCGGGCTGGTGGGCGAGGTGCATCTGGCGGGCCATAGCCCCGATCCCGTCTGGGGCGAGGCCCTGCTGATCGACAGCCACGACACGCCGGTTTCCGAGACCGTCTGGGCGCTCTACGACCGTCTGATCGCGCGCATCGGTTCCCGGCCGACCCTGGTCGAACGCGACGGCGATGTTCCGGAATTTTCGGTCCTGCTGGATGAGCAGGCGCGCGCCGCTGCGGCGCTGACCGCTGCGGAGGCGGTGGCGTGACCGGGTTTCACGCGGCTTTCGACAGGGCGCTGACCGGCGATCTGGAGTCTCTGCGGCCTCACCTGGAGCCGGGCGACCGGACGCTGGGTGCGCTGGCCGTCTATCGCAACACGACGATCAAGGGCCGTATCGACGCCCTGGAAGCCAACTATCCCACCGTGTTGCAGATGGTTGGCGAAGATTGGTTTCGCGCGGCCGCCGCCGCCTTTGTCGCCGACCAGCCGGGCGACACCCCGGTGCTGGTCGATTACGGCGAAGGCTTCCCCGATTGGCTGGCGCGTTTCCAGCCGGCGACGGACATGGCCTATCTGGCGCCCTGCGCCCGGCTGGATCGGGCCTGGACCCAAGCTCATCTGGCCAAGGACGCAGCGCCGTTCGAGCCGCGCGAGGCCGCCGCGCTCGGCCCCGCCTTGGCGGGCGTAACGGCCAATCTGCACCCGTCGGTTCAGTTGTTCTGGTTCGAGTGGACGGCGCCCTCGCTCTGGCTGGCGCATCGTTATCCGTCCCCGGACGCGTCTCTCGAGTGGCGGGCCGAGGCGGAAGGCTTGCTGGTGCACCGGCCGGGCGCCGAGGTGCAGGCGCGGCGGTTGAGCCGCGCGGAATGGGTCTTCCTGGACGCCTGTCGCCTTCATCGACCGTTCGGCGTCGCTGCGGCGGCGGCCCAGGCCGCTGCGCCCCACTTGGATCTGTCCGCCCTGTTCGCCGGCCTGATCTCGCTCGGCGTCTTCCTCTCACCCTCGATCCCGAAGGACCAACCATGAACCGTATCGCGGACATTCATCGACGCATCACCGCCGCCGCGCCCGAGGCCGCCCTGGCCCTGCTGCTGCGCGTCGGGATCGCCACGCCCTTCTTCCTGTCGGGACGGACCAAGGTCGAGGGGCTGCTGACGATCACCCCCTCGACGCGCTATCTGTTCGCCGAGGAATACCGCGTGCCCCTGCTGCCCGCTGACCTGGCGGCGAATCTGGCGACCTATTCGGAACATCTGCTGCCGATCCTGCTGGTGCTGGGTCTGGCCACGCGGTCGGCGGCGGCGGGCCTGCTGTTCATGACCCTGGTGATCCAGGTCTTCGTCGAGCCGGGTGGTTGGCCCGTCCATCTGCTTTGGGCCGGGCCGCTGGCCTATCTGATCGCGCGCGGACCGGGCGCCGTCAGTCTGGACCGTGTGCTGAAGATCGACTGATACGCGCACGCCTCTTGTCAGCCGCGTCACTTTGTCCTTGAAGCGGATGAAGCCGGCGCGGGCCGGGCAGGGATCGCCGTTTCATGTTCAGCCTTCTGAACCTCCAGAGCCTGTTCGGCCTGGTCGTCATCATCGCCGTCTGCTGGGCGATCTCGGAGAACCAGCGGGTCTTCCCCTGGAAGCTGGCGATCGGCGCCGTCGCCGTTCAGGCGGCGCTGGTGCTGGCCCTGTTCGCCATTCCGGGGTCGCGAACGGTGCTGGCCGCCGTCACGGGGGCGATCGACGGCCTGGCCGTGGCGACGGCGCAGGGCACGCGATTCGTCTTCGGCTATCTGGGCGGGGGCGATCAGCCCTATGCGGTTCAGAACGAAGGCGCCCTGTTCACCTTCGCCTTCAACGTCCTGCCGCTGATCATGGTGATTTCCGCCCTGTCGGCCCTGTTGTGGCACTGGAAGATCCTGAAGTGGCTGATCCGGGGCTTCGGCTTTCTGTTTCAGCGCACCATGGGGCTGGGCGGCGCCTCGGCCCTGGCGGTGGCGGCCAACATCTTCCTGGGCACGATCGAAAGCCCGATCGTCATCAAGGCCTATCTGGACAAGCTGAGCCGGTCCGAAATCTTCCTGATGATGACCGTCGGTCTGGCGACGGTGGCGGGATCGACCATGGTGGCCTACGCCAGCATCCTGTCCCAGACCCTGCCGAACGCGGCCGGCCACGTGCTGGTCGCCTCCATCGTCTCGGCCCCGGCCGGGGTGCTGCTGGCGCGGATCATCGTGCCCGAGCCCGACAAACAGGCGGCTCAGGCCATCAGCTATGACTCGGCCCTGAAGTACGACAGCGCCATCGACGCCATTTCCAAGGGCACCTCGGACGGGCTGATGGTGGTGCTGAACATTTCGGCCGTGCTGATTGTGTTCGTCGCCCTGGTCGCCCTGGTCAACATCATGCTGGGCGGTTTGATCGTCTTCGGCGAGCCGCTGACGGTCGAGCGGATTCTGGGCGTCCTGTTCACCCCCCTGGCCTGGCTGATCGGGGTGGATGCGCGCGAGGCGGGCCTGGGCGGCTGGCTGCTGGGCGTCAAACTGGCCCTGACCGAATTCGTCGCCTTCATCGACCTGGGCAAGATACCGGCCGAGGCGATGAGCGAGCGGACGCGGATGCTGATGACCTATGCGCTGTGCGGCTTCGCCAACATCGGTTCGGTGGGCATTACGGTGACCGGCCTGTCGGTCCTGATGCCCGAGCGTCGTCATGAGGTTCTGGGGCTGATCTGGAAGGCCCTGTTCGCCGGCTTCATGGCCACGCTGATGAGCGCCGCCATCGTCGGCGCCTTGCCAGCGGCGGTGTTCGGGCAGTAGCGTTTCTCAAAACAACGGAGGCGTTCCGATGAAGCTCTACACCTCACACCGCGCGCCCAATCCCCGCCGGGTCCGATGGGTCCTGGCGGAGAAGGGGGTCGAGGACGTCGAACTGGTCGAAATCGACATCATGACCGGCGAGCACCGCAAGCCGGACTATCGCGACAAGGTCGGGGTGCCGCATCTGCCGGCGCTGGAGCTGGACGACGGCACGACCATTTCCGAATCCGTGGCTATCGGCCGCTATCTGGAGGCCCTGTATCCAGAGCCGAACCTGTTCGGCCGCGACGCCCGCGAACAGGCGGTGGTCGAGATGTGGACGCGCCGGTGCGAGTTCTATCTGTCCAATCCGCTGATGCTGAACGTGCGCCATTCCCACCCGGCCCTGGCCGCGCTGGAGGCGGTGCAGATCCCACAGGTGGCTGAGTACAATCGGGTTTCGGCCGAGCGGTTCATGAAGACCCTGGACCGGCATCTGGCGGAGCGGGAATTCATCGCCCTGGAACGGTTCACCATCGCCGACATCGTCGCCGTGGTCGGTTTGGACTTCGCCCGGCTGGTCCGCTACCGCCCGCCCGCCGAGTTCGAGAACCTGCACCGCTGGTTCGACGCCTGCCGCGAGCGCCCGGCCGCCAAGGCGGGGGTCTGAGCCGCCTTGCGCCTGCTGGCGCCGTCGGACCGTCGGCTGGCCCTGCTGCTCGCAGGACTGGCGGGTTATGTCGATAGCCTGGGCTTTTTGCACCTGGGCGGGGTGTTCGTCTCCTTCATGAGCGGCAACTCCACGCGGTTGGCCGCCAACCTCGCCGAAGGGCGTTGGCCGGCGGCCGGACAGCTGGCGGGGATCCTGGCCCTGTTCGTTCTGGGCTCCTTTTTCGGCGCCCTGGTCGCGGGCGGCGAGGATGCGCGATCGCGCAGCCGGGTTCTGATGTTCGAGGCCCTGTTGCTGGCGTCGGCGGCGGCCCTGGCGGGCGCGGGGCTGACGCCTGCGGCCGTCGGCCTGATGGTCATGGCGATGGGCGCCGAGAATTCGGTCTTTCTGAGGAACGGCGAGGTCGGGGTCAGCCTGACCTATATGACCGGCACGCTCGTCAAACTGGGCCAGGCCCTGGCGAGCGCGGTCAGGGGCGGGGACCGTTCCGCCTACAAGGGTTATCTGACGCTCTGGGCCGGCCTGATCCTGGGGGCGGTTCTGGGCGCGCTGGTCTTCGGCCGTCTGGGGCTGGCGGCCCTGTGGCCCGCCGCCGGTTTCGCCGTCCTTATGGCCCTGGTCGTGCGGTTCAGCCGCGCGGCGTGAACTTGCGGATCACGCCCGAGAAGGTCATCAGCAGCCGTTCGCCGGTGTTGATCTGGCCGCGCACGAAGATCAGGCTCTTGCCCGCCTTGGTCACCTGTCCGGTCGCCTCGATCAGTTCGCCGACATAGGCGCCGTCGATGAAGGTGGAATCGAGCTGGACCGTCACGCCCGAGGCGCCCTCCATCTCCTGATAGGCGATCTGGAACATGGCGATGTCGGCGAAGGTCATCAGGCAGCCGCCGTGCATCCGACCGCCGGCGTTCATGTGTTTCTGTTCGGCGCGGAAGGCGCACCGCATATGGCCGTTGGGATCGAGCTTGCCGTAGAAGGGGCCGACCACGACGTCGAAGGTGTCGTGCAGGTCATAGGTCTGCCAACCGGCGAACTCGCCCTCGGTGACGGTGATTTTCTTCGGCATGACGACTCGGCCTTACTTCTGGTCTCGCGGTGCAGCATATAGGCGCAATGAGCGATCCGATCGAAACCGCAATCTTGAATAAACTCGCCGGGCTTGAGCCGGGCAAGAGCATCGAGCCGGCCGAGGTGGCCAAGGCGCTGCAGCCGGAGCAGTGGCAGCGCATGCTGCCCAAGGTGCGGGCGACGGCCCTGGGGCTGATGCGGCAGGGCAGGCTGACCATCACCAAAAAGGGCAAGCCGGTCGATCCGGACAATTTCCGCGGCGTGACGCGCCTGCGCCTGCCGACCGAGGAGGAAACGGCCCTGGCGCTCAGCCGCCGCCCGGCGGTCGCCGAGGACGACGTCGAAGATTGACCACTCCGCTCATCCCCGCGAAGGCGGGGACCCAGTCCTTTTCTTGAGGCAAGGCTTTTGGGATCGGCATCGCTGAAAATCGGCGAGAGGGAAGCCCCCAATGATCTGGGTCCCCGCCTTCGCGGGGATGAGCGGGGCGTGGGAAGTCTCGACGCCCTTCTGAGCGACATCCGCGCCTGTCGCGCCTGCGCGGGCGTGCTGCCGCATACGCCGCGCCCGGTGGTTCGGGTCTTTCCCGAGACACGGCTCTTGATCTGCGGCCAGGCGCCGGGGCGGCGGGTGCATGAAAGCGGCCTGCCCTTCACCGATCCGTCCGGCGACCGGCTGCGCGACTGGATGGGGGTGGACTATGAGACCTTCTACGCCGACCGCCGCATCGGGGTGGCGGCCCAGGCCTTCTGCTATCCCGGCACGGCGCCGAAAGGGGGCGACTATCCGCCGCCCGCCCGATGCGCCGAGCTGTGGCGGCCGCCGCTGATGCAGGCCCTGCCGCAGATGGAATTGACCCTGCTGGTCGGCGGCTATGCCCAGGCCTGGGCCCTGGGCGCACGAACCCAACGTAATATGACCGAGACGGTGCGGGCCTGGCGGAACTACGCCCCCAGCCATCTGGTGCTTCCGCACCCGTCCTGGCGCAATACGGCCTGGCTGAGGCGGAATCCGTGGTTCGAGGACGAGGTGATCCCCTATCTGCGGATGCGCGTCGCCTCGATCTTAAAGCCGATGAGGATGCGCGCATGACCTCCAGAGGACTGATCGCGGCCGTAGGATTGGTCTTGGGCCTGACCGGTTGCGCCGCGCCCCATATCCAGCCGCCGATGACGCCTCCGCCGGGCTTCGCCGGGCCGCACGTGGAGGATCGCGCCCTGGTCATGTCGGACGGGGCGCGTCTGCCTCTGATGCGCTGGGGCCCGACCGACCGCGAGCCCTGGGCGGTCATCGTCGCCCTGCACGGCATGAACGACCACGCCGCCAGCTTCCGACTGGCCGGACCCTGGTGGGCCGAACAGGGAATCGAGACCTGGGCCTATGACCAGCGCGGCTTCGGCGCGGCGCCGGGGCGGGGCGTCTGGGCGGGGACCGCCAAGATGACCCAGGACCTGCGCGAGGCGACGGCCCTGGCCCGCGCGCGCCATCCCCATGCCGTCATCGCCGTGGTCGGCGAGAGCATGGGGGGATCGGTGGCCGCCGCCGCCTTCGGATCGGGCGATCCGCCCGACGCCGACCGGGTGGTGCTGCTGGCGCCCGGCGTCTGGGGCTGGTCGACCCAGGGGCCGTTGAACAGCGCCGTCCTGAACATCGCCGCGCGTCTGGCGGGCGGCGTGGCCCTGGAGCCGCCCAGTTTCATCACGCGCGACATCCACGCCTCCAGCAACACGCTGGAGCTGGTCCGCAACGGCCGCGACCCGCAAAGCATCCTGGCCACCCGGTTCGACACCATCTACGGCCTGGTCGATCTGATGGAGACGGCGTCGCGCAGCCTGGGCCGCATCCGCGGCGACGCCCTTCTGATGTACGGGGCGCACGATGAGATCGTCAAAAGAGATCAGATGAAGAAGGCCCTGCAAAGGGCCGTGGCCGAGGGCGGCGCCCTGAAGACGGCCTGGTATCCCGACAGCTGGCACCTGCTGGACCGCGATCTGGACGCCGAGATCGTCTATCGCGACATCGCCGCCTGGCTGAAGGATCCCAGGGCGGCCCTGCCGTCCGGCGCGCCCCCGGTCCTGCCTGAGCTGGAAGCGGCGGTTCGCCCGTAAAGGTCTCTTAACGGCCCATTTACCATCGACACGGCATTTTCTGCCTAGCGGGGCGTCGGTGTCTCCCGTGAGTTTGGGGCGTGGGCGCGTGGGCGGCTTTACGGCGGCGTTGCAGAAGTTCGGGATCGGTCGTCTGGCCGCCGTCCTCGGCGTCGCCGCGGGCGTGACCGCCGTCCTGGTCGCCGTCATGCTGCGCGTGGGCCAGGCGCCGGACGCCTTGCTCTATTCCAATCTCGATCTGCGCGAGGCCGGCGAAATCACCGCCGCCCTGCAACAGGCCGGCATCAAATACGCCTCCAAGGGCGACGGCTCGACCGTCATGGTCAATCGCGACGACGTGGGCACGGCGCGGATGCTGATCGCCGAAAAGGGGCTCGTGACCTCCGGCTCGGTCGGCTACGAAATCTTCGACAATCAGTCGGTCCTGGGGCAGACCGAGTTCCAGCAGCAGCTGAACGAACAGCGCGCCCTGCAAGGCGAACTGGCCCGCACCATCATGTCGATGCGCGGCATCACCGCCGCCCGCGTCCACATCACCATGCCGCGTCGCGAGATGTTCACCGCTGCTGCGGGCGAACCCACCGCCGCCGTGCTGGTCGGCCTGGGCGGGCGGGATCTGACGGCGGATCAGGTGCGGGCCATCCGCAATCTGGTGGCCTCGTCCGTGCCCAATCTGAAGCCGGACCGGGTCACGGTGGCCGATCAGAACAACCGCACGCTGGCGGCCGGCGACGACGGCGGCTTCACCTCGGCCTCTGCGGCCGAAACCAAGGGCAATACCGAGGCCCAGCTTCAGGCGCGCATCAAGGACATCGTCGAGGGCGTCGTCGGCGTCGGCTCGGCGCGGGTCCAGGTGACGGCCGACATCGACCAAAGCCGCTCCACCACCCAGGAACAGAAGTTCGATCCCGACGGCCAGGTCGTGCGCTCGACCACGGCCAACGGCTCGCAGTCGTCCGACACTACGGGCCAGAACGACGGCGGCGTGACGGCGGCGAACAACATCCCCGGCGGCGCCCCGCCCGCGACCACCCCGGCCGGCTCGACCACCGCCGAGAACGCCGAGACGACAAACTACGAAATCTCCAACACCACCACCACGACCACCAAGGAGCCGGGCGAGGTCAAGAAGCTGGCCGTCGCCGTCGCCGTGGACGGCAAATGGACCCCGGCCGCCGACGGCAAGGGAGAGCCGACCTATGCGCCGCGCTCGGCCGAGGAGATCGCTCAGATCAAGTCCCTGGTCGCGGCGGCGGCCGGCATAGACGAGGCCCGCGGCGACAAGATCGAGGTCATCAACGTCCGCTTCAACCGCGACACCGGCCTGCCCGGCGGGCTGGACGACAAGCCTTCGCTGCTGGACTTCTCCAAGACCGACGTCATGCGGCTGATCGAGCTGGGCATCCTGGCGGCAGTGGCGCTGCTGCTGATCTTCTTCGTCCTGCGGCCCTTGCTGAAGACGGCCGGCTCGGGCGGGGCGGCCGGTCCTGGAGCGCCGGCTCTGACGGCCCCGGACGGCACGCCGGTCGCCACCTTGACCACGACCGTCATCGGCCCGGACGGCCAGCCCCAGCTGGTGCAACTGCCTGCGCCGAACGAAATGGACCAGAAGATCGACATTGCCCGTATCGAAGGGCAGGTGAAGGCGTCTTCGGTCAAGAAGGTCGCCGACTTCGTCCAGGCCCATCCTGACGAGGCCGCCAACATCCTGCGCAACTGGGTGGCGGAAGGCTGATGGCCAAGCTGGTTTCGAAAAAGCCGGTCATCGAGGACCCCAATCGGCTTACCGGCCCCGAGAAGGCGGCCGTCATCCTGCTGGCCCTGGGCGAAGACCACACCGCCCTGTGGGAGAGGCTGGACGACGAGGAGGTCAAGGAGATCTCCCAGGCCATGGCGACCCTGGGCAATGTGACGGCCGAGGCGGTCGAGGCCCTGATGCTGGAGTTCGTGTCCGGCCTGTCGGGCACGGGCGCCGTCATGGGCAGTTTCGAACAGACCCAGAAGCTGCTCAGCGCCTTCCTGCCCAAGGATCGCGTCGACGGCTTGATGGAGGAAATCCGCGGTCCGGCCGGCCGGACCATGTGGGACAAGCTGGGCAATGTGAACGAGGCGGTTCTCGCCAACTATCTGAAGAACGAATATCCCCAGACCGTCGCCGTCATCCTGTCCAAGGTGAAGTCCGACCACGCCGCCCGGGTGCTGACGGCCCTGCCGGAGGATTTTGCCCTGGAATGCGTCCAGCGGATGCTGCGGATGGAGCCTGTCCAGCGCGAAATCCTGGACAAGATCGAGGCGACCCTTCGCACCGAATTCATGTCGAACCTGGCGCGCACCTCCAAGCGCGACAGCCACGAAATGATGGCCGACATCTTCAACAGTTTCGACCGACAGACCGAGGCGCGCTTCATCGGCGCCCTGGAAGAGCGCAACCGCGAATCCGCCGAACGCATCCGCGCCCTGATGTTCGTCTTCGAAGACCTGTCCAAGCTGGATCCGGGCGGGGTTCAGACCCTTCTGCGGGCCGTGGACAAGGACTCGCTGGGCCTGGCGATGAAGGGGGCCTCCGAAGGGCTGCGGGAGATGTTCTTCTCCAACATGTCCGAACGCGCCGCCAAGATCCTGCGCGAAGACATGGAGTCCATGGGGCCGGTGCGGCTGAAGGACGTGGATGGGGCCCAGATGGCCATGGTCCAGGTCGCCAAGGATCTGGCCGCGCGCGGCGAGATCATGCTGGCCGGCCAAGGCTCCGACGACGAGTTGATCTACTGACATGAGCACCCCCTTCGCCTTTGACACCGAGTTCGACGCCGACGGCGCGGTGGTGCGCGCAAGCGCCTGGAAGCCGGTCAAACGCAGCTACATGCCCGCAGAGGTCGAGGCCCTGGTCGCCACCGCCCGGCTGGAGGCGCGCCAGGAGGCCCTCGCCGAGGTCGAAAACATCCGGGCCATGGCCCTGACCAACATCGCCCAGGCCGCCGCCGCCGCCCTGCCGTCGCTGCGAACCGTCGCCCAGACCCATCGCGAACAGTCCGCCGACCTGGCCCTGGCGGCGGCGCGGGCCATCGCCGACGCCGCCCTGCACCGCTTCCCCCAGGCGCCGTTGCGCGCCGCCCTGGAGTCCCTGGCTCAAGAGATCGACGCCTCGCCGCGCCTGGTGATCCGGGCCTCGGGCCTGGACGAGGTGGTGCGCGGCCAAATCGAACAGGCCTGCGCCGACAGCGGCTTCACCGGCGTCGTCGCCTTCCGCGACGAACCCGGCATGGCGGTCGCCGCCTTCCAGCTGGAGTGGGCCGACGGTCGCGCCGATCACGATCCCGAAGGTTCCGCCGCCCGCGTCGCGGAGGCCCTGAGCGCCGCCCTGGCGGCCGAGGCGGGACACGCCGAACCCCCAATCCACACCGACCGGAGTGAGTTCTGATGGCCTCCGACGATCTATCGCTCGAGGAATTTCCCGACTCCACCGCCCTGGCCGTCGCCGACGACGCGGGCGAAAAAACCGCCGCCGACCTGGCGACGGTGTTCGAGGTTCCGGTCAATATCTCGGCCGTTTTGGGCAAGTCGCACATGTCGGTCGCTCAGTTGCTGAAGCTGAACAAGGGTTCGGTGCTGGAGCTGGACCGCAAGGTCGGCGAGGCGATCGACATTTTCGTCAACAACCGTCTGATCGCACGCGGCGAGGTCGTCGTGGTCGAGGATCGGCTGGGCGTGACCATGACGGAAATCATCAAGACTGAGGACTCGGGCGGCTGACGCGCGCTGCGCGTCGGACCGGGTGAAGGATTAGAGGAGAAGAACGATGCGTCTTCTGGTGGTAGGCAGACTGAGCGGACAGCTCGCTTCGGCGGTGAAGATGGCCATGGCGCACGGCGCCAAGGTCAGTCACGTCGAGCGCGCGGATCAGGCGACAGAACAGCTTCGACGGGGGCAGGGCGCCGACCTGCTGATGGTCGACTATCAGCTCGACATCGCCGCCTTGATCGCCGCGAACGAGGCCGAGCGGATCACTGTGCCGGTGGTGGCCTTCGGGGTCGACGCCGACGCCCGCGAGGCGGCCGCCGCCATCAAGGCCGGGGCCAAGGAGTTCATCCCCCTGCCGCCCGATGCGGAGATGATAGCGGCGGTCCTGGCCGCCGTCGCCGACGACGAAAAGCCGATGATCTCGGCCGATCCGGCGATGAAGGCGGTGCTGCAACTGGCCGATCAGGTGGCGCGCTCCGAAGCCTCCATCCTGATCACCGGCGAAAGCGGCGTCGGCAAGGAGGTGATGGCGCGCTACATGCACGACCATTCGCGCCGGTCCGAAAAGCCCTTCATCAGCGTCAACTGCGCGGCCATTCCCGATAATCTGCTGGAATCGGAACTGTTCGGTCACGAGAAGGGCGCCTTCACGGGCGCCGTCGCCCGCCGGATCGGCAAGTTCGAAGAGGCCGACGGCGGCACCCTGCTGCTGGACGAAATCTCCGAGATGGACGCCCGGCTCCAGGCCAAGCTGCTGCGCGCCATCCAGGAGCGGGTGATCGACCGGGTCGGCGGCTCCAAGCCCGTGCCGGTCAATATCCGCATCATCGCCACCTCCAACCGCGACCTGGCCAAGGCCGTGGCGGAAGGCACGTTCCGCGAGGACCTGCTGTACCGGCTGAACGTCGTCAATCTGCGCCTGCCGGCCCTGCGCGAACGGCCGGGCGACATCGGGGTGCTGGCCGATCACTTCATCAAGAAATATGCGGCGGCCAACGGCGTGCCCGAGCGGCCGATGTCGGCGCGGGCGCGTCAGGCGATCAGCGCCCACCGCTGGCCCGGCAACGTCCGTGAGCTGGAAAACGCCATGCACCGGGCCGTGCTGCTGGCGACCGGACCCGAGATCGATGTGGACGCCATCCGCCTGCCGGACGGCCAGCCGCTGACGGCGGAAGGCGGCGGCATGATGGGAACGGCGGCCGTGGGGAACCCCTATGGCGGCGGCGTTGCGGCCCGGGCGGCCCAGGCGGCCGACGCCGTGACCCGCAGCTTCGTCGGCCAGACGGTGGCGGCGATGGAGAAGACCCTGATCCTGGACACCCTGACCCACTGTCTGGGCAATCGCACCCATGCGGCCAACATCCTGGGCATCTCCATCCGCACCCTGCGCAACAAGCTTAACGAATACGCCGAGGAGGGGACGGTCATTCCCGCCCCGCAGTCCGGCGTTTCGGCCTCGGGCTACGCCGCCTGAGCATGGGGCGCGGTCTGGACAGGCGGAGGCTGATGGCCGGCGCAGGCGCGCTGGGCCTGGCCGCCTGCACGCCGCGCAGCCAGACCAAGGTCAAGGCCGAGGCGGCCCCGGACCTGTTCCTGAACGATCTGGAGACGCGGTGGGGCGGGCGGCTGGGCGTCGCCGCCCTGGACGTCGGCAGCGGGGTGCGGGCGCTGTGGCGCAGCCAGGAGCGGTTTCCCTTCTGCTCGACCTTCAAACCCTTTCTGGCGGCGGCCGTCCTGCAAAGGGTGCAGCGGGACGAGGAAAGGCTGGACCGGCCGGTCCGCATCACCTCGGCCGACATCATTCCCCATGCGCCCGTGACCGAAAAGGCGGTGGGGCGGACGCTCACCATCCGCGAACTGATGCAGGCGGCGGTGGAGGTCAGCGACAATCCGGCCGCCAATATCCTGATCCGCGAGATGGGCGGAATCGGCGTATGGCGTTCGTGGTGGCCGACCTTCGGCGACACGACGACCGTCATCTCTCGTCTGGAGCCGGACTTGAACACCGCCCTGCCTGACGATCCGCGCGACACCTGCTTGCCGGAACAGACCGTCGCCAACATCCGCGAAATGGCCTTCAGCGATCGACTGACGCCGGCGCACGACGCCCTGTTGCACGGCTGGCTGACCGCCTCCCCGACCGGCCCCAACCGGATCAAGGCGGGCGCGCCCGAGGGTTGGAGCGTCGCGCACAAGACCGGTTCGGGCGCCCGCGGCACGACGAACGACGTGGGCATGCTGACCCCGCTCAGCGGTTCGCCGGTCATCATCGCCGCCTATTTCACCGGCGCCGCCTCGGCGACGGAGGATCAGCGCGACGCCGTGATCGCCGAGGCGACCCGCCGCGTCTTGAAGGCCCTGGGCCGTGACTGATGCGCCGATCATGATGAAGGACGGCATGGCGCGCCCCACCGGGCGCGACGTGCTGAGCTGGGTCAACCGCGGCGAAGTGCTGATGGCGGTCGGCGTGATCGGCGTGATCATGCTGCTGATCCTGCCGGTCCCGAAGATGCTTCTGGACCTGCTGCTGGCGATCTCGCTGGTCTCGTCCGTGCTGATCCTGATGACCGCCGTGATGATGAAGAAGCCGCTGGACTTCGCCATCTTCCCGACGGTTCTGCTGGTCTCGACCCTTTTCCGCCTGGGCCTGAACCTGGCCTCGACGCGGCTGATCCTGACCAAGGGGCAGGAGGGGCACGACAGCGCCGGCCAGGTGATCAACGCCTTCGGCGAGCTGATGATGGGCGGCAACTTCATCATCGGTGTGATCATCTTCGCCATCATCCTGGTGGTGAACTTCGTCGTCATCACCAAGGGTTCGACCCGGATCGCCGAAGTCTCGGCCCGCTTCACCCTCGACTCCATGCCGGGCAAGCAGATGGCGATCGACGCTGACCTGTCGTCGGGCCTGATCACCGAGGACCAGGCCAAGCTGCGCCGCAAGGAGCTGGAGCAGGAATCGACCTTCTTCGGGGCCATGGACGGCGCCTCGAAGTTCGTGCGCGGCGACGCCGTCGCAGGCCTGATCATCACCTTCATCAACGCCATCGGCGGCATATTGATCGGCACCCTGCAGCACGGCATGCCGGCCATGGACGCCGCCAACACCTATGTGCAGCTGACCATCGGCGACGGTCTGGTCACCCAGGTGCCGGCCATCATCATCTCGATCGCCGCCGGCTTCCTGGTGTCCAAGGCGGGCGTCGAGGGCACGGCGGACAAGGCCCTGGTCACCCAGCTGGCCACCAATCCGGTGTCTCTGGGCGTGGTGTCGGGCGCGGCGGGTCTGATCGGCCTGATCCCCGGCATGCCGCTGATCCCCTTTGCCGCCCTGGCCATCGGTTCGGGCTTCATGGCCTGGCGCCTGGGCCGCCAACGGCTCAAGCCCCAGCCGACGGAGGCCGAGGTCGCCGCTGCGGCCGCCCCCAAGGAGGAGGTCGAAGAGCCGATCTCGAACGTGCTGACGATCGACGAGGTCAAGATCGAGCTGGGCTATTCGCTGCTCAGCCTGATCAATGATCTGGAAGGGCGGCGTCTGACCGACCAGATCAAGGCGCTCCGTCGATCGCTGGCCCAGGAATACGGCTTCGTCATGCCGCAGGTCCGCATTCTGGACAATATGCGCCTGCCGACCCAGGGCTACGCCATCCGCATCAAGGAGATGGAGGCTGGGGCGGGCGAGGTGCGTCTAGGGCATCTGATGGCGATGGACCCGGCGGGGGGCCAGGTGGATCTGCCGGGCGAACATATGCGCGAGCCCGCCTTCGGCCTGCCCGCCACCTGGATCAGCGAAACCCTGCGCGAAGAAGCGACCTTCCACGGCTATACGCTGGTCGATCCTTCCACGGTCCTGACGACGCACCTGACCGAGATCCTGAAGGAGAATATGGCGGACCTGCTGTCCTACGGCGAGGTGCAGAAGCTGCTGAAGGAGCTGGGAACCGAAGAGAAGAAGCTGGTTGAGGAGCTGATCCCCAGCGTCGTCAGCGTCACCACCCTGCAACGGGTGCTTCAGGCCCTGCTGCGCGAGAAGGTTTCGATCCGCGATCTGCCCGCCATTCTGGAAGGGCTGGCCGAGGCCGCGCCCCACAGCACCAGCGTCACCACCCTGGTCGAACACGTCCGCGCCCGCCTGGCCCGTCAGCTGTGCTGGCAGCACCAGGGCGGCGACGGCGCCCTGCCGATCGTCACCCTGTCGCCCGAATGGGAGAACGCCTTCGCCGAAAGCCTGATCGGCGGCGGCGAGGACAAGCAGCTGGCCATGGCGCCGTCGCGGCTGCAGGACTTCATCCGCGCCGTCCGCGACACCTTCGAACGGATCGCCATGTCCGGCGAGAATCCCGTCCTGCTGACCGGGCCCCAGACTCGCCCCTATGTCCGCTCGATCATCGAGCGGTTCCGGGGCCAGACGGTGGTCATGAGCCAGAACGAAATCCACCCCCGCGCCAAGCTTCGGACCCTGGGCCAGGTCTAGTCGGCGACCGTCCAGCCGCCGGCGGAGGCGGCGCGCGCGGCCTCATTGACCGGGCGGGCGATCAGGCCGGACTGGGTGATCCAGACCTCATAGCGCGCGCCCTCGGCCATCGGCATATAGGCGGCCGAGCCGTAGAGGGTATCGGCGGCGTCGATGTAGCGCCGGTAACGCCGGATCGCGTCCCAGGCCTCGACCTTATAGGGCAGGGCGCCGTTGCGGGCGTTTTCCTCGATGGCCGCCAGATCATAGGCGCTGCGTTCGGCGGTCAACTCCTGTTCGACCGTGCGATAGCGACCCGACAGGCGTTCCAGCCGATATTGGGAATCCAGGCCCAGCACATTGGCCCAAGGTTTCCACTTCAGCACCTGGGCGTCGATCCGCCAGTCGTCGCCGTGGACAGGATAGAGGGTCGCTGCGGCCGGCCTGTCCTGCGACAGGGGCGTCAGCTCGATCTCATAATACTGCGGCCCGAGGCGCCTCAGTTCCAGGCTCGCAACCGGACGTTCATAGGTCAGCCGGTCGTAGGTCTGAAGGTTCAGGCCGAACAGGGTCGCCAGGGACGCCAGCCAGAGGACGCCGCCGCCGAGCGCCGCGCCCGCCACGCCCCGCACCGCCCTGCCGCCGAACAGGGCGCGCAAGCCGCGGACCAGCAGAACCAGGCCAATCAGGGCCGCCGCCGCCGGTAAAATCCACCACCACCAGATCATCGCTCTTCCCCCCGTTTTCCGCCCGCCGCAGACCGGCAAGCCAGACCATACTCATCAGAAGACGCGAAAGGCCCAAGAGTTTCGTGTGACTGCCGTTTGACGCAGCCTCGGTCGCCGCTAATGCTGCGCCGCATGAAACTTCCCTCGAGCCAAAGCTGGTCGCGGTTCAGCGATTTTGTGCGCACGCCCTCCCTGGCGCGATCCGTCACCGGCCTGCTGGTCCTGGCCTTCGTCCTGCTGCTGACGGTCAACATCTCGACCTTCGTCATGATACAGCGCACCGCCACGGTTAACGATGCGATCGAACACGCCCAGCAGATGCGCCGCCAGTCGCGCACGGTCCTGATCTCCATGCTGAATGCGGAGACCGCGCAACGCGGCTTTCTGCTGACCGGCCGCAGCGATTTCCTGACGCCCTTTGAGGAGGCGCGCGCGGAGCGCGAGCCTGCCCTGGCGTTTCTCGAAGAAGGCGCGGCGGCCGACCCGACGCTCCGGGCGCCGGTGGCCCAAATCCGTAGGCTCTCCGACGCCAAGCTGAGGGAGATGGAGGCGACCCTGGCCTTGGCGCGTGAGGGCCGCATAGGCCAAGCGATCCAGACGGTGCGGTCCGGCGAAGGCAAACGCTATATGGACGAGCTGCGCCAGACCATCGACGATTTCGACGCCTTCAAGTCCGCGCGCATCGCCGAACGGACCCGCGTGTCCGAGCGCGCCGCCATGATGACCGTGGTGATGAACGCCATCACCGGCCTGCTGGTCCTGGTCCTTGCGCTGCTCTCGGCCTGGATGGTGCGGCGCTATGTCGGCGAGATTCAGCACGCGCGCGAGGAGGTGGCCGCCATCAACGCCGGCCTGGAGGACATGGTGCGCGACCGCACCGCCGCCCTGACCCGCGCCAATGAGGAAATCCAGCGCTTCGCCTATATCGTCAGCCACGATCTGCGCGCGCCCCTGGTCAATGTGATGGGCTACACCTCCGAACTGGAGCAGGCCGGAAAGATCATCGAGCGCGGGGTGGCCGAGGCCGAGGCGGAACGCGAGGTGTCGGCCGACATCGTCACCGCCGTGCGCGAAGACATGCCCGAGGCCCTGGGCTTCATCCGCGCCTCGACCGAAAAGATGGACCGGCTCATCAACGCCATCCTGCGCCTGTCGCGCGAGGGGCGTCGCAATCTCCTGCCGGAGACCCTGGACATGACCGCCATGGCTCGCAACATCGCCGACAGCGTTCACCATCAGACCGAGGCCGCCGGCGCCCAGATCCTGGTGGAGGCCCTGCCGTCGATCGAAAGCGACCGCCTGTCGATGGAACAGATTCTGGGCAATCTGATCGACAATGCGGTCAAATATCTGGACGCCGGCCGCCCTGGCGAAATTGTCATATCCGGCGAAGACCTGCCCGGCGGCTGGGTCGTCTACCGGGTCGCCGACAACGGTCGCGGCATCGCCGCGCGGGACCACGAACGCATCTTCGAACTGTTCCGGCGCTCCGGAAAACAGGACCGAAGAGGCGAGGGCCTGGGCCTGGCCTTCGTCCGCAACAGCGTTCGGCGCATCGGCGGCACGATCGATATCGAGTCCGAGCTTGGCAAGGGCTCGACTTTCCTCCTGAAATTCCCCAAACGACTGATCCTGTCGGAACCTGGAGGCGTACTGTGACGCAAGCCGTCAAAATCATCATGGTCGAGGATGACCACGGTCACGCCAAACTGATCGAAAAGAACATCCGTCGCGCCAACATCAGCAACGAGATCAAGCATTTCGATGAGGGCGGGGCCGCTCTGGACTATCTGTTCAGCGCGGAAATCCTGGCCAACGGCCCGCTGCTGATCCTGCTGGACCTGAACCTGCCCGACATGTCGGGCACGGACATTCTGGAAAAGGTGAAGGCCGACGACCGTTTGAAGCGGGCGCCCGTCGTGGTTCTGACCACCACCGACGACAAGGTCGAAATCCAGCGCTGCTACGACCTGGGCTGCAACGTCTACATCACCAAGCCTGTCGATTATGAGTCCTTCGCCGGCGCGATCCGTCAGCTGGGTCTCTTCCTTTCGGTCATGCAGGCGCCGGAGATTTAACGATCGGACTGTCCGGCCCCATCCGTCTGCTCTACATCGACGACGACCGCGGCCTGTCGCGGCTGGTCGAGAAGGAACTGACCCGCCACGGCTATGCCGTCACCTGCGCCCCGGACGGCGACGCGGGTTTGGAGCTGCTCGCCGCCAACGAATACGACATCTGCGCCCTGGACCACTATATGCCCAGCCGGGACGGTCTGGACGTCCTGCCGGACATCCTGGCCCTGCCGGCGCCGCCGCCCGTGGTCTATGTGACGGGGGCCCAGGACGGGCGGATCGCCGTCGCCGCCCTGCGCGCCGGGGCGGCGGACTATGTCATCAAGGACGTGTCCGAGGACTTCACCTCCCTGCTGCGGTCGGCCCTGGAGGACGCCCTGCTGCGCCGGCGGCTTCAGCGCGAGAACGAGATCGCCCAGGAAGAGATTCGTCTGGCCCGCGACCGCGCCGAGGCCATGCTGCGCGAGGTCAATCACCGCGTCGGCAATTCGCTGCAGCTGGTGTCCAGCTTCATGTCCCTGCAGATGCGCCACATCAGCGATGAAGGCGCCAGAGAGGCCCTGCGCGAATCCCAGGCCCGGATCGAGGCCGTGGCCCACGTCCATCGCCGCCTCTACACCTCCGGCGACATGAGCCGGGTGGCCATGGACGAATATCTGCAAGGCCTGATGGACGAGCTGTCCAAGTCGCTCGGGCCCGGTGAAGGTTCGCCGCGTCTGGTCATCGACGTCGCTCCTCTTTGGGTCACGACGGACCAGGCCGTGTCCCTGGGCGTCGTCGTCGCCGAACTGGTCACCAATGCGGTGAAATACGCCTATCAGCCTGGGCAGGGCGGGGAGATACGCATCAGTCTGAAGCCGGACGGCGAGCATCGCGCCCTGTTGACGGTCGAAGACGACGGGCCGGGTCTGGGCGACGGAACACCCAAGGGCACCGGCCTGGGCGGCAAGATCATTTCGGCCATGGCCTCGGGCCTGCGCTCAGCCGTCGAGTTCGACGCGGCGCACAAGGGCGTGCGCGCCAAATTGGCGTTCGACCTCTAAGGTCGGATCTGCATCATGCTCCAGTTCGGCCTTCGTAATCCCGCGCTCGACTATCGCCACCGCGCCACGGCCTTCGGCGTGGTGGAGCGCGACGGCCTGATCGCCTGCGTCCGGGTCGAACGAGCGGCCGGCGCCTATTTCGATCTTCCCGGCGGGGCGGTGGATGGCGAGGAGACCGAGGTCGAGGCCCTGGTGCGCGAGTTCGTCGAGGAAACCGGCCTGTCTGTGACGCCTCTGAACCGCATCGCCGAGGCGGGCCAGTATCATCTGAAAAGCACCGGCGAGCCCCTCTACAACGTCGGCGGCTTCTGGACCGCGACGGTCACGGCCGAGAACCCCCAGGCCAAGTGCGAGGATGATCACACCCTGGTCTGGTTGGACCCGACCGTGGCTCTGTCGCGCCTCCGCCACGACTCCCACGCCTGGGCGGTCGCGGTGTGGCTGCGCCGGGCAAGCTGAGCCTTACGGAACGGCCCGGACCCGCTCCCGTTTCTCCTTCACCTTGCAGCGCCATCGCGGCGTCGCTCGAAACAGGAGAATTCCCATGGCAGATCATGACCGTATTGAAGGCTCCGCCAAGAATGTCGGCGGCAAGATCAAGGAAGGCGTCGGCAAGATGACCGGCGATTCCAAGCTTCAGGCTGAGGGGAAGGCGGACCAGGTCGAAGGCAAGGTCCAAAACGCGGTCGGCGGCGTGAAGGACAGTCTGCGCGACAATCGCAACTGACGCGACCGACTATTTAAAGACGTTCAACGCCGTCCGCAGTCGCGGGCGGCGTTTTCGTTCGGGTCAGTCACCCCATAGCTTCAGCGTTAGCCCCTTGTCCTGGGGCGCCCCAACCGGTCGGCATTCCGAGCTGAAGCCGCCCCGTTCGGGACGGGGGCGGCAATCCACCTCCTTGGGCCGGGGAGAGTCGGTCGGCGCCCGCGACTGGGGGCCGCACTGCAGGCCGTAGGACGAGCCGCCCTGGGCCGCCTGGGCCATCTGGCAGTCGCCCGCCATCCCCTCAGGGCGCAGGGCGTCGGGCAGATCCGGCCCCAGAGCCAGGGCCAGCTGGGCGCGAACCTCGGCCTGACAGACTTCCAGCGATCTCGCGCCGCGCAGCTGCGGGCTGCACCGCGCCCGCTCATAGCCGAACGGATCGGCGAGACCCCATTCCGGAACATTGTGGGCGGGACGCGGCGGCGGGGCTTCGGCGGCGGGCGGCGCCTCCCACACCACGGTCGGGGCGGCCTGTTGGGCCAGAAGAAGCAGGGCGAAGGCGGCGAGCATTCTCAGGCCTCTTTGCACTGTCGCCAGGGCGGTTTCGCCCCGGACGCGAAACCTACCTTGTCAGCGCCCGCATCGCCTTGTCGAGCCCTTCCAGCGTCAGGGGGAACATTCGCTCGTCCATCAGCTCCCGCAACAGGCCGACCGAGGCGGTGTAGCTCCAGTACCGTTCCTGCACCGGGTTCAGCCACACGGACTTTTCCCACTGCTGGCGGGCTCGCTTCATCCACACCGCCCCGGCCTCCTCGTTCCAGTGTTCGACCGAACCGCCGGGCATGGTGATCTCATAGGGCGACATGGTCGCGTCGCCGACGAAGATGGCGCGCCAGTCGCCGGGATATTTGTGCAGCAGGTCCCAGGTGGCGATCCGCTCGGTGTGACGCCGCCGGTTGTCCTTCCAGACACCCTCGTACAGGCAGTTGTGGAAGTAGAAGAACTCCAGATTCTTGAACTCGGTCCGGGCGGCCGAGAACAGCTCCTCCACCAGCTTGATATGGCCGTCCATCGATCCGCCGATGTCCAGGAACAGCAGCACCTTGATCGTGTTGCGCCGCTCGGGCCGCATCTGGATGTCCAGCCAGCCCTGGCGGGCCGTGCCGTCGATGGTGCCGTCGATGTCCAGCTCTTCCGCCGCCCCTTCGCGCGCGAAGCGGCGCAGGCGGCGCAAGGCCACCTTGATGTTGCGCGTGCCCAGTTCGACCGTGTCGTCCAGGTTCTTGAACTCGCGCTTCTCCCACACCTTGACCGCCCGGCCATGTCGTCCGGGTCCGCCGATCCGCACGCCTTCCGGATTATAGCCGCCGTGACCGAAGGGGCTGGTCCCGCCCGTGCCGATCCACTTGGACCCGCCCGAGTGGCGCTCCTTCTGCTCCTCCAGCCGCTGTTTCAGCGTCTCCATCAGCTTGTCGAAACCGCCCAGCGCCTCGATCTGAGCCTTTTCCTCGTCGGTCAGATATTTCTCGTTGAGCAGCCGCAGCCATTCCTCGGGGATGTCGGTCGTCAGATCTTCGCCCGCCCCGACAGATTCGACGCTCTTGAACACCGTCCCGAACACCTGGTCGAACCGGTCATAGTGTTTCTCGTCCTTGACCAGCACCGCCCGCGACAGGTGATAGAAGGCCTCGATCTCGCGCCCGGCCAGATCGTGATCCATGGCCTCCATCAGATGGAGCCATTCCTTCATCGACACCGGAACCTTGGCGTCGCGCAGGGCAGTGAAGAAGGGCAGGAGCATGGGCTCTTAATGCCGCAAAGCCGAAGCTTTAGGGAGCGACTTTCTCTGTCGGGAGGCTGCGCGAGAACATGATCGCGCCCACGAGGTTTGTGGGCGTTGACGTGACCCCCTGAAACTCCTCCAGGAATAGCTAGAGTCCGCCCAACGAAGGACGGACAGAATGAAGCGATCGAGGTTCACGGAAGAGCAGATCATCGGGATCCTGCGGGAGCAGGAGGCCGGTGTAGCGACGGCGGAGGTGTGCCGACGCCACGGGGTCAGCTCGGCGACCTTTTACAAATGGAAGGCCAAGTTTGGCGGGCTCGACGTGTCGGAGGCTCGGCGGCTCAAGGCGCTCGAGGATGAGAACGCCCGGCTGAAGCGGATGCTGGCGGACGCGATGCTGGACAACGTGGCCCTGAAGGACCTGCTGGGAAAAAAGTGGTGACGCCCGCCGGCTATCGCGAGGCGGCTGGCCATCTGCAGGCCGCCTACGAGATGAGCGAAAGGCGGGCGTGCCGTGTTCTGGGCGTCGATCGGACGAGCGTGCGCTATCAGGCGACGCGCCCGGACGACGGCGCTCTGCGCGACCGGCTGAAGGCCCTGGCCCAGGAACGTCGACGGTTCGGCTATCGTCGCCTGCACGTGCTGCTGCGGCGCGAGGGCCATGCGGTCAACAGGAAACGGGTCCAGCGGATCTATCGCGACGAGCAACTGACGGTGCGCCGGCGCGGCGGCCGGAAGCGAGCGATGGGCACGCGGCGACCGCTGGACCTGCCGCTGGCGCCCAACCAGCGCTGGTCGCTGGACTTCGTCGCAGACCAGCTGACGGACGGGCGGCGCTTCCGCATCCTGACGGTGATCGATAACTGTACGCGCGAGTGCCTGGCGCTGGTGGCCGACACCTCGCTGTCGGGCGCGCGGGTCGTGCGGGAGTTGGACGCCGTCATCCGGCAGCGAGGGCGGCCCGACACCATCGTCAGCGACAACGGCACGGAGTACACCTCGAACGCGGTCCTGGCCTGGGCCGACGACACCGGCGTCGGCTGGCACTACATCGCGCCGGGCAAGCCCCAGCAGAACGGCTTCAACGAAAGCTTCAACGGGCGGCTGCGTGACGAGCTGCTGAACGAGACGCTGTTCCGCTCGCTGCCGCACGCTCGCGCCGTGCTGGAGGCGTGGCGACGCGATTACAACGAGCAGCGTCCGCACTCGAAGCTCGGGTGGCTGACGCCGCAGGCTTATGCAGAAGCGCTCACCGGACACATCGGCCGGCCTGCTGCGCTGGTTGATGGCTGCGCAGACCGGCCTCTTGCCAACCCAGCCGATCACAGCTCAGATCAACCTAGGACTCTCGTTATGGCTGGATGAGAAACGGGGGTCACGTCAGCGTATCGCCTTCTGACGGTCCCGTCACACGCCCCTTGAAACTCCATTCGCCTTGATGGGTCACCAGAACGAGTGTGAGCATGGGACGACCGTCGATCTTGATATCATAGCCGGCGACGCGCTGGGCCGGGGCATCGTTGATGGTGGCTGTAATCAGCCCCTCGGCGTGGGGCTTTGCATCCGGCCATCGCTGCACAATCGCGTTCATTGTGTCTTGAATTATGGCTTCCTCGCTGAAGTATCGCGCATAGCGTGTGGCGTAGCTAGTGAAGTTAACTTCCAGCAGGCGCGTGTTGCATCCCACGTCCTCACCTTCCCCAATCGAGGCTGCAGCGGGGTAGATGGTGATCTTGTCGTATTCCGGGTCTGAGAAGGCGCACACCATGCCGCTGGCTTTGTGACGGACCGTGGGGGTAGCGTCGGTGGTGATATTCTCGAAATAGCGTGCCGCATTGGCCGAGGCGATCAACTGGTCGGCGTAGGATCGGGCGGTGGCGATCTCCTCAACATTCGGCGGTTTGTTGTCAGGCGCCGTGTCTTGAGTATGGGCTGCTGTAGAATAGGCAGCCAGCAATAGCGCAATTGCAGCGACGCGGTTTGACACCGTGAACTCCTCCCTTTTTTTTAAGAAAAGCACGCAGCTCGCCGAACGTCTATCCGCGCCGCAAGATGAACTCGTGGTCGCGCCAGGCGCCGACCGGGTACTCGTACTCGCCCGCCTTCTCGAACCCATAGGCGGCGTACAGGCGCTGGGCCTTTTCGTTGCCGCTCCAGACGCCGATCCAGAGCGGCCCCTGGGTGTGGGCCTCCATCCAGTCCAGCGACAGGGTCAGCAGCTTCGTGCCCAGGCCCAGACCCTGGGCGGCCTTGGATACATACAGGCGGCGCAGCTCCATATGCTCCGGGCGCGCCTCCGGATGGGGCAGGCCGTTGGGGCCGGCGTTGGCGAAGGCCAGCAGTTCGCCGTCCCGCTCGGCCACCCACCAGGCTGCGTTGGGTTCGGCGAGCTTTTTCCGCGTCGGCTCGGGATCGAAACTGGCGTCCAGAAAGGCCGTCAGGTCCGCCTCGGGATAGGGAATGCCGAAGCCGGTCACGAAGGTCTCGACGAAGGTCCGACGCCCCAGGACGCCCAGGGCTTCGGCGTCTCCAGGGCGGGGGGTGCGGATCAGGATCTCGGTCATGACCCGCCCCTTAGCCTCAGAAGCCGTCCAGCGCGACCTTGCCGATCGTCGAGCCGCTTTCCAACTGGCGATGCCCGTCTAGAAGGGTCTCGACCGAAAGCCGGCCCAGGTTGCGGGTCAGGGTGGTGCGGATGGCGCCGGCGTCGACCGCCTCCGACACGGCGTTCAGGATTTCGTGCTGCCGGATCATGTCGGGGGTCTGGTGGACCGGGCGGGTGAACATGAACTCCCACACGAAACCGGCCGCCTTCTGCTTCAGCAGTTCGACCGGCAGACCCTTGAAGTCGTCAATGGCGCCGATGACCCCCTGGGGCGCGACGGCGCGGGCCAGGGCCTCGAAATGGCCGGCCGTGTGGGTCAGGGATGCGATATATTTCGGCGCCCGTTCGCCGGCTTCCGTCAGGGCTTCGTCGATGGGGCGGGAATGGTCGATGACGGCGTCCGCCCCCTGGTCCAGGCACCATTGACGAGTCTCAGGGCGAGACGCGGTGGCGACGACACGCAGTTTCGTCATGGTCTTGGCGATCTGGATCAGGATGGACCCGACCCCGCCGGCTCCGCCGACGATCAGCAGGCTCTCGTCCTCGTCCCGGTCGGCCTTCATCCGGTCGAACAGCAGTTCCCAGGCGGTGACGGCGGTCAGGGGCAGGGCGGCGGCCTCGGCATAGGTCAGGGACTGCGGCTTGCGACCCACGATCCGTTCGTCCACCGCGTGACGCTCCGCGTTCGAGCCGGGGCGGTCGATCTGACCGGCGTAGAAGACCTCGTCTCCGACCTTGAACAGGCTGACCTCCGCCCCGACGCCGATCACCACGCCTGCGGCGTCGTAGCCCAGGATGCTGGGCTGGTCCGGCTGCCGACTGCTGCGCACCTTTGTGTCCACGGGGTTCAGGCTGACGGCCTTGACCGCAACAAGCAGATCCCGCGGGCGCAGTTCAGGCTCGGCCGCCTCGAACGCGATCAGGGCGGCGGGATCCGAAACGGGGCGGGGGCCGGTCGTGCCGATGGCCTTCATGACAATGCTCCTTGGCTTGTGTCGTCGCGTCCCACATCGCCTTCAGCTACATTCGGCGCAAGAACGGCATTTTTCTGTATGTAGTACCCGAATGGATACCGTCTTTTCCGAGACCTTCGTCGCGCCGCCTCGAAACGTGCGGCCGGGTGAATGCGTCGTCGACGCCGCCCTCAATCTGATCGGCGGCAAGTGGAAGGGGGTGATCGTCTATCATCTGCTCGACGGCCCCTTGCGGTTCAGTCAGGTGAAACGTCATCTTCCCGGCGTCACTCAGCGGATGCTGACAAAGCAGTTGCGCGAGCTGGAGGCGGCGGGACTGGTGCATCGGACGGTCTATGCTCAGGTTCCGCCCCGCGTCGATTACGGCCTGACGGAGGCGGGGCGGACGCTGTCTCCGGTCATCCTCGCCCTGCGCGCCTGGGGCGAGGCTCATCTGCGCATGGAGGCTGAGACATGACCCACCTGCCGATCTTCACCCACCCGTCGATGCCGGCCCATGCGCCGGTCGCCCCCCTGCGGCGCGCGATCCGCTGGCGCTCCTGTCGCTCGAGGCCGAGGATTTCGCCTGGGCGACCTGCGCGGTTCGGGGAAACGCGCGCCGGACCTGTTCGGGCAAGGTTGTGTCCGCGCGCGAGGGCGGTTACGACCTTGAAGGACCAGGCCGCTCCGCGGTCGCACACGTCGCCGCGCTCGGGGAGGATTAGGACGTATAAGGCCTTGAAACCTTAAGCTTCGTCCCATCGCCATGTCAGCCCCCGCCCTGTCCCTCGATTCGACTGAAGAGACCGCCGTTCAGGTGGGCGGCTCTGTTGGCGCGCCTGCTGCGAGCGGCGTGCGGCCCGGCGCCATCATCCTGACGCGCCACGGCGAACCCGCCCTGTCGCGCAAGTGCCTGATCACTGCCCGCGAGTACGGAGACTGGTGGGCGAAGTACGAGGTCGGCGGTCTGCTGGCGGGCCAGACGCCGCCGCCCGAACTGGTCGCCGCCGCCCAGGGCGCCGGCGCCATCTACGCCTCCACCCGCCAGAGGGCCCAGGAGACGGCCGCCGCGGTCGTCGCCGGGCGGGAAGTGATGTCGGACGTCATGTTCATCGAGGCGCCCCTGCCGCCGCCGCCCATTCCCGACTGGATCAAGCTGTCGCCGAAATGGTGGGGGGTGGTGTCGCGCTTCTGGTGGCACGCCTTCGATCATCACGGCGGCCAGGAGACCCGCGCCCAGGCCGAGGTCCGCGCCGAACAGGCCGCCCAGAAGCTGATCGCCCGCGCCGAGACCGGCCAGGACGTCCTGGTCTTCGCCCACGGCTATTTCAACCATATGGTCGGCGCGCGTCTGAAGGCCGACGGGTGGAAACTGGTGCATAACCAGGGCTTCAAATACTGGTCGCAGCGCCGTTACGAAAAACGCTAGCCGCATAACCGTTGATGCGGGGCGACCGGGTCTTTAGGGTCGCGCGCCATGACCGACGCCGCACCCGCCATTCCCGCCGACCTCAGCTTTGAAGACGCGCTGCAGCGTCTGGAGACCATCGTCTCGCGCCTGGAATCCGGCCAGGCCCCGCTGGAGGAATCCATCGCCCTGTACGAAGAGGGCGCCCGGCTGAAGGCCCATTGCGAGGCGCGTCTGAAGGCGGCCCAGCTGCGGGTCGAAAAGATCGTGGTCGGGCCGGACGGCCAGGCCAAGGGCGTTGAGGCGGCGTCGTTCGAATGAAGCCGCATCGTCCTCTTGCGGCCAAGGGCGGTCGATCGTCTTGAACCGGGTCATCGCCGCCAATTCGCCCGAGCAGGCCGTGATCGACCGGGTCGCCGAGGTCGCCGATCTGGTGACGGTGGCGCTGGATGAGCTGTTGCCGCGCGCGGAAGGGCCGGAATCCCGCCTGACCGAGGCCATGCGCTATGCGGCCCTGGGACCGGGCAAACGGCTGCGGCCCTTTTTCGCCCTTGAGGCGGCGCGGCTGTTCGACATCGACGCGCGGTCGGTGCTGCGCGCCGCCTGCGCCCTGGAATGCGTCCATGCCTACAGCCTGGTCCACGACGACCTGCCCTGTATGGACGACGACGACATGCGGCGCGGCCGCCCGACCGTCCACCGCGCCTATGACGAGGCCACGGCGGTCCTGGCCGGCGACGCGCTTCAGACGGCGGCCTTCGACATCATTCTGCACGAGGACACCCACGACGATCCCGCCGTCCGCTGCGAACTGGCGGCCCGGCTGTCGCTGGCCTCGGGCGCGCGGGGCATGGCGGGCGGCCAGATGATCGACCTGTTGGGCGTGCGCGACGACCTGGGCGGGGTCGCCCGGATGCAACGTCTGAAGACCGGCGCCCTGTTCGCCTATGCCTTCGAGATTCCGCTGATCATCGCCGAGGCTTCGGCCCAGCATCAGCACGCCCTGATCAGCTTCGCCCACGACGTCGGCCTGGCCTATCAGATCGTCGACGACATTCTGGACGCCGAGGGTTCGGCCGAGGAAATGGGCAAGGCCGCCGGCGGCAAGGACGCGGCCCTGGGCAAGACCAACTTCGTCACCCTGCTGGGGCTGGACGAGGCGCGACAGAGGGTCGCGCTGTTGTCCGATCAGGCCCGCGCCCATCTGGAGTCCTTTGGCGATGAGGCGGAAATCCTCAAGGCGAGCGTGGACTTTGTGCTAAGGCGCCGGTCCTGATACGAAACGTCGATCGCCCTCGCGGGTTGATTGATCAGACTTTCAAGGTTTTCCCGGCTGATGCCCGACACCCCGCTTCTCGACACCGTCAAGTTTCCCGCCGACATGCGGGGCTTCGACATCGCCCAGCTCAAGCAGTTGGCGGAAGAAGTGCGGGCGGAAACCATCGACGCGGTTTCGGTCACTGGCGGCCACCTGGGCGCGGGCCTGGGGGTGGTCGAGCTGACCACGGCGCTTCACCATGTGTTCGAGACGCCAAAGGACATTCTGATCTGGGACGTCGGCCATCAGTGCTATCCGCACAAGATCCTGACCGGACGTCGCGACCGGATCCGCACCCTGCGCCAGGGCG
Source organism: Brevundimonas sp. DS20 (assembly GCF_001310255.1). Lineage (NCBI taxonomy): Bacteria > Pseudomonadati > Pseudomonadota > Alphaproteobacteria > Caulobacterales > Caulobacteraceae > Brevundimonas > Brevundimonas sp. DS20. The sequence continues at coordinate 3,205,169 of NZ_CP012897.1, read as the reverse complement.
GCGGCCTGTCCGGCTTCACCAAGCGCAGCGAGAGCGAATACGATCCCTTCGGCGCCGCCCACGCCTCGACCTCGATCAGCGCCGCCCTGGGCTTCGCCGCCGCGCGCGACCAGAAGGGCGAACAAAACAAGGTGGTCGCCGTCATCGGCGACGGCTCCATGTCGGCCGGCATGGCCTATGAGGCGATGAACAATGCGGCCGAGGCCACCAGCGGCCAGCTGATGGTCATACTGAACGACAACGACATGTCCATCGCCCCGCCGGTGGGGGGGATGAGCGCCTATTTGGCCGGTCTGGTGTCCGGCGGCGCCTATCAGAACGTTCGCCGCCTGGGCCGCTCCTTCGCCCAGCACCTGCCGCGCCCGTTCCGCAACGCCGCCAAGAAGGCCGAGGAATACGCCCGCGGCATGGTCACCGGCGGCACCTTCTTCGAGGAGCTGGGCTTCTACTACGTCGGCCCCATCGACGGCCACGACATGGAGAACTTGGTGCCGATCCTGAAGAAGGCGGCGGCCATCGAGGACCGGCCGGTTCTGGTTCATGTCGTGACGCAGAAGGGCAAGGGCTACGCCCCCGCCGAGAGCAGCGCCGACAAACTCCACGCGGTGGTCAAGTTCGACGTGGTCTCCGGCAAACAGACCAAGGCCGTCTCCAACGCCCCCAGCTACACCAAGGTGTTCGGGACCGAGCTGATCAAACACGCCAAGGCCGATCCGTCGATCGTCGCCATCACCGCCGCCATGCCCTCGGGCACCGGGCTGGACCTGTTCGGCCAAGCCTTCCCCGAGCGGACCTATGACGTCGGCATCGCCGAACAGCACGCCGTCACCTTCGCGGCCGGTCTGGCCGCCGACGGGATGAAGCCGGTCTGCGCCATCTATTCCACCTTCCTCCAGCGCGGCTATGACCAGGTCGTCCACGACGTGGCGATCCAGTCCCTGCCGGTGCGGTTCGCCATGGACCGGGCCGGTCTGGTCGGCGCCGACGGGGCGACCCACGCCGGATCGTTCGACATCGGCTTCATGGGGGCCTTGCCCGGCATGGTGCTGATGGCCGCCGCTGACGAGGCCGAACTGGCGGGCATGATCTCGACCAGCCTGGCCATCGACGACCGCCCCAGCGCCTTCCGCTATCCGCGCGGCGACGGCGTCGGGGTCGAGATCCCGGACCTGGCCGCTCCGTTCGAGATCGGCCGCGGCCGGATCGTGCGCGAGGGGACCGCCGTCGCCATCCTGTCCCTGGGCACCCGACTTCAGGAATCGCTGAAGGCCGCCGATCTTCTGGCTGCGCGAGGCGTATCCGCCACCGTCGCCGACGCCCGCTTCGCCAAGCCGCTGGACGCCGACCTGATCCTGCGCCTGGCCCGCGAGCACGAGGCCCTGATCACGGTGGAGGAGGGGGCCATGGGCGGCTTCGGCGCCTTCGTCCTGCAACTGCTGGCGGAAAAGGGCGCCCTGGATCGCGGGCTGAAGGTCCGCACCCTGAACCTGCCCGACGTCTTCCAGGACCAGGACACGCCGGCGGCGATGTACGCCCAGGCCGGGCTGAACGCCGACCATATCGCCGCCGCCGCCGTCCAGGCGCTGGGGCTTGCGGCGGCGCGGGCCGTTCGCGCCTGACGCCCCCGCCCGTGGTCGCCGGCATTCCAACCCGGCCGGCCGGGCCGGCCTTCCTCTTCGGCTACGCCGTCGCCTATATCGGCGGCTTCATCGGCGTGGCGCCCCTGCTTCAGGTGCTTGCGCCCCTCCACGCCGAGCTTATCGGCGGCGAGGCCAAAGGCCCCCTGCTCAGCCAGGCCCTGTTCTGGGGCTGTATGGCGGCCGGGGTCGGCAACATCATCGGCGGCGCCCTCAGCGACCGCACCCGGTCCAGACACGGGCGCAGACGGCCCTGGATCATCGTCGGCGCGGTGCTGACGATCGCCAGCTACGCCGGTCTTCATCGCGCATCGACGCCCGTCGGCTTCGTTCTGGCGCTCGTCGGGTTTCAACTGGCGTTCAACATTTTGCTGGCGCCGCTCCTGGCCCTCTTCGCTGATCGGGTGCCGGAAAACCGGCGCAGCGCCATGTCGGCCGTCATGGGCATGGGCTATCCTCTGGCCGCCATGATCGGGTCGGTGGTCATGGCCTGGGGACCGCAGGGCGAGGCGGCGCGGCTGGCGGTCCTGGCCGCCGTCGTCGCGGCGGCCACCGTGCCCTTCGCCCTGCTGTCGCGCGAAGACCCGCCGCCGTCGGCGCAGGTCCGCCCGGTGTTTTCGGGCTTCTCCCTGGCGAGCCTGCTCAGGCCCTTTGCAACCCGCGACTTCAGCCTGGCCTGGTCCTATCGTTTCCTGGTCGTCACCGGCTATTCGCTGGTGGCCTTTTATCTGCTCTTCTACATCGCCGACGCCATCGGCTTTGCTCGGCTGTTCCCCGGCCGGACGGCTGAGGCGGGTCATTCCCTTGTCACCGCCATCGCCGTGGTCGGGGTGGTCGCGGTCAGCGCCGTGGTCGCCGTCAACGGGTCGCGTGTGACGCGGCGAAAGCCCCTGGGGGTGACGGGGGCGGTCCTGTTGACGATCGCAGCGGCCGTCATGGCGGCGACCCCGGACTGGACCCTGGTCCTGATCGCCTTCGCCCTCTATGGCCTGGGCCAAGGCTGCTACGGCGCCGTCGATATCGCCTTGATGACTGACGTCCTTCCCTCGGCTCAGGATCGGGGCAAGGATCTGGGGCTGATCAACCTGGCCGTGACCCTGCCCCAGGCGATCGCCCCCTTGATCGCCCTGGTCCTGTTGGAGCGGCTGGATCTGGGCTTGCGCAGCCTGTTCGTGGCCGCCGCCCTGTGTTTCTTGGGAGCTGCCCTTGCGGTGGCGGCGATCAGGCGGGTGCGGTGACGTCTTCCAACGGCCCCAGGCCCGTCTCAGTCCGCGCCAGACGATAGCGTTTCAGCGTCCGGTTCTCATACGGCTTGGCCAGGATGGTGGAGACGGTGCGCAGTTCGCCGACGGCCTGATCCCGCTCCAGGGTCAGCAGCACGAAACCCTTGGCCGACTGGTCGCAGAACTTGACCTCGGGATTGGCGGCTTGCAGCGCCAGACCCAGGGGCAGGCCGCCGACATGGTCGCCGGGCGAGGGGCTGGAAATGGCCGAGGTTCCGAACTCGACCGCCCGGCGCTCTCCGCCGTTGTCATACAGTTCATTGACCCAGAAGGCGTGGCTGTCGCCGGCCAGGACGATGGGCTCGACCCCCGCCTGTTTCATGGTCTCGTACAGACGCTCGCGTCCGGCCGGATAGCCGTCCCAGCTGTCCAGGTTGAACGGCAGGCCCAGTCTGAACAGCTGGATGGCGGTCTCGACCTGGGGGCGGACGTCGTCGGGCAGGCCGGAGACCATCTGGGCCAGCTGGGCGGGGGGCACCATCTGTTCAATGTTCGGCCCCTTGACCCGGGCCATAATGACCTGATTACCCAGGATCTGCCACGGCCGGCCGGCGGCCTTGGACTGGCGCATGGCCTCGCCCAGCCAGCGGCGTTGGGGCTCGCCCAGCAGATCGCGCGACGGGTCCTGGCGCTGGGCCTCGAAGGCGTCGAGGTCCGGCCGCCCGTCGGCGGTCTTGGGAATGTCGGCGAACTCCATCTGTTCGACGCGGGCCAGCAGCCGGGTCTCGACCATATGCAGGCTGGCCAGGTCGCCGAAGTGGAAGCTGCGGTTGATCGCCTCCTTCATGGTCCCGGGGCGGGCTTCGCGGATCGGCATCCATTCGAAATAGGCCCGTAGAGCCGCCGCCTTGCGCGCGGCGAAGTCGCCTTCGGTCGCGGGCTGATGGTTCTCGGCGCCTCGCATCCAGGTGTCGTTGGCGACCTCGTGGTCGTCCCAGACGCAGATGAAGGCGGCGCGGGCGTGGGCGGCCTGAAGGTCGGGATCGGTCTTGTACTGGGCGTGGCGCGTTCGATAGTCGGCCAGGCTGACGATCTCATGCGGCGGCAGGGGCGACCGGCCCAGCGGCGCACCGGTATTCATGCCGTAGTCGTTCGGCGCGGCGCCGTATTCATAGATGTAGTCGCCCAGGTGGACGACGGCGTCCAGCCGATCCAGCTGGGAAATGGCCTCATAGGCGTTGAACAGGCCGCCCGGATAGAGCTGACACGACACCACGGCGAGGTTCACCTGGGGCGTGGCGCCCAAGGGAAGGGTGCGGACCCGCCCCACCGGCGAGGTCACGCCGCGGGCGATGAACCGGTAGAAATACTCATGGCCGGGCTCCAGGCCGCGCCCATGCAGATCGTGTTTGACGGTGAAGTCGCGCTCGGCCCGGGCGGTGAGGTCGGCGGTGCGGCGCACCATGTCGGTGAATTCGGCGTCCTTGGCCACTTCCAGAACGACCGGGATTTCCCCGGCCGACGGATCGGCCGGGGTGACGCGGGTCCAGAAGACGGCCGAATGATGATCGGGATCGCCGCTCGCCACGCCGTGCAGGAAGGCGACCTGACCGCCATCGGCGGCCTGGGCGACGGCGGGCGTCGCCGCCCCCGCGCCCAACAGGCCCAGAAGGCTGCGGCGATCCAGTTTCATCGTTCGATCCTTACAGCTTCAGCTTGAACACCAGACCATAGGCCGCCGGACGACCGGCGATGAAGGTCGGCATGCCCAGGGCGTCGCCGGTGTTGCCAGCGTCCTTGATGTACTTCTCGTCCAGGACGTTTTCGCCGAAGGCTTCGACGCCCCAGTTTCCGCCTTCCGGCGTATAGCGGACCCGAATGTTCAGCAGGCCGTAGGCGTCCTGATATTCGTCCTGGATCAGGTCCGCGACGAAGTTCTGCGTTTGCAGGGCGGGGATGTCGTTGTCGTCGCTGAAGAAGACCTTGGACTGCCAGGTGTAGGTCGGCTGGACCTCGATCTCGCCGCCCGTCGTCGGCAGGCGCCAGGTCGCGCCGATCGAGGCGGCGTGGTCAGGCGACAGGCGGAACTGGTTGCCGTCGTAGATGCCGTTCTCGAAGCGCGAGTGGTTGTAGGCGTAGGTGGCGAACAGGTCCAAGGTCGAGGCCACGGCGAAGTTCGCCTGACCCTCGAAGCCGTAAGACTTGGCCTCGCCCGCGTTCGTCGTAATGAACTGCGTGCCTTGCTGAATCGTCGTTTGGAAGTTTTCGTAGTTGTACAGGAAGACCGCGCCGTCGACGCGCAGGCGGCCGTCCAGCAGGGCCGACTTGGCGCCGACCTCATAGCTGTCCACGGTTTCCGCATCGACCGGGGTGAAGCGCGCCGCGCCGCTGGGCGCGGACGGCCCCGAGGCGCTGATGACTTCCGGGCGACGACCGCGGGCGTAGTTGGCGTACAGATTGGTCTCGTCGGTCAGTTCATAGCGGGCCGTGAGGCGCCAGGTCAGGCCGTCGTCTTCCGAGTCGAAGTAGGAGAAGTCGCCGTTGTTGGTCGTCGGCTGGGCGGTCAGACCGAACAGCGGGAAGAGGCCGGCGGGCAGGACGGCGAAGCTCGGATTGGCCAGGGCCGCCAGGAAGCTGGGAACCTGGGTGGCGGGAACGGCGCCGGTCTGAAGACCCAGAAGAGCGCCCAGGGCCGAACGGCGCTCCACCGAACTGGCGTAGCCGGTGGTCTTGTCGTCGCGGGTGTAACGCAGGCCCGCCGACATCTCGAACCGGTCGGTGAAGGCGTAGGTGACGTCGCCGAAGACGTCATAGGAGGTCAGCTCCGACCGGTTGGTCGAGGTCTCGATATGGGCCGGGTCAAGATTGGCGGCGATCGGCGTGGCCAGGGCGCCCGCGCCCAGGGGCGTCAACAGGGCGGCCAGGGCGCCGCGCGCCACGGTGGGATAGGCGGCGAGCGGCAGGGTGCGGTCGCCGACCGTCGTCGGCGAACCGTCCAGCAGGCCGGCCAGCTGGGCCAGGGCCAGGCGTTCGTCGAACTGGGCCGGGGTGCGCTGATAGCCTTCTTCGTGGAACCAGCCGGCGCCGACAAAGCCGGTCAGGCGACCGCCGTTGTCGAAGCCGAGGCGCAGATCCTGGCTCCATTGTTCGCCATGGGTCTCTTCCGCCGCCGTCAGGACGGGCAGGGAGACGCCGTCGGCGTCGAAGGTTTCGTAGTTGTCGAACTCACGATAGGCGGTGGTCGAATTCAGGGTCCAGGCGGCGTTCAGATTGATCCGGGCCAGACCGGTCACGCCCCAGACTTCACGATCCAGACCCAGGTCCTTGCCGCCGTCGAAGGCGCCGCCGCGCGTCAGGGCCGCGCCTTCCCAGGGCTCCTTGCCGCCCAGGACGGCGCCCGTGTCAGGGTCGGCCGGCGCATAGGCGATCGACTTGAACGAAGTGCCCGAGGCGTGGTCGTTCTGATAGTTGCCGATCACGTCGAAACGCAGGGCGTCCGACGGGGCCCAGGCGCCGGACAGGCGAACGGCCTTGGTTTCGATGCCGTTGAAATCGTCGCCGCCCCGCAGGTTCTCGACCGAACCGCCGCGGGTCTTCAGCCGGGTCGCCAGGCGTAGGCCGGCGGTCTCGCCGACCGGCAGGTTCAGCGCGCCTTCGACCATGCGATAGTCTTCATTGCCCGCCTCGATATTGGCGTAGGCTTCGGTCTGGCCGGGCTCGGCGCGGTTCTGCACCAGATTGACCGCCCCGATCAGGGCGCCGCGGCCGTACAGGGTCGATTGCGGGCCCTTGGCGACTTCGACGCGCGCCAGGTCGAACAGTTCGACATAGGAGCCGCGCGACTTGGAGATCGACACGCCGTCCTGGAACACCGAGACGCGGGGCTCGGCCGTGGCGGCGCCCGAGTCGGATGTGATGCCGCGCATCACGAAGCCGGGGTTGTTCGGCGACTGGTTCTGCACCAGGAAGCCCGGCACGAAGGCCGACAGCTGTTCGAACTCCTGGATGCCCAGGTCTTCCAAGAACTGGCCGGAATAGGCGGTCAGGGCGAACGGAACCTCGATGGTCTTCTGTTCGCGCAGCTGGGCCGTGACGACGATCTCGTCCAGATCCGTCGGTCCGGCCTCTTGGCTTTGCGCCTGAGCGGCCTGGGCCATGGCCAGGACGCCGCTCAGGGCGGCCGCGGCCATCAGCCGCGTCTTCAGTTCGTTCGCCATCTTTATCCCCAACTTGGCTGAATGGCGCTCAGTAGCGGGGGGCGATGTCGTATGGACGACGAAAGCGTGCCGTCTGCATGACGCTAGGCTTGAAGATTGACGACAAATCCGCCGTATGCGGAGGCTTTCACGCCGTTTGTCAGCCGCCGCGGCCCGCGGCGATGAAGGCGGCGATTGTCGGCCAGGTGTCGCCCCTGGGCCGCATGCTGTCGCAGGCGAAGCTTTTCAGGGCGCCGTAGATGCCGCCGGCCGGGGACGGCTCCCACGGCGTCTCCTCGGAATAGCGGTCGGTCTCCGCCCCGTCGGCCCCGATGGTCACATTCGTCGTCGTGCGCGACTGGCCGTCCGAACAGCGGATCGAAACTTCTTCGATCTCATGGCTTTGATCCGCCGCATCGCCCTGAGACGGCACGCGGGCGAAGCGGGCGGCGACCACGCCGTCCACGGCGTTCAACTGGTCCAGATCGACCAGATAGGCGATCCGATCCGTCGCCGAAAAACGGCTCCAGCTTTCGGCCGCAGCGGATTGGGCCGTCAGAGTCAGGCCGGCGATCAGTGCGAATGTGGCGATTCCGCGCATCATATCCTCCCCAAGAAGAGGCGATTTGATACCCGTGATCGTCCAATTTCAAGCGGCCGCGACGTCGCGTCAGGGGCGGACCCGTTCAGGCAGGGCCTCGACCTCCGCCTCGGTCAGGGAACGGGTGATGAAGGCACGGCAGGTCCGGTTGCCTGGCGTGGCGCTGGGGACCAGGATGTTGACCGGATCGCCGACACAGACGTTTTCGGACACGCCCGCCGTGGGCGTGATGGCGATGGAGATCGCCGAATCCAGATCCCAGCAGCCGCCGCTGGTGTTGATCTCGAACACGTCGCCGCGGACCGAGCGCACATAGAGGTTCGCCGGCCGCTCGGCGCGGAAGTTTCGGACCTGATCGGTGCGGAAGCAGCGCGCCGCCTCGGAGCCGGTCTCGGCGAGGGTCTTCTGCGGGCCAGGGGCGGCGCAACCCGTCAAGGCGGCGCCGGTCAGCAGGCAGGCGAGGGCGGGGGCGATCAGCGTAAAGCGCATGGCGTATCCTTTCAGCTTGGCGCCACGATACACGATCCGTCTCGTTAAGTCCGTCGGCAGGCGCGGTTCAGAAGCGATCCGGCGACACCCGTTCCGCCAGGCTTGCGGGGAGGGGCGAGGGCTGGCCGGCGATCAAGGCCGCGACATGTTCGCCCAGCAGGGGCGCGATGCAGAAGCCGCGCGATCCCAGACCCGACAGAATATGGAGGCCGTCGCTCCTCAGACCCGCGACGGGCAGGCGGTCGCGGGTCGTGGCGCGCACGGCGACGCGCCGCCCGCCCTCTTGCGACAGTCGCGCGGCCAGTTGCGGCAGACGGGCCTTCAATGTCTCAAGGTTTTGGCGGCTGTCCGCGTCGCGCGGGGTCAGGTCCACGTCTCCGCGTGTGTGGGTCGCGCCGTACAGCAGGCCGGCGCCGGTGGGGGCGACATAGCCGCCCCAGGCTGCCCCTTCGACCGAGGCGCCGTCGCGCCAGTCCGCCTGACCTCTGACAGGCGACAGGGCGCCGGTCTCCAGCAGGGCCTCGACCCCCCAGCCGGCCGTCGCCACGACGGCGTCGGCCGTGACGATGATCCGACCCTGGGCGTCCAGCAGGTCCCAGCGGTCGCCCGCGCGCCGGATGCTTGCCACGGAGGCGGACAGGACGGGGGTCCCTTCCAGCCAGGCCTCCAGAATGGCGGCGGGGCGAACCACGCGGGCGTCGGCCATCATCAGACCGCCGTCGGCCTGGGCCTCGCCCAGACGGTGTTCGGCCGCAGCGGCGTCAATCACCGTCATGGCCCCCTCGCGCCACACGGGCTGGTCGGCGATCTTGGCGAAGCGGGTCCGGTCTCTCTCCGCCCGGTCTCTCTCGGCCTGGGGCAGTTGCAGCACCCCTCGGCCCAGGACGGCGCCCGGCGTGGCGTCGTACAGATGTCGCGCCCGTTCCAGCGCCTGGGCGTAGAGGCCGGCGATGGCCGCGTCTCCCGCATCCAGGCGCGGCGTCGCCAGGCCGGCGGGGAAGCCCGAACCGCCTGCGCCCGGCCGGTCGGCCTCGATCACCACCGCCGTCAGCCCCGCGGCCGCCAGGGCGCGCGCGACCGAGGCGCCGGCTATGCCCGCCCCGACGATCGCGACCTGGGGTCGGTGTTCGGCCTGTGGCGGCCCCGGCCGTCGCGCCTCCAGCCGTTCGCGCTTGCGCCCATGCCCCGGCCGCTTGTCGACCACGAAGCCTCGCTCGCTCAATCCCCGTCGCACGGCGCCGGCGACCGTGAAGGTGGCGAGACGGGCGTCGGGCGCGGATCGTTCTGCGATCCGGTCCAGGACCTGCGGCGACCACATGTCGGGGTTCAGGGCGGGCGAAAAGCCGTCCAGGAACCAGGCGTCGGCGGTCCCGCTCCATTGATCCAGCGCCCAGCCTACGTCGCCGACGGCGAGATCAAGCACGGCGTCAAACCCCGGCAGATCGACCCGGTGGAAGCCGGGCGTCGCCTCCGGCCAGGCCTCAAGCAGGGCCTCGGCCGGCTCGGCCAGTTCCGGCCAGTTGCTCAGGGCGCGACGGGCTTCCTCGACGGCCAGGGGAAAACCCTCGACGGAGAAGACGTTCAGCCGTGCGCCCTCAGGCCGCGTCCGTCGCCACAGGTCCAGCAGGGCGGCGATGTTCAACCCCGTTCCGAACCCCAGTTCCGCCACGGTGAAGCCCTGACGGCCCGCCCAGGCCCCCGGCAGATCGCAGCCCTGCAGAAAGACCGCTCGGCTTTCCGCCAGACCGTCGTCGCGCGAGAAATAGACGTCGCCGAACCGGCCCGAGCGCGGCTCGCCCTCTTCGGTCCAGGTCAGTCGGGGGGAGGCGTCTTGGGAACTCATGGGGCGGCTGTACACCCGGACGGCCGCAACGAAAAAGGCCGCCCCGAACGGAGCGGCCTTTCAGACAGGGGCTGGACCTTAATGGCCGGCGTCGTGACCGGCGTCGTGCGCCGGCTCGGCCGGCTTGGCCGCTTCCGAATGGGCGGCGTCGACGGGCGGAGTTTCGGTCGGCGTCGTGGCCGCGTTCGCGGCGTCGGCGTCTTGGGCCGCCTCATTGGCGGCTGCGGCCGCAGCGGCGGCGGCCTGGTCCGCCGTCAGGGCGGCGTCGGCTGCGGTCCCGGCGGCTTCGACCGCGTCGCTGGCGGCCTCCTCGGCCTTTTCCTCGGGGGCCTTGGAACAGGCGGCGATGGCGAGGGCGGCGGCCGAGGCGGCGATGAGGGCGGTGATGCGCATGACAATCCTCCAGAAGGCGGTTCGCAAGGTCTGAGGCCTTGCCCGAAACGATAGCGCCGCCGCAAAGGCCGGGGCAAGCGGCGATCGCGACGGCGCAGATCAGGACGAAAACACCCCGGCCTGGGGCGTGTTCCGGTTCAGTCGTTCGACACGTTGTTCAGCGTTTCTTCCATCTCGCTGAAGGACGGCTGGAGGGAGGAGGGGATGTCGCCCCGGCCGATCTCGGCCGAGATCTGGGCCGCATTGCCGTGCAGGTGGGCCACCAGGACCGACTGGATGATCTTATAATAGGCCGCTTCTTCGTTGATGATGGCCGTCAGGCGCGCGGCGAACGGACCGACCAGACCATAGGCCAGGAACACGCCCATGAAGGTGCCGACCAGGGCCCCGCCGATCATGGTGCCCAGCACCTCGGGCGGTTCGGTGATCGAACCCATGGTCTTGATGACGCCCAGCACGGCGGCCACGATTCCGAGGGCGGGCAGGCCGTCGGCTAGGTTCTGCAGGGCGTGGGCGTTTTCCAGATGCTCGTGGTGGTGCTTCTCGAGCTGTTTTTCCATCGCGTCTTCGACCTGGTGCGGATCTTCCAGGTTCATCGTCATCATCCGCAGGGTGTCGCAGATGAAGTCGACGGCGAAGTGATCCTTCAGCACCTTGGGGTACTTTTGGAAAATCGTCGATTCCTTGGGCTTTTCGATGTGGCTTTCCAGGGCCACCACGCCCTTGGACTTCATCGTCTTGGTCAGCTGGAACAGCAGGGACAAGAGGTCCTTATAGTCCTGCTTCTTCCATTTCGGTCCGGCGAAGGTCTTGCCCAGGCCGCCCATCGACCCCTTGATCACGGGCAGGGAGTTGGAGATCAGGAAGGCGGCGATGCCGGCCCCCCCGATGGCCATCAGTTCGTGCGGGGCGGCGTGGATGATGACTTCGAACTTGCCGCCGGAGATGGCGTAGCTGCCGAAGACGAGGCCGAACAGCAGCACAATGCCGATGATCTGAAACATGGGGACGCGACATCCTAGACGGAGAGGCGTCGACCATGGCGGTTATTGATTAAGACGGCGTTTCGCCAAACGCCGTCCAGCCGCCGTCAAAGCCGACCTTCACCGTTCAGAATGGCCGTGCGCGCCGCCGCCGTCAGCTTCTGATAGCCGCTCTTGCCGCCGCGCACATACAGGGACGCTCCGACCTTTTCGGGATCGAAACCGTCGGCCACAAGGTCGGACTTGCGATATTTGAAGGTGCCGGTGGTCTCGGCCGCCTCGATCATTCGCAGGAAGACGGGTTGGGCGTAGGCCGGCAGTTTGCCATTGATGTGGTCGGCGAAGGTCTTGGGATCGAACTTGCCTTCGATCACCAGGGCGGCCATCCCCGCCTTGCCTTCCTGGCCGGGCACGGGAATGCCGTAAACGATGGCTTCGGCCACGCCCGGCGCATCCATCAGGACCTGTTCGACCTCGGAGGTCGAGACATTCTCGCCCTTCCAGCGGAAGGTGTCGCCCATCCGATCGACGAAATAGAAATAGCCCTCGGCGTCCTGCCGCATCAGGTCGCCGGTGCGGAACCAGCGATCGCCCTTCTTGAACACGTCGGTCAGGATCTTCTTCTGAGAGGCGGCCTTGTCGGCATAGCCCGAGAAGTCGTGACGGATGTCGTTGCCGATTTCGCCGATCGCTTCGCCGATCTCGCCCACGCGGGCCAGGCGGCACAGGCCGTCGGGCCCCCGGACCGGCTGTTCAGTCTCGACGTCGCACTGAACCAGACGGATGTTGATCTGCTTCTTCAGATAGCTGGGGACGCGGCCGATGGCGCCCTGTTTGCCGTCGAAGTTGAACAGGGAGACATTGCCCTCGGTCGAGCCGTAGAACTCCAGCACCTCGGGAATGTTGAACCGGCTCTGGAACTCAGGCCAGACGTCGCCGCGCATGCCGTTGCCGAAGGCGAAGCGCAGCTTGTGCTTCTTCTCATAGGCCTGGGGCGGACAGTTCACCAGATAGCGGCACAGTTCGCCGATATAGACGAACATGGTGGCGCCCGACGCCACGACGTCCGGCCAGAAGCTGCTGGCTGAAAACTTCTTGCGGATCACCAGGCGCGCGCCGTTCAGCAGGGCCGCGCCCACGCCCACCAGACCGCCGGTCGAATGGTAAAGCGGCAGGACGTTGAAGATGCGGTCCTTTGGGGTCGAACGGGTCGCCCCGGCGAAGGCGCGCATATAGGTGCGGGCGCGCGAATGCGGAATGCGGGCCGCCTTGGGCAGGCCGGTGGTGCCGGAGGTGTAGATGTACAGAGCCGTGTCGCGGTTGGTCAGACCCTCGCGTCCGCTGCGGGCGGGGCGCACCGAAGAGCCGCCGCGCACCGGCTTGTCCAGGCCCCGGCGTTCGCTGTTCTCGTCCTCGTCGTCCAGGCCCAGAACCCACAGCATCAGATTGTGGCCGACCAGGGGGCGGGCGTCCTCGATCTGGCGCCAGCAGTCCTCGTCCGCGACGACCTGGAAGGCATTGGAAATGGTCAGGCAGTGGGCCAGGCCCTGGCCCGTCAGATTGGTGTTGATCAGGGCGGTGGCCACCCCGACCTTCGAAAAGCCGATCCAGGCCGCCAGATATTCGACCCGGTTGGTCATCATCAGGGCGATGGTGTCGCTGCGGCGCAGGCCCCGGCTCTTGGCCCAGTGGGCGAAGCGGTTCGCCATGGCGTCCAGGTCGCGATAGGTCAGGCTGCGGCGCTCGTCCTCGACGGCGATGTTGTCGGCGAACTTGTCGACGGCCTCTTCGAAGTCGTCGCACAGCAGGACGTCGCTATCCAGCTCGATCGGCTTGATGCGCTTGAGCAGACGGAACAGGCCCCGCGCGAACCTCACGTCCCTGCGAATATTCGCTACCAAACCCATGCTCGCCGATTCTCCGGTCTGTGCGTTTCCACCCGTCTTCGTGATGAACGAAGCCGGTCCGTCGGGTCAACCGTGTGGCGGTCAATCACCTGCGAAAGCGCCACGATTGCCGACGGGCGTGTCCCAATTGTTCGCGTGACGTGACGTAAATCTAGACCCAAAAACGCGACAGCGACGTTATGCGTCGCCGACCCTGATCCTCAGCGGGCCGGAAGGGCAGGGTATTCCAGGCGGCTCACGTCATAGCCCAGGGCGCGCGCGCGATCCGTCAGGGCCTTGATCTCGGCCGCGCTCGGCACGTCCCGCGTGTAGATGAAGAGGCGGTGGAAGGTGGGATCGGTGGAGATGAACCAGCTGTAGTCGTCGGCGCGGTCCAGCACCCAAAAGTCCCAGGTGACGAAGCCGTGCAGATAACGCACGCGCAGCTTGGCGTTCGTTCCGGGGTCCAGGATGCGTCCGTCGCCGCTGATCGCCTTCTCCCTGCCCTCCGGCGTGCCGATCTGACAGGTGTCGCGCACCGCGATCCGGTCTCCGCCCAGCGGGCGATAGGCCGAGGCGCCGGCGACGCAGCCGTCGGTCAGCCGGTCCGGCAGGCGCGCCACCTCATGCCAACGCCCGGACCAGAGTCGGTCGATTTCGATCGCCTTCAGCGGCTGCGGCGCCCGATATTCGGACGGCGAAGGGGCCGTGACGCAGGCGGCCAAGGCGCCGCAAAGACTCAGAGACAGGGCGAGGCGGGCGAGCGTTTTCATGATGGAATCCCCTTTCGGCCATAAAGCCGCCACACGCGGCTCAGGTTCCGCCCAGGCTTGGCCGTTGGTCCGTCAGGTGCAAATCTCTCGACGGGCGACAGTATCATTCGCTTGCGACCCATTGCATGCTGGGCTTTCACGTCAGGGTTCGATGGAGACCTGACCTGGTGGACGCCGCCATTCTGACTGAACAGCCGACCCCGATCCGACCCTTGGCGATCAGCCCTTCGCGGCTGACCCATCTTCAGCGCCTGGAGGCCGAGAGCATTCACATCATGCGGGAGGTGGCGGCCGAGGCCGAGCGCCCGGTCATGCTGTATTCGATCGGCAAGGATTCGGCGGTGATGCTGCATCTGGCCTGGAAGGCCTTCTATCCGTCCAAACCGCCCTTCCCTCTGCTGCACGTCGATACGACGTGGAAGTTCCGCGCCATGTACGCCATGCGCGAACAGGCGGCGGCCGACCTGGGCGTCGAACTGCTGGTGCACCAGAACCCGGAAGCCCTCGCGCGCGGCATCAATCCGTTCGACCACGGCTCGGCCCTCCACACCGACCTGTGGAAGACCGAGGGGCTGAAACAGGCTCTGTCCCTGCACGGCTTCGACGCGGCCTTCGGCGGCGCCCGGCGCGACGAGGAAAAGTCGCGGGCCAAGGAACGGATCTTCTCCTTCCGCACCGCCGAACACCGCTGGGATCCCAAGAACCAGCGGCCCGAGCTCTGGCGGCTTTACAACACCCGCAAACGGCCGGGCGAGAGCATCCGCGTCTTCCCCATCTCCAACTGGACCGAACTGGACGTCTGGCAATACATCCATCTGGAGAACATCCCCATCGTGCCTCTGTACCTCGCCGCTGAACGGCCGGTGGTGGAGCGCGACGGCGCCCTGATCATGGTCGATGACGACCGCTTCCGCCTGCGGCCCGGCGAGACGCCCCAGATGAAGTCCGTCCGCTTCCGCACCCTGGGCTGCTACCCCCTGACCGGGGCGGTCGAGAGCACGGCTTCGACCCTGCCCGAGGTCATTCAGGAAATGCTGCTGACCACCACCTCTGAACGTCAGGGCCGGATGATCGACCACGACCAGTCCGCCTCGATGGAGAAGAAGAAGCAGGAGGGCTATTTCTGATGGCTCACCAGTCCGACCTCATCGCCCGCGACATCGACGCCTATCTGGACGCCCACCAGCACAAGAGCCTGCTGCGCTTCATCACCTGCGGCAGCGTCGATGACGGCAAGTCCACCCTGATCGGCCGGCTGCTCTACGACTCCAAGATGATCTTCGAGGATCAGATGGCGGCGCTGGAGGCCGACAGCCGCCGCGTCGGCACGCAAGGGGGCGACATCGACTTCGCCCTGCTGGTCGACGGCCTGGCCGCCGAGCGGGAACAGGGCATCACCATCGACGTGGCCTATCGCTTCTTCTCGACCGAAAAGCGCAAATTCATCGTCGCCGACACGCCGGGTCACGAGCAGTACACCCGCAACATGGTCACCGGCGCCTCGACCGCCGACGCGGCCGTCATCCTGATCGACGCCCGGCGCGGCGTCCTGACCCAGACGCGGCGGCACGCCTATCTGGTCAGCCTGCTGGGCATTCGCCATGTCATCCTGGCGGTGAACAAGATGGACCTGATGGGCTGGTCGCAGTCCGTGTTCGACGCCATCGTCGCCGACTTCTCCGCCTTCGCCGACCAGATCGGGCTGAAGACCTTTGACGCCATCCCGATGTCGGCCCTGCGCGGCGACAACATCACCGAGGCCAGCCCCCATTCGCCCTGGTACGCCGGCCCGCCGCTGATGAGCCTGCTGGAGACCCTGGAGGTCGGGGACGATCTTCAGGCCGATCCCTTCCGCCTGCCGGTGCAATGGGTCAACCGGCCCAATCTCGACTTCCGCGGCTTCTCCGGCCAGATCGCCGCCGGCACGGTGCGCCCCGGCGATCCGGTGCGCGTCCTGCCGTCGGGCAAGACCTCGACCGTCGCCCGCATCGTCACCGCCGACGGCGACCTGGCCCAGGCCGTCGCCGGACAGTCGATCACCCTGACCCTGGCCGACGAGATCGACGTCTCGCGCGGCGACGTCCTGGCCGGCGCCGACGCCCCGCCCGAGGCCGCCGACCAGTTCGAGGCCACGGTCGTCTGGATGGACGACGAACCCCTGCTGCCGGGCCGGCCTTACTTGCTGAAGATCGGCGCCAAGCTGGTGGGCGCCACCATCACCGAGCCCAAGCACAAGGTGAACGTCAACACCCTGGAGCAGCAGCCGGCCAAACGGCTGGAGCTGAACGAGATCGGCGTCTGCAACCTGTCGCTGGACGCCCCCGTCGCCTTCGCCCCCTACGCTCAGAACAAGGACCTCGGCGGCTTCATCCTGATCGACCGCATCAGCAATCGAACGGTCGGGGCGGGCCTGCTGCATTTCGCCCTGCGCCGCGCCCACAACATCCATTGGCAGGCCCTGTCGGTGGACAAGGGCTCGCGCGCGGCCATCAAGAACCAGAAGGGCAGGGTGATCTGGCTGACCGGCCTGTCCGGCGCCGGCAAGTCCACCATCGCCGACCTGGTCGAGAAGCGGCTGCATGCCGACGGCCGCCACACCTATCTGCTGGACGGCGACAACGTCCGCCACGGCCTGAACCGCGACCTGGGCTTCACCGAGGAGGACCGGGTCGAGAACATTCGCCGCGTCGCCGAGGTGTCGAAACTGATGGTGGACGCCGGGCTGATCGTCCTGGTCAGCTTCATCTCCCCCTTCCGCGCCGAACGCCGCATGGCCCGTGAGCTGCTGGGTCCGGGCGAGTTCGTCGAGGTCCATGTCGACACGCCCCTGGCCGTCGCCGAGCAACGCGACGTCAAGGGCCTCTACAAGAAGGCCCGCGCCGGCGAACTGAAGAACTTCACCGGCATCGACAGCCCCTATGAAGCGCCCGAGGCGCCCGAGATCGTCGTCGACACCACGACCATGTCGGCCGAAGATGCGGCGGAACGGATCGTGGCCTGGCTGGACGGCCGGTTCTCGACCGAGGATTTCAGCATCTGAGGCGGCCTGCATCGCCGGGAGGAGCCAATATGGAACTGATCATCGGGCCCCGGACCTATTCGACCTGGTCCCTGCGGGGGTGGCTGGTGATGAAGCGCACGGGCGCTGACTTCACCACCGTGGACGTCCGCTATGAGACCCAGGCCCAGAAGGCGGCCCTGCGTCAGATCTCGCCCTCCGGCTTCGTCCCGGTACTGAAGCACGGCGATACGCTGATCTGGGATACGCTGGCGATCGCGGAATGGGCGGCCGAGACCTATCCCGAGGCGCGGCTGTGGCCTGCGGACCCGATGGCCCGCGCCCTGGCCCGATCGGCGACGGCGGAGATGCATTCCGGTTTTTCGGCCCTGCGGACCTTTTGCGGCACGGGGCCGGACCGGCCCATGGTCGGCGAGGCCCGGTCCGAGACCCCGTCGGACCCGGCCCTGGACCGCGATCTGGCCCGGCTGGTCGATCTGTTTCGCCAGATGCGCGGCCGGTTCGGGCAGGCCGGGCCCTGGCTGTTCGGGGACTGGTCGATCGCCGACGCCTTCTTCACCCCGGTCGCTGCGCGCATTCGGCATTTCCAGATCGACCTGAGCGCCTATGGCGACGATGGCGTCGCCGTCGCCTATGTCGCCGCCTTGCTGGCCCAGCCCGACTTCCGGCAGTGGGAGGCTGAGGCCCTGGCTTAAGGGTTTCGCAACCTTGGCCGCAGACGGGCCGTTAAGATGACGTCGTTATCTTGACCGGCGTGGGACCGCCCGTTCCACCCGGAGGACGAGATGCCGCTTCACACCCCTGCGCCGACCAAGGCCGCCGTTCAGGTCAAGGCCTCGTCCGAAGGCCTCAGTCCGCTAGCCGGCTACGGCCTGGCGGCCCTGGTGGGAGCGGCCTTCTGGGCTCTTCTGCTGGCGGCGGTGTTCTGAAAACCTATTGGGCGCCGGCGATCGGGCTGGCCTGGGCCACCATCAGGGGCTGTTCCGCCGGCGGCGTATAGTCCAGGGCCAGAGGCACGAGCCGGGCGCCCGAAGCGACCGCGTCCAGGGTCTTCAGCGGGCCGCCGAACAGACGCTGATAGATCCAATAGGCGGCGACGACCTTTTCCACATATTCGCGGGCCTGGGGCACGTCGATCGTCTCGATCAGCAGCAGGGGATCGGCGTCCGGCCCCAGTTTTCTCAGGGCCGCCAGCATTGGGCCAGGGCCGGCGTTGTAAGACGCCACCGCGCGCAACAGATCGCCTTGGAAGGCCGGCAGGTTCAGCATCCGGCTGACATAGGCCTGACCCAGCCGCATATTGGTCGCCGGGACCAGAAGCTTGGTCGGGTCTGAGACGAAGGTGGGGTCGCCCGTCATCTCGGCCGCCGTCGTCGGCATGACCTGCATCAGCCCATAGGCGCCGGCGCCGGACCGGGCGTCGGGATTGAAGTCGGTCTCCTTGCGCGCCAGGGCGTAGACCAGGGCCTTTTCGATGACGAAGCCGCCCTCCGGCTCCAGCACCGGCATGGGGAAGCGGGTCGCGTCGATCCGAGCGACGTCGCCGCCGCTGCTGGGCATCATCACCCGCGCCAGGGCCATCCACATCCGCGCGGCGTCGCCCACCGCCGTGCGAAGCCCGGCGCGCAGCTCATTCTCGCCCTCGGTGCGACGGCCGACCTCGTAATAGGCGACGGTGCGCCGGGCGCGGGCGTCGCTCTGGACGAAGGCGTTCAGCTCATCGGCCCCGACGCGGCCGTCCTGGGGCACATAGACGGCGCGCTGCAGCCGGGGTTGGGCCTCATAGGGGCGGGGGCCCAGGTTTTCGATCGCCGGTTCTTCGCCCAGCTGACGCAGGGCGATCTGGCCGTAAAAGGTCGCCGGCCACTGTCCGGCCAGACGCAGATAGTCGTTGACCCGGTCCTGGCGGCCGGACTGGGAGGCCGCACGGGCGGTCCAATAGGCGGCGCCGGCGCGGACCCACGGGTCTTCGGTCGGATCATTGGCGACGCGCTCGAAGGCGGCGAAGGCCTGATGGAACTGACCCAGCCGCCATTCGGCCAGGCCGACCGTCCACCAGTCGCCGATCTCGCGGCCGACGGCCGAGGCGCCGGTCAGGTCGTCGTTGTTGTATGCGACGCGCGCCGCCTTCATCGGATCGACGGCCGGTCCGCCCGAGACGGCGGCGACGACGCTGTTCCAGGTCCGTCCCAGAAGACCGCCCGGCTTGACCGGTTCCGGCGCCCCGTCGGGCCGACGCCGCATCGCCAGGGCGTAAACCCGGTCCGCACAGGGCAGGTCTGAATAGGATTCAAGCCAGGCCGTCAGCTCTTCATAGGTGGCGACATGGTCGGGGTGGAACAGGCTTTCGAACTCGACCTGACCCAGCAGGACGCGGTCCTGAGCCTGACGCGCCGACAGGCGGGCCGCCTCGATGTCGCCGCGCCGCAGGGCGTCGAAGGCGGTGGTGTAGGACAGGCGATCCGATGAACTCAGGGCCGTGGGGCGGACGGAACCGGAACTGACGTCAGCCATTCCCTCTGCAGGCGCCTCGGCCTGCACCGCGCCGGCGAAGGCGAGCGAAAGCACCAGAGTCGGGGCGATCAGCGCCCGGCGGAACATCAACATACGCGGCGGCCCCGTTGGCGTCGCCCTGCCCGTTCTCGTCAGGCGGGGATCGTGTGGCGTTGGTCGTCAAACGATCAGCATGCCTTAAAGCGGCGGTAACCTCAACCTGCGCCGTCCAGCCGAGCCGAAAGCGCCAACAGATCGCCCCAGACCAGCCGCTTGGCCTGGGGCTGACGCAGCAGGAAGGCGGGGTGCAGGGTCGGCACGACCGGCGCGGACACGGCGCCCTCGTTCAGGCGCCACTCCCGCCACTGGCCCCGGATTTTCATGATGCCCTCCTCGGTCTGAAGCACCGACTTGGCCGAGGCCGCGCCCAGCAGCAATACGGCCTTGGGCTGGAGCAGAGCAAAGGCGCGTTCGACGAAGGGCGCGCACACGGCCTGTTCCTGCGGGGTCGGGGTGCGGTTGCCGGGCGGTCGCCAAAAGACGGTGTTGGTGATGAAGACCTTGCCGGTCAGTCCGGCCGCCGCCAGCATTCGATCCAGCAGCTTGCCCGCCTTGCCGACGAAGGGCTGGCCCATCCGGTCCTCTTCGGCGCCGGGGCCTTCGCCGATGATCAGCACCGGCGCGTTCGGGTCGCCACGGCCGAAGACCGACTGGGTCGCCCCCATGGCGCGCAGGGGACAGCCTTCGAACGCCGCCACCGCCGCAGCCAGATCCTGGAGCGTGGCGGCCCCCGCCGCCAAATGTCGTGCCTGGGCGATCGCATCGGCTGCGCCGGGTCCGGCAAGGGGCGCGGCCACCGAGGCTGTGGCCTTCTGCACCGCCTTCAGGGCGGGCGGCGGGGCCAGATGGGTGTGATCGACCGGCGCCTCGCCGTAGCAGGCGTCCACCCCCGCATCCCGCCAGAAGGCGAGCAGGCTTTCGATTGCAGCGATCTCGTGGGGTTGCGCGTTCATGTCTCACCACACCGATAAGCCTTGACCGCCCTCGCGTCACCTTCCGATAAGCGGCATAACCACACGAATAAGCAGGATTTCAGGGGAAGACATGGCCGAAGAAGCCATCGAGGGCGGCGCGGAAAACGCCCGCCAGGAAGCCATCATCGACAATCTGCCGCCGCTGGAGGCTCTTCAGGGCGTCGAGCGGGAGGTCATGGAGTATGACGTCGTCATCGTCGGCGGCGGCCCCGCCGGCCTGTCGGCGGCCATCCGTCTGAAACAGCGGGCGGAAAAGGACGGCAAGGACATCAGCGTCGCCGTGCTGGAAAAGGGCGCCGAGGTCGGCGGCCACATCCTGTCGGGCGCGGTCATCGACCCCAAGGCGCTGAACGAACTCTTCCCCGACTGGAAGGAGCGCGGCGCCCCGCTGGAGACGCCGGTCACCCAGGACCGTTTCCTGCTGCTGGGCCCGCAAGGGTCGGCCGCCCTGCCGATGGGGCTGATGCCCCCCTTCATGCACAATGACGGCTGTTACATCGCGTCCCTGGGCAATGTGGCGCGCTGGCTGGGCGAACAGGCCGAGGCCCTGGGCGTCGAGGTCTATCCCGGCATGGCCGCCAGCCACGTCGTCTGGGAAGAAGAGACGGGTCGGGTGAAGGGCGTCGTCGCCGGCGTCTTCGGCATCGACCGCGAGGGCAAGCCGACCGGCGACTTCCAGCCGGGCATCGAACTGCACGGCAAATATGTCTTCATCGCCGAGGGCGTGCGCGGCTCCCTGGCCAAGACCATCATCGCCAAGCACAGGCTTCAGGACGGCAGGTCGCCTCAGAAATACGGCATCGGCCTGAAGGAGCTGTGGCAGGTGCCGGCGGATAAGCACCAGCCCGGCCTGGCCCAGCATACCACCGGCTGGCCGCTGGACGAGCACACCGGCGGCGGCAGCTTCCTGTACCATTTCGGCGACCGCTATGTGGCGATCGGCTATGTCGTCCACCTGAACTACAAGAACCCGCATCTGTCGCCGTTCGACGAGTTCCAGCGCTTCAAGCACCACCCGGCCATCGCCTCGCACCTGGAAGGCGGCACGCGCATCTCCTACGGCGCACGGGCCATCACCGAGGGCGGTCTTCAGTCCATTCCGAGGCTCAGCTTCCCCGGCGGCGTCCTGATCGGCTGCTCGGCCGGCTTTGTGAACGTGCCCCGCATCAAGGGCAGCCATAACGCCATGAAGACCGGCATGCTGGCCGCCGACGCCGCCTATGACGCGGTTCAGGCCGGACGCGGCGGCGACGAACTGGTCGAGTATGAGGCCGCCTTCAAGAAGAGCTGGGTCTATAAGGAGCTGTCGGTCGTCCGGAACGCCAAGCCCCTGCTGTCGAAGTTCGGCACCACCCTGGGCGGGGCTCTGGGCATGTTCGACATGTGGTGCCGCACCCTGCTGGGCGGCTGGTCGCCGATCCCGACCCTGCAACACGGCAAGACCGACGCCGCCTCGACCGAGCCGGCGGCCAATCACAAGCCGATCGCCTATCCCAAGCCGGACGGCAAACTGTCGTTCGACAAGCTGTCGTCGGTCTTCATCTCCAACACCAACCACGCCGAGGACCAGCCGGCCCACCTGAAGCTGTTGGATCCGTCAAAGCCGATCCAGGTCAACCTGCCCAAATACGGCGAACCGGCCCGGCTCTACTGCCCGGCGGGCGTGTACGAGGTCGTCTATGCGGACGAGGTCGCCAAGACCGACCCGCGCTTCGTCATCAACGCCCAGAACTGCGTCCACTGCAAAACCTGCGACATCAAGGATCCGTCGCAGAACATCGTCTGGACCACGCCCGAGGGCGGCGGCGGCCCGAACTATCCGAACATGTGACGGGGCTCTTGCGGGGGCGGTGGAAAGCGTGAAGGGTCGGCGCATGATCGCCTCCCGTCCGCGCCTGTTCGCCGCCTCCCTGACCGTCCTCGCACTGGCCATAGCACAGGGGGCCGTAGCGCAGGAGACAAGACCGGCGTCGCCGTCCGTCAATCCGTCCCAGGACCATCTGCCCGCCATAATCCTCGAGCCGGGTCAGACGCCTGAAGCCGCGCCTGCCGAAGACGAACCCGAGGACGGCGCGCCCCAGGAAATGACGCCCGGCGGCGATCCGGCGATCGACGTCGCGGGCGATGACGAACCGGCCGCCCCGCCCATCCCCGAAATCTGGTCGCCGATCCCGACCGACGCCCAGGGCCGCAGCGCCTATGGCCTGTATCTCGCCGGAAAACTGGCCCTGATGACGGGGGAGGGCGAACGGGGCGCCGATCTTCTGGCCCAGGCCGAGGCCCTGACGCCGGAACAGCCGCGCCTGCGCGAACAGGCCTTCACCTCGGCCCTGCTCAGCGGCGATCTGGACGTGGCGGCGCGGCTGGCGCCGACCGCCGACGCCTCGCCGGCCTTCACCGAGGGCGGGCGTCTGATCGCAGCGGTCCAGACCTTCGTGCACGGCGACGCCCGCGCCGCCGACGCCGCATTGGCCGCCCGACCCATCGCCGCGCCGCACGCCCGCGCCGGGCTGATGGTCGCGCCCTGGATCGCGGGGGCGGCCGGCGACTGGACCCGCGCCCTGGCCGCGCCACCGGCCCAGGGCGATCCCGTCACCCTGGCCTTTGCGCGCCAGAACCGCGCCCTTCTCTTGGAAAAGCGCCGCAAATACGCCGAGGCGGAGGCCGAGCTGAAGGCGCTGTCCGATCTGCCGACCCTGGGCGCCCTGTTCCACCGGCCCTATGGCGAGTTTCTGGAGCGGCGCGGCAAGCGGGACCAGGCCCTGGCCGTCTATCAGGCGGCGATGCAGGGACAGACCGATCTGGCGACCGCCCGCGCCCTGGCGCGGCTTCAGGCCGGAGATCCGCCTCCGCCCGTTCCAGACTTCCGCCAGGGCGCGGCCCAGGCCCTGACCACGGCCGCCGCCCAGGCCGTGGCCGAACGGGGTAATGAGTTTGCGGTGGTCTATCTGCGGCTCGCCCTGAACCTGCACGAGGATGCGGCGACCCAGATTCAGCTGGCCCAGGTGCTGGACCGGGTGGGGCTGAAGTCCGCCGCCCGCACCGCCCTGTCGCGCGTCGGGCCGGAGGACCCGGTCCTCTACGCCAGCGCCCGCGCCCAACTGGCGATCAATCTGGAGGAGGACGGCCAGTCCGAGGCCGCCCTGACCGAACTGCGAGCCGCCGCCGCCGCCCAGCCTGACGATCCGCGCATCGCCCTGGTCCTGGCGGGCCAGCTGATCCAGGCGCAACAGTTCGAGGCGGCCCTGACCCTGTTGAACGGTCCCTTGCTGAACACGGCGGACCAGGGCGCCCACATCCATTTCCTGCGCGGCGTGGCGCTGGAATCGCTGGACCGCATCCCCGAGGCTGAGGCCGAACTGTGGGCCGCGCATCAGGCGGACCCGAACAACGCCGACGTGCTGAACTATCTCGGCTATCTGTGGGTGGATCGGGGCCTGCGTGTCGATCAGGGCGCCGGCCTGTTGGCCCAGGCCCACGCCGCTGCGCCCGACAACGGCAATATTCAGGACTCCCTGGGCTGGGCCCAGTTCAAGCAAGGCTATTACGACACCGCCGTCGTCACCCTGGAGCAGGCGGCCGACAAGGAACCGGCCAACGCCGAAATCAACGACCACCTGGGCGACGCCTATTGGAAGGTGGGACGTCGGCGCGAGGCGGTCTGGCTGTGGAACCGCGTCCTGAGCCTGGACCCGGAGCCCGAACGCAAGGTCGAGGTCGAACGCAAGATCGCCAACGGCCTGGACGGCGTCGGCCCCGCGACCGGCGTGCCGCAATAGGGGGCGCGCCACCGCACGCTCAGCCCCCGCGCTGCCACACCCACGCCCGTCATCCTCGCCCTTGTGGCGAGGATCCAGACTCCCGGTGTGTCCGCAGACGTGCGCCCGCTCGAACACCGGGAGTCTGGATCCTGGGGACAAGCGCTAGGATGACGACCGGGAAGGGAGAGGGGCGCCGTATTCCCCGTTCCGACCCAGCCCCCAAGTCGCTAAGACCTACTCCATGCCACCACTCACGGCCCTGGCCCCGGCCAAGATCAATCTGTTCCTGCACGTCGGCCCGGTGGACGCCGACGGCTATCATCCCCTGTCCAGCCTCATCGCCTTCGCCGACGTCGGCGACCGGGTGACGGTCGAGCCGGCGGAGCGCCTGTCCCTGACCGTGACCGGCCCGTTCGGCGCGGGTCTGGCGGCCGAGCCCGACAATCTGATCCTGCGCGCCCTTCGCGCCCTGGGCCAGGCGACCGGAACCGGCGAGCCGCCGCTGCGGGTGACGCTGGACAAGCGTCTGCCCATCGCCGCCGGCCTGGGCGGGGGGTCTTCCGACGCCGGCGCCGCCCTGAAACTGGCGCGTCAGGCCCTGGAGCTGGACATAGACGATGTGGAACTGGAGGCCGTGGCGGGGGTCATCGGGGCCGACGGCCCCATGTGCCTGCGCATGCGCACCGCCTGGGCCGAGGGGCGGGGCGACGTCCTGACCGACGAACAGCGCCTGCCGCCGCTCCACGCCGTCCTGTTCAATCCGGGCGTCCCTTCGCCCACCGGCGCCGTCTACCGGGCCTATGACGCCGGTCCGCCGCGCGCCGCTGCCCACGCCCTTGCCTGGCCCGCGCCGCCCGCCGACTGGAGCCCGGCGGCCGTCATCGACTGGCTGGCCGGCCTCCGCAATGATCTTCAGCCGCCCGCCGAGGCCCTGACGCCCGCCATAGCCGACGCGGTTTCAGCGGTGGCGGCGGCCCCCGGCGTGGCCCTGGCGCGGATGTCCGGCTCGGGCGCCACCGTCTTCGGCCTGTGCCGGTCCAGCGAGGACGCCGCCGCCGCCGCAGTCGCTCTGTCGGCCGCCCATCCCACGGCCTGGGTCGCCCCGACCCGCCTCGGCGCCGCCTGAGCCATAAATCCCCCGCGCGTGTTGAAGCGCGCGGCGCCGGGCCCTATGGTCCGCCGTCCTTTTTCCAGCCCCTCCCGAGCCCGATTTGACTACCTCGACCGAGCCGCTCGCCTTCCAGGACCTGATCCTGACCCTGCATCGCTATTGGGGCGAGCAGGGCTGCGCCATTCTCCAGCCCTATGACATCGAAGTCGGGGCCGGCACGCTCCACCCCGCCACCGTCCTGCGCGCGCTCGGCGCCAAGCCGTGGAAGGCCGCCTATGTCCAGCCCAGCCGCCGCCCCGGCGACGGCCGCTACGGCGAAAACCCGAACCGCCTCCAGCACTATTACCAATACCAGGTCATTCTGAAGCCGAACCCGGACAATCTTCAGGAGCTCTATCTCGGCTCGCTGGCGGCGATCGGCATCGATCCGAAACTGCACGACATCCGCTTCGTCGAGGACGACTGGGAGAACCCGACGGTCGGCGCCTGGGGCCTGGGCTGGGAGGTCTGGTGTGACGGGATGGAGGTGACGCAGTTCACCTATTTCCAGGGCGTCGGCGGCATTGAGGTCGATGTGGTCTCGGGCGAACTGACCTACGGGCTGGAGCGTCTAGCCATGTATGTCCAGGGCGTGGACAACGTCTATGACCTCAAGTTCACCAAGGAGGGGCTGACCTATGGCGAGGTCTTCCTGGAGAACGAACGCCAGCAGTCGGAGGCCAACTTCCACGGCTATGACGTCGACGGGCTGAAACGCCGGTTCGAGGATATGGTGGCTGAGGTCTCGCGCCTTCTGGCCCTGACCGGACCCCAGGGCCAGCCCCTGGTCCTGCCGGCCTATGATCAGGTGCTGAAGGCCAGCCACCTGTTCAACCTGATGGACGCCCGCGGCGCCATCGCCGTCGCCGAACGCCAGAGCTACATCGGCCGCATCCGCGAACTCTGCAAAGCCTGCGCGACGGCCTATGTAGAGCGGGAACGGGCCGAGGCATGATTTCCCTTTCCGCTCATCCCCGCGAAAGCGGGGACCCAGTCCTGTCGCGAGGCGCGGTGTCTGGGATGGCGGTTGAAGCCCCTACGGCGCCGGTCGTGCGCCCACAGCGCTGGGTCCCCGCTTTCGCGGGGATGAGCGGACAGATTTGAGACTCTAATGCCCCAACTCCTCCTCGAAATCTTCTCCGAAGAAATTCCCGCCCGGATGCAGCAGGGCGCCGCGCGCGACCTCGACCGCATGGTCTCCGACCGGCTGAAGGCCGCCGGCCTGACCTGGGAGGCCCTGACGACCTACGCCGGCCCGCGCCGTCTGACCCTGGTGATCGACGGCCTGCCCGCCGCCACGCCCGACCGCGAGGAAGAGGTGAAGGGGCCCAAGGCCTCGGCGCCGGAACAGGCGCTGGAGGGCTTCCTGCGCAAGACCGGCCTGACCCGCGATCAACTGACCGAGCGCGACGGCGTCCTGTACGCCGTTCTGTCGTCCAAGGGCCGCGCGACCACCGATCTGGTCGCCGAGACGGTGGACCAGGTCATCCGCGCCTTCCCCTGGCCCAAGTCGATGCGTTGGGGTTCGGGAACCCTGCGCTGGGTCCGGCCGATCAAACGCATCCTGTGCCTGTTCGACGGCAAGGTGGTCCCGTTCGAGATCGACGGCATCCCGTCCGATGCGATCACCGAGGGCCACCGTTTCCTCGGCTCTGGCCAGCTGCTGAAGGTCAGCGACTTCGTCGACTACCGCACCCAGCTGGAGCGGGAGTTCGTCCTGATCGACGTGGCCGATCGTAAGCTGCGCATCCTGGAACAGGCCAGGGCCGCCTGCGCCGCGCGCGGCCTCGTCTTGGTCGATGACGACGGCCTGCTGGACGAGGTGGCGGGGCTCGCCGAATGGCCGACCCCGATCCTGGGCGACATGGACCCCCAGTTCCTGGCCCTGCCGCCCGAGGTCGTGCGCCTGTCGATGAAGGTGCACCAGAAGTATTTCGCCGTCCGTGACCCGTCGAAGGATGGCCTGGCCCCCAACTTCCTGGTCGTCGCCAATGTCGAGGCGACCGACGGCGGCAAGGCCCTGGCCGCAGGCAACAGCCGCGTCCTGTCCGCCCGCCTGAACGACGCCCGCTTCTTCTGGGACGAGGACCAGAAGGTCGGTTTCGACGCCTGGAACGAAAAGCTGAAGGGCGTCACCTTCCACGCCAAACTGGGCACGCTTGCCGAGCGCGTCGAGCGCATCGCGGCGCTCGCCCGCGAGATCGCCCCCCTGGTCGGCGCCGACGCGGACGAGGCCGAGATGGCCGCCCGCCTGTGCAAGGCCGATCTGGCCAGCGGCATGGTCGGCGAATTCCCGGAACTGCAGGGGATCATGGGCGGCTATTACGCGCGTCTGCTGAGCGCGCCCCCCTCGTCCGCTTCGCGGCCACTCCCCCCTGAGGGGGGAGATCGCACGGATCAATCCTCCCCCCTTGGGGGAGGGGGACCGCGGAGCGGTGGAGGGGGCTGGACGCCGCAAGTGCGCGACCGCATCGCCGACGCCGTCCGCGACCACTACAAGCCCCAAGGCCCCGCCGACACGGTCCCGACCGCACCCGTCACGGTCGCCGTCGCCCTGGCCGACAAGCTGGACACCCTGGTCGGCTTCTTCGCCATCGACGAGAAGCCCACGGGATCGAAGGATCCGTTCGCGCTGCGGCGAGCGGCGCTGGGGGTGATCCGGCTAGCCATAGCCAATAACGCTCGCTACTCGCTTGCTGAGCTGGGTAACACCTGGGGCGAAATAGTCGCGCAACGCCACATCCAGGTCGTGGCAAAGCGAGACAAGACTGCAGATGATTTGGAGGCTGCTGGCGATACAAAAGCAGCGGCTCTTCTGCGCGACCTTAGCGAAGAAGATGTATCTTACGAGGCTGCGGTGTCGCTGTCGAAGCGTTCTGCACAAGAGGGCGTGGAGCTCTATCGGAGCATAGTCTCTTTCTTCGCCGACCGCCTGACCGTCCTCCTCCGCGATCAGGGCCAACGCCACGACCTCGTCGCCGCCGTCTTCGCCCTGGGCGACGACGACCTCGTCCGCATCGTGCGCCGGGTCGAGGCCCTGGCCGCCTTCCTCGCCACCGATGACGGGGCCAATCTGCTGGCCGGCTACAAGCGCGCCTCCAACATCCTGCGCGCCGAGGAGAAGAAGGGACCGCTGCCGACCGGCATGGTCCAGACCGGCCTGGCGAACCAGCCCGAGGCCGAGACCACCCTGGCCTTCGCCGTCGCCGCCGCCCGCACCGCGGTCGAGACCGCGCTGGAGACCGAGGATTTCGCCGCCGCCATGACGGCCCTGGCGGCCCTGCGCGCCCCGGTCGACGCCTTCTTCGAGGCGGTGATGGTCAACTCCGAGGTTCGCGAAGAGCGCGACAACCGTCTGAAACTGCTGGGCCAGGTGCGTGACGTGATGGGCCAGGTGGCGGACTTCGGCCAGATCGCGGGGTAGGCGCTGAAGACCCTCTCCCGCTTGCGGGAGAGGTGGCCCGGCGTCCGGCGTAGCCGGACCAGGGTCGGAGAGGGGAGTCTTGTTTCGACAAGAAGACTTCCCCCATCGTCAGGCGTGTCGCTGCGCGCCACGGCCTGACACTTCCCCCGCAAGCGGGGGAAGATCAGCGCACTCTAGCCCGACGCCCCCAACCGCCCTAAACCTCGCGCTCAATCCGTCGGACCCGCCTTGACCCCAACTTCGGACATCGCCGCCAAAACCCCCGCCTGGGTCTGCGCGCCCGGCGTGCTGAAGGTTCCCTTTCTCGACGTCTTCCTGAACGACTACGACCTGCGCCGCCTGCCGGGCGATCAGGTCCAGGCCGTGCTGGGCTGGGGCCTGAAGCCGACCGCCGCCGCCGGTCGCCGCTGGGCGGACGCGAACAACCGCCCCTATGTGGCGCTGGAAGACGGCTTCCTGCGCTCGGTCGGCATAGGGGAGGCGGGGGCGGCCAGCCTCAGCCTGATCGTCGATGACCTGGGCGTCTATTATGACGCCACCCGGCCCAGCCGCTTGGAACAGCTGATCCAGACCGCCGACGCCTGGTGCGACGCCGCCACCACCGCCCGCGCCCGCGCCCTGATCGACCGGATCGTCGCCTCAGGCGTGTCCAAGACAAACATGGGCGGGCCGCTGGACCCCGGCCTGCTGCGGCCCGGCCGCCGTGTGCTGATCGTGGACCAGACCTTCGGCGACGCCTCCATCGGCTATGGGCTGGCGACGCAAGACAGTTTCGACGCCATGGTCGCCGCCGCCCGTCGCGACGAGCCCGAGGCCCAGCTGATCGTCAAACGCCACCCGGCGGTGGCGGCGGGCCGGAAGCGGGGGTGCATCACCGATCTGTCCGGCGTCACCCTGGTGGACGCCGACGTGCGGCCGGCCGACCTGCTGGCGGCGGTGGACGCCGTCTATTGCGTCACGTCTGCGCTCGGATTCGAGGCCCTGTTGCGCGGCCTGCCGGTGCGCTGTTTCGGGGCGCCCTTCTATTCCGGCTGGGGCCTGACGACCGACGCTGTGGGCGCCGGCCGACGCGGCGTGGCCCGCACGGTGGAACAGGTCGCCGCCGCCGCCCTGATCGCCTACAGCCGCTATGTCGATCCCGTCACCGGCGAACGGTGCGAGGCCGAACAGGCGCTGGAGCGGCTGATTGCGCTCCGCGACCGGGCCGACCGGCTGGCGGGCGCCTGGTCCGCCGTCGGCTTCGCCCCGGCCAAACGCCCGCCGGTGCGCCGCCTGCTGAACTCGCCCAAGGCGCGGATGCGATACTTCATGTCGCCGTCCCGGGCCGCCGCCCACGCCGCCGCGACCAATGGTCGGCTGATCTGGTGGGCGGGCAAGGAGAGCGAGGCCGTGCGCCGGGCCGCCGCAACCTTTGACGGCCCGACCGTCCGCATGGAGGACGGCTTCATCCGTTCACGCGGCCTGGGGTCCGATTTCGTCGGCGCCCTGTCGGTCGCCCTGGACGATCAGGGCGTCTATTACGACCCGTCGCGCCCGTCGCGGCTGGAGACCCTGATCGAGACGACGGAGGCCACGCCGGAGCAGCTGGCCCGCGCCGCTGCGCTTCGGACCCGCATCGTCGCGGCGGGCCTGTCGAAATATAATCTGAAGGGCCAGGCGCCGGCGGACTGGCCTGCGGATCGCGACATCCTTCTGGTCGTCGGCCAGGTGGAGAACGACAAGTCCATCCTGCTGGGCTGCGAGCCCGATCTGTCGACCAACTCGGCCCTGGTCGAGGCGGCGCGGGCCGATCACCCGGACGCCTTCCTGGTCTATCGCAACCACCCCGACGTTCTGGCGGGCAACCGGCCCGGACGGCTGGACGCCTCGGCCCTGGCCTCGGTCGATGCGGTGGCGGACGGGCTGGACATCATCGACTGCCTGAACGCCTGCCGCCGGGTGGCGACCCTGACCTCCCTGACCGGATTCGAGGCCCTGATGCGGGGCCGGGCGGTGTCGGTCTATGGCCGCCCCTTCTACGCCGGCTGGGGCCTGACCGACGACCGGCTGGGCTTCGACCGCCGCACCCGGCGCGCCACCGTCGATCATCTGATCCTGGCCGCCCTGATCCACTATCCGATCTATGTGACGCCTCAGGGCTGGCCCTGCGAGGCGGAGGATCTGGTCCAGGCCCTGATCGCCGCCCGCGACCAGCCGCCGCCTCCGGCGCCGCGTGGCCAGATTCAGCGCTGGGCCGCCGGGATCATCGCCTCTCTCGACCGCAGGCCGCCGCCGTCCTATTGAAGGCGTTCGCAAAGGAAACTGTCTACCCGTGCAACACGCCGTCATCGCCGCAACCGGCCTCTTCACCCCCGAACAATCGGTCTCCAACGCCGAACTGGTCGACAGCTACAACGCCTGGGCCGACGGCTGGAACGCCCGTCACGCAGATCGGATCGAGGCGGGGGAACTGGAGGCCAAGCCCCATTCCTCGCCCGAGTTCATCGAAAAGGCCTCGGGCATCAAGCAGCGGTTCGTGATGGACAAGGCCGGGGTGATCGACCCCGCCCGCATGGCGCCCAACCTGCCCGAACGCAGCAATGAAGAGCTGTCGATCCTGGCCGAGATGGCGGTCAAGGCCGCCCGCCAGGCCATCGAGGCCTGGGGCAAGCCGGTCAGCGAGATCGGCGCGGTGCTCTGCGCCGCCTCCAACATGCAACGCCCCTATCCGGCCATGGCCATCGAGGTGCAGCAGGCCCTGGGGATCGAGGGCTTCGCCTTCGACATGAACGTGGCCTGCTCTTCGGCCACCTTCGGCATCAAGACGGCGGCCGACTTCATCGCCGGCGGCTCGGTCAAGGCGGTGCTGATGGTCAATCCGGAGATCTGCTCCGCCCACCTGAACTTCACCGACCGCGACAGCCATTTCATCTTCGGCGATGTGGCGACCGCCGTGATCGTGGAATCCTCGGACACCGCCGGACCCGGCGGCTGGGACGTGCTGGGCACGCGGCTGAAGACCGTCTTCTCGAACAATATCCGCAACAATTTCGGCTTCCTGAACCGCAACGCGCGCGACACCGACCATCTGGATTCGCCGGTCGCCGACGACAGCGTTCAGAACGACAAGCTGTTCATCCAGCAGGGCCGCAAGGTGTTCAAGGACGTGGTGCCGATGGTCTCGGACATGATCGTCGATCATGCCGGCGAACTGGGCCTGGATCCGCACGAACTGAAGCGGCTGTGGCTGCACCAGGCCAACATCAACATGAACCAGCTGATCGGCAAGAAGGTGCTGGGTCGCGAACCGTCGTCGGAAGAGAACGTTATCATCCTGGACGACTACGCCAACACCTCCTCGGCCGGCTCGATCATCGCCTTCCACCTGCACAACGACGGCTTCGCCCCCGGCGAGACCGGCCTGATCTGCAGCTTCGGCGCGGGCTACTCGGCCGGGACGGTGTTCGTGCGAAAGCGCGGCTAGGGGTTCGAAACAAAAAGTTTCGACCGGCGTTACGGCAGGTTAATCCCGATCTGCGACGATAATTTCTGAGGCCACGCTTGAATCCGGCGGCGGATTTTGCGAGGCGTTCGATTGTCGAGAACAGGGGAGTTCCCAGATGGCTCAGACGACGCCGAAGACAGTGCTGGAAAGCCTGGCTCAGGATATCGCCGCCGTGCTGAAGAGCATGGGCGGCTCGGCTCATCAGAATTTGGTCGTTGACTGCGTTGCGGCCCTCAGGCGCCAGCGCGGCGAGGCGGTGGACGCCCAGGCCCTGCGTCAGAAGATCATCGAGGCCTTCGAACAGTACCGCGACTGGTTCGTGCGTCCGTTCGGCGAAGGCTCGCAGCGCTGGGCCTTGGCCGGCGACTTCGCCTGAAGTCCTGAAAGAAAAAAGGCGCGCCCCTTTCGGAGCGCGCCTTCTTCAATCCGCCTGATCGCCGGGATCAGAAGCGACGGATGTAGCTGAGCGAATAGGCGTCCGCCTCGCCCGCGTCGTCGCGGTAGTCGCGGCGGGTCCAGTCGGCGCGCAGGCCGTTAACGCCGTCCAGATAGTAGTTGGCGCCGGCGCCGTAGTTCCAGCTGTCGCCGCCCACGTCGGTATTGGCGCCGGGGAACTCCTGCTTCAGCTCGGTGTGGCCGTAACCGCCGCGGGCGAACAGCTCCAGCTTGTCGGAAACCGGCACCTTGCCGACCACATAGCCCGCCGCGTCCCACTCGTGCTTGGTCGTCCCGTCCACGCCGGCGACGGTGAAGTCGTCGTCCTTGACGCCGACCGAAGCCTCGGTCTCCAGCGCCAGATAGCGGTTCAGATTGACGCCCAGGCGGCCGGTCACGGCGCCGGTGGTGGCGTTGTCGCCTTCAAGATGAGTATAGCCCAGTGATCCGTAACCACGCGGTTCAGGATTGGTTTGAGCAAAGGCCGGAGCGGCGATTGCGGAAACGGCGACAGCAGCGAGAAGAATGTTGCGCATTGTTTCTTATTAACTCCTAGATGTGATGACCGGTTGGATCATCAGCCCCATCCAGCGAGTGCTTAAATAGGTGAGGGCGTTCTCTGTTCCAGAGGCCGCCAGAACGGTCTGTCGTCTGTGGACGGAGAGACACACACTGCGTTCTGTCAAGGTCGGCGACTTTGTGGCGATGCAACAAAAAGGGCGGCCTCGTCAGAGACCGCCCTCTAATCTTTCACCCCGTCATCCTCGGGCTCGACCTGAGGACCAGACGTTGATCGGGCTGTGCGTCAAAGTCTTCGCACAAGCGGCGTCGCGTCCGATCCTCGGGTCAAGCCCGAGGATGACGGAGAATGTCTAACCTCAGCGGTCCTTTTCGCGCTCACCGCTCAGGGCCGCCTGGGCCGCCGCCAGGCGGGCGATCGGCACGCGGTAGGGCGAGCAGGAGACATAGTCCAGGCCGGCCTTTTCGCAGAAGGCGATCGACGACGGATCCCCGCCGTGCTCGCCGCAGATGCCCAGCTTGACCTCGGGGCGAACCGCACGGCCGCGTTCGGTCGCGATCTCGATCAGGCCGCCGACGCCGTCCTGGTCCAGACGCACGAAGGGGTCCGTCTCGAAGATGCCCTTGTCCAGATAGGCCTGCAGGAACCGCCCCGAGTCGTCGCGGCTGATGCCGAAGGTGGTCTGGGTCAGGTCATTGGTGCCGAAGCTGAAGAACTGGGCGTGCTCGGCCAGATCGCCCGCGCGGATGGCGGCGCGGGGCAGTTCGATCATGGTGCCGACCAGATAGTCGACGCTGTCGCCGGCCTCGTCGAACACCGCCTTGGCCGTGCGGTCGGTCAGTTCGCGCAGATATTTCATCTCCAGACCCAGGGCGACCAGCGGGTGCATGATCTCCGGGATCGGCGCCTGGCCCGAGCTCTTCTTCACCTCCAGCGCCGCCTCCAGCACGGCCCGGACCTGCATCTCGTAGATCTCGGGATAGGCCACGCCCAGCCGGCAGCCGCGGTGGCCCAGCATGGGGTTGGTCTCGTGCAACTCCTTGGCCCGGCGCTTCAGCTTCTCGGCGTCGATGCCTGACGAGGCGGCCAGGGCGTCGATGTCCTCGTCCGTATGCGGGATGAACTCGTGCAGCGGCGGATCCAGCAGGCGAACGGTGACAGGCAAACCGGCCATGATCTCGAACAGTTCGACGAAGTCCGACTTCTGGAACGGGGCGATCTTGGCCAGGGCCGTGCGGCGCCCGGCCTCGTCGTCGGCCAGGATCATCTCGCGCACGGCGGCAATCCGGGTGTCGTCGAAGAACATATGCTCGGTCCGGCACAGGCCGATGCCCTCGGCGCCGAAGCCGCGCGCGGTCTTGGCGTCCAGCGGGGTCTCGGCGTTGGCGCGCACCTTCAGGCGGCGCACCTTGTCGGCCCAGCCCATCAGGGTCTGGAAGTCGCCGGTCAGTTCCGGCTCGATCATCGGCACGGCGCCGTCCAGCACCTCGCCCTTGGAGCCGTCGATGGTGATGATGTCGCCGGTCTTGAAGCTGCGGCCGCGGGCGGTGAAGACGCCCTTGGCCTCGTCGATATGGATCTCGCCGGCGCCCGAGACGCAGGCCCGGCCCATGCCGCGCGCCACCACGGCCGCGTGGCTGGTCATGCCGCCCCGCGCCGTGACGATGCCCCGCGCCGCATGCATGCCGTGGATGTCCTCAGGGCTGGTCTCCTCACGCACCAGGATGACGGCCTCGCCCAGCCCGGCCAGACGCTCGGCCTCGTCGGCGTCGAACACGATCTTGCCGGTCGCCGCGCCGGGCGAGGCGGGCAGGCCGGCGGCGATGACGGTGCGGGGCGCCTCCGGGTCCAGGGTCGGGTGCAGCAACTGATCGAGCGCCGAGGGCTCGACCCGGCTGACGGCTTCTTCCTGGCTGATCACGCCTTCCGCCGCCAGATCGACCGCCACCTTCAGCGCCGACTTGGCGGTGCGCTTGCCGTGGCGGGTCTGCAGCATCCAGAGCCGGCCCTGTTCGACCGTGAAC
Source organism: Brevundimonas sp. DS20 (assembly GCF_001310255.1). Classification (NCBI taxonomy): domain Bacteria; kingdom Pseudomonadati; phylum Pseudomonadota; class Alphaproteobacteria; order Caulobacterales; family Caulobacteraceae; genus Brevundimonas; species Brevundimonas sp. DS20. The sequence goes on along the minus strand of NZ_CP012897.1, from coordinate 3,169,801 downwards.
TCGATGTCCTGCATGTCGCGATAGTGGCTCTCCAGCTTGCCGACCACCTCGACGAACTGGCCGAACACCTCGGGCATGGCCTCTTCCATCGAAGGGGCGGTCTCGCCCATCTCCTCGCGCCCGATCCTGGTCAGGGACTGGGGCGTGCGGATGCCCGCGACCACGTCTTCGCCCTGGGCGTTGATCAGGAACTCGCCGTACAGCCGCGCCTCGCCGGTCGAGGGGTTGCGGGTGAAGGCCACGCCGGTCGCCGAGGTCTCGCCCATATTGCCGAACACCATCGACTGGACGTTGACGGCCGTGCCCCAGCTTTCCGGGATGTCGTGCATGCGGCGATAGAATTTGGCCCGGTCGTTCATCCAGCTTTCGAACACGGCGCCGACGGCGCCCCACAGCTGGTCCTTCGGATCCTGGGGGAAGGGGTGGCCCAGTTCGCGCTCGACCACGGCCTTGTAGTCTTCGACGACCCGCTCCCAGTCCTCGGCCTTCAGATCGGTGTCGACGCTGACGCCCAGCCGGTCCTTGTGGGCGTCCAGCACCTCTTCGAAATCGTCGTGGCTGAGGCCCAGGACCACGTTGGAATACATGGTGATGAAGCGGCGATAGGAGTCGAAGGCGAATCGCCGGTCGCCCGACAGCCTGGCCAGGCCCTCGACCGTCTGGTCGTTCAGGCCCAGGTTCAGCACCGTGTCCATCATGCCGGGCATCGAGGCCCGCGCGCCCGAACGCACCGAGACCAGCAGGGGATTGTCCACGTCGCCGAAGGTCTTGCCGACCACGCCCTCGACCTTGGCCAGGGCCGTCTTCACCTGGTCTTCCAGATCGGCCGGATAGGTCTCGCCGTGGGCGTAATAGTAGGTGCAGACCTCGGTGGTGATGGTGAAGCCGGGCGGGACGGGCAGGCCCAGGGCGGACATTTCCGCCAGGTTCGCCCCCTTGCCGCCGAGAAGGTTCTTCATCGACGCGTCGCCGTCGGCGGAGCCTCCGCCGAAGCCGTACACCCACTGAGTCATCTTAAGCCCCTGAGCTTTGTCTTAAGGTTCGGCGGGTTGACCCGCTCGCACATGCGGCCTGCTCTAGCGCGGCGAAACCGGCTTGACCATGGCGTTTGTAACAAAGCGTGAGCCTGAAACCGGTTTCCGATCCTCGGTTTTTCGATCACGCCGAACCGTCGGACTGCGCCGTACAGGGACGATTACCAGCCGCGCCCGCCGCGACTCCAACGATCATCGCCATAGTAGCGGTTGTCCGGCACATAGCGGCCGTCCCGATCATACCAACCGTAGCCCTGCTGGTACCGATCATAGCCGTCCAGCGGATAGCCGTAGTCATAGTACTGACCGTCTTCGGCCTCCCACCAGTCGCGCGGATAGGGGCTGTATTGGCAGTCATAGCCGCGGTCGCCGCCGCCCCATGAAGGCGCATAACGGTCGCGATAGCGGTTTTCGAAACGGGGGCGGCACAGGTCGCGCGACCACACCCGATTGTCGCGGGCCTCGATGCTGGCGCGCGGCTCGCCATAGATGGCGTCGCGAACGCCGGCGAAACTGTTGCCGGTGATCACGGCCCGGCCCGAGGCGGCGGCGACCCCGACCTGATCCACCCGGACGCGGTTCTGATCGAACAGCAGTTCGCCGTTATAGAGGACCGCGCCCTTGTCGCCCTTGCAGATCCGGCTGTTGGAGACCGAGACCGAGGCGCCCTCCACCGCCACCCCTTCGACATAGCCGCAGATCTTGGCGTTGCTGACGGCCACCTGACCGTAGTCGCGTGAGGCGCGGACGATCAGGCCGATGGCGCGGGGCCCGAAGTTGTTCGGCTGTTCCGAGCCGATCAAGGTGACCGAGGTCAGGCTGGAGGGGGCGGCGGAGCCCGGCGTCAGATCCACGCCCGACACGGCCCCGGTTATGGCGGTTTCGTACAGGGTGACGGCGGCGCCGTCGGCCACCACGGCGGCCGAGACGGTGCGGGCGTCGATCAGGGCGTCGCGCAGGTCCAGAAGCCCGCCGTCGACATAGATCGCCGCCTCGTCGCCCGCGTGGCGGAAGCCGACCCGGCTCATGACGATTTCAGCCCCATAGCCGATGACGCAGGCGGCGTCGCCGGCGTGGGGTGAGGCGAAGACCAGGTCGCGGACCTCGACCCGGACGCCGGGGGCGGCGGTCAGGCAGGGCAGGCCGTCCGGCGCCTGAAGGGTGGGCGTCGCCGCATCCCAGCGGCGCGGATCAAAGCCGCTGTCGCCGATGATGGTCATCGGCTTGTCGATGTTCAGCCAGCCGACGCAGGCGCCGGCCCTGGCCCGGATGATCAAGGTCCCGCCGGGACGCACGCGCTGGACCGCGCTCTCGATCGCGCCCGAGCCGGGATTGCCGCCGCAATCGACCAGGACGACCTCTTCCTGGTGCGGGGGGCGGGGCAGGGGACGCCAGTCGGGGCCGCGATAACGGCCATAGTCGTAGCGACGATGGGCGCGCGGGCGGCTGCGGGTCGGCGGATCAAGCAGCACGCCGAAATTGGGCCGGGTCTGGGCCTCGACCTTGGCGGCGACCTGGGCCTCAACCGGGTCGGGCTGGGCGGTGACGATGGACAGGGCCAAGGCCACGAGGAGCGAGACTTTCGCGAGCGAGCGGATGTTCATGCGACCAGACCCTCCCTTTTAGCGGCGCTGTTGTTGGGCGCGGGACACCTGGGACAACAGGGCCTGCAGGCGCGAAGCCGAGGGGCCGAAGCCCGACAGCGCGGATTCGATGCGGAAGGCGACGGCCTCGGCCTTGTCCTGGTCCGCCACCCCGGCGACGCCGAGGGCGAAATAGGTGGACATGGCGAACTTGGCCTCGGGGCTGCCCTGGCGGGCCGCCTCCTCGAACCATTTGAACGACCGGGCGTAGTCGGGGGGCAGGCCGATGCCTTCGGCGTACATGACGGCCAGGACCAGCTGGGCCTCCGACGAGCCGTTGACGGCGGCCAGCTGGATGGCGCGGACCCGTTCCAGCGGCGACAGCCGGCTCTCGGTCGCATGGCCGAGCATGGCTTCGAAGGCCTCGATCTGCTGGCGGGAGAGCTGTTCGGGGGCGGTGACGGCCTCGGGCGTCACGCCCAGATAGCGCAGGGCGCGGCCCACATGGATGAAGGGCAGTTCGCCCTGAAGCCGGGACAGGGCGTATTCATAGGCGTCGCCGCGCGGGCGGCTCTCGTCCGAGAAGGGGACGCCGGAGGCCGGGGCCTCCAGCGGATAGAATTCGAAGGGCGGGGTCCACTGACGCGCCTTGGCCTCGACGAAGCCTGCATATTGGGCGCGGCCGGGCGAGGAGCGCTCGAAGTCCTTCATCAGCACATAGGCGCCGACGTCGCCGGTCTGGACCGCCAGATAGTTGTAGAGATAGGCGTCGACGTCGTTCCGCTGGAACAGATTGACCGCCGCCCAGTAGCCGCCGCGCGAACGCGGCTGGCCCAAGCTCTTGCCCTCGGGCTTGCGGCCGAGCGCCTCACGGGCCTCGCGATTGTCGGCAGGCTCGCCGAAGGGGCCGTAGAGACCGTCGTGGAGGCGGGCCAGGGTGCGATAGCCCTCGGCGTCCTGGGTGGAGAGGACGTAGATGACGCGGTCGCGCACCGCCTCCTGCTCCTGCCGGCTCATCCGCGACAACTGGCGGTCCAGCACCTGATAGGCGCGGTGGCGTTCGAAGGCGCGGCAGTCGTCGTATTTCGACAGGCGGCGCAGACCCCCTCCGAACAGGCCGCCGCCCTGGGGTTCGACCCCGTTGATCGGGGCGTAGCCCTCGTCATTGGCCAGGGCCATGGCGTACCAGACCGAGCTTTCGATCGGATCCTCGATATTCTTGTCGGTGGCGCGGACGGCGGCGTAGCGCGAGCCCAGCTCCAGCTGGGCGAAGACGTCGCCACGGAAGGCGGCGCGGCGCAGGTGGCGCAGGCTCGCCTCCTGGGCGTTGAACTCGGACCCTGTGACCGAGGCTGGGCGGGGGCAGGACAGGGCGGCCTCGTTCTGGGCCCCTCGGCGCCAGAAGCCGGGGGCGCCGTCGCCGCAGCTGGCCAGAAGCAGGACGGCAATCAGCAGGACCAGAACCGCCACGGCGCCGCCGGCCAGGGGCATGCGATGCCGCTGGAGCTGGGATGGACCGTGACCGGCGTTGTCGTACTCGCCCATACCTTCCTGTCGCTCCCGCAATCCCACTGGCCGACGCGACGCAGGACGGCGCGCCGGCGCCGACGGGTCAGACCGCCAAACATGGTTAACAATGTTTTGCGACAAAGCGGCGCCACAGCAAGCGGCAAATTTGGCTACGCCGAACCTTGTTGTGCGATTTCCGGTATTTAACAAATTGAACCCTGTGGACGAAGGCTCGCTTCCGGGGGCAGGGGCGCCTATATCGGCTGCGAATCGAAGGAGCGCCCATGTCCTATGTCCCCCGCGACGACCGCGCCGCCGACAAGGCGGACCGCTATGCCGAGGTCGAGGCCGAGATCCTGGCGGTGCTGGACGGGGAGCCGAATCTGACCGCGCGGATGGCGACCGTGGCCTCGATGCTGGCCGACGCCTTCGACCACTTCTTCTGGACCGGCTTCTACGTCGTCGCGCCGGACAAGACGCCGGATGGGGCGGACGAACTGGTGGTCGGACCCTATCAGGGGACGCTGGGCTGTCTGCGGATCGCCTTCGGGCGCGGGGTGTGCGGGACGGCGGCGGCGACACGCCAGACCCAGCTGGTCGAGGACGTCCACGCCTTTCCCGGTCACATCGCCTGCGACAGCCGCTCGGCCAGCGAGATCGTGGTGCCGGTGCTTGACGTTTCGGGCGAACTGATCGCCGTCTTCGACGTGGATGCGACGACCCCGGCGGCCTTCGACGCCGTGGACCAGGCGGGGCTGGAACGCCTGATGGCCAAGGTCTTCGCCGCAGGCTGAGCCGACAGACGAGAGGGGCAAAGGGATGGAGGACGAGATGAAACGGGTGATCGCGATCACGGGCGGGCACGGGGTGCTGGGCCGGGCCGTGCTGGAGGCCGCCCTGGCGGCGGGGCTGGCGGTCGCCGTCATCGACCATGCCGAAGGCCATCCGGTTCCGCCCGGGGTGCTTGAGATCGGCGGCGTCGACCTGACCGACCCGGTCCAGGCCGAGGAGGCCGTGGCCTCTGTCATCAGCCGCTACGGCCGGCTGGACGTCCTGGCCAATATCGCCGGCGGCTTCGTCTGGCAGACGACGGACGACGCGCAGCCGGCCTGGGACCGGATGCAGGCCCTGAACCTGACCACCGCCCTGAACGCCAGTCGCGCGGCCCTGCCCTATCTGAAGGCGGCGTCGGACGGGCGGATCGTCAATGTCGGCTCGGCTGCGGCGCTGAAGCCCGGCGCGGGCATGGGGGCTTACGGCGCGGCCAAGCTGGGCGTCCACGCCCTGACCCAAGCCCTGGCGGAGGAGCTGAAGACCACGTCCGTCACGGTCAATGCGGTGTTGCCGTCAATCATTGACACGCCCGCCAACCGCAAGGACATGCCCGACGCCGAACCGGCGACCTGGGTGGCGCCGGCCGATCTGGCGGCGGTGATCCTGTTCCTGGCCTCGCCTGAGAGCCGGGCCATGACCGGGGCGCTGGTTCCTGTGACCGGGCGGGTCTGATGCGGCGCGATCTGGTCCGCAGCGTCCTCTATCTGCCGGCCTCGAACGCCCGGGCGGTGGAGAAGGCGCGGACGCTGGACTGCGACGTGGCGATCCTGGACCTGGAGGACGCGGTGGTGCCCGAGGCCAAGATCGACGCGCGGGCGGCGGCGGTCGCGGCGGTGAAGACGGGGGGCTTCCGGCCCCGGTTGGGCGTGCGGATCAACGCCTTGGACACGGCGTGGGGCGAGGACGATCTGAGTGCCTTGGCGGATGCGGGCGCCGGTCTGATCGTCGCGCCCAAGGTCGAGACGGCCGAGACGGTTCACGCCCTGTCGGCCGGGGCGCCGCGCGCGGCCCTGTGGGCCATGATCGAGACGCCGCGCGGCCTGATCGCCCTGAACGAGATTGCGGCGGCGGGCCGGGGGCTTCAGGGGTTGATGCTGGGGGTCAACGACCTGGCCAAGGCCCTGGGAACGGGCGTCTCGCCGGATCGCGAACCGTTCAAGCCCTGGCTGGCGGCCCTGGTGGTCGCGGCGCGGGCGCACGGACTGCTGGCCGTCGACGGGGTGTTCAACCGGATCGAGGACGTCGACGGCCTGGCGGCCGAGGCGGCCCAGGGGCGGCTGTACGGCTTCGACGGCAAGAGCCTGATCCACCCGTCCCAGATCGCCGCCGCCAACACCGCCTTCGCCCCGTCCGAGGCCGAGGTCCAGGCGGCGCAGGCGGTGGTGGCGGCCTTCGCCGCGCCGGAAGCCGAGGGACAAGGCGCGATCCGGGTTGGGGGCGCCATGGTCGAACGCCTGCACCTGGACCAGGCCGAGGCCTTGCTGGCGCGACACGCCCAGGCGACGAACCGCCGGTAAGGCCCGATCCGGCGTTTCCTAATCCGCCGGGACACTGTAGGAAGCCCGCCCTTCGAGGAGCCGGGTCATGACCACGCCGCAGCCGATCACGATCGGCATAGACTTCGGCACGACCAATTCGGTCGTGGCCCTGGCCGATCCGGCGACCGGCGCCGAGCTGGTCCGTTTCACGGTTGACGGGGCGGGCGGCGTCTCCACCTTCCGCTCGGCCCTCAGCTTCCAGTTTCACCCGGCCGAAGACGGCGGTCGCCCCGAACGGGTGGTCGAGGCCGGGCCCTGGGCCATCGAGGCCTATGTGGACGATCCGGTGGACACGCGCTTCATTCAGTCGTTCAAGACCTTCGCCGCCAGCGCCGCCTTCACCGAGACCCGCATCCACGACCGGCGCTATACGTTCGAGGATCTGCTGTCCGCCTTCCTGCTGAAGCTGCGCCACCATGCGGGGGCCGCCATGGCCGATCTGCCGCCCCGCGTCATCGTCGGCCGCCCCGTGACCTTCGCCGGCAATCGGCCCGACGAGGCCCTGGCCCTGTCGCGCTACGAGACGGCGTTCAAGCGGCTAGGGTTCCAGGACGTCCGCTACGCCTATGAACCCGTCGGCGCCGCCTTCTATTTCGCCCGGACCCTGAAACAGGACGCCACCGTCCTGGTCGCCGACTTCGGCGGCGGCACCAGCGACTTCTCCATCGTCCGGTTCGAACGCACGCCCGAGGGGCTGAAATCCACGCCCCTGGCCCAATCCGGCGTCGGAGTGGCCGGCGACGCCTTCGACTATCGGATCATCGACCATCTGGTCTCGCCCGAACTGGGCAAGGGCAGTTTCTACACCAGCCTGGGCAAGACCCTGCCGGCGCCCCAGCGCTATTATTCCGCCTTCGCCCGCTGGGACCAGCTGGCCCTGCTGCGGGCGTCGCGCGACATGCGCGACATCCGCGCCCTGGCGACCACCTCGCTTGAGCCGGAGAAGATCGAGCGGCTGATCGAGGTGCTGGACGACAACCACGGCCACGCCCTGTACCGCGCCGTATCCAGCCTGAAACAGGATCTGTCGCGGGACGAGACGGCCGATTTCCGCTTCGTCGCGGGCGGGGTGCGGATCGAGGCGACGGTGACGCGGGCCCAATTCGACGCCTGGATCGCCCCCGAACTGGCCGAGATGGAGGCGGCGCTGGACCAGGCCATCGACCGCTCCGGACTGGACCCCTCCGCCATCGACCGCGTCTTCCTGACCGGCGGCACCTCCCTGACCCCCGCCGTCCGGACCCTGTTCACCCGCCGCTTCGGCCCCGACCGGATCGAGACAGGCGGAGAGTTCGAATCCATCGCCGCCGGCCTGGCCCTGATCGGACTGGAGCCCGACGTCGAACGCTGGACCCAGGGCGGCTGATTCGCAGCAGCCTCAGTCTTCCGCCGCCGTCATCAGGCGGCGCAGCACCGTCTCCGCCTCCCGCCTCTGGGTCGGGTCCAGCGGGGCCAGCGCGCGTTCGGCCATCGCGAAGCGCGGATCAATAAAGCCCTCGACCAGATCCAGCCCCTCGGGCGTCAGCTGGGCCAATAGACGCCGACGGTCCTCCTGCACGCTGTGACGCGACACCAAGCCCCGCGTCTCCAGGCGTCGCAGGCAGGCCGTCAGGCCGCCCGAACTCAGCAGGACACGCTTAGCCAGATCCGTCGGCGACAGTTCGAAGGGCGCGCCGGCGCGGCGCAAGGTCGCGAGCACGTCATAGTCGGAATAGGACAGGCCGTGTTCGGCCAGCATCTGCGCCACGGCCTCTTCGTACCGTCGCCCCAGCCACAGGATGCGTCCCACGATGTTCAGGGCGTCGGCCTGGGTTTGGGGCCGCGCGTTTCGCCAGTCAGCCAGGACGGCGTCGATCACGTCCGGCGAGGAGGGGGTCTGGATCATGGGGGGAGGATAGGCGGTGAAAACCACGCGTACAAACCTTTGTGTAAAATATCTTGACGTAAAATAAGTTGATGCAAAGATATCTGGATGTGACGGAGGATTTGACGTGGCTTTGAACAAGACCTGGCGCGCGGCTGCCGCAGCTGCCTGCGCCCTGCTGAGCGGCGCGTGCGCGACCTCGATCCAGGCCGCCCAGCTCCAGTCAGCCCCGTCACCGTCCGCCGTCGCACCCGATCTGAGCGCGGCCTTCGACGCCTATATGAAGGCGGTGGTGCAGAACGCGGCCTTCAGCGGGACTGTCCTGGTCGCCGCGCACGGGAGGCCTGTCTTCCGGGGAAGCTATGGACTGGCGAACCGGGCCTTCGACGTCCCCAATGACACCGACACCGTCTATCAACTGGCCTCGGTCACCAAGCCCTTCACCGCCCTTCTGATCATGATGCTGCAGGAGGAGGGCCGGCTCAGCGTCGATGACCTGGCCTGCGACCACCTCGCCGACTGTCCCCCGGCTTGGCGGGCCGTCACCGTGCGGCAGCTGCTGACCCACACCTCGGGAATCCCCAACTACACCAGCCTGCCGGACTGGGACGAAACCCTGGACAGCCGAACCTACGGCCCCGGCGGCGTCGTGGCCCTGGTGCGGGACCGGCCGCTCGAACTCGCGCCGGGCCAGGGCTATCGGTACAGCAACACCGGCTACAATCTGTTGGGTACGATCATCGAACGGGTCGCCGGCAAACCCTATCCGGAGGTCCTGCGTGAGCGGATTCTGACGCCGCTTCACATGGACCACACAGTCTTCAACGCCTCTCGGCGGATCATCCCTCATCTGGCGACCGGCTACTATTCGATCGGCTCCACCTTCATCGAGGCGACGCCGCAGTCGATGACCGGCGTCTATGGCGAGGCGGGGCTGAGCAGCACCGTGGACGATCTGTTGACCTGGGCCCAGGCCGTCGACGGCGGTCGGCTGGTCTCGCCCGCCTCCCTGGCCCAGATGACCGAAGGGGCGCGCAACAACTACGGCTTCGGCTGGGAGATTCGCACCTGGCACGGTCGCCGCATGGTCGGCCATGCGGGCAGCGGTCCGGGGTTTTCCAACATGGTCGCCCGCTTTCCCGACGACGACCTGACCATCGTGGTCCTCAGCAACAGCGACGAGGCCAGCGGCGGCGGGACGGCCCGGGCCCTCGCCGGCCTCTATTTCGGCGAGCCGACGTCCCTGCCGGAGGTTCAGCCCAAGACGGCGATCCTGGATGCGGTGATGGCGGGCGGGGCCGAGGCCGGAATCCGTCAGTATCAGGCCATGAAGGCGGCCCAGCCCTCGGCCGAAGCCTTCTCCACCGACGAACTTCTGGTCGAGATCGGCTATGAACTGTCCGGCCTGCCGGTCATGGAGGAGGCGCGCCGCCTGTTCGCCTTCACCCTCGAACAGTTTCCGCAATCGGCCTTCAGCCATGACGGCCTCGCCGACCTTTCAGCGGCCGAGGGCGACTTTGCGGCGGCGATCGCCCATTTCGAAACATCGCTGCGGCTTGATCCAGACAATGAGTACGCCCGCGAGGGGCTGAAGCGCCTAAAAGGCCTCCCTGAAAGCTGACGGCGAGCGCTGTCGGACCGAGTCTTCCGCGAGTTCGAATCCATCCCCGCCGGCCTGGCCCTGATCGGACTGGAGCCGGACGTCGAACGCTGGACCCAGGGCGGCTGAGGCTCGCGCTGCGCGTTCGGCGCGACGTCTCATTTCTTCGCAGGCTTCTCCGCGGTCGGGGCTTGCGGCTGAGACGGCTTGTCCGCCGTCGGCTGCCGCTCCTTCCAAGCGAACAGGTTCCGATTGTTCCAGGCGACGCGGATCGTCGCGGATTTGAACTCTCGCACCGCCACCTCATAGGTGGTGAAGGCGCCCTCATGGCAAGGCGGCAAGGCCAGCCGCATCGCCAGATTGTCCTTGATCAGGAAGGCGGAGATGTCTTCTGGAGACGGCGCGGTTTCAGAATGGAAAAGGAACCTCAGTTTTACGTTCGTCACCGGATATCGCATCGAAGATATGGAGTAGAACGGTTCTTTTGCGTTGTATTCATCGACCAGATGAATGACAGTCGTTCTCTTGACGATCACATTGAAGAATGCGCCGAAATTCTTGTAAATCGAATGTACTACCTGGTTGGGCAGTATGGTTATGAGCGGATTTCGAGGCAGGGATTCGTTGTAGATCTCGATCACATTGATCGATTTTTCGTTGCCCTGCTTTATGATTTCCCCCTTGATCGAGCGATGTCCGACCTGGGCGTCAAAGACTTGGTGGTCGGGGTCTATCGACGCCTTTTCCCCATCCACCTTGGTGGTCGAATGATAGGCGCCCACGTCGGGTTGGTTGGCGTGGAAGAATTGCTTCCTCGTCAAAATTGCCCGCTTCATGTCGGGCTCGGCGAAGCTTAGGGTGACGTCGGTCTCCAAAACCGACAGTGGGACGCGCGCATTGTCCCAGTATTCGATCGCCTGTCGAACCCAGATGCCCAGCACCACCAAGGGTATGACGCTCGCCGCCAAGAACAGATAGCCGCCGATCGGCACGTCTGGATAGATCGGCGTCGGGATTTGCAGGAGGGCGATGAAGGTGTCGACGGCGTCGTGGGTGCAGACCTTGGGCAGTTCGCCTGCCTGGCCCGCCGCAACAGCGTTCAGCCGGTGGGCCAAGGCAGGGTCGCTGATCGCCACGCATTTTCCATACTCTCGGATCGGCGGCCAAAAGATCGCCGCCCAGCCCGCGATCCAGGTTATGGCGCCCGCCAACCAACCCAGCCTGTCCCACCACCTGCCTTTGAACATCACGCGCCTCCCGGTGGCATAAAGCTCGTTTTCAGCGAACGCGGCAATCCAAAAAGGAAGGGCCAAAAAGCAAAAAGGACAGGGCTGGTGAGGCCCTGTCCCTTTCACTCGCCGTTCGGCGAAAAACCAGCAGCCCGCTGGCGGGGCTTAGATCGTTTCGGTCGCACGCATACTCATTGCCTCGCTTCCAGAGTCGGAAAATACCGACGTTCAGAGCCTAACGGCCCATGATTAAGAAAATCCCTTCGCCGCCGCCGTGTTCCCGACGGTTGGAAGAGAGAGAAGTGGGTGTTCGACATCGACCGCACAAGCGATCTGCTGTTTGACTACTTGTGTTCGGCCGTTCCGGCTAGACCCCTGAGGGCTGAGAAATTCAGAGAAAGAAGTCCCGTGGTAGGCCCGGAGGGACTCGAACCCCCAACCAGACCGTTATGAGCGGTCGGCTCTAACCATTGAGCTACAGGCCCCCAGGGACGCGGCCGAGAGGCGCGGCGCGGCGGGAGGAACGGCCTAGCAGGGGAGGGCGCGGCTTGCCAAGGGCCTGATCTTCGCCGCGTCCGTTTCGGCGAATTCATCAAGATGAACGGAAACCGACATCGACGACCGGACGTTCGTTCAGGCGTAAAAGGCCAAGGTTACGGCCATGGATCGACGACCCCGTCGGTCGGGATCTTCCACGGAGACATCTTCATGAAACGCGCCTTCCAATCCCTGATGCTGGGCGGGGCCCTGACGGCCGCTGCGGTGATGGGCGCCGTCGCGCCGGCTGCGGCCCAGACGGTCCAGCCGGGCGTCCAAATGATGCAGCCTCCGCCCTCGCTGAACCTGTCGGCCTATGGCGAGGTCAAGGCCGCGCCGGACATGGCGACCATCAGTTTCGGCGTCCAGACCGAGGCGGCGACGGCCCAGGAGGCGATGCGCGACAATGCGACCCGCATGACCCAGGTCATGGCCGCCCTGCGCCGCGCCGGGATCGCCGAGCGCGATGTCCAGACCTCGGGCCTGAACCTGTCGGCGCAATATGACTATCAGCAGAACGAACCGCCCAAGCTGCGCGGCTATCAGGCCGTGAATCGGGTGACGGTGACGATCAACAACCTGACCAAGGTCGGGACCACCGCCGACGCCGTGGTGGCCGCCGGGGTCAATCAGATCGACGGCATCAGCTTCGGCCTGAAGGATCCCTCGGCGGCCGAGGACCAGGCGCGCCGACTGGCCGTGCAGGCGCTTCAGGCCAAGGCCCAGCTGTACGCCCAGGCCCTGAACGTCCAGCTGGCGGGCATCCGCAACCTGAGCGAAGGCGGCGGCTATGCGCCCCAGCCGCCGCAGCCGATGTTCGCCGCCCGCGCCGTGGCGCTGGAAAGCCGCGACAGCACGCCGGTGGCCGCCGGCGAACTGACGGTGCGGATCGACATCACCGGCGTCTACGACATCGCCCGCTGATCCCGGGTGCAGAATGAGAAAGGCCCGCCGTCGACGGCGGGCCTTTTTTGCATCGGCGACGATCTCGGCTCAGGCCGCGCGCTTGATCTCGTTGTTGTCGTCCAGCAGCACGACGTTGGGCGTCCACTGGCGGGCTTCTTCCTGGGGCAGTTGGCCGTAGGTGACCACGATCACCTTGTCGTTCTTCTGGACCAGGCGGGCGGCGGCGCCGTTGACGCCGATCACCTTGGAGCCGCGCGGGGCCTCGATGGCGTAGGTGGTGAAACGGGCGCCGTTGGTGATGTTCAGCACATCGACCTGTTCGTTCGGATAGATTCCGGCCGCATCCAGCAGGTCCATGTCGATGGCGATCGACCCCTCGTAATCGAGGTCGGCCTGGGTCACCGTGGCCCGGTGCAGCTTGGACTTCATCAGGGTGACCAGCATGGACGGCGGTCTCCGAAATAGGACACGGGGCGATAGCCCCCGCTCGCAGGCGGCTCATATAGGCATTTCCGCATTCCGCATCAATCGCGGCGCCGCATTGCAACCGCGGCCGTGTGCGGCGCCGAACTGCGCCCTCACGTTGCACGACGTTCATTTGACGGTGACTGTTCCCGCTCTATGGTGCGGCTGAGCCATTCCGGCCTCTTACGAGCGCGCCTTTTCCCATGAAGCAATTCTTTCTGACGGTTCTGGGGGTCTTCACCGGACTGATCCTGTTCGTCGTCGTGGTCCCGGTCGTTCTGCTGACGGTCGCCATCGCCGGCGCCTCCAAGCCGACGACGCCCGCGACCATGGTGCTGGAACTGGACCTGCGCGAGGGGATCAGCGACCAGCCCTCGACCAATCCGTTCGCGGCCTTCGGGGGATCGAGCCTGTCGGTGACCCAGGTGGTGGACGGTCTGGCCCAGGCCCAGGAGGACGCCGGCGTCAAGGCCGTGCTGGTCCGCCTGCCGGAAAGCGGCATGACCCCGGCCTCGGCGGATGAGCTGCGCCAGGCGATCCGCCGCTTCCGCGCCTCGGGCAAGCCGGTCATCGCTCACAGCCAGGGCTTCGCCCCTGCGGGCGCGGTGATGTCCACCTATATGGTCGGCGCCTCGGCGTCGGAACTGTGGATGCAGAACACCGCCGGATTCCAGGCCACCGGCTTCTCGGCCGACAGTCTGTTCCTGGGGCGCGCCTTCGACAAATACGGCGTCCGCGCCGATTTCGAGCAGCGCTACGAATACAAGAACGCCGTCAACGAATACACCCAGAGCGACTACACCCCCGCCCACCGCGAGGCCATGACGGCCTGGATGACGTCGCTGTACGACAGCGCCCTGGCCAACGCCGCCCAGGACCGCAAGACGACCTCGGCCGCCCTGAAGACGGTGATCGAGGCCGGCCCCTATTCGGCGGAACAGGCCCTTTCGAACAAGCTGGTCGACAAGATCGGCCAGGTCGAGGAGGCCGAGGCCGAGATCAAGCGCCGCGCCGGCAAGGGCGCCGAGATCGTCGAATTCGGCAAATACGTCTCTGAAAAGGGCGAACGGACCGGATCGGGCCGCAACGCCATAGCCATCGTCGGCGGGGAAGGGGCGATCGTGACTGGCCGCAGCGACGGCGGCGGCTTCGGCGGCGGCTCCTCCATCCATTCGGACGATACGGCCGAAGCCATCTATGACGCCATTGAGGACAAGAGCGTGAAGGCCATCGTCTTCCGTGTCTCCTCGCCCGGCGGCTCGCCCGAGGCGTCGGAACAGATCCTGGCGGCGGTGCGCGCGGCCAAGGCCGCCGGCAAGCCGGTGGTGGTCTCCATGGGCGCCTACGCCGCCTCCGGCGGCTATTGGATCAGCTCCGAAGCCGACTGGATCGTGGCCCAGCCCTCGACCCTGACCGGCTCCATCGGCGTGTTCGGCGGCAAGTTCGTGATCGCCGACGCCCTGGGCCGGTTCGGCGTGGACATGCGCGAGCTGACCGTGGGCGGTTCCTACGCCGACGCCTTCTCCCCGACCCAGCCCTTCACCAACAGCCAGCGCGCGGCCTTTGCGGCCTCGATGGACCGGATCTACGACGACTTCATCACGCGCGTCGCCACCGGCCGCAAGCTGGAGCCGGCGCGGGTGCGCGAGATCGCCAGGGGCCGGGTCTGGACCGGCGCCCAGGCCCTGCCTCTGGGACTGGTCGATCAGCTGGGCGGGCTGAACGAGGCGGTGGCCAAGGCCAAGGCCCTGGCCAAGATTCCGGCCGGCGAGTCGGTCCGCTTCAAACATTTCCCCAAGCAGAAGTCGCCGTGGGAGGCCCTGTCGGAAATGTTCGGGGTCCAGAGCGAGGCGGCCCAGGCCCTGGTCATGCTGGGCGGGGTCATGGCCGACCCTCAGGCCCAGGCCGTCATGCGCCGCATCGAGGGCGAGCGGATGCGCAGCGAGGGCGCGGTCGTGCTGGCCGATCAGCCGGTCTTCTGAAGGAGGCGTGACGATCCATCGCACACAGGCGTGAGGGGGCGCTCCATTGACCGCACGTCTCAATGGACCGACATTGAGGCTTGGGCGTTCTGCGGAACGTCTGAAAGGATGATCCATGTTCCAGTCTGAACGTCTCGCCTCCCTGGGCGTCGCGGCCCGTCGCCGGCCCAACGGCCTGGTGGCCTCCATCCTGTGGGTCGCCGGCCTGATCGCCGCCGTCGCCGCCATGGCGGTAGGCGCTGTTCTGGCCGTCTTCACCGCCGCCGCGGTGGCCGTGATCGCCCTGTTCGCCGGCGTGCTGGTCTTTCTGGCCGGTCTGGCCATGCGGGCGCGCCGCAACCTGACCCCGCGCCGTCGCGCCGGAGACCCCGAGCTGATCGAGGCTCACAAGGTCAACGGCACTTGGGTCGCCTACGGCTGGGACCGCCACGGCCGCTGAAGCCCCCTGAACCATGGTTGAGCTGATCGCGGCGCCCTCGCCGAACTTCGATGCGCGCCGGGCGCCGCCCGATATGCTGGTCCTGCACTATACCGGGATGGAGACCGGCGAGGCCGCCCTGGCCCGTCTGCGCGACCCGGAGGCCAAGGTCTCGGCCCATTATCTGGTCGAGGAGGACGGCCGCATCTTCCAGCTGGCGCCCGAGGAACGGCGCGCCTGGCACGCCGGTCGGGGCGTCTGGCGGGGCGAGGACGACTGCAACGCCGTCTCCATCGGCATAGAGATCGTCAATCCGGGCCATGAGTTCGGCTATCGCCCCTTTCCCGAGGCCCAGATCGCCGCGGTGATCGCCCTGATCGGCGAGATTCGCCAGCGCTGGACCATTCCGGACAACCGCATCATCGGCCATTCCGACCTGGCGCCGGATCGCAAGGCCGATCCCGGCGAACTCTTTCCCTGGAAGCGGCTGGCCGAGGCCGGACACGGCCTGTGGTTCGAACCGGCGCCCGAACGGATCAAGGCCCTGGGCGGCCTACTGCAGAAGGGAGACCAGGGGATCGGGGTCGTGGTCCTGCGCGCCGGCCTGCACCGGCTGGGCTATGGGCTGGCGCCCGGCGGCGACTACGACGCCGAGACCGAGACCACTGTTCGCGCCTTCCAGCGCCACTGGCGGCCCGGGCGCGTCGACGGTGTCGCCGACGGCGAGACCCGCGCCCGTCTGGTCGGCCTGCTGCAGCTGGCCAGCGTCGAGAGCGTCACGGGCGTGCTGGATTAGTAGGTTCGCGCGCGCGCCGTCGCCGCCAGCAGTCCGACCCCCAGCCAGGCGCCCAGGATCGGGCTCATGCCCACCCCGACCAAGGGAACCGGAAAGGCGCCGAACAAGGGCGTGACCGCCCAGGCGGCCAGACACAGGCTCAGTGCGGCGCCGGCCAGCTTCAGTCTGGCGTCAGGCCGGGTCAGGGTGGCCGGAACCGCTGCGAAGGCGGCCAGAAGGATCAGGGCCAGACTGCCGATCAGCGGCGAGACTTGGAAGGCCAGGCCGACGATCTCCTCCACCTCGGCCACCGGCTGCAACGGATCGGGCCGCATCCAGGCCGCCGCAGCCGCAAGTCCGGCGAACAGGATCAAGGCGGCCTTCACTCCACGGCCGGGCGCACGAAAGGCGGCGACCAGGATCAGGACCGCCGCCAGGGTCGTGGTCTGAGAAGCGTCCGGCTGGGCGACCAGCAGGATCAGGGCCACAACGGCGGCCGCCTGGGTCGCCCAGACCACCCAACGGTCCTCGGCCGCCGCCAGCACGACCGACAGGGACGGCAGGACGACCATGGCGATATTGACGTGCAGCGGCCCGGCGTCGATCCAGCGATGCACCCTCTCCTGGGCTGGATTGAAGAAGCTGGCCGCCAGCCCCGCCACGGCCAGTCCGGCGACCGCCAGCGCCGCCCCCGGCGAGACGATGCGCCGCCCCGCCGCCGCCAGGGCAGCGGCGATCACCGCCCCGACCAGCCAGGCCGCCAGGTTCCGTCCCCAGGAGGCCGCCGATACGCCGCTGAGGGCGCAGACGGCGGCGCCCAATCCCACGGCGGCCAGGGACGCCAGGCCGAATCCCGCCATCAGCCGCGCGCTCTTGCCCGTCGCCGTCTTCGCCATGATCGCGCCCCTCCAGCCACGCCCAGCAGTCACGGCGCCCCCGGTCTCGTCAAGCCGCGAATGATCCGCCTGCTGTTGACCTGGGCGGCCGGGCGGCGCATCTAGCCCCCGCCAGACGGCCGGGCGGTCGCGGCGGACTTCGCGTCCGTCGAGGAAAGTCCGGGCTCCACGGTGAAAAGGCGGCGGATAACTTCCGCCCGGGGCGACCCGAGGGATAGCGCCACAGAAAGCAAACCGCCTCCCGTTCGCGGGCGGCAAGGGTGAAAGGGTGGGGTAAGAGCCCACCGCGGACCTGGCGACAGGGACGGCATGGCAAGCCCCGCCTGGAGCAAGACCAAATAGGGACATCGTGCGGGGTTCGCCTCGCGGGGCTCACCGCCCTGGATGTCCGGGTAGGTCGCGAGAACCGTTCAGCAATGGACGGTCCAGAGGAATGATCGTCGCCGTCCTTCGGGGCGGAACAAAACCCGGCTTACAGGCCGTCTGGCATATCTTTTTTTGAGGGCCTATCGGCCTTCGGCCTACTTGAGGCCTTTCGTTTGGGCGGCGCGTCTTCAGCCCGCTTGAGGCAGTTGCTTCCATCCCCATCTTTCGCCGCCGGATCGGGCCGTCCACACGGCGGCGCCCGTTAACCTCTTGTGGGCGCTGGACTGCCTAGACTGATCCACAGCCTGTGAATACTTTGCAAGTTCCGCTTATGTTCTCTCCGTCGGAGCGACTTCAAGTCCAATCGCGTGAAAACATGGTTAAGTAACACTGCTGATCCCATTGAGACCCATTTCATCCCATGCTATCCCACTCTCATGAGATGGGGCTGAGAGGCGGGCGCGGCGGGCGTTCGTCAGGCATCTAAGGGACGGGCCGAAGGGTTCGATTGGGCAGGGCGTGTTTCTCTCG
The DNA here is from genome assembly GCF_001310255.1 of Brevundimonas sp. DS20. Classification (NCBI taxonomy): domain Bacteria; kingdom Pseudomonadati; phylum Pseudomonadota; class Alphaproteobacteria; order Caulobacterales; family Caulobacteraceae; genus Brevundimonas; species Brevundimonas sp. DS20. The sequence goes on along the minus strand of NZ_CP012897.1, from coordinate 3,151,734 downwards.
ACCTACGAGAAGCAGCTGGACGGCAAACGCCGTCTCCTGATCCCCAATGATTTCCGCACGGCCGAAAACGGCGCGGCCGGCGGCGTCTTCATCTTTCCCTCCATCGAGGCCGACTGTCTGGAAGCGGGCGGCGACCGTCTGTTCGCCGTCTATGCCGAGATGATCGAATCCCTGCCGTTCGGCTCCGAGGAACGTTCGGCCCTGGAATGGCAGGTGATGGGCGAACAGGTCCGCCTGGCCTATGACGCGGGCGGCCGCATCACCCTGCCCGAATCCCTGTGCGCCGAGGCGGGTCTGGAGGACACGGTCGTCATCGTCGGCTTGAACGACCGGTTCCAGATCTGGTCGCGCGAGAAGTGGGCGGCCCGTCGCGCCGAACAGCGCGCCCTGGCCAAGGCCGGCATGGCCCAGATCGGCGCTCTGAAACTGGCGGCCCAGATGAAGCTGGCAGGAGGCGGTTCGTGACTGAAGCGCCCCACGCCCCCGTCCTGCTCGCCGAGGTGATCGAGGCTCTTAAGCCCGCGCCCGGCGAGGTCGTGATTGACGCCACCTTCGGCGCCGGCGGCTATACGCGCGCCATTCTGGCGACCGGCGCCGCCGTGATCGCCCTGGATCGCGATCCGACGGTTCAGCCCCACGCCGACGCCGTGGCCGCCGACTTCCCCGACCGGTTCCAACTGGTCCGCACTCCCTTCTCGGGCCTGGCCCAAGCTTTTGCCGACAGCGGCAAGGCCCGGCTGGACGGCGCCGTCTTCGACATCGGCGTCTCGTCGATGCAGCTGGATCAGGCCGAGCGCGGCTTCTCCTTCATGCGCGACGGCCCGCTGGACATGCGGATGTCGGATGAGGGCGAGACCGCCGCCGACATCGTCAACGGCTGGGACCACGGCCCCCTGGCCCATATCTTCAAACTGTACGGCGAGGAGCGTCAGTCGGGTCACGTCGCGACCGCCATCCTGCGTCGCCGGGTCGAACAGCCCTTCACCCGCACCCTGGACCTGGCCGAGGTGGTCGAAAAGGCATTGGGCGGCCGTCGCGGCGCGCCGATCCATCCGGCCACGCGGGTGTTTCAGGCTCTGCGCATCGCGGTGAACGACGAACTGGGCGAGCTGGAGCGCGGGCTGGAGGCGGCTGAGGCGACCCTGGCGCCGGGCGGCCGTCTGGCCGTCGTCACCTTCCATTCGCTGGAGGACCGGATCGTGAAGGCCTTCCTGACCGAGCGGACCGGCAATACGCCGGCCGGATCGCGTCACGCCCCGATCGCCGTCGATCCGCGCAAGCCCAGCTTCACCCTGCAGTTCAAAGGCGCGCGCGAGGCCGGGGACGAAGAGCGGTCGGCCAATCCCCGCGCTCGCTCGGCCAAGCTGCGGGCGGCGATCCGCACCGAGGCCCCGGCCTGGGCGCCCCAAAAGAAGAGGATGGCGGCATGACCACGGCGCCCTTCTTCGGCTATTCCCGCAACGCCCTGCAGCGGCTGTTCGACTGGAAGATCCGCGGCGTCCGCTGGATCGAGATCATCGGCGTGGCCCTGGTCGCGGTGATGATCGTCTCGGTCTATGCGGCCAAGGCCGCCGCCGCGCGCGAAAGCAGCCGCATCGCCGAGCTTGAGCGCGACATTCGCGAAAACCGCCAGCGGGTCCGCCTGCTGCGCGCCGAGGTGGCCCGTCTGGAACAGCCCGCCCGGCTGGAAAATCTGTCGCGCCAGATCGGCATGGCTCCGGTGGACGTCCGTCGTCAGGCCGATGAAGCCCAGTTGCCGCACCTGAAGTCGGCCGCCGCGCCCGCGTCCCCGGCTCAGCCTCAGGCCGCCGCCCCGTCCGCCGACGCCCCATCCGATGAGGCGGCGCAATGACGGTTCAGGATCATCGCTATCACCGGCCGGCGCCGGGCGTGGATCTGCAAGGCCGGTTGTCGCCCTTCTGGCGCTGGCTGTCGGAACTGGTCTGGCGGCTGGAGCACGGCTTCGAACGCGCCCGCGCCGACGCCCGCCCGGAAGAGGACACCCGCGTCCGCATCTTCCTGATCCTGATCGTCTTCTCCTGCGTCTTCGCCGGTCTGGCGCTGGGGGCCTCCTACCGGGCCCTGTTGGCCCCGGCCGGCGCCCGCGGGTCCGGCGCCAGCCCCGACGCCCTGGTGCGCGGCGACCTGACGGACCGCAACGGCGAGCTGCTGGCGATCAACATCGTCCACTATGGCCTCTATATCGACCCGGCGGAGATCTGGGACCGCGGCCTGGCCTATCGCCAGCTGCGCCGCGCCCTGCCGCGCATTCCGGCCGAGCGGCTTCGGCGGGTGCTGGACGGCGACCGCCGCCTGATCGTGCTGACCGGTCTGACGCCCCAGGAGAAGGCCGCCGTCCACGATCTGGCCCTGGGCGGTGTCACCTTCGAGCCGGAGGACCGGCGCGCCTATCCGCTGGGAACCTCCGCCGTTCACCTGATCGGCGACGCCGATACGGGCGGGCAGGGGATCTCCGGCGCCGAACTGGCCTTCAACGACGAGATCCGGGCGGCAGGCCAGCGCGGCGAAAGCTTCCCCCTGTCGATCGACCTGCGGGTGCAGGGGGTGGTCGAGAACGAACTGGCCGCCGCAGCGATCAAGAACCAGGCCAAGGGCGCCGTCGCCATCGTCACCGACGTCCAGACCGGCGAGGTCCTGGCCATGGCCAGCTGGCCCAACTTCAGCCAGTCGAACCGCGGCGCGGCGCCCGACGGCGCGACCCTGAACCGGGCGGTGTCGGGCCACTATGAAATGGGCTCGGTCTTCAAGACCTTTACGGTGGCGGCCGGTCTCGACACCGGCCGGGCGGACATGGGCACCCTGTTCGACGCCTCCGAGGCGTTCCAGATCGGCGACCGCAAGATCAAGGACTTCCACGCCCAGAACCGGGTCATGACCCTGGAAGAGGTCTATCTGCACTCGTCCAACATCGGCACGTCCCAGCTGGCGGTGCAGATGGGGCCGGACACGATGCGCGACTATTTCCGGCGCCTGGGGCTGCTGGACGCCTCCACCATCGAGCTGAAGGAATCGGCCCGACCGGTCCTGCCGCGTCGCTGGGACAACTCGACCCTGGCCTCGCTCTCCTTCGGCTACGGCATCATGATCACCCCGGCCCAGATGGTTCAGGCCATGGGCGCCCTGACCAACGGCGGGCGGATGGTGCCCCTGTCCCTGCGTCGCGGCGGCGCGCGCGGCGCCAAGCCGCAGCAGATCGTCACCGAGGACACCTCGCGGGCGGTGCTGGAGCTGATGCGCGCCAATGTGGTCAAGGGCTCGGGCGGTTTCGCCGACGCGCCGGGGCTTCGTGTCGGGGGCAAGACGGGCTCGGCCAACAAGCTGGTCAACGGCCGCTATGACCCCAGCCACGCCCTGGGCTCCTTCGCCGCCGTCTTCCCCGTGGACGGGCCTCTGACCGCCAAACGCTACGCCGTCTTCGTCCTGATGGACGAGCCGGGAACCTATCCCAAGACCGGCGCCTATGTGGCCGCGCCCGCCGTGCGCAACATCGCCGACCGGATCGCCGGCTTCCTGGGCGTCGAGCGCCGCGCCGACCGCTGGCGCACGGCCTCGGGCGAGAAGATCCCGCAATATCAGGACGTGCAGGGGGACGGGCTGTGAGCGCGCTTCACCTGTCCGATCTGCTGCGCCGCGACCTGGCGTCCGATCCGATCATCACCGGCGTGACCGCCGACAGCCGCAAGGTCGCGCCCGGCGCCCTGTTCGTCGCCCTGCCGGGTACGACGGCCGACGGCCGCGCCTTCATTCCCCAGGCCCTGGCCCAGGGGGCGGCGGCGGTGCTGGCGCCCAGCGACACGCCCGACGGCGCGGCGCCGGTCCTGGTCACTTCGGGCGACGTGCGCCGGACCTACGCCATCGCCGCGCGCAGCTTCTACGGCGCTCAGCCCAAGACCTGCGTGGCGGTGACGGGCACCAACGGCAAGACCTCGGTCGCCGCCTTCTGCCGCCAGATCTGGGCCGGCCTGGGCCACAAGTCGGCCAGCATGGGCACCTTGGGCGTCGTCGGTCAGAAGGGGGACAAGACCTACGCCCTGACCGGCCCCGGCCTGACCAGCCCCGACGCGGCCGAGGCCGCCCGCCTGATGGCCGAGCTGGCCGCCAAGGACGTGACCCATGTGGCGGTCGAGGCCTCGTCTCACGGCATCGACCAGCGCCGTCTGGACGGGGTGGCCCTGACGGCGGCGGCCTTCACCAACCTGACCCAGGACCATCTCGACTATCACGGCACCATGGACGCCTATCGCGCCGCCAAGCTGCGCCTGTTCGAGGCCCTGCTGCCGCGCGGCCGCACGGCGGTGCTGAACGCCGATTCCGACGCCTATTCCGCCTTCGCCGCCGCCTCCATCATGGCGGGCCTGGGGGTCATGGGCGTGGGCGAACGCGGGCGCGACCTGACCCTGATCGGCCGCCAGGCGACGCCGGAGGGCCAGCGCCTGACCCTGGACGTGCAGGGCGAGGTGCGTGACATCCTGTTGCCCCTGGCCGGCGCCTTCCAGGCCTCGAACGCCCTGGTGGCGGCGGGCCTGTGCATCGCCGCCGGCGACCGCCCCGACGCCGTCATCGGCGCCCTGGAAGGCCTGACCGGCGCGCAAGGCCGGCTGCAACGGATCGGCGCCGAGACGGGACGCGGCGAGGTCTATGTCGACTACGCCCATACGCCGGACGGGCTGGAGACGGTGCTGACCGCCCTGCGCCCCCATGCGACCGGCCGTCTGATCGTGGTCTTCGGCGCCGGCGGCGACCGGGATCGCGGCAAACGGCCCCTGATGGGCGAGATCGCGGCGCGTCTGGCCGACGTCGCCATCGTCACCGACGACAATCCCCGCTCCGAAGACCCCGCCGCCATCCGCGCCCAGGTCCGCGCCGGCTGTCCTGACGCCTTCGAGATCGGCGACCGCCGCGCGGCCATAGAGGCGGCGATCGAAATGATGCGCGACGGAGATGTGGTGGTCATCGCCGGAAAAGGGCATGAACAGGGCCAGATCGTCGGCGGGACGACTCATCCCTTCGACGACGCCACCGTCGCGTCCGAGGCCCTGTCTTTGTATGCCTGATACACCCGCCCGCCCGCTCTGGACGGCCGCCGAGATCGCCGCCGCCACGGGCGGCGTGCTGCATGGCGACGACCGCCCCGTCACGGGCCTGACCTACAACAGCCGCGAGATCGTCCCCGGCGACCTGTTCCTGGCCCTGAAGGGCGCGCGCGACGGGCATGAGTTCGCAGCCTCCGCCTTCGCCGCCGGCGCGGCGGCCGCCCTGGTCGAACGGCCGGTCGAGGGCGGACCCTATGTCGTGGTCCCCGACACCCTGCACGGGCTGGAGGCCCTGGGCGTCGCCGCCCGCGAGCGTGCGCCCCAGGTCAAGCGCGGCGCCGTCACCGGCAGCGTCGGCAAGACCAGCGTGACCCAGGCGATCAAGGCGGGGCTTGATCTGGCCGGCCCCGCCCACGCCTCGATCAAGAGCTACAACAACCATATTGGCGTGCCTCTGACCCTGGCGCGGATGCCGGTCGAGACCCGGCGCGCTGTTTTCGAGATCGGCATGAACGCCCCCGGCGAGATCGCGCCCCTGTCGCGCTTCGTCGCGCCCCACGCCGCCTGCGTCACTACGGTCGGTCCGGTCCATATCGAGGCCTTCTCGGATGGAGAGGCGGGGGTGGCGCGCGAAAAGGCCTCCATCTTCCAGGGTCTGATCCCCGGCGGGACGGCGGTGGCCAACGGCGACGTCGCCTTTTCCGGCCTGCTGTGTGACGCGGCCCGGGCGGCCGGGGCGCGGCTCGTGACCTTCGGGACCGATCCGGGCCATGACGCCCGCCTCAAGGACTTCCGCCCGGACGCCGAGGGGGCGACGGTCTTGGCAGACCTGTTCGGCAAGCCGCTGGAGTATCGTCTGGCCCAGTCCGGCGCCCATTGGGGGCTGAACAGCCTGTGCGTCCTTCTGATGCTGAACGCCCTGGACGTCGAACTGGAGACGGGGCTCCAGGCCCTGGCCGGCTTCCAGCCCCTGGCGGGACGCGGCCAGACCCGCGCCGTCGCCGTCCCCGGCGGCGCCTTCACCCTGATCGACGAAAGCTACAACGCCAATCCCCTGTCGATGACGGCGGGCTTCAAGAGCCTGGCCGCCCGCCCCGCCGCCGGCCGCCGCATCGCGGTCCTGACCGACATGCTGGAGCTGGGCGACCAGAGCCGCGCCCTGCACGAGGGCCTGGCCCAGCCGATCGAGGCGGCGGGCCTGGATCTGGTCCACGCCGCCGGGCCTCAGATGCGCTGGCTCTACGAGGCCCTGCCGACCTCGCGCCGTGGCCTGTGGCGCGAAACCGCCGCCGAACTCGCCGCCGAGGCGTCCGTGCTGGCGGGCCCCGGCGATATCGTCATGGTCAAGGGATCGAACGGGTCCAGGGCGTCCCTGGTCGCCAAGGCCCTGGCCGATCTTCAAACCGCCCCTTCAAGCCCTGACACGCCCCCGGCGCCCCGATAGAGACCCCGCATGTTCTATCTTCTGTACCTCTATTACGCCGACGTCGCGCACCAGTATCCGCTGCTGAACCTGATCCAGTATCAGACCGTCCGCACGGCCCTGGCCCTGGCGACGGCGGCCATCGTCGCCGTGGCCATGGGCAGCCGCTTCATCAACTGGATCCGCGCCAAACAGGGCCGGGGCCAGCCGATCCGCGACGACGGTCCGGTCTCCCACCTGTCCAAGGTCGGCACCCCCACCATGGGCGGGCTGATGATCCTGGCGGGCATCGGCGTGGCCGTCTTCCTGTGGGGCGACCTGACCAATCCCTATATCTGGATCGTCAGCTTCGTGACGGCGGCCTTTGGCGTGTTGGGCTTCATCGACGACTACGCCAAGGTGACCAAACAGACCTCGGCGGGCCTGACTTCGAAACAGAAGCTGGTCGCCCAGACGGCGGTGGCCGTGATCGCCGGCGTCCTGACCGTCCTTTGGATGACCGCCTCGCCGACCTCGCCGGGGCTTGAGACCTCGATCGCCTTCCCCTTCTTCAAGGCGGTTCTGCTGAACATCGGCTGGTTCTATGTGGCCTTCGCCGCCTTCACCATCGTCGGTTTCTCCAATGCGGTGAACCTGACCGACGGTCTGGACGGGCTGGCGACCGTGCCGGTGATGATGGCGGCCGGCGCCTTCGGCGTGATCTCCTATCTCGCCGGCAACTTCGTCTTCTCCCAATACCTTCAGATCCACCACGTTCCCGGATCGGGCGAGCTGGCCATCTTCTGCGCCGCCATGATCGGCGGGGGCGCGGGCTTCCTCTGGTACAACGCCCCCCCGGCCAAGATCTTCATGGGCGACACCGGCTCCCTGGCCCTGGGCGGGGCGCTGGGCGCCATAGCCGTCACCACCAAGCACGAGCTGGTGCTGGGCATCGTCGGCGGTCTGTTCGTGATGGAGGCCGCCTCGGTCATGATCCAGGTCGGCTATTACAAGCTGACCAAGAAGCGCATCTTCCTGATGGCGCCGATCCACCACCATTTCGAAAAGATGGGCTGGCCGGAATCCACCGTGGTCATCCGTTTCTGGATCATCGCCGGGGCCCTGGCCCTGCTCGGCCTGTCCACGCTGAAACTGCGTTGACGCCATGATCCCGGTTCCCGGCTATGAGGGCAGGCGGGTCGCGGTCTTCGGCCTGGGACGGTCGGGGATCACGGCGGCGCGCGCCCTGAAGGCCGGGGGCGCGATCCCCGTCCTGTGGGACGACGGCGTCTCGGGCCGGCTTCAGGCCCAGGCCGAGGGCCTCGTCGTCGAGGATCTGACGACCGCCGACTGGTCCGGCTTCGCCGCCCTGGTCCTGTCGCCCGGCGCGCCCTTGACCCATCCCAAGCCGCACTGGACCGTGGACAAGGCGCGCGAGGCCGGCGTTCCGGTCGTCGGCGACATCGAACTGTTCGCCCGCGCCCTGGACGCCCTGCCGCAGGGGCGGCGGCCGAAGGTCGTCGCCATCACCGGCACCAACGGCAAGTCCACGACGACCGCCCTGATCGGCTGGGTGCTGCAGCAGGCGGGCCTGACCGTCTATGTCGGCGGCAATATCGGCATCGGCGTCCTGGCCCTGCCGGAGCCGACGCCGGGCGCCGTCTATGTGATCGAGGTCTCCAGCTATCAGTTGGACCTGACCACGCGCTTCGCGCCGGACGTGGCGATCCTGACCAATGTCTCGCCCGATCATCTCGACCGGCATGGCGGGATGGAGGGCTATGTCGCGGCCAAGCGACGGATCTTCCAGGCCCAGGGGCCGGAGGCTGTGGCCCTGGTCGGGGTGGACGAGGACTGGGGACAGGGGATTTTGTCCGGCCTGAACGGGCGGGTCATCACGATCTGTTCTTCCGCTCATCCCCGCGCAAGCGGGGACCCAGTCCTTTCGCAGGGGCAGGGCGCTGGGGATCAAGATCGTGGCCGCACGGACGAAGTGGACCGCCCAAAGACCTGGGTCCCCGCTTTCGCGGGGATGAGCGGGATTGAGGCCATGCCGGGCGCCATCCGCGCCGAGGGCCGGATTATTGCAGATATTGCACAGGCCCGCTCGCTGCCCGGCCGCCACAACGCCCAGAACGCCGCCTTCGCCTATGCCGCCGCCCGCGCCCTGGGCGTGTCGCATGAGGCCGCCGTCAAAGGCCTGCTGACCTTCCCCGGCCTGGCCCACCGGATGGAGGCCGTCGGCCATATCGGCCCGGTCCGCTTCATCAACGATTCCAAGGCCACTAACGCCGACGCTGCGCGTCAGGCCCTGTCGAGCTATCCCAAGGTCTTCTGGATCGCGGGCGGCAAGCCCAAGGACGGCGGCATCGACGACCTGACCGACCTCTTCCCGCGCGTGGCCAAGGCCTATCTGATCGGCGAGGCGGCCCAGGCCTTCGCCGACACCCTGGGCGACACGCCCCATGTCATCTCGAAGACCATGGACGCCGCCGTGGCCGCCGCCGCCGCAGACGCCCAGGCTGCGGGCGGAGACCAGATCGTGCTATTGTCGCCCGCCTGCGCCAGTTTCGACCAGTTCCCCGACTTCGAGGCGCGGGGCGAGGCCTTCCGCGCCGCCGTCCTGGCCCTCGGCGCAACCCCGGAGACAGCCCGATGAGCGCCTCCTACACCCCCGCCTTTTCCCGAAACGACCAGAGCCCGATCGCCCAGTGGTTCTGGACCGTGGACCGCGGCCTCTTGGGCGCGGCGCTTGCCCTGATGGGCCTGGGCGTGGCCCTCAGCTTCGCCTCCAGCCCGGCCGCCATCCTGGCCGATGAATCCATCACCGATCCCTTCCACTACTCGTGGCGGATGATGGTCTTCGCCGGGATCAGCCTGACCCTGATGCTGACCACCTCGCTGATGTCGCCGCGCGGGGTGCGGCGGATCGCCGTCCTGGCTTTGCTGGGGGCCATCGTCGTGATGATGGCCCTGCCCTTCATCGGCGACACGGTGAAGGGGGCGGCGCGCTGGGTGAATTTCGGCCCCTTCAGCCTGCAACCCAGCGAGTTCGCCAAGCCGGGCCTGATCGTCTTTGCCGCCTGGATGTTCGCCGAGGCGCAGAAGGGGCAGGGGGTGCCGGGCGTGACCATCGCCTTTGGATTCTACGCCCTGACGGTCTGCCTGCTGCTGATCCAGCCGGACATCGGCCAGACCCTGCTGATCACCACCACCTTCATGGCCGTCTTCTTCATGGCCGGGGTGCCGTTCAAATGGATGGCGGTCCTGGCCAGCGCCGGCATGGCGGGGCTGGTGTCGCTCTATTTCGTCTTCGGCCATATGCGCGACCGCCTCAGCCGCTTCTTCTCGCCCGAGACCACCGACACCCACCAGATCGACGCCGCCGCCGAGGCCATCCGCGCGGGCGGCCTTCTGGGCCGCGGGGTGGGCGAGGGGGTGATGAAGCGCCGGGTGCCGGACCTGCACACCGACTTCATCTATTCCGTCGGCGCCGAAGAGTTCGGCCTGATTCTCAGCCTGATCATCATCGGCCTTTACGCCTTCATCGTCGTCCGGGGCATGCGCCGGGCCATGAAGCTGACCGATCCGTTCGAACAGACGGCCTCGGCGGGCCTCTTCATGCTGATCGGGCTTCAGGCCTGCATCAATGTGGCGGTGAACCTGAACCTGATCCCAACCAAGGGCATGACCCTGCCCTTCGTCAGCTACGGCGGCTCCTCCATGATCGCCATGGGCCTGACCATGGGCTTCGCCCTGGCCCTGACCCGGCGTCGGCCGGGCGCCTATGAGCCGGGCGCCAGCCTGTCGCGGCCGGGGCGGCGGCTGCTTTAGGGCGGCGGCGCGTGAAGGCCCACAACCTGGGTCGTAAACCGCCGTCTTATCAAGGCGCTGACCTCGACCGACCGCCTTCTCCTCATCGCGCCGGAAAACCGTGGCATTCTATGGGACGAAGGGCTCGAACGGCCCAACCGGACAGTCCGGACACATCGGACACATCGGACACATCGGACACTCTTTTTTCCGCCCGCCGTCCTCAGACCGGACAAATCGGACTATTCAGACACTGTTTCTCCCGGAGGCCCCATGTCCAAACTCTGCGTCGTCGCCGCCGGCGGCACCGGCGGCCACATGTTCCCCGCCGAGGCGCTGGCGCGGGAGCTGGCCGGGCGCGGCTGGCGCGTGGTCCTGGCGACCGATCATCGGGGCGAGCAGTACGCCCACGCCTTTCCGGCCGAGGAACGGCTGGCCCTGGACGCCGCGACCGGCGCCGGCCCCCTGGGCCTGATCAAGGCCGGGGTGCAGATCTTCAAGGGCGTCATGCAGGCGCGGGCCGCCTTCGACCGGCTGGGCGCCGACGTCGTGGTGGGCTTCGGCGGCTATCCTTCGGCCCCGGCCCTGGTCGCGGCGGTGACGTCGCAGCGGCCGACCGTCATCCATGAGCAGAACGCCGTCCTGGGCCGAACCAACCGCATCCTGGCCCCCTATGTGGGACAGGTGGCCTCGTCCTTCCCGACCCTGGAACGGGCGCCGGCCCAGGTTCAGGGACGGTCCCACGTCGTCGGCTCGCCCGTGCGCGCCGACATCCGCGCCCTGTTCGATCGCCCCTATGTCGCCCCCGCCGAAGGCGGCCCCATCCAGCTGCTGGTGACGGGCGGCAGCCAGGGCGCCCGGATCCTGTCCGAGACCACCCCCCGGGCGCTTGCGGCCCTGCCCGAGGCGCTGCGGCGGCGGCTCAAGGTTCAGCAGCAGTCGCGGCCAGAGACCCTGGAAACCGCCCGCCAAATCTACCTGGAGGCCGGGATCGAGGCCGAGGTCGCCCCCTTCTTCCGCGACATGGCTGAACGGCTGTACAAGGCCCATCTGGTGGTCGGCCGCTCCGGCGCCTCGACCTGCGCCGAACTGGCGATTGCGGCCCTGCCTTCGGTCCTGATCCCGCTCAAGATCGCCACCGACGACCACCAGCGCCTGAACGCCAAGGCCCTGACCGAAGCCGGGGCGGCGGAGGTCATTCTGGAGGACGCCCTGACCGTCGAGAGCTTGACCGCAGCCCTGGATCGCGTCCTGTCCGATTCAGCCCGCCTGGCCGCCATGTCCGCCGCCGCTCGCTCGGTCGCCATCCCCGACGCCGCCGAACGCCTGGCGGACTTGGTCGAGGCGACGGCGGGGGCCGCCTGAGACCGACAACCGTCCCGCTTGTCGCGCGTTTAGGAGCCCATGCCTCCCGAAATCATCGCCCTGACCCGTCAAGTCCGCGCCCTGTGGCGTCAGTTCGACTGGCTGCCCGAATGGGCGGTGATCGGCCTCGTCCTACTGGTCTTCGTCGGCGGCGGCTGGCTGACGCACAAGGTCGTCTTCGCGGTCCTGCGCCGCATGGTCAGGAACAAGGACGTCTTCTGGCGCGGGATCGTCGAGAGGGCGCGGGTCAAGCTGCGGGTGCTGATCATCATCATCGGCGTCGGCATCGGCGTGACCGTGTCGCCGATGCATCCCGAACCCTCGGCCGACATCCGCGCGGTGCTGCTGTTCCTCTCCATCCTGACGCTGGGCTGGATGGCGTCAGGGGTGCTCGACATGTGGTCGGTCATGCATCTGAAGCGGTACAATATCTCAGTCGAGGACAATCTGCTCGCCCGCAAACACCTGACCCAGACTCGCATCCTGCAGCGGGTCGCCAAGGTGATCCTGTTCATCGTCACCGTGGGCCTGGCCCTGATGACCATCTCCGGCTTCCGCCAGTGGGGCGTCAGCCTGCTGGCCTCGGCCGGCGTCGTCGGCATCATCGCCGGTCTGGCGCTTCAGCCGATCCTGACGAACATGGTCGCCGGCATCCAGATCGCCCTGACCCAGCCGATCCGCCTGGACGACGCCGTCATCGTCGAGAACGAGTGGGGTAATGTGGAGGAGATCACCGCCACCTATGTGGTGGTCAAGCTGTGGGACTGGCGGCGTATGGTCCTGCCCCTGTCCTATTTCATCACCAAGCCCTTCCAGAACTGGACGCGCGAGAACGCCCGCCTGATCGGCACGGCCTTCTTCTACGTCGATTACGAGGCCCCGATTGATAAGCTGCGCGAGGCTTTCGAGGGGATCGTCAAGAACTCTAAGCTCTGGGACGGCGACGTCCAGGTCATGCAGGTGACCGACATCACCGAACGGGTGCTTCAGGTCCGCTGCCTGGCCAGCGCCCGCTCGGCCCCGGTCGCCTTCGACCTGCGCTGCGAGATTCGCGAGAAACTGATGGCCTTCATGCGCGACCAATGCCGCGAAGCCCTGCCGCGCGACCGCCTGGAATGGCCGCAGGGGGAAGAGCGGCCCCCTAATCTCCCTCCCCGCTCCGGGGAGGGTGGCCGCGCAGCGGCCGGGTGGGGCGGCGTCAGTCCTTCAACGCCGCCTGGCCCCGAGCGATCGCCTGATCCAGCGTGAGGATCTCCCGCGCCGGAGCCTCCCCGCACGCTACGGCCAGCAACTCCGCCGCATCCCCGCCGGGCGCGGCCTGATAGGCGGGCGCGGCGTCGGGCGTGGCCGGCCCCTCTGTCCCGTCTTCGCGCAGGGAGGCGAAATCCAGCCGGTCCGCCGTGCGGGCCCGGCAATCGAAAACCCAGCGCGACCAGCCGCCGACATAGGTCACGTCCCCCACCTTGAAGCCCGCCTCGGTGACCTGAAGCTCGCGCATCCGGGCCAAGTCTCCGTGCCGCTCGATTGAGGCGACATCGGCGTAGACGGCGAACCGGCCGACGCCGGTCTCGACCAGTTGGGGATCGGCGAATGCGAGCAGCAGGGCGATCATGCGACCAGCGTCTCCGCCTGTTTCAGATCCACGCTAACCAGCTGGCTCATGCCACGCTCGGGCATGGTGACGCCGTACAGCCGATCCATCCGGCTCATGGTCACCGGGTTGTGGGTGATGACGATGAAGCGGGTGTCGGTCCGCGACCGCATCTCGTGCAGCATCTTGCAGAACCGGTCCACGTTCGCATCGTCCAGCGGGGCGTCCACCTCGTCCAGCACGCAGACGGGGGCGGGGTTGGCCAGGAAGACGCCGAAGATCAGGGCCGCCGCCGTCAGGGCCTGTTCGCCCCCCGACATCAGGCTCATGACCGACAGCCGCTTGCCGGGCGGGCAGGCGTAGATCTCCAGCCCCGCCTCCAGCGGATCGTCGCTCTCGACCAGTTTCAGCTCGGCCTGGCCGCCGTCGAACAGGGCCTCGAACAGGGCCTTGAAGTTGGCGTTGATCACGTCGAAGGCGGCGATCAGCCGTTCGCGCCCCTCGGCGTTCAGCTCGTCTATCCCGTCGCGCAGCTTGGCGATGGCCTGGGTCAGGTCGATCCGTTCCGACTTCATGCTGTTCAGCCGCTCGCCGTATTCGGCCGCCTCGTCCTCGGCGCGCAGGTTGACGGCGCCCAGGGCCTCGCGCTCGCGCTCCAGCCCATACAGCAGGCTCTCGGCCCCGGCGGCGTCGGGCGGTCGGGCCACGGCCTCGTCGATCAGCTTGCGGGCCAGGTCTTCGGGCGACATCTGGGCGGTCTCGCGCAAGGTCGTCTCGGCTTCGGTCAGTTTCTCGGCCGCAGCCTCGGCTCGGGCGGCCAGACCGGCGCGGGCTTCGCGCGCTTGGGAGGCGGCGGTTTCGGCGGCGCGGGCGGCGCGGTCGGCCTCGGCTGCGGCGCTCTCGGCTACAGCCATCGCGTCGGAGGAAGCCTGTTTGCGCTGTTCGGCGGCGGTCAGCGTGTCCAGCAGTTTGCCGCGCTGTTCGGCGAACCCCTGGGGCGCGACCTCGGCCTGTTTCAGCAGGGCGGCCGTCTTCTCCGCGTCCTTCTCCAGCGTGGCCAGCCGGCCGCCGCTGTCCTTGGATCGGGCGATCCAGCCGTCGCGCGCGCGGGTCAGGCCGCCCAGGCGTTGTTCGCGGCCCTGGCGGTCGCGGGCCTCGGCGTCACGATCCGACCGGGCGGTCTGGGCGGCGACGCGGGCGGCTTCCGCGGCGGCGCGGGCGGCGGTCAGATCGTCGCGCAGGCCGGCCAGGGTTTCCGACGGGGCCTCGACCGTCTGCGCGGCCGCCAGGGCGGCTTCAGCCTCGGCCACTTCGGCCGCCAGCCGCGCCAGGGCCTCATCCAGCGCCTGGGCGCGGGCTTCGCGGCGAGTCTGGTCCCGCGTCAGGCTTTCGACGCGGTCGCGGGCGGCGGTCACGGCCTTGTCGAGGGCGAAGGGTTTGAGACGGGCGGTCTTCACCGCCTCCTCGGCCGCGCGGAAGGCTTCGGCGGCCGCCTTCTGCTGGGCCTGGGCCTGCTCAAGGGCCGGTTTGCCCTTGTCGATCTCGGTTTCCAGCTCGGCCAGCCGGGTCCGTTGCGCCAGACGCACGGCGGCGGGACGCGGCGCCTCGGCCCGGCTGACGAAGCCGTCCCAGCGGTACAGGTCGCCCTCGGGCGTCGCCAGACGGGCGCCGACCGGGAGGGTGCGGGCCAGTTCGGCCGCCTGGGCGCGGGAGGCGACGCCGCACTGGGCCAGACGCGCCGCCAACTGGTCGGGAGCCTGGACATGATCCGAAAGCGGTTCGACGCCTGTGGGCCAGACCGGCGGCCGGGGTTCCGCCCCGCCCCAGTAGGCGGCGGCGCGGGCGTCCAGAGCCGCGTCCAGGTCTTCGCCCAAGGCGGCGGCCAGGGCGGCCTCATAGCCTCGGTTTGCGCGGACCTTGTCGAGCGCCGGCGGATGGTCGCGCTTGCCGCCGACCAGCAGCTGGGCCAGGCCGCGCGCCTCGGTCTGTAGCCGGCCCAGCCGGTCCTCGGCGGCGCGGGCGGCGGTGCGGGCCTCCTGCTCGGCGCGGGCCAGGTCGCTGCGGTTGGCCTCGGCCGCCTCGACGGCCTCGCGGGCGGCGGTCAGTTCGGCCTGGGCGGTCTCCAGCGCCTGACGGGCGGCCTCCAGTTCCGGCGTCTCCAGCGGGCCGAGGGCCTCGCGTTCGCGCCTCGCCTGTTCCAGCTGTGCGGCGACGCGGGACAGGCGGGCTTCGGCGTCGCGGCGGCGGGCGGCCTCGGCGTTGGCGCGGGCCTCGACGGCCGCGAGGGTTCCGGCCAGGCGTTCGACCTCGGCGTCGGCGGTCTTGCGGGCCTCCTCGGCGGCCGCCAGTGCCTTGTCCAGTTCGGGGCCGCGAGCGGGGGCGGCGGCGATCTCGGCCTGGAGGCGGGCCAGTTCGTGATCCAGCCGGTCCAGCTCGCGCCTGGCGTCGGCGGCCATATTGGTCTCGCGCTCCGTATCGGCGGCGATGCGGGCGGCCTCGGCCTTCAGGCGATTCACCTCGGCGCGGGCGGCCTGTTCGGCCATGTCGAGCCGGTCGCGCTCCAGACTGGCCCGGTGCAGCAGCGCGGAGGCGACGGCGTCCTCTTCCCGCGCCGGCTTCAGCGCCTCCTGAGCGGCGAGGGCGGCGGTCT
The DNA here is from genome assembly GCF_001310255.1 of Brevundimonas sp. DS20. Classification (NCBI taxonomy): domain Bacteria; kingdom Pseudomonadati; phylum Pseudomonadota; class Alphaproteobacteria; order Caulobacterales; family Caulobacteraceae; genus Brevundimonas; species Brevundimonas sp. DS20. Next base: position 3,135,859 of record NZ_CP012897.1, on the reverse strand, counting down.
GGGCGGCGGCGGCGGCGGTCGTCGTCTCGGCTACGGCGCGGTCGGCGGTGCGCAGCTCCTGGGCTGCGGCCTCGGCGGCGATCTGGGCGTCGTTCCAGCGGGCGTAGAGCAGGGCGGCCTGGAGGGCGCGGATCTCGGCGGAGATCTTCTTGTATTTCTCGGCCTGGCGGGCTTCGCGCTTCAGCCGGTTCAGCGCCGTCTCCAGCTCGCGGCCGATGTCGTCCAACCGCTCCAGATTGGCCTCGGCCGCCTTCAGGCGCAGTTCGGCCTCGTGACGGCGGGTGTGCAGGCCGGCGACGCCGCCCGCTTCCTCAAGGATCCGGCGGCGGTTCTGGGGCTTGGCGGCGATCAGTTCCGAGATCTGGCCCTGGCGGACCAGGGCGGGGGAGTTGGCGCCGGTCGAGGCGTCGGCGAACAGCAGTTGAACGTCGCGGGCGCGCACCTCCTTGCCGTTGATCCGATAGGTCGAACCCTGGCCCCGGTCGATACGGCGCGACACCTCCAGCACCGGGCTGTCGGTGAAGGGCTGGGGCGCGCGACGTTGCGCATTGTCGATGGTCAGCTGGACTTCGGCGTGGCTGCGCGGGGGGCGGCCCGCTGCGCCGGCGAAGATGACGTCGTCCATGCCCTGACCGCGCATGGCCTTGGCCGAATTGGCGCCCATGACCCAGCGCAGGCTCTCAAGGACGTTGGACTTGCCGCAGCCGTTGGGTCCGACGATGCCGGTCAGGCCGGATTCGATGTGCACCTCCGCCGGATCGACGAACGACTTGAAGCCGACGAGCCGGAGGCGCTGGAACTGCATCGGTCCTGGCGCTTACCGGCGCAGCAGCGGGTCGACGGCGGCCGACAGGGCTTCCAGCGAGTAACCGGCGACAGGCTTGCCGTTGACGAACAGGGTCGGCGTGCCCTCGACCCCGGCCGCCTCGGCGCCGGCGATCTGGGCCTGAAGCGCGGCGCGGGTGGCGGGGTCGTTCAGGCAGGTTTCGACCTGTTCCCGCGTCTTGCCGGTGGCGGCGAGGCCGGCGTCGAACCAGGGTTTGGCGCCGGTGGTGCGCAGATTGGCCTGGTCACGCATGAAGACCTCGGCCACGTCGAAATAGCGGCCCGGCGCGGCGCAGATGGCCACGGCGGCGGCGGCGGCGGCGACATTGGCGGGCGGGGTCGGCAGGTTGCGATGCACCAGCCGGACCTTGCCCGTGTCGATGTAGCGGGCCTTGAAGGCCGGCAGGACGTCGTTGTGGAAGACGGCGCAGTGCGCGCAGGTGAAGCTGGCGTATTCGATCACCGTGACCGGCGCGTCGGCCTGACCCAGAACATGGTCCTGGGCCGTGACCGGCGGCGGGGGCTCGGCGGCCGAGGCCGGACCCGCCAGGGCGGCGGTCAGAGCAAAGGCGAGGACGGCGCGCCGGACCATGGCTTACTTCGCCAGCTCGGCGTCGATGGCGGCCGACAGGTCGGCCAGGCTGGCGCCTTCGCCGCCGGGGGTGATGACCTGGGTGTCGTTCACGTAGAAGGCCGGAGTGCCCGTCACGCCTTGGGCTTGGGCGGCCTGGACGCGCTTCTCCATGGCGGCGACGGCCGCCTTGTCGGTGACGCAGTCGTTGAACTGCTGCTCGGACAGGCCGGCGGCCTGGGCCGTGCGCAGCAGCCAGTCGCGCGGCGAGGAGGTCAGCATCTCCTGCTGGGTCGCCATCAGCTGGTGGACGACGTCGAAATACTTGTCCGGCCCGGCGCAGCGCGCGACCAGGAAGCCGGCGGTGGCGGCGTCGACCGGCGGGGTCGGCAGTTCGCGGAAGACGTAGCGCACCTTGTTGGTGTCGACGTATTTGGCCTTGAACGCCGGCCAGGTGTTCTTCTGCCACAGGGCGCAGTGGGGGCAGGTGACCGAGGCGTATTCGACCACGGTGACCTTGGCGCCTTCCGGCGCGCCCAGGCCCATGTCGCCCTCGACGGCGCCCTTGGAGCCGCCGCCGCAGGCGGCCAGGGCCATGGTCGCCATGGCGGCGCCGGTGATGGCCGCACGGCGGCTCATGCGGGCGAAGCGGGATTCGGTCGGGGCCATGGGACTTCCTTGGTCGGATCGTTGGCGATCGGCGGCGTGATTCCGGGTGAACCGCGCAACCTTGATCATTCGAGAACAGGTGCGGCGAAGATTTGTCAATCGCGGTCGTTCGAACGCGATATCGCCGCTCGGCCCAGTTTGGCCAGGGCCGCCTTCAGTTCCTCGGGTGCGGCGGCCAGGGAGGCCGCCAGTTCCGCCTCGGCCGAGGCGGGCAGGGGCGGTGGAACAGCGGCGCGTTTGGGGCGGGCGGCCGGCTCGGTCAGGGGCTTGATCGGTCCCTGGGCGATGCGAAGCCGATCGACCGAACCGGCGCCCAGAAACAGGTTCACCCGCGCCAGGATGTCCTCGGACTGATGCTGGACCAGCAGGGCGGCGGCGCCGGCGACGCGCAGCTCCAGCACGCCGGGCTGGCCGCCCTTGCCCTTGGTCAGCTTCTGGGGCCGGGTGACGCGGGCCAGGCGGTCTCCGACGATCTCGCGCCAGCGCGGCTCAAGGGCGCCGGCGCCGCGGCCGAATTGTTCGTCCAGCTTCTTGATCAGGGGCGTCAGGGCCTGGCCCGCGCGCGGCGCCGGGCGCGGCGCCGGGCGGGTGCGGCGGCGCGACAGGATCTCGCGGACCTCGGCGTCTGTGGGCAGCGGGCGGCGCATGGGCCTATATAGACCGATCCCATGACTGACGTCTCTCCCGACATCGCCCTGATCCGCGCTCGTCTGCTGGAATGGTACGACCGCCATGCACGCAGCCTGGCCTGGCGCGCTCCGCCGGGGACGAGCCAGAGGCCCGACCCCTATCGCGTCTGGTTGTCGGAGGTCATGCTGCAACAGACCACCACGCCGCACGCCACCCCCTATTTCCAGACCTTCACCAGCCGCTGGCCGACGGTGTCGGACCTTGCGGCGGCCCAGGACGCCGAGGTCATGGCCGCCTGGGCGGGGCTGGGCTATTACGCCCGCGCCCGCAATCTGCTGGCCTGCGCCAGGGCGGTGGCGGGCGAACATGGCGGGGTGTTTCCCGATACGGAGGCGGGGCTTTCAGCCTTGCCCGGCGTGGGCGCCTATACGGCCGCAGCGGTGGCGGCCATCGCCTTTGGCCGCCCCGCCAATGTGGTCGACGGCAATGTCGAACGGGTCATGGCGCGGCTGTTCGCCGTGGAGACGCCGGTCCCCCAGGCACGGCCCGAACTCCGGCGGCTGGCGGGCCTCTTCATCAACGACCAAAGGCCCGGCGACTGGGCCCAGGCCCTGATGGACCTGGGCGCGACCGTGTGCCGGCCCAAGTCGCCGCTGTGTGGGACCTGCCCGATCGCCGACTACTGCTCGGGTCGGGTGACAGGCGAGCCTGAACGCTATCCGTTCAAGACCAAGAAGGCGGACCGGCCGCAGCGGAAAGGCGTCGCCTGGGTGCTGTTCGATGACCAAGGTCGAGTGGCGGTGGAGACACGGCCGGAGAGAGGACTGCTGGGCGGAATGCTGGGCTTGCCGACCAGCGACTGGACGACGGGAGAGCCAAGCCAAACCCCGCCTTTCGACGCGCCCTGGCGCGAGGCGGGAACGGTGGAGCATGTCTTCACCCACTTCAGCCTGACCCTGTCGGTGCGGACGGCGATCGCGGCGGGCCGGGAGGGAGCACGATGGATGAGGACAGGGGAGGCGCGCGCCGCCCTGCCCACCGTCTTCGCCAAGGCCTTGGATCGCGCGACGGCGGCGATCGACTAGGTCGGAGCCGCCAACCCCAAGAGGGGGCTCACCGCAGGGTGCGGATGGCGATCCCGCCCTGTTTGCGGCGCGGCACCACCACGGCGCGGCCGTCCACATGCTGGATGTCCAGATCGACCGAGGCGTCTCCGACTTGAAGACCCTGAATCTTCAGCGTCTGCAACCCGGCGGGCAGAACCGGGTCGATCAGATCGACCGTTCCGCTCCAGGCGTCGATCGACAGGCCCAGCGACGCCTGAAGCATCAGAAAGACCGACCCCGCCGCCCAGGCCTGGGGCAGACAGGCGACCGGATAGGCGATCGGCGGTTCGCCCGGCGCGCGCGGGAAGCCGCAGAACAGCTCGGGCAGACGCAGATGGAAATGGGCGGCGGCGGCGTAGATCTCGGCCAGGATCTCGGCCACCGCCTGGCGTTCGCCATAGGCGGCCATGCCGGCGGCGGCCATGGCGGTGTCGTGCGGCCAGACCGAGCCGTTGTGATAGCTCATCGGATTGAACCGGGCCTGGCCCAGCTCCAGCGTCCGCACGCCCCAGCCGGTGCGGAACCGTGACGACAACAGGCGTCGGGTCACGCGCCGCGCCCGTTCTGGCGACGGCAGGCCGGTGAAGAGCAGATGGCCGGCGTTGGAGGCGATGGCCCGGCACGGCTCCCCGTCTCCGTCCAGGGCGACGGCGTAGAAGCCCTCGTCCTCCATCCAGTACTTGTCCTCGACCAGGGCGCGGACCTGTTCGGCGCGGATGCGCCATTCCACCGCTCGGTCGTCGTGCAGCCGCTCGCCCAGATCCGCCAGGGCGCGCCAGGCGGCGAAGGCGTAGCCTTGAACTTCTAAGAGTGCGATCGGCCCCTTGGGAAAGCGGCCGTCGGCGTGGAAGATGGAATCCTCGGAATCCTTCCAGCCCTGATTGGATAGACCGGTATCGGCGCCGCGCTGATAGTCGATCAGGCCGTCCCCGTTGGAATCCCCATAGTCGCGCATCCAGTCAGCGGCGGCGATCAGATTGGGCCATAGTTTGCGGATCAGCTCCAGATCGCCGGTGCGCCCGGCATAGGCGCCGGCCAGGGCGATGAACAAACAGGTGGTGTCGACCCCGCCGTAATAGAGGCCGAAGGGCACCTCGCCCAGGGCGCTCATCTCGCCGCCGCGCGTCTCGTGCAGGATCTTGCCCGGCTGGCTGTCCTGGAACAGCGACGTCTCCGTCGCCTGGCGCGAGGCCAGATAGGTCAGGACGCCCTTGGCCAGGGACGGGTCCAGCCACAGCATCTGCCAGGCGGCGATGATGCCGTCCCGCCCGAACGGGGTCGAGAACCAGGGCGTGCCGGCATAGGGGTAGGGGCCGGTCGGCAGGTCGGTGGTCAACAGGGCCATGTCCGCCCGCGACTGGTCCAGCCAGTCGTTGAACCGCGGGCTGCGGGGGCCGCGCACCGAGGCGCCGCGCCGCCGCTTGGTCCGCATCGCCAGACGGGCCTGGATGGCGTTCAGCCGCCAGCGACGGGCGTCCGGCGCTTCGCAGGAATCGACACCGCATTCGATGAACAGCTCCATCGACCGGCCCTTGGGCAGGCTGAACATGAACTCGGCGCGGTTAGGGGTCAGGCGGGCGGGCGGTTCGGAAAAGGCGAGGCAGCTGCCGCGGTCCACCCCGTCCAGGCCGGTGTAGCGGAAGGTGACGCGGCGCCCGTCGGTGGTGGGGGCGTGGATCGTGCCGCGCTTGGGCCGCGGCGTCCCCCGCACCTGGAAGATGTCGGCGAAGTCGGCCCCGAAGTCGAAGGCGAGGGGCAGAAGTATGTCCTCGACCCCGTGGTTGACCATCTGGATGCGTTCGAACATGCGCCGGTCCCACAGGAAGCGCCGCCGTTCGATATGCATCACCCCGGCCGGGGCCGAGCGTCCGCCCATCGGCGGCAGGGGACGATTGGTCGTGTGGCAGGAAAAGAAGACGTTGTCCTGGCTGACGCCGGACGACAGCCGCGACGGCTTCAACAGGCCCACGGTCATCGTCCAGCGCGATAGAACCCGCGTGTCCCCGGCGAACAGGCCGTCGGCCCCGCCCTTCATGTCGCCCCAGCCGTCGGCGACCAGGAAGGCGTCCCCCGCCTTCAGCGCCATCAACTGTTCCAGGCCCGAAGCCTCGACGGACTCACCGGCGGTCAGCTGGGTGGAATAGGCGTCGTCCATGCGGTATCTGTCCCCGTCGCTGTTGCAGCCTGCGCGAAACGTCTCATTGGAATGCGGCGCTCAAGGGCCGCTCCGATGATGAAATGAAGCCGGCGGCGGAGGGTTTCACCCTCCGCCGCTGAACCTCGACAATAAGACGGGGATCAGGCTATGGCCGCGAAGCTGCGATCTTCCAAGGGGCGCAGGGGCGTCACCACGTCCGCCAGCGGGGCCTCGGCGAACGGACGGCGCGCCAGAAGGTCGCCGTAGACGTCCAGATAACGGCGCGCCATGGCGGCGGCCGAGAAGCGCAGTTCGAACCGGGCGCGGATGGCCTCGCGGTCCAGGAGGCGGGCACGGTCGGCGGCGGCGACGGCCTGTTCCATGGTGTCCACCAGGAAGCCGGTGGCGCCGTCCTCGATGATTTCCGGCGTCGATCCGCAGCGGAAGGCCACCACCGGCGTGCCGCAGGCCATGGCCTCGATCATCACCAGGCCGAAGGGTTCGGGCCAGTCGATCGGGAACAACAGGGCCTCGGCGCCGCCCAGGAAGGCTGATTTCTGATGGTCGCCGATCTCGCCGATGAACTCGATCAGGGGATTGGCCTCGACCATGGGACGGATGGTCTCCTCCCAATAGATCTTGTCTGCGGCGTCCACCTTGGCGGCCATCTTCAGCGGGCGGCCCAGTTTGGTGGCGATCTCAATCGCGCGGTCGGGTCGTTTCTCGGGCGAGATGCGGCCCAGGAAGGCCAGATAGCCCTCAGACCTCGGCGAGAAGACATATTGGTCGCCGGGTATGCCGTGATGCACGGTCGCCTTCCAGTTCGCATGGGGCAGGGGGCGGCGCTGGTCGTCCGAGATGGAAATCAGGCCGAAGTCGCTCCAGCGTTCATAGACGCCGGGCAGATCCTTCAGATCGAGCCGTCCGTGCAAGGTGGTGATGGTCCGGTCCGCATAGGGCCGGAAAAGAGGGAAGTGGATCATGTCGGTGTGGAAGTGGATGACGTCGAACTGATCGACGCGATCCAGGACCTCGCCCAGCATGGTCATATGGGCGGCGAGGTCGGACTTCAGCGGTGCGGGATCCAGACGGATGGCCTGGTCGCGCACCGGGATCAGCCGGGCCCGCGTCTGGGCGTCGGCCGAGGCGAACAGGGTGACCTCATGGCCCAGATCCACCAAGGCGTCGGTGAGATGGGCGACGACCCTTTCGGTGCCGCCATACAGTTTGGGAGGCACAGCCTCATAAAGCGGGGTGACCTGCGCGATCTTCATTGATGTGCTTGCTCCAGCCCGGCGCTGCGGGGCTGTTGACATCAATGTTCACGCGGGTGCGCGGTTCCGTCGCGGAGACGAAATTTTCATCGAAAATCCGCCAACTTACAGAGCTTTACCGTGGGGCGGCTACTGCATCCCCGCCCGGATTTCCGCGCGCAGGGCGTCGATCGACTTCAGCCCCTGGTCGGTCTTGAAGCGCCAGTAGGTCCAGCCGTTGCAGGCGGGGGCGTTTTCGAGCAGGGCGCCCAGCTTGTGGATCGAGCCGGTCAGCGAGCCCGACACAAGGGAGCCGTCGGCGCGGACCCGGGCCTCACGCTCGCCCTTGGGGCAGTACAGACGGTCGCCGGGGTTCAGCAGGCCGGCCTCGACCAGGGCGCCGAAGGGCACCTTGGTCTCGGCCCGCTTGGAGCCCATGACGGCGAGGTCTTCGGGATTGGCGGGAATGACCGAGGCGATGCGGGTCTCGGCGACGGTCGCATAGGTCTCGTCGCGCTCGATGCCGATATAGTGGCGACCGAGGCGTTTGGCGGCGGCGCCGGTGGTGCCGGTGCCGAAGAAGGGGTCCAGGACGACGTCGCCGGGGCGGGTGGCCGACAGCAGCACCCGGTGCAGCAGGGCCTCGGGCTTCTGGGTCGGGTGGGCCTTCTTGCCGTCGGCGTCCTTGATGCGCTCGTCCCCGGTGCACAGGGCGAAGGTCCAGTCGGAGCGCATCTGGGTGTCTTCGTTGAAGGCCTTCAGGGCGTCGTAGTTGAAGGTGTAACGCTTCTGATCGCGCGACCGGGCGGCCCAGATCAGGGTCTCATGGGCGTTGGTGAACCGGGTGCCCTTGAAGTTCGGCATCGGGTTGGACTTGCGCCAGATGATGTCGTTCAGCACCCAGAACCCGAGGTCCTGGATCGCCGCGCCCAGGCGGAAGACGTTGTGATAGGAGCCGATCACCCAGATCGAACCTTCAGGCTTCAGTACGCGGCGGCATTCGGTCAGCCAGGCGCGGGTGAAGGCGTCGTATTCGGCGAAGCTGCCGAACTTGTCCCAGTCGTCGTCGACCGCATCGACCTTGGAATTGTCGGGCCGCAGCAGGTCGCCGCCCAGCTGCAGATTATAGGGCGGGTCGGCGAAGACCATGTCGACCGAGGCGTCGGGCAGGCTTTTCAGAATCTCGATGCAGTCGCCACGGTGGATGACGTCGGTCTGGAACTGGGACATGGAACGCGGCCTCGGAACGATGAGACCGGCATGGTGAATCCTTACGGTTAAGGCAGTGTTGATTCCGCCCGTTTCGGCGTCAGCCCGGGACCACCTTCACCCGACCCGCCGCCTCTCGCGCCCGTTCGCGGGCTTCGTCCACAGCGGCCCCGCGCGCGGTGGCCACGCCCATGCGGCGGCGCTCATAGGCTTCGGGCTTGCCGAACAGGCGCAGATCGGCCGTGGGGACGGACAGGGCGTCGGCCACGCCTTCGAAGGCGACGCCCTGGGCTTCCATGCCGCCGTAGATCACGGCGCTGGCGGCGGGTTCGCGCTGGGTCACGTCGACGGGCAGGCCCAGGATGGCGCGGGCGTGCAGCGCGAACTCGCTCATGGTCTGGCTGGCCAGGGTGACCAGGCCGGTGTCGTGCGGGCGGGGCGAGACCTCGGAGAACCAGACCTGGTCGCCCTTGACGAAGAGTTCGACGCCGAAGACGCCGAGACCGCCGAGGGCGTCGGTGACCTTGCCGGCGATGTCTTGTGATGCGGCGAGGGCGGCCGGGCTCATGGCCTGGGGCTGCCAGCTCTCGACATAGTCGCCCTTGACCTGGCGGTGGCCGATGGGGGCGCAGAAGGAGGTGGCGGTCGAGCCGTCGGCGGCGCGTGAGCGGACGGTCAGCAGGGTGATCTCGAAATCGAAGTCGATCCGACCCTCGACGATGACGCGGGCGCCGGCGACCCGGCCGCTGTCCTGCGCATAGGTCCAGGCGTCGGCGATCTGATCGGGACTTTCGACAAAGGACTGGCCCTTGCCGGACGAGGACATGACCGGCTTGACGAAACAGGGGTAGCCGACGGTTTCGGCGCCGGCGGCCAATTCCTCGGCGCTGCCGGCGAAGGCGTAGGGGCTGGTGGGCAGGCCCAGCTCTTCGGCGGCGAGACGGCGGATGCCCTCGCGGTTCATGGTCAGTTGGACGGCGCGGGCGGTGGGAATGACGCGAGCCATGCCGGCGGCCTCGATGTCGGCCAGGACCTCGGTGGCGATGGCCTCGATCTCGGGCACGATGATGTGCGGGGCCTCGGCCATGATCAGGCCGTTCAGCACCTGGGGATCGGTCATCGGGATGACGTGGCTGCGGTGCGCGACCTGCATGGCTGGGGCGTTCGGATAACGGTCGACGGCGACCACCTCGACGCCCAGGCGCTGAAGCTCGATGGCGACCTCCTTGCCCAGTTCGCCGGAGCCCAGCAGCATGACGCGGACGGCGGTGTCGGAAAGCGGGGTGCCGAGTTTCATGGGGGGCTCCGGGGTTTGGATCAGGGCGTGGGGACGGCGTAGAGCTTGCGGAAGGCGTCCAAGGCCGCGCCGTGGTAGATGGTGGCGTGGGTCTCGGTCGGGCGGGGGGTGAAGCTCCAGCTCAGGCCGGGCAGGGCGTGGTCGCGCAGATTGGCGGTCAGGACGTCCATCGGGGCCTGCATCTCGGGGCCCTCGTCGCCCAGGGTCAGGATCAGGGTGCGCGGGTCGTTCGACTGGTCACGCAGACGGGCGCCGGACTGACGCGCCAGTTCGCCCCCGTCCCACCACAGGCTGGGGCTGACGGCGACATAGGCGTCGAACATCTGGGGTTCCTTGAGGAAGGTCTCGACCACGAACAGGCCGGCCAGGGATTCGCCCATCAGGGCGGTCTCGCCGCTGGTGCGGAAGCGCGTCTCGACGAAAGGCTGGACCTCTTCGGCCAGGAAGCGGCGGAAGCGGTCGGAATGGCCCTGGGTCGGATAGCGGGCGATCAGTTCGGGGTCTTGCGTCGGCAGGGCCAGTTCGTTGCGGCGGTCGACCGAAGCGATCCCGACCACGATCACGTCGCGGGTCGTGCCGACGACGGTTCCCAGCTGGGCGAGGCCCGAGATGTGGTGGAAGTCCTGATCCTGGCCGCCGTCGAGGACATAGAGGACGGGATAGGTCTTGCCGCTGCCCGCATAGCCGGGCGGCAGCCAGACACTGATCTCGCGCGTCGCGCCCATGACGGCGGAGGGGAGGGCGTAGGACCGGCCAATGACGATGGGGGTTTCGGCGGGGGCGGGCGTCTGGGCGTGGGCGACGGGGGCCGACAGGGCGAGGGTCAGAAGAAGGGCGAGGGCGCCCGATTTCATCGTCTGCTCCTGCTGATCCTTCTCCGCTTGCGGGAGAAGGCGGCCCGAAGGGCCGGATGAGGGGTTGGATGATGCGAAACGGCTCGGCCGGCGTGACCCCTCGCCCGACCGCGCCAGGACGACGGCTGCGCCGCCGTGCGCGGTCTCCCTCTCCCGCAGGGGGAGAGGGAGATGAAGAGAGATTACAGCCGCGCCTTCACCGCCGCGACGACGGCGTCGGCGGTGACGCCGAACTTGTCGTAGAGCACTTCCGCCGGGGCCGAGGCGCCGAAGCCGGTCATGCCGATGAAGGCGCCGTCTTCGCCGATGAACCGCTCCCAGCCTTGCTTGATCGCGGCCTCGACGGCGACACGCACCGTGCCGCGGCCGATGACCGAGGCCCGGTAGGCGGCGTCCTGCTGCTCGAACAGTTCGAAGCAGGGGACGGAGACGACGCGGGTCGGCACGCCTTCGGCCTCAAGCGTCTCCGCCGCCTTCAGGGCCAGGGCCAGTTCCGTGCCCGTGCCGAACAGGGTGGCCCTGGCCTCGCCCGAGGCCGCCTTGATCTCATAGGCGCCCCTGGCGGAAAGGTTTTCCGTCGCGGCGACGGTGCGGACTGCGGGGGTCTTCTGGCGCGACAGGGCCATGGCCGAAGGGGTGGTCTTGGACTGCAGGGCGATCTGCCAGCACTCCATGGCCTCGACCGTGTCGGCGGGGCGGAAGACGTTCAGGTTCGGGATGGCGCGAAGCGCCGCCAGATGTTCGACCGGCTGGTGGGTCGGGCCGTCCTCGCCCAGGCCGATCGAGTCGTGCGTCAGGACGTGGATGGCGCGGACCCCCATCAGGGCGCCCAGACGGATGGCCGGGCGGCTGTAGTCGGAGAAGACCATGAAGGTGCCGCCGTATGGGATGATCCCGCCGTGCAGGGCCAGGCCGTTCATGGCCGCCGCCATGCCGAACTCGCGGATGCCCCAGTTGACGTAACGGCCTTCATAGTTCGGCGCGTCGAGGATGGGGGTGCCCTTGACGAAGGTGTTGTTCGAGCCGGTCAGGTCGGCCGAGCCGCCGACCAGTTCGGGAATGGCGCCGAAGACCTGGTCCAGGGCGGCGCCCGAGGACTGGCGCGTGGCCTGGGCGGGCTGGGTTTCGATCAGTTCGGCGATCTTGGCGTTCAGGGCGTCGAAGGCGCCCTCGGGCAGGTCGCCCTTCATGGCGCGGGTGAAATCGGCGGCCTGGGGCGAGGCGGCGAGGCGGGCCTCCCACTTCTTGCGGTCCTTGGCACCGCGACGGCCGACCTTGGCCCAGGCGTCGGCGATGGTCTGGGGCATTTCGAAGGGTTCGTGATCCCAGGCCAGGCCCAGGCGGGTGGCGGCGATCTCGGCGGCGCCCAGGGCGGCGCCGTGGGTCTTGTGGCTGCCTTCCATGGTGGCGGCGCCCTTGCCGATCTTGGTCTTGCAGGCGATCAGGGTGGGCTTGTCCTGGCGCGTCGCCCACTTCAGGGCGGCCTTGATGGCGTTCATGTCATGGCCGTCGATGGCCTTGACCGCCCAGCCGGCGGCCTTGAAGCGGGCCTTCTGGTCGGTGGCGTCCGACAGGGAGACCTTGCCGTCGATGGTGATCTCATTGTCGTCCCACAGGACGGTGAGCTTGTTTAGACGGTAGCGGCCGGCCAGGGCGATGGCCTCCTGGGACACGCCTTCCATCAGGCAGCCGTCGCCGGCGATGACCCAGGTGCGGTGATCGACCAGGTCCTCGCCGTATTTGGCGGCGAGGTGACGCTCGGCCATGGCGAAACCGACCGAGGTGGCCAGGCCCTGGCCGAGGGGGCCGGTGGTGACCTCGACGCCCGGCATATGGCCGTACTCGGGGTGGCCGGCGGTCTTGGAGCCCCACTGACGGAAGTTCGACAGCTCTTCCTTGGTCGCGGCCTTGTAGCCGGTCAGGTGCAGAAGCGCGTAGATCAGCATCGAGCCGTGGCCGGCCGACAGGATGAAACGGTCGCGGTCGGCCCAGTCGGGGCGGCTCGCGTCGAACTTCAGAAACTTCGAAAACAGCACCGTGGCGACATCGGCCATGCCCATCGGCATGCCGGGGTGGCCCGACTTGGCCTTTTCGACTCCGTCCATGGCGAGGACGCGGATGGCGTTGGCCATCTGCTGGGGCGTGGCCTTGGGGGCGGATTTGACGTCGTTCACGAGGCGAGACCTTTCGGCGGGAACGGAAATTCAGAGGCGCGCCGCTTTACCCCGGCGCGTCCTCGGGTTCTATACGCAATTTGAAGGAGCGACCGATGGCAGACGCCACCACGGCCGCACGGGCCCGTATCGACCGGGCCCTGGCCGAACTGGAACGCAAGATCCTGGCGCTGAAGGCCCGACCGGCTTCGGCGCCGCCGATCGCCGACGACGATCTGTTCGCGCCCCGCAGCGATGCGAACGGGGCGGCGGACGCCGCACGCCTGGCCGAACTCGAGGCTGCGGGGCGCGAGGCGTCTGAAGCCTTGGGGCGGGCGGCCGAGGCCGTGCGAGAGGTGCTGGTCCAGGGCGAACGTCAGGCTCGCGATGAAATCGAAGGCGAGGCCGACTGATGGCGACGGTGACGGTGGAGGTGAACGGTCGCCCCTATGCGGTGGGCTGCGCCGACGGACAGGAGGAGCGGGTCCGCATCCTGGCCAAACAGTTCGACAACCAGGTGCGCCAGGTGGCCCAGGACGTCGGCCATGTGGGGGATCTGCGGCTTTTCCTGATGTCGGCTCTGATCCTGGCGGATGAGCTGCATGAGGCCCGACTGAACGGCGGCGGAGCGCCGGCCCCGACGGGCGACCCGGCGCCCACCCGTGACGGCGTCGCTGAGGCGCTGAATGCGGTTGCAGCCCGGATCGAGAAGATCGCCCAATCCATCTGAAGGCGGCTGATCGGATTACACCGCTTGAGAAGGCGGGGCGCAGGCCCTATCTTGTGCGACGGCGGGTCCTGCTGCGGCTCACGTCGGAGGCAACATTTCCTCGCGACCTTAATTCACTCGAAGGGATCTGTCCCTGTCCGGGCTCGAGGGCCTGGGCATATGGAGCCCACCTGGCTACCCAGGTCGAGAGGATTTAAACCGCTCTTCACGGTTCACGCGGCGCCGCCAACCCTTCCCCTTCTTCGCCCTGCGCGTGAGACGCGCGCCAGCTGAGCGCACCCATGTTCGACAAGCATGAACTCCGGTCCGCCGCCCGCGCGCGGCGCAAGGCCCTGGCCGGCGCCGACCCGACCGCCGCCCAACGCGCCGCCGACCACATCGACGCGCTGCCGCGGGGGTCGGTCGTCGCCCTCTATCGCGCCATGGGGTCCGAGCTGGACACCGGAGCCCTGGCTGTGGCGCTGGAGGCGGCGGGGCGGCGGCTGTGCCTTCCGGTGGTGCTGGAGCGGGACGCGCCCATGGTCTTTCGCGCCTGGTCGCCGGGCGAGCCGCTGGAGCTGGACGCCGCCGGCTGTCCCGCGCCCCTGCCGCTGGCCGAGTTGGTGGAGCCGGACCTGATCATTACGCCGCTACTGGCCTTCGATGCGTCCGGCGGCCGGCTGGGGCAGGGCGGCGGCTTCTACGACCGCACCTTCGCGGCCCGGCCCGAGGTGATCCGGGTGGGTTTCGCCTATGCGGGGCAGGCGGTGGAGGCGCTGCGCCTGGAGGCGCACGACATGCGGCTGCACGGGGTGCTGACCGAGGCGGGGTATCGGGCGTTCTGAGGGATATGTCATTGACATATACCTCGCCTCGGCCCATCCTTTCGAAATGAACGCCCCGTGGAAAGCGCCGCTGAAGGCTTCGATCTTCATGTCCAATCGCTCGCAGGCGGTGCGGTTGCCCAAGGCCGTGGCCTTTCCGGATGACGTGAAGGAGTTGCGCGTCATACAGGAGGGGCGCAGCCTGTTGCTGGTGCCTGCGGACGCGGTCTGGACCGATTTTCTGGCCGAGCCCGGCATAGATATCTGCGAGCCTGAAGATCCGATCGACGATTCCGTCGTGGAATTCTGATGCTGCGCTACAGCCTGGACACCAATGTCTGTGTCCGAATTCTGAGAAACAGGCCGTTTTTGAACGGGCCCCTGGCGGATCGGCTGAACGATGCGGCCGACTCCATTGCGGCTTCGACCATTGTGGCGATGGAGCTTCTGTATGGCGCGGCCGTATCGGATCGGCCCGGGCAGCGGCGAGAACAGGCCAAAAGACTGCTGGCGCGGATGACCGTGCTTGATTTCGATGCGGCGGCGGCCGAACACGCGGCCGACATCAAGGCCAATTTGAAAAGGCGCGGCGAATTGATCGGTTCAAACGACATTCTGATTGCGGGGCACGCCCGTAGTCGGGGTCTGATCCTGGTGACGGGTAATCTGCGCGAGTTCGAACGCGTCGAAGGCTTGCGGGTCGAAGACTGGCCTGCGGGTCCGAACGCGCCGGGCGTCAAATGAGACTGGCGTTTTTCGGCGACGTTATCGGCAAGTCCGGCCGTGACGGGATCAGCGATCATCTTCCGGGCCTGAAGCGCGACCTGAAGCTGGACTTCGTGGTGGTGAACGCCGAGAACGCCGCGGGCGGCTTCGGCATTACCGAGAATACGGCGCGTGAGCTGTTCATGGCGGGGGCGGACTGCCTGACCCTGGGCAATCACTCGTGGGACCAGCGCGAGGCCCTGACCTATATCGTGCGCGAGCCGCGCCTGATCCGGCCGGCCAACTATCCGCGGCTGATGGATGCGCCGGGCGCCGGGGCCAATCTGTTCGAGACCGACACGGGCCGCACCGTCCTGGTGATGAACGTGCTGGGCCGGGTGCATATGGACCCGATGGACGATCCGTTCGGGGCGGTGGAGCGCGAGCTGGCGGCCGCGCCCCTGGGCGCCGTGGCCGATGCGGTGATCGTCGACATGCACTGCGAGGCGACCAGCGAGAAGATGGCCATGGGCCATTTCTGCGACGGGCGAGCGTCGCTGGTGGTCGGCACCCATACCCACGTCCCGACCGCCGACTGCCAGATCCTGCCCGGCGGTACGGCCTATCAGACCGACGCCGGCGGCTGCTGCGACTATGACAGCGTGATAGGCAACGAGAAGGAAGAGCCGCTGCGCCGTTTCACCACCCGGATTTCGGGCGGGCGCTATACGCCGGCGTCCGGGCCGGCCACCGTGTGCGGCGTCTTCGTGGAGACGGACGACCGGACGGGGCTGGCGACGCGGGTCGAGCCGATCCGGGTCGGCGGGCGGCTGAGCCAGGCGGTGCCGGTTCTCTGATCCGCACGGGAGAAGTCGCCGCGCTCTCCTGGCCGAGGCGGATCCTATCTCAGTGGCTGATGTCGCCCATGCCCGTGAGGTGAAGGACGCCCTTTCCGGGCAGTTCGACGCGCAGTTCAAGGGTGCCGCCGGCCGCCTCGACGAACCGGCGCAGAGTGGACAGGTAGAGATCGGCCTGGCGTTCCATCTTGAGCACCGAAGGCTGCTTTACTCCAAGCGCCTGGGCGATCTGCTCCTGGCTGCGTTCGGCGAGCTCGCGCAACGCCTTCAGGCCTTCCACTTCGCCCACGAGTTCGGCGGCGCGGGCGTCGATGCGCGTCCGCCGGGCCTCCGGCAGCGCAGCCATGATCTCTTCGCGCGTGCGACCCATCTTATGTCTCCTTCAACGCCCTCAAGTGGCTGGTGAACCGGCTGTCCGCCTTGGCGATAAGGCCTTTGTAGAATCGCTTCTGGGCCGCGCCTGCCTTGTCGCCGGCGACCAGCAGGATGGCCTGCCGCTCCGGATCAAATGCGAACGCAACCCGCCAGACCCCGTCGGCCGCCTTGAACCGAAGTTCCTTCATGTTGGCGTGCCTTGACCCTGCCAGGGTGTCGGCATGGGGGCGGCCCAGCCGGGGCCCATAGACTTCCAACAGCGCCGTCATCGCCAATAGCTCGTCCTGGACTTCGACTGGGAGGGCGTCGAACTCTGGGTCGAACTCATCATGGTTGCTGACGGCCCATGGCATGTCGCTATATAGCTGAGAGGCTATATCCTGTCCATAGGCTCCAGCCTATGTGAGGTCATCACGCCGGCGTCAGCGTGTTCGATCCCGCCTCGATCGCGAAGGTCTGGCGGGTCGTCAGCACGCCCGAGCGGTCCGACACCTTGTCCAAAACCTTGAATTGAGTGGTCCAGACGGTCGGCGTGGCTTCACAGACCACATAGCCGCGCTGGGAGTTGCGGAACTTCAGCTGGGGATTGACGGCCATAAACCGGTCGTAGTCGGCGCCGCGGTCCGATCCGTCGCCGCGCGAGCTGATCGAGGTGCCGACGAATTCGACGGCGATAGGGGCACCCTCGGGCTGGCTGCCGTCAAGCCACAGACCGCCCGCATAGTTCTGATGCTCGTCGCCGGTCAGGACCACGACATTGTCGATGCGGCGGTCGCGGATGTGGCTCAGCAGCCGGTTGCGCGGCACACGATAGCCGGCCCAGCTGTCGGTGTTGACCCCCTGGCCGCCGGAGGTGTTGCGGTTCAGGTCCATCATCATGACCTGTTGAGCCAGGGCCTTCCATCGGGCCTTGGACCGGTCGAGGTTGGTCAGCAGCCAAGCTTCCTGAGCGTCGCCCAGAACCTGAGCCGTCGTCGCTTCTATGCCGGGGCAGGCGGCGTTGAAGCGGCCACTGCAGGGCTGGTCCGTGCGATACTGGCGTGTGTCCAGGAAGGCGACGTCCAGCAGATCGCCGTACTGGGCCCGGCGATAGGCCTGCATGCCCGCGCCGCGCGGGAAGGCCGACTTCCGCATCGGCATGAATTCGTAGAAAGCCTGCATGGCGGCGGCGCGACGCAGCAGGAAGACTTCGGGCGGCGTATCGTCCTGATCAATGTCGCCGACCCAGTTGTTGTCCACCTCGTGGTCGTCATAGGTGCAGAACCAGGCGGCCGAGGCGCGCGAGGCCTGAAGGTCGGCGTCCATGGTGTACTGGGAATAGCGGCGGCGATAGTCGTCCAGGCTGTAGACCTCGCCGCCCAGGTGGACGCGGGTGTTGTCCTGCGGACCGGCGCCCGACTGGTAGATGGGATTGCCGCGGCCCTCATAGATGTAGTCGCCGTAGCAGAAGATGAAATCCAGCTCCTCGTCCGCCATCTTGCGGTGAGCGGTGTAATAGCCCTGCTCATAGTCTTGGCAGCCGGCGACGCCGAAGCGGACGGCCGAGACGGAGGCGCCGGCCAGGGGGGCGGTCTTGGCGCGGCCGACGCCGCTGCGCTCGGTCCCGCACTGGAAGCGGTAGAAATAGGGACGGGCGGGCTCCAGCCCCTCGACCTCGACATGGACGGAATGGCCCAGCTCGGGCCGGGCGATCGCCTCGCCGGAACGGACGACGGTGTTGAAGCCACGGTCGGCGGCGACCTCCCACTTCACGGCGACGGGCGCCTTGGGCATGCCGGAACCGTAGGCGAGCGGGTCGGGGGCCAGGCGCGTCCAGATGACGAAGCCGTCCGGGAGCGGGTCGCCCGCCGTCACGCCCAGCCGGAAGGGGTTCACATCGAACACGGCCTCGGCCAGGGCGGGGCCGGTCGGCGACAGGGCCAGGCCGCCGCCGAAAGCCGCAAGCATGGAACGGCGGGAAAGAGCGAGGCGGGTCATCGGCGCATCCTGAGTTTTCGTCGCCCTTATCCCTACAATGTGACAGGTCTTCCGACTGCGGGGGGCGTCAGGCCGCGTCTCGGCGTTTCCGGCTTTCGACCAACTGGCGGCGCACCTGGGCCAGTTCAGCGGCGCGCCTTTCGGGCGTGTGGGTCTTGAGCACATAGTGCTGGGCCGCGCGGGCCAGGGCCAGGCGGCGGTTCGGCTCCCGGATCAAGGCGTCCAACGCCGCGACCAGATGCCGGGGGGTCACGGCCTCCAGATAGTGGGCGTGGTCGCCGCTGGCTTCGCGAAGGCCGCCGCGCCCCGATGATATAAGGGCGGCGCCCGCCGCATGGGCTTCCACCGCCGTCAAACCGAAGGGCTCGTCCCAGGTCGAGGGCGTCACGGCGATGGCGGCGGATTTCATCTGTTCGCGCACCTGGTCCAGCGGGGCGGACCGCAGGACGGCGACCCGGGGGCCAAACCGCTGAAGCGGCGTGAGATGCGGGGCGGCCCAGTCCGCGTGCGCGGCCCAGTCGTTCAACATCAGGACCGCGCGCCAGGTCGGGTGGCTGTCCAGCACGGCCGGCAAGGCGGCGCACAGGACGTCCAATCCCTTTTCCGGCATGGCCCGTCCGGCGAAGGCGATGATCGGCTGGCGATCTTCCGGCGGCGCCAGCCAGGCGCCGGCGTCGATGGGATTGGGCACGGCGTGGGCGCGATCGGCCAGCTGCGGATAGGTCCGGGCGAAGGCCGTCTTCTCCGCCTGGCTGACGAAGATGAAGCCGTCCATCCGGCTGTAGCGCAAGGCGTAGCGCCACCGATCAAACCACCGGCGCGCGGGCTTCAATGCATTGTGTCGATAAAGGACATGCACCGCCTGGGGGAAACGCGCCGACACGGCCAGGGCCTGTTTCACCTGCTGATGGTGTTCGATCAGTTCCGGCTGAAGCGCGCGCAGGGCGTCGAACAGACTCTGTTGGGTGTTGCGTCGTGGAAGGGCGATCACGCGGGAGGCGTTGTGGTCCTGGGCGCCCTCCTGGCAGAGAATTCGGGTGTCTGGATCATGATCGCAGCGGGCGAGCGTCCGCACGACCGTCTCCATGGAGTTGGGGCGCGCTTCGGAGAAGAGCGAACCCGGCGGCAGCAGAATGGCGGTTCGCAGCGCGGTCGTCCTGAAGCTGATGGCAAGCTGAACAATGGCGCCCGGTCGGCGACACCTGTGTTTAACGCGCCGGGCGGCGAATTCCGTCGCGTGAATTCTTCAGCCTCGGCGCATCCGCAGCCGAAGTCGCATCGGTTCGCGACTGCGCAGGGTGATCTGGTGCACGGGGCGGGGTTCGATCGTCGTGATCGGCTCGATCTCGGCGGCGCGCAGGATGGAGGCCAGGGCGATCACCGCCTCCTGAATGGCGAAGGCGGCGCCGATGCAGACGCGGGGACCGGCGCTGAAGGGGATGTAGGCATAGCGGTCGATGGACTTGCGGTTCTGGGGCAGGAAGCGCTCCGGCCTGAAGGCGTCCGGGTCGTCCCACAACAGGCTGTGGCGTTGCAAAATCCAAGGCGAGATGATGACGGTGGCGCCGGCCTTGATCGGCTGACCGCCGATCTCGTCGTCGGCCAGGGCCTTGCGGGCCATGGTCGGGGCGGGCGGGAACAGGCGCATGGTCTCGTCCAGCACGGCGCGGGTCCAGGGCAGGGCCTCGGCCCATTGCGGATCGGAGACGTCGAAGGCGTCGGCCTCGGCCTGGAGCCGGGCCATGTACTCAGGCTGGCGCGACAGCAGGTGCAGGGTCCAGCCCAGGGCGCGGGCGGTGGTCTCGTGCCCCGCCAGGATGAAGGTCAGGATGTTGGCGGCGACTTCTTCGTCAGACAGGCCGGGTCCGCCGTTCTCGTCGCGGGCCAGCAGCAGGGCGCTGAGCAGGTCTTGGGGCGGCATGTCCCCAGCCTCGATGCGGGCGCGGCGGGCCTCGACCAAGCGGGTGACGCGCTGTTCGAAGAAGCGGGCCGAACCGAAACTGGCCAGACGACCCAGACGGGGCGCCCAGTCCGGCGCGCCCAGCACGTCCAGCGGATCGATGCGGGCGCCGTTGGCCAGGAACTGATTCAGGGCGCGTTCGAAGCCGCGGGCCTCGCCGCCCAGGTCGTCGGAGAACATGGTAGCCGACAGGATGTCGAAGGTCAGGCCCGACATCTCGCTGTCGATATCCAGCACCCGGCCGCGCGCAGACAGGGACCAGCCGGCGACGCGCGCCTGACAAACCTCCGCCATACGGGCGTTCAGGGTGGCCATCTTTGCGGGGGTGAAAAGCGGCGCCAGGATGCGCCGGACGCGGCGCCAGGCGTCCCCCTCGGTCAGCAGCAGGCCCTCGGCCAGCATGGGACCGAGGACGCGGCGTTGCAGGTCGCCCTTCACATAGTTGGCCGCGTTCTCGGTCAGGACGTGGCGGACGCCCTCGGGGTGGCTGACCACCAGGATCTCGCCGAAGGCGCTGTTTCCGTAGAGCTGCGGCTCGGTGAAATGCCGCTCGGACCACATGCGGATCGGATCGCGCCAGCTGATCCACAGGAAGGGCAACAGGGACAGCGGGCCGCCCGTGCGACGGGGCGGAATGGCGGGGCGGAAGACGGCGTCGGCAGCCAGGGTCATGTCCATGCCTCCAGTAAGGCCCTAGACTTGGGGTCCGGTCGAGGCTGAACAAGGGCCTCCGTGCGACAGTGCGTATCGACGTGTGACTGGCTTAGGGCCGATCGCTCAGGCTGCGGCGTTCGGTCGGTGCGTCATGTCCCCGCGACCGGCGATCAGGCCTTCGACGGAGATGTCCTCGTCGATCTCGTCCCAGTGCAGGCCGGCGGGGCTCAGCCAGACGGCGGCGCGCTGCTCGGGGGTGGCGTGGAGCAGGCGGGGGAACCAGGCGAGCGGAACCCCCAGCTGGCGCCCGTCGGACAGATCGACGAACAATCGCTGCTCATCGAACCACACGCGCTCAGGACTAGGGTGCGAAGAAGTCATTCCACCGTTGCTCTATCAGGTCGCGGTTCGCCTCGACGAGGCGGAGGAGTTCCCTGATCTCGCGATCACTATACCCGATTTTGCGCGCGAGGCGAACGGCTGGCAAAAGCCAGAACTTGGCCTCCTTGCCTGGCTCGGACACATGGATGTGGATGGGCTCGCGCGGCGAGCCCTCGTCCGAATAGAAGTGGAACCGTCTGCCGCGATCTCGGAAGACGACCGGCATTCGATCAGGCTTCCAGCCAGCCCGGCATCCAGCCCTCGTGCCATTCGCGCAGGTGGGCGACGGGGATGCTGAACAGCTCGCCCTTCTCGCCCCTTGAGGCGAAGGCGTCGCCGCTGGCGTGGCCGACGACCGAGGCGTGCAGGCCGGCGGCCTGGGCCTTGGCGATCAGGGCGTCGGCGTCGGGGACGGCGACCAGATAACGGGCCTGGTCCTCTCCGAACAGGAAGATGTGGGCGTGGGCGGCGCTGGAGGCGTCCAGGGTCACGCCGACGTCGGAGGCCAGGACCAAGTCGGCGGCGGCGCCGATGAGGCCGCCGTCGGACAGGTCGTGGACCACGGTCAGGTCGCCGGCCTCGATCAGGTCGCGCACGAAGTCGCCGGTCTTCTTTTCCAGCTTCAGGTCGACGGGCGGCGGGGCGCCGTCCTCGCGGCCCAGCACCTCGCGCAGATAGAGGGACGCGCCCAACTCGCCGACGGTCTGGCCGATCAGGACGAGCGCATCGCCCTCGGCCATGCCGGAGAAGCCCGTCACCACATCATAGTTGGGCAGCAGGCCCACGGCGCCCACGGTCGGGGTGGGCGGAATGGCGACGCCGTTGGTCTCGTTATAGAGGCTGACATTGCCCGAGACGACGGGGAAGGACAGTTCGCGGCAGGCCTCGGCCATGCCGTCGATGGCGCGGACGATCTGGCCCATGATCTCGGGGCGCTGGGGGTTGCCGAAGTTCAGATTGTCGGTGATGGCGATGGGGCGCGAGCCCACGGCAGTCAGGTTGCGCCAGGCCTCGGCCACCGCCTGTTTGCCGCCCTCGTAGGGGTCGTTCTGGACGTAGCGGGGGGTGCAGTCCGAGGTGACGGCCAGGCCCTTGTCGGTGCCGTGGACGCGGACCACGCCGGCGTCGGCGCCGGTGGCCGAGTCCTGAAGCGTGTCGGCCATGACGTGGCGGTCGTACTGTTCCCAGATCCAGCGCTTGGAGGCCATGTCGGGGCAGGCGACGACCTTCATCACCGCATCGGCCCAGTTCTCGGGCGCGGGGATATCGGCGTGGTTCAGCTTCGGCTGCAGCGCGGGCTGGACCCACGGGCGGTCGTACAGAGGCGCGTCGTCGAACAGGGGGGCCAGCGGCACGTCGCAGACCGTCTCGCCGTGATGCTTCAGCACCAGTCGGCCGGTGTCGGTGGTGATCCCGATCACGGCGGCGTCCAGGCCCCACTTCTGGAAGATGCGATAGCCGTCTTCCTCGCGGCCGGGTTTCAGGACCGCCAGCATGCGCTCCTGACTTTCCGACAGCATCATCTCATAGGCGGTCATGCCCTCTTCGCGCTGGGGCACGGCGTCCATGTTCAGCTCGATGCCGACGCCGCCCTTGCCGGCCATCTCGACCGAGGAGGAGGTCAGGCCGGCCGCGCCCATGTCCTGGATGGCGGCGACGGCGCCCGAGGCCATCAGTTCGAGGGTCGCCTCGATCAGCAGCTTCTCGGCGAAGGGGTCGCCGACCTGGACGGTGGGGCGTTTCGATTCCGACTCATCGTCGAACTCGGCCGAGGACATGGTTGCGCCGTGGATGCCGTCGCGGCCGGTCTTGGAGCCGAAATAGACGACCGACAGGCCCGCCGAGGGGGCGGCCGAATAGAAGATGCTGTCGGACTTGGCCAGGCCGACGCACATGGCGTTGACCAGGATGTTGCCGTTGTAGCCGGCGTGGAAGTTGGTCTCGCCCGCCACGGTCGGCACCCCGACGCAGTTGCCGTAGCCGCCGATGCCCGAGACGACGCCCTTGACCAGGCGTTTGGTCTTTTCATGCGACGGATCGCCGAAGCGCAGGGCGTTCAGCAGGGCCACCGGCCGGGCGCCCATGGTGAAGACGTCGCGCATGATGCCGCCCACGCCCGTCGCCGCGCCCTGGTAGGGTTCGATATAGGAGGGGTGGTTGTGGCTCTCCATCTTGAAGATGCAGGCGTCGCCGTCGTCGATGTCGATCACGCCCGCGTTCTCGCCCGGACCGCAGATGACGCGCTCGCCGGTGGTGGGGAACTTGCCCAGGTGGATCTTGGAGGACTTGTAGGAGCAGTGCTCGGACCACATGACCGAGAAGACGCCCAGTTCCACCTGATTGGGCTCGCGGCCCAGCCGGTCGAGGACGACCTGATATTCGTTCGGGGCCAGGCCGTATTCGGCGGCCAGTTCGGCCATGGTCTTCTGGGGAGCGCTCATGGCCGCGCCTTCTAACGGCAGACGGGCCGATAAGCTACATTCCAGACAGCATTTTGGGCGTTCTGGCCTGAGACTCGGCGCCGACCTGTGATGTCGCGGCCGTGATCTGAGCCAGGGACGGACGGACGGAACGGGTCGGGCGCCGCGCCATTGTCTCCTGGCGACAAAGGAGCATCCGCATGACCGACACCCCCAACGACCCTGCCGCCGCCCCGGAAGAGGACGACCGCGCCGAGATCGCCGCCGACGACGCCGGCGCCTCCGCCATGGCCGAAGAGGCGCAAAAGGAGGTCGAGGAGACCGAGGAAGACGGGGAGGGCATCTGATGGCCTCCCACGATCTGACCAAGCCCAGCCCCGCCGAGCACCAGCAGATGGACCGGTCCAGCGATCCCGACACGACGCGGAAGATGGACGCGGCGGCGCCGGAGGCGGCCCTGGCCAGCCGCCGCCAGTGGATGACTGGAGAGGCGACCGGCGTCGGCAGCGTCGGCTATGACGAGGAGGGCGCCTTTGACGTGGGGGCGGGCGAGGCGGTTCCGCCCTCGACCTCGACCTCGACCTAGACGGCGCGTTCGACCCCAGGCTTGAGGCGGAACACCAGAAGGACGCCGCCGACCAGCAGAATCACGGCGCCGGCCAGGGCCGTGAAGGCCACCGCCGGCTTTTCCGCCTGTTCCGCGACGAAGGCGCCCAGGAGGCCCCAGGCCGTCGGGAGGGGATAGGCCAGGGTCCGCAGCGCCGCCGTCACCGCCAGGGCGACCCCTGTCGTGGCGACGACGGCCAGCACGGCCCATGCCGTCGGCGTCAGGGCGGCGGGCAGGGCGTCGAAGGCGGTGAGGGTGGTGATCAGGTTCAGCGGCGCCGCCACCGTCAGCCAGCCGGCCAGGGCGGCGAGGGGCCAGACCAGCAGCAGCCGGTCGCGATCGAAGCGGGCGAGCCGCCGCACCTCGCCCGACAGGGCCAGCATCGGCGCCAAGAGGGCGATCAGGGTGGCGAAGATGATGACGACGCTGGCCGCCTTCAGGTTCAGGGCCGCCACGATGATCCAGAGACCCAGGCCGAAGAAGGCCACGGCGGAGGGCCAGCCCATCCGGTTGATCAGGACGCTCTCGCCCGTCTGGGGCAAGACCTGACGCACGGCGTAGGCCAGAAGCCCCAGATAGATCAGGCCCCAGATCGAAAAGGCGTAGCCGGCGACCCGCAGGGTCTGGTTCCCTTCAGCGGCGAACTCGGCTTGGGTCAGGCCCAGCCCGGCCAGGTTCTGAACCAGGGGGACGACCACGGCGAAGACGGCGGCGGCCAGGACCACCAGGCGACGGGTGCGCTGAGCGGGCGTGGGGCGAAGGATCGAAGACATGGGGGTTCCACTTCACGGTTCAGCGCTCTGTACGCCCCACGGGGACGGAAGGTTCACCGGCCTGGGTTGAAAATGTGAAGCTTGCGAGAGAGGGACGGCCCATGCTGGTGTCGCCGGATGATCCGTTGCCGCCTTCACGCCTGCGCCGGCCTGGCCGTTCTGCTTCTCGGGGCGTGGGGAAGCGACCCGGCCCTGGGCCAGGCCCAGGCCCAGGCCCAGGCCGCGCCCGCGCTGGTTCTGAACGCCTCGGCCGAGGCGGCCTGGGCCGAGGTGCGCGCGGCCCTGACGCCGCCGCAGCAGGCCCTGGCCGTGCGGCGCTTCATGGCGGCCCTGGCGAACGCCAACGGGCGACCGGTCGTCCCGCCGATGGACGCGCGCGAGATCGCCTCCGGCCGGGCGGCGGCGGCGGACGATCCCGCCCTGCTGCAAAGGCCCCAGGCCTATGAGGCGACCTTGAGCGTGGGGGGGCGGTTCCTGACCTTCCGGCCCCTGTCCCGCGCCAGTCTGGAGCCCTTGACGCGGCGGAGCGCGCCCTAAAACACTGTCCGATGTGTCCGATGTGTCCGATGTGTCCGATGTGTCCGATGTGTCCGATGTGTCCGATGTGTCCGAAACCGGCGCCGACTCCGTCAAAGACCCCCTGAACCATACGCCCGCTTGCCGCAGCGGCGGGTCGTTTGGGTTGGGGCTTCTGCAAGCCGTTGAAGCGCCGAGGGTTCCATCTGAGAATTGCACCGACGTCAGGAACCGGCGGCCGTGCGGCCGGTTGTCAGTCCAGTTCCAACTGGAGAGGCGACATGGCCGATCAGACCGAAACCCCGCATTTCGAAACCGATGAAGTCGCCGCCAACCGCGCCATCGAAAACGGTCAGGGCGTCGGCGCCCGCGAACTGGCCGCCCAGCGCGAGCCAGGCGGCGTCGACACCGCCGATGAAGACCCCCAACTCGAGAACGGCGTCTCGGTGATCGAGGACGGCGACGATGCTTTGGATGAGAACCTGGCGGTTCAGGGCGTGGACGACGCGGGCTGATCCCACCTTGCCGAGGATGAACGCGGGGCGCGCGGGCGCCGCCCTCTCTCACGCCTAAGGCGCGGATGTTCCAGGTCGCCATCAGCAGACTGTCGCCGGCCGTCTTGGACGCCACGGCGTCCCAGGGCGTTCAGCCGCTGGAGGTCGTCCAGCACCGCCTGGGGGCGGTGGATCGAGAATAGTCGCCATGATCACCCCCGAGACGCTGATGCACCTTCAGGTTAGCCAAGAACGCGATCATCACGGGTCACGAGCGCGAGAGAACCGTGGTTTTCCTACGTCCCAGCCTTCGAAGGGGGCTGGCGACCGTGAGTCTCAATCCATCCTGAAGCTGACGGAGAAGACGATTATTCCGTCTTCAAGACGCCTTCCAGCGCTTGCAGCCTCGTCGCTGAGGCGGAGCCGCGCCCGATCCACCGAGCGCAAGGCTTCTCGCCCCAGGCCGTAACCGCGCGGCCATTCGCTTTCGATCTGGCAGTTCACCAGCCGACCGTCGTTTTCAGCGCCGCAGGACAGGACGGCGTAACCCTCCGTCGGCGATCGGCCGCCGACAGGGGCCGGGAACCGGGGTCGGGGAACGATTTCCCATCGCGCGAGCGCAGGAAGCGTTTCTCGCCCGTCGCCCTCCGTGTCCTTGTCGCGGGGATCGATCAGAGGCCGACCGCAGGCGGTCAAGGTCTGCTCAAGGGCGGTGCTGGACGGGTTGAGGGCCATGATGAAGCGGTAGCGTCGGTGGTCGGGGCCTTGGGCGACGATCTGGAGTTCGCCGCCTTCCGCCAGTTGGCGCGCCACCATGGCCGGCAGACGGCTGAAAGCCGTCGTGCGATCCTCTCCCACGGTCCAGACGGTGGTTTTAAGAGCCGCATCTTCTCCGACCGAAAGCCCAAGATCGCGCGTCGTGGCGCGTAAGGGGGCCTCGGGCAGGCCGGTGATGAAAAGGTCGTAGGCCCCGTCGATGCATCGGGCGACCAGGGTGACGCCCGAAGTGAATTCAGCAAGGGCCAGGGTAGCCTTACGCTCGGGGATGGAGGTCAACACCCAGTCTTCTTGGGGCGGCGGCGCGTCCTGCGCCTTCGCGGAGACGGCGCCGGCCAAGAGGGCGGAAACGGCGAGGGCGGGGAGGAAGGCTTTCATAACCCCACTCCGCCTCAACGCATGATTGCCGTCAAGCCGCCGCGTAGATGCTTTGGAACAGAACCGCGCCGTCGGCGGAGCCCAGTTCGGCTTCGAAGGCGCGGTCGGGGTGGGGCATCATGCCGAGCACATTGCCGCGGGCGTTCTGGATGCCGGCGATGTCGTTGACCGAGCCGTTGGGGTTGTCGACGTAGCGGAAGACCACCTGGCCCTCGCCCTCGATCCGGGCCAGGGTCTCGGCGTCGGCGAAGAAGTTTCCGTCGCCGTTGCCCTGGGTCATGACCACTTCGCGCTGCCCCTGATAGCCGGCGGTGAAGCGGGTCTGGCCGTTGGCGACGGTCAGGGCGATGGGCTTGCAGACGTATTTCAGGCCCTTGTTGCGCAAGAGGGCGCCGGGCAGCAGGCCGGCCTCGCACAGGATCTGGAAGCCGTTGCAGATGCCGACCACGGCGACGCCGTCGTCCGCCGCCTTCTTCACGGCCTGCATCACCGGCGACTGGGCCGCCATGGCGCCGCAGCGCAGATAGTCGCCGTAGGAGAAGCCGCCGGGAATGACGATCAGGTCCAGGCCCTGGGGCAGTTCGGTCTCGGCGTGCCAGACCATCGAGACGGGCTCGCCGGTGGAGCGTTCGACGGCGACCTTGCAGTCGCGATCACAGTTGGAACCGGGGAAGACGATGACGGCTGCGCTCATGGCGCGGGCCTCTAGCACCGTTTTCAGCAAATGTCAGTGCGCGGGTTCAAGAAGTCCGAGGCGGGTCTCGATCCGGCCGAGACGGGCGTCCTGACGATCAACGATCTGATAGAGGTTGGAGACGTCTTGGTTCAGGCCGTTGAGGTGGAGGCGCATGGCCTGAAGTTCGCCCTTCACGTCGGCGATGTTGCCGTCGATCCGATCCAGGCGCGTCTGCATCGACTTCAGCACTTCGTAGATGAGGTCATTGGTGACGTCCGCCATACGCCCATACTACCATAAACTGTGGTTACGCCAAACGCTCGGACGCAGCACGTTTGCGCCCCGCCAACCAGGCGATCACGAAGATTGCAAACCCGCCCAGGGACAGGCCCATGCCGACCCAGCCGGTCGAGGTCCAGCCGTAGCCGGCGGCGATGGCCAGACCGCCGAGAAGCGGGCCCAGCGCGTTGGCGGTGTTGAAGGCCGAGTGGTTCAAGGCCGCAGCCAGGGTCTGGGCGTCGCCGGCGACGTCCATCAGACGGGTCTGAAGCACCGAGCCCAGGCCGCCGCCGCCGCCGATCAGAAAGACCACGACCATGACGGCCCACAGGTGCGGTGCGGCGAAGGGATAGAGGGCCAGGGCGGCGGCGCTCCACAGCAGCAGGCCGCCCGCCGCCGGAAAGCCGATCCGGTCGGCCGCCCAGGCCCCCAGGATATTGCCCAGGAACATGCCGACGCCGAAGACGGCGAAGACCCAAGGCAGGATCTCCGGCCCCACGCCGGTCACCGCCTGAAGCGTCGAGGCCAGATAGGCGTAGACGCAGAACATGCCGCCGAAGCCGATCGCGCCGACGCCGAGCGTCAGCCAGACCTGGCTGCGCTTCAGGGCGCCCAGTTCGCGCAAGGGGCTGGCGTCGGCATGGGCCGGGTCGCGCGCGGCGAACAGGGCGACCAACCCCATGGTGATCACGGCCAGGACGCTGACGATGGCGAAGGTCCAGCGCCAGCCGAAGGCGTGGCTGACCAGATTGGCGAAGGGGACGCCGATGACGGTGGCGACCGTCAGCCCCATCAGAATGGTCGAGACGGCGCGGGTGCGCAGGTGAAGCGGCACGATGGAGGCGGCGACCAGGGCCGCCACGCCGAAATAGGCGCCGTGCGGCACGCCGCTGAGGAAGCGGAAGACCAACATCCATTCATAGGTGGGCGCCATGGCCGACAGGCCGTTGCCGACGGCGAACAGGGCCATGAAGCCGATAAGCAGCAGCCAGCGGGGGCTGCGCGCGCCCAGCACCGCCAGGATGGGCGCCCCGACCACCACGCCGGCCGCATAGGCGCTGATCACATGGCCCGCCGTCGGGGCGTCGACGCCCAGGCCGGCGGCGAAGTCCGGCAGGATGCTCATGGCCGCGAACTCGGTCACACCGATGGCGAAACCGCCCATGGCCAGGGCGATCAGGACCAGGGCCACACGGCCCGCAGCCATGGGTCTTACGGCGACGTCAGTGTCGGCCACGGCGCCGGAGACGGCCATGCGAAAATCCTGGGGCGAGAACGGAGGGGTGTTGCGCTGCAACATAGGGGGCCCCTCGCGGGCTTCAACCCGCCAGAAATGATCGTCGATCACATAAGGTTGCGGCGCGGCCGCCGAGGGGCGGGCTCAGCCCAGGTTCTCATAGGTCGCGGTGATCGAGGCCTTGGCCAGGGTGTGGAAATGCAGGTTGAAGCCGAACACCGCGCCGGAATCGTCGGCGGTGACGTCCAGCCGCTCCACGTCCACGGCGAAGACGGTGAAGACATAGCGGTGCGGGCCGTGGCCGGGCGGCGGGGCGGCGCCGCCGAAGCCGGCCTTGCCGTAGTCGGTGCGGCCCTGGACGGCGCTGGTCGGCAACTGACCGCCGGGCGAGCCGGCGCCGGTCGCCAGTTCGGTCACATCGGCCGGGATGTTCGCGACCGTCCAGTGCCAGAAGCCGGAGCCGGTGGGGGCGTCGGGATCATAGCAGGTGACGGCGTAGCTCTTCGTCCCCTCCGGCGCGCCCGACCAGGCGAGGTGGGGCGAGGTGTTGCCCTTGGCGTGAACCTGGGCGTCGGGCAGGACGCCGCCGTCCTGAATGTCGGTGGAGGTGAGGGTGAAGGGCATAGGTGCTCCGTCGTTCAAGCCGTTAGCTTAACTAGGAGTCCGCTGTATGGATGCAAGCGCCTCTTCCGCACCTTCGCGCGGAAGAGGCCGAATGCTTCAAGCCGCCTCGATACGGTAGCCTTCGATCACCGTATTGGCGAGCAGCTGCTCGCACATCTTCTTGGCCTCGCCTTGCGGATCCTCGACGCCGTCGAGGTCGAACTCGATCAGCTTGCCGACGCGGGCGTTCGATACGCCCGACCAGCCCAGACCCTGAAGGGCGCCTTCAACGGCCTTGCCCTGGACGTCCAGCACGCCGGCCTTGAGGAAGACGTGAACCTTGATTTTGGCCATCAGCCGTTGCCTTTCATGAAGGGAGTGAAGTCGGACCAGTTCTCGACGCGGAAGCCGCGAACGTCCTTCACGCATTGGGGGAACCAGGGCAGAGCCTTGAGGGCGGTCATGGCCAGAGTCAGATTAGCGAGGTCCGGGATTTCAGTGAGATAGACGCTCTGTTGGACGCGGTGGAAATCATAGCGTTTCAGGGTCCGTTCGATCTCGCGATACGCCTGCCTCACCCCGGCGGGATGGATAGCGGTCGTCTCGTTGAGGTCCAGATCGAAGGAAATGGCGAACATCAGGCCAGGGGGTCGTTTTCGGCGTCGGCCAGCGGATAGTCGAAGGCTTCGTCGCTGTCGATTAGACAGGCCCTGACGCGGTCCCCGACAATGGCGGTCACTTCATAGACCGGCCCGACGCCCGCGATGCGGCGAAAGCGGCTGGTTCCGGCCAGGTCAATGGACCGTCGGAACTCGCCGCCCTCTTCCGCTACGTCAATCATCAGTGCAGCCCGCCCTGAATCACCGTCGGCATGCCCTTCATGATGCCCAGGCGACGCGCGACTTCGGTGTAGCTTTCGATGACGTTGCCCAGGTCGCGGCGGAAGCGGTCCTTGTCCATCTTCTCGCCGGTCGAGGAGTCCCACAGGCGGCAGGAATCGGGGCTGATCTCGTCGGCCAGGATGACGCGGCTGAAGTCGTTCTCCCAGATTCGGCCGAACTCGATCTTGAAATCGACCAGGGTGATTCCGACCGCGCTGAACAGGCCCGACAGATAGTCGTTGACCCGAACCGTCATCGCCAGGATGTCGTCCAGTTCCTGGGTCGAGGCCCAGTTGAAGGCGGTGATGTGCTCTTCGGTGACCATCGGGTCGTTGAGCTCATCCTTCTTGTAGTAGAATTCGATGATCGAGCGGGGCAGGGGCGTGCCTTCCTCGATGCCCAGGCGCTGGCTCATGGAGCCGGCGACGATGTTGCGGCAGACGACTTCCAGCGGAATGATCTCGACTTCGCGGATCAGCTGCTCGCGCAGGTTCAGGCGTTTGATGAAGTGATTGGTCACGCCGATGCCGTTCAGGCGCGACATGATGAATTCGCTGATCTGGTTGTTGACCACGCCCTTGCCTTCGAGAACGGCCTTCTTCTGGGCGTTGAAGGCGGTGGCGTCGTCCTTGAAGTACTGGATCAGGGTGCCGGGCTCAGGTCCTTCGTACAGGATCTTGGCCTTGCCCTCGTAAATCTTCTTGCGCTTGCTGTTCATATTCCGGTCCCGGCTTACGGGCGCCCTCCAGAAACAAAAATCGCGCGGCCATGGTGGAAAGGGGAAGACCCGGTCCTGGCGGCGCGTTTCGGAATCGTTCGGGCAGTCAATCTCGTTCGCGGTCTCCTTAGCGGAAGGCGGCGCCCGATACAAATGAACGCCGCGTGCGACGCCGCAACAGGACCAAGGTCTATGCAAGCCATGTTGCGTTCGGGCGCGGGCGGGCTATAGACGGCGCTTGCCCCGAGGTCAGGGGTGTGCGGAGCTTGCTGAGCGACATGACGACGTTCGACGATCGGGAAAAGGGCTTTGAGGCCAAGTTCGCCCTCGATCAGGAGCAGGAATTCAAGGCCATCGCCCGGCGCAACAAGATGTTGGGCCTGTGGGCGGCCGAGAAGATGGGCCTGTCGGCCGACAGCGCGGACCAGTACGCCGCCGCCATCGTGCGCGCCGACATGGAGCAGCCGGGCGACGAAGACGTGTTCCGCAAGGTGGCGGGCGACTTCAAGGCCTCGGGCCTGACGGTCTCGGAGGGCGAAATCCGCTCCAAGATCGACGAACTGGCCTCGATCGCCCGCGAACAGATTCGCGCCGGCGAATAAGGATTCCGGCCTTCGGGCCTTCAGACGTCGAAAGGGCCGCACCCGGGGGAAAGTGCGGCCCTTTCTTTATGCCGGGGACGTTGGGGGGATGTCTCACCCGGCTTACTGTGCGTCTCGCGCCCCCTAAGAACACGGGGGGCGGGATTTGGTTTCCGCCGGTTCCGGGCGGATCGTAAATATTTTTACGGCATCAGAACCGTATCTACGACATGGACCATGCCGTTCGATTGAGCCACGTCCGCCTGGGTGATGGTGGACTTTCCGCCCTTGGCGTCGGTGATGACCCAGGTATCGTTCGGGCCCGCCGAAACCTTCAGTTCCTCGCCCTGAACGGTCTTCAGGGTCGCGGTTCCGCCGTTCGCCTGGGCCTGGGCGGCGATGTCGGCGGCCGTCAGACGCCCGGCGACGACGTGATAGGTCAGGATCTTGGTCAGATCGGCCTTCATGTCAGGCTGCATCAAGGCGGTGCGGGTGGCTTCGGGAATCTTGTCGAAGGCGGCGTTGTCGGGGGCGAAGACGGTGAAGGGGCCGGGGCCTTGCAGGGTTTCGACCAGGCCGGCGGCCTGAACGGCGGCGACCAGGGTCGACAGGTTCGAGGCCTTGGAGGCGTTGGCGACGATGGTCTCGTTCGAGCTCATGGCGGCGCCGCCGACCATGGGTTCGGCCGCCATAGGCGCCATGGCGGTACCTTCCGCCGGCGCCATGGCCGTCGATTCGGCCGGGGCGGTCTCGTTGTTGTTGCAAGCGCCGAGCGCCATCAAGGCGCCGCCGGAGGCGGCGACGAGCATAAGTGTCCGAAGATTTGGCATGGTTGTTCCTTCCCTGTTGGTCCGCACTGCGGCGTTGACGGAAAGGTTACGGCTTGAGGCGGGTAAAGGATGCCTGCGGCGTGACAAGAGGACGCAGCTTGGCCGTTAGTCCTCGAAGACGACCGTCTTGGCGCCATGCAGCAAAACCCGGTCTTCCAGGTGCCGACGGACTGCGCGGGCCAGGACGCGGCGCTCGATGTCGCGGCCTTTTCTGATCAAATCTTCGGGCGTGTCGCGGTGGCTGATTCGCTCCACGTCCTGTTCGATGATCGGACCTTCATCCAGGTCGGCGGTGACATAGTGGGCCGTGGCGCCGATCACCTTCACCCCGCGCGCATGGGCCTGGTGATAGGGGCGGGCGCCCTTGAAGCCGGGCAGGAAGGAGTGGTGGATGTTGATGCAGCGCCCCGCCAGCCGACCGCTGAGATCGTCGGACAGAATCTGCATGTAGCGGGCCAGAACGACCAGTTCCGTGCCGGTCTCCTCGATCAGGCGCAGAAGCTGGGCCTCCTGGGCCGGCCTGTCGGCGGCGCTGACGGGCAGGTGATGGAAGGGCAGGTCGCCCAGATCGACGTGGCCGATCATCTCGCGCGGATGGTTCGAAACGACCGCCGTCACATCCATGGGCAGTTCGTCGATCCGCCAGCGGTACAGCAGGTCCGCCAGGCAATGGTCGAAGCGCGAAGTCAGAATCATCACCTTGCGCGGTTCCGGCCCCCTCAGGGTCCAGTCCATGTCGAATCGCCCAGCCAGAGGGGCGAAGGCGGTGCGGATCGCGGCCGGGTCGTCGCCTTCGCGCGGTTCGAACACCACACGCATGAAGAAGGTGGCGCCGGCGGCGTCGCCGAACT
Source organism: Brevundimonas sp. DS20 (assembly GCF_001310255.1). Lineage (NCBI taxonomy): Bacteria > Pseudomonadati > Pseudomonadota > Alphaproteobacteria > Caulobacterales > Caulobacteraceae > Brevundimonas > Brevundimonas sp. DS20. The sequence continues at coordinate 3,102,092 of NZ_CP012897.1, read as the reverse complement.
GCTGGGCGTCGGAGATGTTGGCGTCCCGCTCCAGCAGGAAGGCGGACACGGCCGCCACAATGCCGTGGCGGTCGGGGCAGGAGAGGGTCAGGATCATCAGACGGCAGGCTTATCCGGGAGAAACTTGCCGAGTATGGCCCAGGTTTCCGCCTTTGCCGACAAGGATATTGCATGGGCGGGGCTGGACGACGGCAGATCGACCAGGGCTAGGCCGGCGAGGTCGGCCAGGATCCGCCGACCCAGCTTGGCCGCCAGACCGCCGTTGAAGGCGACGGCGCGCAGTTCGGGGAGGTCCTGGATCAGACCGCGCAGATCGGCGGCCTCGGGCGACTTGATCGCCGCGTCCAGACTGCCGGATCGCCGGGCCGAGGCAATTACGTCCCACAGGCCGACGCCGCGCGCCTTCAACCGCTCCAGGCGGTCGGGGTAGGGCAGGGCGGCCAGGGGCTCGTCCAGCACCCCGCCGATCAAGGGCCAGAAGCCGTTGCGCGGGTGGGCGTAATATTGCGCCGCCTTCAGCGAGGCGTCGCCCGGCAGGCTGCCGAGGATCAGCAGGCGGGTGGCGGCGTCGACGACGGGGGGGAACTGGCTCTTGGTCATTCCCGACGCGCCGCGTCCCGATACACCTGGCTGCGGTCGCGTCTGCCCACCGCGACGACGGTCACCGTGACGATTGCGTCCTCGACCCGATAGACCAGCCGATATCCGGCGTCGCGCAGCTTGATCTTGTAGTGATCGCGCATCCCGTGGAGCGCATCCTTCGGAACACGCGGACTCTCCAGTCGTTCGGCGAGCTTTTTCTTGAACTGGACCCGGACCGGAGCGCCCAGCTTCTCCCACTCCTTCAGCGCGGAGGGGAGGAACTGAAGATCAAAGGGCATCGAGCGAGACGCGCACCGGCGTCTCGTCCTGCCGCTGGCGGACAGTCTCGATCAAGGCCAGATCGTCCAGGCGTTCGATCATCGCCTCATAGGCGGCGGCCGGGACCATATAGGCCATGACCCGGTTGTGGTTCAGCACGGCCACGGTCTGGCCCGCCGCGTCGTCCATGACGGCGCTGGGGCTCTTCTTCAGGTCAGAGACGCTGACCGCGATAGAGGCTTCGACGCGTTGCATGATGATAGAGTACGAAAATCGGTGCCATTTTCAATACTGAAGATCATCCCTCGCCGAATACCCGCTTGAACACCACGTCCACATTCTTGGTGTGATAGCCGAGGTCGAACAGGGCTTCGAGCTGATCGTGGGGCAGGGTGACGCGGTCGTCGGCCTTGAGGAAGTCCAGGAAGGCGCCCTCGCCGCGCCAGACCTTCATGGCGTTCTCCTGCACGGCGGCATAGGCCGCCTCGCGCGAGACGCCGGCCTGGGTCAGGGCCAGCATGACCCGTTGCGAGTGCACCAGACCGCCCAGGCGGTCGAGGTTCTTCTGCATGTTCTCGGGATAGACGTTCAGCCGCTCGATCACGCCGGCCAGGCGTTGCAGGGCGAAGTCAAGATGGATGGTGGCGTCGGGACCGATGCCGCGTTCGACCGAGGAATGGCTGATGTCCCGCTCGTGCCACAGGGCGACGTTTTCCATCGCCGGGGTCACGGCTGAGCGGACCAGACGGGCCAGGCCGGTCAGGTTTTCGGTCAGGATGGGGTTGCGCTTGTGCGGCATGGCCGACGAGCCCTTCTGACCCTTGTCGAAGAATTCCTCGGCCTCCAGCACCTCGGTGCGTTGCAGGTGGCGGATCTCGACCGCCAGACGCTCGACCGAAGAGGCGACCACGCCCAGGGCGGCGAAGAAGGCGGCGTGGCGGTCGCGCGGGATGACCTGGGTCGAGACCGGCTCGACCTGGAGCCCCATCTGTTCGGCCACATAGGCTTCGACGGCGGGGTCGACATTGGCGAAGGTGCCGACGGCGCCGGAAATGGCGCAGGTGGCGATCTCTTCCTTGGCCGTGATCAGGCGGCGTTTGGCGCGCTGGAACTCGGCGTGATAGCCGGCGAGCTTCAGGCCGAAGGTCACGGGCTCGGCGTGGATGCCGTGGCTGCGGCCGACGGTCGGGGTGTACTTATGCTCCTTGGCGCGGGTTTCCAGCGCGGCCAGGACGCGATCGACGCCTTCGATCAGCAGGTCCGACGACCGGGCCAGCTGGACCGCGAAACAGGTGTCCAGCACGTCCGACGAGGTCATGCCCTGGTGCAGGAAACGCGCCTCTTCGCCGACGATCTCGGCGACGTGGGTCAGGAAGGCGATGACGTCGTGTTTGGTGGTGCGCTCGATCTCGTCGATGCGGTCGGCGTCAAAGGTCGCGTCCTTGCCCTTGGCCCAGATGGCGTCGGCGGCCTGCTGGGGGATGACGCCCAGTTCGGCCATCTTGGTCGCCGCATGGGCCTCGATCTCGAACCAGATCTTGTACTTGGTCTCTTGCGACCAGATGGCGGCGGCGTCGGGGCGGGAATAGCGCGTGATCATGGGGCGGTCGTGTCGGTCCGGCCGCCGTCGGAGTCAAGGTTTGCGGTGCTCTAAAGCTGTCCCATCGTATTGTCGTGATCGACGGCCTGCCGCTTCAGCCAGGCGACGAAGGCGGTGGCGCTGGGCGAGGGCGGGCGGTCGCGGGGCTGGACGACGTAATAGGCGAAGCCGACCGCTTCCGAGCCGTCGGGGAAGGGGGCGACCAGACGGCCCGAGGCCAGGTCGGCCTGGGCCAGGGTCCGTTTGGCCAGGGCGACGCCGCGGCCGGAGACGGCGGCCTCGATCAGCAGGCTGGACTGGTTGAAGCGCGAGCCCCGGCGCGGGTCGGGGTGGCGCACGCCGCGCGCCTTCAGCCACATGGCCCAGTCGGGGCGGCTGGGGTCGCCGTCGTTGGACATGTCGTGCAGCAGGGTGTGGCGCATCAGGTCGGCGGGTTTGCGGATCGGATGTTCGCCGTCCATCAGAGACGGGGCGCAGACGGGCAGGACCGTTTCGGTCATCAGCCGGTCCACGGTCAGGCCGGGGTAGTCGCCGGGGCCGTAGCGGATGGCCAGATCCACCTTGCCCTCGGTCAGGTCGGCCGGCTCCATGTCGGCCGAGATCCAAAGCTCGATCTCGGGATGGGCGGCGTGGAAGTCGTCCATGCGCGGCATCAGCCATTTGGAGGCGAAGCCGGGGGCGATGCTGATCGACACCTGTTTGCGGCGCGGCGGTTCGCGCAGCAGGGCCGAGGCGTCCATCAGCCGCTCGAACCCCTCGCGCAGCAGGGGGACCGAGGATCGGCCGAGGTCGGTCAGCTGGAGACCGCGCGCCTCGCGCACGAACAGGGGGCCGCCGACAATGTCCTCCAGCAGGCGGATCTGCTGGCTGACGGCGCCGGGCGTCACCGCCAGTTCGTCGGCGGCGCGCGAGAAGTTCAGGTGACGCGCGGCGGCCTCGAACGCGCGCAGGGCGTTGAGCGGGAGCAGGGAACGGGCCATCGCCGTTAGAAATCCTATCAGCGTGCCAAAGGCAATCTGGTTTGCGGGTCTGGACGGGGAGGCCGATGGTTCGGGCTCCGCCGCCGTCCTCCTTCCCCGACGCCGGCCCTGAAAGCAAGACGATGCGTGTATTTCTCGCCTCCATTCCGCTTGAGGCCGCCAAGATCGTGATCATCGGCGGCGGTGAGCCCGCCCTGGCCAAGCTGCGACTGTTCCTGAACACGCCGGCCCAGCTGCTGTGGTTCGCGCCTGACGGCGCCCCGCCCCGGATGGAAATCCCGCTGAGCGCGCCGGAGCCGGTGCTGCGCGCGCCCCAGGCCCAGGATCTGGGGGGGGCGCGTCTGGTCTTTATGGCCTTGGACGACGCGGACGAACTGACGCGGCTGGGCGCCCTGGCGCGGGCGGCGGGGGCCCAGGTCAATGTGGTGGACAAGCCCCATCTGAGCGACTTCCAGACCCCGGCCCTGATCGACCGGGACGAGGTGGTGATCGGGGTCGCCACCGGGGGATCGGCGCCCATACTGGCCCGCGACGTGCGCTCGCGGATCGAAGGGGTTCTGCCGGCCGGCCTGGCCAATGTGGCCCGAATGGCGCGCGAACTGCGCGACACCGTCAAGGCCAGCGTGCCGGACTTCATGGCCCGGCGGCGGTTCTGGGAGAAGGCCTTCCGGGGTCCGGCGGCCGATCTGGCGGCGGCGGGCCGCACGGCCGAGGCGCGGCGCGAGATGCTGCGGCTGCTGAACGTCGCCGCGCCCGAACAGGGGGTGGTCCATATCGTCGGGGCGGGGCCGGGCGATCCTGAGCTGCTGACCCTGAAGGCGCTGCGGGTGTTGCAGGACGCCGACGTGATCATTCACGACCGGCTGGTGCCCGAGGCCGTGCTGGAACGGGCGCGGCGCGACGCCAAGCGGCTGTATGTCGGCAAGGCGCGCGGCGAACATTCCGTGCCCCAAGATCAGATCGAGGCCCTGATGATCGAGGAGGCCAAGGCCGGTCACCGGGTGGTGCGGTTGAAGGGCGGCGATCCCTTCGTCTTCGGGCGCGGCGGCGAGGAGCTGGAAGCGATGCGGGCGGCCGGGGTTCCGGTCTTTGTGGTGCCGGGGGTGACGGCGGCCCTGGCCTGCGCGGCTTCGGCCGGGATCCCTCTGACGCACCGCGAGCACGCCCAGGCGGTGACCTTCGTGACGGCCCAGGCCAAGCCGGGCGGCGTCGACGCCGACTGGACCCGACTGGCGGCCCCGAACCATACCCTGGCCATCTATATGGGCGTGGACCGGGCCGAGAAGACGGCGGCCAGGCTGATGGCGGCGGGGCGGTCTGGCTCGACCCCAGTCGCCATCGTCGAGAACGGCAGCCGGCCGGACGAGCGGGTGCTGACGGGGCGGCTGGACGGGCTCGGCGCCCTGGTGCGGGGCGCCCATCTGACCGGTCCGGCCCTATTGTTCGTCGGCGAGACGGCGGCGTTTTCGGCGGCTCAGCTGGACGTCCGGGCGGAGTTCGCGGCGTGAAGATCGTGACCGCAAACCGCCTGTCGGACGGCCGCGTCATCTATGCCGGCCTGAACAATCAGCCGGTCGAGCGCCTGGACGAGGCTTCGACCCTGGACGAGGCCGCGGCCGAGATCGTGCTGGCGGAGGTCGCCGGGCGGCCCGACGTCTTCGTCAATCCCTATCTGGTCGAGGTGCAGGATCGCGCGCCGTCGGGCCGGGATCGGCTGAAGGAGCGGATTCGCGCCGCCGGCCCGACCGTCGGCCACAGCGTGGCGGGAGGCGTGGGCTGATGTATCGCTATGACGAGTTCGATTACGCCCTGGTGCGTGAGCGGGTGGCGGAGTTTTCCGACCAGGTGGCGCGCCGCGCCTCCGGCGCCCTGACCGAGGACGAGTTCAAGCCGCTGCGGCTGATGAACGGGGTCTATCTGCAGCTTCACGCCTATATGCTGCGGGTCGCCATTCCCTATGGAACGTTCAACAGCCGCCAGATGCGCCGGCTGGCCCATATCGCCCGCACCTATGACAAGGGCTACGGCCATTTCACGACGCGGACGAACATCCAGTACAACTGGCCGGCCCTGACGGACCTGCCGGCGATCCTGAGCGATCTGGCCGATGTCGAGATGCACGCCATCCAGACCTCGGGCAACTGCATCCGCAACACCACGACCGACGTCTTCGCCGGGGCGGCGGAGGACGAGATCGAGGATCCGCGGCCCTGGTGCGAGATCATCCGACAGTGGTCGACCATCCATCCGGAATTCTCGTTCCTGCCGCGCAAGTTCAAGATCGCGGTGATCGGGGCCGAGAAGGACCGGGCGGCGATCCGGACCCATGACGTGGGCCTCCAGATCGTAAAGGGCGAGGACGGCGGGACGGCCTTCCGCGTCTTCGTCGGCGGGGGGCAGGGGCGACTGCCCCATATCGGCCAGGAGATCGCCTCGGCGGTTCCGGCTGCGGACCTGCTGGCCTATCTGACCGCCATATTGCGGGCGTGGAACCTCTTGGGACGGCGCGACAATATCCATAAGGCGCGGATCAAGATCCTGGTCGCCTCGGTCGGGCTGGAGGCCTTCCGCGAGGAGGTGGACAAACACTACGCCACCCTGCGCCTGGAAGACCTGCGGATCCCCGAGGACGAGGCCGAGCGGATCAAGGCCTATTTCGCCCCGCCGCCGTTCGAGGATCTGCCCAAGGCCAGCGCTCCGTTCGAGCGCGCCCTGCTGGCCGATCCGGACTTTGCGCGGTTTGCGCGGAACAATGTGCGGCGTCACCGCCAGGCGGGCTACGCCTCGGTGGTGGTGTCGCTGAAGCCGGTCGGCGGGGTGCCGGGCGACATCACGGCGGACCAGATGGACGCGGTGGCGGACCTCGCCGAACGCTACGCCTTCGACGAACTGCGCGCTGCCTATGAGCAGAACCTGGTCCTGCCCCATGTGAAGCTGGACGACGTGCCGACGGTCTGGCGGGCGCTGCTGGAGGCGGGGCTGGCCACGGCCAACGCCGATCTGGCGACAGACGTCATCGCCTGTCCGGGACTGGACTATTGCAGCCTGGCCAACGCCCGGTCGATCCCGGTGGCCCAGGCCTTGTCGAAGCGACTGGCGGACCTGGACTATCAGGAGAGGCTGGGGCCGGTCCGGATCAATATGAGCGGCTGCATCAACGCCTGCGGCCACCACCACGTCGGCCACATCGGGGTGCTGGGCGTCGACCGGAAGGGCGAGGAATACTACCAGATCACCGTCGGCGGCTCGCCCGACGAACAGGCGGCCCTGGGCGACATCGTCGGCAAGAGCCTGCCGGCGGACGAAGTCGCGCCCGCCATTCAGCGGACCCTGGACCGCTATCTGCAAATCCGCGCCGAGGGCGAGCGGTTCATCGACACGGTGCGCCGTGTCGGACCCGATCCCTTCCGCGACGCCATCTATGAGACGCTCGATGCTGCAAACGCTTGAGGGAGTTCAGAACGGACCGCGCCTGCCGGTGACGACCCCGCTGGAGGAGGTCGAGGCGGCCGCCGCCGCAACCGACGTCCTGGTGCTGGAGTTTGACGCCTTTCGCGACGGGCGCGGCTTCTCGCTGGCGGCGGTGCTGCGCGAGCGGGGCTACGCTGGGCGGCTGATCGCGGCGGGCAAGGTCCTGCCGGACCAGGCGCGCCATCTGCGGCGGTCGGGATTCGATGCGGTGGAACTGGCGCCGGGCGCTGACACGGCGGCCTGGGCGCGGATGGATCAGGCTTTCAGCGGCTCCTATCAGCCGGCTGTCGATCCGGCCCCGACCATCTGGCAAAGGCGGCGGGCGGCGTCGAACGATCGGGATCTGCAGGCCCTGGCCGACCGGTTGAACCGCCAGACCGAGGGCAAGGAGGCGTCCGAGATCCTGAAGGCGGCGCTGGATCCGGCCCTGGGCCTGCGCGTCGGCGCCATATCCTCGTTCGGGGCGGAATCGGCGGCCCTGCTGCACATCGTGGCCGAGACGGACCGGGACGTGCCGGTGGTCTTCCTGGAGACCGGCCAGCATTTCCTCCAGACCCTGTCCTATCGCACCCAGCTGACCAAGACCCTGGGGCTGACGGATGTGCGTCTGGTCACGCCGGATGCGAACGAGAAGGCGGCCCTGGACGCCCGCGACGACCTGTGGAAGACCGACGCCGACGCCTGCTGCGACCTGCGGAAGGTGCGGCCCCTGGCGCGGGCGACGGTCGGGTTCAACGCCCTGATCACTGGACGCAAACGCTATCAGGCCGCCACTCGCGCCGAGTTGAAGCCGTTCGAGGTGCTGGACGGGGTGCTGCGGATCAACCCACTGGCGGACTGGGACGCCGACGCTGTCGAGGCCTGGCTGGAGGCGCACGACCTGCCGCGTCATCCCTTGGTCGAGCAGGGCTACCGCTCCATCGGCTGCTGGCCCTGCACCCGCGCCGTCGAAGACGACGAAGACGCGCGGGCCGGACGCTGGTCGGGGATGGACAAGGTCGAATGCGGCATCCACCTAGGCAAGCGTCAGGTCGCCGCCTGATCGTCCTCCCGTTCGACCTCGCCTGAAAGCTGAAACGTGTCCGTCACACCGTCTGTCATCGACCTGATCGGCCATACGCCGCTGGTCCGCCTGAATCGCCTGTCCGACGAGACGGGCTGCGAAATCCTGGGCAAGGCCGAGTTCATGAACCCCGGCGGCTCGATCAAGGACCGCGCCGCCCTGTCCATCGTTCAGGGCGCGCGGGCGTCGGGCGCGCTGAAGCCCGGCGGCGCCATCGTCGAGGGCACGGCGGGCAATACCGGCATCGGCCTGGCCCTGGTCGGGGCGGCCCTGGGCCATCCGGTGGTCATCGTCATGCCCCGCACCCAGTCGGAGGAGAAGAAGTCGGCCATCCGGTCGCTGGGCGCACGCCTGGTCGAGGTGGACGCCGCCCCCTTCTCCAGTCCCAACCATTTCGTCCATTATTCGGGCCGTCTGGCGACCGAGCTGAACGAGAGCGAGGAGGCGGGCGCTATCTGGGCGAACCAGTTCGACAACACCGCCAACCGAGACGCCCATTATACGACGACAGCGCCGGAAATCTGGGAACAGACGGGCGGCCAGATCGACGCCTTCGTCTCGGCCGTGGGGTCGGGCGGCACCATCTCGGGCGTCGCCGCCTATCTGCGCGAGAAGAAGCCCGAGGTGACCATCGCCCTGGCCGATCCCGCCGGCGCGGCCCTGTTCAACTGGTTCACCAAGGGCGAGATGACGGGCGAGGGCTCGTCGATCACCGAGGGGATCGGGGTGGCGCGGATCACCGGCAATCTGGAGGGGTTCAAGCCGGATTACGCCTACCGGATCGAGGATGCGGAGTTTCTGCCGATCCTGTTCGATCTGGTGAAGCACGAAGGTCTGTCGCTGGGCGGATCGGCCGGGGTCAACATCGCCGGGGCCGTGCGGCTGGCGCGCGAGATCGGGCCGGGCAAGACCATCGTCACCTGCCTGTGCGATCCGGGGTCGCGCTATGCGTCCAAGCTGTTCAACCCGGAATTCCTGACGTCGAAGGGCCTGCCGGTTCCGGCGTGGGCTTAAGACCCTCTCCCGCTCGCGGGAGAGGTGGCCCGGCGTCCGCGCAGCGGACCAGGGTCGGAGAGGGGAGTCTCGTTTGAACAGAAGACTTCCCCCATCGTCAGGCGTGTCGCTGCGCGCCACGACCTGACACTTCCCCCGCAAGCGGGGGAAGGTCCTATTTCTCCGCCGCGATCCAGGCGTCCATCCGCTGGTCCAGCAGGGCCAGCGGCAGCGGGCCCTCCGTCAGCAGGGCGTCGTGGAAGGTGCGGATGTTGAACTTCGGCCCCAGTTCGCGTTCCGCCCGGGCGCGGATTTCGCGCAGGCGGATCTCGCCGATCTTGTAGGCCGTGGCCTGGCCGGGCCAGCCGATGTAGCGCTGAAGCTCGGTCTCGATATTGTGGGGCGCCAGGGCCGAGTTGTCGCGGAAACAGGCGCGGGCCTGTTCTTCCGACCAGCCCATCCAGTGCAGGCCGGTGTCGGCCACCAGGCGGCAGGCGCGCCACATCTCGTAGGACAGGCGGCCGAAGCGTTCATAGGGCGTGCGATAAAAGCCCATCTCCTCGCCCAGGAACTCGGAATAGAGACCCCAGCCTTCGGTGAAGGCCGTCACATTGGCCTGGCGGCGGAAATAGGGCTGGTCCTCGGCCTCCTGCTGCAGGGCGATCTGAAGGTGGTGGCCGGGCACGGCCTCGTGCAGGCTCAGGGCCGGCAGTTCGTACAGGGGGCGCTGGTCGAGCTTCGACGTGTTGACCACATAGTGGCCAGGGACGCCGTTCTGCATAGAGCCGGGATTGTAGCGGCCGGTGGTGTAGGTCGCCTCGATCTGGGGCGGGACCGGCTGCACGTCATAGGGCAGGCGGGGCAGGGTGGCGAACAGGGCGGGCAGGCCGCCGTCCGCACGCTTGGCCATCTCCGACGCCTTCTCCAGCAGGTCCTCGCGCGTCTGGGCGTAGAATTGCGGGTCGGTGCGCAGGAAGTTCAAAAAGCCGGCGAAGTCGCCGGTCCAGCCGGCGGCCTTCATCTCGATCTCCATCCGGGCGCGGATGCGGGCGACCTCGGACAGGCCGATCTGGTGGATCTGGTCCGGCGTCAGGTCCGTGGTGGTGTGGCCGCGCACCAGATAGGCGTAGAGGGCCTTGCCGCCGGGGCGGTTGCCCAGACCGGGCTCGATCGGAGCCTGGGGCAGGTATTCGGTCTCCAGGAAGGTCAGCCAGGCTTGGCGCGCGGGGACGATGACGGCGGCGACCGCAGCGGCGGCCTCGGCCCTCAGCCGGTCGCGGTCGGCGGGGGCGATGGTGGCCGGCAGGGTGGCGAAGGGTTTGAGCAGGGGCTCGTCCTCGGGCGTGATCGCCACGTCGTTGCGCGCCCCGGCCAGGGCGCTTTCGGTGACGGAGCGGGGCTGGACCATGCCGGTGGCGAGACCCCGCCGGGCGTTATCGGTGGTCTGGGCGTAGATGTCGCCGAAGCCCCGGATGCGCCGGATATAGGCCTGGGCCTCCGCCACCGTGTTCAGCCGGGTGCTCTGACCGACATAGAGGGCCCAGGTTCCGGGCCCGCCTTCGCTGTCGAAGGCCAGGCGAGAGGCGTCGTAATCCAGACCCTCGACGCCGCGCTTCAGGCTGTACAGCAGAAAGGCGTGATTGATCCGCGCCGCCTGGGAAAGACTTGCCGGGTCGATGGTCTCGAGCCGGGCGACGAAGGCTTCCAGCGGCGCGCGCTGGGCCAGTTCGAAGGCGCGCGACAGGTCGGGAACCCGGCCCATGGCCTCCACATCGCCCTCTCCGCCCGCAGCGAAGGGGTCGATCGCCTTCAGATAGGTTTCGTAGTCCGCGATCAGGGCGTTCAGCGCCGCCTCAGCCGGGCGGGCCGTCGCCGGCGCCGTCACCGGGCCCCCCGTCTGCGCAGCCTGCGGGGCCGCAGCCGCGCCGGTCGCCGCCGTCGCCAAACCGGCCGCAACGGCCAAACCGATGATCTTCATGACGCCCTCCGCTTTCCACCGCCACGCAAGCGGAGCGGACGGGGGGCGTCAAGCCGTCATCCGCAGGCGGCGAAGAAGCGTTCGATCTCGGCCAGGGCGGCGGGGCGGGCGGCGTAGGCGTGACGTTCGTCCCCGTCCCAGACGGCGATCCAGCCCAGCCGGCGGAACCGCTGGAAGACGGGGTCCTTGGTGCTGGCGCGGGCCTGGGCGTAGTAGCCGTCGCTGATCGCCGCCTCTTCAGAAGTGGCGCGATAGGTTTCGGTGTCGCCGCCGGACTCCAGCCGCAGCTGGCGCGCCGGCTTGTCGAGTATGGCGGCCAGATCCAGGGTGTCGGAACCGGGACGGCAGAAGAGCTGAAGCTTGACTTCGTCGCTGTGGGCCATGCCGTAGACCAGAGCCTGTTGCGGCGGCTCGTCCGTGTTGCGGATCCAGTCGTAGCCCGGCGTCGGTGCGGGGGCGGATGCGGCCGGGGACAGGTCGGCCGTCGGCGGCTGGGTCGCGCAGGCGGCCAGGGCCGCGACGGACAGAAGGGGCGGGATCAGCTTAAGCCGGGACATCGTCGGTCTCCTCAACCGGCGCAACGGTCCGCCAAACGGCGCAGCTTGGCAAGATGGGCGCGGGGGATGGCCACCCGGTCTGTTCGATCGCCCGTCTGAATGGTCAGATCGCCCGAGCCGACGAAGGCGGCGAACAGCGGATGGTCGGTGCGGACCGTCACCTGCAGCCGTCCCCGCCGTCCGAACCGGGCCGGACTGGTCGCGGCGACGTCGCCGGAGCTCAGGCGCGCGAAGGCGGCGCCGGGCGCCGGGGCGTCTTCCTTGTATACGGTAAGGTCCACGACGCCTGAGCGCGGATCACATTCCACGGTGGCGCGAAGATTGGGCGTGTCGGGCGCCTCATTGGCCAGAACGACCGGACCCTCGTTCTCATAAAGGGTCCAGGTCCAGACCGGGGCGGCGTGCGGAGCTCCCGCCTGGCCGAAAGCCAGGAGGGCGGCGAGAATGAGGTTCATCGGTCGGCCCTGCTGGCGGTGGAAGTCAAGCCTGCGTCAGCCGCGTATTTTGTCAAGCGCGCGAAGATCCGCAATAGGCCAGAAAGTCCGCGATCATCCGCCGCTCGGCCCTGTCAGCGGTCAGGTCGAACTGGCCTGCATCGCCCTGAACCCGCATCACGCCGCGGTCGGCGAGACCCTTCAGACTGGCGTCCTGCAAGGACAGGCGCGACTCCGTAGCGTCGCCGCCGGTCAAGGGATCGATAAGGCTGGGACCGTGCGAGGCGTTGATCAGGCGAGGCGTGTCCGGCTGAACGTCGCCATAGACCACGGCCGTCCGGTCGCCGGGCGAGCAGGTGACCATCAGGGCCAACTGATCGGAGTTAGCCACGCCGTAGGCCAGCTTGGCCATGGCGCCCTCGTGGCTCAGATGCCAGGCCATGGCCGGCGCTTCCGCCGACATCGGGGCCGAGGGCTCGGTCGCCTGCGGCTTGGCGGCGAAGGCGACCAAGGCGATGGCGGCGGCGGCGGGGATCAGGACCTTGAACATTTCATTAACTCGCGTCTGACGGTCAAACGCGGGTATTCGTCAACAGTTCACGGCTCCGCTTGTGCGGCTGATGGTTGTGGCTTTCGCGCCGCAGCGGGTCAGAAGGGGCTGAAGCGCTCCACCAGGCTCTGGGCGGCGGGCGTGGCCTGCATCCGGCTGATGTCGCCGCGGCCGCCGTAGGAGATGCGGGCCTCGGCGATCTGGGTGTGGTTGATCGAATTGGCCGAGGAGATGTCTTCCGGCCGCACGATGCCGGCGACGGTCAGTTCGCGAACCTCACGATTGGTGCGGACCTCCTGGCGGCCCTGGATGACCATATTGCCGTTGGCCAGAACCTCGGTGACGACGGCGGCGATGGTCAGAGAGACCTTTTCGGACCGGTTGACCGAGCCCGAGCCCGAGGCGTTCGTTTCGCCTTCCAGCCCGACCATCTTGGCCGGATCGAAACCGCCGGGGAAGGCGCGGCCCAGGCTGCTCTCTAGGCCGAAGAAGTTGGACACTCCGGTCGAGGCGTCGTTGGACCGCGACCGCTGGGTCGTGTTCTGGGTCTGGGCGCGGTCGTCGATGTCGATGCGGACGGTCAGGATGTCGCCGACGTGACGGGCGCGCTGGTCGCCGAAGAAGGTGCGGGCGCCGACCCGCCACAGGCTGTTGGCGCTGGCGGGGGTCGATTCAGTCCGCATCGCCGGGGCGGCCATATAGGCCTGCTGGGTGGGAACCAGGGCGGCGGGATAGCCGATGGGCGCCAGCTGGGGGCCGCGCACCGCCTCGACGGCGGTGGAGCAGGCGCCCAGGGAGGCGGCGGCGGAGACGGCGGCGGCGAGGACGAGCTTACGCATGACGGACTTCCCTAGCGGGCGGCGAATTGTTGAGGATTGGCGCGGGCCATGTCGGCGGCGGGACCGGCGACGGCCTGGCCGGGACCGGAGGCCACGGCGTCGATGATGCGGTTGGAGGAGGTGTTCATGACCGCCACGGGCTCGCCCAGGGCGGCGTTGCGCAGCGCCTTGCCCATGACGCTGAGATTGACGCCCCCGACCTGATAGGTGACGCGCACCATGTCGTTGCGGGCGATGACCTGGGCGCCGGCGGAGACAAAGGCGGGGCGGGCCGTCTGGCCGGCCGAGGCGGCGGCGGTCTGAACCGGGACGGCGGCGGCGCGACGCACGGCGACTCGACGCAGGCCCGTCGGATTGTCCCAGTCCAGACCCGCCTGACGCGCCTGGGCCTGAAGGGCGCCGGCTTCCAGAACGACGGACGGGCCAACGCGCTGGGCCACCACCACCTCAGAGGCGGCGCCCGCGCCCTCGAACAGGTCGCCCAGCGTCACCCGGCCGTCGTCGTCGACAGGGTTGGACTTCAGGACCACCGAGCCGGCTGAGGCGGCGCCGGCGATCGCGGCGAAGACGGCGGTCAGGGCCAGGGCGTTACGAACGATCTTCATGGCTCAGCCCTTCACCTGGGAGGTGACCGACATCATCTGGTCCGCCGTCGATATGACCTTGGAGTTCATCTCATAGGCGCGCTGGGCGATGATCAGGGCGCTGATCTCGGACACCGCATCGACGTTCGAGGCTTCGGTATAGGCCTGCAGGATCTGGCCGAAACCGACGTCGCCGGGCGAGCCGATGTTGGCGGCGCCCGAGGCGGCCGTCTCCAGCAAAAGATTGTCGCCGATCGCTTCCAGCCCCGCCTCGTTGAAGAAGGTCGCCAACTGGATCTGGCCCACGGTGGTCGGCGCCGTCTGACCCTGCTGCGTCGCCTGGACCAGGCCGGTCTTGGAGATGGTCAGCTTGACCGTGTCCTGCGGGATCGAGATCGCCGGTTCCAGAGGATAGCCGTCGTCGGTGACGATCTGGCCTTCGGGGCTGAGCTGCAGATTGCCCGCGCGAGTGTAGCCGATCTCGCCCGAGGGCAGGGTCACCTGGAAATAGCCGCGGCCGTCGATCGCCATGTCATAGGGATTGCCGGTCTGCTGGGGCGTGCCCTGTTCGGTCACGCGATAGACCGCCCCGGCCTTGACGCCGGCGCCGATCTGAATGCCCGTCGGGACGACCGTGCCCTGGCTGGAGGACTGGGCCCCCATCCGTTCGACGTTCTGATAGAGCAGATCCTGGAACTCGGCGCGCTGCTTCTTGAAGCCCACCGTGTTCATGTTGGCGATGTTGTTGGAGATGACCTCCACGTTCAGCTGCTGGGCGGCCATGCCCGAGGCGGCGGTGCGAAGTGCGCGCATGTCCAGGGTTCCTTATGCGACCTTGCCGAGGCGCTCGACGGCGCGACGGCTCAGGTCGGTGGTGTTCTCGATCATCCGGGTGACGCTCTCATAGGCGCGGCTGATCTCGACCAGGTTGGTGATCTCGACGAGGGAGTTGACGTTGGAGGCTTCCAGAGCGCCCTGATGGACCTGGGCGTCGTTCGCCTCGACCGGCTGGGTGTTCGAGCTGTTGCGGTAGAGGCCGTCGCCGCCCTTCTCCAGAACGCCGAGGGTGTCAAAGCGGACGACGGAGAGGCGGCCGGTGATCTGGCCCGCCTGGGTGATGGTCCCGTCCGCGCCGACCGATATGGCGCCCAGCGCAGGGTCCAGCACGACCTCGGCGCCGCCGCTCAGCACAGGCGCGCCCTGTTTGGTGGTCAACCGGCCCTCAGGGTCCAGGGTGAAGGCGCCGTCGCGGGTATAGGCCTCGCCGTTCGCGCCGTCGCGGACGGTGAAGAAGGCGCCTTCTCCGGCGATGGCGAAGTCCAGCGTGCGGCCCGTCTCGGACATGGCGCCCTGGCCGAAGTCCCGGCCGACGCCGTTGTCCAGCACGAAGCTGGCGGACGGCCGGATGGCGTCGTTGCGCGCCCGCTGGCCGATTTCCGTCCCGACCATCAGCTGCTCCACCTTGAAGCCGGTGGTGTCGGCGTTGGCGATGTTGTTGGCCACGATGTCCAGCTCGCGGCGCAGCGTCATCTGACGGGACAGTCCGATATAGGCGGCGTTTTCCACGACGAGGCTCCTTCGAAATCCCTTACGCAATGACCGTGCCAACAGGGTTAATTCAGGCGCGGCGGGGCTTTGCGGGGGAGGAGGGCCGGGTTCGCCCGGCAAAAACTGCCGTTTGTAAACGTCGCATTAACCAAGCCGGGCCGATCTTCCCCTGTAGATTCTCCGGGGCGAGCGCATGTTGAAACTTGGCAAGAAGAAGGGCGACCCCAGCGCCGACGCGGCCGAGGCCGAGGCCGAGGCGGGCGCCGAGGGCGAAGAAGGCGCGCCCAAGAAAAAGAAGCTGCCGATCCTGTTCATCATCGCCCCGGTCGCCCTGCTGGTCCTGGGCGGCGGCGGCGCGGCGGCCTTCTTCCTGATGAAGCCCAAGCCGGCCGAGACGCATGGCGAGGAAGCCGCCGCAGCGGAAGGCGGCCACGGCGAAGCCAAGGCCGAGGAAAAGGGCGGTCACGGCAAGGAAGAGAAGAAGGGCGAGGAAAAGGGCGGCGGCCACGGCGGGGGCGGCAAGGAGGGCGAGGCCGATCCGTCGCTGGGCAAGATTTCGGAAGGGCCGGACGGCGTCACCTTCTACACCCTGCCGGACATGGTGATGAACATCCAGTCGCCGGACGGACGCCCCACCTTCCTGAAGCTGAAGCTGACGCTGGAGATGCATGACGCCGAGGTGGCGACGCATCTGCAGGAAGAAATGCCGCGCCTGCAGGACATGTTCACGGGCTTCGTGCGGGAGCTTCGCCCCGAGGATCTGAGCGGTTCCGCCGGCACCTATCAGCTGCGCGCCGAGCTTCTGCGCCGCATCAATCTGGTCGCCGCGCCGGGCAAGGTCGACGCCGTTCTGATCGAAGAAATGCTGGTGCAATAGGCGATGACCGACGCGCCGATCGATTCCCTGGCCGGACTGGGCGATCCTGCGGACGCCCTGTCCGAGCGCGTCCTGAACCAGGACGAGATCGACAGCCTGCTGGGCTTCGATCTCGGCGACGACGACGGGTCGGAAAAGTCCGGCATTCGCGCCATCATCAACTCGGCGCTCGTCTCATACGAACGCCTGCCGATGCTGGAAATCGTGTTCGACCGCCTGGTGCGGTTGATGACGACCAGCTTGCGCAACTTCACCTCGGACAACGTCGAGGTGTCGCTGGACAACATCTCGTCGATCCGGTTCGGCGACTATCTGAACTCCATCCCTCTGCCGGCCATCCTGGCGGTGTTTCGGGCCGAGGAACTGGACAACTACGGCCTGCTGACCGTCGATTCCAACCTGATCTATTCGATCGTCGACGTGCTGCTGGGCGGCCGTCGCGGCACGGCGGCCCTGCGGATCGAGGGGCGGCCCTACACCACCATCGAACGGGTGCTGGTGCAGCGGATGGTGGAGGTGGTGCTGAACGACGCCCGCCAGGCGTTCGAGCCCTTGACCCCGGTCACCTTCAATCTGGACCGGCTGGAGACCAATCCGCGCTTCGCCGCCATTGCGCGCCCGGCCAACGCCGCCATCCTGATCAAGCTGCGGATCGACATGGAGGATCGCGGCGGACGGATCGAACTGCTCCTGCCCTATGCGACGCTGGAGCCGATCCGCAAGATGCTGCTGCAGCAGTTCATGGGTGAGAAGTTCGGCCGCGACAACATCTGGGAAGGCCACTTGGCCACCGAGATCTGGACCACCGAAACCGAGGTGCGGGCGGTGCTGGACGAGCAGGTCATGCCCCTGTCCAGCGTCCTGAACCTGAAGGTCGGGGACACGATGATGCTGAACGCCACGCCGGATTCGGAGGTTTCGATCCGTGCGGGCTCCATCCCCCTGACGACCGGTCGCATGGGCCGAAAGGGACAACATATCGCCGTGCGCGTCGAAGGGCCGATCAGCCCTGAATCCGCCGCAAGAATAAAGGGCGCGCGCTGATGGCTGGAATGATCATGGACGCCGTCCTGATGCTGCTGCTGGTCGCGGCGGTCGGCTACGGGATCAAGCTGGAGCGCAAGCTGGCGGCCCTTCGCACCGGGCAGATCGCCTTCGCCCAGGCGGTGACCGAGCTGAACGCCGCCGCCGGCCGCGCCGAGGCCGCCCTCGCCAATCTGCGCGCTTCGGGCCAGGAGACGGATCTGCTGCACGACCGGATCATCAAGGCGCGCGAGGTCAAGCAGCAGCTGGAGGTTCTGATCGCGCGGGCCCCGACCGCGACGAGCCGGAGCCGGGAAGAGGAGGCGGTCGCCCGTCCCGAACCGGTTCGTTCGGCCGCGATCGCCCCTTCGCCGGCCGCCCTGGTCAATGACGACGACGAGCGCGCCCGCCGCATGGCCGCCCTGGCCGAACGCATCCAGGGCATGACCCCGACCGTCGCGAGCGCCGCGACGGGCCGGGCGCCGGCCGGGCGCGACAATGTCGCCGCCATCGTCCAGGCCCTGACCGCCGTCGGCTCCGCTAACCAAACCGCAAAACAAAGCCTCAACGCCGCGCGTCGTAATCTGGACGACGACCTGTTCGCCGCCTGAGTTCGGAACCTTCTTTCATGGCCCGCATCCCCCGCCTTCTCCCCCTGATCGCCGTCGCCATCGGCGGGGTCGTCGCCGTGCGCGCCGTCGGCGTCGCGCCGGGCCTGTTCGAAGGCGCCAAGGCCTGGGCCGAGGAGGCTGCGCCGGCCGCCGCCGCTGCGGCGCCCAAGCCCGCCCCGGCCGGGACCTGCGCGCTCTCGCCCGAACAGCTGGCGCAGCAGGCCGGCATTTCTCCGGCCGAGCTGAAGATCATCCAGTCCCTGTCGGCGCGCCGAACCGAGCTGGACGCGCGGGATCAGGACTTCGCCACCACCCTGCCGCTGATGGTCGCCGCCGAGCAGAAGCTGGACGCCAAGGTCAAGGCGCTGGAGGCGCTGAAGGCCGAGATGAAGCAGATGCTGGGCCAGGTCGACGAGCGCGAAAAGGCCGAGATCGACCGGCTGGTTCAGGTCTATTCGGCCATGCGGCCCAAGGACGCCGCCCCCGTCATGGCTTCGCTGGAGGATCGGGTTCGTCTGCCGGTCGCGGCGGCCATGCGGCCGCGCACCCTGGCGGCCGTCATGGCCCAGATGACGCCGGCCCAGGCCAAGGAGCTGACGGAGAAGATGGCCGCCCGCTTCCAGGCGCAGCAGATGGCGGCCCGCGCCGCCGCCGCCGAAGCGACCCCCGCCCCGGCCGCCGCCGCGCCCGCGACGCCGGGTTCTGGTCCGACGGCTGCGTCCCCGGCGCCGACGCCTGCTGCGGCGACCCCGGCGCGTCAGACCCCGCGTCCGGCCGCCCGCCGCCCGGCGAACCGTCCAGCCGCCCGCCCGACCGCGACCCCCGCCGCCGCTCCGGCCAGCGGTCCCCAAGCCTATCAGCCCTCGGCCGCCGACGCCCAGCCGCGCCAGACGGTGCAGTGACGTCCCTTGCGGATTCATCCTTAGTGGGATGACGGCGATCCGCTAACCCATTTGGGCGCATCCTCCCTTCACGCCCGATTTGGGGGCGAGGCATTGAGGATGGTCCGCCATGCTCGGGGAAGTCTTGTATATTGCGCACCGCCTTCGGCGCCCGCTGGCGCGCGGCCTGCTGACGGCGCCCCTGTGGCTGGCCATACCGCTGGCGCGGCTCTGGCTCGGGTTCTGAGCGGCGGTTTCGGTTGGCAGGGCGGCCGGGCGCGGCTATCACCGCGCCTTTCCGACCTACGAGCCCGCTGACCGACCATGTCCGACACGCCTCCCGACCGCCTCTCCGTCGACCCGTCCAGCCCCTATCACGACGCCGAGGCGTTGCAGCGCGGCGTCGGCGTCCGGTTCAAGGGCGAGGAAAAGACCAATGTCGAGGAATATTGCGTCTCCGAGGGCTGGGTGCGGCTGGCTCTGGGCAATCGCGTGGACCGCAAGGGCAAGGCCCTGACCGTCAAGTTGCAGGGGACGGTGGAACCCTATTTCCAGAACGGCTGACTCTTTCTAGGGTCGCGGCTTTCCAAGTGGAGCCGCGCCCATGTCCCTTCGTCTGCTGACCGCCAGCGCCCTTGCGCTGGGCCTTGTCGCCTTTGCGCCCCTGGCGTCGGCCCAGGACGCCGCGACGGTGGAGCGGGCGATCGCCATTCGCGACGCGGCCCTGCGCTCCAACATCGCCCTGGACTACGTCACCCAGCTGACGACCCGGTTCGGCGCGCGCCCGGCGGGATCGAAAGCCGAACAGGACGCCGCCGCCTGGGCCGCCGACTATCTGCGCGCCCACGGCTTCCAGAACGTCCGCATCGAAGAGTTTCCTCTGGTCGGGTGGGAGCGGGGCGAAAGCTCCGCCGCCATTGTCGGCGACCACGCCCAGGCCCTGGTCGCCGCCGCGCTGGGCCATTCGCCAGCCACCCCCACAGGCGGAGTCGAGGCCGAGATCGTCCGTTTCGCCTCGATGGAAGACCTTCAGGCCGCGCCGGACGCCGCTGTGCGGGGCAAGATCGTCTATGTCGATTTGGGCCAGATGCATCCGATGCAGGACGGCTCGGGCTATGGTCCCCAGACCCGCGTGCGCGGGGCCGGGCCGGGCGTCGCCGCGGCCAAGGGGGCGGCGGCCTTCGTGATGCGCTCGGTCGGGTCCGACGAGGACCGGATGCCGCACACCGGCACCACCCGCTATGTAGACGGCAAGCCGACCATCCCCGCCTTCGCCCTGTCGGCGCCGGACGCCGACCAGGTCAGCCGCCTGGTCGCCCTGGGCGAGCCGGTGCGGATGCGCCTGACCTCGACGGCCCATACCTATGAGACCCACAGCCAGAACGTGATCGGCGACCTGCCCGGCGCCAGCCGTCCGGACGAGATCATCGTCCTGGGCTCGCACATGGACAGCTGGGATCTGGGCACCGGCGCGATCGACGACGGAGCGGGCGGCGCCATTACGGTGGCCGCAGCCAAGGCCATCGCCGACAGCGGCCGTCGCCCGGCGCGCACCCTGCGCGTCATCTTCTATGGTTCCGAAGAGGTGGCCCAGCCGACGCCCCGGACCGGCAACGGCGGCGGCGTCTACGCCCGCAACCAAGGCGCCGCCCTGGACAAGCACATCATCGCCGGCGAGAGCGACTTCGGCGCCGACCGGGTCTATGCGCTGCGGCTGCCGGCCGGCGCGCAAGGCTCCGACTTCCAGAAGGCCGCCACGCGCGTCCTCTATCCGATCGGCGTCCTGGCCTCGGACCGCGTCGAGACCGAGGGCGGGGTCGATGTCGGGCCTATGGGGCCGTTGGGCGTGCCCTTCTTCGGCCTGGCCCAGGACGGAACCCGCTATTTCGACCTGCACCACACGGCCAACGACACCCTGGACAAGATCGACCCGGCCCAACTGAGCCAGAACGTCGCCGCCTGGGCGGGGCTGCTGTGGCTGATCGCCGATTCGGACGTCGATTTCCGCGCCATGCGCCCCGCCGCCCCGGCCACGCCTGCGCGCTGAGCCGCTTGGCCCCGGCCGCCGGTTCTGGCTATAGAGCCGGACCGGCTCGCGGGCGTGGCGAAACTGGTAGACGCAGCAGACTTAAAACCCACTACCGTAGATTTACGTATCTAAATCAAACGGTTACGAGGGATAGAGACTTACACATGCCTTACACAGTTGCCGTCATCGGCAAGGAGGTCATGTGTCGGAGTCTCACTCCCTCATGGACGGAAAGCTCCATGTGTACCGTCGCGAGAACAGCCGCTTCTGGCAGTGCGCGACGTACCTGAGCGGTCGCAACTACCGTCAGTCGACGAAGGAAACGAACATCGCCTACGCGCGAGAGTTCGCTCGAGACTGGTATCTCGATCGCGTAGCCGAGGACCGGCTGCGGAGGCACGGCGTGTTGCCGACGCCTCCAAACTCACTGGTCGTGATTCCGGAGCGGATCGCGCCGCGCCGAAGCGGCGAGAAGACATTCCGCGAAGCCGCAGCAGCGTTCGAGAAGGAGTACGCGGCGATGACGCTGGGCGAGCGCAACGCTCAGTACGTCGCGAGCAAAGGCAGGGTGATCCGGCTCTACCTGAACCCGTTCTTCGGCGACCTGGCGATCTCCGAAGTCTCGGCCGGTCGGATCCAGGACTATCGGCTTCAGCGGGTTACACCTCCCGAGGAGCCACAGCGGGTGCGCTTCGTGTCGGACGGTCGGGAGCGGATCGGCAAGGTCAAGGCCTGGAAGAGACCGAGCCGGCAGACGCTTCACAACGAGATGGTCTGCCTCCGACAGATCCTGAAGAGCGCCAACCGCAAGGGTTGGATTTCGGCCCTTCCCGATATGAGCAACCCCTATCGGGCGTCCGGGAAGATCAGCCATCGGGCGTGGTTCTCCCCCGAGGAGTACAAGCGACTCTATGAAGCGACGCGGGAGAGGGCGAAGAACCCGAAAAAAGAACGGTGGCGCGAGGAGTGCGAGCAGTTCCACGATTTCGTCCTGTTCATGGTCAACACCGGCCTTCGTCCCGACGAGGCTCAGCGCCTTGAGTTCAGGGACGTCTCCATCGTCGAGGATGAGGCCACCGGCGAGCGGATCCTTGAGATCGAGGTCCGGGGAAAGCGGGGCGTCGGGTACTGCAAGAGCATGCCGGGCGCCGTGCGTCCCTTCGAGCGGGTCCTGAAGCGCAAGAACGGCGAGCCGACCGATCTCGTTTTCGGACTGGTCCAGCGCGAGCTCCTGAACGCCATCCTGGACGAACTCGGGCTTAAGAAGGACCGGGACGGCAAGCCGCGGACGGCCTACAGCCTGCGGCACACCTACATCTCGATGCGGCTGATGGAGGGGGCGGACATCTACCAGGTCGCCAAGAACTGCCGGACCAGCGTGGAGATGATCGAGAAATACTACGCCTCGCACATCAAGAACGTGCTCGACGCCTCGGCAATCAACGTCCGCAAGCCGAAGCCGGCGAGACAGCGAGGGGCGCGCGCTGGCGAAACGGCGTCGGAGACCTAAGTCTTCCCCATGGACGTCCAGATCTACCGCTCCCCGTACTCCACCTCGGCCGCCGAGCACGCCGTCTTCTCCAAGGCGTCCGGGTGGGGCGTCGATCGGGGCGGTGAGGAAGCTGAGCACTGGATGCTGATCGCAGAAGCCGACCTGAGCCGGCCCACGGCGACCCTTCCGTTCGACGCCGGAGCAGCGCTCGCCGACGTCACGACCGATGGCGTCTTCTACTACCTGCATCAGAGTCCGCCGGAGACGGTCCATCTCGAGGCCGACAAAGCGCTGAACGCCTTTCGCCTTCGGGTCACCCTGCCAATCCTGCGTGATGTGCCCGGCGGCGAGATCGAAATCCTAGGCACCGGAACCCTGTTCAAACACGAAGACAGAATCTTCCTGGTCACAGCCGACCACCTCTTCCGGGAGGACCCCGAAGACGCCTCTTCAGCGATGATCCCGACCGAAGAGGTCGTCATTCCCGAACAGCCGGTGCGGGGCAACTTTCGAACGTTCGGGCATCACATCGTTTACCATCAACCACCGCCCGTCACGGCCGACGTCGTCGTGATAGAGCTCAAGGAGCCCGAGACCATCGCCATGCTGGCGGAGAACTGGGGCTTTCTGCCACTGGAGCAAGGGGGCGACGACCGGGTTGGCGACCGCCTGGTAGTGAGTGGCTTCCTTCATGAGGGAGCCCGGAACGTTGACGGGATTGTCCATCAAAGGATGCTCAATCTCGCGACCGATCCCCTGACCGCGATCCCCAAGAAAGCCAGCCAGCCGATCTACTCCCACGACCTGTTCATCTATCTCGACGCGCAGGGCGCCCGGCTGGACGGCGAGACGGAGGCGATCGGAAGCATCAAGGGGTTGAGCGGCGGCCCAATCTGGGCGGCCCGCGAAAGGGCGGGCCTCTGGTCCCCTTCCGCAACCATGAAGATCGTCGCGATCCAGAGCGCCGAGCTGAAGCAGCGTTGGGCCCGCGCAGTCCGATGGAACGTCGTCCGGGAGATACTGCGCCGTCCCGAGGTCGGCCTGCGGTCGCCGCCCTGACGCTCACAGAACCAAGTCTCTTGGACCGGGGAGGGCTCCTCGCTATAGGGAAGCCTCGGCTCGCGGGCGTGGCGAAACTGGTAGACGCAACGGACTTAAGCTGAGGATTGAGTGCGCCGGGGGAAATCCCGGACGTAGAACCGCTCAAAGTCGGGGAACCCTGTCAGATGGCGATCCCGAGCCAAGCCCGTCCCCCTTGGACGGGAAGGTGTAGAGACTAGACGGGCGGCGCCTAAGGCTTCGGCTACGGCGAAGGGATAGTCCAGACCACGAACGCCATCCGGCGGCGGCGAAAGTCGAAGTGGTATGAAAATCCGTCGGGCTTTGCCCATGCCGGTTCGACCCCGGCCGCCCGCACCAACCCGAATTCGATGAACGCTGCGCCTTGAAATGGCGAGGGCCGCTTCCGATCTCTCAGGCCCCCCTGAGAACGGAGAATAAGAAACCATGGGAGAAGCCCGCACCCCGCTGTTCGCCTACGTCGATGAGTCCGGAAACACCGGAAGAAACATCTTCGATACGGCGCAGCCCGACTACTACACCGCCGCCCTGGTCAGCCGGGGCGACTTCGACCGGAACTATGGCGATCAGGTTCGGGCCATCGCCGGGAAGGTTGGCGCCACCGCCATCCACGCGAACGAGCTTGGCCTCGGGCGGCTGGAACTGATCGCCGACGACCTGCTCCGCCTGCTCCATCGCGCCGGAGCGAACTTCTTCGTCTCGCGGGTCGAGAAGAAGTACCTGCTGGCGACCAAGATGTTCGACACCCTGTTCGACTCCGGGGAGAACGCCGCCGTCCCGTGGCACGCCTATAATTTGAAGCCGCTCAAGATCATCGGAGCCTTCAAGCTCGCTGGTGTCATCACCGACGATATCGCCCGGGACTTCTGGAAGTGTCTGCTGATGCCCAAGGAGGCGGACGCCCGTGCGGCGCTTCCGCCGATCTGCGAGGCGATCAAGGCCCGGCTCGACATCCTGCCGGATGCGCGATCGCGCGAGTTGCTGGGGCAGGGGCTGGACTGGATCATCGCGCACCCGGAGTGCGTCCAGTTCGCCACCGAGCAGAAGCTCGCCAAGCAGGGCCACTTCCCCAATCTGGTGGCCTTCGCGAACCTTCTGGAAGGGCTCCAGTCCATGTCCAGGCGCCTGAACAAGAAGATCGCGTCGATCATCCACGATGAGCAGAACGAGTTCGGACGCACGCTGAGCTCTTGGCACGGTCTGTTTTCCAACGCCTCGCCGGATGTCATCGAATGGGCTGGCGAGCGCTACTCCCTGCAGCGGGCTCCTGGCAGTCTCTTCGCCATGAAGCCCGACGATCAGAGCCCCGGCATCCAGATGGCTGACGTCGCGCTGTGGCTTTACGGTCAGTGGCTGAAGGGCAAGGTCCTTCCGGAGAACTGCGAGCGTCTGCTGCTCTTCATCCTCGCCAATGGCTGGCAAAACGACTTCTCCTTCGAGGGAGTCGAACACTCGCTACTCAATCAGTTCGGAGAGGTGATGTTCGGAGACATGCCCGAGGAGAAGCTGGAAGCGGGTCGTGCGCTGGTGAAAATGAGCGAAGAACGCCGTGTCGCGTCGATGGAACAGTACGAAATCGACGGACTGCCGCCGTTCATGCGGACCCCGCCTCCCGGCGTTTCCACGGCCCGGCCGCCGGCGCCGCTGGCTCAAGGTTAGCGGAGGTCTCAGGGTCGGGGTCGGTCGGCTTCCGGATGAAGTCGTCGACCCCGGCTCCCTATCGCGACACAAGGGCGCGCACGTCGGCGGACTCGCGCGCTCCCGCCTAGTGAACCGAAGCCGGGGCGGCGCTGCCGCCTTCGGAGCTCATGACGAGGCTGTCGACCATCAGGTCGATCTCGGCATGAAGCTCGCTGACATCCTGGTTCGCGAACCGCGCCTCGGCAGCTTCTCACCAGGCGATCCGAAGCAGGTCGCGGGCGGCCGCGGGAGTGAGATCGTCAAGATAGATCAGGCCGCGTTCGGCCAGGATCCGGCGCGCGACCTCGCCCGCCCGTTCCGCCAGCTCGTCATAGAGGGCCGTTTCCTCGGCGGTGAACTCATCGGCCACGGCGATCCTTTCGGGACGGCGAATGGGGGACGGGCCTGGAACTTCTGCGAGGAAGCCCGGTGTTTCAGGACCGGCCGCCGCCGACGTCGAGGACGTCCCCCGGCTCCCGATCGGTCCCTATCGTTCCGGAACCCGTCGTTGGCCAGCCTACAGGCTCACCGGCCCGACGCAATCGAAGCGGGCCGCAGATGACCTGGCGTTGAAGCAGGCTCAGGCGGGCCGCTTCGCTCCCGCGCGGATCAACAAGGCGCCCAAAGCGACCGGCGCGGCAGCGAACGAGGCTATCGACAGGGCCTCGGCACCGTGTCCGATAGCGATACCCCAGCCAGTAAACGTTGCGGCGAGAACCGCAGTGACACTGATGAGACTGAGACCCGACTGACGCAGCAAGATGGCGTTTTTCATGAACCCTCTCCGTGTTGGATCACAGGCTAGGGCTCGCCAGTGAATTCGCCCTTAAGCTGGGCAATGGCCGAAGGCGGGGAGGGTCTGAACACTTTTGCTGGCGCCGAAACGCCCCTCAACTGGGGCGCCGCGAATGACGCATCGCGGGAATCGGTTCGATGGGATAGGCGGGGACCGCCGGACCGCGACCGACCTTGCGCCCGGCAGCGGTCCCGCGCCGACCCGCCGTCGGCCGGGCCGCACCCTTCCCCGCGAGGCCCCCTGTCATGAAATCCCTGATCGCGCTCACCCTCTCGGCCGCCCTCCTGTCGGGCTGCGTCGGCATGACGCCGCCCCGCGACGGCGGCGGCCTCAAGATCGCCAGCTGGAACATGAAGCATCTGGCCGAACGGGACGGGGAGGGCTGCAGCCCGCGCACCGGGGCGGACTACGCCCGTCTGCGGGCGCACGCCTCGGCCCTCGGCGCCGACGTGATCGCCTTTCAGGAAGTGCAGAACCGGGCCGCCGCCGAACGGGTGTTCGATCCGGCGCTCTACGACGTGGTCATGTCCGGCCGTCCGCCCAGCACCCGCGGCGGCGAGTGCCGTGGGCGTCCGGGGCTCTCTATCCAGAACCAGGCCGTCGGCTTCGCCATCCGCAAGGGCGTGCCCTGGACCCGCAATCCCGACCTTAGCGCCCTGGCCCTCGGTAACCCCGATCTTCGCTGGGGCGTGGATGTGACGGTGTCGCGCGGGCGGCCGGTTCGGCTCCTGGCGGTGCATCTGAAGTCCGGCTGCAACTCCGGCCGCGAGCCGACCGACCCGGACTGCCCCGTGCTCTTCGACCAGCTCCCTGTGCTGGAGGGATGGACCGAGGCGCGCGCCCGCGAAGGCGCCGCCTTCGTCGTGCTGGGCGACTGGAACCGTCGTCTTGCCAGCCGTAACGACGCCTTCCTGGCCGACCTGAACGACGGCGACCCAGAGGGCTCGACCCTGACCCTGACCTCGGGCGACCGGCCGGCCGGCTGTAAGGCGCGCTACCGCGAATACATCGACTTCATCGCCACGGGCGCTGCCGCGACCGCCCGGATCGAGCCGGGGTCATTCGAGGAATATGTCTACGGCGGCGTGCCCGAGGCCGAGCACCCGTCGGACCACTGTCCGATCTCGGTGCGGCTCGTGGGCTGACACTGGCAACACGTCCTGAACGCTCGCCGCCGCGTACTGTAGTTCAAATCTTCAACTTCGACCAATCCACCTTGCCCAGATCGTTGTCGAACCAACTCAGCTCGACGTCGAGAGGCAGCGACTGACCATCCTGGAGCAGGACGTGCTCCGGCACTTCGGCGGCCGGAACAGTTTTGTTAAGATAGTTGTCAGCCTGATCGTGCGCGTCGCGTAGGCCGATTGCGACGCTGTTGATCTGAGCCGGCGTGGATCCGGCGACCAAAAAGTGCTGACGGGGGAGTTGAACGCCTGCGGCCGTCAGAATGATCCGGGCGTAGCAGACGGGTCGGGCGGGGGATGCAGCGGTGGTCATCTGGGCACTCCGTGTGGGCCGCAATCGGCGAAGGGACATCACCCTCGCTGATTCGGCTGGCCGAACCGCGATCGCATGCCTCTGAAGATCTAAGGGCTCCGCCCTCGCGCGGGCCAGGGTGAAGCGGCTCCGCCGCCGGATCGGCCGGTCTCCCCGGCCTTCCGCGCCGGCGACAGGGGCGATGCCCGCGATCGATACGAGGCTTGTGCAGGCCGGGCGATCCCCCTCCGGCCGATCCGCCCTGGCCCTTGCTACCCCGGTCTCGCCGACGGGCAGGGTTTCAGGCGCGCGTTTCGCGTGCCTGCAACCCTTGCCCAAAGGAGGCAGACATGACTGCTCAATCCACCCAAGCCCGTATCCCTGCGGCGGCTGGCGCCGCCGCGACCGGAGCGGATCAGGAGCCGGTTCACGGTGCGGAGATCGTGGTTCCGCTGAACCGGTTGAAGGCGTCCCCGAAGAACGCCCGGAAGGTGCCGCACAGCGCGGCGACCATCGAGGCGTTCGCCGCCTCCATCAAGGTCAAGGGGGTGTTGCAGCCGCCCGTGGTCGAGATCGAACGCGGCGAGGACGGGACGGCCACCGGCAATTACCTCGTAACCATCGGGGAGGGGCGCCGTCAGGGCCTGAGGCTCTTGGCCAAGCGCAAGCAGATCAAGCGGACCCATCCGGTCAAGGTTGTCGTAGATACCGAGAATGACGCCCATGAAATCAGTCTCGACGAAAACACCACCCGCGAGGCCATGCACCCCGCCGACCAGTTCGAGGCGTTCAAGCGGCTGGCGGACGAGAAGGGCTATGGCGCCGAGGAGATCGGCGCCCGGTTCGGCGTCACGGCGACCGTAGTGCGTCAACGTCTGCGGCTCGGGGCGGCGGCCCCGGAGCTGATGGCGGCCTATCGGGAGGGGGCGCTGGCGCTTGATCAGTTGATGGCCTTCTGCGTCAGCGGCGATCAGGACCGGCAGCGTCAGGTGTTCGAGCAGTTGGGCGAGTACCGTCCCGTCCACGCCATTCGCCGGGCCATGACCGAGGCCAAGGTCAGGGCGGACGACCGCCGCGCCGTCTTCGTCGGCGTCGAGGCGTATGAGGCCGAGGGCGGTTCGGTGCTGCGCGACCTGTTCACCGAGGACGGCGGCGGCTGGCTGGAAGACCCGGCCCTGCTGGACCGGATGGTGGGCGACAAGCTCACCGCTCTGGCCGACGAGGCGCGCCAGCGCGAGGACTGGAAATGGGCCGAGGCCGCGTCCGACTATGTCGCCGTCAACGCCCTGGGCCGGGTCTATCCGGTCGAGGTCGTCCGGTCCGAGGACGATGCGGCGCAGATCGCCGCCCTGTCCGAGGAATACGACGCCCTCGTCTCCGAGGCCGGGCCGGAAGGGCTGACGCCCGAAGCCGACGCCCGGCTGGAAGAGATCGACAAGGCCCTGCAAGCCTTCGGCCCGGACTTCGACTATCCCGCCGAGGTCAAGGCGCGGGCCGGGGTCATGGTCCTGCTGGGCCACGACGGACTGGCCCGGTTCGAGCGGGGTCTGGTCAGGGCCGAGGATGCGGTCAGCGACCGGGCGCCCGATCCGGACGCCCCGGAAAGCTGGTCCGAGGCGGAGACGCAGGACGGCGAAACGGCCCCGCCCGCGCCGGAAGCCGAGGCCGACGAGGGACCGGCGCCCCTGTCCGAACGGCTGGTGATCGACCTCACCGCCCATCGGACCATGGGGCTGCGCGATGCGGTTCAGGCCGATGAAAACATCGCCCTGACGGTGGTGGTCCATGCGCTGGCCTTGCAGGTCTTCTACCCGGCGTGGGGGACGTGGACGCCCCTGCAACTGCGTCTGGGCGTGACCGGTCTGGAGCGGCTGGCGCCCGGCGTCAGCGACAGCCCGGCCGGGCGGCGGGTGGCCGACCGGCTGGAGGCGTGGGGCGCCCGTCTGCCGGAAGAGGCGCGAGACCTCTGGGCCGTGCTCATGACCGTGCCGCCGTCGGACCTTCTGGACCTGATGGCCTGTTGCGCGGGCGTCGGCCTCTATGCCGTGCGCGACCCCCACGACCGCAAGCCGGACGCCCTCGCCCATGCCGAGACGCTGGCGACCGCCACCGGTCTGGATATGACAGGAACGTGGACCGCCACCGCCGCCAGCTATTTCTCCCGCGTGTCCAAGGCGCGGGTTCTGGAAGCGGTGACCGAGGCGACCACGCCCGAGGAAGCCGGGCGGATCGCCGGGTTCAAGAAGGGCGACATGGCCGATGCCGCCGAGCGGCTGGTCGAGGGCAAGGGCTGGCTTCCGTCCGTACTGCGCACCGTCTCCGATGCGGCGGAACCGGAGGCCCCGGAGCCGGAAGGCGAGGCGACCGAGCCGCCCGCAGCCGATGACGACGCCTACCGGTTCGCCGCCGAATAGACGGTGTAAGGGGCCGAAAACTCGCCGCGCGCCCTTTGGGGCGCGCGGCTTTTTGTCTCCGGGCAAGGCGGCGAAGCGTGGTGTTCCGCTTCGGCATAACGCTGTAAGTCCAATGGTCGGGGGGACGGACCGATGGACCGGAACCCGGGCGACCTTTTCCGAACCGAACGGCTCCGGGTCGGGTCGCCCACGGCCCCCGGTCAAGGTGTGATCCGCGCATGAAGCCGAGCAAATTCATCGCGCATCAGGAACGGCGGCTGAAGCGTGCGCTGAGCGACGACGAGCGCGACGCCGTCGAACAGGCCCGCGAGGATACGACCACGGGCCAGTCCGACACGGTCAAGGCGATGTGGAAGGCGCTGGACGACGCGCCTGAACCCGATCCTGAGAACCCTCGCGAGAAACCGTCCCACCAGCGTCAGGGCGCCGTCGCGAGAGCTAGGCCGCTCTGATCCGCGGCCACAACGAACTGTACTTCCGCGCCTCCTGTTTGCGGCGCCGGTCCTGTGCCCGTGCGCCGTTGGGCCGACAGGCGATGTCCAGCTCAAGCAGGTGTGACTGCGACATGTTGAAGGTGACGTTCGGCCACTCGTTTCCGTCCCGGTCGTACGCCGTCCGGTATCGGAAACCAAGATGGACGGCCGCCACGATCAGAGGGCCGTTCGCGACATAGTCCGGGCCCAAGGGCGCGCCGTCGGGGAAGGTGCAGGCGAAGTTCTCCGCGATGTGCTTCAGGCGATAGCTGTCGGTGTCGGGGCGGATGGTCTTCGTCGCGGGCACCGACGCCAGCATGGCGAGTGCGCGCAGCACATGGTCGGCGACTGCGATCTCCTTCAGCTCCTCCCGATACGCCTGGACCCGGTCATAGTGCTCGTAGGGCGTCTCCCAGCGACCATCGCTTCGGCGTTCGGGCCGCCCGAAACCCCATCCCCATTTATGGAGACGATCGTCGCGGTCCATCGCCGTGAGCGTGATCGCATGTGCTGCGGCGCGCAGCAGCATCGATGCCGGCGCATCGAAGTCACGTTCGGTCAGGTAGCGGCCGAACGGCTCAGGATCGATCCGTCGAGAACCGCCCGCGTCGATGCGAGCGCGCAATTCGGCGTTGGAGTGGAAGCCCAGTCCACGCGCCAGCGCTTCGACGCGGTGGGAGGATTTGATTTCGGGAGCGGTCTGTCGAAGTCCGGCCTTGAGGCGCTCGAGGGTGACAGGGTTCAGAGTGATGTCGAGTTCGACCATGGCGTTTGCCTCTGTGGGTGCGCAGGTCGCCGATTACGCTGCGGCACACGAGGAAAACGTGGGGCCGAGGAAGGGATTGCAAGCCACGAGACGTTTGACCCGGCGACAGGTCACAGGCGCCTAACCCGACTCACAAGATGCCGTGAGTCGCAGGATGCGCAAGGAGTGGCACGACCGGGCCGACTGGCATCCTGATCGCCCTGCGTTCGTCGATGGCGCTTTTCCCCCGGGCAGCCTGGTCATGCACCTCGGGGAGGCTGCGCCGGGCGAGGCTTGCCCGGCGTCGCCTTAGGGCATCCGGCGTTGCACGCCTTCCAGCAGATAGGCGACGAGCAGGGTGAGGCCCCGGCGCTCCACGCAGAATTTGCGGCGCTCGTTCACGGCGTCGAGCAGGTCCTGCCACTCCCCGAGAAGTTCCGCCTCCTGGGCCGAATCCAGCAGGCTCAGGTCGATGTCCCGTCCGAGGCGACGACGCAGGTAGTCGAAGACGGTTCCGTTCCTGATCTCCTCCTTGACCTCATCGATCATGATGTCGTCGTAGCGACCGGAGTCCATCGCCCCGTTCAGATAGAAGGCAATGAAGGTCAGGATGGATGGCGGCATGAGCGCTCCTTGTCAGGCGGAGCGCCACGTTGCCCGCTCGGTACGATCGCCGCAAGCCGACTACCTTGAGGGGCTGTGGCGCATCGCGCCGTCAACCTCCGCTTGTGGACTCGCCGAAGATGCGGATAGCTGCGCGTCGGGAGGCGTGTATGGGACATTTTTTGCATCGATCGGAGTGCCGGTCCTGGATCTATCCGTGGCGATGTCCGGACTGCACCTCGGCGATCTACGTCTATCAATGCAGTTGCGGCAGCGGCGTCTTCTTCGAAACCAATCAGCCGCCGTGGCCGCGACACGACTGCAGCGCCGCGATCGTCGGCGCTTCAATGGCGGGCGCGGGCGGCTGGCTGAAAGCCGGCCTCGATCCTTCGACCGGAAAGGGACAGCCTCTTGAGGCCCTCAAAGGCTTTGTGGCCATCGGCACGGGCGCACCGACGCCGGAGCCACCCGCCCACATCGTCGCTCCGGCGCACCAGCTTGTCGGGGTCAAGGCGATGGACCCGATGCCGGGTGAGCACGAGAGCTTCATCGGCGTCGTGCGCGATCTGAAGGTCGACACGACCCGGATCAAGGAGCTCTACGCGGATCTCGGCGACCTTGGACGCAAGCTCCTGGACCTGCCTGCGCGCGGCGCCGCCCGGCAGATCACCATCGAGAAGAATGATCTCGACCCTATCGAAAGCTACACGGCCGTGGCCCCGGTCGATCTTCTTCAAGGCGTCGGCGTCGGCGAGATGGTCTGGGTTGAACTGTCGGCCCGCCACGGCGCGGATCGGTCGGCCTGGGTGGTGGTCAGTCTCGGCGCGCTGGGCTGACGGGGTCACCCTCGATCGCTCCCGTTCGCACTTGCGCGTCAGACCGAGCGGAGCCCTCGGTCCTCATAAACCGAGCGGGACGGATCGCGGAGGGCGCTCAGCCAGGCTGGGACCTCAGCGCGCGTCTCGCCATTAAAGCCTTCGACGAAGACGCTGCAGAAGGCGAGGGCGGCGTCCCTCGCCGTCATCTCTGCGGGAATGCGGTGGCTCGCTGCAACCGCGTCGCCCGCCACGCCGGACCAACCCGTCACACGCTCCTGATGCTTGATCATGATCATCTGGACGATCCAGAGAAAATCAGTCCGTTTGTCACTCATGGCGCGGCCTCATGCGAAGACTACCGGGGCGGGCCGCTGTTGGGCGGGCCTGTCGGCTAACATTGCTCTCTTATAGCCGGTGCTGTGATGGAATCCCACGTCCGCAGCAACGGCCAGCACGTCAGCTGGTACAGCAGCCAGCAGGCGTAAACGGCCTCGGTCGTATGGCATCCCCCGGTGCCGATCCGTCCATGGGCCACCGCATGGCGCAGGGCCGACCCCGCCCGGAAATCGAACAAGAGCTCAAGCTCCAGAACGGTGGCCGGCGGCAGGATGGCTTCCAGCTGAGGGCGCAGTCTGCCCAACATCGCCGACAGAGACACATTCTCCTCCGTCATGTCGTCGAAATCGACGACCGGGTCATGGTCCGCAACCCGGAGCACATGGCGCAGGCACGGCTCCAGTTGCGGAACGAGCAGATGGACCGCTGACTGATCGTCACCCTGCAGAAGGCGGGTAAAGCCCAGCGCCATGAGACCTTGCTGCTCCCAGCGCACGAACGGGGAGCGGGACACGATCGCCCCAAGATGCCGTTCATGAATGTTGTGCCGTTGGGAGAGGGTCAGCCGGGCCGGGTCGAAACTCCCCTGCACAACGATCTGCCGACGAAATCGCTCGGATTCGTTGATCCTCTGCTTCAGCCAATCCTCGTCGGGATCTTCCCGATCTCCGGATGGCGTGTTCGCGGCGGTTCGTCCGTCTTCGTCGGAGTGCCGGGTTCCCATCATGGCGCCGAGCGGGAACTGATCGAGCGAGGCCAGTGCGTCCTCGCGAAGCGTTTCGACGGGCTGGGACCGTCCGATGCAGGCCAAGGCCTTCAACGCCGCCGGGAGATCCAGCTGCGCGAAGGTCTCGAACGCCTCCCGTCGCTCTTCGCCGAGGTCGAGCGGAACGGTCATCATGACGAACTCGGACAGGGCGTCTTCCTGAAGATCACGCAAGTCCCGCCGGAGCGAACGGCGCCACTCATCCTGTCCCCTTATGCCGCGCAGGGCGTGCAGGGCGGACTGCACCCAATGCGCCTTGGCGCCGGAGGTGCTGACCTGGTCCACCATCTTCAGGATTGTGCTGACCCTCTCGACCTGACACCGCCTGCTGGCGTCCTCGTCGCGGGCTTGCAAATGAAGGTGCGCGGCGTGTCCCAGCAACTGCGCGGACGCCAAGGGATCGAACCGATCCGGCGCGTCGCGAGCGACGGCCTCGAGGTCGGCGGCGACGTCGAGGGCCGGGACCAGATCGTAGTAGCGCGCAAGTGCCGCCGCCGAACCGAAGACCGTGACCGCGCGGTCGGTCACCGCTCTACCATAGAGGCGCAAAAAGGCGTCACGCGCGGCCGGGTCGGTTTTCTTCTTGCCGGTCAGCCTGAGCGCCAGCTGCAGGGCGCGTTGGGCGAACCCTAGCGCTTCAAACGACGCGCCCTCGGCTTCGCCGTATCGCGGTCTGGAGCGCCCATCGAGCAACCGATCCAGGCTATCCACATAGCCGTCGATCGCACAGCGTCCCGCTGCACCGCGATGGCGTTCATTGGTCCAGGCTATGTCGGCCAGTCGCGCCTTCAGCCCGGGGTGATCGAGTTGAGCCGCCAGGGTTTCGAAAACCCCGGCCTGAGGGAGGAAATCCTCGATCGCGGGCATCCGCCAGCCCTCGCCCACATATCGCGGGCCCCACGGCGACCCTTGGTCAGCGGGGCGGAGCAGGAGTCCGACGGCGCCGGACAGCCAGTACCACCCGGAGGCCAGTTGTCCCTCGCTCGCTCGCGCGAGCACCATGAAGCGTTGCTCGAACACGCCCGCATCGACGTGCGAATGGTCCGCCGTTTCGGCGTTTATCGCTTCGACATCGAAGCCGATGATCGCCGTGGTCGGCGGCGGCCAGGTCAAGCCTTCGGAAGAGGTCGTGGACATCGTCGTGGACGGCGGCTCTAGGTCTCGGTCGAACCCTCAGCCCGCAGCTCAGCGAGCCGGCGATCGGAGGCTTCGGCCACAATCTGGCGGAGCAACTCGATGCGCTCTCCGAGATACGCGAGCTCCTCCTCCGTGATGCGGTAGTGGCGCGAGTAGCGAGCCTTCACGTAGGCCGCGCGCAACAGTTCGAAGCAGCGCTTCTGGAACTTGGTCTCCTGCGGCCACACTTCGCGAAGGCGCGGTTCCAGCGGCTCCGTGATCTTCCGGAGATGGACGAGGTTGTGGCTGCGAGGCGCATAGAGCGTCAGGACGAGCAGCAAGCCCTGATAGAGGGACTCGGTCGCTTGATGCAGATTGAACGCTGCGAGCTTTAGCTCGTGATCGTCGATGCAGAACCGCGCGATTTTCGTGAAGCCGTTCGAAGCTGCTTTCCACTCCTCGACGTACTCCATCGTCTCTTCCAGTGCGGTCGCTGGCGGAAGAGGCTGCGGGTCCGACAGCTTCACGCCGGGCGTATCCTTCAGGACGATGCCCTCGCGGACGATGTCGATGAAGAACGGACGGCCGTGCTCCAGCTTGAAGTTCACGTCGTCGAGGCTGTGAACGATGAGCTCGGTGGAGGTGCGCATGGCGCCGAGCGTCCACTGCTCCATCAGCTCCTCGTTGACCTTCTCCCAGAACTCGATGTCCGTGAGGTCCTCGTGATCGACGATGACCAGCAGATCGAAATCCGAGAAGTAACGGCTGATAGGATCGTGGACCCAGTCGCCTCGTGCGTAGCTCCCGTAGAGGATGATCTTCAGGATGCGACCGTTCTTTAGTCGGTCGGCCCGTCGCGTCGAGATTGCCTTGGCGAACCCCTCCTCGATGATGTCGACGTACCGTTCCAGCTCACGCTGCTTGGTCGGCGACAGTTTGCGGAGAGGGCGTTTCATGGGGTGAGTCTCGGAAATGCCCGGCCTCGAAGCAAGGTCGAAAACATCGCATCCCTGTCGCAGCGGCGATCGGGCATCAGAACAGGGGCTCGTGATCGACGTCGTCTCGCCGCAGGCCATAACGCCGGATCAACAGCGCTTCCAGCGCGTCCGGATCTCTCATTCGTCCGCCCTGCAAGCCCCACGAACCGACGTGGGCGCCGATGAACATCAGCCTGTTCACTCTGATGGCCTCGTCCGAAAAGGCCTCGGCGGACAGCGCTTCATCCGGTTCTTCAGGCCTGTTCAATTCGGCTTTCGCCTTCTCCATCACCTCGCGCGACGGTCTTCCCGCCACATCGAACGAAAAGCGGGCGTTCAAGGCGATATTCGCCAGGATGCTCAGGATTTCCCAGTCCTTGAGTCCCTCGTCGCGCATCGCCGCGAGGCGGGCGCGCACATCCGGATCCGCTAGAATTACTGGGAGGGTGTGGCGGAGATAGGCGAACGAGCGATTGTATCGCTGCTCAATCGACAGTGCGGCTTCATCCGCATCATATCCTGGCCCGGGCCCCGTCGGCCCCGACAGCGCCTCGATCTTTCTAAGCTCAAAGACGCGTTCGGGCTCGATGGTCGGCAACGCCTGGCGGATCGCCTCGCCGAACGCCTCCTCAGAGATCAGGTCTCGGTAGAGTTCCGGGTAAGGGCGAGCGGTGAAGAGCTCGCCGGCGAGCGCTTCCACCTGGTCGCTCAGTGCTTCGGCCGCTTCCTTCGGCGGCAACAGCGACAGGGCTCCGAGGATCGGAGCGAGGACCCCTTGAATCATCGGCCATGGGTCTGGCGGGCCTCCAGACGGAAGGGTGAGACTGAAGGTGCGTATTGTGGTCGGCGTGCTGGGTTCGACTTCCTCGAACGCAGGCTCCGCGTGTGTCGGATCCACCCGGACATCGATATGCACTTCACCCGGAAGGGTCACCAGATCGACCCGGAGCAGGATGACGGCGAAAAGCTGGAGGCTGGCTATAACCTGTTCGGCCTCGGGCACGACGGCGTAGCGGTTCTCGAACACGCACGTCCAATCGATATCCATCGCGCGCCAGCGAACGGTTCGCTTGGGGCCAAAATCACTGAACGGACGATCAAGGAAAGCCTCCTGGAGACGCTCCCACAGTTCATCCGGGTTATCCTGAATCCAGAAGCCGTCCGCCGACTCCGAGGCGGACCGGATTGGATCCCAGAGCACAGGCGGCCAGTCGGCGTACAGTCTGTCAAAGGTAGGCAGCGCCTCGGGGGCGAGCCTGAGAAGAGCCCCTCGCCACGTCGTCAGTTGCCCGATGTTGACGTTGAGGTCCGAGTGCTTCTCAAGGTCGAGAGGGTCCGCTTGATGCTGGACATGAGCGCGCAGCATCGCCGCCATCGCTTGAATGAAACCAACCGCGCAGCCTGCGTTGTCCTCGAAGTCCGCCACGGACAAGCGCGCGGTGGGCAGAAGCGGGCCGAGCGCGTCCTCGGGGTGGTACTCGGCAATGAAGGCCGCCGCGAGCGCGTAGTTCTTGGCTGCATAGGTCAGCCCCAAATCCCGGTAGCAGCCTGCGAGCAGGAGCATGACGCGGACGGCGCCCTCGATGCGGTCCCCAGAAAACCACTTCGCCTTGGCCTTGTGGAGCTCGCGGATCGCCGTCAGTGGATGATCATTGTCCAGAAGCGCGAGCGCCCTTTTGAGGGCCTTTTCACCTGCCACCGCGCCGCCAGCCCGTTCAGCGATCAGTTCGTCGGCGCGTTCCGCCAAGGCGAGCAGCTCCGCATCCTCGCCCGCGATCGCGATCACCTTGGTCAGGAAATCCGAGAAGTCTTCGATCGGGAAGAGTGGCGTAGATTTGGCTTCATCGAGCATCCGTCCCCAGTCCAAACGAGATGCGTTTGGATCGCTTGGCGCGTCCGGAGCGCTCGGGAGTCCGCTGATGTGCCCGCGAACGCGAAGCAGCCCGGTGCGACGCACCGGGCCGGGCGCGGTCTCGATCTCGCGATCGATCACGTCGAGAAGGGTGTTTCGCCACTCAACGAGCTCGTCCAATGAGCCGTGATAGGTCGAGTGGAGCAAGCCGCCGTGCGCATAGACGAGCAAGGTGGCTGCGTTCTGCAGGTCAGCCTGCCCGGTCCATTCCCCGACGTCGGAGTAGTAGTCGCGGAGCCTGTGCGCCTGGGGGTTCAGATCCCCGAACCCTCGAAGGGACGCGACCGCGATCTCATAGGCCGCGTTCCGGGCGAGACCACGCGGTGCCGCCTCGTGCGCCGCGAAGACCTCCATCTTCGAAATCCAGAAGCGGAGATCGTGACGTGCTTCGATGTCGAAGGTCGCTCGCCGCACACCGCGCTTTATGTCCGTGAAGTCGGCCTGGCTTATCACCAGCGGTTCGCGGTCTCGCCAACGGGCAAGACGATCATCGTACCCGTCGCCACTCGCAGGACCTGCGGGGCCGATCTCGGCCGGCAGCGAAAGGTACTGCTGGGCGATCCAGAACAGATCGCGATCTGCCAGCCATTCGGCGATCGCCTGGCCATCGAAAATCCTGAGCTCGATGTTGTGCTCGTCTCTCGCCCACTTCTGCAATCTGCGGCGCCGACCGATCGGGAAATCCGCCTCGCAGAAGTAGACGATCTCATCGACGGCCCCGCCCGCGACGATGGACTTCACATCCTTCTTGATCTTCGGTTCGATCCGCTTCTCGAGACTGCAGGCGAACACGACCTCGCGGGCTCCGGAGGCCTGTGCGACGAACGGCGAGTTCGCGGTCAAGGGAAGCGGCAGGTTCGTCCTGAACGACTCGAAATCCCGGCCTCCATCACCGCCCGCACTGACGGGGCCGGTCGCGGGCAGGATGTTCGAATAGAGCCGAGCTCGCGCGACGTGTCGCGTCAGATGCTCGAAGTCATGGTGCGCATTGAGCGCGCCCAGCTCGTTCAGGTGATAGCGGAGAACGCGAGAAAGCTGTGCTGGCGAGGGGCCGTCGGCCAAGGCGTATTTGTCCCGTCTAGGTTTTTGCGCCCGTTTCCGGGTCCTAGCTGTAGTTGTGATGCTGATTTGGTCGCTGTGGAAGGCTAACGGAAGTCCCGCGTTCGCACCCTGATCGCCTCAAGCGACAGATCGGGGATGTAGATGTCCCGCACCTTGGGCGTGCGGGCGTCGGGCGCGCTGCCGCGATAAACCTCGTCGCCCCGGCCGTGCGGCAGGGGGAAGTGATCCCGCTGGCCCAGTGACGCCAATAGGTCGGATGCGTCGTGCATGCGTGTCGCCACGATGTGGACGACCTCGCCCTCGCGCTGGACCGTCCCGTCTACGACGAGAAGGCTGGCGCCGAGCACGATGCGGCGCTGCTGTTCGTAGAGGCTGGGCCAGATGACCAGATTGGCGACGCCGGTCTCGTCCTCGATCGTGATGAACATCACGCCCTTGGCTGAGCCGGGCTTCTGACGGACGAGCACCAGACCTGCGACCCGGGTCTGGCGGCGGTCCCGCATCGCTGAGGCGTCCGCGCAGGTCATGACATGGCGCGACTGGAGGGTGTCGCGCAGGAAGGCGACCGGATGCTCGCGCAAGGTCAGGCCGACATGGCTGTAGTCCTCGACCACCTCCTGGCCCGCCGGCATTCCGGGCAGGGTCGCGTCCGGCTCAGCGACCTCCGGTGTTGTCGCGCCATCGTCCTGGACGACGGCGAACAGGGGTAGGGGATCATCACGCAGGGCCTTGATCGCCCATAGTGCCTCGCGCCTTTGCAGGCCCATGGACGGCAGGAAAGCGTCCGCCTCGGCGAGGCGGGTGAGGGCGCCGACCGGCGTCGAGGAGCGTCGCCAGACATCCTCGACACTGGTGAAGGCCGCCGCGCGCCGATGAACGACGAGGCGCCCCGCGTCCGCATTCGCCAGGCCGCGCACCATGCGCAGGCCGAGACGAACGGCGAAGCGGTCCTCACGGTCGGTGGGCTCAAGCGTGCAGTCCCAGCGGCTGGCGTTGACGCAGACCGGGCGGATTTCGACGCCGTGCTCACGGGCGTCGCGAACGATCTGGGCCGGGGCATAGAACCCCATGGGTTGGGCGTTCAGCAGGGCGGCGCAGAAGACGTCGGGGTGATGGCATTTGAGCCAGGAGGAGGCGTAGGCGATCAGGGCGAAGGACGCCGCATGGCTCTCGGGGAAACCATAGGAGCCGAAGCCCTCCAGCTGGCTGAAGGTCTTCTCGGCGAACTCGGCCGTATAGCCGCGCTCGACCATGCCGTTGACCAGCTTGTCCTTGAAGTGGCTGACGCCGCCGGTGAATTTGAACGTCGCCATGGCCCGGCGCAGCTGGTCCGCCTCGGACGCCGTGAACCCGGCGCATTCGATGGCGACCCGCATCGCCTGTTCCTGGAAGAGGGGGACGCCGAGCGTCTTGCCCAGCACCCGCTCCAGCTCCGGCTTGGGATAGTCGACCGGCTCCTTGCCCTCGCGTCGTCGCAGATAGGGGTGGACCATGTCGCCCTGAATCGGGCCAGGGCGGACGATCGCCACCTCGATGACCAAGTCGTAGAAGGTGCGCGGCTTGATCCGGGGGAGCATGGCCATCTGGGCCCGGCTCTCGATCTGGAAGACCCCCAGCGTGTCCGCCTTGCGGATCATCGCATAGGTCTTCGGATCCTCGGCCGGGATCGAGGCCAGATCGAGCTCGACGCCCTTGTGGTCCCGCAGCAGGTCCAGGCCCCGTCGCATGCAGCTCAGCATGCCGAGCGCAAGCACATCGACCTTCATGAACTTCAGGGCGTCGATGTCGTCCTTGTCCCATTCGATCACCTGGCGGTCCTTCATCGCCGCAGGCTCGATGGGGACGAGATCGTCCAGTCGGTCGTCCGTCAGGACGAAGCCGCCCGGGTGCTGGCTCAAATGCCGGGGAAAGCCGATCAGCTGGCGGGACAGGTCGAGCGCCAGCCGAAGGCGCCGATCCTGGAGGTTGAGGTTCAGTTCCTCGGCGTGTCGATCCTCGACGCCCTCGCTGGAATAGCTCCAGACCTGGGACGACAGCGTTTTGATCAGATCCTCGGACAGGCCGAGCGCCTTTCCCACGGCGCGCAGGGCGCCGCGTGACCGGTAGCGGATCACGGTGGCGCACAGCGCCGCGCGATCGCGGCCGTAGGTCTCATAGACCCACTGGATCACCTCCTCGCGCCGTTCGTGCTCGAAATCGACGTCTATGTCCGGCGGCTCCTTCCGCTCCTGGCTGACGAAGCGTTCGAACAGCAGGTGGTTGCGGCCCGGGTCGATCGAGGTGATGCCCAACACGAAACAGACCGCCGAATTGGCGGCCGATCCGCGGCCCTGGCAGAGGATGTCCCGGCTTCGGGCGAAGCGGACGATGGAGTTCACCGTCAGGAAATAGGGGGCATAGCCCAGGGCCTCGATGAGCGTCAGCTCATGCTTCAGGCTGGCGCGCACCTTGTCCGGCAAGCCGTCCGGATAGCGGCCGGCCGCGCCCTCCCAGGTCAATCGCTCCAGCGCCTGTTGCGGCGTCAGGCCGGGCAGGGCGGCCTCCCTGGGATACTGATACGACAGCTCGTCGAGGTTGAACCGGCACCGGTCGGCGATCTCGACCGACCGGCGCAGAGCGTCCGGATAGCGGGCGAACAGCCGGTGCATCTCCTCGGCGCGCTTCAGGTGACGATCGGCCGAGCGTTCCCGCTTGAAGCCGACATCGTCGATCGTGCAGCCCTCGCGAATGCAGGTCAGCACGTCCTGAAGGATGCGGCGGTCCGGGTGGTGGAAGAGGACGTCGTTGGTCACGACAGTGTTCACCCCAAGATCCTGGGCCAGCTCCGAAAGCTGATGCAGCCGCATCTGGTCCCGGGGGCGGCGGCGCAGGGTCAGGGCGCAATAGGCGTCAGCGCCGAAGATGTCGGCCAGGGCCGAGAGGCGTCGGCGGTACGACGCATCGGCGCGATCGGTGACGAGCACGGCGATCAGGCCCCCGGCATGGTCCGCCAGATCGGACCAGTCGAGGCGACACGCACCCTTGCCTGCGCGCCCCTTCCCGAGGGTCAGCAGTCGACACAGGCGACTGTAGGCCGCCCGATCGGTCGGATAGACCAGTATAGCGGTCTCATCGACGAGTTCGAGACGACAGCCGATCACCAGTCGAACCCCGGTCGCCTTGGCGGCCTCATGCGCTCGCACGATGCCGGCGACGCTGTTCCGGTCGGTGATGGCGAGCGCCTCCAGGCCGCAGACGGCGGCCTGGGCGAACAGCTCGTCGCAGCCGCTGGCGCCGCGCAGGAACGAGAAGTGGGAGGCGCACTGGAGTTCGGCATAGCGCCGCGTTGCGGTCTCGCTCATCCGAACCGGCCGTGGATGAACCAGGCCTGGGAGCCGGTCGTCGCATCCTCGCCGTCGCCGGCCCGGAACAGCCAGAAGCGCTCGCCGGCGTCGTCCTCGACCTGGAAGTAGTCGCGGACCGCCCGCATCTCCGCATCGCGTCGCCCCCACTCGCCGAAGATCCGTTCCGGGCCGTCGGCCCGGCGAATCCGACGGCGGACTCCGCGCCAGGTGAAATGGGTCGGCGGGTTGTCGGGCAGGAGCGCGATCGTCTCGATCGGCTCCGGCTTGCCGAACAACCGTGTCGGGCGGGGCCAGTCCGGCGTCCATGACACTCCCGTAGGGGCTGACAGAGGCGCGACCTTTCGGGTGGAGCGCTCCGGGACGTCGCTTTCCACCGGAGACAGCCGGTAGAGCCGGTCAGCGCCGATCCGGTTCGCCAAGGTATCGACGAGCATGGACACGTCCGGCGCGACCTCCGCGCCGAGACGCGCGGCGGCGGGCCGCCAGTTCAGCGGCTCGGCCGCACTCGCGGCCAGCGTCATGCGGTCGATGCCGAAGCCGGGCGCGATCGTTTCGATCTTGTCGGTCAGCAGCCGGGTCAGCCGGCGCACGTCGCGCACCGGCTGGGCCAGACCCACGCGGACTGCCTCGATCCGGTTGTCCACGCGGTAGCAGAGCCAGTCGAGCCGCCGCGCCCCCAGGCCGCGCGTTTCCAACTGCCCGCACAGGGCTTCGGCCAGGGCGCCGGCGTACCGGGCCAGGGTTTCTGGGGCCCCGATCGGCTCGGCGAAGACCCGTTCGACGCGGGGCGTCTCAGGCGCCTCGACCGGGATCAGAGGCTCCCCCGACCGGCCATAGGCCTGGTCGAGACGCCGGCCAAGCTCCGCTCCGAAACGGAGCTGGAGGGGCGCGCGGGGCCGGTGGGCGACGTCGCCGATCCGTTCGAACCCCATCCGCCTCAGCCCGACGGGAAGGTCGGCCGGCAGGCGCAAGGCCTCGAGCGGCAAGGGGGAGAGAGCCGCATCGACGCCGTCATCTGCGATGAGGCTCTGGTCGGCGCGGAAACGGGCGACCGCATGGGCGGCGCCGAGCGTTGGGCCGACGACGCCCCGGCTGGTCACGCCGACGCCCTGGAGGCGCGCCGCCAGATCGCGCAGGAGCGCCGGCTCGCCTCCCTGAAGATGGGCGGCGCCGGTGACGTCGATCGCCAGTCCATCCGGCGGATCGGCCTGGCACACAGGGGCGTAGCGGTGCATCGCCCACAGGGCGAGGCGATCCAGAGCCTCGGCGTCGCCATGCGGATCGGCGTCTCTCACGTCCAGACCCGGGATCAGGGCCTGAGCCTGGGTTGCGGCCATGCCCACGCGTGCGCCGGAGCCGGCGGCGGCGGCGTTGCAGGCCGTCACGACCCGCTTGCGACCGATCCGGCCCGTAAGGACGAGAGGATGCTCAGGCGGCGGCGCGTCGGCGCCCAACCGGCGGCGCAACCGATCGACGGGCCAGTTCGGCAGGAAGAGCGAGACGACCCGTCTCATCACAAGCGTCCAGAATGAAGTCCGCCGCGTCGGCGCCGCGGCAACGCATAAGTTCGATCCGCCATCGCGCCCGACCGATCCCGGGGACCGGCAAGGGCGCTGATGGCTCGGCGCTGACGCGCCAGCGCGTGGCGGCGGCGGTCGGCTGGCCGAAGTCGGCGGCCTCC
This sequence comes from Brevundimonas sp. DS20, assembly GCF_001310255.1. Lineage (NCBI taxonomy): Bacteria > Pseudomonadati > Pseudomonadota > Alphaproteobacteria > Caulobacterales > Caulobacteraceae > Brevundimonas > Brevundimonas sp. DS20. Next base: position 3,058,442 of record NZ_CP012897.1, on the reverse strand, counting down.
GCCGCCCGGCGCCATCGCCGGACCGCAAGGCCGATAACGCCCGACGCCTCGGCGGCCAGCTGCAGTCGGCGCGAGGCGGTCATGGTCAGGCGGGACGTCTCGCAGACGACGCCCGCCAGCCCGCCATGGCGCAGGCCTTCCTCGAAACACGCCATCAGCGCCTTCTCGTCGCCCGCCTCGACGTAGATGACCCGGTCCGGTCCCAGCCCCGCATGGCTGAGCGCGGGGGCGAACAGGTCGGGGCGGGTGATGCACCACAGAACCGGTCCGGGCAGACGGGCGACAATGCCCGCCGCGAAAAGAGCGGCCGCCGCGCCGCCGACGGCGTCGTCGCCGCCCCCGGCCACCTCATGGAGCGCCCCGAGCGCGAGGCCTCCGCCCGGCAGGGCGGCGTCCAGTCTCGCCACCTCGAACGGCAGCACGCCGACCGCTCGACGGTCAGCCTGCTCCAGCGCGCGAACCTTGGCGCGCAAGTCCTCGAAGTGGGCCGAGCGGGCGGCCGGCATGGACGAACTCCTCCTCGCCTCTATAATGTTCCTGAAATGTTCTGGTTCGAAGGTGAGGTCGGAGTCAATCCGGCCGGCGCCTTTTCCCCCGGGATTTGCGGCGACCCCGGAGCCGTGAAATCCTCGGCTCGACGTCACGGGAGCTCAGGTCATGTGCAACGAATACCAACTCATCCTGCCGTTCGACGATGTGATTGCGGCGTTCAATCTGACGGGAAACCGGCTCGTCTTTCCCGGCGGCATGCCGAACTTCGGCCCGATGGCCTCGATCCGCATCGGGGATCGGGCCCCGATCATCCAGATGGGGGCGGAGGGGCCCGAGGCCGTCATGACCCCCTGGGCCTGGAAGGGGCCGGGCGGACGCCCGGTCTTCAACTTCCGCTCCGACGGGCGATCCTTCGAGGGCTCGCACCGGTGCCTGATCCCGGCGGACGGCTTCTTCGAGTTCACCGACCCTGAACCCGGGCAGAAGCGAAAGACCAAATGGCGCTTCACCCTGTCAGGCCAGCGGCTCTTCTGGGTGGCGGGCCTGATCAAGGAGGGCGCCTTCGCCATGCTGACCACCGAGCCGGGGGAGGATATTGCCCCCTATCACGACCGGCAGATCGTGGTGCTTCGGCCCGAGGACGGGGCGGCCTGGCTCGACCTCCAGCGGCCCCAGACCGAACTGTTGCGGGCTCTGCCCGCCGGGAGCCTCGACGTCGAGAAGGTCTTCCCCGCCGCAGCCTGAGCGCCGGGTTGAGCCTGGGCGGGTCGGGGCCTGACCGACCATGCCGGGGGCCAATGGCGATGACGGGGTGTTCGGGGCGGCCGGGGTCTCACATCCTTTTCGCGCCAGCCGGCGCGGCCTCTCGATGAGGCGGATCTGACCGAAACCCGGTCGGCTGGCGCAACCGCTTGCGCGACTTTCATCCCCGGCCTGACGGCCTTCCTCGCGAAACAAGAAAGTCTCTTGTCGCGGTCCTCCGCTTCGCTGCGGGGGCTCGCTCCGCTCTCCCTGCGCGCCGCCCGGGCCCCGGTCTCCCGATCGCCATCGAGGCCGCGGCAGGCGTGGCCCGAAGCAAAGGAGAGACTGACATGGCCACCATCGGCACCTTCACCGCCCAAGGCGACGGCTACACCGGTTCGATCAAGACCCTCACCCTGAACGTCAAGACGGCGGTTCTTCGGCCCAACGAGAAGACCGACGACAAGGCCCCCGACTTCCGGATCTTCGCCGGCCAGACCGAGTTCGGCGCCGCCTGGAAGCGCAAGAGCCAGCAAGACCGCGACTACCTCTCGGTCAAGCTCGACGATCCCAGCTTCCCGGGACCGATCTACGCCTCCCTGGTGGAGGTCGAGGGCGGACACAGCCTGATCTGGTCCCGCTGACCCAAGAGCCGCGGCGGCGCGGAGACCGCGCCGTCGCTCCTTCTTCCCACACTCCGTTTCGAGGAGGCCGCCATGACGCGCCCCGCCAATCCCGCACGCCCGGAAATCCATACCCGGATCACCCAACAGATCATCGCTCAGCTCGAAGCCGGGGTCCGCCCCTGGACCCAGCCCTGGAAGGCCTCGATCTCCGTCAGCCGCCCGCTCCGCCATGATGGGACGCCCTACAACGGCATCAATGTCGTCCTGCTCTGGGGCGAAGCGGCCAGCCGGGGTTTCAGCCGCTCCACCTGGATGACCTTCCGTCAGGCGCTGGCCCTCGGCGCCCACGTTCGCAAGGGCGAACGCGGCGCGACGGTCGTCTACACCAACCAGATCGTCCGTGAGGACACCGACGACACGGGAGCGGAGGTCCAGCAACGCATCCCGTTTCTGAGGGCCTACACCGTCTTCAACGTCGATCAGATCGAAGGCCTGCCGGAGCGCTACGGCGAACCGGAGACGATCGAGATCAATCCGGACGAGCGGATCGCCCGCATCGACGCCTTCTTCAGACACTGCGGCGCCGAGGTCCGGCACGGCGGCGGCAGCGCCTACTACGCCCCGGGTCCGGACCATGTGCAGATGCCGCCGTTCGAATGTTTCGAGACGGCGGACGACTACTACAGCACCCTCGGCCACGAGATGACCCACTGGACGCGCCATCCCACCCGTCTCGATCGGGACCTGGGCCGTCAGCGCTTCGGCGACGCCGGCTATGCCCGCGAAGAGCTGGTCGCCGAGCTCGGCGCCGCCTTCCTCTGCGCGGACCTCGGGCTCGCCCTCGAACCGCGCGAGGACCACGCGGCCTATATCGCCAACTGGCTCGAGGTCCTGAAGGACGACAAGCGCTTCATCGTCTCGGCGGCCTCGCACGCGCAGAAGGCGGTCGACCATCTGCACGGTCTGCAGCCCTGAGGCCGGGACGGGCCGACGAGCCGTCGGCCCGTTTCTTCAGAAGTCGAGGAAGATCGCGCCCTTCTGTCGGTCCGCGAGGCTGACGACTGTGTGCGTGAACGCCGCGTTCTCGGCGTAGCTGGCCTCGAGAAGACCGATGAGGCGCTCCCGGTTGCGCGCCTGGGCCGGGCTCAGGGCGGCCTTCAAATCCCGAACCTCGTCCTCGTCCACACTGGAGATCCAGCTGAAGAATTTGGCGAGGAAGCCGACCATTACATCGGAGACCTGGACGCCGGGATCGTCATGCGACCTCTCGACGAAGCGATAGTTGCAAAAGGGGGCGTCGCCGTCGGTCAACGTCATCCGGGCGAGCTCGCCGGAGACGACGTCCTCGGCGTCGAAGACGTGGTGCGCATTCTTCAGAATGCAGATGCGCTCCAGGAAGAAGTCCCGGAAGCCGTCGATCAGAACCCGCGCCTCCCCGCCCTCGATGAAGGGCAGGGGATGGTGGCGTCCCATCTGCAGCAGGCCCCGCAGCATCTGGTAGCCGAAATGATCCAGCAGACCGGCGTGATCTTCCGCGAAGGTGATCAGCTCGGTCATGAAGGCGCGTCGGTTTTCCGGCTTCAGGTCCGGATAGTCGAATCGGGCCATCAGGGCCGCGGTCCGGGCCCGGTCGGCGCGAAGCACGGTGCAGAGGTCCGACTTAAGGGTTTCCCCGAAGCCGTCCGGCATCTCCCCGGCCGCCAGCACCGAGTCGACGACGTCGACGACGGACCAGTAGAAGGGGTCGAGCGCGAGGTAGTGGACGAGGAGGTTTTCCTCCAGCGCCCAGTCGAGAAACGTCTCCAGCTTCCTCGACCCGAGGACCTTCGGAAACTCGCCCCGGCCGAAGAGCGCGAAATGCAGCTCCTCGGCGTTGGGCTGGATGAAGGCCCGCGCCCTCAGCGGCGCGACATCGATCGGGGTCGAATCCCGACGACCGAGACCGCCGAGCACCCAGCAGTTCAGGTCCGGGACGTTGAAGGCGTCGGCCTGGAGATGCAGTCGCCGGATGTTGTTCGTTTCGTCGTAGTAGAGCCAGTAGGCCCGGTCGGCGTCAACCAGGCCGTGCGCCTCGATGGACGGCCGCCTCAGCGCGTTCACGTCGACGACCCGTCTCGTCGGCTTGGAAGGCTCGCTCATGCCTCGTCCTTGCCGGGACGGGGCAGGGCGAGACGTTCGGCCGGGTGGACCTCGGGGAAGCGATCGACCGTCCCGCGCCAGTCGTCCATCGCCGGCGACAGCCAGCGGGTCATCTCCAGCATGGCCTGATGCAGCTTGGGCAGGTTCCAGTAGAGAATGGGTTCGTGGTGGGCGATCCGGTTCCGCAGGAGCCGCACCTGCGTCAGTCGCGCCGTGAAGTCCTTCCGGGCCAGGAAGCGGCCCTCCCGCGTGGCGATCCTGTGCAGGGTGCGCTTCCACAGATCGTCCTGCTCCCGCCCGAACATCGAGGTCCAGAAGCTGAAGGTCAGGGCGGCGACCACGCGGCCGTCCTCGATCGGCTTGCCCGCCTCGGTCAGCTCGGCGATCGCCGTGCGCACCTGTTCGGCCTGACGGTCGGTGACGTGACCGGCCTCGGGCTGGAACCATCCCGGGCCATGGGCCTCGGACATCACCGTATGGATGCGATTGCGCAGCGCGACCTCCAGGGCCTGGAGGGGCACATAGAGGGCTTCGGAGACCTGGGTGTTCAGCGTATAGAGGGCCACGGCGCGCTCGCGGTCGCCTTCCGCCCACGCGACATAACGGGCGAAGCGTTCGAGAGAGAGCGCGGCTTCCACCGCATCGGCGTCGGCCGCCGGCCTTGCGTCGGGGTGGGTCATGGATTATCTCTACCTGCGTACACCCCGGGATCGCCTCTGCTGCAAAGCATGCCCCCGGGGTAAATCAATTCTGGGCCCTGACGTTACGGCTGGCGCAGTCCCACCGGAGTGGAGACGCGAAGCCGGGCGGCCTCCCGATCCTTGCGCGCCTGGGTGAACTCGGGTTCGAGCTTGCGGACCCGTTCGATCAAACCATCGAGATGATAGACGTTGGAGGCCCAGTCGCCGGCCGCCGTCTTGCGCATCTCGCGACGCACCAGACCGGCCTGTTCAAGCTGGCGCATATTGGTCTGGATGGTCTTCGGCTTCACGCCGATGCGGCGGCCGAGTTCCGCCCGCGACGGGAAGGGGGCGCGGTTCGGGTCCCGGTAATAGTCCAGCAGCTGAACCAGGATGTTGAACTGCATCGCGGTCAGACCCAGTCGCGACTGCGCCTGAATCAGGATCGACGGGATACCGGCATAGCCGTTGGCGATGACCGCCTTGCCCCAGATCCGGTCCTGCGACGCGGCGGTCTTGGCGGGGGGCGGGGCGGGGACGAGCGGCGGGAACGGCACGATGCTCGGCGAGGCGGGGGTGGACATGGCGGAAACTCCTTCCCCACGAACCTATGGGTGCGATGGGCGGCGAACAAGGTTCCGGGGTTGCGGAGGTATGGCGCCGTCATGACCTACCTGACTGGGTATGCTTACGATCGTTACGCCAGATGCGCTGCTTAACGTCTTGCTGATTCAGCGGCAGGCTGAGGACCCAGGTGGGGTTCGCACGAGCCCCACCGGTAGGGCAGGAAAAAGACCCACCCTCCGAGCGGGCGCGCCGCGAGGTCTTCCTCTTCCCGCTTGGTTGGGGCGCCCTTCAGGGCGGCGGGCGAGCGGCCGGAACCGGCCGCCGAGGGGAGGGCGGGCAGCCCCGTAGGCCTACGGGGCGAAGGGGGTGAGAGTCTAGGGCAGGATAGGCTTTGCGCCGGCAATGTCTGACAGACCCACTCCCTATGGATCGCCTCACCCTTCGTGTCCCGCCCGACCTGATCCGCCGCTTCGACGCCGCCGCGGCCTCGAGCGGCGGACGCGCGCGGCTCCTTCGACGGCTGATGGAGGCGGCGGCCCAGGCGCCGTTTCCCGAGGCCCCGACGGCACCGCCCGCGCGCCTGGCGGCCAAATTGGGTCTGCGGCTGACCCTCGCGGACATGGTCGCCCTGGAGCGCGAGGCGGCCTTGAGAGGGCAGTCCCGAACACAATGGGCCGTGGCCCTGATCCGTGCGCGGCTGCATGGTCAACCCCAGCTCGGCCGTGGCGAGGCGATCGCCTTTCTGGAGGTGCAGCGCGAGCTTCGGCGGATCGGCGTCAACATCAACCAGATCGCCCGGGCCCTGAACACGGCCGTGATGGAGGGCGCGGTGCTGGACCTGGAGGTCGCTCAGCTGGACGCCTACGTCCATGAAATCCGCGCGCACCTGGTCGGGGTGCGGGAGGCCTTCGCGGGAAACCTGTCGTACTGGTCCCCCGAACCATGACCGACTTTCGCGTCCCGTCCGGCTTCGAGGAGGCGCTGCGTCCTCCCGTCCGCATGCGGCGGGCGAGGCTGGCGCACGCGGTGCTGCGGGTCACGCGGGGGAAGGGAAGCGAGCCGGCGAACGCCAGGCTTCAGCGCGTCGCGCGCCGTGTTCCGGAGGTGATGGTCAAGATCACCGGACGAACGCGGGACGGCGGCCATCTGCAGCGCCACCTGGACTACATTACCCGAAACGGAAAACTGGTCCTGGAGGGACCCGACGGCGAGCGTCTGTCCGGACCGGCGGAGGTTCGCGCCCTGGCCGAGGACTGGCGTGCCGAACTGGATGTGCTGGCGTCCCGAAAGGATACCCCGGTTTCTCTGTCGATCGTTCTGAGCATGCCGGCGGGTGTCGATCCCGGCCGGGTCCACGATGCCTCGCGCGCCTTCGCGGACGCCCTGTTCGGCGATCGACATCCCTATGTCTTCGCCCTCCACACGGATGATCGTCACCCCCACGTCCATCTCACAGTCCGGGCGCTGGGACGTGATGGGGAAAGGCTCAATCCGCGCAAGGCGGACCTCCAGCTCTGGCGCGAGACGTTCGCGGCGGCCCTGCGCGATCGCGGCGTCGAGGCCGAAGCCACCCCCCGACGCGCGCGTGGCGTGGTGCGCAAGAGCGAACGCACGCCCGTTCGGAAGCTGCGTGAGCGGTTCGAGCGTGGAGAGGGGGCGATGCCGGAGACCCTCAAGGGCGCCTTGAAAGACGCGGCCCGGTCGCCGGCGGAAGCGGCGCCTTGGGAAGTCCGACTGCGCCAAAGACAGGCGCAGATCCGCAAAGCGCTCGTGGTCGAGGCCTTGCGGCTCCAGGCGTCGAAGACAGACGCGGACCGGACATTAGGGCGAGATCTGGAGGTATTCGTCCGGACCCTGCCGCCCGTCGCGACCCGGCGGGAAATCCTCGCCCGGGCGCTCGGCGAAGATCAGGGACGGAAAGAGCGGGGCAGAGCTCGGACCCGTTGACGAGGTCACAAGAGACTCCACACCTCAACTGAACGGAGCCTCAAGGGTCGAGGGAAGCTCTCAATCCGGGAGCTGATCGGTTACCCACCGCGGGGGACCATGAGGGAAGTCGCCTCCAGCTGACGGATCAGTGCCTGCTATCCGCCATGAAGGCTATGACGGCTCCCGACCCGTTGCAGACCTTATTCAGGGTCAGCGCGAAGCATCGACATAATGTGCGAGATGAATGCTTCGTCTGAAAGATCGGCGTCACCGGTGACGGAGACCGCATCGCGTACTTCAATCTGACTTTCCAGCCAGAACTGAATGAGACCGCCGCTCATCACCAAGGCCAGTCCAGGGGGGAGATCGTCGCGAACGACACCTTCGACCTGGGCCTTCTGCATGAAGGCGACGCCGTACCGGGTCATCTGCTCGGAGCGGTCGATCCTCTCGTCGGTGAGGCCGTCCAGACGTCGCCACCTGTTGAACCTGAAAGCCAGTGGACGGTCGCCCCAGAACTCGAGGTAACCCCGCAGCATCGCGACCATCCCGGCGTCTGACGGCTTCGTCGGATCGACAGCGCCGCTCATGAAGGCGATGAAGTCGGAGGTGATGCGCTCGCCGACTGCGCGCCATAGACCTTCCTTACCACCGAAGTGATGGTTCAGAAGGGGCTGCGATACGCCCGCCTTCAGGGCGATCGCCCGCGTGCCCGCACCATGAAAGCCATGAGCCGCGAAGACCTCTAGCGCGGCGTCCATGATGACGTTGCGGGCGTCTCCCTCGGCGAATGCTCGACTCAACTCAGACAGCAGCGCCTCCATCAGCTTCGAGCCCTAATCGCACGATCAGTCTTGACTGATCAAGTGATCAATCTTATTTCGCCGTCAGTTTTTGGAGGCCGTCATGACTGGTCTACCCACGAGCGCTCGAACGTTCGTCCTTGTCCATGGGGCCAGCCACGGCGGCTGGTGCTATGATCGCGTCGCGGATCGGCTTCGAGCGCTCGGGCACCGAGTCTTCACACCGACCCTTGCGGGGCTGGCGGAACGCTCAAACGAGGACGCGCGCCAGATCAATCTGACCACCCACGTCAATGACATCCTGGGACTGTTCAGCCGCGAGGATCTTCACGACGTAGTCCTGTGCGGTCACTCGTATGGCGGCATGGTGATCAGCGGCGTGGCCGATCAGATACCGGACCGCATCAGCAACCTCGTGTTTCTGGACGCTGTCGTGCCGGACAATGGTGCTTGCATGGCGGACTACATCTTCCCCGGCTGGCGCGGCGTCATGCTGAAAATCATGGTCGCACTGCTGGGTGGCGGCTCCAGGGTCATCGCTCCGCCGGCCAGCTTCTTCAAGGTCAACAAGGCTGACCGGAAGATGGTGGACAGGCTGATGACTTCCCATCCGTATCCCTCGCTGCGCGAAAGGATCAGCATCGGCGACCAGGCTGATCGCATTCCGGGCCACACGTACATCTATGCGACAGAGTGGGGGTTCCCCGCCATCACAGAACAGTTCGAGCGCGCCAGGAAGCGTCCCGGCTGGCGGGTGTTCGAGGTTGCGTCAGGACATGACATCATGATCGATGCTCCCGGCGAGTTGAGCGAGATACTGAACAGCTTGAACTGACCTGGCAGGCCCGCTTCCCACCCATGGCTGACGTTGCCAGTCACCGCTTCTCGACCCGCCGTCCGCCTCCGTCTCATCAGCGCTGCCGGGTTCGCTCAGCTCGCTGACGGGCACCGCGGGTTTCGAGATTGCGGGACTTGTCCGGCTCGGGGCGCACTCTCGCCCACGCCTGTTGGAGCAGGCGGGCCTGGGCGGCGGGGTCCGAGATGAGGGTGCGGACTACGACGGCGGCCATGTCCAGACGCCGCTTCACCTCCTCGCGCGTCGGCTCCACGGCGCGGCGGCCCGCCCGCTCGGCCGGCTCATTGGCGGCCTGTCGATCCCGTTCGGTGGGCTTGTAGCCTGCGACCTCAAGGCCGAGCGATCGTCCCTGCACCCAGACCTCCCGGCGGAAGGCCTCGTCACCCGAGACCTTGATGCCGGACCAGCCGCGGTGCTGGGCGATCCGGAGCATGGAGGCGACGGCGTCCGGATAGGCCTGTTGTGAGGACAGGGCCCGGCCATGGTCGCGGAACATCGCGTCAGCCGCCTTGTGGTCGCGATAGTAGCGCTCCGGTCGACCCTGACGGTCACGCTCGATCAGATAGCGATCCAGCAGCTGGGTCGGGACATCACCCTTGTCGAGCGAGCGGCCGTCCGCTCGCGTCGCCGGTCGCGGCGAGACGCGGTTGACCGGATCGGGCTTTGGCCGGGCGGCGCTCACGGCAGACGTTCCCGGGACGGAGCGCCGACGGGGGCCGTCACCACCCGCTGCAGCCAGGCCTGCACCTCGGCCTCCGTCGCGCCGGGGGGCGGGGGCTTCAGACCCTCAGCCGTGAAGCGGCGGACGATGCTGTCGAAATCCATGTCGGTCTCCACCTCGGTCGGGGGCTGGGGTTCCTGCGCGAGCGGCGCGGGCGCGCGCGGCGCCGTCGGCGGCGGCGAGGGCGGCGGACGCAGCCGATCCGTGAAGCGCCGGTCGCGGTAGTAGACGAGCTTGCGGCCGCGCGTCGGCGCGAGGCCCGCCTTCAAGACGATCAGGGCCTTGTCCGACAGCTGCATCAGCTCCTGCGGAAGCATGAGCGCGCGTCTCTGGTCGGAGTCCGTCAGACTGCGACGGCCTTGGCCCAGTCCAATCGGACGGCTCCGGCTGCGTGCCCGGTAGGTGTAGTAGCCGAGGCGTTCGCTCAGCTCTTGGGCCACCTTCAGCTCCTTGGGCGCGAAGACGATCTCGAGGCCGCAGTTGGTGAGGATGTCCTCGGTCGCGTCGGGACCGTAGAGGGCGCGGAGCTGGGACGGGCTCTGGATGACGGGGAGCAGCCGCAGGCCATAGCCGGCGACCCAGGCGAAGGCGTGCGCCAGGACCGGGGCGCGACCGAGCCGGGCGAACTCGTCCAGCAAGACGAGCGTCGGTGGGGTGTCGGCCAGCGGCAGGGTGCGGCTGTTGAGATCGACGAGCTGCTGGAACAGCAGGGCGTAAAGCGGGGCGACCCGGTCCATATTCTCCGGCGAGGTCGCCAGATAGAGAGACAGGCGGCCGCCGCGAATGTCGCGCAGATCGAAGTCGCTCGCGGACGTCGCCGCATCCACCAGCGGATTGAGCCAAAGCCCCATCCGGGTGGTGATCGACTGACGGATCGAGGCGAAGGTGTTCTCGCCCGAACTGCAGAAGTCGGACACGGCGGAGGCGGCGCCGGCCGGGACCGGATCGCCGATCCGGCGGCGTTCCTCCAGCAGTTTGGGGAACCGCTCGCGCGGGTCGCCCTCGGTCAGCTGACGGTAGATTTCGCCAAGGGTGAACGGGAGGCCCGGCGTCGCGGCGACATAGGCGCCCACGCCGATGAAGCCGGTGCGGGCGGCTTCGGACCAGAAGGGGTCGGCGTGGCTGTGCGCCGGGAACAGCATGCCCGCGATACGCTGGAGCTCGTCCAGAACGATGATCGGGGCGGTGCGATCGATATGGTGGAGCGGGTTGAAACGCGCCGTCCGACCGTCCGGGGCGAGCGGGTCGAACAGGTGCACCTGTTGTCCCGCGTCTTGCCGGAAGCCTGCCGTGGCGTTGAAATTCTCCCGCTTGATGTCGAGCACCACGACGGAGCTCGGCCAGGTCAGGAGATTGGGCACCACGACGCCCACGCCCTTGCCGGTCCGGGTCGGGGCGTAGAGCATCACATGGTCGGGACCTCCCGCGATCAGCAGGCCTTCGGCGGTCTGGCCCAGCAGGATGCCGGTCCGGTCCCGGAGACGATGGCGGCGCTGTTCGCCGCCCGTGGACCAGCGTGCCGCGCCGTGAAGGGGACGGCGGATGCCCAGGGCGATCGCCGTCCCGAGGATCAGAAGGATGAGGCCCATGACGCCCGCGCCGACGCCCAGCCATCGCCGCACCTCTGGATCGTGGCGGTAATAGAGAAACCAGGCCGGGACGCGGACCGGATCGATATCGCCCGAGAACCGGCCGAGGCCGACAAGGGCGACGAGGAACGTCCCGATGCAGAAGATGGCGAGCCCGGCTGCCATCCCCGCCGCGATCAGCGCCGCCCTAGTTCCCGGCGTGGCGCTTGCGAAGCGGGTCATGCCACACCTCCGTCATCAGGAACCGGCCGTCGATCTTCTTCATCTGGACCACCACATCGACCATCAGGTGCAGCATGGTGCGGATGTCGTCGCGCGGCAGGTCGCGCCCGCCCTCGGACTCACGGACCAGCAGCGTCAGCTGCTCGAAGGCGAGACTGGCGGAGTCGGCATGCACCGTGGTGATCGATCCGGGGTGCCCGGAGTTGACGTTGCGCAGGAAGAAGAAGGCGGTCCCGTCGCGCAGCTCCTGGAGCAGGACCCGATCGGGTCTCATCCTCAGCGCGCTTTCCAGCAGCGCCTTCGGGCCGACCTTCGCCAGACCCTGTCCGTCTTTCGAATAGACCAGATGGACGACGTTGCGCTGCGGCAGGATCAACTCGCGCGTGTCCTCGATCGTCAGCAACCGCTCGTGCGACGGGATCAGCTCCACCAGGCCCTTGGCGAAGGTGGTCTTGCCCGATCCCGTCGCGCCCGAGATCAGGATGTTGCGGCGGCTCTCCACCGCCAACCGGAAGAAGCCGACCCACTCGCCGGCCTCCCGCAGCCGGATCAGGGCCGCGTCGGTTTCGTCGATCTCGCCGCCGCTTACGGTCTCGGCCGAGGCGAACAGGCCTGCGGCGTGGAAGTCCTCCAGACCCATCCGCCGTCCGGAAGGCTTGCGGATCGTCAGGGAGACCGTGCCCGCCGGAACCACCGGCGGGAGCACGATCTGGCAGCGCGCGTCGCCGGGAAGCACGGTCGAGCAGATCGGTCGCTCCGCATCGACATCCTGTCCGGTATAGGCGGCCGCCGCCACGGCCAGGGTGCGCAGCCAGCTTTCGGTCAGTTCCGGCGCCGTGTGCCAGCGCCAGCCGTCCGGACCTTCCACCCCGACCTCGGTCGGCCGGTTGACGACCACCTCGGTCACCGTCGCCGGTTCCAGGTACGGGCGCAGCGGCGCGAGATAGTGGTCGATGACGGAGGTGTCGCGCATCACCTCGGACGCAGGCCGTAGACATCGGCGAAGTTCAGATCCTGGGCGACGAAGATGGAGACCTCCGAGCCCTGGGCCTTGCGCAGGGTCGGCGGAATGCCGATCGATCCCTGAAGGGCGACGGACGCGGCGTCGGACGGCACGCGGGCGGTGGACTGGAGGCCCTGGCCGCCGCCGGCGGCGGCATAGGCGGCGTCATCGACGATCGACAGCAGAAGGGCGCCGCCGAACCGGTCCCAGAACCGGGTGTCGATCGCGCCGTCGAAGCCGGATCGACCGAGCGCGTCGGCGGCCGGGGAGGCCAGGGCGATGGCGACGCCTCCGGGCGTCACCGCCCGGGTCCAGAGCACGAACAGGCGACCGCGACCGGGCTCCAGCGCGCCACGATACTCGCCCAAGACCCGGGTGCCTCGCTCCAGCAGGACCACGGCGCCGTTCTCGGAATAGACGTCCCGGGAGATCAGGCAGCTCACATAGCCGGGGGTGGCGCTGTCCATCGCCGTCTGGAGGACGCAGGGCAGGCTGGAGCCCGCCGTGATCAGGAGATTGCGGTCCGGGAGCCGACCGGCTCGCGCCTGTCCGATCGGGCTGATCCGGCGCAACTGGTCCAGGGCGTGGTCGGCGCCCGCCTGCGGGGCGACCACCTGACCCGACGAGGCGACCAGCGCGCGGTCCGGCGCCATCGCCCCGGGTCGGCTGTAGGCCAAGACCGGGGCGCGGCGGGCGCTTTCGGCGAGCGCCTGTCGCTGTTCCGCGGCTGTGGGGCCGGACGACCGGGCGTCGGGTTCGGTCGGGCCGATCGCGGGGACCACCTCGCCTTCGTCGCCCAACAGGGGCGCATCCGGATCGGCGTCCGCCGTCTCCAGCAGCGGCGGCTCCGGTCGCCGGGCGGGCTCGAACGGGGCGAGCTGACGAGGCGGCGTGTCCTCGGCCGGATTGTCGCGGTCGCGCGCATCGCCCCGGTCCCAGGTGGCGAACAGGAAGACCCCGCAGCCGGCTGCGAGGGCCGCCAGGGTGATCATACGCCCCTGACGGCCGCCGATGCGGCCGGCGATCGGGGACACGCCGCGATCCTGGGCGATCGGTGAATCCCGGGGCTCGGGGGCGAGCGGCGGGGTCGGCGAGTCCGCGGTCATGACCGATCTCCCGTCACGGTGCGGTCGACGACCGGGGAGGCCGTGCCGGTACCGGTCGAAACGCCGCGCGGATCGAAGGCCTCGTTGAAGATGCAGAGGACGGAGCCGCCATGGCGCAGCCGAAGCCCGGCCGTGACGCCGTGGATGACGACGAACTCGCCGCGCACGTCGTAGGGGACGAGCCGCTCCGAGCCGTCGCCGGCCACCTCGAAGATCGCCGGAATGGGCTGATTGCCCGGGAAACGCAGGACGGTGAACCGGCCATTGTCGGTGACCTCGCTCGGCTGGAGACGGGCGTCGCCCTGAAGCGAATAGGCCAGGTTGCGCCGCCCCTCGACGGCGCCGGCCTGCAGTTCCAGTCCGACCAGCCGCGCCTCGACCGCGGTCGCCGATGCGGCCAGCTGGGCGGCCGCCCGGGCCTGCTCGTCCTCCGGATATCGGAAGCGGATCTGGTAGGCGGCGGAGCGGGCGCCGGGATCGCGGGCGACGAGCTCGAAGACGTAGTGGCGGGCCAGACCGCCCCGCTCTGTGACGACCAGAAGGTTCGTGGCCTGGTGGCGTTCGCGGGGCTTCAGGAACAGGACCGAACCCTCGGCCGCCACCTCCCAGGCGACGCTGTCGCCGATCGCGGCGTGACGGATGGTCTCCTCGGGCGAAAAGATGATCTGGGTCGCCGTGCGGAAGGCGCCGGAGATCTCATAGACCGCATGCGGTGCATAGGTGAGCTCCTGGATCCGATCGTTCGCCTGGGCGGGTCCGGCCGGGGGGGCGAGCGACAGCAGGGCCGCCGCGATGGGCAGGCTCAAGGGCTTCATCGGATGACCTCCGGGTCGGCGCGATAGGACGTAACCTGGAAGCCGAGGGGATTGCGGAGGCGATCGGCTTCCGTCATCGGCGCCCGGGTGTAGGAAAAGGCGATGGTGGCGATCCAGTCGCTCTCGGTGACCTGCTGCGCCTGCCGGACCGTGCGCCGGAACCGCACGTTGGCGACGCTGTCGTTGATGAAGCCGATGGCGCGGATGGAGACGACCGCCTCGCCGTTGCGACCGTAGAGGTTCTGCGGGCTGGCGGGGTTGGAGCCGCGGTAGAGATCGGCCCATCGGCGTTGCTCGCCCGGTCCCGACAGCAGCGAGACTTGCCGGAAGGCGTCCTCCGCCGCGGGATCCAGATAGCCCTCCCGGGCCCGGACGTACTGGCCGAGGAAGTATTTGCTGACCGCCTCATCATAGCGGACGGGAGCGGTCTCCTCCGACAGGCCCCGCACGACATCGACGGCCCCGGTCGCCTGGTCGACGCGTATGACGAAGGGCTCGCTGGTCTTCAGAGGCGTCAGAAAGGTGACCGCGGCGGTCGCCGAGACGGCAAGGGCCGTGGCGACGCCGGCGGCCGCCCATGCGAGGCGTCGGGAGCGCAGGGCCGCCGCCAATCGGTCCTGGTCCCAGCGTCGGGCCTCCGTGAAATACTGCTTCAGGTCGTTGGTCGGGACGCCGGTCATGCGCAACCTCCCGCGACGGGAGCCTCTTCGGAGGCGTCGGGCAGTTCGCCGGCCGTCGGCTGGCCGCCCGTCTGGGCAGGCGGCGACGGCGGCAGGAGGATCGATCCATAGGGATTGGCGGGCCGGCGATCGCGCCCGTCGCAGGTCGGGGCCGGGTCCCCGCGACCGGTGGCGCAGCCGGCGAGCAGGCAGCTCAGGATCAGCAGCAGGCGAAGGCTCATGTCAGGCTCCGTTCGTCGGTCGAATGGTTCCGCCGCCCTTGGGCGGCTGGCGGCTGGCTTCCAGTGGTCCGCGCGCCCGGCCCGAGTACCCGGATCCGAGGGCGGCGGCGTTGGCGAAGTCGGCGAGGCCGGCGCTGGCGCCGCCGGCGATACCCGCCGCGATCGCCGGGGTCTGCAGGAAGAAGATCGCGCCCAGCAGGCACAGGGCGACGAAGATCAGGCCGCCAATCATCGGATCCGCGCCCTGGATGGCGCCCCACTGGTCACGCACCAGCGAGAGGACCAGCTGGAAGATGACGATGATCAGGGCGAACAGGACCAGATAGTTCACGGCCTGGCTCAGCCAGCCGAAGAAATAGCGGCGGGTGGCGTCGAACAATGCGCAGGCGATGAAGATCGGGCCGAGGGTGACCAGAAGGGCCAGGGCGAGCTTGGCGACGAGGACCACGCCGAAGCCGAGGGCCGCGGCCAAGGCGCCGATGATGAAGACCGCCGCGGCGACGATATAGGGCGCCGGGTTGAAGGCCGAGGCGTCGCGCGAGATGTCCTCGCCGAGCCAGGCGGCATAGGCGAAGAACTGGTCGAAGGCGGCTCCGACGCTCGGCGTCTCCGATCCGCTGACCGCCCGGGTCAGGGCGTTGGGCAGGCTGGTGAACAGGGGCTCGGTGACGAAGCTGGAATAGGCGGGCGTCGTCGCCAGGCCATAGAGGAAGGCCAGCTTGATCGAGCGGACGGCGAAATCCATGACCGGCTCGGCGATGGCGCCCCGCAGGATCGCGATGCCGTAGAGGACGACATAGAGGAGCAGGGCGATGCGCAGCGGGCCGTCCACCTCGCCGATGACCGAGGCGAGACGCTCGCCCAGGAACACATTCAGGCGTTCGTCGATAAAGTCGTAGCTCGGCTCGAAGACGCGGAACGACATGATCAGGGCTCGCCGATCGTCCGGGCATAGACGTCCATCCGCTCCCGGCGACGGGCTTCCGCCAGGCCTTCCCGCGCGGCCGAACAGTCCGGATGGCGGGCGCCCGCATCGCACTCGGCCGCGGTCCTCACCGCCGCTTCCGGATCCGCGGCAAACTCCGCCGCAGTCCGCTCTGGACTGGAACAGGCCGCCACCAGCAGCCCGGCGAGACCGACGAGCCGCTTCACCGGAACGTCCGTTCGTAGGCGGATTGGCGCGCGGCGCGCGCGGCCGCGGCGCGCTCCCTGTGGCGTTGTTCCTCAAGGCGGGCTTCGGCCGCCTGGGTGACGGCGAGGCCCTGGAGGCGGAGCTGTTCGTTCTGGATCAGCGCCTGTTCGGCCGAGAGCCGCGCTTCCAGATCCATCACCGCCCTTGCATTGGGCGCGGTGTCCAGCGCCCGACGCAGGGCCTCCAGACCGTCCAGTCTCTGATCGGAGGCCGCGCCGACAGCCTCGCCGATCGCCAGGTCCCGGGCCGTTCGCGCGCCGGCCCGCTCCAGACTGTCCCGGTAGTAGGCGTCGGCCTCGGACAGGTCGCCCTCAGCCGGGGTGTAGAGCCGGGTCTGGCGGCGGATCGCATCGGCCCGCTCCGCCAGAGCGCCAAGCGCGCCCAGGTCGCCCTCGGCGGCGGCGCGCAGCGCGCGGCTGTCGGGGAGGGGGTTGCGCACCTCGGGCAGGCCGAGGCGTTCGGCCAGGCGGTTGACGTCCGACAGATCGTTCAGACTGTCGAACAGGGCGCGCTGTTCCTCGATCTGGGCTTGCAGGGCCCGCAACTGCTCCAAGCTGGTCCGCGCATCCTCGATCATCTGCACCAGGGCCGGGGGATCGTGGACGACGTACTGGGCATGGGCGGCGGGGGCGGCGAACAACAGGCCGGCGGCCAGGGCCGTCGCGGCGAGAGGGCGGAAGATCACAGGCTTCTCCTTTGCTCGTGGAAGGGGGCGCGCCACTGCGCATAGTCGTCGCCGACCTCGGCCCGCAGGCGGTCCAGAAGGGCGACCGTTCCAGCGCGGCCGGACAGCACGGCGAGGGCGTCGTCCATGCCGCCGAGGTCGAGTTCGACCACGACGCTGTCGTGGCCCTGCTTGACGAGGAAGCGGTGGGACTCCGGCGTCAGCTCCTCACGGACGAGGCGGAACTCTTCGCGGGTCAGGCCGAAGCCGTCGATGTAGTCCCGCGCCTGGCCATGGGCGTTCGGCAGGAAGATCTGGGTCGCGCACTGCTCGAGGATCGCGTGGGCGATCGGCGACCGCAGTGCATCGGCGGGCGACTGGGTGCCGAACACCATGAAGGCGTTCTGCTTGCGCCAGGTCTTCAGCCCGTCCTGGGCCAGGTCGGTGAAGGCGGAGTCGCCCAGAACCTTCCAGAATTCGTCGATGTCCAGAACCAGACGGCGGCCGTCCACCCGTTCGGCGATGCGATGGAAGAGATAGAGCATCGCTGGCGTGCGGACCTCGTCGTGGTCCAGAACCTGGGTGATGTCGAAGCCGGTGAACCGGGCGCCGAGGCTGAGCGCGTCCTCGTCATTGTCGAGCACCCAGCCGAGAGGCCCGCCCTTCTGCCAGCGTTCCAGGCGCGCGCCGATGCCCCCGGCGTCGGCCTGGCCCAGCAGGCTGCGCAGGGCCGCGACCGAGCGGCGTTCGCGCGGCAGGGCTTCGAGCGCGCTGACGCCGTCGTCGATGGCGCGCGCCTGTGCGACCGTCAGCGTCTCGTCCGGTCGGGCCACAAGGGTGCGGATCAGGCGCACGAGGAAGGCCCGGTTGGCGGCCGAGGGCGACAGCGCCTTGAAGGGGGCGAAGCCGGTCGGCTCTCCGTTGCGAAGCGCCAGATAGGTCCCGCCGCTGGCCCTGACGAAGATCTCCGCGCCTCGATCCTTGTCGATGAAGAGCTGCTGGGCGCCGAACCGCTCGAGTTGGGCGAGCATGAAGTTCTGGACGACTGTCTTGCCGGATCCCGAGGGGCCGCAGATGAAGGTGTGGCCCAGGTCGCCGACGTGGAAGTTGAAGTGGAAGGGTGAGCCGGCCGTGGTGCGCAGCACCGCAACGGCCGGCCCCCAGTGATTGCCCTCGGCCTTGCCGACCGGGTGGGCGTGAAGAGGCGCAAGCGCCGCGAAATTGCGCGAGGTGATCGCGGCCGGCCGGGTGCGTCTGGAGAAGACGCCGGGGAACTGGGACCAGAAGGCCGCTTCCAGCCCGAGATCCTCCCGCGCGACGACGAGGCCGGAATCGGCGAGCACCGCGCGGGCCTTGGACAGATGGTCCGCGAGGGCCGACGGCGTCTCGCCGTGGATCAGGACGGAGGCCTGATGCTCGCCCATGACGAACCGATTGCTGGTCAACTCGTCCAGGGCGTCTGACAGGCCCTCGATCTGCGATCCGGCGCGATCGCGCGCCGAGACCATCTGGTTCTGCTTGCGCTCCATCACCGCGCGGGCAGCGGCTTTCGACAGGAAGGCGAAGGACTGCGACATGACGAAGCCGAACCGGGCGTTCAGCAGGGCGTCCCAGAGACCCGGCCGTGTCGTCGCCGGATACTCCTTGATAGCCAGCACCCCGCCAAACCGCTCCCCGGCCGCGTCGCGCAGCTCCAGGATCTCGCGGCCGAAGATCGTGCGGACGGTGTAGATCGCCGCTCCGAGGTGGCCGTGGACGAGCGGCGCGGCGAACCGGCGCCCGGTCAGGATCAGACCCATGACCTCCAGAGGCTCGGAGAACCAAAGTCCGCTCTTCTCGTAGAGGCCCAGGGACCGCGGCGTATAGCGATCGAGGTACTGCGCCAGGTCGCGCCCGGCCTCCTCGAGACGCCTCACCTGGGCCGTCATGACCTCGCCGTCGTCCCGGCGAGCCTGACGCAGGCGCCGCATCATGGCCGCGGCGCGATCCGCGCCGTCGCGTCCCGGATGCAGGACCAGGGTCACGAACAGCTCGTTGACCCAGAGCCGGCGGCTGGCCATCCGAGCGTCATAGGCCTCGGCAAGACCGGCAGCGAAGGCCGAGGCATGGCCCGTCGACGGCGAAGGTTCGACCTCGCGGCGGACGACGTGGTGCCAGACCGCCAGCCGGTCGTCAGCGAGATTCCGCCACGCCTGGTTGAGCTTGACGTGCCAGTCGTTCAGGTCGAGCGCATCAGCGGTCTCGAAACTGGCGCCGGCGACCTGGAACACCATCATCAGGGCGCCGCTGTCCAGCGCGACCACATGGTCGTTCACATGGCGCGCATAGGGGAGCTGGGCCCGGAACTCGGTCTCCCGGCGCAGGCGGGACGATGGCGCGCCGCCGTCACCCACGGAGAACCTCCACCGGCCGGTAGCGGCGGACGAGCGGGAGGGGAGACACCGAACTGCCGCCCCACAGGGCGCCGTTCCGGCACCGGCCCTTGGTGTCCACATAGAGGAACAGGAGGCGGAAGGCGTTGTGGTCCGCCCGGCAGATCGCCCGGAACACCAGGTGCAGGGCCGGCGCCACGAGCAGATAGAGGAGGCTGCCGCCGACGAGGAAGACGACCCCCGACAGGATGACATTGACCCCCATGGCCTCCATCGGCACGCCCATCACCATCGCGGGACGGGTGCAGGCCAGGAACAACGGGTCCTCGGTGAGACGTTCCTCAGCCATGGGCGCCGCCCTCCATCATCCAGGATCCGGCGACCACCAGGGCGATCCCGCAGGCGCCCCCGGCGACGCTCTGGGCGAACCGTTTGGGCGAGAGGAGGCCGAGCCCGAGCGCCAGGCACAGGGCCAGGAAGGCCGAGGTCGCCCCGATCGTCAGAAGTAGGCCGGGCGAGGGCATCAGGCGCCGCCCGTGATCAGATTGACGATCTCCGCCGCGCCGAAGACCACGACGATGCCGAGGACGACGATCGCCGCGCGTCGCAGATCGAACAGGCCGAACATCCAGAGGATGCCGACGACGACGACCGCGAGGACGGCCAGCAAACGGGCGGTATTGCCCGTCAGCATGTCGACCACATTCTGGAGGAGGCCCTCGACATTGGCCGAGGCCATGGCCGGCTGAGCGGACAGGGCGGTGGCGGCCAGGGCGATGGCCAGGGTCGCCGCCAGAGTGTGGGAAGGGCGGCGCGCGGACGCGATCGGGCTCATCGGGATCACCATTCGGCTGAGGTTGAGAAGACGACGACGCCGGCCCGCGCCCGGCCGAAGACATCCCAGGGCGGCGCGGGCGGGGACACCGGCTCCGGCGAGGCCGCGACGGCGGTTGTTTCGAGAGGGGGAGCGACGTCCCGGAGGATCGGCGGCGCCATCAGGCTCAGCCGGACAGCCGCGGCCTCCACCCGCCCGACATAGCCGTTGTCGAAACCCCGCCGGGCGTCGCCGGTGTTGTAGCGGGACAGGGCGACCCGCAGGGCCGACTGGCGGTCGGACGGCGTACTCCCGGAAACCCGGTATCCGGCCTTCAGCACGGTCGCCGCCGCCGCCAGATTGCGGCAGGGGTCGAAGGCGTCCTCGACCGACAGGTCCAGCCAGTCGAGATTGCTGCTGTTGATCTGGGCGAGCCCGAGATCGATGTTGGCGCCGCGCGCCAGAAGCGACCGGGCGGTCCGCGCCGCTTCCCGGGCGTCCCGGGATCGCACGGGCGCCGGGCCGCCGCGATTGACGCCGATCGCCAACGGATCGAACCGGCTTTCGACATGGGCGATCGCCGCGAGCGTCTCGGGCGCGACCGACGGGGCGCAAGCCTGCGACAAGGCGAGGACGGCGGCGAGTTCGAGCATGGAGCCTCCAGCGAGAAGGCTTCACCTCAGCAGGAGCGGTGGTTCGCGGACCACCCGCGAGATTCCCGTGGGAGATTTACGGTAGGAAGGAGCGCGGTTCCTCGAGGGCGCGCGTGACCTTGGCGAGTTGCGCCACGGCCTGGATCCGGGTGCGCACGCCGAGGACCTCGCAGGCCGCCGCCAGATGCTCGTCCACCGTGCGGGGAGAGATCCCGATCTGCTCGGCGATGCCTGGGGAGGAGAGGCCCGTGGCGGCCAGCCGCAGACAGGCGATCTGCCGGTCGGACAGGTCGTCGATCGACGACGCGGATGCGCCCGGCGATGTCGGGACGAGGGACATGCCTCATGAATCCGCGCCTTCGCGTCGCTGGGAAGCCCGTGAGACTGGCGCCGTAGATCTACGGTCGGTCGTTGCGCTCCGGTGGCGAAGTCAGGTCCCTTCGTCCCGGATTGGCCGCATCAAACGGGTGCGTCGCTCCTCGAGCCAGGCATCGGCCTCGGCGTCACGGTGAACCGACTGGACGGCCAGATCTCTCAGGGTCTTGGTGAAGGTGTTGATCAGGGTCCGGGCGTCGAGGTCGTTGATCGCATCGCCGGCTTCCTCGTCGAACTCCTGGAGCACCACGACCAGAATGGTCGCAAGTTTGTTGTCGGCGCACCGCAAGGCGAAGTCGGGAGAGCCCAGGGCGAGGGCGGCGATAATGCCGTGGGGGTCACTGTCCGTGACTTCGGCGAACCGGTGGATCCGCTCGATGTTGATCCGGCCCGCGCCGGACTCGAAATGCTCGTAGGATCGCAGGGCCATGTTCATTCCCTGGGCCACATCGATCGTGCGCATACGCCTGTGCGTGCGGATCAGGCGCAGGCTGGTGGAGAGGACGGCGTTCGGCGTCAGGGGGTGCTGGGAGTCCATCTGTCAGTCTATGCCCCCGCCATCCACATCACGCGATCAAAACCTCCGCACCCCTACAGGTTGAAAAATGCCTCAGCCATGCGTCAAATGAAACCCTAGAAATATCAACGACGTAAAAGCTGCGGACATGACGCAAGTTTATTGCGGAACCCATCATAGGCGCCACTCACCCGCGCAGGCGACCCTCTTGCGGGCGGTCGTCCATCTACGGGGCGTTCCTCCCCATCAGGTGCGATCCGATTGAGACAGCGCGATCCCTTCGGCATGGCCATGGCAAGCCTGCGAACAGCCCTCGAGGAGGGTCTTGCGCCGGGCCAGCATCTGTCTGTCGCGGACATCGCGGCCTCGCTCAAGCTGAGCACCAGCCCCGTCCGGGAGGCGCTCTCCCGGCTCTGTGGCGAGGGACTGATCGAGGATCGCAGGGGGCTCGGATACTTCACCCGCGCCGCACCGTTTGAGGACATCATCGGTCTGCTGGATCTCGAGGCGGCCCATGTGCGCCTCGCGGCGCGAGACGGCTTGGTTCCGGGACCCCACGATGCGGCCAACGCGGTTGTCGATCTCTGGATCCTGGAGGTGGTCGCCCGCTGCGAGAACCAGCCGCTCGTTGAAAGCCTCGTGAGGGTCAGACGTCGCTTGGGGCCCCTGCGCCGGCTGGGCGAGGCGCTGCTGGATGAGGACACGCCGCAGTCGGATGATCGGCTCGACGCCTACTATGCCCGGTGGCGGGTCGCGGCGGGTCGGCTCGCCGCCCATGTCCGACGCCTCGACCCAGACCTCTCCGAATACACGCGCAATATTGTTTGAATCGATTTGCGATAGGGCGCTGATGGTGCGTCGTCGACCTTCTGTCGACCTTCAGAAAGAGGAGACGACCATGACCACCAAGAGCATCTCGCGCCTCGTTCGCCTGGGCGCCGCTCGCCAGCTCACCCGCGCCAACTCGCGCGGCGAATTCGACGAGCTGAATCCCGTGCTGAAGTACACGATTCCGCCGACCGAATGAGCGGACGGGCCGCTTCGGCGGCCCGGACGTCCGGGCTGGGCCTCGCCCCGGACCCCGCGATCAGAGGCGTTTTTCGTGAAGGAGATGGATCAATGAAGATCCGGACCGACGCGCCGATCCTGCGACTGGGGGCCGCTCGCCGGCTGACCCGGGCCATCGCGATGGGGCCGTTCACCGAACTGAATCCGGCCCGGCACTGGACCATGCCGCCCGAATGATCCCGAAGGGGTCGCCCTCCCGGCGACCCCCGACGGCCCCCGCTTTGGGTGGGCCCTTGTCGACCTGTGGAGTCGCCTTATGCCGCCTCGCGTCCCTTTCGACCGACGGGCCCCCGCCATGGGGGTCTCCGCGTCTGGGCATCGTCTCGATGGTGGGGAGCGACAGGGCGCTTCCCTGGCCGAGGGGCTTTACGCCGTGCAGATCGGAGGCGACCTCGTCCTCCTCGACCTCAACGCAGACGACTATCTCTGCCTCCCGGAGTGCGGGGACATCGCTGTCGCCGGCCGCAGTGTCGCCGGTCCGATGGACGCGCTTCTGCGCCTTGCAGCGGAAGAGCTCCTGCATCCCAACCAGGTCGAGGACGAACGACCGGATGCGCCGACGCTCCCGTCCACCCGCCTTCCGGCGCCGCCGCGGATCAGGCCCGGCCTTCGCGACATCCTGGTCTTTGCCCGCATATGGGCCGAATGCGCAGGGCGCCGGTCGACACTGCTTGAGCTGAAGCGACGCCACACCGGCCGCCGCGGGCGCCGGGACGACCCTTCCGCGCTCGCCTCCAGGGTCGAGGTGTTCCGCCAACTCTTGCCCTTCGCACCAGTGACCGGGGCCTGCCTGTTGCAGGCCGAGATGCTCCTCCGCTTTCTCAATGCGGACGGCCTCGACGCCGACTGGGTATTCGGCGTGAGGACGTTCCCCTTCCTCGCCCACTGCTGGATCCAGTGTGGAGATCAATGCGTCAGCGAGGCGCCGGAGACCCTGACCGTCTATCGCCCGATCATGGTGATCTGACATGGCCGCGGATTCAGCCATCATCCTCGTCGGCGACAATCCGGCCGCGCTCGAAGCGGCCATTGCGCCGATGCGAAAGCGCCTGAGCCGGCGAGGCTGGTCCCGGAAGGTCCAGGCGCCCTTTCTCGAGGCCTATGCGCCTTCCGCCGGGCGGCTCGACATCACCTGCGGTCTGGACGGCCATGGGATCCTGATCGGAGACCTCTACGACCGGGACGGAGGTCGGCTGGAAGGACGGGAACGAGGCGTCCTCGGTTGCCGTCCTCTCGACAGCGCGCGCGCCCGGGATGTGTGCTCGACCTACTGGGGTCGCTATCTCCTCGTCCGCCGGTTCTCGGGCGAGGTCGCCATCCTCCGCGATCCATCCGGCGGGATCGATTGCGTGGTCTGGCGCCGGAACGGCGTGACCTTCATTGCGACCGGGGGCGGCGATCTCATAGATCCCTGGCTTCCGGATACGACGTCGATCGACTGGGGAGAGGTCGCCGCCCTGGTGCGTCGCCCCGGTGAGCACCGGCATCGCCTGCCCCTGACCGGATTGACGCCCGTCGCGGCCGGCGAGCTGCGCAGCATCGGGGATGGAACCCACCGTAGCGAACAAATCTGGACCCCGGCCGAAGTCTACAGGCGTCGCGACCCGGCCGCGCCGCCTGACCTCAGGGCATCCGTGGTCCTGGGCGTCACCGCGCTGGCCGGAACCCGGAAGTGGATCGCGGAGCTCAGCGGCGGGCTCGATTCCGCCATCGTGGCGGCCGCCCTGACCACGGATCAGCGCGGCCGGGTCGCAGCTTGGGTCAATCACTATGTCGATCACAGGGAAGGCGATGAGCGGGACTACGCGCTGGCGGTGGCTCGGCGTCACGGGGTGACCCTGACCGAGGTGCGTCGGGTGGGATTGCGTCTCGGAGCCCGGCGGCTCGAGGTGGCCGCGGACGGATTTCGGCCGGCGTCCAATGATATCGACCCCGACTACAATGACGACATCGCCGAGCGCATCGAGACACTCGATGCCTGGGGCTCACTGACAGGGCAGGGCGGCGACGCCGTCTTCTTCCAGATGCCGACACTGCTGATCGGCCTGGACGAGATCTGGGAGCGCCGGTTCGGGGCGAGAGTCGAGGTCCTGCATCGCCTGTCCCGCTGGTTGCGCCGCCCTCTCTGGCCGACCGCCCTGGCCAGGGACTGGCGCGAGGAAATCCGTCACCGTTCGTCCTGGACGCACCCGTGGCTCGAGGATCTCCGGGGCGTGCCGCCCGCCAAGGCCATGCAAATCTCGGCGCTGTCCTTCTGCCAGACCTTCCAGGGGCCGTCGGTGCGCAGCCGCCGCGGGCCCTGCATCAACCCCCTGCTCAGTCAGCCGGTCATGGAGGCTGGTCTCGCCCGATCTTCCGTCGATCTGACCTGGGGCGGTCGCGACCGCGCGGCGGCACGGGCAGCGTTCGCCGACACGGTGCCGTCGGTCGTCCTCGATCGTCGGTCCAAGGGCGAACTCGGCGCCTACTATGGTCGAGCCGTGGCCGAGCATCTTCCCTTCCTCAGAGACTACCTCCTCGGCGGCGCGTTGGCGGAGGCCGGGTTGATCGACCCCTCGCTGGATGCCCGCCTGACCCGTGAACACCTGCTCTGGCGAGGCGGCCATTCGGAACTGCTCAGTCTGGCGCAGACGGAAGCGTGGGTACGGCGGTGGCGTGATCGGCTGGCGGCTCGAGCGGCCTGAGATACCGGTCGAACCATTGCCGGACCTGTCGGTAATAGAGCCGGATATTGCCGGGGCTCCGAAGGCCGTGTTCCTCGCCGATCAGGAGCGTCAGGGCGACGGGGCGTCCCAGGCGGTGAAGCGCGCCATAGAGCTGTTCCGATTGGCCGAGCATGAGGTCGTATTCCCCGGCGACGAGAAGGGTCGGCGTGTGAATCCGATCCGCCTGGTCGAAGGGACTGTTGCGGCGATAGCGGTCGGCCGCGCTCCAGTAGGACGTCCGCATGGCGGCCTGGCCGGACTCGAGCCAACGCGCGCTGGCCGCAGCAGCAAGCGGATGTCCGCCCTCCAGCCTGAGCGTTGAGCCGACGTCGCCAATGACCGTCGAGAAATTCATCGGTCCGTTCAAGGCGACCACGGCGTCGAAGCGGTCCGACTGGGCGGCGCCCATGACCGCCGACCAGGCGCCGAAGCTCCAGCCCCACACACCGATCCGTTCCACATCGATCAGCCCTTCGGCGCCCGCAGCATCGACGACCGCAAGGATGCGGCCGGCCAGTCCATCAGCGGGCTCGCGCGTCGGCGGAAGGTCCGGAATGAGGATGGCGTAGCCGTCCGCCACCAGCAACTGAGGGGCCATGGAAAGGCTCGTGGATTCCCGTCGCATCCACCAGGGCGGCGCGTCATAGGCGTCCCCCTGATAGGGCACGACGATGACCGGTGGTTTCGAGGACAGGTCGCGCGGCAGATAGAGCCACCCGCCGACGCCGCCCGGACCTGAAACCCGGCGAGGCGCGGCCACCTCGATCCGGTCCAGCTCGGGGTTGAGACGCCGGATCACGGTTCGCCCTTGTTCGTCCTGCCGTCGCAGCACGTCCGGCTCGTCCTCCTGTGTACTTCGATCGAGGCTCACCCCACGGCTCCAGCTGACCGCAGCCCCGGGCGCGGCGACAGCACATGCTGTGTCGAGCGTCGGGTCGGCATAGACCCGGCAAAGCCTCCCGTCGGATTGGGACAGGGTCGCGAAGCGCCGCTTCATCGGGCCGTTCATGGCCCGCAGGCCAAACGGTCCGCCAGGGTCGACTGAACTTCCAGCCGCTCCGAGAACGGTCATACCGCCATCGGGATCGAGTCGAACGAGGTCCCTGGCGCGGTTGAAGAGAACACCGGAAGGGTGTTCGGCCACGAGCCGGGCGTTTGGTCCGAGCCCTGAAATGGGCCGGACTCCGCCATCGGCGCGGAACCAGCCTTCACCGAGTTCAGTGCGGCCTTTGACTAACGGCGTGTCATCGAGCCAGCCGCCCTCGGCGGTCGGCATGCCCTGGAAGTCGATCGCGGCAACGGGCGTGACGCCGGGCGGGGTTTCATCCCGCACCTCGCCGGAAGGCGTCACGGTCAGAAGCCGCGTGCGGTCGCCGACGATGGCGACCACCAGGAGCGCGTCCGACCGGGGCGACCAGGCGAGAAGGCTGGTGGAGATGTCGCCGGTTCCAGGGGGAGACACGAGCCGGCGATCCTCCAGCGAGACGATCTGCAAACCTCGAGCGCGCCTTACCTCCGTCGACGCATCGGCGGCCGGAGGCGGCAGGAGCGGGCCATCGAGGAGGAGCGCGACATGGCGGCCATCCGGCGAGACTTCGAAGTCCAGGAAGGGGCCGTCGGCGATCGGGGAGGCGCGCCCGGTCGTGGCCGTGATCCGCCAGAGGCGGCGAGGAGCCAGGGTGTCCTTTGCGTCGGAGCCCACCATGACGGCCGCAGCGGCCCCCTCCATCGCCGCCGCCCTCAGCGCCAGCAGGCGGGCTTGCTCCGTGCGAGGACCCGCCAGTCGTGCGGGGAGTGAACCGTCAGCTGTCCCCAGCACGATCAGGCTGTCGTTCCCCACCCATTCGACCGACCGGCCCCAAAGCCCCAGGTCCGGTGCGACCTCCGTCCATATCACCTGTCCCGTGGCCAGCACGACGACACCCAGACGCCAGGCGTCGTCCTGAAGGCAGAAGACGACCATTCGACTACCGTCGGGCGAGAAGGGGCCCGCCGTGTAGCCGGCGTTCTCCGCCATCGGCAGAAGCGGCCGCGGCGAGGCGGCTTCGTCGAGGTCCAGACGATACAGTCTGGCATACCGATTGGCGCCCTCTGCCTCCACGTCATGCCGAGGGAGATCGATCCGGCTGAGGCGTTCCTCGAAGACAGCCACCGCCCCGGACGGATCGATCGCCACGCGGCCGTAGCTCTCCAGACCCAGGACGACCTCAACCGTGAGGGGGTCGGCCCGCACGACGGAAGGGCAGGCGAGCGCAAGGGCGCTCGCCATCAGAACCAAACCTCTGCGCATGTATGCTCACCAGCGCTTGACGAGCTGGAGGGAGACCTGACGCCCAAGGACGTTGGTGTTGGCGGCGTCGTAGCCGATGCCCGCCGGAGCGTCGTAGAAGGGCGGTTCCTCATTGAGAAGATTGAGCACATTCAGGGTGAGCGACAGGCCCTTGGCCCACCCGGACTCCAGATCCACGCGCGCCTGACCGTCCAGGGTGATCCAGTCATCGATCGCCCGGCCGCTGGCTGCGTCTCGTCCGCCGCTGACGTGATTGATGGCGCCCCCGATGGTGAGAGGGCCCAGCATCCATTGCGCGCCGACCCGGCCGCGCCAGCGCGCGGGGAAGTTGGGGCTCCCGAGCAGATCTTCCGTCGGCGAGGCCGGCGTTATCGTTCGGTCGTTCGTGAGAAGGTGGGTAACGGTCGCGTCGAGGGCCAGGTCGCCGGACCCCAGGGTGAAGCGATAGCGCGTCGACAGATCCAGTCCCTGCACCTCCACCGCCGAGGCGTTGACGTACCGGTTGTCGATCACCGCGCCATAGGCCGTCGCGGGGAAGACGCGCGGGTTGAAGTTGCCGGGGTGGTCGAGGAGCGACTGCACATAGGCGAGATCGACCGCACTGGTGCGAGGGGCGACGTAGCGGATGAAGGGCGCAAGCGTCGGATCGTTCAGGGCGTCGATCAGGTTCTCCGCGACCGGGGTCGCGATCCGGTCCTCGAAGGTGGTGCGGAACCAGCCGCCTTCGATCCGCAACCCTTCAACCGCGTTCGGCGTCCAGACAAACCCGGCGGTCCAGGATTCGGCGGTCTCCGGGGACAGATCAGGATTGCCGCCGTACTGGACGATGCTGATCACATTGGAGCCCGCGCGGTCGAGGAAAACCGGACCCAGACGATAGGCGCTGTTCAGCTCGCGCAACGAGGGCGCCCTGAAGGAGGTCCCGAAACTCGTGCGAAAGAGCAGGTCCGAGGTCGGCTTGTAGAGCAGTCCGACTTTCGGGTTGGTCGTCTGACCGACGCCTTCGTGGTCCTCGATCCGCCCGGCGAGCGACACCTCCAGCCGCTCGAGGCCGGGGCGGGCGTTGTCCGGCCCCGCGATCGGAATACGAAGCTCGGCGAAGGCGGCGGTGACATCACGCTCGAACCGGGTCGGGGCCGCGATACGGGGCGTCGCGCCGGAGATGAAATTTTCACCGGAGGTCTCGAACCGCTCGTGCCGGACATCGAGGCCGACGGCCATGCGAAGGTCGCCGCCGGGCAGGTTCAGCAGGACGCCGTCCGCCTTCAGGTTCAGCGAGCCCACCGTGCTGATGTTCTCCGACCGAATGTAGCCGGACCCGATGAAGGCCAGCAGCGCCGCGCTGTGAGAGGCGGGATCGCCGTAGGGGTTGAAGAAGCCGTCGACCGAGGTGCGGAAAGCGGTCGACGGACTGTCGGGCGTCGCGCCGATGGCTTCGTCGAGCCGGGACGTCTGGACGCGGTTCGTCGCCATCAGCCCCGTCGTCTCACGCCCGCCGCTGATGTAGGCGGCGGTGTTCCAGCCCAGCAGGGTCCCGCTGATTCCCAGGGCCCCGCCCACGCTCCGTGAGAACCCCTCGTCCCGACCAGGCCCGAGGTCGTTGATGAAGGAGTAGGCGATTTCCTGGAACGGTTCACCGGCGACAGGGGTGAAGTAAGGGTTGTCGGGAGTGACGAACAGGATGCCGATATCAGCCATCGTGTCCTGATCGTACCGCCGGTCCGTGTAGCGGATGTCGCCGTCCAGACTGAAACCACCCGGGAGATCCTGACGTCCCGCCAGAAAGACGCTGTGCCGCCTCTGATGCGGGAGGCTCCACTGTCCTTCCATCTGATTGGTCAGATTGACCGCCCTTGGCCGGAAGTCACCCGGCGTGAGGTTCAGCCCGTTCTGCCCGGGGCGAATGGCATGGGTCGGTTCATATGAACCGCTGACAGGGTCGAACGCCATCAGATTGCCGGGCGCGCTGTAGAAGAAGCGGCGGTCGGACCCGCCAAGCGCCCGAAGGTCGGCATCGGCCGTCGCCCGGCGATCCGCCGCCCGGAGTTCTCCCCGGTCGTGAAATTCATAGGCGGCGACGATTCCGCCGCTCGACCAGTCGAAGCCGCCGCTGTGCGACAGCAGGACTTCCTCGGCGCCGCCGTCGCTCGTCCCTCCGACGCGGAGGCGGGTTTCGGCCCCTTCGAAACGAGACTTCAGAATGACATTGACGACCCCGCCCACCGCGTCCGCGCCGTACAGGGCCGAGGCGCCGTCGAGAAGCACGTCCGTTCGTGCAACAGCGCTGGTGGGAATGTTGGAGATGTCTGAGAAATCGCCGGCGCTGCCCGTGCCCGCGATCCGACGACCATTGACCAGGACTAGGGTGGCGTCCGCGCCGAGACCCCTCAGGTTCACCCCGGTCGCATAGGCGAGGTTGCGGCTCGTGCGGTCGGCCCCAGTCCCGGCCGACCCCTCATAGGCCGCGCCTGTGAAATTCTGGGGGAGGGCGGCGAGCGTCTCGGCGACCGTGCCCCGTCCCTGCCGATCGATGTCAGCCTGGGTGACGACGGTGACGGGGGAGGGGCTGTCGGCGCCGCGCAGATAGGTCCCGGTCACCACGACTTCCTCCAGCTCCGTGGCCGTATCCGGCTCGAGCTCGGCCCGCGCGGAAGGGTCGAACAGAACGAAGACAGTAGGCCGGCTTTGGCGGTACGAGAGACCGGTGTCGCGCAGGATGATCTGAAGGGCGGCTTCCGGTGCGTGATCGCCGCTCAGGCCGGTCGACTGGCGGCCGGCGACCAGAGCGCTGGGATAGAGGATCTGGAGACCGCTCTGCCGGCCGAAGGCGGGCAGGGTGCGCTCCAGCGGTCCCGCAGCGATGTCAAAGCGGCGGACGCTGTCCGACGACTGCGCGATCACTGGCGTCGCGACTGCCATCATCAGCGCGGCGAACGCGGTTGAAGTGTATCCGTGGCCCATGGCTTTCCCCCGTTTTTCTACCCGCGAATGTGCGGGGCGGGGAGGAGACGTTGGGTCGCGGACCTTGGGCTAAGTCCGGGAGCGAATTATTTTCAGGCGCCGCGGCTGAGCACGATGCGACCGTCTTCCGTCCGGGCGGCCTGAAGCGGATAGAGGTCCGTCAGGGCGGCGACGAAGCCGTCGATGTCGCCCGCGTTAAAGACCCCGCTGACCCGGATTTCGGACACGCGGGCGTCCTGCAACTCGATCGGCTCGCGGCTGTAGCGATTGACCTCCGCCACCGCCACCGAGACCGGGGTGTTCTCGAACGTCAACCGTCCGACCGTCCAGCTCGTCGCCGCCGCGACGTCTGTGGTCATCACCTGGGGCTGGCGGGCGGAGGTGACGACCTGCTGCCCCGGCGTCAGGGACCACTGAGCCGGTCGGTCCATGTCGTGCCGGACGGCGACCCGCCCGTCGACCAGAATGACGCGAGCGCCCGCGCCGGAGCGCCGGACGTCGAAGCGGGTGCCCAGAGCCGTCACCCTTGTGTCCCCGGCCGCCACCACGAAGGGGCGCGCCGCGTCGCCCTCGACATCGAACATGGCCTGGCCCGAGGTGAGGGTGACGGCGCGGCGGTCACGCGTGTAGCGCACCGCCACCCGGGTGTTGGTGTCCAGAGTGATGCGCGAGCCGTCGTGCAGCTGCACCGTCCTCTGCTCCCCGACGGCCGTGGCATAAGTAGCGGGCCGCTGCTGGAGCCAGGCGAGACTGAAAGCGCACACGGCCACGGCCGCCGCACCGGCGACGCCCAGAGAGACCAGACGGCCCGAGGGCCTGCGCTTCTCTCGGGCTTCAGTCCCGCGCCTGGCCTCGGCCGTCAGGGCCGCCAGCTCGGGGTTGCCGGCCAGCGCGCCCGCGGCGTCCCACATGGCCTCGATCTTCTGGAAGGCGTGCGCATTGGCGGGATCGCGGCGCCAGGCGCTGAAACCGCGCACGTCCGCCGTCGTGACCTTGCGCTGATTGAGCCGAGTGAACCACTCGACGGCTTCCTTGCGCCTGATGTCGGCCTCCGCCTCGATCGTCATCCGTCTTGCCTAAAGGTCCAGCCGAGACGCGCAATACTCGAGCGCCCGGGCCATCCGCCACTTCACGGTCTGCTCGCTGATCTCGAGGGTCCGGGCAATCTCCGGGTAAGTCATACCGCCAAAGCGACTGAGAACGAAGACTTTGCGGTAAAGGGGCGGCATATCGCGGATCGTCTCCGTCAGCAGCGCGGCGTCGAACTGCACGGCCGCTTCGCTGACAGGCGGGGGCGCCGCCACCTGATGACGTCGCTGCAGGGCGTCCTGCCTGTGCGAGTCAGTCAGGAGGTTCAAGGCGATCCGGAGCAAGAAGGCCTTGGGGTGCCGGATGTCGGCCAGGGCGTAGGGCGCGGCGCGGATATAGGTCTCCTGAACCACGTCCGCGGCCG
Source organism: Brevundimonas sp. DS20 (assembly GCF_001310255.1). Lineage (NCBI taxonomy): Bacteria > Pseudomonadati > Pseudomonadota > Alphaproteobacteria > Caulobacterales > Caulobacteraceae > Brevundimonas > Brevundimonas sp. DS20. The sequence continues at coordinate 3,026,188 of NZ_CP012897.1, read as the reverse complement.
CATCCGCGCCGATCCGACCGCGCAGACGCCGTCCCAGCCAGGGTGCGTACTGACGGTAAAGACGGCCAAGACCATCCTGTCCCTCCGCGCCCAGCTGCTTCGTGTCTGTCACCACGCCTCTCCGACCTCTTCCAAAAAGGTCCGGAATCCGGGCGAGACGGCGCACACGACAGCGCGCGCGTCAGCGCACGCCTTCGCAGGCGTCGGCAACCGACATCCGCGCGTCGCACGGGGTCGTCGATGATCTGATGTCGCACAGGGGATTCCAGGCCCCACCAACGCGGACGTCGGCAGGGGAAGCATGAATCAAAGGTGGGGCGGGTGCAAGTCGCCCGGCGTCGCGGGGCGTCAGCAACCTTTCCGCAAAAATCTGGCGGGGAGACCGCAATTCACTGTCGTTGCCTGAAACGGCGATTCCCGCCCAACGTGAATCCTGTTCACTCAGGGAGTTGTCCATGGATTGCGCGTCACCGGCCCAGCCTCGCGAGATACCGGCGTTGAGCCCCCGCGAGTCGGAGTGCCTGCTGTGGGTCAGCCGGGGCAAGAGCTCGGCCGATATCGGCCAGATCGTCGGCCTCTCGCCGCGCACGGTGGACAGCTATCTGGAGAAGACCTGCGCCAAGCTGCGCGTCCGCACGCGTATCGAAGCGGTCGCGGTCGCCGTTCGCGATGGCATCATCGATCCCGACGCGGAGTGAGGTTTGGTGCAACGAAGAGTAGGGGGCGGGTCTGGAACTTCTGTACGGAAGCCGGGGGTTTCAGCCCTGATCGCCGCCGACGCGATGCGTCCCCTGGCTCAGGATCAGCGCCTATACGTTCCGGAACCCGCCAACGGTGCTTATCCTCTGCGGTGTGGCGCCCGGACAAGTCGAAAGTGGTCGGCGGGCCGATGTCCGGGTCCAGGAGAAGCGCGTGAAGCCGATCACGAAACTCGAGATGTACGAAATCGACGATCCGGCCGAGCCCTATCGGGTGGTGATGTGGTGTCTTCCGCCGGGGCCGCCCGAAGACCCGCGTATCGGGGAGCGTTTCCCCGAAGGGTCGATCGAGGTGCCCAAGAGCTTCGGGGCGATCTGGTTCGACGTCTCGACGTGGCAGGGCGGTTTCGTCGCACAAGCGACCTTCGCCGCCGACGCCGATGCGGTCCGGTGCGATACCATCACCGTCAATGAGGCCCATCGGATGAAAGGGGTTGCGACACAGCTCTACGAGACAGCCAGCGGCGTTTTCCAAGGGCCCGTCATTCCTTCGGACAATCAGACGCCCGACGCGGTGGCGTTCTGGGGCGGGAGGACGCAGATCCTTCGTCCGTGAGCGCCGGGCGCGAATTTCTTCCCGTCAAGGTCGTGTCGGTTGATCAGGTTCGGCTCGCAGCGTAGCGTCGCCGGTTCCGGGGACGGCGACGGGGGCTCGCGGAGGGGCGGCCGCAGGTGATTGATCTTGATGGCGATGGGGCGGATGGCCTGGAGGAGCCGCGTCTCGATGAAACGAGAAGCGGTGACCCTGGCGATGAGGCCGAACGCAACTTCCGATATCAGCACCAGTACGGGGTGGTTCTGCTCGTCGCCGTTCGGCGCGGCGCCTTCCCCTACGTGAACCTCTACTGCGAACACCACGAGGATCTGCTGTGCGAGCGTCCGGACGGCCTGTTCGACGGTTGGCAGATCAAGACGTCCACGCCGGAGAACGGACCCTGGACGCTTCGCGATGCCGCCCTGGTCAAGTCGATCGGCCGTTTCGTCGACCTGTGCGCGACCTACCCCTCGCAGATTGGCGTCCTGTACTTCGTGTCCAACTCCGACTTCGATGTGGTGGGCGACGACATCCAGGATCAGAAGCGCCGCGGCCGATGCCCTCCGCTGATGCTGGCGCACCTGAGGGCCTGCCCCTCGCTTGCGGACATCGCGCCACCCTTCCTGGCGGCCTTCGACGAACTGGGGGCCACCCTGGGCGCCGACCGGCAGAGGCTGTTCGACGTCCTGCGACGGGTGGAGCTGGTCAAGGGACCGTCCAGGGCGGAGTTTGACGCGACCCTGGCCCACGAGCATCTCGGGGGGCTGGGCGACTGCAACGCCCTCACACCCGCCCAGCTGTCCGAGCTTCGTGACGACCTGGTCGCGCGGGTCCACCGCGCCGCCTCCCTGCATGTCACCGCCCCGGGACGCCACACCCGCAGCCTTCTGGCCGAGGACGACGAGGATCCCGTCATCACCGCAAAGCGCATCGTCTGCGCCGATGTCGTCTTCGCCCCGCCCACGATCGCCCTGAAGGCCTTCGCCTATCAGGGCCAGTCCCGACTGACGCCCGGCGGTCCCCGGCGAGCCGGCGTCCTTGAACAGAAGCTCGAAGCGGGCGGCTTGGGCGAAGCCGTGAGCTACATGACCGCCAAGGAGATGGCCGCGGAATACGCCCTGCTGGAGGATCAGGCGCGCAACCCTGTCGCCGCCGAGAAACAGCTCAAGCAGATCGAGGAGGCCGTCCACGGCGAATGCGTGGAGGCCTATTACGCCGCCGCGAACGACTCCGAGACCTTCGGCCCGGCCATGCTGACGGATGTGACCGGCAGGCTGCGCAGGCTAGAGGGCGACCGCAGGTCGCTCACGGGTGGACAGCCCTACGAAGTGCTGGTCGGCGTCGCCGCCATGCTGACGCGGGAGTGCCGTGTCTGGTGGAGCAAGCGCTTTGACGTCCAGGAGCCGCGCCCATGAGCCTCGGGGTCCTGAAGGCGGCCGCCCGGGCAGAGAACACCGATGGCCTGCATCTGATGCGGCTGCTGGTCCTGCTCAGGTGCGCCGACAAGCGCGGCAGGACGCCCAAGCCCGTGGAAGGGATCACGAAGCTGGCCAAGCTAGACTTCCTTCTGCGCTACCCCGTCTATCTGGAGCGGGCCCTGGTCGCGCGCGGGAAATCGCCCGACGCGGTTCATCTGTCGCCGCGTGAACGGACGACCGTGGAAACGCGGATGATCCGCTTCCGCTACGGTCCATGGGACGGGCGCTACAGGCGGTGGCTCAGTCTGCTGTCGGCGCGAGGCCTCGTCACCCTGTCGCTCTCCGGCCGGAAGATCGAGATTGGGCTGACCGACGCCGGCCGTGCGGTCGCAGACGATTTCGCGCAGCGGCCGCTGTTCGCGGACCTCGCCGAGCGAGGGACGCTGGTGGTCAAGACCGTCGGAGACATGTCGGCCATGAAGCTCAAGGACTTCGTCTACGAGATCGTCCCGGAAATCACGGGCATGAAGTGGGGGCAGGAGATCGGCGCCGAAAACGGCGCCGCCCTGGACGGTGATCAGTCGTGAAATTTCATCTGCAGTCGCTGAGCCTCGATCTGAGGCATGCGACCGAGACCATCGTCTTCTCGGACATCACCTATTTCTGGGGCCAGATGGGCGCCGGGAAGTCCAGCATCGCCCGGCTGATAGACTACTGCCTCGGCGGCGGCATCCAGCTGTCACCGGCCCTGCAGGCCGAATTCGTATCCGCGACGCTCACTGTGGAGCTTGAGCGGAGCACGCTCACGATCGAGCGGCAGCGCGACGGGGCCAATGTCTTCGCCTCATGGACCGTCGGGGACGAGGTCCAGTCGGTGATCGTGCCGGCCAGGGCCGCTGCCGGGGAGCTGATCCCCCTTACCGGCGTCGAGACCCTGTCGGACCTCATCTTCTGGCTGTCCGGCGTCCAGCCGCCGCGCGTTCGCAAGAGCAAGCTGAAGGACGACAGCAAGACGGTCCGTCTCTCCGTCAGGGACCTGCTCTGGTACTGCTATCTGGATCAGGACAACATCGACAGCGCCTTCTTCCATCTGGAAGAGGACGCCGAGTTCTACCTGCGCCTGAAGAGCCGCGACGTGATCCGGTACGTCATCGGATATCACGACGAACGGGTCGCCGATCTCGAGGCCGAACTGGACCAGCTGCGCGCCAACCGCACGGCCCGCGCCTCCGCCATCGAAAGCCTGACCCGAACCCTCGACGAAGTGGGCGCCGGCTCCGAAGCGCAGATCGCCGAGCGCGAAGCGTCCCTGAAGGCGGCCCTGGCCGAAGCGGAGGCCAGCATCGTGGCCCTGCGGGAGCTGAAGCGGGTCGGCCAGACCGAGCATGCCGTCGATATCCTCGCACGCCGGACCCGCCGTCTCGGCGCTGGCATCGCCCGCCTCGACGTCGCGGCCGATGAACTGCTCGCCGCGCGCGAACGACATGTGCGCCATCGAAACGAGATCGAGACCCTCGGCCTGAAGTTCCGGCGCTCTGCCGTGGCGCGGGAAATCCTCGGCGACGTCGGGTTTGCGGACTGCCCCCGATGCACCCAGAGCCTTCCGGCGCGCCCGGCTCGTTGTTGCGAGGTCTGCGGCCAGGACGACAGGCTCGAACTGACCGACGCGGCGGAGCAGGCCGCTCTGGAACTGGACATCGCCTCGCGCCGGGCGGACCTCGACAGCGCGATCGAAGAGATCGACCGCAGTCTCACCCGTATCCGACTGCGGCGGGAGCGCGCGCTGGACCGGAAGGCGTCCCTTGAAACCGCCCGCAACCGCGCGAGCGAGGAAGCGGACTCGGCGTTCCTGTCGACAGTCCTGTTGAAGGAGCGCGAGCGCGCGGCGCTCGAGGCCGAACTACAGAGCCTCGCCTGGCTGCTGCGGCTTCCCGACCTCCTGCAGCAACAGCGCGACGCGCTTGCCCAGATCATCGCGCTGGAACTCGCGCTGAAGGAGGCCCTGAAGGACGCCCGCACGTCGGCCGAAGCCGACCGGACCAGTCTGACCAGACTCGGCGACTATTTCCTCGACGCCCTAGTCCAGTCCGGCGTGCCGGGCATCCAGCGCGACGACCGCGTCGCCCTGGAGCCGCCGACCTTCTACCCCGCCGTCTTCAGTAGCGACCCTTCCGATCTGACGGCCTCGACCTTCACCTCAATGAGCAGCGGCGGGAAGAAGACCCTGTTCAAATGCTGCTTCGCCATAGCCGTCCACCGGATCGCGGCCCTGCTCGACGCGCCCCTGCCGGAGCTTCTGATCATCGACTCCCCGATGAAGAACATCAGTGAACGAGAGAACAGGGCGCAGTTCGAAGGCTTCTATCGGATGGTCTACGCTTTGAAGGCCGGGGAGCTGTCCGAGACCCAGATCATCCTGATCGATAAGGAGTACCTACCCCCTGATCCGGCGCTGGGACTGGATATTCGCAGCCGGCACATGCAGCCCGACAGCACCCAGCACGAGCCGCTTATCCGTTATTACCGGGGCAAATAGAGGGCGGCAGCCGGCGCCCGGCTAATCGCGCGCCGAATAACGAGTGTGGTGACCATCGCAGTGCGTGTGGTTTCCAAGCGCCTCGATCACCCGGCAATCGGAAATCCTCCCACCCGAGCAACTCGCCGCCTGAATCCGGGCGAGTTCGGCGTGCAGCGCCTGAAGCCCGGCGATGCGAGCCTCAACCGCCGCAAGCTGGCGCTCGGCGATCCGGTTGACCTCCGTGCAGGGCCGGTCGGGTTCGTCGGACAGCGCCAGAAGGGCGCGGATGTCGTCGATCTCGAACCCCAGCTGCCGCGCATGGCGAATGAAGGCCAGCCGCCGCGTCGCAGCGCCGTCGTAGAGGCGCCGGTCGCTCGCAGTGCGGGGCGGCTCCGCCAGCAGGCCGATCTTCTCGTAGAACCGGATCGTCGGAATCTTCACGCCGGTCTCGGCCGAAAGGCGACCGATCGTCCGGAGCGGGGGAAGGGATGGGTCTCTGGCCATGCGCGAAATATAGGGCTTGATCCTCTAGTGGCTAGAGGATGCATGAAGGGTGCATGACGACGCCCGCTCCGACAGAATCCTGCGCTCCGTCCCGAGGCTGCTGCGGCCACCAGGTCCGGTTCGACGGGGCCTCGCCCGCCTATCGGCGCGTGCTTGTGGCCGTCATCGCCCTTAATCTGGGTGGGTTCTTCGCGGTCGCCGCGGGCGGTCTCATGCAGGGATCGGCGGCGCTCGCCGCCAATGCGATGGACTTCCTGGCCGACAGCGCCACCTACGCCATCAGCCTCTGGGCCATCGGAAAGTCCGTGCGGGTGCGCTCCGGCGCCGCAGTCTTCAAGAGCGCGAGCCTCCTCGTGATGGCCGTGACCATTCTCGGCTACGCCGTCTGGAGAGCCGTCACCGGCCAGCCGCCCGAAGGCGCCGTCATCACCGGTCTTGGACTGGTCGGTTTCGCAGCCAATCTGGTTGCGGCCCTGCTACTCGTGCGCTTCCGCGAGGGCGACGCCAACGTCCGCTCCGTCTGGCTCTGCACCCGGAACGACCTCATCCACAGCCTCGGCGTCGCCGCGGCCGGCGGGCTGGTCTGGCTGACCGGATCCCGGTGGCCGGACCTGCTGGCTGGCCTTCTGTTGGGCGGGGTCTTCCTGCAATCCGCGATCTCTATCCTGTTACAGGCAAGAGCGGAGAGCCGCGCAGCAACGTCTGCGGCGCGGACTTTGTAACGCATTGCCTGATGTCGGGAACGGAAGTAACGAGCGCGAGATGACCTGGTCGATGACGACATGGGCGAAACTGATCGTGGCGGCGACCATCGTCTTCGCCGCCTTCTTCTTCGCGCCTGCCGTCGACGCCGCCACCTGCCTGCCCGAACCTCCCGCGGCTCATGCTGCGGTCGATCATGACCAGGGCGATGGCGACCACAGTGGAAAGGGCGCCGGTCACGGCGTCTGCTCGCACGGTCACTGCCACCACACGACAACCGCCCGCACCAACGGCGTCGACTCGATCGCACCCGCGTTCGGAGAACCGCCGTTGCAGAGCGGCCGTCACGACGACTTCCGGGCGTCCATCACGCCCGACGGCCTGAAGCGCCCCCCCAGAGTCTGACCGAAGACCTGCGCCTCCGCGCGCCTCTTCGTCCTCAGAAACTCTGGAAATGAATCATGTCTCCCACATCTCGCAGGCGGCCGCGTTACGCGGTCGGCTGCGCCCTCGCCGCGGATCGCGGCGAGCCTGGCCAGTCCCGTATGGGCTGACCCGGCCCCGACCTATGCCCAAACTCCTCGCCCAGCTCGGGGACGCTCCGGCGACACTCGAAGCCGGCGCCAACTATGACGCCGCCGAGGCCCGTGTCCGTCAGGCACGGGTGCGGCCCAACCCCGTCCTCGGCTTCGATGTCGAGAACGCCTACGGCTCAGGTCCCTATTCAGGCCTGAACAACGCGGACATGACCTTGGCGCTGAGCCAGGATCTCGAGCTGTGGGGGCGTCGTTTCGACGCGTATCGCCGCCGCCCGCGCCGAGGCCGGTGCGGTCGGGCTGCAGCGGGATCTCGCCGTGGTCGACGCCGCCGGCCGTCTCCGCCCTCGTCTACGCCGAGGCGGAAGCGGCGCAGAGGCGCGCGACCCTCGCCGAGGAAACCCTGACCCTCACGGTCGCGGACGCCCGCGCCGCCCTGACGCTGGTGGAGGAGGGACGCGAGCCCCTGCTGCGCGGCATCCAGGGCGAGGCCGAGGCCGCCTCGGCCCGCGCTACGCGGGATGAGGCCGTCGCTGAGCGCGACGCCGCCTACGCGCGCCTGACCGCGGTCGCCATGACCCCGGTCGCCGTGACCCGGATCGACGACAGTCTCCTGGACGAGACGCCCGCGACGATCGGCTCCGTGATCGATGACGCTCCTACGGTCCGCGTGGCCGAGGCGCAGCGGTCCGCAGCCGAACGGCGCATCGATGTTCAACGGGTTCAGGCCCGCCCGGACATCAACGCCAGCATCGGCATCCGCCGCTTCGAGGCGGAGGACGCGACGGCCCTGACCTTCGGGATCAGCATGCCGTTGCCGCTGTTCGACCGGAACCGGGGGAACATCGAGGCGGCCCAGGCCGAATTTCGCGCGGCCGACGCCCGGCTGATGAGCGCACGGCAGGAGGCCCAGGCGGATCGCGCCGCTGCGGTCGCCCGCCTCGCGGCCTCCGTCAGCCGCGTCAACGCCGCCGACGCCGGCGTCACCGCCGCCGAGGAAGCCTACCGCCTGTCGCGGATCGGCTTCGAGTCCGGCCGGATCTCCCAGGTCGAACTGCGGGTCACCCGCACAGCCCTCGTCAACGCCCGGTCCGCCGCCGTGGACGCGCGTCTCGCGCGTGTCCGCGCCGAGATCGATCTCGCGCGCCTCAACGGCCGCGCCCCCTTCGAAGGAGCCCAGTGATGCGCAAAGGCACATCCAACAAGACACTGCTGATCGGCGGCGTCGCCGCCTTGGTCGTACTCGGAGGCGGCGGCCTCTGGTTCGCTACCCGGTCCGCCGAACCGGCTGCGCCGCCGGCCGCTGAAGGCGAGGCCGGCCATGCCGAAGAGGAGGGCGGACATACCGAGGGCGAGGCCGCCGAGACCGAGACCGAGGGGCGGGTCGAACTGACCGCCGCAGAAATCCAGGCAGCGGGCATCACGATCGTCGGCGTTGGCGGCGGTGGCGGGGGCGAAACCCGTCTGGCCGGTCGCGTCGAGCCGATGGTCGATTCCCGCGCCGCCGTCGCCGCTGCCGTCGGCGGGCGCGTCGAGCGGGTCCTCGTCGCCCCGGGCCAGTCGGTCCGGGCGGGCCAGCCGCTCGTCAGCCTCGTCAGCGGCGAGGCGGCGACCTTCCGCGCCGAGGCCGATGCAGCCGGAGCTTCCGCCGAGGCGGCCCGTCAGGCCTATGAGCGCAATCGCAGCCTGTCGGATCAGGGCATCGTCGCGCGTCAGGAAGTCGAAGCGTCACGCGCCCAGTTCCTGAGTGCAGAGGCGCAGACCCGCGCCGCCCGCGCCCGTTCCGCGGCCGCAGGATCGCCGAACGCCTCGGGACGGCTGAGCGTGACCAGCCCGATCTCCGGTGTGGTCAGCAGCGTTCAGGTCGGACCGGGGCGGCTTCGTCGCCCAGGGCGGCGTGGTGGCTGAGGTCAGCAACCCGGCCCGGGTCGAAATGGTCTTCAACGCGCCGCCGGCCCTGGCGGCCAATGTCCGCGCGGGCTCGCCCATGCGCGTCACCGGCCCGAACGGGGAGTTCGACGCCGTCGTCACCGGTGTCGCGGCCGACGCCGGTCTCAGCGAGAGCGGTGCGACCGTGATCCGCGCCCGGCCTTCCGGCGCGACCCTGCCGCCGGCCGGGTCGGCCGTCACCGGCGCGGTCGTGACCGGCCAGGCTGCCGGCGGGATGACCGTTCCCACGGAGGCGGTTCAAACGGTCGACGGGAACACCGTCGTCTTCGTTCAGGTCGAGGGCGGCTTCCAGGCCGTGCAGGTACTGGCGGGCCGTCAGGCCGCAGGCCGCACCGAGATCCTGCGGGGACTGACCGGCTCCGAACGCGTCGCCTCCGCCAACGCCTTCCTGCTCAAGGCCGAGATGGCCAAGGGCGAAGCCGAGCACGGGCACTAGGGGGGCGTCATGTTCAAAGCGATTATCGAAGCCTCGGTTCGCTTCCGATGGTTCGTGGTCCTGGCGACGGCGATTGTCGCCGCCTTCGGCCTCTACAACCTGACGCAGCTACCCATCGACGCCGTCCCGGACATCACCAACCGGCAGGTCCAGATCAATACCATCGCCCCGGCGCTCGCGCCCGAGCAGATGGAACGCCAGGTCACCTATCCCCTCGAAACCGCCATGGCGGGCATTCCGGGGATCCAGACCACCCGGTCGCTGAGCCGAAACGGCTTCAGCCAGGTCACGGTCATCTTCTCCGACAGCACGGACATCTACTTCGCCCGCCAGCAGGTGGCCGAACGGATGGCCCAGGCGCGCGAGCGACTGCCCGAGGGTGTGGAGCCGGCGCTTGCGCCGATCACCACCGGCCTCGGCGAAGTCCTCATGTGGACGGTCGACTTCAAGCCGTTCAACAGCGCCAATCTCGCCAAACCGGGTGAGCCCGGCTGGCAGGCCGGCGGCGCCTATCTGACGCCCGAAGGCGAACTGCTGACCACGCCACAGGCCCGCGCGACCTATCTCCGCACGGTCCAGGACTGGATCATCGCCCCGCGCATGCGGACCGCGAAGGGCCTGGCCGGCGTCGATGTGAACGGCGGCTATGTGAAGGAGTATGCGGTTCGGCCCGACGCTGCGCGTCTGGCGGGATACGGCCTGAGCCTCAACGACCTCATCGTCGCTCTGGAGCGGGCCAACACCCAGGCCGGTGCGGGCTATGTTCAGCGGTCCGGTGAAGCCCTGACCGTCCGAACCGACGCCCTGGCGCAGACCATTCCGGATCTCGCCCAGGCCCCCGTGGTCAACCGCAACGGACTGGTCGTGCGGGTCGCCGATGTCGCCACCGTCGAAATCGGCCAGGCGCCGCGTCTCGGCGGCGCCAGCCGCGACGGCCACGAAGCGGTCGTCGGTACGGCGCTGATGCTGGCCGGCGGCAACAGCCGGACGGTGGCCCAGGCCGCCGCCGAACGTCTGGAGGAAGTCTCCGCGAGCCTGCCGCCGAGCGTCGTCGCCGAACCGGTCCTGAACCGGAGTTCGCTCGTCAACAAGACCATCTCGACGGTCGCCAAGAACCTGATCGAAGGCGCCCTGCTGGTGATCGTGGTTCTGTTCCTGCTCCTGGGCAACATCCGGGCGGCCTCGATTACCGCCCTGATGATCCCGATCAGCTTCCTGTTCGCGGTCATCGGCATGAACCGCTTCGGCATCAGCGGAAACCTGATGAGCCTCGGCGCGCTGGACTTCGGCCTTCTGGTCGACGGCGCGGTCGTGGTGGTCGAGAACACCCTGCTGATGCTCAGCCAGAAGCGGGCCGAGGCCGGCCGGATGCTGACGCGTCGGGAACGTCTGGCGGTCGCCGGAGCCGCGGCGCGTCAGATGGTCAAGCCGGCCGCCTTCGGCCAGCTCATCATCCTGCTGGTCTTCACGCCCCTGCTCATGCTCGAGGGCGTGGAGGGCAAGACCTTCATCCCGATGGGCGCGACGGTCATGCTGGCCCTGGTCGGCGCCTTCATCTTCTCCTTCACCTTCGTGCCGGCGATGACGGCCCTGCTGGTGCGGGATCCGAAGAAGGTGGAGGTCGACGAGCACGGCCACGCGCACGAGCACGAGACCTTCATCCTCCGCTATGCGCGCCGATGGATCGAACCGGCCATCCGCGCGGCCGTCGATCGTCCGAAGATCGTCCTGGCGTCCGCGCTCGGCGCTCTCGTCATCGGCGGCATCGCCTTCAGCACCCTGGGGCGTGAGTTCATCCCGACCCTGGACGAAGGCGACATCGCCATGCAGGCGCTTCGCGTGCCGTCAGCATCGCTGGAGCAATCCCTGGCGATGCAAATGGCGCTCGAGCGCGTCATCAAGGCCCAGCCCGAGGTGAAGACCATCTTCGCCCGGACCGGGACGGCCGAGGCGGCTGTGGACCCGATGCCGCCGAACATCTCCGATGCGGTCATTGTCCTGAAGGACCGCAAGGAATGGCCCGATCCGAACCTCCCCAAGGAGGAACTGATCGCGCGCTTCGAAGAGCTCGCCGCCGGCCAGCTCGGCAACAGCTTCGAGTTCAGCCAGCCCATCGAACTGCGCTTCAATGAGCTGATCTCCGGCGTCCGGACTGACCTCGCGGTCATGGTCTACGGCGATGACTTCACCCAGCTGCAGGCCACGGCGGACCGGGTCGCCAACGCCCTTCGCGCGACGCCCGGGTCTGCGGACGTTCGCGTCGAGCAGGCGTCGGGGCTCCCAACCCTGACTGTCAGCGTGGATCGCTTCGCGGCCGCCAACTACGGCCTGTCCGCCGCCGATGTCTCCGAAGCGGTTTCGGCCGCGGTCGGGGGCGCCGAGGCCGGGGCAGATCTTCGAGGGCGATCGCCGCTTCAGCGTCGTCGTTCGTCTCGGCGGATGAAGCCCGGAACGATCCGGCGGCACTCGCGGCCCTGCCGATCACCCACCGCTACGGGCGTGACGGTTCCGCTCTCCCTCCGTCGCCCGCATCCAGGTGGCCGAGGGGCAGAACCAGATCAGCCGCAATGACGGCAGCCGGCGGATGGTGGTTCAAGCCAACGTTCGCGGGCGCGATCTGGGCGGCTTTGTCACCGAGGCCCAGGCGAAGGTGCAGTCTGAGGTCGATCTCCCCACCGGCTACTCCCTGACCTGGGGTGGGCAGTTCGAGAACCTGAAACGGGCCGAACAGCGTCTGGGCCTGGTCATTCCCATCGTCTTCATCCTGATCGGCGTCCTGCTGTTCATGGCGTTGGGATCCTTCGCGGAGGCGGGACTGGTGTTCGCCTGCGTGCCTCTGGCCCTGATCGGCGGCGCCTTGGCGCTCGTCCTCAGGGGGATGCCCTTCTCGGTTTCGGCGGCGGTCGGCTTCATCGCCGTATCCGGTGTCGCGACCCTGAACGGGCTGGTGCTGATGCAGGCCATTCGGGAACGCCTGACAGGCGGCGCCGACCCACGCCTCGCCGCCATCGAAGGGGCGACGAGCCGGCTGCGCGCCGTCCTGACCACGGCCCTGGTCGCCATCGTCGGCTTCATTCCGATGGCGTTCGCCCACGGTGCCGGGGCGGAGGTGCAGAAGCCTCTGGCCACCGTCGTAATCGGCGGCCTGCTGACGGCGACGGCCTTGACCCTGCTGGTCCTGCCGACCTTCGCGGCCAAGGCCGTGAAGCACCGCAAGGCTGAAGGGCTCGAGGAATGAGCGAGGCCCACGCAACGGAGCAGGTCCAGCGCCGCACCCTCCTCACGGTGCTGGTCCTGAACGCCCTGTTGTTCGTGGGCCTGGGAGTCGGCGGCATCGCCGCCGACTCCAGCGCCCTGCTGGCCAATGCGGTCGACAACGGTTCGGACGCGGCGGTCTATCTGATCAGCTTCCTGGCGGTCGGACGCGCCCTGGTCTGGAAGACGGGGGCGGCGCGAGCCTCAGGCGTCATGCTCCTGATTTTCGCCGTCCTCGTCCTGCTCGACGCGCTGCGGCGGACCCTCACCGCGACCGAGCCAGTCGGCCCGACCATGATGGTCCTCGCGGTTGTGGCCGCCGTCATCAACCTCGTCTGCCTGCTGCTGATCCGTCGGCAGCACAGCGGCGACGTCAACATGAAGGCCGCCGAGACCTTCAGTCTCAACGACTTCGCGTCCAACGGCGGCATCCTCGTCGCGGGCGGTCTCGTCATGTGGCTCGACCAGTCGTGGCCGGACCTTCTCGTCGGCGTTCTGGTCGCCGCAATCGCCGCCAAGGGCGGCATCGACATCCTGCGCGATGCGCGCAAGGCCTCTGACACAGGAGCGGCCCAGTGAGCCCGTTGCTGCCTCACGATCTCCACCCCGGTGGAGCCTCAGCTCCCGACCTCGCACGGGTCCAGCGCTGGCGGAAACTCTTCATCCTCGTCGGCCTGTTCGCCCTCATCACCTGGACGGCGCTGGTCGAACCCACGCCCGTTCTCGAACATCCGGTGGAGCATCTCGGTCTGATCGCCATCATGCTGTGCGTGATCGGGCGAGCCTGGTGCTCCCTCTATATCGGCGGCCGAAAGAAGCAGGAGATCGTTTCGGCGGGACCCTACTCGCTGTGCCGGAACCCCCTCTACCTGTTCAGCTTCATCGGGGCGTTCGGGATCGGCGCCCAGACAGGCAGCGCCACGGTCGGACTGGGCTTCGCCCTGGCCTGCTGGATCGTGTTCCGCACCGTCGTCGGGCGCGAAGAAGCCTATCTGAGCGAGACCTTCGGGGAGGTCTATGACGACTATCGCCGTCGTACGCCGCGCTTCTGGCCCGACCTGCGAGCCTGGCGCGACGAGCCCGAGCTCTCGGTGCGACCCGCCTTCTTCCTGCGCACCGTCCGCGACGGCCTCGTCTTCCTGCTGGCGATGCCGGTGTTCGAGTCCCTCGAGCGCCTGCAGCAGATCGGCTGGTTCGACGCCGTCCTGCGCCTGCCCTGACCGGAGGGCTTCGGATGACCCGCAAACGTCTCGTGACGCTCCTTTCGGCCGGCTTGGCAGCCGCAGCCTTCGCCGCCGGGGCGGCGGCGCGCCTCGCCTGGACGGGGCCGGAACCGCGTCGCCCGACCGAAGCCCCGCAACGCCCATCGCCTTCCGCTCCTGTGGAGTTCGACCATGCCTAAGACCGTCAAACTGGATCTGCCCGTTCTCCTTCCGGGTGCGCCCGACGCCTCCGACGCCTGTGTCGGCAGACTGATCAGTCTGTTGCGCATCACCGACGGAGTCGAAAAGGCGCACGTCGAGGAAACGGATGACGGACCGAAACTGTGTATCCACTACGATCCGGAGCGGCTTTCCCTCGCCCAGGTTCGCCGTGCGGCCACACAGGCCGGGGGATCGGTCAGCGATCGCTACGATCACCTGACCGGCTGGGTCGAAGGGGTGCGCCACGCGCGGCATGCGAGGACGCTGGAGGCGGCGCTGGCCGCAGAGCCCGGCGTGCTGCAGGCGGCGCTCGACGCTTCAGGAGCTATCCGGGTCGAGTTCGACCGGCAGAAACTGGAGCGCACAGACCTCGAGGCGCGGCTTCGGGGCCATGGTCTGCAACTCTCGGCGAAGCCCCAAGCCACGGTCTCCGTGGACAGCGGCCACGGTCAGGACGGCAAAGCCGGCGAGGCGGGGCATGAAGGGCACAATCACGCGGCCGGGGACAGGCACGACCATGCCCATGGTGGTTTGCTGGGGCCGAACACCGAGCTGTATTTCGCTCTCGCCAGCGGCGGCGCTCTCGCCGTCGGCTATCTGATCGAACGGTTCGCGCCCGGTGTTCCCGGGTGGGCTCCACTGGTCCTCTTCCTTGCGGCCTATCTGTTCGGAGGCTTCTTCACCGTCCGCGAGGCGGTCGAGAACCTGAAGCGACGCCGCTTCGAGATCGACACCCTCATGCTGGTCGCGGCGGCGGGTGCGGCCGCCTTGGGCGCATGGGCCGAGGGGGCCTTGCTGCTCTTCCTGTTCAGCTTGGGTCACGCTTTGGAGCATTACGCGCTCGGGCGGGCGAAGCGGGCGATCGAGGCGCTGGCCGCCCTGGCGCCTCGCACCGCGCATGTGCGTCGCGGCGAAGAGGTCGTGGAGCTTCCGGTCGAGGACCTGGAGATCGGCGATGTCGTCGTGGTGCGCCCGAACGAGCGCCTGCCGGCCGACGGCTTCGTGGTCGTCGGGACGACCAGCATCAATCAGGCCCCGGTCACCGGCGAAAGCATGCCGGTGGACAAGCAGCCTGTGTCGAACGCGGAAGAGGCGAGGGCGCGTCCAGCGGGCGTCATCGCCGCCTCGGTCGTGTTCGCGGGGACCATAAATGGCGCGGGCGCCATCGAGATCGAGACGACCAAACGATCGAGCGACACCACCCTCGCCAAGGTGGTGCGGATGGTCAGCGAAGCGGAGACGCAGAAGTCGCCGACGCAGAGGTTCACCGACCGGTTCGAAAGAATCTTCGTACCCCTCGTGCTGGCCCTGGCCTTCGTCCTGCTGTTCGCCTGGGTCGTCGTCGACGAGCCTTTCCGCGACAGCTTCTACCGGGCCATGGCCGTGCTCGTGGCGGCCAGCCCCTGTGCCCTGGCCATCGCAACGCCCAGCGCGGTTCTGTCGGGTGTCGCCCGCGCGGCCCGCGCCGGCGTGCTCATCAAGGGCGGCGCGCCGTTGGAGAATCTGGGTGCGCTCGACGCCATCGCCTTCGACAAGACCGGCACCCTGACCGAGGGGCGACCCCGGATCACCGACGTTGTTCCGCTCGGACGGACCTCGCAAACCGATCTCCTGACGGTCGCCGTCGCCGTCGAGCGGCTCAGTGACCATCCCCTCGCGGAGGCGATCGTCCGCGACGGGAGCCAGCGCCTGATCGCGGCTCCTGTGCAGACCGCGACGGATCTCCGCAGCCTGACGGGAAAGGGCGTCACCGCGACACTGAACGGCGAGACGATCTGGATCGGCAAGCCGGAGATGTTCGGGGCGGATGGCGTCGCGCCGCTGGGTCCCGACGCCGAGATCGCCGTCGCGGCCCTGCGCAACCAGGGCCGCACCCTCATGGTGGTTCGCCAGGGCTCACACGACTTGGGCGTGATCGGCCTGCTCGACACACCGCGTAAGAGGGCGCGCGAAACGCTCACGGCTCTGAGGGCCCTCGGCATCCGTCGGATGATCATGATCTCGGGCGACCATCAGAGGGCTGCCCAGGCCGTCGCCGGACAGGTCGGCTTGACCGAGGCCTGGGGCGACCTCCTGCCGGAAGACAAGGTCGAGGCGATCAGGAAGCTTCGGGCCGAAGCCCAGGTGGCCATGGTGGGAGATGGCGTCAACGACGCCCCCGCCATGGCCACGGCGACCGTCGGCGTCGCCATGGGAGCGGCGGGGTCGGACGTCGCGCTGGAAACGGCGGACGTGGCCCTGATGGCGGACGATCTGTCCAAGCTGCCCTTCACGGTCGGCCTCAGTCGGCAGACCCGCCGGATCATCCGCCAGAACCTCTTCGTCAGCCTCGGCGTCGTCGCCTTCCTCGTCCCGGCCACCATTCTCGGTCTCGGGATCGGGCCGGCCGTCGCCCTGCACGAAGGCTCGACGCTCCTCGTCGTCTTCAACGCCCTGCGGCTGCTGGCCTGGCGCGATCCGCGCGCAGAGCCCTGACCCTCAAATCCCAGAAAAGGAGACTTCCATGAAACGGTCCGGATGGGTCGGCGTGATTGCGCTGTTTCTTCTCATATCGGCCTTCGGCTTCGGGATGCTGTCCCGCCAGAACGCGACCCGACCTCAGGCGGGCACGCCCGTCGATGCGCGTCCGATCGACGCCCATGCGGGTCATGCCGACGCCGCGGCGGACAGTCCGGCCACCCGCTCCTTCAAGGAGGCCAACGAGCGCATGCACCTGGCCATGGAGATCGACTACAGCGGCGACGCCGATGTCGACTTCATGCGCGGGATGATCGCCCACCATGAGGGAGCGGTCGCGATGGCCCGGATCGCCCTGGAGCACGGGAAGGACGCCGAGGTTCGCGGGCTCGCCGAAGAGGTGATCCGCACCCAGGAAGCAGAGATCGTCCGCATGCGTGTGTGGCTCGCCAACCGCGCCGGGCGTCCCGTCGAGCCGGCGGTCTAGATCATGGGCGGAAAACGCTCCCCGATCCGTAGTCACGCCCCCCGATGGCGGCCAGGCCGGTATCGCCCTCGGGGGCGGACACAACGTCGGGTTCGGCCGTTCGATCCCGTTCCAGATACCCTGATCGCCCTCGCCGGCAGCCTCGTCGCAGGCCTGGTCGTCTGCGTCATCGCCGTGCCGCTCGCATCGCTCTACCGGATACCGATGTATCTCCCCTACGGGGCGCTGATGCTTTTGTTGACCTTCATGACCTACCGTGTCGCCGGACGAGACAAGGCGGGACGGGTTATGGCGGGGGTGATGGCGGTGGTCTGCGTTCTTGGGTCGGCTGCGCTCTTCCTCGGGCGCGACCAGATTGTCCTCGGGTCCCGTCACCACCACGATACCCCCGGCCCGGTCGCCGCAACGCGCGCGGACTGACGTTGGTCGAGGTCGCAGAACCCCGCAGGCCGGCCCGGATCGCGCGCGGCGGCTGGCTCGACGTTCTCCGGTTCGTCGCCGGCGCCCTGATCATCCTGTATCATTTTCGCGAGGCGGCTCCGACGCCGCTGGGCGAACTCCACCCGGTGTTTGACCGGGGGTTCCTGCTGACCAACTTCTTCATCATCGATTCCGGGTACATTCTGGCCCGGATCTATGGCGACGGCTTCGCCGCCCGCTCGCTCAACATCCTGGACTATATCCGCCAGCGCGTCCTCAGGGTCGTCCCGTCTCATCTCGTCGTGATCGGCGTACTTGCCGCAATGGTCGCCGTCGCCGCCGCGGTCGGCATTCGCCCGAGCAATCCCCAGTGGTTCGACTGGGCGCAGCTCCCGGCGCAGGCGGCTCTGCTTCAGGCCTATGGCGTTCCGGGGGGACAGGGCTGGAACGCGCCGACCTGGACGCTCTCGGCCCTGCTCGGATGTTATCTCCTGTTGCCGTGGATATGCCGACTGATCTGGCGTAGGCGGCCCTGGCTGATCGTGGCGGGCGCCGTAGGGCTTCTGATCCTCGCGGACTGCGCCAGCCGCGCCTGGCTCGGCGATCCGATCTATCGCCTGCCTTTCCGCCACGGCTTTCTGCGAGCCCTGCCTCTGTTCCTGCTCGGTGTTGCGGCGGCGCTGTTCGGGGCGCGCGTCTATATCCCGCCGAGGCTCGCCGCGATGGCGGGGATCGTCGCCCTCGGCGTCCTCGTTTGCGCGCAGGTGATCGGGACCACCGCCTTGCTCTCGCTTCTGTTGCTGACCGTGATGATCTGGGCTGCGGGCGCGACGCCGGTCGCGAGACCCTCACGCCTGATCGAGCATCTCGGCCTGATGTCGTTCGCGATCTTCCTGACCAATGAAGTGGTCCGGATCCTCTGGTTCGGGGTCTTCGATGCGATCGGACAGGCAGGCTGGTCCTCAGATGTTCGCTGGGCGATCTGGACTGCGGGTCTGGCGAGCGCCTTCATCGGAGCTGCAATCTTCCGGTACGCCTTCGACCGCCCTGTTCAGGCCCGTCTCAATCCGCCGCGAAGACCACCGCAGGCGCCCGGCGTCAGCGCCGAGCGGCCCATCGCCTGAGGGGCTCTCCCGGAAGGGTCGCCGTCAGGCGGGTTGGGGCGTTCTTGCGCGCTTGAGCCGGACAACATTGAGGAGGTGCGCGAGGACGAGACTCAACCCGCCGACGATGGTGGCGATCGGAGCGGTCTCCACCGTCGGGCGTTCGGCCGCGCCCGCCACAAGCGCCAGAATGGCGGCGATCGCGAGGCCCCGAAGCATCATGGGTGCGCCCACGCGAGGTGTGACGAGCGCGATCCAGGCCGCACAGGCCGCGACGCCGGCAAGCGTCCAGTGGAGCCACTCGCCGCCGGCGAGCCCCGCCAGGGGCAGAAGGCCAAGCACCCCCGCGCTCGACACACAATGGACGACGCAGAACACGGAAAGACCGGCGCCGAACAGGTCGATTGGCCGGGAACGACCGGTGTCTGTGGGGGCGGGAGGCATGTTGAGAATGTTATTGTGTAACGCGCCGTTGATCCAGTGAATTGTCGTCGCGGACGCGCCTCGGCGATGATGATTTCGTGACGACCCGCGGATTGGTTTGCGGTACTATGGGGGAGTATCTTTCCGATCGGGTCCGCAGATGTTTTCTCCGCTGTCCAATCCCGCCTACCGCAGGCTCTTCATCGCCCAGGTGTCGGCTCTGCTCGGTACGGGCATGGCGACCGTCGCCCTCGGCCTGCTTGCCCATGATCTGGCCGGCGCCAACGCCGGAGAAATTCTCGGCGCAGCGCTCTCGATCAAGATGGTGGCCTATATCGCCGTCGCGCCGTTCGCGAGCGCCATCGCCGCGCGCTTGCCGCGCAAGACCCTCCTCGTGTCGCTGGACGTCGTCAGGGCGGGCGTCGCCATCACCCTGCCGTTCGTGGGCGCCGCCTGGCAAGTCTATGCCCTGATGGCCGTGCTCTACACGGCCTCCGCCGCCTTCACCCCGGCGTTCCAGGCCATGATCCCGGACCTTCTGGAGGACGAGGGGGAGTATACCAAGGCGCTCTCGCTCTCCCGCCTCGCGGCGGACCTCGAAAGCGTGGCCAGTCCGGTGGTCGCCGCCGTTCTGCTGGCCTTCATCAGCTACAACAATCTGTTCGTGGGGACAGCTCTCGGCTTCGCGCTCTCGGCGGTCTTTGTCGTCCGGGCGATCCTGCCCCGGTCCGCCGGCGCAGCGCCCTTGCCCTTCATACGCCGGCTGACGGCTGGCGCCCGGCTGTTCGCCCTGACCCCGAGGCTGAGAGGCCTTCTGGCGGTCAGCCTGGCGACCGCCGCAGGCGGCGCGATGGTGTTCGTGAACACCGTCGTGCTTGTGCAGAGCAGCTTTGGCCTCTCTCAACAGGCGACGGCCTGGGCGCTCGCGGCCTTCGGCGCGGGGTCGATGACCGCCGCCCTGCTACTGCCGCGCGTCCTTCAAAGGATCCCCGACCGCTCCGCCATGATCGCGGGCGCTGGCGTCATGACGGGCGTGCTTCTGCTCGGCGCCTTTGTGGCGACGTCCTACCCCATCCTTTTGGGGCTCTGGATCGTCATGGGCTTCGGCTATTCGCTGACCATCACGCCGGCCGGTCGGGCGCTTCGACGGTCCTCGACCTCGCAAGACCGCCCCTCGCTGTTCGCCGCCCAGTTCGCCCTGTCCCACGCCTGCTGGCTGATCGCCTATCCGGTCGCGGGGCTCGTCTCCGCCGAGGCGGATCCCCGCGCGGCCTTCCTTGTGCTCGCGGGCCTCTGCGCGGTGGGTGTGGTTCTCGCGCTCGTGGTCTGGCCCCGCTACGACCCGGCCAATCTCGCGCACTCGCACTCGGACCTGGACGCCGATGACCCCCACCTGTCCGAAGGCGAGCGTCCGGACCGGCAGTCCAGTTGGCACGCCCATCCGGTCGTGATCGACGAGGCGCATCCGCGCTGGCCGCGACCGGACGAGAAATGATGGCGGGGCGCGTCAGGGGGTTCCAGCGCCCCGCCATCCGGTCGGCCGACTGGCGGCGGCCGACCCACAAGCGGGTCAGACCACCCGCTTGATCTCGGTGTAGGCGCCTTCGGTTTCGACCGTGATCGTCACGGTCTCTCCGGTCCGGTTGCGCCAGAACCAGCCATGGCTTCCGTCGAAGGCCGCCGTCAGCTCACCGGACTGCTGCAGATCGGTGCCCTTTCCGTAGCCGTGATAGCGGACGCCGGGGCGGTCAGCGTGGGTGTCGAAATTCACCGCACCTCCGCTGCTCCTCCAGGTGAAGCGGACCTTGGCGCCTTCGGCCATGTCCATCTTCAGCTCTGCGCCCTGGTTGGGGGCCAGTTCGATCACAGTCTCGTCCGAGCGGATGCCGGCTGCGGCGGCTTCAGCCGTGACCGGCCGGGCTGACGGCGCCACCGGACCGGTGGCTGCGGCCGGTGCTGCGGCAGGCGTCGGCGTGGAGGCGACGCCCGAGGTCTGGCCGGCGGCGGCGGCGTCCGCCGCAGCGTCAGCCTCGGCTTCCAGCGCGAGCTGGCGTTTCAGCTGGCCCATTTCCGTCAGGCCGAAGACCGAGCCGATACGCGTGGGATCGACGCCATATTCGGCTGGAAGGACCACAGTGACGAGGATCGCGCCGGCGACGACGGCGGCGATGCCGGTGGATTTCAGCAACTCCTGCGTGGTGGGCAGTTCGGAGCGGGCGGGGCGGTTTGCGTTAAACATGGAGGGGGCTCCGATCACATGACGAAGAAGCCGACGAGCTGGTAGCCCGTCAGAATGAAGCCGAGGCACATGACCACGGCGTTGGTCAGGAAGGCGTGGTTCCAGAAGCTGTTCGAGCGGCGCCAGAAGCCCATCAGGATAAGGATGCCGCCGAGCGCCAGCAGCTGGCCGGCCTCGACGCCGATGTTGAAGGCGATCAGGTTGCCGATCAGGCCGTCCGGCGACATCTGGAAGTCCTGCAGCTTGGTCGCGAGACCGAAGCCGTGGAACAGACCGAAGATCAGGGTCGCCGCCTTGGTGGAGGGCTGGAAGCCGAACCAGCGCTGGAAGGCGCCCATGTTGTCCAGGGATTTGTAGACGACGGACAGGCCGATGATGGCGTCCACGATGTAGCTGGAGACGCTGATGTCGGTCAGCACGCCCAGCAGCAGGGTTGAGGAGTGGCCGATGGCGAACAGCGTCACATAGATGCTGATGTCCTTCATCCTGTAGAGGAAGAAGATCACGCCGAAGAGGAACAGCAGGTGGTCGTATCCGGTGACCATGTGCTTGGCGCCCAGATAGACGAAAGGCCAGAACAGGAAGCCGGTGGTCTCCTGGATGTAGCCCTTGTCGCCCTCGGCGACGCCGTGGGCGAGGGCCTGACTGAGGGCGCCGTCCAGAAGCATGAAACTGAGGATCAGCAGAAGCGCCGTCCAGGGCGATCGGAGCCACGACCAGGAGTCGCGGCGCAATGCAGAAGTCATGATTGACCTTTCGCGGAGTTGGGGGAGGGGGTGAGGAAAAGGCTGCGCACCAGGGTGCGGGCGGGCCGCTCCCAGAAGGCGTGCAGTGCGAAGGCGCTGGCCAAAGTCACGACCAGCAACAGAGCCGCTTCGGAAGCGGACATCCGGTAGGTGCTGTCGATGCCGCCCAGCATCGCCATCCCGTTCTTCCAGATGATCAGAAGCGGGAGATGGACGAGGTAGAGGGCATAGGAGGCTTCGCCCGCCTCCAGCAGCAGCGGATGGTTGAAGACGCTGTCATCCTCGGCGCGGTCCCAGAGGGCCAGCGCGAGGACGACGACGCCGGAGGCCGCCACGATCAGGCGCTCGTCGGCGCTGATCGCCATCAGGCAAATCAGGGCGAAAAGCGATCCGATGGCGGCGAGCGTCGCCGTCCGGCGACCGCAACGGATGCGGCAACCGAGCTGGTAAAGGCCGATCCCGAACAGGAATTCGGGAATGATCCTCAGCACGCCGAGCACGAGCTCGGCATGGGTGAGCTGGTCCTTGAAGATCCAGCGGTAGAGGCCGTCGATCACCAGGAACAGGCCCACCGACAGACCGATCACCATCCAGGGGCGGCGGCCCGACCTGAGCCCGATGAAGGCGAACACAGGGAAGGCCAGATAGGCGGCCCATTCCGCGGACAGGGACCAGGACGGGCCGTTCCACTCATTGGGAACGGTAGCCGGGAACCAGGCGTGGGTGAGGGCGAGGGCGGACGCGAACCCCGGCAGCGAGTAACTGTCGGCCGCGAACGGCTGACCCAGGGCGATAGCCGCCAGGACGATGAACGCCATCAGCACCATCATGGCGAGATGAGCCGGATAGATCCGGGCCAGCCGCGCGATGAGGAAGCGCTTGTGGTTGTAGGTCCCGTTCCGGATCTGACGCCCGTAGACGTGCGCCAGGATGAAACCCGACAGAATGAAGAAGAAATCGACCGCGAGGCGTGCGCGCTCGATCAGGGCGAGCCCCGTCCCGCCCTCGGGCGTCATGTTCAGCTGGTAGTGGAAGAGCACGACGCCGAGGGCGAGCCAGAACCGAATGCCGGTCAGGGCCGGCAAACGGTCCGGGAAGCCCGGCGCCGACGCGTTGGGGACCGCCTCGGCGCCGCCCCCGCTCTTCCTGCGAAGAGCGGAGTTCATCAGACGCTCCGTTTCCGGAACGGCAGACGATCCATCCAGCTGGCGCGCGGCGCGCCGTCCACGGTCCGTTCACGGCCGTGCACGAGGCTGTAGAGCGCCGGAAGGACCATGAGGGTCAGCACCGTGGAGGAGACGATGCCGCCGATAACGACCGTGGCCAGCGGACGCTGGACCTCGGCGCCCGCCCCCACGTTGATCGCCATCGGCACGAAGCCGAGGCTGGCGACCAGGGCTGTCATCAGAACCGGCCGCAGCCGGGTCAGGGCGCCCTCGTGGATGGCCTCCTGCACCGGCTTGCCCGACTGGATCAGGCTGCGGATGAAGGTCACCATCACCAGGCCGTTGAGCACGGCCACGCCGGACAGGGCGATGAAGCCGACCCCGGCCGAGATCGACAAGGGCAGATCGCGCAGCATCAGCGCAGCGACCCCACCGGTCAGCGCCAACGGCACCCCGGAGAAGACGATGGCGCTGTCCTTGACCGAGCGGAACAGGGCGAACAGCAGGCCAAAGATCAGCAGCAGAACCGCCGGAACGACGAGCTGCAGACGATTGGCGGCCGAGATGAGCTGCTCGAACGTCCCGCCGTAGGTGACCCAGTAGCCGGCCGGCAGATCGACCTCGCGCTCGATCCGGTCCTGGGCTTCTCCGACGAAGGAGCCCAGATCGCGGTTGCGCACGTTGGCGGTGACCACGATGCGGCGTTTGCCGTCCTCGCGGCTGATCTGGTTGGGTCCGGTCTCAAGTCCGATCGTTGCGATTTCGCTGAGCGGCACGAAGCCGCGCGGCGAGCCGTCCGCCGACGGCAGCGGCACCTGGATGCGACCGATGGCGTCGGTGTTGCTCCGAAGGTCTTCCGGCAGGCGAACGACGATGTCGAAGCGACGGTCGCCCTCGAAGATCTGGCCCGCCGTCGCGCCGCCCATGGAGGTGGCGATAACGGATTGCACGTCCTCGATGCTCAGGCCGAGGCGAGCGATAGCCGCCCGATTCGGCGTGATCTGCAGCATGGGCAGGCCGGTGACCTGCTCGGACTGCGGATCGGCCGCGCCGTCGATCGAGCCGACGATTTCCTCGATCTGGGAGCCGAGCTGAACCAGGGTGTCCAGATCGTCACCGTGGACCTTGATGGCCACATCCGCCCGGACGCCCGAGAGCAGTTCGTTGAACCGCATCTGGATCGGCTGGGTGAACTCGTACTTGCTGCCCGGGATCTCGTTGACCGCTTCTTCCATCTCGCGAACGAGCTGCAGCTTCGGCTTGCGGGGATCGGGCCAGTCCTTGCGATCCTTGAGCAGGATGAAGGTGTCGGCAACCGACGGCGGCACGGGGTCGGTCGCGACCTCGGCCGTGCCGATCTTCGCGACCACGCGCTCCACTTCCGGGAACTCCGCCAGCCTCGCCTCGAGCGCGGTCTGCATCTCGATGGCCTGGCTCAGGCTGGTGCCCGGAATGCGCAGGGCGTGCATGGCGATGTCGCCCTCGTCCAGGTTCGGCACGAACTCCGACCCCATTCGAGAGGCGCCGAAGGCGGCGAGGGCCACCAGGGCGATCGCCGCGCCGACCATCGCGGTGCGGAACTTCAGGGCGAAGTCCAGCGCCGGACGGTAGCCGACCCGCGCCCAACGCATCAGGAACGGGTCCTTCTCGGTCACTTTGCCCGAGACGAAGGTGGCGACGGCCGCCGGAACCAGGGTCAGGGACAGGACGAGCGCACACGTCAGGGCGATGACGACGGTGATCGCCATCGGGTGGAACATCTTTCCTTCGACACCGTCGAGGGCGAAGATCGGAATGTAGACGAGGGTGATGATCAGCACGCCGAAGAGGGACGGGCGGATCACTTCGCTGGACGCTTTGGATGCGAGGTCGAAGCGTTCCTGACGAGTCAGCAACCGACCGAGCTGGTGCTGGGCTTCGGAGAACCGCCGCAGGCAGTTCTCCACGATGATGACGGCGCCGTCGACGATCAGACCGAAGTCCAGCGCGCCGAGGCTCATCAGATTGCCCGAAGTCCCGGTGCGCACCATGCCCGTGATGGTCATCAGCATGGTGATCGGGATGACCGCGGCAGTGATCAGGGCGGCGCGGATGTTCCCGAGGAGCAGGAACAGCACCACGATGACCAGAAGCGCGCCTTCCAGCAGGTTCTTCTCGACCGTGCCGATGGCGCGCTCGACCAGATCGGTTCGGTCATAGACCGGGGAGGCGATCACCCCGGCGGGGAGGGCTTTGGCGGCCTCCTCCAGGCGGGCTGCGGCCGCCTGGGCGACGATCCGGCTGTTCTCACCGGCCAGCATCAGCACGGTGGCGAGCACGGTTTCCTTGCCGTTCTCGGTCGCCGCCCCGGTACGAAGTTCCTCGCCCAGACCGACCTCGGCCACTTCGGCCACCCGGATCGGCACGCCGCCCCGTGTGGTGATCACGACGTTGGAGAGGTCCTGCATCGACGAGGCCTGACCCGGCACGCGAATGAGCCATTGTTCGCCGTAGCGCTCGACGTAACCGGCGCCGACGTTGGCATTGTTCCGCTCCAGCGCCTGCACGACCTCGGCCATGGTCACGCCGTAGGCGGCGAGACGTTCCGGACGCGGGGTGACGTGATATTGCCGCTCGAAACCGCCGATGGTGTTGACCTCGGTGACGCCGGGCGTGTTGCGCATCTGCGGACGGATGACCCAGTCCTGCAGGGTGCGCAGATCCTCAGGCGTGTATGGCGTTCCGTCCGGCTTGCCCGCGTTCGGTTCGGCCTCGATCGTGTACATGAAGATCTCGCCCAGCCCGGTCGCGATCGGACCGAGCTCAGGCGACAGACCGGGCGGAAGCTGGCCGAGCGCGCTTTGCAGTCGCTCGTTGACCAGCTGACGCGCCCGATAGATGTCGGTGCCATCCTCGAACACCACCGTCACCTGGCTCAAACCGTAGCGTGAGACGGATCGGGTGTAGCTCAGGCCCGGCACCCCCGCGATGGCGGTCTCCACCGGGAAGGTGATGCGTTGTTCGGCTTCAAGGGGCGAGTAGCCCGGGGCCTCCGTGTTGATCTGAATCTGGACGTTGGTGATGTCGGGCGTCGCGTCGATCGGGAGCTTCTGGAAACTCCAGACCCCGACCGCGCAGGCCACAAGGACGAGCGCCATGACGACCCAGCGGAACCGGATCGACAGCGCGATGATGCGTTCAAGCATGATGCCGCGCCCCCACTAGTGGTCGTGGCTCGCGCCGGACTTGTCGATGTCCGCGCGAATGAGGAAGGCGCCGTCCACGACATAGGTCGTGTTTGGATCGATACCGCCCAGGACTTCGGTCCACTCGTCCGTCCGACGCCCAAGCTCGAGCATGCGGACCTCATAGGTGTTACCCACCTTGGCGTAGACGACGGTGAAGTCCCGGAAGGGCTGAAGCGCACGGGTGCGGACCGCGAGCGGCACTTCCCCGGTTCCGACCTGGACCGTCCCGTCGACGCCCAGGCCCGGGCGCCAGACGCCGCCTTGGGCCGGCAGGGCGACGTGGGCGACGAGCGTCTGACTGAGCACGTCATCAGCCGGGAGGATCGCCTCGATGGTGCCGGTGGTGGTGTTCTCGCCGGCGGTCCTGCGCACCTGGACGCGCTGGCCGACCCGCACCCGTTCGGCGTCACGCGGATAGAGGAAGAACTCCGCATGCAGACGGGTCGGATCGCCGATCATCAGCATGGGCGTCCCGTTGCCCGTGATGGCGCCCGGATTGATGTTCTTGGCGGTGATGACGCCCGAGATCGGGGCGGTGACCGAATAGGTCTGCAGGCTTTCGCTCGACTCCACCCGGGCGACGACCTGGCCGCGGGACACCCGTTGACCGAGCTGGACGTTCAGCGAGACCACACGGCCGGGGTAGCGGGCGTGGACCTCGGCTTGGGCTTCCGGAGCCAGCTCCACCCGGCCGGTAAGGGGCAGGGCTTCCGCCAGCGTGGCCGGCCCGACCTGTTCGGTCGTGACCCCGCCCGCCCGTGCGGCCTCCGCCGTGATCTGCGTACGGCCCTCGTAGGACTGGTAGGTCCACCTCGAGGTCTTTCCGCCCCGCACCGCGTTCACCGCGACGTCGAACGAGTGGGGCTCGGTGACGACGCCGGGGCTGGCGAGGTAGGCGCCCTCGGGGGTGAAGGTGAACCGATCAACCTGTGGCCCCAGACGCGTCAGCGCCATGGTGAGCTGAACCTGCCGGGGATCGAGCGGCTTGTCGTTCAGATACGGATAGATCCGGAAGAGGGGCTCAGGGCCTTCTTCGTAGATGGTGACTTCCAGCGAGAAGTCGCCGTCGCGGAGGAGGCGGCCATTGTTCGGGCCACGCTCGTAGTCCCCGGCGGCCGCCGCTTCGGCGCCCTCGGCCTTCTCGGCGCGCTCACCGCCGCCGCCGCAGGCGGCGAGCACCAGAGCAAGGCTGGTCAACGCCGCGCCGGAGGCGAGGCGCAGTGCATGTGTACGGGTCATGGTTGGGTCTCCAGGCCGAGCAGGTCGGCATGCGCGCCTGTCAGACGGTCCAGTCTGGCGCGGTCGGTGTGGAAGGCTTGCAGGATGGACACGCGCCTCGCCCGGGCCTGCAGCAAGGCTGTCTGCGCGGACATCACGTCGTTGTAGGTGAAGCCGCCGCGCCCGAAGCCCTCGCGGACAAGGGTGACGGCACGCTCCGCCTGAGGCAGGGTCTCCTCGGCGATGCGGCGCGCTTCGCTGGCCTTGGCGGCCAGCTGCACCTGAAGCCTGAGGATTTCGCGCTCGCGCTCGATCTCGAAAGCGCGGCGATCGGCCTGGGCGGCTACGCCCTCGGCCTGGGCGCGGGCGATTGCGCCTTCATTGCGGTCGTAGCGTTGAAGCGGCATCGATCCGCCGAACACCAGGGCAACTTCGTTGTCCCAGATGTGGCGGACGCCGAGGCTCACCGTCGGGTCGGGCACGGCGCGCGCCTGTTCGACCCGCACCTGGGCGTCGGCGATCAGACGGCGGGCATCGAAAGCCGCGAGATCGATCTGCGCCACCGGACCGGCTTCCCGGCGAGAGGCGCTCGTGTCCTCGAAGGCATCAGCCCCGAGGGTGAACTCTGATCTGCCGAACCAGAATTTGGCGAGGTTGACCCGCGCCATACGCGCGCCGACCTCGGCCTGGTCGAAGTCGATCTGCGCCTGGGCGAGCTCGGCCTCCGCCCGGGCCCCTGCGAACAGGGGATCTCGTGCGGCGTTGACCCGTCGGGAGACTTCACTCTGGAAGGCCTCGGCCAGATTGAGCCGCTCCCTGGCGATTTCGAGCAAGGCCTCCGAAGCGAGCGCTTCGGCCCACGCCGTCTGGACCAGCTCGAGCCGGTCGAGCTGCGCGGCCCTGGCGTCGGCGAGAAGCAGATCTCCCTCGGCCCGGGCGAGCGCCGTGCGGGCCGGACGATCGCCGCCCCGTTCCAGACGTTGCTCGTACGTCAGCGTGGTCTCGGTTCGCCCGAGAATATCGCCGCCGCCGAGCGTCGGCAGGTTCTCGACCATCAGTCCGACGTTCGGATTGGGTCGGACATCGGCCTGCCGCACGCCGGCTTCAGCGGCGCGACGACGAGCTTCGACACCGGCGAGCGCCGGGTCTGACGCGGCGGAAAGACTGAGGGCTTCGCGCAAGCTGAGTTGCGGGTAGCCGTTCACGTCGGCGGGGACCGGCGCCGCTTGGGCGAACACCGGGGCAGGGGCGAGCGACGCCCCAAGGGCGAGCGCGAGCGCAGACACGGCTGCGGCGCGCACCCGCCATCCGGCAGCGCCGGATGCAGGTAGTTTCAAGGAATTTCTCCAACAGGACGCGCACGGCCCGGAGGCCGCGCAGGATCAGCTTTTCAGGCGATCAGGCGTTCTGTTTAGGAGGGTCGAGCGGGCTTTCCGGACGCGTTCCCGCCAAAGGCGGAGTCCGGGCCGGGTTGAGCGCGGGCGCAAGTCCGCTGGAGGGGGAGTTCGGCTGAGGCAGGCCTGCGAGCGCGATGTGCACGTCACCGCCGCCGCCATGGTGATGGTGCGGCAGCACCGGCATTTCGCTTTGGTCGGCGGTGTCGATCGCCGTGTCTGCGGCGGCAGAGGCTTCAGCGTCGACCTCGTGGGCGTGATCGTGCCCGTCGTCGTGATGATCATGGTCAGCCGCGGAATCGCTGAAAGCGACGCCGGGGAACTGGAGAGCATGTTCTATTCGATGTTGACCGTCACGTACCGCAAAGCCTTGCAGCGTGACCATAAGGGTCACGGCCAAGCCGATGCAGATCTGGCGGACAAGTCGCGACAAGAGAGTACCCCGTACTCCCCCGGACTATCTCGACACCCCTGATTCAAGCAACATCAAAAGTGTCGCAGTTCAGGCGGGGAGAGGCTCGGAGGGTTCGATTTCGATAGTGATATGCTTGAGCTCGTGCACCGGGACCAGCCGCGCTCGAAGCGCCTCCAAGGTCGCGCTGGAGGTCGCGACACTGATGATGGCGGCGTGAGCGTCCGGCCCAACCCGCCAGATGTGCAGATCGCGGATACGGGCATCGCCTGGCGTCTCGATCGCCTCGCGGGTTTCATCGGCGACGTGGGTGTCGGTTCGGTCCAGCAGGACGGCAGCCGTATCGCGCAGGAGACCCCATGACCATTTCGCGATTACCGCTGCGCCGACCAGGCCCATGATCGGGTCCAGCCATGTCCATCCGAGATAGTGACCTGACAGGAGCGCGACGATCGCACGGACCGATGTCAGGGCATCGGCTAGGACATGGAGATACGCGGAACGCAGATTGTTGTCGCCGCCGTGCCCGTGGTCGTGGTGGCCATGATCGTGATGATCATGCTGGTGGCTGTGGTGATGCCCTCCCGAGAGCAGAAGAGCGCTCACGACATTCACGACAAGGCCGATGACGGCGACAATCGCCGCTTCGCCGAACAAGACCGTAGTCGGCTCGAACAGACGTCGGATGGATTCCACGCCGATGCCAATGGCGAAAAGGCCCAGAACGAGCGCGGATGCAAACCCTGCCAGATCGCCGACCTTGCCGGTGCCGAAGCTGTATCGGGGGTCGTTCGCGTGACGGCGTGCGTAGCTGTAGGCTGCGGCCGCGACCCCAAGGGCTCCGGCGTGGGTGAGCATATGTATGCCGTCCGCCAGCAAGGCCATTGATCCCGTCAGCACGCCGGCGACGATCTCTCCGACCATCATCACTGCGGTCAGGACGACCACGATCAATGTGCGGCGGGCGTTCTCGTCATGATTGGCGGCCAGAAAGACATGATCATGGGCCGGTGAAGCGGCAGGCTGGATGGTCATTTATAGCGTCCGATAATGGATATGAGCTCGTCGGCGCCCTTGCGACGCGCGGCTTCATCAAGATGAGGCGCAGCGACATGGTGCTCGAGATGCTGAAGGATCAGCGCTTCGACCAGGCCGCCAAGAGCGCCGCGCACGGCGGCGGCCTGCTGGAGGACGGCGATGCAATCGACATCATCATTGATGGCGCGCTCGAGAGCGCTGACCTGCCCATTGATGCGGCGGACCCTGGCCATAAGTTTGGGCTTGTCAGCGGCGATATGGGCCATGGTGGAATCCTTCTCGAGACGACGTGTTGGGTCTCATTAGTCACTCGCCCCGGCCTTCGCACCCAAGGCGGTCATTCGCCGGGGGAGCTCCCGCTCGATGGCCTTGCGGCGGAAGGGCGACAGCTTGCACCATTGAGCCACTTCCGGACGCGTTCGGCCGCACCCCACGCACCAGCCGGTCGCGGAATCGAAGATGCAGATGTCTATGCAGGGTGTCTTCACCGATCGGCCCGTCACCGAGCCGTGGCGCAAGCCGTCACGAACCGGTTGGGCTGATATACTCCCTACCAGTATAACATCAAGGTTTGCGTGAGTGATGTCGCTGTGCCGCCATCGCTGGCGGCGTCGTGCCTTCAGAGGGGGAAAGGCTGGGTTTCGAGCCGCATCAATCCTCGTCGCCCGCGACCGCCAGGACGGGCTGAACCCATCCGTCGTCTCCGAAGGCCGCGAGAACGCCCTCGAAGTGGTTCAGGTGGCGGACCTCGTTCAGCCCGTGAACGAAACGGTTTCGGGCGTCGATCGACGGTTGGCGCCCGGCGTTTCGAAGAAGACTGAGTAGCAACCCGCTTGTCGCCGCGGCGGCATAATTCTGACCGTTGCCGACTATGGCGTCGAGCACCTGATCGAGCTCGGCCTGCGTCAGAGAACCGGTGTAGGGAGCGATGAAGTCACTGAAGTTGGCTTCCGAGCCCCTGAAGCTGCCCGAGCCCGCATAGCGCGCGACAGCGGCCGGCCACAGGTCAGCAAGCGGAGTGGCAGCGATCGTGCGGGCGAAGGTCTCGCGGTCCAGTCGCGGTATCGCGGCAAGGAGGGGCGCCCGGAACCGCTCGAATGTGATCCCCATCATGATCCGGACATCGGCGACATTTGCGGGGTCGAGGTTGTTGACGGTCTCCTGCAGGGCGGTCTGCGTCGCCTCCTGGATCAGCGGCCAGAAGTTCGGGAAGGCGGCGATGAAGGCGATGGCCCGCGGCCGATCAAGGGGCGCCAGATTGTCGAGGAGCTGCACAATGGAAGGTGCGAGTTCGGGCCACGCCGCAGGGGTCCGCTCGCGGACCGCCACGAGGGCCGAAACGATTTTGCCGCGCACCCCGTCGAGATGAGGGGGAATGCCTTTGAGCAACGACTTGGCGAGAACAGTGCCGAAGTTGCGGATGTTCTGGGACCGGACGCGGGCGAGGTAGCGCTGCTCGACGTAGTCGAGAATCCTGGCGTGATCGCTCGGGAATCCGGGCGACTGAACATCGACATCGAAGACCTCGAAGATCGCTCGGCCCTGAAGAGGTTCCTGGGCCAGCACGAGATCGACGGCGTTGACCAGATGCATTCGCACCAGTTCTGGCGTGGGCTCGAACAGCAGGGCTTCGGCCGAGAAGGCAGGATGGGCGCACAGATGGCGGTCCTCGCGCAGTCTCTCCAGCTGTCGCCGGGCGATCTGGCTGATAGCCTGGGTGTTGTCCGCGGCGTCCTCGATGATCCGGCCCTCCAGCTGGAGGAGCTGGCGAATGTCACTGATCGCGGTCGCATTATCCCAGGATTGAAGGAAGGTCGTCGCGGCGGCATCGCCCATCGCGCCTAGCTCCCGGTACTTTGCGATCAGATCATAGGCGAGCGCGACCCATGCCGCCGTCAGCGATGCGCGAAGGGCGCCAGCTTTGTAGGCCTTCACCGCGTCGAGGAAGTAGATGCGTGACTGGGCGTTGCGCACCTTGGTCAGCAGGATGTCGAGATCTACGAAGCTGGAGTCCACAGGGCGTACCGAGGAAATGAGTGGGGGGGGGCGAAGGTCGGGCAGGCGACGTGGCCCGTCCATCCAACCGTGAGGGTCTACTCGTAGGGGAGCTCTCCGAAGAGGCCTATCATGAGATCTCCCTTCAGCTCGCGGAAAGGAATCTCGACAAAATGGTCGGGGTGTCTGGGCTTGGCCCGGCCATCCCCAGGACCGTTCTTTGTGTGGCCGCGAACCTGCTCGCCGCTTTCCTTGACATAGGGAAGGACAACGAGCCTACCGTGGTTGGTCGAGAGGATCGTGCCCTCGCGCCATAGCGTCGACCCATCCTCACCCTTGTCGCTGGTGGTCGCCTTGACCGTCCAGCCGAGTTGACCGTCCGGCTCGTACCAGAACACGATCCCATTGCTGACCAGAACATGCTCGCCACGGGCCAGAGCCTCGGCGAGGAGGCGTTGAACGCTGGCGAGCTGAAGAAGCTGATTGGCCCGCGGCAGCAGTTCGGCACGGATTTTGGCCTTCACCTGACCCCAGTGCTGATCGTGGTGAAACTTGAAGCCGTTGGCGATCCGGGCGCGCATGGCTTTCTCCGCCGATTTCTCGCCGGCGGGATAGGGTTTGCTCCAGACGTCGTCAGCGTTGCGATACAGAACGACCTGCCGTCCGCGGCCATCGAGAAGAGCCATCCAGAGATAGGGGTAGGTTTGTAGCTCTTGCGCCAACGCTTCCCGATAGGGCTCGGCCTCAGTGTGCAGCTTGATTTGATCGATCGGGATCCGGGGCGTGTCGGCGTGGCGTCGGATCGCCTCGGAAAGCATCAGGGCTTCCTCATCCGCCAGACGTTGCCGCGACTGAAGCGCCTTGCGGACCTTCAGGGTGAGAGAGGTCTTCTCTGTTGCGTCCATCTGCCTCGCCGCGAGCGCCGCCGCCAGCGAGGGATTCAAAGCCTCGGCTGCGGATACTGCGGCCTCCCGATCCGGATGGACGTCCATTCTGACCCATCCCTCCTCGGACGGGATTCGTCGGTCTCGCCAGCGAACGCCGCCGTCCTCGGTCTCGACCAGCTCCACCATGAACCAGCGCTCATGCAACGGGCGATAGCTCGGCCATATCGCGAGGATAGGATCATGATCCCTCCGACTGTCTCCCCACTTGATCATGCATGCCTCCCGACTCGGAGCTGATCTGATCGACAGGCGCATATTGACGCAATGCCTGATTGAAGCCTGGCTGTGCGCAACAAAACTTGAGATGGCGCCGCGTGGCACTGGCATGGGGCGAGGGGACTTCCCGACTCAACATCCCCAATCGATGGAGCGTGAGATCATGGTGAAGGTTGTCGGGTTTCCTGCCCCCGTAGATATCTCCGGCCTGAAGCCCGGGTCAGCGTTCCAGGTCGGTGATACAGTTCCGCCGCTCTATGGGATCACGGTGAAGGCGGGTGACCTGGTGACGGCCATCCTTCTGGGTCAGGTGAAGGGCCAGGCGGCTTCCCCTGGCTATCTGCAGAATCAGCACCTCCCCGGCGAGTGCTACGCCGTCGACGCCGAGCTCGTGATCGGCAGAACCGCGAAGACGGAGCGTCGCGAAGCGCTGACGCATGGCGCGCTCGTCTTCGACGGCGAGAACAAGCCGTTCCTCGTCATCGAGCAAGCCGATCCCTTCCCACGCCTGTACCTGTCGATGGAGACAGGCGAGGCAAAGACGGACGGACCAGCGGGCATGCTCCGAATCTACGGCAACTGGGTGCTGAGGCTTGAGGGGGAGGGGAAGACGCTGACCGAGCTCACACTCAATGGCTAAGAAGGTCTACACGCCCTCCGAGGATCTACTGGACGGCCTCAAACAGGATGTCCTCTACCTGTTGCTCACGATCCTGGCGCATCGCGAGAAGCAACGCCTCCCGAACCTGGGAAAGATGTCTCGGGAAGACCTCGTGCTTGAGCTCGCCCTGTTGGAAAGCGGGACGAGGGATATCATCGCGCGACTTACAGCGCTGGACGACGACGGTTCCGGGTCACGGTCGTTCCCGAATGCTCTCGCTGCCATGAATCGCGAGGGACTAGCGGCCAGGAAGGCAGAAGAACTGAAGGCCCACGTCAAGGCGTACCGGGCGGCGATCAACGATCTCAAGGTCAACCATCGCAACAGCTACATCAGCCATGTGCAGGAGTTCGCCGAAGTTCTCCCGCGCGTCCTTGATAAGCCCGTGCGTTTCGAGATGGCAGCGAGCCTCTCCGTCAATGTTCTCGACGCCTTGATGGGGCGACAGGTGGAGTATCGGTTCCGGGTCGGCTCTCAGGAACCCGAGCTTGATCTGCGCGCGCGTCTTTCCGGTCCGTAGCCTAACCACGAAGTCTTGGGTCCTGACGTACAGTGCGATGCCAAGCCTTCCTGCGGAGGCTGCGACCTTACACAAATGCTTACACAGTCGGCTGGCTTGTGGTAGATTCTCACGAAGTATCAGTGGTTTGATGCTGGCGTGTGTGACTTAAAATCTGCCGGGCGAAAGCCCTTGCCGGTTCGATCCCGGCCGCCCGCACCAGCCGCCCCGTCCGCGCCGCTGGATCAGATGACCCGATGCAGCACGGCGCCTTCGGCGATATGGCGTATCACGGCGTCGCGTCCTGGCGCGTCCAGGCCCGCCGACAGGCCTATGGCCTTGCAGTTCTGCCGGGCCAGGTCGCATGCGGCGTCGATCAGGCCCTGGACGAGCCGCTCGGGCCTCAAGAGATCGAAGGCGACCAGGGCGTCGACGATGAATTGACGCTCGCCCTCCGTCGTGGTGGCGATCGTATAGGCCAGGACCGCGCGCACGACCCCTCCCGCCACGGCCGCCATCACTCCGCCGGCCGCAGGCGCCGCCGCGACGCGGGCGCGCCAGGCGTCCATCGTCAGGGTCGAATCAGCCATGCGCGCGATGACATAGGCCTGGTCGGCCTCGTCGCCGCTCAGGCGTCGGTATTGGAGTGCGCTCATTGTCGGACGTCTAGGGCTTAGACGAAAGGACCGCCTTGATCCGCGTCAAAAGAATTGCGTCTTAGGCGGACAAGAGCATAATCGCGCCATCATGCTGGAACTTCGCGCCCTGCCGACCGACTGCGCACAGCGCCGACAGGAATCGGTCTGCGTCGGCTGCGGCGCGCGCGCCTTCAGCGTCTGCAGCAGCCTGGACCCGTCGGACCTCGCCGGCCTGGACGCCATCGCCGAAAGGGTGTCGCTGAAGGCGGGCGAGGCCCTGATCCGCGAGGGCGATCCGGCCGTCCATCTGTTCAACATCACCTCGGGATCGGTGCGGATCTATAAGCTGTTGCCCGACGGGCGGCGCCAGATCACGGGCTTCCTGTTCGCCGGCGACTTCGTGGGCCTGGCGACCGGCGAGGACTACGCCTTTTCAGGCGAGGCGATCGAGGATTCGACCCTGTGCCGGTTCCGCAAGAGCGAATACCGCGCTCTGGTGCGTGAGCGGCCCCGGCTGGAAGAGGCTCTGCTGGATCGGGCGACCCACGAACTGGCCGCCGCCCAGAACCAGATGCTGCTCCTGGGCCGCAAGACGGCGCAGGAACGAATCGCCTCCTTCCTGCTGGAGCTGCCCAGCCGCGATCCCTTGCGGCCGCAGGCCGAGGATCAGGTGCGGCTGCCGATGACCCGATCCGAGATCGCCGACTATCTGGGCCTGACCATAGAGACGGTGAGCCGGGTCCTGACCAAGTTCAAGACCACAGGGGTGATCCGTCTGCTGTCGCTCAGCGAACTGCGGATCGAAGAACCCGAGCGGCTGCGCGACATCGCCGAGGGCGAGGCTTAGAGCCTGATCGGCTTCAGATCATGCTCTAGGCGGGCGTGAGCCGGCGGGCGGGCGCCAGGCCGACCCGGCCGTCTTCCCCCACGCCCTCGACCCGGATCGTCCGGTCGCACAACTGAGTTGGGGCGGAGCGGTGGCTGACCAGGATCAGGCCCTGACCGGCCTGTTTCAGCCGTCGATCCAGGGCCTTCAGCACTTGGGCCTCGGTCGCCGGGTCCAGCCCCTCGGTCGGTTCGTCCAACACCAGCCAGGCGGCGGGCCGCAGATAGGCGCGCGCCAGACCCAGCCGACGCCGTTCGCCCCCGGACAGCCGTTCGCCGTTGGGGCCGATGCGGGCGTCCAGACCCGCCGGGTCGGCGCGCAGACGTTCGGCCAGGGCCGCGTCGTCCAGGGCGCGCCACAGGGCGTCGTCGTCGGCCGGGCCGGCCAGCAGCAGGTTCTCGCGGACGGTGCCGTCGATCAGCCGCACGTCCTGGGCGGCATAGGCGAACAGCGGCCGTCGGTCTTCGGGGGTCAGGTCGGCGACGTCGATGTCGCCCAGGCGAGCTTCGCCCGGCTGGGCGTCCCGCAGGCCGATCAGGCGTTCGATCAGCGTGGTCTTGCCGGCACCGGAGGGGCCGATCAGGCCCAGGCGCGCCGGCGGATGAAGGGCCGCGCCGTCGGCCTGGAGCACCAGGGTCGGGGCGACCGAAACCGGCGCCCGATTCGGGTGAAGAGCCGAGGGCAGGGCCTCCAGGCGGCGAGCGGCTTCCTCGGCGGCGCCGTTCTGTTGCAGGGCGTCGACCAGGCCGCCGACCGATTCGACGCCCATGACCGCCGCCAGGGCGGCTAAGGCGGTCAGGGCAAGGGGCGCGCCCAGGGTGGCCGGGATCACGGTCGCGACCGCCAAACCCGTCGCTGCAGCCTGCCAAGCGGCCATCCAGCCTCCGGCCTGGGTCAGGGCGACCTGGGCTTGGTCCAGGTCGGCGGCGGCCCCGGCTGCTTCGATCGCCGCCCAACGGTCCAGCCCATAGGCCTTCAATTCGGGGGAGACGGCCTCCAGGGCGGCCAGCCGGTCTTTCAGTCGGCCAACGGCGATCTGAACCGCCCGCCCGGCGGGGGCGGCCAGACGTCGTGCGATCAGCAGGGCGCCGGCTGCGCAGAGGGCCATTGAGGCCAGCAGGAGCGCGCCCGCCCATGGACTGGCCAGGCCGGCGAGGAGGGCGGCGGACGCGGCGCCGGCTCCCAGGGCCCAGGGCGCCGACAACCGCACGAACAGGGTCTGAACCGCGTCCACATCCTGGACCAGCCGCGCCGAGGCTTCGCCCGAGGCCAGGGCCAGGGCGCGGCTGGGCGGCGCCGAAGCCAGGGCGTCGAACAGTTGCGGACGCAGCCGCGCCAGGGCCTTCAGCGCCGCCTCATGGCCGGAGACCCGCTCGATATAGCGAGCGCCTGTCCGCAGGATCGCCAGCAGACGGATGGTGGCGCTGGGCACCATATAGTTGAAGGCCTGGACCGCCGCCGATCCGGCGATCCCCGCGAGGGCGGCGCTGGTGATGAACCAGCCCGACAGCCCCAGAAGACAGGTCGCCGCCACGGCGACGATCGCGCCGGTCGTAGCGGCGATACGGAGACGCAGCCGCTGGGCGCGACGCTGGGCGGCGATCAGGGCGCCGATGCGGGAGGCCGAGGGACGGTTCATCACAGGCGCACCACGCGGTCGGCCATGGCCGCGACGGCGGCGGAATGGGTGGCGATCAAGGTCGTGCGACCGCGCGTCGCCTGGCGGATCAGATCCAGCATGGCCTCTTCCGCAGCCGGGTCCAGATTGGCCGTGGGCTCGTCCAGCAGCAGGATGGGGGCGCGCTTCAGAATGGCGCGGGCCAGGCCCAGGCGGCGCCGTTCGCCGCCCGAAAGGCCGCCGCCGCGTTCGTCGATGGGCCGGTCCAGATCGCCGAACAGGCCCGCCTCTCCGGCGGCGACCAGGATCCGGCCGGGGCAGGCGGACGGATCGGCGATGCGGATGTTGTCGCCCAGACTGCCCGGCACGACGACGGGGTTCTGGCTGGCCCAGGCGATCTGACCGGCGAAGTCGCCCGCCTGACTGAGGTGCGCGCCGCCCACCTCGACCTCTCCGGCGGTCAGGGGCGACAGGCCCAGGAACAGGTGCAGCAGGCTGGACTTGCCCGAGCCGCTGGCGCCTACCAGGGCGACGATCTGGCCGGGGCGGACCTCCAGGTCGAAATCGGAAATCACCGGGGCGGCGTCTCCGTAAGCGATAGAGACGCTAGAAAAGCGGATCGCCGGGGCGTCTTCCGGCAGGATATGTCGGTCGCGCGCGACGGGCTCGGGCGTGATCAGGGCGGGGACGGCGGCCTCGGCCGCCTGGCG
This sequence comes from Brevundimonas sp. DS20, assembly GCF_001310255.1. Taxonomy (NCBI): domain Bacteria; kingdom Pseudomonadati; phylum Pseudomonadota; class Alphaproteobacteria; order Caulobacterales; family Caulobacteraceae; genus Brevundimonas; species Brevundimonas sp. DS20. The sequence goes on along the minus strand of NZ_CP012897.1, from coordinate 2,987,652 downwards.
GTCATGATAGGCGGCGGCAAGGCGACGCAGGGGCTGATACACCTCGGGTGCCAGGGCCAGCACGAAGAAGGCGCGCGGCAGGTCCAGCTGCTCGGGCGCGGGGAAGGGCAGGAGCTTCAACAGGTTGAAGCCGCAATAGACGGCGATCAGCGCCACCGACAGGGCCGAGAAGAACTCCAGCACCCCGGAGGATAGGAAGGCGATGCGCATGACCCGATTGGTGCGCCGCTCCAGTTCGTCGGAGGCGCGGGCGATTTCGACGGTGGTGCGGGCGCGGGCGTCAAAGGCCAGGACTGCGGGCAGGGCGCGCACCCGATCGACGAACAGGCCCGACAGCCGTTCCAGCGCCTGGAATTGACGGCGGCTTTCACCGGCGGCGGCGGTTCCGGCCAGGATCATGCCGAAGACGAAGGGCAGGAGGGTGAACAGGAGTATGCCGGCGGAAAAGGGGCTGGCGACGGCGGCGACGGCGATGATCAACAGGGGCGAAAGGCCGGCGGCCGTCTTCAGGGGGGTGAAGCGGGACATATAGCCGTCCAGCGCGCCGACCCCTTCGACCACGGCGGTCAAACGGTCGCCGGACCGGGCGCCCCGGCCGAAAAGGTCGACCAGCAGCCGGTCGCGCACGCTGGTCTTGACCGACCGACCCAGGCGCGCGCCCACCACCACCGTCGCCTGACCGATCAGGCCGCGGGCGATCAGGCTGACGACCGCCAGCAGCAGCCAGGGCAGGGCGGCCAGGGGCGAGGCGCCGAAGGCGGCCACCGTCATGGCCAGACCGCCGGCGAAACCGACCGCCGGAACCACGTCCGCCACCGCCAGAAGACCCGCCAGGGCGGTCAGACGCCGCCAGGGCGCGGCGGACCGTTTCAGCCAGACGGCGGGAGGGGCGGCGGGAGAGGAGGCCGAAATCGGCGCAGAGGTCATTCGAACACTCCAGCCTCGGGACAGGGCCGAAAGCCATTGGACAAACCGTCGTTGGGCGAAATGTCCAAGGACGATCAGTCCACTACGATCCCGAGGGCAAGGGGGCTTTGATCGAAATCAAGGCGACCGCCCCGCCTTGGTTCTAGGGCGGGACGAACGTCGGTCGTCGGGGCCGGCTACAAGGAGCCTAGAGCCATGATCGACCTCGCGGTCGTCGACCTATCCAGGCTGCAGTTCGCGCTGACAGCCCTTTACCATTTCCTGTTCGTGCCCCTGACCCTGGGGCTGTCGTTCATGCTGGTCATCATGGAGTCCATCTATGTGATGACCCGTCGGCCGATCTGGCGGACGATCACGCGCTTCTGGGGCACGCTGTTCGGCATCAACTTCGTGCTGGGCGTCGCCACCGGTATCACCATGGAGTTTCAGTTCGGCATGAACTGGAGCTATTACAGCCACTATGTCGGCGACATCTTCGGGGCGCCTCTGGCCATTGAGGGCCTGATGGCCTTCTTCCTGGAGGCCACCTTCGTCGGTCTGATGTTCTTCGGCTGGGACAAGCTGAAGCCGTCGGCCCACCTGCTGGTCACCTTCATGGTGGCGCTGGGTACGAACCTGTCGGCCGTGTGGATCCTGATCGCCAACGGCTGGATGCAGAACCCGGTCGGCGCCGCCTTCAATCCGGACTCGATGCGGATGGAGGTGACGGACTTCATGGCCGTGATCTTCAACCCGGTGGCCCAGGCCAAGTTCGTCCACACCGTCAGCGCCGGCTATGTCTGCGCCTCGGTGTTCGTGCTGGGGGTCTCGGCCTTCTATCTGCTGCGCGGCAAGCATGTCGGCTTCGCCAAGCGGTCGATGACCGTGGCCTCGGCCTTCGGCCTGGCGGCCTCTCTGTCCGTCGTCGTCCTGGGCGACCAGTCGGGCTACAATCTGACCGACAACCAGAAGATGAAGCTCGCAGCCCTGGAAGCCATGTGGCACACCGAGCCCGCGCCCGCCGGCCTGACCCTGATCGGCATCCCCAGCATGAAGGATCGCGAGACCCATTACGGCGTCCACGTGCCGTGGATCATGGGTCTGATCGCCACCCGCACCATCGACAAGCCGGTCGAGGGCATCTTCGAACTGGTCGCCACCGCTGAGGACCGCATCGAATCCGGCGTGATCGCCTATGACGCCCTGGAGAAGGTCAAGGCCAATCCGGCCGATCCCGTCGCCCGCGGCGTGTTCGAGACCCATCGCCGCGACCTGGGCTATGGCCTGCTGCTGAAGCGCCACGTCGCCGATCCGCGCATGGCTTCGCCCGAGCTGATCAAACAGACGGCCTGGGAGACGGTGCCGAACGTGCCGGCCCTGTTCTGGAGCTTCCGCATCATGGCCGGCATCGGGATGTTCATGATCCTGTTCTTCGCCACGGCCTTCTTCCTGTGCACCGTGCGCAAGCATGACACCCGCTGGTTCCTGCGCCTGGCTGTGCTGATGATCCCGCTGCCGTGGGTCGCGATCGAGTTCGGCTGGATCCTGGCCGAGTTCGGGCGTCAGCCCTGGGCGGTCGAAGGCGTGCTGCCGACCTTCCTGGGCGCCTCGTCCCTGACCGTGCCCCAGCTGTGGGGCACCATCATCGGCTTCACCGCCCTGTACGGCGCCCTAGCCGTCGTCGAGGTCAGGCTGATCCTCTACGCCATCAAGAAGGGGCCCTTCCACGAGCAGGAAACCTTCAGCGCCCCCGCCCCCGAGGCGCCCGCGACCCCCGTCGCCGCCCCGGCCGTGGCCTGAACCAGACAGACTGAGGACATCCGACCATGGATCTTCCAATCGACTTCGCAACCCTTCGCCTGATCTGGTGGGCCCTCTTGGGCGTGCTGCTGATCGGCTTCTCCCTGACCGACGGTTTCGACCTGGGGGTCGGGGCCCTGCTGCCCTTCGTCGCCAAGACGGACGAGGAGCGCCGGATGGTGATCAACACCGTCGGCGCCACCTGGGAAGGCAACCAGGTGTGGTTCATCCTGGGCGGCGGCGCCATCTTCGCCGCCTGGCCCTTCGTCTACGCCGTCAGCTTCTCGGGCTTCTACCTGGCCATGTTCCTGGTCCTGTCGGCCCTGATCCTGCGGCCGGTGTCGTTCAAGTACCGCTCCAAGCGGCCCTCGCCCAAGTGGCGGTCGTTCTGGGACTGGTGCCTGTTCATCGGCGGTTTCGTGCCGGCCCTGGTGTTCGGCGTCGCCGTCGGCAACGTCCTCTTGGGCGCCCCCTTCCGCCTGGATAGCGACCTGCGCTCCTTCTACGACGGCAATCTGCTGGGCCTGTTCACCCCGTTCAGCCTGATCGCCGGCCTGCTGTCGGTGGCCATGCTGGTGTTGCACGGCGCGGCCTGGCTTTCGGTCAAGGCCGAACAGGGACCGGTGCTGGAACGCGCCCGTCTGTACGGCACGATCGCCGGCCTTCTGGCCCTCGTCCTGTTCGCTGCGGGCGGCCTGTATATGGCCTTCGGCAACGTCGGCTACCGGATCGTGGGCGACCTGGACATCCAGGGCTTCTCCAACCCGCTGCGCACCACGGTCGAGGCCGCGCCCGGCGCCTGGCTGGACAACTACAAGCTCTATCCGTGGATGATGATCGCGCCCACCCTGGGCTTCGTCGGGGCGGTGGTCGGCCTGTCGGGCATGTGGCTGCGGTCCGCGCCCCTGGCCTTCGGCGGGTCGTCGATCTCGACCGTCGGCATCATCTCGACCGTCGGCCTGTCGATGTTCCCCTTCATCCTGCCCAGCTCGATCGACCCGCAGTCCAGCCTGACGGTCTGGAACGCCTCGTCCAGCCACGTGACCCTGTTCATCATGCTGATCTGCACCCTGGTCTTCCTGCCCATCGTGCTGGCCTACACCAGCTGGGTCTACAAGGTGCTGTGGGGCCGGACCTCGACCGCCGCACTCAAGACCAACCCCGACCTGTACTGAACCCGAGGAGCATCAAGCCATGTGGTATTTTTCCTGGATCCTGGGTGTCGGGCTGGCGGTCGGTTTCGGCGTGCTGAACGGCCTGTGGCACGAGTTCCACCTGTTCGACGAAGGCGATCAAGGCCTGTCGGTCGATGCGGCGAAAGAAGGCGATGTCCCTCTCTAGCCCGGCCGGCGCCGACGTGCGGACGACGCGCGAGCTGATCGCCCGCTACGACGCCCACGCGCCGCGCTACACCTCCTATCCGACGGCGGCGCAGTTCACGCCCGCCGTCGGGGCCGCCGATTGGGGGGCGTGGCTGTCGGCCGCGCCCCTCGACCGCGCAGTGTCGCTGTATCTGCACATCCCCTTCTGCAAGCGGCTGTGCTGGTACTGCGGCTGCAACACCCGGGCGATGAACCGGGTCGCCCCCATGAGCAGCTATGTCGATCTGCTGCTGAAGGAGGCCGATCTGGTCCTGGCCCGGATGGGCGGGCTGAACGGTCGACGCCTGAGGGTCGGCTCGATCCATCTGGGCGGAGGCACGCCCAATATGCTGCCGCCGGACGAGCTGGAGCGGCTGTTCGCCGGCCTGGCCGCCCGGTTCGACCTGGGCGACTGTTTCGAGATCGCCGCCGAACTGGACCCCGAAGTCCTGACCCAGGACTGGATCGAGGCCGCCGGCCGCATCGGCCTGAGCCGCGCCAGCCTGGGGGTGCAGGATCTGTCGCCCGTGGTTCAGGCGGCGGTGAACCGGCCGGAATCCTTCGAGACCATCCGCTGGGCGGCCGAGGCGCTGAGGGCGCAGGGCGTGACCTCGCTGAACCTCGACCTGATGTACGGCCTGCCGCTTCAGGCGGTCGAGAACGTCGTCAATACGGTGGCCCAGGTCGCGACCCTGCGGCCGGACCGGATCGCCCTGTTCGGCTACGCCCATGTGCCGTGGATGAAGTCGCATCAGAAGCTGATCAAGGACGCCGATCTGCCTGGGGCCGAGGCGCGCTTCGCCCAGAGCCAGGCGGCCGCCCGCTATCTGGTGCAGAAGGGCTGGCAGGCGATCGGACTGGATCATTTCGCCTTGCCGCATGACTCGATGGCCGCCGCCGCGCGGGCCGGCCGGCTGCGTCGCAACTTCCAGGGCTATACGACCGACGAGGCGCCGGTGCTGATCGGCCTGGGGGCGTCGTCGATCAGCCGCACGCCGCTGGGCTTTGTTCAGAACCACACCCAGGAGCGAGACTGGCGCGCTGCGGTAGAGGCCGGAGACCTGCCGGTCGCACGAGGCGTGGCCCTAAATCCGCGCGACGCCTTCGTGGGCGAGATCATCGAACGGCTGATGTGCGACTTCGCCGTCGATGTGGCGGATCTGGCGCGCCGACACGGGCGCGCTCTGGCCGAGGTGGACGCCGCCTGGCCCCGGCTGCTGCCGTTCCAGCTGGACGGGCTGGCCGAGGTCAGCGGGTCTGTGGTTACGGTCACGGACCTGGGGCGTCCGTTCGTGCGGGCGGTCTGCGCCGCCTTTGATCCCGCCGCCGTCGACATCGAGAAGCGGCACGCCCGGGTGGTCTGAATGGACAGATTGTCCAACCCCTGCATGGGTTTGCGCTGGATCAAGGCCGAACCTTTGCAGGGGGCGCACATCCCTCTCAAGACGCTCGGAACAGGTCGCATGAGGCGGCAGCGGGCGTCGGGGATGAGCAAGATGAAACTGAAAACCCTGATCCTCTCAGCCGTCGCCGCCGCCGCCTTCGCCGCGCCGGCCATGGCCCAGACCGCCGTCTGGGAAGCGCCCAAGAAGGGCGACTGGGTCATCACCGGCCGCGTGACGGACGTCTTTTCCGAAGCCGACAACGCCATCACGACCGCCGCCGGCGCCGACTCCGGCCTGCACGTCGATGTGGGCGACAGCGTGATGCCGACCCTGGGCTTCACCTATTTCCTGACCGACCATCTGGCGGTCGAGGCGATCCTGGGCACGACCAAGCATGAGATCCGCGCCCAGGGCGGAACGACCGACGTCGCCGTTCATGAGACCTGGGTCCTGCCGCCGGTCGTCACCCTTCAGTATCGCCCGCTGACCGAGGGCCGGTTCAGCCCCTATGTCGGCGCGGGCGTCAACTACATGCTGTTCTACAGCGGCGAGGACAAGAACGGCTTCAAAGTCGATCTGGACGACAACTTCGGCTACGCCCTGCAGGCGGGCGCCGACATCGGCATCCAGGGACCGTGGAGCCTGAACGTCGACGTCAAGAAGGTGTGGGTCAATATCGACGCCGACGTCAACGACGGCGCTCTGAAGAGCGATGTGGATCTGGACCCGTGGGTCGTTTCTGTGGGGGTTGGCCGTAAGTTCTAAAAAAAAACCGACATCGGAAATGCGTTCGAATGGAAGCCCCGCCGGTTCGCCGGCGGGGCTTTCGTCGTCGTGCGGATGCGCTCGACAAATCCGGCGGCGCGCCCTAGGGCCGGGAGCGACCGCCTATTGCGGCGCAACTTGGGGATTCTGGCATGCCTTCCGGTTTGATCGCCTTGCTCGACGACGTGGCGGGCATCGCCAAGATGGCGGCGGCTTCGATCGACGATGTCGGGGCGGCGGCGGGCAAGGCCTCGACCAAGGCCGCCGGGGTGGTGGTGGACGATGCGGCCGTGACGCCGCGCTATGTCACCGGCCTGTCGCCCAGCCGCGAACTGCCGATCATCGGCAAGATCGCCCTGGGGTCGTTTCGCAACAAACTGCTGCTGATCCTGCCTGCGGCGCTGTTGCTGAGCGCCTTCGCCCCCTGGGTCATAACCCCGATCCTGATGTGCGGCGGGGCCTATCTGTGTTTCGAGGGCGCCGAGAAGCTGATGGAGGTCTTCGGCGGCCATGGTCCTGACGAAGAGGTCGCCGCCGAGGACGATCCCGCGTCGCTGGAGAAGGCGACCGTGGCCGGGGCCGTGCGGACCGACCTGATCCTGTCGGGCGAGATCATGGCCATCGCCCTGGCCGATGTGGCGGCCCAGCCGATCCTGACCCAGGCGGCCATTCTGGCGGTGGTCGGCGTCGCCATGACGGTCGCCGTCTATGGGGTCGTGGGCCTGATCGTGAAGATGGACGACATCGGCCTGCATCTGGCCGAGCGCCCCAACGGCGGGGTTCGCGTCCTGGGGCGCGGCCTGGTCAAGGGCATGCCGGTGGTGATGAGCGCCCTGTCGATCATCGGGACCGCCGCCATGCTGTGGGTCGGCGGCGGCATTCTGGTGCACGGAACCCATACGCTGGGCCTGCACTGGCCGGCCGAGCCGCTGGAGCATCTGGCCCATGCGGTCGGCGCCGCGACGGGTCCGCTGCACGGCGTGATCAGCTGGGCGGTGACGGCGCTGGGCTCGGCCATTATCGGGGTGATGGTCGGCGGGGTGATCGCCGTCGCTGTGCATCAGCTGGGACGGCTGCGGTCCCGACCGGCCCACTGATCCGCTGTCACGCCATCGCCATCGGCGGCCTTTAAGAAGCCGAGCCACACTGTTTCGGAGTAAGCCCATGTCCCTGTCGCGCATCACGCTGGCGGCCCTGGCCGCCCTGTCGCTGGGGGCGGCCGGTCCGGTCCTGGCCCAGACCGCCCAAACGGCGGCGCCGCAGACCGCCCGCGCGGCCCTGACGCCGCCCAAGCTGATCGTGACCATCGTGGTGGATCAGTTCAGCGCCAATCTGTTCGACCAGTATCGCAGCCGCTACACCGGCGGCCTGCGGCGGATGGCGGACCAGGGACTGGTGTCGATCAACGGCTATCAGACCCACGGCCTGACCGAGACCTGCCCCGGCCACTCCACCATTCTGACCGGCCTGCACCCGACCGAGACCGGCATCCCGGCCAACGACTGGATCGACGCCAAGACAGGCAAGGAGGTCTATTGCCTGGCCGCGCCGCAGAACCACCTGGCCCACGGACGGGACGACACCGACAACGGCCCGGTGGGGCCCGAGCAGCTGCGCGCCACGACCCTGGGCGACTGGCTGAAGGCGGTGAGCCCTGAGAGCAAGGTCGTCGCCGTCTCGGGCAAGGATCGGGGCGCGATCAATCTGGCGGGCCATCAGGGCCAGGCCTTCTGGTTCACCGGCGACTTCGGCCTGACCACCTATGTCGAGCCCGGCGAGACGGCCGAGGCCAAGCTGGCGCCGGTGGCGGATTACAACCGCGCCTTCCGCCAGGGGATGAGCCTGGCGCCGGTGACCTGGGACTACGCCCATGATCAGTGCCGGGCCCTGGCCGGGGACTGGACCATTCGCGGCCAGACCTTCCATTCGACCCTGCCGCCGGCGGGCCTGAAGTTCGACACCTCGCCCCTGCTGGACGAGGCGACGCTGGAGGCCGCCGAATATCTGCTGGACAGCCAGAAGCTGGGGCAGGGGCCGGCGACCGACATGCTGGGCGTCAGCCTGTCGGCCACGGACCGGATCGGCCATTTGTACGGCACCCAGGGACCGGAGATGTGCGAGCAGATGCTGCGGCTGGACGCGGCCCTGGGCGAGTTCCTGGATCGGCTGGCCCAGGTTCCGGGCGGGGTCCTGGTGGTGCTGACGGCCGACCACGGCGGTTCGGACTTCGTCGAGCGGCTGCACGACCACGGCTATCCCCACGCCCGCCGCGCCGACATGGCCGCGATCCAGGGCGTGAACGACGCGCTGAAGGCGCGTTTCAACCTCAGCGCCGATCCGCTTCAGGTCGGGGGCAGCGGCCTGATGGTCGCCGACGCCCAGCACCGGTCTCTGCCCGATCCGCTGCGGACCCAGGTGGCCGAGGCGGCGGTCGAGCTGCTGCGCGCCCTGCCGGACGTGGCCTTCGCCGAAACGCGGGATCGGCTGCTGGCCGAGCCCCTGCCGGACAGCCGCCAGCCCGAGATGATGAGCTTGCGCGAGCGGATGCGCCTGTCGACCGTGGCCGAGCGCTCGCCCGACATCCAATTCGCCTGGGCCCAGAACGTCACGGCGGGCGGGCGGGTCGGCTCGACCCTGGCCGGTCACGGCACGCCGTGGGAATATGATCGCCGGGTGCCGATCCTGTTCTGGTGGCCCGGCGCGACGGGCGAGGAGCGGTTCCTGCCGATCCGCACCATCGACATCGCCCCGACCCTGGCCCATGTCATCGGGGTGGCGACGCCCAAGGTCGAGGGCCGCTGCATCGACCTGAACGGGTTCGCGGTGGCCGACTGCCCAGCGACGGAGACGACGCCGGCGCGATAAACTCCTGTTTCGGGGCCGTAAACTCGTGTTTCCCGAAGGGAAGCCGGGCTTACGCCCTTGACGTTTCCTAGGCAGAAGAGGGCAAATCGTCCCGGATCGGCGCCGCCGCGCGCTGCGGGGCGGCCCAGAAACCAGCAGGAAACGCCGTCATGAACAGAGCCCGCCGCGCCCGCATCGTCGCGACCCTGGGGCCCGCCAGCCGCGCGCCCGGCACGGTCAAGGCCCTGGCCCAGGCGGGGGTGGACGTCTTTCGGTTGAACTTCAGCCACGGCTCGCACGAGGACCACGCCGCCGCCCTGAAGGCCGTGCGGGGCGCCGAGATGGCCTTGCAACGGCCGCTGGGGGTTCTGGCCGATCTGCAAGGGCCCAAGCTGCGGCTGGGCCGGTTCAAGGACGTCGAGGTCGCGGTCAAGCCGGGCCACAAGATGCGGTTCGACCTGGACCCGACGCCGGGCGACGAGACCCGGGTGCAGATGCCGCACCCCGAAATCTTCAAGGCCCTGCGCCCCGGCATGCTGCTGTTGCTGGATGACGGCCGGGTGCGGCTGCGGGTCGGCGACCGGACCGACGAATGGGCCGATGTGACGGTCGAGAGCGGCACGAAACTGTCGGACCGAAAGGGGGTGGCCGTGCCGGACGCGGTGATCCCGGTCTCGGCCCTGACGCCCAAGGATCGTGAGGACCTGGCCTTCGCCCTGCGCCAGGGGGTGGACTGGGTGGCGCTGAGCTTCGTCCAGAAGCCCGAGGACATGGCCGAGCTGAAGCGGATCGTGAACGGCCAGGCGGCCTGCCTGGCCAAGATCGAAAAGCCCGCCGCCGTAGCCGATCTGGAGGCCATTCTGGACTATTGCGACGGGGTGATGGTGGCGCGCGGCGACCTGGGCGTCGAGCTGGACCCCGAGGACGTGCCGGTGGCGCAAAAGCAGATCGTGCGGGCGGCGCGCAATCGCGGGGTGCCGGTGATCGTGGCCACCCAGATGCTGGAATCCATGACCAGCGCCCCGGCCCCCACCCGCGCCGAGGCGACCGACGTCGCCAACGCCGTCTACGAAGGCGCCGACGCCCTGATGCTGTCGGCCGAGACGGCGTCGGGCGACTATCCGCTGGAATCGGTCGGCATCATGAGCCGGATCATCGAGCGGGTCGAACGCGATCCGATGTGGCCCAAGCTGATGGGCGCCGAACACGCCGGCATGGACGAACATGACGTGGACGCCCTGGTGGCGGCGGCGGGCATGGCGGCCAGCGCCCCCTCGACCGGCTGTCTGGTGGTCTTCACCACCCTGGGCGGCACGGCGCGGCGGATGGCGCGCGAGCGGCCGCTGAAGCCGATCCTGGTCCTGACCCCCAATCCGAACACGGCGCGGCGGCTGGCCTTGGTCTGGGGTCTGGAGCCCCGGCTGGGGGATCAGCCGGACTCGCTGGAGGCCGTGACCGACGATGCGGTCAACAGCGCGGTCCGCTATGGGCTGGCCGAGCCGGGCCAGCGCATTCTGATCCTGGCCGGCACGCCGTTCGGCGCGCCGGGGGCGGCCAATCTGCTGCGCCTGGCCCATGCGCCGGCCAAGACCAAGGGTCGCAAGAAGGGCTGAGGATCAGGCGCCGTCGGACGGAAAAAACAGTCCGATGAGTCCATTCAGTCCGGCGAACGGGTGAGAGCGGCGGGATCGGACACGAAAAACAGTGTCCGATGTGTCCGATCTGTCCGGTTGAGCCGGGCCAGGACGGCCGCGAGGGCCGCTGAACGCGCAGAAGGCGGCCCGGTCGGACACGAAAAAGAGGTGTCCGATGTGTCCGATCTGTCCGATTGAGCCGGGCGCAGGACGGGGGCGAAGGATGTCAAAGACCTGAGACGTCCTATAGGGCGCCGTTGGACCCAGGGGCGTCGAAGGCGGGTCGATCCGTCCAAGGCCTTGGCGGCCCTGTCTGATTTTCGGGTCGTCGTGCGGATCGGCGGCGACGGCGATGGCGGCGATGTCGGCGGGGCGCTACCGTGGCGGCATGAGTCGGCGGCCCGGATGATCAAATATATCGGCTCCAAACGCGCCCTCTTGGGCCATGTGAGCGCCGCCGTGGCGAGCGTCCTGCCGCAGGGCGGGCGGGTGTGCGACCTGTTTTCAGGGACGGCGCGGGTCGGTCATGCCCTGAAGGCCAAGGGGTTTCAGCTCTGGTCGAACGACCACAACGCCTATGCCCACGCCCTGGCGACGGCCTATGTCCAGGCCGACCGGGATGTCTGGATCGACCGGGCCGAGGCGGTGCTGGCGGAACTGCGGGCCGTGAAGCCCGAGGCGGGCTGGTTCACCCAGACCTTCTGCCGGGACGCCCGCTACTTCCATCCCGACAACGGCGCCCGGATCGACGCGGTGCGCGACCGGATCGAGGCGATGGAGCTGGAGCCCGAGTTGAAGGCGGTGGTCCTGGTCAGTCTGATGGAGGCGGCGGACCGGGTCGACAGCACCGCCGGGGTGCAGATGGCCTATATGAAACAGTGGGCGCCGCGCGCGCTGAAGCCGCTGGAGCTGCGCCTGCCCGACATCCTGCCGGGCGTCGGGGCGCCGTGCCGGGCGACCCAAGGCGATGCGGTCGAGTTGGCCGATCAGGTGGAGGCGGACCTGGTCTATCTGGACCCGCCCTATAACCAGCATTCCTATCTGGCCAACTATCACTGCTGGGAAAGCCTGGTGCTGTGGGACCGGCCCGAGACCTATGGGATCGCCAACAAGCGGGTGGATGTGAAGACGCGCAAGAGCGCCTTCAACAGCCGCCCCGGCATCGGCCCGGCCCTGAAGTCGGTGATCGAGCGCGTCCGGGCGCCGAACCTGATCGTCAGCTTTAATGACGAGGGCTATCTGAGCCGTCAGGATCTGGTCGAGATGCTGTCGGCGCGGGGACGGGTCCAGGTCGTGGAGATCGCCCACCCCCGCTACGTCGGCGCCCGGATCGGCATCCACAATCCCAAGGGGGAGAAGGTGGGGCAGGTGGGGCGGCTGAGGAACGTCGAACACCTGTTCGTGGTCACCGACCGGCCGGTGGATCTGTCGCTGGCGGCCTGACGGGGCGGGAACCCGACTCGGGCGGACGCCGTTGAGGGTCCATGCAACCGCCCGTCACACACACTGGAACCCCCGCTCGCGAAGACGACTATCGCTTGCGCCCGGCCGCCGAGCCCAAGTCGTGGGTGACGGATCAGCCCATTTCCGATTTTCCAGCGGATCGCATGACGTCGCGCCTCTATACCCACAACGCCGAGCGGTTCGGCCGCCGCGAGCCCGAGCCGGTCGAGACCGTCGAACCGGAGGCGGAACCGGCCCTGAACCCGCCGCCGCACTGGATGATGATGATCGCCGGCGCTGCGGTGGCCGCCCTGATGGGCGCCCTCCTGGGCGGCTTCATGCACATCTGAGGTCAGGCCTCTTCGAGCAAGGCCTTGATCGGTCCCCAACTGCGGCGATGGGCGGGGCAGGGGCCGAGGGTCTTCAGCGCGGCCTGATGGACGGGGGCGTTATAGCCCTTGTGGCCGGCGAAGCCGTAGCCGGGATACTCGGCGTCCAGTTCGATCATCAGCCGGTCCCGCGCCGTCTTGGCCAGGATCGAGGCCGCCGCGATGGACAGGGACAGGCCGTCGCCGCCGACCACGGTCTGGATCTCGCACGGCAGTTTGAACCGATAGTTTCCGTCCACCAGGGCGGCGATCGGCTGGACCGACAGGGCCTCGATGGCGCGGCACATGGCCAGGCCGGTGGCGTGCAGGATGTTCAGCGCCTCGATCTCCTCCACCGAGGCGAAGCCGACGCCCCAAGCGACGGCGCGGGCCTTGATCTCGGGCTCCAGCGCGGCGCGGCGCTTTTCGGTCAGGGCCTTGGAATCGTCGATGCCCGGCGGCAGGTCGTCGGGGTTCAGGATCACCGCCGCCGCCGACACCGGCCCCGCCCACGGCCCGCGCCCCGCCTCGTCCACGCCGCAGACGGGGCCGTTGACGCGCTGGGTCAGCACCGTCTCGAGCGCGAGGGTGGGGAAGGCCTTCGGATTCGCGGGGGCTTTAGCCATGGGCCGCCATCGCACGAACCTGGGCGTGACGGAAGCAGGTCGTCTGGTGATCATTGACCATGCCGACCGCCTGCATGAAGGCGTAGACGATCACCGGGCCGCAGAAGTTGAAGCCGCGTTTCTTCAGGGCCTTGGCCATGGCGACGGACCGTTCGGTCTGGGTCGGGGCCTGGCGGTAGTCGGCGAAGGGAGTGTGGATCGGTTCGCCGCCGACGAAGGACCAGAGCCACTCTGAGAAATCCTCTCCGTTGTCGCGCATCTCCAGCCAGATGTGGGCGCCGCGGATGGCCGAGTTAATCTTGGCGCGTGAGCGGATGATGCGGGGGTCGCCCAGCAGGCGTTGGATGTCGGCCTCGTCATAGCGGGCGACGATTTCGGGGTCGAAGCCGTCGAAGGCGTCGCGGATGCCCTCGCGCTTTCGCAGGATGGTGATCCAGGCGAGGCCGGCCTGGAAGCCGTCGAGGACCAGCTTCTCCCACAGGGCGCGGGGGTCGCGTTCGGGCACGCCCCATTCGGTGTCGTGATAGGCGATGTAGAGCGGGTCGGTGGTCCCGCACCAGCCGCAGCGGCCCGATGTGTGTGAGTCGGTCATACGGCGATGTTGCCGGTTTGTTCGAGGTGAGGAAAGGGTGACTTTCGTCATCCTCCGGGCCGCGCAGCGGAACCGGGGGACCCAGCGGCGCGCGCTAGCGCGAACCTGTCGCGGACACGATTTTCAAACAGCCAGCGGCGGACGCATCGCCTTCGGCGCCGCTGGGTCCCCCGGTCTGCGCCGCGAAGAGGCGGCTTGCCGGAGGATGACGAAAGGCATTCAATCCCTGACCAGTCCCCCGTCCACCACCAGGTTCTGACCCGTCACTGCGCGGCTCCAGGGGGAGGCGAAGAACAGGGCGGCGTCGGCGAATTCCTCCGGCGTCGTGACCGACCGCAGCGGGGTCATGCCGGCGATCAGGTCGAAGACGGCGTCCGGCGTGGCGGCGCTGGCGTCGGTGGTGCGCAAGAGGCCGCCGGAGACCATGTTGACGGTGATCCCGTCCGGACCCAGGTCGCCGGCCGCCGTGCGGGTCAGGGACAGGAGTGCGGCCTTGGCGGCGGTATAGTCGTGATAGGGCACGACCGGGTTCTGGAACAGGTTGGTGCCGATGTTGATCACCCGCCCGAACTTGCCGGCGGCCATGCCCGGCGCCGTCGCCTGGATGGTGTTCAGGGCGCCGTGCACCACGGTCGAGAACTGGGCCGCCAGTTCATCCCAGCCGATGTCGGTCATCTGCGACCGGGCGTCGCCGTTGAAACTGTAGTCCAGGGCGTTGTTGACGACGGTGGTGACCGGGGCGCCGAAATGGCCTTGAGCGGCGGCGACCAGGGCGTCGACGGCGGCGCGGTCGGCCACATCGGCCTGAAGGGCGACGGCGCGGTCGCCGATCTCGGCCGCCAGGGCCTCGGCGGCCTCGCCGCTGGCGCGCCAGTTGATGATCACGCGGGCGCCTTCGCGGGCGAAGGCGCGGACGGCGGCGGCGCCGACGCCGCGCGCGCCGCCGGTGACGAGGACGATCTGGTCGGCGATCTTCATGGAAGGGTCTCAGTCGGTGGAGGAGGGGAGGACGTCCTGACCCATCCAGGCGGGCCGGCGCAAGCGCACCGGCCGACCCTCGACGGTCAGGTCGCCGTCGAGACGGTCGATGCGCAACAGGGCCATGGCCGAGCCGTCTCGGCCCGAAAGCACCTCGCCCGCGCGCAGCTCGCCCTTCAGCACCTCGGCGCCGAAGGGGGGCGGGGGGCCGTCGAAGTCGAGGACCAGCATCCGGTTCTTGATCGAACCCCGGCGTTTCATCCGCGAGGTGGTCTCCTGGCCGACGAAACAGCCCTTGTGGAAGTCGATCCCGTTCAGCAGGTCGAAATCGGCCTCGATCGGATAGGTCTTGTCCTGGGGGGCGTCGGCGGCCGGATCGGGCACGCCGACCGACAGGCGATGGGCGTCATAGTCGGCCTCGGTCGCGTCGGCTGTAGCCGGGCCATAGAGGCGGCCGCCCATCAGAGGTGTTCGGGGGTCGGGAATGAAGCCTGTGGGCGCGTCGGGCCAGGCGGCGAAGACGGGGCGGTCGTCGGCGGCCACCTGGACCCGGGCCCTCAGTTTGTACATCGACAGCCGCTGGATCAGGGCGTCGCGGCGGTCGGCGGCGACGTCCAGCAGGACGCCCTCGGCCTGGCCCAGGATGAACAGGTCGAACAGCAGCCGACCGGGCGGGGAGAGCAGGGCGCCGAACCGCAGTTCGCCTTCGGACAGGGTCTCGACGTCCTGGGTCAGCAGATTGTGCAGGAAGGGCCGGGCCTCGGGGCCGGTGACGGCGATCAGGGCGCGGCTGGACAGGCGGGCGACGGGCATGGCGCCTAGATAGGCAGGCCGGAGCCTGGGCATAAGGCGGCGGGACCGAAAATCTGGGCCTCAGACCACGGCGTAGCGGGCGACCACCCCGTCCGGCTGGAAATCATGGCGGTCCAGCCGGTCCAGCGACCGCATCAGGCGGTCCAGGAAGTCGGCGGGATCGCCCTCCTCCACAGCCGGGCGCAGCCAGTCGGTGACGACCGCGCGGGCGGGATAGGTCCCCACGGGGCCGGGGACGCTGAGCGCCACCTCCACCCCTTCGGCGATCCAGCCGGCGATGGTGGCGAACAGGTCGACGGAGGCCAGGAAGTCGCTGCGCCGCAGGACGTACAGGGTGATCACCCCGTCCTCGATCCCATCCGGGCGGACGATGACGCCGCTGCGGTCCGGCCGCCAGTCGTCGGACAGTTCGACGACCCGCCACAGGCAGAACCAGATGCGGCAGGTGTTCGGCCGCACGGCATGGACCGAACAGCCCGCCGCCTCGACGCAATAGGCGCACAGTTCGCCGGTGGGCTTGGCCAGTTCGGGCAGGTTCAGCGGAATGGCCCGACAGCATTCGACGCAGGCGCCGCAAGCTCGGTCGGGCAGGAGGGGCAGGCTCAACCGACCGACCGCTCCAGCCGGGCGATGCGGCGGTCCATGTCGGCGACCACGGCCTGAAGCCGCGTCTTCTCAGAGGCCATGTCCACGGGCGTCCCGTCCTCATAGGTGATGACCGCGCCCTGGTCGATCAGGTCCAGCCGATAGAGGGCCGTGACCCGCTGAGCCTTGAAGCGTTCGAGGGCGGCGACGGCGGCCGGATCGGGGGTTTGAACCATGGCCGGGCTCTAAACCATTGCGGCCTGCGGGGAAACCGTCGGACGAGGCGCAGACCCGCAGTTGGGGATTGGCGCTGAATCCCGGCGAGAATCCCTTTATACGGTGCACGGATGATCGGGCGCTTTCCCATCCTCTATATCGCCGAGGCGGACGCCGAGGACGCCGTCCTGTCTTCGGGCGTGCTCGCCTATCTGGTGGAGAGCCTGCCCAACGCCGTCTTCACCGTGGTGGGATCGGCCGCCAGCGCGCCCCTGTTCGCCGACACCCCCCGGCTGGAACGGCTGCTGGTGCTGGAGCGCGAGGGACGGTTCGACTGGATCGCCCTGTGGAACCAGGTGCGGGGGACCAACTGGGGCCTGGTCGTGGACATGCGCGGCTCGACCCTGTCGGGCAAGCTGAGGCGCCAGAAGCGGGCGGTGCGGGGGCGCGATCCGGAGGGCGTTCATGCGGTCGAGGCCGCCGCCGCCGTGCTGAAGCTGGAGCCGCATGAGGCGCCGGCGCCGCGGCTCTATGTCTCCGACATCACCCAGGCCCAGGTCGAGGCCCTGATCCCCGCGACCGGCGGCGACGGCCCCATATTGGCGGTCGGGCCGGGGGTGGAGTGGATGGGACGGCGCTGGCCGGCCGAACGCTACGCCAAGGTGGCGACCAAGCTCCTGGCCGACGACGGCCCCCTGGCGGGCGGGCGTCTGATGATCGTGGGCGAAGAGATCGACCGGGAAGCGGCCCACACCATCCGCTACGCCGTGCCGCGCGCGCGGGTGATCGAGCTGCAAGGAAAGCTGACGCGGCTGCAGACGGTCGCGGCCCTGTCCAAGGCGCGGCTCTATATCGGGGCGGATTCGATCTGGACCCATCTGGCGACGGCGGCGGGCGCGCCCGTGGTGGCGGTCTTCGGCCCGTCGGACGAGACGCGGCGCGGCCCCTGGAAGGGGGTGACGGTGCGCGGGCCCCGATCGTTTGCGGAGTTCAAGACCCTGGACCCCCGGCTGAACCAGGCCATCCAGCATATGATGGACCTGCCGTGGGAGCGGGTGCTGAAGGCGGCGCAAAGGGTGTTGAAGGAGCGGGGCTAAAAGCCCCCACACTCCGCTCATCCCCGCGAAAGCGGGGACCCAGTTCTTTCGCCAGGACTCGAATAGTGGGTTTGCTTGCTGCAAGTCCCTTCAGGCACTGATCGCCCAAAGCACTGGGTCCCCGCTTTCGCGGGGATGAGCGGAAATGTAGAAACGCGGCATCGGATAGAAGGACGCCGCCCCATGACCCAGACCTATGACCTGATCGTCCGCGGCGGCGAGGTGGCCAACCATGCGGGGCGGGGCATGGCCGACGTCGGGGTGATCGACGGCAAGATCGCCTTCATCGGCGACCTGTCCCAGGCCTCGGCCGGAGAGACCTTCGACGCCACGGGCCTGACCGTCCTGCCCGGCGTCATCGACACCCAGGTCCACTTCCGCGAACCCGGCCTGGAGTGGAAGGAAGACCTGGAGACCGGCTCGCGCGCGGCGGCCCTGGGCGGGGTCGTCGCCGTGTTCGAAATGCCGAACACCAATCCCAACACCACCGACCCGGACACCATGGCCGACAAGCTGGCGCGGGCCAAGGACCGGATGTGGACCGACCACGCCTTCTATGTCGGCGGCACGCATGAGAACGCCGACTATCTGGGCGAGCTGGAGCGGTTGCCCGGCTGTTGCGGGGTCAAGGTCTTCATGGGCGCCTCGACCGGCGACCTGCTGATCGCCGACGACGAGGGGGTGAGGAAGGTCCTGTCCAACGTGCGCCGCCGCGCCACCTTCCACTCCGAGGATGAATACCGGCTGGTCGAGCGGCGCGGCCTGGCCCGCACCGGCGACTGGACCAGCCACCCCGAGGTGCGCGACGCCGCGAGCGCCATCCGCTCGACCCGCCGTCTGGTCGGCCTGGCCCAGGAGACGGGCGCCCGCATCCATGTGCTGCACGTCACGACCAAGGACGAGATGGAGTTCCTGCGCTTCCACAAGGATGTCGCCACCGTCGAGATCACGCCGCAACACCTGACCCTGGCCGCGCCCGAAGCCTATGAGCGGCTGGGCGCCTATGCCCAGATGAATCCGCCCATCCGGTCGCAGGCGCATGTGGACGCCCTGTGGCTGTGGGGCATGCAGCAGGGCGTGGCGGACGTGCTGGGCTCCGACCATGCGCCGCATACGAAGGAGGAGAAGGCCAAACCCTATCCGGCCTCGCCGTCGGGCATGCCGGGGGTGCAGACCCTGGTGCCCCTGATGCTGACGCACGTCGCCAACGGACGGTTGAGTCTTGAGCGGTTCATCGACCTGACCTCGGCGGGGGCGCAGCGGGTGTTCGGCACGGCCAACAAGGGGCGGATGGCCGTCAGCTATGACGCCGATCTGACCATCGTCGATCTGAAGGCCAAGAAGACGATCACCCACGACCAGCAGGCCTCGCGCTGCGGCTGGACCCCCTTCGACGGGGTCGAGGCCACCGGCTGGCCGATGGCGACGATCGTGCGCGGGCGGGTGGTAATGCAGGACGGCGAACTGATCGGCGCGGCCCACGGACGGCCGGTGCGGTTCATGGAGACGCTGTGAGGGAAAAACTCGGCCTGATCGGCTTCGGCGCCTTCGGGCGGCTGACGGCGCGGCATCTGTCGCCCTGGTTCGACATCTACGCCCATGATCCGGCGGCGACGGACGGCGAGGGCCATGCGACCCTGACCGATCTGGCGACCGCCGCCGCCTGTCCGACGGTGATCCTGGCCGTGCCGGTCGAGGCGCTGGAGGCGACCCTGGCCGCCATGGGCCCCCATCTGGCGCCGGGCGCCCTGGTCCTCGACGTCGGTTCGGTCAAGGTGAAGCCCGCGCGACTGATGGACGATAGGCTGGCGCCCGGCGTGCGCGTCGTCGGAACCCACCCCCTGTTCGGCCCCCAGAGCGGCAAGGCCGGGATCGCCGGGCTCAGGATCGCCGTCTGCGTGGTACGCGGCGACCGTGACGCCCGCCGCGTCGCCGCCTTCTGCCGGAAAGCCCTGAAGCTGAGGGTCTTTCTGGTCACGCCCGAAGATCATGACCGGGAGGCGGCCGTGGTCCAAGGCCTGACCCATCTGATCGCCCGTGCGCTTCTGGCCATGGAGCCCCTGCCGACCCGTATGACCACCGCCAGTTTCGACCGGCTGATGGAGGCGGTCGACATGGTGCGCCATGACAGCCCCGCCGTCTTCCGCGCCATCGAACGCGACAATCCCTTCGCGGCCGAGGTGCGCGAGCGGTTCTTCGCCCTGGCGGATCAGGCGCGGGGGGCGTCAGGGGAGGGGTAGGGGCGTCTCTTTTGGGGAATAGGCTGGACGGGCGCTTTCGATCCGTTGCGGACATTGACCAGGCCGCGCACGTCGCAGAAACTTTGGTCGGGGATGGTGTAATCAAACATACCGGTCACAACCGTAGTCGTAGGTGAAAGCTCTGCTCCCCACGTCCGTTCTCTGACGCGATGCCTACTTCGCACTCCGATCCGTTGCAGACATCAGGTGGTTGACGCTGCTCGTCAACTGATCGGCGGACGGTAAACAGGCCTAAGATCTGTTCACGCATCGATCAAGCTCATAAGCTCCCGCTGAGGGAGCAGATGACCCAGCGAAGCTATCGGCATAATCACTACGTTCCCGAATGGTACCAACGGCGATTCCTTGCCCCGGACCAACACGAACTTCATTATCTCGACCTGAAGCCTGAGCCTTTCTCGGTCAATGGTCGGACGATCAAGCCGCCCTCATACTGGAGACGAGGGGTTAAATACTGCTTCGCGCAAGACGATCTGTACACCACCACGTTCAACGGCATTGTCAACACGGAAATCGAGCAGTTCTTCTTTGGAGACATCGACAACAACGCGCCCAAGGCTTTCGATTTTTGGTCTCGCTACGACCACTCTAATCTCGACCACGCAGCCTTCTCGATATTCCTGACCTACATAAGTCTTCAGCGCCTCCGCACCCCACGCGGTTTGGCTTGGTTAAGGCGGATTCTCGGCTCTATGCCGCGTTCCCGAACGTTGATTGAGCTACAGCGTCTCCAACGGCTCTTCTGCGCCACATGGAGCGACGCCGTCTGGCAGATCGTAGACGCCGCCGCATCGCCGAGAAAGTTCATCATCAGCGACAATCCAGTAACGTTCTACAATCGAGATTGCTTCCCCAACGCCAAATCATGCCGGTATCCATTCGATCCGGATGTCCGCCAAGCGGGCACGCAGACGATCTTCCCCATTAGCCCGGAGAAATTGCTGATCTTCACCAATCTGACGTGGGCAAGAAATCCATACCAATCAGCCACCAAGATGGGACCAAACCCAAAGCTGCTGCGAAACACCGTGTTCTATTACTTGAACATTCAGGTAGGTCGTCAGCTCTCGGAGGAAGAGGTTCTAGAAATAAACTTTATTATCAAGCGCAGGGCGGATCGTTACATCGCCGCGGCAGAGAAAGAGTGGCTGTATCCAGAGCGTCGGGTGCGATGTGATCACTGGCGTCGACTGGGAGATGGCTACTTGCTCATGCCCGACCCTCGCCATGTGCGCATGGGTGGAGAAATCACTGTTGGCTACGACGGTGGAGGGTACGACCATTTCTCGGAGTATGGGCATAAGCCGTGGGAGCCAGGTTACAAGGATGCGCGCCGCGAGCAGCGTGAAGGCGATGCGTTGCGCCGATTTCAAGCGGAATGGTCGGCGATGTATGGACCAGACTATCGGGGGCTCACGGAGGGGTTTGGCAGGAAGAAGGACAACACGTCGGTGCCTGCGAACATACATGCCAGCTATTTGAAAGAAGACGAAGCCTACCGAGCTAAGCCCGGTGAGCGAGCGCGGCGGCGATTATTGAGGCGTCCCTAAGTCCGCTCCCCACCCATGAGCGACGCTGAGTATGTCCGCTTCCCAAGTTGAACTCAGTGTTCATCGTTCGCCCGAATAAACGCCCCCACGTCCTCCGCCACGCCCGGCGCGAGCGGCAACGCCGGGTCGGCATAGGTGGCCAGGTTGGCGGCGCGCTCGGCGGGGGCGGTTTTCAGGATGTGGTTGACGCCGTCCCACAGTTTCAGCGTCGCCTTGGGGTCGGCGGCGGCCAGGGCCTGGGCGTCGGCGATCCCGACCTGGAGGTCCGTGGTCCCCTGGCCGATGAAGACCGGGCCGTCATAGGCGGCGAGCAGGGCGGCGGGGTCCAGCGGCAGCCAGGAGATCAGATAGGGCTGGACCGAGGGACGGAACAGGGCCGCCAGGGCCGGGGGCGGATCGGCGACGGTGCGGCCGGCCTCAAGCTCGGCCAGGGCGGCGAAGGCCGGGGCCTTCAGCGGCTCGGGCAGGCCCTTTTCCAGCTGTTCGCGCAGGACCACGCCCGCGGGGCGGCCGGCGCCGGACAGCAGGACCAGGCCGCAGACCTTATCGTCTCCACCCTCGACCGCCTTCAGCGCGACCAGGGCGCCCTCGCTGTGGCCGATCAGCCAGGCGCAGGGCTTGTCGGCGCGACGGGCGGCCTCGGCGGCCCAGGCGCGGGCGTCGGCCACATAGGCGTCAAAGCGCAGATCGGCCTCGGCCGGACCGGCCGCAGCGCTGGCGGCTATGCCGCGCTTGTCGATCCGCACCGTGGCGATCCCCTGCGCCGCCAGTCCCTCGGCCAGCAGGCGATAGGTGGAGGCGGAAACGCCCATGGGGCTGTTGCCGTCGCGGTCCGTCGGTCCTGAGCCCGGCAGGATCACGGCGACGGCGGCGGGGCTGTCGGGCGCCAACAGGGTTCCGTGCAGGGGCGCGGGCTGTGCGGGCAGGGTCACCTCGCTGGAGACGGGACCGGCGAGCAGGGCGAGGGCGAGGCTGAGCATAGCGTCTCCTTTGAAGAGGGGGGGGCGTTCAGAAGGGTGGCGGCTCTCGACCCTAGTCCCCTGAGCCGGTGCGGCAAGATGGCCGGGCGCCGAACACCGCCTTGCCATTGCAAACCAGTTGCAGAAGCGCGTATGGAGCCCGCCTTTCTGTTCTTGAGAATATGTTGCAGATCATGGCCCGCCCGATCCGTCTCGCCTGCGCCGTCAGCCTCCTGGCCCTGAGCCTCGCCGCCCCCGCCTTGGCGCAGCAGGGGCCGGCCGCGCCGACCGAGCTGGGCGAGATCGTGGTGACGGGGTCGCAGGTGAATCTGACGGCGCCGGCGGCGGGCGGCCAGGTGGCGCGGGGCGGTCGGGTCGGCCTGTTGGGCAATCTGGACATGATGGACACGCCCTTCTCCACCACCAGCTACACCGAAAAACTGGCGCGGGATCAGCAGGCGCGCGGGATCGGCGACGTGTTGCAGAACGATCCGACGGTGCGGGTGACCAAGGGCTTCGGCAACTTCCAGGAACTGTATGTGATCCGGGGCTTCCCGGTCTATTCGGACGATATGAGCTACAACGGCCTGTACGGCGTTCTGCCGCGCCAGTTCGTGGCGGCCGAGCTGATCGAGCGGGTCGAGGTGTTTCGCGGGGCCAGCGCCTTTCTGAACGGGGCGGCGCCGGGCGGAACCGGGGTGGGCGGCGCCTTCAACCTGACGCCCAAGCGGGCCAATGGACCGCTGACCCGTCTGACGGCGGGCGTGTCCGGCGCCGATGAAATCTACGCCGCGGCCGATCTGGCGCGCCGGTTCGGCGATCAGGATGAATGGGGCGCGCGCCTGAACGTCGCCGGCCGGGGCGGCGAAGCATCGGTCGAGGACCAGACCAACACCCTGCGCGTGGTGGGCCTGAACCTGGACCGGCGGGGCGAGCGGGCGCGCTTTTCGGCCGATCTGGGCTGGCAGGACCACCGGATCGACGCCCCGCGCCCCAGTGTGACGCCCGGCGCCGCCATCCCCGAGGCCCCCTCCGCCGATCGGAATTTCGCCCAGCGCTGGACCTATACGGATGAGGAACAGCTGTTCGGCGCGGTGCGGGGTGAGTTTGACATCACCGACAGCGTCACCGCCTGGGCCGCCTTCGGCGGGCGTCAAGGCGAGGAAGACAACAGCCTGGCCAATCCGCGAGCCGACGCGGCGGGCGCCATCCGGGGCTATCGCTTCGACAATATCCGCAAAGACACGGTCTGGTCCGGCGACGTCGGGCTGCGGGCGGACTTGACCACCGGCCCGGTCGGACACCGGCTGGTCGCCTCCGCCTCTCAGATCCAGTCCAAGTCGAGGAACGCCTGGGCAGGGTCGAACTTCGCAGGCTACAGCTTTGGAACCCTGACCGATCCGATCCTGTCGCCGGCGCCGGCCATCGCCAGCGTCTCGGGCGACCTGAGTGACCCGAAGGTGACCGAGCGCGTCAAGAACACCAGCGTCGCTGTGGCGGACAGGCTGTCCTTCCTGGACGGCCGCCTGCTGGCGACCGTCGGCGTGCGGTATCAGGAGATCGAGACCAGGTCCTACGCCTATGCCGACGGCGCCTTCGGCTCGGGCTATTCCAGCGAAGCTGCGACCCCGGCCTTCGCCCTGGTCTACAAGCCCGGCGACCGGGTTTCGCTGTACGCCAACTATGCCGAGGCCCTGACGCCCGGTCGGGTCGCGCCTGCGGTGGTCAACGGCGCAGCCGTGGCGAACGCCGGCGAGGTGCTGTCGCCCTTCCGCGCCGAACAGGCCGAGGTCGGGGCCAAATATGACGCCGGAACCTTCGGCGGGACGCTGAGCGTCTTCAGGACGACCCTGCCCAGCGCCTTCTTCGATCCCGCCACCCGCGTCTATTCCGACGGCGGCGAACAGGAGAACCGGGGCGTCGAACTGACCGTCTATGGCGAACCGATCGACGGCCTGCGGCTGATCGGCGGCGCGACCTGGTTGGACGCCGAGGTCAAACGGTCGCTGACGGCGGCGAATGAAGGCAAGTCGGCCATCGGCGTGCCGGACGTCCAGACCAATCTGAACGTCGAATGGGACGTGCCGGGCCTCAGCGGCCTGACGCTGGAGGGGCGGGTGGTCCACACCAGCGCCCAGGCGGCGAATGCAGCCAATACGCTGGAGCTGGACGCCTGGACCCGGTTCGACGCCGGGGTTCGCTACGCCTTCGAGGCGGGCCAGCGTCCTGTGACCCTGCGGGCGCGGGTGGAGAATGTGGCCGACGAGGACCAGTGGGTCGCCGTCGGCGGCTATCCGGGCTCCAACTATCTGACGCTGGGGGCGCCGCGCACCCTGTCCCTGTCGATCTCGGCGGAATTCTGATCGGATGAGGACGCGGACGATCCGCGCCTGGTCGTGGACGCACAAATGGTCGAGCCTGGTCTCGACCCTGTTCCTGCTGATGCTGTGCGTCACCGGCCTGCCGCTGGTCTTCACCCATGAGATCGAAGAGGTGCTGCTGGAGCAGGCCTGGACGCCCGCCGCGCCCGACGGGCCGTTGTTGAGCCTGGACGAGGTGCTGGCGGCGGCCCTGGCGCGTCATCCGGGCGAGGTTCCCGCCTTCATGAGCTTCGACGTGGATCGACCGGTGGTGAACGTCACCAGCGTCGATCCGAACGGCCCGGCCGGTCGCTACAGTTTCGCGCCGATCGACCAGACCAGCGGCGCCGTCGCCCCGCCGGTCGCCGGCCATCCGGTGATGGAGTTCCTGCTTCAGCTGCACACCGACATGTTCCTGGGCCTGCCGGGCATGCTGTTCCTGGGCCTGATGGGGCTGATGCTGATCACGGCGGTGGTGTCGGGGGTGGTGCTGTACGCCCCCTTCATGCGGCGGCTGCCGTTCGGGACGGTGCGGGCGACGAAGTCGGCGCGGACCCGCTGGCTGGACTATCACAACCTGCTGGGCGTCATCACCGTGGCCTGGGTGCTGGTGGTCGGGGCGACGGGGGTGGTCAACACCCTGGCGACGCCGATCCTGACCTATTGGAAGAATACGGCGCTGAAGGAACTGACCGCGGCCCATGAGGCCCCGGCCTCCGTCGGCGAGCGGGCCTCGCTGGACCTGGCGGTGGAGCGGGCGAAACAGGCCCTGCCGGGCAAGACCCTGCAGTTCATCGCCTTTCCCGGAACCGACTATTCGACCGATCACCACTATGCCGTCTTCTTCCACGGCGACACGCCGCTGACGACCCATCTGACGACGCCGGCCCTGATCGACGCCCGGACAGGCGAACTGACGGCCGTGGCCCCGACGCCCTGGTATGTGAAGGCCCTGTCCCTGTCCCAGCCGCTGCATTTCGGCGACTACGGGGGGCTGGGGCTGAAAATCCTGTGGGCGCTGCTGGACCTGGCGACCATCGTCATCCTGGGGTCCGGCCTCTATCTGTGGCTGGGCAAGGGACGGCGGACGCCGTCATGAGCCGCAAGGATCGCAGCCTGTGGGCCATCTTCGGCGCGCCGCTTTGGGTGTTCGTGCTCAGCCTGACGGGGCTGATCGGGGCCCTGCTGGAGGACGGCGCCTGGGACGCCGTCTTTTCGGCCCTCTTGGCCTCGACCGTGATCGTCGCCGTCTGGGCCCTGATCCGGCGCCGACGGTGATCGGCGTCAGATCGAGAAGCTGACGCCGCAGCCGCAGCTCGAGGCGGCGTTGGGATTGCGGACCACGAACTGGGCGCCGGCCAGTTCGTCGACATAGGCGATCTCGGAATTCTTCAGAAAGGGGACCGAGACGGGGTCGATCAGGGCCGTCTGGCCCTGAGCCTCGATCCGAAGATCGTCGTCCTCGGCCGTCTCGACCAGTTCGAACCGGTATTGAAAGCCCGAACAGCCGCCCCCGTCCACGGCGACGCGCAGCATCAGGGCCTTGCCCTCGGCCGCGCTGAGCCGGGCCAGACGATCGGCGGCGCTGGCGGCCAGGACGATCCCTTCCGGCGCGCGCGTGGCGACGCTGAAGGCGGGTGTGGACGGTTCTGTGGATTGGACGGTGCTCACAGCTGTCTATATGAGGCGCATGCGGGCGTTCGCAAAGGGCCCGTCCGATCAAAGCCGCTTCAAAGTTGACGACTTGAGCCCGATGACTCTCGCCCCCTACGCCGAACGCGCCGATCTGACCAAGGGCCGTCGCTTCTTCGAACCGCCCAGCCGCACCCGCACCGCCTTCGCCCGCGACCGCGACCGGATCATCCACGCCACCGCCTTTCGCCGTCTGAAGGAGAAGACTCAGGTCTTCGTGGCCCATGAAGGCGACCACTACCGCACCCGCCTGACCCATTCGCTGGAGGTGGCCCAGATCGCCCGGTCTCTGGCCCATGCCCTGCGGCTGGACGACGACCTGGCCGAGACCATCGCCCTGGCCCACGACCTGGGCCATCCGCCGTTCGCCCATGCGGGCGAGGATGAGCTGGTCATCCAGATGGCCGACTACGGGGGCTTCGACCACAATGTTCAGAGTTTCCGCGTCATCACCGAGCTGGAGACCCGCTATCCCCAGTTCGACGGGCTGAACCTGAGCTGGGAGACGGTCGAGGGCGTCATCAAGCACAACGGCCCGGTGTCGCATCGGCTGGACGAAGCGGCCTGGTCGGTGGTGCGTCCCTATCGGACAGGCGGAGAGGCGGGCTGGGACCTGCGGCTGGACGGGTTCGCCTCGCTGGAGGCCCAGTGCGCCGCCATCGCCGATGACATCGCCTATAACAATCACGATGTGGACGACGGGGTGCAGGCCGGGCTGATCACGCTTCAGGATCTGGATCAGGTGCCCCTGATCGGCCCGACCCTGGCCGAGGTGCGGCGCGACTGGCCCGCCATCGACGACCGGATGCTGCGGATCGAGGCGGTGCGGCGGATGATCGGGGTCATGGTCGAGGACGTGCTGGCCGAGACGGCGCGACGCCTGGAGGAGGACCGGATCGGCTCGACCGAGGATGTGCGCAACGCCTCGCGGACCCTGGTGGACTTCTCCCGGTCGATGCACGCGGACCTGGCGATCCTGCGCAAATTCCTGTTCGAGCGGATGTATCGCCACTATCGCGTCAACCGGACGCGCAGCCAGGCGCGGCGGGTGCTGTCGCAGCTGTTCGAACTGTTCATGGCTGAGCCGGAGGTCATGCCGCCGGAATGGGGCGTGCCGGCCCAGACCGAGGATCGGACCCGCAGGGCGCGCGCCGTCTGTGATTACATCGCCGGCATGACCGACCGCTATGCGATCGAAGTCCACCAGAAATTGTTCAGCCTCGACCTGGCGCTCGATCTGTGATTCGAAAGACGGCGGCGGGGCGTTAAACTAACCGTTCGACGCGCCGATTCGCTGCGTCGGACAGACGGCGGAGCGACACCATGTCTTTCGATGACGAGAACCGACCCGGCCGAGGCGCCTATACGCCTCCGACCGACGACGACCTGCCGTTCCGCCGGAACACCTATGACCCGCGCGGCGGCGGCCGAAACGTCGGCTCGGGCGGAGGCAAGGCGCCGCCCGTGACCCTGATCGTCAGCGGCGTGGTGCTGCTGGTGCTGATCATCGCCGTCATCTTCTTCTATCGTTCGGGCATGCGGGCCTCGACCGACGCCCCGCCGGCCGTGGGCCAGGCCGTCGGCGAGATGAAGACCGCCGCCCCCCTGGACGCCCAGCCGGTCGATCCGGCCGAGGGCGTGCGGGTCTATCGCGACGAGGCCGAGACCACCGACGCGCCCGTGACCTTCACCCCGCCGCCGGAGACGCCCCAGCCGCGCCCGGCCGCACAGCCGACCGCCGCGCCGACCGGCCAGGGCTTGCCGCCCGCCGCCGCTGCGCCCCGTCCGACCGCCCCGGCGCCCAAGACCGAGGCGCCGACGCCCGCCGCTCCCGCGCCCACGGCTCCCGCCGCCGCCGGCGGTTCGGCCTCGGTCCAGATCGGCGCCTTCTCCTCGACGGAGATCGCCGACCGGGAATACGCCGCCGTCGCCGGCCGCTTCAGCCAATATGCCTCGGGCGCCGAAAAGCGCGTGACCGAGGTGACGTCATCCAGCGGCTCGACCCTGTACCGCACCACCTTCACCGGCCTGTCGCGTGAGCGGGCGGTCGCCTTCTGCAACGCCCTGAAGGCCGCCGGACGGGATTGCATCGTTCGGTGACTTCCGCCGCCATCTACGGCTGTGCGGGCCACCGGCTGACGGAGGGTGAACGCGCCTTCTTCGCCGAGACGCGGCCGTGGGGCTTCATCCTGTTTCGGCGCAATATCGACAGCCCGGAACAGGTGCGGGCCCTGACG
Organism: Brevundimonas sp. DS20; assembly: GCF_001310255.1. Classification (NCBI taxonomy): domain Bacteria; kingdom Pseudomonadati; phylum Pseudomonadota; class Alphaproteobacteria; order Caulobacterales; family Caulobacteraceae; genus Brevundimonas; species Brevundimonas sp. DS20. The sequence goes on along the minus strand of NZ_CP012897.1, from coordinate 2,959,180 downwards.
GACGAGTTGCGCGCGGCCATCGGCGACCCCGAGGCGCCGATCCTGATCGACCAGGAAGGCGGGCGGGTCCAGCGGATGGGGCCGCCGCACTGGCCCAAATACCCGCCGGGCGACGCCTATCTTAAGGCGACGAACGACCCGGCGGACGCGCGCGACCTGGTCCGTCTGGGTGCGCGTCTGATGGCGCACGATCTGCGCGAGGTCGGAATCAATATTGATCTGCTGCCGGTGCTGGACGTGCCCGTGCCCGGCGCCCACGACATCATCGGCGACCGCGCCTATGGCCGCGACCCGCAGACCGTGGCCCTGCTGGGACGCGCGGCGGCGGAGGGTCTGCTGGCGGGCGGGGTCCTGCCCTGCATCAAACACATGCCGGGCCACGGTCGCGCCTTCGCCGACACCCACAAGGATCTGCCGACGGTCCATGCCGATCTGGAGGCGCTGGACGCCTGGGACTTCGCCCCGTTCAAGGCCCTGTCCGACATGCCGATCGGCATGACGGCCCATATCGTCTTCACCGCCATCGACCCCAAACGCCCGGCCACCCAGTCCAAGAAGGCGATCCAGCTGATCCGCGAACGACTGGGTTTCGGCGGTCTGTTGCTGTCGGACGATCTGGTGATGAACGCCCTGTCCGGATCCTTGACCCAGAGGGCGCACAAGGCGCTGAAGGCGGGATGCGACATCGTCATCCATTGGAACGGCGACATGGACGAGATGCGCCAGGTCGCCGAGGGCGTCGGTCCGCTGAAGGGCGGTGCGAAACGGCGCGCCGAGGCGGCCCTGGCCCGGATCGTTCGGACGCCGGAGCCGCTGGATCCCGTCGCCGGGCACGAACGCTTCTTCCGCGCAATGGCGGGCAAGACGGACGCGGCTAAAGGACCGGACGTGGGGGAGGCGCAGGCGTGAGCGACGCCTTTCAGCCCAATCTGGATTTCAACGCCGAGGAGGTCGAGGAGCGCGAAGCCTTCGTCGTCGATCTGGACGGCTATGAAGGGCCGCTGCACGTCCTCTTGGCCCTGGCGCGGACGCAGAAGGTCGATCTGCTGAAACTGTCGATCACCCAGCTGGCGGAACAGTATCTGGCCTTCGTTCACGAGGCGCGGCGGCGCAACTTCGCCCTGGCGGCCGATTATCTCGTGATGGCCTCCTGGCTGGCCTATCTGAAGTCCCGGCTGCTGCTGCCGCGCACCGAAAAGGGCAAGGGGGAGGAGCCGCCGGCCGAGGCCATGGCCGCCGCCCTGGCCTTTCGCCTGCAGAAGCTGGAGGCGATGCGCAAGGCGGTCGAACAGCTGATGGCCCGTCCCCAGCTGAAGCGCGACGTCTTCACCCGGGGCGACCCCGAGGCCACGGTGATCGTGCCGTCAGACCGGATCGACGCCAGCCTGTATGAGTTGATGAGCGCCTATGTGATCCAGCGCCGACGCGAGGAGGCGCGGCGCTATTCGCCCGGCCAGCGGGTCGAGGCCTTTCCGCTGGAGGCGGCGCGCGACTGGCTGCGCGAGATCATGCCGCGTCTCGCGGACTGGACCCCGCTGGACCAGGTCGCGCCCCGTCCCGAAGACCCTGAGGGCCCCAGCCAGGCCAGCTATACCGCCTCGACCCTGTCGGCCAGTCTGGAGCTGGTGAAGGAGGGGGCCATGGACATTCGCCAGACGGCGCCGTTTGCGGACCTGTATCTGAAGCGGCGGGGCCTGGGGCAGCCGCTGGAGCTGACGCCGTGATGCGTGTTGGTTTTTGCACCGTCAAGGCCGTCATCCTAGGGCTTGTCCCTAGGATCCAGAATCCCGGCGCCGGGCATGGGCGCATCTTCGGAGAAACCGGGAGTCTGGATCCTCGCCACAAGGGCGAGGATGACGAACTTTGGGCTAGGGGCGTCGGCGCCGAAAGTCGGGAGTTGGCCCATGTCTGACCTGTCCTTCCAGCCCGATGAGGCCGAGATCGAGCGCCGGGTTGAGGCCCTGCTGTTCGCCGCCGCCGGCCCGCTGAGCGCCGCCGAGATCGGGGCGCGCCTCCCCGAAGGCGCCGACGTCGGCCGGGCTCTGTCGGGCCTGCGCGCCCGTTACGAGGGGCGGGGGGTGGAGCTGGACTGCGTGGCCGACCGCTGGCGGTTCCGCACGGCGGCGGACTTGGCCTTCATGATGAGCCAAGAGCGGGAGGAGCCCCGCCGCCTGTCCAAGGCGGCGCTGGAGACCCTGGCCATCATCGCCTACCACCAGCCCGTGACCCGCGCCGAGATCGAGAGCGTGCGCGGCGTCAGCCTGTCCAAGGGCACGCTGGACCTGTTGCTGGAGATGGGGTTCGTGCGTCTGCGAGGGCGGCGGCGGACAGCGGGTCGGCCCGTAACCTACGGCACCGCCGACCGGTTCCTGGAGCATTTCGGCCTGGCCAGTCTGTATGACCTGCCGGGGGTTCAGGAGATGAAGGCCGCCGGGCTTCTGGACCTGTCGGCCCCCGTCGGGTTCGAACTGCCCGACCCCAGTCGTGCGACCGGGGCGGATGAGGAGGAGGCGCCCCTGCTGGACGAAGACAGCCCCGAGTTCGCCCAGGACTTCGTCGGCGAGGAGCGATAGCCGTCGGACGCCGCGCTCAGGCGGTCAGCTGGCGCGGCAGTTTGAAGGTCACGGTCTCACGCGCGCCGGCGTCCTCGGTCACGGTGGCGTCGAACCGTTCGGCGATGGCGTCCACCAGGGCGGCGATCAAAGGCTCGGGCGCCGAGGCGCCGGCGGTGACTCCGACCGTCTGAACGCCCTCGAACCAGCTCCAGTCCACCTGTGAGGCGTCGTCGACCAGGCGGGCGTCGCGGGCGCCGGCGCGCATCGCCACCTCGACCAGCCGGGCCGAGTTGGACGAGTTCTTCGATCCGACCACCAGCACCAGTTCGCAGCCCTCGCCCAGCACCTTGACCGCCTCCTGGCGATTGGTGGTGGCGTAGCAGATGTCTTCCTTGTGCGGATCGGGCAGTTCGGGGAAGCGCCGCTTCAGCACCTTCAATATGCCCGCCGTGTCGTCGACCGACAGGGTGGTCTGGGTCGCATAGGCCAGGGGGGCGTCGCCGGGGCGTTCGAAGGCCTCGGCGTCGGCCTCGGTCTCGACCAGGCTGATGGCGCCGGGCGGCAACTGGCCCATGGTGCCGATCACCTCCGGGTGGCCGGCGTGGCCGATCAGGATGATGTGGCGGCCTGCGGCATGATGACGCTCGGCCTCGACGTGGACCTTGGACACCAGGGGACAGGTGGCGTCCAGGAACAGCAGCTCGCGCGACCGCGCCGCCGCCGGCACGGACTTGGGCACCCCGTGGGCCGAGAAGACGACCGGTCGGTCGTCGGGGCATTCGTCCAGTTCCTTGACGAAGACGGCGCCCATGGCCTTCAGCCGCTCGACCACATGGCGGTTATGGACGATCTCGTGGCGCACATAGACGGGGGCGCCGAACTTCTCGATGGCGCGCTCGACGATCTGGATCGCCCTGTCCACCCCCGCACAGAAGCCGCGCGGCGTCGCCAGCCGCACGGCGATCGGGCGGCGTTCGGGCGCGGGGGAGGGGACGTGCATATTCATGACCGCCAACCTAGTCGTTCGCGGACCATATCGCCATGCGGGGCGAGCGAATCCGCACCTCAAGGCAGCGACGCATCGCCACGGTCGGCTGGTTCTCATTGAAAATCCATTCGGAACAAAGATTTAGACTAAGTTCACGACGCCTTGACCAACCGGCCGCTCACGATTAGTTTCCGCGCCGAATTCAGACCTGCCTCAACACATTGTTCGGGCGCTGAGCGCACAGGCCATGTCCCCTATGTCGGAATCGCGCGAAGAGGCGATCAAACGCCTCCAAGACAGCGCATCCGCGTTGGAGGACAAGACGGTTCAGAAGGCGTCGGAGCACCTCGCGGCTCAGGCGGTGACGAGCCAGGCCTACAAGATCGTCGCCGAACTGCTCGGCGGGGTCTTCCTGGGCTTGGGGCTAGGTTTTGGGGCGGACCGACTGTTTGGGACCAATCCCTGGGGTATCATCGGCGGAGTCCTTCTGGGCTTCGCCCTGTCGATTTACATGGCGCGCCGCACAGCCAACCGGCTGATGGCGCAGGCGAAGGCGAGCGGGATCGAACCGAAATCGGTCCCCTTCGACGACGAGGAAGACGAGGACCGATAGGCTGATGGCCGATCCGCTTCACCAGTTTAAGATCCAGCCGCTCGTCGATTTCGGCGCGGTGAACCTGCCTGTCTTCGGCCACACCCAGCTGGCGATCACCAATTCGCACGTCGCCATGACGGTCGCCTTCGTGGCCATCGTCCTGTTCCTGCAACTGGTCACCTCGAGCGCCAAGGTGGTGCCGGGACGGTTGCAGACGGCCGGCGAAAGCCTGTTCGATATGATCGACGGGGTGACCGATTCCATCATCGGCCACGACGGCCGCAAATATTTCCCGTTCGTCTTCAGCCTGTTCCTCCTGGTGCTGGTGATGAACCTGTTGGGCATGTTCCTCAGTTTCACCGCGACGTCGCAGCTGGCGGTTACGGTCACCTTCGCCGCCCTGACCATCCTGCTGGTCATCGGCGTGGGCTTCCTGAAGAACGGCCTGGGCTTCTTCAAACTGTTCTGGCCGGCCAGCGCGCCTCTGGTGCTGCGCCCCGTCGTCGGCGCGATCGAGTTCCTGTCCTTCCTGCTGCGTCCGGTGACCCTGGCTCTTCGTCTGTTCGGCAACATGCTGGGCGGCCACGTCGCGCTGAAGATTTTCGCCGGCTTCGTCGTGGCCCTGGGCGCCGGCGCCTTCGTCGGCGAGGGCCTGGGCCTGTGGGGCCTGCCGATCGCCGCCCTGTCGATGACCATGGTCGTCGCCCTGACCGCCCTCGAATTCCTCGTCGCCTTCCTTCAGGCGTTCGTGTTCGCCGTTCTGGCCAGCATCTATCTCAATGATGTGGTCAACCTGGGTGAAGGCCATTAAGGCCCGGCCCAGTTCGAGAACTCCCTTCTTCCAACCCACCTGACTGAAACAAGGATACTCACCATGGAAGCTGAAGCCGCCAAGTACATCGGCGCCGGCCTGGCCACCCTCGGCATGATCGGCTCGGCCATCGGCGTGGGCAATATCTTCGCCAACTTCCTGAACGGCGCCCTGCGCAACCCGTCGGCCGCCGCCTCGCAAGTCGGCAACCTGTTCGTGGGCGCGGCTCTGGCCGAAGCCCTGGGCATCCTGGCCTTCGTGCTGGGCATCCTGATCCTGAACTCCTGATCTATCCGGGGTTTAGGGCGGCGGCGGCTTCTCGCTGAGGCCGTCGCCGCCTTTCTGCTTTTCGGACGAACGGACACCATGGCCGCACCCAATTCTAACGACACGCACGCGACCACCGAGGCCGAAGGCCACGGCGGCGGCGGACTGCCCCAGTTCGAGACCCAGCACTGGGCCGGGCAGATGGGCTATCTGCTGGTCCTGTTCTTCCTGCTCTATTTCCTGATCGCCAAGGTCTTCGCGCCGCGCCTGCGCCGCGTCATGGATGAACGTCGCGAGACCATCTCCGGCGCCGTCGCCACCGCGCGTCAGGTCCAGGCCGAGGCCGCCGAGCAGGCCGCCCTGGCCCAGGCCGACCTGGCCAAGGCCCGCGCCGACGCCCGCGCCACCGCCGCCGCCGCCAAGGCGCGCGTCACGGAAGAAGCCAACGCCCGCCAGGCTGCTGAAGAAGCCGTGGTCAATGCCCGCATCGCCGAAGCCGAGGCCGCCATCGCCAAGACCCGCGACGCCGCCATGGGCAATGTCTCGACCATCGCCTCCGACGCCGCCGGCGCCATGGTGGAGCGCCTGACCGGCCAGGCTGCGACCAAGGCCGAACTCGACCTCGCCAAGGGAGCCGTCTGATGAACCTGATCTTTGAACCGGGCATCTGGGACCTGTCGAATCCCGAGATCTGGGTCGGCGTCGGCCTGCTGATCTTCTTCGGTATTCTGATCGCCGTCGGCGTGCCCAAGATGGTCGCCGCCCAGCTGGACGCCAAGGGCGCCAAGATCCAGGCCGACCTGGACGAGGCCGCCCGTCTGCGCGCCGAGGCCGAAGCCCTGCTGGCCCAAATCCGCAAGGAGAAGGCCGAGGCAGAGGCCCAGGCCGCTGATATGATGGCCCAGGCGGAAGCCGACGCCCGTCGTCTGGAAGTCGAATCCAAGGCCAAGCTGGAAGAGACGCTGGAGCGTCGCCAGAAGATGGCCGAGGCCCGCATCGCCCAGGCCGAGGCCCAGGCGTCCGCCGAGGTCAAGGCCGCCGCCGCCGACCTGGCCGCCAAGGCCGCGGAACAGATCCTGGCCGCCCGCCTCGCCGGCGGCGCCAAGGATCCGCTGCTGGACGCCGCCATCGCCCAGATCGGCGACCGCCTGAACTGACGACCTCAAGTCTGACCGGATCTCAACGCCCGTCCTTCGGCCGAAATCGCTCTGGCGGTTTCGGCCGAAGTCGTTTTGGGGCGGCCCCTCAGCGCCCGATGACGCCGCTGACCGTCAGAACCACAGCGATCATCACCAGGATGAAGACGATGACCCCGCCCATGATGCGGAAGGGCGGGCCGCTTTCACTGCGGCGGCTGAAGCCGTCCGGATCGCGGTCGGGTTCAGTCATCGGTCTGCATCGGCTGCGGGGGCGGCGTCGAGGTGGTGGAGCCGTTCAGGGGCGTGCCGTCGCCGCGCACGGCCGACTGGCCGCGCAGGGCCGGATTGTCGCCGGGCGCCACGGCGGGCGCGCTGGGCGGGACGGCGCCGCCGGGCGGCGGCACGACGGCCGGTTGGACCACGGCCGTCTCGCTGTCGCTGGCGGCCTGAGGATTTCGCCAGATCACCTCAGCGACGAGGTAATAGGCGATCAGGGCCAGGACCACGCCGCCGACCAGCAGAGGCTCCCAGCGGATGCGCCCTCGGCGCGTCGGATCTTCCTTGCGGTTCATCGCAGGGGAAGCCGTCGGCCCACCGTCCGGTTCGTCTGTGTAGGAAGCCGGACGCAGGGACGGCCTGGAGACCAGGCCGTCCGGCCCGCCGAGATCAGTGGGCCGTGGCGCCGCCGATCACATGGGGCGTCTGGCGCTTGTCGCGCGCGACCAGCCGGGCATAGACATTGCCCAGGACGATCCCGAACACGGCATGGGTGACCAGAAGCCAGGCGATGGTGCCGAAGCCCGAGCCGGCGTTGAAGGTACGGTAGTCGCCGACGATGAAGACGCCGGCCATCATCACCACCCAGGCGCCGACCGCAAAGACGATGCCCTTGGTCTCGGGCGTGTCGGTGGGCAGTCGCGGGCAGAGGTAGGCGAACAGGGGGCCCAGGATCAGCACCCCGGCCACCGCATGAAGAACCCAGCCCACGGCCAGGGCGTCGGGCATGCCGATCAGAGCGGCGATGACGCTCTGGAACGGGTCGAACCAGTTCAGGAACAGATTGGGTATTTCCAGCAGGGACACGGCGACCGTGGCGGCGAAACCGGCGATCAGACCTTTTTGTAAGCGTGACATCATGACCTTAGCGCCTCCCAACGCTTTTCTGGTTCTCTGATAACGCTGGGACAGAATACGCCTGACTCGGACGGTCGGCGTTCACGTTGCCGTGGTTAGCGAACGCAGCAACGCAAGCGCGAAATGATCGCTGATGCGCGCGCGGTCAGCGGAACAGTTTGCGGATGTAGCGGCGAAGGCCCTTGCGCAGACGGATCAGGCCGCGCCGACGCCGGGTCAGGATCACCTTTTCGGCGCGCAAGGCCTGTTGCCAGAAGACCGGCGCGAACTCCGGCTTTTTCCGCATCAGCCGCCGGAAGGGATAGACCCATTTCGGCCGGGCGTACTGGGCGCGGATGAACTGTCGCTTGGCCCAGAAGGAGCTCTTCAGGATCAGCATCAGGCCGACAGCGATGACCGGAACGCCGCCGGGGCCGGGCAGGGGGGCGATCAGAATGCCAAGCAGGACCACGAACAGCCCGCCCGCCATCAGGGCCCAACGCTTCAGCACCCGCAGCTTGCGGCTGCGAGGCGAGGCGGAGGACAGGACGAGAGCGGGTGCGGAGATCACGAGGGCGCCGGGAGGGAGGAGGACTGACTGAGGTGTGACAACGGTCGCCACGCCCACCCGATCCCAAGCCGGGAAGGGAAAGAGCGACCGTGGCGAGGTTGTCACATAACCCCTTAAGATCCGGTTCGATGGCCGATCCGTGGCTTTCCTATGAAGCTTTGGTCATGAAGCCGGATTGTCGCAGTCTGTGTCCCACAGGACGCGGCTGGGCCTTGGTCAGCCGTAGTGGACGCCGGTCAGGCGTTCGGACTCGGACCACAGGGCGCGGGCGGTTTCGACATCCAGCGCCTGGGGCTTGATGAGGGCGCGGCCGGGCGCACCCCGCATCTCCTGCCAGCCCTGAGGGCCGTAATAGGCGCCGGGTTCGGCCTGGGGCAGGGTCGCCGCCATCAGGATCGGCAAGGCGCCGTCGGCCGCCGAATGGCTGGCCACGCGCGCCAGAAGGCGGCTGACCAAGGCGAAAAGTCCGGGCGGGCTGCCGGCGTGGCCGTTGGCGATCAGATCCGTCCGGGCGAAACCGGGATGGGCGGCCACGCTGGTCAGGCCCCAATCTTCGCGATCGCTGCGGCGCTGAAGCTCCAGGGCGAACATCAGCATCGCCAGTTTGGACTACTGATAGACGGGCCAGGGCCGGTAACCGGAGCGATAGTTCAGATCGCTGAGCTGAATCCGACCGCCGCGATGGGCGACGCTGGACAACTGCACCACTCGCGCCTGAGCCGCCGTCAGCAGTGGCAGGAGCCGGCCGGTCAGGGCGAAGTGGGATAGATAGTTGGTTCCGAACTGCATCTCGAAACCATCGATGGTCGTTCGGCGACGGGGCACGGCCATGACGCCCGCATTGTTGATCAAAATGTCGACCGGCCGACCCGCCGCCAGGAGGGCCTCGGCGAAGGCGGCGACAGAGCTGAGGTCCGCCAGGTCCAGCCGTTCGAACCGCACGAGGGCCTCAGGGTGGCGACTGCGGATCAGCCGTTCCGCCTGATCGCCCTTGTCCGGATTGCGCGCGGCCAGAACGACCTCGGCGCCCTTTTCAGCCAGAACGAGCGCCGCCTCCAAGCCGATGCCGCCGGTCGCCCCGGTGATGATGACCAGCTTGCCGCTCTGGTCGGGAATATCGGCTGTCGTCCATTGGGTCATTGCGGCTATCCTGGGGTGAACTGAATTTCCGAAGGGCTCCGGCTTGCATATCTGCATCCGGTGCAAATATGCAAGAAGTGCAAGAAAAAGTTTTTCCTGGCGAGCAGGGTCTGCGTGCGCGGAAGCGGCTGGAAACCCACGCCCGCATTCAGGCCGAAGGCCTGCGGCTGTTCATCGAAAAGGGATTTGACGGCGCCACCCTGGACGAGGTGGCGGCGGCGGCGGGCGTATCGCGCCGCACCCTGCTGAACTATTTCGGCTCCAAGGAAGAGATCGTCTTTTCCCTCAAGGCCCAGATCCCTGAGATGATCGCCCAGGCGGTGGCGGCCCGGCCGTGCGACGAACCGCTGCTCGATATGGTGGAGGGGGGCTGGCCGATGTCGCCGCGCGCTTCCAGACGCCCGACATGCTGGACCTGACGCGGCTGATCCATCAGACGCCCGCCCTTCAGGCCGGTGATCACGCAAAGTATGAAGGGGTGGAGCGGCTGCTGGCCCAGACGCTGGCCGAGCGGAAGGGATTGGCCCCGGACGACGTCGCCTGTCGCGTCGCGGCGGCGATCGGCGTCAGCATCATGAAACTGGCCGGCGAGGCCTGGCTGGCCCATCCGGACGAAGGGCCTGAACGGTTCGGCCGCGAAGCCTTCGCCGTCCTGAGACGCATGGCGGGCCAGCGTCCGCCGCCCTGATCCAGGACGGCGGACGCCGAGAGCGGCTTAAGCCGCCTGGTTCGAGCCCGCAGGGGCGGTCCAGCGCAGCACCGGCGAGCGGGCGGCGCGGGTTTCGTCCAGACGACGCAGGGGGGCGTGGAAGGGGGCGCCCTTGAAGCGGTCGACGTCGCCGGCCTTGGCCGCCTGGGCCAGCAGGCGCATGGCCTCGATGAAGCGGTCCAGCTCGGCCTTGGACTCGGTCTCGGTCGGCTCGATCAGCATGGCCCCGTGGACGACCAGGGGGAAATACATGGTCATCGGGTGGAAGCCCTCGTCGATCATCGCCTTGGCGAAGTCGAGCGTGGTGACGTCCGTGCCCTTCAGCCATTCGTCGTCGAACAGGGCCTCGTGCATGCAGGGGCCGTCGGGGAAGGCCGCGCTCATCAGGTCCGACAGGCGGGCCTTGATGTAGTTGGCGTTCAGCACCGCATCCTCGGCCACCTGACGCAGGCCGTCGGCGCCGTGGCTCATCATGTAGGAGAGGGCGCGCACATACATGCCCATCTGGCCCTGGAAGGCGCACAGACGGCCGAAGGCCTGGGCTGCCTCGCCTTCTTCCCGTTCGATCAGCGCGTAGCCGTTATCGTCATGCACGACCCAGGGGGCCGGCGCGAAGGGGGCCAGGGCCTGCGACAGCACCACCGGACCCGCGCCCGGCCCGCCGCCGCCGTGCGGCGTCGAGAAGGTCTTGTGCAGATTGATGTGCATCGCATCGACGCCCAGGTCGCCGGGGCGGACACGGCCGACGATGGCGTTGAAGTTGGCGCCGTCGCAGTAGAAATAGGCGCCCGCCTCGTGCGTCAGGCGGCTGATCTCCAGGATGTCGCGCTCGAACAGGCCGCAGGTGTTGGGGTTGGTCACCATGATGGCGGCGACGTCGTCGCCCAGCTTGGCGGCCAGGTCGGCGACGTCCACGCGGCCGTCCTCGGTCTGGGCGACCTCGACGACGGTATAGCCGACGAAGGCGGCGGTGGCCGGGTTGGTGCCGTGGGCGCTGGTGGGCACCAGCACCTTGCGGCGCTTCTCATGCTGGCCCGAGGCCTCGTGCGCGGCGCGGATGGCCATCAGGCCGCACAGTTCGCCGTGCGCTCCCGCTTTCGGAGATAGCGCGACGGCGGGCATGCCGGTCAGGGTCTTCAGCCAATGGGCCAGCGTATCCATCAGCTCCAGCGCGCCCTGAACCGTCGACATCGGCTGCAGGGGGTGGATGTCCGAAAAACCGGCCAGACGCGCCATCTTCTCGTTCAGGCGCGGGTTGTGCTTCATCGTGCACGAGCCCAGCGGATAGATGGCCAGGTCGATGGCGTGGTTCTTCTGCGACAGGCGCACATAGTGGCGCATGGCCTCGGGCTCCGACAGGCCGGGCAGGCCGATCGGATCCTTGCGGACCAGGTCGCCCAGGTCCGACGCATCGGTCTTCGGTTCGAGCAGGTCGACCCCGGTCTTGCCCCAGCCTTCGCCTTCGAAGATCAGCGGCTCGTTCTGCAACAGGCCGCGCCCGCCGGTCAGGGTGGCGGGCTTGGTCTGTACCTGGTTCGGGGCGGTCGGGCGGCCGACGGTGTTCATGGTGCTCATGGTCTTGTCTCCGCTCAGGCCGCCAGCACCTTGGCGAGGGCGGTCGCCAGGAGCTTGATGTCGGCGTCAAGGGTGGTTTCGGTCGCAGCGACCAGCAGGACGTCGTCCATGCCGGCGTCGGGGGCCAGGCGGCTGTAGGGCACGCCGGCCAGGACGTGATGGGCGGCCAACTGATCCACGACCTCGGCCGCGTTCTTGGGCAGGCGCACCGCGAACTCGTTGAAGAAGCGGTCGGTCAGGATTTCGACGCCCGGAACGGCGGCCAGGGCGTCGCGCGTGGCGAGGGCCTTCTCGTGGTTCAGCAGGGCCAGTTTGCGCAGGCCCGTCTCGCCCAGCAGGCTCATGTGGATGGTGAAGGCCAGGGTGCAGAGGCCGGAATTGGTGCAGATATTCGACGTCGCCTTGTCGCGGCGGATGTGCTGTTCCCGCGTCGACAGGGTCAGGACGAAGCCGCGCTCGCCGTCGGCGTCCACCGTCTCGCCGGTCAGGCGGCCGGGCATCTGGCGGATCAGCTTCTCGCGCGTGGCGAACAGGCCGACATAGGGGCCGCCGAAGTTCAGGGCGTTGCCGATCGACTGGCCCTCGGCGGCGACGATGTCGGCGCCCATTTCGCCGGGCGACTTCAGCAGACCCATCGACACCGCCTCCGTGACCACGACGATCAGCAGGGCGCCGGCGGCGTGGGCGGCCTCGGCGATCTTGGTGACATCCGTTGCGGCGCCGAAGACGTTGGGGGTCTGAACGACGACGCAGGCCGTGTCGGGACCGATCTGGTCGATCACGGCGGCCTCGGCGTCGACGGCGGGGGCCAGGACCTGCGTCTCCACGCCGACGGCGTGGACCACGGTCTCGGTCGCCTTGACGTAGTGGGGGTGCACCCCGCCCGAGATCACCGCCTTGTTGCGGCGGGTCACGCGGGTCGCCATCAGCACGCCCTCGGCCATGGCGGTCGAACCGTCATAAAGCGAGGCGTTGGCCACCGGCATGCCGGTCAGGTTCGCGACCTGGGTCTGGAACTCGTACAGATACTGCAGGGTCCCCTGGGCGATTTCCGGCTGATAGGGGGTGTAGCTGGTCAGGAATTCCGACCGCTGGATGATGTGATCCACCGTCGCCGGGACATGGTGTTTGTAGGCCCCTGCGCCGCAGAAGAAGGGGACGGCGCCGGCCGTGGCGTTCTTGGCGGCCATGGCGGACAGGGCGCGCTCGACCTCCAGCTCGCCCGCCACGCGGGGCAGGTCCACGGGGCCGTCCAGACGCGCGGCCTGGGGCACGTCCACGAACAGGTCGTCAATGGATTTGGCGCCGATGGCGGCGAGCATCGCCGTGCGGTCGTCGGGCGTCAGGGGGAGATAACGCATTGCCGGTTTCCTTCACCCGTCATCCTCGGGCTTGACCCGAGGATCGGATGTTGTGCGGCTCGTGCGTCAAAGGCTTCGCACGAGTGGTTGATCCTCCGGCCCTCGGGTCAAGCCCGAGGGTGACGGAGTTTGAAATTAGAGGGTGGCGAGGAAGGCGTCGTAGGCGGCCTGGTCCATCAGGGCGTCCAGTTCGGCAGCGTCCGACACCTTGATCTTGGCGAACCAGCCGTCGCCTTCCGGAGCGGCGTTGACGGTTTCCGGGGCGGTCGACAGGGCGTCATTGGCCTCGACCACCTCGCCCGAGACGGGGGCGTAGACGTCGGAGGCGGCCTTGACGCTCTCGACCACGGCGAAGCTGGCGCCCTTGGCGACGGTCTTGCCGACCTCAGGCACTTCCACGAACACCACGTCGCCCAGGGCGTCGGCGGCGTGTTTGGAGATGCCGACGGTGGCGATGTCGCCGTCCAGGCTGACCCACTCGTGATCCTTGGTGAATTTCATTTCTCTTCTCCATCTCCCACCCCGTCATCCTCGGGCTTGACCCGAGGATCGGAGGCGGATCGTTCTCTGTGTTGATCCCGACGCAATGCGGCGGATAATCCGGCCCTCGGGTCAAGCCCGAGGGTGACGGGGTGAATGTTACGCCTTCGGCTTCCGGTAATAGCGTTGCGCCACGAACGGCATGGCGACGACCTCGGCGGCGGCGGGCTTGCCGCGCACGATGACCTTCAACTCCGTGCCCAGCGCGGCGAAGGCCGGCGGCACGAAGCCCATGGCGATGTTCTTGCCCAGGGTGGGGGAGGGGCCGCCCGAGGTGACCTTGCCGATGACATTGCCGTCTGCGTCGGCGATCTCGGCGCCTTCGCGGGCCGGGGCGCCTTCCTTGACGATCAGGCCGATGCGGACGCGAGACGGGCCATCGGCCAGTTCCTTCAAGATGCGGTCGGCGCCGGTGAAGTCGGCGCGCTCCTTCCTCGACTTGGACAGGGCGAAGGTCAGGGCGCCTTCGACCGGGCTGGTGGTCGGGTCGATGTCGTGGCCGTGCAGCGGCAGGCCGGCCTCCAGGCGCAGGCTGTCGCGGGCGCCAAGGCCGATCGGCTTGACGCGGGCGTCTTCCAGGATGGTGTTCCAGACACGCTCGGCCTGGTCCGCCGGGACCGAAATTTCATAGCCGTCCTCGCCGGTATAGCCCGAACGCGAGACATAGCAGTCGACGCCGAACAGCATCAGCCGGGCGCATTCCATAAAGCCCATTTCCGCCAGGATCGGTTCGTGGGCGGCCATGACCTCGGCGGCTTCCGGCCCCTGGATGGCGATCAGGGCGCGGTCGTCCAGCACCGTCAGCTTGGCGTCGCCTTCCAGGTTCGCCTGCCAGAAGGCGAAATCCTCGTCCTTGTTGCCGGCGTTGACGACGACGAACAGGCCGTCGTGATCCGGGCGGCCGGCCATCAGGTCGTCGATGATCCCGCCGTCCTTGTTCAGAAGCAGCGAATACTTCTGCTTGCCCGCCTTCAGGATTTCATAGTCGCCGGGCACGAACCGCTCGAACTGGGCGGTGGCGTCGGCGCCGGTGATCTTGCACTGGCCCATGTGGGACACGTCGAACAGGCCGGCGTGTTCGCGGGTCCAGCGGTGCTCGGCCAGGACGCCCTCATATTGGACCGGCATGTCATAGCCGCCGAAGCCCACCATCCGGGCCCCCAGGGCGCGGTGCGCGGCGTTCAGGGGCGTGGTCTTCAGGGTCTGATCGGTCATGGTTCAGGCTTTCACGGTCGCGTGTTGTGGCGGAGCTCCGCCGTCCTCGCGCCCCCGCTGTCCTGAAGCCTGAGAGATTCCGGCGACCAAATCATGTCGCCTTGCTCCGTCGGCGCGCCCGTGAAGAGCGGCTTTCCAGCGTCCGTATGCTTCGCGGTCCGTTTGCCTGAGCGTTTCCGGGGCGGTTGCGCCTTCGGCGTCGACCCGCCGAGGCGCGCCGATCTCTCCCGCGAGAGCAATCGACCTAAGCCACCGACTCCGGCCGCAAGTCAAGCGCAGGCGTGTTTTGACGCCGCCTTGTCGCACTTCCTGACGTCCGGCGTCGGCTCGCCCTTGCTCTCCCTGCGTCCGCCCGCCAAGAACGGAGCGTCCCTCTCCGCCGCTCCGGACCGATCCCATGACCGCCGACCGCACCCGCCTCGACGCCCACATCGCCGCCCTGGAGGTTCCGGAAGGGCTGAAGACGGTCCTGACGGTCGCCGCCGCCACCTGCGCCGACATCAGCACTCTGGTCGCCGGCGGCGCCCTGGCCGGGGCCTTGGGCGCCTCGGGCCAGATCAATGTTCAGGACGAGGAGCAGAAGAAGCTCGACGTCATGACCAACGACATGCTGACCGACGCCCTCCTGGCCTGTCCCGCCGTCGCGGGCGTCGCCTCCGAGGAAATGGACGAGGTCCAGCCGGCCTCCCATTCGACCGGCGAATATCTGGCCCTGTTCGATCCGCTGGACGGCTCGTCCAACATCGACATCAACGCCATGGTGGGGACCATCGTCTCGGTGCTGAAGTCCGCGACGCCTTCGCCGACCGAGGCCGACTTCATGCAGCCGGGCCGCAATCAGGTCGCCGCCCTCTACGCCCTGTACGGCCCCCAGACCATGCTGGTCCTGACCACGGGCGCCGGGGTCAAGGGCTTCACCCTGTCGAACGACGGCGACTGGATCCTGACCCACGACGCCATCGCCATTTCGCCGGACACCAAGGAGTTCGCCATCAACATGTCGAACCTGCGCCACTGGGCCGAGCCGGTGCAGCGTTATGTCGACGGCGTGCTGAAGGGCGCGGACGGCCCCCGGGGCAAGAATTTCAACATGCGCTGGGTCGCCGCCATGGTCGCCGATGTCCACCGCATCCTGATGCGCGGCGGTGTCTTCCTGTACCCCTGGGACAAGCGGGAGCCGAACAAGCCCGGCAAGCTGCGCCTGATGTACGAGGGGAATCCCATGGCCTTCCTGGTTGAACAGGCCGGGGGCAAGGCGACGACGGACGGGGTTCAATCGATCCTCGACATCCAGCCCGAGCATCTGCACCAGCGCATCCCCGTCGCCCTGGGCTCGGCCAACGAGATCGACGCCTACGCGAGCGCATGATGAAGATCGGTCCGACGGACGCCCTTCTGGTCATCGACCCACAGAACGACTTCTGCGAGGGCGGTTCTCTGGCGGTCGCGGGCGGGGCGGGGATCATGCCGCTGATCAACCGGCTGGCCGAAGGGTTCGACCGGGTGGTCCTGACCCAGGACTGGCACACGCCGGACCAGATTTCGTTCGCCTCCAACCATCCCGGCGCGGCCCCCTTCACCGAGATCGAGGTCGCCTACGGCCGCCAGATGCTGTGGCCGGACCACTGTATCCAGGGCTCGCCCGGCGCGGACTTCCATCCCGACGCGGCGCCTACGGTGCAAAAAGCCCTGGCCGTGATCCGCAAGGGCTACAACCCGGCGGTCGATTCCTATTCCGGCTTCTTCGAGAACGACCATCGCACCCCGACGGGCCTGGCCGGCCTGCTGCGCGACCTGCGCGTGACCCGCGTCTTCCTGTGCGGGCTGGCCTTCGACTACTGCGTCCGCTTCACCGCCGAGGATGCGGTGCGCGAGGGTTTCCAAGCCGTGGTCATCTCCGACGCCAGCCGCGCCATCGCGCCGCAGACCGAGGCGACGGCCCGGGACAGTTTCCGGGCGATGGGGGTGGCGGAGGTCGGGGCCGAAACCCTCCTCGGCTAAACCCCTCTTTCGTCATCCTCCGGCGAGCTTAGCGAGACCGGGGGACCCAGCGGCGCGCGAGAGCGCGAACCTGTCGCGGGCCAGGTGCTCCCGCATCGTGCGGCGGATGGATTTCGCCTTCGGCGCCGCTGGATCCCCCGGTCCGCGCCGCGAAGACGCGGCTTGCCGGAGGATGACGAAAGAAGAGGCGTCAAACCGCCTTCGCGTACGCCTCTACCTCCGCGACGAACGCCGCCTTCTCCGCCTCGCCCAGGAAAGACCCCTCGAAACTGTTCTTCGCCAGCAGCGTCACCTGTTCCTTCGTCAGCCCGACCGCCGCCGCCAGCCGGCTGTAGTTGTCGTTCACGTACCCGCCGAAATAGGACGGATCGTCCGAGTTCAGGGTGACGTGCAGGCCCCGGCGCAGCATCTCGGGCACGGGGTGGTCCTTCAGGTCGTTCACCACGCACAGTTTCAGGTTCGACAGGGGGCAGACGGTCAGGGTCATCTGCTCGCGCGCCAGCCGCTCCACCAGAACCTCGTCCTCCATCGAGCGATTGCCGTGGTCCATTCGGTCGATGTGCAGCAGGTCCAGCGCCTCGTGCACATAGGCCGGCGGGCCTTCCTCGCCGGCATGGGCGCACAGTTTCAGGCCCAGGTCGCGGGCGGCGGCGAAGACGCGCTGGAACTTGGACGGCGGATGGCCGACCTCCGACGAATCCAGCCCCACCCCGATGAAATGATGTAGATAGGGCTTGGCCGCCTCCAGGGTCGCGAACGCCTCTTCCTCGGTGAGGTGCCGCAGGAAGCTGAGGATCAGGCCCGAACTGACGCCCAGTTCCGCCTTGGCCCGGTCCATCCCCGCGATCAGCCCCTCCACCACCACGCCGAAGGGCACGCCCCGGTCGGTATGGGTCTGGGGATCGAAGAAGATCTCGGCGTGGCGCACGTTATCGGCGGCCGCCCGCTGGAAATAGGCGAAGGCCAGATCTTCGAAATCCTGGCGCGTCAGAAGGACCGCCGCCCCGGCGTAATAGATGTCCAGGAAGTCCTGCAGATTCGAGAAATCATAGGCCGCCCGCACCGCCTCGACGCTGTCGTAGGGGATTGAGACCCCATTGCGCTTCGCCAGCTCGAACATCAGCTCCGGCTCCAGCGAGCCCTCGATGTGAAGGTGCAACTCCGCCTTGGGCAGGCCGGCGATATAGGCGTCGAGGTCAGTCGGCATCGAGGACGGTCTTCCAGTTTGATAGATTGAGCACGCGGACAGATGTGCGCTCGAGCGTCGCTTTGGACATCAGTTTGGCGTCGGCGGTGATCAAAGGCAGGCTCAGGCGTTCAGCAAGGGCCAGATAGAAACAATCATAGACGGCATGGTCGAGCGCGCGACCGATATCGAACGCGCGCGAGGCCAATCCATAGGCGGGCGACAGGCTTATGTTCGCTCGCTCAATCGCCCCGAGGGCCAAGACTGCGTCGTCGGCTTGGTATTCCTGACGTCGAACCTTCTTCCAGAACACATTGGCGCATTCCACGAGCAGAAGGTCCGGCGCAGCCAAAGGCTGAAAACGGAGGTCGAGCGATTCGTCCGCACCATCCTCCTTCACGAACCATTTGATCACGACGCTGGAGTCGATGATCGCCTTCATCTTTCGTCGCGGCTTTCCCGAACCAGAATTTCGGACGGCGTGTGGCTGAATCCGGCCGAACGCGCTCGCAGCTCATCCGACACCTGGATCCAGTCGGACCTGTCCGCCATCTCGACCGCCGCAGCCGCCGTCAGAATGGCTCGCACTTCCGCTTCGGCCGAACGGCCGTTGCGCGCGGCCCTCTGTTCCAGGGCGCGGACCGTTTCTTCATCAAGATTGCGGACATGGAGGTTCATGACGACGCGATCATATCATCTCGGCTAGGCGTTCGACACCACCAGCCGCAGATGTCCAGCCTTGGTCTTCCCCGCGTCGTTCGTCGGCGGCGGATCGGGGGGCGGGGGCAGGCTGGGGCGGGCGCTCCAGGCCTCGGGCCGTTCGACCCAGCCCCTGGCCGTCTTCAGCCGGTCGGGCAGCATGGACCCGGCCAGCAGATTGGGCCCGATCCCGACCAGTTCGTCGGTCCAGGCGGCGATCTGGCGATTGTGCGCCCGGCCGGGCGGGGCGACGCTGACGATCCGCTTTTCCGGATAGGCCTCGCGCACGTACCGCACGGTGGCGGCGTGGTCCCCGTCGGTGGTCAGCAGATAGACGGAATCGACCCGGTTCGCCGCCACATCGTCCGCCACCGCCAGGGCCAGGTTGACGTCGCTCTGCTTCTCCGTGGACGCGCTCCAGACATTGCCGCAGGCGCGGCAGTGTTCGCCATGGACGATGAAATGGCCCATCAGGCAACGAACCTTGCGCGCCCTCAGCGCCGCCTCATAGCGGAACAGGGCCTCCATCCGCGATCGGGATTGGGGCTTGTGGGCGCTGACCCAGACCACGCCGGCCAGCCGCTCCGTCGGATCGATCAGGCCCCGCCCCAAGGCCTGCAAGTCCAGCCACAGCCATTCGCGTCGCTTCTGGTTCAGCAGGGCGTGGAACAGGTTGTAGCCGTCCACATAGAGGACCGCCCGGCGCTTCAGGAACGGCGGCGTCAGGTCGCCGGGGCCGAACGGCCGAAGGGCGCCGTTCGCCATGCGGATGCGCCCCCGATGCTGACCCCAGCGACGCCCCTTAGACTGCTGACCGCCGGTCCCCATCCGTCGACCGCTCCCTGAACCCGGCGAAGGTTAATCAGAGCTGAAGAGCAGAGTCCGCGTCTTTCAGGTCACAGAACGGCGGTCACATCCGTTCGGGAGTCTCGATCCCCAGCAGATTCAACGCCGTTTCCAGCTGCAGCAGCGCCGCCGCCGACAGGGCCAGGCGCGAAGCCCGTGTCGCCTCGTCCGGCGCGACCAGCACCGGGCAGGCGGCGTAGAATTTCGAGAAGGACTGGGCCACCCGATAGGCGTGCTCGGCTGCCAGATGCGGCATCCGCTTGTCATAGGCGTCCGACACGGCGGTCGAGAAGGCGTCCAGCGTCAGGGCCAGATCGCGCTCGGCCTGTTCGGCGATGACGATGGCGCCAGGCGCGGCGCCCTGTTCGGCGGCCTTCCTCAGCAGGGATTTGATCCGGACCGACTGATACAGCAGATAGGGGCCGGTCTTGCCCTCGAAGCTCATGAACCGGTCCAGGTCGAAGACGTAGCTGGTGGTGCGCGCGTTCGACAGGTCGGCGAACTTCAGGGCGGCGATGGCCACCTTGTGCGCGATGGCCTCGAACTCTTCCGGCGACAGGTCGTAGCCCAGCTTGGCCTCGTGCAGACGCTCGCGCGCCTTGTCCGTCGCCTGGTCGATCAGGTCGCGCAGCTTCAGCACCCCGCCCGCGCGGGTCTTGAACGGCTTGCCGTCGGCGCCGTTCATGGTGCCGAAGCCCAGATGCTCCAGCGACCCTTCGGCAGCGTAGCCGGCCAGATAGGCGGCGCGGAACACCTGTTCGAAATGCTCTGCCTGGCGTTCGTCGACGACATACAGGGCCAGGTCCGGCGCCAGGGCCTTCTTGCGGTCCAGGATCGTCGCCAGGTCGGTCGTGCCGTACATGGCCGAGCCTTCCGAGCTGATCACCAGCAGGGGCGGGGGCGAGGGCGCCTCGATCACCGAGCCGTCGGCCAGCTTCTTCTTGCGGGTCTCGCCGGGCTTGGCGACATGCACCACCTGGGCGCCGTCATCC
Source organism: Brevundimonas sp. DS20 (assembly GCF_001310255.1). Taxonomy (NCBI): domain Bacteria; kingdom Pseudomonadati; phylum Pseudomonadota; class Alphaproteobacteria; order Caulobacterales; family Caulobacteraceae; genus Brevundimonas; species Brevundimonas sp. DS20. The sequence goes on along the minus strand of NZ_CP012897.1, from coordinate 2,938,877 downwards.
TCGACCAGCAGGCCCGTCGCCTTCAGATGGGCGATCATCTCGTCCATCAGGGGATCGGCGTCGCTCTCGCCGTTCCACAGGTCGAAATCGACCGACAGGTCGCCGTATTCGCGCTTCAGCGCCTCGCGGCTGACCGCCACGAAATGCGACCACAGGGCGCGATAGCCGGGGCGGCCGTTCTGCAGCTCCGCCGTCGCCTTGCGGGCCCGGTCGCGGAACGCCGGGTCTTCCTTGGCCTTGCCGGCGGCCTGCGGATACAGCCGGTCCAGATCGGCCAGGGTCACCGGGCTTTCGGCGGGGAAGGGGCCGTCGCCGTCGGCCATGAAGGCGTCGGCCAGACCCTCGTCGCCGCAGGCCGTGATCAGCAGCCCCATCTGGAAGCCCCAGTCGCCGAAATGGGCGTCGCCGGTGACATGGTCGCCGCGGAAGCGGAACAGCCGCTTCAGGCTCTCGCCGATGATGGCGCTGCGCAGATGGCCGACGTGCATCGGCTTGGCCACGTTCGGACCGCCGTAGTCGATCACCACCTTGCGCGGATCGGCCACGACGGCTGCGCCCGCGTGCTCGGCGTCGGCGGCGACTTCGGCGGCGCGTTCCGCCAGAACGGCGTCGGCGATCTTCAGATTGATGAAGCCCGGCCCCGCCACCTCGACCGAGGCGAAGCGGGCGTCGGCGCCCAGCCGCTCGGCGATCTTGCCGGCCAGTTCGCGCGGATTGGCCTTCAACGCCTTGGCGGCGGCCAGGGCGCCGTTCGACTGAAAGTCGGCCAGATCCGGCCGGTCGGACGGGGTGACGCGAGCGAGAGCCGGCTCCACGCCTTCGGCGGCGAAGGCGGCGGCGACCGCTTCGCTGAGGACGGTCTTCAGATCAGACATTACTGGCTCGGCGCAGAGGCTTGGGCGGCTCCGGCGTTGACGCGGAAGCGACTGCCGGACCGGTTGAACTCGGCCATTTCGGGCGTGACGTCGAAACCGATCAGAACTTCGAAATTGCCGCCGCTGGTGGTGGCCTCGGCGCGGGGAATGATGATGGTCCGCTGTTCGTTGACCGAGGCGGTGCGCTGGCCGTCGAACTTCACCGGCAGGTCGAAATATTCCTTGGCCAGGACGGCGCTGTTCCGTTCCGTCACCGCGACCCAGTAACGATAGGTCTTCTGGTCCTCGGTGGCCTGGGCGCCGCGGCCCAGCTGGAACAGGATGTCCATGTCCAGTCGGATCGGATCGGCTTCGCGATATTCGCAATCGGCCGAGACGCCTTCGATCTCGCCGGTGTAGCCGACGTTGGCGATGGCGGCGCGGCCGCCTTCCAGCTCCACATAGCGGGCGGCGTCGTACAGCACCTTGACGAAGGGGCAGGGGCCGGCGTTGGCGCGGCGGCGCAAGGGGGCGATGCGCGGCGCGCGCTCGCTCGGGGCGTTGTCCGACCCGTCCGCCTGCTGTCCGCTGGAACCGCGTTGACGCTGACGTTGCTGCGCCTCGGCGGCGACAGGCAGGACGGAGGCCGCGATGGAAACGGCGGCCAGGGCGGTGAGCAGGCGACGCATCAAATGATTTCCGACAGCGAAAAGACCAACGCCGCAGCCGGCGTCCGACAAGGGTTCGACCGGTTTACAGACCCGGCAGTTTGAAACCGCCGCTGCGACGCGGGGTGATGGTGATGGCCTGGCGCCCGCCCGTCAGGGCCTGAAGCCGGGCGGCCTCGGTCGAGGCGTCGATCGTCTGTTGGCCCTCGGCGGTCTGGCGGGTGGTGGCCGCCTGGGTCGAGGCGTCGTCCTTGCGCCAGAACATCACGCGGTTGGCGAAGCTTTCGTCCTTGTGGGCGATGTCGCCGAACTCGTCGTCGACGACGTAGCGGGCCAGGGGGTCGGCCTGATCGGCGCCGGCCTGGGCCACCAGGACCTGTTCGCCGGGGGTGCGGGTGACGGCCTGACGCTGACCCAGCAGGATCTGACGCGCGGCGCTTTCGGGCGCCAGTTCCTGCGGGCGGGGCTGGCCGGGCGCAGGCGGACGCAGGCCGTATTCCGGCGGCACGCTGAGCGGCGCGGTGGAGACGGTCACGAACTCGTCCGGCACGACCTTGGTCAGGCCGATGCCTTGCTTGAGGCTGCCGCAGGCCGAAACGGCGAGGGCGGCTGAGGCGGCGAGGGTCAGGACGGCGACGCTGCGGATACGCATGGGTTCAGGCTCGATCGGCTGATGCACGGAACGCCTCTGCGGGCGCTGTTGGCATAGTGAAGACGGGGTGATTACGACTTTTCGGGGGCCGCGCCAACCTTGCAGCCGTTTTCAGGCCTTGGAGGCCCGGTCGGACAGGAAGCTGTCGATGATCAGAAGGACGACGCCGATGGTGATGGCGCTGTCGGCGACGTTGAACACCCAGGGAAAGACGCCTGTGCCCGAAACGTCGATGAAGTCGACCACATAGCCGAACCGCACCCGGTCGATCACATTGCCCAGGGCGCCGCCGATCACCAGTCCGATGGCGGTGATCAGCAGGCGACGATCCGCCCGCGTCGCCCACCAGGCCAGGCCGCCCGAGACCAGGACGGAGAAGATGGTCAGACCCCAGCGCGCCTCCCCCCCGCCGAACAGGCCGAAGCTGACGCCGGTGTTCTGGACGAAGGTGAACCGCAGGACGGGCGGGAAGACCTCGGCGAAGACGTAGCCGACGGGGATTTGCTCGATCGAGGCCACGTCCGGCAGACTCAGGATCCAGGCCTTGGTCAACTGGTCCAGGACGATGATCAGAAGGGCGAAGCCATAGGCGGCGAAGGCGATGCGGGGGATCTTCATGCGGCGGCGGTTAGCAGGAAGCGGCTCAGGCGCGAAGCGGAAAAGCGGGAGCGCACGTCAGAAGAGGTCGCCCTGGTCCGGCGCGGGGGGCTTGGGCCGAGGCGTCGCTCGTGGAGTCGACTGGGGCTTTGACTGGGGCGTCGCAGAGGGCGGCGTAGGCGGCGGGTTCTGCGCCGCGCCGTCGATGACGGCCTCGCGCGCGCCGTCGCCGAACACCAGTCGGACAGTCTGGCCCGATTCCAGCCCTGCCGCTGCGGTGATCCAGCCGCCGTCGGCGCGCTCGACCCGGGCGAAGCCGGGTTTGGGGCGGCTGGGATCAAGCGTCGCCAGGGCGCGGGACAGGGCGCCCAGTCGGGCTCGGTCGCCGTCCAGTCGGCGGGGGATGACGCCGTCCAGGCGCGCGGAGACCGCGTCCAGCCTGGCCTGGCGCTGGTCCAGGCGGCGGTGCAGCGGTTCGGGCGACAGGCGGCCGCCGATCTGCAACAGCCGTCGCTCGCCGCGCGCGACGCCCGCCTGAAGCGCCGCCCCCAGCCGATCCCCCGCGCCGCGCAGTCGATCCTGACCCCGCTCGATCCGGGTCCGCAGCAGCCCGGGGCTCAACTTTCCGCCGGTCACGGCCAGATGGCGTTCATGCAGGGCGATGTTGCGTTGCAGGCCCGAGCCCAGACGGCTGGACACATGGTCCAGCCTCTGTTGCGCCAGGGCCGTCAGGTCCTCCGGCCGGGCGGGCAGTCCGCGCGCCACGGCGCGCAGCCGGGTCCGCCGATCCTCGATCAGCCGCCCGCCCGCCAGCACCAGCCGTCGATCCAGGTCGGCGACGGCGTATCTCAGGTCGGCCAGCACAGGCGTGGCCATCTCGGCCGCCCCCGTGGGCGTCGGCGCGCGCCGATCCGAGACGAAGTCGATCAGGGTGGTGTCCGTCTCGTGTCCCACGGCCGAGATGATCGGAATCCGCGCCGCCGCCACCGTGCGGGCCAGCCCCTCGTCGTTGAAGCACCACAGGTCCTCAACCGACCCCCCGCCGCGCGCCACGATCAGCAGATCCGGCCGGGGGATGGGTCCGTCGGGCGTCATCGCATCAAAGCCGCGAATGGCGTTCGACACCTGGCCGCACGCCGCCTCGCCCTGGACCACCACGGGCCAGACGATCACCCGGCACGGCCAGCGTTCGGCGATTCGGTGCAGGACGTCGCGGATCACCGCCCCGGTCGGACTGGTGATCACCCCTATGGTGCGGGGGAACTGGGGCAGGGGCTTCTTGCGCCCCGGCTCGAACAGGCCCTCCTCGCGCAGGCGGACCTTCAGCCGCTCCAACTGGGCCAAGAGGGCGCCGGCCCCCGCCGCCTCCATGCTCTCGATCACGATCTGGTACGAGGACCGCGCGGGATAGGAGGTGATCTTGCCGGTGACGATGACCTCCAGCCCCGCCTCCGGCTGGACGCCCAGGCCGCGCACCGATCCCTTCCAGATCACGCCGTCGATGGCCGACTTGTCGTCCTTCAGGCTCAGATAGACATGGCCCGAGGCGTGACGATTGACCTTGGACACCTCGCCCCTCAGCCGGACGTGGCCGAATCGCTCCTCCAGCGTCCGCTTCAGGGCAAAGGACAGTTCCGAGATCGACAGGGGCGGATTGTTGTCGCGCGGGGCGGCGGCCTCGGCCGGGCCTTCGAACACATAGGATTCGTCGCTCATGACGCCACTCTAGCCCGAGGCGGATCGTTTTCGCACCCGTTTAGAGGGGGGAGGGCCTATCAGGGCGACCCCGCGCTTGACCGTCTCGCGCGGTGCGGTCATTGCCGACCTTATGAACATTCTCCTCGTCGGATCGGGCGGGCGTGAACACGCCCTGGCCTGGAAGATCGCCCAGTCGCCGTTGGTCACCCGCCTTGTCGCCGCGCCCGGCAATCCCGGGATCGAGGCCGTGTGCGAGCTTCGTCCAGTCAAGGCTGACGACGCCGAGGGCCTGGCGGCCCTGGCGCGCGAGATCAAGGCGGACCTGGTGGTGGTCGGGCCGGAGGTCGCCCTGGCGGCCGGTCTGGCGGACCGGCTGGCCGCCGCCGGCATCCCCTGTTTCGGCCCCACCGCCAAGGCCGCGCAGCTGGAGACGTCCAAGGCCTTTTCCAAGGCCTTCCTGGAGCGTCATTCCATCCCCACCGCCGGCTACGGCGTCTATGAGACGGTTCAGGAGGCCAAGGCCGCGCTCGACGCCTTCCAGCCGCCCTATGTCATCAAGGCCGACGGCCTGGCCGCCGGCAAGGGCGTGGCCATCAGCCCGGATCGCGCCGACGCCGAGGCCGAGGTCGAGCGGATGCTGGGGGGCCGGTTCGGCGCCGCCGGCGCCCGCGTGGTGATCGAAGAGTTCATGGACGGCGAGGAAGGCTCCCTTTTCGCCCTGTGCGACGGCAAACAGGCTGTCCTGTTCGGCGGCGCCCAGGACCACAAACGCGCCTTCGACGGCGACACCGGACCCAACACCGGCGGCATGGGCGCCTATTCACCGGCCCCTGTCTTCACCGCCGACCTGGTCCAGCAGGCTGACGAACGCATCGTTCAGCCCACGATCCGCAAGATGGCCGTCGAGGGCGCCCCCTATCGCGGCGTCCTCTACGCCGGGCTGATGGCCACGACCGACGGACCCAAGGTGGTCGAGTTCAACGCCCGCTTCGGCGACCCGGAATGCCAGGTGCTGATGATGCGCATGGCCGGCGACATCGTTCCCTATCTGCTGGCTTGCGCGCGTGGCGACGTCTCCGGCCTGCCGGCGCCGGCGTTCAAGCCTCAGACGGTCATCTGCGTCGTCATGGCGGCCAAGGGCTATCCCGACAGTCCGCTGGAAGGCTCGATCATCCGCGGCGCCGATCAGGACTTCGGTCCCCATGTCCAGGTCTTCCACGCCGGCACCAAGCGTCGCGACGACGGCCAGCTGTGCGCCGCCGGCGGCCGCGTCCTGAACGTCTGCGCCGAAGGCGACGACATCGCCCAGGCCCGCGAACGCGCCTACGACGCCATCAAGAAGATCGACTGGCCCGGCGGCTTCAACCGCTCCGACATCGGCTGGCGGGCGCTGGAGCGGGGCTGACCGTATCGGCTGGGTGTGGTAGGCTCGCGCCATGGCTGATTCCGCGTACCACGAAGATGACGACGAGCCGGGCGTCTTCGACATCGCCGACGACGCGGCGGACGAGGCGGCGACCCTGCGTGGTCTCGCCGACGCCGAGGCCGGGCGGGTCGTGAGCCATGAAGCCGTAAAGCGGTGGCTTCTGTCTTGGGGAACGGACAATCCGCTCCCGCCGCCGAAATGCGGCGAGTAGTCTGGACCGAGCAAGCTCGGGAAGACCTGATCGCCATACAGTCCTATGTGCAAGGTTTCAGCCCGCCGGCGGCGATCCGCCTGGCGGTTCGCCTGATCGATCTGGCCGAAAGTCTGAGCGCCTTTCCGGATCGCGGCAGGCAAATACGCCATGGGCTTCGCGAGGCGGTCTCGATCCGCCCCTATGTGATCCGCTACGCCATCCTGCCCAGCGAGATTCGCATAATCACCATCCGCCACTCGGCCCGACGGCCCGAGGGATAAGCCTTACGCCCAGGCGAACAGCAGCCGGCCTTCGCCCATCCGCTCGCGCAGCTCCGGCAAGTCGGTATGGGCCACCGAGAAACAGCCGTAGCTGCGGCCCAGCTTGCCTTCGCGCGCCAGGAAGTCCGGGTCGGCGTAGTCGGCGCCGTGAACGATGATGGCGCGTTCGCGGGCCTTGTCATTGGTGTATTCCAGCCCGTCCAGCAGGACGTTCGGCCCCTGCTGCTTGCCCCAGCTGGCGCCGGCCGTGGCGTAGGCGCCGATCGAGGACATGTTGGAATCGGGCGTGTTGGAAAAGCGGCGCGCATAGCCGGAATGGTCGGGGTCGGAGCCCCGGCCGTGGCAGGTCCGCAGCACCTTGACCTCGCCTGCGATCAGATCGACCTCGTACAGCCGCTCGTCGCCCGAGAACTTCTTGAAATCGACCAGATACATCCGGTCACGCAGGGGGAGTTTGCGGTGGTGGATGTCCAGGGCCGCCATGGCCCGGTCCATCAGATCTTTCGGAACGGCGCCGCGAGGATCCAGCGGCGGCGGGGTCACGCTGACGGTCTGAACCGGGGGAACGACCACCGGGGCCGCGACGGGCTGGAGCGCCGCCGTCGTCACGGGGGCCGTGGCGCTGGCGCTGGCGCACCCCGCCAGCATGGCCGAGCCGCCCAGAATGAGTCCTCGTCTCGAAAGCCGCATGCGACGCCCTCGTTGCGGTTTGTCTTCGGAGGTGTTTGTTTCAAACCGTTACGACCGAGGCAACCTGAGCCTTGTGGGGCGATTTTGCGGCGAGGCGTCGCGGGAGGGCGATCAATGAAGCGTTTGATCCTGGCTTTGTCGGTGCTGCTGGCGTCCGCTTCGGCGGCGGCGGCTCAGCAAACCCCCGCAGGGGTTGGACTTTCCGGACCCCCTGTGGTCACCTTCGTCGAGGCGGGGCGGCTGCTGGCGGATCCGTCGAACGGCGTTGTGCAGCGCAGTAAAACTCTCGTGATCAGCGGGAACCAAGTCGTCGATATTCGCGACGGCTTCGTCGGCGATCCGGCGCAGGGCCGGGTCATCGACCTGCGGGACTCCTTCGTTTTGCCGGGGCTGATCGACAGCCACGTCCACCTGACCGGCCAGCAAAACCCCAATTCGCGGCTGGAGGAGGTGACCCAGTCAGAGGCCGCCCAGGCCATGGTCGGCGCCCGCTATGCGCGCCGCACCCTGATGGCGGGCTTCACCACCGTCGCCGATCTCGGGGCCGACAACGAAGCGATCTTCGCCCTGCGCGAGGCGGTGAAGGCGGGCGACGTGCCGGGGCCGCGCATCATTGCAGCGGGCTCGGCCGTGTCGGTTCACGGCGGCCATGGCGACGCCAACGGCTTCCGCGCCGACGTCCTGCACCTGCTGTCGCCGGAAAGCGTCTGTTCGGGACCGGAAGACTGTATGCGCGCGGTCCGCACCCAGATCCGCGCCGGCGCCGACATCATCAAGATCACGGCCACCGGCGGGGTCCTGTCCAACACCGCCGCCGGTCTGAACCAGCAGTTCAGCGATCCCGAACTGACCGCCATCGTCGAAAGCGCCCACCGGATGGGCCGTCAGGTCACGGCCCACGCTCACGGCGTCGACGGCATCAACGCCTTCCTGCGCGCCGGCGGCGATTCCATCGAACACGGCACCTATCTGGACGACCAGTCGATCCGCCTGTTCAAGCAGAACGGCGCCTGGCTCGTGCCGACCCTGCTGGCGGGGGATTTCGTCGCGCGCGTCGCCTCCGGGCCCGACAATTTCTTCACTCCCGCCCAGACCGCCAAGGCGCTGGAGGCGGGGCCGAAGATGCTGGAGATGGCGCGCCGCGCCCACCAAGGCGGCGTCAAAATCGCCTTCGGCACCGACAGCGGCGTGTCCGCCCACGGCGACAACGCCAAGGAGTTCGCCCTCTTGGTCCGCGCCGGCCTGACTCCGCTGGAGGCCGTCCAGGCCGCCACGGTCGGCGCCGCCGAACATCTGCGCATCTCCAGCGAGGCCGGGCGGATCGCGCCGGGCATGCCGGCCGACATCGTCGCCGTCTCCGGCGATCCCCTGAGCGACGTCACCGAGCTGGAGCGGATGAGGTTCGTGATGAAGGGCGGCGTGGTCTACCGCGCCGACTGAACAGCCTGGGTCAGGAAGGCGGCGAAGCCGGCCTCATCCTCAAACCGAGCGACGACCGGCCAGGCGGCGACGCGTGCGCGTTGATCGGGCGTCAGCCGCACCCAGTCCTTTTCGGTGGTGACCAGGCCGGCGCCGTAAACCGCCGCCCGTTCCGTCAGAAACACCATGTCCTTGTCGCTATAGGCCGCATGGTCAGGGAAGGGGACGAAGTCGGCGAGGTCGCACCCCGCCGCCTTCAGCGATCGTTCGACCTTCCACGGCTTGGCGATGCCGGCGAAGCCCACCTGTGGGCCGGCCGGCGGCGGGCCTTGGGGCGTCAGCCGCGCCACGAACACCGGCAGACTGTCGAACAGCGCCAGCAGTTCGGGATCGGCGGTCTCCAGATCGGTCGGCAGCATCACCACAACGGCGTCGGCGCGCGCCAGCCCCGCTTTCAACGGCTCGCGCATCGGGCCGGACGGAAAGACCGAGCCGTCCCCGAACGGCCATTCATCGCCGCGGGTCTCTCCATCCGCGACGATCAGGCTGACGGTCTTCTTCAAGGCGGGGTTCTGGTGTCCGTCGTCCAGCACCAGGGCGTCGGCCCCGTCGGCGACGGCCGCCTCGGCGCCGGCGACCCGATCGCGGGAAATCCAGACCGGCGCGTCCTGGGCCAGCATCAGGGGTTCGTCGCCGACGTCCTCGGCCGTGTGGGTCGCGGGATCGACGCGGACCGGCCCGTCCAGCCGCCCGCCATAGCCGCGCGACAGACCCTGCGCCTGCACGCCCGCCGCGCGCAGCAGCCGCAGCGTCTCGCGCGCAACCGGCGTCTTGCCTGAGCCGCCGACCGTCAGGTTGCCGACCGAGATCACCGCACAGCCTGGGGCGTGGGGAACCGTCCGCGCGATGCGCCGCGCCGTGACCCCAGCCCAGATCCAGCTCAGCGGCTTCAACAGGGTGCGCGTCATGCGGGCGTGATCGCGGTCGCGCACATACCACCAGCGGGGCGTGTTCAGCTTCATCGCCGGGGTCTCTTCTGCGGCGTGAGCGGAGAGAGCCAGGACCATAGCCGCTCCAGATCCCCGCCCGCCTCGGCCGCCGCGCGGCGGGCGCGCTCGCCCATGGCCTTGGCCGCCGCCGGATCGGCCAACAGGGGGCCGATCGCCTGGGGCAGGTCCCAGGGCGCCTGGACCGGGATCAGCCCGCCCGATTGGGCCAATGCCGCCGTCACGCTGGCCCAGTTGGAGGCGTCCGGTCCCGTCACGACGGGCCGGCCCAGTCGCGCGGGCTCCAGCGGATTGTGACCGCCGACCGCGGGCAGGCCCAGGGCGGGGGCGAAGGAGCCGCCCATCACCACCACATCGGCCAGACGCAGGAACAGACCCATCTCGTTCAAGGTGTCGGCCAGATAGACGTCCGTGTCGCGCCCGATGGTCTCGCCGCGCGAGCGCATGGCGAAGGCTGCGCCCTCCCGCTGCAGGGCCTCCGCGATCAAGGGACCGCGCTCAGGGTGGCGCGGCAGCAGGATCAGGCAGACGCGCTCGCTCAGCTTGTCCAGGGCGCGGACGATGGCGATCTCTTCGCCCTCATGGGTGCTGGCGGCGACGATGACCGGCCGGTCGCCGATGGCGGCGCTCAGACGGCTGAAGGCGGCCGTATCATGGGGCAGGGGCTCGCCCGCCAGCTTCAGATTGACCAGGTCGTCGATGCGGGCGCCCATCCGCTCCAGCCGTTCGGCGGAGGCGGCGTCCTGGGGCAGGACCAGGTCGAAGGCGCGCGTCACCGCCTGAGCCGAGGCCGGAAACCGGCTCCAACCCTCAAGTGTCTTTTCGGTGATGCGGGCGCTGACCAGGGCCAGCTTCACCCCGCGCCGGTGGGCCTCCAGCAGCAGATTGGGCCATAGTTCGCTCTCGACGAAGACCGCCAGCCCAGGCCGCCAGTGATCCAGGAAACGGCCGACCGCGCCCGGTCCGTCCACCGGCGCATATTGGTGGATCACCCCCTTCGGCAGCCGGTCCTCAAGAATACGCGCGGACGTCACCGTGCCCGACGTCACCAGAACCGTCAGGTCCGGCCGCGCCTTTACGAACCGTTCGACCAGGGGCAGCAGGGACAGGGTCTCGCCCACGCTGACGCCGTGCAGCCAGACCAGGTCGCCCTCAGGCCGTTCGACACGGGTGAAGCCCATCCGCTCATCGACACGGGCGGGGTCTTCCTTGCCCCGAGCGGCGCGGGCGTCCAGCAGGCGCGGCGCCAGGGGCTCCAGGGCGCGGGTCAGGAGCCGATAGGCGACCAGGGGCAGTGGCGTCACGACGTCAGCCCTGTGATCGCGTCCGCCCGCGCCTCGACCGCATTCAGCCGCGCGGTCCAGTCGCGCGTCACCTCGGCCATGTCGGCGCCCTGGGGATAGTCGGCCCGGTCCCAGACGACGGCGCCCTTGCCGAAGGGCAGGGGCAGGACCGCCCGATCCCAGCTGTTCAGTCGGATCGCCGGATTGCAGGACAGGCCGATGAACAGGACCGGGGCGCCGGACAGTTTCGCCATCAGCGGCAGGCCCTCGGCCATGATGTTGACCGGGCCGCGCGGGCCGTCCGGGGTGATGGCCAGGGCGCCGACCTTGAGCTGCTTCAGCCCGTCGCGCAGGGCCTGGGCGCCGCCCTTGGCCTTCTGCGCCTTGTCCTTATTGGCCGATGAGCCGCGCACGGCGGGAAAGCCCTGGCGCGCCACCGCCTTGGCGATGAACTCCCCGTCGGCCGACAGAGAGATCAGGGCCTTGGCCGGCTGGGCTCGGTCCAGCGGCCAGCAGGCGGGCGACAGGCCAATGCGCGAATGCCAGAAGACGCACAGAACCCCGCCGCCCTGCGCCCAGACAGCCTCGGCCGCCTGCTGGTTCTCATGGGTCCAGCGGATGGTGGCGAAACAGACCTGCATCCATTTGGCCAGGGTCCAGGCCAGGGCGGACTGGATGATCGGATTGCGCAGCGGTCTCACGCGACGGCCTCGACCGCCGGGGTTCCGTCCAGCGACTGTTGCCGGGCCAGACGGGCGTAGAGTCCGCCTAGGGCCACCAGGGCGTCATGCGTCCCTTCCTCGACCACCCGCCCGGCCTCGATCACATAGATGCGGTCGGCGTTCCTGACGGTCGACAGACGGTGGGCGATCATCAGGGTGGCGCGGCCTTGCATCAACCGCTCCAGCGCCGCCTGGACCAGGGCCTCGCTCTCGGTGTCGAGGGCGCTGGTCGCCTCGTCCAGCAGCAGGATCGGCGCGTCCTTCAGGAAGGCGCGGGCGATGGCGATCCGCTGGCGCTGACCGCCGGACAGACGCAGGCCCGCCTCGCCCGCACGGGTGGCGTAACCGTCCGGCAGGCCCGTGATGAAGTCATGGGCGGCGGCGGATCGCGCGGCGTCCTCGATCTGGGCTTGCGTCGCGCCCGGCCGGCCATAGGCGATGTTGGCGGCGATGGTGTCGTCGAACAGGAAGGGCTCCTGGGTCACCAGGGCGATGTGGTCGCGCAGATCGCTGATCCGCACCTGACGGATGTCGATCCCGTTCAGCCGCACCGCCCCGGCCGTGACGTCATAGAAGCGCGGCAACAGGCTGAGGATGGTGCTCTTGCCCCCGCCGGAGGGGCCGACCAGGGCGACCGTCTCGCCCGGCGCGACCCGCAGGGAGACGGCGTCCAGGGTCGGGGCGTCCGTCCCCGCATAGGCGAAGGACACCTGATCCAGCGCCACCTCGACCGGGCCGGACGGCAGGGTCTCGGCGTCGGCCGCCTCACGGATTTCCGGCTCGATGTCCAGGGCGGCGAACAGGCGACGCGCGGCGGTGAAGCCTTCGCTCATCACCGTGGCCAGGTTCGTGACCTGGCGCAGCGACTGGCCGGCCGCCAGCAACAGGCCGATGAAGGCGGCGAACCCGCCCACCGTCATCTCGCCCGACTGGGCCCGCCATCCGGCATAGGCCATGACGGCGGCGACGACGACATAGGCGACCAGATCGCTGGACGGGCCGGCGAAGGCGCGGGCGTTGGCGCCCTTGATGACGTGGCGCTGGCGACGGGCCACCACCTCGGCCACGCGATCCTGCTCGGCCGCCTCGCGGTTCTCGATCTTGATCAGGCGAACCCCGTCCAGATTCTCCATCAGGGCGGTGGACAGGTTCTCGGTCTCGGCCATGGCGCCGACGGCGGCCTTGCGCGTCCTTCGCCCGAACCGGCGCAGCACCAGGGCCACCAGGGGCACGCCCAGCAGGACCACCATGGTCAGCTGCCAATCAATGATCCCCATATAGATCAGCACCGCGATCAGGGTCAGCAGGTTCTGGGTGTAGTTGACCACGCCCGAGGTGAAGGCCTCGCGCACCAGATTGGCGTCGAACAGGACCGAGGAGACGAAGCCGCCCGAATGCTGGCTGCGCAGTCGGGCCAGATCGGCGCGGATCATGGCGCCGAACAGGCGGATCTGGATGTCGCCGACGATCGTATGGCCCAGTCGATTGACCAGGGCGGCCTGCCCCAGGGCCGCCAGGGTCCGCACCACCGCCACCGTCAGAATGGCGGCGGGGATGACGATCAGGGCCTCGTCCGCCGGGAAGCGGAAACGGCCGAACAGGACGATCGGCTGGTCGCCGCCGAGGAACAGGCCGTTCACCGCCGGCTCCAGCAGCTTCAGCAGGGCCGCCGTCAGCAGACCTGTCGTGGCGGCGCACAGGATCGACAGGATCAAAGATCCCTTGCGGCTGCTCAGATAGTCACGCCAGATCCGCGCCAGCAGGGCGCGCAGGGGCATGGAGGGGGCGGGCTCGCTCATCGGCCCTTCGGTCGTCTGAGCCGCCCCTCAAGTCAAGGCTTGTCAGGCGCCGGCGTCAGCGGACGCCCCGCCTCGTCGGCCCGGATCAGGGTTTCGCCCGGGGCATCATCGATCCTCATCGCCGGGGGGACGGTCGGATTGGAGGCGTAGCGTCGCCCGTCGAACGGCACGGCGGCCTCATAGCCCTGGATGATCCCGCCGCCCGCCACCTGCACGCCCAGAGCGCGCCGGCCGTGATCCTCGCGTTCCAGAAGACGAATGGGCGCGCGGGCCACGCTGATCTCGCCGACCGAGCGATAGGAGGACCCGTCGCGGTCCAGAACCAGCAGGCGGCATCCGCCCGATCCGCACCAGGCCGGTCCGGTCAGATAGACCAAAGCCGTCTTGCCGTCGGGGGTGAGGGCGGCGGTGTAGCGGGTCGTGTCCGCCGCCTCGCCGGCGCGCTGTTGCAGATAGGCGATCAGGGACGGGTCTTCAGGCGGCGTGCTCTGGGCGACGGCGCCGCCCGGCAAGGCGACGGCGATGACGGCGGCGAAGATCTTCATGGCGGCCTTTCGGGGTGAGGAGCTTGGATGTCTGAACGCCTGAACGCCCAGGTGGTTGAAGATCAAGCGGCCCCTTTCTAAGTAGGGCGGGCAGGTTCGCCTGCGGTGTTCTCAGGGCGGGGTGCGATTCCCCACCGGCGGTAAGGCGGCGACGCCAAGCCCGCGAGCGCTCCCCCCGCTTGGGGAGGTCAGCAGATCCGGTGCGATTCCGGGGCCGACGGTATAGTCCGGATGAAAGAGAACGGGACCCAACGCCTCGCGGCGTGCGTCGCTCTTGCTTGAGCGGCGGGCGCGGCGCGTCGTCGCCCGTAACCCTGGAAAACTGGTTACGGAAAGGACGACCAATTGAACCAGATTTCCTCGTCTTCGCTTCGCGCCCCCGCCTTGGGGGCGCTGTTGATGCTGTCGGCCAGTCTCGTCTTCGCCTGCGGCAATATCCTGCAATCCCTTTTGCCCCAACGGTTCGGCATGAGTTCGACCGGAATGGCCTTCTGGCAGTATCTGATCGCCTCGGTCCTGATGCTGCCCATCGTTCTGCGGATCGGCCTGAACAGGCTGAGGACGCGCCGTCCTCTGGCCCATCTGATCCGCGCCTTCGCCTCGGCCCTGGGCGTCCATGTCTTCGTCTACGGCTTCGCCTCGGGCGTGCCGATCTGGCAGATGGTGACCCTGCTGGCGACCGGCCCCCTGTTCGTCATCATCGGCTCGACCCTGTGTCTGGGCGAGCGGGTGTCGAGCCCCCGGATCGTCGCGGCCATGGTCGGCTTCCTCGGCGCCGTGATCGTTTCGGGGGTCGGGTCCGAAAGCCTGGGGTGGGCCGCCCTGACCCCGGTCCTGGCCGCCGCCCTGTGGGCCGTCACCGATGTGATGACCCGCTGGCTGGCGAGGGAGGAGACGCCCGAGACCCTGACCCTCTCCCTGCTGGTCCTGATCACGCCCAACCATCTGGCGCTTCTGTTGCTGGCGAACGCCTTCGCCTTCGCCTTGCCGGCCGGGGTGGCGACGGACCTGCCCTTCGCCCTGCCTCAGGGTGCGGGCCTGCTTCTGTTGCTGGCCCTGGGCGGCCTGACGGCGGCGGCGCAATATCTGCTGGCCTTCGCCTACCGGCTGGCCGACGCGGCCTATCTGCAGCCCTTCGCCGATCTGAAGGCGCCGCTGGCCGGCCTGGTCGGCTGGCTTCTGCTGGGACAGACGCCCTCGATCTGGTTCTGGCCGGGCGCCGCCCTGATCGTCGGAGCCTCGATCTTCATCTTCTGGATCGAGGGTCGGGCGCCGCAAGACGGGGCGGCGACGGCCCCGGTTGCAAGCGGAGGATGACGCGGCGGCCCCGGATCGCTATCTGGCGGCCATGGCGCGCTTTGACCTTTCGACCGCAATGGGCCGTTTCCGGGCCCATTGGCATTATTTCTGGGCGGATCACGCCTTTCTGCGCCTGGTCTTCTCCAACGCCCACTGGCTGGGGCCGGACCTTGTCCGCACCAACCAGCCGTCGCCGCGCCAACTGGCCTATTGGAAGTCCAAGGGGGTCAAGACCGTCATCAATCTGCGGGGCGAGCGGGACGAGGGCTATTACTGGCTGGAGAAGGAGGCCTGCCGGCGGTTGGGTCTGACCTTGATCGACGCGCCGCTTGACTCGCGCGACCCGCCGCAGAGGGATCGCATTCACCGGGCGCGCGACCTGTTCAAGACCATCGACTATCCGGTCCTGATCCACTGCAAGTCCGGCGCCGATCGTGCGGGGATGATGGCGGTCTTCTATCGCCACTTCCATCTGGGCGAGCCCATATCGGTCGCCATGAAGCAGTTGTCGAAGAAATATCTTCACTCGCGCGAAGGGCTGACCGGCGTCCTGGACTATACGCTGGAGAAGTACGTGAACGAGGTCGAGCCGCAGGGCGTCAGCTTCATCGACTGGGTCGACAGTCCCGACTACGACCCCAAGGCCATCCGCGCGGAGTTCAAGGCCGGCTGGTGGGGCACGCTGCTGACCGAAAAGCTGCTGAGGCGGGAGTAGGGGCCGACACCGTCAGCCCCAGGGGCCGGTCTTCGGTCTTTCGTCGTCTTCGCCGGCCTGGCGCGCCTCGGCGGCCAGTTCGGCGTCCCGTCGCGCCTTGCGTTCGGCCTCCCACCGCTTGAACCAGCGCGCATAGCCGATGTGGCCTCGCAGCGAAAAGCTGAACAGGGCCAGGACAGCCAGCAGGCTGACCAGTTGAAAGATCTGTTGGGGTTCCAGGTTGATCACGGTCGTTCAGCGTCCGTGTCAGGGAACGGGTTCCCGCTCCCTGACGTCGCACTCAGGCCGCGTCGCCGCGCGGGTCGATCAGCTTGTGGGCGTGCAGGATGAAATAGCGCATATGGGCGTTGTCCACGGTCGCCTGGGCGCGCGCCTTCCAGGCCTGTTTGGCTTCGTCATAGCTGCCGTAGGCGCCGACGAACTCGACCTGCGACAGGTCGCGGAAGACGGGCTCCTTCGGGTGGCGCAGTTCGCCGCCGATGACCAGGTGCAGCAGTTGCGTGGGGACGGAGGATTGGTCGACCATCGGATGTCCTTGAAAGGCTCGGGTGGGGCTCTGGCCGGGGCATAGGCCGAGAACGGCTAAGGATCAATGTATGACGGGGTTTTCAGACCCTGCCTTACGTCGAAAGCGGCACGTTTTTACAGCCGCGCTCCCGTTTGCCCGTTGACGTGACCCCCGTTTCTCATCCAGCCATAACGAGAGTCCTGGGTTGATCTGAGCTGGGGTTGTCGGGGTTTGCAAGAGGCCGGTCAGCGCAGCCCCCAACCAGCGCAGCGGACCGGCCGATCTGTCCACTGAGCGCTTCTGCATAAGCCTGCGGCGTCAGCCACCCGAGCTTCGAGTGCGGACGCCGCTCGTTGTAGTCGCGCCGCCAGGCTTCCAGCACCGCGCGGGCGTGCGGCAGGGATCGGAACAGCGTCTCGTTCAGCAGCTCGTCACGCAGGCGTCCGTTGAAGCTCTCGTTGAAGCCGTTCTGCTGGGGCTTGCCGGGCGCGATGTAATGCCAGCCGACGCCGGTGTCGTCGGCCCAGGCCAGGACCGCGTTCGAGGTGTATTCCGTCCCGTTGTCGCTGACGATGGTGTCGGGCCGGCCCCGCTGCCGAATGACGGCGTCCAACTCCCGCACGACCCGCGCGCCCGACAGCGAGGTGTCGGCCACCAGCGCCAGGCATTCGCGGGTGCAGTTATCGATCACCGTCAGGATGCGGAAGCGCCGCCCGTCCGTCATCTGGTCGGCGACGAAGTCCAGCGACCAGCGCTGGTTGGCCACCAGCGGCAGGTCCAGTGGTCGCCGCATGCCCATCGCTCGCTTCCGACCGCCGCGCCGGCGCACCGTCAGTCGCTCCTCGCGATAGATCCGCTGAACCCTCTTCCTGTTGACCGCATGGCCTTCGCGTCGCAGCAGGACGTGCAGGCGGCGATAGCCGAACCGGCGACGCTCCTGGGCGAGGGCCTTCAGCCGGTCGCGCAGGGCGCCGTCGTCCGGGCGCGTCGCCTGATAGCGCACGCTCGTCCGATCGACGCCCAGGACACGGCACGCCCGCCGTTCGCTCATCTCGTAGGCAGCCTGCAGATGACCAGCCGCCTCGCGCCAACCGGCGGGCGTCACCACTTTTTTCCCAGCAGGTCCTTCAGCGCCACGTTGTCCAGCATCGCGTCCGCCAGCATCCGCTTCAGCCGGGCATTCTCATCCTCGAGCGCCTTCAGCCGCCGAGCCTCCGACACGTCGAGCCCGCCGAACTTGGCCTTCCACTTGTAAAAGGTCGCAGAGCTGACCCCGTGCCGCCGGCACACCTCCGCCGTCGCCACACCGGCCTCCTGCTCCCGCAGGATCCCGATGATCTGCTCTTCTGTGAACCTTGATCGCTTCATTCTGTCCGTCCTTCGTTGGGCGGACTCTAGCTATTCCTGGCGGAGTTTCAGGGGATCACGTCACCGTCATCGCAGCTTGGGGCATTATGCGGTCATGAGCAGTGATCCGGAAAATCTGACGCTGGTGTTCCTGCGGCGGATCGACGCCAAGATCGATACGCTGGCGCTTGATCTGCGTGAGTTGAAGGAACGGGTCTCCGGCGTCGAAATCGGGCTGACGTCCGTGCGGCGCGACATCGCCGGGTTGGCGGAGACTGACGCTCGCCTCCAGGTGTCTCTGGACCGAATGCGGGACGATGTGGGCCGTATTCAGCGTCGGCTCGACCTGCATGAAGAGCCGGCTGCCTAGGTTTCAGGTCGACAGCGGCACGTTTTTACAGCGCCGTATGATCAGCGGGTGCAGGGCCGGGGCGGCGCAGACCAGGCTGGCCTGGCGTGGATCGGCCCGGTTGAACCGCCAGGGGCGGCCGTGGTGATCGCTGACCCGGGCCCCAGCCTCTTCGGCGATCAGACTGCCCGCCGCCACGTCCCAATCCCATTTCGGCGTCAGGGCCAGGGCCGCGTCGAAGGCGCCGGCGGCGACCAGGGCCATCCGATAGGCCAGGGCGTTGCGCTTTGAGAACCGCAGGGGCGGCCAGGGCTCGTCCCAGTGCGGCCCCTCGATCATCCGCGCGTCGCCCAGCACCGAGGCGTCGTCCAGCGTGTCCACGTCCGAGGCCCGCACCCGGGCGCCGTTGCGCCAGGCCCCGCCGTTCCGAACCGCCGCATAGGTTTCCTGAACCTCCGGCGCATGGATGACGGCGGCGACCACCTGGCCGTCCTCGACCACGGCGATAGGGGTGCACCACCAGGGTTGGCGCTTCATATAGGCCACCGTGCCGTCCACCGGATCCACCACGAAAATCCGGCGTTTGGACAGGCGCTCGGACGAATCCGCCGTCTCCTCCGACAGCCAGCCATAGTCGGGGCGGGCGGCCAGCAGACGGTCCTTCAGCATGGCGTCCACCGCCAGGTCGCCGCTGGTCACGGGCGAACCGCCGACCTTCGCCTCGACCTTCAGCCCCGCCTCACGTTCGGCGAGCGCCAAGGCGCCGGCGTCGAGCGCGGCCTGGCGGATCAGTTCGAGGTCGGCGTCCAGGTCCGTCATTTTCCGGCAATGGCCACCGCGTCGAACATCAGGCTCGGCACGTTGAAACTGCCTCGGAACTCCAGGTCCGAGCCCCGAACCAGCCGCAGATAGAGGTCAGGCAGCTTGCCCGCCACCGTCACCTCATTGACCGGATAGACGATCGCGCCGTTCTCGAACCAGAAGCCCGACACCCCGGCGGACCAGTCGCCGGTGTTTCCGTTCAGCGACGGCCCGAACATGGAGGTGACCAGAAGCCCGGTCCCGGCGTCGGCCATCAGCCCGGCCAGATCGCGCTCGCCCGGCTCCATGTGCAGATTGTGGGTCGAAACCCCCGCCGATCCCGCCAGGCCGCGCGAGGCGTGGCCGGTGGACTCCAGCCCCAACTGCCGGGCCGAGGCGCTGTTCAGCAGCCAGGTGGTCAGCACACCGTCGTCGAACAGGGCGCGCCGTTCGACCACGACCCCTTCATCGTCGAACGGGGTCGATCCCAGGCCGCGCGGCCGGAATGGATCGTCGATCAGGGTCACGCCTTCGGCGAACACCCTCTGGCCCATCCGGTCCTTCAGGAAGGAGGTGCCGCGCGCGATCGACGGCCCCGAAATCGCGCCGATCGCCGGCGAGACGATCTGGCCGGCCATGCGGTTGTCGAAGATGACGGGGGCGGTGGTCGAGGCGATCTTGCGCGCCCCGGTCCGGGCTGCGGCGCGTTCGCCGGCCGTTCGCCCGATGATTTCGGCGCCCGGCAGGTCCGACAGATGCCGGGTCGAGCGGCTCTCGCCGCCGCGCTCCATCGCTCCGTCCTTCTCGGCGATCACTCCGACGCCCAGCGAGAAGGCCGAACCCTGATAGTCCCCGTCGAATCCATGCGAGGTCACCAGTCGCCAGCGGCTGGACGACCAGGACGCATGCCCGCCCTCGGACCGGGCGACGCCCTTCACGGCCAAAGCCGCGGCCTCTGCCTCGGCGGCGGCCTGCTCCAGCGCTTCCGCACTGCGTTCGCTGGGATCGAACAGGTCCAGTTCGGCGAAGGGCGCCTGCGCCAGCCGATCCTGCGGCGCCAGACCGGCGTGGGGGTCTTCCGGCGCCAGCCGCGCCATGGCGACCGCGCGTTCGACCAAACGTGTGCGAGTCGCCGGCGACAGGTCCGAGGCGGAAACCGAGGCCTGCCGCTGTCCGACGAAGACCCGCAGGCCCAGATCGCGCGACTCTTCGCGTTCGACGTCCTCCAGCCTTCCGTTACGCACGCCGACCGACAGGGCGCTTCGGTCGGCGCTGACCGCCTCGGCGGCGTCCGCGCCGGCTTTCAGCGCGGCCTGGACGATGTCATGCAAAAGATCGGTGGAGGCGGAGGCGTCGCGGGCTTCAGTCATGCCCCGATATGGCGGACCCTTTGCTGCGTCGCAACCTCGCGCCTCACACCACGGCGAAGGCGATCAATCCGACCGCCGCCGTCAGCAGGGCGACCCAGGTCAGCAGCATGCCGATCACCCGACCCAGCGAGGGCCCCGTCTGGAACAGAAGGCCCAGGGCATGGGCCGAGCGCCCCACGAACAGGGTCGCCCCCACGCCATGCACCATCCAGGCGGGCGCTCCGACGGCGGCCAGAAGCAGCATGGCGATCATGCCGGGCGCGGCGTATTCGGCGCAATTGCCGAAGGCGCGGGTGGCGGCCGCGAGGTCCGCGATACCGCCGTCCCCCAGCGACACCATATGTTTGCGGCGGCCGCTGACCACAATGCCCGACAGAACCAGGAGCAGCAGGATCAGCAGGCCGCTCCACAGGGCGGCGGCCTGGACGGCGTACATCATGGGGGTGGTCATGGATCAGTCCTCGCGCCCGACGGGATAGAGCAGATAGCGGTCGTCATAGAAGGGCGTCCGCTCATAGAACCAGGCCAGCCGCGCCTGGGGATCGGCCGCGAACGCCGGTTCGGCCGCCAGCTTGGCCTCGAACTCGGCCTTCAGCGCCGGATCGGCCGCCATCATCTTCTCGGCCAGGGGCGCGATGGCGTAGGCCTCGATATATTCGACCCGGCTCATGACTTCGGGGAACAGGCCCCAGGCGAAGAAGCTCTCGCTGGACTGCGGCTCCAGCAGCAGGACGACGACGTCGCCCAGCGGCTGGTCAGTGGGCACGCGCACCGAGCCGGTGGGGAAGGTCCAGTCGCGGCGTTCCACCTCGACCGTCTTCACCGAGGCCTGGACGTGGCCCTCGTTGGCCCGCGTCGCCAGTTTCGGCTCGACCAGGCGCAGCATCGACAGGTTCACCGTGCGCGGCGCCGCCAGCGTCTCCATCTCGACGCCGTGGATTTTCAGCCGCTCGATGATGTCGGTGCGATAGCTCGGCACCCAATAGGCGGTGGGGCGGTTCAGGGTCAGCGTCGGCTTGGATCCGTAGAAGGGCATCTGCCACAGCTCGGGATCGGGCCGGCCCAGCCAGCGGACCTCGTCGCGACCCGAGGCGGGGCTGTGATACATCTCGTACAGCATCCCCTTGAACGAACGGGTGGAGGAGGGGGTCTCTTCCGCCTGGAAATTCGCCAGGATCTGCGCCGGTCGCAGGGCCCGGTCCTGATCGGTCGCCGCCTTCAGCGCCGCGCCCTGATCGGCCAGCAGCCGCATCGCCTCCTCGATGAAGACATAGGTCCCCAGCACCCGCTGCTCATGCGGTTTCAGACTGTGGTTTTCGATCAGAATGGTCGGCACATGGGCGGCCGCGCCCCAGCCGTTGGAGTAGCGTTCGCCCAGGCCGCCGTCCGACAGGCCCTTCTTCGGTTCGTCGTCGTCGATGCCGAACACCAGTTCGCCGGGGATATGGCCCTCGCGCTCCAGGGCCGCGTTCATCGCCGGTTTGAACACCGTATCCAGCCAGGCCGAGCTGTTGGGCGAGCGGCTGAAGGTCCCGTCCTCGCCGTTGAAGCCGTAGGTGACGTCGTACTGATAATCCATGCCGTCGGTGACGTGGACGTCGACATAGAGGTCCGGCCGGTACTTCAGGATCAGGCCCCGCACCGCCCGCATCTCTGCCTGGTCCAGTTTCAGATAGTCGCGGTTCAGGTTCTGGTTGGTCGCCGTATTGCGCCAGCCCTGGATGCGCGGCCCGCGCTGGTTCGGGCGGGAATAGGGGCCGGCGCGCTCATGCCCGTCCACGCTCAGGATCGGGATCAGGATCAGATTGACCCGGTCCAGCAGGGCGTCCTTGCCGTAGAAGGCGATGTCGCGCAGCACCATCATGCCCGCGTCCTTGCCGTCGATCTCGCCGGGGTGAATGCCCGCCTGGATCATCAGCACCGGCTTGGCCGGATCGAAGGCCGCCCCGTCCTTGGAGGCGATCACCGCATAGATGGGCCGCCCCTCGGGCGAGACGCCGAACTGTTCGATCCGGATCAGGTCGCTGGCGGCGTCCAGTCGGTCGAACCAGGCGCGGGTATCGACATAGTTCGGCGAAAAGTCATGGCCCCGATCGGCCTCGAACGGCGTCACCCAGGGATCGCTCGCATCGCGCAGCAGGGCCTTCGACGCCCCGTCCCAGGCCGGCGCGGGCGGCAGGAAGGGCTGGTCCCAGGGCGCGATATTGGAAAGAACGGGCGGACGGCCCGGCGATTGGGACATGGCGGGACTCGAGACTAGGGCCGCGACGGCGGCGAACAGAAGCGCGTGACGCATGGATGAAGTCCTCGACCGATCCGGTCCTTATGGCAAGCCTGCGGGCCTCAGCCGGCGACGGCGGCGGGCGTGGCCGGGGTGGGGACGGCGAGGGTCGCCGGCATGCAGGCCAAGATCAAATAGATGGCGACGTGCAGGCCCAGCAGGATGGCGAAGGTCCGCCTGCTGCGGGTCAGGGCCGCCGGAACGACCAGCACCAGATACAGGGGATAGGCGATCGCATAGTTGATCAGCAGCATCGCCGCACCCGGCTTGCCGAGTATTTGAGAGATCGAGACCGCCACCATCAGCGTATTGGCCACGGTGGTCAGGATCAGCACGATCCTCTTGTTGCCCCAGAAATGGTCGTCCAGGTCCATCCCGTCTTCGATCTGGTGCGGAAAGACCAGGGAAGCCGCGATGAAATAGACCATGGCGATCGCCAGGCCGATCACCAGCATGCCGTAGCTGAACGGGGCGTCGCGGAAGGTGTGCCAGGCGGCGTCCCAGAAGGTGGCGATGTCCAGGCCGACGAACAGGGCCAACAGGGACGTCAGCCAGCCGATGCGCAGGGTCTTGCGATGCTGTATCGCCGTGGCCAGGCCCGTGGCGATCACCGCCACCGACAACCCGAGCGCCAAGCCATAGAAACTGAAATAGAATTCGAACGCGCTCACCTGTCCCCCGATCTGACGCCACGCCCAGATATGGAGTTATCGCGCTTGTCTTGGCAAGCGCGCCTCGGCGGCCGATCCGGATCGACGGACTATTCCTTCGCCACCAGGGACCAGCCGCCCTTTTCAACCAGGGGCGCCGCAGCCCGGCTGATGTTCAGGCCGTAATAGGCCAAGAGCGCGATCAGCGCCGCCTTCACGATCCAGGGGCGGCGCGCCAGGGCGGAGATCAGGGTCAGACCGGTGAACAGACTCACGCCGAACCAGAAGAACCAGCTCTTGGCCACCAGATGCAGTTCGCCCTGGGCGGCCGCGACGCCGACGATCAGGCTGGCGACAATGACATTGGCGCTCAGCAGAAGCAGAAGGATGGTGCGCTTGTTGCGCCAGAAATGGGCGTCCAGATCCTCGACCTGATCTTCGTCACGCGGAAAGACCAGGGTGGCCGAGATGTAGAACAGGCCTGCGATCACCAGGCCCAGCATCAGAAGGGCCAGATTGAACGGGGCGGGGCGGAAGATGATCCAGGCCTGGAACCAGAAGGTGGTCACATCCAATGCGGCGAACACCACCAGCAGCGGCGTCAACAGGCCGAAGCGCGGCCTTGGATTACGGTTCAGCGTCCGCGCGAACCCGCCCAGTAGTTCCGCCACCGACAGGCCCAGGATCAGCCCATAGAAGCTGAAGAAGAATTCGAACGCGCTCACATCGCCCCCTCGGCGTGAATCAAGGCTTCCTCCCTATTTCCAGATCGACGTCTTGTCGCCGGGCAGGCCGAGCGTGTCCCAGATGGCGTCGATCCTTTCGACCACCGCCTGGTCCATCCGGATCTCCTCGCCCCATTCGCGCTTGGTCTCGGGCGGCCATTTGTCCGTCGCGTCCAGGCCGATCTTGGAGCCCAGGCCGCTCTCGGGGCTGGCGAAATCCAGATAGTCGATCGGGGTGTTCTCGATCACGGTGATGTCGCGCGCCGGGTCCATCTTGGTCGAGATGGCCCACATGACGTCCTTCCAGTCGCGGGCGTCGATGTCGTGGTCCACGACGATGACCCATTTGGTGTACATGAACTGGCGAAGATAGCTCCAGACGCCCAGCATCACTCGCTTGGCGTGGCCCGGATAGGCCTTCTTCATCGACACCACCGCGATCCGGTAGCTGCACCCCTCGGGCGGCAGCCAGAAGTCGACGATCTCGGGGAACTGCTGGCGCAGCAGGGGGATGAAGACCTCGTTCAGCGCCTCGCCCAGCACGCTGGGCTCGTCCGGCGGCCGTCCGGTGAAGGTGGTCAGATAGATGGGGTCACGCCGCATGGTGACGGCGCTGACCTGGAAGACCGGGAACTTCTCGACCGAGTTGTAATAGCCGGTATGGTCGCCATAGGGGCCTTCGTCCTCGAACGCGTCCAGCAGGACGTGGCCCTCCAGCACGATTTCGGCCTGGGCGGGGACCATCAGCGGCACGGTCTTGCACGGGACCAGCTCGGCCTTGGCGCCGCGCATCAGGCCCGCGAACTGATATTCCGACAGGGTGTCCGGCACCGGCGTCACCGCCGCCAGGATGGTCCCCGGATCGGCGCCCAGGACGACGGCGCAGGGCAGGGGCTCCTTGGGCCGCGCCTTCTTGTGCCGGGCGTAGTGCTGCGCCCCGCCGCGATGGGCCAGCCAGCGCATGATGGCCCTGTCCTTGCCCAGGACCTGCATCCGATAGATGCCCAGGTTGAAGTCGTCCTCGCGATCCTCGCTGGGCCCCTTGGTCACGACCAGGCCCCAGGTGATCAGGGGGGCCGGCTCGCCGGGCCAGCATGTCTGGACGGGCAGGGCGGTCAGGTCGATCTGGTCGCCCTTCAGCACCACCTCCTGCACCGGCGCCTTCTTCACCGTCTTGGGTCGCATCGACATGACGGTCTGCGCCAGGGGCAGCATCTCCATGGCGTCGCTTAAGCCCCGCGGCGGCGTCGGATTTCTCAGGAAGGCCAGCAGTTCCCCGACCTCGCGCAGCTCGCCCGCCGTCGTGCGGTTCTTGCCCTCCAGCGTCACCCCCATGGCGACCCGTTTCACCGTGCCGAACAGATTGGCCAGGCAGGGGATGGGGCTGATCGTCCCGTCCGGCATGACCGGCTTTTCGAACAGCACCGCCGGGCCGCCGTTGCGCAGCAGCCGGGTCTGGATTTCGGTCATCTCCAGCACGGTGGAGACGGGTTCGGACACCCGCACCAGCTCGCCGTCGGCTTCCAGCTGGTCGATGAAGTCACGCAGGGATTTATAGGCCATGGCTCCGCCTAAAGCGCCGGGGCCGAACTGTCACGCCTCGTTCGGCTTAAGACCCGGTCCATCCCGACCAGCGCCGATCCGACCAGCAGGAAAAAGACCAGCAGTCCGCCGAAAGTCGCCAGCACCCGGCCGAGCCCCAGCGCATCAACATTGACGAACCCATAGGGCCACCAATGGGTGGCGAGCCCATGACCCAGGGTCCATGCGCCGAAGATCAGCGGAAATCCGAGGGCCTTCACCGGGTCGATCCACCGCAACGCGCCCCTGGGCGTGAACCACAGCCAGTCCAGCAGGAAGGCGGCCGGCATGACGTAGTGCAGCACCAGATTGACGGCCAAGGTCAGCCCCTCCGGCCGCCAGTAGGGGGCGATCATGAAATGATACACCAGCCCGACGATCAGAATGTAGGTCGTCACGGCGGCGCGAAAGGTCGGCGACGCCGTCCAGCGGGCCAGGGGCCATGTCGGTTTCAGCAAAGGCCCCGTCAGGGCCAGGGCGACCAGTATATTGGTCAGAATCGTGAAGAAGCTGAAGTACTGGACGGTCCGCGTCGCCACCGCCCAGCCGTCCGCCGGCCCCGCCATCAGCAGATACTGCAACGCCAGCGCCGCCCAGCCGATGACGGCGAAGGCGGCGCGCCACAGACGGGGCCGATCTCTTTCCCGCAACATGCGCGCCTCCTCTGATCAGGCGGCGGACTTGTCCCAGTCGTAGGCGGGGTCCAGCCAGTCGCCCAGCCGTTCGCCCCGGTCCAGGGCGTCCATCCGCTGCATCTCCTCGCCCGACAGTTCAAAGTCGAAGATGTCGAAATTCTCGCGCGCCCGGCTTTCCTTCGTCGTGCGCGGAATGGCGATGATCCGGTTCTGGATCAGCCAGCGCAGGGTGGCCTGGCCATTGGTCTTGCCATGGGCCTGGGCGATCTCGGAAATCGTGGCGTCGTCTGCGATCTTGCCTTGGGCCAGGGGCGACCAGGCCGTGATCGACGACCCCAGCTCGGCAGCCGTCGCGACCAGGGCGTCAACGCCCAGATAGGGATGGTGTTCGACCTGATTGGTGATCAGCCGCGCCTTGGACAGGGCCTGGGCCTGCCGGAATTCATTGGACGGGAAGTTGGACAGGCCGATGTTGCGCGTCAGTCCCCGGTCCTTGGCTTGGTTCAGCGCGCCAAGGGTCTCTTCGAAGGTCGGCGTCGGCTTGGGCCAATGCAGCAGCAGCAGGTCCGGCGTGGTCCCCAGGCTCTCGGCCGATTCCTCGGCCTGTTTCAGCAGGGCGTCATGGGTGAAATGCTCGACCCAGATCTTGGTGGTCAGGAAGATGTCCTCACGCGGCACGCCCGAATCCCGGATGCCTTCGCCCACCGCCTTCTCGTTCTTGTAGATCCAGGCCGTGTCGATGTGGCGATAACCGATCCGCAGGGCCTCGGCGACCATCCGGCGCGCGTCCGCCGGCTCCAGCTGCCATGTGCCGAAGCCGAGCAGGGGAATCTCGACGCCGTCGACGCTGAGGGTGGGCTGATCGCCATAGGCCATGGGGGAACACCTTCTCACTGGGGGAGCCGAACAGTTAGGCGCCGGGTCCAGCCTTCGAAACCCCTGCGTTGAACCAATCCAGAATTTCCTGCCACAGCGGCTCCAGTCCCTTGCGGAAGGCGCCCTCGTGGCCGATCCGTCGGGCGCCGTAGTCTTGGGAGCGTCGCACCACGATCTGGGACGAGGCGTTGGGATAGGCCTTCAGCAGGGCCGCGCCTGTGCCCGGTGTGGCGATGGGGTCGTCGGGAAAGATCCAGGACCGGATCGGCGCCCGAACCTTGTCGAACCCCTGGGGCTCAAGAGCGCCGGACCTCAGCTCGTCCAGGAAATAGGCGGGCTTCAGGCACCACCGCCTCCACGTCTCGAACACCCCGCGCGGCAGGTCGGTCCCCCGCCACAGCCGGCCCGCGCGGATATAGCCGTGGCGGCGCAGCTGGTGCGGCCCGAAACCGAACCAGAAGAACAGCTCCATCGGATTATAGGTTCGGTGGTGTCCGCCCCACCATCCGGTCCCGACCGAGACGAAGGCGTGGCGGGCGATCTCGCTCTGGTTGGGCATGAAGCCGACGAAATGACCCCCGACGCTGTGTCCGATATGGAAGATCGGCAGGCCCGGCGCCGCCTTCTTCAGAGCCTTCAGCGCCGCCGGCATGTCCAGCCGACCCCAGTCCGGATAGTCCATCTCCATGGCCGCCAGATCCTGGGGCCGCGACCCGCCGATGCCGCGATAGTCATAGGTCAGAACCACGCCGCCCCGTTCGGCCATCCACCGCGCGAACCGGGCGTAAAAGCCGCGCGGAAATCCCGTTCCGGCCGAGACCAGCACCGCCATTCGCGGCCTGTCGCCCCGAAACAGGGTCGCTTCCAGCGGCCAGCCGTCCTCGGCCTTGATCGACCGGTCTTCGACCGTCAGCCCCATGTCGTTTCCGTCCGTTGCTATTTTCAACGGACCCTGACTGATTTCCCCGACGTCAGGTCAAGCCGCGTCATGGGCCTTCACCAAGCGCTTCGGCGCGACCTTGCGCCACCGTTTCCACAGCGCCGCCTTCAGCCAGACGGGATCGACATGGGCGATGCGGGCCAACACGATCGGATAGTCGCGGTAGTGGTCCGTGAAATGAAAGGCGTCGGGGTCCATCTCGATCAGCAAATCCCGCTCGTCCAGATTATCCAGGTGCACCACGATACTGTCG
The DNA here is from genome assembly GCF_001310255.1 of Brevundimonas sp. DS20. Taxonomy (NCBI): domain Bacteria; kingdom Pseudomonadati; phylum Pseudomonadota; class Alphaproteobacteria; order Caulobacterales; family Caulobacteraceae; genus Brevundimonas; species Brevundimonas sp. DS20. The sequence continues at coordinate 2,910,713 of NZ_CP012897.1, read as the reverse complement.
TCCAGCTTCGGACGCAGCCAGGTGAAGAACTTCCCCGCCACCTTGAACGACGGTTCCCCATAGGAGACGCCGTCCTCGACGCCGGGAAAGGACAGCAGCAGAGCACGCACCTCTTCGTGGGTCATTTCCGAACGCCAATCTCAATAGGCCCAACCTCAATAGGCCAGGGCGATCCCGTCCTTGCGCATTTCGGTCGCCGCGCCATAGGTCCAGCGCCCGCCCGGGTTCATCTGCTTCATCACGTTCTGATAGCCGCCGAAGCCGCCGTCCGGCTCGCCCAAGGTCCAGCCCATGGCCCGCAGCTGCGCCTTGGTCGCCTCGGGCACGCCGCTCTCAAGGTGCAACACTCCGGTTCCTTCCTGCGGCTGGCCGGTCGGTTCCGACGAGCCATAGTGCTGCCAGCGCGGGGCATCCCCCGCCGCCTGGGGCTCCAGCCCATAGTCGACCATGTTGATGATGATCTGGGCTTGGCCCTGAGGCTGCATGGCGCCGCCCATGACGCCGAACGCCATCCAGGGCTCTCCGTCCTTGACCGCGAAACCGGGAATGATGGTCTGGAACGGCCGCTTGCCCGGCGCATAGATGTTGGGGTGGCCGTCGGTCAGGGCGAACAGTTCGCCCCGGTCCTGGAACATGAAGCCCAGCGGTTCGGAGCCGTTGTCGGGCGCCAGGCCCGAACCCATGCCGCGATAGTTGGACTGAATCCAGCTGACCATCATCCCGTCAGCGTCGGCGACGCTGAAATAGGTGGTGTCGCCGTGGTGCGGGGCGTCGCCCGGCATGACGCGGTCCATGACCCGATCGGGCCGGATCAGCTTGGCCCGCTCGGCCGCATAGGCCTTGGAGTTCAGCCATTCGACCGGCGTCTTGGAGAATCGGTCGTCGGCGAACCAGCGCGCCCGGTCCTCGAACGCCAGCCGCTTGGCCTCGGCCTGGACGTGCAGAGAGGCGGCGGACTGGAAGCCCATGGATTTCAGGTCGAACTGTTCGCAGATGTTCAGGATCTGGTTGGTCGACAGGCCCTGGGTGTTCGGCCCCAGGCCGAAGACGTCCACCCCGCGATAGTTGGTCTGGATCGGCTCGACCCATTCGGTGTGGTGGGCCGCCATGTCGGCGCGGGTCATCCAGCCGCCGATCCGCTTGAAATAGGCCTCGATCTGGTCGGCGATGGGGCCGTCATAGAAGGCGTCGCGTCCGCCCTCGGCGATCATCCGCAGCGTCTTGCCCAGGAAGGGATTGGCGAAGACCTCGCCCACCTTGGGCGTCGCCCCGCCCGTGGCCCAGATGCGCTTCCTGTTGTCGTTTTCCTCGATCGGGATCCGGCCCCGGTCGAAGGCCGCCATATTGCGTTCCAGGTAGTAGGCGATGACCTGGGGCACGGGCGCGCCCTGTTCGCACAGTTCGGCGACCGGCAGCAGGACCTCCTTCCACGGCAGTTTCCCATACCGCTGGTGCGCGCTCCACCAGGCGTCCACCGTGCCCGGCACGTTCACCGTCACCGCGCCGTAGCGGGGCAGATAGCCGTCGATGGCCCTGGACCGCGCGGTCTCCAGACTCAGGCCCTGCGGGCTGGGGCCGGACCCGTTCAGCCCGATCACCTTCTTCTGCTTCGGGTCCCACAGCATGCAATAGGCGTCGCCGCCGATGCCGTTGGCCACCGGCTCCAGAAAGCCCAGGGCCGCATTGATGGCGATGGCGGCGTCTATGGCCGATCCGCCGCGTCTCAGGGTGTCGATTCCGATCAGGCTGGCGGTCGGATGGGCCGTCGCCGCCGCCCCGTTCATGCCCCAGACGGTTGAGCGGCCCGTGAACCTGGGTCCCGTGACCCGATCTCCGATGCCGATCCCCGCATAGGGATCAGCCGGACGGGCGGGGGAGGGGGCAGCACCCGCCGCCTGTCTCGCCTCGGTCCCGGTCGCGGCCAGGGCGCCGGCGGCCAGGGTTCCTGCGGGCAGGGCGGATAGGAAGGTGCGACGGCGCATGGGCGGACTCCTCGAACGGCCGGGGCTTATCAAGTCTGCCTCTGGCGCGTCCGACAAGCTTCACCGCAAAGAAAAAGGCCGCGCCCCTTTCGGAACGCGGCCCTGATCCTGGATAGACCCAGGTCCTATTCGATGTCTTCGTTCAGCAGGCCGACCTTGAAGAAGCCGTTCTCCTGCATCTTGTTCATGACTTCCATGAACTGCGAATATTTCACTTCCGGCTGGGCGCGGACGAAGACGCGCTCTTCCTGGCAGGCGCCGCCGCCCAGGGCGGTGCAGACGTCGGCGGCCAGATTGTCGATCGAGGATTGTTGGTCGGCGATGAACAGCTGACCGTTTTCCTGGATGGTGATGTACACCGGTTCCTTCTCTTCGGTCGGATTGGTGGGCGGCTGCGCCGGCGGCAGGTCCAGGCGGATCGAGACCGTCGCCATCGGCGCGGCGACCATGAAGATGATCATCAGCACCAGCAGAATGTCGATGAACGGCGTGATGTTGATATCCGCCGTCTGTTCGATGGTGTGCTTGTCCCCGCCGGAACCACCGATCTTCGCAGCCATGCACCGTCTCCGTTACTCGCCGGCCGTCATATGCGCCGACATTCCCTATGGATCGCCCGAAAGCTTGATCGGTTCTTGGCGTTCCGATCGCCGCTTGTAAAGCGCTTCTAAACGATCGCGCCTTCCTGCACGTCAATTATATGCGACAGCCATATGCGACAGGGTCGCCGGCTCAGCCCTTCGCCAGCTTCAGGAAACGCTCCGCCAGGGCGGGATCGGACTTGAAGGCGCCGGTGAAGCGGGTCGTGACGGTCGAGACGTGCCGGTGATGCACGCCGCGGGTGGTCATGCACTGGTGGGCAGCGTCGATCATGACCGCGACGCCCTTGGGCTGAAGCTGCGATTCGATCGCTTCGATGATGTCGTTGGTCAGGGTTTCCTGATTCTGCAGCCGCCGGGCGAAGATCTCGACCACCCGCGCCAGCTTGGAGATGCCCACCACCTTCTCGCCGGGCAGATAGGCGACATAGGCCTTGCCCAGGAAGGGGGCCAGGTGGTGCTCGCAGTGGCTCTCCACCTCGATCTCGCGCAGGATGACCATGTCGTCATAGCCGGTCACGTCCTCGAAGGTGCGGCTCAGCTCCTTGGCCGCGTCGGCCTCATAGCCGTCGAACCACTCCCCATAGGCGTCAACCACCCGCTTGGGCGTGTCGATCAGGCCCGGCCGGTCGGGATTGTCGCCGGCCCAGGCGATCAGGGTCCGCACCGCCTCCAGCGCCTGTTCGCGGCTGGGGCGCTGCACAGCCGCATCGCTGACGAGGACGGGTTTGGCGGGGGTGACGCTCATGGACTGGATTTCCGGCCGGCGCGGGCGAGGGCGCCCGGTTGTATCTCAGGCCGCTATATGGGACGGACCCTCCGTCCTGCAAGAAAACCTGCCGAAGACCGCTCCATGCCGCTGCACATCCACGACACCCTGCGCCGTGAAAAGCGCCTGTTCGAACCGCGCGATCCGAACCGGGTGACCCTCTATGTCTGCGGCCCGACGGTCTATGACTACGCCCATATCGGCAATGCGCGCCCGCCGGTGGTGTTCGACGTCCTGGCAAGGCTGCTGCGAAGGCAGTACGGGGCGGACAAGGTGCTCTACGCCCGCAACGTCACCGACGTGGACGACAAGATCAACCAGAAGGCCGCCCGTGAAGGCGTGCCGATCGGCGAGGTCACGGCCCGGTACGAGGCCGCCTATCTCGCTGACATGGCCCTGCTGAACGTCTCGCCGCCCGACCTGGCCCCCCATGTCACCGACTATATACCGGCCATTGTCGATCAGATTCAGGCCATCATCGACGCCGGCTGCGCCTATGCGGCCGAGGGGCATGTCCTGTTCGACGTCTCGGCCTATCCGTCCTACGGCGCCCTGTCGGGCCGGAACCTGGACGACATGATCGCCGGCGCCCGGGTCGAGGTCGCGCCCTATAAGAAGAATCCGCACGACTTCGTCCTGTGGAAGCCGTCCAAGCCGGACGAACCGGCCTGGCCCTCCCCCTGGGGCGAGGGGCGTCCAGGCTGGCATATCGAATGCTCGGCCATGATCGAACAGACCCTGGGCCTGCCGATCGATATCCACGGCGGCGGCGTCGATCTGGCCTTCCCCCACCACGAGAACGAAATCGCCCAGGGCGTCTGCGCCCACGGCTGCGCCCACGCCGAGAACGCCCACGACCACTACGCCCGCTACTGGATGCACAACGGCTTCCTGACCGTGGACGCCGAGAAGATGTCCAAGTCGATCGGCAACGTCCTCTTGCTGCACGACCTGGTCCAGTCCATGCCGGGCGAGGTCGTCCGCTGGGCCCTTCTGTCAGCCCACTATCGCCAGCCGCTGGACTGGAACCAGGGACTGTTGGAACAGAGCCGCAAGAATCTGGACCGACTCTACGGCGTCCTGCGCGACGCCGACTCGGCCCTGGCTGACTTCGATGAGGCCACGCTGGACGAGGCCGAGCTGGAACTGGCCGAGAACGCGCTCGATCCAGTGCTGGACGCGCTTGAGGACGATCTCAACACGCCCGGCGCAATAGCTCAGCTCTTCGGGCTGGCGAACGCCTTGCGCGATCTGCTCAATGACGCCGAGACCGACATCAATGACGTCGCCATGGCTCGCTGGAGCCTGAAAGAAGCCGCCGGCCTGCTCGGCGTGCTGTCGCTGACGCCGGACGCCTGGTTCGAGGGCGGCGATCCCGCCCTGAAGGCCGAGGTCGAGGCCCTGCTCGAACAACGCGCCGCCGCCCGCGCCGCCAAGGACTGGCCTGAGGCCGACCGCATCCGCGACCGCCTGAACGCCCTCAACGTCGTCGTCATGGACGGCCCCGACGGCGCCACCTGGCGCGTGAAGGGGTAAACCGTCCTCCCTCCCGTCACCCTCGGGCTTGTCCCGAGGGTCCACCTCGATACCGTTCGAAACAGAAGAGGGTCGCACGATCTGTGCGCCCCTCATACATTTTGAATCAGCTCGATCCGTAGCCCCTCAGGACAAGCCCGAGGGTGGCGGAGTGCTGGATCAATACCGCGCCCGCAGCGTGATCCCCACCGTGCGCGGATCGCCGGGGTTGCCGATCACCAGGCCCGAGTTGCCGGACTGGACGCTGACGAACTGCAGATAGTCCTCATCCAGCGCATTCTTGACCCAAAGCGACGCCTCCCAGCCGTTATCGGCGCGGAAGCCCGCCCGCAGGTTCAGGATCGTATAGCCCTCGATCTCGGTATAGCGAGAGACCGAGGCGTCGGAGTTGTAGGTCGAGCGGAAGCTGGCGTCCGCCCCGCCGTAGAACTGACCCGGCAGGCCCAGGAAGCCCCCGTTCCCGTGCACTTCGCCGCCCGCCGACGCCGCCCAGGGCGACACACCCGGCAGGTCCTTGCCTGACAGATCGCAGGCCACGGTCGAGGTTCCGATCCGCTCCAGCGGGCAGGGGCCGTTGGCGAAGGAATCGTACTTCGCATCGGTCCAGGCGACGTTGGCGTAAAGGTCCAGGTTCTGGTTCGGCCGCGCCACGGCGTCCAGTTCGATCCCCTGGATCACCACCTTCTCCGCATTGGCCAGATAGCCCCGCAGGGCGCCGGGACCGCTGTCGACCACATTGGCCTGATAGTCCTCCACATCGGTGCGATAGGCGGCCAGATTGGCCGTCGCCCGTCGATCGAAGCCTTGCGTCTTCAGCCCCAGCTCATAGGTGGTCACCACCTCGGGCTTGACCACCGCATTGGCCAGCGAGGGCTGGCCGTTCGGCAGATTGGGAATGCCGGCCATGTTGATGCCCGCCGACTTGTAGCCCCGCGCCGCGCTGCCGTAGGCCAAAACGTCGGTGCGGACGTCATAGGACAGCGACAGCTGACCGGACAGGTCGTCGTCCGACAGGTCGGCGGCATAGGCCTGTGGCCGAGCCACGCCCAGGCGGCGTGAAATCAGTGTGGCGTCCGCCGTCGCCAGCCCCCCGGTGGTGGTGGCCGTATAGGCGCCGGCCTTGTCCTCGTAGGTGTAGCGCAAGCCCGGGGTCAGGTGCAGCCGGTCGGTGATGTCCCAGGTCAGCTGGCCGAAGACGGCGTAGGAGTCCGTCTCGATTCGGCTGTCATTATAGACCGTGTAACCGTCCAGCAGGGCGTTCGGCAGGCTGGGGCTCAGCAGCCAGTAGGTGGCGTCAGCCCCGTATTCGGTGACCCCGTGGGTCTCGACAGCCTGGTGGAAGGCGTACAGGCCGGCGGTCCAGTCGATGCGGTTGTTTCTGTTCGAGGACAGCCGCAGCTCCTGGCTCCACTGATCCTGCCAGGAGGGGTTGGCCGACTGCCGAACGATGTCCAGCGCCGTATAGTCGCGGTCGTTCTTCGGTCCCCAGTCCCAGGCGCGCCAGGCCGAGACCGAGGTCAGGGTGGCCCAGCCGAAGTCGTAATCGACGATGGCCGAGACGCCGCGATGGATCTGATCGGCCTGAATGTCGCTGTCGACGTCCGCCAACCGGTCATAGGGATTGGTGCTCGCGGGGGCGTAGCCGCGCCCGGTCGCCAGGGCGGCGAACTGCTGGGCGGCGGGTTTCAGCGTCTGGCCTGCCGTCACATAGACCTGGGTGCAGCATTCCGGCGTCAGGTCGGCGTAGTCGGCGAACAGCCGCACCCTCAGTTGGTCGGTCGGCTGGAACAGCAACTGGCCGCGCAGGCTGATCGAGTCCTGGGAATTCTGCTTGGTTCCGGTCGTGACATTGTCCAGCACCCCGTCGCGCCGGGTCGAGACCACCGAGAACCGCCCGGCGACCTTGTCGTCCACGATGGGGCCTGAGACGCTGGCCTTGGCCTGCAGGAAGCCATAGTCGCCGAAGCTCAGCTCGGCCTGGCCCTCGGGCGTGAAGGACGGGTCGCGGGTGGTGATGTTCAGGGCGCCGGCGGTGGTGTTCTTGCCGAACAGCGTCCCCTGCGGTCCGCGCAGGATCTCGATCCGGTCCAGATCGACGAAGTCCAGCGTCGCCGTGGCGGGGCGGCCGTAATAGACCTGGTCCACATAGATCCCGACGCCCTGTTCCAGCCCGTCGTTCGCCAGGCCGTAGCTGGCCCCCAGGCCCCGGATGGTGATGGCGGTGTTGCGCGGGTTCGAGGTCAGCAACTGCACGCTGGGGGCCAGCTGGGTGACCTGGCCGACGTTGTAGGCGCCGGTCCTGTCCAGCAATTCCTCGTTCACCACCGTCAGGGCGATGGGCACGTCCTGCGCCCGTTCGTCCCGCCGACGTGCGGTGACGACGATGTCGCCCAGGCTGGCGGTCGGCGGGGTGGCGGACTGTCGCGCCTGCGTCGAATCCGCAGCGGCGCCCTCCGCCTCCGCCAGGGCGACGGCGGGTACGCTGAGGCAAGCCGTCAAGGCCGCAACCGAAGCCAGAGTGCGGGCGGACGCCCTGGTGACGACAGACATGTTCCCCTCCTGTGATCCGAAGGGAATGCGCCCTAATTAAATCTACCAATCAACTAGGAATTTCTAACACCGGTGTATAGCGCCGCTGGAGGCGCGCTCCTCAACTCGTCTTCAGCAGCCGGATCAGCGCGGTCTCGAACCCCTTGGCGTCCGGTCCCGGCAGGGCGGTCTTCAACGCGCCGCTCTCGAACAGGGCCATCACCTTCGGATGGACATAGGCGGTCCGGCACACCGTCGGCGTATTGCCCAACAGGCCCGCCACCGCCTTGACGCAGACGGTGATCTTGCGTTTCGCGTCGGTGGGCGATGTCGGGGGCTCCATCTCGCGCAGGGCCCGCGCCGCCGAGACCGTGCCCGCCCAGGTGCGGAAGTCCTTGGCCGAGAACTGCTCACCCATGGCCGCGCGGATATAGGCGTTCACATCGTCCGAGGTGACGGGGCACAGATGGCCCTCGGCGTCGCGGTATTTGAACAATTGGCGCCCCGGCAGCTCCTCCAGGGTCCGGACCACCCGCGCCAGCCGCCGGTCGCGGACGCTGACCCGGTGGTCCTTGCCGCTCTTGCCGCGGAACTCGAACGTCAGGGCGGCGCCGTCCACCTCCAGATGCCGCTTGTTCAGGGTGGTCAGTCCATAGCTGCGGTTCTGACGGGCGTAGGTCGCATTGCCGACCCGGATCAGGGTGATCTCCAGCAGACGCACGGCGGTCGCCAGCACCTTCTCCTTCACCGGTCCCCGCAGCCCCAGATCATGCTCCACCTGGGCGCGCAGCCGGGGCAGGGCGCGTGAGAAGGCCGGCAGCTTGTCGAACTTGTTCTCCGACCGGGCCGTGCTCCAATCGTTGTGATAACGGTACTGTTTGCGGCCCTTCAGGTCCCGGCCCGTGGCCTGGATATGGCCGTTGGCCTTGGGGCAGATCCAGACGTCGGTCCAGGCGGGCGGAATGGCCAGGGCGCGGATCCGGTCCAGAACCTTGGGGTCCTTGACCGGCCGCCCCTCGGCGTCGCGATAGGACCAGCCCTTGCCGGCGCGGCGGCGGGTCAGGCCGGGGTTGTCGTCGCTGCACCAGCTCAGCCCCTGCGGAACCTCGACCACCGGGTCGAAGCCATGCGATCCGTCCGCCATCCCGGCGTTTCCTTTCCAGCGGTCTTTCAGCGGCTTGCCTCAGACCTGCGACGAACGCGGCGCCGCCTTGGCGAGTTCCCCTTGACCCTGCGCGCCCGGCGCGACACGAGGCGGCATGAACTATCGCCACAGCTTCCACGCTGGAAACTTCGCCGACCTGGTCAAACACGCCCTGGTGCTGTGGCTGGTGAAGGCCCGCGCGGCGGCGGGACCGCTGACGGTGCTCGACACCCACGCCGGCGCCGGCCTCTATGACCTGTCCGGCGACGCCGCCCGGTCTAAGGAGGCCGAGGTCGGGGTCGCGCGTCTGATGACGGACGCTGATCTGCCGCCCCTGATGCAGGCCCTGGCGGATCGGGTGGCGGCGCTGAACCCCGACGGCGGCGCCCGCTTCTATCCCGGCTCGCCGGTGCTGATCGCCGACGCGCTCGGCAGCGAGGGCCGTTATGTCGGCTATGAACTGAACCCGCCCGTCCTCGCCCTGCTGGACCAGGCCCTGGCGGAGCGCCCCAACGCCGGGGTGCGCGAGGGCGACGGCTACACCCTGGCCACGGCCGAGGCGGCGCGGGCCAAGGCGCCCCTGATCCTGATCGACCCGCCGTTCGAAAAGCCCGACGACTATATCCGTTCGGCCGAAACCGCCCTGGCGGTGATCCGCCGCGACCCGACCGCGACCGTGGCTATCTGGACCCCGCTGAAGGATCTGGAGACCTTCGACGGCTTCATCCGCCGGCTCCAGACCAAGGCCGGCCCGACCCTGGTGGCCGAGGCCCGCCTGCGTCCCCTGACCAATCCGATGAAGATGAACGGCTGCGCCCTGGTGATCGTCAATCCGCCGCCGGGCGCCGAGGATGCGGCGCGCCAGGTCTGCGGCTGGGCGGCCGAGCGTCTGGGCGATGCGGGCGGCCGGGCTGAAATCTGGTTCTTCTGATCGGCGCGCCCCTTGTCTATGGTCGGGTCATGACCCACATCGCCATCCTGGAAACCGGCCATCCGCCCGACGCCCTGAAGGACAGTTTCGACGACTATCCGGCCCGGTTTCGCGCCCTGCTGGGCGAAAACGTCCCCACCACCCGGTTCGACGTCCAGTCCGGGCATCTGCCGTCCGACCCCGCCGCCTTTCAGGGGGTGATCGTCACCGGCTCGGCCGCCGGGGTCTATGACGACCTGCCGTGGATCCCTCAGCTGGTCGACTGGCTGCGCGCGGCGCGGGGGCGGACCCGGATCGTCGGCATCTGCTTCGGCCACCAGGTCCTGGCCCACGCCTTCGGCGGCGAGGTCGTGAAATCGGACAAGGGCTGGGGCGTCGGCCTGCACCGTTACGACATCCTCAGCGACGAGCCCTGGATGCACCCCCGCGCCCGCACCATCGCGATTCCGGTCTCGCACCAGGATCAGGTCGTGGCCATTTCGCCCGACGCCCGCGTCATCGCCTCCAGCGGCTTCACCCCCTACGCCGGCCTGGCCTGGGGGGAGGACGCCATCTCCTTCCAGTGCCACCCGGAGTTCCAGCCCGACTACGCCGCCGCCCTGGTCGAGACCCGGCGTGGGTCGCGTATCCCCGAACCCCTGGCCGACGCCGCCCTCGAAAGCCTGAAACGCCCCAACGACCGCGCCGTGCTCACCGCCTGGATCCGCGCCTTCCTGCTGCTGACCCCGCCGCCGGTGGAGGACCAGGGCAGCGGGATCTGATCATTCCTTCGTCATCCTCCGGCGAGCGCAGCGAGACCGGGGGACCCAGCGGCGCGCGTGAGCGCGAACCTGTCGCGGACACTGGCTTCAAACAAGGAGCGGCGGATGGATTTCGCCTGCCGGCGCCGCTGGGTCCCCCGGTCTGCGCCGCGAAGGCGCGGCTTGCCGGAGGATGACGAAGGTAAGGGCGCTAAACTCCCAACACCGCAATCAACCCCAGGCTCAGCCCCACCAGCGCCGCCAGCGATAGCACAACGGCCGCCGCCACTCGCCCGCCGGCCCGCGCCACGGCCCGGATGTTGGTCTGCAGCCCCAGGGCCGCCATGGCCGCCACGGTCAGCAGGCCGGACGCCGCCGCCATCGGCTCAAGCACCGCCTGCGGGATCAGGTCCAGGTTCCGCAGCGCGATCATCGCCAGGAAACCGACGATGAACCACGGCAGCAGCCGGTGCAGACCCGGCCCCGTCTTGCCCGCCGCCCGGTCCCGGAAGATCAGCGACAGCACCAGGATCACCGGCCCCAGCATCAGCACCCGCGCCAGCTTGACCACCGTCCCCGTCTGGGTCGCGACCGCGCCGAACGGGGCGGCCGCCGCCAGCACCTGGGGCACGGCGTAGACGGTCAGCCCGGCCAGGGCGCCGTACTGCAGGCCGCTCATGGACATCAGCCCGCCCAGCAGCGGCAGGGTCAGAACCACAACCACCCCCAGCACGGCGGTAAAGGCGATGGAGGCGGCCACCTCTTCGCCGTCGGCGTCGATCACCGGGGCCACGGCGGCGATGGCCGAGTTGCCGCAGATGGCGTTGCCGCACGCCACCAGCAGGGCCATGCGCGGCGTCAGTCCCAGCAGACGGCCGATCCCGAACCCGACCAGGATGGCGGCGGCCACCAGGGCGAAGACCCCCGCCACAAACCCCAGGCCCAGCGAGGACAGGGTCGCCGCGCTGACCGAGGCGCCCAGCAGGACCACGGCGACCTCCAGCAGAATTTTGGCGCTGAAATCGATCCCGACCCTGAACCGCTCATCCGGCGTCCAGGCCGCCCGCACCCCGGCTCCCAGCAGAATGGCCAGGACCAGCGGCTCCAGCCAGACCTTGCCGACCGCCTCGCGTTCCAGGCCGCCCAGGCCCACCGCCGCCAGGGCGACCACCAGGCTCATCATCAGGCCGGGCCAGACCGAACGGGCAAACGCGCCGAGCCGCGCCGCCAGGCCGACGGGGCGGGGCAGGGACGGGGTCGCGACGGCGGCAGAGGCGGCGGACTTCATGGTTCCGCTTGATGCGCGCCCGCTCGACCTCGGTCCAACGGATTGTTATGGTCGTTTCAATCCGATTTGGAGATTGATTGTGACTTTGGAGCGCCTGCGCATCTTCGTCGCCGTGGCCGAGCGTCAGCATGTGACGGCGGCGGCGCGGGCGTTGAACCTGACCCAGTCGGCCGTCTCCAACGCCATCGCGGCGCTCGAGGCCGAGCACGACGTCCACCTGTTCGACAGGGTGGGGCGGGGCGTGGTGCTGAACCAGACCGGCCAGGCCTTCCTGCCCGAGGCCAAGGCCGTTCTGGCCCGGGCGGCGGCGGCCGAAGCGGCGCTGGCGGATCTCAGCGCCCTGCGGCGCGGCCGCCTGACCGTCTTCGCCAGCCAGACCATCGCCTCCTACTGGCTGCCCCGTCGCCTGGTCGCCTTCCACGCCGCCCATCCGGGCATCGAACTGGACGTCCAGATCGGCAATACGCGCCAGGCCGCCGCCGCCGTTCTGGGAGGCGAGGCCGAGATCGGCCTGGTCGAGGGCGCGGTCGACGAATCCGCGCTGGAACAGACCCGGATCGGCTCGGACCGGCTGGCCGTCGTGGTGGCGCCGGACCACCCCTGGGCGGGCCTGCGCCGTCTGTCGGCTCAGGATCTGACCACATCCCCCTGGGTGCTGCGCGAAGCCGGCTCGGGCACCCGTTCGACCCTGGAGGAGGCGGTGCGCCAGGCCGGGATCGATCCCGCCGATCTGCCCGTCGCCATGACCCTGCCGTCGAACGAGGCCGTCCTGGCCGCCGCCGAGGCCGGGGCCGGCGCCACCGCCCTGTCCGAAAGCGTCGCCTACGCCTCCGTCGCCGCCGGCCGCCTGGTCACCGCCGCCTTTTCCCTGCCGGAACGCCCCTTCCGCCTGCTGCGCCACGCCGAACGCTACCGCAGCCGCGCGGGCGACGCCTTCACGGCGGCGATGGGGTGAGCGGACGGGCCCTGGGCTCCTCATTCCGCTCTGGGCCACACACTCCCGTCATCCTCGGGCTTGACCCGAGGACCGGGCTGTCCGCCGCATTGCGTCAGCGGCGGGCGCACAGCCCGATCCGCATCCGGTCCTCGGGTCAAGCCCGAGGATGACGGGAGTGTGGGGTGCGGCGGCTTACAGCCCGAACCGGGGAAACACGAACCGCTCCAGCAGCAGCGAGGCCGCGAAGTAGAAGCCGATCACCACAAACAGGGTCAGCGGAATATCCGGCTGCTTCGCCAGGACCAGATAGATCCCGTACAGCACGGCGAACAGCACCGAGGTGGCCAGGGGCCGCAGCAGGATCTTCGCGAGGGGGGATTTCACGGCCATTTCACCACCGGGGGCATGGAGCTGAGGATCGAATCGACGTTGCCGCCGGTCTTGAGGCCGAACATGGTGCCACGGTCATACAGCAGGTTGAACTCCACATAGCGCCCGCGCCGCACCAGCTGCTCCTCGCGCTCCTCCGGCGTCCAGGCCTCGCCCATCCGCCCGGCGACGATCTTCGGATAGACGTCCAGGAAGGCCAGGCCCACGTCGCGGGTGAAGGCGAAGTCCCTGTCGTGGTCGCCGCTGTCGTGGTGGTCATAGAAGATCCCCCCCGTCCCGCGCGGCTCCTGCCGATGCGGCAGGAAGAAATACTCGTCGCACCAGGCCTTGTACTTGGCGTGCCAGTCGGGATCGTGCGCGTCGCAGGCCGCCTTCATCGCGGCGTGGAAGGCCAGGGTGTCCGGGTGGTCCTGGCGCCGATCCGCGTCCAGCACCGGCGTCAGATCGCCCCCGCCGCCGAACCAGCTCTGGGTCGTGGCGATGAAGCGGGTGTTCATATGCACGGCCGGAATCCTGGGGCTGACCGGATGGCAGATCAGGCTGATCCCGGTGGCGAAGAACCGGGGGTCCTCCGCCGCGCCCGGCACCGTCTTGGCGTAGTCGGCCGGAAAGGAGCCGTGGACGGTCGAGACATGGACCCCGACCTTTTCGAACAGCCGGCCGTGCATCATCCCCATGACGCCCCCGCCGCCGTCCTTGCGGTCCCAGGCGGTCCGCACGAACCGCCCCGGCTTCCCCGGAAACAGATCATCGGGCGCCGCATCCTCCAGCGCCTCGAAGGCCGCATGGATGCGGTCGCGCAGATGCTCGAACCAGGCGCGGGTCTCGACCTTCTTCAGGTCGAGCGGATCGGAGAAGGCGGCGTCGCTCATGCCGTCTCTTAGACCTTCCCCCGCTTGGGGGGGAAGTGTCAGGTCGTGGCGCGCAGCGACACGCCTGACGATGGGGGAGGTCTTCTTATGGGCGAGACTTCCCTCTCCGTCGCTGGATCGGCTTTGCCGATCGACGCGACACCTCTCCCGCAAGCGGGAGAGGGTTCTTTTCTCGAGGTCGGTCTGTCAGTGTGCGTCGCAACAAGGGAGTCGCATCATGATCCGTCGTCTTCTGGCCGGCGTCGCCGTCGCCGCCATCGCCACCGTCGCCCACGCTCATTCGGCCAATGAGGCCAGGGTGATGGAGATCCTGAAGACCACACCCCTGATCGACGGCCACAACGACCTGCCCTGGGCCCTGCGCCAGCAGTACGGCAATGACGTCTACGCCGTTGATCTGACGACCGATCTCGAAGCGACGACCCGGCTCCACACCGACATCGCCCGCCTGCGCGCCGGCGGCGTCGGCGGCCAGTTCTGGTCGGTCTACGTCCCCGCCAGCCTGACCCCGCTCGAGGCGGTCGAGGAGACCTTCGAGCAGATCGACACGGCCAAGCGGATCATCGCCGCCCATCCCGAGGTCTTCGGTCTGGCGACCACGGCGGACCAGGTCGACGCCGTCTTCGCCTCGGGTCGGATCGCCAGCCTGATCGGCATGGAGGGCGGCTATTCCATCGACGATTCCCTGGCCCTGCTGCGCGAATTCTATCGCGCCGGCGCTCGCTACATGACCCTGACCCATTCCAAGACCACCACCTGGGCCGACAGCGCGACCGACGCCCCCAAATGGGGCGGCCTCAGCCCCTTCGGCGAGGATGTGGTCCGCGAGATGAATCGCCTGGGCATGATGGTGGACCTCAGCCACGTGTCCGAGGACACCATGCTGGACGCCATGCGGGTGTCCGACGCCCCGGTCATCTTCTCCCACTCTTCCGCCCGGGCCATCACGGCCCATCCCCGCAACGTGCCCGACCGGGTGCTGCGGATGATGCCCGAGGACGGCGGGATCGTGATGATCAACCTGGCGCCCGGCTTCGTCTCCGAACGGGTCCGCGCCTGGAACGCCGACCGCGCGGGCGAGGAGGCGCGGCTGAAGACTCTCAACCCCGGCGATCCGGCCGCCGTGGAGGCCGGACTGGCCGCCTGGACCGCCGCCCATCCGACGCCGGAGGCGACCCTGGCCGACGTCGTCGCCCATATCCAGCATGTGCGTCAGGTCGCCGGGATCGATCACGTCGGCCTGGGCGCCGACTTCGACGGCATCGGCAGCCTGCCCGAGGGCATGACCGGGGTGGACGCCTATCCCCGCATCCTGGCCGCCCTGATGGACGCCGGCTGGACCGAGGCCGATATCCGCAAGATCGCCGGCGAGAACCTGCTGCGCGTCATGCGCGCCGTCGAAGCGACCGCCGCCGCCAAGGCCGGCGAGCGACCGTCGCTGGCCAAGCCGACTGCCGGATAGGCGGTCAGCCCCAGGCTTCGACCGCGCCCCGGCGTCGGATCGGCGCCGCGCTGGCCAGTTGGGTGCGCGGCTCGGCCTCGGCGCGGCCAAACAGCCAGCCTTGGCCGTATTCGACCCCCAGGCTCTTCAACTGATCGGCGACCGGGTCCGTCTCGATCATCTCGGCGATGGTTTCCAGCTTCATCGACCGGCACAGTTCGACCACGCCCCGGATCAAACCCTCGGTCAGGGGATCGCTCAGACCGCGCACCAGATCCCCGTCGATCTTGACCGCATCCACAGGCAGTTTGCGGACATAGTCATAGGAGGTGGCGCCGGCGCCGAAGTCGTCGATGCAGACCTTGATGCCGGTCTCACGCAGGGCGGTCAGCCGCCGGTTCGCCGCCTCCAGATCGGCCAGGGCCGAGGTTTCGGTCACTTCCACGATCAGACGTTTGCGCTCTTCCGTCGAACCGGAGGTCATCTTCAGCAGGTTCTCGACATAGGTGTCGTCGCCAAGCGACGCGCCGGAGACATTGATCGCCATCTTGAGCAGGCCGGCGCCGGGCGCCCGCATCCGCTTCAGCACCTTCTCGGCGACGGCTAGGTCGAAGGCCTCGATCATTTTCAGCTCTTCAGCCATGCGGATGGCTTCGGCCGGGCCGTTGGGGGTATTGAACCGCGCCAGGGCCTCGAAATGGTGCACCGCCCGCGAGTCCAGTCGGACGATCGGTTGGTAGTGGACCTGGAAGTCTCGAGCCTTGACCACGCCGCGGAACGCCTCGGCGTCGCGGAAGGTCCGCTTCAGGGACTCGGTGAAGGCGATCTGAGGATTGGCCAGGCCGCCGTCCTTCAGACATCCCTCAATGGCGAAACGCATGGCGCGCAGCACGCACAGGCTGTCCGCGCCCTGGGGAACGGGGGCGGTGAAACTCTCGGCGGCCAGTTCGGCGCCCTCCGCTCGTCCGGCCTCGACCACTTCCGCCGCCAGGTCGCGTTTGTCGGTTTCCGGCCGCAAGAGGGCGAAACGCTCCTGGGTGATCTGGGCGGCGGAGGATCCGTGAACGGCGGCCGACTGAAGCGTGGCCTCGATCCGGCGTTGAACCCGGTCCGCCAGCGCCTCCGGCAGCTGCTCCAGGCCGTGAACGTCCAGGAAGCCGAACGCCAGATCGCGCGAATTGTCGATGATCCGGGGCGCGTCGATCAGGAAGCGTTCGGCGTCGATCAGCGGCGGAACGTCCAGTTCGCCCAGCGGGATGGCCGGACCCTCATAGGCGATGGCGCAGGATATGGCGGGCGCCAGCTGGGGCAGGACGAAGGCGCGGATCGAAGCGCGTCGCACTCGGTCGGCGCCGACGGTCAGAAGGATCTGCAGGGGCGCGCTGCGGGCGCCCGTCTTGCTGTTCATCAGCGTCTGAACGACATGATCGCCCTGATGAAGCAGTTCGGTCAGGGGTTTGCCGGTCCACAGGGCTCCGACGTCCTGTCCCGCAGCGGGGCCCGCGCCCAGGGCGAAGCCGACGCGCCCTTGGGCGTCGATTTCCACCAGGGCGTCGGCGGACGCAAAGGCAAGTCCCAAAAGGCGCGTGGTGATCGGCATGGGGCGACTATGATCCCCGTCGCTTAAAAAACCCGCAACACGGCGGGAACGAGGCCCGCAGAAATCAAAAAATGTCGCTTAAGCCTTGCGGTTGAACGCCACCGCGCGTCCGTCGCCCATGGCCGCCCGCCCATCGGCGGCATAGGCGGCGGCCGGCGTTCGGGCGGCTGCGACCTCATGGGCGATGGCCCGCACCAGGCCCTCGGAAATACGGCGGGCGGCCTCAACAGCGCCGGCGTGACGGGCCAGGACGGCGTCGAAGGCGCGGGTGGCCTCGATCAGAGCGGACCGATCAGCCGAAGGCGCGTCGGCCAGAAGGGCGGGGTTGGCCTTCACATGGGCGGAGTCGCGGCGATAGAGGTTGGCCATCTCCTGGGTTTCGGCCAATCCCTTGGCGACCTCCTGGGGGCGCCCCTCTTGGAAGGCGCGCGTCTCGGCCGCCAAACGCTCGGTCAGGCGCCGCGTCAGTTCCAGCAGTTGGCGCACGCGCGCCCCGGCCAGTTCAGCGTCGCTCATGGCCGCGCCTCCTGCATCTTCAGCATTTCGTTCATCACCGGCCCGGCCAGGCCGATCCCGCCGGCTGCCACGGTCTTCTTGGCCATTTCGTCCAGCAGAAAACTGCGCCAGGTCGCCTCGCCCTGACCGCCGCCGAACAGGCCGTCGGTCGACAGGCCTTCGAACATCGGTTTCAGCATCTGAGACAGGAAGCTGGCCTCGAAGGCTTCCGCCGTGGCCTTGATCTTCTCACGGCTCGCGCCGGCTGCGGCCGTCGCAGCGGCGGGCAGGGGCCGGATCAGTTCGGCGGGGGCGGACAGGTCCGTCATGCTCACATCACCTCGATCTCGGCCTGCAAGGCGCCGGACGCCTTGATCGCCTGCAGGATGCTGATCATGTCCCTGGGGCTGACCCCCAGGGCGTTCAGGCCGTTCACCAGGGTGGACAGGCTGGTTCCGCCGCCAACGAGCCGCATCTGGGTGCCCAGATCTTCTTCGACATTGACCTGGGTGCTGGGCACGACCGCCGTCTGTCCCTGGCTGAAGGGGGCGGGCTGGCTGACAAAGGGCTGTTCATCGACCGAGATGGTCAGATTGCCCTGGGCGATGGCCACCCGCGAGATCCGCACCGCATCGCCCATGACGATGACGCCGTTCACCTCGTCGATGATGACCTTGGCGGGTGAATCGACGGTGACGGGCAGGTTTTCCACACGGCTGATGAAGCCGGCCATACCCATTTGTCCGGGCGCCCGCAGGGCCACGACCGTTCCGTTCTCAGCCAGGGCGGTTCCGGGGAAGGCGGCGTTGACGGCGGCGGCGACGCGCTGGGCGGTGGTGAAATCCGGATTGCGCAGATTCAGCCGGACCTCGTTCATGTTGGCCATTTCGAAGCCTGTCTCGCGCTCGACAGAGGCGCCCGAGGCGATGCGGCCGGCTGTCGGCACCCCCCGCGTCACCGAAGAACCTGATCCTCCGGAGGCCGAGACGGCGCCGGTCTGGACCGAGCCCTGGGCCACCGCATAGACCTGACCGTCCGCGCCCTGAAGGCTGGTCACGACCAGAGATCCGCCCAGCAGGCTCTTGGCGTCGCACATGGAGGAGACGTTGACGTCAATGCGCGAACCCGGCGTGGCGAAGGCCGGCAGTTCGGCCGTGACCATGACTGCGGCCATATTCTTGGTGTTGGCGTTTGCGCCGCGGATATTGACCCCGAGCCGCTCGGTCATGCCTTCCAGCGACTGCCGGGTGAAGGGACAGTTGCGCAGCGAATCGCCGGTGCCGTTCAAACCCATGACCATGCCGTAGCCGACCAGTTGGTTGCCGCGAACGCCTTCGACGGCGGCGATGTCCTTGATCCGCGACTGGGCTGCGGCCGCGGACGCGCTGACGCCCAGGGCCAGGACGGCCAAGGGCGTGACGAGGCGGGCGAGCAGATTCTGCATGGGTCGGACGTCTCTGAGGCTTCTTCTGATGCCTTATGCCAGGATCGTGCCGTGATCTAAGCTGTTGAAAGTATGGTGGTGTGGCGGCTTGTGGGTGGATGGTGAGGGCAAATTCTGCCCAGCTGTTAACCAAACGGTCACTCCGTTCCTCAAGGATATGATCATGAGCCGGAGCATGCGCGGATGAAGGTCACAGGGACCACGGGCCCCCAAGCCCCGACCAGCGGCAAGTCCGCTCGCTCGGCCAGCGGCTTTTCGCTCGGTCAAGCCGGCGGGGCGTCGGCGCCCACCGCCGCTTCAGCCGCCGCCGCACCGACGAGCGTCGCCGACGTCTCGGCCCTGATGGCTCTCCAAGGCGTGGAGGGGCCGCTGGAAAAACGTCGGCGCGCCATCAAGCGGGGCGCAGGGCTTTTGGACCGGCTCGACGAGATGAAACTGGCTCTGTTGTCCGGCGAGGGCGATCCCGCCTTGTTGGAACGGCTGGCCCGCAATCTGCGCGAAGAGCGCCCCGATGGCGGGGATGCGGGGTTGAACGCCGTGCTGGATCAGATCGACCTGCGCGCCGCTGTGGAACTGGCCAAGGCCGAACTGCGTCGCGGCGAGGCTTGATCGTAAAAGCTTCGGCTTTTCAAGATCGAGGACGGGGCCTTAGCTGGGTTCCTATTTCATCAAGGCGCTCACGGAATCATGATCACGGAATCGCGAACGCCGTTGCCGCGACTCGTCGGGCTGACTATACGGCCCCTACGCCACAGGGGGGCGTGATTAGAGAGCGTGAGTGGGATGAGCGCCTTGGCGTCCGTTGTGTCCGACGAAACCGGTCCTTACCGCCCGTCGGACGACGAGCCGTTCATGAATGAGCGGCAACTGGCTTACTTCAAAAAGAAGCTGCTGGACTGGAAGGATGAAATCCTTCGCGAGTCCAAGGGGACGGTCGTCAACCTGAAGGCGGAGACGGAAAACCATCCCGATCTGGTCGATCGCGCCTCTTCGGAGTCGGATCGCGCCCTGGAATTGCGGACCCGCGATCGGCAGCGCAAGCTGATCTCCAAGATCGACGACGCCCTGCGGCGGATCGAGGACGGCTCCTACGGCTATTGCGAGGACACCGGCGAACCCATTGGCTTGGGTCGTCTGGAGGCTCGCCCCACCGCGACCCTGTCGGTCGAGGCGCAGGAGCGCCACGAACGCCGCGAGCGGGTTCACCGGGACGACTGAAGTTCGAGGGACCCAAGCCTTGACTTCGCGGGGTTGCGGCGCGACCTAGCCGCCTCGCTTTTGAGGTCTAGGTCTTCATGTCCGTCAAGGTTCGTTTCGCCCCGTCGCCGACGGGTAAGCTGCACGTCGGCAATGTCCGCACCGCCCTGGTGAACTGGCTGTTCGCGAAGGGGCAGGGCGGATCCTTCGTGCTGCGGATCGACGACACCGACCTGGCGCGCTCCACGCCGGAGTTCGAGCAGGGGATCGAGGACGATCTGACCTGGCTGGGGCTGACCTGGGACGAGCGCTATAATCAATCCAAGCGCTTCGACCGCTATGAGGAGGCCGCCGCCAGGCTCAAGGCGTCGGGCCGGCTCTATCCCGCCTATGAGACGGCCGACGAACTCGACCGCCGTCGCAAGGTGCAGCTGTCGCGCGGCCTGCCGCCCATCTACGACCGCGCCGCGCTGGACCTTACGGACGCACAGAAGGCGGCCTATGAGGCCGAGGGGCGTCGTCCTCACTGGCGGTTCAAGCTGGAGGGCAAGCGGGTCGCCTGGGAAGACCTGGCGCGCGGCCACGCCGAGGTCGATACCTCCTCCATGTCCGACCCGGTTCTGATCCGCGAGGACGGCCTGTTCCTCTACACCCTGCCGTCTGTGGTGGACGACATCGACATGGCGATCACCCACGTCATTCGCGGCGAAGACCACGTCACCAACACCGGCGCACAGATCGAGATCTTCGAAGCCCTGGGGGCGACGGTTCCCGGCTTCGCCCACATGCCCCTGCTGGTCGGCGCCGACGGCGCGGCCCTGTCGAAACGGTTGGGCTCCCTGTCGATCAGCGACATGCGCGACCAGGGTTACGAGCCGATCGCCATCACCAGCCATCTGGGCCGGATCGGCACCTCCGACCCCTTGGAGGTCGCCGCATCGGTTCAGGCCCTGGGCGAGAGCTTTGCCTTCACCAAGATGGGCCGGTCGCCGGCTCGGTATGACACGGCCGATCTGGACCGGCTGAACGCCCAGGCGCTGCACGTCATGGATTATGCTTCGGCTCAACCCCGGCTGCAGGCTCTGGACGCGGATCTAGGCGAGACCTTCTGGTCCGTGGTGCGGGGCAATCTGAACAAGTTCGCCGATGTGGTTGAAATGGCGAAGGTCGTGCGGGGGCCGATCCAGCCCGTCATCGAGGACGCCGCCTTCATCGAGGCCGCCGCCGGCCTGTTGCCCGAGGTCATTGATGAGACGGCCTGGTCCGCTTGGACGAACGCCGTCAAGGCCGAGACGGGCGCCAAGGGCAAGGCCCTGTTCATGCCCTTGCGGCTGGCGCTGACGGGCCAGGCCCATGGGCCGGACATGGCGGCCCTGGCGCCGCTGATCGGTCGCGAGACCATCCAGCGGCGCCTGAAAGGCGAGGCGGCCTAAGCCGCCTCACGCCTGGATCAGGCGTTGCAGGCGGCCAGTTCTTCGGCGCTGAGCGTCTTGCCCTTGTAGGAGAAGGCCGTCACCGGGCCGAACTTCTGCACCACGCGGCGGCAGGCGCGCGTCGCCGGCTGTTCCGTGCCGCCCGAGGCGGTGCAGGCCGAGCCCTCGCAGGACCAGCGCGCGCCGTCGATGATGGTCGGGCGGGCGGGGGCCTTGGCCGCATCCGCCAGGACCAGGCTGGTGGGGGCAGGCGTCTGGGCGACGGCGGGGGCGGCGGCGAAAACGGCGGCGGCGATCAGCAGGACGCGCATGAAAACTCTCCGAAATTGAAGAACGGCGTCGTGCCGTCGGGCGTCAATGTCAGTTTTCGATAAAAACTGTCAAGATGCGCGGCGTCGATTGTGACCGGCGATCACCTATCGGCGATCATAGATACGCGCCCCGTCCATGGGATCCGTCTGAATCTGCTCCAGCGCAGCCTCCACCGTGTCCGCCACCGTCCAGGCGTTCAGGAAATCGGCCGGCGTCATTCCCTCGTCGACGCTGTGACGCATCAGATCGAAAAAGCCGTTCCAGAAGCCGTTTAGGTTCAGGAAGACCACGGGCTTCTGATGGAGATCCAGCCGCTTCCAGGACAGCAGTTCGACGACCTCTTCCAGGGTTCCGATGCCGCCCGGAGCGACCACGAAGGCGTCGGACTGGTCGTACATCAGTTGTTTGCGTTCATGCATGGAGGTCACGACGACCGTCTCGACCTCGTCGAACAGGCGCTCGCGGCTGCGCAGGAAGGCGGGCATAATTCCCAGCACTCGCCCGCCCGCCTCATGGGCTCCGCGCGCCGAGGCGCCCATCAGGCCCACGCCGCCACCGCCATAGACCAGACGCCACCCCGCCTCGGCCGTCGCCCTGCCGAAGTCTCGCGCGGCCTGGATATAGGCGGGATCGGCCCGATCGGACGAACCGCAGAACAGGCAGACGGAGGGGCCTTCGAAAGGCTGGATCGAAACAGGGGGCAGGGACATGAGGCCTCGAAATGAACGGATGCGCCGTCGGCCATGGCCAAACGGGCGGCGATCGAGCTAACAGACTCTCGGCCGCTGGGCGCCAGCCATATCGTGTCGGAACCAAGGATGAAACGCTGGATCGTCGCCAAGGCGGCCCTATCGACGGCTCTGGTCCTTGTGGCGCCGACCTTGAGCGCCTGTTCGGAAAAGAAGGACGCCGCCGTCGCGTCCGAGCCGGGCGCCCCGGTGGAATCGCCCTGGACGCAGCCGCCGACGGTTGACGCCACTCGGCGCGAGGGGGGACAGGTGGTGGTTCGAGGCGCGGCGGCGCCCGACGCCCGAGTCGTGCTTCGCGCGGGGGACGGAGCGGCCGTGGCGGTCAGCGCAGACGCCGCCGGCCGGTTCGAACTGCGGGCGCCCTTGACCTCAGGCGACATGCGGTTGAGGCCGGAGGTGCAGATCGGAGAGGACGCCGCGCCCTCGCCCGAGACCTTGGTGCTTCTGCAAGGCGGCGCGGGGCCGATCATCCTGATCGCGGCCGGAGAACCCACGACCCGGCTGGACGGCCGGGGTCGGTTGGATGCGGTGGATTCCGACGGCGCGGTCCTGATCGTCTCCGGTCGCGCGAACGGACCGCCGCCGGAGGTGACGATCAACGGAAGGCGGGCGCCGGTCCTGAGCCGCACCGGCGGCAGTTGGCGTGCGACGGCCCCCGACGGGGGTGCAGCGTCGATCGTCGTGGACGGCGAACGGTTCGACTATCCCGGCGTCGGTTCTCAGGCGGACTTTCAGTCGCAACGGGCCGGCGACGGATGGCGGCTGACCTGGCCGACCGGACCGAGCGGTCGTCAGACCACATGGCTGCCGGATCGCGGCGGTTAGGACTTCGTTAACCGAAGCGGCGGACAGATGAATCTGTCCCGTTCTGGGACACACCATCACCGAACTTCCATTCAAAGCCCGGCGCCTGCGTCGGGCTCTTTTTTCAGACGGCCAGGTTGTCGATAAGCCGCGTCTTGCCCAGCCAGGCGGCGGCGAGAATGCGCGCGGGGGCGTCGACCACGCCGTCGCGAAAGACTGACAGGTCTTCGGCCCGCCGGACCGCCACATAGTCGATGCGCTCAAAGCCGGCCTTCAGCACGGCGGCATAGGCGTCTCGTTCGACGCCGGGCAGGGGACGCCCCGACGCGGCATCGGCCGCCGCCGCCGCCAGGATGCGGTTGAGCCGGCGGGCCACGGCCAATTCGTCTTGCGACAAATAGGCGTTTCGCGACGACAGGGCCAAGCCGGCCTCGTCCCTCTGGGTCGGAACGGCGACGATGTCGATCGGCAGATCCAGGTCGCGGACGAAGCGCCGGATCACCATCAGCTGCTGATAGTCCTTCTCGCCGAACACGGCCAAGTCCGGCTGAACCTGGTTGAACAGCTTGGTCACCACCAGGGCGACCCCGCCGAACATCTGAGGCCTGAAATCGCCTTCCAGGCCCATCGCCGGACCCGTCACGGCGATGCTGGTGGCGAAGCCTTCGGGGTACATGTCCTCTGGCGCGGGCGCGAACATCAGAGGGCAGCCGACGCCGGACAACAGCCGCGCATCCTCCGCCTGCTGGCGTGGATAGCGGGCCAGATCCTCGGTCGGGGCGAACTGGGTCGGATTGACGAAGTTGGAGACCACCACCCGATCGGCGCGCCGAACGGCTTCGCGCACCAGGGCGAGATGGCCGTCATGCAGGGCGCCCATGGTCGGAACCAGGCCCACCGTCAGGCCTTGTCTCTTCCAGTCGCTTACCGCGGCGCGCAGTTCCGCGACGGAGCGGACGACGAGGAGAGAAGCGGGCTGGGTCATGGTGAACCGGTTAACCTTGTGCCTTAAGCGTGTCGATGCACCAGACCTCAAGCCCTGGCGACTAGGGTGGTGCTTATGACGCCAGCAGCAGCGACCCGTCCAGTTCTGATCGCCCTCACCCTCGGGCTTGCGGGGTGCGGGGCCGTCGAAGGCGACCGTCATTCCTTCCAGTCCGCCGCCGATCGGATCGCTGCGATCGAGATTCCGATGGACCCGGACGCCCCGAGGCCCGCAACTGCGCACGAAACTCGCGCCGAAACCCAGGGGTTGCGGTCCGCAAAATTCTCGCCCGTGAAAATCGCCCTGATGACGCCCTATGAGATGTGGGACGCCCGCGACGCCATGGCGGGGCGGCTTGGCGCGGACGAAGGGCGGACGGAACCCGAGCCTGACCGGGAACCCGGTCTAAGGGGGGCGGTGACGCGGATGGTCCAACCGGCCGTGCAGCCCGCCATGCGCGCCGCCGCTCCTGCGCTTGTCGAGGCGGTTGATCGGGCCGACAGGCCGGTCTTGCGCCCCGCCGTCATCCGATCGGAGGCGCGGCCGACGTCGTCGGCGGAAGGCCGACTGATCCAGCTGGGCGCCTTTTCCAGCGAAGCTGCGGCGCGGGCCGCCTGGGCGCGGCTGAGAACCCAGGCGGATCTGTCCGACTTTTCGCCGCGATTCGAGGACGTCGAGGTCGCCGGTCGTCGTCTGACCCGGCTGCGGGTTGGGCCTATTCCAACCGAGACCGCCAGCGCCCTGTGCGCGGCCGCCCAGGTGGCCGATCCCTGGTGCCGTCGCGCCGGCTGACCGGCGGGCGTCCCTTCCACCAGAGCAAAGTCCACAGATGGCCGTTAACGCCGCGTTGACGTTTGGCCTCTGTGCGCCGAGTCTAAGGCGTCCGAAGGCCGCGCTGCACTGAGTCGCGTCGGCCGCCACAGAGGGTTTCCTCCATGACGCAGCCACACGTGATCGTCCTCGGCAATGAGAAGGGCGGGGCGGGCAAGTCCACCCTGGCGATCCACATCGTCACCGGCCTGCTGCATGCGGGGCGGACGGTGGCGATCATCGATCTGGATCTGCGCCAGCGCTCCATGCAGCGCTTCTTCACCAACCGTCAGGCTTGGCTGGCCGCGAACGGCCAAACGCTGCCCCAGCCGTTCATGCCCGACATGGGCGACGGCAAGGCCTTGGCCAAGGGCGGGACAGATGAGCAGATCGCGGCCTTCGAAAAGGCCTTCGCCGAGGCTGCGGCCGCAGGCGTGGACGCCATATTGATCGACACCCCCGGCGGCGACACGGCGGTGTCCAGCGCCGCCCATGCGCGCGCCGATCAGATCGTGACCCCCATGAACGACAGTTTTGTCGACTTCGACCTGCTGGGCGAGGTGGACCCAGTCTCGCTGGAGCTGCTGAAGCCCTCCATCTATTCCGAAAGCGTCTGGGAGGCCCGCAAGGTCCGGGCGATCACCCAGGGCCGGCAAGCGACCATCGACTGGCTGGTCGTGACGAACCGTCTCGCCGTCGCCGAGGCGCGCAACCGCAAGCGACTGGAAGAGCGGATGAACAAGCTGGCCAAGCGGGTCGGCTTCCGCGTCGGGCCGGGCTTGCGTGATCGGGTCATCTATCGCGAGCTGTTCCCCTTCGGCCTGACGGTTGCAGACCTGTCCAATGAGGTGCGGCCGGTGGCGGTGTCCCTGGCCCATGTCGCGGCCCGCCAGGAGCTGCGCAATCTGATGAAGGCCATGGGTCTGGAACAGGCCCTGGCGCCGCTGGACGTGGCGGCCTGAAAGGCCGGATGACCGCGTGGCTCTGATTGGACTGGCCCTGGCGGCCGTCGCCGTCTGGGCCCTGGTGCGACTGGGACGACAGACGGAAAGACGTGGTCGGGCCCATTGGCGGGTGACGGCGACCCTGCTCGCGTCTGCGCTTCTGGCCGGCGGGGCTTTGGCGGCCTTCAGGGGCGCTTGGCTGTGGGGCGCAGGCCTCGCGGCGGCGGGCCTCTATCTGGTCTGGTCGTCGCGGATGCGGACGCCCGTACGTTCCGAGCCGATCACCGAGGCCGAGGCGCGCGCAGTGCTCGGCGTCCCTCCGGACGCGGACGAGGCGCAGATTCGCGCGGCTTGGAAACACGCCATGAGCCGCGTCCATCCCGACCAAGGCGGCACGGCCGGGTTGGCGATCCGAGTCAATGCGGCGCGGGACCGCCTCCTGAAGAAGAACAGAGGCGCTTGAGACGCGCGATCAGCCGACCAGGCGAAGCGGCGGCGGCGCGTCCAGCAAGGCTTCCAGGCCTTCCCGCCAACTGGGATAGGCCGGTCGCCAGTCCAGTTCGGCCTTGGCCAGGGCGTTCGAGACCCGCTTGGAATCCAGATAGAAGCGGCGCATCGCCTCGCTGACGCTGTCGTCGGTCCAATCGACTTCCGGCGGACGGGGCAGGCCCATCCGGTCGGCCGCCCATTCCACCACCATATCGGCGGGCGAGGGCTCGTCGTCGGTCAGATTATAGGCGGCGCCGGGCCGGGGGCGGTTCACGGAGGCGAACAGCGCCGACACCACGTCATCGACATGGATGCGGTTGAACACCTGGCCCGGCTTCCGGACCAGTTTCGCCGAGCCGTCCCTCAGCCGATCAATGACGTTGCGGCCGGGGCCGTAAAAACCGGGCAGACGGAAAATCTGGACTGTCAGCCCCATGCCCTGCGCCCCGTCCAGCCAGTCGCGTTCGGCCCGCACTCGACGGGCGCCCTCCAGGCTGGCGGCGTTCAGCGGCCCGTCCTCGAACACCCAGCCGCCGGCTCGGTCGCCATAGACGCTGGTTGATGACACATAGCCGATCCAATCCGGCCAAGCCTGGGACGCGACGGGCGCCAGGGCGCGCAGGCCCGGACAGCCATGGGCGTCCGGCGCCGCAGTGATCAGCACTGCCGTGGCCGATTCCAGCGCAGTCTTGAGGGCGTCAGAGTCTGCAGGATTGATCGCTGAAACACCTTCCGCCGCAAGGGAGCGTCGGCGTTCGGGATCGCGAGAGGTCGCCGCCGCCTGTCCCCCTCGCTTCAAGGCTTCGCGCGCTGCGGCCCGCCCCAGATAGCCGCCGCCGAAGACCAGCAGGGAGGGGGCGGTGACAGGGCGGTTCATCGGCAGGCTCAGGCGGTCAGGATGTTGGGCGAACCGGGCGAACTCGCGCACGGCCGCGCTTGGCTTTCCAGCGCCTTGGCGCGGCGTTGGTTCCAGGCCGAAACGCAAGGGATGCGGTTCAGATCGGCGCGGTCGGCGTAGCGCCGGGCGATCTCGGTGACGTCCTGCATCAGGCCTTCGGCCAGGGTGATCGGCTTCAGCCCCAGTTCGCGGAACTGGTCGTTGGCCACGACCAGATCGTTCTCGTCGGCCTCCTGGCGCGGGTTGGGCACATTGTGGACTTCGGCGCCGGTCATGTCGGCGACCATTCGGGCCAGGTCGCGCACACGTCGGCTTTCGGTCATCTGGTTCAGGATCTTGACCCGGTCGCCGCGTTTCGGCGGATTGTTCAGCGCCAGTTCGACGCAACGCACCGTGTCCTGGATATGGATGAAGGCCCGCGTCTGGCCGCCCGATCCGTGCACGGTCAGCGGATAGCCGACCGCCGCCTGCATCAGGAACCGGTTCAACACCGTGCCGTAATCGCCGTCATAGTCGAAGCGGTTGATCAGCCGTTCGTCCTGCTTGGTCTCGGCCGTCTGGGCGCCCCAGACGATGCCCTGGTGCAGGTCGGTGATCCGCAGGCTGTCGTTGCGGGCATAGAACTGGAACAGCAGGGCGTCCTGCGTCTTGGTCATATGATAGATGCTGCCCGGGTTCGGCGGGAACAGGATTTCCTGCTCGGCCGGGCCGTGGTCGGTGTCCACCGTCACCTTCAGATAGCCCTCGGGGATGCGCAGGCCCGCAGTGCCGTAGCCATAGACCCCCATGGTGCCCAGGTGGGCCAGGTGCACGTCCAGCCCGCTCTCGACGATGGCGGCCAGCAGGTGGTTGGTCGCGTTGATGTTGTTGTCGACCGTGTACAGCTTGTGCCGCGCCGACTTCATCGAATAGGGGGCGGCCCGCTGTTCGGCGAAATGGACCACGCTGTCGGGGGCCAGGTCGCGGATCAGGGCCACCAGACGGTCGAACTCCTTGCCCACGGTCATGTTGACGAAGCCGATGTCGCGGCCCGACACCTCTTTCCAGGCCTTGATCCGCTCGCCCATGGTTCGGATCGGCGTCAGCGACTGGACCTCCAGCTCATTGTCGATATTCCGCCGGCTCAGATTGTCGACGATGGTCACGTCCCAGCCCTGGGCCGAGAGATGCAGGGCCGTCGGCCAGCCGCAGAAGCCGTCGCCGCCTAGAACCAGAACCCGCATGGGAGAAAGCCTCATCGTCGCCTTAAAGACCCTGCCTAGCCCACCCGACGCCTGTCGGCAAAGCGGAGCCGTGGCCCAAGGTGCGACGCTTTGTCGAAAACCCCTTGGAAAGGGACGGCGCACACGCTAAGTCTCTCTCGTCTCCCACTCAAACGCAGCTTTACGGGTTTTCGCCCGGCTGTTCGCGGCTTGAGCCGGCCATGACGGTCGGTCCCCACAGGGCCGGCGCACCATGCGGGCGACAAGGCATTCCGACAGATCGACAATCGGGGATCGGCCCCGAGCGAAACGGAACCACGAAACGGACGGACCCGGCCCGATGGCTTGGCTCCATCCCTGCACACGGTAGCGCGAATGAGAGATTTCAAGGGCATGAAGCGTCAGCGCGGACGCAATCGGAACAAGGCGGGCGCCAATAACGCCAACAACGCCAATCCGAATCGTTCGTGGGATTCGCAAGGGCCCGAAAACATCAAGGTCCGCGGCAACGCCCAGACCGTGTATGAGCGCTATCAGCAGCTGGCCCGTGACGCGGCGTCCAGCGGCGACCGGGTGCTGGCCGAGAACTACCAACAGCACGCCGAACACTATTACCGGGTTCTGCGCGCCCTTCAGCCCCAACGCTCCTTCTCCGACATCGCCGCGCGCGAACTGTCGAACCAGGGCTTCGACATCGATTTCGAAGACGAATCCGGCGCCCAGGCCGCGGCCTTCATGGCGGCGCAGCAGGCGGCGGATCGCCAGGCTCAGGAAGCGGCGGAGCGCGCGGAGCAGTCCCAAAACCGCGACCAGAACCGGGATCAAAACCGGGAGCGCGACTACAATCGCGACCGCGACCAGAACCGCGACCAGAACCGCGACCGCGACGGCCAGTCGCCGCGCGACGACGGCGAGATGCGCGCCGAGGGCGAAGGCGGCGGTCGCCGTGAAAGCCGTCGCGAACGCTGGGAGCGGCGTCGCGAGGAGCGGCAGCGCCGATTCGACACCCAGGGCGAAGGCCAGTCGGGCGAGGGCCGCCCGATCGAAGCGGTCGCCGATGACGCCGCCGCCGCGGCCCAGACCGAGTCGGCGGCTCCGGTCTCGGATCAGAGCGAAGTCCCTCAGCCGGACGAGCGGCCGGCGCGCCGGTCGCGCCGTCCCACCGTTGCAGCCGAAACGGGCGATGATGAGACTCCGACGGCTCTGCCCGGCTTTCTGACCCGCTTGTCCGCCCCCGCTCCGACGGTCGAGGAGGGCGAGCCCGCCCCGCGCCGCCGCGCGCCCCGCCGCAAGGCCGAGGCTGCGGCCGAGAGCGAAGGCTGATCTCCCGCCAAGCCGTGATCTGCGGCTGCGGTCTTGACGCGGGCCGCCGACCAAGGGCCTAAAAGACCGACTTCGCCGCAAGGTCCGTCCCTCGGACGCCTTTTCACAGGGAAGCGTTGATGCGCCAGATACGTCCGCCTTGTCCTTCGCTTCGACGCCTGGCCCCAGGGGCCGGGCTGAAGGGCGGTCTGGCTCTGGCGGGCCTTCTCGCTCTGGCGGCCTGCGCCTCCACCCCGCCGCCGCCTCCGCCGCCGCCGCCGCCCTCTTCCGGAACGGGCGGGGTTTTGATGGATTGGCGCGGCGTCATCACCTCGACCGATCGGGATCGCTATCAGCGTCGTGACGCCGCCTGGGATCTGGCCCTGCAACAGGCGCGACGCCAGCGCGGTTCGGGCGATTTGAACAGTCTGGGCGATCTGATCGATCCGTCCGCCGCACGCCCCGGCGTGACCCCGCCGACCGGCGACTACCGCTGCCGCACCGTGAAACTGGGCTCCCAGGGCGGCGAGGACGGACTGGGCTATGTGGTTTACGGCTGGTTCGCCTGTCGCATCGAACAGACGCCGCGCGGTCTGAAGTTCACCAAATTGACCGGCTCCCAGAGGCCTTCGGGCCTCCTGTTCCCCGAGAACGACCGGCACATGCTGTTGCTGGGGTCCATGGCCCTGGCCCAGGAACCGGCCGCCAACTCCTATGGCCGCAACAGTGATCGCGATCTGGTCGCCGTTCTGGAACGGATCGGCGAGGCGCGCTGGCGTCTGGTGCTGCCGTGGCCGCAGTATGAGTCGAACCTGGACCTGATCGAACTGGTTCCGGCCAAGACCGACTGAACCGCGCGGCGGCTTGACCGTTCGTCTCCTGAACCGATGGAGACGCCGATCATGCGCCGCACCCCGACCTTCTTTGCGCCCTTGCTTCTCGGCTTGGCGGTGTCCGCCTGCGGTGAGAACAGTCCGGGCAGCCGCGCCGAAACCTCGCCGGCCGTCAGCGCGCCCGCCAAAGGCGTCCCCCCGCGCGTCGCGCCGCCCGCGACAGCCGCTGCCGCAGCCGCACCTTCCGCGGCTCAAGACGGGCTTCAAGGCGGAAGCGACGATTGGCGTCAGGTCGCCTCGGCGGCCGACGCCAGCCTGCTCGGTCGATTGGACCAGGCCTGGCGTATGGCCCGCGCCGAGGCCGAGGCCGCCGGCTTCGCCTCTGAGGTCGAGGCCCTGGGCCCGTTGGTCGATCCCAACGCCGGCTTGCCCGATCGCCTTCAGCCGCCTCCCGGCGCCTATCGTTGCCGAACGATCAAGCTGGGGCGGCGCGGGGAGGGAACCGGTCTGGCCTATGTCGACTATCCCTGGTTCGCCTGTTCGGTGGAGACGACCCCAGGCGGGGATCTGGTTCTGACCAAGAAGACGGGGTCGCAGCGGACTCAGGGCCTGCTCTATCCCGACACGGATCGTCGCCTCGTCTATATCGGCGCCCAGGCCCTCAGCGACGCCGAGACCGGCTTTCCCGCCTATGGCGATCGCCCGGAACGCGATCAGGTGGGCGTTCTGGAGCGGATCGGCCAGAGCCGCTGGCGGCTCGTCCTCCCCTGGCCCAAGCAGGAAGCCAAGCTGGAGCTCCTGGAAATCAGGACCTGAAGTCCGCAGGCGCGGCTTCAGGTCTCTGGGTCAACGATTGCCGGTGGAACGCGAAATCGCCGCGCGCATCCCCTCGGCGTGCAGGGCGCCCGAGGGAGCGATCTTCGTGTTTGGGGTCTCGACCGATCCTTGATCCGCTGTGCGGTCTTCGGGCCCGGTCCAGGTTGGGTTCTCGGCCTTGCGCCGGACCGCCTGTCGAAGATTTTCGGTCGCCGTCTTCGCCTTTGCGCCGCCGCTCCGTGGAGACGCCAGGGCTTCGGCGACGCGAGCGATCGCCTCTGTCAGCAGCGCCTTCTTCTCCCGCGCGCCTGTGTCGGCCCCGGCGGTTTCGCCCCGCCCCTGAGCCGAGCGGGCGCGCGTGCGAATCTGGCGCTGCGCCCTGTCCCGCCGCGCCCGCAGTCGGCCGATCAGCTCCCGCAATTCGGCGGGCGATCGGTCGTCCAGGACCTGGCTCTGCTGGACCATCTCCGCTTCGTCGCGGTCGAGCGCGCGGGGAGTGTCTGACTTTGACATGGCTGTCCTTCCTTTACGTTGATGGAAGGACAGCGCTGCCTCGGTCAGGACGTTCCGCCTTGCGCGCCTAGGTCACAGGCCGAACGTTCAAATCCGCGTCAGTCTCAAATCCTGGTAATCGTAGGAGAAGTCGATGTCCGGCGAGACGCCCTTCATCGTCGCCGTGGCGGGCTTGGCGGTCTGGATGTCGAACGTCACGAAGGCGTCTTCCTCCCGCTTGTCCGGGAAGCGGGTGCGGAAGGTCTCGCCGTCATAGGGCTCCAACCAGCCCTGCAAGGCCGGCGTATGGGTGAAGGTCAGCCAAAGGCCGGGCTTGCGGTCGCGCCCCCGGCCGCGGGTCTTGGGCGCGATGACGATGTCGCCGTACCAAGGGTCGCGCCAGGTTCCGGCATAGGCGTCCAGAGGCATGGAGGGCGGCGCCCCGGCCGCCTGTTTGGCGTCGATCTCGGCTGCGGCGGCGATGGATTTGGCGTTCCCCTCCGCCTCCAACCGCTTGGAATCGGCGATCCAGTCGACATCCACCTTGCCCAGGCAGAGGTCGGCGATGCCTGAGCGAAGGGCGCGCAGCAGGAAGCTCTCCTCGGCGTTCGAAAAAATGCTGAACCCAACCTTGCGGCCGGGGATCAGAACGGTCGCGGAAATGCCGCCGGGCGAACCGCCGCCGTGGCTGATCAGTCGCTCGCCGCGATAGTCCTGAACCTGCAGGCCCAGGGCGTAGGTCGAGGCGATGGAGCGGTTGGGCAGTTCCGCCGTCGGGCCCGGCGAGCTGCCGACGATGATGTTGGGACGATACATTTCCCTGGCGGACTCTTCCGAGAACAGTCGCGTCCCGTCGGGCAGCCGCCCCTCGTTCAGCCGCACCGCGATCCATTTGGCCCAGTCGGCCGGGGTGGTGCAGATCCCGCCGGCTGCGGCGGCCGAGTCCCAGTTCCAGACCTCCACGATCGAATCCGCGATCGGCGTCATGGCGCCTTGATAGCGCAGCGGCGGTCCGACCCGGCCGTGGGGCAGGGCGGACTTGGCCGGGTCGGCCAGGCGCGCCAGGGGCACGGTCTCGCTCATGCCGACGCGGTCCAGAATCCGCGTCTGGATGAAGTCTTCCCAGGTCTGGCCCGAGACGGCCTCGATCACCGCCCCCGCGACCACGAACATCAGATTGCAATAGTGGTAGCGAGCGCGGAATCCGTCCTCGATCGGCACGAAGGCGGCCTGGGCCAAGACCTCGGCGCGGGTCCGGTCGCTGTTGGGCCAGAACAGCAGATCGCCGGCGCCCAGGCCGAAACCGGCGCGGTGGCTCAAGGTGTCGCGAACCGTGATGTGGTCGGCGATGTAAGGATCGACCAGCCGGAAATCGGGCAGATAGGTCTTGATCGGCGCGTCCCATTTGACCTTGCCCTCATCGACCAGAATGGCCAGGGCGGCGGCGGTGACGTTCTTGGTGTTGGAGGCGATGGCGAACAGGGTGTGTTCATCGGCGACGGCCGGCTTGCCCTGAACCTTCACCCCATAGCCGCGGGTCAGCACGGCGGCGCCGTCCTTGACCACGGCGATTCCCAATGCGGGCTGGTCGGGCCAAGCGGCCATCGCCTTTTTTACATAGGCGTCGATCGCCTCAGCCAGGGTCGTATCGTCGTTGGCGGCGTTCCAGGCCAGGGCCGGGCGGGCCGCGAGGCTCAGCGGGAGGGCGCCGGCCAGGGCGCGACGACGGGTCAGGTTCAGGGGCAAGGCGCGGGCTCCAACTCTCGATGCGGCGACACGCTAACGCGCCGCTTCGCGCGCGTCACCCATCGCTTTCGGAGCAAGGATGACGAAGGTGTAATGGACCTGTCCAAGATGTAACTTTGCATTGCAAAGCAGGCTCGATACGCAACGATTATCGATAAGCGTCGGAAGCCGTCCGCCGCACCTTCAGGATCATCGGGGATGACGTCGTCCAAACTTGTTCTGCTGCTCGGCGCGGCCTGGGCCGTGCTGCCCGCCGCCGCCCTGGCCCAGGCGCAAACGCCGCAGCCGTCGCAGACGCCCGCGCCGGCTCAGCAGAGACCGACCCAGACGCCGGCTGGGCAGACGCCGGCCGGGCAGACGCCGCCCGCCTCCGGCCAGCCGGCCTCCGACCAGCCCGCCTCGGTCGGCGACGTCACCGTGACGGCGCGCGCCGACGACGTCCGCACCTCGATCGATTCCGTCAGCTACAGCCTGGCCAATGATCTGCAGGCGACCTCCGGCAGCCTGGCCGACGCCCTGCGCAACGTGCCCTCGGTCGATGTGGACTCGGAGGGCAATGTCTCCCTGCGCGGCGACGCCAATGTCACCATACTGGTCGACGGTCGCCCGTCCGGCATTCTGACCGGCCCCGGTCGCGGGCAGGCGCTGATCCAACTGCCCGCCAGCCAATATGCGCGGATCGAGGTGATGACCAATCCCTCGGCCGCCTACAGCCCCGAGGGGTCGGGCGGGGTCATCAATCTGATCACCAAGCCGACGGCGCCCAAGCCGGGTACGCAATCCACCGGCTCGGTGCGGGCGAACGTCGGCGACAACGGCCGCTGGAACGCCGGCCTCAGCGGATCGTGGCAGAAGGACCGACTGACCCTGTCGGGCGACGTCAGCTATCGGTCCGATCCGACGGAGCTGAGCTTCACCCGGACGCGCGAGCAACTGGACCCGACGACCGGCGCCGTGGTTTCGACCACCACCGTCGATCAGCCGATCGAGTCCGAGCAGAACGGCGCCTTCGGCCGCTTCACCGCCGAATACAAGCTGGACGACAAGACCCAGATCACCGGCGAACTGCGCGGCGTGGCCTTCGACGGCACGGGCTCGGCCTCCAGCCTGTTCGAAACACGCAACGCGGGCGGGGCGGTGACGAACGCCTATCGGCGCGAGGGATCGTCGGACTTCGACTTCGCCAACTGGGGCGCCACGGCCCGGGTGCTGCGCCGCTTCGACGGCGACGGCCATGAATGGTCCAACGAACTGCGCTACGATTCCAACAGCAATGAAAACACCAGCCAGGCCCTGACCACCTTCCTGACGCCGGCGGCGGCGGCCCTGTACGAGCGCACTCGGACTGACGTCGATCAGGTCACCTGGGGCTTCACCAGCGCCTATACCCGCCCGATGTCGGACGGCGGCAAGCTGCGCCTGGGCTATGAGCTGAACCTTCAGCGGCCCGAGCAGGACGCCGGCTTTCTGCGTGGCCCGTCCGAGGCCGCCCTGACGCCCGTCCCGGCCCTGAACAACCGGTTCGAGGCCGAGCAGACGGTGCACGCCCTCTACACCACCTACGAACGTCCTCTGGGCGAGAAGCTGTCGGCTCAGCTGGGCCTGCGCCTGGAACAGGCGGACATAGAGATCAAGGATCTGACCGGCGGCGCCTCGGCGTCCCAGGACTATTTCCGCGCCTATCCGACGGCCCATCTGCAATATCAGCTGTCGGCCGAACAGACCCTGCGCGCCAGCTATTCGCGCCGCATCCAGCGGCCCCAGCCCGGCCAGCTAAACCCCTTCGTCGCCTATCAGGACCCGTTGAACGTCCGGTCCGGCAATCCGGACCTGGAGCCGCAGGAGACCGACAGCTTCGAAGCCATGTGGCAGATGCGCAAGGGCCAGAGCTTCTATCAGGCGACGGCCTATCTGCGGAACACCGACAAGGCCTTTACCGACGTGGCGACCGACATCGGCGGCGGCGTCTTCCTGACCCGGCCCGAAAACCTGGGCTCGCGCCAGGACGTGGGGGTCGAGGCGACGGCGAACGGGCGCCTGCTGTCGACCCTGCGCTACAGCGCCGGGGTCAATGTCTTCCGTCAGGAGATCGACTCGGGCGCCGTGGTCGGCGGCGGAGACCGCGAGGCGACACTGGCCAGCGGGCGTCTGAGCCTGAACTGGCAGCCGACGGCCAAGGACTTCGTCCAACTGTCCAGCTTCTGGCAGGGCGACAGCCTCTTGGCCCAGGGGCGGCGCGAGGCCGGCGGCATGGTCAATCTCGGCTATCGCCGCAAGCTGAACGAGCAGCTGTCGTTCAACTTCACCGCGCGCGACCTGTTCAACACCTTCAACACCACCACGATCTATGAGACGCCGCAGTTCCGCGAACGCTCGGAGCAGGACATCAAGCTGCGGGCCTTCTACGTCGGCCTGACCTGGAACTTCGGCGGGCCGCGCCGCCAGCCGGAACAGTTCGACTTCTCGACCGGCCCGACCGGCGGCTGAGACATGACGGCGAAGCGCGGGCGGGGTGAAATCTCCCGCCCGCCACCCCTTGTGTGCCCGACGGGTCACACCATCTGGATTTCACAGACCCGTGTCGTCGCTTCCTGAAAGGGCGGCGCGGGCGAAATCCGCCTGATGAGGGGACACCTATGAATCTCGATCTCTATTCCGACCGCGCCAAACAGGCCGTCCAGTCGGCCCAGTCGCTGGCCCTGGCCCGCCGTCACCAGCAGTTCGCGCCCGAACACCTGCTCAAGGTCCTGCTTGAGGAGCGCGACGGTCTGGCCAGAAACCTGATCACCGCCGCCGGCGGCGACGCCCGCCGCGCCGAGGCCGATGTCGAAACCGCGCTGAAGAAGCGCGCCCAGGTCACCGGCGGCTCGGGCCAGCTCTATCTGGACGGCGACACCGCCCGCGTCTTCGCCGCCGCCGAAGAGTCCTCAAAATCCGCCGGCGACGCCTTTGTCACTACCGAACGCCTGCTGGCGGCCCTGGCCAAGGAGGGCGGAACCGCCGCCCAAGTGCTGAAATCTGCCGGCGTGACCGCCGACAAGCTGGACGCCGCCATCGCCGAGGTGCGCAAGGGCAAGACCGCCGACAGCGCCGCCGCCGAGGACGGCTACGACGCCCTGAAACGCTATGCCCGCGACCTGACCCTGGCCGCCCGCGACGGCAAGATCGACCCGGTCATCGGCCGCGACGAGGAGATCCGCCGCACCATCCAGGTCCTGGCGAGGCGGACCAAGAACAATCCCGTCCTGATCGGCGAACCCGGCGTGGGAAAGACCGCCATCGTCGAGGGCCTGGCCCTGCGCATCGTCAACGGCGACGTGCCCGAATCCCTGCGCGACAAGACGGTGATGGCGCTCGACATGGGCTCCCTGATCGCCGGCGCCAAATACCGCGGCGAGTTCGAGGAGCGGCTGAAGGCCGTGCTGTCCGAGGTCTCGGCGGCCGAGGGCGGCATCGTCCTGTTCATCGACGAGATGCACACCCTGGTCGGCGCCGGAAAGGGCGACGGCGCCATGGACGCCTCCAACCTGCTGAAACCCGCCCTGGCGCGCGGCGAACTGCACTGCGTCGGCGCCACCACCCTGGATGAATACAGGAAGCACGTCGAAAAGGACGCCGCCCTGGCCCGCCGCTTCCAGCCGGTCTTCGTCTCCGAACCGACGGTGGAGGACACGGTGTCGATCCTCCGTGGACTGAAGGAGAAGTACGAGGTCCACCACGGGGTCCGCATCTCCGACAGCGCCATCGTGGCCGCCGCCACCCTGTCGAACCGCTACATCACCGACCGCTTCCTGCCGGACAAGGCCATCGACCTGATCGACGAGGCCGCCAGCCGCGTGCGGATGGCCGTGGACTCCAAGCCCGAGGCCCTGGACGAGATCGACCGCCGCCTGGTCCAACTGAAGATCGAGCGCGAGGCCCTGAAGAAGGAGACCGACCAGGCCTCCCAGCACCGGCTGGAGAAGCTGGAGGACGAGATCGCCGATCTGGAAGGCCAGTCCGACGACCTGACCGCCCAGTGGAAGGCCGAGATGGAAAAGGTCGGGCAGGGCGCGCAACTGCGTGAAACCCTGGACCGTCTGCGTCTGGAACTGACCAACGCCCAACGCGCCGGCGACCTGGGGAGAGCGTCTGAGATCGCCTACGGCCAGATCCCCCAGATCGAAAAACAGCTGGCCGAGGCCGAGGCGAACGAGGCCGACAAATCCGGCCCCCTGACGCCCGAGGTGGTCGACGCCGAACAGATCGCCGCCGTCGTCAGCCGCTGGACCGGCGTGCCGGTCGACAAGATGCTGGAGGGCGAGCGCGAAAAACTGCTGAAGATGGAGGAGGCCCTGTCCGCCCGCGTGGTGGGCCAGGACGAGGCTTTGGCCGCCGTCTCCGACGCCGTGCGCCGCGCCCGCGCCGGCCTGAACGACCCGAACCGGCCGCTGGGCAGTTTCCTGTTCCTGGGCCCGACCGGCGTGGGCAAGACCGAACTGACCAAGGCGCTGGCCGACTTCCTGTTCGACGACGAGGCGGCCATCACCCGGCTGGACATGTCGGAATATATGGAGAAGCACAGCGTCAGCCGCCTGATCGGCGCCCCTCCCGGCTATGTCGGCTATGACGAGGGCGGCGCCCTGACCGAGGCCGTGCGTCGCCGCCCCTATCAGGTCGTCCTGTTCGACGAGGTCGAAAAGGCCCACCCCGACGTCTTCAACGTGCTGTTGCAGGTGCTGGACGACGGCCGCCTGACGGACGGGCAGGGGCGGACCATCGACTTCCGCAACACCCTGATCATCATGACCTCCAACCTGGGCAGCCAGTATCTGGCCGAACAGGGCGAGGGCGAGGATGTGGAGGCCGTCCGCCCCTTCGTCATGGAGGCCGTCCGCGCCCACTTCCGGCCCGAGTTCCTGAACCGGATCGACGAGATCATCCTGTTCCACCGCCTGGGCCGCGACCAGA
Source organism: Brevundimonas sp. DS20 (assembly GCF_001310255.1). Lineage (NCBI taxonomy): Bacteria > Pseudomonadati > Pseudomonadota > Alphaproteobacteria > Caulobacterales > Caulobacteraceae > Brevundimonas > Brevundimonas sp. DS20. The sequence continues at coordinate 2,872,054 of NZ_CP012897.1, read as the reverse complement.
TGGGCGGGATCGTGCGGATCCAGCTGTCACGGTTCGAAAAGCTGCTGGCCGACCGCCGCATGACGCTGGACCTGGACGACGCCGCCCTGGCCTGGCTCGCCGACCGCGGCTACGACCCGGCCTATGGGGCGCGGCCGCTCAAGCGGGTGATCCAGAAGGAGTTGGTGGACCCGATTGCGCGCAAACTGCTGGCCGGCGAGATCGAGGACGGCGGGGTGATTGCGGTCACGGCCGGCGAGGGCGGGTTGGAGATCGGGAAGGCGCGGGTGCATTGAGAGCTAGAAATCTCAACTCCGCCGCGATAGGCTGTGCAACTTGGGCGGGGTGAAAATGACCAAAGTCGTTACTCTTTATAACCATAAAGGAGGCGTCTCTAAAACGACGACCACCTTTAACTTGGCTCATTTTCTTGCGGCCAAAGGTTCGAAAGTCTTAGTTATCGATGCGGATCCTCAGTGCAACTGCACTGAGATTATGATGGCGCATCAGCTAGCTGTAGCTGATCAAGAAGAGTTGGAAACCGGAAAATCAGCGGTTCTTCCTGGTAAAACTCTTTTGGAGCTGCTTCAGCCAAGGATTGAGGGCGCGATACCTGCTGTTGAAGTTACCAATGATATCGAGGTAAAAATAACTGATAACCTGTTTCTGATCAGGGGTGACGTCGATCTAAGCAGCATTGAAGACCATTTGTCTGAGGCGCATCAGCAGAGACATTCCTCCAAAACGCATGAAAAGCGGACGTATGGTGCTATAGATGATTTCGTCAGGCGTTTAGCTTCTGTTCGAGGTTATGACTACGTAGTGTTTGATGTTGGGCCAAGTTCAGGCGCTCTTACTCGAGCCTGCTTTCTAGTCTGCGACGGCTTCTTTGTGCCGACGATGCCCGATCGCTTCAACGTTCAAGCGATCGGGACGCTCTCAACGATAATTTCGAGATGGGTTGGGGAGAATGCCCAGGTCATACCCGCCTTTTCACAGCTCGGGCTCCCGGTCCCGAAGGGTGCGCCAGTGTTCTTGGGTGTGATAATTTCGAATTTTAAAATGTATGGCGGCCAGGCAAGGCCATCGTATCGCTACTGGATGGATCAAATCCCCAAGGCCGTCGAAGGGAATCTAGTCCCGGCGCTTAATTCCGTGGCTACCCAAGGATTTGATCTATTGGCGAAGGATAATCCGTCAAACTGGATTATTGCAGAGATTCCCGACTTTCAGGGGTTGGGCCCAATAATGCAAGAAAACGGCAAGGCTATATTTCAGATCGGTCCTGACGATACCAGATCCTTAAATGGCGGAGTGCCATGGTCCGGTAACGTATGGACAGATGCCAAAAGTCGTATCGATAAATTTGCTGAAAAAATGAAGTGTCTCGCAGACCGCATTGATACGGTCCTTTGAATGCAGGTCGATCAGTATTTTGTAGCATTCATAGACATTCTCGGATTTGCAGAGAAAGTGCAGAGAGATTTTTCTAATGCTGAACTGATGGCAGACTCGAATTTAGATTCTATTCGCCAAGCTGTTTTAGCGGCGCGAGCGCTCGGTGATGTCGATGCTAAAATATCGGTCGATCTATTCTCGGACTCTATAGTCGTCTCGACGTTGTTCTCTCGAGAGGCGTTTACGCCGTTTTTAGATGCTTGTACCCGCCTCCAAGCAGATCTCATCAAGATGGGTGTTTTGGTAAGGGGCGGGGTTGCCTATGGTAAGCATTACTCTGAAGATGGTATAGTATATAGCGCTGCGCTTATAGATGCGTACAGATTGGAGTCGAAAGAGGCTGAAGTTCCTCGTATACTAATATCTCCCGATCTTGCCGATATTATGGAGTTGTCGGGTGGCGATAGTCAGTCTGCGCTTCGTGTTGACGAAGACCGCTATCTTTTCCTCAATTTTTCGCGTTTTTTCTCGCAAGACGAATGCCAAATGGTATCGGCCGCATTGGATCGTCAGTTGGAAAACTGTCGCGGACGAGTTGCTCGAAAATTGTCGTGGTTAAAGAGGGCGTTACACGAGGGGCAGGGCCTGCCTGCGTAACTGACTCCGGCATTCGTCATCCTCCGTCACGCCGCTTCGCGTCGCGCCGCCTCCCCATTTCATGGGGAGGAGACAGGCAAGGGCCGTCGCACCGTCTCCTCCCCGCCTGCGGGGAGGGTGACCGCCGCGCCGCTTGCGCGGGGGTGGAGGGGCTCTGGACGCCGCACGATGCGGGATCGCCCCCACGCTCGGCATAGGCGAAAGACCCTCTCCCGCTTGCGGGGGAGACCATCCCCGGCGTCCGCGTAGCGGACCAGGGTCGGAGGGGGAAGTGTCGCCAAAAAGGAAGACTTCCCCCATCGTCAGCCGTCTCGCTGCGCTCGACGAGCTGACACTTCCCCCGCAGGCGGGGGAAGGTCCGTGTCGCCCACGGGGCGCCTCAGGCGTAGTTGAAGCTGATCGAAATCCGGTCGGACTTGGCCTGGTTGGTCGGCACCTCGTGGCGCAGCCAGCTTTCCCACATCAGCACCGTCCCGGCCTGGGGCCGCAGATAGACGAAGGGGCGTTCGGCCTCGGGGGCGTCGTCGGTGACGCCGGGGCGGGCCATCATGAAGGGCAGACGGGGGTCTTCCAGCTTCAGCGACGAGGCGCCGTCGGGCACGTCGATATAGACGGTGCCGGACAGATAGGCGTGGGGGTGGATATGGCTGGTGTGGCCGCCGCCGGGCTTCAATATATTGACCCACAGATTGTCCAGACGCGGCTTCCGGGCCAGGTCGAAATTCAGCGCCTGGGCATAGGCCAGGGCGTGGCGGTCCAGATGGCGCTTCAGCTCTGCGAACTCGGGGAAGCGCTGGGGCAGGTCGTTCAGAGAGGCGTAGGAGGTGTAGCCGCGATAGGCGTTGTCGCGGCACCAGCGGCGGCCGGCGGCGTCTTCTTCGGCCATCATCCGGACCACCTCGATCAGCTGGGCGTTGAAGGCGGGCCAGCCGCGTCCCTCGGCGAGGGAGGCTTCATAGACCTGGGTGACGAAGAGGGGGCGCAGGGACATGGGGCCGGGATAGCCGGTCTGGCGCGGGGCGCAAGGCCTCGCCGTCGCAGCCGGGGAGAAGCGCTGGGCAGGGGCGCACGATCCGGCTAAGACCGGGGCATGTTCAAGTCCGTCCTTGTCGCCAATCGCGGCGAAATCGCCTGTCGCGTCTTCCGCACCGCCCAGCGGATGGGGATTCGCACCATCGCCGTCTATTCCGAGGCCGATGCCGACGCCCTGCATGTGCGGGCGGCGGACGAGGCGGTGCTGATCGGGCCGGCGGCGGCGCGTGAGAGCTATCTGGACGGGGCCAAGGTGCTGGCGGCGGCCAAGGCGACGGGGGCCGAGGCCATCCACCCCGGCTATGGCTTCCTGAGCGAAAACGCCGACTTCGCCGAGGCGGTGGCGGCGGCGGGGCTGATCTGGATCGGGCCGGACCCGGCCTCGATCCGGGCCATGGGGCTGAAGGACGCGGCGAAGGAACTGATGATCCAGGCCGGGGTGCCGGTGACGCCGGGGTATCAGGGGGCGGACCAGTCGCAAGAGACGTTGACGGCCGAGGCGGCGCGGATCGGCTATCCGGTGCTGATCAAGGCCGTGGCGGGCGGCGGCGGCAAGGGGATGAAACGGGTCGATGATCCGGCCGATTTCGCCGCCGGCCTGGCCAGCGCCCGGCGCGAGGCGGCGGCCGCCTTCGGCGACGACCGGGTGCTGATCGAACGCTACATCACCCGGCCGCGCCATATCGAAGTCCAGGTGTTCGGCGACCGCCACGGCGAGGTCGTGCATCTGTATGAGCGGGACTGCTCCCTGCAACGCCGCCACCAGAAGGTGATCGAAGAGGCGCCGGCGCCGGGCATGAGCGAGGCTGTGCGGGCCGCCGTGACAGATGCGGCGATCAAGGCGGCCAAGGCGGTGAACTATGTCGGCGCCGGGACGATCGAATTCATCGCCGACGCCTCGGACGGGCTGAAGGCGGACGGCGTCTGGTTCATGGAGATGAATACCCGGCTTCAGGTCGAGCACCCGGTGACCGAGAGCGTGACCGGCGTCGACCTGGTCGAATGGCAGTTCCGGGTGGCGGCGGGCGAGCCCCTGCCGCTGAAGCAGGATCAGATCCGCCTGAACGGCTGGGCCATGGAGGCGCGCCTCTATGCCGAAGATCCGGCGACCGGCTTCCTGCCGTCGATTGGGCGGCTGGACCATTTCGTCATGCCCGAAGGAATTCGGGTCGACACCGGCGTGGAACAGGGCGGCGAGGTCAGCCAGTTCTACGACCCGATGATCGCCAAGCTGATCGTGCACGAAGACACGCGCGAGGCGGCGGCGGCGCGGTTGGCCGAGGCGGCGGGCGAGGTCGAGGTCTGGCCGGTCAAGACCAATGCGGGCTTTCTGAAACGCTGCCTGGACCATCCGCGCTTCGTGGCGGGGGATGTGGATACGGGGTTTATCGCGGCGGAGGAGGGGGCGTTGCAGCCCGCCGATGCGCCGGAGACGGTTCTGGCCGCCCTGACCCTGGTCGCGGAGGCGGCGACCGAGGTCGAGCCGGTCGGGTCCGACCGGTTCAGCCCCTGGGGCGGACAGCCGGGCCTGTCCTACGGTCTTCGACTGAACACCCCACCCCAAACCACCGTCTGGGCCCGTCTGGACGGCGAGCCCGTCTCAGGCCCGGTCGCCCCGGTCGAAACCGGCTGGCGCGGCGCCGAAGGCCTGACCGCCCAGATCGGCTTTGATCAGGTTCAGGCCGGCGATCGCCTGTTCGGCTATCGGGCGGTCGAGGACGGCTTCATCCTGTTCGTGGAAGGCGAGGCGCGCCGCGTCACGCCGTACCGCGCCGCGACGAGCGCCGCAGCCGGGGCGGTGTCTGACGGCTCCCTTCGCGCTCCCATGCCGGGCAAGGTGGTGGCGGCGCCGGTCAAGGCGGGCGACGCTGTAACCAAGGGTCAGCCGGTCGTGGTGCTGGAGGCGATGAAGATGGAGCACGCCCTGACGGCGCCCTTCGACGGGGTTGTCGAAAGCGTCGCGGCCGTCGGGGATCAGGTGGGGGAGGCGGCGGTTCTGGCGGTGGTCAAGGCGCCGGACTGATCGCGGATCAAAACCCGATCCCGCCCAGGGGGCGGGTCAGGATGGACTCATCCATCTTGGCCATCAGGCCGTAAACGGCTCGCCAGGCGCCGCTGGCGCGCAGGTCCCGGCTCCAGGACTGGTGGGTGGGCTGATCGACCCAGACCTCCGTCACCCACAGGGTTTCCGCGTCGGCCAGGTCGTGGGCGACGATGTAGGAATGGCATCCGTGTTTCTTCACGGCCGGATCGGTCAGCAGAAGCGCCAGTTCGTCGCGGCGGCCGGGATGCGCCGTCAGGCGCGTAATCAATCCGTACATGGTCGTTCCGTTGCGCCGTGAATGAGAAGAAGGCACGGACCGCACCCTAAGGTCCGACCGTAAAGAGAAACTGGCGAAGGCCCTTAAGGGAGATTACGTGGTCGCCATGCCGCTTCACATCATCAAGCTGGGCGTCGGGGTTCCCGACGTCGAATGGCTGGAACGCCGCGCCGCCAAGGGCGGACCTCTGGTGGTTCACACCCGAATGACGCCCAAACGCGCTTCGGAAATCGAGGACGGCGGGTCGCTGTACTGGGTGGTGAAGGGCGTGATCGTCTGTCGCCAGCCGGTTCTGGACATCACGACCCTGGGCGAGGGCAAGCAGAGCCGGTGCGAGATCATGCTGGAGCCTCGGGTGATCCGCACGGCGCCCCTGGCGCGGCGGCCCTTCCAGGGCTGGCGCTATTTCGAGCCCAAGGACGTCCCGCCTGATCTGGATACGCTGGACGCCGGCGAGGCGCCGGAGGAGCTGGTCCGTCAACTGCGTGAACTGGGCGCCTGGTAGCCAAGACCCCAGAGTTTTTGGGAGTTGACCCCGACGATCCCGCATGGCCTGTGCCGCGTCCGATGATCGCGCTCAGCCCCCAGACCCGCACCGCCTTCCACGACCTGCTGCACCTGGCCTGGCCGGTGATCCTGGCGCGGATCGGCATCATGACCATGGGTCTGACCGACGCCATTGTCGTCGGCAATTTCTCAAGCCGCGAACTGGCCTTCCACTCTCTGGCCTGGGCGCCGACGTCCATCGTGGTGACGACGGCGGTCGGTCTGATGCTGGGCGTTCAGGTGATGACCGCGCGGATGCTGGGCGAGGGACGGCGGCACTCGGTCGGCTCGGTGCTGCGCCGGGGCATGACCTATTCGTTGCAGATCGGCGTGGTCTCCATGATCGCCCTGATCGCGATCGGTCCGTGGGGGCTCGGCAAGATGGGCCTGGAAGACGGTCTGGCCGAGGGGGCGAGCCCCGCCCTGATCGTCTTCGCCCTGTCCATGCCCTTTTATCTGATCTCGGTGACGGGCCAATTCTTCCTGGAAGCCCTGGGGCGGCCCAAGCCCGGCATGGTCGCCATGTGGGTCGCCAATGGGGTCAATCTGACGCTGAACCTGCTGTTGGTGCCGGATCTTTTGGGGATCGGCTTCAACGGCGCCTTCGCCTCGGCCTGGGCGACCTTCGGGGCGCGGGCGGCCCTGGCGCTCTTTCTGGTGGTTTATATTCTGCGCCTGCCCGAGGCGCGCGCCCTGGGTGTATTCGACAAGCCCGAACGCGATCCCCAGGCTGCGCGGGAACAGGTCAAGGTCGGCCTGGGCGCCGGCGCCTCCTATTTTATCGAGGTCGGAGCCTTTTCCGGTTTCACCTTCTTCGCCGGCCAGATCGGCGCGGCCGAGACGGCGGCCTGGGCCGTGGTGCTGAACGTGTCGGCCATTGTCTTCATGCTGCCCATGGGGCTGTCCTCGGCGACGGCGGTGCTGGTGGGCCGCAGCTATGGCGCCGGCGATGGCCGAGGGGTGTTGCGGGCCGGTCTGGTCGGCCTGGGCGTCGTCACGGCCCTGACCTTCGTCGTCGCCCTGGCGGTCTGGCCCAGCGCCCATCTGATCGTCGGCGCCTATAACCGCGACCCGGCGCTCTTGGCCATCGCCGCCCCGGCCCTGGTGCTGGCGACCCTGTTCTTCGTGGCGGACGGCATCCAGGTGGTGGCCGCCCAGGCGAACCGCGCGGCGGGCGACGTCTGGTGGCCGACCATCCTGCATTTCACCGCCTATGGGGCTGTGATGATGCCGCTGGGCTGGGTCTTGGCGCACCAAATGGGCGTGAACGGTTTGGTGTGGGCGGTGGTCATCGCCAGCCTGGCTTCCTCGACCCTGTTGACGGGGCGATTCATCCGTATTGCGCGCCGACTGCCGCAAGGCGTTTGAGGAAACGACGTCGCCGCTCTATATCCCTGCGCTTCCCCGAACTCCTGGACGATCATGGCCCGCATCCTCATCACCTCGGCGCTGCCCTACATCAACGGCATCAAGCACCTGGGGAATCTGGCGGGCTCCATGTTGCCGGCCGACGTCTGGGCGCGGTTCAAGCGGGCTCAAGGCCATGAGGTCCTCTATATCTGCGCCACCGACGAGCACGGCACCCCGGCCGAGCTGGCCGCCGCCGCCGCCGGCCAGGACGTGCGCACCTATTGCGACGAGCAGCACGAAATTCAGAAGGCGGCGGGTCAGGCCTTCGGCCTCAGCTACGACTGGTTCGGCCGGTCCTCGAACCCGCAGAACCATCGGTTGACCCAGCATTTCGCGGAGGCGCTGGAGAAGAACGGCCTGATCGAGGAGCGGGTGGATCGGATGATCTATTCGATCGACGACGCCCGTTTCCTGCCCGACCGCTATGTCGAGGGCACCTGCCCCCACTGCGGCCATGTCGGCGCGCGCGGCGACCAGTGCGACAACTGCGGCCGGCTGCTGGACCCGACCGACCTGATCGACCCCTATTCGTCGGTGTCGGGCTCTCGGAATCTGGAGGTGCGCGACACCCGCCACCTTTATCTGCTTCAGACCAAAATCGAGCCCCAGATCCGCGCCTGGGTCGACGGCAAGACCGGCTGGCAGACGCTGGCCAAGTCCATCGCCTACAAGCATCTGGACGAGGGGCTGATCGACCGGGGCATCACCCGCGACCTGGCCTGGGGCGTGCCGGTGACCAAGGACGGCTTTCCCCGCCCGGGCATGGAGGACAAGGTCTTCTACGTCTGGTTCGACGCCCCCATCGAATATATCGCCGCGACCGAGGAGTGGGCCGAGGCCGCGGGCCGGACTTGGCGCGACTGGTGGCGTCTGGACGAGGGGGCCGAGGACGTCCGCTATGTCCAGTTCATGGGCAAGGACAACGTCGCCTTCCACACCGTCAGCTTCCCGGCGACCATCATCGGCTCGGGCGAGCCGTGGAAGACGGTGGACCAGCTGAAGGCCTTCAACTGGCTGAACTGGTACGGCGGCAAGTTCTCGACCAGCCAGAAGCGCGGCGTCTTCATGGACCAGGCGCTGGAGCTGCTGCCGGCCGACTACTGGCGCTGGCGCCTGACGGCCTATGGGCCGGAACACGCGGATTCGGCCTTCACCTGGGAGGATTTCCAGGCCTCGACCAACAAGGATCTGGCTGACGTTCTGGGCAACTTCGTCAACCGGATCGTCAAGTTCGCCGAGTCCAAGTTCGACGGCGTCGTGCCGGAGGGCGGGGAACCCGGTCCGGTCGAGATCCAGCTGGAGGCCGACATTCGGGCCGCCGTGGCCGAGGCGACCGAACAGTTCGAGGCGATGGAGTTCCGCAAGGCCGCCGTCGCCATCCGCGCCGCCTGGGTGCTGGGCAACGAATATCTGCAGGTCGCCGCCCCCTGGACCGCCCTGAAGACCGACCGCGACCGGGCGGCGGTGGGCGTGCGCACCGGCCTGAACCTGGTGGCCCTGTTCGCCCGTTTGGCGGCGCCGATCCTGCCCTTCTCGGCTGAGAAGATCGCCGCCTCGGTCGGTTCGACCGATCTCAGCTGGCCCGCAGCGGACGAGGACTTGCTGAACCGTCTGCCGGTCGGCGGCAAGGTCGAGGCTCAGGGCGTGCTGTTCGCCAAGATCGAAGACGCCCAGGTCGCGGAATGGTCCGAACGCTTCGGCGGGGCGGAGTAGGGCGACCGCCTCAGTCCGCCTGCAGGCTCCCGCAGAAATGGGCGTGCAGCACGTCCATGACCTGAACCGCCGCCGGATGGACGATGAAATAGGTCAGGGTGCGGTGGTCGCGGCGAACGTCGATCACCCCCTCGTCCTTCAGCTTGGCCAGATGCTGGGACATGGATGTAGGGGCCATGCCGGTCTCGGCGATCAGGGTGGAGACGTTGCGCTCTCCATGGGCCAGGGCGCACAGGATCAGCAGCCGGTGCGGACTGGCCAGCCCCTTCAGAAACGCCGCCGCCTGATCCGCTCGGGCCGGAAGGCCGTCGAAGACAGCGGTCATCGGTAGGTCTTTACATTTCATATTTCGATCATATCATAAATATCGAAATTGAAAAGGAGGCCGCCATGGCCAAGGACTATACGGCGCTGACACGCGACATCTCGGCCTATATCGGTGAACTGCGCCGGGCGCAGCCGGGGCCGATGCAGGCCTTTTCGGAACTGGCCAAGACGGCGACCGCCGACGGCGCCCTGGACAAGAAGACCAAAGAGCTGATCGCCCTGGCGATCGGCGTGTCCCAGCGGTGCGACGGCTGTATCGGCTTTCATGCCAAGGCGCTGAAGGATTTGGGCGCGACGCGCGACGAGATCGCCGAAGTCATGGCCATGACGGTCTATATGGGCGGCGGCCCGGCCCTGATGTACGCCGCCGACGCCCTGCGCGCCTACGACCAGTTCGCCGAGGCCGACTAACCCTCGATGATCGGCAGACCGGCGGCGTACCAGGCCTGGATCCCACCGGTCAGGTTGAACAGCGGCTGACCCTCCGGCCCGGTCGGGCCGATGAAGGCGCAGACCTGATGGCTGCGACCGCCCTTCAGGCACATGACCACGATCTTGCGGTCGGCCGGAAGGTCCAGCGCCTGCCAGGCTGCGGGCATGGCGCTGAGCGGGGCCAGGATGGCGCCGTCGATGCGGGCGGCGGCGAACTCGTCCGCCTCGCGCACGTCGATCAGCACGGCTTCGCCCGCTTGCAGCCAGGCGGCGGCGGTTTCGACATCGACCGTCGCGACCGTCATGCGGCGGGCGCAGTCGGGGCGGCGGGCGCAGGGGCGGAACTGTCCTCGGTCCGCTTTTGGCCCATGTGTTTGGCCGCTTCCTCGGGACTTATCTCGATGAAGGCCGGCGCCGAGGCGTTGAACTCATCCATATGGCCGGTGCGGACCACCACCTGACGCGCGCCGTCCCAGATCATATGCAGGGCGACGTACAGAACCACGACCAGACCGACATAGCCGATCCAGCGGAAGCGGTGCAGCAGACGGGCGATATAGGTCGCCGCCACACCCATCAGGGCGATGGATAGGATCAGGCCGAAGACCATGATCCAAGGGTGTTCGTGGGCGGCGCCGGCGACGGCCAGCACATTGTCCAGCGACATGGTGATGTCGGCGATCATGATCTGGAGCAGGGCGGCGCCGAAGGACTTGCGCTTGACGCCCAGCTCTTCGGGCGAGGGGCCGGTGCCGTGCTCGATGCTCAGGGCGAGCTCCAGCTCCTTTTCCGCCTCGGCCTGATCGTGGGTGCGCTGCTCCTGCAGTTCTCGCCACATCTTCCAACAGACCCAAAGCAGCAGAAGACCGCCCGCCAGCAGCAGCCCGACCAGGGCCAGCAGCTGCACGGTGATCAGGGCGAAGCCGATGCGCATGACCACGGCGGCGGCCAGGCCGATCAGAATGGCCTTCTTGCGCTGTTCCTGGGGCAGGGCGGCGGCGGCCAGGCCGACGGCGACGGCGTTGTCGCCGGCCAGGACCAGATCCATCAGCAGAACCTGGCCCAGCGCGGTCGCTTGGCTGGCGAGTTCGGGAGAAGAGAGGAATTCCATGGCCGCTCCTTAACCTCGCCCGCGCCGTCTGTCAGCCGCGTTGCGCGCGCGCAGCCTCATAAAGCGCCACGGCCGCCGCATTGGAGACGTTCAGGCTCTCGAATCCGCCCGGCATGGGGATCTTGGCCAGGACGTCGCAATGTTCGGCCACCAGCCGACGGATGCCGTCGCCTTCGGAACCCATGACCAGGACCGTCGGCTGGGCGTCCAGCGCCTCTTCCAGCGTCTGCTCGGCCGAACCGTCCAGGCCGACCGCGCGCCAGCCCAGATCCGCCAGTCTTTCCAGGGCGCGCGACAGATTGGTCACTCGCGCATGGGGCAGGCGTTCGGTGGCGCCGACCGCCGCCTTGGCCAGGGCGCCGGCCAGGGCGGGCGCATGGCGATCCTGAACGACGATCCCCCGAGCCCCAAAAGCCAGGGCCGAGCGGAAGATGGCGCCGACGTTCTGCGGATCGGTCAACTGGTCCAGCATGACGATGACCCCCTGGGCCGGATCGGCCAGATCGTCCAGCGACACCCCTTCCAGCGGCTGGACCTTGAAGGCCAGGCCCTGATGGACGGCGCCGGGCGGCAGCATGCGGGTCAGGATCTGGCCCTCGACCACTTCGATCTTGTGGCCGTGCGCCAATCGGCCCTCCTCGATTTCGGCGGCGCGCTCGGGCGTGGCCAGCAACCGGCCCATGCCGCGCCGCGCCGGATTCGCCAGGGCGGCGAGGACGGGGTGACGGCCCCACAGAAAATTATCGGCGTCCGCCTTGCCGCGATCGGGCGAACGCGGGGTTCGGCTCGCATCCTCTCGGCCGGAAAAGCCTTTTGCGACAGGCTTTTGGCCCCTTTCCCGCGGGCCGGAAGATGGGTTTGCTGGGATTGGCTTTTTACCGCTTCTACGGTCGTTGCGTTCTGATTTCGACGACACTATAAGACGCCCTCCGATTTGGAGCCCCAAGGGCTTTCGGGTCTGGGCGCCCCCTCTATCGCAGAGGAGGCGACATGCCGAAGGCTTTTGTTTCGTCCCGCTTGATTATGGGCGGAACGAGGGGTCCGGCGGTTCGACAAGGCGCGTTGGGGGAATGTCCCGAGCGGCAAAGGGGGGGGACTGTAAATCCCCTGCGTAAGCTTCGAAGGTTCGAGTCCTTCTTCCCCCACCACGCGCCTTCGAACACGACGGATCAGGACGACGGAGAGGAATCGGCTGCGGCGTTCCCCGGAACTTCCGCAGTCTCCGCGCGGGTATAGCACAATGGTAGTGCAGCAGCCTTCCAAGCTGAGGATGTCGGTTCGATCCCGTCTACCCGCTCCAGGTTTTTAGATCAGCATCGCGCCCCTCAACCCGGGCCATCAGGAGTTTGGCCATGGCCAAGGAAAAGTTCGAACGCACGAAGCCGCACTGCAACATCGGCACGATCGGTCACGTTGACCACGGCAAGACGACGCTGACGGCGGCGATCACGATGACGCTGGCGAAGGCCGGCGGCGCCAAGGCGATGAACTACGCCGACATCGACGCTGCGCCGGAAGAGAAGGCGCGCGGCATCACGATCAACACGGCGCACGTGGAATATGAGACGGCGAACCGTCACTATGCGCACGTCGACTGCCCCGGCCACGCCGACTATGTGAAGAACATGATCACCGGCGCGGCGCAGATGGACGGCGCGATCCTGGTGGTTTCGGCCGCTGACGGTCCGATGCCGCAGACGCGCGAGCACATCCTGCTGGCCCGTCAGGTCGGCGTGCCGGCCCTGGTGGTCTTCATGAACAAGGTCGACCTGGTCGACGACGAAGAGCTGCTGGAGCTGGTCGAGATGGAGGTGCGCGAGCTCTTGAGCTCGTACCAGTTCCCGGGCGACGAGATCCCGATCACCAAGGGGTCGGCCAAGGCCGCGACCGACGGCGTGAACCCGGAGATCGGCGAGCAGCGCATCCTGGCCCTGATGGAAACCGTCGACAGCTACATCCCGCAGCCGGAACGTCCGGTGGACCTGCCGTTCCTGATGCCGGTGGAAGACGTCTTCTCGATCTCGGGCCGCGGCACCGTGGTGACCGGTCGCGTCGAGAAGGGCATCATCAAGGTCGGTGAAGAAGTCGAGATCGTCGGCATCCGTCCGGTCCAGAAGACGACCTGCACGGGCGTGGAAATGTTCCGCAAGCTGCTGGATCAGGGTCAAGCCGGTGACAACGTCGGCGTTCTGCTGCGCGGCACCAAGCGTGAAGACGTCGAGCGCGGTCAGGTTCTGTGCAAGCCGGGTTCGATCACCCCGCACACCAAGTTCCTGGCCGAGGCCTACATCCTGACCAAGGAAGAGGGCGGCCGTCACACCCCGTTCTTCACCAACTATCGTCCGCAGTTCTACTTCCGCACGACCGACGTGACCGGCATCGTGAAGCTGAAGGAAGGCGTCGAGATGATCATGCCCGGCGACAACGCCGAGCTGAACGTCGAACTGATCACCCCGATCGCCATGGACCAGGGCCTGCGCTTCGCCATCCGTGAAGGCGGCCGCACCGTCGGCGCCGGCGTCGTGGCCAAGATCGTCGAGTAATCGACGGTCCAAACGACCCGAAGACCTCAGCGGCCCCCGGAGAAATCCGGGGGCCGTTTGCTTTGGGGGCGTCGGGGGTTAGCGTGAGTTCAGGCTGAAGACGGACGGCACGTCACAGCGCCAGGTCTTCAATCGCAAGGTGATGGCGGCGGCTTCTATTTGGGAGATCACGCCCAGGCCGAAGGCGGCCCACAGCAGGGCGGTGGGTTGACCCGTCACGAAAAGTTGGGCGAACAGGGCCCAGAGCGCGAGGCAGAATACCTTGGACATCCAGTGATGGGGCGAGGCTTCGCGTCTGAACTTCGCGATGCTCAAGGCGTGATTGGCGGTTTCAAGGGCGACCAGCGCCAGGGCGGGGGGGAGCAAGGTCGCCACCAGCGCAGGGTGCATCAGAAGCAGGGCGATCGCAGCGCCAAGCCAGAAGACGACATCGGCGCGGCTGTCCCAATGTCTCAAGTTCGGCGTGACGCAATCGAGACGGCGCGCGATCACGCCGTCTAAGATATCGGACAGGACGGCGAGCGAGAGCAGGACTGCGGCCGTAATGGCTGCCGACGGGCCGATAAGCGCCAGGCCAAGCAGGGCTGGGGCCGCCACCAGCCGAAAGATCACCAGAGCCCAGGGCAGCCGCCGCATTGTGCTTGGCCTTATCGCTTCGCCGCCTCGATCATGCGGGCGATTTCGGCCGGGTCGATGCTGGCGGCGGCCATGCCGTTGACGAAGAAGGTCGGGGTGCCTTGAAGCTTCAGGGCGGCGGCCGTGGTGTGGATGTCGGCGATGTGGCGGGTGGTGTCGGGTGCGGCCAGGGTCGCCTTGGCGCGGGCCAGATCGACGCCGTGTTCGACCAGGATGCGGTCGATGGTCTCTGGCGTCAGAGCCCTTTCGGTCATCAGGGCGTCATAGACCTCGAGATACTTGCCCTGCTGATGGGCGGCCAGGGCGGCGCGGGCGGCGTATTGCGAGGTGATGTCCTCGCCCCGATCCAGGATGGGCCAGTCCTTGAAGACGAAACGGACGTCCGGGTGGGCCGCCATCAGGGCGCGGTACTGGGGCGCCACCGCCTTGCAGCCGGGGCAGCGGAAGTCGAAGAATTCGATCACCGTCACCTTGGCGTCGGCGGGACCGAAGGCGGGGTCGCGGCGGTCGGGGGCCAACAGGGCGGCGTTGGCGGCGGCGGCCTGGTTGGTTTCATCGACCCGGGCCTGTCCCTCCTTGGCCTGCAAGGCGAGGCTGGCTTCCTGCAGGACTTCGGGATGTTCCAGGAGATAGGCGCGGACGTCGCTGGACCCGCCTCCGAGATAGGGCGCGGCGGCCAGGCCCAGGGCGACCACCGACACCCCCAGGGCGACATAGCCGGCGACCGCCCCGTTCATCCGGCGGGCCGGGGCGGGCGGAGCGGCGGGTGTCTCGGGCGCGGGGGCGTCGTGGGTCATGAGGTCTCGCAACAGGCGGAGAGGGGGATCAGTTCAGGGTGGCGGGGCGACGGCCGGCTTCGCGGCGATCGAGGTCCAAAAGATCATCGGGCGTCGCGCCGGACGCCAGGACGATATCGACCGCCCGGCGCCATTCGATGGAGTTCGGGTCCAGCATGCTGCGGGCGCGCAGGGCGAACTGGGTGGCCTGCTGTTCCTGGCCGGCGGCGAAATAGTATTCCGCGGTCGCCAGCCGGGCCTCGCCCTCCTTGCCCTGGGCGGCGTAGGCCTGTCCCAGCAAACGCCAGGCCATGGTGTTCTCGCGCTCGGCGACCGTGGCGTGTTTTAGCTGGTCGATGGCCTCGTCGAGGTTCTTGGGGTCCTCGGTGCCGATCAGGGCGTGGGCCAGGTTGATCCGCAGCAGGGGGGCGTCGGGCTTCAACCGCACCGCCTCGCGGTGGGCGGCTACGGCCTCGGCCGGGCGGCCCTCTTCGAAATAGATCTGGCCCTTCAGTTCAGCGAAATAGGGGTTCTGAGGGTCTTCGGCGATCAGGGCGTCCACAGCCGTCAGCGCCTTGTCGGTCTGGCCGTCCCGATACCAGGCGATGGCGCGGGCGTAGCGGCCGGGCAGGCTGACATCGGAAGACGGATAGGCCCGCAGGGTGGTGTTGGGCGGGTCCATGAAGGCGTGGATCTTAGCCAGGATCAGGGCGTGCTGGGCCATCCGCTCGGGACTGTCGCGATGGTCGTAATGGGGCTGGTCCTGCACGAAACGACGGAGGGATTCGATCCGCTGCGACGACAGGGGGTGGCTGCGGAAATAGGGATAGCGGCGGGCGTCGGAGAAGACCTCCTGGGCGCGGAAATTCTCGAAGAAGGACACCAGGCCCGCGCCGGATTCACCGGCCGCCTCCAGGGCGCGTGCGCCGGTCAGATCGGCCTCGCCCTCCTGGCTCTGCATATATTGCAGGGCACCGATCGTGCCGAAATACTGGCTGGAGCCCAAGAGGGCGACGCCCGCGTCCGGCGCGCCTGCGGCGATGGCCAGGGCGCCCAGGGCCATGGTCATGAACATCGGCTGTTTGGCCGCGTTTTGGGCCCCGTCGCGCTGGGTGTGGCGGTTCTTGATATGGCCCGCCTCGTGCGCCATCACGCCCAACAGCTCATTGGGGTTCTTGGTCCGCAGGATCAGGCCGGTGTTCACGCCCATGATCCGCCCGCGCGTGGCGAAGGCGTTCAGCTCATTGTCATTGACCAGAAGAACCTCGACGTCAGACGGGTTCAGACCCATGGAGACGAAGACCGGATCGACCCATTCGCGGATGATCCCCTCGATCTCGGTGTCGCGGATCAGGCTCTGGGCCGAGGCCTGACCGGCGGCGACGAGGGCTGCAAAGGCCACCGCCGCCGCCGTCAGAAAGCGGGATGCGGATCGGGGAAGCCACGTCATGGCGTACTCCAAAAACGACCGGCCCCCGCCTGCATCCTGACAGCTTAATCGTGACCGATCAGCGGCGCCACCACCCGCGCTTGGGCTTTTCAGGCGGGGCGACGATTTGATTGGGGTCTTCGGCGATGATGGCTTCGATATCGACCTCGGGCTTGGGCGCCTCGAAGGTTTCCAACTCCGCCGTCGCGGCCGTCAGCACCGGCTGGTCGGCCTCGACCGCCGTCGGCGTCGCTTCCGGCTGGACCGGTTCAGGCTCAGGCGTGACGGCGGCGGCTGGCGTTTCGCTTTCGACTTCGACCTCGACCTCCGCCTCGGCCGGCGTCGCGACGGTTGGGGCGGCGGCGGTCTTGCGGCGCACGCGACGGCGCTGCGGCTCGGGCTGTACGGCGGATTGCGGTTCGGCTTGCGCCTCCGGCTGAGCCTCGGCGGCGACGGTCTCGGTCAGGACCGCCGCCTCCGGGGTCTCGTCGGCGGTTTCGGCGACGGCGGCGTCCGCCTTGAGGTCCTGGGCGTCGCCGCCTCGGCCCCGACCGCGTCTGCGACGGCGCCGCGAACGTCCGCCCTCTTCGCCGCCGCTTGCCGCAGCGACGACGTTCAGACCTTCAACCTCGGCCTCGGCCGCCGCGGGGCGATCGCCGCGCTCAGCACGGTCGGAGCGGGGCTCTGGCCGTCCCGGATTCAGCGGATCGAACCAGACATAGGGATTGTCCAGCGACGGCGTGCGGCCGCGCACCCAGCTGTAGACGTCACGCTCGCCGTCCTCGCGCACCCGGCGCCCGCCGCGGCGGCCACGGCGACGGCGGCGACCGTTCTCATCGTCCTCATCGTCCGAGGCGTCGGCGACATCCATCGTATCGGCGGTGTCCGTTTCCCCGCCTTCCTCGTCGCGACGCCCGCCGCGACGACGGCGACGGTTCCGTCCGCGACCGCCCCCGTCGTGACGTTCGGCCCGCTCGCGCGGCTCGTCATCGTCGCTGTCCTCGCGGTCCAGGGCGTCCAGATCGTCGTCCTCGTCGTCGGCGATGATCTCTTCGTCGTCCTCCTCATCCTCGTCTTCATAGAGGGAGGCGTCGAAATCGTCGTCGAGGATGGGCATCTCGATCTCGGGCGCGACAAAGTCCTCGTTGGTCTCGGTACGCTCGATATTGTGTTCGCCCTGGCCCAGGCTGTCGTCGATCTGGACGATGACGTTCAGACCGCGACGCTCCAGCAGCGACTGCAGATAGGCGCGCTTGTGGTTCAGGATGTAAAGGCCGACGGCGGTGCAGACCTTCAGCACCACGACGCCCGCGCCGTTCTTGCCGGCCTCGATATCGACAGCGCGCAGGGTCATCAAGGCGGCGGATTCGGCTGAGCGGATGCGGCCGGTGCCCTGGCAGTGCGGGCACGCCTCGGTTGCGCCCTCGATCACGCCCAGGCGACGACGCTGGCGGCTGATCTCCATCAGGCCGAAGGGCGAGATGCGGCCCATCTGGATACGGGCGCGGTCGGTCGACAGGGCCTCCTTCAGCACCCGCTCGACCGTGCGGTTGTTCTTGCCTTCATCCATGTCGATGAAGTCGATGACGACCAGGCCGGCGAGGTCGCGCAGGCGCAGCTGGCGGGCGGCTTCTTCCGCCGCTTCCAGGTTGGTCTTGAACGCCGTCTGTTCGACGTTGCGTTCCTTGGTGGCGCGGCCCGAGTTGACGTCGATAGCCACCAGGGCTTCGGTCTGGTTGACGACCAGATAGCCGCCCGACTTCAGCGGCACGACCGGCTGGTGGATTTGGGTCAGCAGTTCTTCGATGCCGTTGGCCGCGAACAGGGGGCGCGAGCCGCGGTACAGGTGAACCTTCTTGGCCTGAGCGGGCATCAGCACGCGCATGAAGTCGCGCGCTTCCTTGAAGCCCTCGACGCCCTCGACCTGGATGCCGTCGAAGTCCTTGTCGAACATGTCGCGCACGGCGCGCCGGACGAGGTTCTCTTCTTCGTAGATCAGCGAGGGGGCGTGGGAGGCGAGGGTTGTCTCGCGGATCGTCTCCCACAGACGCAGCAGATACTGGTAGTCGCGCTTGATCTCGGCCTTGGTGCGCTTGGCGCCGGCGGTGCGGATGATCAGGCCCATGCCCTTGGGCACGTCGAGGGCCGCGACGGCGCTCTTCAGCCGGCGACGGTCCGAGGTGTTGGTGATCTTGCGGCTGATGCCGCCGCCCTTGCCGGTGTTGGGCATCAGGACGCAGTAGCGGCCGGCCAGCGACAGCCAGGTGGTCAGGGCTGCGCCCTTGGCGCCGCGCTCGTCCTTGACGACCTGCACCAGCAGGATCTGGCGACGCTTGATGACGTCCTGGATCTTGTAGCGGCGCATCAGCCGGCGCTTCAGCCGCTCTTCGTCGGCCAGGGCGGCCTCCGGATCGACGTCGTCGCCGGTGGATTCCCGATCCAGATCGTCCTCGTCCTCGTCGTCATGCGCCTCGGCCATGATGGCTTCGCGGTCGGCGACGGGGATCTGGTAGTAGTCCGGGTGGATTTCGTTGAAGGCCAGAAAGCCGTGACGGTTGCCGCCGTATTCGACAAAGGCGGCCTGTAGGCTGGGCTCTACGCGAGTGACCTTGGCAAGATAGATGTTGCCGCGAAGCTGGCGCTTCGCGCGGGATTCGAAATCGAATTCCTCAATCTGGCGTCCGTCTACGATCGCGACCCGGGTTTCTTCCGGGTGGGCCGCGTCGATCAGCATGGTCTTTGACATGGAAAGTCTCTCTCTGGCGCGCACAGGCCGACCGTCCCGGAACACCGGGCAGGGTCATGGCGGCTCGCCGAATGGGGGTAGGGGCCGGCGCGTGCGACTTCCCTTCGCCGAGGAGGGCGAAAGAGGCTTGGTCAAGCCGTAGGGGAAGGCAGGCGGAAAGGCCCATGGAGGTCGTCGGTCCTGAACCGGGCGCGCCAAACCTGGGGGAAGGCCGCGACCCTGGTCCGCTCTTCGAACCATCGGCGACGCCGGGGCGGTTCTCGGATTGGTGAAAGTCAGCGCCGCGAGGAGGGCGCGCCCCCATTCGCAAGGGCGAAAGGGCGCGATCGTTTCGCGGACGGACCACAGCATAGTCACGCTGCATGCGAATTAAAAGGTGTTCGGCCTTAACCCCCTGAATACGAGCCTCTGGCATGATGGATCCGAAGTCGCAGTAGGAGTGGTTTGCAGGCGTCATGGGTGGTCGCGCTGTCACAGGGATGAGCCGTTGGGGCGCGAAGGAATGGGCGATGACCGCCCTGGCCTTCGTGGTCATCTGCGCCTGCGTCCTGTTTGCGACGCGCGGTTTCGCCTGGGGCGCCCAGGGCGACGTGCTGGCCGTGCGGTTCGGCGCCGACCGGGATCGGACCCGTGTAGTCATTGATCTGGACAAGTCCACACAGGGGCGCGTGATCAATGCGGGAGACGGCGGACGGATCACCCTGGCTCTGGCCGGAGTGGCGCCGGGACGCGGCCTGAACGGCGGCGGATCGGGCCTTGTCCGCGCCTATCAGGTGACGGCGGTCGGCGGCGCCTCTCGCGTTGAGTTGGAGCTGGCGCGCGACAGCCAGATCGAGCGACGCTTTCTTCTGCCGCCTGGCGACGGGGTGGCCCACTATCGCTATGTGGTCGATCTAAAGGCGAACGGAGGCGCCGTCGGCCCCGCTGCGCAGCGTGTCTCGCCGACCCCGGCTCCCCGACGTGCCGAAAAACCGCTGGTCGTCATCGACGCGGGCCACGGCGGCCGCGATCCGGGGGCAAGCGGCGCGAAGGTGAGTGAGAGTGAGGTGACTCTTGCCGCGGCCCTGACCCTGAAGGCCGAGTTGGAGCGCACGGGCCGGTATCGCGTTCTGCTGACACGCGAAACCAACACCTATGTCGATCTGTATCGCCGTGTCGCCATTGCGCGTCGGGCCGACGCGGATCTGTTCATCTCGCTGCACGCGGATGCTGGGACGGACCCGGCCGTGCGGGGCGCCAGCGTTTACACCCTGTCCGAACAGGGCGCAGGACGGGCGGTGCGCGAGTTCACGCGGAGCGACAACTGGCATCGCGAACTGCATCTGCCCGGCCGCGACCCTTCGGTGGACCGCATCCTGCTGGACATGACCCAGCGTGCGACCCAGAACCGGTCGGCCCAGTTCGCCCGTGTGCTGCTGACGCATCTGGAGGCCTCGGACCATCCGCTGCTGCGCCGCAGCCATCGCGATGCGGGCCTGGCTGTGCTTCTGGCGCCGGATGTGCCGGCGGTTCTGCTGGAGATGGGCTTCATCACCAATCCCGAGGACGAACGGCTGTTGACCGACGAACGGGCGCGTCGCCGCCTGATGAGGTCGGTCGCCGACGGCATCGACCGCTATTTTCGCGAGCCCGCCGCGGCCCTGATGACCGCCTCCAACGACGGACCCGCCGGTCAGCCCTGACCGGTCGGCAACCAAGCCGGGGCTTGGCGGTTGTCGGATCATGAAGAGAGCAATCGTCACAGGAGGCGCCGGCCTGATCGGCGCCGGCATATGTCAGGCCCTGGCCAGCGAAGGCTGGCAGGTCGTCTCGTTCGACAAGAAGGCCGCCGCGCCGGGCACGCGGCAGATCCTGTGTGACGTCAGCGACGAAGCCTCGGTCGCCGCCGCCTTTGAGGATCTGGGGTGGTCCGAGCT
Source organism: Brevundimonas sp. DS20 (assembly GCF_001310255.1). Taxonomy (NCBI): domain Bacteria; kingdom Pseudomonadati; phylum Pseudomonadota; class Alphaproteobacteria; order Caulobacterales; family Caulobacteraceae; genus Brevundimonas; species Brevundimonas sp. DS20. Next base: position 2,851,082 of record NZ_CP012897.1, on the reverse strand, counting down.
CGATCTTCTGGTCAACAACGCCGGCATCGCCGATCCCGCGAATGGTCCGTTGGCCGAACTGTCGCTGGAGGCCTGGCGCCGCACCCTGGACAGTCACCTGACCGGCGCCTTTCTGATGAGCCGTGCGGTCATTCCCCGCCTGAAGGAAGGGGCGAGCGTGGTCAACATGGCTTCGACCCGCGCCTTCATGTCCGAGCCCGAGACGGAAGCCTACGCCGCGTCCAAGGGCGCCCTTGTCGCCCTGACCCACGCCATGGCGATCAGCCTGGGGCCAAAGGTACGGGTCAATGCGATCGCGCCGGGGTGGGTCGCTGATCCTGACGATGTGACCGCTGCCGACCACGAGCAACATCCGGTCGGTCGGGTGGGGCGGGCGAAGGACGTCGCCCAGGCCGTGCTCTATCTGGCGGCGGCCGAGTTCGTCACAGGACAGGTGCTGACCCTGGACGGCGGGATGACGCGAAAGATGATCTATGCCGACTAGGGGCGAGCTGTCCTAGGCCAGACCCGCCTTCTTCAGCGTCTTCCAGGCCTTGATCACCCGCTGCAGCTTGGCCTCGGCGCCGCGGTCCCCGCCGTTGGTGTCGGGATGAAAGCGCTTCAGCATCTCGTGGTAGCGGGCCTTGACCGCCGCCTTGTCCGCGCCGGGCTCCAGGTCCAGATCGGCCAGGGCGCCGCGCTCCAGCTTGCCGACGCGCCGATCCTCGGTCGGCGACTGGGGCGCCTGATCGCCGCGACGGCCGAAAAGGCCGAAACTGTCGCGCCATGAGCCGGCGCCTGTGGTGTTCGACGTACCCATCTTCGCCGAGAAGGCGGCGGCTTCGCGCGTGAATCGACCCGCCTTCATCTCCCAGGTCGGGCGTCCGCCCGTCATGGCCTCGTTTTCCTGAGCCGCGCGAATCTCGCCTTCGGTCATGCCGGCGTAGAAGTTCCAGCCCTTGTTGTACTCACCCGCATGGGCCTGGCAGAACTCATAAAAGTCGTTCAGTCGTTCGCGCGACTTGGGCGCCTTGGCGGTTGCGGCGCGGCGGCAGTCCGGCCATTGGCACGGCTTTTCGCCGGGCTTGAGATGCAAAACATCCGCCTGGGCCGCTTCCTCCTCGGCCTTTGGCGGCTTCACGCGAATGTCGGTGAATCGCGGCTTGTATTGAAAGGAGGCGGACATCACACGAAGTGTAGTTCGGATTTGGACCTCTTCAAGGAAACGATCATGTCAGACGGGCCCGTGGCGACGATTATCCGTGAAAAACTGACCGCTGCGTTGTCGCCGCAACGTCTTGAGATCGAGGACGACAGCTGGCGGCACGCCGGCCACCATCACGAGGGCGGCATGGACGCCCAGCCGGGTGGGGAGAGCCATTTCAACCTTGTGATCGTGTCGTCCGCCTTCGAGGGCGTTTCGCGGGTGCTGCGCCAGCGGCGGATCAACGACCTTCTGCGCGCCGAACTGGCCGGGCCTGTACACGCCCTGTCCATAAAGGCCCTGACGCCGGCGGAGGCCGTTCACAGCGTCTGATTGCGGCGGAGACCAGCGTTCACTCCGTCTTAGAACCTTCGTACTAGCGTCGCGCCTTACAAAGAACGTGGGGGCGGGTTCATATGGTTGAATCGGACGGTGTTGCTAAGACATTTCCCGGTGATCGGCGCGCGGGCGACCCGGCCCAGGCCCTGACGGCCATCCTGCAAACCCAGTATCTGCGCTATGTCATCATCGCCTCCTGGGCCCTGGCGCTGTTGGGCACCGCCCCTTGGTGGCAAGCTCTGATCTGGTTCGTGATGACCCTGGGGGCCGGCACGATCCGGGGCGTGGTCGAGCACAAGCTGCGTGATCGGGTGGAGGCGGGCTGGGGCATGGTCTTCCCAGCGGTCGCGACCGTCACCACCGCCGCCTGGGCCGTCGCCCCCCTGATGGCCTGGTACTCCGGCGCGGTTTTCGGCCAGGCTTTGGCGGTCGGATTCATCATTTGCGGCTATGTGCTGGTCTTCGCCCAGCTTCGTAATTCGCCGCTGCACGCGATCATCGTCTCGTCGCCCTATGGGGCGGCGGCGGCGGTCATGTTGCTGAGCTGCTGGGGCGAGCCTCAGTTCTGGTCGATGATTGCGGTGCTGCCGTGCGTGGTCGCCGTGCTGTTCGTGCTGGTTACCATGACCATGTTGCGCGAGAGCCGGATCGAGGCCTTCCAAGCCCACCAGGCCCATCTCATCGAAGAGCTGGAGGCCGCCCGTGACAAGGCGGATGCGGCGAACCAGGCCAAGTCCAACTTCCTCGGCGTGATTTCGCACGAGCTGCGAACGCCGATGAACGGCGTCCTCGGCGCGGCGCAGCTGCTCAGCGCAACCCGACTGGAGGCCGCCCAGCGCGAATATCTGTCGATCATCCGCAACTCCGGCGACAACCTTCTGTCGCTGCTGAACGACATTCTCGACATGACCAAGATCGAGGCCGGCAAGATGACCTTCGAGGTCGTCGATGTTGTGGTGGAGGACCTTCACCGTCGGATCACCGGACCCTTCGAGGCCCAGGCCGAGGCCAAGGGTCTGACGTTCGCGTCTGAACTGGAAGGCGAGATTCCGGCGGTCGTGCGCGGCGATCCGCTGCGCGTCTGTCAGGTCGTGCAGAACCTGTTGTCCAACGCCGTGAAATTCACCGACGGCGGCGAAATTCTCTATCGCGTGCGCGGCACGCGCATCTCCGATCGGCGCGTCGGCTTTGAATTCTCGGTGACGGACAGCGGATCGGGCATATCCGAAGCGGATCTGGCCCGGCTGTTCCAGCCCTTCACCCAGGTGGACGCCTCATCCACGCGGCGCTTCGGCGGAACGGGCCTGGGTCTGACCATCGCACGCCGGATGGCCAACATCATGGGCGGCGACATCACGGTGGACTCCGAGGTGGGGCGCGGATCGTGCTTCACCCTGACCGTAGAGGCCGAGGTCGTGGAATGGGTTCGCCCTGTCGCGACCGGCGCCGTAGAGGCCGAGGTCGAGGAAGGGGTTGCGCTGAGGGTGCTGGTGGTCGAGGACCACCCCGTCAACCGCATGATCCTGGAAGCCTGGATGAGCACGGCCTCCCACGCCGCCGTCACGGCGGAGAATGGACAGTTGGCCGTAGAGGCAGCGTCCGAACAGCCGTTCGATCTGATCATCATGGACGTCAACATGCCGGTCATGGATGGGCTGACGGCGACTCGGCGCATTCGGGACGGAGACGGGCCGAACGCCGACACGCCGATCGTCGTGCTGTCGGCCTCAGCCCGCAGCGAGGATCACGAAGCCGGGCTGGAGGCCGGCGCGGACGCCTATCTGACCAAGCCGATCGACTTCGCCGCCTTGGCGGAGATGATGGGCCGTGCCGCCGGCGGGCGCGCAGCCCTGAGCGCTGCTGAGGATTCGCCGAGCCAGTCGGCCGCAGCCTGACGCGACTGATTTAAGGGGGCGCGCAAGGCGCGGCGGCGGGAAACCTCCGTCGCCTTCTTCGTTCTGGGCTGACGGCGCCGCTCGCCGCGGCCAGACTGGATCATCATGCGCGCCTTCGCCGAACTTCTGGATCGCCTGTCTTTGACGGCGTCGCGCAACGCCAAACTGGTGCTGGTCCGGGACTATCTGAAGGCGACCCCCGATCCGGATCGGGGCTGGGCCTTGGCGGCCCTGACGGGGGATCTGACCTTCGACGCCGCCAAGCCGGCCATGATCCGAAAGGCGGTCGAAGGGCGGGTCGATGCGACCCTGTTCGGCTGGTCCTACGACTATGTCGGCGACCTGGCCGAGACCGTCGCCCTGATCTGGCCCGGTCAATCGGATCATCGCCCCAACCGCGAACCCGAACTGGGCGAGGTGGTGGACGCGCTGCGCGCTGCGGGCCGCACCGAGGTTCGAGCCTTGCTGGAAACCTGGTTGGACGCTCTGGAGCCGAAGGGGCGATGGGCCTTGCTGAAGCTGATGACGGGCGGACTGCGGGTCGGTCTGTCGGCGCGCCTGGCCAAGACGGCGGCGGCCATGATGCGCCCCGCCGAAGCGGTTGCGCCTCCTAAGGCGGAAGGCGGGGAGGCGCGTGCGGTCCTGGAGCCGGTGGACGTATCGGCGGTGGAGGAGGTCTGGCATGCTGTGGACCCGCCTTACGCTGATCTGTTCGCCTGGCTGGAAGGTCGCGCCGAACGGCCGAGCCCCGATGCGCCTGGACGGTTCAGGCCGGTCATGCTGGCCGTGGCCGTCGATGAGACGGCCGATCTGCCGCGGCTCGATCCAGCCGACTACGCCGCCGAATGGAAGTGGGACGGCATCCGCGTTCAGGCGGTGGTCGAGGGCGGTGTGCGCAAACTGTGGTCGCGCACCGGCGACGAGATTTCAGCCGCTTTTCCTGACGTGATGGAGACCCTGGCCTTCGCGGGCGCCTTGGACGGCGAACTGGTGGTCTGGCGGGACGGGGCCGTGGCGCCCTTCGGCGATCTGCAGCAAAGGCTGAACCGCAAGACGGTCGACGCCAAGGCCATGGCCGCCTTTCCCGCCGCCGTCATCGCCTATGATCTGCTGGCCGATGAGACCGGCGATTTACGGGCGCTGCCCCTCAGAGACCGCCGCGCCCGGCTGGAGGCGCTGGTCGGCGCCCATCCCGAGGCGCGCCTGCATCTCTCGCCTCTGGTCGATTACGCAGACTGGACGGAGTTGGCGCGGCTGCGGGCCGATCCGCCGGTCGGGGCGGCGGCCGAGGGCTTGATGCTGAAACGGTGGGACAGTCCCTATGTGGCCGGCCGACCAAAGGGGCCGTGGTTCAAGTGGAAACGTGATCCCCACGTCATCGACGCCGTTCTGATGTACGCCCAGCGCGGTCACGGCAAACGGTCGAGCTTCTACTCAGACTACACCTTCGGCGTCTGGACCGAGGCGGGCGCGCTGACCCCCGTCGGCAAGGCCTATTTCGGCTTTACCGACGAAGAGCTGAAGCAGTTGGACAAGTTCGTGCGGGACCATACCGTCGAGCGGTTCGGACCGGTGCGGTCGGTTCGGGCAGAACGGGATTTCGGCCTGGTGCTGGAGATCGCATTCGAGGGCCTTCAACGATCGTCGCGGCACAAGTCCGGCGTCGCCATGCGCTTTCCCCGCATCAGCCGAATCCGCTGGGACAAGCCGGCGCGCGAAGCCGACACCCTGGACGGGGTGATGGATCTTCTGGACGCCCTGGAAAGCGGCGGCGGACGGGTGGCTCGGAGTTGACGACCCGCGCCGGTTGCGGCGTCAGTCCGGGCGCACGACCATGCAGGTGACGCGACGTTCCGACAGAGCCTCGCACGCCGCCTTGGCGGCGTCCTCGGTCAGTCCGGTGAAGCGCGACCGGTACCATTCGCCCGCCGTCTGAACATTGCGTTCGGCGTTGGCGAATTGGGTGCGGAAGCGGCGATTGACCTCCGTCAGCCAGTCGGAAGCGACCTTTTCATCCTTGAAGGCGCCGACCTGAACAGCCCACCGGCCTGAGGCGCGTGATGGGGCGGCCCTTGCGGCTTCGCGGGCGGGCGGCGGCGTGGTTCGGCGCGCAGGCGCCGCAGCGCCGGATCCACCGTTCAGAGAGGCGGTGAGGTTGGCGGGCGCCCGACCGGCTGTGTCGGCGGCGGCGCGTCGTTCCGAAGGGGCGGGCGTGATGCGTGTCGGCAAAGCCGCCGGGGCCGGGGCCGCCGTATAGGCGACGGCCGAGGTTTCGCCGCCGATAGCGTCTTCGTCATCCGACAAGGCGGCGTAGGCCACCGGGGCGCTGGGCGACAGGGCTTCGGAGCCGACGCCGAAGCCGCGTTGTTCGAAGAAGGACTGGGCGATCTGGATCGACTCGCCCTGCGCCCGCCGCCGTTCGACCTCGAAGCCGGTGTCCATCAGTTCGGCGACATGGGCGTTGCGGCTGGCGCTGGAGCGACCGCCCAGCACGACGGTGATCAGCCGACGTCCATCGCGCACCGCAGAGGCGGCGAGATTGTAGCCCGAGGCGTTGGTATAGCCGGTCTTCATCCCGTCATAGCCGTTTCCAGTGGGCAGGAGACCGTTGGTGTTGCGATAGCTGCGGCCGTTGTAGGCCCAGTCATGCAGGCCGAAATAGCTGTAGTACTGGGGAAAGTCTCGCATGATGGCGCGGGCCAGGATGGCCTGGTCGCGGGCTGAGGTCACCTGGCGCGCATCGGGCAGGCCGTTGGCGGTGAAATAGCGCGTCTGGGTCATGCCCAACTGTTGGGCCTTCTGCGTCATCAGGCTGGTGAACCGGCTTTCGGAACCGCCCACATGTTCGGCGATGGCGACGGCCATGTCGTTGGCCGACCGCACGGCGGTGGCGCGCATGGCGTCGTCCAGGGTGATGGTCTGGCCCGCCGCCAGGCCGAGTTTCGACGGCGGCTGGGAGGCGGCGTGGGGCGAAACCGTCAGGACGTCGTCAGCCTTGACCCGGCCCTGAGACAGGGCCTCGAAGGTCAAATAGAGCGTCATCATCTTGGTCAGGGAGGCCGGATAACGACGGGCGTCGGCATGGCGCGAAAACAGAACCTCGCCCGAGGCGGCGTCTATGACGATGGCGGCGTAGCGGCTGTTTTCCTGGCTTTGAGCCTGGGCTTCGATCGGCCGGACGTTCGCGCTGAACACCAGCGACAGGGCGAGAACGGCGAAGAGACCACGGCGGAACAGTGAAAGCATGGGCGGATACGACCCTCGGTGAGCAGGGTGCGACAGGCCCCCCGGCCGACGCGATTGGAGGTCTAGCATAGGAGAGGCGGGTTTCAGGGTGGTTAACCGATCATCAACGCGAATTTGAAGAGCGAGTCACGAAATGGTGCAATGCACAATGATCCTTGATTTTTGTTCGCTTGTGCAGCATAAAGGGGATGACCCTGGGTCAACTAGATTGCGCCGTCCCCCTAACCAATCGGAAACATGACCATGGCCGACACCGCCGAAACCATTAAGAAGACCGCCGATTCCGCCGCCAAGGCCCAAAACCAGGCTCAGGCCCATGCCGCCGAATTCCAGGCCGCCGGCGCCAAGGCGCTGCGAGAAGGCATCGACAAATCCGTCGCCTCGCTGACCGAACTGAACGCCCACGGTAAGAAGAACCTGGACGCCGTGGTCGAGTCGGCCACCGTCGCCCAGAAGGGCGCCGAGGCCCTGTCGCAACAGGCTCTGGGCTTCGCCAAGACCAGCTGGGAAGACGGCGTCGCCGCCGCCAAGGAACTGTCGACCGCCCGCTCGGTCCAGGAGTTCTTCGAACTTCAGACGACCTGGGCCAAGAAGTCCATGGAACGCTATATGTCCGAACTGGCCAAGACCAACGAGATCGTCACCACGACGGTCAAGGACAGCCTGAAGCCCATCAATGAGCGCGTCACCGCCTCGGTCGAGACCTTCCAGGCCGCCCGCTAAGTCTGGCGATCGAAGCATTCGAAGGCCCCGAGGTTCGCCTCGGGGCCTTTTCTTTGTCTTCAGGGCAGGGGCGTGTGGTCGTAGCTGAAGACGCGCGCCAGCTTCCAAGTCTCGCCCTCGCGCTTCCACATCTGGGTGAAGCGGGCGCGGCCGACGCGGGTCTCGGGGCCGTCCCCGCGCCTCTCATAAAAGACGTGTTCGCCGGTTTCGACGGCGCCGTAGTTTTCGATCGGATAGACCGCCACCGCGTCCGCAAGCGCTTCGCGTCGAGACCGCCAGGCGTCCGGCGCAAGGCGGTCCTGACACCGATCGGCGTACTGGGCCACGAAACCGTCCGCATCCGTCGCCACCCGACCGCCCCTGTCGTCGAAGAATTCGAAATCGTCCGTAACGAGCGTCCGCAGGGTCGCAGGGTCGCACGCTTCGAAGAAGACGGAAAAGAGCCGGGCGTCCGCCGCCATGACCGACTCGCGCAGGGTCTGGCCCGGCGAGGGGGCGGCGAGCAGCGCCAATGCGGCCAATGGCGCGGCGGCGAGGGCGACAGACATGGGGGCGACCTTTGATTGGCGATGTCCCAACCTGTGGCGAAAGGGTTGCGGGATCACGTGAATCTTTCGTCAGCCTCCGCTCACGAAAGCCGTGACTGGACGCCGCTTCAAATCAGGCCATCATTCCCTATCTGATAGACAAGACGACTCCCCGATACGGAACACGAATGCCCATACAAAGGCCCGGTGAAACAGGCGGCGGACAAGGAACCGCCGTCGTCACCGAAACAAAGCCCAAGCTTCAGAAGCCCTCGCTTTACCGAGTGCTCATACTGAACGACGATTATTCGCCGATGGAATTCGTCGTCTATGTCCTGGAACGATTCTTCCAGAAGAGCCGGGAAGAAGCCACTCGCATCATGCTGCATGTGCATCAGCATGGCGTGGGGGTCTGCGGCGTCTACACCTATGAAGTCGCCGAGACCAAGGTCGCGCAGGTCATCGAAACCGCGCGCCGCCACCAGCACCCGCTGCAATGCACGATGGAAAAGGACTGAGAGGAGCCTCCCTATGCCTTCATTTTCCCGTCCTCTCGAAGAAACCCTGCACCGCGCCGTCGGCTACGCCAATGCGCGTCGGCACGAATACGCCACGCTCGAACACCTGTTGCTGGCCCTGATCGACGACCCGGACGCCGCCAATGTGATGCGGGCGTGCAATGTCGATCTGTCGGCGTTGAAGGCGGCGCTGAACCTCTATGTCGACAATGATCTGGCCGCCCTCGCCACGGCCGATGGCGAGGACGCCAAGCCGACGGCGGGCTTCCAGCGTGTGATCCAGCGCGCCGTCATCCATGTCCAGTCCTCGGGTCGCGAAGAGGTGTCCGGCGCAAACGTGCTGGTCGCCATCTTCTCGGAGCGCGAGAGCCACGCCGCCTACTTTCTGCAAGAGCAGGACATGACCCGCTATGACGCGGTCAACTTCATCGCCCACGGCATCGCCAAGAAGGCCGGCGCCGGCGAGGCCCGTCCGGCCAAGGGCGCCTCGCCCGAGGAGGCCGAAGACCAGTCGGCGGTCAAACAGGGCGGCGAGGCGCTGGAGGCCTATTGCGTCGACCTCAATGAGAAGTCGCGCCAGGGCAAGGTCGATCCCCTGATCGGCCGCCAGGCCGAGGTCGAACGCTCGATCCAGATCCTGTGCCGCCGGACCAAGAACAATCCGCTGCTGGTCGGCGACCCCGGCGTCGGCAAGACCGCCATCGCCGAAGGCCTGGCCCGCAAGATCGTCAACGGCGAGGTGCCCGACGTCCTGAAGGACGCCACCATCTATTCGCTGGACATGGGGGCGCTGCTGGCCGGCACCCGCTATCGCGGCGACTTCGAAGAGCGGCTGAAACAGGTGGTCAAGGAGTTGGAGAACCACGACAACGCCGTGCTCTTCATCGACGAGATCCACACGGTGATCGGCGCCGGCGCGACCTCGGGCGGGGCCATGGATGCGTCGAACCTGCTGAAGCCGGCCCTGGCTTCGGGTTCGCTGCGCTGCATGGGATCGACGACGTACAAGGAGTATCGCCAACACTTCGAGAAGGACCGCGCCCTGGTGCGCCGCTTCCAGAAGATCGACGTCAACGAGCCGACGGTCGAGGATACGGTGAAGATCCTGAAAGGTCTGAAAACCTATTACGAACAGCACCATAAGGTTCGTTACACTGACAGCGCCGTGCGGACGGCGGTCGAGCTGTCGGCGCGCTACATGACCGACCGGAAACTGCCGGACAAGGCGATCGACGTGATCGACGAGGCCGGGGCGTCGCAGATGCTGCTGACCGAGTCCAAGCGCAAGAAGGTCATCGGTCAGAAGGAGGTCGAGGCCGTCATCGCCAAGATGGCCCGCATTCCGGCCAAGTCAGTGTCCAAGTCGGACACCGAGAGCCTGCGCGAGCTGGAGGTCGATCTGAAGCGCGTGGTCTTCGGGCAGGAGCAGGCGATCGAACAGGTGTCGGCGGCGATGAAGCTGGCGCGGGCGGGTCTGCGTGATCCGAACAAGCCGATCGGCAGCTTCCTGTTCAGCGGTCCGACCGGCGTCGGCAAGACCGAGGTGGCGCGTCAGCTGGCCTCCACCCTCGGCATCGAGATGCAGCGTTTCGACATGTCCGAGTACATGGAGCGGCACACCGTCAGCCGCCTGATCGGGGCGCCTCCCGGCTATGTCGGCCATGACCAGGGCGGTCTGCTGACCGACGCCGTCGATCAGCATCCCCATTCGGTGGTGCTGCTGGACGAGATCGAGAAGGCGCACCCGGACGTCTACAACATCCTGTTGCAGGTGATGGACAACGGCTTGTTGACCGACGCGGTCGGCAAGAAGGTGGACTTCAGGAACGTCATCCTGATCATGACCACCAACGCCGGCGCCGCCGACAACGCCCGCGCCTCCATCGGCTTCGGCCGCGGCAAGGTCGAGGGCGAGGACGAAAAGGCCATCCAGCGTCTGTTCGCGCCGGAGTTCAGGAACCGCCTGGACGCCATCGTGGCCTTCAAGCCGCTGCAGGCCGACACGATCCGCTCGGTGGTGACCAAGTTCATCCTTCAGCTGGAAGCCCAGCTGGCAGACCGCAACATCACCATCGAACTGACCGACGAGGCGGCCGACTGGCTGGCCAAGAACGGCTTCGACGAACTGTACGGCGCGCGTCCGCTGGCGCGGGTCATCCAGGATTCGATCAAGAAGCCGCTGGCCGACGACATCCTGTTCGGGCGTCTGACGCGCGGCGGACACGTCAAGGTCCAGCTGAAGGACGGCAAGATCGACTTCGACATCAAGAGCGCCGGCGGCGTTCCGGCGAAGTCGGAGGAAGAAGAGACGGCCTGATCAGCCCGAGCGACGACGAGCGGAAGGCCCGGGCGGAGACGCCCGGGCCTTTTTTCATGCGCGGCGCGCTCGGCGGCGGCATACTGGGTCGATGGGGCAGGTTGAACAGATTGAAGAGGCGGCGGCCTTGCTCGCCCAGGCCGAGCGGCGGCAGGCGGACGGGGACCTGCACGGCGCCTTTGCGGCCTACAAGGCCTGTCTGAAAGCGGCGCCGGATTTCGCCCCCGCACTGTCGGGTCTGGGTCTGTTCCTGGCCGAGCACGGCGATCCCGGAACGGCGGCTCAACTGCTCAGCCGCGCTACGGCGGTCGGGGATGATGTGCTGCGGCGGCGGACAGAGCCGACTTTCGCGCGTCTGCTGGCGGGCCTGACGCCCAATGCTTGGAACGCCGTGCTGGATCGCGACCTGCAGACGTGCCTGGCCTCTCCAACCGTCGACCCGCAGACGCTGGCGCGGGTGACCGCCGAGACCCTGTTGCTGAAGCAGGCGCGGTTCGATGGATCGGCGTCGATGTTGTCGGACATGGGGCGCGATCCGCTGTGGCTGGCCTTCCTGTCGCGGTGCGTGAACGTGAGCCCAGCCATGGAGGCCCGGCTGGACGCTGTGCGCGAAGCCCTGGCGGAGATGTCGGTGGAAGGGGGCAGGCCGGACGCCACGATAGGCGTTCTGATCGCCGCCTTGGGCGTCAACGGGTTCGCGTCCGAATATGTCGCTTCGGCGCGGCAGGCTGAGGGTGTGGCGGCTATCCTGTACAGACCGCCGACCCCGGCAGACGTGTCCGCCCTGGGCGAGGGCGAGATCCAGGCTCAACTGATCCGGCGCGCCGTTGACGAACCGGCGCGCGAGCGGAATCTGGCCCGGACGGTTCCCGCCTTCACGCCCGACTGCGAGGACGCGGTCTCCGAAGCGGTCAAGGATCAGTACGAAGCCAACCCCTATCCGCGCTGGTCGGCGCCGCCTTCGCCGCGACCTCGGCCGCTTCGTGAAGCCGTTTCAGTCTTGCCGGGGTTGGATCGTAAGGCCTTCGGCGATCGTGTGGAGACGGTGCTGATCGCCGGATGCGGCACGGGCTTCGAGCCCATCGACCTGGCGCGGATGGACCCTTCGCTGGCGATCACCGCGATGGACCTGAGCCGCGCCAGCCTGGCCCACGGCATGAGGGTGGCCGAGGACCTGGGTCTGACGCAGATCCGGTTTGTTCAGGGCGACATCCTGAAGCTGGACCAGGTTCAGGCGCGGTTCGACGTCATAACCAGCACCGGGGTGATCCACCATATGGCGCGACCGGAGGACGGGCTGGCGCGGCTGGCGGGCGTTCTGCGGCCCGGAGGCGCGGTGCGGCTGGGGCTCTACAGCGAGCGGGCGCGGGCGGTGGTGCGGGCGGCGCATGATCTGATCCGGGAGCGGGCCTGGACGCCGGTTGAGACGGACATCCGGGCGTTCCGCGCCCATGTTCTGGCCTTGCCGGAGGGCGAGCCTCTGGCGGCGCTGAGGGAGAGCGCGGACTTCTACAGCCTCAGCGGCTGCCGCGATCTGGTGTTCCATGTGCAGGAGCATCGCTACACGCCGCCCCTGCTCGGCGAACTGATCGCCGGGGCGGGTTTGAGGCTGGTCGGGTTCGAGGCGTCGGCGGAGGCGAAAGCGGCCTTTGCGACGGCCTTCGGGCGCGCCGACCCGCTGGATTTGCAGCTATGGGATCAGTTGGAGACGCGCCAACCCCGGCTGTTCGCCGGCATGTACCATCTGTGGGCGCAGAGGCCGGCCTAGGTGGACCTTCCCCCGCTTGCGGGGGAAGTGTCAGCTCGTCGAGCGTAGCGAGACGGCTGACGATGGGGGAAGTCTTCTTCCAGCCAAACAAGACTCCCCTCTCCGACCCTGGTTCGCTTCGCGAACGACGGGCCACCTCTCCCGCAAGCGGGAGAGGGTCAGTTTTCTTTTTTGAAGGGCGACAGTTCCTCGGTCATCTCTCGCCTCTGCGCCTCCACTGCGGGGCCTTCGCGACGGAGATAGTCGGCGACCGGGCCGCGCAGCGCGGGGTCGGCGATGAAGTGGGCGGAGTAGACGGGGGAGGGCAGATAGCCGCGTGCGATCTTGTGCTCGCCCTGGGCGCCCGCCTCGACGCGGGACAGGCCGCGCGCAACGGCGAACTCGATCGCCTGATAATAGCAGAGCTCGAAATGGAGGAAGGGCACGTCTTCCAGCGCGCCCCACTGGCGGCCGTACAGGGCGTCGCGGCCGATGAAATTCAAGGCGCCGGCGATGGGCCTTTCGTCGCGGAAGGCCATGACGAGGGCGATCCGGTCCGCCATGGTCGCGCCCACGCGGCTAAAGAAGTCCCGGGTCAGATAGGGTCGCCCCCATTTCCGGTCGCCCGTGTCCATGTAGAAGGCGAAGAAGGCGTCCCAGTGGGCCTCGGCGATGTCGGCGCCCGTCAGGATGCGGATGTCCAGACCGGCCTGGGCGTCGCGGCGTTCGCGGCGGATGGTCTTGCGACGGTTGGCCGACAGGGCGGCCAGGAAGTCGTCGAAGGTCTGATAGCCGTCATTGCGCCAGATGAACTGGATGTCCTGGCGGAGCAGCAGGCCAGCCTGGGCCATATCCGTCCATTCCGTCTCGGTTGGGAAGTTGACGTGCAGGGACGAGACGCCCAGCCGCTCGACCAGGGTCAGGGCGCCCTGAAGCAGGGCCTGCCGCACCGTCGCGGCGTCCGTATCCGGGTGGTTCAGGAAGCGTGGGCCGGTCGCCGGGGTGAAGGGCACGGCGCCCAGCAGCTTGGGGTAATAGCGACCGCCGGCGCGCTCATAGGCGTCGGCCCAGCTGTGGTCGAAGACATATTCGCCCTGGCTGTGGCCCTTCAGATAGAGGGGCATGACGCCCAGGACGGCGTCATCCTCGTCACGCAGGGCCAGGTGTCGCGGCGCCCAACCCTGGTGCGGCGCGGCGCTGCCGGACGCCTCGCAGGCGTGCAGAAAATCGTAGGAGACGAAGGGATCGCCGGTGGGACACGCGCAGGCGTCCCAGGCCTCGCGGCCGATGTCGGCGATCCCGTCGTGAACCGTCAGTGTGAAGGTCAACGGATCTCCACGACGGCGTCCACCTCGACGGCGAAGCCGAGGGGCAGCTTGTAGACGCCGACGGCGGAACGGGCGTGGCGGCCGGCGTCGCCGAACACCTCGACCATCAGGTCCGAGCAGCCGTTGATGACGGCGGGAATGGCCTCGAATTCCGGTCCCGCCTGGACGAAGCCGCCCAGCTTCACGATCCGCACGACCCGGCCCAGGTCGCCGTCGCAGGCGGCCTTGATCTGGGCCAGCAGGTTGATCCCGCACAGGCGGGCGGCGGCGGCAGCCTGTTCCGGCGTCACGTCTACGCCGACCGTGCCCTTGATCCCGCCCGAGGCGTCGTTCGACAGCTGGCCCGAGATGTGGACGACCGCGCCCGACTGGACGAAGGGCACATAGTTGGCCACCGCCTTGGCGGGTTCCGGCAGGGTGATGCCGAGTTCGGCGATACGGGATTCGATGGTCATGGGGGCTCCTTGATCTGGTCGGCGGTTTAGCGCGGCGCAAGGGCGGCGTCACCCGTCCGGCGTCTTAAGCCTTCGCCAATCGCCATATGCCAGAATGGCGCTCATGGATCTGCACCTGACCTCTGACGTCGCCGCCTTTCAGGCCGTGTTGGCGCGCCTTTCGCCGTCGGACTGGGCGCACGTTGATGCAGCCATGGAGCCCGCCGGCGCCAAGGCCGCAGAGGCCGCGCCCCACTGGGATTTCGAAATGCCAGCCAGGGCGGTGGACGCCGTTCTGGGCGCATCCGCCTCTGACGCGGTTCGACGCGGCCTCATCGCCAGTTGGGCCCTGCGCTTGCCGGATCGGGTCGCGACCCTGGCTCTGCCGCCCGAAGTGCTGTCCCTCTATCCCTATTGGATCGAACAGCTGGCGGCCTTCCTGACCCAGGCGGAGGGCGATTACGACTTCGACCACTGGGCCAAGGATGTTCGCTTCAGCCTGGCGCTCAGCGTGCCGGCGGCCAAGAGCCAGGTCATCGACCTGAGTTCGCCGGTGGGGCCGGGACAGATCATCAAACATGTGCGCGACGGCTGGGGCTTCGGCCCGCTGTTCCGCTATCTGAAGGCGGGCGCCAAACGCGAGCCCTGGCTGGAGGTCCATACCGAGAGCCGCTGGCTGCGCGGCTTCAACGAGGAGGGTTGGAACGACGCCTGGGCCACGGCGGCGGAAATCTGTCGGACGCGACCGGAGCTGGCGGGGATGATCGGCTCCAGCTGGTTCTACGACCCGCCCCTGACCGAGATCAGCCCCCGCCTGGCGCACCTGCGGCTGAACCCGCTGAAGGGCGGGGCCTTTATGGTGCATCAAGGGCCGGGCGAGATCCACACGCAGCGGGCGGCAACAGCCTCTGCGTCGCGAAAGGCGTTGATCGACAGCGGTGAATACACCGCGCGGTCATGGCTGATGGTCTGGCCGAGGAAGGAACTGATCGCCTGGGCGGACCGGCGCAAGGCCGTCGCCCTCGTCTGAGAGCCGGCGATGTTCGATAGCCCGATTATCGATTAGTGTGCTGACATTTTCGGATTGGAGCGACGGCATGTCGATGGCGGCGAAGCGTGCGGGCGGGACGCATCCTCTGCGTTTGGTCGGTTGGGCCTTGTGGCCTTGGCCCTATCGGCGCCGCTGGTGGCCATGCAGTTCACTCGCGAGGTCGCCTGGACGGCGTCGGACTTCCTGTTCGCGGGCGTCTTGCTGGTCGGAGCGGGCGTCTTGATCAAACTGACGCTGGCTTTGATCAAACGTCGTTCTTTGGCTCTGGCCGTCTGCGCCGCGGTGGTCCTGGCGGTTCTGCTGATTTGGGCCGAGGGCGCCGTGGGCGTTTTCTAAGCTGTTTCAGCCGGTGACGCGGCCCCAGGCTGAGGCCACGGGTTGAATGTCCAGCCCGGCGGCCTTGGCTAGTCCGATCAGCCGGTCGATGTCTTCCGGGCGGCAGCCATAGGGGGTGGGCGCGTCGCTGACGTCGTGGCCGTAGGCGATCAGCCAGCCTCTAGAGCCCGCCGTGTCTGCGACAAGCTGTTCCAGATCATAGCCGGGCAGGCGACGACTCTCCAGGCCGATGGCCTGCACCAGATTGCGATCCACGCGGCCGGTGTTGATCCCGTCGCGCACGCCTCGGCCGCACAGGAAGCGCCGCTCAATCACCGCCTTGGACCCCAGGGCGCAGTCGCCGAACGGATAGGCGAAGGTCTGCATCCGATAGCCGTCCAGCCGTTCCGACACCCAGGCGGCGTTGCGGGCCAGGCTGGCGTCCAGTTCGGCTGGCGACAGGCGCAGGGTCGAGACGTGTTCATAGGTGTGGCAGCCGACCTCGTGCCCCGCCGCGTGCAGGGCCTGAAGGTGTGCGGTCTCGAACTGCGGCAGATCCAGATTGCGCCCGCCCGCCAAACCGCCGCAGACATAATAGGTGGCCTTCACCCCGTGCTGGGCCAGCACCGGCCCGGCCTCCAGCCAGGCGGAGGCGGGGATGTCGTCGAACGACAGGCTCAGCACGCCTCGCGGGGACCGGATGGTCACGGGGCGGACATCCAGATAACGGCCGGCGCGGCGGCGCATCTTATCGACGAAGGCGTTCATGTCGCCCTTATCGCGGATCGGGCTTAAGGCCGGGTTTCAGACCGCAACGGGTCGAGCGGTCAGGCCGCGCTCGCCGAAGACGCGGCGATAGCGTTGGATTTCGGCCGGATCGCCCACGGCCTTTTCCGGATTGTCCGACAGTTTGACGGCGGGGCGCCCCCCGGCCTCGACCACCTTGCAGACCAGGGAGATAGGCTCAAGCTCGGGGGCGAAGGCGGGCGAACACTCGCGGAAGTCATTGGTCAGATTAGTGCCCCAGCCGAAGCTGAGCCGGGTGCGGCCATGGAAATGGGCGTGGGCCGCTTCGATACCGTCGATGTCCATGCCGTCGGAGAAGATCAGCAGCTTCTCGCGCGGATCGCGGCCCCGTTCGCGCCACCAGTCGATCAGCCGTTCGCCCGCCGGGATCGGCGGGGCCGAGTCGGGGCGGAAGCCGGTCCAGTCGGCGACCCAGTCGGGAGCCTTGTCCAGAAAGGCCTCGGTGCCGAAGGCGTCGGGCAGGACGACCAGCAGATTGCCGCCGTAGTGCCGCCGCCACTCGTCCAGCACCGCATAGGGCGTCTGAGCCAGGCTGGCGTCGTCGGGGGCCAGGGCGGCCAGGACCATCGGCAGTTCGTGGCCATTGGTGCCGATGGCCTCAAGATCGTTCTCCATGGCGTGGAGCACATTGGAGGTGCCGATGAAGGACCCGCCCAGGCCTTCCTTCAGGGCCTGAATGCACCAACGCTGCCACAAAAAGCCGTGACGACGACGGGTGCCGAAGTCGGAGAGAGCCAGGCCGGGCAGGGCGCGCAGCCGCTCGACCTTGGACCACAGCCGGGTCTTGGCCCGGGAATAGAGGACGTCCAGTTCGAACCGTCCCAGCCGACGCAGCCCTGTGCGGCAGCGCAGTTCATTGAGGATGGCCAGGGCGGGGATTTCCCACAGGGTGACCTCGGCCCAGGCGCCGGAGAAGGTCAGGACATATTGGCCGTCCTGAACCGACAGGTCGTAGTCGGGCAGGCGGTAGTCGGTCAGCCAGGCGATGAAGTCCGGCGAGAAGATCTGCTTCACGCCATAGAAGCTGTTGCCCGCCAGCCAGACCAACTCCTTGTTGGTGAAGCGCAATGTGCGGGCGTGGTCCAGCTGGTCGCGCAGTGCAGCGACGTCGATCTCGTCCGCTATACGGACCGACCGGGTGCGGTTGATGACCTGGAAGACCACGGGCGTGTCGCGATGTTCACGCCAGATCATCTGCAACATCAGCAACTTGTAGAAATCGGTGTCCAGCAGGCTGCGGACGATCGGGTCCAGGCGGAACCCGTGGTCGAAGGCGCGTTTGGCGAGGTCCATGCGCCCTCTTAGGTCTTAAGCGCCCGACCCGCCACCACGGCGTCCTTGCCGAACTTTTCCCGCAGCCGGTCGATGGCCCGTTCGGTCTTCAGGAGGCGGGTCTCGGCGCTTTGGAACAGACCGACAGGCGCGTCTTCCGCATCCTGAATATCCGCCATGCCGATACCGATCAGCCGATAGGGCGGCCCCAGTTCCGGTCGCAGCAGATCGCGACCGGCGGCGAACAGGGCGCGGGCGGTCTGGACCGGTTCGGCCAGGCTGATCCGCCGGGTGACGATCTTGAAGTCGGTGCGGCGCAGTTTCAGCACCAGGACGCGGCTGGCGACGCCATCGCGCCGCGCCTTTGACGCCAGTTTCTCGCACAGGGGCCAGAGCTCTGCCTCCAGGGCCTCGGCCGTGCTGAGGTCCTCGCTGAAGGTGGTTTCGGCGCTCATGCCCTTGCGGTCCCGCTCCGGGTTCACGGCCCGAGCGTCCCGCGCGTGGGCCAGGTCGTAAAGACGTAGGCCGGACTCGCCATAGCGTTTGACCAGATCGCGGACGTCGGCGCGCGCCAGATCGCCGATGGTGGCGTAGCCGTCGCTGCGCAGCGCCTTGCCGAACACCGGGCCGACGCCGGGCAGGGCGGTGACGGAGCGGGGCGCCAGCAGGGCCTGCGCATCCCCTGCGCCGATCACGGAAAAGCCGCGCGGCTTGTCCATCTCCGAGGCCATTTTCGCAAGGAAGCGATTGGGCGCCAGGCCGATCGAGACGGTCAGGCCGGTCTCTTGCTCGATCTGCTTCTGGAACCGGATCAACTGAAAGGCCGCAGGCCCGCCGTTCAGTCGCTCCGTGCCCGACAGATCGACCCAGGCCTCGTCCAGCGACAGCGGCTGGATCAGGGGCGTCAGCCGGCCCAGGGCGCCCAGGATGCGATCTGACTCAAAGACGTATTTGGCGAAGTCCGGCTTGATCACCACGGCCTCGGGACAGGCCTTCAGGGCCTTGAACATCGGCATGGCGCTGCCGACGCCATATTGGCGGGCGACATAGCAGGCGGTCGAAACCACGCCGCGCTTTCCCCCGCCGACGATCACCGGCCGGTCGCGAAGCTCGGGCCGATCGCGCTTTTCGACCGAGGCGTAGAAGGCGTCGCAGTCCATGTGCGCGATCGTCAACCGATCCAGTTCCGTGTGGGCGACGATGCGGCGCGATCCGCACGACGGGCAGCGCCGATCCGGCGGCCCGGCGGGGTCGGTTCCGGTCCACAGACAGTCGCGGCAGACGGCCTTTATGGCCACGCTTAAGGTCTCCGTAACCTTGGCTTCACCCCTACTTAAGACTGGGCAGGCAGTATGACGTTCAACGCGGCGTCGCCAATTCGCCGGCGACCCAGGTCAGGTGATGATGTCCAAGAAAGTCCTCATCGTCGAGGATAACGAGCTGAACATGAAGCTTTTTCATGATCTGCTCGATTCCCAGGGCTACGAGACCTTGCAGACCCGAGAGGGGCTGCAGGCCTTGGCCCTGGCGCGCGCGCACCATCCGGACCTGATCCTGATGGATATTCAACTGCCTGAAATTTCGGGTCTCGAAGTCACCAAATGGCTGAAGGACGACGAGGAGCTGAACCATATTCCCGTCATCGCCGTGACCGCCTTCGCCATGAAGGGCGATGAGGAGCGGATTCGTCAGGGCGGTTGCGAGGCCTATATCTCCAAGCCGATCTCGGTCATGCACTTCCTCCAGACCATTCGGCAGCATCTGGGATGAGCGCGCGAATTCTGGTCGTCGACGACGTAGACGTGAATGTGCGTCTGCTCGAGGCCAAGCTGACCATCGAATATTATGACGTGCTGACCTGCCACGACGGTCAGACGGCCTTGACCCTGGCGGCGAAAGAGCAGCCGGACCTGATCCTGCTGGACGTCATGATGCCTGGCATGGACGGTTTCGAGACTTGTCGGCGGTTGAAGGCGCGAGCTGAGACGCGGCACATTCCAGTGGTGCTGGTGACGGCGCTGGACGGACGAGCCGACCGTATTCGCGGTCTGGAGGCCGAGGCCGACGACTTTCTGACCAAGCCGATCGACGATGTGGTGCTGCTGGCGCGGGTCAAGTCGCTGACGCGGCTGAAGCAAGTGATGGACGAACTGCGCGAGCGCGAGGAAAGCAGCCGGCGCATGGGCGTGGGCGACGAGGCTGCAGCGCGTCTGAGAACCGAAGGCGGCCGGGTTCTGATCGTCGATGACGACGAAAGCCAGGCCGCAGCGGTCGCTGCGGAACTGGGCCGCGAACACCGCGTGGTGGTGGAGACCGACCCCCAGGCGGCGCTTGCGGCGGCCAAGGGGCCGCTGGATCTGATCATCGTCAATGTGGCGGCCCAGAGTTTCGACGGATTAAGGGTCGTCGCCACGCTGAAATCCGGCGACGCGCGGCGCGCGCCGGTCCTCGCAATCGTGGAGCCTGGCGAGCGACCGCGGATGGTCAAGGCGCTGGAGTTGGGGGCTACCGACATCCTGCCGCGTCCGATCGACACCGAGGAGCTTTCCGCCCGTGTCCGCACCCAGATCCGGCGCAAACGCTATACGGACTTCCTGCGCCAGAAGCTGGACAGCAGTCTGGAAATGGCCGTCACCGACTCTCTGACGGGCCTGCACAATCGGCGCTACATGGCCGGCCAGCTGCAGGCCCTGGTGGGGCGCGCCACACACGGCGGCTCGCCGGTGGCTGTGCTGGTCTTGGATATCGACCACTTCAAGGCGGTCAACGACGGTTTCGGCCACGACGCCGGCGATGAGGTTCTGGCCGAGTTTGCGGTCCGGCTCGCCACCAATGTGCGCGCCGTGGACCTGCCCTGCCGTATGGGCGGGGAGGAATTCGTGGTGGTCATGCCGGGCGCGGGTCTGGAGGACGCCCGCATGGTGGCCGAGCGTATTCGCCGCGACATCGCCGCAGCGCCGTTCCGCGTGATGGGCGGCGAGGAGTTTTTGACCATCACCCTGTCGATCGGCGTCGCCGCGACCACCGGCGCCGGGGACACGCCTGAGGCCCTGCTGAAGCGGGCCGATGAAGGCGTTTATGAAGCCAAGGCCGGCGGCCGCAACAAGGTCGTCGCGCGCGCGGTCTGACGTCGCAACGGCATAGCCGCAACGAAAAACGCCCGGCTGCGACCAGCCGGGCGTTTTCCTTTGTCAGCGGATCAAGGCGTTACTTGATCTTGCCTTCCTTGAACTCGACGTGCTTGCGCACGACCGGGTCGTACTTCTTGACGACCATCTTTTCGGTCATGGTGCGAGCGTTCTTCTTGGTGACGTAGAAGAAGCCGGTGTCGGCCGTGGAGTTCAGGCGGATCTTGATGGAAGCCGGTTTGGCCATCGGAATTACCTCTGCGACGGCGAAAGCCGCTTAAAATAAGAGGCGCGGAACATACTCAGACTCGATCCAAAGTCAACGGCCCAATCTCAGACGGCCGTCCACGGCTGAAGAGGCCGCACAGTCGCGCAGGCGGGGCCGCCGTCGCGGGCACGGCCGGGCAGAATCACCTCAAGCGTCTGACCGGCGCGGGCCTGGGCCAGAAGGGCGGCGGGAATGTCGTGGACATCGATCTTGGCGCGACGGATCCATTCGCCGTGCTGTCCAGCCGATGTGCCGATGGCGATATAGATGAAGCGTCGCGACGGTCCCTCGCGGCGTACGAAGGGACCGGTCAGCCGTCCGTCATCGGACAGGGTGACGAGGACGTCGAAACTGATCGGACCGTCGTCGGCGATGCGGGGATCGACCGGCGCGTTGGTCTTGTCCTGCAGGCTGTAGGCGACGCCTGGGACCGGGTCTGCTGTGGTCAGGCGCAGGGTGACGGCGCTGGGCATGGTCAGTCCCTGTGATCGACGATGTGGCGGCCGCGCACCATGCGGACGAAGGGCAGGGGACGGTCGGGGCTTGTTCGATCTTGGCCAAGTCGCTCAGCCAGTTCGCCCAGCACGAAGCGGGTGATGGCGGGCAGATCAAGGGCGCGAGCGTCTTCCAGGGTAAGCCAGGCGATTTCGTCCAGTTCGCCCGACCCTGCGGTCGGCTCGGGCGTCAGCAGGGCCTCGGCCGGAGCCATGAAGAAACGAGCGTCGAACCGGCGCGTGCGACCGGGCGGCGTAACGGCGCGGGCGATGTAGGACAGGACCGAAAGATCGGGCAGGGCGCCCGCTTGCCGATATTCGCGCCACGGTCCGGCGACGCTGGCCGACGGCGCGGGCCGCCCCAGGACCAAGCCGGTCTCCTCGAAGGTCTCGCGGATCGCCGTCAGGGCCAGGGCGCGGGCGCGGCGGGCGGGAACCTCGGCCTCCAGCCGACGCGCGACGTCTGACGCCAAGGCGCCGGTCGAGGCGGCGGTGAAATCCGCCCGGTCAACTCGTCCGCCGGGAAACACCCATTTCGAGGCCATGAAGACATGGCCCGGCGCCCGCCGCCCCATCAGCACCTCAGGCCGCGATCCGCCCCGTGTCACGATCAATGTCGCCGCGTCCTTGGGCCGCTGGGCGCCGCCGACGCGAGGCGCGTCGGTCAGGTCCTGCGCGGCGTCGAAGGGGGTCACCTGCGCTTGCCTTTGCGCACGCCCTTCAGCCCGCCCGAAGGTTTGGAGCCGTTGCGGGGCTTGGGGCCGCCAGGCCGGTTCTTGCCGCGCATCGGCGGGCCGTCGCCGCCTCGTCCCCGGACGCCGTAGCGAGGGGGCGGGGCGTTGGGATCGCGCGGCTCAGGTTCGCTGAGCATTTCGAACACCAGTCCGCCGGTGACGGGCGTGGCCTCCACCAGCCGTACCTCGACCATCCGGCCCAGGGTGAAGCGCTTGCCGGTGCGTTCGCCGACCAGGGCGTGGGCGCGGTCGTCATGGGCGAAATACTCGCCGCCCAGGGTGGAGACGGGAACCAGGCCGTCGGCGCCGGTCTCGTCCAGGCGGATGAACAGGCCGAAGCGGGTCACGCCGGTTATCCGTCCGGTGAAGGTCGCGCCGACGCGGTCCTCCAGGAAGGCGGCGATATAGCGGTCCATGGCGTCGCGCTCTGCGGCCATGGACCGGCGCTCGGTCATGGTCACGCCCTCGGCGATGGCGGGCAGTTCGGCGATCTCGCGGTCCGTCAGCCCATCCTTGCCCAAGCCCAGAGCCCGGATCAGGCCGCGGTGGACGATCAGGTCCGAATAGCGCCGGATCGGCGAGGTGAAGTGAGCGTAACGGTCCAGGTTCAGGCCGAAGTGGCCGACGTTGTCCGGCGAATAGATGGCCTGCATCTGGGTGCGAAGAACCACTTCATTGACCACATCGGCGTATTCGCCGTCGCGGGTCTCGTCCAGCAGCTTGTTGAACCGCTTGGTCGTGCCCGGCTCGCCCTTGTTCCACGGCTTGCCGATGGTCGAGAGGAAGTCGGCCAGGTTGAAGATCTTCTCCTGACTGGGGGCGTCGTGGACGCGATAGATCAGCGGCGTCTTCTTCTGTTCCAGGGTCTCGGCGGCGCAGACGTTGGCCTGGATCATCATCTCCTCGATCAGCCGGTGCGCCTCCAGGGAAGCGCGCTTCTCGATGGAGGCGATCCCGCCGTCCGGAGCCATGCGGATGCGGCGTTCGGCGGATTCGATCTGCAGCGGGCTGCGCTTCAGCCGGCCCTTCAGCATGGCGTGATAGGCGTTCCACAGCGGATAGAGGATGGTCTCCATGATCGGGCCGGTCGTGTCGTCGGCCCCGCCTCCCTTTTCAGGCCCGTCGATGGCGGCCTGGGCCTGTTCGTAGCTGAGCTTGGCGTGCGACCGCATCAGGCCGCGCACGAACTTGTGGCCGGTCTTGCGGCCGTCCTTGTCGAACACCATCCGTACCGCCAGACAGGCGCGGTTCTCGCCTTCCTTCAGGCTGCACAGGCCGTTCGACAGCACCTCGGGCAGCATGGGTTCGACCCGGTCGGGGAAGTAGGTGGAGTTGCCCTTGTCGCGCGCCTCGCGGTCCAGCTGGCTGCCCGGCCGGACATAGGCGGCGACGTCGGCGATGGCGACCCAAACGATCCAGCCGCCGGGGTTCTTCGGATCTTCGTCGCGGGCGGCGTAAACGGCGTCGTCGTGGTCGCGCGCATCGGCGGGATCGATGGTGATGAAGGGGATCTCGCGCAGGTCTTCGCGCCCCTTCAGCGTGGGCAGTTCCTGATCCTCGGCCTCGCGCTCCACCGCCTCGGAGAAGCCGGTCGGCACGCCATGGGCGTGGATGGCGATCAGGGAGGCGGCGCGGGGGTCGTCCTCCTTGCCGATATGTTCCAGGATCTTGCCGCGCTTGGGCCCATAGCGCTGGTCGCCCTTTTCGATGGCGGCCAGGACCAGATCGCCGTCGCGCAGGTCGCCGGACTGGGCCTGGGGCACCAGCAGCACGTCCTTGGAGCGGCGATCGACCGGCTCGACGCGGGTCTCGCGCGCCGACTTGCGGATGACGCCCAGAACACGGTTGGTCCCCGCGTCCAGCCGTTTGATCAACCGCGCCTCCCAGCCGTCGTCGCCGCGCTGGAACTTGACCAGCAGCCGGTCGCCCAGGCCGGGCGCGGGACCGGGCTTTGCCTTGTCAGGCATCAACAGGGCGCGGGGCGCGTCGGCGCCGGCCTCGACCAGGCGGACGTAAAGTTCGCCGTCGCCGTCGCGTTCGATCACATCGGCGACGCCGATGGGGGGCAGGGCGCCGGCTTCTGAGAAGCCCTTGCGGCCCCGTTTGCCCAGTCGGCCCTCAGCCTCCAGCTCACGGATCATTTCGCGCAGGGCCCGGCGATCGCCGCCCTTCAGGCCGAAGTGGCGGGCGATATCGGTCTTCTCGGCCGATCCGGCCTCGCGCAGGAAGGCGAGGAGGGTGTCTTTGTCGGGGAGACCGGCGGGCGGCCTCTTGGGTGATTTGGTCATTGCGTCTTTCGTAGCGCGGAACCGCGCCCTTGGGTCAAATCTTGCGTGAGTTGACCATGTGAATGTGAGGCCTCAGCCTCGCTGCGTCCCGAACCGGAGCCTACGATGTCCCTGAACGCCCCCGCCCTGAGCGCGACCGTAAAGTCGCCGCTGGATCTGATCGGCAGGACGCCGATGGTGGAGGTGACGAAGATCGACACCGGCAAGTGCCGCCTGCTGCTGAAACTGGAGTCCCAGAACCCCGGCGGCTCGATCAAGGACCGGATCGCTGTCGAGATGCTGGATGCGGCCGAACGCGAGGGATGGCTGAAGGAAGGCGGCACGATCGTCGAGGCGACGGCCGGCAACACCGGCCTGGCCCTGACCCTGGTCGGCCGCGCTCGGGGATATAAGGTGCTGCTGGTCATTCCGGACAAGATGTCGAAGGAAAAAATCCAGCATCTGCGAGCCATGGGCGCCGATGTTCGTCTGACGCGATCGGATGTGCCGCATGGCCACCCCGAGTACTATACCGACATGGCCGAGCGCCTGGCCCAGGCCATTCCCGGCGCCTATTACGTCAACCAGTTCGCCAACCAGTCGAACGCCGAGGCCCATGTGAAGACGACGGGGCCGGAGATCTGGGAACAGACGGGGGGCGACATCGACGCCTTCGTCGCCGGCATCGGCTCGGGCGGGACGATCACCGGCGTGGCGCGCTACCTGAAGAGCGTCGGCTCCAAGGCCCAGATCATTCTGGCGGATCCGGTGGGATCGACCCTGGCCGGCATCGTCAACGAGGGCGTGCCGGGGCCGGACGGCAGCTATACGGTCGAGGGGATCGGCCAGAACTTCGTGCCAGACACCGCGGACATGAGTCTGATCGACAAAGCCTATTCGATCCCGGACGCGGAAGCCATCGCCACGGCGCGCGGACTGCTGTTGAAGGAAGGCATTCTGGCGGGATCGTCCTCGGGCACTCTGATCGCCACGGCCCTGCGCTGGTGCCGCGAACAGACGGAGCCCAAGACCTGCGTCACCTTCGTCTGCGACACGGGGGCCAAATATCTGTCCAAGGTCTACAACGACGCCTGGCTGGCGGATCAGGGGCTGGGCGAGCGCGAGCTGCACGGCGATCTGTCGGACCTGATCAACCGCAAATACGAGCGGGGCGACGTGGTCGTGGCCGGGCCTGGCGACACCCTGGACACCGCCTTCAAACGGATGAAGGGCGCCGATGTCTCCCAGCTGCCGATCATCGAGGACGGGCGTCTGGTCGGCATTCTGGACGAGAGCGACCTGGTCCATGTGATGAACACCGACGAGATCACCCGCAAGGAGCGGTTCGCCAAGCCGGTCGCCGACGCCATGACCCGCGATCTGGACACGGTCCAGGTCAATGAGCCGCTGGACGCCCTGATCCCCCTGTTCGACCGCGACCGGGTGGCCATCGTGCTGGACGGCGAAAAGTTCGTGGGCCTGATCACCCGCACCGACCTGATCAACCACCTCAGCCTGAACCGCTAACATGTCCTGGCTCAAGAAGATCTTCGGTAAAGGCGGAGACGTCGCGCCGCCCTTTGACGGCCGGCTTGAGACCCATTTCGTCTATGTCCGTATGCCGGGTGACGTACAGCCGGTCGAGCGTCACTACCTCTTCGAGGATCCGATCCAGGAACAGCTGAAGCTTCGCAACCTCGGCTATGTCAGCGGCGGCGGCACAATGCAGTCCGCGCCGGATGAGAACGGCGCGACAACCATCATACTGACTGGCATCGATATCGAGGCGGACGATCTGGACGGCGTTCGCGGCCTGCTTAGAAGCCTGCTGCCGGGCTTGGGCGCGCCGCTCGAAACCCAGATCGAGTACACTGTCGGCGATACGCGGCTGCAGGATCGGTTGACCGCCGAGGGATGGATCGAGAACGAGCCCCGGACGGACCTCCATCCTGGCTTCGATCTTTAAGGAAGACCAATGAGCGACAAAAAAAACAGCCAAGGTTTCTCCACCCGCGCCATCCATGCCGGGCAGCATCCCGACCCGACGACGGGGGCGGTGATGACGCCGATCTACGCCACCTCGACCTACGCCCAGGAAAGTCCGGGCGTGAACAAGGGCTATGAATACGCGCGGGGCAAGAACCCGACGCGCGAGGCGTTCGAGGCCTGTATCGCGGACCTGGAGGGCGGCGCCCACGGGTTCGGCTTCGGCTCGGGCATGGCGGCGACCTCGACGGCGCTCGAACTGCTGGATGCGGGCGATCATATCGTCACGGGCGACGACCTGTACGGCGGCTCGTGGCGCCTGTTCGAGCGGGTACGGCGGCGGACCATGGGACTGGACTTCGCCTATGTGGACCTGAGCGACATCGCGGCGGTCGAGGCGGCGATCACGCCCAAGACGAAGATGCTGTGGGTCGAAACCCCGACCAATCCGCTGATGAAGCTGGCCGACATCGCCGCCCTGTCCAAGTTGGCCAAGGCGCATGGCCTGCTGCTGATTGTCGACAACACCTTCGCCACGCCCTTCTGCCAGCAGCCGCTGAGCCTGGGGGCGGACATCGTCATGCACTCGGCGACCAAATACCTTAACGGCCATTCGGACATCATCGGCGGGGTGCTGGCGACCGCAGATGCTGAGCTGGCGACGCGGATCAAGTTCCTGCAGAACTCGGTCGGCGGCGTCATGGGGCCGTTCGACGCCTTCCTGGCCAACCGGGGCCTGAAGACCCTGGCGCTGCGGATGAGAGCGCACTGCGAGAACGCCCTGACGGTGGCGCGCTGGCTGGAGACCCGCAAGGGCGTGTCCAAGGTCATCTACCCCGGCCTGATCGCCCATCCGCAGCACGAACTGGCGGCGCGCCAGATGCGCGGCGGTTACGGCGGCATGGTGACAGTGATCCTGGACGGCGACCTGGAGCGGACCAAGCGGGTGCTGGAGCGAGTCGAGGTCTTCACCCTGGCGGAGTCGCTGGGCGGGGTCGAAAGCCTGGTGAACCACCCGGCCATCATGACCCACGCCAGCGTGCCCAAGGAGGTGCGCGAGGCGGGCGGGGTGACCGACAACCTGATCCGCTTGTCAGTCGGGGTCGAGGACGTCGAGGACTTGATCGCCGATCTGGATCAGGCCCTGGGCTGATCTCAGCCGGTGGGCAGAGCCGTCTGGTGGCCGGTGACGGGGGGCAGCTTCTTCTTGGGGGCGGCGCGCTTCGCCGGCGCCTTGGCGGGCTTGGGCAGGGCGGCGCGGCGGGCCAGTTCGTCGTCGATGACCGGCAGGATGTCGCTGGCGGCCATCACCTGAGTGGAGGCGCCGTGTTCGACCAGACGGGCGGCGTTGGCGCGCAGGGTGGTCAGATCGGCGTCGGTCATCGTGGGGATCATGTCGGCGAGCGGGGTCATGTCGTCATCCGTGCAGAATGGCTTCAGGGCCGGCGCGCGAGGCGCCAGCCCTTCAGCTGATTGAAGGCGATCTCGACCACGACACGGTCGCCGAGCAGCGACACGCCGTTCGGCGCGCCCAGGGTCGGCAGGACCGTGACGATGTGGCCGTTGTCCAGGCGGACCTTCCGGCCGCCCAGGGGCAGGAGCTTCGTCACCTCGCCGTCGAAAGCGATGGCAGGCGAGCCAACAAGCTTGTCCTACTCCGCCGCCGAAAGGCGACCGGCGGATTTCTTGCTGGAGCGCTGGTCGCGCTCGATTTCGTAGCCGATCTTCTGGCCTTCGTTCATCGAGCCGAGGCTCGAGGTCTCGACGGCCGAGGCGTGAACGAAGACGTCCTTGCCGCCGTCATCGGGGGCGATAAAGCCGTAACCCTTTGTGGGATTGTACCATTTTACAGTGCCGGTAGCCATTTGGAGACCTCCGTCTGGCGTTGACCGCAGGGAGGAATCCCTGGTCGGCCTGTCGGGTCTGAATGGGATCGGCGTTTGGACCTCGGTGCGTGATGCAAAGGGAGCAGCGGCGTTACGCAGAGAGATCGACACTGTTGATATGGGAAGCCCAAGGCGCGGGCGCAAGGGTGCGGGTCAGAAGGCGTAGGCCACTTCCGCCACCAGGGCCTCGCGGTACTGGTCGCCGACCCTGTGGGCGTCGGTATCGTGGTAGCGCAGATCCAGCGCCAGGGCGTCCGTCAGGGCGTAGGTCACGCCCGCGTTCCAGCCGGTATAGTCGGGGGCGCCGTCCTGTTCGCGGCGGCCGACGGCGGCAGAGCCCTCCAGACGGGGACTGAAGGCCCAGGCGAGTTGGGCTTCGACCCAGGTGAAGGACCGTGTGGACCCGGCCGCGTCGGGCGAGTGCTGGACCTGTAGCCGGGCCTCGGCGGGACCGACGGCGCGGCTGATGTTGCCGGTCAGCTCCCAGCCGTCGGCGTCATAGCCGGGATCGACGTCGAGCCGGTGCTTGTAGGCAAGGCTCAGGTCGAAGGCGTAGCCCCACACCTCCGGCCGGTAGCCGGCGACCAGTTCGGTCTCCAGCCGGGAGCCGCCCGCCTGGATCGTCTCGAAGCCGGGTCCGGCGTAGAAGCGGCCGTCGGCGGACTCCCAGGTCGCAGCGCCGAAGACATAGCCGTCGTTGCCGGACTTGGACGCCGCCTTGGATCGGTTGTCCGTCCCCGCCCCCAGCTCGAAACCCCAGTCCGAGGAAGGACCGGAGGTCTGGGCCAGGGCGGGGGCGGCGAGGCCCGCAAGGGCGACGGCGAGGGGAACGGAGAGGCGGGTGGCGCGTGTGTTTCGGATCATGGGGGCTCCAACGCGCGAACCGCGCGAAAGAGCCCCTTAGCCTGTCGGGAACCGGGTTGAAAATTGTTCCGTGGCCTGAGCGAACTCTTGTCGCAGGCGGGCGACCAGTTCGGCGGTCGGAACGACGTCGTGGATGGCCCCTGCGCCCTGGCCGGCGGACCACACAGTCTTCCAGGCCTTGGCTTCGTCGCCCATGTCCAGCTTGTGCTCGGGCAGGTGTTTGGGATCGATACCGTTTTCGATCAGGGATTTGGTCATGAAGTTGGCCGGGATGCCCGAGACCGCCGGGGTATGGACGATGTCGGTCGAGCCGCTGTCGATGACCATCTGCTTGTAGGCCTGGGGAGCCAGGGCTTCGGCCGTGTTGATGAAGCGGGTGCCCATATAGGCGAAATCGGCGCCCATCATCAGGGCCGCCGCCACGTCTCGGCCCGTCGAAATGGCGCCGGCCAGGATGATGGTCCCGTCGTAGAAGGACCGGACCTCGTTGATCAGGGCGAAGGGATTGATGATGCCGGCGTGGCCGCCGGCGCCGTTGGCGACCAGGATGAGGCCGTCGACGCCCGCCTCGGCCGCCTTCCTGGCGTGACGGATGTTGGCGATGTCGTGGAAGACCACGCCGCCGTAGCCGTGGACCGCATCCACCACGTCGCGCACCGCGCCGAGGGAGGTGATGATCAGGGGCACCTTCTCCTCGACCGACACCATCATGTCGACCATCAGCCGGGGGTTGGTCGGGTGGACGATGTGGTTGACGCCGAAGGCGGCGGCGTCGGGGGACAGGCGTCCCTTGATCTCCTGCAGCCAGTCCCGATAGCCCTCGGTGGTGCGCTGGTTCAGCGACGGGAAGGTGCCGATGATCCCGGCGTTGCAGGCCTCGACCACCAGATCCGGCCCCGAGACCAGGAACATCGGCGAGGAGATGACCGGCAGGGTCAGGCCTTTTTGAAGCGAAGCGGGAATGGCCACAGGCGTCTCCTTCAGTTTCGTTTCAGGACGCATACCGGGCTGTCGTGGCGTAAGGCAATCCGTTCCGAAGTCCGACCGAAACCTTCAGTCTGTCAGGAAAGGCGCCAGCAGGGGATGGGCCAGGACGGGCGCGGCCAGACGAACCACGGCCTGCGGATCTTCCAGCCGGACGGCGGCGGTGGCGTCGGCGACGATAAAGTCGGCGTGGGTGCGCGACGGCTCGGTCAGCCGCTCATGGCCCGGCCGCACGGTCGCCAGATACTGGGCTACGACCGAATCCGCCGACCGACCCCGCTCGGACTGGTCGCGCAGCAGGCGCCGGATGAAGCGGATGTCGGCGGGGGTGTCTACGAAGACCCGGATGTCAAACAGGGCGGTCAGCTCGGGCGTACAGAGCACATGGGTGCCTTCGACGATCACCACCTCGGCTGGCGGGATCGGTTCGCCGCCCGGCTCGCGTCCATGATGGATGAAGGAATAGACGGGCGCCGTCACGCCCCGACCCGACTTCAACGCCTTCAGGTCTGTGATCATTAGCGCATGGTCGCGCGCGGCCACATCGTCGAAGTCGAAGGTCGCGGGGTCGAAGCCGGGCAGGGCGGCGGCGTCTTTATAATAGGAGTCTTCACGCACCAGCACGGCCGCCCCGTCGGGCAGGCTGGACACAAGCGCCTCCGCCAGTGTGCTCTTACCGGAGCCGGAGCCCCCCGTGATTGCGATCAATATGGCCATGGACGGCCTTCTACGGCGCCGGCCGGCGCATCGCCAAGCGCCGGTCCGACGGGGCGATCGGTCGCGCGACGGCGCGCCGGGGTCGCATTGCTTATCGCTGATCACCCCTATAGCGTCTCATCAAGCGTCGCGGGCGAGCAGACGCATCAAGGGACAAGGAAGACGCACATGCTGGGATTGATGCAGGATTGGCCTCTGACGGTCGATAAGATCCTCGACCACGCCAAGAACTGGCACGGCGACCGCGAAGTGGTCACCCGTTCCGTCGAAGGCCCCATCGTCCGCACCACCTACAGCCGGATTCACGACAGGGCCAAGCGGGTGTCCAACGCCCTGAAAGCCTGGGGTATCGAGCCCGGCGATCGCGTCGCAACCCTGGCCTGGAACACCGACCGCCATATCGAGACCTGGTACGGCGTCATGGGCATAGGCGCTGTGTGCCACACCCTGAACCCCCGTCTGTTTCCCGAGCAACTCGTCTATATCATCAACCACGCCGAGGACCGGGTCATCTTCACCGACCTGACCTTCGTGCCGCTGCTTGAAGCCATTCTGCCCCACATCCCGAAGGTCGAGCGGGTCATCATCATGACCGACGACGCCCACATGCCGCAGACCCGGCTGCCGCGCGCAGAATCCTATGAAAGGATCGTGGCTGAACAGTCCCCCGACGTCTTGTGGGGCGACTTCCCGGAAAACACCGCCTGCGGCCTGTGCTACACCTCCGGCACCACGGGGAATCCCAAAGGGGTGCTGTATTCGCACCGCTCCAACTTCCTGCACACCTTCATGGCCCTGCAAGCTTCGGTGGTTGGGGGCAAGACCAGCGACGTCATTCTGCCGGTGGTGCCCATGTTCCACGCCAACGCCTGGGGCATCGCCTTCGTCGGTCCCGCATCGGGCTGCAAGCTGGTGATGCCGGGCGCCCGGATGGACGGGGAGGCTCTGTATGAGCTGCTCGAGACCGAGGGCGTCACCTTCTCGGCCGCCGTGCCCACCGTGTGGCAGGGGCTTCTGGCCCATATGCGGCAGAACGGATTGAAGCTTTCTACGGTCAAGCGCGTGCTGATCGGCGGTTCGGCCGTGCCGGAAAGCCTGATCCGAGCCTTCCACGACGATTATGGCGTCGAAGTGCTCCAGGGCTGGGGCATGACCGAGACTTCGCCGATCGGCACCCTGTCGAACATGACGCCGGAGACGGCGGCCCTGCCGTTCGAGGAACAGCTGAAATACCGCACCAAACAGGGTACGCCCCCACTGGGCATCGAACTGGCGCTGAAGGACGACGCGGGTCAGAGCCTGCCGCATGACGGGGCCACCTTCGGCCATTTGATGGTCAAGGGACCGACGGTCGCCCGCGCCTATTTCCGTGAGGAGAGCTCGATTCTGGATTCAGACGGCTTCTTCGATACGGGCGACGTTGCGACCGTCGACGAACTGGGCTTCATGCAGATCACCGACCGGTCAAAGGACGTGATCAAGTCGGGTGGGGAGTGGATCAGCTCCATTGAGATCGAGAACATCGCCGTCGGCCATCCCAAGGTCGAACTGGCGGCGGTGATCGGCGCCCCCCATGCCAAATGGGACGAGCGCCCGGTCCTGCTGGTCAAGCTGAAGGCGGGAGAGATCCTGAACAAGCAGGAGCATCTCGACTTCCTGAAGGGCAAGATCGCCAAATGGTGGATGCCCGACGACGTGGTGGCGCTGGACGAGATCCCCCTGGGCGCCACAGGCAAAATCGACAAGAAGCTTCTGCGCGAGCGGATGAAGGACTATCGTCTGCCCGACGTTCAGCCCGCCTGACCTGCCGGAGCGCCGATGCGATCGACCAAGCCCGTCCCCGCCTTGATCCCTGTCCTGACCGCCGTGACGGCGGCGGCTCCGGTCTTGGTGGTGGCGGCCATGGCCGCCACCCTGTTCGGCGGGGTCGATCGGGCGGTCACCTATGATCTGCTGACCTGGACGGTGGGGCGGGGCATGGCCTGGGTCGGTCTGGGCGCAGCCTTGACCGTGACGGTCCTGGCTCTGCGGGACCTCGGTCGCCGTTGGGTCTATGCCGTCACGGCTCTGGTCCTGGCGGGAGGCGTCCTGGGCGTCTTCCTCTATCAAGGCGCACGGCTGGCCCGGCCTACGCCACGTGACGTCAGCACCAATGTGGAAGAACCGCCGGCCTTCAGCCGTTTGGCCGCCCTTCATCCTCGCGCGAATGACGTTCAGGGCGCGCCCGCCTGTCCCGCCGCGCGATCCATCCCCACCCAGGTCCTGGCGCAGCAAGCGGTTTCAGCCTTGGTGGACGCCGGCTTTCCAGTGGTGCGCGCCTCAACCTTCGAGGTCGAGGGGGTGCATGAGGGCGCCTGGTTCGGCTTCGCCTATGACGCGGTGATCCGCATCCGGCCCGCACGGACCGACATTCGAGTTGCAGCGCGCGATCCGCGCCCCGACGGCGGCGCGACCTGCCGTCTGATGGGCAAGATCGTCGCGGCCCTGGAGGAGGAAGTCCGCTAGAGCATGATCGTTTCGGACGGAACCGCGCAGCGGTTCCAACAGAAGCGTGAATCATGCTCTCGCTTTGATCTGGGGCTTGATTCACCGTTTCAGCGGAACCGCGAAGCGGTTCCTCCTCAACGGATCAGGCTCTAGGCCGGACGAAACTCCGCCGTCACGCTGGGCGGGCCCGAAACGGTCGCCGTCCCGTCTTCGACCAGTTGGATCAGATGGGCCAGGACCGACAGGGCGGCGGCCGGCCACAGCCGCTGATCCACGGCGGCGTAGAGAATCGGCGTCATCTCCGCCGCCGTTCGGTCGCCCGCCCTCAACCGCGCCGCCACCTGGGCCTCGCGCTCCAGCCTATGGGCGCGATAGGCTGACAGAAAGGGCCCAGGGTTCGTCACCGGGGCGCCGTGCGTGGGCCAGAGGGTGGTGAAGTTCCGCGCGATCACGGCGTCCAGGCTGGCCATATAGTCGCGCATGTTTCCATCCGGCGGCGCCACCACCGTGGTGGACCAGCCCATGACGTGGTCTCCACTGAACAGGGCGTTCTCTTCCCGTAGAGCGAACGCCATATGGTTTGACGCGTGGCCGGGCGTGAACAGCGCCTCCAGCGTCCAGCCGTCGCCCTCGATCCGTTCGCCGCCCGCCAGCACCCCGTCAGGTGCGAAGTCCGCATCCTCATCCTCATCCAGGGCGCCCGAGGCGTGGGTCTCTCGCACCGGCGGCCGCGCCGCGAGAATCGTCGCCCCTGTACGATCGGCGAAGGGGCGGGCGAGGGGGGCGTGGTCGCGGTGGGTGTGGGTGACGAGGACGTGGCTGACGACGCGCCCTTCCACCGCCGTCAGCAGGGCGGCCAGATGCGCCTCGTCCACAGGGCCGGGGTCGATCACCGCCACCTGCGCCCCCGGCTCCGCCCGCCCAACGATATAGGTCCCCGTCCCCGTAAAGGTGAAGGGGCCCGGATTGTCGGCGATCACCCGCTGAATCAGCGGCGAGACCTGATCGCGCCGCCCATAGGCGAAGTCGAAATCGCGAACGAAGGGAATCACGCCGCCGCCCCCGTCCTCTGGCGCGACCCTTGCCTTAACTCCTCGGTAACCTTCGCCGGAGCGCCCGTCATGGCTCGTTCGATCGCCTTCGCTGTCTCAAATCGGCTCCAGCCTATCGCGGCGGCGCTGCTGTGTCTCATGGCGGCGCAACTCGTCACAGCGTCGTGCACGCCCGAGCCGGCGCCTTATGCGTCAAGGGTGGCGGTGGAGCGGTGATTTGAGCGGAATGCTCCTAGGGACCACCTAGAGGGCTGTGGGGGAAATATTGCGCATTCGATGACGCAGCAGACAAAAAATCTCAAAGTGTCGCGTTTTTGCGGGCTCAGATTGATGAATTGGTGGATTTCGCCGCAATAACGACGTATTGTGGCCTTCCTCGCCTTTCTGTGGCCATATTGCGACAGGTGGACGACTAAAGGGTTACGGGCCTGTAATAGACGTAGCGCGCCCTATGTGGCGGATTAAGCTCTCCTCCGATCTACGTGCATGGGGACGTAGAGTTTAGGCGGCATTTTAGCGTCGCCCGATCGTTTCAGGAGGATGATTTTGAAAAACCGATCCATTCGGCAGCGGATGCTCGCTACGACCATGATGGGCGGCGTGGCGTTCGCCATGATCGTGGCAGCGCCTGTCCTGACGCCAACGGCTGCTTTGGCTCAAAGCACGACGGGCGGCCTTCGCGTGACCGTCAATGGCCCTGACGGCGCGCCCCTGGCCGGCGCAACGGTCACTGTCAGTTCGCCGCTCTCGCTTGTGTCTCGTACTGGCGTGACGGATAGTGCGGGTTTTGTGCGCTTGTCGGGCCTTGACCCGGCCGCCAACTACACGGTCTCGATCTCGGCGCCCAACTATGAAACCTTTACGGCGACCGGCATTGCGGTGACGTCGAACAGTGACCTGTCGCAGACGTTCAGCATCGGTGGTGCGTCGACCGTGGACGACATCATCGTGACCGGCACCTCTTTCGCCGCTGTCGATGTGACCTCCGCCACGGTTCAGACTGTTTTGACGCTGGACACTGTGGAATCCCTGCCTACGGGCCGGAGCTATCAAAGCTATCTGCAACTCGTTCCTGGCGTGAAGCCTGGCTCGAACCCGTCTTCAAAGTCGGGCATTAACTCGTCAGTCACTGGTGTGGTGGGTTCGTCTTCGGACAACGTCTACTACATTGATGGCGTAAATGTCACCGACCCCGTCACCGGCACCTTTGGCGCCAACCTGAACAACGAAATCATTCAGGAGCAGAAGGTCATTACTGGCGGTGCACCTGCTGAGTACGAAGGTGGTTCGGGTCTCATCTCACAAGTGGTGACAAAGTCCGGGTCAAATGAGTTCCACGGTTCTGTCAACTACTACTTCCAGAATGACAGTCTCGTTCAGGAAGACAAACATAATGAGTCGGCTGGATTCTCCACCTACGACACGGCAGTGACGCTCGGCGGACCCATTCTTCGTGATAGGCTGTGGTTCTTCGGTTCTTATCAGCGCACGCATCGCGAAGACGACGTTCTGAACAGAACCACCGGCGCGGTTCAGCGGACGGTCGAACGCGACGCTGAGTACGGCTTCGCGAAGTTGACTTGGCAGATTACCGACAATGACCGGTTGACCGCGACCTACCTGAGCGATCCGACGGAAATCAGCGGCAGCTCCTCGGCATCTGTTCGCAACTATCGTGACTCGGCGACGGACCAGGGTGGCGAGCGTTACAAGATCGATTACACCAAGACCTGGGGCGATCTGACGCTGAACGCTTACTACTTCAACCACGAGTCTGAGCTCAACACGATCGCCGCCGACAGCTCCACGCGTAATAACGTCGTGTTTGCTCGTGGGGCGACTTATACCTACGAAGAGCAGAACATTGGTGGTTCGGGCAGGAATACGCTTCGTAACCGCAATCGGGATGAATGGGGCGTCAGCGCCGAGTACTTCCTGGACACGTCCTTCGGCAGCCATACGTTCAAGGCGGGTTACACATCGACCAAGAACGAAAACATCGTCGAGGGTACGGTGAACGGAGGCGCGACCTATACCTCGCTGTCGAGCCGTTACCCGGGCACGACCTTTGCTCAACTGGCGGGCACGGGCTTTACGAGCGCTGTCTTCTCCGCCGATGACCGTAGTCGTATCATCGATGGCATCAACGCAGCCTCGAACCGGGCCGCGCTTTATGCGATCGTTGACACCAACCGTGACGGATCCCTGTCGCTGGGTGAGATCGACGCCATCAGCTTCTCCGATACGGCAGGAAACCCGGGCAGCCAGATCAACTCGTATCGCTCGCTGCGGACACAGAACGGCATCAACAATGTGGGTTCCGAAGGCAAGGCCTTCTACATCCAGGATAGCTGGACCAAGGGACAACTGACGGTGAACGCCGGCGTGCGAGCCGAGGAGTGGACCCACACCGATTCGAACGGAAGCGAACTGTTTACGTTTGAATGGGAACTCGCGCCGCGTGTCAGCGTCGTCTATGATTTGTTCGGGGACGGCCGCACCAAGGTCTGGGCCTTCGGCGGTCGCTATTACGATCCCGTACGTAACGACATGACCGCCTTCGCCGGCAGCCTGTCAGGGGCAGTCGATGAAGAGCAGATCAACATTGGCGGCAACTGGGTGACTTATCGCACCCGCGGTGGCGCTGCTGTGCTCGACTCCATCTTCTCGCCCAGCACCAAGACGCCCTACACGGATGAATTCCTGATCGGCTATTCGACCACCTTTGGACGTGACATCGGTCTGTCGGTGGTCGCCACCCAGCGGAACACCCGTAACATCTTCGAAGACTACGATCTGCACGTCTATTCGGACCCGACCAATACGGGTCTGGACGGCAACGCGGTTCCCGGTGGGCCCTTCTTCCTGGACTACAGCTACTTCGGTTTGAGCGCCGCTCAGATTGCTGACGTCCAAGCGGGTCGGATCAACTATGTGTTGGGCACCCTCGCCGGCGGCAAGCGTGACTATCGCGGCATCGAAGTGGCGCTGACGAAGTACCGTACCGAAAACTGGTTCGGACAGCTGTCCTACACCTTCAACGACGCCAAGGGTAACTCGAGCTCGGACGGCAATGCAGGCGTGCAGGGTGACTTCATCTACCTGGATCCCCGCGCTCCGAACGCCTGGGGTGATCTGCCTGGGAACATCAAGCATCAGTTCAAGGCTTACGGCGGTTACGAGTTCGACTTCGGCCTCGAAGTGGCTGGCGTCTTCAACTGGAACAGCGGTGTAATCTACACCCCCATCTCGTATCTGTATGGATATGTGGCGGGACCGCGCGATCCCGCTTACAACTTCGGCGGCACGACCTCGACTTGGCTTTCGCCCGGCTTCACCGGCTCGGAGACGGGCCCGTCGTACTTCACCTTCGATGTTCGGGCGACCTACACGCTCGACCTGTCGTTCGGTAAGGTCGAGCTGTTTGCGGACATCTTCAACATCTTGGATCAGCAGTCCGCGACGTCGGAATTCACTGACGTGGCTGGTAACGCTGACTTCGACTACCAGGAAGCGAATGCTTGGGTTGCGCCTCGCCGCGCCTATCTGGGGGTGCGCTACTCCTTCTAAGACGAGAACCTCAGGATGTCGGCGGCTCCGCCGTCATCCTCAAGGCCAAGTCATAGCGGAAGAAGCACTGGGCGGCGGACTTCGGTCCGCCGCCCTTTCTTTTTGAGCGCCGCACTGGCGCCATCTTGGCGGTGGAGCGTTACAGCTTGGCTGGGCGCTGGGGCGCCCTCTCGTCT
This sequence comes from Brevundimonas sp. DS20, assembly GCF_001310255.1. Taxonomy (NCBI): domain Bacteria; kingdom Pseudomonadati; phylum Pseudomonadota; class Alphaproteobacteria; order Caulobacterales; family Caulobacteraceae; genus Brevundimonas; species Brevundimonas sp. DS20. The sequence continues at coordinate 2,812,767 of NZ_CP012897.1, read as the reverse complement.
AGGATTGCAATGCTGAAGTTTTCCGCCGCCGCGCTCGCCGCGACCCTTTCGCTTTCCGCCGCCGCCGCCGCCTTCGCCCAGTCCCAGGACGGGCCGATCGTCACGGGCAATCGCACCGCCGAGACGGCGGAGGCCCTGAAGGTCCGTGAGGCGATCGCCTATTCGCACACGCTGCCGCGCGGGGCGCCGACACAGGATTATCCGCTGGTGGCTTGGTGCGACGCCCTGGTGACGGGGCACGCGGATCTGGGCGACAGCCTGACCAACCGCTCGCCGGAGGATACGGAGCTGGTGCGGCTGGGGCGTCTGGAGGCCCAGGATTTCCGCAGCGCCCTGGCGGCGGCGGAGCCGAGGCAGACGGCGGCGACCAAGGCGGCTGCGCAACAGGCGGCGGCTGCGGCCAAGGCCCAGTGGGCGCCGCTTCTGGCGAGCGAGGACGAGGCGGCGCGGAGCCAATCGTTCGGCCTATTCTACGGCCTGCCGGGCCGGTGCGAACATGCGGCGCGGCGCATCCGGAACAACATCACCAATCCGCCGGCGACCCCGGCCGAAGTGGGGCTTGAGGCGCCGGCGCCCGCAAACTAAGCGGCAGAATCTCGAAGATCAGCGACGGCGGCTTGGGTCCGGCTCAGGCCGCCGTTTCCCGTTTGGCGACGTAGGGATCATAGTTGAGGATGGGGGCCAGCCAGCGTTCGCAGGTGGCGACGTCCCAGCCCTTGCGCCGGGCGTAGTCCTCGACCTGGTCCAGATCGATCTTGCCGACGCCGAAATAGTGGCTGCCCGGATGGCCGAAATAGAGGCCCGAGACCGAGGCCGGGGGCGTCATGGCGAAGCTCTCCGTCAGGGCCATTCCGGCGTTTTGCTCGGCCTGAAGCAGGCGGAACAGGGTGGCCTTTTCCGTATGGTCCGGCTGGGCCGGATAGCCGGGGGCGGGGCGGATGCCCTGGTACTGTTCGGCGATCAGGTCGTCGATGCCGGTCGCCTCGTCGGCGGCGTAGCCCCACAGCTGGGTGCGGACCTCCTTGTGCAGCCGTTCGGCGAAGGCCTCGGCCAGGCGGTCGGCCAGGGCGGTGGCGAGGATGGCGGAATAGTCGTCGCCCGCGTCCTTGAAGCGTTTGGCGACCTCCAGCTCGCCATGGCCGGCGGTGACGGCGAAGGCGCCGATATAGTCCTGGTCGTCGTCGGCGATGAAGTCGGACAGAGCCAGGTTCGGCTTGCCGTTCGACTTCTTGATCTGCTGACGCAGGGTGTGGAAGCGGGCGATCTCGGCGTCGCGCGCCTCGTCGGCGAAGACGATGATGTCGTCGCCGTCGGCGCGGGCGGGCCAGAAGCCGACCACCCCCTTGGCGGTGAACCACTTCTCGTCGATGATCCGCTTCAGCATGGCTTGCGCGTCGGCGAACAGATCCCGGGCGGCCTGGCCGACGATCTCGTCGTCAAGGATCAGCGGATAGCGGCCGATCAGCTCCCAACTGGCGAAGAATGGGGTCCAGTCGATGTGGTCGGCGAGGTCCTGAAGATCCCAGGACTCGAAGGCCCGCACGCCGATGAAGCCGGGCTTGCCGGGGCGGGGCTGATCGGGGTCGAGCTTGAAGCGGTTCTCGCGCGCCTGATCCAGGCTGGCGCGGGCCTTGACCTCCTGGCCCCGGGCGTACTGTTCCCGAATGCGGATGTATTCGTCGCGGGTGGCGGCTTCGTTCCTGGCCCTTTCGGTGGGCGACAGCAGGCCTGAGACCACGCTGACGGCGCGCGAGGCGTCGACGACATAGGTTGTCGAGCCCCGGCGATAGGCCGGCTCGATCTTGACCGCCGTATGGGTGCGGCTGGTGGTGGCGCCGCCGATCAGCAGAGGAATATCGAAACCGCGCCGCTCCATCTCAGCGGCGACGAAGACCATCTCGTCCAGCGACGGGGTGATTAGGCCGGACAGGCCGATGATGTCGACGTTATGGGCCTTGGCCTCGTCCAGGATCCGGTCGGCCGGGACCATGACGCCCAGGTCGATGACCTCGTAATTATTGCACTGGAGCACGACGCCGACGATGTTTTTGCCGATGTCGTGGACGTCGCCCTTGACCGTGGCCATCAGGATGCGGCCGGCCTGTTCGCGCGGTTTGCCGGCCTTTTCAGCTTCCATATAGGGCTCGAGCCAGGCCACGGCCTGTTTCATCACCCGGGCGGATTTCACCACCTGCGGCAGGAACATCTTGCCCGAGCCGAACAGGTCCCCGACCACATTCATCCCGTCCATCAGCGGACCTTCGATGACGTGCAGCGGCCGTTCGGCGGCGAGACGCGCCTCCTCGGTGTCGGCCTCGATGAACTCGGTGATGCCGTGGACCAGGGCGTGCTCGATCCGCTTGCCGACCGGCTGTTCGCGCCAGCTGAGATCGACGACGCGAGCCTGACCCTTTTCGCCCTTGTAGCGGGGCGCCATGTCGACCAATCGCTCGGTGTTCGAGACATTGGTCCGCTGCGGTCGATTCAGAATGACGTCCTCGACCGCCTCTCGCAGCTCGGGGTCGATGTCGTCATAGACGGGCAGGTCGCCGGCGTTGACGATGCCCATGTCCATGCCGGCGTTGATGGCGTGGTACAGAAAGACGCTGTGGATCGCCCGGCGCACCGGCTCATTGCCGCGGAAGCTGAACGAGACGTTCGACACACCGCCCGAGATGCGGGCGTAGGGCAGGGTGGCCTTGATGACCTTGACCGCCTCGATGAAGTCGACGGCGTAGTTGTCGTGCTCCTCGATCCCCGTCGCCACGGCGAAGATATTGGGATCGAAGATGATGTCCTCGGGCGGGAAGCCGACCTCGTTGACCAAGATATTATAGGCGCGGGTGCAGATCTCGATCTTGCGGGCGGCGGTGTCGGCCTGTCCCACCTCATCGAAGGCCATGACCACGACGGCGGCGCCGTAGCGCAGGCATTTGACGGCCTGTTCGCGGAACTCAGCCTCGCCCGCCTTCATGCTGATCGAGTTGACGATGGGCTTGCCCTGGACGCATTTCAGGCCCGCCTCGATCACCTCCCATTTGGAGCTGTCGATCATCACCGGCACACGGGCGATGTCGGGCTCGGCCGCGATCAGGTTGAGGAAGGTCCGCATGGCGACGGCGCCGTCCAGCAGGCCCTCGTCCATATTGATGTCGATGATCTGGGCGCCGGCCTCGACCTGTTGCCGGGCGACGTCGAGCGCGGCCGAGTAGTCGCCCTCGACGATCAGCTTGCGGAATTTGGCTGAGCCGGTGACGTTGGTTCGTTCGCCGACGTTGATGAAGGTGGGGCGCATTACAGACTTCCGCTCATCCCCGCGAAAGCGGGGACCCAGTGCTTTTGGGAGGCACGGTGCATGGGATCGCGAGCGAAGACATCATGGTGATGGCTGTCGCCCAACGGACTAGGTCCCCGCTTTCGCGGGGATGAGCGGGGAGGGAAGCCTGTCACGCCACCATCTCGAACGGTTCGAGCCCCGAAAGCCGCAAAGCTACCGGCCGCTCCGGGATCGCGCGCGGCTTCAGCGGCGCGACCTCTTCGGCGACGTGCTTGATGTGATCCGGCGTCGTCCCGCAGCAGCCGCCGACGATGTTGACCAGCCCCGACGCCGCCCATTCCTCGATGAAATGGGCGGTCTCGTGCGGCTCCTCGTCGTACTGGCCCATGGCGTTGGGCAGGCCGGCGTTGGGATAGGCCGCGACCAGGGTGTCGGCGACGCGGCTCAGTTCGGCGATGAAGGGCCGCATCAGGTCGGCGCCCAGGGCGCAGTTGAAGCCCACAGCGAAGGGTTTGGCGTGGCGCACACTGTTCCAGAAGGCCTCGGCCGTCTGGCCCGACAGGGTGCGGCCCGATCGGTCGGTGATGGTGCCCGAGATCCAGATGGGCAGGGCGTCCATGCCCTCGTCCTCCAGATCCTTGATCGCCTTGATCGCGGCCTTGCAGTTCAGCGTGTCGGTGATGGTCTCGATCAGATAGAGATCGACGCCGCCCTCGTTCAGCGCCTTCACCTGATGGCGATAGGCCTCATAGACCTGGTCGAAGGTCACGCTGCGGGCGCCGGGGTCGTTCACGTCGGACGACATGGACAGCATCTTGTTCAGCGGACCGATGGAGCCGGCGGCGAAGCGCGGCTTGTGCGGCTCCTTCTCTGTCCAGCGGTCGGCGGCGGCGCGGGCCAGTTTGGCGCCTTCCAGATTGATGTCCCACACCGCCTGGGCGTCCAGGGCGTAGTCCTCCTGGGCGATGGTGGTGCCGGAGAAGGTGTTGGTCTCGGAAATGTCGGCCCCGGCGGCGTAATACTGGTCGTGCAGGTCCGAGATGATGTCCGGCCGGGTGATGCAGAGGATGTCGTTGTTCCCCTTCATCTGCTGCGCCTCGTCATAGCCGTTGGCGGCGACGAAACGGTCGGCGCGGAAGTCGGCTTCGGACAGGCCGCGACGCTGGATCATCACGCCCCAACTGCCGTCGAGGACCAGAATGCGTTCCTTGGCCGCCGCATGCAGGGCGGCGATCCGTTCTGCCCGAGTCAGGGGGCGGGTGAGGGGAGAGGTCATTACGCCACAGCCTTTGTTTCACGCACGCCCAGCACGCGGCAGATCGCATAGACCAGATCGGCGCGGTTCAGGGTGTAGAAGTGGAAGTCGGAGAAACCTTCTTCCTGCAGACGGGCGCAGGTCTCGGCGGCGATGGAGGCGGCCAGCAGTTTGCGGGTTTCCGGGTCGTCGTCCAGCCCGTCGAAATGAGCTTTCAGCCAGTCGGGGATACCCGCGCCGCAAGCGCCGCACATACGGACCAGGCCGGCGAAGTTGGACACGGGCATGACGCCGGGGATCAGGGGAATGGTCACCCCCGCCGCCCGCACCCGGTCGCGGAAACGCAGGAAGGCGTCGATGTCGAAGAAGAACTGGCTGACGGCGCGGGTCGCGCCGGCGTCCACCTTGGCCTTGAGCACCTCGATGTCGTGATCGATGGACGGGCTCTCAGGATGTTTCTCGGGATAGGCGCCGACCGTGACGTCGAAGCCGCCGATGCGGCTGATGGCGGCCGTCAGTTCGGTGGCGTTGGCGTAGCCGTCGGCGCGGGGCTGATAGACGCCGCCGATGCCGCCGCCGCCGGGGGGATCGCCACGCAGGGCGACGATATGATCGACGCCGATGGTCTTGTAGCCGGCGATCACCTCGTCCACCTCATCCCGACTGGCGTCGACGCAGGTCAGGTGGGCGGCGGGACGTAAAGCCGTCTCGGCGATGATCCTTTGCACGGTCCGGTGGGTGCGTTCCCGCGTCGAACCACCCGCTCCATAGGTGACGGAGACGAAGGCGGGGTTCAGCGGCTCAAGCCGGCGGATCGCCTTCCACAGATTGACCTCGGCCTCGTCGGTCTTGGGCGGAAAGAACTCAAAGGAGACCCGCACCGTTTCGCGGTTCGATCCGGCGCGCGCGACCGGCCCCAGCGGCGAGAGCAGCAAGGCCCGCGCTTCCGCCAGATTGGTGGAGGAACCGGTCATCATGCGCTCTTTCTGCCTTGGGCGGCGGCCGGCGCCGCCCGGCGTTCGGCCGTCCAGATCGTTACAGTCAGCCCTTCGTTATCGGGGGGCAGGGCGATGGGCGCAGAGGGAGCCAGGCCGTTGTCGACCAGCCAGCCGGTGATTTCTGCGTCTGCGAAGCCCAGGCGGCGGTGCTGATGGGCCTCGCGCATATGTTCGAAGTCGTGCGGGGCGAAATCGACGATGACCAGCCGCCCGCCCGGGCAGACCAGACGCGCCGCCTCGGCCACGGCGGCGGAAGGGTCGGCAAGATAGTGCAAGACCTGATGCACGATCACCAGATCGGCGCTGCCGGCGGGCAGACGGGTGGCGAAGATGTCGCCGTGACGCAGTTCGACCTTGCTCAGCCCGGCCTTGGAGACATTGGCGCGGGCGATGTTGAGCATGTTCTGGCTCAGATCCAGCCCGACCGACATCTTGGCCTTCTTGCCGAACAGGGTCAGCATCCGTCCCGAGCCGGTGCCCAGGTCGACGACGCGCTTGAACGGACCGGGCCCCACCGCCCTTTCCAGTGCGGCTTCCACGGCGCTTTCGCTGACATAGAGGGAGCGCAGTCGGTCCCATTGCGGCGCAATCTGTTCGAAATAGCTTTCGGCCGCCTGCTGTCGGTCCTTCTGCACCTCGCTCAGTCGCCGATGGTCGGCCTCTCCGGCGTCGTCGGCCAGAATGTCCAGTACGGTGTCGATCAGCCGCCGCGCATGGGGATCGTGCGACAGGCGGTAATAGACGCGGGCGCCGTCGGGAAACCGCTCGATCAGCCCGGAATCGGTCATCAGCTTCAGGTGACGCGAGACGCGGGGCTGGCTTTGGTCCAGAATGCGCGACATCTCCATGACCGACAGCTCTTCACTGGCCAGCAGAGACAGGATGCGCAGGCGGGTGGGTTCGCCGGCGGCGCGAAGCGCTTCGACAGTCTGATCGGCGTTCAAGCTCATATGATCATATAAAGATATCTTTATATGATTTGGCAAGCAAAAACCTGCTCGCAAAGGCCGCGACGGTAAGGCTTCCTTTCGCCGTTGAAGGAGATGCAATCCCTTTGGAGTGGTTCCATGCGCAGTCTTCTGATCTCAACCTTCGCCCTCCTCGTCGCCGGACCGGCCCTGGCGCAGAGCGATTTTCCTGAGCCGCCGATGGGCGGGGGGCAGATGTCCGGCCCGCCGCCGATGGGCGGGATGCGTCCGCCGGAGCGCGAGACCCTCGCTGACATGAAGGCGAGGATGGGCGCCATGTTCGACCGTATCGACGGCAACCATGACGGCGCGATCAACGCCTCGGAGCTGTCCGCCTCGCCGGGCGGTCGGATGCTGAGCCGCGCCGATGCGGATGGGAACGGACTCATCACCAAGGCTGAGATGGAGGCCGCCGCCGAAGCCATGTTCAAGACCATGGACAAGAACGGCGACGGCGTCGTCACGGCCGATGAACGCCCCCAGCGTCCGCAACGCCCGGACTGATCACCCGACCGGCGTCTTCAGCGGCTGGCCCGCGAAATGCGCCTGAAGATTCTGCATCAGCAGCATCAGCATGCCCTGCACCCCGGCGGACGTCGCGCCGGCGGTGTGGGGCGTCAGGACGAGGTTCGGAACATCGGCCCAGCGTGAAGGCTCGGTCGGCTCCTCCATGAAGACGTCCAAGGCCGCCTGACCCAGGGCGCCGGATTTCAGCATGTCGATCAGGGCTGCCTCATCGATCAACTGGCCGCGCGCGACATTGACCAGCAGGCCGTCCGGCCCCAGGGCCTGAAGCACCTCGCGAGACATCAGGCCGCGATTGGTTTCATCGGCCTTGCAGGCGACGACAAGGATGTCGCTGGCCTTGGCCAGGGCCGACAGGCTGTCGGCCCGCGGCCATTCGGCGTCCTTGGGGCGAGGGCCCCACCAGCTCACATCCATGCGGAACGTCTCGGCGCGCCGGGCCACGGCCGCGCCTATGGCGCCCAGGCCGACGACGCCCAGTTTCTGGCCGCCGAGCGAGGGGGTGATGCTGCGGGTCTCGGCGGTCCAGCCGCCCGACCGGACCTGACGATCGCCCGAGACGATCTGGCGGCGTGCGGCCAGGATCAGGCCCAGGGCGTGGTCGGCCACGTCTTCATGGTTGACCCCCGGCGCATGGGTGACGGGCAGGCCGCGTTCACGACACCAGTCGATGTCGATCCCGTCATAGCCCGAGGTGAAACAGGCGATCAGATCGAGGGCGGGGAGGCGTTCGATCAGCCCCTTGTCCAGCGGCGCCTCGCCGGCGACGATCAGGGCGCGGATGTCGTGGGCGGCCTCGATCGGCGGACCTTCCCAGAAGCGGTAGACGTCATAGACGCTCTCGAGGATCGGCGAGAGCGGGGCGAGATGCCGTTGCATGATCAGGACGGCGGGGCGTTGGGTCATGCGCGCACCTCGATCAAATGGAGGCCGTCGAGGAGGCCTTGTTCGATCCTGGCCCATCGGGGTTCAAGCCATTCGATCAGCACACGCCGGGTCGCGTTGCCAAGACGAAGCCAGACGATCTGAGGCCCTAGCCGGCGGTCCGCCGCCCAGATGGCGAAGTCCCGATCCTTGGTGATGATGACGCGCGATTCCGCTCGGGCCAAATCCCAGATGTCCTGGTCACGCGCATGTACCGCCAGAAGCGTGGAAACATGGTCGGCCGCGTGCCCATTAGCTCTCAGCCAATCGGCAAGAGCGATAGGCAGCTGGGCGTCCACGATGAATTTCACGCGGCGATCACGCCGGTGTCGCCGATGCTTGCGGCCGCATAGGCAAGGCTGGCCCGAATGTCGTCAGCTTCCAGGTAGGGAAAGTCCGCGAGGACTTCCTCCGGGCTCGCGCCACCGGCCAGCATGTCCAGAACGTCCTGCACGCGAATTCGCATGCCTCGAATGCACGGACGGCCCCCGCACTGGCTGGGATCAATGGTGATGCGGGACAGAAGATCGTCGCTCATGTCCCGCATCCTATCACAGATCAATCAGCGCCCGAACTTCTGGTGTTGCAGGCGCTTGGGAATGATGCTGTCGGCGCCCAGGCGGCGCATCTTGTCCTGTTCGTAGGCCTCGAAGTTCCCTTCGAACCATTCCACATGGCCGTCGCCTTCAAAGGCGAGGATGTGGGTGGCCAGACGGTCCAGGAACCAGCGGTCGTGGGAGATGACCACGGCGCAGCCGGCGAACTCCTCCAGAGCCTCCTCGAGGTTCTGCAGGGTCTCGATATCCAGGTCGTTGGTCGGTTCGTCGAGCAGGATCAGATTCCCGCCGGCGGCCAGGGTCTTGGCCAGATGGACGCGGTTGCGCTCGCCGCCGGACAGCTGACCGACCTTCTTCTGCTGGTCGCCGCCCTTGAAGTTGAAGCTGCCGACGTAGGCGCGGGTGTTGATCTCGCGCTTGCCGACCATCATCACGTCGGTGCCGCCGGAGATGGCCTGCCAGATGGTCTCGTCCGGCTTCAGGTCGTCGCGCGACTGGTCGACGTAGGCCAGCTTGACCGTCTCGCCGACGCGGATCGAGCCGCCGTCGGGCTTTTCCTGGCCGGTGATCAGCTTGAACATGGTCGACTTGCCGGCGCCGTTGGGGCCGATGACGCCGACGATGCCGTTGGGCGGCAGTTTGAAGGTCAGATTGTCGAACAGCAGCTTGTCGCCATAGGACTTCTGCAGGCCCTCGACCTCCAGCACCACATTGCCCAGGCGCGGGCCGGGCGGGATCTGGATATGGGCGTGGGTCTGGGCCCCGCGCATCGATTCCTGTTCCTCGACCATCCGTTCGTAGGCGGCCAGACGGGCCTTGGACTTGGCCTGACGGGCCTTGGCGCCCGAACGGACCCATTCCAGTTCGCGGGTGAGGGCGCGCTGGCGGGCTTCGGATTCCGACTGTTCCTGAACGACGCGCTTCTGCTTGGCTTCCAGCCAGGAGGAATAGTTGCCCTCGTGCGGGTGACCCTTGCCGCGGTCCAGCTCTAGGGTCCACTTGGTGACCTGGTCCAGGAAGTAGCGGTCGTGGGTGACCAGGATGACGCAGCCGGGGAAGTTCTCCAGGTGGTGCTGCAGCCAGGCGACGGATTCGGCGTCCAGGTGGTTGGTCGGTTCGTCCATCAGCAGCATGTCGGGCTTGGACAGCAGCAGGCGGGCCAGGGCGACGCGGCGCTTCTCACCGCCGGACAGGTTGGTGACTTCCCAGTCGTCGGGCGGGCAGCGCAGGGCGCCCATGGCCATTTCGATGCGGCTGTCGATGTCCCAGACGTCGGCGGCGTCGATCTTCTCCTGGAGGCTGGTCATTTCCTCCATCAGCTCGTCGGTGTAGTTCTCGCCCAGTTCGGCGGCGACGGCGTTGAAGCGGTTGACCCACTGCTTCTCCTCGCACCAGGCCTCGACGTTCTCGCGAACATTCAGGGCGGGATCGAGCTGGGGCTCCTGCTCCAGATAGCCGCGCTTGATTCCGTCGGCGGCGCGGGCCTCGCCGGAGAACTCGGTGTCCAGGCCGGCCATGATCTTCAGCAGGGTGGACTTACCCGAGCCGTTGACCCCGACCACGCCGATCTTGGCGTCGTTGTAGAAGCTGAGCCAGATGTTCTCGAAGATCTTGCGGCCGCCGGGGAAGGTCTTGGTCAGACCCTGCATCTGGAAAATATATTGTTGCGCCATGAGGTGCGATTTCGCCCTTGGGGTTTTCGTCGAATGGGGGAGGTTGCCGCGGATGTAGCGATCCTGAGGCGCGAGAGCAAATAAGGCGAGTATTGGCGGGTCGGGTGCCCTGTGTCGGAACGGGGCCTCTCACCAGTCCAGAGCGGCTTCGCCTCTCAGAAGGGCTTCGGATTCGGGCGTGTGTTTGGCGCCCGATCGGTTGTGCAGCACCAGCGGCGGCAGGAGGCGCAACGGCGCCTTGCCGGTCTTGATCGCCCGGACCAGCACCCGTTTGGCCGGTTCCTCGGCGAAGGGCTGAATCGGTCGAATGGCGAAGGACCCGGCCTTGTCTCCCAGCAGGGCCAGAAGATCGGCCAGGCGGTCGGCGCGGTGGATGATCACGATCCGGCCGCCCTCGCGCACCGCTTTCAGCAGCAGGCCGGTCCACGCCGCCAGACCGTCGTCGGCCATCCAGGCGCCGTGCTTGCCCGGGGCCGGCGCGCGCAGGGCGCCCGGGTCGTCGAAGAAGGGGGGATTGGATACGGCCCAGTCGAAGGCCGGCAGCTCCAGGGGGCGGAAGCCCGCCGCCACTTCGCCGTCGATGACGGTCATACGGTCCGTGAAACCGTTCAGCGCCGCATTCTGACGCGCCAGATCGGCGGCGAGCGAGTCGCGCTCCAGCCCCGTCAGGAAAGCCCCCTCATGACGGGCGGCGATCTGCATCAGGACCGCCCCCGTGCCGCAGCCGGCTTCGAACAGCCGCTCGCCCGGCCGTGGCGCGACGGCGGCGGCCAACAGGGCGGCGTCCATGCCGGCGCGATAACCCCGCGCGGGCTGTCGCAAGCGCACCCGCCCGCCTAACAGGGCGTTCTCGACGACTTCCGGCGCGGCGGGAACGCTGTCCAAGCCTCAATCTCCTTGACCCTCCGGGGGGTGATCACCATTGTGCGCGCCATCGCGATCCGGCAAGCGGACGCGGTCGGAATTAGCTGCGCGGCGGACGTTGCGCGACCTGCGAAAGAGTATCCCCTTGGACCTCGCCCCTGCCGTGTTTCCCCGTCCGAAGGGGGATGTGAACGCCCTCGTCCGGCTGGCCGGAACCGATATGGCCGAGGTGGACGCTCTGATTATCGACCGGATGCAGTCGGATGTGCCGATCATCCCAAAACTGGCCGAACATCTGGTCTCGGCGGGGGGCAAGCGGTTGCGGCCCCTGCTCACAGTCGCCGCCGCCCGGGCCACGGGCGCGCAGGGGGACATTCTGTCGCCCAAGAAGCTGGCGGCGGCGGTGGAGTTCATCCACACCGCCACCCTGCTGCACGACGACATCGTGGATGCGTCGGAGCTGCGTCGAGGCAAGGTCGCCGCACATCTGATCTGGGGCGCACCGACCAGCGTCCTGGTCGGCGACTTCCTGTTCGCTCGCGCCTTCGAACTGATGGTCGAAACGGATTCGATGCGGGCTCTGGGCATTCTGGCCGAGGCCTCGCGCGTGATCTCGGAAGGCGAGGTGCTGCAGCTGACCCGCGCCCACGACCTGAACCTGGACCAGGCCACCTATCTTCAGATCATCTCGGCCAAGACCGCCGAACTGTTCGCCGCCGCCGCCGAGGCGGGGGCCGTGGGCGCCGGGGCGTCGGCCGAGGCGGTCAAGGCCCTGCGCGATTACGGCATGGCCCTGGGCATCGCCTTCCAGCTGGCCGACGACGCCCTGGACTACGGCGCGACCGCCGAGGCCCTGGGCAAGAACGCCGGCGACGATTTCAACGAGGGCAAGGCCACCCTGCCGCTGCTGCTGGCCGTGGCCCGCACCCGGGGCCGCGAGGACGCCTTCTGGGAGCGGACCGTGACCAAGGGCGAACGCACGCCCGACGACTTCGCCCGCGCCCGTGAACTGGTCGTCGGCTCCGGCGCCATCGGCGCGACCCTGGACCTGGCCGGCGACTACGCCGATCAGGCCAAGGCCGCCCTGTCGGTCCTGCCCGCATCCGACTGGCGCGCGGCCCTGGAAGACCTGGCCGATTTCGCCGTTTCGCGTGCCGCCTGAACCTGCTCCTGCGGCAGGGGGGGCAGGCCTGGACGCCCAGGTTCGCGCCGCCGATCTGGACCGCTGGCTGTCCAGCCGACTGGTCGCCGATGATCGCTCCCGCGCCGATCTGATCACCCTCTACGCCTTCGAGGCCGAGCTGATGGTCATACCCACGCGCGTGACCCAGCCCCTGCTGGCCGAGATGCGCTACACTTGGTGGGCCGAACAGCTGGATGGAGTCTTCGCCGCCGTCCCGCGCAAGGGCCATCCGGTGCTCGAGGCCCTGACGGATCTCGTCGCCCGTCACAGCCTGGACCGCGCCCCCTTCGACGCCCTGATCGAGGCCCATATCGGCCGCGTCCACAGCCAGCCCCATGATCTCGACGCCTTCTACGTGGGGCCCATGCAGACGGCGGTCCATGTGTTGGCCGGTCCTGGCCATGTGGATAAGGTGATCGAGGCCGGACGGGTCTGGGGCCTGACCCAGGTCGGGCGAGCGGACGAGGCGAGGGCCGGGCGCAAGGCCGCCAACGCCGCCCTGAAGACCCTGCCGGTCGCCGCCTTCCCCGCCGTGGCCCACGCCGCCCTGTCCGGGCGTGACCGGCCCGAGGCCTTCCGGCGGCTGCGGTTGATCCTGGCCGCCTTCGTCGGGCGGATTTGATCCAGATCGGGCTTGCGCCCACGGGCTTTTGGGTCTGGTCTAGAGGTGCAGACACACGGAGGCCGCCATGGCCCGACCCCATTCTGAACGCCACCTAATCGAGCGTATCGGCTGGCTGAGAGCCGCTGTCCTTGGGGCTAACGACGGCCTCGTCTCCACTGCAAGCCTGATCGTCGGCGTCGCCGCCGCCGAGGCCTCGAAGGGCTCGGTTGTGGTTTCGGGCGTCGCCGGACTGGTCGCCGGCGCCATGTCCATGGCCGCTGGCGAATATGTCTCGGTCAGCTCCCAGTCCGATACGGAGAAGGCCGATCTGGCCAGAGAGGCGGCCGAACTGGCCGCTGCGCCTGAGGCCGAGCTGGACGAGCTGGCGGGTATCTATGTCGCGCGTGGGGTCCAGCCCGACACGGCCAGAGCCGTGGCCGAACAGCTGATGGCTCACGACTCCCTCGGCGCCCATGCGCGCGACGAACTGGGCATCTCCGGCTTCACCACCGCGCGCCCCATTCAGGCGGCCCTGACATCCGCCGCCACCTTCGCCGCAGGCGCGGTTCTTCCCCTGGCCGCCGTGGCGATCGCGCCGACCGACGGCCTCCTTATCTGGGTCTCCGCCAGCGCCGTTGTCGGTCTGGCGGTCCTGGGCGGCATGGGCGCGCGTGCGGGCGGGGCCGACATCCCCCGCTCGGTGGTGCGCGTCGTCTTCTGGGGCGTGCTCGCCATGGCGGTCACCGCCGGAATCGGACGTCTGTTCGGAACGGTGGTTTAAGCCGTCACCGCGTCCCGCCAGGCCTTCAGGCTCTCCATCGCCCGAATGCTCTGCAACCGCTTCTTCGCCCGGCCGCGTTCCTTGGGATGGATGCGCTTGCCGTCTTCATCGACCTTGGGGGCCTCCAGCGGGGGCAGCAGGCCGTAGTTGATGTTCATCGGCTGGAACTTCGAGCCTTCCAGGTGTCCGCCGGTGATGTGTTCGACCAGGGCGCCCATGGCGGTCTCAGGCGGGGGCGCCGACAGGTCGCGACCCAGGGCCTGGGCGGCGGCCAGGCGGCCGGTCAGCAGGCCCATGGCCGCGCTCTCGACATAGCCTTCGACCCCCGTGACCTGGCCGGCGAAGCGCAGGCGGGGCATGGCCTTGAGCCGCAACTGCTTGTCCAGCAGCTGGGGGCTGTTCAGATAGGTGTTGCGGTGCAGGCCGCCCAGGCGCGCGAACTGGGCGTTCTGAAGCCCCGGTATCATGCGGAAGACCTCGGCCTGAGCTCCGTGCTTCAGCTTGGTCTGGAAGCCGACCATGTTGAACAACGTACCCAGCGCATTGTCCTGACGCAGCTGGACGATGGCGTGGGGCTTGACCGTCGGATTGCGCGGATTGGTCAGCCCGACCGGCTTCATCGGCCCGTGCCGCAGGGTCTCGCGCCCCCGCTCGGCCATGACCTCGATCGGCAGGCAGCCGTCGAAATAGGGGACGTGCTCCCAATCCTTGAACTCGGCCTTGGGGCCGTTCAGCAGGGCGTCGATGAAGGCCTCGTACTGGGGCTTGTCCATCGGGCAGTTGACGTAGGCGGCGGCGTCTCCGCCGGGGCCTTCCTTGTCATAGCGGGACTGACGCCAGGCGATGTCGAAGTCGATGCTGTCGGCATGGACGATGGGGGCGATGGCGTCGAAGAAGCTGAGGCTTTCCTCGCCCGTCGCCTTCAGGATCGCCTCGGCCAGGGCGGGCGAAGTCAGGGGGCCGGTAGCGACGATCACATTGTCCCAATCCTCAGGCGGCAGGCCGGCGATCTCCTCACGCACGACGGTGACCAGGGGGTGGGCTTCCAGCTTCGCCGTGACCGCTTGGGAAAAGCCGTCGCGATCCACCGCCAGGGCGCCGCCCGCCGGCACCTGATGGGCGTCCCCGCAGGCCATGATGACCGAGTCCAGCGCCCGCATCTCGGCGTGCAGCAGACCGACCGCATTGTACTCCCAATCGTCCGAGCGGAAGGAGTTGGAGCAGACCAGTTCGGCCAGTCCGTCCGTCTGGTGGGCGTCGGTCTTCACGCCGGGGACTCCGCGCATCTCGTGCAGGATGACGGGCACGCCGGCCTGGGCGATCTGCCAGGCGGCCTCCGAGCCGGCCAGGCCGCCGCCGATGACGTGAACAGGGGAAGGAGATGTGGGGGAAGCGTTCATCGCGGCCTTCTAGCGGCCGTCTGGCGTGATGTCATGATCCCCTGCTATGTCGCGGCGGGGATGAGGGGGTGCGCGTGAACCGTCACAGACAGTTGCCGTTAGGCGAGACCCTGAAGGCCGCCTTCGCAAAGCTGCCGCTGGCCTGGCGGGGCGCGTGGGGCGCGATCCTGGTCTGCGCCGTCGTTTGGAGCGTCGCCGGGTGGAGCGCCCATGCGGTTGAAGCCTCCTGGGCGATGATCGGGCGGGGTGTCGGCCAGATCGCCGGCCTCGTCGCCGGCTTGGCCCTGGCGGGCGGCCTGACGCGGATTGCGGTCAGCGCCGATCTGGATGAGGCGCGGCGACGCGGACTGGGTCCGGCCGGTCTTCAGTTCGGATGGCCGGAACTGCGGTTGCTGGGCGCCGCCCTGCTGTGCGCGGTCTTCATGGCCATGATCCTGTCGGTTGCGGCCCTGCTGCTTCTGGCCCTGTTCGGAATGGCGGGGCTGGACGCTGAGGCGATCAACCAGCGGAACTGGGCTGCGGTCGGTCCGGTGTGGAAGCTGGTGCTGCTCGCGGTCGTGACCCTGCTGGTGGCCTATGGGGTTCTGGTGATGGCCGTGCGGCTGTCCTTGTTCGCCCCGGCCACCCTGGGGCGCGGGCATATGGTCTCGCTGAACAGCATGGGCGTCGCCCAGGGCAGTTTCTGGCCCCTGCTGGGCGGGCTGATCGTGGTCGGCCTGCCCAAGCTGGTCCTGATCGGGCTCTCCGCTGCGGGCTTGCTGTCCGGCGCCGCCAGGGACGTGGCATCCGCCCTGGTCCTGTCGGGGCTGGAGGCGCCCTTGGCCGCCGTCTTCCTGGGCGAAGCCTATCAGCGGCTGGAATATTGGGCTCCGGACGCGCGCGATCCGGGCTGACGCCTAACGGATCGAAACTGAGCGTTCCAGGCCATACAGGGCCTCGACCACGTCCTCCGCCTTCTGCTGGACCAACTGCTGGGCGTCCTGAACGCCGCGATTGTAGAAGATCGCGCCGATTTCCTTGCCGATGAAGTCCAGCAACATCTCGGCCGGCAGTTGAGCCAGCTCCTGCTCCAGCTCGTCGCGGAAATAGGCGCGCAGCCTGGCCGTGGCGGCCGCGCGCTGATCCTTGGACAGTTGAACGGGCTTGATCATCACGCCACCTCGGCCAGCGCCTCTTCCGCCGCGATCCAGGCGGTTTCAGCGGCGTCCAGATCGGCCTGGGTCTTGGCGCGGGCGCGGCCCAGGCTTTCCAGCTTTTTAGAGTCATTGGCGGCCGCCGCAGCGGCGAGGTCGGCGTCGATCCGGGCCAGGTCGGCCGTCAGGCGGGCCATCTCCTCTTCCGCCTTCTTCACCGCATGGCGCAGGGTAGAGGGGGAGGGGCCTGATTTCTTCTTCTCCGCCTTGGACGCAGCGACAGGCGCCGCTTCGGCCACGGGCTCGGGCTTGAGCTGACTGGGCTTCATCCCGGCTTGTTTGGCGCGGTCGAGGACGAACTTGGCGTAGTCGTCCATGTCGCCTTCGAACGGCTTCACCGTACCGTCGGCGGCCAGCCACAGCCGGTCGGCGACCAGCTCCATCAGCGACCGATCGTGGGTGATCAGGATGACGGCGCCCGTGTACTGGTTCAGGGCGTCCAGCAGGGCGCGACGGCTGTCGATGTCCAGGTGGTTGGTCGGTTCGTCGAGGATCAGGATGTGGGGCGCATCCATGGCCACCAGGTTCAGCAGAAGACGCGCGCGCTCGCCCCCGGACAGGGCCCCCACCTTGGTGTCCTGCTTCTGATAGGGCAGGCCGAACTGGGCCAGGCGGCTGCGCCGGCTGCTTTCGGACGCTTCGGGCATGGCGCGCAGGATGATCTGCAACGGCGTGTCCTCGGGATCCATCGCCTCGATCTGGTGCTGGTGGAACCAGCCGACCCGCATCTTGCCGTCGCGGTGAAACTCGCCGGCGTCGACGGTCAGGGCCTTGGCGATCAGCTTGGCGAAGGTGGACTTGCCGGCGCCGTTGACGCCCAAGAGGCCGATGCGGTCGTCCAGGTCCATCCGCAGGTTTAGGTTCCGAAGGATCGGCTTGCCCGGCTCATAGCCGACACTGGCCTTCTCCAGACGGATCAGGGGCGGGGGCAGGGGGCGCTCCGGCGAAGGCAGGACGAAGGGGGCGACCCGTTCTTCGGGCGGCAGCTCGATCCGCTCCATCTTCTCCAGCTTCTTGACGCGCGACTGGGCCTGGGTGGCCTTGGAGGCCTTGGCCTTGAAGCGGTCGATGAACTTCTGAAGGTGGGCGCGCTCGGCGTCCTGCTTGGATTTGGTGGCCTCCATCAGCCGCAGTTTTTCGGCCCGGGTGCGCTCGAAGGTGTCGTAGTTGCCCGTGTAGAGCTCCAGCTTGCGGTTCGAGAGCTGAAGGATGTGGGTGCAGACCGAGTTCAGCAGATCGCGGTCGTGCGAGATCATCAAGGCCGTGTGCGGGTATTTTTTCAGCCGCGCCTCCAGCCACAAGGCGCCTTCCAGATCGAGGTAGTTGGTCGGTTCGTCCAGCAGCAGCATGTCCGGTTCGGCGAACAGGGCGGCGGCCAAGGCCACGCGCATCCGCCAACCGCCCGAGAAATGCGACATGGGCCGGTGAAGATCCTCCTGGCTGAAGCCCAGACCGACCAGGATTTCAGACGCGCGCGCCGGCGCGCTCTCTGCGTCGATCTCGATCAGACGACCCCAGATCTCGCCCATCTCCTCGGGATCGGCGGTTTCCAGCCGCGTCATCAGCTCGTGGCGCTCGACGTCGGCCTCAAGGATGGTCTCCAGCACGCTGACGGGGGTGGCGGGGTGTTCCTGATCGACGGAGGCGATGCGGGCGGTCTTGGGCAGGCTGATCTCGTCGCCGTTGGCGGCCAGTTCGCCCAGGATCACCTTGAACAGGGTCGACTTGCCGATACCGTTGCGCCCGACCAGACCCACCTTGGAGCCGGGCGGCAGGCTGACCGAGGCGTCGTCCAGAAACTGGCGGCCCCAGGCGTTCAGGGTCAGGTTGTTGATCTGGAGCATGCGGACGAATTGACTTTCTGACTGGTCATCTCAATATGACCAGTCATGACGTATGACCCTGTAGGCGGCGAGGTCGTCATAACGGCCACGGAGTTCAAGGCCAAGTGCCTGGACCTGCTGGATCGTGTGAACTCGGGCGAGATTCGTCGTGTTCGCATCACCAAGCGCGGCAAGGAAGTGGCGGTGGTAAGGTCTCCCGATCACCCAGCGGAGAAGCCGTGGGATCCCAACAGCATCTTCGGTGGTATGAAGGGCACGTTGATCATACCTGAAGGGCTGGACATCGACGGCCCGATCTACGACCCCGCCCTACACGGGGTATGTGATCCGGAGCGTGGCCTGTGGGATGAAGAATGAGCGGCGTGCTCCTGGACACGAACGCCTTCATCAGAATGGTTCTCGGAGCTTCGATCAGGCAAGAAGCGCGCGACGTCATCGCCAAAGCGGCGCAAGCCGACGATCTCTGGGTTTCGTCGGTCTCGGCCTGGGAAATCGGCATGCTGGCGACCGCGACCCGAACGGGACGCCTTCTCCAGATCGCTGGAGATCCTGTCGTCTGGTTCGAAGCGGCGATGTCCAGCGCCACTGCGCAGTCTTTACCTCTTTCCACGGCGGCGGCTTTGACCGCAGCAAGGCTGCCTGAACCGTTTCACAAGGACCCTGCTGACAGACTGCTCGTGTCGCAGGCGCGGGTAGACGATCTGCTCGTCGTCACCCGAGATCGCGCCATTCTGGACTATGCCGCCGCTGGTCACGTCCGGGCCATCGCCTGCTGAAAGACGGCTTGGCGAGGGGGCGGGGCGTCGCTATAAGCCCGCGACCTCATTCTCCCTAACAAGAAGTCAATTCCCATGACCGAACGCACCTTCTCGATCATCAAGCCCGACGCGACCCGCCGCAACCTGACCGGCGCGATCAACGCCGTGATCGAAGGCGCCGGCCTGCGCATCGTGGCCCAGCGCCGCGTCAAGCTGACGACCGACCAGGCCAAGAAGTTCTACGAAGTTCACGCCGAACGTCCCTTCTACGGCGAGCTGGTCGAGCAGATGACCGCCGAGCCGGTCGTCGTCCAGGTTCTGGAAGGCGAGAACGCCGTGGCCAAGTACCGTGAAGTCATGGGCGCCACCAACCCGGAACAGGCCGCCGAAGGCACGATCCGCAAGCAATTCGCCCTGTCGATCGGCGAGAACTCGGTCCACGGCTCGGACAGCCTGGACAACGCCAAGATCGAAATCGAGCAGTTCTTCACCGAAGACCAGATCGTCGGCTAAGCGCTCAAGTCGCGAGGGGCCGCGCCCCGAGCGTAGCGCGAAGAGACAGAGGCCCGCGTCCGGAACCGGACGCGGGCCTTTTCGTTGGGTCAGTCTCGTATCGTCCCCCTCTCGGAGCAGACCCATGAAGACCATCCTGAAACTGACCCCCGTCATCGGCGCCGTGGCCCTGCTGGCCGCTTGCGGCCAGACCATGGAACAACGTGCCGCCACCGGCGCCCTGGGCGGCGCCGTCGCCGGTCAGGTGGTCGGCGGCAACACCGGCTCAACTGTCGCCGGCGCCGCCATCGGCGCTGTCGCCGGCGCTGCGACGACGCCGAAGTAAGACCTCAGCCTAACGGCTGAAAAAGAAAGGCCCGGAGCGACGCTCCGGGCCTTTTCCGTTTGGGCTGCGGACCGCCTACCAGATGCGGGCGCGGGCCTCGGGGGCGATATATTCCTTCTGGTCGGGCGAGACGCCGAAGGCGGCGTACCAGGCGTCGATGTTGCGCGGCGATGTGGCGGCCCGGACCGAACCGGGCGAATGCGGGTCGGTGGTCAGCTGTTCCTTCAGGGCCGCCTCACGCGACTTCTCGCGCCAGACCTGGGCCCAGCCCAGGAAGACGCGCTGGTCGCCGGTCAGGCCGTCGATCACCGGCGCCGGCTGGCCGTTCAGCGACTTGTGATAGGCGTCCAGAGCCAGCAGCAGGCCGCCCAGATCGGCGATGTTCTCGCCCATGGTCAGGTCGCCGTTCACGTGGACGCCGGGGATGGGCTCCAGCGAGTTGTAGATGTCGCCCAGCACCTTGGCGCGCGCCTCGAAGCGGGCGGCGTCTTCCGGCGTCCACCAGTCGCGCAGCACGCCGTCGCCGTCGGACTTGCGGCCCTGGTCGTCGAAGCCGTGGGTGATCTCATGGCCGATGACGGCGCCGATGCCGCCGTAGTTGACGGCCGGGTCCGCGTTCGGATCGAAGAAGGGCGCCTGCAGGATGGCGGCCGGGAAGACGATCTCGTTGCGCGGCGGGTTGTAATAGGCGTTCACCGTCTGGGGCGTCATGCCCCATTCCAGCGGATCGACCGGCTTGCCGATCTTGCCGCGCTGATACGCCCACTCGAAAGCGCTGGAGCGTTCGACATTGCCGTACAGGTCGCCGGGGGTCAGTTCGAGACCGTCATAAGACCGCCACTTGTCGGGGTAGCCGATCTTCACCCCGAACTTGGACATCTTGTAGAGGGCCTGTTCGCGCGTCGCCTCGCTCATCCAGTCCAGGGTCTTCAGCCGCTCGGTCATGGCCGCGCGGATGTTGTCGACCAGGGTCTCCATCTGGGCCTTGGACGAGGCGGGGAAGTGAAGGCGGACATATTCCTGGGCCAGGACCTCGCCCAGCTGGCCGTCGACAAGGGCCACGCCCCGGTTCCAGCGCGGACGGTTCTCCGGTTGACCGCGCAGGGTCTTGCCGCGGAATTCGAAGCGGGCGTCGACGAAGGCCTTGGACAGATAGGGGCTGGCCTGATCGACGATCTGGGTGGCTTCCCACGCCTTCAGGGTCTCGATGGGGGTCTCGGCGAAGACCTGGGCGATCCCGGGGATGGCCGTGTTCTCCATCAGGATCAGGGTGTCGAGGTTTCCGACCTGGGCGCCGTCGAGGAAGGCGGGCCAGTCGAAGCCGGGGGCCAGGGCGGCCAGATCGGCGACCTTGCTGGGGTTGTAGAGCTTGTCGATCTGGCGACGCTCGACCGTGGTCCAGTGTTTCTCGGCGACCTTGGTCTCGAAGGCCAGGATGTCGGCGGCCGTCTCAGCCGGCTTGGTCCAGCCGATGGCGGTCAGGGTCTGGGTCAGATAGGCCAGATAGGCCTCGCGCTGGGCGGCGAAGTCCGGCTTCAGATAATAGTCGCGGTCGGGCAGGCCGAGCCCGCCTTGGCCCAGATAGGCCGAGTTGATGTTCGGGTTCTGCAGGTCCTCGAACACGGCGACGCCGAACAGCGAACCGCCGAAGCCCGAATGGCTGGCGCCCATCAGGCGGGCCATGGCGGCGTGGTCGGTCACAGCCTTCACGGCGGCCAGGTCGGCGGCCATGGGGGCCGCGCCCAGCTGTTCGACGCGGGCCTCGTCCATGAAGCTGGCGTAGAGGGCGCCGACCTTCTGGGCGTTGGCGTTGACCGGATTGGCGGCGCTGGCCTCGATGATCGCGCGCAGCTGGGCCTGGGCGTTTTCATAGAGGACGTCGAAGGGGCCGAACCGGGCCTTGTCGGCCGGGATTTCGGTGGTGCGGAGATAGGTTCCGTTAGCGTATTCGTTGAAGTCGTCGCCCGGCTTCACCGACGTGTTGCGACCGGCGAGGTCGAAGCCCCAGGCGCCGAAGCCGGGCGCGGCGTGGGCCCCGTGCGAATGGTCCTGGGCCGAGGCGCCGCCGGTCAGGGCGACGAGGATGCAGGCCGAGCAGGCGGCCATCAGGCGAATACGTTGCATGAAGGATAAGGTCCCGATTTTGGTCGGCGGCACCTTTGCGCCGGTGCGGCGCGGTGTCGCATGAAGTTTTCGTAATCTGGGGGCGGAGGTGTTTAGAGAACGGGGACGCGCCGCCGACAAGTCATCATCCTAGGCCTCATGCCTAGGATCCATAAACTCAAGACGGAGGGACGAGCGCACGCTCGCAGACCATGCCACACGCCATAAGCCGAGCGTATAGATCCTAGGCACAAGGCCTAGGATGACGGGCCTTTGGTAGAGGGCTTCAACCCCGCGCCAGACCCTTGCAGAAATCACCCAGCACCTGCGGATACAGCCGATGCTCCGCCGTCTTGACCCGTTCTGCCAGGCTCGCGGGCGTGTCGCCGTCGACGATGGGAACGCGGGCCTGGCCCAGGATCGGGCCTTCGTCGACACCTTCGGTGACCAGGTGGACGGTGCAGCCGGCTTCGGCGTCGCCCGCCGCTATGGCGCGGGCGTGGGTGTCGAGGCCGGGATAGAGGGGCAGAAGACTGGGGTGGATGTTCAGCATCCGACCCTCCCAGGCGCGCACCAGCCAGGGCGTCAAAATGCGCATATAGCCGGCCAGGGCGACCACCTCGACGCCGACGGCGCGAAGGGCCGCGTCCACCGCCCGCTCATGCGCCTGGCGGTCCTTGCCGAAGGGCTTGTGCGGAACGGCGACTGTTTGAACCCCCTTGGCCGCAGCGATGGCCAGACCGCCCGCGCCTTCGATGTTGGACAGGACCAGGGCGACCTCATAGCCGCTGTCCGCCGCCTGACCGGCGTCGATCAGGGCGGCCATATTGGAGCCGGTCCCCGAGATCAGGACCGCAACGCGCGTCTTCACGAGATCAGGCCGCTTCCAGCTGTCCGCAGACGAAGGCGACCTCGCCCGCGTTGAGCAGGGCGGCCAGCACCGGCTCGGCGTTCTCGGGCGAGACGATCAGGATAAAGCCGACGCCGCAGTTGAAGGTGCGGCGCATCTCGTGGTCGCTGATGCCGCCGGCCTCGGCCAGCCACTGGAAGACGTGGGGCATGGGCCAGGCGTCCCAGTCGAACGAGGCTTTCAGCCCTTCGGCGATGCACCGCGGCGGGTTTTCGATCAGGCCTCCGCCGGTGATATGGGCCGCGCCCTTGACCAGGCCCGCCTTCATCAGCGGCAGGACCGGCTTCACATAGATGCGGGTCGGCTCCATCAGGGCCTGGGCCAGGGAGCGGTCCTTGGCGAAGGGGGCGTCGTCGCCCCAGGCCAGGCCGGACTTCTCGACCACCTTGCGAACCAGCGAATAGCCGTTCGAGTGCGGACCGGTGGAGCCCAGGCCGATGATGATGTCGCCGGCCGCCTGGCGGTCCAGATAGGGCAGGGCATGGCCGCGCTCGACCGCGCCCAGGCTGAAGCCGGCCAGGTCATAGTCGCCCTCGGTGTACATGCCCGGCATTTCCGCCGTCTCGCCGCCCACCAGGGCGCAGCCCGCCTGGCGGCAGCCCTCGGCGATGCCGGCGACCACGCGGCGGGCGGCGTCGATCTCCAGGCGGCCGGTGGCGTAATAGTCGAGGAACAGCAGCGGCTCGGCGCCCTGGGCCAGGAGGTCGTTGACGCACATGGCGACCAGGTCGACGCCCACGCCGTCATGACGCCCGGTCTCGATGGCGATTTTTAGCTTGGTGCCGACGCCGTCGGTCGTGGTGACGATCAGCGGATCCTCGAATCCGGCCGCCTTCAGATCGAACAGGGCGCCGAAACCGCCCAGCGAAGGCTCGGATCCGGGGCGCGCCGTGGACTTGGCCAGGGGCTTGATATGTTCGACCAACATCTCGCCTGCGTCGATGTCCACGCCGGCGTCGGCGTAGGTCAGGCCGTTTTCGAGAGGTTTTTGGGTGTCGCTCATGGGTCTCGGGCCTGGAATCGGGGCGGAAATGCAGCGCGGCTCTTGCCACAGGTGGGTTGCGGGGGGCTATAGCATCGGAATGACGCCGATCACCACCAATGAGGCGCTGGCCGATTTCTGCGCCCGCCTCGCCACCGCCCCGTTCATCACGGTCGACACCGAGTTCATGCGGGAAACGACCTACTGGCCCAGGCTGTGCCTGATCCAGGCCGCGTCCGCCGATCACGCCGGCATCATCGATCCGATGGCGGAAGGCCTGGACCTGGAGCCCTTCCTGGATCTGCTGCGCGACCCGAAGATCATCAAGGTCTTCCACGCCTGTCGACAGGACGTCGAAATCTTCGTGCGCCTGGGCGCCATGCCCAAGCCGATGTTCGACACCCAGGTGGCGGCCATGGCGGCCGGGTTCGGCGAGCAGGTCGCCTATGATTCCCTGGTGCGGCAGATGCTGCGCGTCGAACTGGACAAGGGCAGCCGCTTCACCGACTGGGCGCGACGCCCCCTGTCGGACAGCCAGCTGGTCTATGCCCTGGGCGACGTGACGCATTTGGCGGCCCTGTATCCGAAGCTGCGCGACCGGCTGAAGAAGGAAGGTCGGCTGGACTGGGTGATGGCGGAGATGGAGAGCCTGGTCGATCCGGCCCTTTACGACACCAATCCCGAGAACGCCTGGAAGCGGCTGAAGCCCAAGAAGTTCTCAGCCAAATATCTGGCGGCCTTCAAGGCCGTGGCCGTCTGGCGCGAGCGGGCGGCCCAGGAGCGCGACCAGCCGCGCGGCCGCATCCTCAAGGACGAGGGCATCGACGAGGTCGCGCAACAGGCGCCGACCGACCCCGACGCCTTCAACCGGCTGCGTTCGGTGCCCAAGGGGTTCGGCGGATCGCGGTTGGGGCTGGAACTGGCCGAGGAGCTGAAACGCGTTCTGGCCGATCCGGAATCCCATGCGCCCGAGATGGAGCGCCCTGCCCATCGCCAGCCGGCGCCTCCGTCGGTGGTCGAGTTGCTTAAGGTGCTGCTGAAGGCCAAGAGCGACAACGCCGGCGTCGCGCCCAAGCTGATCGCCACGGTTTCCGACCTGGAGAAGATCGCCGTTACGGACGACGCCGACGTGGATGCGCTGAAGGGCTGGCGGCGCCAGATCTTCGGCGAGGACGCGCTGAAGCTGAAACGGGGCGAGATCGCCCTGGTGCTGAGCGGCGCCCGGGTCGAGGTGGTCGAGATCGAAGGCTAGAGGCCGGGGCTCGACGCGCCGTCGATCCTCTAGGTCTGGATCTTCAGGCCCAGGTCCATCGCCTCGGCCAGAGCCTTGGCGCGTTTGCGCGTCTGTTCGCCCAACAGAACGTCGGCATAACCTTCCGTCGCCGTCAGCCGAAGCTCTCCGCCCTTCACACGCGCCGTGGCGTTGGCGAGAAGTTGCGGCGAGCGGCCGGACAGATCGCAGGCCAGGCGGATGGCCAGCCCCAGGGCGCGGGCGCGTCTGGCGGCGACGGCGTCCAGCAGCCGGTCGATAACCTCGGGCTGGGGCGTGGCTGCACCGCCGCCGTAGCGGGCGTTCAGGGCGCTGGCCAGAAAGGCGCGTTCGTCGTGGCTGATCCCCGCCACGGGCGCGCGCAGCACCTGGTCGAACACCAACTCCAAGCGGTGATCCGGGTGCAGCCGCGCGCCCAGATCCGCCAGCCGGCAGGCGGCCGCCACCAGCACGTCGTCGCGCTTGGCGCCAAAGACGGAGGGGAGGGCTGCGACGATGTCGGCGATCCATCCCTTCAGAGCGCCCGGTAGGGCGGGCGCCACTCCTTGACGGCCGCCCAGGGCCGCACAGCCGGCAAGAAGAGGATCAGCCGTCCGGGTGGCCTTGTCCAGGGTTTCGAACAGGAGGCCCTCACGCACGCCCCAGGCCGACATTTCAATGTGTTTGAGGCCCAGATGATTGATCAACCCCTCCAGCACCAGTCCGGCGTAGGGCAGGGTTTCTGCGCGGGTTTTCGAGACGCCGGGCAGTTTGGCCAGGCTGACGGCGGATTGTCGGGACACCAGCCGCGCGGTCTCCAACGCCTCGTTCGCCGACATCTGATATTGATGCACCACCTTCAGCGGATAGGATTTCAGCCCCATGTGAACCTGGGCCAGGGTGCGCCAAGCGCCGCCGACGGCGTAGAGCCGGTCCGTTCGGAACCGTGAAGCGACCGGCTTCAGCTTCTGGTCGATGCGGCCCCTGATCCGTTCAGCGTCAAAACCGCTTCCCTCGGCCAGGGCGAAGGGCCCGAGCGGCAGGGTCAGGCCCTGTCCTCGAGTCCATTTCAGAGCCTTCAGACCCTTCAACTGAGTCAGCTCCAGGCTGGAGCCGCCCATGTCGGCCGAAACGCCCTGGGCCGTCGGGGCGCCCGCCAACACGCCCATGGCGGCGTACTTCGCCTCTTCCTCGCCGCTCAATACGCGGATGTTCAGCCCGGTCTCCGCCGCCACCCTCTGGCAGAAGTCAGGCCCGTCTTCGGCTTCTCGCACCGCAGCTGTGGCGGCGATCAGGGTCGCGTCCGGGCGCACACCTTCCAGGACGGCGGCGAAACGGCGAAGCGCCGTCAGGGCCATGGCGACGCCCTCGGGCGACAGCCGACCGGTGACGGGCAGATCGCGGCCCAGGCCCGCCAAGACCTTTTCATTGAACACCGTCCAAACGGCGCGGCCTTCCAGATGGTACAGGACCAGGCGAACCGAGTTGGAGCCGATGTCGATGGCCGCGATGTCACGGCCGGCTGGGGCTATGTCACCCATCAACGGCCGGGGCGCTCGTAGCGGAGGACGGCCGGCAAGGTCTTCACCTTGCGGCCGCGGCCCGACAGGCTGGGATTGGTCATGAAGTAATCATGGGCGGAGAAGGGGCGTTCCGGATCGGCGGGGGAAACGCGCGTATAGCGTCCTTCGGCGTCCAAGACCCAGCTCTGCGCATCATCCTTCAGATTGGCGACCATGATTTGATCCAGCACCTGATCATGGACGGTGGCGTTGAGGATGGGGGTCATCACTTCGACCCGCCGATTCAGGTTCCGGGTCATCCAGTCGGCTGACGAGATGAAGACCTTGGCCTTGTCGTGCGGCAGATCCTTGCCGTTGGCGAAACAGACGATCCGGCTGTGTTCCAGGAAGCGGCCGACGATGGACTTGACCCGGATGTTCTCCGACAGGCCCGGCACCCCGGGACGCAGACAGCAGATGCCGCGCACCACCAGGTCGATACGCACGCCCCATTGGCTGGCCCGGTACAGGGCGTCGATGATCTCGGGATCGACCAGGGCGTTCAGCTTCACCCAGATGGCCGCCGGCTTGCCCATTGCGGCGGCCGACATCTCCTTGCCGATCAGTTCGATCAGCTTGGCCTTCATGTTGAGCGGGGAAACGATCAACGCCTCCAACTCGTCCGGGGTGGCGTAGCCGGTGATGTAGTTGAACACCCGGCTGGCGTCGCGCGCCAGAGTCGGATCACAGCTGAAAAGGGACAGGTCGGTGTAAATCTTGGCCGTGACCGGGTGATAGTTGCCGGTGCCGTAGTGGCAATAGGTTCTAAGGCCGTCCCCTTCACGTCGCACCACGACGCTCAGCTTGGCGTGGGTCTTGTATTCGACAAAGCCGAAGACGACGTGGACGCCGGCCCGCTCCATCGCTCGCGCCCAGCGCAGGTTGGCCTCCTCGTCGAACCGGGCCTTCAGCTCGACCAGGGCGGTGACGTTCTTGCCGTTCTCGGCCGCCTCGATCAGGGCGGCGACGATGGGGCTGTCCTTGGAGGTGCGGTACAGGGTCTGTTTGATGGCGATGACGTTCGGGTCACGCGCCGCCTGACGCAGGAACTGCACCACCACGTCGAAGCTCTCGAACGGGTGGTGAATCAGCATGTCCTTTTCTCGGACGGCGGCGAAGATGTCGCCCCCATTGTCCCGAACCCGTTCCGGATAGCGGGGCTCATAGCCCTTGAACTTCAGATCGGGATGGCCGCCGGGTATCAGGTCCGACAGCTGAGCCAGGCCCAGCATGCCGTCCACCAGCACCACGTCCTGGGGCGTCGCCTCCAACTCGCCGATGATGAAGTCGCGCAGATCGGCGGGCATCGAGGCCTCGATCTTTACGCGCACCACCGAGCCGAGGCGCCGCTGCTTCAAGGCCTCCTCGAACTCCAGCACCAGGTCTTCAGCCTCTTCCTCGATCTCGATGTCGCTGTCGCGGATCAGACGGAGCAGGCCCTTTTCCAGGACCTCACAGCCGGGGAAGAGGTGGTTGATGAACAGCAGAAGCACGTTCTCGAGGGTGATGAACCGCTTGCGACCCGGCGCCGAGCGACCGTCTGTCGGCAACTCCCAGAAGCGGCGCACCTGGGTCGGCACCGGCACCAGGGCGTAGAAGGTCTTGGTCTCGCCCTTGCGCTTCAGCTTCAGCGCCAGGGAAAAGCCGAGGTTGGGCAGGAAGGGGAAGGGGTGGGCCGGATCAATGGCGAGAGGCGTCAGAACGGCGAACAGCTGGTTCAGGAACTCGGGCTCCAGCCGCTCCCTTTCGGTCTTGGTCAGGCGGTTGCGATCGACCACCTCGATCCCCGCCGCAGCCAACTCCTTCTTCAGCTGACGCCAGCGGACCTGTTGTTCGGCCATCAACTGGCCCGCTGCGATATTGATGCGCTCCAGCTGTTCGGCCGGGGTCAGACCGTCCGCGGACAGGATTCTGAGTCGCTCGCGCAACTGGCCCTTCAGGCCTGCGACGCGCGTCATGAAGAACTCGTCGAGATTGTTCGCCGAGATCGAGACGAACCGCAGCCGCTCCAGCAGCGGATGGTTCGGATTGGCCGCCTCTTCCAACACGCGTTCGTTGAAGGCCAGCCAGGAAATCTCGCGATTGAAGAAGCGCGACGGCGAGATCATCAGATCTTCGTTCAGGGCCAGCTGAGGCGCGCGGGAGGCTGGAACTTCCTCGCCCCGGGTGTCGTCTTGAATCGCAGCGTCGGTCATGCGCCGGTTGTCGCGCGCGACTGTGACGGCCGCAAGCGGACGAGCCGGAAATTTGCAGGGGCGGGTAAGATCGTAGGGAGGGGGCGCTTCAGGCGGCGTCTGCGTCGCCGAGCTGGTCCAGAACCTCGCGGGCCAGGGGGCGGGTCACCGGGCGATGCAGGGCGTCCAGCCGATCCACCACCTGCACGGCCATGTCCGCCGAACGGTCTAGGCGTCGCACCAGATAGTCGATGACGTCGTCGGCGGGGGCGATGCTGCGCTCTGCGAAGCGGGCGCGAAGAATGGCCGACAGCACCTTGTCATCCGGCGCCTCGACGGCCACGGCCCGCACCGCATCCAGACGCGAGCGCAGGTCGGGCAGGGCTGCTCGCCATCGCCGCGGGGCCGCCCGATCCACCAGCAGGAGGGCGCCGCCGGAGAGGTTCGCCAGATTGATCAGATGAAACAGGCTTTCATCATCCGCATCAGAGGCCGAGTCCAGCAGGACGGGGCGGCCTTCCAGCTCCAGGGGGTCGATCAGAGCCGCTTCCGCGCCGTGCAGGGGCAGGGCGCCGACCCGTTCGGCCCAGTCGGCGGCCAAACGGCTCTTGCCGGCTCCCGCGGGTCCATAGAGCGCCAGGACAGAACCCACGCCGTCCGGCCAGGCCGTCAGCACCCGCGTCGCCTCGGCGTTGCTGTCCGAGACGACGAAGGCGTCGCCTACGGGGCGTTCCAGCGGCAGACGCAGCTGTTCGGCGGGCTTTGGGCTCAGGGCGCTCGGCGCGGACATGGTTCTGTCATAGCAGAGGCCCGGTCGGCCTGTGTCAGAGCGGGCCTGTTGGTAATGGGGAGGGACGTCAGACCCTGTGGAGCGTTTCAGGCGAATTCGGCCAGGACGGGGTTCAGCTTGCCCGCCTTGAACTCGGTCACCTTGTAATCGGCCAGGCCGTGGACCTGGAAAGGATCGTCCTTCAGCAGGGTTTCCAGCGCCTCCTTCGTTCCGCCGCCACGGACGACGAGAATGCCGCCGGTGCGAGGAACCATAGGGCCGGCGGCGAGGATCAGGCCGCTGGCGACGTGTTGGTCCAGCCAGGCGCGGTGCTCGACCGTCTTTTGCTCAATGGCCTCGATCGGCTGGGTATAGGTGATGGTGACGATGAACATGGGCGCCTTCAGCTTTGACTGGAACCGCTATTGCGCGCCGCAGCGGGGTTTGCAACTGTTGAAACCTTGACTTTCCGGGGCGATGATGCGCCCTACGCCGCTTCGATTTCAGGCGCCGAAGGCGTCAGATTCCACCGCCAGATTTCCAGACGGTCTGTTCATGCACGCCTACCGCTCCCATACCTGCGGCGCCCTGCGCGCCTCCGACGCCGGTTCCGCCGTTCGCCTGTCCGGCTGGGTTCACCGGAAGCGCGACCACGGCGGCCTGCTGTTCATCGACCTGCGGGATCACTACGGCCTGACCCAACTGGTGCTGCACCCCGAGACGCCCGGCTTCGCGGCCGTCGAGCGCCTGCGCGCCGAGAGCGTGATCAAGGTGGACGGCGAGGTGGTCGCCCGCGACGCCTCGGTGGTGAACCCGAACCTGCCGACCGGCGAGATCGAGGTGCGGGTCCAGGGCGTCGAGGTTCTGTCGGAAGCCGCCGAACTGCCGCTGCCGGTCTTCGGCGAGCCGGAGTATCCGGAGGAGATCCGTCTCAAGCACCGCTACCTCGATCTGCGCCGTGAGACCCTGCACAAGAACATCGTGCTGCGCTCGCGCGTGATCCAGTCGATCCGCAACCGCATGTTCGACCAGGGCTTCCTGGAATATCAGACGCCGATCCTGACGGCCTCGTCGCCCGAGGGCGCGCGCGACTTCCTGGTGCCCAGCCGCCTGCACCCCGAGAAGTTCTACGCCCTGCCGCAGGCCCCCCAGCAGTTCAAACAGCTGCTGATGGTCTCGGGCTTCGACCGCTATTTCCAGATCGCGCCCTGCTTCCGCGATGAAGACCTGCGCGCCGACCGGTCGCTGGAGTTCTACCAGCTCGACGTCGAGATGAGCTTCGTGACCCAGGAAGACGTCTTCGCCGCCATCGAACCCGTCATGCACGGCGTCTTCGAAGAGTTCGGCGAGGGCAAGCCGGTCTCGCCCATCGACCAGACCCACACCTTCACCAACGACTTCGGTCAGAGCTTCGAACACAAGGGCTTCGAACGCCTGACCTACGCCCAGTCGATGGCCTGGTACGGCTCCGACAAGCCGGACCTGCGCAACCCGATCAAGATGCAGGTCGTGTCCGACCATTTCCGCGACGGCGGGTTCGGCCTGTTCGCCAAGATTCTGGGCGCGGACGAGAAGAACGCCGTCTGGGCCATTCCGGCGCCGACCGGCGGATCGCGCGCCTTCTGCGACCGTATGAACAGCTGGGCTCAGGGCGAGGGCCAGCCGGGTCTGGGCTATATCTTCTGGTCCGACGACCAGGGCGCCTGGGGCGGCCCCATCGCCAAGAACCTGGGTCAGGAGCCGACCGAGGCCCTGATGAAGTCCCTGGGCCTGGGCCAGGGCGACGCCGCCTTCTTCGTCGCCGGCCTGCCGTCGGCCTTCGCCAAGTTCGCCGGTCTGGCCCGCACACGCGTGGGCACGGAGCTGAAGCTGGTCGATGAGGACCAGTTCAAGTTCTGCTGGATCGTCGATTTCCCGATGTTCGAATGGTCCGAGGAAGAGAAGAAGGTCGACTTCAGCCACAACCCCTTCTCCATGCCCCAGGGCGGGCTGGAGGCCCTGGAGACCCAGGATCCGCTGACCATCCGCGCCTATCAGTACGACATCGTCTGCAACGGCTATGAGCTGTGCTCGGGCGCGATCCGGAACCACAAGGCCGAGATCATGCTGAAGGCCTTCGAAATCGCGGGCTACGACGCCTCGGTGGTCGAAGAGCAGTTCGGCGGCATGTTGAACGCCTTCCGCTTCGGCGCCCCGCCGCACGGCGGTCTGGCTCCCGGCATCGACCGGATCGTCATGCTGCTGGCCGGTCAGCAGGCCATCCGCGAGGTGATCGCCTTCCCGCTGAACCAGCAAGGCGAAGACCTGCTGATGAGCGCCCCGGCCACGGTGCAGGAGCGCCAGCTGAAGGAGCTGCATATCCGCACGGCCCCGCCGATCAAGGTCTGATCGGCCTATCTGAGCGAAAGAAAGGGCGCGCCGAGGCGCGCCCTTTTTCATTCGACCGCATTCAGCCGGGCGTCAGCGGTCTGCAGTCACGAAGTTGCGGACGCGCGGCGGCGCGGGCGGCGTCGGCGGCGCGGGAACGGCGCGGATGACGCGGATTGCGCCGCGGCAGGCCTGGGCCGTCAGACGGCCGGGAAGGCGGGTCGATCCATCGCCGCAGGCTTCCCGCACCTGATCCTGGGTCAGATTGCGCGCGCCGGACAAATCTGCGCCTCGAATATCGGTGCGCCGCAGGGAGGCGTCTCTGAAGTCGGCCCGGCTAAAGACGCCGCCGGTCAGCCGCGCGCCGTCCAGGCTGGAATCCCGGAAGGAGGCGCCGGTGAAGTCCCCGTGGGTCAGGTTGGAGGCGTTGATCTCGGCATCGCTGAAATCGGCCCCGGCGGCGCGGACATTGGCCAGGGTCGCGCCGAATAGCTCGCTGCCCGAAAAGTCGGCCTCGATCAGGGTGGCGCCGTTGAAATTGACCCCGTGCAACTCGCCTCCGGAAAGGTTGGCGCGGGAAAGGTTGGCGCGCACGAAGGAGGCGCCCTGGGCCTCTGCTCCCGTCAGGACGGCGTTTGCGAAGCTGGTGGAGGTGAAGTCGGCGCCGACGATCTCGACCCCGGTCAGATTGGCGCGGCTGAAGTCGCTGCCCGTGAAGTTCGACCCCACCATTTCCGCGCCACGCAGATTGGCGCCGACCAGGGTGGCGTTCATGAAGCTGGCGCCGGTGAAGGTCGCACCGGAAAGATTGCGCCCCGACAGCTCGCAGCGATTGCAGGATCCGCCGAGCGAGACTGACCGGGCCACGTCGCGATCTTGCACCGTCATCTCGACGCCGGCGAAGGCGGACGGCGCCAGCAGAAGGCCGCTCGCCGCAGCCAGGGCGGGCAAAAGGACCGAAAGGGTAGGGCGGATGATCTGTTTCACACCGCCTGAATGCCCTGAAACCGTGACCGGACCTACTTAAATCGAGGTAATTTCGTTAAATGCCGGCAAGATTGGCGGCCTTCAGCAGGCCGGAATACGCAGGCCGTGCGGCAGGACGGTGGAGCCGTCGCCGCAGGCTCGATTGAGCTGGCTCTGCGTCAGACCTGAGGCGCGCGACAGATCGGCGCCGGAGATATTGGTTCCCTGGAGCGTGGCCCCTGCGAAGTTCGCCCCTTGCAGATAGGCGCCGACGAAACTGGCGTTGGTCAGGTTCGCGCCTGAAAAGCTGGAGCCGGAAAAGACCCCGCCATAGGCGTCCACGTCGCGCAGATCGGCGTTGGAGAAGCGGGTGCGGTTCATCACGCTCAGGCTCAGGTCGGCTTGGCGCAGACGCGACCGCGACAGGTTCAGGCCCCGCGCCTCAAGCCCGGAAAAGTCGCCCTGAAAAAGGTTGCAGCCCGCGCAGGAAGCGCCCCGACGCACCGAAGCGATCTGACCGGCGTTCTGGGCCGAGGCGGGGACGGCCAGGGTCGCGAACAGGACGGCGGCGAGGGAAAGGGCGGTCAGGCGGGACATGGGGTCGCTCCGGCGAAGGCGTCGCATTGATCCTGAGCCTAGGGGCGACCCGTTAACTTAGCCCTGATCCCCGCCTTGCAGGGCCGGCGCCGCGCCGCAGGTGTCGCAGGTCCAGCCGGCGCCGCGTTGTTGCAGGCTGAAGTCCCCGCAGGAGGGACAGGCCGCCGCCTCTGTCTCGCCGCCTGGCCGAGGCTCCGTCTCCAGCTTGCGGCCGAAGGGCACGACGACCAGATTGTCCGGCGCCGAGCCGCGCGCGAACCCCTTGGATATAAAGCGTGCGGCGGGCACGGCCTCGCCGTCCTTGGGCTTTCCATCGCCCAATTCGCCCCAGTTTTGGCCCTCGCCCTGGGTGTGATCCGCCTGGGCGTTGGCCAGTTCCTGGCGGCTCAGATAGGAGACGCCCAGTTCGCGGAAGATGTAGTCGAGGATCGAGGTCGCCGAACGGATGGAATCATTGCCGGTGACCCGTCCCGCCGGCTCGAAGCGGGTGAAGACGAAGGCGTCGACGAACTCGTCCAGCGGCACGCCGTATTGCAGGCCGATCGAGATGGCGATGGCGAAGTTGTTCATCAGGCTGCGGAAGGCGGCGCCTTCCTTGTGCATGTCGATGAAGATCTCGCCCAATTCGCCGTCTTCATATTCTCCGGTGTGGATATAGACCTTGTGGCCGCCTACGGCCGCCTTTTGGATATAGCCCTTGCGACGGTCGGGCAGTTTGCGGCGGGCGCGTTCGCGTTCCACCACCCGTTCGATGATCCGCTCCTTGGGGGCGGGTGCGGCGGCGGTCTGGGGTGCGGCTTCGAAGCGCGGCGCAGGGTCGGTCTTGGGCAGGGTCAGCAGAGGGCCGGGGGGAGGCGCGGCGCGGTTCAGGCGGATGGCGCGCCGTCCGTGATCCGCCGCCTGGCTGAGCGTGCGCGCGGCCTGGGCGGCGGTGGCGCGCCAGTCGAGGGTTTCAAGCGCGATGTCGGGGGCGTCGCTGAAGGGTTCGAGCGCCAGACGCAGGCGACCCTCGAAGCCGGCGGGATCGGCGAGAAGGGCTGCGAGGTCGGTCGGCGCGCCCTCCCAATCCCTCAGATGACCATGGCCGAACACCCATTGAGCCGCAGCGGCCTCAGCCTCTTCGGGCACCCCCAGCAGGTTCAACAAGGGGCCGTCGCCGTCTTCCAGTCCCAGAACGTCGCGGATGAAGCCGGGGTCGAGGACGGGTGCGGTGAAGACGGCGTCGAAGCTTTCCGCAGCACCCAGAGCCTGTTCCACGGCGGCCAGTTCCACATCGGTGAAGCCGAAGGCGCGAAGCGCGGAATGATCCACGCCCGGCGCCTCGACCAGGGTGCGTCGGCCGAACAGGCGACGCTCGGCCGCCTGGACGTCCCCACCGCTGCGGACCAGGGCGGCGGCCAGGGCCGGGGCCAGGCGGCGACCGATCCCACCGTCTGCGGTCTCGAATAGATCGACGACGGCGGGCGCGCCCCGGCCGAGACGCAGGCGGGCCTCGGCGTCGTCAACGAACAGATCCACGGCGACGTGGCGGCGGGGACCGGACGTCCGATCCAGAATCTCGATCGCCTGGGCGGCGAGGGGAGAGGGATTGGCCGACAGCCGGTCGCGGCGCGCCTTTTCGACGTCGATGATCTGGGCCTTCAAACCCTCCCACTCGCCACAGGGACTGCGCAGCCGCGCCAGCTCGACCGAGGTTTGGACTGCGACCGACGCCGTCAGGGCGCCCAAGGCCTCGGCGCGGGCGGCGGGATCGCCGTCGAGCGGCGCCAGGGCGTCCAAAAGCCCCTCCAGTCCCAGCGCGAGCACGGCGTCGTCCGATTGGAGGTCCAGGGCCGTCACCCACAGACGAACCAGATCGGGCAGAAGATCGAACGTCCCATCGCTCAGGGTCGCGACCGCAGCCAGGTCGATCAGAACCCGATTGGCGGCGGGTTCGGCCAGAACCTCAGCGTCCCGCGGGTCGAAGACGACGACCAGGCCGCCGTCCAGGGCGGCCTCTGCAGCGGCCAGAACTTCAGGGGAGCCGGCGGCGGTCTGGGTCCGGTCGGCCAGGACCACCAGCTGGGCACCGTCCGCCAAGGGGCGAAGCGTCAGGCTGGGACGCTCACCATCGACGGCGCGCAGGATGTCGGCGTCGGTCGCCCCGCGGCCGCGGGCGGCGGCGGCGGCCCGGCCCAGCGCGGGATTTCGCATCGGGTCGGCGCAATCCCCCCGGGCCCCCTCGCAACGATCGACCGCGTCGGCGACGGCGCAGAGGGCGTCGGTCAGGGCCTCCGCTGATTGTCGCGCCAGCCGCTGGGTCGTCCGATCGGCCCTGTGGGCGGAAAGCCGGGCGGCGGCGGATGGATCGGCGAGGTCGACGACGCCGGCCGTTGCCGCGTGTCCCACCGGGGTCGCCAGGCCGAGCTGCATCGTAGCCGCCAGCTCCGCCGCAAAGGCGCCCGCCGCCTTGGTGTCGGCAAAGACGCCCTCGGCCAATCCCTTGGCCGCCAAACGCCCAGCCCAGGCGTCCGGCGCGCCGTTCAGCCAGCCGCCTGCGACGGACGGCGGGGGCGAGAGCGAATCGCCCCAGTCCAGCCAGGCTTCGATCCGGGCGTCGGACCAGCCGGCGGGCGCCAGAACCTCCTGGACCAGGAAGGGGCGCTCTATGGCGCGGGTCTCCATCGCGACCCGCACGGCGCGAGCGACGAAGCCGGATTGAAAGCGCATAAACCGCATCTCCCCTTAGAGCTGGCGCCAGATTACGGTGTCGCGATGACCCGCGCTACTAGATGTAGTCGTTATCAACCGCTGAATTCGCGGTGGATCATGCCGCCCGACCCCAGGGATCGCACCCAGGGGCGGTGGCGGCCGAAGCCTGGACGGGAACACCCGTCGGGGGAGGAGAAATCGAGAAGGGGCGACATCTCGCCGCTTGCGGTGACTGAGCCTCCTGTGTCATGTAACCGATTACATTTGTTATCGACGGACCTTCGATAAGTGGGCCGGCACGATGAACGCTCAGAGAGGAAACCGTGGACGTCTCCACCCCGTCAGCCGTTAACGGACATGC
Source organism: Brevundimonas sp. DS20 (assembly GCF_001310255.1). Lineage (NCBI taxonomy): Bacteria > Pseudomonadati > Pseudomonadota > Alphaproteobacteria > Caulobacterales > Caulobacteraceae > Brevundimonas > Brevundimonas sp. DS20. The sequence continues at coordinate 2,776,394 of NZ_CP012897.1, read as the reverse complement.
GCCGGCCGCCAAGGCCGCCACGATCCGTGACGTGGCGGAGCGGGCGCAGGTGTCCGTCGCCTCAGTGTCGCGCGTGCTTAACGGCTCTGACGCCATCACGGAATCGACCCGGCGTCGGGTGCTCGATGCGGTCGAATATCTCCGGTATGTGCCTCACGTCGGCGCCCGCAGCCTGTCTACCAGTCGGACCGACACGATCGGCGTCATCCTGCCGGACCTGTACGGCGAGTTCTTCTCCGAGCTGATCCGCGGCATGGATTTAGCCGCCCGCGCGCACGGCAAACATCTGATCGTATCCAGCTCCCACGGCGATACCGAGGAAACCCTGGCCGCCCTGCGATCGATGCGCGGTCGGGTCGATGGAATGATCGTCCTGTCGCCCCATCTGCGCGCCGCCAACCTGGCCGCCGACGTGGCGGGCCGCATGCCGGTGGTGTTGATGAACGGCGGCCTGGACGAGGCGGGCCGCCCCTCCATCGCGATCGACAATCACGGGGCGGCCGTCACGGCGGTCGAGCATCTGCGCGCGACGGGCCGGCGCCGCATCGCCCACATTCGGGGCGCGGCCGGAAACCTGGAGGCGGACATCCGCGCCGAAGGCTACGCCAGCGCCCTGGTCGACCAGGAACCGATCATCGTCGAGGGCGATTTCACCCAGGCGGCCGGGCATCGCGCCGCCACCCGGTTGCTGGCTCTGGACCAGCGCCCCGACGCGGTGTTCGCGGCCAACGACATGATGGCCCTGGGCGCCATGCTGGCCTTCCAGGAGGCGGGCGTGCGCTGCCCTGAGGACGTGGCCGTGATCGGATTCGACGACGTGCCGCTGGCGGCCCTGGTCCGGCCGACCCTGACTACGTTGAGAGTGAATATTGCGGAAATGGGCCGAAGGGGCGTGGAGCGCCTGATCGGCCTGGTCCAGGCCGGCCCGAACGGGGCGCCGGATTCCGCCTGCGAAATCGTTCGGCCGCTCCTGGTCGAACGACAATCCACCGCGGCGGCTGAAACCGCCGGGTCGACCACCGTCAATCCAACCGCACAGCCGTTGTGAAACGGGCCCATCAGGAGGGGAAAACAGGATGAGAAAGTTCAATACACGCAGCACCGCCTTGGCGGCCGCGTCGGCTCTGGCCATCGCGGCCGGTTTCGCTGGGGCGGCGACCGCGCAAAACGCAACGACTACGCTCCGCGGCGCCGTTTACGACGGCGCGACCGCTGAAGCCGGCGCGCAAGTCACAGCCACGGAAGTGGCGACCGGCTATGTGGCGCGCGCCCGCGTCGGCGCCGACGGCCGCTACGTCTTTTCCGGTCTCCGTCCCGGCACTTATCGCGTTCAAGTGACCAGCGCGGACGGCCAGACGGCTGAAGAAACCGTCACCCTGGCCCTGGGCCAGGTCGGCACGCTCAATCTGGACGTCGCCGCCGCTTCGACCGCGCCCGCGACCAGCGGCGCGACCGAGCTGGGCGACATCGTCGTGACCGGCCGTCGGGTGTTTGAAGTCCGCACGCCCGAAGTCGCCACCAATGTGACCCAGCAGCAGATCAACAACCTGCCGCAGATCAGCCGCAACTTCCTGAACTTCGCCGCCCTGGCCCCCGGCTTGCGTGTTCGCGAAGACGATACGGAGCGGACCATTTCGGCCGGTGGTCAGACGGCTCAGGCCATCAACGTCTTCATCGACGGTCAGAACCGAAAATCCCTGATCAACGACGGCGGCGTGGCTGGTCAGGACGACAGCCGCGGCACCCCTTTCCCGCAGGGCGCGGTTCAGGAGTTCCGCGTCATCAGCCAAAACTTCAAGGCTGAGTATGAACAGGCCGGTTCGGCCATCATTACGGCCGTGACCCGCTCTGGCACGAACGAGTTCCACGGTGACGCCTTCGTCTTCTATCAGGATCCCGACTGGATCGCTCAGGATGAGATTTCGGAACGTCGTGGAGCCGAGAAGGCGCCGCTGAAGCGACTGCAATACGGCGCCAGCCTGGGTGGCCCGATCATCCAGGATCGTCTGCACTTCTTCGGCGCCTACGAGCGCAAGGATGAGGACCGGATTTCGCAGTCCTTCCTGAACCGCACGGAATACAATGACTTCTTCGCCGCCGATCTGGGCACAACCTCGACGCCGTATGAACAGGACATCTTCTTCGGCAAGCTGTCGTGGCAGATCAACGACCGGCAGCGTCTGGAACTCAGCGCCGAGTACAAGACCGAAGAGGATATCCGTGGGCCAGCGGCCAGAACGCCCCCAGCCGCGCGGCGCGCAACAGCGGTGAGAACAAGGCGTTCAACCTGCGTCACCAATACCAGGGCGATCGCTTCCTGAATGAGTTCGCGATCGATTACCTGCAGTCCAGCTATGAGCAGTCGGTGATCAACGGCGGCGACTACGGCCGCCGGTATGTCATCTTCCGGGACGACAGTCCGACGACGCCCGGCTTCCAGTACAGCATCAACAACCGCGAGGCGACGGTCTTCACGGCTGGCGGTCGCGCGGACTCTCAGTTCCTGGAGCAGAAGAGCACGACGATCCGGAACGACCTGACTATCCCCGACCTGTCCTGGATGGGTACCCACACCATCAAGATGGGTGCGAAGTATTCGATGCAGAATTACTTCGTGCAGAAGGACTTCGGCCGCAACCCGACCTTCACCTACGACATCGAGGCGCGTCCTGAAATCAACGGAAGCCGAACCATTCCGGTCTCTGTTGACCTCGGCGTGGCCGTTCCTCCCGCTGACGCTGACAACAATGTCATCGGACTGTACATTCAGGACGACTGGCAGATCACCGACAAGCTGGAACTGAACCTAGGCATCCGCTGGGACTACGAGGACAACGCGGTCAACAACGACTACCGGACGCCGGACTCCATTCGGAACATGCTGGCGGCGATTCAGAACCTGCCGAGCTACGATTTCCCGTCCTACTTCAATCCGGCTGACTATATTTCCGACGGTGATCGTCCTGCTTTCAAGGACGCCTTCCAGCCTCGCTTCGGCTTCTCCTATGACGTTTTCGGCGACGAACGCACTGTGCTGTTCGGCGGTGCAGGGCGCTATTACGACCGGATCGGCTTCAACTTCGCCTTCGATGAACGGTTCAAGCCGTTCCAGTTCAACAAGACTATCTACTTCTCCAACACCGGCGGCCTCGTCGGGGGGCAGCAGACGGTAGCCTGGAACCCAGCCTATCTGACGCCGGCCGGCCTTGATCCGCTGCTGGCCGCGTCGCCGGGCGCCGGAGAGGTCTTCCTTGTCAAGAACAACTTCGAACCGCCGCGCACCGATCAGTTCAATATCGGCGTGCGCCAGAAGTTCGGCCAATGGCAGACGGCCCTTACATTCGCGGCCGGTCATACGGAGGGTGAATCTGCTTGGTACATCGCCAACGCCCTGACCGAGACGGGTGGTCGCTTCAACGGACCGTCGCCCACCTCGGTCGGCTTCCCGCAGTTCCGGAACACCATCTTCTTCCAGAACACGGACAAGGAACGCGACTATAAAGCGATCTATTTGACCGCTGATAAGCCGTACAACGCTCAGGACGGCTGGGGCTTCAATCTGGCCTACACCTATATGGACGCGACCCAGAACGGCAGCCGTGACAACGGATATGCGGCCTTCGACTTCGACTACAATGTCCCCAGCCAATCGCCGGAATATCGATCGGCGACGGACGAGCGGCACCGCATCGTCGCCTCGGGCACCCTGGGTCTGCCGGCCGATTTCCTGCTGTCCGGCATCGTGACCTTGGGTTCAGGCCTGCCGTATAATGTTTTCAACTGCCCTGACGCGCCGGCGGGTGGTCCCAACATCTGCTGGAATGCCGGGAACCCCGAAAAGCGCGCCTTCCTGCCGGGCCTGAACTTCGCCTATCGGCAAGTGGATCTGCGCTTGACGAAGGCCTTCGAAGTGTTTGGCGGACAGCGAGTGGAGTTCATTGCTGACGCCATCAACCTGTTCAACTTCACCAACTACAGCTCGTTCGAAGGCAGCTACACCAGCCCGCGCTTCGGCGCTGGCACCGGAGTCTTCACGCCGACCCGCAGCTTCCAGGTCGGTCTGCGCTACTCCTTCTAACCACCCTGAGCCTGGGCCGCCTTCCGCTTGCGTGGAAGGCGGCCTTCATTTTTCAGATATTCAGTGAGCGTGCCTATGAACCGCCGAGACTTCCTGATGCGAACCACGGCAGGGGCTGCGGCCCTGGCGGTCGGGGGCCTCGTTGTGGGCGAGGCGGCGGCGCAGCAGGCGGTCACTGGGGCGGTAAACGGCACGCAGCGCCGGCCTCTGCGGCTGGACCGCGAGGTCGATGAGCTTCAGGAACGCACCTTCCGCTGGTTCGAAAAGGTCACGGACCGGGCCACCGGCCTGACGCCCGATCGCTGGCCCAGCAAATCCTTCTGCTCTATTGCGGCGGTCGGTTTCGCCCTGACCTGCTGGCCCATCGGCGTCGAACGCCGCTGGATGAGCCGGGCCGAGGCGCGCGAGCGGACCCTGACCACCGTCCGCTATTTCCACAGCCTGCCCCAGGGGCCGGAGCCGACCGGCACGGCGGGGCACAAGGGCTTCTTCTATCATTTCCTCGACATGGAGACCGGCCACCGCTACCGGACCAACGAGCTGTCGACCGTGGACACGGCCCTGCTGATGGCCGGCATGTTGTTCGCCGCCCGCTATTTCGACGGCGACCACCCGGACGAGGTCGAGATCCGCAGCCGGGTCCAGGCCCTGTATGAACGGATCGAATGGGACTGGGCCGTCGTGCGCGACAATCGGATCACCATGGGCTGGCACCCCGAGACCGGCTTCATCCCGTCGGACTGGCACGTCTATAACGAGGGCATGCTGGTGCTGCTGCTGGCCATCGGCAGCCCGACCCATCCGGTCTCGGTCAATGTCTGGCACGAATGGGCCGCCAGCTATGACGAGAGCTGGACCGACCGCTGGGGCAGTTGGCACCTGAATTTCGCGCCGATCTTCGGCCACCAGTACAGCCATATGTACGTCGACTTCCGCGGAATTCAGGACGCTTGGATGCGCGGTCAGACGGCTCAGCTGGGCGAACATCTCGACTATTTCGAAAACAGCCGCCGCGCCGTCTACGCCCAGCAGAAATACGGCCACGACAACCCGGGCCAGTGGGTCGGCTATTCGTCCGAGACCTGGGGCCTGACGGCCTGCGACGGGCCGGGCGATTTCAAACAGACGATCAACGGCGTCGAGCGCGAGTTCTTCAGCTATTCAGCGCGCGGCCCCGGCGACCGCGACGACGGCACCATCGCTCCCACGGCGGCGGCCAGCTCCATCGCCTTCGCGCCCGAGATCGTCGTGCCCTGCATCAAGGCGATGAAGAGCCGGTTCGGCGCGGGCATCTATACCGAATGGGGCTTCCTCGACAGCTTCAACCCGACCCTGACCCAGCGCGACGGGCCCTTGCAGCACGGCAAGATCATTGACGGCGTGGGCTGGGTCGCCGACGACTATCTGGGCATCGACCAGGGGCCCATCGTCGGCATGACCGAGAACCATCGTTCCGACTTCATCTGGCGCTACATGCGCGGCGAGCCGCACATCCGTAAGGCTCTGGAGACAGCGGGCTTCACCGGCGGCTGGCTGAACGCATGACCTCTGGCCCGCACAGACGCGGGGCCCTGGCGCTGCTGGCGGGCGGGGCGGCGGCGGCCTGCACGCCGCGTCGTGACGGCGAGACCGTGCTGCGCTTCTGGGCCATGGGCAATGAGGGCGGGACGGTGGGCCAGCTGATGCCCGAGTTCGAGCGGCGCAATCCCGGCGTCCGCGTCGCGGTCCAGCCCCTGCCTTGGACGGCGGCGCATGAGAAGCTGCTGACAGCCTATGCTGGCGGCTCCCTGCCGGACGTCAGCCAGATCGGCAATACCTGGGTGTCGGAACTGACCGCCATCGGCGCCCTGTCGCCGACCCCACCGGCCGCCGCTGACCTGCTGACCGATCAGTTCAACGCGGTGCTGGAGACCAATGAGGTGGCCGGCCGGGCCATGACCACGCCCTGGTACGTCGATACGCGTCTGCTGTTTTATCGCACCGACCTTCTGGCCCGCGCGGGCTTCGGCGCGCCGCCTCGGACCTGGGCCGAGTGGAAGCGGGCCATGCACGGGATCAAGCGCGTGGCGGGCGGCGACAACTACGCCATCCTGCTTCCGTTGAACGAGTTCGAGCAGCTTCTGACCTTCGGCCTTCAGACCGAGGAGCCCTTGCTGCGGGACAGGAATACGCGCGGCAACTTCTCCAACCCTGGCTTCATCGCGGCCCTGGCCTTCTATCGCAGCCTGTTCGCCGAGGGCCTGGCGCCCCTGGCGTCGGCGGCGCAGATCTCCAACGTCTGGACCGAGTTCGCGCGCGGCTATTTCAGCTTCTACTTCTCCGGCCCGTGGAGCGTGGGCGATTTCCGCAGCCGTCTGCCGACGTCGTTTCAGTCCAGCTGGGCCACGGCGGGCGTGCCGGGGCCGAACGGCCTGGGCGCCTCGGCGCCGGGCGGCTCCAGCCTGGCGGTCTTCCAATCCTCGCCGCATCAGGAGGCGGCCTGGGCCCTGGTCCGCTATCTGTCCGAGCCGGCGGTGCAGGCTCGGTTCAACACCATCGTCGGCGATCTTCCGGCGCGGAAGAGCGCCTGGGACATCGCCCAGGTCGAGCGCGACCCTATGCTGGCGCCCTTCCGGGGCCAGTTGGAACGCGCCAAGGCCGTGCCCAAGGTTCCCGAATGGGAGCGGATCGTGACAGAGATGCAGATCGTCGCCGAACGGATGGTGCGCGGCGAATATACGCCCGAGACTGCGGCGGCCGAGATCGATCGCCGTGCTGATCGACTGCTGGAGAAGCGCCGCTGGATGATGGAGCAGGGCAGGGCCGTATGACCGTCGCCGATCCGACATTGGTCCAGCCGAGACCGTCGCGTGGCCTCGCAGCCCGCGAACGCGCCGCCTGGGGCTTCGTCGCCCCGGCCATGATCGCCATCGGCCTGTTCTTCGCCCTTCCGGTGATCGCAGCCCTGCTGCTCAGCCTGACCGACTTCGACATCTACGCCCTGGCGGACCTCGACAATCTGCGCTTCGTCGGTCTGCAGAACTACGAGCGGCTGATGACCAATCCGCTGTTCTGGGGGGCGATGAAGAACACCCTGACCTTCGCGGTCCTGGGCGTGCCCCTGTCCATCGCGGCCTCCCTGGCGGCGGCGGTGGTCCTGAACGCGCGGGTGGTGAAGTGGCGGCCGATCTGGCGGGTCATGTTCTTCGCCCCCTATGTCACCACCCTGGTCGCGACGGCGGTGGTCTGGCGCTATCTGCTGCACACCCGCTACGGCGTCATCAACTGGGGGCTGGAGAGCATCGGCCTGCCCGCCGTCGACTGGCTGGGCCAGCCCTCGACCTCCATTCCCGCCATCCTGATGTTCGTGGTCTGGAAGATCTTCGGCTACAATATGCTGATCTTCCTGGCCGTGCTTCAGACCGTGCCGGACGACCTGTACGAGGCCGCCCGCATCGACGGCGCCGGGCCGTGGAAACAGTTCCGCCACGTCACCCTGCCGGCCATCGCCCCGACCATGCTGCTGGTCTCGATCATCTCGGTCGCCAGCTTCTTCCAGCTGTTCGCCGAACCCTATGTCATGACCCAAGGCGGCCCGGCCCAGAGCACGGTGACGGTGCTGTATTTCATGTACGAGGAAGGCTTCAAATGGTGGAACCTGGGCTCCGCCAGCGCGGTCGCCTTCGTCCTGTTCCTGTGCATCCTGGCCATCACCCTGGTGCAGCTGGCCGTGGCCAAGCGGGTGGGGGCGTACCAGTGATGGGGTTGTCCTGCCGTCAGTCTCGCGCTCTGAGAGTTCGTCATCCTCGCCCCTGTGGCGAGGATCCAGACTCCCGGTGTGTCCGCAGTATGCTCCCCCTTCAAACACCGGGAGTCTGGATCCTCGGGACAAGCCCGAGGATGACGGGAATGGAGGCGGTGCGATGAAGATCAGGAGCCTCCTCCTCAACCTCGCCGTCGCCGCGATTGCCCTCATCGTCCTTTTCCCGCTGGTCTGGATGGCGTCGGTCAGCTTCATGCCGACCGGTGAGGCCGCGACCTTCCCGCCGCCCCTGGTCCCGTCGCGCTGGACGCTGGAGCACTATCAGGACCTGTTCCTGAACCAGGGCATGGGCCGCTATCTGTGGAACAGTTTCGCCCTGGCGACCCTGGCGACGCTTCTGGCGCTCAGCTTCACCGTCCCGGCCGGCTACGCCTTCGCCAAGCTGAAGTTCACGGGGCGCGAACGCCTGTTCCAGTTCCTGGTCGCCGCCCTGGTGGTGCCGGCCCAGATCGGCACCCTGCCGCTGTTTCTGATGCTGAAGGGGATGGGGCTGGTGAACACCTACGCCGGCGCCCTGGTGCCCTGGCTGGCCTCGATCTTCGGCCTGTTCCTGGTGCGCCAGTATGCGCTGAGCATTCCCGACGAAATGCTGGAGGCGGCCCGCATCGACGGGGCCAGCGAAGGCCAGATCTTCCGCCGCATCGTCCTGCCGACGCTGCAGCCGATCATCGTTACCCTGGGCCTGTTCGTCTTTCTGGGCAGCTGGAACGACTTCCTGTGGCCGTTGATCATCCTGACGGACCAGTCGAACTACACCCTGCCTGTCGCCCTGGCGGCGCTCTCTCGCGAACATGTCCAGGATGTCGAACTGATGATGGCAGGCGCGGTCGTCACGGTCGCGCCTGTGCTGATCCTCTTCCTCGCCCTGCAACGCTACTACATCCGCGGCATGCTCGCGGGCAGCGTGAAGGGGTAAATTTCTCGTCTCTCTACGCCGTCATCCTCGCCCTTGTGGCGAGGATCCAGACTCCCGGTGCGGCCGCCCTATGCACCCCGTCCAATACCGGGAGTCTGGATCCTCGGGACAAGCCCGAGGATGACGCGGAGAGGGAAAGCTGGAGTCATCCAATGCGTATCCTGACCTCCATCCTCGCACTCAGCGCCGCCCTCATGGCCGTCCCCGCCGTCGCCCAGGACACGCGCGTTCTCGACAGCATGGACGACGCCTCGCGGTGGCAGGCCAGCGTCTCGACCGACGTCCACGCCGCCGTCTCCGCCGTCGCGGGGCATGACGGTCGGGCCGTGCGGCTCGATTATGATTTCGACGGCAAGGCGGGCTATGCGGTGCTCAGCCGGCCGCTGCCGTTCGACCTGCCTGACAACTACGAGATCAGCTTCTGGGTGCGCGGCGCCGGGCCGGTCAACACGTTCGAGGTCAAGCTGACCGACGCCTCGGCCGAGAACGTCTGGTGGAGACAGACGGCGCGCTACGACTTCCCCGACGGCTGGACGAAGTTCGTGATCAAACGCCGCCAGGTGTCCAAGGCCTGGGGGCCCAGCCCCGAGACGGTGCTGCGCCGCGCCGAACGGGTCGAGTTCGTCGTGGTGGCGGCCGAGGGCGGCAAGGGCGCGGTCGAGATCGATCAACTGAGCCTGCGCGCCCTGCCGGTCGAGCCCCTCGCGCCGCCCCAGCCGATCGCCGCCGATGGGCGGGCGCAGACGACGGCCGCCAACGCCGTCGACCTGGACCCGAAGACCGCCTGGACCCCGCCTGTGGGCGAGCCGTCGGCCCTGACCCTGGATCTGGGATACGAACGCGAGTTCGGCGGCCTGACCCTGCGCTGGGGCGAGCGGGGCGCGGCGGCGGACTATAGGATTTCAGCGTCTCTCGACGGACGCGACTGGCGTGAGCTGACATCCGTGAAGGGCGGCAACGGCGGCGTCGACTGGCTGCGCACGCCCGAGACGAGCGCCCGCTGGCTGCGGCTGGAGCCGCTGAAGCCGGTCCCCGCCTCGGACGTCGTCGGCTCGTCCGGCGCCGGCCAGCGGCTGGGCGCGGGGCAGGCGACGACCTATGCGCTGAACGAGATCGAGGTCGAACCCCTGGCCTTCGGCGAGGACGCCACGGCCTTCGTCGAGGCGGTGGCCAAGGAGAACCTGCGCGGCCTCTATCCGCGCGGCTTCTTCGGCGAACAGCCCTACTGGACCCTGGTCGGCGTGGACGGCGGCGGCGAGAGCGGCCTGATCGGCGAGGACGGCGCCATTGAACTGCGCCGCGCGGGCCCCAGCATCGAACCCTTCGTCGTCGATAACGGCCGGCTGATCACTTGGGCCGACGTCAATATCGAACAGGGGCTGAAGGACGGCGATCTGCCCATTCCCTCGGTAACCTGGATCGCCGACGACTGGACGCTGAAGATCACCAGCTTCGCCGTCGGAACGCCGGACCAGGCGCGGCTGTGGGGCCGTTATGACCTGACCAACACCTCCAACCGGCCGCGCAGCCTGACCCTGGCCCTGACGGCGCGGCCGTTCCAGGTGAATGGGCCGGTGCAGTTCCTGGCCATTCCGGGGGGCGTGGCGCCGGTCGAGCGGATCGCCTGGGACGGCGCGAGCCTGACGCTGAACGACGACGTCCGGGTCCAGCCCCTGACCGCGCCGGACGCTGTGGCGGCTTCGAGCTTCGACGCCGGGGCCGATCCTCAATCATTGATTTTGCCGACGGCGCGACGGCCCGCCGGTGAGCCGGTCGCCGTCTCCGACGCCGCGGACCTGCCGGCCGGCGCCCTGCTGTACGAGGTGACGCTTCAGCCTGGCGAGACGCGTACCTTCGGCTTCCTGTCGCCCTTGTCGGGCGAGACGCCCCAGCCGCAGGCCGGGCAGGGCGTCGCCGCTCTGGATCAGGCCGAGCAGGCGCTGGCGGCGGAGTGGCGCGAGAAGCTGGACCGGGTGGACCTGACCCTGCCGCCCGCCGCCCAAAGGATCGAGGATGCTTTGAAATCCTCACTGGCCCATATGTTGATGTCGCGTCAGGGGCCGATCCTCCAGCCCGGCACCCGCAGCTACAACCGTTCCTGGATCCGCGACGGGGCCATGATGGCCGAGGGGCTGAACCGGCTGGGCATGGCCGAGCACTCTGCCGACTATCTGCGCTGGTACGCCCCCTACGTCTTTGAAAACGGCAAGGTTCCCTGCTGCGTCGACGCGCGGGGCGCCGATCCGGTGCCCGAGAACGACAGCCACGGCGAGTTCATCTTCCTGGCCGCCGAGACCTATCGCTACACCGGCGACGAGGCTCTGCTGCGTCAGGTCTGGCCCCAGGTCCAGAAGGCGATCGCCTATATGGACGAACTGCGCGCCTCCACCCGCACCGCCGCCTTCCAGGCCCCAGACCAGCGCCACCTGTACGGTCTGCTGCCCCCGACGATCAGCCACGAGGGCTATTCGGACAAGGCGGCCTATTCCTACTGGGACGATTTCTGGGGCCTGCTGGGCTACAAGGACGCCGTCTTCATCGCCGAGACTTTAGGCGACGCCGAGGCCGCCGCCCGCTACGCCGCCGCGCGGGATCAGTTCGCCGCCGACATCCGCGCCTCGATCGTCGCGACGGCCGCTCACCACGACATCGACTGGATCGCCGGCGCCGCCGACCGGGGCGATTTCGACGCCACCTCGACCACCATCGCCCTGTCTCCGGCGGGCGAGAAGGATAATCTTCCACCGAAACTTCTAGCGAGAACCTTCGACCTCTATTGGGAAAACTTCCAGAACCGGCTGACCAATCGCACGGGGTGGAAGGACTACACCCCCTACGAATGGCGGCTGGTCGGCGCCTATGTGCGGCTGGGCCAGAAGGACCGCGCCCTGGCGGTGCTGGACTTCCTGATGGCCGACCGCCGGCCCGAGGCCTGGAACGGCTGGGCCGAGGTGGTGGGGCGCGACAAGCGCGAGCCGCGCTTCATCGGTGACATGCCCCACGCCTGGATCAGCTCCGACTATATCCGCTCGGCTCTGGACCTGTTCGCCTACGAGCGGGACCGCGACCACGCCCTGGTGCTGGCGGCGGGCGTGCCTCAGGTTTGGCTGGATACGGCCCAGGGCGTGGGGGTGAAGGATCTGCGCACTGCCTATGGGGCGCTGACCTACGCCTATCGCAAACAGGGGGCGGCCTATGTGCTGACCTTGGGCGAGGGCGCGACGCCGCCGGGGGGCTATGTGCTGCAATGGCCGGCGGGCGAGGGGCGGCCGGAGCGGGTGCGCATCGACGGGCGGGCCGCGCAATGGACCGATGACGAGCTGGCGATCCCGGCAGGCGCGCGACGGGTGGAGATGCGCTGACGAAAGGTCTTCCTTCTCCCATTGGGAGAAGGTGGCCCGGAGGGCCGGATGAGGGCCGGCCGGTGGGCCGGTTCGCACCGCCGAACCCTCACCCTTTCGCGCCAGAACGATCGCTTCGCTCTCGTGCGCTCAAGCCCTCTCCCGGCGGGAGAGGGGCCTTATGAGTCAGTCTTCCGCCTTCGCCTTGGCCTTCTTCGCCGGCGCCTTCTTGGCGGCGGGCTTCTTCGCAGCCGCAGCCTTCTTCGACGCAGCCGTTTTCTTCGCCGGCGCCTTCTTCTTCGGCGCCGCGCCGGCCTTGGCGGCGAGCAGGGGCAGGGCGGCTTCCAGGGTCAGGTCTTCGGGCGCCGTGCCTTTCGGCAGGGTGGCGTTGATCTTGCCCGATTTGACATAGGGGCCGAAGCGGCCGGCCATGACGTGGATCGGCTCGCCCGTCTCCGGGTGTGCGCCCAGGTCCTTCAGCGGGGCCGCAGCCGCCCCGCGGCCGGGACGACCGGCGCGCTTCTCGGCCAGCAGGGCGACGGCGCGGTTCAGACCGACCTCGAACACCTCGTCGATGTCCGAGACATTGGCGTAGGTGCCGGCGTGCAGGACGAAGGGACCGTAACGACCCAGGCCCGCCGTGATCATCTTGCCGTCCTCGGGGTGAACCCCGACCTCGCGCGGCAGGGCCAGAAGGCGCAGGGCCTGGTCCAGCGTCAGGGACGCCGGCGACCACCCCTTGGGCAGCGACGAGCGTTTCGGCTTCTCGCCGTCCGGCGGCGCGATTTCGACATAGGGGCCGAAGCGGCCGATCTTCAGCTGCACGGGGTGTCCGGTCGCGGGATCGACCCCCAGTTCGCGGTCGCCGCTCTCGGCCGATCCGTCCTCGGCCGAAGGACTGGCGACGGGACGGGTGTATTTGCAGTCGGGATAGCGCGAGCAGCCGATGAAGGCGCCGAAGCGGCTGGTCTTCAGGCTCAACTGGCCCTGATGGCACAGGGGGCATTCGCGCGGGTCGGACCCGTCGCCCTTGTCCGGAAAGATGTGGGCGCCCAGGCTCTCGTTCAGCGCGTCCAGAATGGCCGTGGTGCGCAGCTCGCCGGCGGCTTGCGTCGCGGCGTGGAAGTCCTGCCAGAACTCGCGCAGCAGCACCTTCCAGTTCAGCTGCCCGGCCGACACCTCGTCCAGTCGGGTCTCAAGCGCGGCGGTGAAGTCGTATTCGACCCATTTGCGGAAGAACTGCTCCAGGAAGGCCGTGACCAGCCGCCCCTTGTCCTCAGGATGGAAGCGGTTCTTGTCCACCCGCACATATTCCCTGTCGCGCAGGGTCGACAGGGTCGAGGCGTAGGTCGAGGGGCGGCCGATGCCCAGTTCTTCCAGCTTCTTGACCAGGGTGGCTTCCGAATAGCGCGGGGGCGGTTCGGTGAAATGCTGATCGGTGCGGATGGCGTCGACCTTGGCCTTGGCGCCCTCCTTCAGGGCCGGCAGGCGGCTGGTGTCGTCTTCGCCCTCGTCGCCTTCCGCGCCCTTCTGCTTCTCGTCGCGGCCTTCCTCATAGACGGCCAGGAAGCCGTCGAAGGTCACCACCTGGCCGGTGGCGCGCAGGCCGGTCAGCCCGTCGGAGGTCTCGATCTCGACCGTGGTGCGGTCCAGACGCGCGGCCTCCATCTGCGAGGCGACCATCCGCTTCCAGATCAGCTCGTAGAGGCGCTGAAGATCGGACTCGAGGCGCAGGCTGTCGGGATGGCGGGCGATATTGGTGGGCCGGATCGCTTCGTGCGCTTCCTGAGCATTCTTCGCCTTCACCTTGTAATGACGAGGTTCCGCCGGAACATAGGCCGGGCCGAACTCCTTGCCGATCACCTCGCGCGCCTGGGCCAGGCCCTCGGGGCTGACGGACACGCCGTCGGTCCGCATATAGGTGATCAGGCCGCCGGTCTCGTCCACGCCCTCATACAGTTTCTGCGCCGCCTGCATGGTCCGCTGGGCGGTGAAGCCCAGTTTGCGCGCAGCCTCCTGCTGCAGGGTGGAGGTGGTGAAGGGCGGCGCCGGGTTGCGACGGACCGGCTTCTTCTCGACCGAATTGATGGTGAAGTCGCCGGCCTGAATGGCGGCGCGGGCGGCTGCGGCGGTCGCCTCGTCCTTGATGTCCAGACGCTGCACCCGCTTGCCGGCGTGCTTGACCAGGCGGGCGGTGAAGGGCGGGCTGTCGGCGTTCAGGTCGGCCTCGATGGACCAGTATTCCTGAGGCTTGAACTTCTCGATCTCCATCTCGCGATCGACGACGATGCGCAGCGCCACCGACTGGACGCGACCTGCCGAGCGCGCGCCCGGCAGCTTGCGCCACAGCACCGGCGACAGGGTGAAGCCGACCAGATAGTCCAGGGCGCGGCGGGCCAGATAGGCTTCCACCAGCTCCATGTCGATCTGGCGCGGCTTGGCCATGGCGTCCAGAACGGCGGACTTGGTGATGGCGTTGAAGGTGACGCGCTCGACCTGGGTGTCCTTCAGCGCCTTCTTCTTGTTCAGCACCTCCAGCACGTGCCAGCTGATGGCCTCCCCTTCGCGGTCGGGGTCGGTGGCCAGGATGACGCGGTCGGCGCGCTTGGCGGCCTCGGCGATTTCGGACAGGCGTTTGGCGCCCTTGGCGTCGGCCTCCCAGTGCATGGAGAAGTCGTCATCGGGCAGGACCGATCCGTCCTTGGACGGCAGGTCCCGGACGTGGCCGTAGGAGGCCAGAACCTCATAGCCGGAGCCGAGGTATTTATTGATGGTCTTGGCCTTTGCGGGGCTCTCGACGATGACGAGGTTCATGCGTGTTCGGTCTCGGGAAGGGGCGCGAACGTGGTTGGAGCGGAGCCATGTGTCAATGCACCGGCCGCCGGACGCCCGTGAACTTGCGGATTATCGGGTGACTATCACGGATCGAAGACGAATCCGGAAGAGACTTCACTATATCGACGCCAGACCCCCCGGCAGCAGCTCGGCGCGGCCCGCCAGGCTCAGCTCCAGCAGGGCGGAGGCCACCTGGCCCATGGGGGCGTTAAGGGCGCGAGCGATCTCGTCGCGCGGCGTCGGGGTGGGGGAGAGCAGGGCGGCGACCCGGTCCAGGAAGGCGTCGTCCACCTCGCCATAATCCATCGGCTCCGACGGCGGCGCGCGCAGGCTGCGCAGGGTATTGAAGGCGCGCTCGATGTCCTCGATCCCCTCGCACAGGATGGCGCCCTGGCGCAGCAGTTCGTTCGGCCCCTTGGCGCGCGGATCCAGCGGCGAGCCCGGCACGGCGAAGACGTCGCGCCCCTGTTCGGCCGCCAGTCGGGCGGTGATCAGGGATCCCGACTTGATCTCCGCCTCCACCACCACGACGCCGCGCGACAGGCCCGAGATGATGCGGTTGCGGCGGGGGAAGTCCCGCGCCTGGGCCCGCGCGCCGACGGGGCTTTCCGACACGACGCAGCCCTGGTCGATCAGCCGCGCGTAAAGATCCGCGTGTTCGGGCGGATAGACGTCGTCCACCCCGCCGCCCAGGACCGCGACGGTCCCCGTCGCCAGGGCGCCTTCGTGGGCGGCGGCGTCGATGCCGCGCGCCATGCCCGAGACGACGACATGCCCCGCCTGACCCAGTTGCAGCGCCAGGCCGCGCGCGATCCTCTGCCCGCCCGCCGAGGCGATGCGGGCGCCGACGATGGCGATGCTGGGCGTGTTCAACAGATCGACCCGACCCCGCGCCCACAGAATCGGCGGCGGCGGGTCCAGGTTCGCCAACATCTCAGGATAGTCAGGATCGCCCAGCACCAGCAGGCGCGCGCCGATCCGCTCGCCGTCAGCCAGTTCGCGCTCAATGCCTGCGACGGGCGGCGGAATGGAGGCCGCGCCGGACTTGCGGACCAGGTCGGGCAGGACCTCCAGCACGCGGACAGCTGACCCATAACGGCCCAGCAACTGCGAAAAGGCGACGGGACCGATGCGGTCGGTGCGGGCGAGCCGCAGCCGGGCGAACCGTTCGTCCCCCGCCGGGGTCACGCCTTCTTGGCCCCGATGCGCGGCTCCTCGCCCTTCAGCAGCCGGGCGATGTTCTGATGATGGCGGACCCAGATCAGCACGGCGGCGAAGACGGTCAGGGCCAGGATCGGCATGTCCACCGGCAGGCCGACGGCCGCCAGCGGCAGCAGGGCCAGCAGCGGCGCAGTCGCCGAGGAGATCAGGGCCGCCAGCGACGAATAGCGGAAGGCGAAGGCGCTGATCAGCCAGATCGCTCCGGCCATCAGCCCCAGCGGCCAGGCGGCGGCCAGCAGCAGACCATAGAAGGTCGCCACGCCCTTGCCGCCCTTGAACTTCAGCCAGACGGGAAACAGGTGGCCCAGGAAGGCCGCGCCGCCGGCGATGGCGCCCGCAGCCTGGCTGTCGAACAGGGCGCGGGCGATCAACAGGGCGACGGCCCCCTTGCCGGCGTCCAGCAGCAAGGTGGCCAGGGCCAGGTCCTTGCGCCCGGTGCGCAGCACATTGGTCGCGCCGATATTGCCGGAGCCGATGTTGCGCACGTCGCCGGCGCCGGCGGCGCGGGTGATCACCACGCCGAACGGGATCGAGCCGAGCAGATATCCGCCCAGCGCGACCAGCGCCAAGGTCCCGACTGCGGGGCCCACCAGATCCTGCACTTTGATTCTCTCCCCGGGAAATGCAGCGGCAAAATGCGTCGGCGCGCCTTACGGAGCAAGGGCGATCCGGCCTCTTGACCCGATGAATGACGCAGGGTCAGGTCCGCCCGCCTTTCCGGAGAGTTCCATGAGCCGATATTCCACCGCCGTCGCCGTCTCGATCCTGCTGATGTCGGCCTCGGCCTGCGTCGGCGCCCCGACCGGCGGGGAGGGGGCCGTGTCCCGCCCGGCCATGGCCGCCTATTTCGACTGTGTCCGCGACGGCGGCGTGGCCATCTCCGCCCATAGGGCGGTCTCGGCCCCGGACCAGCCTGAGAACTCCATCGCCGCCATCGAGGCGACCGGGCGAGCCATTCCCGGCGCCATCCTCGAACTGGACGCGGTCCTGACCAAGGACGGCCATCTGGTGCTGATGCACGACGAGACGATGGAGCGGACCACGACCGGCCGGGGCCGCGTCGCCGACCTGACCCTGGCCCAGGTCAAGGCCGCCCGGCTGAAGGCGTCGAACGGCGCCTTGACCGAGGCCGCGCCCCCGACGTTGGCCGAGGCGCTGGACGCCGCCGGGCGGGTCGGCGCCATCGCCAGCCTGGACCTGAAACCGGCCGAAGGCGCGACCACGGTCGATCTGGCGAAAGCCATCATTGCCGAGGTGCGGCGCTCGGGCGCGCAGAACCGGGTCATCCTGATCACCTATAATGACGCAGACGCCCGCGCCGTGGCGGCCCTGGCGCCGGAGATGATGATCTCGGCCGGTCTGGACGGCGTCGAGGATCTGGACGGTCTGAATCCGGCCCAGATCCTGGCCTGGACCGGCACGCGCGAGGAGCGGCCCGGCCTGTGGTCGGCCCTGCGTCAGGCGGGGGTCGAGGTCCAGTTCGGCACCCTGGGGGCGGAGGGCCGCCGCCGCGATGACCGCTACGCCGCCGACGGCGACGTCTCCGAATACCGCGACCTGTTCCGCCAGGGCGTGACCGTCATCGCCACCGACACGCCCCTGGCGGTCCAGTCGGTGCTGGGCGCGGAAGTCGCCAAGGCCGCCGCCTGCCGCCGCCCGCGCTGACGCGACGATTTGCGCTCGATCAAGGAGCGGACGAACGGGCTAGGGCAGGGGAAGATCAGGAGTTCAGCATGCGCGATGATCTGATGTTCGACGTGGCCGTGGTCGGGGCCGGACCGGCGGGCCTGGCCTTCACCCGGTCGCTGGCCGGGGCGGGGCTGACGATCGCTCTGATCGAGGGACAGGACGAGGCGGCCTTGCGCGACCCGGCCTTCGACGGACGCGAGATCGCCCTGACCCACAACTCCATCCGCCTGTTAAAGTCCCTCGGCGCCTGGGACCGGGTTCCGGCGCAAGAGATTTCGGACCTGCGCGAGGCGCGGGTGCTGGACGGCGGCTCGCCCTTCGCCCTGACCTTCGACGTCGGCGGCGCCGACCGGCTGGGCGTCCTGATCCCCAACCACCTGATCCGCCGCGCCCTGTTCGACGTTGTCGAAGGCCAGGCGGGCGTGATCCTGATGGCGGGGCGGCGAGTGGCCAGCTGCGCCGTCCAGGGCGCCGCCCCGCGCGGCCGGGTCGTGCTGGACGATGGGACGACGATCCGGGCCAGGCTGATCGTGGCGGCGGATTCCCGCTTTTCCGGCGTGCGCGACCAACTGGGCGTCGGGGTCGAGATGAACCGGCTGGGCCGGTCGATGATGGTCTGCCGGATGCGCCACGACCAGGCGCACGGCCATGTCGCGACCGAATGGTTCGACCATCGCCAGACCGTCGCCCTGCTGCCGGTCGCGGACGCCCAGGAGCGGGTCTCCTCCGTCGTCCTCACCCTGGCCGCCCCCGCCATCGCCGACCTGATGCGCCTGTCGCCCGACGCCTTCGCGGTCGAGATGGAACGGCGGCTGAAGGGCCGGCTGACCGGGCTGGAACTGGTCAGCGAACGCTGCGCCTATCCGCTGGCCACCACCTGGAGCCGCCGGTTCGCGGGCGAGGGTTTCGCCCTGATCGGCGACGCCGCGGTGGGCATGCACCCGGTCACCGCCCACGGCTTCAACCTGGGTCTGCGCGGACAGGACGTCTTGGCCAAGGTGTTGAAGTCGGCGCGGGGCGGGGACATCGGGTCGGAACGTCTGCTGGCCCGCTATGAACGCGACCACCGCCTCGCCAGCTGGCCCCTGTACCAGGGCACCAACGCCCTGGTCCGCCTGTTCACCCAGGAAACGCCCCCGGCCCGTCTGGCGCGCGGCGCCGCCCTGCGCGCCGGCCAGGCCACGGCGCCGTTCAAACGGGTGGTGAAGCGGATGCTGACGGCGTGAACACCGTCATCCTCGGGCTTGACCCGAGGATCGGAAGGTCCGCCGTTGATGCGACGAAGGTTTAATC
This sequence comes from Brevundimonas sp. DS20, assembly GCF_001310255.1. Classification (NCBI taxonomy): domain Bacteria; kingdom Pseudomonadati; phylum Pseudomonadota; class Alphaproteobacteria; order Caulobacterales; family Caulobacteraceae; genus Brevundimonas; species Brevundimonas sp. DS20. The sequence continues at coordinate 2,757,219 of NZ_CP012897.1, read as the reverse complement.
GGTCCAGGACCGCGTCCGATCCTCGGGTCAAGCCCGAGGATGACGAAAGTAGCGAAGCGGGCTTCAGAAAACCTTACGGCCGCCCACCCAGGTCCCGATTACCTTGCCCTGCAGTCTGCGTCCGTCGAACGGCGAGTTCTTCGACTTGGAGCGCAGCGTATCCGCATCCACGATCACCGGCGCGCCGGGGTCGAACAGCACCAGGTCGGCGGGTGCGCCTTCCGCCAGCACCCCGGCGTCGAGGCCCAGCAGCGCCGCCGGTCCCTGGGTCAGGGGCCGCAGCACGTCCAGCAGGTCCAGACCGTCCTCGTGGTGCAGGGTCAGGGCGGCGGGCAGCAGGGTCTCCAGGCCCACGGCGCCGGGCGCGGCCTCGGCGAAGGGGCGGCGCTTGTCCTCGGCCGGGGCGGGGGCGTGGGCCGAGGTGATGACGTCGATCAGCCCCTCACGCACCGCCTCGATCAGGGCCTGACGATCGGCCTCGGACCGCAGCGGCGGGTCCAGTCGGTAGAAGGTGCGATAGTCGCCGATATCCACCTCGTTGAAGCACAGGTGGTTGATGGAGACGCTGACCGCGACCTCCAGCCCCTTGGCCCGCGCCCGCGCCAGGGTCTCCAGCGCGCCTTCGGTCGAGATCTGATCGACCAGGAACCGCGCGCCCGTCTGTTCGACCAGGGCCAGGTCGCGCTCCAGCCCGATCCGCTCGGCGATGGCCGGGCTGCCGGGCAGGCCCAGCCGCGTGGCCAGCTCGCCCGAGGCGGCGACCGAGCCTTCCGTCAGCCAGGGGTCGGCCGGACGACAGGCGATCAGGGCGTTGAAGGCGGCGGCGTAGCTCATCACCCTTTGCAGGGTGCGGCTGTTGACGATCACCTTGTCGCCGTCGGTGAAATACAGGGCGCCGGCCTCGTCCATCAGGCCGATCTCGGCCATCCGCTGGCCGTCCAGGGCCTTGGTCGCGGCGCCGGCCGCACGGACATTGACCAGATTCAGGGCCGCGCCGCGCCGCTGGATGAAGTCGACCATGGCCGGGTCGTCCACGGCGGGATCGGTGTCGGGCTGGACCACGATGGTGGTCACGCCCCCGGCCGCGGCGGCCAGGCTGGCGGACTTCAGCGTCTCTTTCGGTTCAGCGCCGGGTTCGCCGGTCTTGACCCGGATGTCGATCAGGCCGGGCGCGAGGCAGTGGCCGTCGCAGTCGATAATCTCGAAATCTGCGCCGAGCTCAGTATGAAACTGCCGCTCGAAGGCGACTTCTATGATCTTGCCGTGCTGGACGATGAGTGTGGCGGGGCCGTCCCTGCCTGTGGCCGGATCCAGAAGGCGGGCGTCCGAAAAGACGATGATGGTGTCGCTCATGCGGCGTCTCCCCAGCGGGCCGACAGGGAGGCCAGCACGGCCATGCGGGCGGCGACGCCCATCTCGACCTGATCCTGGATCAGGGAGACGTCCAGATCGTCGGCCACGTCGGAATCGATCTCGACCCCCCGGTTCATCGGCCCGGGGTGCATGACCTTTGCGCCGGGCTTGGCCCAGGCCAGCTTCTCGCGGTCCAGACCCCAGAAGCGGAAATATTCGCGGGTCGAGGGCACCAGGGCGCCGGCCATCCGCTCCAGCTGAAGCCGCAGCATCATGACCACGTCGCAGCCCTTCAGGCCCTCGCGCATGTCATGGAAGACCTCGCAGCCCCAGCGGTCGGCGTCGCCGGGCACCAGGGTCGGCGGGCCGATCAGGCGGACGCGCGCCCCCATCATCTGCAGCAGGGCGACATTGGAGCGGGCCACGCGGCTGTGGATGATGTCGCCGCAGATGGCGATCGTCAGGCTGGTCACATCGCCGAAAGCGCGGCGCATGGACAGCAAATCCAGCAGGGCCTGGGTCGGGTGTTCGTGGCGTCCGTCGCCGGCGTTCACGACGGCGCAGCCGACCTTCTGGCTCAGCAGTTCGGCCGCGCCCGAGGCCGAGTGGCGGATGACCAGGATGTCGGGCTTCATGGCGTTCAGGGTGACCGCCGTGTCGATCAGGGTTTCGCCCTTCTTCACCGAGGAAGAGGCGACCGGCATGGTCACGACGTCGGCGCCCAGCCGCTTGGCGGCGATCTCGAAAGAGGAACTGGTGCGGGTCGAGTTCTCGAAGAACAGGTTCACGACCGTGCGGCCGTGCAGCAGGTCCAGGGCCTTGGACGACTGACGATTGAAGTCGACGAAGGCGTCGCCGAGATCCAGCAACTGCGGCGTCACATACGGATCGAGGTCCGATGCGGCCAGGAAGTGCGGTTTGGGGAACGGAACCAGCCGGTCGCGGATGGTCTGATCGGTGACTTGAGCGGGCTGGGTCATCGAGACGCGGCTATAGGCGGGAGTCGCTCTTATTGCCAGTGTGCGGCGCCAGTCAGGTGAAGTGGAACAGGGCAAGCAGGATGGGAATGACCACGGCGCTGCCTACGGTCGTCAGGGCGATGACGCCGGCGATCAGCGGGGCGTCGCCGCCCATCTGACGCGCCAGAATGTAGGAGGCGGCCGAGCCGGGCGCGGCGCCGCAGATCAGGGCGATGCCCTGCGCCAGGCTGTCGCCGCCCAGGGCCCAGGCGATGAACCACATCAGCGGCGGCATGACCCCGAGTTTAACCAGGCTGACAGCGGCGATGGTGATGCGGCGGCGTTTGACCTCGGCGAAGGACAGACCCGCCCCGGCGACGATCAGGCCCAGGGGCAGGGCGGCGGCGCCCAACAGGTCCATCGGATCCGACAAGCCCGGGATCAGCGGCACGCGCAACAGGTTCAGCGCTAGGCCGATCAGGCAGGCGAGCAGGATCGGATTGGCCAGCATCGACTTGATCAGGCCGACGACCGACGGCTCACGCCGCAGCGACCCCCATTTCGCCAGCACGGCGACGCAGGCGATGTTGGTGACGGGAATGATGAAGGCGATGGCGACGGCGGCCAGCGCCGTGCCTTCCGAGCCATAGACCGACTGGATCACCGGCACGAAGACGAAGCTGTTCCAGCGGATTACGCCCTGAAAGACGCTGGTGTAGGCCGGGCCGTCCAGTGTGATCAGGGGTTTGGCCGCCAGGGTCGCGGCCGCCACGATCAGGGTCGCGCCCACCGCCGCTGCGCCCGCCACGGTCGCGCCGCCGCCGGCGAGGTCGGCGTGCCAGATCGCGGGGATCAGGAAGCTGGGATAGAAGATGTTGATCGACAGCTTCTCGATCGGCCGCCAGGCCTCGTCTGGCAGGAAGCCGGACTTTCTGAGGCCGTAGCCCAGGGCGATCATCAAAAAGACCGGCAGGACGCCGGCGATCAGGGCTGTCAAACCCAGGTCGCCTGATCCCGAACCCGGTCCAGCGCCCCTTGCAGGATCCAGGCGGCGGCCGTGCGGTCCACGACCTGGGCGCGGCGTTTGCGGTTCAGATCCAGATCCTCGATCAGGAAACGCTCGACCGCGCTGGTGGACAGCCGCTCGTCCCAGAAGGCGATGTTGACGGGCCGCAGCCGCTCCAGGTTGCGGGCGAAGGCGCGGCACGACTGGGCGCGCGGACCTTCCGTGCCGTCCATGTTGGCGGGCAGGCCGATGACCAGGGCCGAAACCTTGCGATGCGCCATCAGTTTGAACAGGTGTTCGGCTTCCTGGGTGAACTTGGACTTGCGGATCAGCTCCAGGGGCGAGGCGATCAGGCGGGTGGAGTCCGACACGGCGACGCCGATGGTCTTCTCGCCCAGATCCAGCCCCATCCACGGCGTGTCGGGCGGGCAGGCGGCGGGCAGGTCGAGGAGGTCGAGGACGGGCACGGCCTGCGGTTAGGACTGGCGCGCACCGAAGTCAAAGGCGATGGTGACGATGATGGACAGGAAGGACGATGACATGCGCATAGCGACAGCGGCGATGACGGCTTTCGGACTCGTGCTGAGTGGTTGCGGACAGTCCGACGCGCCGGCCAAGACCCCGGCCGCACAGGATACTCAGATCGCGGCAGCCGCGCCGACGCCGAGCCCGATCACGCGTGCGGCCCCGCCCCTGACCGCCAAGCCGGTCGGGCCTGCCGAACGGCGCGCGGCCGCTGCACGCGAGGAGATCGGGACGGCGGCCGACGTGTCGCAGTTGCAGGCCCTGCCTGAGCAGAGCGCCAAGGTCTTCAGCCTGTCGGGCGGCGATCCGGCGGTGAACGGTCTGGTGACCTATTTCGCCCTGTTCGGCGGTTCGGCTGAGGGCTGGCGCGCCTATCCACTGGGCGACTACGCCGAATGGAAGGTCGTCGAGGCGAAGGCCGGGCGCGTGGTCCTGGCGGTGCGTCAGGACACGGCGGGACCGAACGGCGACATCCTGAAGGTGGAGCGCACCGTGCAGATCGACTTCCCCCCGAGCGGCGAGACGCCGCCGGACGCGGTGTCCGTCAGCACGTCGCAGTGAGATCACGCCTGACGACCCGCGCTGATCCTTGTGAATCCCAGTGCGGGCGGCTAATCCGACCGCTTCGTTTTCATTTTGTGTGTTGGAGGGCCGCATGGCCATCGACGCTGCGACGGTGCGCAAGGTCGCGCATCTCGCCCGCATCAAGACCCCCGAGGACCGGCTGGAGCCGCTGGCGCAGGAGCTGAACGGCATCCTGGCGTGGATCGAGCAGTTGGATCAGGTGGATGTCGAAGGCGTCGAGCCGATGACCTCGAACGTCGCCCAGCCGCTGCGCCTGCGCGACGACGTCGTCACCGACGGCGCCAAGGTCGATGCGGTCCTGTCGAATGCGCCCAAGTCGGCGGACGGCTTCTTCGTCGTGCCCAAGGTGGTCGAATAGTCATGAGCGACCTGACCAAACTGACCCTGAAGGGCGCCGTCGACGGGCTGAAGGCCAAGGACTTCACCTCGGCCGAGATCACCCAGGCCTTCCTGACCACGATCGAAGCCGCCAATCCGACCCTGAACGCCTACGTCGAGGTGACGGCGGACAAGGCGATGGACATGGCGCGTGCGTCGGACGCCCGCATCGCCTCCGGCCAGGGCGGGGCGCTGGAAGGCGCGCCGCTGGGGATTAAGGACCTGTTCTGCACCGAGGGCGTCCAGACCACGGCCGGCTCCAACATGCTGCGCGGCTTCGTGCCGCCGTATGAATCTACCGTCACCGCCAATCTGTGGCGCGACGGGGCGGTCATGCTGGGCAAGCTGAACATGGACGAGTTCGCCATGGGCTCGTCCAACGAGACCTCGGCCTTCGGTCCGGTCAAGAACCCGTGGAAGTCGACCGGCTCCAACGCCGATCTGACGCCGGGCGGGTCTTCCGGCGGTTCGGCCTCGGCCGTCGCCGCCGACCTCTGCCTGGCCGCCACCGCCTCCGACACCGGCGGCTCGATCCGCCAGCCCGCCGCCTTCACCGGCACGGTCGGGATCAAGCCCACCTATGGCCGCGCCAGCCGCTTCGGCATGGTGGCCTTCGCCTCATCGCTGGACCAGGCCGGCCCCATCACCAAGACGGTCGAGGATGCGGCCCTGCTGCTGCAATCCATGTGCTCGTTCGACGCCAAAGACTCCACCAGCCTCGACATCCCGACGCCCGACTGGACCCAGTCGGTCGGCCAGTCGGTCAAGGGCCTGCGCATCGGCGTGCCGCGCGAATATGTGGTGGACGGCATGTCCGCCGAGATTCAGTCCCTGTGGGACCAGGGCGTGGCCTGGCTGAAGGACGCCGGCTGCGAGATCGTGGACATCAGCCTGCCGCACACCAAATACGCCCTGCCGACCTACTATATCGTCGCGCCGGCCGAGGCCTCGTCCAACCTGGCCCGTTATGACGGCATGCGGTTCGGGCACCGGGCGGATGACTTCAAGTCGCTTGACGACCTCTACGCCGCCTCGCGCGCGGAAGGGTTCGGCAAGGAGGTCCAGCGTCGCCTGACCATCGGCGCCTATGTGCTGTCGGCCGGCTTCTACGACGCCTACTACGTCAAGGCGCTGAAGGTCCGTCGCCGCATCGCCGAGGACTTCGACAATGTCTGGGGCCGGGTGGACGCCATCCTGACCCCCTCGACCCCGTCGGCCGCCTTCGCCCTGGGGGACAAGCAGATCGATCCCCTGACCATGTATCTGAACGACGTCTTCACGGTGACGACCAACCTGGCCGGCCTGCCGGGCATTTCGGTCCCCGCCGGCGTCGATTCCAACGGTCTGCCCCTCGGCCTCCAGGTCATCGGCAAGGCCCTGGACGAGGCCACGGTCTTCCAGGTCGGCGCGGCGCTGGAACGGGCGGCGGGCTTCACGGCCAAGCCGGGCCAGTGGTGGTGAACTGATCTTCCCCCTCTCGCGGAGAGAGAGGGAGGGGCCGGTGATCAGGCCGGCCCCTGATGTCTTCAGGCTTCCGGCAGCGCCTTCAGGTCGGCGTCAATGGCCGCGATCTTCTCGTCGGTGATGGCTCCCTGGGAGTAGGGGGCGACCTGGCGCAGGGTCATGCCCTTGAACTGGCCGTAGGCGGGATGCTTGTCCATGCCGGGCAGGTGCTTTTCCAGCACGGCCTTGGTCGCCGGATCGTTCACCAGGGCCTCGATCGGGCTGTCGATGGTCGGATGGGCGTGATGCTCGGCATGAGCATGGTCTTGGGCCGGGGCCGGAGCCGGCGCGGTCTGCGCCGAGGCGGCGCCGATCAGCAGCAGGGAGGCCGCAGCGGCGGCGAACAGGGTCTTGGACATGGGATTCTCCATTGAGGCGACCGAAGTTGAGCGCGATTTCGCGACACCCTCAAGACAGCCTCTTTCTCGCCGCCGCCTAGGGCGCTAGGACGACCCCATGACCGACACTGTTCCGAACCCGAAAACCATCAAGGGCCGCACCGGCGATTGGGAAATCGTCATGGGGCTGGAGATCCACGCCCAGGTGGCCTCCAAGGCCAAGCTCTTCTCCGGCGCCGCCGTCGGCTTCGGCGCGGGGCCGAACGAACAGGTCTCGCTGGTGGACGCCGGCTTCCCCGGCATGCTGCCGACCCTGAACAAGCACTGCGTCGAACAGGCGGTGAAGACCGGTCTGGGCCTGCGTGCGCAGATCAACAAGCGCAGCCAGTTCGACCGCAAGAACTACTTCTACCCCGACCTGCCGACGGGCTATCAGATCAGCCAGCTCTATTACCCCATCGTCGGCGAAGGCGTGGTCGAGGTGGAGGCCGAGGACGGCAGCTTCTTCAACGTCGGCATCGAGCGGCTGCACCTTGAGCAGGATGCGGGCAAGCTGATCCACGACCTGTCGCCGACCGAGAGCTATGTCGACCTGAACCGGGCCGGCACGGCCCTGATGGAGATCGTCTCGCGGCCTGACCTGCGCACGCCGGAAGAGGCGGTCGCCTACGTCAAGAAGATCCGGACCATCCTGGTCTATCTAGGCACCTGCGACGGCGACATGGAGAAGGGCAACCTCCGCGCCGACGTGAACGTCTCGGTCTGCCGCGCCGGCAACTATGAGAAGTTCAAGGCCACGGGCGACTTCAGCTTCCTGGGCACGCGCTGCGAGATCAAGAACGTCAACTCGTTCCGCTTCATCTCCCAGGCGATCCAGTACGAGGCGCGCCGCCAGATCGAGATCCTCGAGGACGGCGGTTCGATCATTCAGGAAACCCGCCTGTTCGATCCGGTGAAGGGCGAAACGCGGTCGATGCGCTCCAAGGAAGAGGCGCAGGACTACCGCTACTTCCCCGACCCCGACCTGCTGCCGCTGGACCTGGAAGAGGCCTGGATCGCCGAGATCAAGGCGTCTCTGCCCGAACTGCCGGACGACAAGCGCAAACGTCTGATGAGCCAGTACGGCCTGTCCCAGTACGACGCCATCGTGCTGATCTCGGAACAGGCCAAGGCCGACTATTTCGAGGCCGCCGCTCAGGGTCGCGACGCCAAGCTGGTCGCCAACTGGGTGACGAACGAGGTGTCGGCGCGTCTGGCCGCCGACGGCAAGGACTTCAGCGAGAACCCGCTGCCGGCCGCCCATGTGGCCCAGCTGGTCGAACTGATCGAGACCAACGTCATCTCCTCCAAGATCGCCAAGGAGGTGTTCGACCACGTCTGGAACGGCGAAGGCTCGCCGGCCGAGGTGGTGGAGAAGCACGGCCTGAAGCAGGTGACCGACACCGGCGCCATCGAGAAGGCGATCGACGAGATCATCGCCGCCAATCCGGACAAGGCCGCCGCCGTCGCCGAGAAGCCACAGGCCCTCGGCTGGTTCGTCGGCCAAGTCATGAAGGCCACGGGCGGCAAGGCCAATCCGGCCGCCGTCAACGACATACTGAAGGCCAAGCTGGGGCTTTGACCTCCCGGCCCCGCCCCCGTTTGACGAAACCTCTGAAAAAGGCCCGGAGATCGCTCTCCGGGCCTTCTTCATTCGGACGGCGTCTTCAGGCCCGTGTCGGATCAATAGACGTTCGAAAGGACGCTGGCGATCAGACCCGTCGCGACGGCGACCAGCAGAATGTCGCTGCCGGCATGGACGTAGCGATAGCCGTGCGGCGCCGGACGCAGGCCGTAGAAATAGGGGTCGCGAACATAGTAGGTCCGATACTGGGGCGGCAGATAGGCGCCGGTCCGCCACCGATAGCCGTAGTGGCGCGGCTCGACGCGGTAGTAGCCGTAGCTGGGGGCGTACCAGTAGCCCGACCGAGGCCCGTTGTAGCCGCGGAACTCGGACCGACCTCGCCACCAGTCGCGATTGTTGCGGTCCCAGCGGTCGTTACGCCAGTCGCGACGATCATCCCGGCGTTCGACGCGATAATCGCGGCGGTCATCGCGGCGATCGTGGCGGTATTCCTGGCGATCCCGGTATTCGCCCTGACGCCAGTCACGTCGATCGTCGCGGCGTTCGTTGCGATAGTCGCGGCGGTCGTCCCGGCGGTCCTGGCGATATTCGCGCCGGTCGTCGCGGCTCTGCGCCTGGGCCATCATCGGAACGGCGGTAGCGGAGAGGGCGAGGGCGACGACGGCGGCCTTGGTGAGGCGTTTCATCAGCGTGCTCCAATCTGGGCCTTCCGCCGAGAGGACGAAAGCACCCGTTAATGACGTCAAAGTCCGGCTTTGCGTCTGAACGCCTCCTGAATGACCGTGTCAGGATTAATCGACGGACGTTGCGCAGGCGAGGCCGCCGACCCAGATGTCCGCAAGGCTCAATGGAGATCGTCTAATGAACGCGCCGATCCAGCTCTGGTACTGGCCCACACCCAATGGGTGGAAGGTCTCCATCGCGCTGGAGGAGATGGGCCTGGCCTATGAGGTCAGGCCGGTGAACATCGGCGTCGGCGAACAGTTCGAGCCGGCTTTCCAGGCGATCAGCCCCAACGGTCGGATGCCGGCCATCGTCGATCCGGACGGACCCGACGGCGCGCCCATCTCGATCTTTGAATCCGGCGCCATCCTCCAGTACCTGGGAAACAAGTCGGGCCTCTTCTATCCGACCGACATGCGGGCGCGGGTAGAGGTCGATCAATGGCTGTTCTGGCAGGTCGGCGGCCTCGGGCCGATGGCCGGACAGACCCACCATTTCCGCCAATATGCTCCGGCCATGATCAAGGATCAGCGCCAGATCGCCTACGGCGTCCGGCGCTATACGAACGAGACCCATCGTCTCTATGGCGTCATGGATCGCCGCCTGCGGGATCGAGACTATCTCGCCGGAGACTATTCCATCGCCGACATGGCCGCCTGGCCCTGGATACTGCCCAGTCTGCAAGGTCAGGATCTGGCCGAGTTCCCCCGTCTGGCGGCGTGGCTTGAGCGGGTCGGCGCCCGGCCGGCTGTCAGGGCGGGCCGAGCGCTTCTGGAAGACCGGCGCGGAAACGCCGGCGGGTCAGGAAAAGCGGCCGAAGCGGCGCGGGCCATCCTCTTCGGCCAGCGGGCGCGCACCGCGTAAACGACAGGTTTCCGAACGATTTCGGATTTACGAATCGAATCTGGAGTATTCATTCTCGCTTTACTGAAAAGTCCTGCGTGGGCTTTCGGCGTTAACTTTAACTTCAAACCAGCGGTATTTGATGCGTCATCAGAGACGGACCCAGAAGGGCGTTCGTTCAGGAGATGTGGTGATGCAAGCGCAAGAAATGGCGCACGACCTGGCGGCCGGCGCGCAGACGGATGAACTGCCCCTGCCGACCGCCGACATGTCGGGCGACGAGCTGTTCAAGCTGGGCATGATGTATTCGGCCGGATCGGGCGGCTGTCCGATGGACCGGGTCTCGGCCCATATGATCTTCAACCTGGCGGCCATGAAGGGTTCGATCGAGGCGCGCGTTTACCGCCGCGAGATGAGCCAGGAGATGGATCGCGAAGAGATCGCCGAGGCCCAGAAGGCGGCGCGCCGTTACATCGACACCGGCGTGGTTCGTCTGGTCGCCTGATGGCAGAGACGGTTACGCCTCAGAAGCTGGCGTAACCCGCGCCGTTCGAGCCGTTGATCGAATAGCTGAAGCCGATCGGCATGGCGGCGCGCACCTGGGTGAAGAAGGCGGCGAGTTCGCCAAGGGTCGAACGCGGCACGAAGATGATGTCGCCGCGCCTCAGGGCGACGACCTCGCCCCGCCGGGGACGCAGATCGATCACCCGCATCATGCGCGCGCCGCCAGGGCCGCGCCGGATCAGGGCCGCCCGTTCCGCCTTGCCTGTGGGCAGCAGGCCGCCTGCCTGAATGACGGCCTGGTGCGCGTCCAGGTCTCCGACCATTTCGATCACCCCCCGGCGTGCGGACCTCGCCATCCACCCAGACCCGAATGGGCCCGGCCTGGCGCAGGGTCACCTCCACCGTCGGGCGCAGCAGTTGCGACCCATAGGCCGCAGACACCGCCTGTTCCAGCTCAGAGAGACTCCGATCCGCCGCCATGACCTGACCGATCAGGGGCAGGGCGACGCGGCCGTCCGGTCCGACCTTCAGCGTTCGCGTCAGTTCGGCGGCGGTGGGCAGGGCCACCTCGATCTCATCGCCGGGATAAAGCAGATATTCTGGCTCTTCGTCGGTCCAGTCGGCGAAGGGGATGTTGGGAAAATCCCCGCGGCTGGAAGGCTGGATCCTTTGCGCGCGGTCGCTGGGGCGGGGCATTCGGCCCGCAGCCCCGCCGCCGCATGCCGCCAGGGTGGCGGCGGCCGATCCGAGGGCCAGCAGGAACAGTCGGCGATCTGACGTCATGGAATCGGTTGGTCCGCCGGGAAAGAGGATGGATCACAGCCTCGCCCCTTATGGGTAACCGATGGTTAACGCCGGTCAGCGAAAGGTGACGTCGATCAAGAGTTTCCTGGATTCGCTCGCCATGCGTTCGACGGCCTATGTCACGACTCGACCGCGCTACGGCGTGCTGGACGTCGTCGGCCTGCTGTTCCGCGAACTGCTCTTGATGGTCGTCGTCTTCCTGCTGATCTTCGCCCTGGGAGCCGCCGCCGTCTTCACCTTGAAGAAGACCTATACGGCCCAGGGCGCCGTCTTCGCAGGCGTCGGCCAGGAATATGTCTATCAACCCCGTGTGGGCACGGCCGAACGGGGGCAGGCGCCGCAGGGCGACGAGGTGGCGAACTCCGAAGCGGCCATCCTCAGTTCGGGCCAGGTGCGCCAGCGCGTCATCGACGCCTTGGGCCCCCAGGTCATTTTGGGCAGGGCGCCCAAGGGCGCGCCGGAAAAGTCGAAGGCGGCGGCCAGCAAGGTGCTGGGCTCCAGCCTGCACGTCGCGACGGCGCCGGGCAGCGCGGTCATCCGCGTCAGCTACAAGGCGGATGATCCTCAGCAGGCGGCTCGCATCCTGAACAGCGTGATCGATCAGTATCTGGCCTATCGTCGCGAAGTCTTTCAGGACAAGACCCCGGCCATCGCCAGCCAGCGCCTTGCGTTTGAAGAGGATTTGAACGCTGCGGACCGGGCCTATGAGCAGTTTCTGACGTCGAACGACATCGGCGACTTCGCCGCCGCAAAGGCCACCTTGGCGGCGACCTATCAGACCACCTTCGCCGACCGGATGGCGACGCAGAGCCAGTTGAACCAGACCAGCCAGAGGCTGAGCACCTTGGTGGCGCAGCAGGCCAATACGCCGGCCGAGGTCGCCCTGCAGCAGGATCTGAACATCTCGGCCCAGGATCAGGTGCTGCAACTGCGCACAGAACGTCAGCAGCTGCTGTCGCGCTATCAACCCGACGCCCAGCCGGTGAAGGACATCGAGGCGCGGATCGCCCAGCTGCAAGCCTATGTCGCCAGCGGGACGGCGGTCGGGCCTAAGGAGGTTCGCACCGGACCCAACCCCGTCTGGACCGAGCTGGAGACGACCCGAATCAACACCCAGGCCGACCGCGACGCCCTGGCGGCCCGGTTGGCGGCCCTGGATCGGCAGCTCTCGGACATCCGGTCGCGGCAGGCGCGGCTGACGGCTCTGGAGTCCGAGAATGCGACCCTGGCGGGCAATCGCGAGGTCCTGACCGCCAATATCCGCGAGTTCCAGCAGCGCGAAAGCCAGAGCCGAGCGGACAACGCCCTGGTGGCGGCCGGCGCCGACAACGTCACCGTCATCGAGCGGGCCCAGCCGCCGGCGACGGGCAAGAGCCTGAAGGCGCCGGCCCTGGCCGCCGTCTTCCTGTTCGCCGCCTTCACCGCCCTGTGCATCGGCCTGCTGAGGATTTTCACGCGGCGGGGATTTTCGACGCCCGACTCGGTGCGCCGTACTCTGGACGTGCCGGTCCTGGCGGTCGCCCCCGCCAAGGCGCACTAGGTCGGTGGGGCTTGGGCGGGCGGCCATGATACTGTGGCGCGTGGTGGAGCGCGCGTAGCGATTCGATGGTCGATCTGACGTCCGAAATGGCCGGTCTGTGGGCGGCGCTGGGGCCGGCCCCGGCGCATCGCGCCCGGGTGATCCAGTTCGCCGCCGCCACGACCGGCGAAGGCGTCTCGACGGTCACGCGCGAATACGCCCGGCTGGCCGCCGTGCGGGCGCGAAAGCCGGTCTGGTTGGTGGACGGCGATCTGGCGCAGCAAGGGCAGCTTGAAGCCATCGCCGCCGAACCGGACCGGTTCGGGCAGCTAGGCAAGCCGGCCCAGGCCTCGCCCGACGGCTCCAGCTTCTTCGCGGTCACGCCGGCGCCGACGGGGCGGGACGGCAAGCCGGTTCCGCCGGCGCGCCTGCTGACCGCGCGGCCCTGCCTGGGCGGACGGCTGTGGACGACGCGGTTTCACATGGAGGCCCTGCGCTCGGGGCACCGCATCGAGGCGGTGGGAGAGCCGCGCTACTGGGACGCCCTGAGGCCGCACGCCGACACCATCGTCATCGACAGCCCGGCGGCGGACCGCAACGACATGGCGATCATCCTGGCGCCCTTCGTCGACATGACGGTTCTGGTGGTCGCGGCCGGCGGGGCGAGCGCGAGCGCCCCGATGATCCTGCGCGACGAGATCGAGGCTGTCGGCGGTCGTATCGCCGGGGTGGTCATGAACCGTTCGACCTATAAGCCGCCAAAATTCCTGTCCCGGCTGGCGGGCTAAGCGGCTTTGCGAAGCATGGCCGCGCCGTAGAGCTTTGGCTCGAACCCTTTTGTCCAGAAGACCTTGCCCAGGCCGCGCGCCATGCGGTCCAGGGTCTCGGCGCGGGCGGGGCGGCGGAGCAGGGCGAGGATCAGGGAGGCGAGGCCCCAGACGGCGGTTTGGGCGGCGCCGATCAGCATCCAGCGGGCGACGTCGGGCCAGTCGCGGCGGGCGGCGGCCATCTGGCTGGGGCTCTGGCCATAGGCGAAGGCGCGCAGCAGGGCGTAGTTCAGGGTGGCGCGGTCGGGGGGCGCGAACTCGTCCACCCAGGCGTCGGCGGCCCAGCCGAACCGGCCGCCGCGCGCCTGCAGGGCGGTGAACAGGCGGTCGTCCTCGCCTCCGGTCTCGTTCATGGCCGTGTCAAAAGGGGCGTCGCCGGGCAGGGCCGTGGCGCGGACCATCAGGCTGTTGCCGCACCCGTGGATCTGGTCGGTCAGGCCGGTCTCAGCCGGGCCGTCGCGGCCAAAGAACCGCTCCAGATAGGCGGTGGTCCAACCCGTGCCCTCGGGCACGCGGCCCCGGATCGGGCCGAACAGGACGTCGGCCCCGGTCTGGGCCTGGGCCTGCAACAGGGCGGCCAGCCAGCCGCGGGAGGCAGCCTCGTCGTCGTCGAGAAAGGCGATCAAGGGGGCGTCGGTGGCGGCCAGACCGACATTGCGGGCGGTGGCGACGCCGGGGACGGGGGCGTGGGCGTAGATCAAGGGAACCGGCGCCTCGGCTCGCAGCCGCTCCACCACCGCCGAGGCCGAACCGTCGGGATCATTGTCGGCGACGACCACGGCGGCGATCCGGTCCAGCGACCCGACCTGAGCAAAGACCGAGCGCAGGGCCCGCTCCAGCATGACCGGCCGACGCAGGGTGGGAATGACGACGGCGACATTCCGCATCAGATCGCGTCCGCATAGACGGCCGCGCGGTACAGGCGAAGGGCGAAGGCGCGGGTGCGGGTCGGCAACAGGGGCGACAGGGCGGCGCCCCTAGCTAGGCGACGGATCAGGGGCAGGGACGGCAGGCGCTTCAGGGCGCGGGCGGCCTTGTAGCTGGGGTAGGTCTGGACGATCTCGGGGTGCAGGGCGACGACGCGGGCGAAGTTGCCGGCGCCCTGGTCGAACTTGCGCGCCAGGTCCGGCACCGTGTCCAGGCCCATATGGGTGGCGGGATTGTCGATGTGGACCACCTGGAACCGGCGGGCGACCCGCATGGCCCATTCGACGTCCTCCCACCCCCAGCCGGTGAAGCCGGGGTCAAAGGATTCGACGGCGAAGACGTCGCGACGCACCAAAAGATTGGAGGTGTAGACGTATTTCTCGGGCATCCTGGCGCGCTGGGCGGCGCGAACGCACTCGCTGGCGCCGGACAGGGCGCGGTGGACGGCGAAGCGACGGTCGCGCGGCGCCTGCTTCAGCGAAAAGCCGCCGAAGGCCACGGCCGGATCGTCGCGCGCGATCAGCTCGATCCAGGTCTGGAGAAAGTGGGGGCTGTCAGGCTTCATGTCGCTGTCGAGGAACAGCCAGGAGCCGGCGCGGGCGGCGATGGTCAGCCGGTTGCGCCCCCGCGCCCGGCCTTCGTTGGCGGACAGGGTGACGAGGCGGGCGGGCAGGGCCAGGGCGTCCAGCGCCGCCTTCAGCCGGGCGGTCAGGGCGGCGTCGCCCGTGCCGTCGTCCAGCAGGATCAGCTCGACCCGGCCGGCGACGGCGGCGCCTTCCGTATCCAGCCGGCGCAGCAGGGGTTCGGGATCGTCGCGCAGGAAGGGGATCAGGACCGACAGCTCGGGCCGGGCGCCGACCCAGCCGGAGTTGTCGTGGATATCGGCGCGGGAGCCGCTCATGCCGTCGCGCTCCGTCGGGCCTTGATCAGTCGGTTCAGCACGTCGCGCACCCCTGCGGCGTTCAGCGTCAGCGCCAGGGCCGCATAGACCAGTCCGCCGACGCTCGCGTCCAGCATCAGTTCGATGAAACCGCCCAGCGGCGGAAGGCGCCAGACCACCTGGGCCATGCCTGTCGAGGCCAGGCCGCAACGGACCAGGGCCTCCCACGGAATGGGCAGGGCGATGGCGCGGCGGCTTATGAGCAGACAGGCGACCAGGCCTATGGCGAAACTGAGGGCCGTGGCGACGGCGGCGCCCAGCACGCCCAGCCGGGGGATCAGCACGAGGTTCAGGACGACGTTGGCGACGGCGGGGACGGCCATGGTGACCAGCAGCAGGCCGGTCTTCTTGCCCAGGGTGAAGCCGAAGCCGAAATAATAGGTGACAATGCCGGACAGAAAGGCCGAGGCCGCAATCCAGGGGGTGACCAGGGCGGCGGCGACGCGCAGCTCGGGCCCGATCATCAGCTCGGCCAGGGGGCGGGCTACCAAGGCCAGGCCGACGGCGGCGGGCAGGCCGATCAGGATCAGGGTCGAACCCTGTTCCAGGGCCGTCTGGCGCAGGGCCTCGCGACCGCCGCGCTCCAGGGCCATGACCATGGCCGGGGCGCCGGCCGCGCCCAGCCAGATGAACATCACGTCCAGGGTGCGGTTCGCCAGGCTGTAGCTGGCGTGATAGGCGCCGACCGCCGCCGCATCCAGGAAGGCCGCCAACAGGAACCGGTCGGTTGAGGCCAGGACCAGGGCCAGGGTCAGCGACGCCGCGATGGGATAGCCGTAGGCGGCGTAGGCCTTCAGCCGCGCACGATCCACGGTTCCGCCGGCCGACTGGCGCAGTTCGCCCGGCAGGATGAAGGGCAGGGCGAACAGGGGGGCGATCATCAGCCCCAGCATGGGAGAGGCGGCGCCCGCGCCGGCCAGGGCGAACCCGGCCCCGACCAGAAAGCCCAGGACGGCGACGGCCATGTCGACGGTTGCGGCCTTGGACACCTCGCCGGCCGCGCGATACCGCTCCTGCGCCAGCTTGGCCAGGTTGCGAATGGGCGCTCCGGCCAAGCCGAAGGCCAGGGCCAGTTTGAAGGCCGGGCTTAGGGGCAGAAGCCAGACGACGAGGGCGGCGACGGGCGTGAAGACGGCGATGACGGCGAAGGAGGTGCGGTACAGGCTGGCGAAATGGGTCGCCAGGCCGCCCGGCGTGCGCTCGGCCGCCCAGAAGCGGGCCATGGCCGCCTCCAGCCAGCTGAAGCTGACGGTATGGGCCAAACTGATGACAGAAAAGGCCAGGGCGTAGCGGCCGAAATCCTCGGGGCTGAGCAGGCGGGTGAAGACGACGATGGTCAGGAAGCCGACCACGCCCTGAACGATCTGGGCCGGCAGATAGCCCCAGACGCCGCGCCAGAACATGCGTTTCTCGCTCACCTGACGGCGGTCCGGTCGCCCAGCAGAACGGGCACGGTGATCAGCAGGATCCACAGGTCCAGCCAGAAGGACTGGCGCTGGATATAGTCGATGTCCAGCTCGACTCTGCGGCGCACCTCGGCCTCGGTGTGGACCGGGCCGCGCGAGCCTTTGACGGCGGCCCAGCCGGTGATGCCGGGCTTGATGCGGTGACGGTGGGCGTATTCGGCCACCATGAGGGCGGATTCGGTCTCGCCGGTCTTCATGCCGATGGCGTGGGGCCGGGGACCGACCAGAGACATTTCGCCGGACATGACGTTGAAGATCTGGGGCAGCTCATCCAGGCTGGTGGCGCGGATGAAGCGGCCGACGCGGGTGACGCGGTCGTCGTCGACGGCCACCTGGCGGCTTGCGGTGGCGTCGGCGGCGGCATGGCGCATCGAGCGGAACTTCCACACTACGATGGCCTCCTGGTTGAAGCCGTGTCGCCGCTGGCGGAAGAAGATCGGCCCAGGACTGTCCAGACGCACCGCCAGGGCGATCAGCATCATCAGAGGCGCCGAGGCGATCAGGGCCAGGCCGCCGATCGCCAGGTCCTGAAGCCGTTTGACGAAGGCCCTGCGCTCGTCGCTGGGCGTGTTGCCGAGCGGCGCCAGGCGGCCCCCGGCCAGCCGCTTCAGCGCATCGTCGCGGCCGGCTTCGGAATCGACCAGGATGGCCAAGGGCGTGGGCAGGGTCTCCAGCCGACGGGCCAAGTCGCGCCCGCGCGGCCCGGCCTCAGGGTCGATGGCCAGTACGATATGATCGACATAGGGCAGCATCCGGTGGCTCAGCAGGGCGTCGGCCCGGCCCAGCACGGGCACTCCGGCCAGCCGGCTGGGCGAACGCGCCAGCCGATCGTCGAACACGCCCAGGACGTTCAGGTCCCGCCGCTCCAGCGCGCGTTCGATCAGGGCCTGGGCGTTTCGTGTGGCTCCCACTATGACGATGTTGGGCGACAGGGCGCCCTGGCGGCGCCAGCGCCCGACCAGGATCAGCCACAGACCGTGCAGACCGGTCAGGGCCGCCGCCGCCGTCAGGCCCCAGGGGAGGACCGGACCCAGGCCGTCGCCTTGCAGCGCCCAGCCCACAGTCACGGCGGCCGCAATCGCCAGGCCCAGGGCCGCGAGCACCGCCGCCAGATGGACCAGGGGCGACCGCTCCGGCTCGAATCGATACAGGTCCAGGCCCCGCAGCAGGGCCAGAACCGCCGTCACTCCGACGGCGAGGGGCAGGACAGCGCCGACCGGCAGGGTTCGCAGATCGATCGACTCCAGCGCCCACAGGACGAGCGCCGCCAGGCCGACGGCGACCGTCACGTCGAGGGCCCGAAACCAGTGGGCGGCCAGGCGCACGCTGGAGCGACGGCGCGCGTTCAGCCAGACCTCGGGCCGGAACGGACCCCGCTGGGCGCGCGCCTCGCCCGCGTCGCCCGGCGGCGTCGCGGCGGCGGTCGCGGCGAGAGAGGAGGCGCAGTCAGGCATGGATATCCGTGGCGTCGTACAGTCGCCACCCTGCACGCTCGGCCCTCTATGTGACGTTAACATCGTCGTTTCGCGCGAAGCGGATTGCACGACGCATCAGGCTCCGCTATCGAGCCCTTCGCTGGAGACGTGGCCGAGTGGCTGAAGGCAACGGTTTGCTAAATCGTCGTACCCCGTAAGGGGTACCGAGGGTTCGAATCCCTCCGTCTCCGCCAGCTATCCCTCGAAAAATCAGTGACTTAAGCCCTACGGGGCCGAGTGTGCCAAGAATTCTGTGCCGAAAGGCCGGGTTTTGGCACACTTGGCACACTTTTTCGGGCTGTTCCGGTTGGTCCCCGAAAGTGTGTCAGCGCGATTTTCGTAAACGAAATCAGCCTCCCGGCACACTTGGCACACTTTTCAAATGGCCGCTTGGCACACATAGTTGCTGTCAACGCAGGGATTGGGAGGATGGGATGGTGATTCCGGCAGTAGCGGCTTTGTTGATCGGGGGATCGCAGGTCATCGGCGAGCCGACTGGAAAGACCCCGGTAGAGATAGTGCATCACGGCGACGATGTTGGCGGTCAAAGGCTCGCCTACCTCTTGAGAGATCGCTTCCGCGCGTCAGCGTCCTTTGAGGTCAATGCCGCGAACGCTATCTACCGTGTCGTCATCACGAGCATGGACACAACCCAGATCACCGCCGGTCCCTCGACGACCTACGCGGTAGTTCTGACAGCCGCCCAAAACGGAGAGGGCTTCGGCTACCCGGAAGCTTACATTACGAGCGCAGTCTACTCCTGTCCCGTAAGGCAACTCTCGGAGTGCGCCCAGACAGTCTATGTTGATGCCGCGACGGAACTGGAACTCGCAGCGAAGGAGTATAGGGACGCTGCAAACGAGGCCATCGAGCGGATGTATCGGGATGCTGTCCCCGGTCAGTAAGCTGTCAGGGCCAGTCTTTTGGTGGCTTGGTGGCGATTGCTGCGTGGTGTCTCCTAAGTTCGATGTTCTTCACTCCACGCCCCTTTCCGAGGGTTATACGCAGTCCCGTGATCTCCATGACATCGGGAAGCCTGATGGGGATTGGGCCTTGTCCGTCGTAATAAGACGCGCTTCCCCAAAGGCGTGCCTTCTCCGCGCCATCCATGACGCCCGTGTCGTCATGGTAGGTTCTGGGACCATCTGGTCGAGCGGGGTCGCGGATTAGTTTGACCCATTGGTCGGGCAGCGTTGTCTCTTGACGTGACCCCCTGAAACTCCTCCAGGAATAGCTAGAGTCCGCCCAACGAAGGACGGACAGAATGAAGCGATCGAGGTTCACGGAAGAGCAGATCATCGGGATCCTGCGGGAGCAGGAGGCCGGTGTAGCGACGGCGGAGGTGTGCCGACGCCACGGGGTCAGCTCGGCGACCTTTTACAAATGGAAGGCCAAGTTTGGCGGGCTCGACGTGTCGGAGGCTCGGCGGCTCAAGGCGCTCGAGGATGAGAACGCCCGGCTGAAGCGGATGCTGGCGGACGCGATGCTGGACAACGTGGCCCTGAAGGACCTGCTGGGAAAAAAGTGGTGACGCCCGCCGGCTATCGCGAGGCGGCTGGCCATCTGCAGGCCGCCTACGAGATGAGCGAAAGGCGGGCGTGCCGTGTTCTGGGCGTCGATCGGACGAGCGTGCGCTATCAGGCGACGCGCCCGGACGACGGCGCTCTGCGCGACCGGCTGAAGGCCCTGGCCCAGGAACGTCGACGGTTCGGCTATCGTCGCCTGCACGTGCTGCTGCGGCGCGAGGGCCATGCGGTCAACAGGAAACGGGTCCAGCGGATCTATCGCGACGAGCAACTGACGGTGCGCCGGCGCGGCGGCCGGAAGCGAGCGATGGGCACGCGGCGACCGCTGGACCTGCCGCTGGCGCCCAACCAGCGCTGGTCGCTGGACTTCGTCGCAGACCAGCTGACGGACGGGCGGCGCTTCCGCATCCTGACGGTGATCGATAACTGTACGCGCGAGTGCCTGGCGCTGGTGGCCGACACCTCGCTGTCGGGCGCGCGGGTCGTGCGGGAGTTGGACGCCGTCATCCGGCAGCGAGGGCGGCCCGACACCATCGTCAGCGACAACGGCACGGAGTACACCTCGAACGCGGTCCTGGCCTGGGCCGACGACACCGGCGTCGGCTGGCACTACATCGCGCCGGGCAAGCCCCAGCAGAACGGCTTCAACGAAAGCTTCAACGGGCGGCTGCGTGACGAGCTGCTGAACGAGACGCTGTTCCGCTCGCTGCCGCACGCTCGCGCCGTGCTGGAGGCGTGGCGACGCGATTACAACGAGCAGCGTCCGCACTCGAAGCTCGGGTGGCTGACGCCGCAGGCTTATGCAGAAGCGCTCACCGGACACATCGGCCGGCCTGCTGCGCTGGTTGATGGCTGCGCAGACCGGCCTCTTGCCAACCCAGCCGATCACAGCTCAGATCAACCTAGGACTCTCGTTATGGCTGGATGAGAAACGGGGGTCACGTCAGAGGCAAAAGCGCGTGGGAAGAAAAGCGCTAAGCTGCCAAATGCAGTCAGGGAGAAGCAGTATTTCGAAATCCTGGGAGGGCGTTTGACCGAACCCGCAACTCTCAAGGTATTTCTGGACGAACGGTTGCCTTTGGCGGCCTGACTGACTGCGTCCGCCACAGGCAAGCCGTCAAGCTAAAGTATATTAGGAAGAGGCGGGGGGCGCGGTAGCGCGATCATCGACCACAGATGATATGACGCCAATCAGCCAGCCAATGCTAAGATGCTTGTGGTTGTCCGATCAACTGATACAAACGCTTCCCTCACCCGCTACATTCCGCTTTCGTTATCTAACTGATTTTGAAGGAAATTCTGGCAGCGGAAGGCAGTCCCTCCGTCTCCGCCACCTCCTTGGAAGCATGAGTGAAACGGAAGCTCGCCCCGGAGCTGTTCGCCTGCGTGAAGTCGTCAACGCGCCGCTTCTAGGCGCGCCGCCTCCAGTTCATCGCGGGCTATGCTGAAGTCGGCCTGGAACTCGGGGTCGGCCTTCAGGGCGGCGACCAGGGCGGCGCCGACCAGGCGGCCGGCCTCGACGTCGCTGGCGTAGTGGACGCCGCAGATCATTCGGCTGTCGCCATAGGCCAGGCCGCGGGCCAGGACGGCGTCGGCGCGGTCCGGCGCCATTTCAGCCAGGACCAGGGCCCAGGCCCAGCCCAGGGCGGCGTGGCCGGAAGGATAGGAGCCGCTGTTCGCCAGCCAGGGCTCGGGCGGGAAACAGGTTTCGGCCGGTTCCGTGACGAAGGGACGTGGGCGGAAGAAGCCGCGTTTGGCGGGGGTCTGGACGATCTCAAGGTCCCCCAGCATCCGGCCCAGGAGCCGGGTCAGGGTCGGCATGCGCGCGGGCTCGAACCGAATGCCGAGCGCCTCGTCAAAGACCCGAGGCGCGGTCGGCGTCTCGATCTCATTGTCGGCGCGGGCCTGATCCCAGCGGGGCGTGTCCTTCAAGGCGCGGGTGGCGCGGTACCGGTCGACGTCATCCTGATCGCGCAGCGACCCGGCCTCCGGCGGGGGCGGCAGGAAACGGGAGGCGTCAGGGGCCGCGCCTGCGGTCAGATAGCCCTTCGGGTGATCGCGGAAGCCGGTCCAGAAGGTCGGGGCGGGAGAGGGGCTGGAGGCGCATCCGGCCAGCACGATCAACGGGGCGAGCGCCAGGGCCGCCGCGACGGCGCGGCCGCGCAGGGACAGGATTCGAATCATGAAATCAACTCTGGACGGGATCAGGCCGGTTGGGCCCCGGGGCGGCCATCCTCGACGACCCAGCGATTCAGGGTGGAGATCGACGCCTTGGGATCGCGCACGTCGCTGATCGCCTGATAGCGGGTGATCATCCGCTCCGGGGTGACGTCCATCGCCATATAGCCGCGCACGCGGCTTTCGAAGAAGCGGATGTGCGGATTGGCCGGCATGGCCGCCATCAGCCCCTCATAGGGCGGGCCGCCGGAGGTGATGGAGGTGCCCACAAACTCGGTCGCCACCACCGGCGAGGTCTCGTCGCGGCTGTCCAGCAGGACGTCATTGGTCCAGAAGGAGTGATAGTCGCCGGACAGAACCACGGGATTGCGCGGCTTCAGCTGATGCAGGGCCTGGGTCATGCGGTCGCGAGCGGCGGGGAAGCCGTCCCAGGTGTCGGTCCAGTAGCGGGTCTCGCCATTGGGGTTTTCGAACCGGAGCCCGGCCATGACCAGGTCCTGGCCCAGGATGGTCCAGCGCGCGTCGCCGCCCCCGAGACCGTCGTACAGCCAGCGTTCCTGGTCGAAGCCCAGGAAGGTGCGCGACGGGTCGGTGCGGTCCAGGCACAGGCTGTCGGGCACGATCTGGCCCTTGGCCCCGCCTTCATCGACGCAGGCGCCGCGCGACCGATACTGGCGTCCGTCTAGCATGAAGAACTCGGCCAAACGGCCGTAGCGGACGCGCTTGTGAATGGGCATCTGAAGCCGGCGGTCCAGCCGCGTGCGGCGGATCGGCATGGCTTCATAGAAGGCCTGATAGCCGGCGGCGCGGCGGCGCAGGAAGTCGTCGGGCCGCCCGCCCTCGTCGGGCCAGACGCCGGAATAGTTGTTCAGCACCTCATGGTCGTCCCAGGTCACCAGACAGGGAGCGGCGGCGTGAAGACGTTGAAGGTCCGGATCGGTGCGGTGCAGGGCGTAGCGGTTGCGATAGCCGGCCAGGGTGGTGGCGTCCTCAAAGCCGTAGTGTCGCACCACATTGGCCGCTCGCGCGCCGGTGCGGGTGTATTCATAGATATAGTCGCCGAGGAACAGGGTCAGGTCCGGCGCCTCGTCGGCCATATGGCCATAGGCGCTGAAATAGCCGACCTCCCAGTTCGAACAGGAGGCCACGGCCAGTTTCAGCCGATCCACCTCGGCGTGGGGCGCCGGCGCCGTGCGCGCCAGGCCGACGGGGCTGCGCTGACCGGCGGCGGTGAAACGGTACCAATAGGGGCGGCCGGGAAGCAGGCCCTGGACCTCGACATGGACCGAATGGGCCTCGGCGGGCTGGGCCGTGGTCCGGCCCGCAGCGACGATGCGGTTGAAACCTTCGTCGGCGGCGACCTCCCAAAGAAGCTCTATCGGATCGCCCAGACCGCCCAGGCCGTCCGGCGCTATGGGATCGGCGGCCAGGCGGGTCCACAGAACGAAGCCGTCCGGCCAAGGGTCGCCGCTGGCGACGCCGAGGGAGAAAAGATCGGCGCCCGCCTGGGCCCGGCCGAACCGGAGGACGACCGGCGCGGCGACCAGCCCCCCGATCAGGGCGCGGCGCGACAGTCGATCGTTCAGGCCGATCATCGCCCGGCCTCTTCGGCGCCGGGGCCGAAGCGGGCGCGGAAATCTTCCAGGCGGATGACGAAGTCGTCGGCGGCGACAAAGGCGTCGTCCGTCATCTGGGGCTGTTCATTGGGCTTGTAGCGACGGGCGTACTCGGCCTGGTCGGACGCATAGACCCCATAATAGGTCGAATAGGTGCGGACTCGCACGGTCGGGACATCGCCGCCCATGTCGAAGATCATCAGCCGCAGCCAGCCGTCGCCGATCCCCGGCGCGCGGCCCGGCGCCAGGCCGGCGTCGAGCGCCGTCTGATTGCGGTCCTGATAGTCGGACAGAAGCTGATAGACGGCGCCGCCCTGTCGATTCAGGTCGGTACGGAAGGCCTGGCCGTTATGATGGCCGCTCAGCACCATGAAGATCTGCGGATTGCGGCTGATCAGGTTGTCCCACACGCCCTGGGCGCTGTTGTCGAAGGGGTCGAGGGCGTTCAGATCGACGACCGGATGGGCGCGGCGCTGGCCGGTCTTGTCGATGAAGTCGTGGGTGGTGATCAGGGTCGGCAGGCCGGGATGGGCGTGGATGACCGTCTCCGCCCATTTCAGGCTGGCGTCGGACGGCGCCATCTGCAGGCCGATGTGCAGGAAGCGATAACCGTCCGCCTCGAAGACCTGGGCGCTGTCGGCGCCGTCGTCATGAGAGGCCACATACCAGGGCCGGTCCTTGAAATATTTCGAGGTCGCGCCGAAAGCCTGGGTGAAGGCGGTCAGGCCGCCGATGTGGATCATGCCCAGACGACGCAGGTCGCCCGGCGGCGCCGTCAGATCCTGGGGCCACTGCTCGTCCCACCATTGGCCGTCATAGTCGTGGTTGCCTGACACGACAGAGAAGGGCAGGACGCCGTCGATCCGGTCGTAGGCGGCGATGGCCGCCGGGATTTCGACATTCCGCACGCCGTCCGCCCAGGCCGCGACCCCCGCGCCTGCCGGCGCTGGGCGAGGGCGGAAGCCCCGGGCCGCATGGTCCGGGTCGATGTCGATGATCGGGTGCTGCCAGACATCGCCCACGGCGGTCGCGAAGACGATGTCGCCGCCGCGCGACACGGCGTTGTCAGCGATGAATTGAAGCTGCTGATCCATCAGGTCGCGGGCGTCGAAGGCGAAGCCCTCCGCGCGCTGATGGGTGAAATCGACGTAGTTCTGAGTGTCGGGAATGACGGCGATGGTGAACCGCTGCGGCGCCGATTCTGCCATGACGGCTCCGGCGGTCAAGGCGGCGAGGGCGGCGGCGGTCCCGCCCAGACGTTTCCAGGGGAATTGCAAGGCGTGTCTCTCCCAACGAAGAAGGGCGGGCTTCGGCCGACCGACCGAAGCCCGCAAGGCGTCAGTACCGATAGCTCAGGCGCACGCCCCAGGTGCGGGGCGGGTTCGGCGAACCGGTCGAGGCCGAGATGAAGCGATTGCGCGACTCCTCGGAATAGTCGTCCGTCAGATTGTTCACATAGAGGCCCAGGGCGTAGTTCCCGTCCATCGGCCGCACCGTCAGGCCGGCGTTGACCAGCCAGAAGGAGTCGATGATCGAGTTGGCCGAGGTGCTGAATTTCTCGTCACGGAAGGCGTAGTTGGTCTGGGCCTCCACGCCCCAGTCGCCCATCCGCCAATCATAGGCGATCGAACCCTTGTAGTCCCATTTGGGGAAGGGCAGGCGTTCGCCCGCCCGGTCGCTGTAGACGATGGTGTTGTACTCGCCCGTCACCTTGTCGCGCGCCGCCTCGGTGGCGGTGGCGTTGACGAAGAAGAACTCGTCGTATTCGCCGTACTTGTAGGCCAGGGCCTGGGTGACGGTCAGATTGGGGAGGGGACGCCAGACGGCCTCGATCTCTGCGCCCTGGATGTGGGACTTGGGCACGTTGATCATACGGCCCACGCGGCCCGTGCGGGTGTAGAGGATGCCCTGCAGCTGCTGATCGCGATAGTCGTAGTAGAAGGCGGCGGCGTTGAACTGAAGCTTGCGCTGGAAGAAGCTGGACTTCAGCCCGGTCTCATAGGCGATCAGCTCCTCGAACTTGAAGGGTTCCAACTGGTCCGGCAGGCCGCTGTTGTAGGTGGTGAAACCGCCCGACTTCACGCCACGCGAAACATTGGCGTAGGTCAGTATGTCGTCGCTGAGGGTGTATTCGACGCCCAGTTTGCCGGTCCACTCGCCCATCTCCTGCGACTTGGAGGTGGTGGCCCGGACGGACGGGGTGGGGGCCAGAACCTCGGTCTTGAAGTTGTTCAGTTCGCGGGTTTCATCCTCATAGCGCAGGCCGCCGACCAGGGTCAGGCGGTCGGTCAGGCGATAGTCCACATTGCCGAATACGCCGGTGGTCTCGACCTTCTGGCCGTAGGTGGTGCTCATCCAGAAGGCCAGGCTCTTGGCTTCGGAGAAGTCGGAATAGAAGCCGCCGTCCACGGATTCATTGGCGTGATAAACGCCGGCCAACCACTGGACCCGACCACCGGCCGGCGAGGCCAGGCGGACCTCCTGGGACGAGGTGTCGATGTCGTTGAAGAAGAAGGTGCCCGCCTCGTTCGACGCCGTGGCGTCCCAGTCGTTGAACTCGTTGCGGTCGAACGTCTCGTAGCTGGCGATGGCGGTAAGGGTGGCCCAGTTCAGATCCTGGTTCAGTCGCAGGCTGACGCCCTTGCCCTCATTGTCCCGGAAGGGCTTGGCGTTGGGCGAGGCGCCGATCAACTGGGCGAAATAGGGCGAGATGCCCCAGCCGGTGATGCGGTGATCGGTGTCGATCGGATAGACCCGCCCGCCGCCGGCGGTGAAGGGGGTGGTGATCAGACGCAGGCCCCGCCCGTCCGACTCGTCGCGGCTGTAGTGCAGGTTCAGATCGACGTCGGTCTGGGCCGACGGACGCCAGGTCAGGCGCAGGCGCGCGGCCTTGGTGTCCTTGTCGCCCAGGCTCTCGCCGGTGTCGCGATTGTACTGCCAGGCTCCGCCCGATTCAGCCGCGACCGAAAGGCGGGCGGTCAGGGTATCGACGACGGGGCCGGAGACATAGGCTTCCATCTTGGCCGCATCATAGCTGCCGTAGCTCAGGTTCAGACCTGCGGCGACATGGTCGGTCGGGGCGTTGGTGATGACGCTGACCGCGCCGCCCGTCGTGTTGCGGCCGTAGAGCGTGCCCTGTGGGCCGCGCAGCACCTCGATACGGGCGATGTCGTACAGCAGACCCTGGGTCATCACGCCGTAGGGATAGGCGACTTCGTCCACATAGATGCCGACGGTCGAGGTGTTGTTGGCGGCGTAGTCGGTCAGGCCGACGCCGCGGATGCGGAACTGGGGCTGGCCGCCGCCCAGCTGGCTGTCGACCTCCAGGCTGGGCACGGTGTTCTCCAGATCGTTCACGGTCTGGATGTTGCGGTCGTCCAGCGTTTCGCCGGACACCACGGTCAGGGCCACGGCGACCTTCTGCGACGATTCGGAGCGACGCTGGGCCGTGACGATGACGTCATCGACCGAAGCCGTTTGAGAGGCGGTTTGGGTTTGGGCGGAGGCGGGCAGGGCCGCCGCCGTGAGGACGGCGACCGAGGCGCCGAGAAGAAGACGTTGCATGTTGACCATCCATCGGGCGACGCGCGGGGCCCCCACCCTCGCGTGTCGATGTGTTGTTGAAGGTCGTCGAACAGCCGTTTGGCCGCTTCCTGATCGAAGCGGGCCCTGACCCTGGGGAGAAGTCCGGCCGCATCGTCGCGCGGAAAAACAGATGTTCGACAACGATGCGGCATTAGATTGCGCGCGCAATGCTTTTATGAAGCTTGTTAGAACTGTTCTTGTCAGCCGCAGTTAGGGCTGAGTGCGCACGACGATAACGTGTGTTCTGTCACGTGCGACGCGCAACCAGCCGGGTTGCGGCCGCCTTGAGCGCCGCCTCATCGAGGGGCGCTCCGCTCGCCCGAGCGGTCAGGGCGGCGGCCTTGATCCAGAGGGCGAACCGCGTCGCCGCCAGCCGATTGAGATCGAAGTCGGCGGGCCAGACGCCGGCCTGATTGTAATAGGTGCCACCGCCTTCGGGACCGCGCAGCAACATGGCCAGGTCACGCAGCGCGGGGTCGCGCCGCGCCTCCATGCACACGCCCGCGATCAGCCTGGCGTATCGGACGTAGAAGCCCTCTGACTGGGGTGCGATGGCGACTGTCGGCGCCATCAGCCGCGCCCAACGCTCCAGGTCCGCCGACGCCGGGTCGCCTTCCGGACGCTGACCGGCCAGATACAGCGGCATGTCGCGGAAGACGCTGTGCCAGACCGCGTCCAGGACGAAGCGGCGCATGTCGGGCCAGTGATAGGCGATGGTTGAGGTCGAGGTCCCCGCCACGGCGCTGACGGACCGGTTGGTCAGGGCGCCCAGACCCCGCTCCAGTATCTGATCCGCCGCGATATGCAGAAGCTTCAGCTTCATCGAATCCGGGTCCAGCCCGGCCGCCGGCGCCTTGGGTATGATCAGGGTTTCCCTGTGCCAGAGGGTCGCCGCCGGCGGCCTTTCGGTCTCGCCGAAGGCGCGATCGACGAGGCCGCCGAGACCTTCGGACGCGATCACCTCATAGTCTGCGCGTTCGCCCAGGGCTCCGGCGTAGAACTGCTCCATCGTGGTCCAGGCCACGATGATGGAGGCGAAGTCGACCAACCGGGGATCAGCCGCCAGATAGTCGGCCCACGCCGTTTCCCGCATCGCGGTCCAGCGCCGAATGAGATCGCGACGCTCGGCGCAGGCGTCTCCGTCGATCAACAGCGCCTCCCAGATCCGCGCGAAACCGGCGCTTTCGGAAGCGCGCAGGCGCAGATAGTGCCGCAACAAGGCCAGCAGAGCGTCTCGGCTGGGCGGCAGGCCGACGACGGGGGCGAAGAAGGCGGTGTGAAAGGCCGTGTCCTGCCGTAGCGCCTCTTCTCCCACCGCCTGGATCAGCCCGGCCTTCGATCCGAAGAGGTTGACGATGACCGTCGTGCTCTTGCCGACGGCGTGGGCGAGGTCCCGCATCGTCAGGCTGTCGAGCCCGTTGGCCGCCGCCTGGGCGATGGCGGCCTTGATGATCTGAAGGGCGTCGGCGGCCCGGCTGGGCGCTTGGACTTGAGACATAGGTTTCAATGAAGTCTCGATGATGAGCTGTCGAGTGCGCGGCGCGAGGTTCGGGGAAGACGGCCCTGTCTTCAGCGACGAAGCGTCGCGGACCGAGCGCGGCTTAATCTCGGATTGTGTAGCGGAGATGATGGCGCCGGCGACAGCCTTTCCGCCCAGGGCCGCGCTCCCTCGATGATCTGATGAAACCAAATCCCGCAACGGAGGATTGGGTTCGGACAGATGAAGGCCGGACGAGGAGATTGAAGGTCGATGATCGCCGCCACAGGGTCGGAGCGCCCCGCCCACAATCCACTCCACGCCATACTGTTGTGTTTTCCGATCGCCCTGTTCACCTCGGCCCTGATCAGCGACATCGCCTATCTGCGGACCGCTGAGATGCAGTGGTCGAATTTTTCGGCCTGGCTGATCGTCGGCGCCCTGGTGTTCGGCGGCGTCGCAGGACTGTGGGCGATCGTCCAGCTGGTCCTGGCCTGGCGCACCCCTCAGCGGCTGGCGACCCTGATCTATGTGGTCGCCCTGGCCTTGGCTTGGCTTTGCGGCCTGATCAACGCCTTCAAGCACAGCCAGGACGCATGGAGCTCGGTCGGGACCCTGGGCCTGACCCTGTCCATCCTGTCCACCCTCTTCGTCCTTGTCGCAGGGTGGTTCGCCTATAGCGCCGCGCCGGTTCGGGGGATTGCACGATGATCAGACACCTTCTCGGCGCGACCGCCGTGCTCCTGGCCCTGACGGCTTGCAGCCGCAGCGATCCCAACCTCAGACAGACCGGTCCCAATCCCGATCTACCGGCCCAAAACCAGACCCTGGTTCCACCGATGAAGATCGCCGAGCCCGTGGGCTGGAACGGCGACCGGCCCGCCGTGCCCGCCGGCTTCGCCATCACGCCCCTGGCGACCGACCTGAAGATTCCGCGCCAGATTCTTGTTCTGCCGAACGGGGACATTCTGGTGGCGGAAGGGTCGGGCGGCCATGCGCCCAAGCTGCGTCCCAAGGACGTCATCGCCGGCCTCATCAAGGCCAAGGGCAAGAGCAGCGTGAAGGGCGGGGATCGGATCACCCTGCTGCGCGACGCCGACGGAGACGGACAGGCCGAACTCCGCACGACCTTCATCGACAATCTGGATGCGCCCTATGGCCTGGCCTTCGTCGACGGCGCCCTCTACGTCGCCGAGCAGGGCGCCTTGCTGCGCTTTCCCTATCAGCCTGGACAGACGCGGATCACAGCGCCGGGCGCGGTCCTGACCGAGCTTCCCTCGGCCATCAACCACCACTGGACCAAGTCCCTGACCTCCAGCGCCGACGGCCAGACCCTTTACGTCGGCATCGGGTCCAACAGCAATGTCGGCGAGCGCGGCATGGCGGTGGAGCAGGACCGCGCCGTGGTCTGGGCGATTGACCGGCAGACCGGCGCCCACCGCATCCTCGCCAGCGGCATCCGCAATCCGACGGCCCTGGCGATTGAGCCGACCACCAGCGCGCTCTGGGCCGTGGTCAATGAGCGCGACGAGTTGGGCCCGCAACTGGCCCCCGACTATCTGACCGCCGTGCGGCCCGGCGCCTTCTACGGCTGGCCCTACAGCTATTGGGGGCAGAACGTCGATCCGCGCGCCCATCCGCAGCGACCGGACAAGGTGGCCGAGGCGGTCAAGCCCGACTACGCCCTGGGATCCCATGTGGCGGCCCTGGGCCTGAGCTTCACCACCGACGGTGGTTTCGGCGGCGCCTTCAGCCAGGGCGCCTTCATCGGCGAGCACGGCAGTTGGAACCGTCAGGACCTGTCCGGCTATAAGGTGAGCTGGGCGCCGTTCAACGCCGGTCGTCCGGCGGGCCAGCCCGTCGATTTCGTCACGGGCTTCATCAAGGACGGCAAGGCGAGGGGACGGCCGGTCGGCGTCACCTTCGACCCTCAACGTCGCATCCTGCTGATCGCCGACGATCTGTCGAACACCGTCTGGCGGGTCGCGCCGCAATAAGGCGGAGACGGTCGGCGGGGTTCAGGCCGCCGCCGACTGATCCGGTCCGAGGTGCGCCTCCACCAGGGCGCGCACGCGGGCGAAGGCGGCTGTGGCGCCGGCCGTTGCCCGATCCTCTTGAGCCTGCGTCATCTCCGCCGCGTCCAGGGCGGCGGTGAAGCTGCGCCAGTGGTTGGCGCGACCGTCCGGAGAGGCGGCCAGATGCCGGGCGCCGAACGCCTCTGACAAGCCCAGGCCGGCCGCCGCCTTCAGCAAAAACGCTGCGCCCAGGTTCGATCCCTCCGCCACATACAGCCAGCCCAGCGCCGTGGGAATGTCGGCGATCTGATCCTCAAATACGGGGCTGTCAGACTCGACGCCGGGTTCGGCCTCCAGGTCGCCAAGGTCTGCGATCACCGCGTCATACCTTCGCCGCGCGGCCAGATCCGGGATCAGGGCCGTCAGAGCCTCGTTCTTATAGAGGGCCGCCACGTCGCGATGGAATATCTGCTGAATTCGCAGAAACTCCGCATATCGCGCGCTACTTTCGAAGGGGCGGGCGGCCATGACGGCTTCGTCCAGGCCCTGATGCACGCCTTGCGTCGCCGCCTTCAGTCTTTTGGCTCGGCTTGTCTCAGTTTCGATCATCAGCAGCTGCCATCCAGGCGTGGGTCTGAGAGTGGTTGCGCGGGCCGATCGCTGTTTCCGGTTGAGCCTCAGTCACGGATGAAGTGCGGGACAAAGCGTGAGGTGTCGCGGGTGATCCGGCCCACATCCTCGCGCAGGCTCATGCCCACCGGTTCGTCGCCGACGACCCAGGAGCCGACGATGACGTGGGCGTCGTCGAACCGGGGCGTGTCGTGCAGGGCCTGGCGGATGAAGCGGCCCTGACCGTAGCCGCCATCCACGACCGTTTCCGCGCTGACGCCCTGGTCGATCAGTTCGACATTGGCGCCCTCGCGCGAGAACAGGGGCTTGCGGACGTAGGAATCCCCGAGAGCAGCCTGCGCCGGATCGCCCTCGAAATAGGCCTCCAGCAGATTGGGGTGGCCTTTGTGGCGTTCCCACAGCAGGGGCAGGATGGCCTTGTTGGACAGGATGCTCTTCCAGGCGGGTTCAAGCACCCGGACATCGGCGGTCGGCAGGGGGGCGGCGTAGTCGTCGCGCAGCATCTGCTCCCAGGGATAGAGCTTGAACATCGCCTGGATGATCCAGTTCTCGTGGTCGACGAACCGGCCGTCGGCGTTCAGGCCGATCTGGTCGATGGCGACGAACTGGGGCTCAAGCCCGGCCTGCTGGGCCAGGTCTTCGAGGAAGCGCACCGTCTGGCGATCCTCCACGAAATCGGCGTCCGACGAGAAATGGACGAAGCCGCCGTTCGGGAAAATGGTGCGGAACCGCGCGATCAGCTTTTCACTGAGGCTGTTGAACTGGTCGGCGTCGGCGGGCAGGACGCCGGCCCGGATCTGATCCTCCAGCCACAGCCACTGGAAGGCGGCCGTCTCGTAGACGCTCGTCGGGGTGTCGGCGTTGTATTCGTAGAGCTTGGCCGGGCTCCGACCGTCATAGGCGAAGTCGAAGCGGCCGTAGAGGGACGGATCCCCGCGCGTCCAGCTGGCGGCTACATAGTCCCGCATGGGCTCGGGGATATCCAGCTGCTCCATCAGCCGCTCGGACTGGACGGCCTCCTTCACCAGCTCCAGGCAGAGGCCGTGCAGTTCGGCGGTCGGCGCCTCGATCCCGTCCTCGACCTCTTCCAGGGAGAAGGCGTAGGCCGCCGTCTCGTCCCAATAGATCTCGCCGTTGATGTGGCGCCAGGTGAAGCCTAGGCGCTCGGCCGTGGCTTCCCAGTCGGGGCGGGGATCGAAGCGCAGACGCTCCATGGATCAGGCCGGGTCCTTGTCGGGCGTGGCCACGCCAAGGGTGGATTGGCCGATGCGGGGGGTGACCACGGTCACTTCCGGCTGGCTGAGGCGGGCCAGGACATCGTCGGCCGACGAATGACCGGGCAGGATGCCGGCCTCGCGCAGCTTGGCGTCCAGATCGGCGCCGGTGCGGCGATCTTCCAGGGCCTGGCTGGCGTTCAGCTTTTCTTCCTGGATGGCCTGGCGCTGCTTGATCCGTTGCAGGCTGTCCGCCGCCGAGCCGATGCGCGAATGGGCGCCGGCCGAGTTCAGGGCGACCGAGGTCTGGGCTCGCTGGACTGAGTCATTGACCTTGACGATGTCGATCTCGCGACGGAGCGTCTCGATCTTCTGGTCGGTGGCGGCGATGGCCGTGCGCAGACGCGTCTCTGCCGTCTTCATGTCCTCGATCAACGGGCCGCGGCTGGTGATCTCGACTTCGAGCTCGGCGATACGCGAGGCGACCTCGCGGGCCAGATCGGTCTTGCCCTGAGCCAGGGCGGTGCGGGCCGAGCTTTCGTACTTGGCGATCTGGTCGCGGAAGCTGGCCATCTCATTTTCGGCCATGCGGCGACGCGCCACCAGGCCGGCCAGGTCGTCGCGCGCCTTGCCCTGGGCGTTGTCGGCGTCACGGATTTCCTGATCGAGAATCTTCAGGGCGTTGGCGTCGACGAGGCCCTGGGCTGCGTCATGGGCCGTGCCGCGGAACAGGGCGGAGAGTTTTCTGAGCATGGACATGGTCGGGTCTTTCGGATCAGGCGGCTTCGGCGCCGAAGGTTTCGCGCAGTTCGGTGGCGTCGATCGCATTCTCGGCCAGGGTGCGCAGTTCGATCAGAATGGTCTGGAGCGTCGTCTTGCACGACAGCTCTCCCATCAACTCATACACGTCCTCGCCGCCGACGTTGGTGATGGCGAAGTTCGACAGGGGCACCACGCGCTGGGCCTTCAGGAGAAACTCGTTGAAGGCATGGCGATCGGTCTGTTCCGACACCGGCCACAGCAGGACCGAGCAGACGATCTGGGCGCCCCCGACGCTGAGATAGACCGGCAGGTCGCCATATTCATGCATGGTGGCCAGCAGTACGGGGTCCGCCCCCTCCAGCACGCGCAGGGTCATTTCGCCCTCGCGCACCAGGGGGGACTGGTCCAGCGCCGCCTTGATGGCGGGCACGGTCCAGGGGGTTTCGATCACGGCGTCCATCTGATGGTCGTCTCCAGGGGTGAAGGAATCGGAAGTGGGGATCCGGCGGCGCCCGGCAAGCTCCGGGCCGCGGGTGGAGTCCGTGACGATGGCGCGGACGGCGGCCTTGACGTCGTCGCGCGCGGCCTCCGGCACCCAGAGCTCCAGCTTGACGAGGCCCGCTTCCCGGCGCGCCTGTCGCCACGCGCGAATGCGGTCGTTGGCGGCGGAAGAGTGCGGGGTGCGGCTGGGCATGGCGTTACATGAAACGTGTAACATGAACGCTTGACGTGATGCAAGATCGGGCTGAGGTTGCGCGTATGAACCGCTTCGTTCCGTCGCTCTTGCGTCCGAGGCTCGCCCTTGGCGTCCATGGGGCCTAGATAGTCGCCATGTTCAAGAAACTCTTCGGATCGTCGAACAAGGCTGAGCCCGCATCGAAGCTGGCGGCGGTGCGCAACATCACCGTGGGTCGGACCGTGTCGCTGGACCCGTTGGCCTGGCGGCGGCTGGGCGAAGAGACCCGTTTCGCACTGGATCGCGACGTGCTCGACATCTCGGCTCAGGGGCTGATCAGTCTGGAAAGCGGCCAGTTCGTCCATCGCTTCTACACCGACGACCACGTCATGCTTCAGGCCATGAGCGACGACGAGGCGGGGCTGGAGAACTATGATTTCAGCCTGTTCGTGCCCTGGACCTCGGCCTATCCGCCGGGAGAGCGGGAACGGCGGGTCTGGCGCGACCGGCTGTCGGCGCCGGTCTTCCACGGGGCGGCCGAGGACCTGCCCGACTATCCGCGGTTCTGGTTCTCCGAGAGCGACGCGATCCAGCCGCCGGTCACCCTGTGGGAGACCATCTGGGACGACCGCGCCGCGACGAAGCCCTACGCCAAGATCTTCCAGACCTGCATGCTTTATGCACGCGAACTGGCGGGCGGGCGCGAACTGATGATCGCCCTGGAGCAGCAGCCCGAGGGCGGCGAGACGACGCACGAAATCATGATCGGCATTCCGCTGGAAATGGCCGAGTTCCGCGCCTGAGGGCGTGTTTAAAGAGGGGAAGACCGAATGTTCGACTGGTTCCTGTTTCAGCAGGGGGCGATCGCCTTCCTGATCGCCTTCGCCGTGGCGGGCGGCTTCACCCTGGCGTTCAAGCTGGTCTACCAGTGGGTCACGCCGTACCACGAGCATACGCTGATCCGGCAGGGCAATACGGCCGCCGCCATTGCGTTGGGCGGCGCCCTGATCGGCTATGTCCTGCCGCTGGCTTCCGCCTTGTCGCATACGGTCAGTCTGATGGAGTTCGCCGCCTGGGCCCTGCTGGCCGGGGTGATCCAGATCGTGGTCTTCGTCACCATCAGCCGCCTGGCCTTCCGCAATCTGGTGGCCCGGATCGAGGCGGGCGAGATCGCGGCGGCGGTGTACCTCGCCTCAGTCTCGATCTGTGTCGGCCTGCTGAACGCCGCCTGCATGACGTCGTGACCGCCATGACCGATCGCAAGCCGGAAGCCGACCTGCCCCAGACCAAGACCCTGCGCCAACTGAAACGGTCGCGCGCCCTGCATATCGGCGGCCTGATGGCCACTGCGAGCTTCTCGCTGGCCGCCTGCGACGCGCCGGACGCGCCGGCGCCTCGCGCCGCAGCAGAACCGGCCTTGGCCTACGCCTCCCTGGATGAATGCCGTGCGGCGGACGTCATACCGGACGCGCAGTGCGACGCCGCCCTGGCCAAGGCGCAGGAGGATGCCGCCCGCACAGCCCCCCGCTACGCCACGCGCGAGGAGTGCGAGGGCCAGTGGGGCCCGTCGCAGTGCCAGCCGAGCAATCAGGGCGGCGGGTCGTTCTTCACCCCGCTGCTGGCCGGCTTCGTCATCGGCCAGATGCTGGACGGCGGGCGCTACTACGGGGGCGGCCCGCTGTATCGAGACCGCGAGGATCGATATGTGAACGGATACGGCGGCGGCTATGCCTATCGCGACTACCGGACCGGTCGGATGGTGACGACGCGCGAAAACGGAGATGTCGTGAAGCAGGCGCCGACGCGGGTACAGAGCCGGACCACGGTCGTCTCGCGCGGCGGCTTCGGCGGCGGGGGGCGCAGTTTCGGCGGCTGAACTCGTCCCTTCGCCAGAATCGGACGACGGCCCGCAGGTTGCGCCTGCGGGCCGTTTTGCTTGTGTGAGAAGGTCGAACGCGACAGGGCCGTGAAGTTTGAATGAAAAGGCCTGTCACACATTGAGGGGGCCTGAGAGCCCGTCGTTGAAGCGCCTAGAACTCACTGGGGGCTACTCACATGAAGAACCGAATTCTGGGCACGACGGCCTTCGCCGTGGTCGCTGCAACGCCGTTCGTCGCCTTGGCGCAGACCGCCGAACCGGCCGCCGTCGCGAGCCAGGCCACAGCCACTCTGGACGAGATCGTCGTCACCGGCTCCTATCGCCGCAGCCTTGAAGAGGCGGTCGACATCAAGCGCAAGACGGTCGGCTTCTCGGACTCCATCGTCGCCACCGACGTCGCCAACTTCCCCGAACAGAACCTGGCCGAGGCACTGCAGCGCATCCCAGGCGTCACCATCGAACGCAACCGCGGCCTGGGCCAGCGCGTCAACGTGCGCGGCCTGCCCAGCGATTTCACCTTCGTCAGCATCAACGGCCTGGCCACCGCCTCGGGCAGCGGCGGTCGTGACGTCGAGTTCGACATCTTCGCCTCGGAAATCATCCAGCAGGTGACGGTCCAGAAGTCGCCGCGCGCCGCCGATGAAGAAGGCGGCATCGCCGGTTCGGTCAATATCTCGACCGCCCGTCCGTTCGATTACGCCGGTCGCCGGGTCGTCGGTTCGGTGGAGGGCGCCTACAACTCCATCTCCGAAGAGATCGATCCCAAGATCGCCTTCCTGGCCAGCGACACCTGGGGCGACTTCGGGGCCCTG
Source organism: Brevundimonas sp. DS20 (assembly GCF_001310255.1). NCBI lineage: Bacteria > Pseudomonadati > Pseudomonadota > Alphaproteobacteria > Caulobacterales > Caulobacteraceae > Brevundimonas > Brevundimonas sp. DS20. The sequence goes on along the minus strand of NZ_CP012897.1, from coordinate 2,720,550 downwards.
GTGTCCTTCTCGACGGCCCGCCGCACCAACCGCACCGACTCGGAATCGGGCATCAACTTCCGCCCGATGTCGCGCTTCCTGGCGACCTCGACCGGCGCCCGGGGGACCCAGGCGGCGGCGGTTCTGCTGCGAGACGCCGGCATCGCCATTCCGAACCGGTCCGACACCAATGTCACCAACCGGATCATCTTCCAGGACAAGGTCGGCGACCGCGCCTATCTGAACACCCAGGATCAGTGGGGCGGCACCGTCTCTCTGCAGTATCGCCCGTCGTCGAACTTCAGCCTGGCCTTCGACGCCATGGTCGGCAGTTACGACACGACCGAGGACGAGTATGATGCGGCTGCCTATTCGGCCTCCAGCCGCTCGACCCTGGAGACCATCCACGAGTTCGACAAGACCACCCTGGCCGACTACGGCATGGTGGTGCTGCGCGACGTCTCCTACACCGCGACCCAGCACGAGATGCTCAGCAAGGAGCGTATCAACGAAACCGACTACCAGCAGTTTGGAACCGAACTGAACTGGAGCGGGGACAGCTGGAAACTGCACGCCATCGCCGGCTATTCCGGCGCCGAGAAGACCCTGGACTACGCCAACCTGAAGCACGTGGCCTATGCGCCGTCGCGGACGCGCTGGACGGCCGAAGGCGGCGAGACGATCCAGAGCGCCAACCCGGCCTCGATCGACATGTACAACTCGCCCTCGCGCTATCTGTTCGAGGCGTATGAGACCACCTACGAAGAGATCAACGACGACAAGTACGCCGCCCAGATCGACTTCACCCATTACCTCGACTTCAGCTTCTTCCCGGCGCTGAAGAGCGTCCAGGTCGGCGCGCGCTACACGGACAAGTCCAAGGAGCGTCAGTACGGTTCGCTGAACATCCAGGGCTCCGGCGCAGGCAAGGTCGACTATGTGGGGCGCCCGATGTCGCAGAGCGAACTGACGCCGATCGGCGATCTGGTGCCCGGCGGCGACTACAGCATCCGCGACCTGAACTGGAGCCAGGTCTCGAACGACTACGCCCGTCGCACCTTCCGCTATGACGGCTTCTTCACTCCCTTCAACGTCGGCGACTACTACGAGGTGACGGAAGAGGTTCTGGCCGCCTACGCCATGGCTGACCTGGAGTTCGACCTGGGACCGGTGCCGGTCGCCGTCAACGGCGGCGCCCGCTACATCGACACCTCGATCACCTCTTCGGGCTATCACCAGATTCAAACGCCGACCGGCGGCACCACCTATACGCCGGAGCCGGTGTCCAGCGACGGCAGCTACGACAAGGTCCTGCCCAGCCTGAACATCACTGCCGACCTGACCGACAGCCTGATCTTCCGCGCCGCAGCATCCGAGACCCTGATCCGTCCGGCCCTGACGGACCTGGCCTACAAGCGCACGGCCAGCTGGAACTCGTTCCGCTTCACCGACGGCAACCCCAACCTGAAGCCGACCTACGCCAAACAGTGGGAAGCCGGTCTGGAACAGTATCTGGGCGACGGCGGCCTGCTGGCGGTCTCCTACTTCTGGAAGGAGATCGAGGGCGTCGTGCGTCAGGCCCTGACGGGCACGGTGCCGAACGTGACCAAGTACAACGCCAACGGCACGATCGACGGCGTCTACACCTTCGACGTCTATCAGCCGATCAACGAGCCCGGCTCCTACGAGGTCAGCGGCGTGGAGCTGGTCGCCGTCGTGCCCTTCGGCCAGTTCTTCTCACCGCTGGAAGGCTTCGGGATCAACGCCAACTACACGGTGCTGGACAGCTCGCTGACCGGCTCCTCGACTCTTGGCATCCCGACGCCGCCCATCGGGCTGGCCGACAACACCTACAACGTCACCCTGTTCTACGAGAACGACAAGGTCCAGGCCCGCGCCTCCTACAACTACAAGGACGAGTACGTCGAAGCCATCGGCTACGAGATGTACCCGATCACGCGCGAGGGCTATGGCCAGGTCGATCTGTCGGCCAGCTACCGCGTGACCGACAGCCTCCAGATCAATGTGGAAGGCATCAACGTCACGGACGAGGCGACCAAGGGATACACGATGGATCCCTCCTTCCCGACCATGTACGAAAAGTCGGGACGCCGTATCAACTTCGGCCTGCGGATGGAGTTCTGATCCATTCCCACAAGCGAACCTCATGTCGAAAGCGGGGGGCGACCGACGTCGTCCTTCGCCTTCCCCGGCCCAACCCGCCGGGACAGAGGCCGGCGCGACGCCCCTTCCGCGAGGAGGGGGCGTCTTCGCTTAGTCGCGTCTGAGTGTCCAGGTGGGCGGGGCGACCATGTCGCTTGATCAGGTCTTCGCCGGCCTGCGGCGCGATCTCATGGCCTATGTGCAGCGCCGGGGCCTGTCGGCCGAGGACGCGGAGGACGTGGCCCAGGAAGCCTTCACGCGTTTCCACCGCGCGGGCCACGATCTGACGGGGCCGGACGCCCGCCCCCTGTTGTTCGTCATCGCCCGAAACCTTCAGGCGGATCGTTGGAAGGCCGCCGGTCGGACGGGGGTTCGCGGCACGGACGACATCCACGCCCTCGACGCCTCGCCGCGCGCCGTGGCCAGCGAGGCGCCTGCCGCCGACCAGCAGCTGATCGGCAGGGAGAATCTGGCTGCGGCCGCCCGCGTCATCCGCGCCCTGCCGCCGCGAACCCGCGACGCCTTTCTATTGCACCGGTTCGAGGACCAGACCTACGCCCAGATCGCCAAACGTCTGGGCGTGTCGGTCAGCATGGTCGAAAAACACATTGCCGAAGCCCTCCGTCAGCTGAAGATTTCACGAGATGGCTGAGGGGTTTGGCGAAACTGTCGTTGTGAGTCTTGAAGGCCTCGGCGCCCCATCCGCCCGCCGCGTCCCGGAGCGTTCTGTTTGCGCATGATCCAGCGCCTGACATCCCTGTTTGATCGTCGGCCGCTGACCGCCGAAGCCTGGCTGGCGCGCATGCGACGGCCGGACGTCTCCGCACGCGACCAGGCGGCCTTCCTCGAATGGCTGGAGGCGGACGAGGCTCATCTGGACCAGTACGAGGCCGCGAAGAGGGGGGTGGCGGAACTGTCGCCGTTGAGCGATGTCTTTGCGGCCGATCTGGCGCGTCTTCGGGGGCGACGGAATGTCGTGTCCCAGAGACGTATGCTGATCGCCGGCGGCCTGGCGACAGGCGCGGTGGCGGCGGTGGCCGCCGTCGCTCTGGTCCTGCCCGGCGCTGGCCAGGAGCCCGCCGTCGCGGCCGGTCGTGTTTACGCCAGCGCGCCGGGCCAGATCACGGATGTGACGCTGGAAGACGGGTCACGCGTCACCCTGGATTCCGACACGCGGATCCAGGTCGCCTATCGCCGTGACGCCCGCGGCCTAACCCTGATGCAGGGCGCGGCCTATTTCGACGTCGCCCACAATGCCGAACGACCCTTCCAGGTCGCGGTCGAGGATCGCTACGTCATCGTGACAGGGACGCGGTTCGCGGCGGCGTTGAGAAACGACCAGGCGGAGGTGTCGTTGCTGGAGGGACGGGTCGCCATCGGGCGGACCGACGTCGGCCGCGCCCGCGCGCTGGAGCGCGCCGTCGCCCTGGCTCCGGGGCAGCAGGCCGTCTTCAAACGGGGCGTCAACCGCGTCAGTCTTCGTCGGATCGACGTCGAGGCGGCCACCGCCTGGCGCGAGCGCAGACTGGTCTTCCACGATGCGCCCCTGTCGGTCGTGGTCGAAGAGGCCGGGCGCTACGCAGGCGCGCCCCTGGTGATCGCCGACCCCGCCCTCGCCGAGATGCGCGTGACGGCGGTTTTGCCCCTGACGGACGAGGCGAAACTGATCGACCGGCTGGACGCCCTGTTGCCGATCTCGATCGAACGCGGCGAGGACGGCCGGGTCCTGATCCGCCCCGAATAGGTCTATCGCAGAGCTGTCACGCAAGCGCGCTAAGCGTTGCGTCTTCGTTGTTCGCTACCCTGGCTCAAGGCGCCGTTCGCTTGAAACCGCCCGCACGATCGACGCCGTTCGATGCGCTACGGGGAGGCGTCGCCGCCGCCGCTCTGGCGATCGTCGCCCTCGGCGGCTGGGCCCCGGCCGCCCGGGCGCAGGATCGCGCGCAGGTTTTCGACATCCCCGCCCAGGACGCGCGTCGCGCCTTGGTGCAGCTCTGTGTTTCGGCGGGCTGTGACCTGGCCTTTCTGACGCCCATGGGCGAGGCGCGGCGCACGCGAGCGGTTCGCGGGCAAATGTCCTGGCGCGCTGCGGCAGACCAGATGCTCCAAGGCACCGGCTTGCGGCACCGTTTCATCGGCGACCGGGGGCTGCGGGTCTGGATGGAGGCTCAAAAGCCCGCCGAGATCCCGCCCATTCCCGCCGCAGAGCTGGAGTCGATCACGGTCGTGGGGCGGCTGTCGGAGCAGATCGAGGAATCCTTGCGACGCAAGGCGGCGGCGGACGTCATCCTGGACAGCGCGTCCGCGACCCGGATCGGCGAACTTCCGGCGGCGAATCTGGCTGAGGCCCTCCAGAGAGTGCCCGGCGTGGCCATCGAACGCGAGGTGGGCGAGGGGCAGTTCGTCAGCGTCCGGGGGCTGGGGCCGCTGTTCCAGTCGGTGACCCTGAACGGAGGGCCAGTCGCCTTCAACGAGAACATCCGCAACTCGACCCAGAGCGGTCGGCAGTTCCGCTTCCGCGCCCTGTCGGCCGATCTCCTGGCGGGGGCTCAGCTCACCAAGTCGGCGACGCCCGATCTGATCGAGGGCGGGATCGGCTCCAACATCGACATCGAGACGATCGGCGGCCTGGACGGGGATCCCTTCCTGAGCTTCAGGGCGGGCGCCTCCGTGGAGGCGCGAACGGGCCGGCCGGAAACAGACGTCTCCCTCGCGGGCCGGTTCGTGTCCCAAGGCGGCGCATGGGGTTTGGTCGGCGGCGTGTCCCAGGAGGGGCGGTCGGTCCTCTACGACCGTTTTCAGGTGGGACGCTATACGCCGGTCGTCGTCGAGGGGCAGCCGGCGGTCGCCCCCAGCGATGTGAGGACGACGCTCGAGCACGAGGATCGGCTGAGGCGCATCCTCTTCCTCGGCGGAGAGTGGCGGGCGTCGCCTTCGCTCAGGCTGCGGTTCGACAGCCTCGTCTCCACCTTCGACAACACCATTCGCGAGGACCGGATCGCCTATGGGGTCGGCGCCCTTCTGGAGACGCCCGGCGCCATGGCCACGGTCACGGACGGCGTGGTCACGGCCGGCTCGATCCGGGCGGGCGTGATCGACAACAACACGGAGTTCTCCGCCCAGGCGCACCTGAACATCGTGGTGTCGGGCAGGGCGGATGTGGTGCTGGGCGATTGGAGCCTGACGCCGCGTTTCAGCCTGTCCCGCGCACGATCAAAGCTGGATACGCCGCTGGAGAGGATCTCCTTCCGTTCGTTACAGGCCCCCGCCTATGTGTTCGATGTCAGCGGAGCGGCGAGCGGGCGAAAGGCCGTGCTGCTGACTACCGATCTCGACCTGTCCGACCCGACCGGCTTCGCCTTCAAGCGTTTGGGCGTTCGCGCCATCGAATCCGTCGACGAGGACCTGACGGGCCTCCTCGATCTGCGGCGTCCCGTGTCCGTCGATCTCGGCAGGACGGTCCTGACCGAAATCGCCTTCGGCGCCCAGATCAGCGATCGGTCCCGCGATTACCAGAGACGCGACCGTGAGGCCGCGCTTCGGCCGGGCGCCGTTATCACCCCCGAGTTTCTCGGATTTCGCGTGGCCGACGACGTGTTCGATTCCCTGATCGACCGGCATCCGGGATCCTGGATCGCCGCCGACTTCGACCGGTTTCAGCAGGCCTTTCACATCCCCCGGGAAAGCGAGGAGTTGGCGGTCGGGCCCGACGCCCTGGCTCCCACGGGCGCCGACCTGCAGAACTCCTATCGCGTCGGCGAGCGTGTCGGGGCTCTTTACGGGCGAACGGATTTCGAGGGAGAGGCGGGCGGCGCCCCCTTCTCGGGCAATCTGGGTCTTCGTCTGGTGACGACGCGCACGGCGGTGGACGGCGCCTTTCTGAACGCCGGCGACAGCGGCAGCGCCGCCATTCGGCCGGTCTCCAAGCTGGGGACCGACACCGCCCTGCTGCCCAGTTTCAACATCGCCTTCGATCTGGATCGGGGCCGGCGCCTGCGGCTGGCGGCGTCCCGCACGATGACGCGGCCCTCGCTGGCGGACCTGCGCCGGGCGACCGTGCCCGCCAGCTCCCTTGTCTCGAACATCTATGAGCGCGGGCAGGCAGAGATCGACGCCCCGTCGCCCGGCTCGATCTTCACCGGGGTCGGCGGCAACCCGGATCTCAGCCCCTATATGTCGACCAATCTCGACGCCTCGTATGAGTGGAGCTTTCCGCAAGGCGCGCTCAGCCTCGCCGTCTTCCACAAAAGCATCGACGACTTCATCGGCCTGGTGGACGCGCCCGAGATGCTGGTGTTCGAGACCCGCGCCGGTCCCCTGGTGCGGGCCGAGGTGATGATGTCGCGGCCGGCCAATCTGGGGCGCGCGATCAGCCGGGGCGTGGAGGTGGGGCTTCACCGGCGGCTTCCCTCCGGCTTCGGCCTGTGGGCCAGCGGCACCTTCACCGACGGCCACGGGCCGGGCGGACGCAGCCTGGCGGGGGTGTCGCGCTTCGCCTATTCCATCAACCCCTTCTTCGAGCGCGGGCCGGTCGTGATCGGCCTGTCCTGGTCCTGGCGGTCCGCCTTCCGGTCCGAGGCGGACATGCAGGGGGGAGGGGTGGCCGACTTCACCGTCGGCCCCGCCGGCTATCTGGACGCTCAGGCCTCGTTCGAGATCGGGTCCGGCGGCACCCTGGTCGTCGCCGCCTCCAACCTGACCGATACGACCGACCTCGCCTACGAATACGACACGCGGCGCCTGCTCCAGCTGGGCCGCGTCGGCCCCAGCCTGACCGCCAGCCTGCGCTGGTCGCTGTGATCCCTTTTCCCTTCTGCCTGTGACTTCCGAGGATTTTCGATGCTCAATCTGATGGCGGCCCTTATGGCCGGCTCCGCTCTGGCGGGCGCGGCGCCGGCCTGCGACCTGACCGCAGCCGATCTACGCGCGGCCGGCGGCGACCCCTGCGCCCCGGCCTGGATGGATCGCAATCTGGGCATGAACGATCTGACGGCGGTGGGCACCCACAACAGCTACAAGCTGCCGATCCCCTCCGCCGAACTTCAGGCCATGATCGCCGTCAATCCCGGCGCCGTGGCTCTGGACTATTCGCATCGCCCCCTGACGGAACAGCTGGAAGCCGGGGCGCGCCAGATCGAGATCGACGTGCTGAACGATCCGCAGGGCGGGCGCTACGCCCATCCCCTGTCGGCCCTGGGACGGCCGGGCCAGGGCGCGCCGGTCAGCGCCGCCTTCGCGGAAGCCATGGCCCGGCCGGGCTTCAAGACCCTGCACATGCCCGACGTCGACTTCCGCAGCACCTGCCTGACCTTTGTGGCCTGTCTGACGGAGATCCGCGACTGGTCGCGCGCCCATTCGGACCATGCCCCCATTCTGATCATGCTGAACGCCAAGACGGGCGGCCCGGCCATGCCCGGCGGAACGACGCCGCTGGATTTCGACGCCGCCGCCTGGGACGCCCTGGACGCCGAGGTGCGGTCGGTGTTCGACGCCGATCACCTGATCACGCCCGACCGGGTCCAGGGGCGTCACGCCACCCTGCGTGAAGGGGTTCTGGCCGGAGGCTGGCCGCGGCTGGGCGCGGCGCGCGGCAAGGTCTTCTTCGCCCTGGATGAAGGCCCCGAGAAGGTCGCCGCCTATCGCGGCGCGCGGCGTTCGCTGGAAGGTCGGATCTTCTTCGTCAACACCGACGAGACCTCGCCGGCAGCGGCCTATCTGACGTTGAACGACCCGGTGGCCGATCAGGCGCGCATTCGCGCCGCCGTTCGCGCCGGCTTCATCGTCCGCACCCGCGCCGACGCCGACACCCGGGAGGCGCGCACGAGCGACGTCTCCATGCGCAGCGCCGCCTTCGCCAGCGGAGCGCAATATGTGTCTACCGACTATATGACGCCGGATCCGCGCTTCCCCGCCTATGAGGTGCGGCTGACCGGGGGCGCGGCGGCTGTCTGCAATCTGCTGCGGACTGAAAAGCGGTGCGACGGGCTCGCCGTGGAGCTGACCGACGAAGGGGCGGCGCGCGGCTATCTGGCGCCGACGGACCGCCCGGATCTGACCCAGGTGCTGGCTCCGCCGCCCCCGCCGGGTTCGCCCCGCGCCGTCGCCGACCAGGGCGTATTCCGTGAGACCCGCGCCCTGCAGGGCACGCCGCGCTGGGCGCTGGCGACCTCGGACGTGTCGGGCGAGATCTATGACGACTTCGCAGAGGCCCTGGGCGTGCGACTGACGCCGGACGCCGCGCCCGTGCTGACCGCCCTTCTGAACCGGGCGGGCAATGACCGATCCGTCGTGGGCGACGCCAAGACCCACTGGGGCACGAAACGGCCCTATATCGGCACGGACCAGCCGATCTGCGAAGCCAAGACCGACCATCTGGCCGGCAATCCCGACTATCCGTCCGGCCATTCGGCCCACGGCGCCCATGTGGCCATGATCCTGGCCGAACTGGCCCCCCAGCGCGCGAACGAACTGTACGCCCGCGGCCGCGCCTACGCCGAGAGCCGCTACATCTGCGGATCACACAGCTACAGCGCCGTCGAGGCCGGCCTACTGTCGGGCATGATCATCTATGGGGCCGAACAACGCTCCGACGTCTTCCGTCGCGACATGGAGGCCGCCCGGGCCGAGGTCCAGGCGGCGCTCGCTCGCTCAGGTCAGGTGCAGTAGGGGACACAGCTCCGCCGGTCGAAAGTCCGGCGGAGTCTCTGGAATTAGAGATCGAAGCGACGCGCGTTCGGCAGGAAAGCCGTCAGTTTTCGGGGGTGCGTCCGGCTTGGCCTGGAGGCGGCAGGATGATGGCGGAGAGGGTGGGATTCGAACCCACGGTACCCTTCCAGGCACGCCGCATTTCGAGTGCGGTACATTCGACCACTCTGCCACCTCTCCGCGGCGCATCAGTCGCTTGGTCGAGCGAGCGGCTTCTCTAATGGCAGAGCGGCGGCGCCGCAAGCTGTCTGTGAAAGAAATCCGAACCTATCTTTGCGCCGGCAGCGACAGTCCGGGCGCGGCGCCGGTTTCCGGGTCCAGGCCCTTGAATCGAAACAGCTCGGCGGGGCGGCCGCCCGTGGCCGACGACATCCGGCCGGTGGGCTCGACCAGGCCTGCCCGCTCCACAGCGCGGCGGAAGTTCTGCTTGTGCAGGGTGAGGCCGGAGACGGCCTCGGCGGCCGCCTGAAGCTCGGAAAGGGTGAAGGACTCAGGCGTCAGGTCGAACAGGACGGGCCGATACTTCAGCTTGCTGCGCAGCCGACCAAGGCCCGTGGCGAGAATGCGCCGGTGGTCGGAGCCCATGACGGCGCCGGGGAGGGGCGGGACGTCGTGCGGCGTCTGTCGGGCGTCGCGCCAAGCCTCCGCAACCAGGCGCGCCTCATAAAGAAGTTCGTAGCGCTCCAGAACGCGCTCCTCATTCCAGCGATGATCCGGCGTCAGGGCGAAGAGGGCCCGGGCGCGGCCCAGGCGGCGTTCATCCGCCCCGGCCCAGCGAAAAAGGGCGTCGATCACCGAGCCATGCAGAGTCGATCGGCCGCAACGCCGATCCTCCCAGGGGAAGATGTCGAAGACGGGGGTCCATTGGGCGTCATGGGCCGGCGGAGCGGCGGCTTCCGAGGTCAGGGCCAGATAGCCGACCGACACCTCGCGCATCTGGTCGGGGCCGGGCGCTGCGCGGGGCGAGGCGCGGCCCGCGTCGCCGAAGGTGTAGAGCTGTTCGACGAAGCCGAGCCGGAACCCCGTCTGATCGGTCACGAAGTCGCGCAGCGCGCGCTCAAAGGTGCGGTCCCGCGCCGGGTCGAAAGGCCCGAACGGCAGGGCGCGGACGCCGTCTTCCGTCTGGGTGGTCAGGACCACGGCACGACGGTCCTTCAGCGTCATGACGACGGCCGACAGACCGATTCGCACGCCTTGATCCGTCGGCCCAGTCACAGCTCTATTCCGTGTGCCAGGCGTCGTCGGCGGGCAGAAGGCCCACGGCCTTGGCCAGCACCTGGTACCGCTCCAGATAGCGCGCCTGGGCGAGAGAGGCCGGCAGGGGCTCGATGGTCAGGCTGTATCCGGGCGGCGGCGCGCCGAAGAAGCCGAGCGATTCCTTCTCGCTGAAACCGGCCAACTGCGTCGCCTCGAAATAGGCGCAGGCCTTGTCTGCCTTCTTGATCAGGGTCTTGATCGTTTGGGGCGTCTTGGGCGGCAGGCCGTAGCGGACGTGGATGGCGGCTTCCAGCCGCGCCTCGAAGTCCTTGTAGCCGGATCCCAGGGCCGCCTTGAACGGCGAGATCATGTCGCCGATGACATATTCGGAGGCGTCGTGCAGCAGAGCGGCGAGGCGCCATTTGGGATCGAGCCCCGGCTTGATGTGGGCGGCGATCTCCTCGACCACGACGCTGTGCTGGGCCACCGAAAAGGCGTGCTCGCCGATGGTCTGGCCGTTCCACCGCGCAACCCGGGCCAGGCCGTGGGCGATGTCCTCGATCTCAATGTCAAAAGGAGAGGGGTCGAGCAAATCCAGGCGTCGGCCCGACAGCATGCGCTGCCAGGCGCGGACTTCGGTCTTTTTCTTGGGGCGCTCGGCCAAATCGTCGATCCTGCTCGCTGGTGGGCTGGTCAGGTGACGCAAAGCGCCGTCAGGATCAAGGCGTCCGGCCGTCGGCGCTTGTTTTCGGCGCGGATTTCAGTCTCCGACGTTCAGGGCGACCAGATCCTTGGCCGTTTCGAACACCCGGTCGTGCCGTGACTTGGAGCGAACCGTGGCGATGACGAGCGGGCCGCCGGCGGGCCCACGCGCCTCGAAGCCGACCTGACGCCATGCGCCCGCCGGCACGTCGTCGTCCGCCAGGATGAAGCTGGCCCGCGTGGCGTCCCCTGGCGCCTGGGTGCGAATCTGGGTGGTTTCGCCGTTAGAGTCGATCTTGACGCTGCTCTTTTCGGTGCGGACGCCTTCGCCGTCCTTGGACTGGATGTTGATGCCCGCGATGCGAACGCTCGCGCTGTCGCCCCGGGTCTCGATCTGAAGCCCCGGAAGCTTGACCGAGGCGTCATCGCCCTTGGCCTGGATGTTCACGCCGGGCGCGGCGACAGTGGCCTCTTCCGCTCCGTTTTCCGTCTGGCGGGCGTCGATACGCACCGCCGCCTGGGGCATGTCCGACGAGACGCGGCGTTCGTATTCGCGCAGCACGTCCTCGGCGGACCGATCTTCAAGCTTGACCAGATAGAGCACCACCTCGGCGCCGCGGGGGCCGCCGTAGGTGCAGGCGGCCCCGCCGGGGTCTGCAAAGCCCTTGCGCGTCAGCACGCCCAGCGTTTCGGGGCATTTCAGACCTTCGACGACCTTGAGCACGCCGGGCTCCACGTCATTGGAGGCGCTGGTCGTCGTGGTCTTGGTGATCCGAACCGCGTTTTCGCCGTCACAGGCGACCAGGCCTGCACCGAGCCCGACGATCGCCACGCCGGCGGTCAGCAAACGATACGGGAGTGTAACGCTCATGGTCTCTATTTTTGAGCCATCGAAGAGAGTGGTCCAGTGAAATCGCGGTAATGCCGCTCAGCCGCCCGGGCGCGCGCCGTCTCTGCGGCCCAGGAAGGCCAGGCGTTCGAACAGGTGAATGTCCTGCTCGTTCTTGAGCAGGGCGCCGTGCAGGGGCGGGATCAGCTTGTTGGGCGTCTTTTCGCGCAGGGTTTCCGCGTCAATGTCTTCGACCAGCAGCAGCTTCAGCCAATCCAACAGTTCGGAGGTGGAGGGCTTCTTCTTCAGGCCGGCCGTGTCGCGGATCTCGTAGAAGGTCTTCAACGCCTCCGAGACCAGGCGCGGTTTGATGCCCGGAAAATGGACGTCGACGATGGCCGCCAGGGTCTCGGCGTCGGGAAAGCGGATATAGTGGAAGAAGCAGCGGCGCAGGAAGGCGTCCGGCAGCTCCTTTTCATTGTTCGAGGTGATGATGACGATGGGCCGGACCTCGGCGCGGATCGTCTCGTCGATCTCCTGAACATAGAACTCCATCCGGTCGAGTTCCTGCAACAGGTCGTTGGGGAATTCGATGTCCGCCTTGTCGATCTCGTCGATCAGCAGGACGGGGCGCGTCGGGGATGTGAAAGCCTCCCACAACTTGCCCTTCTTCAGATAGTTGCGGACGTCCTGAACCCGCGCCTCGCCGAGCTGGCTGTCGCGCAGCCGGCTGACGGCGTCGTACTCATAGAGTCCGTTATGGGCCTTGGTGGTCGATTTGACGTGCCAGGTGATCAGGGGCGCATCGAAGGCCTTGGCGACCTCATAGGCCAGCACGGTCTTGCCCGTTCCCGGTTCGCCCTTGATCAGCAGCGGACGTTCCAAGGCCACGGCCGCATTGACGGCGACCTTGAGGTCCGCCGTCGCGATGTAGCGATCAGTGCCTTCAAACCGGCTCATGAAAAAACCCGCCTCGTGAGTGCCACGAAGCGGGTTAGCCGATCGGCAATCGCCTGAACAGCGATCAGGTGATGTGTTTTGGCGAGATGGGATCGCTGGCGGGGAAGGTCTCTTCCACGCTCTCGTCGATCAGCGCCTCCTCGCGCCCTTCTTCCGGATTTACGCGGTGTTCCAACTGGTCGGGCTTGCCTTCGCGCGGTTCGACCCTTTTGGCGTGGGGTGTGTCCGTCGAGGCGTCTTGTTTAGCGTTCGCGTCCTGCATGTGCGCTCCTTTCAGGATTCTTGCGTGCGGGCGTCGTCGGCGCCGTAGCCGAGCTGTTCGATATCGTCGTCGTCGAGGCGTCGCGCCTCCCAGTGCGCCGCACTGGCCTGGGCGCCGCGCTCATTTTCCATCAGGCCCGAGTAGACCAGTTCGACTTCGCCCTCGGCCGCCAGATCATTGCTGTCGGCGTCGGACTGATTGACCTTTTCGCCGTCCATGCCGAGCAGGGCGTCCGCCTCGCGCTCGATCCCGTCCAGGGCCAGTTGATCGTCGATGTCGAGGTCGTCCTCGTCGAAGGCGTCTTCGTCCGCATCGCCGTCGGCCTGGGTGACGTCAAGAATTTGGTCAGCCTCATCCAGCAGAAGGTCGCCTTCGCCTTCATCGTCCAGATGGGTTTCGTCAAAGACCTCGGCCTGTCCCTGATCGTCCTGATAGTCCATGTCGGGCATGGTCGCCTCCTGTCTGGTGACGAAACGTCGCCCCGAGGCAGGTGTTCCGCGCAGGCTGGGGACAAGGGATGATTAACCCTCAGCCTTTAAGGTTTCGAATCGTTAGGGGCGGTCCATCTTCGATCGGTTCCGACCTGCTGAAGGAGTTCGGTCGTCAATGGCTTTGAAACTGTCGTTGAAACCCGGCGAAAAATTCGTGTTGAACGGCGCGGTGGTTCAAAACGGCGACCGTCGCGGCGTTCTCATCCTGCAAAACCGCGCCAGTGTTTTGCGTGAAAAGGACATCATGCAGGCCGATGAGGTGACGACGCCGGCGCGTCGCATCTATTTCCCGATCATGATGATGTATCTGGACGAGGCGTCGGCGTCGAAATTCTACGACGAGATGGCGCTCCGCATCACCGAATTCATGGGGGCGACCAAGAACCCGGACATCTTGGCCGAATGTGTCTCCGCCTCGCGCCATGTGCTGCAACGCGAATACTACAAGGCCTTGATGGCCGCCCGTAAGATTGTCGATTACGAAGAGAAGGTGCTCAATGTCGCTTCAGGCGTACACAGCGGCGGCGACGCGGGCTGAGACGCCCCGCGACCTGGAATACCGGCTGTTCGGTCAGGTCACCCGGGCCTTGGTTCAGGCTTCCAAGTCTGATGAGCGCGATCTGGCGACCCGGATCGACGCCCTGGATTGGAACCGGCGTCTGTGGTCGACCTTGGCGGCGGACTGCGGCGATTCCGCCAATGTCCTGCCGCAGGCCGTGCGCGCCCAGATCATCTCGTTGAGCCTGTTCGTCAATCGCCACTCTTCTCTGGTCATGCGCGGAGAGGAGTCGTTCGAGGACCTGATCGACATCAATCGCATGATGATGCAGGGCCTGGCGCCGGGCGCGCAGCAGGCGGCCTGACGACCGACTTCACGAAATCGCGAAGCCTATTGGCGCAAGGCCTTGAGGCGTCTTACCTTTCGAGTCCCTGTTCAACAGTCGAAAGGAGGTGATCCAGTGTCTCATTGTCATCAATCGCGTGCGGTGGCCGCGACCCTGGTCCTCGTTGGAGGCCTGGCCTGATCCTTTCGGGCTGAGTTGCGGTCCGGCCGTTCGCGGTCAGACAATGAAGGGCCGTCGCGGCGACGCGGCGGCCCTTTTGTCGTTCAGGGCAGAACGCCCGAGAACCATCCGGCCGCGTGATGGGCGATCTCTGACACCGTGTGCCAGATCAGGAACAGGTAGAGGCCGCAGGCACCGGTCGCCAGTGCGCCCAGCAGAATGGCCACACCGTCTCTCTGCATCATGCCTAGGGCGAAGAAGACCAGGGCGATGCCCGGCAGGGCGTCTCCGAACGGAATCGGCAGGGCCATGATCAGCGCCAGCAGGACGCAGACGAGGCCGGTGACGGTATCGGCGACTTCACCGGTCAGAAGGGGAAGGCGCGGCTGGGTCAGGTTTTCGACATAGCGCACCGTCTTCATGATCCGCGACACCCCCGCGCGATAGGCGGGACGGCTGATGGAGGTGCGCAGCGCCCAGCGCGGCAGCCAGATCGAACTGCGCTGAAAGGCCAGTTCCAGCGACATCAGAATGATGGGCACGGCGAACACCGCCTTGCCGCCCGGCGGCCACGGCAGCAGGGCCAGCATCGACAGGATCAGTATCATGGCCCCGAAGCCCCGTTCGCCGAAAGCGGCGACCAGCTCTTCCAGCTTCAGTTTGGGGTCGTCGCCTTCGCCCAGTTCCTCGATCACGTCGGAGAAGAGCCGCAGGTCGTCGTTCGGCTTGTCTTGGGCGGGCATCAGCGGCGGGCTCGGCGAAAGGAGTTCGCCCATTTAGGCGCACAGAGGTTTCACCGCCACTTACGGAACGGCAACAATGCCGAAGAATCGCGCCGAACCGGCTATTTCTTGGCCGCGTGTTCGGGTTTGCCCTTGCGTTCGGTGTGGGCGAAGTCTTCCAGCTGTTTTTCCGTCATGGACTCGGCCATGGACTTGGACGCGCCCTTCAGCTCCGACTTGGGCGTGTCGCCGCGCTTGGCCGACAGGGCGGCGCCGGCGGCCTTCTGCTGGGCTGCGGATTTTGCGGGCATGGGCGTCTCCTTCCGTTCGGAAGAAGCCGTCAGCCGCCCAGCAGTTCCCGACCGATGAGGAAGCGACGGATCTCGTTGGTGCCGGCGCCGATGTCATAGAGTTTGGCGTCTCGGACCAGACGTTCGACAGGCCACTCCTTGGTGTAGCCCGCGCCGCCCAGGGCCTGAACGGCCTCAAGCGTGACCTTCACGGCGTTTTCGGACGCCAGCAGAATGGCGCCCGCAGCGTCATAGCGGGTGGTCAGGCCGGCGTCGCAGGCGCGGGCCACCGAATAAACGTAGGCCCGGGCGCTGTTCAGGGCGACGTACATGTCGGCCACCTTGCCCTGCATCAGCTGGAAGCTGCCGATCGGCTTGCCGAACTGTTTGCGGTCGCGGACATAGGGCAGGACCACGTCCAGGGCGGCCTGCATGATGCCCAGTGGGCCGGCGGCGAGGACTGCGCGCTCATAGTCCAGGCCGCTCATCAGCACGCCGGCGCCGCCGCCGACCGGGCCCATGACGTTCTCCTCGGGCACTTCGCAGTCCTCGAACACCAGTTCGGCGGTGTCGGAGCCGCGCATGCCCATCTTGTCCAGCTTCTTGGAGACGCTGAACCCCTTCATGCCCTTTTCGATGAGAAAGGCGGTCACCCCGCCGTTGCCGTCGCCCGTGCGGGCATAGACCACCAGGGTCTCGGCGTGGGGGGCGTTGGTGATCCAGAATTTGGTCCCGTTCAGGACGTAGCGGTCGCCCCGCTTTTCGGCCCGGGTGCGCATGGACATGACGTCCGAGCCGGACCCGGCCTCGGACATGGCGAGCGATCCGACGTGTTCGCCGCTGATCAGCTTGGGCAGATATTTCTGTTTCTGCTCAGGCGTGCCCCAGCGGCGGATCTGGTTGACGCACAGATTGGAGTGGGCGCCGTAGCTGAGGCCGATCGAGGCCGAGGCGCGCGACACCTCCTCCATCGCCACCACATGTTCCAGATAGCCCAGGCCAAGGCCGCCGAACTCTTCCTCGACCGTGATGCCGTGCAGGCCCAGTTCGCCCATCTCGGGCCAGAGTTCGCGGCGGAAGCTGTTCGTTTCGTCGATCTCGGCGGCCAGGGGCGCCAGGCGATCCGCCGCCCAGCGCGCGGTGGTGTCGCGAATGGCGTCCGCGTTCTCGCCGAGGCCGAATTCCATGGATTGGGGTGCGAAGGGAATGCTCATGCCCTTGGGCGTAGCATCGCGCACGGCCTTTCGCAAAGCGCAGGACGACCTGTCCGTTTCAGCCTGTGACGATTCCGTCCGTCAGGCCGTCGGATCCGTCGGGCGGCCCCAGCGCTGAAACAGATTGTAGCCCGACACCCCGACGCAGGCCAAGGCGATGATCGCCAGAACCCAGCCGATGACGGCGGTCTCGCCCCCCGTCGAGTTCGACGCCTGTCGGAAGGCCGCCATGGCCGCGCCGAAGGCCAGCATGCCTATGCCGCCCATCACCAGGAAGGTCGCGGTTTCGCTCCAGTCGAACCGTTTGTCGGGCGTCGCCTCCTGGTCGATCGACGGATGCAGGCCGTCCTCCGGTTGGACCTCCGCGTCGAACAGGGCGGTCTGATCGAGGTCGGTGAATCCCGTCGCATCGGTCGCGGCGTGGGGAGGCGGAGCGGCCTCCAAACGCCCCGCCGACGCCTGCTCGCTGTCCGGCTCGGCGGGCGGCTCGGTCGGGGCGATCAAGAACATGGGCACCTGAACCGTCTGTTCCTCCACGTCGGGCGCATCGGCGGATGCCAGGGTCGGCGTGGGGCTCGGGGCGTTGGACGGCTCGAAGGCGGGCTGATCGACGGAGGCCGCTTCCGCCTCGGCGGCCGGCGCCGCCACAGCCTCCTCCGGAAGGCTCACGCCGTCGTCGTTCGCCGGCTCCGCTTCTGCGGCAAGGGTCTCAAGCGGGACGGGCGTCAGCGCCGCCGGGACGGCTGAGGCGGAGGCCGCCGGGGGCGACGGGGGGGCGAGGAGAGGAGGGCGAGCGGTCCGGTCACCCGAATCGCGTAGGGAGAATAGAAGACGGCCGCGCTGGGCGCCGGGCGGGCGGCAGGGGACGCTGAAGCCGGCTCCGATGAGGCAGGCTCGGGTTCGTCCGACGCTGTGGGCTGTTCGAGGGCCGGAGCGACGAATTCTCCTGCGTCGGCCTCGACCGGGGGCTCGCTTGTTTCCGCCTCACCATCTGAAGATTCGGCAGGCCTAGGCACGGCCTTGGCCTCTTCGGGTTCCGCCTCGACGGCCGGCTCGTCCAGAAGAAGCGCAACAGAGGATTCGGCAGGGGGCGAGGCGGAGTCTGCGCACGGCTTGCCCGCATCGACCAAAGGTTCGACCGTCGTCACCGGCTCGGCTTCCACCGGTTGAGCTTCGCCGTTCGCCATGGGGGTTTCGGCGTCCTGGCTCGCAGGTGCGTCCGCGGCGTCGTCTGCAGGATGAGACGCCTGATCGGGACCTTCGTCGACCTCTTCGTCCGCTTGCTTGAGATCCGACTCGTTCAGCAGGGCGGATATTGCGCTTTCCCACGTCATGGGCTCCGACGCGTCATGGGCCGGAAAAGGCGCGACATCGACCGCGTCGAAACCGGTCGAACCGGCCGCCTCCGTCGTCTCCAAGATCGTCGCCGTCGCCGGGGGCAGGGGAGCGGACAGCAGATCGGCAAGGGAGACCGGGGCGTCCGGATTGGCGACGAACAGGGCCCGTTCGGTCGCGCGGCGACGCGGGGGCGACAAGGGGCCGCCGTCGTCGATCCAGGCGGCCAGGGCTTCGGCCGCAGCCTGGGTCTCACCCGCGTTCAGTCGCCTCAAGACCTCGGAGGAGCGGAAGCGATCCACCCCGATGGAGAAGACGAAACTGGCGAGGGCGTCGTACTGGTGCTGGTTCAGCGGCGCCTGGACTTCGTCGATCGCCTTGACGACAGGCAGCAGGTCGTACTGCAACAGCAGTTCAGCATCGACTTCCGAAACGGTCAGCCCCTCGCGGGCGGACGCCGTATGGCCATAACCGATCATCCAGCGGCCGTCGTCGCGCTGGATCGCCCGAGGGCGGAAACCCTCGAAGCTCTTGATCAGAATGACACCCTCGCGGGAGATCTTGGTCGGTTTCAACGTGTCTGACACAGGTGTTGCCCCAAAGCGAGACGACGGCTCGGCCCTGAGCCGTCCCGCAGCAAGCCTGGGGCCAAGCGTTTACAACAGAACGATCGTCGCAAGACCCAGGAATATGAGGAAGCCGAAGAAATCGGTCGTGGCGGTCACGAACACCGCCGAGGAGACGGCGGGGTCGAACTTCAGCTTCGACAGGGTCAGGGGCGTCAGAACCCCGATACAGGCCGCGACCAGCAGGTTCAGGATCATGGCGGCGGCGATGACGACGCCGATCTTCCAGTCCTCATCTCGGAACCAGATCCCCGCGGCGACGCCGATCAGGGGCGCCAGGATCAGGCCGTTGGCCAGGCCCACGACCAGTTCGCGGAAAAACGTGCGGGTGGCGTTGGCGGAGTTCAGTTCGCGGGTCGCGAGGGCGCGGACAGTGACGGTCAGAGCCTGGGTGCCTGCATTGCCGCCGATGGCCGAGACGATGGGCATCAGGACCGCCAGGGCCACAATTTGTTGGATCGTGCCCTCGAACAGGCCGATCACGCTGGCGCCCAGGGCGGCGGTCGCCAGGTTGATGGCCAGCCAAGGCACGCGGCCGCGCACGATCTCGGTCACGGACGAGCCGCGATCCTCGTCGGAGACACCCGCCAGACGCAGGATGTCCTCGCGGTTCTCCTCCTGAATGATGTTGACGATGTCGTCGACAGTGATCTGGCCGACCAGCCGGCCGGCCGCGTCCACGACTGGCGCCGAGATCAGATGGTACTTTTCGAAGATGTAGGCGACCTCTTCCTGGTCCTGATCGACCGCGATCTCATTGATCGGCTCCATCAGGTCGGACAGGGCGGCGCTGCGGGGGGCGCGCAACAGGCCGCTAATCGGCACCCCGCCGACGGGGCGGTTCAGCGGATCGACCACATAGATGTCGAAGAACAGCTCCGGCAGGTCGTCGCCCTGTTTGCGGATATGGTCGATGGTGTCGCCCACGCTCCAGAACTGGGGCGCCGCCATCACCTCGCGCTGCATCAGGCGGCCGGCGGACTCTTCCTCATAGCCCAGGCTGCTCTCGATCGCGGCGCGATCGACGTCGGGCATGGCGGCCAGGACGCGTTCGCGCTGGTCGTCTTCCAGATCCTCGACCACGGCGGCGGCGTCGTCGGAATCCAGTTCCTGTAGGGCCTCGGCCAGGGTGCCGTGCGGCACCCGCTCCAGCACTTCTTCCCGAATCCCGTCGTCCAGCTCCGGCAGGGTCTCGGCCAACAGTTCCGGCGGCAGCCACAGCACCACGACCGCGCGGTGCTCAGCCGTCAGGAAGCCCATCAGATCGGCGACGTCGGCGGGGTGCAGATCCTCCAGCAGCGACCGCAGTCGCATGCCGTCGCCGTCGTCGGCGGCGTCCACGACTTTTTCGACGAATTGGGGCGTGAGGACATAGTCCTCGTCCAGGGCGGCGTGGTCTTCGGTTTCAGGCGCTTCGGCTGGAGCAAAGGCGGTGTCCGTGGTGCTCACGTGGTCGCCTCCCTTGGTAGAATGTCCAGCCGTAGTTAGCCGATGAATCGCCCTGTTTAGCCAGATGGTGCGGTCGAGAAGACTCGAACTTCCACGGGTTGCCCCACAGCGACCTCAACGCTGCGCGTCTACCAATTCCGCCACGACCGCTCGCATCGGAGCGGCGGCGAATAGACGAAGCCGCTGGAAAAGGAAAGTCTCTCTTTTGACCCGAGCGCGCTTTGTGCGGCTGACGCCGTTCGGACCTCAGGCCGCGCCGGCCATGAAGTCATAGACGTCGGCGGGCCGGGTGACGGTGATGGCGATCCGGTCTTCGCGAATCTCGATCTCGCCGCGTGCGACGGGGTGGTTGTTCGCCAGGATCCAAACCTCGTCGCCCTCGGAGGCATCCAGCGGAATCACCGCGCCCCGACCCATCTTCAGCAGTTGGGACATCGGCAGCACCATACGCCCCAGCACGACTGAGATTTCGACGTTGACGGCGTTGATCTGGGACACGGGCGCTCTCGTTCACTAAGAGGTCGTCCCTTGCGGAAACGCCTCCGCCTGCACATTGAAGCCTTATGCTTGCCGACCCGTTAAGTCCTGACCTTAAGAAGCTGCGTCGCGGCGACGGCCGCCCGGTCGAATGGACCGTCTCTTCGACCTATGTCGATTACGCCGCCGCCGAGTCGTTCATGGAGGCCCGCGTCGCCGCCATCGCGGCGGGGGAGGCGGCGGAGCTGGTGTGGCTCTTGGAGCATCCGCCCCTCTATACGGCTGGTGTGTCGGCCAAGGACGAGGATCTGCTCGATGCGGCGCGCTTTCCCGTTCATCGCACGGGGCGTGGCGGGCAGTTCACCTATCACGGACCGGGTCAGCGCGTGGCCTATGTGATGCTGGACCTGAACCATCGCGGCAAGGACGTGCGCGGTTTCGTGCGCGGGCTGGAGCAATGGCTGATCGGCGCCTTGGACCGGTTCGGCGTGGAGGCCGGGGTGCGCGAGGGCCGGGTCGGGGTCTGGGTCGAGCGCAAGGGCGCCGGCTGGTCGCGCGAGGACAAGATCGCCGCCATCGGGGTCAAGGTCCGCAAATGGGTCAGCTTCCACGGGATCAGCCTGAACGTGGAGCCCGACCTGGAGCATTTCGGCGGCATCGTGCCGTGCGGCATCCAGGAGCACGGGGTGACCAGCCTGGTGGACCTGGGAATCCTGGCCACGATGGACGAGGCGGATGCGGCGTTGAAGAACAGCTTCCGACAGATATTCGGTCCGGTAACGGAAAGTTCCCCGCCACTCTGAGCCGTATCGGCGCTCGGCGAGGGATGCGACAATCGCGCCAAAGGGCGCCGATGGGGGTTGGCAAGCCCGGCGGCCATAAGGTTTAACGGCGCCACCTCGCTTTAGAATCCGAGCCCAGGAGCCTCCATGAACCGCTTGATCGCCGCCGCCTCGGCCGCCGTCATGTCCCTCAGTCTGGCGGCTGGAGCCGCATCGGCCCAGGATTTCCGCGCACTGGCCCAGCAAGACCTTCAGGCCGCCCGCGACGCCTTGGCCGCCAACCATCCGGCCGCCGTCATTCCCGGCGCGCCGGACGAAGCCTTCCGAAACTGGATCGACGCCGGTTATCAGGACGCCCTGGGCCGCGTCGGCCGCGTCAACAGCGGGGACAGCCACGCCTATCTGTTGCGCTACTATGCGAACGGATTCCGCGATTCCAACACCGCGATCCGGCCGACCTATGAAGGGCAGGGGCCCTTCTTCGCCATCGGCTGGCCGGGCCTGACGACGGCCTGGCGCAACGGCGAATATGTGGTCTCCTACGTCAAGCCGGGCGTTCGGAACCTGCCGCCTGTCGGCTCCACCCTGGTCAAGTGCGGCGACAAGACTGCGGCTCAACTGGCCGAAGAGCGGCTGGACCGTTGGGAAGGCGATCTGACGACGGAAGCCGGGCGCGTCCGCACCGCCCCCTATCTGCTGTGGAACCGCAACAACCCCTTCACCGGCGGCGTGCCGTCGCTGTGCACCTTCAAGGTCGGGCGCCGGGACCGCGAGTTCCAGATGCAGCCCCAACCCGCCGACGCGGCGTCGCTGGAAGCCGCCTATCGCGCCACCGTCTACATGCCGCCGGCGACGCCGCTGGCCGTCGAGACCGTCAACGGTCGTCCCTGGGTCCATGTCCACAGTCTGGCCGACGACGCCGGCTGGGACGCCTTCTTCGCCGCCGTCGAGGCGCAACTGCCGGCCATTCGCGGATCGCAGGGCGTGGTGATCGATCTGCGCGGCGCCAACGGATCGTCGCTGAACGCCACCAGCCGCGGCTACGGCCTGGCCAACCGCATCTGGACGCCGGAGTTCACCGTCAGCCGCCAGCCGGAAGCCGGCTCCATCACCTATCGCGCCACCCCGGCCAATCGCCAGTGGTTCGTCGACACCCTGGGCCGCATGCAGGCCGATCCTCGCTTCGTGCAGGAATCCAGCGCGGTGATCGACCAGACCCAGGCCATCGTGGCGGCCTTCGATTCGGCCCTGGCGGCCAATCAGGCGACCTTCACCATGCCGGGTCGTCCGTCCGTGCCGGACACCGGCGCGGCCAATCCGGTCGCCGGACCCGTGGTCGTTCTGGTGGACGCCGGCTGCAGCGGGGGCTGCCTGGACACCCTGGATCTGCTGACCCGCCTGCCGAACGTGCGTCTGGCGGGATCAACCACGGCTGAGGACACCATCTTCATCGAGCCGACCGTGCTGCGTCTGCCGTCGAACTACGCGGAACTGACCTATGGCCATAAGGCCTGGACCACCCGCCAGCGCGGCAATGACGCCCCGTACACGCCGACGCAGGGTCTGGTTTACGCGGGTGATGCGGCCGACGAGACGGCCGTGCGCGCCTGGGTCGCCAGCCTGTTCCAATAGGACGTCCTGGCGATCGGGTTTGAAGGGGGCGGGTCGGGGTGGAACCTCGGCCCGCCCCTTCCTATTTCGGGCTCATGACCGACATCGACCTTTCCGATTCCGTAGCCCCCCGACACTCCTCGGCCGGCTATGATCTGACGCCGCCCGATGATCAGGAACGCGCCCGGCTGGAGGCGGACCTGAACCCCGAGGAGAAGCGCGTCCTCCTGTCCCACGGCACGGAGGCGCCGTTCTGCGGAACCCTGCTGGGCGAAAAACGCGCGGGCGTCTTCTGTTGCCGGGAGTGCGGTCTGCCCCTGTTCCGCAGCCGCACCAAGTTCGAAAGCGGAACCGGCTGGCCCAGCTTCACCGAACCCGTCGATCCGGCCCACGTCCATGAGGTGCGCGACACCAGCTACGGCATGATTCGCATCGAGACCCTGTGCGCCCGCTGCGGCAGCCACCAGGGCCACGTCTTCCCCGACGGCCCGCCGCCGACGGGAAACCGCTATTGCATCAACTCGGTCGCTCTGACCTTCGTGCCCGAAGGCGAACCCTTGCCGGACCCGTTGCGACGGGGCGACGGAAACGCCTGACCATGGCCGCAATCGGCGTGCTAGGATGAGGCGGAAGGAGACGGCCCATGCTGATGGCAGGACTTGTGGCGAGCTTGGCGCTCGCAGCTTCGGGCGCAGGCGCGGACGGCGATCCTGACGGCGTCGTCGCGACCGCCCCGACCAACGCCCCGACCCTGGCCCAGGCCATGGCCGCCGCCCCGGAAGCCGCTGCGCCTGCGCCGACCGCGCAGGACGCTCAGCCCCATGGGATGACGACGGAACAGCAGATCCAGGCCTGGCTCAGCAACCGAACCCCCGGCGTGGATTTTCAGGAGCGCCTCCCTGAAGGCCCCATGGACGACCGCCAGATGCACGGCATGGTCGAGGCGGGCGTCGGCACCGGCGGCTATCGCAGCTATGGCGCCGCCGTCTCGATGCCGATCGGCGAAAACGGGCGTCTGGACCTGGCCTATCGCGAGGGGCGCAACGAACCCTGGGGCTACGGCTATGAGGCTTACGGCTATGGACTTCGGGGGCCTGGTTTCTATCCGCCTTACGGCCGGGTGCGCGGCTACGGCGGCGATTCGAGCCGCAAGTCCCTGTCGATGGGCTTCAGCTGGAGCAAGGACCGGGACGCTGAAGACGGCGCGGCTTGGCCGCGAGGCGCGACGGCTTCGGACTGAAGCGGCGCGGCCTTCCATCAAGCAAAAGGCCCGGCTTTCGCCGGGCCTTTTTCGTCTCAGATGGTGCCGCCGGGGGGAATCGAACCCACGACCTCAGCCTTACCAAGGATGCGCTCTACCACTGAGCTACGGCGGCCCCGACTGAGGAAGCGGCCGTATAGCCAAACCGTTCGGGGGAGGGAAGCGGCTTTTTGACGATCTGAAAGAAAGTTTGGACAAGCCCCGTTATCACGGCATTCTAAGCCCATGACTCGTCCGCCGCACGACACCGACACCCCGCCCGTCGAGACCTCGCCCAGCTTGACGCCAGAGGCCGGCGCGCCGTCCGAGGCGGCGCGGGCCAAGGCCGAACGCGCCATTCGCCTGGCGGCGGCCCTGCGCGCCAACCTGCGACGCCGCAAGGCGCCCGCCCGAACCCCGGCGGCGCCCAAGGACAGCAACTGAAAGTCATCGCCCGGCGGACGCTCCGCCCTTTGGCAAGCGCGCGCCGGCTTGCTAGAGAACCCTCCCCCCGAGGCGTTTCCTTCGGGCGCGCTTCAAGGACGTCATGGACAGTATCGCCATTCAGGGCGGCGCTCAGCTCTTCGGGGAGATCCCCGTCAGCGGCGCCAAGAATTCCGCCATCAAGCTGATGGCCGCCTCGATCCTGACGGATCAACCCCTGCTGCTGACCAATATGCCGCGGCTGGCCGACACCCGCTTCTTGGGTCAGTTGCTGCGCCAGTTCGGCATTGAGGCGACCGAGCGTGACGGCGCCGACGGGCAGGAGAGCCTGTTCCACGCCAAGACCCTGACATCGACCTTCGCCCCCTATGATCTGGTGCGGCAGATGCGGGCCTCCTTCAATGTGCTGGGGCCGCTCTTGGCCCGGACCGGCGAGGCCAAGGTGTCCCTGCCCGGCGGCTGCACCATCGGCGCCCGCCCGGTGGATCTGCATCTTCAGGCGCTCACGGCCCTGGGCGCTGAGATCGAGCTGGAGGAAGGCTATGTGACCGCCAAGGCGCCGTCCGGCCTGAAGGGCGCCGAGATCGAGTTTCCGTTCGTCTCCGTCGGGGCGACCGAACACGCCCTGCTGGCCGCCGTCCTGGCCCAGGGCACGACCGTGCTGCGTCGCGCCGCGCGTGAACCCGAGATCGGCGATCTGGCGCGCTGTCTGACCGCCATGGGCGCCAAGATCGAGGGGATCGACACCGACGTCCTGACCATCACCGGCGTCTCGTCCCTGACCGGGACGACCTGGTCGGTGATTCCCGACCGTATCGAAATGGGCTCCTACGCCGTCGCCGCCGCCATGGCCGGGGGCGAGGTCCGGTTGACCAAGGCCAGGGCTGATCTGATCGGCGCCCTGACCGACAAGATGATCGAGGCCGGAGTCGAGGTGTCGCCGACGGAAGACGGCGTTCTGATCAAGCGCGATCCCAAGGTCCGGTTGAAGGCGGTCGATGTCGAGACGGCGATCTATCCGGGCTTCGCCACCGATCTGCAGGCCCAGTTCATGGCCCTGATGACCACGGCAGAGGGCGTCAGCACGGTGCGGGAGACGATCTTTGAGAACCGCTTCATGCATGTGCCGGAACTGGCGCGGCTGGGCGCCGACATCTCCGTCCATGCGGGCGAGGCCCGTGTGCACGGCGTCGAGGCGCTGCACGGCGCCCAGGTCATGGCCACCGATCTGCGCGCCTCGATGTGCCTGATCATCGCCGGCCTGGTCGCCGAAGGCGAAACGACCGTCGGTCGCGTCTATCATCTGGATCGCGGGTTCGAGCGTTTGGAACAAAAGCTCGGCGCCTGCGGCGCAGAGATTCGGCGGATCAAGGGTCACAGCGAAGGGATGGAGTGATGACAGCGGAGATCGACGGCGCCCTGTCCGAAGCCAAGACGGCGGTCGAACCGCTGCGTCTGCTGGCCGAGGACGCCGACGATCTGCAGATCATCTCGGCCGCCCTTCAGGACGCCATACTCCGGCCGATCGACATCGTCTGGGAAAAGGGCGCGCGCACCCTGACCATCGCCTTCAGCCGCTTCTGTTGGGAATGCGGCGGAACCCGCGTCATGTCCGCCATGCAGTTCGGCGATGTCATGGGGGTAAAGAGCCGGCGGTTGCCGCGCAACCCGGACGCCTCGCTGGAACTGCTGGCGCTCGACTTCATCCCGACCGAGGCGCCGAGCGGTCGGGTCATACTGATGTTCGCCGGGGGCGGTGATCTGAGAATCGACGTCGAATGCCTGGACGCCGTCGTCACTGACATATCCGAGCGCTGGCCGGCCCGAATGGCGCCGACACATTTGGACGACGCAGGGCTGGACGAAGGGAAGACGGTATGAGCGCCCCCCACAAGCTGGCGTCCGTCGAGCTGGACGCCGCCACCCTGCCGGCGGCGACGGCCGAGATCGAGCACGAGCGGCGCGTCGCCATCTTCGATCTGGTCGAACGAAACAGTTTCGAACCCGTCGGCGCAGAGGGCGGGTCCTACCGGCTGAAGCTGTCGCTTCAGGACAATCGTCTGGTGTTCGACGTCACGGGCGAGGCCTTCGCCCGCACCTACGCCATCAGCCTGACGCCGCTGAAGGGCGTCATCAAAGACTATCTACTGATCTGCGACAGCTATTATGAAGCCCTGCGCGGCTCCTCGCCCAGCCAGATCGAATCTGTCGATATGGGTCGAAGGGGACTGCATAACGAAGGGGCGGAACAGCTGATGAACCGCCTGGAAGGCAAGATCGCAGTCGACCAGGAGACGGCGCGAAGGTTGTTCACCCTGCTGTGCGCCCTCTACCGTCGCGGCTGACCTCGACTATCTTGCCGTTTTGAGGCATTAGGCCCCTCCATTCCGCCCCTCGCGCCCGCCCGGCGTGGGGCTGAACGCATATCAACCGGGCGCGAGAGGCCGCATGGCTAAGGAAGAACTGCTCGAGTTTCCCGGCACCGTCAGCGAACTGCTGCCGAACGCCACCTTCCGCGTGACGCTCGAGAACGACCACGAGATCATCGCCCACACCGCCGGCAAGATGCGCAAGAATCGTATCCGCGTGCTGGCGGGCGACAAGGTTCTGGTGGAAATGACCCCCTACGACCTGACAAAGGGTCGCATCACCTACCGCTTCAAATAAGGAGCGGCGTCGTTTTCGTGTCGGAAGGGCGTCTGGAGCTTGTGCTGGCCTCGTCCAGCCCACGCCGCATCGAATTGCTGGCGCAGGTGGGAATCAAGCCGGATCACATCGACCCTGCCGATATCGACGAAACCCCGCTGAAGGGGGAGACGCCGCCGCGTCTGGCCGAGCGGCTGGCGACCTCCAAGGCCCAGGTGGTCGCTTCGCGTCGCCCCCAGGCCGTCGTTCTGGCCGCCGACACGGTGGTCGCGGTCGGTCGTCGGTTTCTTGAAAAGGCGGCGGACGAGGCCGAGGCCGCACGTTTCCTCAAACTGCTGTCCGGGCGCAACCATCGCGTCTTCACAGGGGTGGCGGTGGTGCGCGACGGCAGGACGGCCGTGCGGGTCAATGAGACCCGCGTCACCTTCAAACCGCTGTCCGATCATGAGATCGCGACCTATGTCGCGACGGGCGACTGGCGCGGCAAGGCCGGCGGCTACGGCATCCAGGGCCCGGCCGGCGCCTTCGTTCAGCGGATCGTCGGCAGCCATCCCTCGGTCATGGGGCTGCCCCTGTACGAAGCCGTCCAACTGTTGCACGGCGTCGGCTGGCGCGCATGAGCGGCGCGGTCGAGGTCTTCCTCGACGACACGCCTGGCGAAATCCGCGGCGTGGCGTCCCGGAACGGCCGCTACACCCATCTGATCATCCATCGCGACGACGACGTCGCTCAGTGCCGTTTGGGCGCGCTGGCCGTAGGCCGTGTGACCGACGTCATTCCAGGCCTTCGCGGCGCCTTCATGGACCTGGGCGCCGGCCCGCCGGCCTTCCTGCCGCTGAATCGGAAGGATCGCGTCGATCAGGGCGAGCGGTTGGAGGTGGTGGTGATCGCCGAACCCCGCGCCGGCAAGGGGCCGGTCGTGCGTCGTCTGGGGCCGGGGGAGGGCGCGCCGCGTCTGCTGCAAGCCGCGCCCGGCGTGGCGGAACGTCTCCAGGCCCTGGCTCCGAATAGTCCCTTGATCGAGGGCGTCGCCGCCATCGACGCCGCGGTGGAAGCGGAGGAAGAGGCCTTAGCCGCCCGGTGGGGCAGCGCGGCCCATGGCGTCGATCTCGCCTTGGAAAGGACGCGCGCCCTGGTGGCCGTCGACATCGACTATGCGCCCAGTCCCGGTCGAGACGCGCGGCAGGGGCGGGCGGCCGCCAACCGAGAGGGGCTCCATCAGGCCGCGCGGCTGATCGGTCTCAGACAGTGGGGCGGGCTGGTGGTCATCGACCTGGTTGGGGACGGGCAGGACGCGGAGGCTCAAGCCCGCATCGCCCGCGCCGCCTTTTCCCATGAACCGCAGGCTGTCTTCGGCCCGATCAGCCGGTTCGGCCTGCTGCAGATGTCGCTGCCCTGGCGCATGACGCCGGTCGAGGAACGACTGTTCGACGGCGGCGGACCGTCGGTCGCCACGCGCGCCCTGGCCCTGGTTCGGGCGCTGCGTCGGCGGCTGCTGAGCGAAACGACGACGCCGAGGCTGAGCGTCCGCTGCGCGCCCGAGGAAGCCGCCTTGGCCGCGCCCCTGATCGCCCGGCTGGGGCCGAGGGCCGGCCTGCGGTCCGACGACGCACTGCCGCCCGGCCGGGGCCATATAGAAGAAGGCTGAACCATGAGCGCCTGTCCCATTTGCCGAAAGGCCGAGGCCGATCCCAAATATCGGCCCTTCTGCTCGCGCCGCTGTTCAGAGGTGGATCTGCAACGCTGGTTCAGTGGGGCTTACGTCATTCCGGTTCCCTTGGAAGAGGGGCTGAAGGAGGATGACGAAAAGGACTGAAACGGCGCTGGACAGTGCGAAAAGTGTCGCCTATAGACCCGCCTCTCGCGACGCCGCGTCGGCGCCTGGATAGCTCAGTTGGTAGAGCAGCGGATTGAAAATCCGCGTGTCGGTGGTTCGAATCCGCCTCCAGGCACCATTTTCCCTTTGGGGCTCCCAGACTTCATATCTTTTCCCGGCAAGCGCCTTCATGCGTGCGATCATCGCGTGCAATCGGCGACTCGTGGGGCGGATGACCTACGGAAGGCTGCTGAAAGAGTTAAAAACTGCGCGGAGGCGCGTTTTCGAACAAGCTTCCCCTAATCTACAGATTAGCATCACAAAAATGTCGTGCTGCGCCATTCTGGGCGCGACAAAAGGGCGAGATTCTCATGAACCTTCTCCCCAAGGGCGAAATCCGGCTGTTGTCCCTTGACGCTCCGGTAAGGGTTCGTCAAAGGGGTTGGGACGCCCTCCCATTAAGGCGTCAAACGGATTCTAGGAGGCGTGTTCTCCCGCGGTTCGAACATCGGAGGCAGTACGGGCGACCGCATATGTCTCCATCCAAGAATTCAGCGGCCGGCGATCCCGCAGGGACATGGCCTCTGAAGGAAACATTTCAGGTTGGGGGGCGGCCCTTTGACACGGCCGCACCTTTGGTTCCACGAGTCAGACCAAGCAGGAACTGGCGAACTATGCTGAACAGCAAAAAGACGAACATCCTTCTCGCCGCGGCCGGCGCGGCCGTCCTGATGGCGAGCTCGCCGGTTCTGGCCCAGGCCCCGGCCGAGCCGACCCCGGCCGCCGCGCCCGCCGAAGCCCCGACGGCCATGGCTCCGGCCGCCGATGCGGCCAACCCCTCAACCGTCGGCGAATCCGTCGGCGGCGGTCATTCGGGCGGCATCACCCCGATCTCCATGTTCATGGAAGCCACGATCATCGTTAAGGTCGTGATGATCGGCCTGCTGCTGGCCTCGATCCTGTCGTGGACCCTGCTGCTCATCAAGCTGTTCGAGTTCGGCGCCCTGAACCGCAAGACCGACAACTTCCTGGAAAACTTCCGCGGCGCCCGCACCATCGCGGACATGCGCGCCGTCGCCACCCAGGAAGAATATGACGGCAACCCGCTGGCCGACATGGCCGCCGCCGCCACCGACGAAATCGAAATGTCGCGTCAAGCCGGCCTTTCGGTCACCGGCGACCACCTGGACAACGCCATGGGCCGCGCCACCGCCGCCGTCGCCGCCGTTCAGTCGGGCCTGGCCAAGCGCCTGTCGGGCGGTCAGCAGTTCCTGGCCTCGGTCGGTTCGACCGGTCCGTTCGTCGGTCTGTTCGGCACCGTTTACGGCATCATGAACTCCTTCATCGGCATCGCGGAATCCAACACGACCAACCTGGCCGTCGTTGCTCCGGGTATCGCCGAGGCCCTGCTGGCCACCGGTATCGGCCTGTTCGCCGCTATCCCGGCCGTGGTCTTCTATAACTACTTCAACACCCGCATCGCCGCCTACGGCACCCGCGCCGACGGTTTCGCCGCTGAGCTGCTGAACGGCATCTCGCGTCAACTCGACAAGGGGGCGTAAGACGGATGGCCGCCAAGATTAAATCAGGCGGCGGCGGCAGCCAGGTCGAGGCCAACAGCGATATCAACGTCACGCCTTTCGTTGATATCATGCTCGTCCTGCTCATCATCTTCATGGTTGCGGCTCCGCTCGCATCCGTGTCGGTGCCGGTAGAGTTGCCGATCGCCGTCGCCAAGGCGGCCCCGAACCCGCCCAAGCCGGTCTATATTTCGATCCAGAACGACGGCGACGTCTTTGTGGGCGACTTCCAGACCAGCATCGGAACGCTGGGAGAAGATCTGACGAAACAGATCGGCTCCCGGAACCCGGCCGATGAGCGGATCTTCATTCGGGCTGACCAAAACACCCGCTACGGCGACTTCATGCAGGTCATGAACGCCTTGCAGGATAACGGCTTCTACAGCGTTGCACTGGTCGGCGAAGACCAGGCGACGAGCTAGATGGCGGAGATAGTATGACAGACGTCACTTATCATCGCAGTCGTTACGACGTACCCAAGGCCAAGGGCTTCATGGGGGTTTCCTACCCCGTGCTGATCGTGTGCCTGCTGATCGTCACCCTCCTGTTCGCCCTGCTGATCTTCTTCCTTCAGCAGTCGAAGTTTAAGCTCAAGGAGTTCAACTACGTCGACGAGTCCGTCGAGGTCGAGTTGGTCGAGCCGGTCCCGCCGCCTCCGCCGCCTCCGCCGCCGCCGCCTCCGCCGACGGACACGCCTCCGCCGCCGAAGCTTCAGGTTCGCGTGCCTGCGCCCGTCCCGAACATCGTTCCGCCTCCGCCGGTGAACATCACGCCGACGAAGAAGGAAGATCGGGTCGAGTACACCGGTCCGCCCGTCGTCGTTCCCGGCCCGCCGCCGCCTCCGGCTCCGCCGGCGCCGGTTCGGCCTTCGACGATCACCAGTGTCAGCTGGTCGCGGCAGCCTCGTCCTGAATTCCCCGCCCGAGCCCAAGAGCGTGGGATTGAGGAAGGCACGGTCGTGTTGCTGTGCTCGGTTCAAGCCAACGGGTCGGCCACGAACTGCAGCATCGTTTCCGAAACGCCTGCTGGCGCGGGCTTCGGTCGTGAAGCCCTGTCTTCAATGCGGTCGGCGAGATTTTCGCCGGGCACAGTTGACGGGGTTGCCCAAGGCGGCCAAGCGCGCTTCACGGTTCGCTTCCGCCTTCAGTAAGCTGGCCAGCCAGAACCAGACGCCCCGGAGAGCCATCTCCGGGGCGTTTTCTTTTGTCCCGCGTCGCCACGAAATCGCATCAAGCCGCTTGATCCCCTGTCGCAGGACCGGTAGAGAACGCGCCTCGCGATGCGCGGGCCGCCTTAGCTCAGTTGGTTAGAGCGCCGGTTTGTGGAACCGGAGGTCCTCAGTTCAAGCCTGAGAGGCGGTACCATCGCAGAGGCCGGGCGGGCTTGATGCCCCGGCCTGTAGCTCCCATCTCCTGATCGTCGGCCTCCATTTTCCGTTTTTGGGCCGATCCCCCACATCGACAGGAGAGCGCAGATGAAGACGCGCAAACTGGGTCCAAGCGGACCCGAAGTCTCGGCCATCGGCCTGGGCTGTATGGGCATGAGCGCCTTCTACGGCGGCGCCGACGAGGCCCAGTCCACCGCCGTCATCCACCGGGCCCTGGACCTGGGCGTGACCCTGTTCGATACGGCCGAGATGTATGGGCCCCATACGAACGAGATCCTCCTCGGCAAGGCGCTGAAGGATCGGCGCAACCAAGCCTTTATCGCCACCAAGTTCGGCATCAATTACAACGCGGACCGGTCGAAGCTGATGGTGGACGGCAGCCCCGCCAACGTCCGCCGGGCCATTGAGGGCAGTCTCCAGCGGCTGGGCGTCGATCACGTCGATCTCTACTATCTCCACCGGGTCGATCCCGACACGCCGATCGAAGAGACGGTCGGAGCGATGGCGGAGCTGGTGACCGAGGGCAAGGTCCGTTTCCTGGGGCTGTCAGAGGCGTCGCCTGAGACCCTGCGCAAGGCCCACGCCACCCATCCGATCACGGCGCTTCAGACGGAGTATTCGTTGTGGAGCCGCGAGCCCGAAGACGAGCTGTTCGCCGTCACGCGCGAGCTGGGGATCGGTTTCGTGCCCTACAGCCCGCTGGGCCGGGGCTTCTTGTCCGGCGAGATCAGGTCGGTGGACGATCTGGCCCCCGACGACTTCCGCCGCACCAATCCGCGCTTCATGGGCGAGAATTTCCAGAAGAACCTGGATCTGGTCGAGGCGGTGAAGGCGATCGCGGCCGACAGGGGCGTCACGGCCGCCCAACTGGCCCTGGCCTGGGTCCTGGCTCAGGGGGACGATCTGATCCCCATTCCCGGCACCCGCCGCGTCGCGACCCTGGAGCAGAACGTCGCCGCCGTGGACCTGGCGCTGACGCCCCAGGATCTGGCGCGAATCGACGCCGTCTTCCCCAAGGGAGCGGCGGTGGGCCATCGCTACGCCGAGGCGGCGCGGGCGGCCCTGAACCGCTGAGGTTCTGGCTCTGAACGCCATGAAAAGGCCCGGCCGGAGCGATCCGGCCGGGCCTTTGCTGTTCTGCGCCGAAGAGGATTACTGGATGCGGGTCCAGGTCTGGGTCTTGCACAGGGGAGCGACGACACAGCCACGCAGGTTCAGGCTGTTGTCCCCGTTCATGGTGATGGTGCCGCGATAGGTGCGGCCGTCAGCCGGATTATAGACGGAGCCGTTGCGCCATTCCGTGGGGCCGCCGGTAAAGCCCGAAAGCATGGGCAGATTGCGCAGGGTCCGGCCCCGCAGGCTGGCGTCGCGATTGTGCTCGTCGCGCACATTGGGGTCGGCGCGGATGTGGTTCGACGTCACCAGCGTCCCGCACAGGGCCTGGCCGCAGCGGCTGATCCGCACCTGGCCGCCATTGGTGGGGGTCTGCCACAGGCCAGTCGGATCGCCGGCCAGGGCGGGGGAGGCGAGGGCGGTCGCCAGGGCGGCGGCGGCCAGCATGATCTTGGTCTTCATCGTCGTTTCCTATGTTCGGGTCGGCGACGCCGCCCGTTGGGCGCAAGGTGATCCCGGTTTTGGATCAAAACAAGGCTCTGCCGATCACCTTATCGCCAACAAAAACCGGACCTTAGGGAAGCTTTCGGCGGCTGGAGCAGCGGGCGTTCCGCGCGCGGACCGGCTAAGCCCCCACCTATCCCCCGATCAGAGCCAGCCACTCGTCCTCGGTCAGCACCCGAACCCCGTGCTTTTCGGCGTCCTTGAGCTTGGACCCGGCGCCGGGGCCGGCGACCAGGTAGTCGGTCTTTTTCGAGACGGAACCTGAAACCTTGGCGCCCAGGCTTTCGGCGCGGGCCTTGGCTTCGTCGCGGGTGAAGCGTTCCAGGGCGCCGGTGAAGACGACGGTCTTTCCCGCGACCGGGGTGTCGGACTTGGGCCGTTCGGCGTCGAGGATCTGGGTCAGTTCGGCTTCGAGCGCGGCGACGACCTGAAGATTGTGCGGCTCGTGGAAGAAGTGGGCCAGGGCCAGGGCCGCGACGGGGCCGACGCCGGTGACGCCGGCGATCTGGTTCAGGATTTCGGACGGGGCTTCCTCACGCGCCACGCGGGCCAGTTCGACCAGGCCGGACCAGTCCTGAACCATCGTCGCCAGCGAGCGGCGGGCCGGGGCGGCCATGCCGGGGAAGGCCTGACTGATCTTCATGTCCATCGTCGCCTCGGGCCAGGGATCGACGGCGGGGGGCGTCGCCTCGGCCATCAGGGTCAGGACGCGGGGCGATATGGCGTGGGCGGAGGCGAGCGTGGTCCAGGCGTCGGACGGCACACCCGAGGCGGCCTGGACGCAGGCGGCCTTCAGCGCGGACCAGCTTTCGAAGGCCCGAGCCAGGACGATGGAGGTCTGTTCGCCGATGTCGCGTATGCCCAGGCCGAACAGGAACCGGTCCAGCGCAATGACGCGCCGGGCGTCGATGCCGGCGACCAGGTTGCGGATGCTGGTCTCGCCATAGCCATCTTCGCGCTCCAATTCCTTCAGCCGGTCCGCATCGCGCGCCAGGCGGAAGATGTCGGCGGGCTCCTTGATCCAGCCGCGGGCGTGGAAGGCGACCAGCTGTTTCTCGCCCAGGCCTTCGATGTCGAAGGCGCGGCGGCTGACGAAATGCTTCAGCCGCTCGACGATCTGGGCGTCGCAGATCAGGCCGCCGGTGCAGCGGCGCTTGACCTCGTCGCCCTCCCGCACGGCCTCCGAGCCGCAGACCGGGCATTTGTCGGGGAAGACATAGGGGACGGCGTCGGCGGGCCGCAGGTCCGGGACCACGCCCAGAATCTGAGGAATGACGTCGCCGGCGCGTTGCAGGCGGACGGTGTCGCCGACGCGGACATCCAGACGTTCGATCTCGTCTTCATTGTGCAGGGTGGCGTTCCTGACCACGACCCCGCCGACGGTGACGGGGTGGAGCCGGGCCACGGGGGTCAGGGAGCCGGTGCGGCCGACCTGGATGTCGATCCCCTCCAGCACCGTGGTCGCCTGTTGCGCCGGGAATTTGTGGGCGATGGCCCAGCGGGGGCTTCTGGCGACGAAGCCCAGGCGACGTTGCCAGTCGATGCGGTCGACCTTGTAGACCACGCCGTCGATGTCATAGCCCAGGGTCGCGCGGTCGCGTTCCAGTTCGCGATAGACGGCGATCAGGCCCTCGGCGCCCTCGACCCGGCGCGAGCGGGCGTTGACGGGAAAGCCCCAGGCCTTGAGCTTTTGCAGGGCCTCCCACTGGGTCTCGGCGAAATCGCTGGAGTGTTCGCCCCAGGCGTAGGCGAAGAAGTTCAGCGGCCTTTTGCCCGTGATCCGGGCGTCCTTCTGGCGAAGGGAGCCCGCAGCGAAGTTGCGGGGGTTGGCGTAGGTGCGGCGGCCCTCGGCCTCGGCGGCGGCGTTGAAGGCGGCGAAGGCGTCATTGGGGGCGTAAACCTCGCCCCGGATCTCGATCCGGTCGGGCCAGTCGTCGCCGGCCAGGGCCTGTTTCACATCGGCGATGGTGTTCAGATTGGCGGTCACGTCCTCGCCCGTGCGCCCGTCGCCGCGCGTGGCGCCGAGGGTCAGCCGGCCGTCCACATAGAGGAGGTTGGCGGACAGGCCGTCGATCTTGGGCTCGGCGACGAAGGCGATGGGTTCGTCGGCCGGCAGTTTCAGGAAGCGGGCGATGCGGGCGACGAAGTCGCGCACCTCCCCCTCGTCGAAGGCGTTGTCCAGCGACAGCATGGGGACGCCGTGGCGCACCTCGGCGAACTGGCTGGAGGCGACGGCGCCGACCTTGTTCGACGGGGAGTCGGGGCGGACCAGATCGGGAAAGGCGGCCTCGACCGCCAGATTCCGGGCGCGCAGGGCGTCGTAGTCCGCGTCGGAAATCTCGGGCGTCGCTTCATTATAGAGGGCGTCGTGGCGAGCCATTTCGGCGGCCAGCCAGGCCAACTCCTCAGCCGCCGTCTCGGCGGTCAGGTCTTCGACGGGCGGAAAGGCGGGAATCGCGCTGGACATGTCGAACTCCCTATCATCTGTTTCAAAGCATGCGCAGCGTCAGGTTCATCCCGTCAACGCGGCTGACGGCGCCGCAGCGCCGCGCTAAGTTGCCTTATCGACCCCGTGGAGCCGCCCATGCCGACCGTCCGTTCTTTCGTCAGCGCCCTCATGACGGCGGGCCTCGCGCTTGGGGCGGCCGGCTGTGTCACGCCGACCGCGACGCCGGCCGGCCAGCCGGTCGCCCCGCTCGCCTCCGTCTATGATCAGCTGTTGGCGGACGTGCGGATCCTGTCGTCGGACGAGATGGAGGGGCGCGACACCGGCTCGACTGGCGGAGAGCGGGCCAGGGCCTATCTCGTGTCGCGGCTGGAGGCCCTGGACGTGGCGCCGGCGCCGTTCGGGCGGCTGCAGCCGTTCGAAGCCATGGGCGACTCGCCCAACGGGCCGACGACCTATCGCGGCGTCAATATTCTGGGGCTGATCCCCGGCCGCCGGGTCAGCGACCGCTATATCGTCGTGTCGGCCCACTATGATCACGTCGGCGTCCACGGCGGTCGAATCTACAACGGCGCCGACGACAACGCCTCCGGCGTCGCCACCGCCCTGGAGCTGGCCAAGCGGCTGAAGGCCGAGGCGCCGGAGCACAGCGTTCTGCTCGTCTTCTTCGACGGGGAAGAGCGCGGGCTTCTGGGGGCGAAAGAGCTCGTCAAGGCCCCCCCCATGCCCCTGTCCGCCGTCGCCCTGAACCTGAACTTCGACATGACGGCGCGGGCCGAGACCGATGGGCGGCTATGGGTCACGGGGACCTATCAGAATCCGAGTCTACGCCCGATCCTGGAGCCGATCGCCCCGGTAGGGCCGGTCCGCCTCGCCTTCGGCAAGGACACGCCGCAGGACGAGGGAGAGGACAATTGGGTGGACGCCTCCGATCACGCCCCCTTCCATGAGGCCGGGGTTCCCTTCCTCTATATGGGCGTCGATTATCACCCCGACTATCATCGCCCCAGCGACGACTTCGAGCGGATCAAGCCGGAGGTCTTCGCCGCCTCGACCGAACTGGCCATCGCCGGATTCCGGGCTCTGGACCGGTCGTTGGATCGCTGATGCGGCGCCTGGGCGGGATTCTTCTCTGTATTGCAGCCCTGGCGGCGTGCGAAGGCCGGGAGGGCGGAGTGCGTCGGGGGACGGAGACCGCAGAGCGGGCGCCGGTTGAGGCGGCCTTCCGTCACCATCTGAGCGGCGACGTCTCGGGCCAGTATCGGCCGGTTGGGGGCGGGGCTGCACCGGGGGAGTTGGCCGGGCTGTTCGTCGGCCAGATCGCGGCTTTTGAAGCGTGGGAGCGGGGATCGCGGGCGGGCGCGCCTTTGATCCTGACCCTCGCCGGCTCGGACGGCTCGCCGCCGGTGTCGCTGCAGGCCTATGAGATCACGGACGATAGGCTGCGGATGACGGGAACCGCTGCGCGCGGAGAGGCGGTGCGTCTGGATCTGCGGATCGACCAGGGCGCCCTGGCGACCGCCAGACGCAATCTGGGCGACCAGACGCCGGTTATGAGCGGGGCCGTTCAGGTGGGCGATCGCCGGTTCCCCGTCAGCCTGACGTGGTGGAACGGCGACTGATCAACCGAGGGCCCGCGCCGCCAGCCAGGCCGCGCCGGCGATCGTCAGCCAGATGAAGGCGCCGACGGCGCCAGCCAAGATGATCGACCCGCGTCGCCGCCCTGGGTCGGCGGCGCGCCGGTCTTGCGCGGGACGTGGAGGTCCGGATTTTATTTCGGGATCGCGCGACACGTTGCAACCTAAGATAGATTTCCAGATTGGGTCAAGGCCAGACCGAATAAGGCGCGCCGCCGCAGGGCCTTGGACGAGAGCCAGTGATCCGAAGGCAGATCGTTTGTCGTAAAATGGATCGCAATCCGCAGCAAAAGCTCCGCTGAAGCTTCACGCAACAGCGCATGCGCCTTCACACAGCATCCCTAATGACTCCACTCGGGCAGGAGGGGCGATCACGTCTTTGCGGCCGGGCATGGGCTCGGGCGCCCCCTGTCATAGCTCTTTGACCAGACACGGTGGACTGACGATGACCGGCCTTCAGATGAAAACCCTGCTCGTGACGGCGGCCAGCGCCCTCGCGCTCGCCGCCTGCGGCTCGGCGGAAGTGGCTTCGCCCGGCGAAGGCAACTTCGGCAACGGCGGCAACAACGGCGGCAACAACGGTGGCGGCAACACGCCGGCCCCCGGCACGCCCGCTGCGGATTGCCCGACCGGCCTGGCCAATGTCGGCACCATCGCCAACGGCTCGCTGCGCGTTTGCCAACTGCCGCAGCAGATTCTGGGCAA
The DNA here is from genome assembly GCF_001310255.1 of Brevundimonas sp. DS20. Lineage (NCBI taxonomy): Bacteria > Pseudomonadati > Pseudomonadota > Alphaproteobacteria > Caulobacterales > Caulobacteraceae > Brevundimonas > Brevundimonas sp. DS20. The sequence continues at coordinate 2,682,234 of NZ_CP012897.1, read as the reverse complement.
CCTCAGCCTGGCCGTCCGCGCCGGCACCATCTATTCGATCAGCGGCCGCACCGAGGTGGGCACCGACCGCGGCATCGATCCCGCCTCGACCACGGGCACGCAGGGCATCCTGACCATCGAACCGGGCGTCAAGATCTTCGCCTCCAGCGGCGGTGACTATCTGCTGGTCAACCGCGGCTCACAAATCTACGCCGAGGGCACCTCCACCAAGCCGATCATCTTCACCAGCCGCCAGGACGTCGAGGGCACGGCCACGGCGACCTCGCAAGGTCAGTGGGGCGGGATCGTCCTGGCCGGCCGCGCGCCCCAGGCCAACTGCCAGCTGACGGCGCCGGTCACCTGCACCGGCCAGGTCGAGGGCACCAACGCCTTCTACGGCGGCAATACGGCGACCGACAACTCTGGCCGTCTGCGCTACGTTCAGATCAAATATTCCGGCTTTGAAATCTCGACCGGCAACGAGCTCCAGGCCCTGACCCTGGCCGGCGTCGGCTCGGGCACGACCCTGGAATATATCCAGTCGTACAACAGCTCGGACGACGGCATCGAGATCTTCGGCGGCAATGCCAACCTGAAGCACATCGTCATCAACGGCGCCGACGACGACGGTCTGGACACCGACACCGGCTGGCGCGGCGGCGCCCAGTTCGGCATCGTGACCCAGCGCGCGCCGAACTCGACCAGCCGGTCGGCCGGCTTTGAATTCTCTTCGGCGCCCAAAACCACTGCCTATGCGGCGCGTTATTTGTCGCAACCCAAGATCGCCAACTGGACTTTAGTCGGCCGCAACGCCGCCAGTGACGTCCACACGGTCATGCACTTCGACACCGGCACCCAGCCGACGCTCATGAACATCGTCGCCACCTCGACGACAGGTTCGGTCGCCGGCTGCTTCGATATTGAGGATGCCGACACCCAGACCAGCTTCGACGGCAATGCCTCGCCTTCGCTGCGCTCGATCTACATGTCCTGCTCGGTCTCTTATCGTCCGGCCAACGTCGCCCGCTCGACGGCGGTGTTCACCAACGCCCGCAACACCAATGTGACGGCGGCGGGAACTTCGACCCTGACGGCCCCGGCTTCCGGCACGACCATCGCCAACCAGAACCTGGCCTTCATCAACGGCGCCAACGAAAACGCCGTGACGGCGATCGATCCGAAGACGGTCTACAGCTTCTTCGACAGCGTGAACTACATCGGCGCTGTGCGGAACGCCCAGGACACCTGGTGGCAGGGTTGGACCTGCGGCCTGACGGCCGGCTCTCCCTGCTGATCACGACGGCGCCGGCGGCGGCCTTTGAAAGGTCGCCGCCGGTTCTTCGCGTTTCCTGACCCCTTCAAGGCGCAGACCATGAATAGACTTACTCTGACCCTGAGCGGGGTCCTTCTCGCCACCAGCGCGCTGATCGCGCCTGGTCTGGCGTTCGCCCAGACGGCTCCGACCACGCAGACCCCGGCCGAGCAGGTCGAGGAACAGGCGACCGACGTCGGCGAAATCGTCGTCCTGGGTCGCTACATTCCCGAGCCCAACCGTGAAAGCTCCGAAGTCGCCGCCTTCCTGACCTCGGAAGACCTGGAACGCACCGGCGACAGCAACGCCGCCGCCGCCCTGACCCGCGTCACCGGCCTGTCGATCGTCGAGGGCCGGTTCATCTACGTCCGCGGCCTGGGCGAGCGCTATTCGTCGGCCCTGCTGAACGGTTCGCCCCTGCCCAGCCCCGAGCCGCTGCAACGGGTCGTGCCCCTGGACCTGTTCCCCTCCAGCATTCTGGACGGGGTGACGGTCCAGAAGACCTATTCGCCCAACTTCCCCGGCGAGTTCGGCGGCGGTGTGATCGATCTGCACACCATCGACGCCCCGAACGAGCCCTTCTTCAACATGAAGCTGTCGCTGGGCGGCAACACGGAAACGACCGGCAAGGAGAGCCTGATCTATTACGGGTCGCGCACCGACTTCACCGGCTTCGACGACGACACCCGCGACGTCCCTGGCGCCATCCGCATCGCCTTCGACCAAGGCAAGCAGATCAACACCGCCAACTTCTCGGCCGCCCAGCTTCAGGTCATGGGGCAGTCGTTGGAGAACGCCCCGCTGCGCCTGCTGCAACGCGAGAAGACCCCGATCGACGGCGGCGTCGAGCTGGCCGGCGGGTTCTCGCAGGACACCGGCCTGGGGACGCTGGGCCTTATCGCGGTCGCCGGCTACGACAACAGCTGGCGTGCACGCCGGGGAGTTCAGCAGGAAGGTCAGTTCCAGGGGGACGCCCTGGAGGTCGCTTCCTCCAGTGACGTCGAATCGAATCAGAACGACATCCGGTTGAACCTGCTCGGCGGCCTGTCGCTGAAGACGATCGATCATGAGCTGAAGTGGACCAACCTGTACGTTCGCAACACCACCAAGGAAGCCCGTTCGGTCGCCGGCCCGGACTTCGACGCTGGTAAAAGCATCATACGCAACGACTATACGGAATGGTTCGTGCGCCAGCTGTTCACCAGCCAACTGGCCGGCGAACACCAGTTCATGGACGGCGCACTGGAGATCGACTGGCGGGCCGCCTACGCCAAGACGTCGCGGGACGCGCCTTATGAAACGCGGTTCCAATACGGCGTGGACGCCGCCGGCGACTACATCCACAACGTCCAGGGCAATCTGATCTCGTTCAGCGAACTGGACGACGACATCGTCTCGGGCGGCGTGGATGTGGCCTACACCCTGCCGCTGTCCTCGATCCGCGAGGCGATCATCAGCGCCGGCGTGGCCTCGTTCGACAACAATCGCGAAGCCGCCCGCCACGATCTGCAGTTCGAAGCCGTCAACGGACTGACCGACAGTCAGCGTCACGCGCGGGTCGATTATCTGTTCTCGGACTACAACATCAATCCGAACACGCTGCAGCTGCGTGAAATCGCCGGCAGCAACGGCGCCAGCGCCTATGACGCCGAGCTTCAGGTCAATGCGGCCTATGCGATGATTGATGCGGAGATCATCCCGCTGGTTCGCACGACGGTAGGCGTCCGCTTCGAGGACGGCCAACAGAGCGTCACCCCGCGCGACGTTTTCGGCGGCGCCTCGACCTATAAGGCCACCGAAATCGAGGAACAGTATTGGCTGCCCTCCTTCACGGCCACGTGGAACTTCGCTGAGGATCAGCAACTGCGGTTCGGCGCGTCCAAGACGATCGGTCGCCCGCAGTTCCGCGAACTGGCCCCCCAGGCCTATACCGATCCGGAAAGCGACCGCATCTTCATCGGCAACCCCTACCTGGTGGACACCGAACTGCTGAACCTCGACGCGCGGTATGAATGGTACTTTGCCCGCCAGCAGTTCATCACGGCCGGCGTCTTCTACAAGGACATGGACAAGCCGGTTGAATCCGTCATCGTCGACGTCGGCAACCAGCGCCAGCAGTCCTTCCTGAACGCGCCCAAGGCGACCATCATGGGCGCCGAGGTCGAGGTGAAGAAGTATTTCGAGTTCCCCGACCAGCCCATGGCCTTCATCGCCAACAAGCGTTGGTTGGTCCAGGCCAATTACACCTACTCCGACTCTGAGGTGAAGGTGAGCTCGGGCGATACGGTGCTGACCCTGGGCGGCGCCGGTACGCCGGAACAGGCTTCCTTCTTCATTCAGGACGGCAGCCGTCTGCAAGGCCAGTCGGATCACGTCGCCAATCTGCAACTGGGTTGGGAAGACGATACGGCCCGGTCGCAGGCGACGATCATCCTCAACTATGTCAGCGATCGCATCACCGCCCGCGGCGCCGGCATCGGTTCGAGCCGCGAACCGGACTTCATCCAGGAGCCGGGCGTCTTCCTCGACTTCGTGTATCGCAAGGACTTCACCGTCATGGACCGCGACATCGGCTTCGCCCTGGAACTGCGGAACCTGCTGGGAACCGACTTCGACGAGTACCAGGAGCGGGGCGCCAAGATCCGGGTCAACAACTATGACCTGGGTCAGAGCGCCTCGGTGAGCCTGACCGCGCGCTTCTGATCTGTCAGAACCGCAAGCCATCGACGGCCGGGAGGCGAACGCCTCCCGGCCGTTTCGATCTAAATGTCCGTACACAGTGGAACTGTCACGAGAAGTTATCCGCGTCTTCACACTTCGGTGAGGCCCGCATACGGACGATTGTTCTACACGCCATTCGCGGCCGTCGGGGGCCGGCACGGGCTTGGCGTCGTGATTGCTGACATCCGCAACCTCAGCCTCTCCGCCGCCCTGGACAGGGGGCGTCGTCTGCCGCTGCGCCGCCTCGTGGAACTCCTTCTGATCGCCCTGCTGCTGGTGCAGGCCGGCCGTCTGATCTGGCTGTTCGCCGCGCCCAGGCCCCAGGCTGAGGCGCCGGCCGCCGCCGCCGCGGCTAGGCCTGTCGACGTCAGCATACTGTCGCGGTTTGACGCCTTCTTCCGCACCGGAGGGCAGGGGGCCCTGGCCGGCGCCTCGGGCGCGGAGGCCAGTCAGATGCGTCTGTTCGGCGTCCGCGCGGGCGGCGTGGGCGGCGGCTCGGCCATCATAGGCCTGGCTGACGGGCGTCAGATTTCCGTCGGCGTCGGAGAGGAGGTCGAGCCCGGACTGGTGTTGCAGTCTGTCGCTCCCGACTTCGTGACCCTGGCGCGGGGCCAGTCCCTGACCCGGTTGGAGTTTACGGATGCGCCTGCCGGGGCCGCGTCGCCCCCGCCGCCGCCCTCGACCCCCCAGATCGTGACCCCGCCCGCCGCTTCCCCCGCCTCGAACGCGGCCGCAGCCGCAGTCGTCAATCCCCAACGCCTGATCGCTCAGGCCGCTTTGCGCCCAAGGCTGCAGGGGCTGGGCGTCAAAGGCCTGACCGTCTCGTCCGCCGGAGACGGGTCGGAGCTTCGCAGCGCGGGTCTTCAGGCGGGCGACGTCATTCTGTCGGTCAACGGCGTGGCCCTGAACAGCCCTCAAGCGGTCGGCGCCCTGAGAAGTCAGCTGGCCGACGCTTCCTCTGCCGAAATCCAGTATGAGCGCGGGGGGCAGACCCGCACCACCACCATAAGGACGCGACCATGACCGTCTCTCTGCGCCACCGGCTGATGCGCTCCGGCGTCGGGGCGCTGGCCCTGGTTCTGGCTTTTCAGGCGCCGGTCGCGGCCTCGCCGGTCCTGGCCCAGGAGGCGCGCCAGACCCTGAACGTCCAGGGCGCCGACATTCGCGCCTTCATCCAGGACGTGGCCCGCACCACCGGCCGCACCTTCATCGTCGACCCGGCCGTGACCGGTACGGTGACGGTGACCAGTGAGCGCCCGCTGGGTCGGGCCCAACTGTTTGAAGTCTTTTTGTCCACCCTGCGGGCCAACGGCCTGGTGGTGACGCCGACCCAGTCAGGCGCCTATCGGATTAGTCCCGCCCAGGGCGCGGCCCAGGGACCGTCCACCGTCGGGGCCGAGCGGTTCTCGACCGAGGTCTTCCAACTGCGCAACATTGACGCGGCCTCGGCTGCGGAGACTATTCGGCCCCTGGTCGGGGCTCAGGGCCAGGTTCTGGCCAATCCGGGCGCCAACAGCGTGGTGGTGGCCGATTTCTCGGACAATCTGGCGCGCATCCGCTCGCTGATCGGCCGGATCGACGTGGATCGGTCCAGCTATGAGGTGGTCGCCCTGGAGAACGCCTCCGCGCGCGAGATCGCCGGGGTGCTGCAACAGGTGATGGCCGCGCCCGGGGGCGGGCAGGGCATGGTGACGGTCACGCCGGTCGAAAGCTCCAACTCCATCGTCCTGCGCGGCGACGGCCAGGCCCTGGCGCGGGTGCGCGGCCTGATCCATGACCTGGACGGCCGGTCGAGGGCGAACCAGGATGTGAACGTCGTTTTCCTGGAACACGCCAACGCCGAGCAGCTTCTGCCGGTGTTGCAACAGGTGGTGGGCCAGCCCGTGACGGCCTCCAACAGCACGAGCCAGGGCTTGCGCACCGCCGCGACCGGATCGACGACCAGCGCCTCCAGCGGCCTGTCGCGCGCCGCCGCCAGCTTGGGGAGCGGAGACGCCGAGGGCGGCGCCATCGGCTCGTCCTCCGTCACCGCCACCGGCCAGCGCGCCACCATCGCCCGCTTCCCCGGCGCCAACGCCCTGGTGATTTCCGGGCCGGCCGACATGCAGCGCACCTTGGCCGACGTCATCCGTCGCCTGGACGTGCGCCGCCAGCAGGTGCTGATCGAGGCCATTGTGGTCGAGCTGAGCGACAACGCCGTGCGCGAACTGGGCGTCCAGTGGCTGTACGGCGGTGAGAACGGCGTCGGCCTGACCAACTATACTGACAACGCCACCCCGCTGGTGAAAATGGCCGGCGGCGCCTATGCGGGGCAGCTGGACGAGGACGATCCTCTGCGCGAACAGCTGCAGACCCTGGCCTTGAACAGTCTGGTGGGCGCCAACGGCTTCGTCGGCGGCGGCGGGTTCGAGGTCGGAGACGGCCTGTTCGGCTTCATCATCAATGCGGCCAAGACCGACAAGGGCTCCAACCTGCTCCAGACCCCGTCCATCATGACGCTGGACAACGAAGAGGCCACCTTCCTGGTCGGACAGGAGGTGCCGATCACCACGGGCCAGACCCTGCTGGACGGAAACTCCAACCCCTTCACCACCACCGACCGCAAGGACATCGGGGTGCGGTTGACAGTCAAACCTCAGATCAACGCCGGGGGCTCCATCACCCTGACGCTGCGTCAGGAGGTGTCGGCCATCAATGGCGGCCTGACCAGCAGCACGACGGATTTGGTGTTCGACAAGCGCGAGCTGCAGACGACCCTTGTCGTCGATGACGGCGACATTGCGGTGGCCGGGGGGCTGCTGGACCAGAACGACATCATTCAGGCGGACAAGATCCCCGGTCTGGGCGACCTGCCGGGAGTCGGGGCCCTGTTCCGCTCGAACAGCCGTCAGCGCGGCCGAACCAATCTGATGGTGTTCCTGCGCCCCACCATCATCCGCACCCGCGAAGAGGCCCAAGGGTTGGCTGCCGACCGTTGGGGCTATATCCGCGACCAGCAGCAGGCGGTTCAGCCGGATCGCGAGCCCAGCCTGGACGCTCTGGTGCGGGACTATATGCGGACCCAGGCTCCGGCCGCCCCGGCGACGGGCGAGCCGATGGTGATCGCGCCCACCGGCGTGACCGCGCCTGTGGCCCCGGTCGAGGCCGCGCCCCTGCCGTCGGCGGGATATTGACGCCATGATCACCTTGGTCGGCCCAAGCCTGCCCTACGGCTTCGCCAAACGGCACGGCGTCCTGCTGCTGGACGCCGGCGATGTGGCGCGGGTGGGTCTGCGCGAGGGCGCCGACCCCAAGGGACTGATCGAGGCGCGGCGGGTGCTGGGTCGGCCGCTGGCGGTTGAGCCCCTGAGCCAAGCCGCCTTCGACCGGCAGCTGTCCGAGATCTATGCGGGCGATCATCTGGCGGCGGCGGACGGCGAGGATCTGGACATGCCCGCCGGCCTGGACAGTCTGATCGACGACATCCCGGCGGCCGCCGACCTCCTGGACACGGCCGACGACGCCCCGGTGATCCGACTGATCAACGGGATCATCGCCGAAGCGGTGCGGACCGGCGCCTCGGACATCCATCTGGAAACCTATGAGAGCGCGCTCCTGGTTCGGATGCGGATCGACGGGGTGCTGCGCGAGGCCCTGAGCCTGAATCCGCGCATCGCGCCGCTTCTGGTCTCGCGGATCAAGGTCATGGCGCGGCTGGACATCGCCGAGAAGCGGGTGCCCCAGGACGGGCGCATCCCCCTGGCCCTGGGCGGCAAGACACTGGACGTGCGGGTCTCGACCCTGCCGTCGCGCGGCGGCGAGCGGGTGGTTATGCGGATCCTGGACAAGGATCAGGCGGGTCTTACCCTGGACCGCCTGGGCATGGCGCCCGACGCCCTGGCCGCCTTCCGCGCGGCCCTGGCCGAGCCGAACGGCATCATCCTGGTCACCGGGCCGACGGGTTCGGGCAAGACCACCAGCCTGTATGCGGGCCTGGCCCTGTTGAACGACCAGACGCGCAACATACTGACGGTCGAAGACCCGGTCGAATACGCCATCGACGGTGTCGGCCAGACCCAGGTCAACACCAAGGTCGGCATGACCTTCGCTGCGGGCCTGCGGGCCATTCTGCGCCAGGACCCGGACGTGGTCATGGTGGGCGAAATCCGCGACGTCGAAACCGCCGCCATCGCTGTCCAGGCCGCCCTGACCGGCCATCTGGTCCTGTCCACCGTCCACACCAACGACGCGGCGGGGGCGGTGACGCGTCTGCGCGACATGGGGGTGGAGCCCTTCCTCCTGGCCTCGACCCTGCGGTTGATCGTGGCCCAGCGACTGGTGCGACGCCTGTGCGACCATTGCCGCACGCCCGAGGTCGCCGACAAGAAGACCGCCAAGCTGATCGGCGCCAAGGCCGGGGTCACGGTCTGGCGCCCGCAGGGGTGCAGCCACTGCGGCGGCTCCGGCTATGTCGGTCGGATCGGCCTTTATGAGGTGATGAAGGTCGGCAACCGCCTGCGTCGCCTGATCGCCGCCGAGGCGGACGAGGACGCTCTGGTCGCTGCCGCCTTTGATGGGGCGGGAACCCTGGGGCATAGGGCGCGGGCCCTGGTGCTTGAGGGAGTCACCTCGGTGGAGGAGGCGGTGCGCGTGGCCCGCCAGGAAACGGCGTCCGACCCGGCGGAGGCGGCCTGATGGCGGGCTTCGACTATGTCGCCGTCGATGCGGTCGGCCGGACCGTGTCCGGCGCCCTGACCGCTGCGGACGAGACGGCGGCGAGGGGACAGTTGAGCCGCCGCGGCTTGATGGCGCTGGAGCTGACGCCGGCTCGTGTCGGCTCGCGGGGCGAACGGCCCCTACAGGGCGGCGCCGGCGTCCGTCTGGGGGCGAAGACCCTGGCCCTGACCACCCGTCAGCTGGCGACGCTGATTTCCGTTTCTCCGGTCGAGGAGGCGCTTCGGACGCTGGCGCTTCAGGCGGATCGGCCGGCCGTGCGCCGCGTGCTGGAAGGCGTTCATGCCGGGGTGATGGAGGGGCGGCGGTTGTCCGACGCCATGTCGGTGCAGGGCCGCGCCTTTCCGCCGCTCTACCGGGCCATGGTCTCGGCCGGCGAACAGTCCGGCGCGCTGCAACCCATTCTGGAACGGCTGGCTGACGGGCTGGAACGCGACCAGCAGGTGCGGGGCAAGGTGATCACGGCGATCGTCTATCCCGCCGTCCTGGCCGTGGTGGCGCTGGGCGTCATCGCGGTGCTGATGACCTTCGTGGTGCCCAAGGTGGTCGATCAGTTCGAAAGCATGAACCAGACCCTGCCGCTGCTGACCCGGATGGTGATCGGCCTGTCGGCGCTGATGCGGAACTGGGGCTGGATGCTGATCCTGATCCTGGCGGCCCTGATCGGCGGGGGCGTGGCCGCGCGGCGCCATCCTGCGACCCGTCTGCGCATGGATGAGGCGATGTTGAGATTGCCGGTCATCGGCCGGCTGACGCGCGACCTGCACGGCGCGCGCATGGCGCGGACCTTGTCGACCATGATTCAGGCCGGCCTGCCCGTGCTGGAGGGGCTGACGATCACTGCTCGCACGGTGTCGAACCGGGCCCTGAGACGCGCGACGGAGACCATGGCCGAGGCCGTGCGCGAGGGCGGGGGCCTCTCGGCCGCCATGCGCCGCGCCGACGTCTTCCCGCCGCTGCTGGTCTATATGACCGCTTCGGGCGAGAGCAGCGGCCGGCTGGAGCCCATGCTGGAGCGCGCCGCCGACTATCTGGAGCGCGAGTTCGCCACCTTCACCGCAGTGATGCTGAGCCTGCTGGAGCCGGCCATCATCGTCGTCATGGGCGGGGTGGTCGCCCTGATCGTCCTGTCGATCCTGCTGCCCATTCTTCAGATCAACACCCTGGCGATGGGGTGAGGAGCGTTTATTGATGACTTCAGAAAATCAGAACAAGCGGCGGAAACGTCAGGGTTTCACCCTGGTCGAGCTGATGGTGGTCATCGTCATCATCGGCCTGTTGGCGACGGTCGTGGCCATCAATGTCCTGCCCAGCCAGGACCGGGCCATGGTGGCCAAGGCCAAGGCGGACATCGCGGTTCTGGAACAGGCGATCGAGACCTATCGCCTCGACAATCTGAACTTCCCCACCGATCAGCAGGGGCTGCAAGCGCTGGTGTCGGCGCCGGCCGGCCTGGCCCAGCCGGAACGCTATCGCCAGGGCGGCTATGTGCGTCGTCTGCCCGAAGATCCTTGGGGCAATCCCTATCGCTACCGCCGCCAGAGCACGCACGGCCAGCCGTTCGACGTCTTCTCCCTGGGGGCGGACGGGAAGGAAGGGGGCGAGGGCAATGATGCGGACCTCGGCAACTGGCAGGGCTGACCGCGCTCAAGCAGCGCGCCGCCGCGCGGCGAGCGGTAGCGCCAAAGAATGCGCTCAAGCAGCGCGCCGCCGCGCGGCGAGCGGTAGCGCCAAAGAATGCGCTCAAGCAGCGCGCCGCCGCGCGGCGAGCGGTAGCGTTAAAAGAAAATCCGGCTTCACCCTGGTCGAACTGATGGTCACGATCGCAGTGATCGGGCTGGCGGCTGGGGCGGTGGTGCTGTCCATGCCCGACCCTCGACCGGCCGTCGGGGTGGAGGCCGAACAGTTCGCCGCTCGGCTGGCGCGCGCCCGAGAAGAGGCGATCATGACGAACCGTCCGGTGGCGGTCGAGGCGGACGCCTCCGGCTATCGGTTCGCGCAGTTCGACGGCGCGGCCTGGACGCCGCTGAACGGCGTCTTCACGCCTCGAACCTGGGCGGAGGGCGTCGCGGCGTCCGCCGGTCCTATCCGCATCGTCTTCGATCCCACGGGAATCGCCGATCCGGCGCAGGTTCGGCTGAGCCGCGACGAGCAGGTCCGCACCATCTCGATCGACGGCGCGGGCGAGGTTTCGATCAATGGTTGAGGCCGTCCGATCGCCATCTGCGGGCCGCGCCGGCTTCACCCTGATCGAAATGCTTGTGGCGCTGGCGGTCTTCGCCCTGGCGGCGATGGCCCTGTTGAATCTGTCGGGAGAAGCCACGCGCTCGGCGGTCCGGCTGGAAACCCGGACCCTGGGCGGGGTCGTCGCTGAAAACGTGGCGGCCGAGGCCATGCTGGCGTCCAGCCTGCCGACCGGTGAAACCTCGGGCCAGGTCGAGCTGGCGGGCCGCGTCTGGCGCTGGCGGCGGGTGGTGACGGGAACCGAGGTTCCCGGCCTGGGCCGGATCGACGTTCGCGTCTTCACCGACGAAGGCCAGGTCGCCGACCGGGTTCTGTTCCGCGCGGCTGCGGCATGAGGCGCGTGCGCCACAGGCTTAGGAGGCGCGGCGGCTTCACCCTGGTAGAGGTGCTGGTCGCACTGGCGATCTTCGCCCTCCTGGCCGGGGCGGGCGCCCTGGTGCTGAGCCAGACGATCGACACCCGGTTCGCTCTGCGCGCCGAGACCGACCGGATCGGCGATCTTCAGCGCATGCGCGCCCTGTTGAAGGCGGACTTGGCCCAGGCTGCGCCGCGCCGCGTTCGCGCCCCGACCGGGCGGCCTCTGCCGCGCGCCCTGATGGGGCAGGAGCAGCCCGGCGATCCGATCCTGACCCTGGTTCGGAACGGCTGGTCCAATCCCGGCCAGGCCCCGCGGGCGTCGTTGCAGAGGGTCGAATATCGGGTGGTGGAGGGGCGTCTGGAGCGCCGGGTCTTCCCCTATCTGGACGGCGCGCGCCCGGGACCGCCTCAAGTCCTCTGTCGCGGGGTCAAGGACGCCGCCGTGACCTTTATTCAGGATGGGTCGGAAGCCCAGGCCTTCATCACCTCCAGCGACCGACCGCTGCCCGATGCGGTTCGTATCGTCATGACCCTGGACGGGGTGGGACGGCTGGAGCAGCTTTTTCTGGTCGCATCGGCATGAGGCGGGGGCGGACGTCGCGCGAAGGGATGGTCCTGCTGACCGTCCTGCTGCTGGTGGCCGTCATGGCCGCCGTGGCGGTCGTCCTGTTGGACGACGTGCGCTTTTCCGTGCGTCGCACCACCAACGCCGACGTCCAGGCCCAGGCCCAGTGGTACGCCGCCGGGGCCGAGAGCCTGGCCCGTCGCCAGATCGCCGACCTGATCAAGGCCGATCCGCTGCGCACCCCTCTGGAGCCGCGCTGGAACGGCCGGGTGCTGAACTTCCCGATCGAAGAGGGGGCGATCCGCGCCGTCGTCACGGACGGTCAGGCCTGTTTCAACCTGAACTCGCTGGTGTATGGCCAGAGGGAAGATCTGTTCGCCCGGCCCGAGGGCGCGGCCCAGTTCATCGCCCTGGGGGCCGCCCTGGGCGTGTCGCGCGCCCGGATGGCCGCCGCCGCCGCCGCCCTGACCGACTGGATGGACGCCGATGCGGAGGCCGCGCCGGGCGGGGCCGAGGACGCGCGTTACGCCGGCCTCGCCACGCCCTACCGGACCGGCGGAATCATGCTGGCCGACGTCAGCGAGATGCGGGCGGTCGCCCACATCGACGCCGGTCTCTATGATCGGCTTCGACCCTATGTCTGCGCCCTGCCCACGACCCAACCGGCCAAGTTGAACGTCAACACCTTGACGCCGGATCAGGCGCCGCTTCTGACCATGCTGACCGGGGGCGCGGTCGGGGTTCAGGGCGCGCGGGCCGCCATCGCCGCCCGACCGCGCCAGGGCTGGGCCTCTACGGACGCCTTCTGGGGGCAGCCGGCCCTGCAAACCTATTCGCCCGATGATCAGACCCGTGAGCAGGTGACGCTGGTCACACGCTATTTCGATCTGAGGGTCGACGTCGACTATGCGGGCGGTCGCGCCGTCCGAACCGCCCTGATCCACGCCGCGCCCGACGGCGTGGTGCGCACCGTCATTCGCCGCTGGACCCCTGAAGAATGAGCCAGACCCGTATCGTCATCATCCCGCCGTCCGCCTCCATGCCGGCGCCCTTTCTGACCTTCGATGAGGGCGGGCGGGTGTTGCAGCGCGGGTCGCTGTTGCTCGAAGACCCGCTGACGACGCCCGATGTCCGCACCGTCGCCGTGGCGCCGGGCGCCGATGTTCTGGTGCGCTGGCTCGATCTGCCGGTCGGCGGCGCGGCCCAGGTGCGGGCCGCTGCGCGCTGGGCCTTGAAGGACGAACTGGCCGGAGATCCCGAAAGGACGGTCGTGGCCGTGGCGCCGGCGGCGCGCGGCGAAGAGACCGCCCCACGATTGGTCGCCGCCGTCAGCGCGGGTCTATTGGAAGCCTGGATCGACTATCTGGCCGCCCTTGGGGTTCGGCCGGTCGCGGTCACGCCCGACAGTCTTCTTGCGCCGCCGCCGTCGGGCGATGAACTGGTCGCCGCCGTCTTCGGCGGGGATACGGCCCTGCGGGGCGAAGGCTTTGCGGCCACAGTGCAGTCCGATCTGGTGGACCTGATCGCCGGCGATCGCCGCCTGGTGCGGATCGAGGACGCCGAGACCCTTGAGCGCTGGCTGGCCGCCGCCGCCGTCGCGCCGGCCGTCGATCTGCTGTCGGGCCAGGAACGCAAGCGCGAGCCGGGCCGGGGGGACTGGCGTCTGGCGGCGGCCTTGGCGGCGGCCCTGCTGGTCTCGCCCCTCATCCTGACCGCAGCGGGCGGCTTGCGCGATCAGGCCGCAGCGCGGGACGCCGAACGCCAGACCCTGGCCTTGATCGAGGCCCGGCTGCCGGAGGCGGCCGGCGCCCCCGATCCCGTTCAGGAGGCGCGTCGGTTGATCGACGTCGCGCCGCCGCCGGGCGGGCTGGCGGCGGTCTCCGCGGCCTTGTTCGCGGCAGTCGAACAGGTGGAGGGGGCCGAACTGGACAGTCTCAGCGCCGGGCCCGGCAAGGGGGTGCGGGCGACGCTCAGCTATCCCGCCTTTTCGGATCTGGACGCGATCCGCGCGACCCTGACCGCCTCTGGGCTGTCAATGACGGACCAGTCCACGGTCGAGGACGGCGGTCGGGTGGTCAGCGAAGTGATCATTGGAGGGATGCAATGAACGGCCTGATCGCTCAAGCCGCCGCCTGGTGGGACGGCCGCACCTTGCGCGAACGGCGCATGCTGACCGTGATGGGCGTGGCGATCGCCGCAGTCCTGGCCTGGTTGCTGATCGTTCGGCCGCTGGCGAGTTGGCGCGATGAGGCCGCGCGGACGCGCGCGACGGCCGAGGCCGAACTGACGGCCATCGAGCGCGGGACGGGGAGCCTGGCCGTCGGCGAGGCGAAGACAGGAGAGGTCGACGTCTCCGCCGCCGTCGCCGAGGTCGAGGCGGCGACCGGATTGACGCCCCAGATGGGGATGTCGGCCGAGGGGGGGCTGGGGTTCAGCCTGACCAATGTGTCGACCACCGCCGCCTTCGGCTGGCTGGCGGCCCTGCATGACCGCAAGGTCGAGGCGACGACCCTGAATGTGGTCGAGAACGCCGACGCCACGATCAGCCTGGAAGGGACGCTGACCGCCGCGCGGTGAACCCGCCGCGCCGTGAACCCGCCTCGTCAGCCCCGCGTCAGGGTCTCAAGCCGCAGCAGTCGGTCGCCGGCGGTGATGAACAGGGTGCGGCCGTCTTCGCCGAAGGTGCAGTTGGCCGCCGCGCCCGCCGTGTCGATCAGACCCAGGCTGCGGCCGTCCGGCGTCAGCACATGGACGCCGCCCGGACCGGTGGCGAACAGGCGTCCGTCCCGATCGACCGCCATCCCGTCCGGCAGGCCCGGCGCCGAAGGGCCGGCCAGGGCGGCGAAATCCTTGAACACCCGGCCGCCCCTGATCCCGCCCGCGCCGTCCAGCTCATAGGCCATCAGGACCGGTCGCGCCGGATCGGAGACCGAGACATAGAGGGTGCGCTGATCCGGGGACAGGGCGACGCCGTTGGGGAAGGTCAGATCATCGACCAGACGATGCAGGCCGCCGTCGGGATCGAGCCGGTAAACGCCGTTCTCCGCCATCTCCTTCAGCGGCGAACGGTCCATGTCCTTGAGACCATAGGGCGGGTCGGTGAAGAAGATCGCACCGTTCGACGCCTGGACCAGATCATTGGGGGAGTTGAACCGCGCGCCGCGGTAATGGGTCGCCAGCAAGGTCTTGACCTGGGTCGCCAAATCCACGCGGGCGATCGCCCGATTGCCGTGATCCGCCATCAGGATCGTCCCCGCCGGACCGGCGATCAGGCCGTTCGACCCCGGCTCGCGGAAGACAGACGGGTCGGGTCCGTCATAGCCGGACGGCGCCATGAAGACCGACAGGCCGCCTGCTCGTGACCAGCGATGGATACGGTTCTCCGGCACGTCGCTGAAGAGCAGATAGTCCCCGTCGGCGATCCAGACCGGGCCTTCAGACCAGGTGAAGCCCGACGCCAGACGCTCGAGCCGTGCATCCGGAGCGACCACCCCGTTTAAGGCCGGGTCCATACGGCGGACGCCGCCCGCCGTCACGGCGAGGGAGGAGCAGCCCGCAGCGGCGAGACCGCCGACGAGCACCAGACGACGAGAAGCAGGCAAGACGCACTCCTGAAAAGAGCGGACACTGTAGCGATCCTCAGGTCCAAGGCCATCCGTCTTCAAAGAAGGGGAATGGTGCCGGTTGCAGGAATCGAACCCGCGACATCCAGTTTACAAAACTGGCGCTCTACCAACTGAGCTAAACCGGCCGCGTCCGTAGGACGGAACTGCGCGCCTTATGCGGACGGATCGCGCCGGACGCAAGACGCCTCGCGCGGCCTCAGTCCAGGGCGGCGGCGATCCTGTCCGCGAGAGGCTGAAGCGTGGCCGCATCGGCCATGGGGGCGTGACCGTGGCCCTTCATCGGTCGGTCCGCCCAGCGCGGGACGATGTGGAAATGCAGATGGAAGACTGTCTGGCCGCCGGCGTCGCCGTTGAACTGCATGATCGACAGGCCGTCTGGCGACAGCGCCTTTTCCACTGCGCGCGCCGTGCGTTGAAGCGCCGCCGTCATATGGGCCAAAACGTCGGGCTCGACCTCCAGCAGGGTCCGCGCCTGGGATTGTTTGGCGATGATCAGGACGTGGCCCTCCGACTGAGGAAAGACGTCCATGAAGGCCAGAACATGGTCGTCCTCCCAGACCTTCACCGAGGGCAGTTCGCCGCGAAGGATTTTGGCGAAGACATTGTCGGGATCATAGGCGCCGTGAAGGCTCATCTGCAGTCTCCGTGTCGGATCGGATCGTTCCGCGAATCTAGCAGGCGCGACGGATCGAGGGGAGCCTTTTGCCCCGATGGCGCGTTATGGTGACGCTTCCAGCCCTGAGGACATCATGACCCGCTTCATCATTCAGGCCGTCGTCACCATGATCGGCCTTTGGCTGTCGGCCCAGGTGGTGCCCGGCGTCGCCTTCACCAACAACGGCTCTCTGATTGCGGCCGCCCTGATTCTGGGCCTGGTTAATGCGGTGGTGCGGCCCTTCATGGTGATCATCACCTTCCCCATCACCGTCGTGACCCTGGGCCTGTTTCTGCTGGTGGTGAACGCCGCCATGATCGGCCTGACCGCCATGTTCCTGGGCGGTTTCGCCGTGAACGGCCTGTGGGCGGGGATCGGCGCCGCCATCGTGACGGGCGTGGTCAGCTGGATCGCCGGCGCCTTCATCGGCGACGAGGAAAAGCGCGGCTGAAGCCGCGCGGTCCAGCCTCGGTCACAGGCGGGGCAAGGCGCAACCCTCTGCGTCGAACAGATGGACGTCTGCGGGCGCCGCCGACAGGCTGACGGTTTCGCCGATCGTCAGACGGCGCTCGCCGGGCGTCTGGACCGTCAGGGTCTCGTCAGAGGCGGGATGTTTCAGATGGGCCATGGTGACTGCGCCCAGGGTTTCGACGAACAGGACCTGGGCCGACAGGCTGTCGCGACCGCCGTTCAGGACGATATGTTCGGGCCGTATCCCCAGGGTGACGGCGGCGCCCGGCTGGGCGGTCGAGGCGTCCACCGCCGCCCGCACCCTTTCGCCTCCAGCCGTCTTGACGACCGCGCCTTCTCGCGAAGCCTCGACGATCTCGGCCTTCAGAAGGTTCATCTTCGGGCTGCCGATGAATCCGGCGACGAACAGATTGGCCGGATGCTGATAAAGCGCCATCGGCGCCCCGACCTGTTCGATCCGCCCCCCGTTCAAGACCACGATGCGGTCCGCCAGGGTCATGGCCTCGACCTGATCATGGGTGACGTAGATCATGGTCGTCTTAAGCTCGCCGTGCAGCCGCGCGAACTCGTAGCGCATCCGCACCCGTAGTGCGGCGTCCAGGTTGGACAGAGGCTCGTCGAACAGAAACACCTGGGGCTCGCGCACGATGGCGCGGCCGATGGCGACGCGCTGCCGTTGGCCGCCGGACATGGCCTTGGGTTTGCGATCCAGATAGTCGGTAATGCTCAGGGCCTCGGCCGCCGCGCGCACGCGCCGATCGATCTCGCCCTTGTCCGTCTTGGCCAGTTTCAGTCCGAAGGCCATGTTTTCATAGGCCGTCATGTGCGGATAAAGGGCGTAGGACTGAAAGACCATGGCCACGCCGCGATCCGAGGGCGACAGGGCGTTGACCCGGCGCCCGCCGATCCAGACGTCCCCCGTCGTCGCTTCTTCCAGGCCGGCGATGGTGCGAAGCAGGGTGGATTTGCCGCAGCCGGACGGGCCGACGAAGACGACGAATTCGCCGTCCGCGATCTCCAGATCGACGCCCTTCAGCACCTCTACGGCGCCGAACGCCTTCTTCACGTCGATCAGACGGACGTCCGCCATGCTTCTTCCCTAGGTCGCTGCGTTTTGGCCCACCGTAACCGGTTACATGGCGGGATCAATGGGCGAGGTTCGCTTCGGCCAACGCAGTGGGGCAAATCTGCAAAATTGCAAAATTGAGCTTTCACAAGCAGCGAAGTGTCGGTAAAAGCCCCGGCTTGGACCACGGAGGAAGACCGATATGACGAAGCGCAGACTCTGGATGGCGACCGCCGCCGGCTGGGCCGTCGCCGTCGCGGGCGCGGCCCAGGCGCAGCAGCCCGCTCAGGTGGAAGAGGTCGTGGTGACGGGGTCGCGTCTGGCCGGGGGAGATCGGGTTGCGCCGGTGGAAACCGTGCACCGCACGGTGATCGCCGCCGCCGGAGTAGGCGATGCGGGTCAGCTCACCCGGCTCGTGACGGCCAATTCGGGGTCTGAGGCGCAGGTCGATCAGCTGAATCAGCCGCAAAGCTCAGGCACGGCGCAGTTCAATCTGCGAAACCTGGGCCTGGGCTCGACCTTGGTCCTGGTGGACGGCCAGCGTTGGACCTCCAGCGCCGTGGTGGCCACCGACGGCGCGGCCTTCGTGGACATCAACGCCCTCGTCCCCCTGATCGCCCTGGAGCGGATCGAAGTGGTCAAGGACGGCGCCTCGGCCGTCTATGGATCGGACGCGGTCGCCGGGGTCGTCAACTTCATCACGCGCACCGCGGTCGATCATCCGGAGTTGAGCGCCCGTTACGCCTTCGCCGACGGATCGGAAGAAACCCTGGTCCAGGGGCTGGGCGGCTGGACGCTGCTGGGCGGCGATCTGACGGTCGCGGCCTCCCGCTTCCACCGTTCGGCCCTGAGCACGGATGAAAGGGATTTCGCCCAGGCGCAGACCTATGGCCGGGCTCCCTGGACCGCCGTGACCAGTTACGGCCAGCCCGGCTCCTATTACCGGCCCAGCCGCCGCGCCTATTCGCCCGATCCGAGCTGCGGCGACCCTGCCTTCCAATCCGCCTATCTCAACTCAGCGACCGATTCATTCTGCCGACTGGACTATTCGGACTTTTTCGACCTGGCGCCGGAAGAGACGCGGACCCAGGTTTTCGCCGATTATCGACGCCCCGTGGGGGACATGCGGCTGTCCTTGCAGGCGGCGGGCTCGGCCACCTCGACCACGGCGCGCCAGACGCCGTCCCTGCCCATTCTGGCGCGGTCCCTGAGCGTCCCAGCGTCCCATCCCGACAATCCGTTCGGAGAAGACGTCCTGTTTCGCGGTCGGCTTCTCGGCGCCGAGGCCGGGGCGTCGAAGGCTCAGTTCGACTATCGCACCTGGCGGGTCGCTGCAGGGCTGGACGGCGATTTCTCCGGCGGCTGGCGCTGGAGTCTGGCCGCCACGGCCAGCCGCCAACACGTCGCCTATGACAAGCCGGACGTGATCGGCAGCGCCCTGCAAAACGCCCTGAACGGCCTGGGCGGTCCGGGGTGCGACCCGGCCGCTGGGACGCCCGGCGTCGGAGCCTGCCGATATTTCAACCCGTTCGGAAGCGCCTATCTGGGGACCGGGGCGCCCAACAGCGCCGCCCTGATCGACAGTCTGATCGGCTCTGCGGGTCTGCGTGGCGCCGCCAGCCTGACGACTGCCGACGCCTCGACCTCGGGTCAGGCCCTGGGCTGGGACGGCGGCTCTGTCGATCTCGCCCTGGGGCTCCAGTATCGCCGCAGCGCTTTCCGCCACGACTGGAACGACCTCGTCAACCGCGGCGACCTGCTGACGGCCGGCTATTCGCCGGACTTCGACGGCGACCAGCAGGCTTTGGCCGCCTATGCCGAGGCGCGTCTGCATCTGGGAGACCGGATCGAGGCCCAACTGGCCGGCCGCTATGAAGCCTATGACGGGGAAGGCCGGTTCAATCCCAAGGCGGCCGTTCGCTGGGAGGTGGTGGACGCCCTCGCCCTGAGGGCGTCCTGGGGCCAGGGCTATCGGGCGCCCTCGGTCTACGCCCAGTCCGGCGCTCAGGCGGCGCAGCCTTCGGTGCTGGATCGCGGCGCCTTCGTCTTCGTCAACACCCTGACTTCCGGCGATCCGGAGCTGAAGCCTGAGAAGTCGGAAAGCCTGACCTTTGGCGCGCAGTGGCGTCCGCTGGACGGGCTGGAGCTGTCCCTCGACGCCTGGCGGTTCGACTATAGAGATCAGGTGGTCAAGGAATCGGCCCAGGCTGTGATCAACCAGGCGGCGGCCGATGATTTGGCGGGACGGACGGGTACGGACGCCCAGTCGCGTCTGACCCGGTCCGCGAGCGGGGCCCTGACCTTCGTTCAGCTCTATTTCATCAACGCCTCGTCGATCGAAACCGAGGGGGTGGATCTGTCGGCCCGCTACGGCCGCGATCTTTGGGGCGGACGGGCGTCGGCGGCGGCGGACTGGACCTATGTCGATCGCTACGACATCCGCCTGAATGCGAGCGCCGACGCCGTGTCCGGCGTGGGGTCCACCAATCTGAACAACATCGGTCGATCCTTGCCGCGCAATCGGGGAGAGTTGGTTCTGGACTGGCGCGACGGAAGGCAGGCTTTGACCGGCCTTGTTCATTATACGGCGGGCTACGCCAACGACCGCAGCGGGATCACCGACGCCTCGATCGCCAGCCAAACGACCATCGACCTGCTTTACACCCGCTCCGTCGGGACCGACATCGACCTGACGTTGGGCGCGGTCAATATCGCCGACAAGGCCCCGCCTCTGGCCCAGTTCGCCTTCGGATACGACCCCGTCGTGGCCGACCCACGTGGTCGGGTGATCAGTCTGGGCTTTACGAAGCGCTTCTGACTGCTTCCGACCCATCTGGCGCGGCCTTCTTTCCTCGGCTAAGGCGCGGGGTGAAGGAACTCGCCATGACCCCGACGCTTTACGGCATACCCAACTGCGACACTGTCAGAAAGGCGCGCGTCTGGCTGGAACAGCATGGCGTCGATTATGTTTTCCACGACTATAAGAAGGCGGGGATCGATCCCGTGCGCCTGGGCGGCTGGGTCGATGAACACGGCTGGGAGGCGGTGCTGAACCGCGCCGGCACGACCTTCAAGAAGCTGCCAGATTCCGACAAGGCGGGCCTGAACCGAGACAAGGCCGTCGCCCTGATGATCGCCCAGCCGTCGATGATCAAACGGCCCATCCTGGACCTGGGGGATCGGCGGCTGGTCGGGTTCAAGCCAGAGCTTTACTCCCAGGTCTTCAGTTGAAGGCGACGGTCGCGGCGACCCCGAAATGGTCTGACGGATATTCTCCGCCGGTGGGCTGAACCCCGAACAGATGGGCGGCGGCGGGGGTGAAGAAGGTCCGCTCCACGAAGATGTGGTCGATGACCCGGTTCGGGTGCCCCTTGGCCGGATTGAGGGTCGTCTCGGCCGCGCCGGCGGGCAGGGCGCTGGTGAAACGCGGGCCGGTCAGAGCCGCCAATCCCGGATCGTCCTGGGCGGCGTTGAAATCACCCATGACGATCAGCGGCGTCCCGTCCTGAGGCAGCCAGGACAGCAGATGACCGATCTGGCGGGCGCGCACGGCTCCGGCGTCCTGCTGCCAAGCCAGGTGGGTCACGACGACGTCGACGGGCCGGCCGCCGACGGACAGGCGCAGACGCAGGGCCGTGCGATAATCGTCCAGGGGCTCCAGCCGCACCGAATCGCGCGCCAGTACGGGCAGGCGAGTCAGAAGCGCGCTGCCGTAGCGGCGCCGCGCGCCTTCGGGATCGGTGGAGACGAAGGCGACCTGATAGCCGCCCAGTTCGCGCGCCAGGGTTTCGGCCTGATTTTCCAGCCCCTTGTCCGCGTCCTCCAGCACCTCCTGCAAGGCGATGACATCGGCGTTCTGAGCCCGGAGAGCCGCGATCAGAAGCGGCCGCCGCGCGGGCCAGTTCCCCATGTCGTGCCAGATGTTGAAGGTCGCCAAGGTCAAGGACGCGGTCGGCTCTCGAGCGGAGGACCGTCCGCCCAAGCCGCCGTCGGACGCGCAGGCGGCGAGCGGCGCGGCGGCTGCGGCGGCGAGGAGGACGCGGCGTGAGATCAAGACCGTCTCCGCCTCAATCTTCGACATCGGTGACCGGCCGGTCGTGGCCGTCCGCCGTTTCAGTCACCCAGCGACCGTCGGCCGTTTCATATTCGATGGCGGCGTTCTCGTCCGGAACCTTCTGTTCCCGCGAGGCCTGGACGGCCGCGGCCTTGGCCGCCTCATGCGTGGGATAGGTTTCGGAATAGGTGTCGCCGACCCTATAGGCCCAGCCCCCGTCGTGTTCGACGATCCGGTAGACGACATGGGCCATGGGGCGCTCCTTAGATTGACAATGAAGACGACCCTAGCGGCCTTGGCCGGATGCGTCAGCCGCCTTCATGAGACAGCTTACCGATATTTCATCTGGGTTTCCGCATCCGTTTGCGCGGGCTGACGCCTCTTGTGATCAGAAGGCCGCCGCATCAGGCTGTCACAACGGATCAAAGAGAGTCTGTCATGGAACTGACACCCATCTTCATCGTCTTCATCGTCTTCGGCTCCATCGTCGCCGTGATCGTGGGCCCCTCCTATCTGAAAAGCCGCGAGCGCACCGAGATGCAGCTGACCGTCCGCCATGCTGTGGACAAGGGCCAGACGCTGCCGCCCGAACTGATCGACGCCATGACCAAGGACGTGCAGAAAAGCCTGCCGTCGCGGACCAAGGACATTCGCAAGGGCGTTCTGAGCCTGGCGGCCGGAGCAGGCTTGGCCGGTTTCGCGCTGATAATCGGTTCGGCGCACCGCGACTTTGGCTCAAACGGCCAAGAAGTCTTGCTCGGCCTGTCCTGCATCCCTGCCGCGATCGGGATCGCCTTCATCATCCTGGGCTTCTTCAACCCGAACAAGGCCTGACGTCGACCGGAGGGGGACGTCATGAGCAAGTCCTTACGCGATCTGCACGACGTGGAGCTGGCCGCCCAGGCGGCGGCCGGCGGACGGCGGGAATATGGCGAACTGGTCCGGCGGCACGGTTCGGCGGTTCGGGGGCTGCTGCGCCGCATGGGCGCGGCGCCGTCCCTGGCCGACGACGTCGCCCAGGACGCCTTTCTGCAAGGTTTTCAGCGCTGTTCGGAATTTCGGGGGCAGGGGACCTTTGCGGGCTGGATCAAGAAGATCGCCGCCCGCCTCTATCTGAAGCGCGTCGCCCGCGAAGCCCGCTATGTAGCTGAGGCTGAGGCCGATGAGGCGGCGCCGGCTCAGGATCAGGCCGGCTCCATGGATCTGGACGAGGCGCTGAGGACCCTCAGCGAAACGGAAAGGGTCTGCGTGTCCCTGTGCCATGGCGCGGGGATGTCTCACCCGGAGATTGCGGCAGCCATCAATTTGCCACTCGGCACGGTGAAGTCACATGTCAAACGTGGTCTGGATAAACTCCGCGCGCGGTTGCAGCCCGTGGCGGCGGACGGGAGGTCGCTCCATGTCGGCTGACGAATTCGATCCGATGATCGAGCGCCTTTTTTCGCGCACTCCGACTCTGGCGGACGAGGCGCTGTTCGTGGCCACCTTGCAGGCCCGGCTGGAGAAGCGGTCGCGCTGGCGCGGTCTGGCTCTGACGGCGGCCGGCTTGGTCGGCGGCGTCCTGGCCGTGCGGGAGGGCGTGAACTTCAACTTCAGCGGCGACCCCGACACGACCCTGACGCAGGGGGTGCGGACCGCCGCAGCCGCGGCCCAGGGCGCGGCCCAGACAGGCTTGGACAGCCTGGGACTTGGGTCGATCGACCTGATGGGCGGCTCAGGCATGCTGGCCTTCTGGATCGCGGCGGGCGCGGTGGCGGCCCTGCTGGCGGCGGGAGCTGTGAAGCTGTCGCAGGACGTCTGAGGGTGACTTGCGTCCTCGGCGCGCCTATCTGACGCCCCTCAGGTCAGGAGGCGCCCGATGTCCGTTCATGTTCAAGAGACCGTCAAACGGATTTCGGTCCCCGACATCGCGGGACGAAAGGGCGGCGCGCCGATCGTTTGCCTGACCGCCTATGACGCTCCGATGGCGGGGCTGCTCGACCCCCATTGCGACGTTCTTCTGGTCGGCGACAGCGTGGGGATGGCGGTGCACGGCCTGCCCAACACCGTCGGCGTCACCCTGGACATGATGATCCTGCACGGTCAGGCGGTGGTGCGTGGATCGTGCCGGGCCCTGGTGGTGGTCGACATGCCCTTCGGCTCCTATGAGGGAGGCAAGGAAGCGGCTTACGACAACTGCGTGCGGGTGATGAAGGAAACCGGCGCCCAGGCGGTCAAGCTGGAGACCAGCGTCGAACTGGCCGAAATCGTAGCCTTTCTGGTGAGGCGGGGCATTCCGGTCATGGGGCATGTCGGCCTGCGCCCTCAGGCGGTGCTGGCCGAGGGCGGTTTCCGAGCCAAGGGCCGTACAGACGTCGAGCGGGATCGGGTCCTGGCGGAAGCCAGGGCCACGGCCGAGGCCGGCGCCTTCTGCATCGTCATCGAGGGCGTCGCCGAATCGCTGGCGCGCGAGATCACCGAGACCCTGGACGTTCCCACCATCGGCATCGGCGCCTCGGCCGCCTGCGACGGCCAGGTGCTGGTGGTCAACGACATGCTGGGCCTGTTCGACTGGGCGCCGAAGTTCGTGCGGAAATACGCCGATCTGCGCACCGAGATCGACCGCGCGGCCGCCGCTTTCGCCAATGATGTGAAAACCCGCCGTTTTCCTGCCGAAGTCGAGACCTACTTCTCGAAAAAGCCGGCTTCGCCGTAACGGACGACGTTGCGGGCGAGGGGCCGACCTTCTAGGGTCCGCGCCGGTTTGCTTTTTGCGATTTTGGGGCGACGTTTCCGTGGTTGATGTCTTCGAACAGGTCGAGGAGGAGCTTCGCTCCGACCGGTACAAGCGCCTGGCCCGCACCTGGCTGCCCGTCGTGGGCGCCGTTCTGGTGGTTGCCCTTGTCGCCGCCCTGGGCTGGTGGGGCTGGGACAGCCTGAACTCGAGCAAGGCCGCCAAGGCCGCTGAGGCCTATGATCGCGGCATGGAGGCCCTGCGGGCCGACAAGCCCGTCGATGCGCGCGCCGCCTTCGAAGAAGCGGCCAAGGAAGGCAACGGCGCCTATAAGGTCATGGCCCTGCAACAACAGGCGGGGCTGGCGGTCAGCGCCAACAAGATTCCGGATGCGGTTCGCCTGTTTGACGAGGCGGCCAAGGCATCGGGCGATCCAATCCTTTCGGACCCGCCAGCCCTCAAGGCCGCCTTCCTGGTGATGGATACGGCGCCCCTGGCCGATCTGGAGGCGCGGTTGACGCCCCTGGCCGAGGACGATCGCCCGCTGCACGCCTTCGCCCAGGAAGCCCTGGCCCTGGCGCGCCTGCAACACGGCAAGACCGATGAGGCGCGTGAAGCCTTCGTTCTTCTGCAACTGGGCCAGGACGTGCCCGACGACGTCCGCCAGCGCGCCAATATCGCCGTGGCCACGATCGACGCGGGCACGGCCGGCGCCCTCAAGGCCATCGTCGATGCGGCCAAGTCGGCGCCTCCGCCGGCCGCCCCCGCTCCGTCCACCGCCCCCGCTCAACAGTGACGACCCCCGACAGGACGCCCCCGATGAACCGAGTTCTGAAAGTCGCGCTGATCTGCGGCGTCGCCGCCACCATGGCCTCCTGCGGCGCCGTCAGTCGCAACCTGCCCTTCGGTCTGGGCAAGAAGGGCGATCCCAAAGCGACGGCGTCCGAAGGCCAGCGCATCTCGGTGCTGGAGTTCGAACAGCAGCTGGCGCCCTCGGCGGCCTTGTCCGGTCGGACCTATTTCCTGCCGGGTCCGCAGGCCGCGACGGCCTGGACCCAGCCGGGCGGCACGGCGGAAAACCTGGTCGAACACGTCATCGCCGCGCCGGACTTCAAGATCGCCTGGAAGCGCGACATCGGCCGCGGGTCGGCCCGCGTCGGCAACGTCATGGCGCCTGTCGTCGCGGCCGACGGCAAAATCTTCGTGCTGGACGGCGAATCGACCGTCTCGGCCGTTTCCGCCGACACGGGCGCGGTTCTGTGGAAGACCGACGTGAAGAACGGCGAGCGCGACCGCAACGGCGGCTTCGGCGGCGGCGTCGCCGTGGCCGGCGGCAAGGTCTTCGTTTCCTCCGGCTATCGCTCCATGACGGCGCTGGACGCCAATACCGGGGCCGTCGCCTGGACTCAGCCGGTGGACGCCCCCATTCACGGGGCGCCGACGGTGGTCGGTTCGCACGTCTTCGTCGTGGACGTGGACAGCCAGCTGTTCGCCTTCGACGTCGACACCGGCGCCCAGGACTGGACCTATCGCGGCATCGCCGAGCCGGCCCGTGTGATGCGCGCCTCCAGCCCGGCCGTGACCGGAAACACCGTCATCGCCCCCTTCGCCTCGGGTCAGCTGGTGGCGCTGAGCGCCCTGAACGGCCAGTCCCTGTGGGAACAGACCCTGTCGCGCACCAGCCGCACCAGCGCCCTGTCCGAGGTACGCGACGTGGCCGGTCGCCCCGTGATCAGCCGCGGCATGGTCTTTGGCGTCAGCCATTCGGGCGTGCTGTCGGCCCTGGACCTGCGCTCGGGCCAACCCAAATGGCAACTGCCGGTCACGGGCGTGAACGCGCCCCTGCCGGTCGGGGACGTGGTCTTCGTCGTGTCCAAGTCCGGCGAGCTGATCACCGCCAATCGCGACACCGGCCAGATCTACTGGACTCGCGAGCTGAATGAAGGCCGCGCCCGCAAGGTCGGCGGCTTCCTGCGCTTCGGCCGTCGCACCATCACGCCGCAGTGGTCCGGCCCGCTGCTGGCCTCGAACCGTCTGGTGATGGTCAACTCCTACGGCGAAGCGGTCGCCTTCGATCCGAAGACGGGCGTCGCTCAGACGACGTTGAAGCTGGGCGCGCCCGCCTATATCGCGCCTGCGGCCTATAACGGCGCCCTTTATGTGCTGACCGACACCGGTCAGCTGATCTGTATCCGCTGATTTTCAGCCAGAATTACGTTAGAAGGCCGACATGGCTCTGAAGGTCGCCATCGTCGGCCGCCCCAATGTGGGCAAATCGACACTGTTCAATCGTCTCGTCGGCAAGCGCCTCGCGCTGGTCGACGACCGGCCCGGCGTGACCCGCGACCGGCGCTATGCCGACGGCAATATCGGCGACATGGACCTGACGCTGATCGACACGGCCGGCTATGAGGACGTCACCGACGAAAGCCTCGAGGCGCGGATGCGCGAACAGACTGAGGCGGCCATCGACGACGCCGAACTGATCCTGTTCATGATGGACGCCCGCGAAGGCGTGACTTCGCTGGACCGGATCTTCGCCGAACGCCTGCGCAAGGTGCACAAGCCGATCATCCTGCTGGCCAACAAGTCCGAGAGCCGTGAGAGCGGCGGCGGCGTGGGCGAGGCGCACGCCCTGGGTTTCGGCGAGCCCGTCGCTATCTCCGCAGAGCACGGCGAGGGCATGGCCGACCTCTACGCCGCCCTCCGCGCCGGTTCGGAGGACATCTTCGTCGAGGAGATCGACGAGCCGGACAAGCCGATCCGTATCGCCGTGATCGGCCGGCCCAACGCCGGCAAGTCCACCCTGATCAACCGTCTGATCGGCGACGACCGGCTGCTGACGGGGCCGGAAGCCGGGATCACCCGCGACTCCATCTCGGTGGACTGGACGTTCGAGGGCAAGAACATCCGCCTGATCGACACGGCCGGGATGCGGCGCAAGGCCCGTGTTCAGGAGAAGCTGGAGAAGCTGTCGGTCGCCGACACCATCCGCGCCATCACCTTCGCCGAGGTGGTGATCCTGGTCATGGACAAGGACGACGCCTTCGACACCCAGGATCTGCAGCTGGCCGATCTGGTCGAGCGGGAAGGCCGCGCCCTGGTCTACGTCGCGTCGAAATGGGACCTGGAAGACGAACCCCAGTCGCGGCTGGCCAAGCTGAAGACCTTGGCGGAAGACAAACTGCCTCAGTTGAAGGGTTCGCCCTTTGTGGCCCTGTCTTCCCACTCGGGGCGGGGCGTCGATCGGCTGATGCCGGCGGTGCTTCAGGCCTATGACACCTGGTCGGTCAAGGTGAAGACCAAGGATCTGAACACCTGGCTGTCCATGGCGACCCAGCGGCACCCGCCGCCCGCCGTGGACGGCAAGCGGATCAAGCCGAAATACATCGCCCAGACCAAGGCCCGTCCGCCCACCTTCGTGCTGATGGCCAATCGGGCCGAGGCCATGCCGGATCACTACAAGCGCTATCTGGTGAATTCGATCCGGGAGAGCTTCGACCTGCCGGGCACGCCGATCCGCCTGAACGTCAAGTCCAGCGGCGCCAATCCCTATGCCGAGGGCGGCGCCAAGTCCGGCCCGGAACGCTACAAGGGCGACGCCAAGACCGCGCCGCGCCGCGTCAAGAAGGCCGAGAAGGAAGAGGCCTTGTCCAAGCTGCCCGGCAAGGCGCTGGAGCAGAAGAAGACCCGCAAGGCCCAGCCCAAGGTGCTGGGCGGCCTGAAGGCCAGCGCGTCCAAGAAGGCCGGATCGTCTGTTGCGATCCAGAAGGGCGCGCGCGGCGGGGCCCGTCAGGTGTCGCGCTCAGGCCGCATCCGCACCGGCCAGAAGGGCGGCGCCAAGAAGTGACCTCATGAGCGAGGTCGCGTCCGTCCTTCCCGACCGGCCGACCTCGCGCTGGCTGATCCTGGACGGGCAGGGGCGGGTGCTGCTGTTCCGCTTCGCCTTCGCCGACGGCCCCCTCGCCGGATCCGAATTCTGGGCCACGCCGGGCGGCGGCTGCGATCCGGGCGAGACCTACGAGGACGCCGCCCGCCGCGAACTGTTCGAGGAGACGGGCCTGATCGTCGCTGATCCGGGCCCCCAGGTCGCCCGCGTCCGCGTCAGCTTCCGCCTGCCCGACGGCCGCATGGCCGACGTCGATCAGCGCTTCTTCCTGCTCCGCAGCGACGACTTCGACCTGTCCTCCGCCGGCTGGACCGAGACGGAGCGGCGCGTCCTGGCCGAGCACCGCTGGTGGAGCCTCGACCAGATCCGCGCCTCCACCGAGACGATCTGGCCCCAGGAACTGGCGGACATTCTGGAGCGGCTGACGCCGATGGCGAGGGGTGTTGATCAAGGCTAGGGTCTTGGTCCGCCTCGTTCGCCATGCCCGCCCTGATCATCGCCATCCTGCTGAGCCAGCCTGTGGATCAGACAGGCTGGGCGCGGGGCAAGCACGGGAATTGCGGCTGTCTGAAGTTCCCTCCGATGGCGTCCTTTTTCGAGAGGGATATTCGTTTGCAATCATAGGGCTTGCAGCAAGGCCCACTGCGGCGCTTGATCCCTGGAGGATAGGAGAACACCATGACGACATCCCCGATCTTCGATCTTCAAGCGGTGCAAAAGGTGCGTAAGGGCGCCGTGCTCGTCGCCCTGCTGGGTCTGGTGGGCCTGACGATGGTGTCCCAGTCCGCCACGGGCCTGGACAGTCCGCTTCACGAGGGCGTCGAGGCCGTGGGTCTGGCCGCGATCGTCTTCGCCATCGTCGGCCGGGCCTGGTGTTCCCTCTATATCGGAGGGCGCAAGAAGGCCGAGATCGTCTCGCGCGGCCCCTATTCGATCAGCCGCAATCCCCTCTATATCTTCAGCTTCTTCGGTGCCTTCGGCGTCGGCGCCCAGAGCGGCAGCCTGACGCTGGCGGTGCTGTTCACCCTCGCGTCCGTGGCGGTCTTCTATCTGACCGTTCGCCGCGAAGAGGCATGGCTGGGCGCGACCTTCGGCGCCGCCTATGCCGATTACAAGGCGCGGACGCCTCGTTTCCTGCCTGACTTCTCCCTCTGGCGGGACGAGCCAGAGCTGTCGGTGCGGCCCAACTTCTTTCTGACCACGATTAGAGACGGGCTGGTTTTCCTGCTCGCCATACCGCTGTTTGAGGCCGTCGACCTGGCCCAGGCCCAGGGCTGGTTGGCTACGCTGGTGCGCCTACCCTGATTGGCGACGATCAGAAGGGCTCTGGCCTCGCATGACTTCAGACCAGAGCTTCCGTCGTTAACCCGGCCTTCCAGTCACGGAATCGGATCGTCGGCGGAGGCGTCAGGTCGCCTCGCGCCAGTTCGACCACCAGGGGACCGATTTCCGATGGATGGGGCACGGTCTGCGGGTCTTCTCCGGGGAAGGCCTGGGCGCGCATGGCGGTGCGCATTCGGCCCGGATCGACGATGCTGACGCGGATCGGGGTGCTCTCCACCTCGTCCGCCCAGGCCTTGATCAGAGCTTCGGCGCCTGCCTTGGTGGCGGCGTACATGCCCCAGAAGGCGCGGGGCGTCGTCGCCACGCTGCTGGTGAAATGGATCGCCCGCCCGGCGTCCGAGGCGCGCAGCAGCGGCTCCAGCGAGCGGATCAGCCGGTAGACGGCCGTGAAGTTGACCTTCTCCACCTTGGCGAACTCGCGCGGGTCGGCGTGGGCCACCGGCGTCAGGCCCGACGGCCCCATGGTCGCCGCCGCCTGGACCCAGACATCCAGCTTCTTGAACCGTTCGAAGATCGCTCCGCCCAGCCGGTCGATGCCGCCCCCGTCGACCAGGTCAAACGGGACCAGGGTGGCGTGTTTGCCGGTGGCGGCGAACACGGCGTCATCCAGCTCTTCCAGTCCGCCCTGGGTCCGGGCCGTTGCGACCACGTGCGCCCCGGCCTTGGCCAGGGCGAGGGCGCTCTCATAGCCGATGCCGCGCGAGGCCCCGACGACGAGGGCGATACGGTCTTTGAGGGGCAGGTCTGACATCCGCCATGATTAGCGTGCGTTTGCGGCGGCCGCCAAGCGGGATCGAGCGTGCGGCGATCACAGGCTGAAGCTGACGCCCTGATGTGACTCAGTTTCCGCCGAACGCTGCTTTAGCGAGGCCGTATGACGCCTTAGTGGCGACCAAGATCATCACCAAACCGACGCCCAGCCAAACCATCGACGGCACGCGAAAGCGGCGCTTGCCGAAGAGCAGATGCCCGGCGCCCACGCCCGTCGTCAACCCAGCGAGGGTCGAAGGCGATAGTGCGGACTGGTTTGCCGCCAGGATCAGGTTCAAGACGAAGAACATCCCGACAATCGCCAGAAGGCGGTCGCCAAGCCTGATCAGGACGAGCCTCCCCTCCTGCAGTTGGCTGTTTTGAACTGGGTTGTGCGCCATCAACCCGTGATATCATGCGCTGACCAGCAGCGAAAGCTGTCGGGCTGAAAACTCCCGGCCGCCTTCCTCGATCTCCCGGTCCAGCAGGCGGGTGGGGTAGTCGCCGGTGAAATAGTGGTCGGTGAACTGGGGCGCGTCATTGTTGCGGCCGGGCTCGCCCATCGCCTGATACAGGCCATCGATGGACAGGAAGCCGAGGGAATCGACCTCCAGCATTTCGCGCATCTCCTCCAGCGTCTTGTTGGCCGCCAGCAGTTGCGCCCGCTCGGGCATGTCGATGCCGTAGAAGTCGGGGAAAAGGATCTGCGGGGAAGCCGAACGCAGATGAACCTCCTTGGCCCCGGCCGCCCGGACGGCGCGGACCAGTTTGACCGAGGTGGTGCCCCGCACGATGGAGTCGTCGATCAGCACGACCCGCTTGCCGGCCAGGGCAGACTTGTTGGGGCTGTGCTTCATCCGCACGCCCTTCTGCCGGGCGCCCTGGCTGGGCTGGATGAAGGTGCGGCCCAGATAGTGGCTGCGGATGATGCCCATCTCGTAGGGGATGCCGCTCTCCTGGGCATAGCCCAGGGCGGCGGGCACGCCGGAATCGGGCACCGGCACGACGATATCGGCGTCCACGCCCCATTCGCGGGCCAGACCCCGGCCCATTTCCTTGCGGACCTCATAGACCGAACGGCCGTTCACGACCGAGTCGGGACGCGAGAAATAGACGTATTCGAACAGGCAGGGGCGAGCGGCGCGCGCGGGGAAGGGTTTGATCGATTCGACGCCGTTCTCGTCGATGACCACGACCTCGCCGTGTTCGACGTCGCGCACGAAGGTGGCGCCCATCATGTCCAGGGCGCAGGTTTCGGAGGCCAGGACCCAGGCCTCGCCCATCTGGCCCAGCACCAGGGGGCGGATGCCCAGAGGGTCGCGGGCGCCGATCATCTTGTGACGGGTCTGGGCCACCAGGGCGTAGCCGCCCTCGATCCGCGCCAGAGCGTCGATGAAGCGGTCGACGATCTTGGCCTTACGGCTGCGGGCGATCAGGTGAAGGATGACTTCGGAGTCCGAGGTCGATTGAAAGATGGCGCCTTCGCTGACCAGCTGGCTGTGCAGGAATTTGAAGTTGGTCAGGTTGCCGTTGTGGGCGATGGCGATGCCGCCCTGGTCCAGGTCGGCGAACATCGGCTGGATGTTGCGCAGGAAGCTGCCGCCGGCGGTGGAGTAACGGGTGTGGCCGACAGCCGCGCGACCGGGCATGCGCGTCATCAGGTCGGCGCCGCCGAAGGCCTCGCCCACCAGCCCCTGATGGCGTTCGGTGTAAAAGCGTTCGTCCTTGATGCTGGCGATGCCGCAGGCTTCCTGACCGCGATGCTGAAGCGCATGCAGGCCCAGGGCGACGACAGCGGAGCCCTCGTCCTCGTCCGCGCCCCAGACGCCGCAGACGCCGCACTCCAGACGGAGCTGATCATCCTCCGGCTCGCGCCAGTGCTCGCGGTGAACGACGGGATCGGCGATATGGTGGCGCATCGTGGGGCTCCGATGACCGGGGGAAACTTACGGGGCGGCTTCGCGCGGCGAGTTAGTCTCGGATTGCGTCCGAGGCAAGGCTTCGTCGTTCGAAAACCCTTTGCGCACGGATGAATCCACCACAGGCGTGATCGCATCGGCGCCGCGCCCGATGCCGGGCAGGACGATCTGAATGGCGCGGGCGCCGACGGCGCTGACCTTATAGAGCGCCGCCTGGGTCAGCCATTTCGGCGTCCGTTCGCCCGGCATGGCGGCCACGATGACCAGATGGACGGCGCCCAACAGGACCAAGGCCCGGCCTGCGCCGACGAACACTCCGATGAACCGGTCGATTCCTCCCAACTGCGGATGGGCCTGGGCCTGTTTGGACAGGAAGGAGCCGAAGATGCGGATGCCGAAATAGACGACCATGAAGGTCACGATCGCCGCCAGGATCGTCCCGGCCCAGTCGGGATTGACCAGGGCCCGCCCCAGCATGGCCGTCCAGGGCAGGGTCACCAGGGCGATCAGCGCCGCCAGCAGGGCGCTGAGCAGGGTGATGATCTCGCGCACCCCGCCGCGCACCCAGCCGGCGGCGGCGGAGAACAGGATCACCACTATGGCGAAGACGTCGTAACCGGTCACTCAGAGGTCCAGAAACTGTTGCGCCCGTCTAATAGCGGTTTTGCGAGATTCGTTCGACCACATCCGTCAACCGCGTCGCCGACGTCACCTTGACCCCGTTTGTCTTCCCCGCGCTCTGGGGCAGGGGCGGGCACAGCAGATGGTCGAAGCCCAGCTTCTGAGCCTCGCGCAGCCGCGCCTCGGCTCGGCCCACGCTGCGGACCTCGCCCGACAGCCCGATCTCGCCGAAGACGACGCAGCCCTGGGGCAGGGGCATGTCCAGGGCCGAGCTGATCAAGGCCGCCGCCGCCGCCAGGTCCGCCGCCGGCTCGTTGATCCGCAGCCCCCCGGCGACGTTCAGATAGACATCTTTGTCGCCGAAGCCCAGGCCGCACCGGGCCTCCAGCACCGCCAGCAACATGGCCAGGCGACCGGAGTCCCAACCGACCACAGCCCGCCGCGGCGTGCCATAGGCCGAGGGCGCCACCAGGGCCTGAATCTCGACCAGAACGGGCCGCGAGCCTTCGATCCCGGCGAAGACGGCGGCGCCGGGCGCCCGGTCCTTGCCCTCGCCCAGGAAGAGGGCGGAGGGATTGGCGACTTCGCGCAGGCCGCTGTCGCCCATTTCGAACACCCCGATTTCGTCGGTGGCGCCGAACCGGTTCTTGCCGGCGCGCAGGATGCGGAACGGATAGCCGCGCTCGCCCTCGAAGGTCATGACGGCGTCGACCAGGTGTTCGACCACGCGCGGCCCGGCCACCTGGCCGTCCTTGGTGACGTGGCCGACCAGGACGACGGCGATCCCTTGCGTCTTGGCCAGTCGGATCATTTCGCCGGCGCAGGCCCGGACCTGGGTGATGGAGCCGGGCCCGCTCTCATGAACGTCGGACCACAGGGTCTGGATCGAATCGACGATGACGATGTCGAATTGTTCGCGCTTCAGCGTGCCCAGGATGTCGCGCAGCGCCGTCGCCGCCGCCAGATTGACCGGCGCCTGGTCCAGCCCCATCCGCTTGGCCCGCGCTCGGATCTGCTCGACGGCCTCTTCGCCCGAGATATAGGCGATACGCCCGCCGCGAAGCGCCGCCTTGGCCGCGACCTCGAGCAGCAGGGTGGACTTGCCCACGCCCGGATCGCCGCTCAGCAGGATGGCCGAACCCGGCACCACCCCGCCGCCGCAGACCCGGTCGAACTCGGCCACGCCCGTCGTGATGCGGGGCGGTTCGGGCGTGTCGGATTGAAGGGTTTCAAACTGCAGGCCGCGTCCGCGCGCCGAAGCGGCCGCCGAAGGCTTGATCGCGCCCGGCGGCGCGGAACGGCTCTCTTCGGTCAGGGTGTTCCACTGGCCGCACGATGAACACTGACCCGACCACTTGCCGTGGACCGAGCCGCAGGACTGACAGACGTAGAGAGCGGAATCGCGAGCCATGGACTTCCTTAGCAGAGACAGCCGACGTCGGGTGACGGGCCGAGCATTGCGCCTTCATCGTCCTCTTCTACGTCAGTCGCGGTCGCATTCGTCTCAATAGGCGCGGGGCACCCGGTCGCTGATTGCAGTCAATAGTTCATAGCTGATGGTCCCGGCCGCGGCCGCCGCCTCATCCAGATGACGGTTCGCGCCGAAAAGCTCGACCCGATCGCCGACCGCGACGTCCAGGCCGGTGACGTCCAGGGTGCAGACGTCCATCGACACCCGGCCCAGCAGAGGGCGGATTTCGCCCGACACCCAGGCGGCGCCGCCTTGTCCATAGGCCCGCATGACGCCGTCGGCATAGCCCGCGGCCACCACGGCCGCTCGCACGGGACGGTCGGCGACGAAGCCTCTGGAATAGCCGATGCTTTCCTCAGCCCTGACGTCTCGGACCTGCAAGACCTCGGCGGTCAGGGTGGCGACGGCGGCGATCCTGTCATCCTGCCGACCCTGCGGCCCGCCGCCATAGAGACAGACGCCGGGGCGCACGGCGTCGAAGCTGTAGTCCCGCCCCAGAAAGCAACCGCCCGAATTGGCCAGGGATCGCGTGATGCCCGGATATCGCGCGGCCGCCGCCGCGAAGGCGTCTCGCTGGCGCCGGTTCATCGGCTGGTCGGGTTCGTCGGCGCAGGCCAGGTGACTCATGACAAGGTGAAGGCCCTCGAACGACTCCGGCGCGTCTTCGGGGCGGAACCCCAGCCGGTTCAGGCCGGTGTCGATCTGGATGCCGCAGGCTCCGCCGCCAGCCTGGCTCCAAGCCTGCATCTGTCGCGGCTGGTTCAGCACTGGACGCAGGTCCGCCGCCTTCAGCACGCCGGCCGCCCCGTCGTGGCAGCCGTCCAGCACATAGATGACCGGCGCATCGCCCAGCGCCGCCCGCAAGGCCACGCCCTCATCGGCGCGGGCGACGAAGAAGGTCCGCGCCCCCTCGGCCATCAGCCGGGTCGCACAGGCCTCGGCGCCCAGCCCATAGGCGTCGGCCTTGACCACCGGATGGACCGGCGCGCCGGTCACGGCCTCCAGAGTGTGGAAGTTGCGGGCCAGGGCGTTCAGATCGACGGACAGCAGGGCGGGGGAGGGCATGGCGGCCTTATGACCCAAGTCGGCGCTTAGGGAAGAGCCCTATTCGTAGCTGACTTCCTCATAGCCGTGCGCCAGGTTGCCGAAGCGGACCGTGTCGGCGTCGAAGGCCAGTTTGACGATGCCGATCGGGCCGTGGCGCTGCTTGCCGATCACGACCTCGGCCTGACCTTGAAGCCGGTCCATGTCCTGCTGCCATTGCAGGTGCTCTTCGGTGCCTTCGCGCGGTTCGGCCCGACCCAGATAATAGCTTTCGCGATAGACGAACATGACGCAGTCGGCGTCCTGTTCGATCGAACCGGATTCCCGCAGGTCCGACAGCTGCGGCCGCTTGTCGTCACGCTGCTCGACCTGACGCGACAGCTGCGACAGGGCGATGATCGGCACGTTCAGCTCCTTGGCCAGGGCCTTCAGGCCGCCGGTGATCTCGGACACTTCCTGAACGCGGTTCTTTTGACCGCCGCCTTCGCCGGTGGTCACCAGCTGCAGATAGTCGACGATGATCAGATCCAGCCCGTGCTCCATCCGCTTCAGCCGCCGCGCCCGGGCGGCCAGCTTGGAGATGGAGATGCCGCCGGTGGCGTCGATGTAGAGAGGCGCCTCGCCGATTTCGACCGCCGCATCGCGCAGCTTGCCGAAATCCGAGGCGTCGATCTCGCCCTTGCGCAGCTTGTCGGATGAGACGCCGGACGCATCGGCCAGGATCCGCATGGCCAGCTGTTCGGCGCTCATTTCCAGCGAATAGAAGGCGACCACCCCGCCGTTGACCGTCTTGCGGCCCTCCGGCGTCGGCTCCCATTGATAGGCGCGGGCCACGTTGAAGGCCATGTTGGTCGCCAGAGCCGTCTTACCCATCGACGGGCGTCCGGCGAGGATCAGCAGGTCGGACGGGTGCAGGCCGCCCAGTTTCCGGTCCAGATCGTGCAGGCCGGTGGCCAGACCGGCCAGCTTGCCCTCGCGCTGATAGGCTTCCGCCGCCATCTGAACGGCGCCGGACAAGGCGTGAGAAAAGCTGACGAAACCGGACGAGGGCTTGCCCGTCTCTGCCAGCGAATAAAGGGTCTGTTCGGCCTGTTCGATCTGTTCGTCAGCGGGGACGTCCGGATTGGGCGCCTCCTTGATGATCTCGCCGCCGATGCGGATCAGGTCGCGGCGCAGGGCCGTGTCATAGACGACGCGGGCGTAGTCCGGGGCGTTGGCCGCCGGCGGGGCCCGGTCCACCAGATCGGCGAAATAGCGCAGGCCGCCGAACTCCTGAAAGGCGGGGTCCTGTTTGAACCGCTCCATCAGGATGGTCGGCTCGGCCAGCATGCCCTGACGGATGTGATCCTCGATGGCGTCGAAC
Organism: Brevundimonas sp. DS20; assembly: GCF_001310255.1. Lineage (NCBI taxonomy): Bacteria > Pseudomonadati > Pseudomonadota > Alphaproteobacteria > Caulobacterales > Caulobacteraceae > Brevundimonas > Brevundimonas sp. DS20. The sequence continues at coordinate 2,645,357 of NZ_CP012897.1, read as the reverse complement.
AGCCGCTGGTGGAAGGGCTCGTAGAAGTGGGAGCCGCGCAGACGGTCGCTGAGACGCTCGAACACCCCGTTGTCGAACATCAAGGCGCCGAGCAGCGCCTGTTCGGCCTCCAGGTTATGAGGCATGGAGGCGACGCCGTTGGAGTCCAACGGGGAGGACGAGAAGGGCAGGGGGGCGAAGGCGTTCATTGTCTTAACGCTCTATCCCTCACACGCGCCTGCGTCAGTCGCGGACGCCGCCGCGACGGTGGACAGATCGTCCCCCCTGTGGGTGAAGTGAATCCGTCGTCTGCGGGGCTCGTGGATTCGACGCCGGGGCGCGCAACTGAGCGCGCCCCGGCCGAACGCCTCAGAAGCTGTAGCTGAGACGAGCGTACAAGAACCGCCCGTTGAAGCCGAAGGGCGAATAGCTCGGGAAACCGACCGAGCCGGTGGCGCCGTTCAGAGTGGTCGGCGTGTAGGTCGGGTATTCGTCGAACAGATTGTTCGCCCCGACGGCCAGACCGACCCCGTAGGGGAACTGATAGCGGGCTTCCAGATCGAAGAGAGTGTGGTCGCCGGTCTCATAGTCCAGTGTCGAGGCGTTATTGGCGACCAGGACGCTGGCGTAGTAGGTCGCCTTGGCCGAGACCGCCCAATCGCCCAGGGTCCAGTCCAGTCCTCCAACCACCTTGGTCTTCGGCGTGCCATCCTCGAAGGCCAGAATGTTGGACCGATCGAACAGGAAGTTGGGAGAAACGGGGATCGACAGGCCGGCGGGCGTGCCCGGCGTCTTGTCTACTGTCGTCTCATTGTAGTTCCCCGCCAGGGTGAAGTCGAAGCGTCCGAAATCCGTCGGCAAGCGATAACGGCCGACGACATCGACCCCCTGGGTGGTGGTGTCCACCCCGTTCAGGAAGAAGCGCGCCGCGCTGACCCCAAAGGGCGCCAACAGGGTCTGGACCGCCGTAGTCGTGGCCGCCGACTGGCTCGGGCGGGTTGTACCCAGGCTTTCCGAATAGATGATCCTGTCCTCCACCTCGATCTGATAGGCGTCGACCGTCAGTTCGAAGCCGCCAGAGCGGAATACGGCGCCCAGCGAATAGTTGATCGAGGTTTCCGGCTCTAGCGGCTTGGAGCCGAGAGCCAGGGCGACCGGATCATCGACGCGGAAGGTCCCGGCCTGGATCAGGCTGGTGGTGGGCACCCCGCCGATGACCTGTGTAACCAGATTGGTCGCCGTATAGCTGAAATACTGTTGCTGAAGCGCGGGGGCATGGAAGCCTGTAGAAACCGCGCCGCGCAGCGCGAAGGCGGGCGAGAAGTCATAGCGCGCCGAGATCTTGCCGGTGAACTGGTCGCCGAAATCGGAATAGTCCTCGTAACGCCCGGCGACGCCGAAGGTCAGGGCCGGGGTCAGCCGACCTTCCAGATCAACATAGGCGCTCCAGTTGTTGCGGTCTTCATCGGCCTCGTTCGAGGGGGCAAAACCAGGGAAGCCCTGGGCGCCCGCGCCGCCTGTCCCGCCCGTTCCGCGATTATAGGAGGCCGGTTCGCCAGCGTAGACTTCGAAACTTTCGGTCCTGTATTCGAGCCCGAACGCGACGTTCAGCGGTTCGATCAGTCCGACCTCAAGCGGTTTCACGCCATCGATGCCCAGGGTGAGCTGGTCATATTTCAATCCGCCCGCGTTGAACTCTCGCTTGGACCCCGCCCCGTATGAGGCGTTCAGGGAGTTGGTGACGCGGTAATCCAGCGAGTTGCGGCCATACCCCACCGACAGGTCCCATTCGATCCCGGCCGCCTCGCCCTTGACCCCGCCGTACAGATTGCGATCGACGATCTCGGTGTTGATCAGAGGCAGAAAGCCGTTCGGATAGATGGCGACGACATTGTTAGCGTTGTTGTAGGCGCGGGCGGTGGCGCCGGATTCGCTTTCCTTGTGCTGGATTCCGCCGAAGGCGTAGACTTCCCAGTCCGCACTGATCGGTTTTCCGGCGTTGAACCACAGCGACTGCGACTCCACGGCCGGGTCGCCGAACCGGCCCAGCACAGTGGTGGTCGAGGTGTTGCCGACGACGGCCGAGGGGGCTGCATAGTCGGAGCGGTTGGTCGGATCGCGTTTTTGCAACTCGCCGGATACGGTGACGAAGCCGTCCTCGCCCAATGGCAGGCCGACCCATCCCGACAGAGAGGTCTGTTCACCGTCCGTCGCCTCGTGCGATCCGCGTGCGGTGTCATATTCGGTGTCGTAGCGACCGTAGTTCAGTGTCAGTCCGCCGCCTTCACGCGCTTGGCGCAGGCGCAGGTTGATCACGCCGGCCATGGCGTCCGAGCCGTACTGGGCCGAGGCGCCGTCGCGCAGCACCTCGACCGACCCCAAGGTCACGGACGGGATGGTGTTCAGGTCGAAGGCGGTCGAGCCCCGCCCCAAGGCGCCGTTGACGTTGACCAGGGCGCCGACGTGGCCGCGTTGGCCGTTGATCAGCACCAGGGTTTGATCGGGCGCCAAGCCGCGCAGGGTCGCGGGACGAACATGGTCGGAGCCGTCGGAGATGGCGGGGCGTGGAAAGTTGATCGAAGGGGCGGCTGCGGCGAGGGCGGCGGCTGTTTCCGTGCCCGTGCCGGTGCGGGTCAGGGTCTCGCCTGTGATCACGTCCACAGGCGCTATGGTGTCGAGCCTGGTCCGCCCCGCCGTGCGCGTGCCGGTCACGACGATCTCGCCGATATCCGCCGCATCATCGGTCGAAGGCGGCGCCTCTTGGGCGAAGGCGCACGGCGCCGACATCAACGCGCTGGTGGAGGCGAAGGCCAGCAGAACGGAACGACCGGAAATCAGCGTCATGACTATCCCCAATGACAGCGACCAGTGGTCTTGGACGGCGACGGCCGCGATAACGACGTCCAGGGCTTAGTCGGCGCAAAAAATCACTAGGAAACAGCCAAAAATCCAGCCCAATTGGAATGTGTTCATCGCTAGAGTTGATGGTCAAGGCAAGGTTGTGCGCATGGCGTTCCCTCATGCCGAAGTGGGACAATCTGTTGCAAACTTGTCATACGATGGGCTCGCGCCCAGAGCTTGGTTCGGATCGCTCGGCCAGCAAAAAGGGCGCGCTCCGTTCGGAACGCGCCCTTGATGTCTCGACGATTCGCCATGGATCAGGGCGGGCCCCAATCCGGCGGGGTCAGGATCAGGCTTCGTCGCCGAAGCCTTCCTGTTGACCGGCGCCGCCTTCGATCAGCTCCTGGGCCGATTGCTCGGCGGCCTGGCGCTCATCATCGAACTGGCTGCGGATCACGTCCTCGCCCTTGGCTTGGCGCTCGGCCTCGTCCATGGAACGGGCGATGTTGATCTTGACCGTAGCGCGGACCTCGGCGTGCAGGCGGACCGGCACTTCGTGGACGCCCAGGGTCTTGATCGCCGTGTTCAGGACGACCTGCGAACGTTCGACCTTGCCGCCTTCGGCCTGGATGGCCTCGGCGACGTCGCGACCGGCGACCGAACCGTACAGCTGGCCGGTTTCACCGGCCTGACGGATCATGATGTAGGTCTGGCCGTCGATCTTGTCGGCGATCTTCTGAGCCTCGGCCTTGTTCTTCTCGTTGCGCTGCTCGATGGCGGCGCGGTCGAGTTCGAAGGCCTTCAGATTGGCGGCGGTGGCCCGGCGGGCCTTGTCGCGCGGCAGAAGGAAGTTGCGGGCGAAGCCGTCCTTGACAGTGACGACGTCGCCGATGGCGCCGAGGTTCTCGACGCGTTCCAGCAGAACGACCTTCATCTTACTTCACCACATACGGCAGGAGGGCCAGATAGCGGGCGCGCTTGATGGCCTTGGCCAGTTCGCGCTGCTTCTTCTGGGAGACGGCGGTGATGCGCGAAGGCACGATCTTGCCGCGTTCGGAGACGTAGCGCTGCAGCAGCTTGACGTCCTTGTAGTCGATCTTCGGCGCATTGGCGCCCGAGAACGGGCAGACCTTGCGGCGACGATAGAAGGGGCGGCGGCCGGCGGAGCCGGAGCCGGCCGGGGCGCCCGGGGTGGGGGCAGTCGTGTCGGTCATGATCCGGTTTCCTTATTCGGCGTCTGCGGCGTCGGCGTCGTCACGCGGGGTGCGCTCGCGTTCACGCTCGCGTTCGCGCTCGCGGCGGGCCAGAAGCGGCGACAGTTCCAGGTCCAGTTCCTCGACGCGGACGGTCAGCCAGCGCAGCACGTCTTCGTTGATCGACAGCTGACGCTCGACCTCGGCCATGGCGGCGGGAGGGGCGTCGACGGCCAGCAGCGAATAGTGAGCCTTGCGGTTCTTCTTCACGCGGTAGGTCAGGTTGCGCAGACCCCAGTACTCGATCTTGGCGACGGAGCCGCCGCCTTGCACGATCAGGTCCTTGATGGTGTCGTTCAGCGCTTCGGCCTGTTGCGCCGAGATGTCCTGGCGCGTCATGACCGTGTGCTCGTAAAGAGCCATGCGGTAGTCTCCCTTGTAGGCGTCGGCGCGGAAACGACCGGGTAAGTCGATCTCCACGATGGCTCCTGGCGCGGCGGCGGGACCGGTTGTCCAACCCTTTGGCGTTCCGCGTCAGGACCGAAGCCCTGGAAAGCGGGGGCGTATAGGGGAAAAGGCGGGAACTGGCAAGAACGGCGGGGCGTCGGGGTGAAAAGCGCCTGTGAGCAGGAGGCGAGCCTTCAGCGCGCGCCTCAGCGCACGTCTCACTCACTAGCGCTTTTCGCCAACCGCCCCTAAACCACCCCCATGCCGAAGCTGACGTCAGCGGTCGATCCGCAAAGCCCCAAGTACAAGTCCCTGCACGCGCATAACAGCGCCCTGGTCGCCGAACTTCGCGACCATGTGGCCAAGGCCGCGCGCGGCGGCTCCGACAAGGCGCGCGAGCGTCACGTCGCCCGCGGCAAGTTGCTGCCGCGGGATCGGGTCGAGCGGTTGTTGGATCCCGGTTCGCCTTTCCTCGAGATCGGGCAGCTGGCCGCCCACGGCATGTATGACGGCGAAGCGCCGGGCGCCGGCGCCATCGCCGGGATCGGGCGGGTCTCAGGGCGCGAGGTCATGATCGTCGCCAACGACCCGACGGTGAAGGGCGGCGCCTACTTCCCCATGACGGTGAAGAAACACCTGCGCGCCCAGGAGATCGCCGAGCAGAACCGACTGCCGTGCGTCTATCTGGTCGACTCCGGCGGGGCCAACCTGCCGCACCAGGCCGAGGTGTTTCCCGACCGCGACCATTTCGGCCGCATCTTCTTCAACCAGGCGCGGATGAGCGCCAAGGGCGTCGCCCAGATCGCCTGCGTCATGGGCCTGTCCACCGCCGGCGGCGCCTATGTGCCGGCCATGTCGGACGAGACCGTGATCGTGCGGAACCAGGGCGCCATCTTCCTGGCCGGCCCGCCGCTGGTGAAGGCCGCCACCGGCGAGGTCATCTCGGCCGAGGAACTGGGCGGGGCCGAAACGCACGGCCGCCGCTCGGGCGTGGTCGATCATGTCGCCGAGAACGACGAACACGCGCTGGAGATCGTGCGGTCGATCGTCGCCAATCTGAACACGACCAAGGCCGTGGAGCTGGATGTGCGCGAACCCCGCGCGCCGGCCTTCGATCCGGCCGAACTGTATGGGCTGATCCCGGAGGACGTCCGCGCGCCCTATGACGTGCGCGAGGTCATCGCCCGGATCGTCGACGGGTCGGAGTTCGATGAGTTCAAGGCCCTTTACGGCTCCACCCTGGTGTGCGGCTTCGCCCGCATCTGGGGCTATCCGGTCGCCATCCTGGCCAACAACGGCGTCATCTTTTCCGAAAGCGCCCAGAAGGGCGCCCACTTCATCGAACTGGCCTGCAAGCGCAAGATTCCGCTGCTGTTCCTGCAGAACATCTCGGGCTTCATGGTCGGCGGCAAGTATGAGGCGGGCGGCATCGCCAAGGACGGCGCCAAGCTGGTGACGGCCGTGGCCTCGGCCGAAGTGCCCAAGTTCACCGTCCTGATCGGCGGCAGCTTCGGGGCGGGGAACTACGGCATGTGCGGCCGCGCCTATTCGCCGCGCTTCCTCTTCACCTGGCCCAACAGCCGGATCGGCGTCATGGGCGGCGAACAGGCCGCCAGCGTCCTGGCCACCGTCCACCGCGACGCCGAGACCTGGTCGCCCGAGGAGGCCGAAGCTTTCAAGGCACCGATCCGTCAGAAGTGTGAGGACGAAGGAAATCCCTATTACGCCACCGCCCGCCTGTGGGACGACGGCGTCATTGATCCTGCGCAAACCCGGGATGTGCTCGGTCTGGCTATATCGGCGAGCCTGAACGCCCCGATCCCGGAGACGACCTTCGGCCTGTTTAGGATGTAGCATAAGACGGCTGTACTTCTCGCAGGGCGCCTCATATCGTCGGTCTATCAGATTTGGGGATCTTTATGCCGACGGTTACGCCCGCCCAAGTTGCAGCCAAGCTGGCTCCAATCCTTCGCTTGCATTCTCAGGATCCGCATCGGCCGATAGCTGTCGAGACATTTCTCAGCCGCTGCCAGTTGGTCAGCGGTAGCGGAGAACTTTCATCCGGGGGCGCTGACTTACCCTCAGGCATGTCCGTTCTCGACGCCGGGCCGATGACTCCGGATAAGTTGAAAGCGGGATCCTCCAGCACTGCCTTTGGCGGTGGAGAGATCGACAATATTTCATTGTTTCCTCTTCCGGCTGCGCCGGGCTCAGCACCGGTCGCTGATTGGAGCTGGGTGTCGCTTTGGCAGGGTTATTTCAGCGATATAGGCGAGCTTCTCCCCTCGTCTCCGTCGGTGATCCCCGTATCCGACCCTCATTTCTATAACTATCAGCTCGAAACGTTCTTAGGTCAGCATGGACCTACAAATAGAACGATCACCGCGCCGATGTACGTCCGCATCGCAATGCGTGACGACTACTATCTTATTTCTTACTTCGGCTTCTTTGCATATAATGGGGGCCTGGGTCCGCAGACGTCTTACGCCTCACGGCCGCTGGGTTCGGGCTCCGGATTCGGCGCTCACATAGGGGACTGGATTCGTCTCACCGCCAAGGTGAAGATCAATCAGGACAAGGTGTCGTTGCTCTATGTCGATTATGAAGCCCATGGCGATCCCAACATTGTCACATCTTCGAATTTTTCAGACCTGACGCTTGACCAAGTGCCTCGTCTGAACGGCTATGCGGCTTGGCACAGCCATGAGCTTTACACGACCGCCGGCGTCCATATGAGGACGGAGACCGGCTTTACGGCGAACGATTATACAGACGATGTGGGGCCAGTCTGGGACACGGCGCCAAACCTCACCTTCATTTCCGATGATGGCCCAGCATGGGTTTTCTACAACGGCCTGTGGGGCGCCAACATCACCGTGTCCGGCTTCATTCAAAACTATCTCAAGAACGGGCCGCAGGGGCCGGCATTCCACTGGTATTGGACTTCCGAAACTAAAGACGGCCAGTCGCCGATCGTGCAGTGGAGGGACAATCAAGCTCCGCAACTGCCTCCCACCACCGGCGTGAACTGGAGTCTCTCGCCAGGGACTTACGTCTATCCACGCACGCCGATTACGGCCTCGTGGGCGGCTGTGCCACAGGCCACATCATATGTGCTCAACCTGTATAGGAACGACGCCTGCATTCTGACAACAACAGTGTCCGGCACGCAGTTCACCTATAATATAACCGGCCCCGATATGTATTTCAGTCTGACCTTGGAAGTCATCGCCATGGGCCTCAACACCCAGCCGGGCGTGCCGTGTCGGTCCAGCTCCTTCTATTGCGGCAACTCCACGGGCTAGTTTCCCATGAAGGCTGAGCGAGTTGGCGATCGAATCGAGGAGGGTTGCGTTTCCGTTTGACGTGGAGCGCGTTAGGCTCTCGTCAATCGAATATCCGAGATCAAGACATGGCCGATCAACCGAACGACGCCGACATCAACGCCCTGGACGTCACCGACGCGGAGGCGGCGGAGATCAACAGCATCGCCCATCCCCTGGTCGCGGACCCCGCGCCGGATGCGAACGATGATCTGGTCCGGATCGACGCCACCACCGACGGCGTGGTCTTCGTCACCCTCAACCGGCCGGCCAAGAAGAACGCCTTTGACGCCGCCACCATCGCCGCCCTGCATGAGGCGTTCGAGACCCTGCACGGCGCCGACCATGTGCGCGCGGTCTTCATTCGCGGGGCGGGCGGAACCTTCAGCGCCGGGGCCGATCTGAACTGGATGCGTGACGCGGCGGACTGGTCCGAGGCCGACAATCGCGACGACGCCCTGGGCCTGGCGCGGATGCTGAAGGCCCTGCACGACGTCCCCGCCCTGACCTGCGCCGTCGTTGAGGGCGCGGCCATGGGCGGCGGGGCCGGAATCGTCGCCGCCTGCGACATGGCCGTGGCGGTCGAGGGCGCGCGTTTCGCCTTTTCCGAGGTCAAGCTGGGCCTGATCCCGGCCACCATCGCCCCCTATGTGATCGAGGCCGTCGGGGCCCGCCGCGCCCGCCAACTGTTTCTGACCGCCAACAGTTTCGACGCCGACTACGCCGCCCATGCGGGACTGATCGACCTGGTCCTGCCCCAGGGTTCGGTCGATGAGTTCATCACCATGTTGACCGACAGCCTGGGCGGCAATGCGCCCGGCGCCATGGGCGAGGCCAAGCGGCTGGTCGACGACATCGCCGGCCACAGGATCGATCACGGCCTGATGGACGATACGGCCAGACGGATCGCCCGGGCGCGGGTCTCGGCCGAGGGGCAGGAGGGGGTTCGCGCCTTTCTGGACAAGCGCAAGCCGAGCTGGACGGTCTGACCGCCATCGCCTTGATGCCGCCAGAAAAGCCGTGCGGTATAGCCCGGCTTGAAGCCTCCATTCCTTGGATGACGATGAAGACCCGACCGATCGTGCTCGTCGCCGCCCTGGCCCTTTCGGCCTGCGGCAATCCCACCTCGACCAAGGCGCAGGAGGGCGAGTTCGCCCAGCCCACGCGCACCGCCCCCAGCGATGCGGCGGGGATGAAGTCCAGCTTCGCCCCTGTGGTGCGCTCGGCCGCTCCGGCTGTGGTCAATATTTCGGCGCGCAGCGTGCAGCGGGTTCAGGTCGATCCCTTCTTCCAGTTTTTCGGCGGCGGCATCCCCCAGGCGCGGGTGGCCGAATCCGTGGGGTCGGGGGTCATCGTCCGGTCGGACGGGATCGTGGTGACCAACAACCACGTCATCGACGGCGCCCAGCAGATCAAGGTGGTGCTGAACGATCGGCGCGAGTTTCCCGCCACCGTCATCCTGGCTGACGAGCGCAGCGACATCGCCGTGCTGCGGCTGGAGAACGTCAGCGACCGCCTGCCGGTCCTGGCCATCGACGATCAGGAAGAACAGCAGGTCGGCGATCTGGTCCTGGCCATCGGCAATCCCTTCGGCGTGGGCCAGACCGTGACCAACGGCATCATCTCGGCCCTGAACCGGACCGAGACGGGCATTTCCGACTCAGGCTCCTTCATCCAGACCGATGCGGCCATCAACCCGGGCAATTCGGGCGGGGCGCTGGTGGACATGGACGGCGACCTGATCGGCATCAACACCGCCATCTTCTCGCGCTCGGGCTCGTCGGCCGGGGTCGGGTTCGCCGTGCCGGCCGCCATGGTCAAGCGGGTGGTCGACAGCGCCCTGGGCGGCGCCAAGACGGTGGTGCGGCCCTGGCTGGGGGTGAAGGGCGACACGGTCACCGGCGACATCGCCGGCAGCCTGGGCCTTTCCCGCCCGCAGGGGCTGGTGGTCACCGACGTCTATCCGAACAGCCCGGCCGCCCGCGCGGGGGTGCGTCAGGGCGACGTGATCACGGCGATCGACGGCCAGGAGATCAACGACCAGGGCGGGCTGAACTACCGCATCGGCTCCCGCGCGCCCAATGATCAGGTGCAGGTGGCCATCCTGCGCGACGGGCGGGTCCAGACGCTGACGGCGCGGGTGCAAACCCTGCCGGGCGAGGCTGATCCCGACAAGGGCCTCGTTATCCAGCAAGGGCCGTTGCAAGGGGCCATGGTGGCGCAACTCACGCCGGCCCTGGCGGATCGGCTTGGCGGCGATCCCTTCGCCACCGGAGTGGTCGTGCTCGGCGTCTCCGGTCGAGGCTATGCGGCCAGCGTCTTCCGCCAGAACGATTTGCTGATCGCGATCAACGGCCGTCAAATTTCCACAGCCGCTGACGCTCAGGCCGCCAGCGCTGGGCGCGGCCCTTGGGAGGTGGTCATCAATCGCGGCGGTCGGCAAATCCGAGGCGTTCTGCGCTAGGCCGCTCCGCCATTGGACGCGAAAAAAGGTGTCCGATGTGTCCGATCTGTCCGACGGCCTTTGTTTTTGCGGGGGGAATTTCCCCGACGCCGGTTAGGCTGTCCGAGGATGGGCCAGGAGCGGGCTGGAAAAGGGCTCGGGCTAGGAGCGGGGCGGCCAAGGCTGAGACGTCCGGCCGATGGGACACGAAAAAAGGTGTCCGATGTGTCCGATCTGTCCGACGGGTTTTGTTTTCTAATGAGAAATGGCCGGACGCTGATCGGACTGTCCGGCTGCCGCCGCGCTCTGCTCCTTCTGCGATGTCAAAGACCGGGCGTCATTATAGGGCCCTCGGGAGGGGCGCCGGGTAGTTCGGCGGGCGAAGCCACAAGCCGTTGAAACAAGGAGCGGGTTTTCGCGACATTGGACGAGAAGCCCTGGGATGGCCAGAAGGCAGAGGGCTGGCGATCGAGCGCTGCGAGGGCTCTCGCTGACCGGACGGGGCGAGAGCCTGATCGTCTCAACCCTTCATTGGCCCGCCGATCGACCAGGTGTGGCCGAAGGGATCGCGCAGGACGCCGTAGCGGTCGCCCCAGAACTGGTCCGCCATGTCCATGACCGGCTCGGCCCCGCCGACGGTCATGGCGCGGGTCCACCAGGCGTCGGGATCGGCGACCTGAAGGTGGAGGGTCACGCCGACGGGGCGGACGTCCTGGCTGCCCGTATATTCCGGGAACTCGTCGTTCAGCATCAGGCTGGCGCCGTTGATCCTCAGATGGGCGTGGATCAGCCGTTCGCCGTCGTCGGCCAGGCGGCGATCCAGCACCTCTGCGCCGAAGGCGATGGTGTAGAAGTCCACGGCGGCCGAGGCCCCGCGCGACGGAATCGTCAGGTGCGGTGTCAGGCCGGAAGTCGGGCCTTGGTTCGGATGGACGTCGGTCATGGGAACTCGCTATGGCGCTGACCCATACTAACGGGTGAAAACCGCTTTAGGCACGACTACATAGGTCGCAATGAGCGATCTTTTCGAAGCCTCCGGCATCCTGCCCCCCGATGCGCCCCTGGCGGACCGGCTGCGACCGCGCACGTTGGAGGAGGTGGTGGGCCAGGATCATCTGTTGGGACCGGGCGGTCCCATCCGGCGGATGATCGAGGCGGGGCGGCTGGGCTCCATGATCCTGTGGGGGCCGCCCGGCACCGGCAAGACCACCATCGCCCGGCTGCTGGCCCAGGCTGCGGGCTATGAATACCAGTCGATCAGCGCCGTCTTTTCCGGGGTCGCCGATCTGAAGAAGGCGTTCGAGGCGGCGCGGATGCGGCGGGCGGCGGGGCAGAGCACCCTGTTGTTCGTCGACGAGATCCACCGCTTCAACCGCGCCCAGCAGGACGGCTTCCTGCCCTTCGTCGAGGCGGGGATCGTGACCCTGGTGGGGGCCACGACCGAGAACCCCAGTTTCGAACTGAACGGGGCGCTGCTGTCGCGGTCCCAGGTCTATGTGCTGAAACGTCTCGACGACACGGCTCTGGATCAACTGTTGCAGCGGGCGGAGGCCCATATGGAGCGCGCCCTGCCTCTTTCACCCGAGGCGCGTCAGGCCATGCTGGCCCTGGCCGACGGCGACGGCCGCTATCTGCTGACCATGTCCGAGGTGTTGTTCGACCTGCCCAAGGGCGGGACCCTGGATGTGCAAGGGCTGGCGGGGGTGCTGCAACGCCGCGCGCCCGCTTACGACAAGTCGCGAGAAGAACACTACAACCTCATATCCGCCCTGCATAAATCGGTGCGGGGGTCGGACCCGGACGCGGCCCTCTACTGGCTGGCGCGAATGCTGAACGGGGGCGAGGATCCGCTGTATCTGGCGCGGCGGATCGTGCGGATGGCGGTCGAGGACATCGGCGAGGCGGACCCCCTGTCGATCCTCGTCGCCAATGCGGCCAAGGACGCCTACGACTTCCTGGGCAGCCCGGAGGGCGAACTGGCCCTGGCCCAGGCCGTGGTCCACCTGGCCACTGCGCCCAAGTCGGTGGGGGTGTACGAAGCCTTCAAGGCGGCGAAGAAGGCGGCCTATGAGACCGGCTCGCTGATGCCGCCCGCCCATATCCGCAACGCCCCGACAAAGCTGATGAAACAGCTCGGCTACGGCAAGGGCTACCAGTACGACCCGGACACGCCCGAGGGTTTCTCGGGCGCCGACTTCTTCCCCGACGAGATGGAGCGCCGCACCTTCTACAAGCCCAAGGGCGAGGGGCATGAGGAGAAGGTCAAGGCGCGGCTGGAGCGCTGGGCCGAGATGCGGGCGCGAATGGCCGAAGAGGCGGCGGTGGACGGGGCGGGGGACTGACCTCTAGAAGCCCCCGATGACCGCCCGCACCCCCGTCGCCCTGTCCGAGGATGAGATCGCCGCCGTCCGGTCCTGGGTGATCCACGAGGACGCCCATCTCATCGCCTTTTCCAAGCCGTCGGGCCTGTCCAGCCAGGGCGGGCGGATCAAGGCCCATACGCTGGACGATCTGCTGTGGGCCTTCGCCCGGTCCAACGGAAAGCGGCCGGAGCTGGTGCATCGGCTGGACCGGGACACCTCGGGGGTCATCCTGGCGGCCAAGACCAAGCCGGCGGCGGGTTTTTTGGGCAAGGCCTTGCAGATGCGGCGGTTCCGCAAACAGTATCTGGCCCTGCTGTCCGCCGCGCCGGACCCGAAATCCGGCTCCATCGACGCCCCGTTGCGGCGCGAGGAGATCGGGCGCGAGTCCTATATGCGGGTCGTCGCCTTCGACGCGCCCGGCGCCCAAGGGGCGCAGACCCGCTATCGGACCCTGGCCGCCAATGATCAGGGCGCGGTGGTCGAGCTGGAGCCGCTGACCGGGCGGATGCACCAGCTGCGGGTCCATATGGCCCATCTGGGCCGTCCGCTGATCGGCGACGTCCGCTATGGCGGCGCCCTGACGACAGAGGTCGGGCCGGCGCCGCGCCTGATGCTGCACGCCGCCAAGCTGAGCTTCCCCCATCCCGAAGGCGGGACCACCACGGTCGAGGCGCCGCCGCCCGCCGACTTTGCGGGTTTGCGCGCGGCGCTTGGCCTGTAGTCGGGGCCTCTAGTCTGGGCCTCTGGACGGAACGCTCCGGCTCAAACAACGCTATCTCAGCCAAAGGAGACCCCGCCATGAAGCGCCTCGCCGTTCTCAGCCTCGCCGCCTCGACCTTGGCGCTTGCGGCCTGCGCCAGTCTGGCGCCCTACGGCGCCCAGCGCGGGCCGGGCGGTCAGGGCTATTCCGACCAGAGGATCGAATCGAACCGCTATCGGGTGACCTACAACGGCGTGGGCGCCCCCGGCGCCGTAGCCGACTTCGCCCTGTTGCGGGCCGCCGACCTGACGACCGAACAGGGCTATGACTGGTTCGAGGTGACCCAGAGCTGGACCGACGGCCGCCCCGGCGGCGCGGGCGGCGTGCGTCCGAGCGTCTCGATCGGCGGCGGCTCCAGCCGGTACGGCGGCTATTCCGCCTCGGGCGTCGGCGTCGGCCTGGGCCTGAATTTCAGCGGCCCCAGCCCGACCTCGACCTCGCTGGAGATCGTCATGGGACGGGGTCAGAAGCCCGACCGTCCGAACGCCTATGACGCCCGGTCGGTGCAGGCCTCCATTCCGCGCTGATCAGCGCCCCCTGGTGAGGGCGCGATATTCGACCAGCCGTTCCTTGTCGCGCCGCACCTGATCGCCGACGGTGTTGTCCACGTCCAGCGAGGCGTAACGGACCCAGCCGTCAGCGCCCAGCTTGTCCTGAATGGCGTTTGTCGGGGTTTGCCAGCGGAAGTAGGACAGCCACGACACGCCGAACGCCAGAACGACGGCGACCAGTTGAAGGACGCGGAACCCGACCTCGTTCGCCTGGGGCGCCGGGAAGAGGGCGAAGGCGATCAGCCAGATCAGCAGAACCGCCGGGGTGGTGATCCGCCCGAACCAGCGCATCCAGTAGCGTTCGCGCCGCACACGCCACAGCTCCATCTGGATGAACTTCTCCAGATACTCCATCCGCGCCCCGATCCACATGACCAGCCGCGTCAGATAGAGGGCGCGCTGGCCCCAGGCCTTGCCGTCCATCTGATAGGTGGTCTCGGCCTGGTCCGACAGGGCGCGGGCGTTGGTGAACAGGTTCTGCAGCTCCCGCGTCCGCTGCACGATTTCGCGCGACAGCTCATAGGAGTCGTTCTCCAGTCGGAACCGGTACTGGATGAACAGTATGGTCGAGACGCCGAAGAAGATCCCGCCCGTCACGAGCATGGCCAGGACGCCCAGGCCCAGCCCCGCCGGCTGACCGCCCGCCCACTGGGCGAACAGGGTCGGCCCCATCTCGGCCAGGACGGCGAAGGCGATCAGGGTCAGGGCCTGGGTCAGCCGTTTGACGCCCACATGGACACACAGGTTTCGGAAGATGCGCCGCCCATAGGCGTGAACCCGGCCGCGGATGTCGCGGTCCGCCGGAAACCGCTCCTTGATCTGGCGTGAGAACAGGACGTGGAAGCGGTCGGGCTTCTTCTCGTTTTCCCAGAAGGGAAAGATGTCGAGGGGCTGGTTGAAATAGAGGTCGATGTTGCCGGAGATGCGCGCGATCGCCGCGTCGTCCAGGGTGAAATAGTCGCTTTCCTGGATCGGGCGCAGAACCCCTTCGTCCGATATGGCGGGGGTGTCGCTGGGGGTCGGCGTCGGCGGCGCGGCGCGCGGGGCCTCCGCCGGGGCTTCGGCCAGATCGTGCGGCTGCTCGGCCGCCGGCGCTTCGGGTTCGACGACGGGCGGCGGCGGGGTCATCGTCGGCGTGATCGCCGGGCTCTGGCTGTCTTCCTGCGACATGAAACATCCCCGACCTGAACTAGGCTGTTTCGGATATCGCCGTTAACCACGTCCGAGGGCAAGTGAAGTTTCGGTCAGACGGGCGGCGAGGGCAGGGAGACTTCGCTTTCGGCGGCGGCGGCGTATATAGGCCCGGATCATGACACGGTTTCTTCTCGTCGCCGCCGGCGGCGCCCTGGGGTCCATGGCCCGGTTCGGCCTGGGTCTCCTCGCCGCGCGGCTGGCGCCCAATACGGCCTGGCCGATGGGCACCTTCGCGGCCAATATCCTGGGCGGCCTGGCCATGGGCTTGCTGGTCGGCTGGCTGGCCTTCAAGGGAGGGGCGCATCAGGAGACGATCCGCCTGTTCGCCGCTGTCGGCGTGCTGGGCGGGTTCACCACCTTCTCCTCCTATTCGCTGGAGGCGGTGATGATGATCGAACGCCGAGATTACGCCCTGGCCGCCGCCTATGTGGTCGGTTCGGTGATCCTGGCCGTCGCCGCTCTCTTTATCGGCCTGATGGTCGCCCGCCGCGCTTTCGGAGCCGCCCTTTGACCGACCAACCGCCCGCAGACGCGCCCAAGCGCGAAGTCCTGACCCTCTATGTGGCGGAAGACGAGGACGGCATCCGGCTGGACCGCTGGTTCCGCAGGCGTTGGCCCCACCTGTCCAATATCCAGGTCCAGAAGATGGCCCGCAGCGGCCAGATTCGCGTCGACGGCGCCCGCATCAAGCCCGAGGGCCGTCTGACCGCCGGCGCCGCCGTGCGCGTGCCGCCGATCCCCGACGACACCTCGCGTCAGGCCGGCGATCCCCACACCCTGACCGAACGCGACATCGCCTTCGCCAAGTCTCTGGTCCTCTATGAGGACGACATGGTCATCGCCCTGAACAAGCCGCACGGCCTGGCCGTCCAGGGCGGCACGAAGACCAGCCGTCACGTGGACCGCCTGTTGGGAGCCTGGGGCGAGGGGATGGAGCGGCCGCGCCTGGTCCACCGCCTGGACCGCGACACCTCCGGCGTCCTCCTGCTGGGCAAGGGGCCTGAGGCGGCCAAGCGTCTGGCCGGGGCCTTCGCCCGCCGTCAGGCCAAGAAGACCTATTGGGCCATCGTCATCGGCAATCCGAAACCCTATTCGGGCCAGATCGACATGCCGCTGAAGAAGACCGGCATCAACGACTTCGAGATGATGCGCCCGGCGGATCGCAAGGATCCCAAGGCCGAACCGGCCGAGACGGCCTTCAGCACCATCTCCCGCGCCTCCGATCGCGCCGCCTGGATGGCCCTGCGCCCCTTCACCGGCCGCACCCACCAACTGCGCGCCCATATGGCGGGCATAGGCCACCCGATCCTGGGCGATCCCAAATACGGCGACGACAAGTCCCGCGAACTGTCCGGTCCGCTGAAGCTGCAACTCCACGCCCGCAGCATCGAACTGGACCACCCGCGTGGCGGCCTGCTGAAGGTCACCGCGCCGCTCAGTCCCGAAATGAAGGCCGGCTTCGCCCATTTCGGCTTCTCCGAGGACGAGGCGGAAGACGATCCCTTCCTGGGCGTGAAGCGAATTCGATGAGCCATATTCCCCCGCTCGACCCCATTGTCGCCGCCCGCAAGGGCTTCCGCGAGGCCCAGGAGACGGTGCGCCGCTTCTGGAGCGATGTGACCGTCGGGAGCCATTCCGACGGCGGCTGGGCCGTGCTGCTGGACGGGCGCACGCCCAAGACCCCCGCCAAGGCGCCCCTGGTGCTGCCGACCGAGGCCGCCGCCCGACTCGTCGCCGATGAGTGGGCCGCACAGGGCGAGGTGGTCGAGCCCTCCACCATGCCGGCCACCCGCCTGGCCTCGACCGCGATCGACCGGATCGGCCAGGCGCGCGAGGCGGTGGCGGAAGAGATCGCCGCCTACGCCGGATCGGACGTGGTCTGCTATCTGGCTGAACACCCGACGCCCCTGGTCGAACGCCAGCAGCACGCGTGGGGACCGTGGCGCGATTGGGCGGCGCGCGAGATGGGGGTGGTCCTGGCGCCCGTCTCCGGCATCGTCCACCAGCCCCAGTCGCCCGAGGCCGTCGCCCGGGTGAAGGCCCACGCCCTGTCGCTGGACGACTTCCGCCTGACCGGCCTGGCGACCGCCGTGCCCCTGTTCGGTTCGGCGGTCCTGGCCCTGGCGCTGGAGCAGGGCGCTCTGGAGGGCGGCGCCGCCTTCGACCTGTCGCGGATCGATGAGCAGTTTCAGGAGGAGCAGTGGGGCGTTGATGCAGAGGCTGCGGAACGCACCGAGGCGCGCCGCGCCGAGGCTGAACTGTTGCAGCGTTGGTTCTCGGCGCTGAGCTAACTTTCCAATGCGGAAAGTTTTAAGTTGACGATGTGGAAAGTCACTGTCATTTTCCAGTTTGGAAAGTGAAGAGAGGTCGCCATGTCCGATGAACCTGAGAACTACGAGGCGCAACTGGCGCAGATTCGAGCGTCGAAGCACTTCGTGCGCGACCGGGTCGCCGCAGGGTCCTGGCGCTACGACATCGTCTATTCCTCCATCGCGGCCGTGATCGTGGCGGGGCAGGTTGCGCCGGCGCCCTTCAACGTGCTGGCGTCCGGTTGCGGCGCCCTGGCGTTTGGCCTCCTGTGGCGCGGCTGGGCCGACAAGACCGGCGTCAGCGTGACCGGCCTCTCGCCGAAACGGGCGCGTTGGGTGGCCCTGGCGCTCGGCGCTCTCTTCGCCGTGCTGATGCTGGCCGCCTTCTATGCCGGCCGATGGGGGGAGCCGCTCTGGGCCTTGCCGCTCGGGGTGATCGCCTTCGTCGCCGCTCTCGGCTGCTCGCGCCTGTGGCTGCGCGTCTACCGAGCCGAAACGGAGGCGGGGGAGTGAGCGCGCCCGTCTTCGACGCTTTGATACACGCGCCGGGCCGCCTGCAGATCTGCGCCATGCTGTCGGCCGCCGACGAGGTGGAGTTCGGCGTGGTGCGTGACGGCGTCGGCGTGTCGGACTCGGTCATGTCCAAACACGTCAAACAGCTTGAGGAAGCCGGCTATGTGAAGCTGCGCAAGGCGGCCTTCGCCGGGCGCCAGCGCACCTGGCTGGTGCTGACGCCGACGGGACGCAAGGCCTTCGCCGGCCATGTGGCGGAGTTGACCCGTCTGGCGGGGCTGGCCGGGGTGTCAGTTCCCGGCTGACTGTCGGATCAGGGCGTCGCGCTCGTCCGGGGTCAGGTGACGCCATCCGCCCTCGGGCAGGTCGCCCAGCAGCAGCGGCCCCACGCGGATGCGGTAGAGGTCCGTGACCTCCAGCCCGACCAGTTCGCACATCCGGCGGATCTGGCGGTATTTGCCCTCGGTCAGGATGAAGCGCAGCCGCTGGGGTTCGATCTGGGTGACGCGGGCGGGCTTCAGCGGCTTGCCGTTCAGCTCCAGCCCGTGGCGCAGCTTGCCCAGCTTGGCCTCGGTGATCTGGCCGTCGACGACCACCAGATATTCCTTGTCCAGTTCGGACTGCGGCCCGATCACCGCCTTGGCCACCACCCCGTCCGACGACAGCAGCAGCAGGCCGCGCGAATCCTCGTCCAGCCGGCCGATCGGGGGCAGGGAGGCGTCGCGCGCCGGGACCTCGCCCTCGCCGACGCGGTTGGGGGCCTTCAACAGCCGCACGGCCGGAATCTTGCCGGGATCAGGCTGGCCCGAGACATAGCCGACCGGCTTGTGCAGCAGTATGGTCATGCCCGCCGCCAGGGCCGACTGGGCCGTGTCGTTCAGGGTCAGGGTCTGGCCCGGCTCGATCTTGCGGCCTGCGTCTCGCACCACCTCTCCGTCGATGGTCACCAGTCCGTCTGCGATCAGGCTCTCGGCCTCCCGGCGCGAACAGACGCCGGTCTGGCCCAGCCACTTGTTGATCCGGACCGGCGCGTCGCCGTCATAGGTGCGGGAAAAAGCCATTACGGTCCGTCGTCAAAGGATGCGGCTGTCTAGAGCATGACCGCTTCGGACGGAACCGCGAAGCCGTTCCTCCTCACCGCATCAGGCTCCAGGCGGGGCGGCCGTATGAGAAAATCGCGGGGGTCGTGAATGACCACGATCAGGACGTTCCGAGCCGGCGAAGGTTGATATTGCCGACGATCCGACTATATCAGACCTCATTCCACAAACGATGCAGATTGCGGGGCGGCCACGGCCGATCCCGATCATTTTCGTTTCTCTGGAAATTTTCCAGAAGCGTCTTCGGATTCGGCGACGCGATCTGATGACATATTGAAATTGAAAAGGAGACGTCTTGTACGCACAACGTAAATCTTCCTCCGGTCCTCGTCGTTCGAGCTATAATCGTCCCGTGCCCACCCGTCTTCGGATGGGGTTGGTGATGCGCCGGGACATGGACTTCGGTGAAATGGGCGATGTCGAGGGCGCACTGCGGGCTGAAGGCGTGGGACTGGCGCCCATTTCGACCGGCGACGCCAGTTTGGTTGCGGGCGGGGTGACGGTCTTGGCGACCGCAACCGCATCCGACATCGCCGAGGGGCGTTTGAAGGGTTTGATCGTGCCGGGCGGCGCGCAGGACGCGACGGGCCTGGCGGCCGTTCGGGCTCTGATCGATCTGGCGCGGGCAAACCAACTGCCCGTGATCGCATTCGCCGACGGCGTGGATGTGGCGGCCGATCGTTTCGGCGTGGCCGCACAGGCGCCCGGCGCCCTGTTCAACGGCGAACAGGTCCAACTGGTGAACGCCCGTCCGGATCTGGCGGCCGTGGTCGCCGCCCTCTGATCAGGCACGCCTGAACAGCAGCATCAGATTGTTCGACGGCATCTGGACCCGGCGCGTCGCGACCAGCCCCTGCGACCGGGCCAGATCCTCCACGTCCTCGCGCGCCCTCAAGCCCCAGCTCGGGTTTCGCGCCTTCAGACTCTCGTCGAAGGCGGCGTTCGACGGGGACAGGGGGAGGTCGGCCTCGCGATAGGGGCCGTAAAGCGCCAAGAGACCGCCGGGGCCGCGCAGCATCCGTCCCGCCAGAACCATCAGCCCCTCGGTCGCCGACCAGGGGCTGATGTGCGCCATGTTCGCGCAATAGACCGCATCCCAAGCCGTTTCGGGACCCGCCGTCGGGGGCCATGTCGCCGGGTCGGCGGCGTCCAGCGGAAGGGGCTTCCGCAGATTCGACGGTCCATCCCGCCGCCAGGCGTCGATGCTGTCGCGCGCCTCACGGCTCGGATCACTGGGCGTCCAGGTCACGCCGGGAAGGGCGCAGGCGAAGATCAGGGCGTGCTCGCCCGATCCGGCGGCGACCTCCAGCACGCGGCCTTTCTTGGGCATATGGGCCTTCAGCACGCCGAGAATCGGCGCGGCGTTGCGACGCGCCGCCGGAGAGGACAGGGCGCCGGGCGGAAGGGCGGCGCCGTCTGTGGCGACGAGGGAATCCATGGTCTGCATCTCGATCCTGTAGACGCCGCTCGGGCTGTGGCGTCTCTTTTTCGCTTCCGGCGGGTGTCGGCTTGAACCAAATCTTAATCCATCGTTTATGACGGTTGTCAGTACTAAGCGATTGGTAACCTTATGCGACGCGCGCTTCGCACCGGACTGTTCATCGGCACGCTTTTGGGCATGAGCGCCTGCGCCGGCGCCCATGACGCCGGTCGCGCCTCGACGTCCGGCGCCTATGGGGCGATAGAGGTCGGCCGGACCGGCTGAAGATCAAGGAAAACGTGGCGTCGCGCGCCAACCTGTCATAGTATAGGCGCGCGGACGCCGAATGTCGCGCCGCGTCGGTCCCCAAAAACCCCTAGATGTTACTCATCGCTATTGCCGTCGTTCTGCTCCTTGTGGTGCTCAACGGCCTGTTCGCCATGACCGAGTTGGCCGTGGTCTCCTCGCGAAAATCCCGCCTCCAAAGCCGGGCTGAAAAAGGCGATCGCGGGGCGCGCAAGGCGCTGAAACTGTCAGAGGAGCCGACGCAGTTCCTGTCGGCGGTCCAGGTTGGCATCACCCTGATCGGCATTCTGGCCGGCGCCTATGGTCAGGCCACCATCGCCGCCGAACTGGACCATATTCTGGAAGTCAGCTTCCCGGCCCTGTCGGCCTATACGGAAATCGTGTCCACGGCCCTGGTCGTGGTCTGCATCACCTATGTTTCGCTGATCGTCGGCGAACTGGTGCCCAAGCGGCTGGCCCTGATCTTCCCTGAAACCATAGCGGCGAAGATGGCCGCGCCCATCTCCACCCTGGCCGTCGCTCTGAAGCCTTTTGTTCTGCTGCTGACGGCCTCGACCTCGGGCATTCTGAAGATTTTGGGCGTCAAGGATCGTGACGGTTCGGACGTCACCCAGGAAGAGGTGGCGACGATCCTGGCCGAAGGCACCTCCGCAGGCCTGATCGAGCCCGAAGAACAGGTGATGATCGAGGAAATCCTGCGCCTGGGCGACCGGCCCGTGCGGGTGGCCATGACGCCGCGCCACGAAGTCTTCTGGATCGCCCTGGACGATCCCGAGGCGGTGTTGCGCGAAGAGATCCGCACCTGCCCCTATTCCCGGATCGTGGTGGCGCGTGAGAGCGACGTCGATAATCCCCTTGGGGTGGTGCACAAGAAGGATCTGCTGGACGCCCTGCTGACCGACGGCACGTTCGACATCGAACCCCTGGTGGCCGAACCGGCCTTTATTCCCCAATCGACCTCGGTCCTGAAGGCCCTGGAGATCCTGAAGGGGTCCCGGGTTCATATGGCCTTCATCGTCGATGAGTTCGGCGCCTTCGAAGGCGTCGTCACCGCCACCGACATTCTGGAAATGATCGCGGGCGACTTCAACGAGGGCCACGATGAAGACGACGCCTGGATTCATCAGCGCCCAGACGGCAGCTGGCTGGTGGACGGACAGACCGATCTCGACGATCTCGCCGATACCCTGGGCGAGGACTTCGGCGAGCATGAGGGTTTCCACACCGTCGCGGGCCTGATTCTGCATCAGATTTCGCGCGTCCCGGACGAGGGCGAGATTCTGCAGGTCGGCCGATTCGAGGTCGAGGTGGTCGATATGGACGACCGCCGCATCGACAAGCTGATCTTCAAGGAACTGGTGAAGGCCGAGGCCGAGCGGGAAGCCATCGCCGCCCATCTGGAAGACTGAAGCGGAACTGCGACATCGCCCTTGAAATGACGGGCGGCGTGGGGCATACGCCCCCCTCTGGCGAACGCGCGGGCCGGACGGTTCGCGCGATTGTCTAGGAGTTTAGCTCAGCTGGTAGAGCACCGGTCTCCAAAACCGGGGGTCGTGGGTTCGAGTCCCCCAACTCCTGCCAATCCCCCCTGTCGCTTCCGGATGGGACTACCCATCTGGGGCGACAGGAACAATTGTGTGAAGAGCAACTGATGGCCAAGGCCAAATCACCCGGCAAGCGGCCCCAGGCCGGCTCCAAGCCCCAGGCCGTCGCGGCCGGCGCCACCGTCGTCGTCGATCCGATCGAGCCCAAGAAGCCCCGCACCAGCCCGGCGCAGTTCTTCAGCCAGGTTCGCGCCGAGGGCCGCAAGATCGTCTGGCCGACCCGCAAGGAGACCTGGATCACCTCGGTGATGGTCTTCATCATGGTGGTGATCGCTTCGATCTTCTTCTGGGTCGTGGACACCGTCCTCGGTTTCGCCTTCCGATACATCATCGCTCTCGGATCCTGAGAAAGACGCGCCCATGACCGATGCAGCGCCCGCAAAGCCCGCCAACCCGCGCCACAAATGGTATATCGTCAACGCCTACTCGAACTTCGAGAAGAAGGTGGCGGAGCAACTGCGTGAGCAGGCCAAGCAACAGGGGCTGGAAGACGCCTTCTCCGAAATCCTGGTGCCGACCGAGGACGTCGTCGAGATCCGTCGCGGCCGCAAGGTGAACTCGGAACGCAAGTTCTTCCCCGGCTATGTGCTGGTGAAGATGGAAATGACCGACCAAGCCTATCACTTGGTCAAGAACACGCCGAAGGTCACGGGCTTCCTGGGCGCCGCCGGCGGCACCAAGCCCCTGCCGGTCTCGGAACGTGAGGTCCAGAACATCATCGGCCAGGTGGAAGAGGGCGTCGAACGTCCCAAGCCCACCATCCGCTTCGACATCGGCGAGAAGGTCAAGGTCATCGACGGTCCCTTCGCCAGCTTCGACGGCTCGGTCGAGAGCGTCGACGAAGAACAGGCCCGCCTGCGCGTCGCCGTCTCCATCTTCGGCCGCGCCACGCCGGTCGAGCTGGAATACGGCCAGGTGGAGAAGGTCGCGGGCTGAGGCCACGCCCCTGCCGGGATTTTAAGCCGCGTCCGACTGGGCGCGGCTTTTTTCGTTGTGGCGTGTGGATCGTTCCCCGCCGTCATCCTCGGGCTTGATCCGAGGATCGGATCGTCAGTCGCATTGCGCCTCGGACGACGCACAGCCCGATCCGCGTCCGGACTTCGGGTGAAGCCCGAGGATGACGAAGCGGGGGATGGGAGCGCCAGTCGCGTTTGCCTTTCCAGCCCCTCTCTGTTACACGCGCGCCTTCGCTTGGCGGGCCTCGGTTCGTGGAGCGTCAAATCCGTGGGAGGCCGCCATGCCGCACCACGGCTCACCGGCTCGTCGTTCGTTCGTCGGGTCATTCATAGGAGAGACCAATGGCCAAGAAGATTCTCGGCTATATCAAGCTGCAAGTGCCGGCCGGTTCGGCCACGCCTTCGCCCCCGATCGGCCCGGCGCTGGGTCAGCGCGGCGTGAACATCATGGGCTTCTGCAAGGAGTTCAATGCGCGCACCGAGAAGGAAGCCAAGGGCACCCCGCTTCCGACCGTCATCACCGTCTATCAGGACAAGTCGTTCACCTTCGTCACCAAGACGCCCCCGGCGACCTGGTACCTGAAACAGGCCACCGGCCTGAAGTCGGGCTCCAAGCTGGTCGGTCGTGAAGTGGCCGGCAAGATCACCGTGGCCCAGCTGCGCGAGATCGCCGAGAAGAAGATGAAGGATCTGAACGCCAACGACCTGGACGCGGCGACCAAGATCATCGAAGGCTCCGCCCGCGCGATGGGCCTCGAAGTGGTGGAGGGCTAAGCACATGGCCAAGCAAACCAAGGCCCAGAAGGCCCGCACCGGCGTCACCCAAGACCTGCTGCCTTTCTCCGACGCCATCAAGCTGGCCAAGGAAAACGCCAAGGCCAAGTTCGACGAGTCCCTGGAAATCGCCGTCAACCTGGGCGTCGATCCGCGTCACGCCGACCAGCAGGTCCGCGGTGTGGTCAACCTGCCGTCCGGCACCGGCCGTGACGTCCGCGTCGCCGTCTTCGCCAAGGACGCCAAGGCCGCTGAAGCCGTCGCGGCCGGCGCCGAGCACGTCGGCGCCGAAGACCTGTACGAGAAGATCGCCGGCGGCTTCATGGAGTTCGACCGCGTGATCGCCTCGCCGGACATGATGGCCCTGGTCGGCCGTCTGGGTAAGGTGCTGGGCCCGCGCGGCCTGATGCCGAACCCCAAGGTCGGCACCGTGACCCCGAACGTCGCCCAGGCCGTCAAGGACGCCAAGGGCGGCGCGGTCGAGTTCCGCGTCGAGAAGGCGGGCATCGTCCACGCCGGCGTCGGCAAGGTCTCCTTCACCCAGGAAGCTCTGGAGGCCAACGTCAAGGCCATCGTGGACGCCCTGGTCCGCGCCAAGCCGTCGGGCGCCAAGGGCACCTATGTGAAGCGCATCAGCCTGTCGTCGACGATGGGCCCGGGCTTCAAGGTCGATCCGGCCTCGCTGGGCGCCTAAGCCGTCTGCGTCGAAAGACGATCGGTATCGAAGAGCGGCGGGGAGCGATCCCCGCCGCTTTTTTCTTGTCTCTAACCGGACGGCCCGGCAGGGTGGGCGTCTAACCGGGGGTTTAGGATGAGACACTTTTTCGGCGGGCTGATGTTGGCCCTGACACTGTTCTGCGCGCCGGCCGCCCTGGCCGAGACGCGCGATGACGGCGCGGCGCGGCTGGCGCTCGCAAACAAGTTCGTCTCCTTGATGCAAGGAGAGGAACTGGGCGCCGCCCTGGGTCAGATGACGTCGATGATGATGCCCGCCGAGCTCGAAGGCATGTCCGAAGATGAGGCCGCCAAGTTCCGTGCGGTCATGGGGGAGGTGACGGCGCGCATGATGCCGCGCATGTTCGAGGCCATGGCGCCGATCTACGCCGACATCTTCACTCTGGAAGAACTCCAGGCCCTGGTCGACTTCTATCAGAGCGACGTCGGCCGCTCCATGGTGACCAAGAGCTATCAAGCCGCGCCGCGTTTGGCGGAGGCGGTCCAGGCGATCATGCCGGAAATCATGGCCGAGATGGGCAATGTGCTCTGCGACGAGTTCGAATGCACAGCCGAACAGCGCCGTGAATTGAAGGCGGCGATGTCTCAAGCCGTGGGGCGGTGATTTTCAGGCGACGATCACGGGGACTGTTTCACCTGTGACCTGGAAGACGGCGGCGGATCAAGACCCGCCGCCCAGCCCTCAATAGGCCGCGGTGAAACGCGATCGCGAATGATTGTGCTGCTCCAACTCATCCACCATGGCGATGGCGTAGTCGGCGAAGCTGATGCGGCTCTGTCCGTTGGCGTCGACGATCAACTGATCGGTT
Organism: Brevundimonas sp. DS20; assembly: GCF_001310255.1. Lineage (NCBI taxonomy): Bacteria > Pseudomonadati > Pseudomonadota > Alphaproteobacteria > Caulobacterales > Caulobacteraceae > Brevundimonas > Brevundimonas sp. DS20. Next base: position 2,619,737 of record NZ_CP012897.1, on the reverse strand, counting down.
CCCGTGCGGAAGACGCCCAGGCGCGGTCCTTCCTCGATGAAGGCCGCAGGGGAGAAGAAGGTCCAGTCGATTTCGGTCTCGCCCCGCAGATCCTCCAGGAAGGCGACGCCGGGCAGGGCGTAGGGTTTGAATTCTTCCGGAAAATCGGGAGTGTCGATCAGGCGAAGACCCGGCGCGACCTCCAGGCTGCCCGCGCCGCCGGTGACCAGAAGGCGCGGCACGCCCGCAGTCTTCAGCGCCTGAAGCAGGGTCTCGGCCTTGATGTCGTGGTGCAGGGCGCTGATCACGGCGTCGCATCCCTTGATGAGGTTCGCCAAGGCCGCAGCGTCCGAGGCGTCGCCCCCAAGCGCCGTCACGCCGGGCGCTACGGGAATGGCTTCCGGCTTGCGGGCGATCGCCACGACTGAATGGCCGCGAGAGGCCAGCTCCTTGGTGATTTCCGATCCGGCGCGACCGCTGGCGCCCAAGACTGCGATCTTCATGAAAGTCTCCATAGGTTTCCAATGGAGACCAGGTGCGTTATGGAAATCGGCTATGCAAGACGGCACCTTTCTCTCACCTGGTCACCCACTGGAAACCCGACTGCGCGGCGACGTCTTTTGCGCCGCCTGTCCGACGCGCCAGCTCCTGGATCGGATCGCCGACAAATGGAGCACCCTGATCCTGATCGTCCTGGGCGACGGGCCGATGCGTTTCAATGCGCTGAGGCATAGGATCGACGGCGTGTCCCAAAAGATGTTGAGCCAGACCCTGAAGGCTCTGGAGCGCGACGGGCTGGTCTCCCGATCGGTCGCGCCGACCGTGCCCGTGTCCGTCACCTACGCCATGACGCCCTTAGGCCGATCGCTTCTGGCGGCTCTGCAGTCGATGATAGACTGGGCGGAGACCCATATGGACGAGGTGGAGGCGGCCCAGGCCGCCTATGACGGACGCGATCATCCCTGAGTCCCACGAACCTGGTCGAACTCTTTTCGTCATCGCTTCGAACGGCGCCGCTCCGGCGGCGTTGTAGGCAGGCGAAACAAGGGAAGCGAATGTTCGGTTTGGGAAGAGCGGCGCAGGGCGCGCCGGCGGATGAGGGCGGACGCGATCCATGGAAGGGAAGGCTGGCCTTCGGCGCCGTGGTGCTGGTGGGCGTCTATTTCGCCGGCCAACTGATTGTCACGCTACACACCCTATGGTTGTTGGTTTTCGGTGCAATTCTGGCCGCGGTCGTTCTGAGGGCCCTAGCCGACCCTATCGTCCGGTGGTTCAACCTGCCCGATCCCGCTGCGGTTCTGCTGTCCCTGTTGATCGTCATTTCGATCCTGGCGGGGGTTCTGACCCTCTTCGGCGCCCAGATCGCCGAACAGATCGCGGCCCTTGTGGCGGTGCTGCCTCAGGGCTGGGATCGGGTGCAGTCCTGGATTCAGGCCCAGCCCTACGCCGCCCAACTGCTTGACCAGCTGAAGAGTCTGGGCGGACAGACGGGGCAGGCGCTGCAAGTGGCGCAGAAGTTCGCAGTGGGCTTCGCCTCCGGGGCCACCACCTTGGTTCTGGTGATGGTGGCCGGGGTTTTCCTGGCCATCGAGCCCGCCAAATCGCGCGAGGGCCTTCTGTCCCTGGCGCCCAAGACCCACCGGCCGCGCCTGCGCGAGGTGCTGAACAGCTGCGGCCGCGCCTTGAAGGGGTGGTTGAAGGCGCAGCTGTTCTCGATGGTGCTGGTCGGGGTCTTGACGGGGACGGGACTGGCGCTGATCGGCGTGCCCTCGGCGGTGGGCCTGGGGCTGCTGACGGGCGTGGCGCAGTTCGTGCCGATCGTCGGCCCCATCGTCTCCACCATTCCGGCGGTCCTGGTGGGCGCGACCCAGGGCTGGGAGACCGCCTTGATGACCCTGGGTCTTTACGTCGCCGTTTCCCAGCTGGAGAGCAACTTCATCACCCCCATGGTGCAGAAGAACGTCGCCAATCTGCCGGTCGTCCTGGGCATCTTCGCCGTCGTGGGCATAGGAACGCTTTTCGGGCCGCTGGGGGTCCTGTTCGCAACGCCCCTGGCCCTCGTTCTGCACACCGTCATCACCATGATTTACCGACAGGACATTCTGGGCGACGAGGAGGCGACGGCGCCTGGCCAAACCTGATCCCTTATCGGGTTTACCAGTGTCTTGACGCCGCTTGCCGGATGACGTTTGGGAAGACGCGGTCGATCGACCGTCTTGGTACGGATGGTTGGGCGAGGCGAGGACGAGGCAAGGGGTCTCGACCGGTCTTTCGGCCTTCTGCGGTGGAAGGGATCTGACGTATGGCCAGCGGAGCCAAGCGCACGGCGCGCTCGGAAATGCGTCAGGTGGCGGCCCTGCCCTGGCGGGTGGAGGAGGGCGAGCGCCGAATCCTCATGATCACGTCGCGCCAGACCGGACGCTGGGTCATACCCAAGGGCGGCCGTATGGCCGGCAAGACCGACGCCCAGGCGGCGGTGCAGGAGGCTCTGGAGGAGGCGGGCGTCAAGGGGGCGGTCGAAGACGCGCCCATCGGCGTCTTTCGCTACGCCAAGACCCTGAAGGACGGTGGGCAGCGCAAATGCGTGGTCTCCGTCTATCCGCTGCAGGTGCTGATCCAGCTCGGAGCCTGGCCTGAGGACCATCAGCGTCAGCGGCGGTGGATGACGCCGCAAGCCGCGGCGGCGGCGGTCAACGAACCGGATCTGGCCGCCTTGATCCTCGAATTCGCCGCAACCCTGCCGACGGACGAACAGCCGGCTTGATTTCGCCGGGCCGCGCCTGTATGAGCGCGCCTTCCCGTCACAGGTTCACGCCTTTGACGGTCCTGTCCGAGAACTTCGGGGCGTGGGGGTCACCCAGGCCGTAACTGTCAGAGAGCCCTCTGGCGCCGTGGGGAGATGGGGACGCGACCTTGCCGATGTCAGCCCGCATTCCGGGACGGACGCCGTCAGACGCATCCTTCGGACAATAAGACCGGCCTGACGCCCCACGTCGTCCTTCTTGGGCGATGCGCGGCGCCTCGGCCAATCCGTCGTCGGGAATAAGCCCGGCGGCGAATACCAAGACTGGAGACCGCAATGGACCGCGCACAAAAGGCCGAGTCGATCGAGACGCTCAAGGGCGTGTTCGCCGACGCCGGCTCCGTGGTCGTGACCCACAACCTGGGTCTGACCGTTGCGGAAATGGAAGATCTGCGCGGCCGTCTTCGCAAAGAAGGCGGCGCGTTCAAGGTGGTCAAGAACCGCCTGGCGCTGAAGGCGCTCGAAGCCGAAGAAGGCAGCGGCTACCACGGCCTGTTCAAGGGCCCCGTGGGCATCGCCTATGCCGAGAACCCGGGCACGGCCGCCAAGGTCGCGACCGAGTTCGCCAAGGCCAATGATCGTTTCAAGATCATCGGCGGCTTCATGGGCGAAACCGTCGTCGATCAGAAGGGTGTCGAGGCTCTCTCGAAACTCCCGACGCTCGACGAAGTCCGCGCTCAGCTCATCGGCCTGCTCAATGCGCCCGCGACCAAGGTCGCCGGCGTGCTGCAAGCGCCCGCTGGTCAGCTGGCTCGCGTGTTCAACGCCTACGCCACCAAGGAAGCCGCGTAAGCGGCGGACCCTTTCATCTCTGCATCATTCTCTGAAACCAATCCTCCGAAGGAAAACTGACAATGGCCGACCTCGCCAAGATCGTCGAAGACCTGTCCGCGCTTACCGTTCTGGAAGCCGCTGAACTCTCCAAGCTGCTGGAAGAAAAGTGGGGCGTTTCCGCCGCCGCTCCGGTCGCCATGGCCATGCCGGCCGGCGGCGGCGGCGCTGCTCCGGCTGAAGCCGCTGAAGAGCAAACCGAGTTCACCGTCGTCCTGGTCGACGGCGGCGACAAGAAGATCAACGTCATCAAGGAAGTCCGCGGCGTCCGTTCGGACCTGGGTCTGAAGGAAGCCAAGGACCTGGTCGAAGGCGCTCCGCAGAACGTCGTCGAGAACGTCTCCAAGCAACAAGCCGACGAGATCGCCAAGAAGCTGACGGAAGCCGGCGCCAAGGTCCAGATCAAGTAATCTGGGTCTCAGCTCCGCTGAAGATCGGAAAGGCCCGGCGGGAAACCGCCGGGCTTTTTTGTTGGCCTACCGCGCTTCGCGCTGCTTGAGGCCCGTGAGCGCTATGGCTGGGGCCTAGTCCGTATCAGTTCTGCGGGCGTGTCCGCGCGGCGAAGAAGGCCCACATGGCGTCGTTGTCGGCGACCCAGCTGTGGCCCCCGCCGGCGGTGATGCGGCCGACGACGTCGGCGCCGTCTCGGCAGGCGGCATAGCCTTCTTCATAGACCTGGGCCGTGACCCAGACGGTGGGACGCGGGGCCGCGCAGCCGTTCAACTGGGCCCAGCGCTGTTCGGCCGCATGCATGGTGTAGCTCCAATATGGGGCGCCGCCGCCCTGGATCGGATTGGTGGTGTCGGCGTCGCCGGCGAAGGCCATCACCGGCATGGGGCGCGACGGCCGGCAGGTGGCGGGATCAGGGCGCTGAGGATCACGCCGATCGGGCCGTCCGGCGCGCAGCCCGACCACGGGAGCGATGGCGGCGAACCGGTCCGCGGCCGCGCAGCCCAGCCAGGAGGTCATCCGGCCGCCGCCCGACAGGCCGGTCGCATAGACCCTGGACGGGTCAATACAGCCCTGATCGGCCAGGGCGTCGATGGTCTCGGTCATGAAGGCGACATCGTCGGCGTCGTTTGGGCCGGGAATCGTCCCCGCTATGGTGGGCACGCCCGGCACGTTCCAGACGAAGCCGCGCTCCACCGGAATGCCGCCGTCGGGCGCAATGACGATGAAGCCGTGCCGATCCGCCGTCTCGGCCAAACCCGAGGACGCCAGAATTTCGGCGCCCGTGCCGCCGCTGCCGTGCAGCAGAAAGACCAGGGGAGCGGGGCGGTTCGGGTCAAATCCGCGCGGCGTATGAAGCTGAACCGTCCGACCGTTCGGACCCAGGGCCAGGGCGCGGGTCGTTCCGGCCGGCGCCAGGCCGCAATCGGCCCGAGCGGCTGAAGCCGACGCCAATACACCCATCACAAGAGGCAGGGCCAGGGCCGCGATCCACGCTCTCATCCGTCCGTCTCCATTGGGGGCAGGGAAGGGGGCAGGCTTGCCCCAGGCCGACAGGCGTCGCAAGCGCGGCCTTGGCGGATCGGTTCGGCTTCCCATCTGTTACGCCTGAAAAGGAGCCCCCGAAATGAAGATCCTGATGGTGCTGACCTCGCACGACCAGCTCGGCGACACCGGCAAGAAGACCGGTTTCTGGCTGGAGGAACTGGCCGCCCCCTATTATGCGCTCAAGGACGCCGGGGCCGAGATCGTCCTGGCCTCGCCCAAGGGCGGTCAGCCGCCGCTGGACCCCAAGAGCGACGATCCCGACGCACAGACCGAGGACACGCGCCGCTTCAAGGCCGATGCCGAGGCCCAGGCCGCCCTGGGCTCGACCGTCGAACTGTCGTCGGTCAAGGCCGAGGATTTCGACGCGGTCTTCTATCCGGGCGGCCACGGACCGCTGTGGGACCTCGCCAACGATCCGGCCTCAATCGCCCTGATCGAAGCCTTCGCCAAGGCGGACAAGCCGACGGGCTTGGTCTGCCACGCGCCGGGCGTTCTGAAGTCGGTCAACGGTCCGGACGGACAGCCCTTGGTCAACGGCCGCAAGGTCACGGGCTTCACCAATACGGAGGAGGAGGCCGTCGGCCTGACGGCCGTGGTGCCCTTCCTGGTCGAGAACGTGCTGAGCGCCAACGGCGGCGACTATTCGCGCGGCCCCGACTGGGGCTCCCACGTGGTCGTGGACGGCAAGCTGGTTACCGGTCAGAATCCCGCCTCCTCGCGCGACGCGGCGGAGGCCCTGCTGCAACTGCTGAAGTCCTGAGACCTAGGGCCGTCAGAGCCCATCCAGGGCGGCGACTCGCCGGTCCGTCAATCCGCCTTAGACGCCTTGGCGAAGGGGCGCGAAAATATGGGGCAGGGGCCTTTATTTCGCCGCGGAAGCGAGTATATGTCCGCGTTCCGCAACACTCCTAAAGAGTCTGCGCGCAAGCGCCGAGGCCCGGTCCGTCGCCCTCCGACCGGAGCGAAGGCGCGGCTCCTTCCCCAGGGAGCCGGTACAATTCAGGCGTCCTGGCCCGGCAGCGGGCCGAGGGTGGGCGCCGAAAACCTGGCTGCGGACGCGGAAACGCGCACCGTGGCTGCTGCATTTCGCGCGCGACTTCCCCGGGTCGCGCGCCATGGGAAACACTGAATGACTGACGTCGCCCACGATCTCGCCATCAACGGTCAGATCGCCTCCGCCACCTCGTTCACCGGCAAGAAGCGCATCCGCAAGTCCTTCGGGCGTATTCCCGAAGCCGTCCAGATGCCGAACCTGATCGAGGTTCAACGCGCCTCCTACGAACAGTTCCTGCAACGCGAAGTCCGTCCGGGCCAGCGCAAGGAGCAGGGCATCGAGGCGGTCTTCAAGTCGGTGTTCCCGATCAAGGACTTCAACGAACGCGCCATCCTCGAGTACGTTTCCTACGAGTTCGAGGATCCTAAGTACGACGTCGAAGAGTGCATTCAGCGCGACATGACCTATGCCGCGCCGCTGAAGGTCAAGCTGCGTCTGATCGTCTTTGAGGCCGACGAGGAAACGGGAGCCCGTTCGGTCAAGGACATCAAGGAGCAGGACGTCTACATGGGCGACATCCCGCTCATGACGGACAAGGGCACCTTCATCGTCAACGGCACCGAGCGCGTGATCGTCTCGCAGATGCACCGTTCGCCGGGCGTCTTCTTCGACCACGACAAGGGCAAGACGCACAGCTCGGGCAAGCTGCTGTTCGCCGCGCGCGTCATCCCCTACCGCGGCTCCTGGCTGGACTTCGAGTTCGACGCCAAGGACGTGGTCTATGTCCGCATCGACCGCCGCCGCAAGCTGCCGGCCACGACCTTCCTGATGGGTCTGGGCATGGACGGCGAAGAGATCCTGAAGACCTTCTACGAGACCGTGCCCTACGAGAAGCGCGGCGAGGGCTGGGTCACCCCGTACAAGGCCGAGCGCTGGCGCGGCGTGAAGCCGGAGTTCGACCTGATCGACGCCGACACCGGCGAAGTGGTCGCCCAGGCCGGCCAGAAGATCAGCGCCCGCGCCGCCAAGAAGCTGGGCGAGACGGTCAAGTCGCTGTCGCTGGCGGCCGACGCCCTGGTGACCAAGTATCTGGCGAACGACGCCGTCAACTTCGAGACCGGCGAAATCTTCGCCGAGGCCGGGGACGAGCTGGACGCCGCCACCATCGCGGTGCTGGAAGAGAACGGCTTCACCACCATCGAGGTGCTCGACATCGACCACGTCACGGTCGGCGCCTATATGCGCAACACCCTGCGCATCGACAAGAACGACAACCGCGAGGACGCCCTGTTCGACGTCTATCGCGTGATGCGTCCGGGCGAGCCGCCCACCCCGGAAGCCGCTGAAGCCATGTTCAACTCGCTGTTCTTCGACAGCGAGCGCTACGACCTGTCGGCCGTGGGCCGGGTCAAGATGAACATGCGTCTGGAGACCCCCGAGGTCTCGGACGAGATCCGCGTCCTGCGCAAGGAGGACGTGCTGAAGGTGTTGCAGATCCTGGTCGGGCTGAAGGACGGGCGCGGCGAGATCGACGACATCGACAATCTGGGCAACCGCCGGGTCCGTTCGGTCGGCGAACTGCTGGAGAACCAGTACCGCGTCGGCCTGCTGCGGATGGAGCGCGCCATCAAGGAGCGCATGTCCTCGGTCGATATCGACACGGTCATGCCGCACGACCTGATCAACGCCAAGCCGGCCGCCGCGGCGGTTCGCGAATTCTTCGGCTCGTCGCAGCTGTCGCAGTTCATGGACCAGACGAACCCGCTGTCGGAAATCACCCACAAGCGCCGTCTGTCGGCGCTTGGCCCGGGCGGTCTGACGCGTGAGCGCGCGGGCTTCGAAGTCCGCGACGTCCACCCGACCCACTACGGCCGGATTTGCCCGATCGAAACGCCGGAAGGCCCGAACATCGGCCTGATCAACTCCCTGGCCACCCACGCCCGCGTCAACAAGTACGGCTTCATCGAGAGCCCGTACCGCCGCGTGAAGGACGGCAAGGCCCAGGGCGAGGTGGTCTACATCTCCGCCATGGAGGAGTCGAAGTACACGATCGCCCAGGCGAACATCGAACTGAAGGACGGGGTGATCGTCGAGGACCTGGTCCCCGGCCGGATCAACGGCGAATCCCAGCTCCTGAACAAGGACGCGGTGGACATGATGGACGTGTCGCCGAAACAGGTCGTTTCGGTCGCCGCCGCCCTGATCCCGTTCCTCGAAAACGACGACGCCAACCGCGCACTGATGGGCGCGAACATGCAACGTCAGGCCGTGCCGCTGGTGCAGTCGGACGCGCCCCTGGTCGGCACCGGCATGGAAGCGGTCGTGGCCGTGGACTCCGGCGCCGTGGTGGTGGCCCGTCGTGACGGCGTCGTCGAACAGATCGACGGCACCCGGATCGTCGTGCGCGCCGCCGGCGAGGTGGACGCCGCCCGTTCGGGCGTCGACATCTATCGCCTGTCGAAGTTCCAGCGCTCGAACCAGTCGACCTGCATCAACCAGCGCCCGATCGTGCGCGTGGGCGATGCGGTGAAGGCCGGCGACGTCATCGCCGACGGTCCGTCGACGGACCTGGGCGAACTGGCCCTGGGCCGTAACGCCCTGGTCGCCTTCATGCCCTGGAACGGCTACAACTTCGAAGACTCCATCCTGATCTCCGAGCGCATCGTGCGCGACGACGTCTTCACCTCCATCCACCTCGAGGAGTTCGAGGTGATGGCGCGCGATACGAAGCTCGGGCCGGAGGAAATCACCCGCGACATCCCCAACGTCGGCGAGGAAGCCCTGCGCAACCTCGACGAGGCGGGCATCGTGGCCATCGGCGCCGAGGTCCAGCCGGGCGACATCCTGGTCGGCAAGGTGACGCCGAAGGGTGAGTCGCCCATGACCCCGGAAGAGAAGCTGCTGCGCGCCATCTTCGGCGAGAAGGCTTCGGACGTGCGCGACACCTCCCTGCGCCTGCCGCCCGGCGTCGCCGGCACGATCGTCGACGTCCGCGTCTTCAACCGTCACGGCGTGGACAAGGACGAACGCGCCCTGGCCATCGAACGCGCCGAGATCGAACGCCTGGGCAAGGACCGCGACGACGAGCTCAAGATCCTGGAACGCAACGTCTACGGCCGCCTGAAGCCTCTGCTGCTGGGCAAGACCGCCGTCTCGGGCCCGAAGGGCATCGGTCGCGGCGAGCTGACCGAAGAGAAGCTGGCCGAGGTCAGCCGCGGCCTGTGGTGGCAGATCGCCCTGGACGACGAAAAGGCCATGGGCGAGCTGGAGGCGATGAAGCGCCAGTTCGAGGACGCGCGTAAGCAACTGGACCGTCGTTTCGAAGACAAGGTCGAGAAGCTGCAGCGCGGCGACGAACTGCCCCCCGGCGTCATGAAGATGGTCAAGGTCTTCGTGGCCGTGAAGCGCAAGCTGCAGCCCGGCGACAAGATGGCCGGCCGTCACGGCAACAAGGGCGTCATCTCCAAGATCCTGCCGATCGAGGACATGCCGCACCTGGAAGACGGCACCCACGTGGACGTGGTTCTGAACCCGCTGGGCGTGCCTTCGCGCATGAACATCGGCCAGATCTTCGAAACCCACCTGGGTTGGGCCGCCGCCGGCCTGGGCAAGCAGATCTCCGGTCTGCTGGAAGCCTGGCAGTCGGGCGGCCAGAAGCAGGCTCTGATCGATCGTCTGACCGAAATCTACGGCCCGGAAACCCCGCTGCCGGAAGACGAGGAAGAGCTGATCGAACTGGCGAAGAACCTGTCCAAGGGCGTGCCCTTCGCGACCCCGGTCTTCGACGGTGCGCACATCGGCGACATCGAGCGTCTGTTGGAAGAGGCCGGCCTGCACAAGTCGGCCCAGTCGATCCTGTACGACGGTCAGACCGGCGAGCAGTTCAAGCGTCCGGTCACGGTCGGCTACATCTACATGCTGAAGCTGCACCACCTGGTCGACGACAAGATCCACGCCCGCTCGATCGGCCCGTACTCGCTGGTCACCCAGCAGCCGCTGGGCGGCAAGGCGCAGTTCGGCGGTCAGCGCTTCGGGGAAATGGAGGTCTGGGCTCTGGAAGCCTACGGCGCCGCCTACACCCTGCAGGAGATGCTGACGGTGAAGTCCGACGACGTGGCCGGCCGGACCAAGGTCTACGAGGCCATCGTCCGCGGCGACGACAGCTTCGAGGCCGGCATTCCCGAGAGCTTCAACGTGCTCATCAAGGAAATGCGTTCGCTGGGTCTGAACGTGGAGCTGGAGAACAGCTGAGGCGCGTAGCGCCTCAGAGTGGCGAGTAATGAGTGGCGAGTGGCGAGTGAAGAAATTCAGCGCCGTGATCCCCCTTCTTACTCGCCACTCACCACTCGCCACTCGCCACTAAGTTTTTCGCGGTCTCCGACCGCAGCAAGGAACCCAAGATGAACCAGGAAGTCCTGAACATCTTCAACCCGGTCCCGGTCACCCCGACCTTCGACCAGATCAAGATCGCCCTGGCCTCGCCGGAGAAGATCCGGTCGTGGTCGTTCGGTGAGATCAAGAAGCCGGAAACCATCAACTACCGCACGTTCAAGCCCGAGCGTGACGGCCTGTTCTGCGCCCGCATCTTTGGCCCGACCAAGGACTACGAATGCCTGTGCGGCAAGTACAAGCGCATGAAGTACAAGGGCATCATCTGCGAGAAGTGCGGGGTTGAAGTCACCCTGGCCCGCGTCCGTCGCGAGCGGATGGGCCACATCGACCTGGCCGCCCCGGTCGCCCACATCTGGTTCCTGAAGTCGCTGCCCAGCCGCATCTCGCTGATGCTGGACATGGCGCTGAAGGACGTCGAGCGCGTCCTGTATTTCGAGAACTACATCGTCACCGAGCCGGGCCTGACCCCGTTGAAGCAGAACCAGCTGCTGACGGAAGACGAGTTCTATCGCTACCAGGAAGAATACGGCGACGACGGCTTCACCGCCGAAATCGGCGCCGAGGCCGTCCGCAACCTGCTGATGGGCATCGACCTGAACGCCGAGGCCGAGAAGCACCGCGCCGAACTGGCCGACAACCCGTCGGAAATGAAGGCCAAGAAGGCGTCCAAGCGCCTGAAGCTGATCGAGGCCTTCCTGGAATCGGGCAACAAGCCCGAGTGGATGATCCTGACCATCGTGCCGGTCATTCCGCCGGAGCTGCGTCCTCTGGTGCCGCTGGACGGCGGTCGTTTCGCGACCTCCGACCTGAACGACCTCTATCGTCGCGTCATCAACCGGAACAACCGTCTGAAGCGCCTGATGGAGCTGCGGGCTCCGGACATCATCATCCGCAACGAAAAGCGGATGCTGCAGGAATCGGTCGACGCCCTGTTCGACAACGGCCGCCGCGGCCGCGTCATCACCGGCGCCAACAAGCGTCCGCTGAAGTCGCTCGCCGACATGCTGAAGGGCAAGCAGGGGCGCTTCCGCCAGAACCTGCTCGGCAAGCGGGTCGACTATTCGGGCCGTTCGGTGATCACCGTGGGTCCGGAGCTGAAGCTGCACGAGTGCGGCCTGCCCAAGAAGATGGCGCTGGAGCTGTTCAAGCCCTTCATCTACGCGCGCCTGGACGCCAAGGGCCTGTCGGGCACCGTCAAACAGTCCAAGCGCATGGTGGAGCGCGAACAGCCCGCCGTCTGGGACATCCTGGACGAGGTCATCCGCGAGCACCCGGTGCTGCTGAACCGCGCCCCGACCCTGCACCGTCTGGGCATTCAGGCGTTCGAGCCCAAGCTGATCGAGGGCAAGGCCATCCGCCTGCACCCCCTGGTCTGCACCGCCTTCAACGCCGACTTCGACGGCGACCAGATGGCCGTTCACGTGCCGCTGAGCCTCGAGGCCCAGCTGGAAGCGCGCGTCCTGATGATGTCGACCAACAACATCCTGTCGCCCGCCAACGGCAAGCCGATCATCGTGCCGTCGCAGGACATCGTCCTGGGTCTGTACTATCTGTCGCTGGTCAAGGACGGCGAGCCGGGCGAGGGCAAGCTGTTCGCCAACATCGGCGAGATCGACGCCGCTTTGGACGCCAAGGTCGTGACCCTGCACAGCCGCATCAAGGCGCGCTGGACCGAGCTGGACGCCGAGGGCAAGGAGGTGACCAAGGTCATCGACACCACGCCGGGCCGGATGAAGCTGGCCGCCCTGCTGCCGCGCAACCCGAACGTCGGCTATCGCCTGCTCGAGAAGAACCTGACCAAGAAGGAGATCGGGAACCTGATCGACGTGGTCTATCGCCACTGCGGTCAGAAGGCGACGGTCATCTTCGCCGACCAGATGATGGGTCTGGGCTTCCGCGAGGCCGCCAAGGCGGGCATCTCGTTCGGCAAGGACGACATCGTCATTCCGGCGAAGAAGGCCGAGCTGGTCGCCGAAACCCGCACCCAGGTCGAGGAGTACGAACAACAGTACGCCGACGGCCTGATCACGCGCGGCGAGAAGTACAACAAGGTCGTCGACGCCTGGGCCAAGGCCACGGACCGGATCGCCGACGCCATGATGGGCGAGATCGCGCAGCCGCGCGTGCTGATCGAGGGCGAAAACCCCGACATCAACTCGGTCTATATGATGGCCAACTCCGGCGCCCGTGGTTCGCAGGCCCAGATGAAGCAACTGGGCGGCATGCGCGGCCTGATGGCCAAGCCTTCCGGCGAGATCATCGAGACGCCGATCACCTCGAACTTCAAGGAGGGCCTGACCGTCCTTGAATACTTCAACTCGACCCACGGCGCCCGTAAGGGTCTGGCCGACACCGCGCTGAAAACCGCCAACTCGGGTTATCTGACCCGTCGTCTGGTGGACGTGGCGCAGGACTCGATCGTCACCGAGCAGGACTGCGGCTCGACCCGGGGCATCACCCTGCGTGCGGTGATGGAGGGCGGCGACGTCCTGGTCTCGCTGGGACAGCGCGTCCTGGGCCGTTATGCGGCCGAGGACATCAAGGAGCCGGGCACGGACACGGTCCTGTTCCCCGCCGACACCTATCTGGTCGAGGAAGTCGTCGAGGCCATCGAGGCCGCCGGTGTCCAGTCGGTGAAGGTGCGTTCGGCCCTGACCTGCGAAGCCGAGGCCGGCATCTGCGCCCACTGCTACGGCCGTGACCTGGCGCGCGGCACCAACGTCAATATCGGCGAAGCGGTCGGCGTTATCGCCGCCCAGTCGATCGGCGAGCCGGGCACCCAGCTGACCATGCGGACTTTCCACATCGGCGGCACGGCCCAGGTGGCGGAAACCTCCTTCATGGAGGCGACCAACGCCGGTACGGCCAAGGTCACCGGCCCGACCGTCGTTGCGGCCCACGGCGACCTGGTGGCCATGAGCCGCAACGTCATCGTGACCGTGGTCGTGGACGGCAAGGACCGCGAGACGCACAAGGCCCCTTACGGCGCCCGCATCCGCGTCAAGGATGGCGATCCGGTCAAGAAGGGCCAACGTCTGGCCGAGTGGGACCCCTACACCACGCCCATCCTGACGGAAGTCGGCGGCGTCGTGCGCTTCGAGGACCTGGTCGAGGGCCTGTCGGTCAAGGAAGAGACCGACGAAGCCACCGGCATCGCCCAGCGCGTCGTCAGCGACTGGCGGGCCAGCCCGCGCGGCTCGGACCTGCGTCCGGCCATGGGGATCACCAGCGGCGACGCCTACGCCAAGCTGTCGTCGGGCTCCGACGCCCGCTATCTCCTGCCCGTCGGCGCGGTTCTGTCCGTGGCGAACGGCGACGAGGTCAAGCCGGGCGAGATCATCGCCCGTGTTCCGACCGAAGGCGCCAAGACCCGCGACATCACCGGCGGTCTGCCGCGCGTGGCCGAACTGTTCGAAGCCCGCCGTCCGAAGGACTGCGCCGTCATCGCCGAGATGGACGGTCGCGTGGAGTTCGGTCGCGACTACAAGAACAAGCGCCGCATCAAGATCACGCCGGAGCCCAACGCCGACGGCGTTCAGGGCGAACCCGTCGAGTTCCTGATCCCGAAGGGCAAGCACATCTCCGTCCACGACGGCGATCTGATCCAGAAGGGCGACTACATCATCGACGGCAATCCGGATCCGCACGATCTGCTGCGCATCCAGGGCGTCGAGGCGCTGGCCGAGTATCTGGTGAACGAAGTGCAGGAGGTCTACCGACTGCAGGGCGTGCCGATCAACGACAAGCACATCGAAGTCATCGTGCGTCAGATGCTGCAGAAGGTCGAGGTGATCGACGCCGGTGAAACCACCCTGATCCGCGGCGACACGGTCGAGGTGGCCGAGGCGGCTCTGGAGAACGCCAAGGTCGAGAAGCGCGGCGGTCGTCCGGCCATCACCCAGCCGGTTCTGCTGGGCATCACCAAGGCGTCGCTGCAGACCCGCAGCTTCATCTCGGCGGCCTCCTTCCAGGAGACCACGCGCGTCCTCACCGAGGCTTCGGTCCACGGCAAGAAGGACATGCTGGAAGGTCTGAAGGAGAACGTCATCGTCGGCCGCCTGATCCCGGCAGGCACGGGCGCCTATCTGCGCTCGCTGCAGAAGATCGCCAACGAGCGCGACGCCGAACTGACCCAGGCCCGCGAAGACGCGATCGAGCCCCTGCCGGCCGATCTGCAACTGGAGCTAGAGAGCAGCGAAGGCTGATCTCCGGTTTTCGGAAGCGATGAACTGAAGAGGGGCGGCGCCAGCGACGGGGCCGCCCCTTCTTTTATGCGTCAGTCCTTCCAGCGTTCCCTAGGGGCCGAGGCGCCGGGGGTGACAGGGGCGCCGGCGGCGCGGTGGCCGTCGCGGCTTGTCTGTACGTTCTGGCGGGAATCCGGCGCCAGGGACGGGTCCAGGTGGGCGCCCGCACAGCCCGTGCCGAAGTTCGAGCCGACACAGTCCGCCGGACCGACGACTCCGACCCCGCCGGACAGGGGACGGCGCGTCGCCTCCCACTCCGCCAGACGGCGCGCCCCCTCGCGGGCGAAGCGGGCGTCGCGCTCGGGGTTGCCCGAGCCGGTGATGGGCGCCGCGTTCTCGCCCCTTCGGGCGAACTCATTGCGGCAGTGCTGTCGCTCCATCTCGTTCAACAGGTCGGGCGAGGCGCAGCCGGGCAGGCCCTGGCGCAGGGTGCGGGCCATGGCCCCGCTGCGGTTTGAAGGATCGACCCGCCAGACGTCGGCCGGCGGCGGCGCGCCCGGCGGCGTCGGGGCGGCGAGGCGGGGACGCAGGGGAGCAGGGCGGGGAACGGCCTGGGCCTCCGCAGCGGGAGGTCGAACCGACGGGGAAGACGAGGCTGTCGGAGCCGCTGCGGGCTCGACGTCCGGCGCGGCCCTGGCGGGGGCGCGAGGGCGTTCGTCGGGCAGCAGGGGGCGGGGCTCAATGTCCAGATAGATCGGCGGCGGCTCGGCGGCGAAGTCTTCCCCGTCGATCCCCAGCGCCGTGACGGACAGGGCGGCGATCAGGGCGATGTTGATGGCGGCGGCCAACGCGGCCAGACCCGCCTTGCGCCAGTCGGGACGCTGGAACGGTGGACGAGGCTGGGCGGACACGCTCATTGGCGGCGCTTTCTGAGGTTGGGCAGGACGCCGTCGCGTGTGGAGAATAGCTCAACGCTGATGTTGACCCCTTCGCAACCGGCCACGGGATTGGGACTTTCGCAAGGCGGGTCGCCCCGCGACGGCTCAGCGCGCTTCGCCTCCCACGCCGCCAGGCGTCTGGCGCCCTGGCGCGCGAAGACCGCGTCCCGTTCGGCGTCGCTCGAGCCGGCGATGGAACGGACCTCCTGGCCCAGGCGCATCCACCGGTCCTCGCATCGACGACGTCCTTCGACGGACAGACGATCCGGCGCGTCGCAGGACGCGAAACTGTCGCTGGGACGCCCGACGCCGGTCTTGACGCGCCAGCCTTCATCGATGGGCGCGCCGGCCGCGACGGAAACCCCAGCCTCCTTCGTCTGGTTGGAGGTCGTGGGCAAAACGGCGGCTGGACGTTCAACAGGAGAGGGCGCACGGCCGAGCCTGCGAGACGTCCGAACGGCCCGATCCCTCGGCAAGGAGGCGCGTGGCTCGATATCGAGATACAAAACCGGTTCGGCAGCCCTTGGGCGCGGCGTCCGCTCTCGCCGGTGCTCCATCGACAGCAGGGCTATGACCAGGACGTTGACGCTGAGAGCGGCGGCGGTCGCGCCCGCCCAGCCGATCCTGCCCGTCGCCCCCATCTCCGTCCCCCGACCGTTCAAAGCAAAGCTCGACCGCAAGGATGGCTGGATTCAGGCGCTGGTTTGACTTGTTCGCGTCATGGCTGTGTGGCGGGGCTCTGGGGGGAGGCGGTCCCCCGTCCCCAATGCGGGCGACGGGCATGACCGCCGGACCCTGTCAGGGCTGTCTCCCTGTTTCGAGCGGACCTAGGGAGGCGCAGACCGCAACGGAGTGCGCGCTTGAGCCCCCGCCGCCTTGACCTTTCCCACCATCGCGCGTAGAAGCCGCCCACTTTCGAGGCGTGGCCGGTTCGCCGGTCGCTGAGATCGTGACAATCGAACGGACGGGCTGTGCCCGCCGGAACGCCCAAAGCGCGCGTTCCGGCTTTTCTGTTTGGGTCGTCACGCACTCAGTCTCGATGACACCCGGGCGGGGGAATGGTCCCTCGTTCACAAAAGAAGGCGTGGGGCGCCTCGGTCGAAAGACACACGCCCCCCATAGAAGTCGAGACCTGTCTCAATGCCCACGATCAACCAGCTGATCCGCAAGCCGCGCAAGCCCAAGCCCACCCGCAACAAGGTGCCGGCTCTGGAGGGTTCGCCCCAGCGTCGCGGCGTCTGCACCCGCGTCTACACCACGACCCCGAGGAAGCCGAATTCGGCTCTGCGTAAGGTCGCCAAGGTCCGTCTGGCCAAGAACGGCTATGAAGCCGTGTGCTACATCCCCGGCGAAGGCCACAATCTGCAGGAACACTCAGTGGTTCTGATCCGCGGCGGCCGCGTGAAGGACTTGCCCGGCGTTCGCTACCACATCCTGCGCGGCGTGCTCGACACGCAAGGCGTCAAGGACCGCAAGCAGCGCCGTTCGCACTACGGCGCCAAGCGTCCGAAGTAAGCCGTTCGCTTCCGGGCCGTCGCGCCCGGAGGCCTTTTCGAGATCTACCCGGCGTCGGCCGGGCCCCAAGAGGAATAACCCATGTCGCGTCGTCACCGCGCCCAGAAACGTGAAGTCCTGCCGGATCCCAAGTTCGGCGACCTGGTCGTCACCAAGTTCATGAACTACGTCATGTACGAAGGTAAGAAGGCCGTCGCCGAGAACATCGTCTACGGCGCCTTCGATATCCTGGCCGAGAAGAAGAAGGACCAGACCGCGGTCGAGACCTTCCACTCCGCCCTGGACAACGTCGCCCCGGCGGTCGAAGTCCGCTCGCGTCGCGTCGGCGGCGCCACCTATCAGGTGCCGGTCGAGGTTCGTCCCGACCGTCGTCGCGCCCTGGCCATCCGCTGGCTCGTCAACGCCGCCCGCAAGCGCGGCGAGAACACCATGACCGAGAAGCTGGCCGCCGAACTGCTGGACGCCTCGAACAACCGCGGCACTGCGGTCAAGAAGCGCGAAGACACCCACAAGATGGCCGAGGCGAACCGCGCCTTCAGCCATTACCGCTGGTAAATGTCTTAAAACCGTCTCCCTTTCGAAGGTATGGGGCGGTTCCTATCTAAGACTATCCGGCGCGGGCGGTTTCAGCTAAATCGCCCGCGCCGTCATATCCGACATTTCGAAGGGCGCATTCGCGTCCGAAGCCCTCAAGGGACGCTCTAATGCCCCGCACGCATAAAATCGAAGACTACCGCAACTTCGGCATCATGGCCCACATCGACGCGGGCAAGACGACGACGACCGAGCGGATCCTGTACTACACGGGCAAGTCGCATAAGATCGGCGAAGTTCACGACGGCGCCGCCACCATGGACTGGATGGACCAGGAGCAGGAACGCGGCATCACCATTACGTCGGCCGCGACGACCGCCTTCTGGAAAGAAAAGCGCCTCAACATCATCGACACCCCCGGCCACGTGGACTTCACCATCGAGGTCGAGCGTTCCTTGCGCGTCCTCGACGGCGCCGTGACCGTTCTGGACGGCAACGCCGGCGTCGAACCGCAGACCGAGACCGTCTGGCGTCAGGCCGACAAGTACAAGGTTCCGCGCATCGTCTTCGTCAACAAGATGGACAAGATCGGCGCCGACTTCGACAAGTCGGTCGAATCGATCCGCGACCGTCTGGGCGCCAAGGCCGTGCCGATCCAGTTCCCGATCGGCGCCGAGTCGAACCTGAAGGGCCTGGTGGATCTGGTCCGCATGAAGGCCGTGGTCTGGGACAACGACGGCCTGGGCGCCTCCTACCAGGACGAGGAAATCCCCGCCGACCTGATGGACAAGGCCGTCGAGGCCCGCCAGTACCTGATCGACAACGCCGTGGAACTCGACGACGAGGCCATGGAAGCCTATCTGGGCGGCGAAGAGCCCTCGGAAGAGACGATCAAGAAGTGCATCCGTAAGGCCGTTCTGACCGGCGCCTTCTACCCGATCCTCTGCGGCTCGGCCTTCAAGAACAAGGGCGTGCAGACCCTGCTGGACGCCGTCGTCGACTATCTGCCGTCGCCGGTGGACATCCCCCCGACCAAGGGCATCGACTACAAGACCGAGGCCGAGGTCGAGCGCAAGGCGTCCGACGACGAGCCCCTGTCGGTTCTGGCGTTCAAGATCATGGACGACCCCTTCGTCGGTTCGCTGACCTTCTGCCGCCTGTATTCGGGCAAGATGGAAACGGGCATGGGCCTCTTGAACTCGACCCGCGACAAGAAGGAACGCGTCGGCCGCATGCTGCTGATGCACTCCAACAACCGCGAGGACATCAAGGAAGCCTACGCCGGCGACATCGTCGCCCTGGCCGGCCTGAAGGACACCCGCACCGGCGACACCCTGTGCGACCCGATCAAGTCGCCGGTCATCCTCGAGCGGATGGAATTCCCGGCCCCGGTGATCGAGATCGCCGTCGAGCCCAAGTCCAAGGCCGACCAGGAGAAGCTGGGCGTCGCCCTGGCCAAGCTGGCCTCGGAAGACCCGTCCTTTACCGTCTCGACCGACCACGAGTCGGGCCAGACCATCCTGAAGGGCATGGGCGAGCTGCACCTGGACATCAAGATCGACATCCTGAAGCGCACCTATAAGGTCGAGGCCAATATCGGCGCGCCGCAGGTGGCCTATCGCGAGTCCATCAGCCGCAAGGCCGAGATCGACTACACCCACAAGAAGCAGACCGGCGGTACGGGCCAGTTCGCCCGCGTCAAACTGGTGTTCGAGCCGGGCGAGCCGGGTACGGACTTCGTCTTTGAATCCGCCATCGTCGGCGGCGCGGTGCCCAAGGAATATATCCCGGGCGTCGAAAAGGGCCTGAAATCCGCCAAGGACAACGGCCTGCTGGCCGGCTTCCCGGTCATCGACGTCAAGGCCACCCTGGTGGACGGCGCCTTTCACGACGTCGACTCCTCGGTCCTGGCGTTCGAAATCGCCGCTCGCGCCGCCTTCAAGGAACTGCGCGAGAAGGGCGGACCCAAGCTGCTGGAGCCGATCATGGCCGTCGAGGTCGTGACCCCGGAAGAGTATCTGGGTTCGGTCATCGGTGACCTGAACGGCCGTCGCGGCATGATCCAGGGTCAGGACATGCGCGGCAACGCCACCGTCGTGAACGCCTTCGTGCCGCTGGCCAACATGTTCGGCTATGTGAACACGCTGCGCGGCATGTCGCAGGGCCGCGCCCAGTTCACCATGCAGTACGACCACTATGAGCCGGTGCCGCAGCACGTCGCCGACGAAGTGATCAAGAAGTACGCCTAAGCTTTTCCTTTCGGAAAAGCGCACCTAAAAGCGCCCGGTCCCAAGACCGGGCGCCCTTAACCCCCAGACTGCAGGAACCCCCGGTTCGGGGACCTAGGAGCTAGAGAATGGCCAAGGAAAAGTTCGAACGCACGAAGCCGCACTGCAACATCGGCACGATCGGTCACGTTGACCACGGCAAGACGACGCTGACGGCGGCGATCACGATGACGCTGGCGAAGGCCGGCGGCGCCAAGGCGATGAACTACGCCGACATCGACGCTGCGCCGGAAGAGAAGGCGCGCGGCATCACGATCAACACGGCGCACGTGGAATATGAGACGGCGAACCGTCACTATGCGCACGTCGACTGCCCCGGCCACGCCGACTATGTGAAGAACATGATCACCGGCGCGGCGCAGATGGACGGCGCGATCCTGGTGGTTTCGGCCGCTGACGGCCCGATGCCGCAGACGCGCGAGCACATTCTGCTGGCTCGTCAGGTGGGCGTGCCGGCCCTGGTGGTCTTCATGAACAAGGTCGACCTGGTCGACGACGAAGAGCTGCTGGAGCTGGTCGAGATGGAGGTGCGCGAGCTCTTGAGCTCGTACCAGTTCCCGGGCGACGAGATTCCGATCACCAAGGGTTCGGCCAAGGCCGCGACCGACGGCGTGAACCCGGAGATCGGCGAACAGCGCATCCTGGCCCTGATGGAAACCGTCGACAGCTACATCCCGCAGCCGGAACGTCCGGTGGACCTGCCGTTCCTGATGCCGGTGGAAGACGTCTTCTCGATCTCGGGCCGCGGCACCGTGGTGACCGGTCGCGTCGAGAAGGGCATCATCAAGGTCGGTGAAGAAGTCGAGATCGTCGGCATCCGTCCGGTCCAGAAGACGACCTGCACGGGCGTCGAAATGTTCCGCAAGCTGCTGGACCAGGGTCAAGCCGGTGACAACGTCGGCGTTCTGCTGCGCGGCACCAAGCGTGAAGACGTCGAGCGCGGTCAGGTTCTGTGCAAGCCGGGTTCGATCACCCCGCACACCAAGTTCCTGGCCGAGGCCTACATCCTGACCAAGGAAGAGGGCGGCCGTCACACCCCGTTCTTCACCAACTATCGTCCGCAGTTCTACTTCCGCACGACCGACGTGACCGGCATCGTGAAGCTGAAGGAAGGCGTCGAGATGATCATGCCCGGCGACAACGCCGAGCTGAACGTCGAACTGATCACCCCGATCGCCATGGACCAGGGCCTGCGCTTCGCCATCCGTGAAGGCGGCCGCACCGTCGGCGCCGGCGTCGTGGCCAAGATCGTCGAGTAAGCCTCTTAGTGCGCTAACGCGCGCGAGCGGTCGCTCGCTTCTTGAGCGCTTCGACCTCAAGCGGCGAGCCTCCGCGAGGCGAGCGTAGGCTACAAAAAGAACGGCCCCCGGAGAAATCCGGGGGCCGTTTTGCTTTGGGCGACTGTCTTACGCGCGGCGGATCCCACGCCGCCTTGAGGTCCGTGATGCGGGGCTACAGCAATGGGGTGAGGGTGACAGCCTTGAATCCAGGAAGGCGCCTCTGGACAAGGCAGCCTTTCACGGCAAATCAGTTCCAGGTGATAGATAGAGCGCGATCAAGCGGATCAACTCCTCGCGCATCCGCTCGTCGTCGAGGGCGCTGCGACTCGCCGCATTGTGGATCACGCCGTCAACGGCGTCCGAGAGGACACGCCCCGCAACCGCGTCAGCGGGACTACCCTGTCTGCTGCGGAAGTCCGCCACGATTTTCGCGTATAACGACAGGTAGGCGACTTCATAGTCGCTCGCCGGGTTGCGGCGCGCCCTCGCTGTCGGGATCTCTTGAAGTAGGACGGGATGAAGGCCAGGATGAATGGAATGGGCTTCGATCCTCGCTGCGACGATCCGGACCGCCAGTTCATGTGGCGTCAATCCTACGGCACGAACCCTTCGCATCGCTTGCATACCGTTTTCCAGATGGGTCTGACGGATGGCGTCGACCAGTGAAAACTTGTCCTCAAAATACTGGTAAAGCGAGCCGATGCTGACGCCGGCCCTCTCAGCGACGCGGTTCGTCGTGAACCCCGCCCATCCGTCATCGCTGAGAATGCGAGCACCGGCTTCGATGATGGCATCGACCGTGGCGCGCGAGCGCGCCTGACGCGGGGTTTTGCGGGTCGCCGCTTGCGGATTTTCAATGCGAATAGACAGGAACGCCGCTCCTTCTGAAAATGTGTGCGGATTGCTCGCATTCGTCACCAGCAAAGTAAGGCCTGACAATGGGAAATATGCTGCAGATGTTGGTTCGCTATTCTGCCTGGGCCAATCAGGAGCTGTTTGACAAACTGGACGCTCTTGATGCTGTGCAATGGGAGGCGGAATTGCTGATCGCGCGGCGACTCATCGGCCACCTTCACGTTGTGAGCCGGATTTTCGCAGGACATCTGCAAGGAGAGACGCACGGCTTCACCTCTACAAATTTCGAAACGGCGTTGCCGCTCGGCCAGTTGAGGGAGGCCGTTGCAGCGACCGACCAGTGGTACATCGACTATGTGGATGCTCTGTCTGCCGAAGCTCGGATCGAGCCCGTCGCCTTCACCTTCACTGACGGCGACCGCGGCTCGATGACGCGTGAGGAGATGCTGGTTCATGTCTCGCTGCACGCCGGCTATCACAGAGGCGAGATCGGCCGCCTTCTCACTCAAGCATCCGTCACGCCGCCCTGGGACACGCTTGCGGTGTATCTTCACCAGAACGAGCCCGCGCGGCGAGACAAGGGATTCAGTCAAGACGGGTCCGGCGCAGGCTGATCCTGGGCAGCATACCGAGCTGGAGACGAGCTGACGCCTTCGTTCTGAGAAGCGTTATCAATTAAGGGCTTGGGCGATTTGTCCATACGGAAGACATGGACAAGCCAGGCCGTCGGGCGCAAATAAACCGTCAGACACGCCATAAGCGAAAGAACGACTATCGTGTTCGACTATAAAGCCGCCTTTGAAAGCTCGGTGGAGCAGGTGCGCAGCGAAGGCCGGTATCGCGTCTTCGCCGATCTGAAGCGGGTGAGCGGCGCCTTTCCCCAGGCGGTGCGCCGTCGGGAAGACGGGTCCGAACAGGACGTCGTGATCTGGTGCTCGAACGACTATCTGGGCATGGGCCAGCATCCGGACGTGCTGAAGGCCATGCAGGACGAGATCGCGGCGACCGGCGCGGGCGCCGGCGGCACGCGCAACATCTCGGGCACCACCCGCTCGGCTGTGGATCTGGAGAGCGAACTGGCCGACTGGCATCAGAAGGAGGCGGCCCTGCTGTTCACCTCCGGCTATGTCGGCAATGAGGCGACCCTGTCGACCCTGCAGAAGATCCTGCCGGGCCTGATCATCTTCTCCGACGCTCTGAACCACGCCTCGATGATCGAGGGCATCCGTCACGGCGGCGGTGAACGTCACATTTTCCGCCACAACGACCTGGCGCATCTGGAGCAGCTCCTGGCCGCCGCCCCGGTCGAGGCGCCCAAGCTGATCGCCTTCGAGAGCGTCTATTCGATGGACGGCGACATCGCCGACCTGGCCGGCACCATCGCCCTGGCGCGCCAGTACGGCGCCTTGACCTATCTGGACGAGGTCCACGCCGTGGGCCTGTACGGCGCGACCGGCGCCGGCGTCGCCGAGCGGGACGGGGTGCTGGACCAGATCGACATCATCGAATGCACCCTGGGCAAGGCCGTGGGCGTCATGGGCGGCTATATCGCCGCCGACGCCGTGATCGTGGATGCGGTGCGCAGCTGGGCCTCGGGCTTCATCTTCACCACCAGCCTGCCGCCGGCCCTGACGGCGGGGGCCCTGGCCTCGGTGCGCCATCTGAAGGCCCATCCCGAACTGCGCGAACGCCATCAGGAACGCGCGGCGACCCTGAAGGCCCGTTTCGCCGCCGTCGGTATTCCGGTGATGGAGTCCGAGAGCCACATCGTCCCGGTTCATGTCGGCGATCCGGTCCACTGCAAGATGATCTCGGACATGCTGCTGGAAGACTTCGGCGTCTATGTTCAGCCGATCAACTATCCGACCGTGCCCAAGGGGACCGAGCGCCTGCGCTTCACGCCCTCGCCCAACCATACGGACGCGATGATGGATCATCTGGTCCAGGCGATGGACAAGCTCTTCTCCCACTGCAACGTGGCGCGCCGGCCCGTCGCCGCATGACGACCGGCGACGACCTCGGCGAGATCATCGTCGAGTTCGTCCGCAACGGTCCCTATGTCAAATGCTCGGCCATCCACGTCGCGACCGGCCGCGAGGTCAGCGCCATGGGGCCGGCGAACGAACCCAAGGCCGTCGAGCGGGTGGCGATCGCCAAGCTGAGGCGAGCTTTGGAGGCTGGGCGATAGCGCAGCCGCTCTCTTGACCCTATAGCGGCGGCATGCGCCCGACGCCCACCCTTCATACGCCCCGCTTCCTGATGCGGCCGTTGGTCCGCGAGGACGCGGCGGCGCTGTTTCCAACCCTCTCGCGCGACGACCAGTGTCTGTATATGTCGCGACCCGCCTTCCGTAGCGAGGCCGATCTGGCCGATTGGCTGGTCGATCCGACCTGGCCGGGCCGAAGCTGGACGGCGGTGGACCGCGAAACCGGCGCGGTCGCTGGACGCTACGTCGCCTTTCCAGGACGCGACGAGGGCGTTCTGGAGGTCGGCTATGTCACCGTCGTCGACCGCCAGGGGCAGGGCGTGGCGCGGGAGTGCATGACGGCCCTGGTGTCCCATCTCTTCACCGATCCGTCGTGCCGTCGGATCTATGCGGAGATCGATGCGGACAACCGGCCGTCCGCCGGCTTGGCCGAGCGCCTGGGCTTTTCCTTGGAAGGACGGTTGCGGGAGCATGAAACCACGCACAAGGGCCTGTGCGACATGCTGGTCTACGGCCTGCTGCGGCGTGAATGGGCGGCTGGGACACAAGATATTGTGGTTCGCTCCGCTGGGGACTAGATAGGCGGCCTTCTCAGATGCGGGGATTCCGACGTGACCGCCTTCACTCATGACGCCTATTTCACCAAGACCCTGGCCGACGCCGATCCGGACGTCTTCAAGGGCATTCAAGGGGAGTTGGGCCGGCAGAAGGAGCAGATCGAGCTGATCGCGTCCGAGAACATCGTCTCCCAGGCGGTGCTGGACGCCCAAGGCTCGGTTCTGACGAACAAATACGCCGAGGGGTATCCGGGGCGCCGCTACTACGGCGGCTGCGAATATGTGGACGTGACCGAGGATCTGGCGCGCGAACGGGCGAAAAAGCTGTTCGGCGCGGCCTTCGCCAACGTCCAACCCCACTCGGGCGCCCAGGCCAACCAGGCGGTCTTCTTTACGCTCTTGCAGCCCGGCGACACCTTTTTGGGCATGGACCTGGCCTGCGGCGGGCACCTGACCCACGGGTCGCCGGCGAACCAGTCGGGCAAGTGGTTCCGCCCGGTGACCTACAAGGTCACCGAAGACACCCATCTGATCGACTATGACCATGTGGCCGAAATGGCCGAGCGCGAGAAGCCCAAGCTGATCCTGGCCGGCGCCTCCGCCTACAGCCGCCACATCGACTTCAAGCGGTTCCGCGAGATCGCCGACAGCGTCGGCGCCTATCTGATGGTGGACATGGCCCACTACGCCGGCCTGGTGGCCGGGGGCGCCTATCCCGATCCGATCCCGCACGCCCATGTCGTGACCACGACGACGCACAAGACCCTGCGCGGGCCGCGCGGCGGCATGATCCTGTCCAACGATGTCGAACTGGGCAAGAAGATCAACTCGGCCGTCTTCCCGGGCCTCCAGGGCGGGCCGCTGGAGCATGTGATCGCGGCCAAGGCCGTGGCCTTCGGCGAGGCGCTGCAGCCCGAGTTCAAGCTGTACGCCCAGCAGGTGGTCAAGAACGCCCAGGCCCTGGCCGGCGTCCTGGTCGAGCGCGGCCTGGCCATCGTCTCGGGCGGCACCGACAGCCATCTGATGCTGGTCGATCTGCGGCCCAAGGGCGTGACCGGCAAGGCGACCGAACACGAGCTCGAAAAGGCGCTGATGACCTGCAACAAGAACGGCGTGCCGTTCGACACGGCGCCCTTCACCGTCACCTCGGGCGTTCGCCTGGGCACGCCGGCGGGCACCACGCGGGGCTTCGGCGAGGAGGAGTTCAAGCAGATCGGTCACTGGATCGCCGACGTCGTCTCCTCGATGAACGGCGGGGACGAGGCTGATCCGGCCGTGGTCGCGGGCGTGGCGGCCCAGGTGCGCGAACTGACGAACCGCTTCCCCATCTATGGATGAGATGACCGATGAAGTGCCCCTTCTGCGGTCATCAGGACACCCAGGTTAAGGACAGCCGGCCGTCGGACGACGGCTCGGCCATCCGACGGCGGCGGTCCTGTCCGAACTGCAACGGGCGCTTCACCACCTTCGAACGGGTCCAGCTGCGCGAACTGGTGATCCTGAAACGCAACGGTCGGCGGACCCCGTTCGACCGGGACAAGCTGGAGCGGTCGCTGGGCGTGGCCCTGCGCAAACGCCCGGTCCAGGCCGAACAGGTCGAACAGATGGTCAATCGGATCGTCCGTCAGCTTGAAAGCCTCGGCGAGACCGAAATCGCCTCCAGCGTCGTCGGGGACTTCATCATGAAGGCGCTGAAGGGCGTGGATGAGGTGGCCTATGTCCGCTACGCCTCGGTCTATAAGGACTTTCGGCACACGGGCGACTTCGCCAAATTTTTGGGCGATGAAGGCTTTGACGAGCCGTCCGGCAAGAGCTGATGCGCGTCACCCTGAAGCTGGCCACCTCGCTGGACGGCCGCATCGCCACGGCCTCGGGCGAGAGCCAGTGGATCACCGGCGAGGCGGCCCGGCTGGAAGGGCACAGGCTGCGGGCCGCCCATGACGCCCTTCTGGTGGGGGTCGAGACCGTGCTCCACGACGACCCCGAACTGACCGCCCGTTTGCCGGGCCGCAGCGTGGACCAGCCGCTGCGGGTGGTGTTGGACAGCCGGCTCAGAACCCCGGCGACGGCCAAACTGGCGGGGCCGAACAGTTTGATCCTGACCGCCGTCGCCCCCCGTCCGGTCGGAGGCGCCGAGGTGCGGCAGGTCGAGGCACAGGACGGACGCCCCGCCGTGCCGGCCGTCCTCAAGGCGCTGAAGGCGGTCGGCGTCGCCTCGGTCCTGATCGAGGGCGGAGGCCAGGTGGCTGCCGCCTTTCTGCGCGCGGGGGCGGTGGATCGTCTGGAATGGTTCCGGGCGCCGATCCTGTTGGGCGGGGAGGGGCGGCCGTGCGTAGCCTCCCTGGCCCTTGCAAAGCTGGCCGAGGCCCCCAACTTCCGACGCCTGGATGTCCGGCCCGTCGGGAACGACCTGTGGGAAAGCTACGTCCGCATCTGACGGCGATCGGACAGATCGGACACTTTGGACACTGTTTTTCGGTGTCCGGATCGGACTGTTTCAGACGATCTGGACACATTAGATTGTATTTTTCGGGTCCGAAGGGGGACCGGTCGTCTCATGTTCACAGGCATCGTCACCGACATCGGCCGCGTCCGCGACGTTCGCGAGACCGCGCGCGACCGCCGCTATGAGATTGAGACCGCCTGGGACGTGGCCTCCATCGACCTGGGCGCCTCAATCAGCCATGCGGGCTGCTGCCTGACCGTGACGGAGAAGGGCCCCGACTGGTTCGCCGTCGAGGTGTCGAACGAGACCCTGTCCAAGACGACGCTGGGCGGCTGGAAGGCCGGCGACGGCGTCAATCTGGAACGGGCCGCCCGCCTGGGCGACGAGATGGGCGGCCATGTGGTGTCGGGTCATGTCGACGGCCTGGGCCGGGTCGTCTCCATCACGCCCGAAGGGGGCTCGCACCGGATCGAGGTCGAGGCCCCGGCGCCGCTGCACCGCTACATCGCCGCCAAGGGTTCGATCACGGTGGACGGGGTGTCGCTCACGGTCAACGCCGTGCAAGACCGGGTCTTTTCGTTGAATATCATTCCGCATACGTGGGAAGTGACGACCCTGGGCCGCCTGAAGGTCGGCGATCCGGTCAATCTCGAGATCGACATGCTGGCGCGCTACCTGGCGCGGTGGCAGGAGACGGCCTGATGCCGAAGGAACGCCAGATGCTGGCCGCGAACATGAACGACAGCCCGATCAGTCCCATCGAGGACATACTGGAGGACGCCCGCAACGGCCGTCCCTACATCCTGGTGGACGCCGAGGATCGCGAGAACGAGGGCGACATCATCATCCCCGCCCAGTTCGCCACCCCGGATCAGATCAACTTCATGATCCGTCAGGCCCGCGGTCTGGTCTGCCTGGCCCTGACGGCCGAGCGGGCGCAGCAGCTGCGGCTGCCGCCGATGGCGGCCGAGAACCGCGAGAGCATGAAGACCGCCTTCACCGTCTCGATCGAGGCCAAGGAAGGCGTGACGACGGGGATTTCCGCCGCCGACCGATCGCGGACCATCCAGGTGGCGACCGACTCTTCGAAGGGCATGGACGACATCGTCTCGCCCGGCCACATCTTTCCCCTGGTGGCGCGTGACGGCGGGGTGCTGGTCCGCGCCGGCCATACCGAGGCTTCAGTCGACATCAGCCGCATGGCCGGCCTGACCCCGGCGGCGGTGATCTGCGAGATCATCAAGGACGACGGCGAGATGGCGCGGATGCCGGATCTGGTCGCCTTCGCCCAGTTGCACGGGCTGAAGATCGGCACCATCGCCGACCTGATCGCCTATCGCCGCCGCACCGAGCGGTTCGTCGAACGGATCATGGATACGCCGTTCGAGAGCGTCCACGGCGGGCCGTTCCGGCTGATGCTGTACAAGAACACGATCGAGGGGGCGGAACACGTCGCCCTTGTCCATGGTCGGATCGACCCGTCCAAACCGGCCCTGGTGCGGATGCACCAGGTGGACTTCGCCTGCGACCTCCTGGGCCATGTCGAGACGCGCCAGGACTATGTGCCGAAGGCTCTGCGCCAGATTACCGAGCATGACGGCGCGGGCGTGGTCGTCTTCCTGCGCGATCCGGCGCTGAACGCGTTGGCCGAGCGGCTGGCGGGGGTCGACAAGCCGGCGGCGGTCGATCGGTCGCTGCGGGCCTATGGCGTGGGCGCGCAGATCCTGCTGGACCTGGGCGTCAAGGATATGATCGTGATGAGTTCGACGCGACCTGAACCGACGGCGCTTGAAGGCTATGGCCTGCGCATCGTCGGCTGGCGCGACATGGATGGAGAAGACAAGGCGTGACCGACGCACCCCGTATTCTGATCGTCGAGGCGCGCTTCTACGACCAACTGGCCGACGCCCTGCTGGAAGGGGCCAAGGAGACGCTGAAGGCGCGCGGCGCCCTGTTCGACGTCGTCACCGTGCCGGGCGCCCTGGAGATTCCAGCGGTGATCGCCATGGCCGAGGAGGCCGGGCGGTTCCCGACCGCGCCGCGTTATGACGGCTATGTGGCCCTGGGCTGCGTGATCCGCGGCGAGACCTATCATTTCGAGATCGTCTCGGACCAGTCGGCGGCCGGGCTGATGGCCCTGGGCGTCAAGGGGCTGATCGTCGGCAACGGCATTCTGACGACCGAGGACGAGCATCAGGCCTGGGCCCGGGCGCGGCTTTCCGAAGGGGATAAGGGCGGTGGAGCGGCCAAAGCCTGTCTGGACCTCATTGCATTGAAGAAGCGGTTGCGGCTAGGCCTCGGCGCATGACTGAACCGAACAGCGTCAAGGCCGTCCTCGAACAACTGGCCGAAGCCGAGAAACAGCGGGCCGAGCCCCATCTGAGCTCCAAACAGCGCCGGGCGCGCACCGTGTCGCGCCTCGCCGCCGTCCAGGCCCTGTACCAGATGGAGCTGGCGGGCGAGGGGGTGGAGACGGTGATCACCGAATTCTCCAACTTCCGCTTCGACGCCGACATCGAGGGCGAGGCCCTGGCCGAGGCGGATGAAGCCTATTTCGCCGACATCGTGCGCGGCGTGATCGAAAGCCAGCGCGAGATCGACGCGGCGATCAAGGCCCGGCTGGCGTCCAACTGGCGGTTGGAGCGGATCGACGCCACCCTGCGCGCCCTGCTGCGCTCGGGCGCCTGGGAACTGATCAAACATCCGGAGACGCCGCGCGAAGTGGTGATCGACGAATATGTCGAACTGGCCAAGGCCTTCTTCGACGACTCCGAGGCCCGGTTCGTCAACGCTGCTCTGGACGGCGTCGCCAGAGACGTCCGCCGCTGATGCCCGCGCTCGACGTCGCGGGCGAGTTCGAGACGATCGAGACGCTGCTGCGGCCCCTGGCCCATCCGGAGTGGGGCAGGGGGCTGGTCGATGATGTGGCGGTCCTGCCGTCCCGGCCCGGCTATGATCTGGTCCTGACCAAGGACGCCATCGTCGAAGGCGTCCATTTCCTGCCCGACGACCCCCTGGATACGGTGGCCAGAAAGCTGCTGCGTGTGAACCTGTCGGACTTGGCGGCCAAGGGGGCTGAAGCCTTCGGCTATCTGATGGCCTGCGCCTGGTCCGAACGTTGCGGCTGGCCGGAACGCGAAGCCTTCGCCTCAGGCCTGGCTCAGGATCAGGCGCGCTTCGGCGTCTTTCTGATGGGCGGGGACACGGTGAGGACACCGGGCCCAGCCGCCTTCTCCCTGACCGCCCTGGGCTGGGTGCCGGCCGGGGGGGCGGTGTCGCGCGCCGGAGCCGAGGCGGGGGATATGGTCTTCGTGACCGGCACGATCGGCGACGGCCTCCTGGGGCTTCAGGCGGCGCGGGGTCAGTTGACGCTCGATCCCGAGCGGCTGGCCTTTCTGATCGACCATTATCGCCAGCCGACGCCTCAGCAGGATTTCGCCGAGGTGATCGCCGCCCACGCCACTGCGGCGGCCGACGTCTCCGACGGGCTGATCGCCGATCTGACGCATATCGCCAACGCCAGCGGCGTCGCCATCGACCTGAACCTGGACAGCCTGCCCCTGTCGGCGGCCGCCAGGGCCTGGTTCGAGGCCCGCGTCGATCCTCAGGCGGCGCTGGAGGATCTGGCGACCGGGGGCGACGACTACCAGATCGTCTTCACCGCCCCCGCCCGGCTGGTGGAGACGCTGCGCCGAGAGGCCGACCGGCGGCGGGTTCGCCTGACCCTGCTGGGTGAGGTGCGGGCCGGCGCCGGGGTCACGGTCTCCTACGGCGGCCGGCCCCTGACGCCGGGGCGCGCCGGCTGGACCCATGGCTAGGACTTTCGCAAGGGAATCCTAACCCACCGCCGTTAGGCTGGTCGCATGGATCGCAGAAGCTTCATCGCCGCCGGAACCGTCGCCCTCGCCGGGACCGCCGCCGGTTCCGCCGCCGCCTCCTCCGAGAAGGCGGCCGAAGGGCCCCCGACCTTCGGCATAGCGGGGGTGGGCCTGCCCGTCATCGCTGACGGTCGGCTGCGGAACTATGTCTTCGTCTCGCTCCGCCTGATGCTCGGCGCGGGCAAGACCGCCGATCAGATGCGGCTGAAGGAGGCCTTCTTCCGCGACGCCCTGGTGAAGGCCGCGCACCGGACCCCCTTCACCGTTCCCGGCGACTGGACGCGCCTGGACGAGCGTCGCATGTCGGCCGCCCTGGTCGCTGCCGCCAACACCATCTCCGGACGGGGCTCGGTGACCGGCGTCGAGATCATCGCCCAGAGCCCACGCCGTCGCTCCGGCATGCCGACCGCTCACTAGCGGTCAACGATCACGGTTGCGTCAACTTGACGCCCGTGACACGCTCCCTCTGCAAAATCCCAAGGGGCGCAATGACGCGCTCGCCGCGTGCGGGGGGACCGGAAGGCGGACAGAGGCCCTAAGGCCCGCCCGCCGCGCCAGGCCTGCGCGCCTGTTTGCAAGGGCATGGAAACGCCAATGACGACCTATCTTACGCTGGTCTTCGCGGCCGGTGTTCTGGCGGTGCTTTACGGCGCCGTTCAGACCGCCGCCCTGATGAAGGCGAGCACTGGCAACGACAAGATGCGAGAGATCGCCGCCGCCATTCAGGAAGGCGCCTCGGCCTATCTGAAGCGGCAATATCTGACCATCGGCCTGGTGGGGATTGTGATCCTGATCGCCGCCTATCTGCTGATCGGCCCCTATGCGGCCGTGGGCTTTCTGATCGGGGCGGTCCTGTCGGGCGCGGCCGGTTACGCCGGGATGCTGATCTCGGTGCGGGCCAATGTTCGCACGGCCCAGGCGGCCTCCGAAAGCCTGTCCAAGGGGCTGAACCTGGCCTTCCGGTCGGGCGCGATCACCGGCATGTTCGTGGCGGGCGGCGCCCTGATCGGGGTGTCGGGCTATTATATCGTCCTGACCCACCACCTCGGTTTGAACCCGGTCGGCCGCGAGGTGATCGACGGCCTGGTGGCCCTGGGCTTCGGCGCCTCGCTGATCTCGATCTTCGCACGACTGGGCGGCGGCATCTTCACCAAGGGCGCCGACGTGGGCGGCGACATGGTGGGCAAGGTCGAGGCCGGCATCCCTGAGGACGATCCCCGCAACGCCGCCACCATCGCCGACAACGTCGGCGACAATGTCGGCGACTGCGCCGGCATGGCGGCGGACCTGTTCGAAACCTATGCGGTGACGACCGTGGCGACCATGGTGCTGGCGGCCATCTTCTTCCGCGGCCAGCCCTATGTGGACATGCTGATGGTGCTGCCGCTGGCGATCTGCGCGGTCTGTATCGTGACCTCGATCATCGGCAGCTTCTTCGTGCGGCTGGGCAAGAGCCAGAACATCATGGGCGCCCTGTATCAGGGGCTGATCGTGACCGGCGTCCTGTCCATCGGCGCGGTCTGGTGGGTCATTGACCAGATGGTGAGCGGGCCGGTGACGACGACTGGCGGTCTGGTCATCCAGCCCATGGCCCTGTTCTGGTCCGGAATGGTCGGGCTGGCGGTGACCGCAGCGATCGTGGTGGTCACGGAATACTACACCGGCTCGGGCTTCCGGCCGGTGCGGTCGGTGGCCAACGCCTCGGTGTCGGGTCATGGGACCAACGTCATCCAAGGGCTGGCGGTGTCGCTGGAGGCCACGGCGCTGCCGGCCCTGACCATCATCGTCGGCATTGTGGCCAGCTTCCAGTTGGCGGGCCTGTTCGGCATCGCCATCGCCACCACCACCATGCTGGGCGTGGCGGGGATGATCGTGGCCCTGGACGCCTTTGGGCCGGTGACGGACAACGCCGGGGGGATCGCCGAAATGGCGGGCCTGCCCAGCGAGGTGCGGCATTCGACCGATGCGCTGGATGCCGTGGGCAACACGACCAAGGCCGTGACCAAGGGCTACGCCATCGGCTCGGCGGGCCTGGGGGCGCTGGTGCTGTTCGCGGCCTATACGTCGGACCTGCAATATTTCTCGGCCAATCCGTCCGACTATCCCTTCTTCGCCGACATGGGGACGGTCGCTTTCGACCTGACCAACCCCTATGTGGTCGTGGGCCTGCTGTTCGGCGGGCTGTTGCCCTTCCTGTTCGGCGGCATGTCGATGATGGCGGTGGGGCGCGCCGCCGAGTCTGTCGTGGCCGAGGTGCGGCGCCAGTTCCGGGAGAACCCCGGCATCATGACCTATCAGGTCAAGCCCGAGTACGGACGGGCGGTGGACATCCTGACCAAGGCGGCGATTCGCGAGATGATCGCGCCGTCGCTGCTGCCGGTCCTGTCGCCCATTGTCCTGTTCGTCGCCGTCATGGCCATCTCGGACAAGGCCAACGCCTTTGCGGCCTTGGGCGCCATGCTGATGGGGGTGATCGTCACCGGCCTGTTCGTGGCCGTGTCGATGACTTCGGGCGGCGGCGCTTGGGACAACGCCAAGAAGGTGATCGAGGAGGGCTTCACCGACAAGAACGGCGTGGTGCACGGCAAGGGATCGGAGGCCCACAAGGCGGCCGTCACGGGCGACACCGTGGGCGACCCCTATAAGGACACCTCGGGGCCGGCGGTGAATCCGATGATCAAGATCACCAATATCGTGGCCCTGCTGCTGCTGGCGGTGCTGGCCAGCGGGACGGTCGGCTGACGTGAAAACGCCCCGGAGAGCGATTCTCCGGGGCGTTTTTCCTTGGGCGATGCGCCGGGGATCAGTCCGGGCGGCGTTGACCGGGAGTGTCGTCCTCGGTGCGCGGCAGCTGGCCGCGGCCGACGTTGCCCAGCAGCTGCTCCAGAACCGTCAGGGCGCGGCCGCGCGTCGGGGTTTCGCGGCTGTTCATCGCGATCTGTTCGCCGTCCGCCAGCCCCAGGGTGCGCACGGCGGCGACCTTGTCGCCGTTCGGCTCGAAGGTGATTTCGGTCACCGTGCGGCTGGAAACGACCGGCAGATTGTAGGTGTATTTCTCAGTGGTCTGGCTGATGTAGTACCAGACCTTGTCCGGTTCGAAGGTCGAGGTGGTCGAGGGCGAGCCCAGCCGCGCCAGCACCGTCTCCTTGGTGTCGGTTCCGGCGACCACGTCCTGGGGCTTGGCGTCGATCACCTGAAAGCCGTTGGAGCCGACCATCGGCGCGCAGGCGGCGGACAGGCCGCCCAGGGAAACGGCGACGAAAAGCGGGACGAAACGAGACATGATCGGGCGCCTGCGAGAGAACAAGATCTTTGACCTAGACGGACCTGCGTCCTAGTTCAACGGCGCGGCGGAAAAGGGGCCGTTTAAAGCCATGCTGAAAAACCTGTTCAAACCCCGCGAAGGCGTCCGCATTGGCGACGCCCTGTACGCCCTGGCGGTGGAGCAGGCGCGCCGGCCGGGACTTTATACGCGACTGGGCGTGGCTGACCGGATCGACGCGCGGTTCGAACTTTATACGCTGCACGTGCTGCTGCTGGTGCTGCGGCTGCGCGATGAGAACACGCCGAGCGGTCGAGACGCGGCCCAGGCTCTGTTCGACGTCTATGTCTCGGCGCTGGACCATGCGTTGCGGGAAGAAGGCGTCGGCGACATTTCGGTGGGCAAGAAGATGCGCAAGCTGGGCGAGGCCCTGTACGGCCGGATGAACGCCTATGAGCCGCCGCTGCGCGACGGCGATGCGGCGGCTCTGACCGAAGCTCTGGCGCGCAATGTCTATGGCGAGACGCGGGCGGAACAGGCGGCTGATTTGGCGCGCTACGCCCTGGCCGCGCGAGCCGCCCTGGCGGCGCAGGAATTCAATGATGTGCTGGTGAAGCCGGCCTGGACGGATGTTTGAGACCATGAGCGCAAGCCTCCCCTACAGCGAGACGGTGCGGGTCAATCAGATCGGCGCGGGGCTGAGCCGACGCCTGGAGCCCGACGCGGAGGCGCGTCAGCGAATTGCGCGCGCCCTGGATCTGCAGGGCCTGGACGCCTTCGCCGTAGAGATCGAGGTCAAGCCGACCCCGTCGAGCAGCGAGTGGACGATGAAGGGGCGCGTCACGGCCCATGCGATCCAGACCTGCGGCCTGACCTTGGAACCCCTGCCGGTCGAGGTGGACCGCCGCTTCTCGATTCAGTTGGCCGAGGCCGAGCCGCAGCAGACCGACGAGATCGAAGTCACCCTGGAGGAGGAGGACGCCGACCTGATCGAGGACGGCAAGATCGACCTGGGGCAGTATGCGGTCGAGCAGCTGGTCCTGTCTCTGGACCCCTTTCCGCGCAAGCCGGGGGCGCAGTTCGTGCAACCGGAAGAGCCCGCCGAAATCTCGCCCTTTGCAGCTTTGAAGGCCCTGAAGCCGCAGGACGACCAAGGCTGAGGTTGACGCAGGGGCCGTGCGGTTGCATCCCCCGGCGTCGGCGCTATCGTCCGGCGCCTATATCCAGTGTCGTGCGACAAGACGACGCGGTTAGTCGAGGTCCATTTGCCAGCCCCAGTTACGATCTCGCTTGACGCCATGGGCGGCGATCACGGCCCATCCGTCGTCGTTCCGGGCGTCCAAAGCTTTGTCCGCGCCCATGGCGGGGAGGGAGTCCGCTTCCTGCTGCATGGGGACGAGACCCGGATTCGCGCCGAGTTGGCGCATTGCAGCCTGCCGGCCGACACGGTCGACATCCGTCATACCGACAAGGTGGTGGCCATGGACGAGAAGCCCGCCCAGGCCATGCGCCGGGGCAAGGGCTCGAGCCTATGGAACGCCGTCGAGGCGGTTAAGACCGGCGAGGCCGGCGGCGTGGTCTCGGCGGGCAACACCGGCGCCCTGATGGCCATCTCCAAACTGATTCTGCGCATGTCGGCGCCGGGCCTGGAGCGGCCGGCCATCGTCGCCAGCTGGCCGACCTTCAAGGGCCATACGGCGGTTCTGGACGTCGGCGCCAACATCGGCAGCGACGCCGAGCAACTGGTCGAGTTCGCCATCATGGGCGAGGCTTTCCAGACGGCGGTGCGCGGCACCGTTCGCCCGACCATCGGCCTGCTGAACGTCGGCTCCGAGGACATGAAGGGCAATGAACAGGTCAAGGAGGCGCACGCCATCCTGCGCGACGGGCCGTTCGACCTGAATTATTACGGCTTCGTCGAAGGCGACGACATCGCCAAGGGCACGGTGGACGTGGTCGTCACCGACGGCTTCACCGGCAATATCGCCCTGAAGACGGCCGAAGGCACGGCCCGCTATATCTCGGCCCTGCTGCGCGAGGCCCTGACCTCGAACCTGCAGGCCAAGCTGGGCGCCGCCATCGCCATGCCGGCCCTGAAGACGATGCGCGAGAATATCGACCCCAGCGCCATCAACGGCGGCCCCCTGCTGGGGCTGAACGGGATTGTGGTGAAGAGCCACGGCGGCGCCGACGCCAAGGGCTTCGGAAACGCCATCCGTATCGCTGTGGATCTGGCCCGCAGCGACTATATGACCAAGGTCGGCGCCAATCTGGGCAAGCTGGACGCCGTGTTCGACCATTCCAGCGCGCCCGCCGCCCCCGCCGGAGAACCCCTTCAGTGAGCGTCACCCGCAGCGCCGTGACCGGCGTCGGCTCCTATCTGCCGGAGCAGATCGTCACCAACGCCGACTTGGCCCAGATCGTCGACACCTCCGACAAATGGATCCAGGAGCGCACGGGGATCAAACAGCGCCACAAGGCGCGCGACGACCAGCCGACCAGCGATCTGGCGGTCGAGGCCGCCAGGAAGGCCCTGGCCGACGCCGGCAAGACGGCGGCGGATGTCGATCTGATCATCGTGGCGACGACTACGCCGGACATGACATTCCCGGCCGTGGCCTCCATCGTTCAGCACAAGCTGGGCGCCGGCGTCGGCGTGGCCTTTGACGTTCAGGCGGTCTGTTCCGGCTTCGTCTATGCGTTGAGCGTCGCCGACGGCTTCGTCGCCCGCGGCCTGTCGAAATGCGCCCTGGTGATCGGCGCCGAGGAAATGACGCGGCTGATGGACTGGACCGACCGGACGACCTGTGTGCTGTTCGGCGACGGCGCCGGCGCCGTGGTGCTGGAGCCGCGCGAGGGGCAGGGGACGGCCGCCGACCAGGGGATGCTGGGCTTCGCCCTGCGCGCCGACGGCTCGAAAACGGACCTGCTCTATGTCGACGGCGGGCCGGCGTCGACCGGAACCGTCGGCCATCTGCGGATGGCGGGCAATCAGGTGTTCCGCCATGCGGTGGTCAATATCGCCGAAGGCATCACTGCGGCCTGTGAGGCCGCCGGCATCGAAATCGCGGATGTGGACTGGTTCGTGCCGCATCAGGCCAATCAGCGGATCATCAAGGGCGTCGGCGACCGACTGGGTCTGGACGAGAACAAGGTGATCTCGACCGTGGCTCTTCACGCCAACACCTCCGCCGCCTCAATTCCCCTGGCGCTGGATGCGGCGATCCAGGACGGGCGGATCAAGAAGGGCGATATGGTCCTGTTGGAAGCCATGGGCGGCGGCCTGACCTGGGGCGCCTGCGCCTTGAGGCTTTAACCGCTGCGCCGGGCATTGATTTTCTGAGAGGTTTGCGCCCCTATGCGCCCAGCAGATCGTTTCCAGACGGGACTATGATGGGCAACCACACCGTAACGCGCGCCGACCTTTGTGAAGCTGTGCATGAAGAGGTCGGTCTGTCCCGCCAGGAGTGTTCGTCCCTGGTCGAACGGACGCTGGAGCTGATCGTGGAGGCCCTGGAAAAGGGCGATACCGTAAAGCTGTCGGGTTTCGGCGTCTTCCAGGTGCGTGAGAAGCGGGCCCGCATGGGCCGCAACCCCAAGACCGGCGAACCGGCGGCGATCAACCCCCGTCGCGTCATCAGCTTCCGCGCCTCTCAGATCATGAAGAGCCGGGTTCACGACGCCGTCGTCGAGGCCTGATTCGCTTGGCCAAGAGCGCCGACGCCTTCCGCACCATTTCTGAGGCGGCCGAGGAGGTCGGAGCGCCGCAGCACGTTCTGCGGTTCTGGGAAACCAAGTTCAGCTTCGTCACGCCGGTGAAGCGCGCCGGTGGACGTCGATTCTACCGGCCCCAGGACATCGCCGTGCTCAAGGCGGTTCGGCGGCTGCTGCACGAGGACGGCCTGACCATCCGCGGGCTGCAACGGCTGCACAAGGAGCAGGGGCTCAAGACGCTGGTCGGCGCGGACATGGCCGGCCTGATAGAGGCGCGCGACGCCGAATCCCCGGCTGAGCCCCTGATTTCAAGGGAGCCGGCCCTGACCGGCGTGACTGAGCGGCTGAATGTCGTGCTGATGGATTTGGAACAGGCCAAGGCCCGACTGGACGCTGTTCTGAGAAGCTAGGTGGAAAACCTGTTTTTGCGTTTGCGGCGCGCGAAACCCGCGTCTATAGGGAGCGCCTTCGGAGCGTGGCGCAGCCTGGTAGCGCACTTGACTGGGGGTCAAGGGGTCGCAGGTTCGAATCCTGTCGCTCCGACCATCGACACAGGTCGATGATGGGTTTAGGGGCCGCCTTCGGGCGGCCCCTTTTCGTTTTGCGGTTACGCGGGTCTTTTTCGGCCGCCTTCGGCTTGAACCCGGTTCTCGGCTCATTATGATGAACGGCAGAGATCAGGTCGCCTCCCCGCGACCAGGCCGGCGCCTGTGATGTTCGGGTGAATCCGGTCCGACGCCCGTCGATAACCTGGCGTCACGACAGCTTCATTCGATGATCGGAGGCCGCCGTGGCGCGTAAACCTACCCTAGATTTCTTGAAGACCGAGGCCGCGTCCGGCTCGGCCCTGGCCCTCGCGGCGGTCGCCGCCCTGCTGGTGGCGAACTCGCCCTGGAGCGCCGACTATTTCGCCTGGCTGAAGAGCTATCACGTGCTCCAGATCGGGCCGATCCGTCTGGAGGAAACGATCTCCGACTGGATCAAGGAAGGCTTGATGGCGATCTTCTTCCTCGTCGTGGGGTTGGAGATCAAATATGAGATCGTTCGCGGCGAATTGAGCGACCCCAGGAAGCTGGCGACGCCGGTCTTGGCGGCCTTGGGCGGGATGGCCGGGCCTGCGGCGGTCTATCTGTTCCTGTCCATGACGATGGGGGCGCCGCACGCGGGCTGGCCCATTCCCCTGGCGACGGACATCGCCTTCGCCCTGGCGATCTTCGGCTTCGTCGGCAAGGGGCTGCCCTCGTCGCTCCGCGTGTTCCTCTTGACCCTTGCGATCGTCGACGATCTCGGCGCGATCGCCCTGATCGCCTTGCTGTTCAGTGAAGGGGCGAATTGGACGCCACTGTTCTGGGCCTTGGGTCTGCTGGCGGCCTTCGGCCTGATCGCGCACAGGATTCGCGTTCCGACCCCCTTCTGGGTGCTTGGCTTTTCGGCGGTCTGGTATCTGACGGTTCTGTCCGGTCTTTCGACCTCGCTCACGGCTGTGGCCTTTGCGATGATCGTTCCGATCCAGGCGCGCAAGGAAGACCGCCAAAGCCCGCTGAAGGAGGCGATGCACGACCTCCATCCCTGGAACGCCTTCCTCGTCCTGCCGCTGTTCGCCTTCGCCAAGGCCGGCGTGTCCTTCGCCGGCCTGTCGCTGGAACAGGCCTTCGCCCCCCTGGTCGTGGCGATCGCCCTGGGTCTGTTTTTCGGCAAGCAGATCGGCGTCTTCGGCGCCGCCTGGCTGGCCTCGGCCCTGCGGATCGGCGCGCGTCCGACCGACGCCAGCTGGCTTCAGGTCTATGGGGTCTCTCTGCTGTGCGGGGTCGGCTTCACCATGAGCCTGTTCATCGGCGTCCTGGCCTTTCCGGGCGCGGTGGACTCCCCTGAGCAGATCGAGGTCAAGCTGGGCGTGATCGGGGGGTCGATCATTTCGGCGATCGGCGCGGCCGTGGTCTTGGCTCTGGCTGGGCGCCGGCCTCGCCGCGATCCGGCGGCCGCAAAGCCGCAGGTGAAGCCGCTCGCAGGTTCCTCGACCTGAAGAGAACGCGAACAGCAGGGCGCGGCTGAGCAGGCTCAGCCGCGCTCCGCCCATCTGAGCAGGGGGATGATCGGCAGTCCCCAAGCCGTGCCTCCGATCCCGAAAAACAGGAAGTCGATCCAAGGCGAGGGCGGTAAAAGGCCGCGCAGGGCGATGAGGCCCCACACCCAGAAGACCAGAAAGGCCAGGACGCCGACGGCGGCGATGAACCGACGCGCCCGCGGCGGCATCAGCGCTTGTTCCTGAACAGGAAGAAGGTCGCCAGACAGACGACCGACCCTGTCAGGGCCCAAGGGACCCAGACCCAGCTGTCCAGGGTGCTGACCGCAAACACCCGCACGGCGAGGAACCAGCCGCAGGCCAGGCCGACGCCGGAGACCAGGCTGGCGCCGCCGAAGCCCCGCCGTCCGGTCAGCAGGTCGGCGATCCAGGCCAGAAGCAGGCCGCCCAGAAGGGCGGCGCCGATGTCGGCGTATTGCAACACGCATCTTCTCCCTGTCAGCCCCATCGGGGAGGACGTCATGATCTCAATCCGACTCGATCTTGCGGCCTGGGCGGGGCATACCGCCTCGGTCGCGATTTGGTCACGGTCGAAGGCGACACCATATCCGGGTCAGTGTCGGGCGTCGAATGAACCGTTTCGGAAATCCAGATCGTAACCGCGCCGTGGCCGTGTGGCTGTTCGCCACGGCGGCCTTGGTCTTTCTGATGGTGGTGGTGGGCGGGGTCACGCGCCTGACCGGGTCGGGTCTGTCGATCACCGAATGGAAGCCGATCATGGGGGCCATCCCCCCGTTGAACGACGCCCAGTGGGCCGAGGCGTTCGAGAAGTACAAGCAGATTCCCCAGTACGCCCAGGTCAACGCCGGCATGAGCCTGGCCGAGTTTCAGGGCATCTTCTGGTGGGAATGGGTGCATCGACTGCTGGGGCGGGTGATCGGACTGGTGTTCGCTCTTCCGCTGGCGGTGTTTCTGCTGTGCCGCATCGCGCCCGCCCGCTCGATCTTTCGTCAATGGGCCGTGCCGGATCGACTGATCTGGCGCTGCGTCCTGCTGCTGGGCCTCGGCGGTCTGCAAGGGCTGATCGGCTGGTGGATGGTCTCAAGCGGTCTGTCCGAGCGGGTCAGTGTCGCACCCGAACGTCTGGCGACCCATCTGGGTCTGGCCTTGATCCTGTTCGCCGCCCTGATCTGGACCGGACTGGAGGCCTGGAACGGTGAGGACCACGGTCGCCCTCCGGCCGGCTGGGCGCGCGGCGCCGGTTTCCTGCTGGGTCTGGTGTTCCTGCAATGCTTGTTGGGCGCCCTGGTGGCGGGCGGGCACGCCGGGCTCGTCTATACCGACTGGCCCCTGATGAACGGTTCCGTCCTGCCGCCTGCGGACTGGAGCCTGGGCGCCGTCGCCTTCCTGCACGATCAGGCCTTGACCCAGTTCAACCACCGTCTGGTCGCCTATGGTCTGCTGATCGCCGTCAGCATCTACGCCTTTCAGGCCTGGCGCTGGCGCGTGGCCGAGGGGATGGGGCTGGCGGCCTTCGTTTTGGCCGGGGTGGTCTGGGGCCAGGCGGTCCTGGGGATCGCCACCCTGATCCATGCGGTTCCTCTGTGGCTGGGCGTTCTGCACCAGGCCGGGGCCGCCGTCGTCTTGGCGGCGGCGACGGCGAACCTCTGGCTGGTGCTGCGGGCTCAGCCCCGGATCTTCATGTCCGGACCGAGGACCATGGTCCGGTGATCGCCACCGTCAGGCCCGGATACTGAATATTGACGAACAGGGTTCGGCCGTCGGGGGCGAAGACCGCCCCGGCGAACTCAGAGTTCCCCTGAAACACGTTGCGCCCCAGGGTGTAGAGCTTGCCCTCGGGCGTGACCCCCTTCAGATGGTTTTTGACCTCTGTCGAATAGTTGTCTTCGCAGACGATCAGATGGCCCCAGGGCGCGATGGTGATGTTGTCGCCCATATTCAGCGTTTTCAGGTCCGTGCTCTCGACGAACAACTGCACGCGCCCGGGGCGCCGGGATTCGCCGCCTCGGCCTTCTTCGGGGGAGGGGACATAGCGCAGAATCTGGCCCCGTTGGATCGGCCCGCCCGAGGTGGCGGTCAGATACAGTTCATTGTCGCCCCACCAGATGCCTTCGGCGCGGGCCACCAGGGCGGCGCCGTCGGCGTGGCCGCGCCAGCGCAGATCGCCCTTGGGGCTCTCGACCTCGTGCATGTCGATCCACTCCACCTCGCGCCAGTCGCCGACTGACCAGATCCGGTCCTTGTGGTTCGAGGTGTCGGCCCCCTTGTGCCCGCGCAGCACCATGGCCTGCAGCCGACCCCCCTTGGCCAGTTCGCCCGGGGCATCGGGGAGGAAGCGATAGAAGAGGCCGTCTCCCTGGTCCTCGGTGAGATAGAGGATGCCGGTGCGGGGATCCACGCAGACGGCTTCATGTTCGAAGCGCCCCATGGCCTTCAACGGAATCGGATCGACCAGGCCTTCGGCGCGCGCGGGAACTTCAAAGACATAGCCGTGGTCCTTGGTCACGTCCGAGTCGGCCGGCAGCTCGCTGGTCTCCTCGCAGCTGAGCCATGAGCCCCAGGGCGTCTGGCCGCCGCAGCAGTTGGTGCTGGTGCCGGCCAGGCTGAGGTGCTGGCGCTCGGTGCGGCCGGTCGCCAGGTCGTAAATGACGGTGGTCGTGCCGCCGGGCAGGGGACGGCCGTCCTTATGGGTGTCATAGGCGCGGTTCGCGTCCAGCCGACCGATCCGTTCCTGATTATAGCCGCCGGGGCCCCAGTTGCGG
The DNA here is from genome assembly GCF_001310255.1 of Brevundimonas sp. DS20. Lineage (NCBI taxonomy): Bacteria > Pseudomonadati > Pseudomonadota > Alphaproteobacteria > Caulobacterales > Caulobacteraceae > Brevundimonas > Brevundimonas sp. DS20. Next base: position 2,576,778 of record NZ_CP012897.1, on the reverse strand, counting down.
TGGCTGGCCGAAGAGCCCTTCAGTTCGTGATTGCGGACCAGGGCGACGCGGGTGTCGTCCAGGGCGAAACACCCCATGCCGTCGAATTGTCCCGGAACCAGCAGGCCGTCGGCCATGGTCTCTCCGCCCTGGGAGACGATGCGGTAGGAAAAGCCTTCGGGCAGGTCCAGCACCCCGTTGGGGTCGCGCTTGAGCGGGCCATAGCCGACGACCTCGTTGAGATAGGTTTCCTCTTCGGCGGCGTGGACATTGCGGGCAAGGCCGGAAAAGGCCAGAGCGGCGCTGGAGGCGATCAGACTGCGACGATGAAGGATCATGGGGAGGGCTCCGAGGGACGGCCTCCGATGACTCCGAATGATCATGGTTTGATGACGACGACTGTTATTTCATAACAAAAGAACGCAGTTGGTCCGGGTATTTTAATACCGTACTAAAAAAGACGTTTGTTTACATAAGGATGACGCAATCTGGATGTCCTCGTTTGGATTGACGCCGTCGCCGCCCTCCTGTATCAGCGCGCCTTCATTCGGTTCCCTCGGGACCGAACCCGATTTTCGTCTCCAGGAATCCTCTCAATGCTGAAGAGCACCACGGCTTCGTTGAAGCCGGCCGAGGTCGAGAAGAAGTGGATCCACATCGACGCCGAAGGCGTCGTGGTGGGCCGCCTCGCGACCTTCATCGCCAACCGTCTGCGCGGCAAGCACCGCGGCGACTACACCCCCCACGTCGATTGCGGCGACTATGTCGTCGTCACCAACGTGGACAAGGTCGTGTTCACGGGCAAGAAGAACACCGACAAGATCTACTACCGCCACACCGGCCACCCCGGCGGCGTCAAGTCGACCACGCCTGAGAAGGTGCTGGGCGGCCGCTTCCCCGAGCGCGTCCTGGAGAAGGCCGTCGAGCGGATGCTGCCCAAGGAAAGCCCCCTGGCCCGCAAGCAGATGACGCACCTGCGTCTGTTCGCCGGCAGCCAGCATGACCACGAAGCCCAGCAACCGGAAACGATCGACTTCAAGTCGGCGTCGCCCAAGAACACCCGGAGCGTCTGAGCATGACCGACGTGACCAACGAAACCGCGACCGGCTTCGACGCCCTGAAGGGCCTGACCGCCTCGGCCGAGAACGACGCCCCCGTCTATGTCCAGAAGCTGGACGCCCAGGGCCGCGCCTATTCGACCGGCAAGCGCAAGAACGCCATCGCCCGCGTCTGGGTGAAGCCCGGCACCGGCAAGATCACCATCAACGGCAAGGACCAGGAGCAGTATTTCGCCCGTCCCGTGCTGCGCATGATGATCGCCCAGCCGCTGACCGTGTCGGACCGCGCCACCCAGTATGACGTGATCTGCACCGTCGAAGGTTCGGGCCTGTCGGGCCAGGCCGGCGCCATCCGCCACGGCCTGTCGCACGCCCTGACGCATTTCGAACCGGAACTGCGCAAGGTTCTGAAGCCGCACGGCTTCCTGACCCGCGACAGCCGCGTCGTCGAACGCAAGAAGTACGGCCGCGCCAAGGCTCGCCGCAGCTTCCAGTTCTCGAAGCGCTGATCGCATTCACGCGGTTTGGATTTGGGGCGCTTCGGGGAAACCCGGAGCGCCCTTTTTCTTGCCCATCTCCTCCGGCAGGAGCGGGACGGCCAAGGAGCAGCCTATGACGACCCACACCATTTTCATCGACGGCGAAGCCGGCACCACCGGACTGGAGATCCGCGAGCGACTGGAGGCGCGCGGCGATCTGGACTTGATGCTGCTGGGCGACCGGCGGCGCGATGTGGACGCACGGCGCCAAGCGCTGAATGCGGCCGATGCGGTGATCCTGTGTCTGCCTGACGACGCCTCGCGCGAAGCGGTGGCCATGATCGAAAATCCGTCAGTCAAGGTGATCGACGCCTCGACCGCCTATCGGGTCGATCCGGACTGGACCTATGGCTTCGCCGAGATGGATGCGGACCAGCGCGCGGCGATCGCCGCCTCGACACGGGTGTCCAATCCCGGCTGCTATCCCACCGGCTTCATCGCCCTGATGCGGCCCTTGGTGAAGGCCGGGCTGGTCCCGGCCGAATGGCCGGTTACGGTCAACGCGGTGTCCGGCTATTCCGGGGGCGGCAAGGCCATGATCGCAGAGTTCGAGGCCGACGACGCCTCGACCGCCTATCGCGCCTACGGCCTGACGCTGAAGCACAAACATGTGCCCGAGATGACCAAACATTCGGGCTTGTCGCGCCCCGTCCTGTTCGCTCCCGCCGTCGGAAACTATCGCCAGGGGATGCTGGTCGAGGTTCCGCTGCATCTGTCCGCCCTGCCGGAGACGCCGTCGGTCGAGCGGCTGCACGGCGCCCTGGTCGAAGCCTATGAGGGCCAGCCGTTCGTCGAGGTCGCCGACCTGGAAGAGACCGAGGCCCTGACGGGGATCGAACCCGAGGCCCTGAACGGCACCAATCGTCTGCGTCTTCACGTCTTCGGCGACCGGGGCGGAGAGCAGGCGCGCCTGGTCGCCCTGCTGGACAATCTGGGCAAGGGGGCGTCAGGCGCGGCGGTGCAGAATCTGAACATCATGCTGGGACTGGATGAGGCGACCGGGCTGAACTGAGCTTGGAGGACGGGAGAGAAACCTTTTCCGACTCGCCTTCGTACTGAGAGCATGACCCTGTCCGTGCTCCCCCATCGCCGCAGCCTCTTGACCGGCGTCCTCGCCCTGGCCGCCTGCTCGCCAGAGCCTACGGCGGCGGGCGAGGCCCAATACGCCGCCTCGCCCTATCGCCGGATTTCGGACGCGGAATGGCGGCGGCGGCTGGGCGACGCCGCCTGGCGGGTTCTGCGGCATGAGGCGACCGAACGTCCTTTCACCAGTCCCTTGAACGATGAGCATCGACGGGGGACCTTCGTCTGCAAGGGGTGCGACCTGCCCCTGTTCCGCTCGAGCTGGAAGTTCGAGTCCGGCACCGGCTGGCCCAGCTTCTATGAGGTCATGGGCGCCAACATCGGCCGCAAGCGCGATTTTGCGATCGGCATTCCTCGCACGGAATATCATTGCGCCCGCTGCCTGGGACACCAAGGCCACGTCTTCAACGATGGTCCCCGCCCGACCGGACTGCGTTATTGCAACAACGGCGCGGCCCTGAGGTTCGTTGCGGCCTAGGCTCGATTGGCCCGGATCGCGGAATCGACCGTCACGCCGAACCAGACCGAGGCGATCAGGATCAGGAGGCCATAATCGTGACCCGGCAGAAAGACCGGCGCGGCGGCGGCGAAGATCAACAACAAGGGAAACAGGCCGGCCCAGACGGCGGAGGCCGCCGAAGCCGGATGGATCACCGGCTGGGGCGTGGGGCGTTTCAGAAGCCGGTTCATCCCGCCGTTGAAGGCGACGAACAGGGTCGAACAGACGACGGCGGTGATCAGATATTTCGCCGCCTGGCCCGGCGCGCCGAACGCCGTCGACGTCATGATCAAGAGCGCCAGGGCGACGCCGGTGCTGAAGGCCAGCAGGAGGTTGGGTTCCAGACGGCTCAAGACTTCACCTTCACATAGGCGCCGGGCGCGGGTTCAAGCGGGGGCAGGGGGCCGGCCGACGGATCGCGCGCCGCAACGGGCTCGCCGGAACGCGCCCGCAACCAAGCCGCCCAGTGGTCCCACCAGCTGCCGGGCGCCTCCGCCGCGCCCGCCTGCCATTCGGCCAGGGTGTCGGGCAGTTCGGCGTTGGTCCAGTGCTGATACTTCTTCGCCGTCGGCGGATTGATGACCCCCGCGATATGGCCCGAGCCGGCCAGGGTGAAGGTGACGTCCTTGCCGCCGAACAGTTTGGCGGACCGATAGACCGAGTTCATGGGGGCGATGTGGTCCTCTCGGCTGGCCTGGAAATAGAGGGGGATCGTCACCTTGGACAGGTCCGCCGTCAGCCCGCCGATCTTGAACGCCCCCTGGGCCAGGGCGTTGGCCCCGTACATCTGGCGCAGATAGGCCAGGTGCAGCGCCTTGGGCATCCGGGTCTGGTCGGCGTTCCAGAACAGCAGGTCGAAGGCCGGGGGATCCTTGCCCAACAGATAGTTGCTGACGAAGAAGGACCAGATCAGGTCATTGGACCGCAGGGCGTTGAAGGTGTCGGCCATGGCTGCGCCGGGCAGGACGCCGCCGGCGGCGTCCATCTGGCGCTCGATCTCGGCGATCCAGTGGTCGTCTGTGAACAGCAGGAGGTCGCCCGCCTCGGCGAAATCGTGCTGGGCGGCGAAGAAGGTGGCCGCGGCGATCCGCTGATCGTCCCTGGCGGCCATATGGGCCAGGGCTGCGCCCAACAATGTGCCGCCGATGCAATAGCCGACGGCGTTGAGCCGATCGGTCCCGGCCTGCTCCAGCGTCTTTTCGACGGCGCGGTAGACGCCCTTCTCCAGATAGTCGTCAAACCCGTAGCCCGCCTTGTCGCGATCGGGATTGACCCAGGAGCAGACGAAGACGGTGAAACCCTGGCTGGACAGCCAACGGATCAGGGAATTGCCCGGCTGAAGGTCGAGGATGTAGAATTTGTTGATCCAGGGCGGGAAGATCAGCAGCGGAATCCGGTGCTGGGTCTCGGTCCCTGGGGCGTACTGGATCAGCTCGAACAGATCGTCGCGCCAGACCACCTGCCCCGGCGCGGTGGCGACGTTCTGACCGACGACGAACTTGCCGTAGTCCGCCTGGCTGATCCGCAGCGATCCGGCGCCCCGTTCCAGATCGGCGGCGAAGTTCTGCATGCCCTTGACCAACGATTCGCCGCTCGTCTCCGCCAGGGCCTTCAGGGCGACGGGATTGGACGCCAGGAAGTTCGACGGCGAAAAGGCGTCCGTCAGCAGACGGGTGAAGAACTGGGCGCGCCGCTTCACCGCCGGATCGACGTCCTCGACCCCCGCGATCAGGCCGTTCATCCAGTCGGACGTCAGCAGATAGGAGCGGCGCATCAGGTCGAACATCGGGTTCTCGGACCATTCCGGATCCTTGAACCGCTTGTCGGCGGGGGCGGGCTTCGCCGGTTCGCCGGCCGCCTGACGCGCCGTATCGGCCCACAGGTCCATGTAGCGGCCGAACAGATCGGCCTGGGCCTGAAACAGCTTTTCGGGGCGCGCCGCCAGACCGCCCATGATCGACGTCAGGGCGGGCGCGATGTTGAAGGGGTCTGGCGACAAGGCCGCCGGACGGTCGGCCTGCGACAGGGCGGCTTCGGCCAAGGCGCCCTGCGCCATCATCGCCGCCTTGGCCAGGTTCATCGACAGAGTCTCGATCAACTGGGCCTGGTCGGCGCCGAAGGGCGGGGCGACGTCCTCGGTTTCGGGCGGCCTCGTATCCGCCGGAGCGGGCTTGGGACCGCGCTTAGCGGCGGAGGCCGCAGCCTCCGATGCGTCGGCCTTCGCGGCCTTCGCTGCCTTGGGGGCCGTCTTGGCTTTTGAAGGGCGGGGCTTGGCCGAGGTCGGGCGTCCCGCCTTTCGCGGGCTCTTGGCGGTCGGCTCGGCGCGGGGCGCGCCCGGCTTGGGCGGGCTGTCTTCGGGAGCGCGGGCCATTGGTTTCCTCCACCTTCTTGTTCGCGTCACGCCGGTTCGAACCCGCGCCCTTCCGCAGAGGACGATGATGGCATAAGACGAACCTCGAAATGAACGCGCACTTATCTAAAATGAAGCCGGCGGGCCGAAAATGAGGCGAGCCGCCTCCGTCGTTTGTCTGACGGGTCTCATCGCAGCCTCGGGCGGTTGTGCGCGGTCGCTGGGTCTGGACACCGATCCCGCCTCGCCGATCGCGCCGCGCGTCCAGGCTCTGGTCGACGCCAATCGAGACTATCCGCGCTGGCGTGATTTCCCCGCCGCCCCGACCGATCTGCCGCAGGTCGCTGAGGTCGGGCGATCAATCGATCGGCTCCAGGCCGAAGGCTCGACCCTTGCGCAGGAGGCGGCGCGAATCGAATGGACGATGACCGACGCCGAGGCTGAAGCCGCGGCTGTCCGCGCCCAGGTTGGGGCCGTTCCCGTATCGCCCGACGCGGCCCGCACCCAGGCGGATATCGAGGCCTTCGCTCAGGAACTGAGAGATCGCGCCAAGGCGCCGCCGCCGGTCGATCGCCGACCGATCCCATGAGGCGGTCGCCGGGGCGGAGAATCCCCGGATGATGCGATGATGGCGGACGACGGCGGCTTCAAGATCGACAGCGGTTTCCTGGGCGTGTCCCAGTCCCTGTCCGGGCGGGCTTGGCGGCAACGCCCGGCGGACCCGGCCCTGATTCGCGCCCATCGTCAGGGCCTAGGTCTCGAGGAGCCGGTAGCGCGGGCGCTGGCGGCGCGCGGCGTGGGCGCCGATCAGGGAGCGGATTTTCTGACCCCGACCCTGCGGGCGCTTTTCCCCGATCCGTCCAGCTTCATGGATATGGACAGGGCGGCCGAGGCGATCGTCGATGCATTGCTGGCCAAGGCTCGGGTGCATGTCTTCGCCGACTATGATGTGGACGGCGCGTCGAGCGCGGCCTTGCTGGTGCGCTGGTTCCGGGCCATGGGCGCCGACCTGCCTCTGTACGTCCCTGATCGCTTGACCGAAGGCTACGGCCCGTCGGCGCGCGCCTTCGACACGCTGAAGGCGGCCGGGGCCGATCTGGTCGTCACGGTGGACTGCGGCGCCGCCGCGAACGAAGCTCTGGCCCATGCCGCCGCCATCGACCTGAAGGTCGTGGTGATCGACCACCATCTGATGCGGTCGGAGCCGCCGCAGGCCCTGGCGGTGGTCAATCCCAATCGACCCGGCTGCAACTCAGGTCAGGGCAATCTGGCGGCGGCCGGGGTGGTCTTCGTGCTGTTGGCCGCCTTGAACCGCGAGGCGCGGCGGCGAGGCCTGTTCGCCGACCGGCCTGAGCCGGACCTGCGGCAGTGGTTGGACCTGGCCGCCCTGGGGGCCATCTGCGACGTCACCGGCCTGACCGGGTTCAACCGCGCCCTGACCAGTCTGGGCCTGAAGGTGATGAGCGACTGGAGAAATCCCGGTCTGCGCGCGCTTCTGGCCGCTGCGGGCGCGGAACAGGGCGCGGCCAAGAGCCATCACGCCGGCTTTATCCTGGGGCCGCGCATCAATGCAGGTGGTCGGATCGGGCGCGCGGACCTGGGGGCCCGGTTGTTGTCGACGGACGATCCGGCCGAGGCGCAGCAGCTGGCGCTGGAGTTGGATGCGCTGAACCTGTCTCGGCGCGACGTCGAGCGCGCTGTGACCGACGCCGCCGTGCGCAAGGTGGAGGCGACCGGGGCGCACGTCGATGATACGCCCGTGATCGTGGTCGCCGGTGAAGACTGGCATCCCGGCGTGGTCGGCATTGTGGCGGGGCGTCTGAGGGAGCGCTGGCGCAAGCCCGTGATCGTCGTCGGATTGGATCCGGTGACGGGACTGGGCAAGGGGTCGGGCCGGTCCCAGCCCGGCATGAACCTGGGCCGGGCGGTCCAGGCGGCTTGGGAAGCAGGGCTGCTGCTGGCCGGCGGCGGCCACGCCATGGCGGCCGGGTTGACGCTCGAGGGCGGCCGACTGGCCGAACTGACCGCCTTTCTGGCGGAGCGGCTGTCCGGCGAACGGGAAGACGCCGTGGCGATGGATGTGCTGGAGATCGACGCCCTGATTGATCCGGCCGCCGCTCGCCGCGATCTGTTCGATTCGTTCGAACGTCTGGCGCCGTTCGGTCCGGCCAATCCCGAACCCGTCTTCGCCCTGGCCGGGGTCCAGGCCCGGGAGGCGGTGCAGATGAGCGGCGGTCATGTGCGCTGTCGTCTGGTCGGTCCTGACGGGGCGTCCGTCCGCGCGGTGGCCTGGCGTTGCGCCGATCTGCCGATCGGCCGGGCCCTGCTGTCGGGCCAGGGGGGGCTGAATGTCGTCGGTCGTCTGAAGGCGGACGACTGGAACGGCCGGCGCGGCGTTCAGCTCGAGATCGAAGACGTGGCCGATCCCCGTCGCATATAACGGTCGCCGCTTCGGGACCAGGCTGCTGAAAAACTCGAAATCCGCGCTTGCACCCTTTTGAGGGCGCGGCTATATCGCCGGCTCTCCCGCGCAGCGGTCCCTTCGTCTATCGGTTAGGACGTCAGGTTTTCAACCTGAAAAGAGGGGTTCGATTCCCCTAGGGACTGCCAGCGCCGGGAAACCGTTAGAAAACAACTACTTAACACCCCTTCGGGGCAATGTTTTCTACGGTCATTTATACGCTTTTTTGATCGACTTTCTGACCGCTGAAAAACGCGTGAGCGGATGCGGATTCGCGTCGGTTTCATCCGATGTGAATCAGGTTTCAACCTGTCCCTTATTGAGCATCTTCACGACCCGAAGAATCGCTTCGGCTTGATCCGGGCGTAGCTTCTCCCATTCCTTGAGTATCGCCCTCGCGGAGGCTGTGTTGGCGTTCGGTTCGGTTTCACCGAAAAGATTCGCCACGGGGCAGTCAAGATAGGTGGCGATGCGCTCAAGCGTGGCCGCCGATATCCGATTGGCCCCTTTCTCGTATTTTTGGATTTGCTGGAAAGTCACGCCAACGGCTGCGCCGAGTTGCGCTTGCGAGCGGCCTAGCTGGACCCTGCGGGCCATCACGGCTTGCCCGATCCGGACATCAACGGGGTCTATCTCGGAAGTGTGGCGCATGGTTCGATCCTTGCCGGGGAGGGCGACGGTAAATAGCGATAACCTGTTTCGGGGAATGCCTCGACCCGTGGATTGAGACAGGCTCTAATCCTCAAATGAACCCATCACCGCTGAAGCCGAACCTCGTGCCAAAGGAGTGGCGGGCAGTCATCAGCCCGTGGACGCCGGATAGTGAGCTGGCGAGGGTGTTAATGCTGCGCGCCGCGATCCTGTGGAGCTATAGCCACGTTGAGCAGAAGCTGACCTATCTGGCGATCCGCTGTTCGCATGAACCGGAGTATCGCAACCTTGCGGAGAAGCCGCCCTTCACCCCAGCATCAAGGATCAAGTTTCTTCGCAGGGTGCTGGATACGCAAGGTCCTCTTTCGGCAAGGCGGTCTTTGGGCTTAGCGATTCTTGATCGGTTCGATCAGGGCCGGGACATTCGAAACCAGATGGCTCATGCGGACATGAGCGTCCTTCCCGGAATAGCCCGCTTCGATGAAATCGTTATCTCGAACGGCGAGATCGTCCACCGGGACACGCCGTATTACGCGGGCCAGCTTGAGCGGATAGCTATCAAGGCAGCGAGGTTCAGCAAGGCGATCCAGCGCATCCACTACAAGCTGTTTCAAGATACCCCTCTCTCATCAGGGGACGAAGCCGAAGGCTAAACCGAGCCGTTACGGAACCTTCGGCTCCTCGCTCGTCGGCTGGGTTGCGAAGGGATCGCGGCTAATGTGGTCCCATCGTTGCTCGCGGCGAGCTTGGGCAGCGTTTGCGCGCTGAACGTGTTCCGCGCGCCGACGAAGTGAAGCGACCGCCGCACCCGAACCCCGGAGATTGATGTGGGTGAGGATCACCTGATCATCGCCCTTACCCTTCGTCACGATCATTGATGACGCCGCTGCGAGGGCATCGAGGAAGTCGGTCGGGAAGCTGATACTGAAACCCTTGTAGATGTAGCTGAGGACAACGCCGGTCGCGACGCCTCCGCCAAAATCTCTGTCAGGGTTTACCAGCAGGAAGCTGAGGTCGTCATATTCAGCCCCCTCGACCGCGCTCCATCCGGAGCTTGTGACTGCTAGGATGCCGCTACTCTCACCAGCATACAGGATATCAAGGTTTACGTCCGGGCGACCATCGAAGTTGAACGACGAGGACATGCCGCAAGACGTGTCGTGCTGGGTTACGTCGAACCAATCCGTGTTCCAGTTCCTCGACTGGCCGACTGATGGCCCAGCCATGAGCAAGGCCGAAGCGGCGACGATAATCGCAAGACGCATGAAATCCCCTTGTGAAAGCCCGATTGGGTTGTTTGCCTAGCGACCACAAATGGTCAAGGCGTCTCTGGCATCGGATCGTCAGAAACCATGAAAGCCCGCTCCCGGAGGTCTGCGTAGCCGCCCTCAACCATCAATACGGCGCTCCCGGCGTGTATGCCGGTGAGGAAGCCGCGCACCGGGTGTTTGAGGAAGTGAAGGTATAGCTCGCCTTCCCTGATCGCTTCGATGATCACGGATTCCTCCATGATCTCGCAGAACAGGTCTAGGTCGATCAGTTCGGCTTGGTGGTCTTGCATACATCCCCCGATGCATTGCTCCGACGAATCGGAAGCGTTGGTGAGGGAGAGATATCTAGATCAGGATTGACGTGACCCCCGTTTCTCATCCAGCCATAACGAGAGTCCTAGGTTGATCTGAGCTGTGATCGGCTGGGTTGGCAAGAGGCCGGTCTGCGCAGCCATCAACCAGCGCAGCAGGCCGGCCGATGTGTCCGGTGAGCGCTTCTGCATAAGCCTGCGGCGTCAGCCACCCGAGCTTCGAGTGCGGACGCTGCTCGTTGTAATCGCGTCGCCACGCCTCCAGCACGGCGCGAGCGTGCGGCAGCGAGCGGAACAGCGTCTCGTTCAGCAGCTCGTCACGCAGCCGCCCGTTGAAGCTTTCGTTGAAGCCGTTCTGCTGGGGCTTGCCCGGCGCGATGTAGTGCCAGCCGACGCCGGTGTCGTCGGCCCAGGCCAGGACCGCGTTCGAGGTGTACTCCGTGCCGTTGTCGCTGACGATGGTGTCGGGCCGCCCTCGCTGCCGGATGACGGCGTCCAACTCCCGCACGACCCGCGCGCCCGACAGCGAGGTGTCGGCCACCAGCGCCAGGCACTCGCGCGTACAGTTATCGATCACCGTCAGGATGCGGAAGCGCCGCCCGTCCGTCAGCTGGTCTGCGACGAAGTCCAGCGACCAGCGCTGGTTGGGCGCCAGCGGCAGGTCCAGCGGTCGCCGCGTGCCCATCGCTCGCTTCCGGCCGCCGCGCCGGCGCACCGTCAGTTGCTCGTCGCGATAGATCCGCTGGACCCGTTTCCTGTTGACCGCATGGCCCTCGCGCCGCAGCAGCACGTGCAGGCGACGATAGCCGAACCGTCGACGTTCCTGGGCCAGGGCCTTCAGCCGGTCGCGCAGAGCGCCGTCGTCCGGGCGCGTCGCCTGATAGCGCACGCTCGTCCGATCGACGCCCAGAACACGGCACGCCCGCCTTTCGCTCATCTCGTAGGCGGCCTGCAGATGGCCAGCCGCCTCGCGATAGCCGGCGGGCGTCACCACTTTTTTCCCAGCAGGTCCTTCAGGGCCACGTTGTCCAGCATCGCGTCCGCCAGCATCCGCTTCAGCCGGGCGTTCTCATCCTCGAGCGCCTTGAGCCGCCGAGCCTCCGACACGTCGAGCCCGCCAAACTTGGCCTTCCATTTGTAAAAGGTCGCCGAGCTGACCCCGTGGCGTCGGCACACCTCCGCCGTCGCTACACCGGCCTCCTGCTCCCGCAGGATCCCGATGATCTGCTCTTCCGTGAACCTCGATCGCTTCATTCTGTCCGTCCTTCGTTGGGCGGACTCTAGCTATTCCTGGAGGAGTTTCAGGGGGTCACGTCAACGCCATCGAGCATTTCCCCACCAGAAACACCCCATTCGGGATGTCAGTTTTCTACGGTTTCTTCTACGGCGTTCTAAACGGTGCAGGAGAAAAGTCCAGTAAATCCGGTATTTTATAGGCCATTCAGGCTCTTATGGCGACGCTTCTGACCCTCCCCTAGGGACTGCCACGCGGTGAAGCTGAGGGCCTGGCCGCCTGCCGCCTCACCTATAGAAATCCTCGCCAATTCAATCGTTGAGCGGTGCGCCGGATTGGTGTCGTTTGTGCGACACAACCGAGGCGTTTCTGCTAACCTCGCTCAACATTCCCACCCCCTGCGGCCAGATTCCGCTTTCCAAAGATTCGCGGAACAGTGTTAAACGGAATCCAAGGGTCCGTAGAGGAGCGGACGGGGGTATTAGGTTGACTGACTACCACGGGATGGAAACGGCGGAGACCGTTCGTGTCGTCGGTCGCGTCAAATGGTTCGATCCGACGAAGGGCTATGGCTTCATCGTTCCGGACGATCCGACTTTGACCGATCTGCGGGACGTGCTGCTGCACATCAGCAGTCTGAGAGACAAGGGGCGCGACCATGCGGAAGAGGGCGCGCCCATCGTTTGCGACTGCGTGCGGCGCGCCAAGGGATGGCAGGCCGTCCAGGTTCACGACCTGGGCGTCGGCGACGTCGCGGCGGTGGCGAGACGGCCCGGTACCGAGGCCGACAAGCCGGCGCCGCCGCTTGACCCCGGCGCGACGCTGGAGCCCGCCGTGGTCAAATGGTTCAATCGCACCAAGGGCTACGGATTCGTCGTGCGTGATCGCGAACCCGGCGATATCTTCGTCCATATAGAGACGCTGCGCCGTTGTGGACTGGACGATCTGGTTCCCGGCGACGCGGTTCAGGTGCGGTTCGCCAGCGGCCCCAAGGGGCTGGTGGTGGCGGAAATCAGAACGGGCGGCTGAAGGCCGCCCCGGAGGGCGGATGGTCGATCTGGTGCGACGTGCGTTTTCAGCCGGCTTGATGGCGCTGGCGCTGGCTGGGTGCGCCGCCAAGGCGCCGGTGGGCGTCAACGGCGAGCCGATGCAGCGGCTGGCGGTCGTCACCGCCTCGGGCGAACACGCCTTTTGGGTTGAGATCGCGGACGATGAGCCCGAACGGCAGCGCGGACTGATGTTCCGTCCCCCGTTGGCGGACGATCAGGGCATGCTGTTCCAATGGCCGGGAGAGCCGCCGCGCGAACAGAGCTTCTGGATGCGCAACACCCCCAGTTCGCTGGACATTCTCTATATAGATCCGAAAGGGCGAATCGTCTCCATCGCCTCGCACGCCACGCCCTTTTCCGAGACGCCGATCCCCTCGAACGGCGCCGCCAACGGGGTTCTGGAACTGCGCGCGGGGCGGGCCTCCGAGATCGGCGCCAAGCCCGGCGACAAGGTTTTGCACCCTTATTTCAAGCCATGATTTGCGGATTGCGCGCTGAAGTGCCAATAGAGCGCTCCGTTCGGTCCGGGGTGTAGCGCAGCCTGGTAGCGCATCTGGTTTGGGACCAGAGGGTCGGAGGTTCGAATCCTCTCGCCCCGACCAAGGAACGGCCGCTGGATTCCGTGTCCGGCGCGCGTTATGGCAGGTCCACAGGACCTGACGATCACTAGGGATTTCGCCATGCTCGCCCGCATCTACCGCCCGGCCAAGACCGCTATGCAGTCCGGCAAGGCCAAGAGCCGCGACTGGCGCCTGGAGTTCGAACCGGCCTCGGCCCGCACGATCGACCCGCTGATGGGCTGGACGGGCAGCTCCGACATGAACGGCCAGGTGCGTCTGACCTTCGATTCGAAGGAAGAGGCCGTCGCCTATGCCGAACGTCACGGCATTCCGTTCCGGCTGCACGAGCCGCACGAGGCGCCGACGATCATCAAGGCCTATGCCGACAACTTCGCAACCAACCGCAAACAGCCCTGGACGCACTGACGTCGGGCCTTTGCCGAGCGCCCTTAGCTCAACCGGATAGAGCACCCGCCTTCTAAGCGGACGGTTGTAGGTTCGAGTCCTACAGGGCGCGCCATTCTCCGGCGGCGGCGATCAGAGCTTTCTCGATGACAGACCCCGCTTTCGCCTCTCCTCAGACTCGAGTCGCCGCCCTGTATCGGTTTGCGCCGATAGGGGAGAGCAAGCTTGTCCTGGTGCGGGACCGGCTTCAGGCGGTCTGCGACGCGTACGGCGTCAAGGGCACGCTTCTGGTCGCGACCGAGGGGCTGAACGGCACGATCGCCGGGCCGGAGGCGGGGATTGAGGCGGTGTTGGGTGAGATCCGCGCCTTGCCGGGGTTCGCCGATCTGGACGTCAAATACGCCTGGACGGGGGAGGCGCCCTTCCTCCGGATGAAGGTCCGCATCAAACGCGAGATCGTGACCATGGGTCAGCCCGATCTCGACCCCGCGCGCCAGGCGGGGGTCTATGTGGCGCCTCAGGACTGGAACGCCCTGATCGCTGATCCGACCACCTTGGTCATCGACACCCGCAATGATTATGAGGGCGAGATCGGCGCTTTCGAGAGGGCGGTGCAGCCGAACACCCGCAGCTTCCGCGACTTTCCCGACTGGTTCCGCACGGAAGGCCGGGCGCTGCTGGACGAACGCAAGCCCCAGCGGGTCGCCATGTACTGCACCGGCGGCATTCGTTGCGAAAAGTCGACCGCCTTTCTGAAAGCGGAAGGGGTGGAGAACGTCCACCATCTGGAAGGCGGCGTACTGCGCTATCTGGAAGAGGTCGATCCTGCCGACAGCCTGTGGCGGGGCGACTGCTTCGTTTTCGACGAGCGGGTTTCCGTGGGGCACGGTCTGGTCCGGGGCAAGCACACGCTCTGCCGGGGCTGCCGCATGCCTATGGATGCGGCGGGGCGGGCCTCGCCCCATTTCATCGAAGGCGTCTGTTGCGACCGTTGCAGGGACACGCGCGACGACGCCCAGAGGCTGCGCTATGCGGAGCGGCAAAGACAGATCGAGCTGGCCCGAAGGCGAGGGCAGGCGCATCTGGGGCGAACGGATCCGGCCTGACGGGGCGCCGGCGGAAGCAGTGTCCGCTTTGTAGGTTAAATAAATAAAAACAATGTCATAAGCCACAATCTTGAATTGTTCCCACGTCTGTACCCACCTTTCGGATTGCCTCTGGATGAGTTCTAATCAGCCGGGGTCAGGCTGGATGACGCGGCGTGACTCAAAGGCGACGTTGGGCGCATACGCTTTTCGCAAGCGCCGAGTTCTGATCGTGAATCCGAGGCGCTACCAAACCACCACTCTTTCATCTGGCGGTAGATACAAAGCCGCGTCCGGCCCGACATCGAATGCCGCGTACCAGGCGTCGAGATTGCGGACGACGCCGTTGACGCGGTAACGCGCCGGCGAGTGGTAGCTGTTCTGAGACTGACCGCCTCAGGGCGTCTTCAGTTGTCTGTGTGCGCCAGAACTGCGCCCATCCCAGAAAGAAGCGCTGCTCTGCGGCGAAGCCGTCCAACCGGGCGTTCATGTCCATCCCGGTCTCCGCCGCATGCAGCCGGAGCGCATCAAGCGCCAGGGTCACCCCGACCAAATCTGCGAGGTTCTCGCCGAGAGATCGGCGCCCGTCCAGGTGAACGCCGGGTAGAGGTTCATAGCTATCGTATTGAGAGACCAGCCGTTCGGCCTTGGCGCCGAATGCGGCGCGACTGGTCGGCGACCGCCTTACCGCGAGTGCGAGGCAACCCCATACGACGATTTGGCTTACGCTCTTCTCTGGCTCAGTAGACCGCACACCCAGTAATGATGGCGACTAAAAGGACGAGTCAGCCATGCGGAGCGCTATCGGTTGGCAGAGTTCTACAAGCTGCAACATGCGCTCCAGACGCATTTTTCAGGGGACCGTCACGACGCTGAACATCGTCGAGGGGGCATAAGTCTGCCGAGTTTTTCGCTTCTTGCGCGCGCGTCGCTGGGGCTTGCCTGACACGACAGGACCCGCCTTCTCGAGCTTGGCGGCCAGCGACGACTTGCTCGACGCGCCTAAGGAAGAAGCGTCAGCCCTGGAAACGTCAAGGTTCCCGAGGCGACGCAACTCACCCCAGACCCCGTGAAGCTGACGGTCGAAGTCGGATTGTCGAAGATTCCGGGCGACATGGAGGACATGCAGGTGGATCCTCCTGACACACTCCAGTTCAGGATCACCTGGCTGTTAATCCCCGACGGCAGGGTGGACGGCGTGGGGGCGACCAGACTTCCAAACCCATTCAGGGTCACCAGGAAGCAGTTCGGTCCCGTCAGGGTTGACGTGCCCAACCACGGCGCACCGCTCTGCATTCGCCAACTCGATCGCACCGAGCAGGTGACCGGTCCTATGAAGGTTTGGAAGGTGACGGTCCCGGTCGCCGGCGCCGTCACCCCGGGGGGCGGCAGATAGAAGGTGCCTGCTTGAGCCTGTTCCGCCGAAACAAGGCTGATCATGGAGGCGGCGGCGGCCGCCATGAGCGTAGTTCTCAGCATCGATACCTCCTCTACACGCGCTGATTGACTACCTACAATTTCGTAAATAGCGCGAGAGTCAATCCGATGCTGAGGCGCGCCTCGCTGCCGCTCGGCTTAATGTCCTTCGGCGCCCTGACGGCCCGTGAACCGAATCTGCTGTCCGAAGGATAGCTCCAGCGTATTTCCGTCTGGGTCGCTGATGTAGGTCCAGTAGCCGACCGGAGGCGGGCTTTGAACGGGCGGAGACCGCAGGACGCCCCTGCGCCTGGCGAGGTCCGCGAGGCGGTCCACTTCGCCCTGATCCCGGCACGCCAGTCCAATTTGCCCAAAGGGACCGAGCGGCGTGTCGTCGAGCTGGTTTGATTCGACCAGCACGACCGTGAAGGCGGTGTGGGGATCGGCCAGCCAGGCGACGCGGCTGATACGGCCCTCCGCAGGGCGTTCATGCACCAGCCGCAAGCCGGCGAAGGTTTCATAGAACTCACGACTGCGGTCCATCTCACGGACGACCAGGGCGATGTGGCTCAGGCCGCGGTCTAAGGAGGGTGTATCGGACATCGGGCGCTCCCTTGGTGATTGCGCGCCAATCTTCGGTTATTCACATCCCGTATGGAAATGGATATTTAATATGGCGATCATGCGTATGACGAATGAAATCGCCGGCATTGATCTCAACCTGCTCGTGGTCCTGGACGCTTTGCTTTCTGAACGCCATGTGACCCGTGCAGCGCTGAGGCTGAACAAGACCCAGCCCGCCGTCAGCCAGGCTCTGGCGCGTCTTCGGGCTCTGCTTGATGACCCGATCCTGGTTCGCAGAGCCGGGCGGCTGGAGCCGACCGCGCGCGCACAGGCGTTGGCCGCGCCCCTTGGCGAGGCCCTCGCCGTGCTCGGAGGGCTTTTGCGGGACGAGGTCTTCAGTCCGCAGACCCTCAGGCGGGCGTTTCGGGTCTCGATGTCGGACTACGCCGCCGAGGTTCTGTTGCCGGGGCTGGTCAGGCGCCTTGTTCAAACGGCGCCGGGTGCGGCCTTGCGGCTCGTGTCCCTGGGCCGCGAGGCCGCTTTGGGCGCGGTCCGATCCGGCGAAATCGATCTGGCGATCGGCGTCTATCCGGACGTGCGGGACGACGGCTTGCGCAGTTCGGATCTCTTCATTGATCAATTCGCCTGTCTTGCCGACGAGGCGGCGGGTCTGCCGGCGACCTTGGAGGACTATCTGTCCCGACCTCATGTGGCGGTGGCGGCGTCGCCGGACGACAGGGGCGAGGTGGACGCCGCCTTGAAAGCCTTGGGCCACGCTCGTCGGGTGACCTTCACCCTGCCGCACTGGTCCGTCGCCCCTCGGATCGTGCGAGGCACAAGCCTGGTTTTGACGGCGGCGCGCCGAAGCCTTGAGGCGCGGCTAGACAGGGGTTTGGTCCTCGGCGCGCCGCCGATCGCCCTCGCCCGTATTGCGCTCGTCCAGGTCTGGCATGACCGGCGGGACCATGATCACGGTCTGCGTTGGCTCAGAAACGAGATCGAGACGGAAGCGCAGGCGACGCCCTGAGTTGGCGACGTTGAGCTGCAGCCGCCTGTTCGATCCGTGATGATCTCTTGGGTTTCAGGATTTCCGTGATGCGTTGAGACCCAGTAGCACGAGGGTTGGCAGTGTCAGCGTGTAGGCGGCCAGAGGCCAAACTGTGCTGCCGTTGAATAGGATCACGGCCAGGGTCCCAACGAGGCTTACGATCAGGCTCTGGCCCGCAAAGTAGAGCGCGACGGCCAGGCCCGCCTGATCGCCGAAGGCTTCGAGGGCACCATTCGCCGAGACGGACACGGTCAGGACGATCCCCACCGCCATGATCCAAGACGGGAGGATGACGCTCCCTATGGAGGGCTCGCCGAAGGCGGCGCTCGCGCCGAAACACAGGGCGCTCGCGAGCAGCAGGCCCATGCCCCGCTGAACGGCGCCCGCCACCCCCCATCGGTCCAAGCAAGGGCGAGCGGCATGGGATGCGACGATCATGACGAAAGCCGTGCTGGCGAAGGCGAGGCTGAACTCAAGCTCCGACAGTCCCACCCTTTCGACAAGAATGCGTGGCGCCGTCGAGACGTAGACGAAGAAGGACCCCATCGCGGCTCCAAACGCCAAGGTGTAGATTTGGAAGGCCCGACTGCGGAGAATGGGGCCCGGGCGTGGGCGAGAGGCTTCGCCCAAAGGGCGCGTTTCCGTCCACCGCCAAAGCGCGTGCATCAGGGGCGGAAGCGTCAAAGCGGCCAAGAACCAGAAGATCGCCCGCCAGCTCAACTGCGCTGAAACGAGCGCCCCGAGCACGGGTCCGAACGCGGGCACAAAGGCCAACATCGCGCTGAACAGGCCATAGATCCGGACACTCTCCGGCTTGTCGCCGTACACGTCACGGACCGTCGCGAAGGTCGCCACCAGCATCGCCGCGGCGCCCATCGCCTGAGCAAGCCGAAGGACGACGAACGCCCAGCCTGACGCCGCCATCGCCAACAGGCCCGAAGTCACCGCGAACGTGAGCGCGCCGGACAGAAGCACAGGCCGCCGACCGAACCGGTCTGAGAGCGGGCCGAAGATGACTTGCCCGAGGCCGAGGCCGAGGAGGTAGACGCTGAGCGTGAGCTGGATGACGGCTGGATCGGCCTGCAAAGCGGCCGGCATGGCCGGCGTCACGGGCAGATAGATGTCCATCGCCAGCGAGGCGAGCAGGTCAAAGGGCGCCATCAGCAGGATGGCGGTCGGAAGGGCGTGGGCCCAAATGGGCCGGTTGTCGGACATGAGGGATCGCTTCGCGTCAAATGCTGGATTTGACGGCGATCAGCCGGGTGGAGGTCAGCAGATCGCCGCAACAACGGGTTCGTCGTTGCGGCCTATTCGTCCGAGGCCTTCGTGCCACCCATCTCAGGCGCCTCCCGCGTCTTCTTGGTCAGGCTTTGTCTGGACCTAAACAAAGCAAAGGTCCAGCGACCGAAGCCGCGCAGGGCTGTGGCGGCCGACGGGCGCTGTCCGACAAAACCGAAAGCCCTCTGGTGGGGCTTGGCGAGAGGGTCTTCGGCGCAGCCGCCTTAAACCGCACATCGATCGAAGCCGCCTTCAGCCGCCGTCGGTGCGAACGGCGCTCCCGATCCGGTGGCGCGCGTCCACCTTCAGAACGGCTTGTCGTTTCGACGACTCATTCTTCCGCACTGGGTTGGAAAGTCAGTCGCCCGACGAGGCCGCTTCGCCCGCCGCTGCGGTTGGATAAACCGAACTGCCCGCCTTGGGCCTCCGCCAAGGTGCGAACGATGGCGAGGCCGAGGCCGGAACCGGACGCCTGGGAGGGCGCGGCGCGGAAGAATCGGTCTGTAAGGCGGGGAAGGGCGGCCTCATCGACGCCGGGGCCGTGATCCCAGACGCAGACCGCGCCCGTTGTTCGCACATGCACGATGACGGGCGGCGCGCCGTGGTGGAAGGCGTTGTCGATAAGATTGAGGATCTGTTCAGCGATTAGGTCCTCGGCGCCCAGAACGACCACGGCCTCTGCCGGAAGACGAAGGCGTAGAGCGCCGTTCGGGGCGGACCGGCGCGCCTTAGCCATTTGAAAGGCGCGCCGCGCCGCCCGGCCCAGGTCGGCAGACGACTTGATCCGGGCGCCGTCAGCCCGGGCCGTGGAAAGCAACTGGCCGACGAGCCGGGTCATGCCGGCGACCGCGTCGCGGGAGTCGTCGATCAGACGCCTCTCCCGCACGGTCCAGGTCCTGGGCGCGCCCGCCAGCAGATCGAGATTGGCCGCCACGACCGAAAGCGGGGTGCGCAACTGGTGCGAGGCGTCGGCTGCGAAGCGCTGAACCCCCGACGTCGAGGCCTCAAGCCGCGCCAGGAGATGGTTGAAGGCGGTCAGCACCGGCTGGAATTCGCGGGGCGCCAGGTCGATGTCGGCGGGCGCGAAGTCGGCACGGGGACCGGGGCGGCGCGTCAGGTCGTCGATCAGCCGCTTGAGCGAGTTGAGGCCCCACTTCAAGGCCGGCCAGATCAGAAGCGCGGCCAACAGGACGAGCAGGGTGGGTGGCAGCAGTAGGCTGCGATATAGATCCAACAGGCTGGCGCGTCGCGAGTCCAGGCTCTGAGCCACCGACACGGTGACGGGGGCGGGTCTTCCTGGGATCGTCAGGGTTTGCTGGGCCATGCGAACCGGCACGCCGCGGACGGACAGGTCGGCGAAGATCGGAGCATCCGACGAGGCGTCGGGCAGGCGCGGCAACTCCTCATAGCCTGTGATCAGTCGGCCGCCCTCGCGAACACTGTAGAAGACGGCGTCCCGCTCGGGACCGTCGAGCAGGCCCAGAGTCCAGGGCGCGACATCGACAGTCACCTTGCCGTCGGCGACCGAGACCGTTTCCCGGATGGTCTGCAGCGCCCCCGCCAGGAGGCGGTCGGCCGTCTCCGCCACCACGCGGTGGGCCGTCCAAGCCCCGACCGCCAGCACCACGACGGCGAACAGGGCCAGGGGCGCGACCTGGGCGATCAGCAGACGTGTCACCAGACTGTGGGGGCGGCGCGAGCCGGGCGCCTCGCTCATGGATCGAGACGATAGCCGCGACCGCGGATATTGGTCACGGCGGGGCCGTCAGGCTGCAACTGGCGCCTCAGCCGACCGACATGGATCTCCAGGGCGTTGAGCGAGGGAGCCTCATCCTGCGGAAAGACTTCGGCCGCCAACAACTCCCGATCCACCACCTGGCCAGCGCGCGAGGCCAGAACGCGCAGGGCCGCCCATTCGCGCGGACGGAGCGACAGCTCCCGGTCATTGACCTGGGCCCGGCCGGCGTCCCAGTCGCAGACCAGTGAGCCGACGATCGCGGCGCCCGCCGCCCGACCCTGGCGTCGACGCACGATCGCTCTCAATCGGGCGATCAGTTCCGAAGGGGCGAAGGGTTTGACGAGATAGTCATCAGCGCCGAAATCCAGTCCCGCCACCCGGTCGCCCAGGGCGTCGCGCGCGGTCAGCATGAGGACGGGCGTCTGCGATCCCCGCCGTCTGAAGGCCTTCAGGACCTCGAAACCGTCGATGTCGGGAAGGCCGATGTCCAACACGGCGGCGTCGAACCGCTCCGTCGCTTCCAGATGAAGGGCTTGGTCCCCGCTGTCGGTGGAGCGGAGTTCGAAACCGACCGCCAGAAGGCTGGCCTCGAGCGAATGCTGAAGCGCCTTGTCATCCTCGACGACCAGTATTCTCATGGCGATGCGAAGGAGCGGATCATGAGCGGTACAATAGCGGGAAACCCGCCCCGGTGAAGACGGACCGCCGACATCTGCTTCTCGGACTCGCGGGGGCGGGGGTTTCGGCCTGCGCGGGCGAGCCGGACGGGGTCGCGACGGCGCCCCGCGTCCGATGGCTGGCCAGGCGCGAGGGCGGGCTGCACATCCTCACGAACACTAGCCTGATGGGGCCTGTGCTGGCGGCGTTTCAACGGCGCTGGCCCGAGATCGCGGTGCGGCTCGAGGACATCAACTCGACCCTGATCGCGAACCGAGTCCAGTCCCGCGCCGCCTCCGGACTGGAGGGGCCGGATCTGGTCTGGAGCACAGCGATGGACGTGCAGGTCAAGCTGATCAATGACGGCTACGCCCAAGTTTATCGATCGCCGCATCGGGCGGCCATGCCGGACGGCTCGGTCTGGCGAGACCAGGCGTTCGGTGTGACGGCCGAGCCCGTCGTCTTCGCCTATAATCGCAGGCGGTTGCCGTCGGAGATCGTGCCGCGCAGCCACGCCCAACTGCTCGAACGGCTGTCTACCGACGCGGACCGGTTTTTCCGCCGGGTCACCCTGTATGACGCCGAACGCAGCGGGGTGGCGCTTCTGCAACTGTCGGCCGACATCCAGATCTATCCCGACGCTTGGGCCCTGATGACTGCCCTGGGGTCTACTCATCCGCGTGCCGATACGTCCGGCCAAAGGATGATGGGCCAACTGGCTGAGGGCCGCATGGCCTTCGCCTACAATATGAACCAGTCTTACGGGGCGTCGTGGGTCGCCCGGGCGCCCGATATCGGCCTGGTTACGCCAGAGGACTATCATCTGTCCGTCTCGCGCGTGGCCTTCATACCCCGCAACGCGGCCCACCCCAACGCCGCCCGGCTTTTTCTGGATTTTCTTTTATCGCGTGAAGGGCAGAGGATCATCGCCGGCCTGGGGGTCCGCCCGGCTCGCGACGACATTCTTACCGAGCGTCGCACCTCTATCCCCGGCGCTCGGCCGGTCCGTGTGGGACCGGCCTTGCTCGCCAATCTTGATCAGGCGCGTCGCGAGGGGCTTCTGCAGCGTTGGCGGGCCGCCATGCAGGCGGCGGAACGGGCGCCGGACGACCCTAGGGCGCCCTAAGGCTTTCCTGTGGATAAGTCTCTTTCTTCTGAAGGCGGTGTTTCTGTCACCTCGCTTTCACCGATCCTGCGGTGACCGAGAGTCGCTCGGCGACAAACGACTGACGCGCTTCAAAAGCGGCATGTAATTGCATGAATGTGAAAATAGAAGCATTAGCCTTGCGAGGCGTGCCGATTTGACAGGCATTCGTTGGTCGATCTTACTCGCTTCAGCAAGGCGGGAGAGATCGGTTCCCGCCGACGCCGAAGGCGCAACCGCCCCGGAAACGCTCAGGCAAACGGACCGTCTTGCTGAAGGAACGCTGGAGAGAAGGTCGAATCCGGGGGATGCGGCCTCGCCGAAGGAGAAAGGGTCGGCGAACGGCCCGAAACTCTCAGGCCCAATGACAGCGGGGGCGAACAGGCGCCGCAGAGCGCCGGTCGCATTGGGCAACCCTGGGGAGGGGCGTCGTCGCCATGAGGAATCTCGCTTTGTCTCGTCTTAATCGCAACCTGACCTATTATTGCAGCGCCATCGCGCTGATGGCCTGCGCCACCTCTGTCCATGCCCAGGAGGCGGGCGCCCCAGAGGATGCGGCCTCGGTCGATGACATCGTCGTCACCGCCTCGCGGATCGACCGCGCCGGCTTCGAGGCGCCGACGCCGACCATCCATCTTTCCGCCGAGGATCTGTCGGTCGGCGCGCGGCCGAATATCGCCGCCGCCCTCAACGACATGCCTCAATTCCGCGCCACCACATCGGCCCAGACGACCGGCACCAACACCGGTGCGGGCAATGCGCCGGTCGATCTGCGCGGCCTGGGCATCAACCGGACCTTGGTCCTGATCGATGGGCGTCGCGTGTCCAGCGAGAACGATCTGAACGCCGTGCCGTCGGTGCTGGTCAAGAGCGTCGACGTGGTTACGGGCGGCGCATCGGCCGCCTGGGGCTCAGGCGCCGTCGCCGGCGTCGTGAACATCGGCATTGATCGCTATTTCACCGGCGGCAAGCTGGGCGCCGAATACGGCGTGTCCTCCTACGACGACGCTGAGCAGGAACGGTTCGAAGGCGCCTGGGGCGCGGACTTCGCCGACGGGCGCGGCCACTTCGTCATCGGCGGCGAATACCTCGACAACGAAGGCGTCATCCCCAAGGCTTCACGCCCGAATATCGGCCGATGGGCGACGGTCAACGGCGCCTTGCAGCCCGACGTCGGTTTCGCCAACGCCGCTTACGGCGGTCTGATCCTGTCGGGCGTGAACCGCGGTAAGGTGTTTAACCCGGACGGCACGCTTCGGCCTTTCGATTACGGCACAGTCAGCGGGACCAACTCGATCGGCGGCGAAGGTCCGTCCAATGACGATCTCAGCCCCCTGGTCACGCCGCAGCGCCGCTACACCGGCCTGGCCAGCGCCGTCTATGAGATCAATGACAAGCTGCGGGTCACTGCTGACGTCCGTCACTCGCGGATGTGGAACGACTATGTCTGGTTCGGCGATCACGATCGCGGCGACCTGACCATCAGCATCGACAACGCCTTCTTGTCATCCACGATCAAGCAGCAGATGGCGGCCGCTGGCCAGACGTCCTTCACCTTCGGACGTTTCAACTCCGATCTGTCCTATTCCACGATCGATTTCGAGCGCGTCACCACCCAGGCCACTCTGGCCGTGGACGGCGAGTTCGGCGACAGCTGGCGCTGGGGCGCCTACTACAGCCACGGCGAGTTTGAGAATAATATCGATACGCCCGGTTTCCTGCTGAAGACCGAATTCGCCAATGCGGTCGATTCCGTAATCGATCCCGTGAGCGGTCGAGCCGTCTGCCGCGTGACCCTGACCAATCCCAACTCGGGCTGCGTGCCGATCAATCTCTTTGGCCTGGGCGCGCCGTCTCAGGAAGCCATCGATTATGTCACCGGCACGCCTCAGCAGCGGGCCACCACCAAGCTGGACGTCGCCGGCGTCAGCCTGCGTGGCGAGCCCTTCAGCCTGCCGGCCGGCGACGTGTCGATCGCCGTCGGCCTGGAAGCCCGCAAGGAGCAGACCGATCAGCGCATTGGCGAGCTGGACGCGGCCAAGGCCTTCAAGACGTTCAGCTTCTCGGCCATGTCCGGCGAGTTCAGCGTGAAGGAGGCCTTCGCCGAAGTCCTGGTCCCGATCGTCAAGGATCTGCCGATCCTGAACGACCTGCAGTTCAATGCTGCAGCTCGCATCTCGGACTACGACACCACGGGCTCGATCTGGTCTTGGAAGGTTGGCGCCACCAACGAGTTCTTCCCCGGCTTCCGCGGCCGTGTGACTCAGTCGCGCGATATCCGTTCGGCCAATCTTTCGGAGCTGTTCACCACCACCACCACCGGCTGGAACAACATCAATGACCCGGCCAAGAACGGGGCTTTAGTTTATACGCTGAACAACGGCGGCGGTAATCCCAACCTCCGCCCGGAGACCGCCGATACACTGACCCTGGGCGTCACCTATTCGCCGCCTTCGATCCCAGGCCTGAACCTGTCGCTGGATTATTACGACATCAAGATCGACGACGTGATAACGACGATTGCGCCGCAGGATCTGGTCAACCGCTGCTACAACGGCAACCTCGACCTCTGCTCCAAGGTCGAGCGCGACTCGGCGGGCAATCTGGTCCGCACCATGTCCACCTATGTGAACCTGGCCGAGTACCACACGGACGGGATCGACGCCGAGGCCTCCTACGCCTCCGACGCCGACCTCTGGGTTCCGGGCGCGACGGGCCGGGTGATGATGCGCTTGGTCGGCACCTGGGTGAACAGCCTGACCACGGACGACGGCGTGACCAAGATCGAATATGTCGAATCCCAGGGCTATTCTTTCGGCCTGGGCGTACCCAAGCTGCGGGTCAACGCCAGCCTCGGCTGGAAGGGCGAGGTGTTCGGCGCGAACCTGCGCGCGCGCTACATCTCGGCGGGCGACTACAACAGCACCGTCGCCATCTCGAACAACCACATCGACGCCTTCACCTATGTCGATCTAGGGCTGACGGCCGACCTGGCGCACTACGGCGCAAACGGGGTCGAGCTGTACGCCAATGCGACCAACCTGTTCGACAAGGACCCGCCGGTCGGGTCGCTCTATTCGCCGTATTACGACGTCATCGGTCGGTACGTCACGGTTGGCGCGCGGTACCGCTTCTAGTTCTGGTTCTGCGCTCCGGATCGCCGGCCCCGCTCCTCCATTGGGCCGGCGATCTCACCTTCTGCTCCTCCATTTTTCACACGGTCTGTGTCATGATTTCCCGTCTGCCGATGGCTCTCCTGCTCGCCCTGAGCGTCGCTCCTGCGGCCCTGGCCGAGGCGCCCAAGCCCGCCGCCATCGTCGCCGACGGCCTTCCCGCCGTGCCCGACGACCTGGTCGCGGCGAGCCAGCCCTATCTTCAGACGCGCCGTGCGACCTTCCTGGGCTGGAACGCCGCCGATCAGTCGATGCTGATCAAGACCCGGTTCGGCGCCACGGATCAGCTTCACGTCGTCGCCGCTCCTGACGGCGCCCGGACCCAGATCAGTTTCGAGGCCGAGCCGATCCTGGCCGGCGCCCTGTCGCCGAACGGTCAGACCCTTCTTGTCCAGAAGGACAATGGGGGCGACGAATTCTATCAACTCTACACCCTGGCCGCCGGTCGGTTGAGCTTGATTACGGACGGCAAGAGCCGCAACTGGTTCGGCGCCTGGAGTCGGGACGGCAAGCGGGTCGGCTACGCCTCATCGCGTCGCAACGGCGCGGACATGGACCTCTATGTGGTCGATCCCTCCGACCCCTCGACCGACCGTCTGGTGGCCCAGGTGTCCGGCGGCGGCTGGAACATCGCCGACTTCTCCAGGGACGGGACCAAGGCCCTGGTCCTGAACCGGATGTCGATCAATAGGGCCGTTGTCTATGAGCTGGACCTCGCCTCGGGCCGGATGACGCCGCTGACCGACCCCGTCGCGCAGGTCTCCTATGTCGATCCTCAGTACGGGCCCGACGGCGCCGTCTGGGCGACCTCGAACAAGGATTCCGACTTCCTGCGTCTGGGGCGGATCGAGCGGAACGGCTTTGTGCCGGTCAGCACTGAAGCCCGCTGGGACATCAGCGACTACGCCGTCGCTCCGGACGGCGACTTCATCGCCTATGCGGTCAACGAGGCTGGGATATCGCGGCTGAAGGTTATGGATGTCGCGACCGGCGCCGTCCGGGTCGTCACAGGTCTGCCGGAAGGCGTCATCCCCTACAGCATCGGCCCGGCCATCGACATCGCCCCCTGGGGCGCGATCGGCCTCAGCCTGTCGTCCGCGCGCGTCTCCGGCGACGCCTTCTCCGTCGATCCGACCACCCTGGCCGTCACCCAATGGACCTATAGCGAGACGGGCGGTCTGGACCCTGCCGTCAACGTCGAGCCGCAACTGGTCGAGGTGAGGAGCTTCGACGGCGAGACGGTGTCCGGCTTCCTCTACCGGCCCGACCCCGCCAAATTCCCCGGCAAGCGGCCGCTGATTGTCGATATTCACGGCGGTCCTGAAGGCCAGACGCGCCCCGATTTCCTGGGCGCGCAGAACTATCTGCTGAACGAGATGGGCGTGGCCCTTTTTTTCCCGAACGTGCGCGGCTCGTCCGGCTTCGGCACCCGGTTCGTCAATCTGGACAACGGCCCGTTCCAGCGCGAGAATTCGGTCAAGGACATCGGCGCCTTCCTGGACGCGCTCGAGGTCGATCCCACCCTTGACGCCTCGCGCTTCGCCGTCACCGGCGTCTCCTACGGCGGCTACATGTGTTACGCCACAGCGGTCCATTACAGCGACCGGCTGAGAGGGGCGAACTGCTATGTCGCCATCTCCAACTTCGTCACCTTCCTGGAAAACACCCAGTCCTATCGCCGCGACCTGAGACGGGTGGAATACGGCGACGAGCGGGATCCGGCTCAGCGCGCCCAGCTTCAAGCCATCTCCCCCCTGACCAGCGTCGACAAGATCACCATTCCGCTTCTGGTCGCCACCGGTGGAAACGATCCCCGCGTCCCGGCCTCCGAAGCCGACCAGATCGTCAGCGCAGTCCGCAGCCGCGGAGGCACGGCCTGGCACCTGCTGGCCCAGAACGAGGGCCACGGCTTCCACAAGAAGGAGAACGAGGACTACTATTTCTGGACCAGCCTTCTGTTCTGGAAACAGACCCTGCTGGGCGAGGCGGCGCGCTAGGCGACACAGTTCCAGTCACGCTCCATGTTCTTCAAACGCCTTGTCGCGGCGAGCGCGGCCCTGGTCGTGCTCGCTGCGGCGCCCGCCACGTCCCAGACCCGTCTTCCGGTTCGTACCGACCATCATGTCCATGTCCACGCCCCGCCCATTCGGGAGATTCTGACGGCCTATTGCGACAGTCCGGGGCGGATCAGCGCCTGCGATCCGGCCTTCGTCAAACCACTGACGGCCAAAGATCTTCTGGCGGATATGGACCAGACGGGCGTCCAGACGGCTTGGATCATGTCCACGGCCTATCTGGCCGAGAGCCCGATGATGGTTCCACCCCTGGCCGACGCGGCCGACCGCGTTCATGCCGCCAACGCCTTCACCGTGGCCACGGCGGCCGCGCATCCCGAGCGGCTGGTCGCCTTCATCTCGGTCAATCCGCTGGCGCCCGAGGCTCTGGCCGAAATCGAAGCGTGGAAAGGCGAGCCTTTTGCAAAGGGATTGAAGCTGCATCTGACCAACTCGGGCGTCGATCTTCGCGACCCCGGTCAGGTTCGCCGTCTTGCCGCCGTCTTCGACGCCGCCTCGGGCGCCGGCCTGACCATCATGATCCACATGCGAACCCGCGCCTCCGACTATGGCGCCCAGGATGTGCGCATCTTTGTCGAACAGGTTCTGCCCCATGCTCGCGGCGTCCCGGTGGTCATCGCCCATTCGGGCGGCTGGGGCGGACTGGATGCGAACACTTGGGACGCGCTGGAGGCCTTCCGGCAGTCGCTGGCGACGGATCCCAAGCGTTTTCCAGACCTCTATTTCGACCTGGCCCAGGTCTTCGACGCCGACACGCCGCCCGGAGATCGCGAAAGGCTGGTCGATCTGATGCGACGGATCGGCGTCGATCGGTTCGTACCAGGATCCGACTGGCCGTTCTCGGGCCCTCTGGACGCCTATCTGAACGACGCCATGGCCTTGTTGCCGCTGACTTCAGACGAGGCCGAGGCGTTACGGCTGAGGCAGGTCGAGCTAAAAACTGGGGCATAATCTCCGGGCGGCGTGCGAACCAGGTGGGCAGGGGCGCCCGCAGCCGAACTGAAAGTCCGGGGTTCAGCGGGACCAGATTCAGGTTCCGCCGATCCGTTCCGCGCGGCGTTTCATGTTGGGCAGGCCCTTGCCGCCATCCCGCAGCCTTGGCGGCAGGTCCATGCCGTCGTCCGAGACCGATATGACGACGGCCTCGGACTCGCTCTCAAGGCGGATGTCCACGCGGGACGCCTGGGCGTGTTTGACCGCGTTGGTGATCGCCTCCTGAAGAATACGGTAGATGTTGATCCTGGCCTCCGGACTGAAACCCTCGACGGGCGCGCCCGGCGCGGCGGTCCAGGTCAGTTCGATACCCACCAGACGCAGGCGGGGCGCCATGCGCTCATGGAAAATGGCGATGGCGACCTCCAGCGAGTCATCCACGCCATTCATCGAGTCGATGATCAGCCGCAGATCGTCGATGGCGATCCGCACGCCCTGGCGCAGGGTTTCGACATCGGGCGCGCCGCCTCTCAACTGGGCCAGCGAGACCAGATGGCCGCCGACTCCGTCGTGCATGTCGGCACCCGGCGCTGGCGCTCCTCATTGATGGCGATCATTCGCTCCTGCTCTCTGAGGCGCAGTTAGGTGGAGCGGATCTCGGCCTCCTTGAGCTGCACCTGTTCCGCCAGACTGTCGCGCGCCATGGTGGCGCCTCGGCCGGAGCAACCGGCCCTCACAAGGTGTTCGTGTTGGACGACGGTTGAGGGGCGCGCTGTGGAGCGCAACTCAAAGTTTACGTTCTGAGGCCACACCGCCGCCATGACAGGCAAGAACTCCGACTATTCGATAGACGCCTTGTGCCGCGCCAACCGGACCTCCGCTCCGGAGGGACGGTTTGAGACTGTGTTGAAATGGATGATGGTGATCGGTGTCGGGGCGCTGATCGTCACGATACTGGGTGGGCTTCTCGCCCTGAACGCGGCGACGATCAGAGCGTGGCTCAAGCCGGTCGTTGCCGGAGCCTTCCTGCTGGGGCTCGGTCTCGTGGGCCTAAGCTGGGTCTTCAGCTTCGGCGTCCTTGTCCGGGAACTTCATGCGAGATCACAGGGGCGGTTCCAGCGCAGCCACGATTTGGCGGCTTCCTTTGCCGGGGAGGTAGCGGATCAGTTCTCGAAGGACGAGATCACAAGTCGGCTGAAATCCGTGCGTCTCGAGTTGAAGCTCAACGCGCGCACCCCGGACAAGCTACCGATCGCCGTTGGTCTCATCGCGACGAGCGCGGCCGCCGTACGGTTCATCGTCTCTCCGGA
The DNA here is from genome assembly GCF_001310255.1 of Brevundimonas sp. DS20. Lineage (NCBI taxonomy): Bacteria > Pseudomonadati > Pseudomonadota > Alphaproteobacteria > Caulobacterales > Caulobacteraceae > Brevundimonas > Brevundimonas sp. DS20. The sequence continues at coordinate 2,546,907 of NZ_CP012897.1, read as the reverse complement.
GGGAGAGCTTGCGGTCGGAGCGGCCGCCAATCTCAGGTCCGCCGTGGAAGGGGGCGATCCGGCCGGGGCCCTCGGCGCGCTCGCCACCGGCCTCGCCCCGGAGCTGGCCATTATCGGGTTCGGCGTCCTGCTCGGCAGCTACATCGTGCGGGGGATGATCCACACGGATCACGATCGCCTCCTCAGAACGGAGAGCCTTCTGGAAAGGGCCGAGGCGATCGCCCGTCCGCCCAAGAAGCCCGTCGCCGTCCCATCAAGTCCAGCGACATGACGCGGGAGGGATGACCTGTCGTGGCGCACCAGCGACATCAAGATCGCCGTTCGCGTCGCCTTATGACCAGATGGCTAGCGTCGCTGGATCAGGCGGGGAACGTCATAGCGCTTGCCGTCAAATGAAAGGCGGATCGTGCGAGGCGCGACCGCTTGGTCGGTCGTGCTGCACTCACCGTTCTTGGCCTCCCTAGACGTGCTCTGAGTGATCCGCTCCAGCACCGAAATATCCTGCCCCTTCTGGCCCGGGATCATTCGAAGAATCCGCTCGGTCACAACAGTCTCGCCGGCGCAGGACAGATCCCATTGCCCTTGACTGCGTTGGACGATCAGGTCGTCCAAGACTGACGCGAGGGCTGCGCCCCGCGGCTCGTAGAGGGACAGCGTGGTTTCCATGAACGGGTTAGGGCGCGAACTGCCGACCCATTCGCGTCTCACGCCAAACGCCAGTCGATCTGGCTCGAGGCGGTATGGCGCAGTGTCGAAAGAAATCCGGGAAATCCGGACGGCGTCGTCGTCCATGGCGTGGGGAATGCGGAGCCGATGGCGCGGCGTGCCGGTTGGCTCGTCGACGACGAGCACATCAAGATCACCCAGCGTCGAATCCACGCCAACCTCAGCAATAAGCGGGATGGCGACCAGAAGCAGTCCTGGCCTTCCCCGCCAGCGACGACAGACGATGGCGTGAGGGTTTATCGACGAGGGTGGGGGCAGGGTGAGCGTGCGATTTCCAGTTCTCATAGTGCGCTCACCGTCCGAGACCGCACTGGGGTAGGCTTGACGAACGATCGCCCGGATGTCCCCGCATTCCTGATCCTGTGCACGCGCTAGCGTCGGCAAGCACAGCGCCAACATCAGCGTCGCCAGACTCCATCCGTCGACCGTCCGCATGGTCTCTCCCTTCACAGCTTTTGACAGCCGCTGAACTATGGTCTGCTGCTGATAGACATTGAGCATCGTTTTCGTCACGGAAGTTCCCGGTCAATGGGAAGTCGGGGCCTTGGCGTAGGGCAAGTGGATCGATCCATAGGGGACGCCGTCTGACGTGATCCCCTGAAACTCCGCCAGGAATAGCTAGAGTCCGCCCAACGAAGGACGGACAGAATGAAGCGATCAAGGTTCACAGAAGAGCAGATCATCGGGATCCTGCGGGAGCAGGAGGCCGGTGTGGCGACGGCGGAGGTGTGCCGGCGGCACGGGGTCAGCTCTGCGACCTTTTACAAGTGGAAGGCCAAGTTCGGCGGGCTCGACGTGTCGGAGGCTCGGCGGCTGAAGGCGCTCGAGGATGAGAATGCCCGGCTGAAGCGGATGCTGGCGGACGCGATGCTGGACAACGTGGCGCTGAAGGACCTGCTGGGAAAAAAGTGGTGACGCCCGCCGGTTGGCGCGAGGCGGCTGGTCATCTGCAGGCTGCCTACGAGATGAGCGAACGGCGGGCGTGCCGTGTCCTGGGCGTCGATCGGACGAGCGTGCGCTATCAGGCGACGCGCCCGGACGACGGCGCCCTGCGCGACCGGCTGAAGGCCCTCGCCCAGGAGCGTCGCCGGTTCGGCTATCGCCGCCTGCACGTCCTGCTGCGACGCGAAGGCCATGCGGTCAACAGGAAGAGGGTTCAGCGGATCTATCGCGAGGAGCGACTGACGGTGCGCCGGCGCGGCGGTCGGAAGCGAGCGATGGGCATGCGGCGACCACTGGACCTGCCGCTGGTGGCCAACCAGCGCTGGTCGCTGGACTTCGTCGCCGACCAGATGACGGACGGGCGGCGCTTCCGCATCCTGACGGTGATCGATAACTGCACCCGCGAATGCCTGGCGCTGGTGGCCGACACCTCGCTGTCGGGCGCGCGGGTCGTGCGGGAGTTGGACGCCGTCATTCGGCAGCGGGGCCGGCCCGACACCATCGTCAGCGACAACGGGACGGAATACACCTCGAACGCGGTCCTGGCCTGGGCCGACGACACCGGCGTCGGCTGGCATTACATCGCGCCCGGCAAGCCCCAGCAGAACGGCTTCAACGAGAGCTTCAACGGACGCCTGCGTGACGAGCTGCTGAACGAGACGCTGTTCCGATCCCTGCCGCACGCCCGCGCGGTGCTGGAAGCCTGGCGGCGCGACTACAACGAGCGGCGTCCGCACTCGAAGCTCGGGTGGCTGACGCCGCAGGCTTATGCAGAAGCGCTCAGTGGACAGATCGGCCGGTCCGCTGCGCTGGTTGGGGGCTGCGCTGACCGGCCTCTTGCAAACCCCGACAACCCCAGCTCAGATCAACCCAGGACTCTCGTTATGGCTGGATGAGAAACGGGGGTCACGTCACGTCCATCCTCGCAAAAGCGACCAATTCTCCTACGGATCGACGACGGAGACTCCCAATGGGAAGCCACGACGCGCTTCTTCGTCCAGGCGATAGGCCTAGTAGGCGACCGGCCGATAGATCCAGGTTTTTATGAATCCTTTAGGCGAAGGGCTGGGAGTCACATCGCGCCATTATGCGTCTTGATGGTCCTGTCCCGCTCGAACTTTGAGCGAGGAGGCCGACATGGCCGATGTGATCTTTCTGGCGATCGGGGCAGGGGCGTTCGCCGTCTTCGCCCTGCTGGCCACAGCGTTGAAGCGGGTGTGACGATGATCGCCATGCTCTGGGGGGCGGGGGCGCTTGTCGTCGCCGTTTACATGGTCGCGGCGCTGCTGCGGCCCGAGCGGTTCTGAGGAACCGGGACGGATTTCATGAACATTCAAGGATGGGGCGAGATCGCCGTGACCCTTGGGCTGGCCGTCATGCTCGGCTGGCCCATCGGCATTTATATGTCGCGCGTCTGGAACGGCGAGCGGACCTGGCTGGACCCGATGTTGAAGCCGGTCGAGGCCGTCTTTTACGGCGCGGCGGGCGTCGATCCGAAACGCAGCCAAGGCTGGCTGGCATATGCCGGCGCCCTGCTGGCCTTCAACCTGGCGGGCTTTGTGCTGCTGTACGCCATCCTGCGTCTGCAGGGCTTGCTGCCGCTGAACCCGCAGGGGTTTGCGGGCGTGTCGCCGCACCTGGCCTTCAACACCGCCGTCAGCTTTGTCACCAACACCAACTGGCAGAGCTATGGCGGGGAGGCGACGATGTCGACCTTCAGCCAAATGGTCGGGCTGACGGTACAGAACTTCGTGTCGGCTGCGACCGGGGCGACCATAGCGGCGGCCCTGGCGCGGGCCTTCGTCGCCCATCGCGGCGAGGGCGTCGGCAACTTCTGGGCCGACCTGACGCGGACCACCCTCTATGTGCTGCTGCCCGCCGCCTTCGTGCTGGCGGTCGTTCTGGGCGGACTGGGCGTTGTGCAGAGCCTGGCGGCGAACGTTCAGGCGACAGGCGTCGAGGGCGGGTCCCAGAGCCTGCCGCTGTTTCCGGCGGCCAGCCAGGTGGCGATCAAACAGTTGGGCATCAACGGCGGCGGCGTCTTCAACGTCAACGGCGCCCATCCCTTCGAGAACCCCAACGCCATCACCAATCTTCTCAGCGCCGTGGCGATCAACGTCATGGGTTGGGCGGCCTTCTTCGCCTTCGGCCGCACGGCTCTGGCGGGACGCGACGTCCGCGCTCTTGCGGCGGCGGCGCTGATCCTGCTGAGCGTCGCCAGCGCGGCCATGTATGTGATTGAGACCCAGCCGGCCCCGGCCCTGGTCGCGGCCCAGGTGGACGCCTCGGTCAATATGGAGGGCAAGGAGGTCCGCTTCGGCGCGCCCGCCTCGACCGTCTGGTCCGTGGTCACGACCGGCGCCTCGAACGGCTCGGTCAATTCGATGCACGCCAGCTATATGCCGCTGGGCGGGGCCTTGCAGATGTTCCTGATGCAGCTGGGCGAGATCCTGCCCGGCGGGATCGGGTCGGGCATCGCCATCATGGTGGTCATGGCCCTGCTGTCGGTCTTCGTCGCCGGCCTGATGGTCGGACGGACGCCCGAATATCTGGGCAAGAAGATCGAGGCGCGCGAGATCCAGTTCGCCATGATCGCGGTGCTGGTTCTGCCGCTGGCCATCCTGGGCTTCGCGGCGGTCAGTGCAGTGTTCCCCAACGCCTTGGCGGGGCTGCTGAACGACGGCCCGCATGGCCTTTCGGAGATCCTCTACGCCTACACCTCGGCGGCGGCGAACAACGGCTCTGCCTTTGCGGGTCTGACCGCCAACGCCCCCTGGTGGAACACGACCCTGGGTCTGGGGATGCTGTTCGGTCGGTTTGTTCCGGCCGTCGCCGTTCTGGCCATCGCCGGCAGTTTGGTCGTCAAGCCCAAGCTGGCGCCCAGCGCCGGCGCACTGCCCACCGACAACGGCCTGTTCATCGGCCTGCTGATCGGCGTGATCCTCATCCTCGGCGGCCTGCAGTTCCTACCCGCCCTCGCCCTGGGACCGATCGTCGAGCACTTCCAGGTGCTCGCGGCGGTCGCCGGCGCCTGATCCTTCGGACATCCTGACATGACACAAATCACACTCGATCCCCGCGAGGGCGGCGGTGCGTCGCCCCTCGCGGGCGGTCTCTCCGGGGCGATGATCGGGCGCGCAGTCGGCGACGCCTTCGTCAAGCTGAACCCGGTCAAACTGGTCAAGAACCCGGTTATCTTCACCACCTGGATCGTGGCGCTTCTGTCCACGATCTCGGCGGCGGCGGCCATGGCCGGCGGTCAATCGGCGGGCTTTGCGGTGCAACTGGCGCTGTGGCTGTGGGCCACGGTCCTGTTCGCCAATGTCGCCGAAAGCGTCGCCGAAGGGCGGGGCAAGGCGGCGGCCGATAGTCTGCGCGCCACCCGCGTCACAACCAAGGCCAAGCTGATCGTCGATCCCGAGACCGGCATGGTGATCCCGACCAATGCGTCGGATCTTGAGATCGGATCCGTCATCCTGGTCGAGGCCGGCGATGTCATCGCCTCGGACGGCGAGATCATCGAGGGCGTGGCCTCGGTCAACGAGGCCGCCATCACCGGCGAGAGCGCCCCGGTGATCCGCGAAAGCGGCGGCGACCGTTCGGCGGTGACCGGCGGCACCACCGTGGTGTCCGACTGGATCAAGGTGCGCATCACCGCCAAGCCGGGCTCGACCTTCCTGGACCGCATGATCGCCATGGTCGAGGGCGCGGATCGACGCAAGACGCCGAACGAACTGGCTCTGGCCGTGCTGTTGGTCGGCCTGACCCTGATCTTCCTGATCGCGGTCGTGACCCTGGTGGGCCTGGGCGCCTATTCGGGCGTCGATCTGGACCCGATGGTGCTGGGCGCCCTGTTCATCACCCTGATCCCAACCACGATCGGGGGCCTGCTGTCCGCCGTCGGCATCGCCGGCATGGACCGGTTGCTGAAGGTGAACGTGCTGGCCACCTCGGGCCGTGCGGTGGAGGCGGCAGGCGACGTCGACACCCTGCTGCTCGACAAGACCGGCACCATCACCTTCGGCAACCGCATGGCGACCGAGGTCATCCCGGTTCCCGGCGTGCGCCCCGAGGCCGCCCTGGCCGCGGCCGTCATGGCGTCCCTGGCCGACGAGACGCCTGAGGGCCGGTCCATCGTCGAGCTGGGCCGCAACGCAGGCGTCTCGGTCGAACAACCTGTCGGCGCCGTCGCCATCCCCTTCACCGCCGTCACCCGCCAGTCGGGCCTGGACGTCGGCAAGGACAGCTGGAGGAAGGGCGCGGTCGATGCGGTGTTGAAGGATCTGAACCTGTCCGACGGCGCGGCTCCCGCCGAGTTCCGTCAGGCGGTGGACCGGATCGCCCGTTCGGGCGGCACGCCCCTGGCCGTGACCCAGAACGGCGTGCTGGTCGGCGTCATCCACCTGAAGGACGTGGTCAAGCCGGGCGTGAAGGCGCGCTTCGCCGACCTGCGTCGCATGGGCCTGCGCACCGTCATGATCACCGGCGACAATCCGGTGACGGCGGCGGCCATCGCCTCGGAAGCCGGGGTGGACGACTACCTCGCCGAGGCGACGCCCGAGGACAAGATGCGCCTGATCAAGGCCGAACAGGCCAAGGGCCGTCTGGTCGCCATGTGCGGCGACGGCGCCAATGACGCGCCCGCCCTGGCCCAGGCCGATGTCGGGGTGGCCATGCAGACCGGCGCCCAGGCCGCGCGCGAGGCCGGCAATATGGTCGATCTGGACAGCGATCCGACCAAGGTCATCGAGATCGTCGAGGTCGGCAAGCAACTGCTGATCACGCGCGGCGCCCTGACCACCTTCTCGGTCGCCAACGACGTGGCCAAGTATTTCGCCATCATCCCGGCCATGTTCGTGGTCGCCCTGCCGTCGCTCGGCGCGCTGAACGTGATGCGTCTGCACAGTCCCGAAAGCGCCATACTGTCGGCGGTGATCTTCAACGCCCTGATCATCGTCGCCCTGATCCCGCTGGCGCTGAAGGGCGTCAAATACCGGGCCATCGGCGCCGGCGCCCTGCTGGGTCGCAACCTGCTGATCTACGGCGTGGGCGGTCTGATCGCGCCGTTCGTCGGCATCAAGCTGATCGATCTCGTCATTTCCGCGCTGGGCCTGGCCTGATGAGCGCTTCCAAGGATATCTCCATGCGTAATCGTCTCAACAAGGCCTCCGGCCGTAACGACGCCTGGTTCGCCGCCGCCAGTATCGCCGCAATCGCAGGCCTGGGCCTATGCAGCGAGGCCAAGGCGCAGGATGTTTCGGCAAACGTCGCCCTGACGTCCGACTATGTCTTCCGCGGCGTCAGCCAGACGCAGGAAGATCCGGCGATCTCGGCGGGCGTCGATCTGACCCGCAATGGCTTCTACGCCGGCGGCTGGGCCTCCAATGTCGATTTCGGCGACGACACCCACGCCGAGGTCGATCTCTACGCCGGCTATCGGCCCGAGGTGGCGGGCTATGCCCTGGACTTCGGCGTCATCGGCTATCTGTACGCCGGCCAGCCGGACGGCGCGGACTATGACTATGTCGAGCTGAAAGCGGCGGCCTCGCGCGCTGTAGGTCCCGCGACCCTGGGAGCGGCGGTCTATTATTCACCCGACTTCTTCGGCGCATCGGAGGACGAGGCGTCCTATGCGGAGATCAACGGCGCCGTCAGCCCAGCCGAGAAATGGACTGTTTCTGGCGCCGTCGGGCGTCAGTGGGTGTCTTCGGACCTAGACTACACCACCTGGAACCTGGGCGCGGCCTATCAGCTGACCGACACCCTGGCCGTCGACCTGCGCTATCACGACACCGATCAACACGACTTCGGCGATCTCTACGGCGCGCGCGCCATAGCGACGCTGAAGGTGACCTTCTGAGGCGAGGACCATGGTCAACCAACTGCGTCCAGCCATCGTGATGATGGCTCTTTTCACCCTCCTGCTGGGGCTGGCTTATCCGCTGGCGGTGACGGGGATCGCCCAGATCGCCTTCCCCAGCCAGGCCAACGGCAGCCTGGTGCGCGACGCCGGCGGTCGGGTCGTTGGCTCGGCCCTGATCGGACAGCCGTTCGCGGGTTCGACCTATCTGCATCCGCGCCCCTCGGCTGCGGGCGACGGCTATGACGCCGCCGCCTCGTCGGGCTCGAACATGGGGCCGTTGAACCCGGACCTGGCGGCGCGGGTCGCCGAAAGCGCCCAGGCCATCCGCGCCGAGGACGGTCCCGGCGTCATCCCCGCCGATGCGGTGACGACCTCGGGTTCTGGCCTCGACCCGGACGTGTCCCCGGCCTACGCTCGGCTTCAGGCCGCGCGGATCGCCCGCGCCAGAGGCGTTTCCGTGCAGCAGGTCCAGACGATCATCGACGCGCAGACCGAGGGGGCCTTCCTCGGCTTCATCGGCCAGCCGCGCGTCAATGTCCTGCTGACCAATCGCGCGCTAGACGCCCGCTTCGGCGTGGAGGGCTGATTGCCCGAGACGGCGCCCGAAACGCCCGCGACTTCAGCCGTTCCGCGCCGCAAGCGCGGGCGGCTGAAGGTGTTTCTGGGCATGTCGCCCGGCGTGGGCAAGACCTATGAAATGCTGCGCGCCGCTCGTCGCCGAAAGGCTGAGGGGCTGGATGTCGTCGTGGGTCTGGTTGAGACCCACGGCCGCAAGGAGACTATGAGTCTGCTGCGCGGGCTGGAGGTCATGCCGCGCGCGCCGATCGACCATCGTGGGCGGTCGCTGATGGAGTTCGATCTCGACGGCGCCCTGGCGCGCCGCCCCGGTCTGCTGCTGGTTGATGAGTACGCCCATTCCAACGCGCCGGGTTCGCGCCATCCGAAACGCTGGCAGGACGTGGAAGAGCTGCGCGACGCCGGGATCGACATCTGGACGACGCTGAACATCCAGCATCTGGAAAGCCTCTCCGACGTTATCCTGCGCATCACCGGCGTGCGTCAGCGCGAAACGGTGCCCGACAGCCTCCTGACCGAAGCCGACGACATCGAGGTGGTGGACATCACGCCCGAGGACCTCCGCGCTCGCCTGGCCGAGGGCAAGGTCTATGTGCCCGAGACGGCGCGGGTGGCGTCCGAGAACTTCTTCAAGCTTGAGAATCTGACGGCCCTGCGCGAACTGGCCCTGCGCCGCGCGGCCCAGACGGTGGACGATCAACTGCTGTCGCATCTGCGGGATCGCGGCGTGTCCGGGCCCTGGGCGGCGGGCGAGCGGATCCTGGTCCTGGTGGGCGGCGATGCGATGAGCGCGTCTCTGGTGCGGACCGGGCGGCGCATGTCGGACATGATGATGAACGCCCCTTGGTCGGTGGCCCATGTGGAACGGCCGTCGGGCTCGCGCTCTGACGCTCGCTCCATGGCGCGCCTGTCCGAGGCCTTCAAACTGGCCGAGCAACTGGGGGCGCGCCCGGTGACGCTGAGCGGCGACGACGTGGTGCGCGCCGTCCTGGATCACGCCCACCGCAACAACGTCACCCAGATCGTCATCGGCAAGACGCGGGGCGGGCGGTTCGCCGAATGGACCGGCCGGGCGCTGGCGACCGAACTGCTGCGTAAGGCCCAGGGCGTCGCGGTCCATGTGGTGACCGAAGGCGATCTGGCTGCGCCCGAACCGGCGATGCGTTCAGGGTCGCGCAGCGCCGTGGATTGGCGCGCCTATGGCGGGAGCGCCGGGTTGATCGGGGCGGCGACCGGTATCGCCCTGCTGCTGGATACGCGGTTCGAGCGCGTCGATCTGGGGGTCATCTATCTGGCGGCGGTCGTGGCGGCTGCGGTGCTGAACGGGCTGCGGCCGGCCCTGGCGGCCGCGACCCTGGCCTTTCTGACCTACAACTTCCTGTTCCTTCAGCCGCGTTACAGCTTCCTAATCGGGTCCCCCACCGACTTTCTCACCCTGGTGCTGTTCTGGGCCGTGGCCCTGGGCGCCGGGGCACTGGCGGGACGGGTGCGCGAACAGGCGCGGGCGGCCCAGAGGCGCGCCGCCGCCGTCTCGGCCCTGCTGGCCGCCAGCCAGACCCTGTCTGCGGCCCAGGATCGCGCCGGAACGGCCCGAAGCCTGGCCGAACAGGCGTCTGCGGCGGCGGGGGCAGGGGCCGTGGTCCTGCTGCCGGACGGCGACGACATTGTGCTGACGGCCGCCAGTCCGGAGGGCGCGACCCTGGGCGCCGACGCCATGGCCGCCGCTCGCTGGGCCTGGATGCACGGCGAAGTCGCCGGACACGGCACCGGCACCCTGCCGCAGAGCCGATGGCGGTTCCAACCCCTGCAGGGGGTTCGGGGACGGGCAGGGGTGGCGGGCATCGACGCCTCGGCCGTGACGGCCGGTTCGGACGAGGAGCGCCTGGCCCTGGCCCTGCTCGATCAGGGCGCCGTGGCGCTGGAGCGCGCCGACCTGGCGGGACAGGCGCTGGAGACCGAGACCCTGCGCCGCGCCGACCGTTTCCGCGCCGCCCTGATGAACTCGGTCAGCCACGATCTGCGCACGCCCCTGTCCACCGTCCTGGGCTCGGCGACGACGCTGATCGACTATGGTGCGACCCTGAAGCCCGAGGTCCGCGACGACCTGCTGCTGAGCATCCGAGAAGAGGCCGAGCGCCTGTCGCGCTATGTCGGCGACCTTTTGGACATGACTCGGCTGGAGGGCGGCGGCCTGAACGTCCGCACCGACTGGACCGATGTGCGCGACATCCTGAACGCCGCCGCCGACCGGGTGTCGCGCCGCCTGGGCCAGCGCAAGGTCACACGAGACTTTCCCGCCCAGCTCAGCATGGTCGAGGCCGATCCGGGCCTCTTGGAACAGGCGGTGGTCAACATTCTGGAAAACGCCATCGCCTACAGCCCCGACGGCACGACCATCGAACTGGCGGCTTATGAGGATCGCGGCGCCGTCGTCATCTCCATCGAGGACGAGGGCAGGGGCATCCCGACTGCGGAGCTGGAAAGGGTGTTCGACAAGTTTCGGCGTATGGAGGAATCCACCGACCGTGCAAAAGGGGCCGGCCTGGGGCTCGCCATCGCCAAGGGCTTCGTCGAGGCCATGCGCGGCCGCATCGCCGCCGCCAGCCCGATCCAGGACGGACCGGACGGTGAAAAGCGCGGAACTCGAATTCTGATCAGCCTGCCCAAGTCCATCGCCACCCATCCGGATCTGCTGTGATGACCGCCGTTCGCCCCCAGATTCTGGTCATCGACGACGAACCACAAATCCACCGGTTTCTGTCGCCTGCGCTCGACGCCGCCGGCTATGAACCCAAGCGCGCCGACAGCGGACAGGAAGGCCTGCGCGCCATCGCCCTGTGGAACCCCGACGCCGTGGTCCTGGACCTGGGCCTGCCCGATATGGACGGCAAGGACGTGCTGACCCGCGCGCGTGAGTTCTACAAGGGACCGATCATCATCCTGTCCGCACGCGACCGCGAGGCGGAAAAAATTGCGGCCTTGGACCTGGGGGCCAATGACTATGTGGAAAAGCCATTCGGCGTCGGCGAATTGCTGGCGCGCATCCGCGCAGGCTTGCGCCAAGGCATGCTGACGCCGGTCGCTGGCGGGGTGGTCACGGCGGAGGATGTCATAATCGATCTGGACCGCCGGATCGTCACCCGCGCCGGCGAGCGGGTGAAGCTGCGGCCCAAGGAGTACGACGTCCTGGCCTATCTGGCGCGCAACGCCGGCAAGGTGCTGGGCCATGTCGATCTGCTGAAGACCGTCTGGGGCGCCGGCCACCTGCACGACGTCCAGTATCTGCGTGTCGTGATCGGCCAACTCCGGCACAAGCTGGAGAAAGACCCAGCCCAGCCCGCTTTGCTCGTCACCGAACCAGGCATTGGGTATCGGCTTGCCACTTGATTCAGCCGACCGGTAGCCGAGGCGGGACGGCGGCGCCATGGCGATTATCTGAAGATGCTCTTTGGGTTAAAGACCTGACCGCCGACGGCGCTGAGAGCTGCTGTGGTCATAGAATGGCAACGCACATGGAGGCGACCTCAATGGAGGTTGGCCATGCGCCAGTCTGACCTATTCATCCAACCCAAGCGCCATGGAACACGGGCTGGTCTGATCGGCCCCGAGGCGCCGCTCAAGCCAAAGCACATCTGGGCCTTCCGCCAGCGCTCATTCGTCATCCAGCAGAAGACGGGTAGGCCTGTGCCGTTCGAAATCACAGAGGCCGCGCGTAACGCAATCGCTGCCTGGTTAAAGGTCCGGGGTCAGCGCGATGAGGACTGGCTGTTCCCCAGTCGTAGCCGGCCGGGGCAGCACATCGGCGCCCGACAGGACGCCCGGCTCGTCGATCAATGGATTCGGATGATCGACCTCGAATCGCAGGGTACGGAACTCACAGCCTCCGCCGCACTAAGGTGTCTCTCGTCTACAAGGAGACCGGTAACCTGCGGGCTTGCCAACTCCTATTGGGTCACCGGAAACTGGAGAGCACTGTCCGATACCTCGGCATCGAGGTGGACGACGCCCTGGAGATGTCAGAGCAGATCGATCTGTGACTCTCGACCGGGCCTGAAACGGGCCCGGTCATGTCTGCTAAGGGTGGGTTTGAAAAGCATGCATCGCGCCCGAAAGCGTGCCTCAGATCCACGCGCGAATGTCCTCTATCCGGCATAGTCCACATGACCGCCGTTGGCGCTCAGTTGCCAGCCAGAGTGGCCAAGCCGGACGTTCGTCTGTGGTGAGGTATGCCAGCCGCGCGGCCCTCCTCCTGTGCCTCGTCAGCCCGACTATGGGCATTGGACCGGCACGGGCCCAGGCCGTGGACTGGTCCGCCGCCGGCGGCGGACTGTTCGGCTTCTCGTCTGAGGACAGGGAGGGCGTCGGTGAGTTCGAAGCGCTGAGCGACAGGATCGCGGCGCTCAGCCAGCCTTACCAGGCGGCTGTGGAGGCCGCCGCGCGGCGACACGGCCTCGACGAGAAGCTGCTTCACGCCGTCGTCATTGTTGAAAGCGCCTATCGACCCGAGGCCTGTTTGATCGCCGGCGCCTGTGGCCTGACCCAATTGATGCCCGGGACAGCCGCCGATCTTCAAGTTCCGAATCGTTTGGAGCCGGAGGAGAACGTGCGCGGCGGCGTGGCCTATCTGGCGCAGCAACTCGTCCGGTTCGGCGACGTGCGGCTGGCTCTGGCCGCCTACAACGCCGGACCCCCCGGGTGGCCCGGCTCGGACAGATCCCCGACATCGCCGAAACCCGCCAGTACGTCGCGAGCGTTCTGGGCTGCTACCTCCGCCCTGACGGCGGGCCGGCGGATCCTCACCGTCCAGCAATGCCAGCCTACGGGAGGCTCCCAATGGTGACGGAGCCCGCGTTTTCGGCGGTGGAGGAGGGCGCGCTCCTGACGCGCGCCGAGACCTCCGCCTTCCTGGCGCAGCGGGGCATCCGGCTCAAGCCGGCCCCGCTGGCGCGGCTTTGGTCCACCCGGTCGGACGGACCTCCGTGTCTCCACGTCCGTTCAAAACCCTTCTATCCCCGCAATCTGCTCGAAGCCTGGGCGGCGGCCCAGATATTGGGGCTCCGCACCGGCGCCCCCGCCGCCGCCCAGAGCCGACGCCGTGTCTGATCGGACGCCCCGATCCGACGGCCCCAACCTCTTCTCCGCCCATCCGAAGGCGGTGAGGGAGCGGATCGTGACGGACGTGATCCTCGACCGCGCGGAATCGACGCCGGTTCCGCCTCCAAGAGGCCGGGCGACCCCGTTCCGGTTAAACGACGACGGCGTCCAGCCCGGCGGTCCGGATGACCGGCTTTTGCTCTGGCCCGAGGTTCAAAACCTCGTCGGCTTCAGCCGAACGACGGCCTTGCGCATGCAGCGGGCAGGACTCTTCCCTTGGCCCATACCCGTGTCCCCAGGTCGGGTCGGATGGCGGGAAAGCGAATTGAACGCCTGGAAAAGGGCGAGGCGAGGCGCCGAACCGGTTCCCGGCCGAGCGCCGGGCGGCGAGCGGCGTTTCAGCCCGCCGAGCCCGCCGAGCCCGCCGCGTCTGCCGGGCATGCCACTGTCGTCGCGGGAGAACGGTCCGTCCCGCGAGCGGGCGCCCGGTTCGGCGACGACGGGGTCGGTTCCGCCGCAATCCCCAACGCCACCTCCACCTCCACCGTGTACGCCGCCCGCAGTGGCGGCGCGCAAGCCGCGACGACGTTCACGTGGTCCGGATCCAGTTCAGACGGACTTCGGCTTCTAGCCTTCATCTTCAACTCTGGCCCCGACCTCAACTTAGGCCTCGGTCGATGCGGCGACGGTCTTACGGGGCGGGCCCTCGACTGTATCGTCTGACTGGCGCCACCTCTTCAGGTGATCCCTAATTTCCGTCACTGCGTGGAGGCGCGCCATGACGTGGGAATGATCGACATGGTGCGGACTCGGTCCGGCATTTCGGGATCACTGATGACGCTCCCCCGCGTCTATGGAGTTCGCGCTACCGACCCGAGGCGGTCAGGATCTGTTGGAAAGGCGAAGTGGCCAATCGACAGCCAAGGCAAGCACGATCTATCGCGGCCGATGCAAACAGCTGACGCCGAACGAATGGTCCCGCATGACTTCGCTCCGCTTGCCCGATCGCGGGCCAGTCGTGAGCGCTCGCTGGGTAGGTGGCTGATTAGCAGGCTGGGGACGAGCTGGTTCTACGCCATGGCCGACACGATTCACTTCGGGGCACAAGCGGGCGCCGACGCCTTTCGTCGCTGGATGATGGCGAGGGTCGATTAAGGAGACGGCGCGATCCGGCTGACGACAGTGCTGCGTGCTTGGCGGACTCTCGTTCTCTCTTCGCCTGAGATGGTTCGGGCATATCGCCGAATCGCGGCTGAAACCGCTGTGGAAGTGAGACAGAACTCCCGGACCAGGCGAAACTGGAGATAACCGAACACACCTCGAACGCCCTGAAAAGCCATCTGAAGCGGTGTTGTGATAGGCGGGTGTTTAGGTGGGCGTATAGAAAAAGCTAGAATTTGCGTAATAAAATTAATGCGAATGGCGGAAGCGGTGGGATTCGAACCCACGGACGGCTCGCACCGTCGCTGGTTTTCAAGACCAGTGCCTTAAACCACTCGGCCACACTTCCTTGCCGGATCGCCCGGTCGGGCGGACGCCATAGCAGGCGAACGCCCCATTAACCAAAGCGGAAATGTCTTCGGTCATCCTGTTTTTGGACGGGTGTGACGAGGCGTGCCGATGCGAGTTGGACAGTGGATCCGGAGCGGCCTGGTTTTGGGGCTGTTCTCGCTGCTGGCGGCCTGTTCGACCTTGGGCGGCGGGCGAGGCGGCGGAGCCGCGCCCGTGGTCAGGGACCCGGCCCCGATCGTGTCGGGCACGATGCGGCCCTATCAGGTGCGCGGGCGGTGGTACACGCCCAAGGAACAGCCGGATTATGACGAGGTCGGTCTGGCCTCCTGGTACGGCGACGCCTTCAACGGTCGGCCGACCTCGACCGGCGAACGGTTCGACATGCGCCAGCTGACCGCGGCGCATAAGACCCTGCCGCTGCCGGGCCTGGTCGAGGTCACCAATCTGGAGAATGGGCGCCGGATCGTGGTGCGGGTCAATGATCGCGGGCCGTTCGTCGATGGGCGAATCATCGATCTGTCGCGAGGCGCGGCGCAGGAGCTGGATCTGCTGCGGCAAGGCGTGGGGCGGGTGCGGGTTCGCTATCTCGGCCGGGCGCCGCGACTGGGCGGCGGCGCTGTGCTCAGGGCCGAGGCGGCGGCCCCCGCTCCCTCGACCTCGGCCGAAGCCCCGGTCGGCGCGGGCGGCGGCTTCTGGGTCCAGGCCGGGGCGTTCAGGGATCAGAACAGCGCCCGGCGGATCGCGCGGAGGCTGGGCGAGCGGGCGACCGTGGACGAGACCGGCGGACTGTACCGCGTTCTGGTCGGTCCCTGGGGCGACGCCAATGCGGCCGAGACCGCGCGACAGGCGGTCGTGGCGCGCGGATATGCGGACGCTCTGTTGATATCCGGCGGCTAAGTCTTGCCTCCCGCGCTGCGGACGCCATTAGTGCGCCCGTGACCCGTGGGAAATTCATCAGCTTCGAAGGCGGAGAAGGCTCCGGCAAGTCGACTCAGGTCGGGCGGCTGGTCGAGCGGCTGCAGCCCGTTATGGGCGACCGCCAGGTGGTCCGCACGCGCGAGCCGGGCGGATCGAAGGGGGCGGAGGTGATCCGCAACCTCGTCGTGGCCACCGACGCCGAGCCCTGGTCGGCCATGACCGAGACCCTGCTGATGTACGCCGCGCGCTCGGATCACCTGGAGCGGACCATTCGGCCGGCGCTGGCGGCGGGCGACTGGGTGGTGTGCGACCGGTTCGCCGACAGCAGTCGAGCCTATCAGGGCGCGGGCGGGGGCGTCGCCCAGAGCTTTATCGAACAGATCGATGCGGGCGTGGTCGGAGACGATCAGCCGGATCTGACCCTGGTGTTCGACCTGCCGGTCGAGGTGGGGCTGGAGCGGGCGTTCGGGCGCGGCCTGTTCGAGACGCGGTTCGAGTCCAAGGGGTTGGAGTTTCATCAGCGGCTGCGCGAGGGCTTTCTGCGCATCGTCGAGGCCAACCCTAATCGGTGCGTGCTCATCGACGCCGTGGGTTCACCGGACGAGGTCGAGGCGCGGGTCTGGCGGGCGGTGCAGGACCGGCTGCTGTGAGCGAGGACCACCCGCGCGACCGGTTCGACCTGGTCCCCGACGCGGCGGCCGAGGCGGCCTTTCTGGACGCCTGGGAGCGGGGGCGGCTGCACCACGCCTGGCTGTTGTGCGGGGTCGAGGGGACGGGCAAGGCGACCTTCGCCTATCGCGCGGCGCGGCGGCTGCTGGGGGCGGCGGCCGATCCAGGGCGGGGGCCGCTGGGGGCGCGGCGTGACGATCCGGTCAGCCGGCTGATCTCGGCCCAGTCCCATCCCGACCTGCTGGTGCTGGAACGGATGGTCGAGGGGGGCAAGACCAAGAAGTCGATCTCGGTCGATCAGTCGCGCGACCTGCCCGAGTTCTTTTCCAAGAGCCCTTCCCAGGCCCAGCACCGGGTGGCGATCATCGATGCGGCCGATGACCTGAACATCAATGCGGCCAACGCCTTGCTGAAGGTTCTGGAGGAGCCGCCCGAGCGGGGCGTGCTGTTCCTGGTGACCCACGCCCCTGGGCGCCTGCTGGCCACGATCCGTTCGCGCTGTCGGCGGCTGAGCTTCCCGATCTGGAGCCAGGAGCGGCTGGAGACCCTGGTGCGGAACCGCACGGGGGCCGAGCCGGAGGCGGCCGAGCACGCGGCGGCCATGGCGGGCGGATCGCCCGGCGCGGCCTTGGCCTTGGCGTCGGGGGCGACCTTCGAGATGGACCAGTTGGCGCGGCGCTGGGTCGAGGGCGATGTGGACCGGGCCGAGGCCCTGGCCGTCGCCGACAGGTTCCGGGGCGCGGAAGGCCAGGAGCGGTTCGACATCCTGATGGACCGGCTGATCGCGGCGGTGCGGATGCGGGCCCTGAACAGTGCGCCCGGCTTCGGCAACCGTTGGGCCGAGCTGTGGGAGCGGCTGCAGCCGTTGCCGGAGCGGGCGGCCGGGCTGAACCTGGACCGGGGCGATGTCCTGGCCGGGGCGCTGGCCGACCTGAAACGGGTTCAGGCGCAAGAGGAACGGAGAGGCTGATGCTGATCGACAGCCATGTGAACCTGCACGCCCCCCAGTTCGACGAAGACCGGGACGCGGTGATCGCCCGGGCGCGCGAGGCCGGGGTCGCTCTGATGGTCGAGATCTCCGACAAGCTGACCACCTTTGAAGCGACCCACGGGATCGCCATGGCCAACGACGACATCTGGTGCACGGTCGGGGTCCATCCGCACGAGGCCAAGGACGCGGCGGAACTGACGGCGGCGACCCTGGTGGAGCTGGCGCAGCGGCCCAAGGTGGTGGGGATCGGGGAGTGCGGCCTGGACTTCCACTATGACTTCAGCCCGCGCGAGATCCAGGCGGCGGTGTTCCGCCAGCATGTGGCTGCAGCGCGCGAGACGGGCCTGCCGCTGGTGATCCACACCCGCGAGGCGGACGCGGTCATGGGGGCGATCCTGAAGGAGGAGCACGCCGCCGGGCCGTTCAAGATGCTGATGCACTGCTACACCAGCGGGGCGGAACTGGCGGGAATCGCAGCGGAACTGGGGGCCTGGTTCTCGGTTTCAGGGATCGCCACCTTCAAGGCGGCCGAGGATGTGCGGGCGGTGATCCGCGACATGCCGGCCGAGCGTATAATCGTCGAGACCGACTGCCCCTATCTGGCGCCCATCCCGCATCGGGGGCGGCGCAACGAGCCGGCCTATATCGGCCATGTGCTGGACAAGCTGGCCGAGATCCGGGGCTGGAGCGCCGAGGAGGCGGACCAGAGAACCACCGAGGCCTTCTTCGGCCTCTTTGACCGGATACCGAGATCGGCATGAGCTTCGAAGTCGTCATCCTGGGCAGCGGATCCTCGGGCGGGGTGCCGCGGGGCGACGGCGACTGGGGCGTCTGCGACCCGGCCGAGCCGAGGAACCGGCGCACGCGCTGCTCGATGCTGGCGCGCAAGACCGGGCCGGAGGGGACGACCAATGTCCTGATCGACACCTCGCCGGATCTGCGCGAGCAGATGCTGGCCTCTGGGACCCGGCATGTGGACGCCGTCCTCTATACCCACGACCATGCGGATCAGACCCATGGGATCGACGATCTGCGCACCTTCGCCACGCGGGCGCGCAAGCGGATCCCGGCCTGGATGGACGAGGCGACCCTGACGTCCCTGTCGCACCGGTTCGACTATATCTTCGAGAGCAAGTTCGGCTATCCGCCGCTGCTGGACGCCCAGGTCATTCCGCCGCACGGGACGGCCTGGTCGGTGGAGGGGCCGGGGGGCGCGATCCCGGTCGTGACCTTCGATCAGGGGCACGGGCCGATCCGGTCGGTCGGCTATCGGCTGGGCGACATGGCCTATTCCAGCGACGTCTCGGACCTGGACGACGCGGCGATCCGTGCGGTGGCCGGCTGTCAGGTCTGGATCGTCGACGCCCTGCGCTACACCCCCCATCCGACCCATGCCCATCTGGACCGGACGCTGGAGTGGATTGCGGCGGCGGACGTCGAGCGGGCCGTGCTGACGAACCTGCATATCGACATGGATTACAAGGAATTGTCGGCGATTGTTCCGGCCAATGTCGAGGTCGGGTTCGACGGCTGGACCTGCATGATCGGCTGAGTTTTGGCAGGCTTGTCGTAAAAACAGGGTGACAAACCGCCAAACCGCCAAACCGCCAAATGGGCCGTGGGCGACGGCTGCGCCTTATGATCGTCTGAGGCCGGTCGGTTTGGCGCGAAAACAGGGTGACAACCGTGCCAAAGGCGCCAAACGCGCCAGGGGCGACGACTGGGGCGTTGATGGGGAGCGGACGGCGCAGGCGGACTGCGGCGCGCGCCTGATGTCAAAGACCGGACGACGAGGTTAGCACGGTCTGGATGCGTGCTTGGTCGATGGCCGTTCGGACGCGTTAGGGTGTTGAAAGGATTAGCTTCAGTTCGACAAATTGGGGGAGGTGACCTTCGTTTGCCTTCCTTGGTTCATCTATACGAACCGCTCTCCTCGCATTTGCATTTAGCAGAGCCGCGCTGGAAAGCGGACGTTCGGGACATCTGTTCGGGGTGGGAAGCAGACTTTCCGGGTTAGTTCGGTCCGCAGGTCAAATCGATGAACTTTCGTGTCTGGACATCATAGGTTCCGAACACGAACTTGTCGTTCGAGCTATCGAGCCACATCACTTCCTGATCGGCCCGAAGTAAATGACGGCCCGGAAGATACATGTCAGGCGACGCATTTTCGTGGAAGCGAACGTTGACCCTCGACGTGTCTGAGCCAAACCACGGACCACTCAGGAGCCACAAGAAATCGATCCGCGGCTCCCTTGTTGACCACGCGGGCCTTTCCCACACGTAGTAGCGGGACGGCCACCGAGCAGTTGAACCAACGCACGGGTCTTGTTCGAGCAGCCGATCAATCTCATCGGCAACGTCTGGGCTTGGGGCAGGCGTGATCGCCAGACCAAGGGCCATGATAACCGCAATGAGCACCCCACCCAAAAGAAGGGCGGCACGCTTTCCCGCTCTTGGTTTCCCTCGCATTGCTCGACCAGAGCCTTAGGCGCAGTGTCCGCAATGGGTCGGGATCGGTCTCGCGTACAGGCCCGAATAGCCGACGCTCCAACGACCTGACGCCTTTGGCCTTCTCAACCCGTCCGCCGTGGATCGTGAGCCGGCCACGGGCATCCAAAAAACTGACGGTGGGCGCTGTCTGGGTTCGACCGATCTAGGCCGCCGCCTTCGCAACCATCGACCGGGCGACGGCTTCGGCGACCTTGATGCCGTCGACGGCGGCCGACAGGATGCCGCCGGCATAGCCGGCGCCTTCGCCGGCAGGGAAGAGGCCGCGCACGTTCAGGCTCTGGAAGTCGGCGCCGCGGGTCATTCGGATCGGGGATGAACTGCGGGTTTCGACGCCCGTCAGAACCGCCTGGGCGTCGTCGTAGCGGGCGATCTTGCGGCCGAAGACGGGCAGGGCCTCGCGCATGGCGGCGATCACATAGTCGGGCATCAGGGGCGCCAGGTCGGTCGGGCGCACGCCCGGTTTGTAGCTGGGGACGACCTCGCCCAGCGCGGTCGAGGGGCGGCCCGCCAGGAAGTCGCCGACCAGCTGGCCCGGTGCGAAATAGTCCCCGCCGCCGGCCGCATAGGCGCGGGTCTCCAGATCCCGTTGCAGTTCGATGCCCGCCAACGGATGGTCGCTCGGATAATCCTCGGGCGAGATGCCGACCACGAAGCCGGAGTTGGCGTTGCGCTCGTTGCGCGAATACTGGCTCATGCCGTTGGTCACGACGCGGCCGGGCTCGCTGGTGGCCGCGACCACCGTGCCGCCCGGGCACATGCAGAAGCTGTAGACGGTGCGGCCGTTGCTGCAATGGTGCGACAGCGAATAGGCCGCAGCGCCCAAGTCGGGGTGGCCGGCGCAGGGGCCGAACATGGCCTTGTCGATCCACGACTGCGGATGCTCGATGCGGAAGCCGATCGAGAACGGCTTGGCCTCGATATGGACGCCGCGGTCGTAGAGGGTCTGGAAGGTGTCGCGCGACGAATGGCCGATGGCGAAGACCACGTGATCGGCCTCCAGCGTCTCGCCGGTGTGCAGGCGCACGCCCCGAAGGACGCCCTTGTCGAGATCGATGTCGGTGACCCGGTGCTCGAAGCGGTACTCGCCGCCCAGCCGTTCGATCTTCTCGCGCATGGCCTCGACCATGGTCACCAGGCGGAAGGTGCCGATGTGCGGGTGGGCCTCGGTGAGGATTTCCTCCGGCGCCCCGGCTGCGACGAATTCGGTCAACACCTTGCGGGCCAGGAAACGCGGATCCTTGATCTGGCTGTAGAGCTTGCCGTCGGAGAAGGTGCCCGCGCCGCCCTCGCCGAACTGCACATTGGATTCCGGGTCCAACTTGCTGCTCCGCCACAGGCCCCAGGTGTCCTTGGTCCGCTGCCGAACCACCTTGCCGCGGTCGAGGATGATCGGCTTGAACCCCATCTCGGCCAGGATCAGCCCGGCGAACAGGCCGCACGGCCCGGCCCCGATCACGACCGGCCGAAGGCGCTCGGTGCTGGGGGCGACGGCGACCGGGCGATAGGCGACGTCCGGCGTCGGCGCCACGTGCACGTCGTCTGCAAGGCGGGCCAGCACCGCCGCTTCATCCCTCACCTCGACGTCGAGGATGTAGACTTTCAGAATCGCGGATTTCCGGCGGGCGTCGTGCGCCCGCTTCCATATCGACCAGGAGACAAGATCGTGCGGCGGCACGCCCAGCCGGGCGGCGATCGCGGCGGGCAAGGCCTCCGGCGGGTGGTCGAGGGGCAGTTTGAGTTCTAACAGGCGCAACATCCGGGGCGTTCTAGCCGGTCGAGTCTTTGGATCCTAGGCGCAAGGTCCAGGATCACGGACGTGGGCGCGGCGCCCCTTCAATCCGACCCCGCCTTATGCCCCTTCCAGTCGAACAACTCCTCCAGCACCTGAACCGCCTGACCGCGCTCGGACGCCAGGTCGGGGTCGCGGTTCAGGATCAGGCGGGCGTCGTCGGCGGCGGCCAGCATCAGGGCGCGGTGGCGGATCGGGTCGGCGAAGCGGTAGGCGGGGAAGCCGCTCTGTTTCAGGCCCAGCGGGTCGCCGCCGCCGCGCAGGCGGAAGTCTTCCTCGGCGATGACGAAGCCGTCCTCGGTGCGGCGCAGGGTTTCGAGCCGTTCCTTGGCGGTTTCGCCGAGGGCGCCGTCCTGGCCGCCGTACAGCAGGATGCAGGAACTGGCCTTTGCGCCGCGACCCACGCGGCCGCGCAGCTGGTGCAGCTGGGCCAGGCCGAAACGGTCGGCGTGTTCGATGACCATGATGGAGGCGTTGGGCACGTCGACCCCGACCTCAACCACCGTGGTGGCGACCAGCAGGGGAATGCGGCCGTCGGCGAAGTCTGCCATGACGGCCTCGCGCTCGGCGCCGGGCATCTGGCCGTGGGCCAGGCCGACCTCGACCCCCAGCAGGCGGCGCAGGTCGTCGGCGCGGTCGACGGCGGCGGCGAGGTCTATGGCCTCGGATTCGGCGACGAGGGGGCAGATCCAATAGGCCTGTGCGCCGGCGTCCAGCGCCGTCTTCAGCCGGGCGGCGACCTCGCCGATGCGGGCCAGGGGGACGACGGCGGTGGTGACGGGGGTGCGGCCCGGCGGCTTCTCCATCAGGCGGCTGACCTCCAGCTCGCCGTACTGGGTCAGTTCCAGGGTGCGGGGGATGGGGGTGGCCGACATGGTCAGCAGGTGGACGGCGCCCAGGCGCGGATCGCCCTTGGCCTGGAGCCGCTGGCGCTCGCTGACGCCGAACCGGTGCTGTTCGTCGATGACGGCCAGGGCGAGGCGGTCGAAACGGACGGCGTCCTGGAACAGGGCGTGGGTGCCGATGGCGACCTGGACGTGACCGGAGGCCAGGGCAGCCAGTTTCTCGCGTCTCTGGCCGTTCGCATCCCGGCCGGTCAGTAGGACGGAGGCGACGCCGGCCGCCTCCAGCAGGGGACCGAGCTTTTCATAATGCTGGCGGGCCAGGATTTCGGTCGGGGCCATCAGGGCGGACTGGAAGCCGCTGGAGGCCGCGTCGGCCAGGGCCAGGGCGGCGACGGCGGTCTTGCCCGAACCGACGTCGCCCTGAAGCAGCCGGCCCATCTGTTTGCCGGAGGCCAGGTCGCGGCGGATTTCGGCGACGGCCTGGGCCTGGGCGCCCGTCAGGGTGAAGGGCAGGGCCTGGAGCAGGCAGTCGGAGGCGGCGCCGGGCGCGATGACGGGGGCGGGCTTGATCTCCCGGGCGCGGCGACGGCGGGCCAGGGCGAGCTGGTGGGCGAGGAATTCGTCATAGGCCAGGCGCTGGCGGGCGGGGGCGTCGGGCGACAGGTCGGGCTCGCCCGTCGGGGCGTGCAGGGCGTCCAGCGCCGCGCGCCAGGACAGCCAGTTCTGTTTCTTCAGCCAGGCAGGGTCCTGCC
This sequence comes from Brevundimonas sp. DS20, assembly GCF_001310255.1. Taxonomy (NCBI): domain Bacteria; kingdom Pseudomonadati; phylum Pseudomonadota; class Alphaproteobacteria; order Caulobacterales; family Caulobacteraceae; genus Brevundimonas; species Brevundimonas sp. DS20. The sequence goes on along the minus strand of NZ_CP012897.1, from coordinate 2,523,719 downwards.
ATTCCGGCAGGTCGGGGGCGGCGGGCAGGGCGGCCTGGACCAGTTTGCGCAGCTGGCGCGAGGTCAGGCCTTGGGTCGCCGGATAGACGGGTTCGGAGGCGGGGATGTCGGCGGCCTTGTCGGGCGTCACGATGTCCGGATGGACGATCTGGACCTCGCCGTTGAACCGCTCGACCTTGCCCGAGACCAGCCGGGTCTCGCCGCGCGGCAGCAGCCGGTCGATATGCTGGGGCGAGCCGCCGAACCAGACCAGGTGAACAAAGCCCGTCGCGTCGCTGGCGCGCACCTTCAGCGGGGCGCCGGGGCGGCTGGGGACGAACAGGCGGTCGATGACGATCTCGAAGATCCCGACCTCGCCGTCCACGGCGGTCGCGGCCTCCATGGGTCGGCGCACGATGACGCCGGAGGGGCTGAGGAAGACCAGATCGCGCACCAGCGGCCCCGCCACCTTCTGCACCAGGGGCAGGATGCGGGGGCCCACGCCCTTTAGGCTGGAGACCTCGGCGAACAGGGGGAAAAGAATCTGCGGACGCATCGCCGTGAACATAGCGTGACCATGACGGGTGGCGAAGTCCGTTCAGGAACGCTATCTGCGCTTCTTCCATTCTGGGTGCGCTATCGCTCGCCGCGCGGCGGCTCTCTGTTTGAGCGCACCAGCATATTCAACGGGCAAGGATTCTTGTGACCGAAATCGAAGCGCGTCCCCAAAACGAAAGTGGCGACGAAATGACTCCCGAGCGGAAGCAGAGGCTGGGCCGGATTCAGTTCCGATGCTGGCGGCGGGGCTTCCGCGAGGCCGACATGGTGCTGGGGCCGTTCTCGGATCAGGTGGCCCCGACCCTGACCGAGGCCGAGCTGGACGTGTTCGAGCGGCTGATCGACGAGGAAGACCAGTGGCTCTACGGCTGGATCATCGAGCGTGATCCGACGCCGCCGGAGTTCGAGACGCCGGTGATGGCCAAGGTGCGGGCCTTCATGCGCGAGCATGTGGCCGCCGAGGTCGGCAAGGGCATCGGCTGATGGATCAGCAGGTGACTGTGCATCGGACCGACGCCGATCTGGGCGGGGCGCCGGAAGGTCTGGACGCCCTGGTCGTGGCGGAGCGGGTCAAGGCCGCCGGCGGCGTGGGGGTCTTTGTCGCGCGCGACTACCAGCGGGCCGGCGGCTTTGTTCAGGCGTTCCGATTCTTCTCGCAAGACGTCGAAATTCTGGAATATCCGGCCTGGGACTGCCTGCCCTATGACCGGCTGAGCCCCACGGCGGGGATCGCCGCCCAGCGGATGGCGACCCTGACGCGGCTGGCGCAGCGCAAACCGGGCGAGGGGCCGGTTCTGGTAGTCACGACGGTCGGCGCGGCCATGCAGAGGACGCCGCCCCGGTCGGTGACGACCCAGGCGGGGTTCGAGACCAGGGTCGGCCGCGATCTCGATATCCAGGCGCTGGAGCGGTATTTCGCCGCCAACGGCTATGTCCGGGCCTCAACCGTGTCGGAGCGGGGCGAGTTCGCGGTGCGGGGCGGGGTGGTGGACGTCTATCCGCCGGGCTTCGAGGAGCCGGTGCGGCTGGACATGTTCGGGTCGGAACTGGAATCGATCCGCACCTTCGACCCTGAGACCCAGCGCTCGACCGGGCAGATGACGGCCGTGTCGCTGGCGCCCGTGTCGGAGGCCCTGCTGGATGCTGACGCCATATCGCGCTTCCGCACCGGCTATCTGAAGCTGTTCGGGGCGCCGGGCGACGATCCCCTGTATGCGACCATCAGCGAGGGCGCGCGGCGTCAGGGGATGGAGCAGTGGCTGCCGCTGTTCTACGAAAGCCTGGACAGCCTGTTCGACTATCTGCCGGATCAGGCGCAGGTCTTTCTGGACAATCAGGCCGAAAGCGCGCGGGCCGAGCGGTGGGATCTGATCGTCGACGCCTATGAGGCGCGGGCCGAGGCGGCCAAGGCCCAAAAGGGGAAGGGGGGAGGGCATGCGGCCGCCAATCGCGCCCTGCCGCCGCAATCCCTCTATATGGACGCCGGCGACTGGAACCAGGCCCTGGCCGGGCGGTCGGTGCGGCGGCTCACGCCCTTTACGGGCGGGGGCGAGGACGCGGGCGGTCGGCTGGGCCGGACCTTCGCGGCCGAGCGAGCACAGGACAGCGTCAACCTGTTCGAGGCGGTCGCGGCTCATGCCCAGGCGCTGAAGGCCGAGGGGCGTCGGGTGCTGTTCGCCTCGTGGACCGAAGGCTCGTCGGAGCGCTTGGCGACCTTGCTGGGCGACCACGGCCTGGATCATATCGTCGCCGTGCGCGACTGGGCCGATGTGCTGGCGGCGCCCAAGGACGTGTATCTGCGCGGCGTCCTGCCGGTGGAGCATGGGTTCGTTACAGATGCGGTCGCCGTCATCTCCGAAACCGACATCCTGGGCGACCGGCTGGCGCGGCCGAGAAAGAAGCGGCGGGCGTCCAACTTCCTGGCCGAGGCCTCGGCCCTGACGACCGGCGATCTGGTGGTCCACCTGGATCACGGCATCGGGCGGTATGAGGGGCTGAAGACCCTGGATATCCAGGAAGCGCCGCACGACTGCCTGGAGCTGTTGTACGCCGGTGACAGCAAACTCTATCTGCCGGTTGAAAACATTGATCTTCTGACCCGGTACGGCACGGACGCCGACGGGGTGCAGCTGGACAGGCTGGGCGGGGCGGGCTGGCAGGCGAGGAAGGCTAAGGCCAAGGAACGGCTGCGCGCCATGGCCGAGGGGCTGATCGCCCTGGCCGCCAAGCGGGCGCTGCGCGAGACGGAGGCGGTGACGCCGGCGCCGGGCCTGTTCGCCGAATTCTGCGCCCGCTTCCCCTATGAGGAGACGGACGACCAGCTGAACGCCATCGGCGACGTGCTGGAGGACCTGGGCAAGGGCACGCCGATGGATCGCCTGATCTGCGGCGACGTGGGCTTCGGCAAGACCGAGGTGGCGCTGCGCGCCGCCTTCGTCGTGGCCATGACCGGCAAACAGGTGGCGGTGGTGGCGCCGACTACCCTGCTGGCGCGCCAGCACTACAAGACCTTCACCGAACGCTTCGCCGGCTGGCCGGTCAAGGTGCGCCAGCTGTCGCGGATGGTGACGGGCAAGGAGGCGACCGAAACGCGGGCGGGGCTGAAGGACGGCTCGGTCGAGATCGTCGTCGGCACCCATGCGGTCCTGGCCGAACAGGTCGGTTTCCGCGACCTGGGCCTGGTGATCGTGGACGAGGAGCAGCACTTCGGCGTCAAGCACAAGGAAAAGCTGAAGACCCTGCGCGCCGACGTTCATCTGCTGACCCTGACCGCCACCCCGATCCCGCGCACCCTGCAGATGGCCCTGTCGGGCATTCGCGAGATGTCGATCATCGCCACCCCGCCGGTCGATCGCCTGGCGGTGCGGACCTATGTGACGCCCTGGGATCCGGTGCTGGTGCGCGAGGCCCTGCTGCGCGAGAAATATCGCGGCGGTCAGGCCTATTATGTCGCGCCGCGTCTGAAGGACCTGCCGGACATCGAGAAATTCCTGCGCGAGCAGGTGCCGGAGATCAAGTTCGTGGTCGGCCACGGCCAGATGTCGGCGACCCAGCTGGAGGAGGTGATGAGCGCCTTCTACGAGGGGGAGTACGACGTCCTGGTCTCGACCACCATCGTAGAGAGCGGGCTGGATATTCCGACGGCCAACACCCTGATCGTGCACCGGGCCGACATGTTCGGCCTGGCCCAGCTGTACCAGATCCGGGGACGGGTAGGCCGGTCCAAGGCCCGGGCCTTCGCCTATCTGACCACCGATCCGGTCAAGCCGATGACCCTGTCGGCCGAGCGGCGTCTGCAGGTGCTGCAGTCGCTGGACAATCTGGGCGCCGGCTTCCAGCTGGCCAGCCACGACCTGGACCAGCGCGGCGGCGGCAATCTGCTGGGCGACGAACAGTCGGGCCATATCCGCGAGGTCGGGGTCGAGCTTTACCAGCAGATGCTGGAGGACGCGGTCGCCGAACTGCGCGAGAAGGGCGAGGGGCTGAATGTGGATCGCGGCTGGTCGCCGTCGATCAACGTCGGCGCTTCCGTCCTGATTCCAGAGGACTACGTGCCGGACCTGAACGTCCGTCTCAGCCTGTATCGCCGCCTGTCCGACGCCGAACAGGCCGAGGATCGTGAAGCCCTGGCCGCCGAACTGATCGACCGGTTCGGGCCCCTGCCGGACGAGGCGCAGCAGCTGCTGAAGATCGTCGGCGTCAAGGCCAACTGTCGCCGGGCCTGTATCGAGAAGATCGACATTGGGCCGCGCGGCGCGGTGCTGACCCTGCGCGACAACAGCTTCCCCAATCCGGTCGGACTGGTCGGCCTGATCCAGAAGAACCACGCCTTCTGGAAGATCCGGCCCGATCAGAAGATCGTTGTGACGGGGGACTGGCCGACGGCCGAAGACCGGCTGAAGGTGGCGGAGCGGATCACGGCCGATCTGGCGCGGGTGGCGGGGGCGTAAGGGCCCTACCGCGTCTTGTCGAACAGGTCGGCGGAGGCGCGTTCGAGGAGGGCGCCGGCGGATTCGCCGGGGCGCATTTCGGCGGCGCCGACGTCGAATTCGGCGACGAAGGGCGAGCGGTCGGGGCCGGCGTCGAAGGCGGTGCAGCCGATGACGGCGGCGATCCGTTCGGCGGCCAGGCGAGCGGCCTCGCCGCGCGTGGCGGGCAGGGCCAGGGCGAAGACCTCCTTGGCCAGACGGGCCGGCGTATCCTCGACCCGAACCAGGCGCGAGACCATGGCGCCGATCTGGGGCATGGCCCGGTCCAGCCAGCCGCCCTGGCGCGCCCAGGTGACGGGCTCGGTCTCGCGCACCCTGAGAACGCAGACGGACAGGGGACGTTTGCGAACGCGAGACGCCTCGGCGACCCGACCCAGGTGGGCGGCGAAGAGTTCGGGCGTGAACAGGCCGGTGGAGGCGTCCATCAGGTCCAGACTGCGGACCGAATCCAGCGCCTTTCTGATGGTCAGGTGGCGGCGGTGGGCGCCGGCCATGGCCAGGACCCGCTCCGCCGTCTCCTGCTCCGGCGTTTCGGTCGAGGCGACGTCGGCGAAGCCCCGATTGAACAGTTCGTTCAGGCTGATTTCGTCGGCGCCACGCAGATAGAGCATCAGCGGAATATGATACAGGCGCGTGTTGCGCTTCATGCCTGCGGCGATCGACAGAGCCGGAGTGTGATCCTTTGCGCCCCACAATATGGCGGCGTCGAACAGGGTCTCATGCAGATAGTCGAAGGCGGTGTAAGGGGTGGGCGCCGCCACCACCTCGGCCCCCGCAGAGGTCAAGGCGTTGGACAGGGCCAGGAAGCGACGGTCCGCAACCCCGGCCGCCAGGATCCGCAGAGGCGCCGCCGCGCCGGGGTCGGCGGCCAGGCTGATGCCCCGCAGGCCGAAGGTGGCGACCCGCAGGTGAAACTCTTCCTCGGCGATGGCGGCGCGGCCGAGCTGTTCGAGACGCAGGGCGGCCTGGGCCGGGTGCGGCGGAACCGACATGGCGACATCGGCGCCCTCGACCGAGTCGGGGGCTGCGCCGACCACCATGATGGACAGGCGGCGCGGTTGGGCCGCCGCGCGCAGTCGGACCGCCGCGTCCGGCGTCAGGGAATCAAAGTCGATCACGGCGGCTTCGAGCGGCAGGTCCTGAAGCGTCGCCTCGGCCGAGCCGACATCGCGGGCGGTGACGGTGGTCCAGCCAAGCGCGTCCAGGCCGGCGGCGAGCGGCCCGATACGGGCGTCATGAGCCGCCAGGATCAAAACGCGCGCGTCGAATGCCAAGCCAGTCCCTCCCCATCGGTCGCTGGGGCCATAGCCGCATGCGAGGCGGACCACCATAGCGCGACGCATTTTATAAAGGACTATCGCCTTCGCAGGCCGCCCTTAAAGGCAGGTGCGTCGACAGGGCTTTCCCCCGTTCCAGAATCCTTTAAGTCTAGGGGTTTGTTGTAACGGTTGTGGGGACCGGATTGAGCGATCAGCTGACCCGATCGGTTCTGAAGGCGCCCGGCTTCTGGGGCGGTCTGGCCGTGCGCGCCTTCACCCGCAGCTGGGGCCGGGACGTCATGCTCTACACGGGGGGCGTTTCCTTCTTCGCCCTTCTGGCCGTCTTTCCGGCCATCGCCATCCTGATCGGCGTCTATAAGCTGGGCCTGTCGATCAATGAGGTCAGCGCCCAGGCCGCCGCCCTGTCCGACCTGTTGCCGCGCGCGGCCCAGACCATTTTTCACGACGAGATCGCCCGGTTGGCCAAGGCTTCCGCCCGGACCGTCTCGGCCCAGAGCGCCTTCGCCCTGTTCGTCGGCGCCTACGCCGCCCATCGAGGGTTCAAGGCGTTGCTGGCGGGACTTAATCTCATTCACGATGAGACTGAGCCTCACGGCTTCTTCAAATTCAATCTACTGGCCTTTTTCGTCGCCATATTCGCCTTCGCCCTGTTCACCGTCGTGTCCGGCGCCGTGGTGACGGCGCGGATTCTGGCCCATGCCGCCTCGCCGGGGGCGAGGGGGGACAATGCGGGTCTGATGCCGCTCGACGCCCTGCTGCCCGCCCTGGGCCTGGTGGTGGGGCTGACGTTGCTCTATCGCTACGCCATGAGTCACCGGACGCCGGTGGCCTGGCTGCCGTCGATCACCGGAGGGCTGGTGGCCACCCTGATGTCGGTGGTCTCATCCTGGCTCTGCGCCATCTATGTCGAACAGATCGCGCCTCTGGGAGCGACCTATGGCTCGGTCGGGGCCGTGGTGGTTTTGCTGATCTGGCTGTCCTGGAACGTCAACGCCATCTTCTACGGCGGCGCCTTCGCGACCGAGATGGAGATCGCCGCCGGGGCCGAGAGGGCGGAACAGGCGCGCAGGGCCTCCGCCGCGGCGGATGTGGTCGATCTGTCGGAACGGCGGGCCAGCCGCCGCACGCGGTCGCGGACCTAGGGTCGAAAACTCAGCCCGCTTCGACCAGAAGGCGCAGGACGCCGTCGACCTCTTCGATCGAAATCACGCGGCCCTGCTTCTGAGCCATTAGAAACGGCGCGTCGATGCGCGCCATAGGGTCGGTCGCCAGAAGGACGAAACGGGCGCCGGCCGCCGCCCCGGCCATGGCCTTTTGCAGCCTGAGGCTGGGCGCCGGGCAGCGGTGGCCTCGGGCGTCGACGACGACGGGTTCGGTCACGATGCGGCTCGCTCCGCCAACATCTCCAAGGCGACCCTGAGCGCCGCCATCCGGACCGCGTCGCGCCCCAGGTCGCCGAACCGCTCCATCCTGTGGACCAGCCCGCCCGGACCCAGGGCCGCGAAATGGACCAGGCCGACCGGCTTGTCCGGGCCGCCGCCGCCCGGCCCCGCAATTCCGGTGACGGAGACGCTGACGCTCGCGTTCGACTGGGCTGCGGCGCTTTCGGCCATGGCGCGGGCCGTCGGCTCGGAGACGGCGCCGTGGGCGATCAGGGTCGCCTCCGGCACGCCCAGCATCTGTTGCTTGGCGGCGTTGCTGTAGGTGACGAAGCCGCGATCCAGAACCGCAGATGAACCGGGGACGGCCGTCAGGACGGCGGAGACCAGGCCGCCGGTGCAGCTTTCCGCCGTGGCGATCATCAGGCCCCGCTCGGCCGCGGTTGCGACGATCTGTTGCGCCAGTCGCAGGATGTCTTGTGAGAACATGCGCTTTCCATAGGCCGCGAGTCCCGCTCTAACCAGCACCATGACCGATGTGGTTCAAGCCGAAAGCGCGGCGCGCCCGAACCCTGGGCGGCTGACGCCTCTCCTGTTCGCGCTGGCCGTCTTCACCTCGGCCTGTCTGGTCTTCGTCGTTCAGCCGATGGCGACCAAGCTGATCCTGCCCAGCCTGGGCGGATCGCCGTCGGTGTGGAACGCCGCCATGGTCTTCTTCCAGACCGCGCTGCTGGCCGGCTACGGCTACGCCCACGCCCTGCAGCGCATCGGGTCGATGCGGCTTCAGGTGCTGGTTCATCTGGCGCTTCTGCTGGCCGCAGGCCTGTCTTTGCCCCTGCGGATCAGCGGCGTCCTGGGCGATCCCGATCCAAACGCGCCCACGGCCTGGCTTCTGGCGACCCTGACCCTCTCGATCGGGGCCCCCTTCGCCATTCTTTCGGCCACCGCGCCCCTGCTTCAAGCCTGGTATGCGCGGGCGCGGGCGGGCCAGGCGGACGCGAAGAACCCCTATGTCCTCTATGCCGCTTCGAACCTGGGCAGTTTTCTGGCCCTGCTGGCCTATCCGGTCCTGATCGAACCCCTGGCCAGTCTTTCGCTCCAGCGCCTGGGCTGGAGCCTGGGCTATGGTCTGTTCCTGGTGATGGTCGCCGGCCTGGGCGCCCTGGCCTGGTCCGGCCGCGGGGTCCGAACGGGTGCGGCGGCAGAGCCCGCGCCCCTGGAGGCGGGGCCGCTGATCGCCTGGCGCGAGAAGGGGTTGCTGATCCTGCTGGCGGCCGTTCCGTCGAGCCTGATGCTGGGTGTGACGGCGCATCTGTCGACCGACGTGGCCTCTGCGCCCTTCCTCTGGGTCATTCCTCTGGCCCTCTATCTGCTGACCTTTGTCATCGCCTTTCAGAACCGACCGGTCCTGCCGCTCCCCCTGACGCTGGCGATCCAGGCGGGGGTGCTGGCGGCCGGCTGCGCCCTGGTCGCCTTTCGGACCACGGAGTGGCTGTTCGTCTTCGTCGTCAATCTGACAGCCTTCTTCTTCTGCGCCCTGATGTGCCATCAGCGGATGGCCGAGCGGCGTCCTGCGCCGGGCCGGCTGACGGAATTCTATCTGCTGCTGTCGCTGGGCGGCGTCCTGGGCGGCGTCTTCAACGCCCTGATTGCGCCCCTGATCTTCAACATGGTCTGGGAATATCCGCTGGCGCTGGTCGCCGTCGGCCTTTTGCGGCCATGGGGCGAAGGCGAGGTGCGGCGATGGGAGATCATCGCCTGTGTGATCGGGGGCCTGGTCGCCCTTGCCGGACCGCTGGGTCTGGCCCTGGTGCGCTACGCCCCCGACATTCGCGCGGTCGTCCCGGACGCCGAACTGGTGCGGATCGCCCAGGCGGTGATCGGCGTCGCCGCCCTGTTCGCCTTCCTGCTGAGGGACCGGGCGATCATGTTCACCGTCGTTCTGGGAGCCATGGTCTGGTCCGGCTACCATGTCGCGCGGGGCTATGACTGGGCCCTGACGGAGCGCAGCTTCTTCGGGGTCATGCGTGTGGCCGATACCGACGTCGCGGGTCTGGGGGGACCGGTTCATGTGCTGATGCACGGCACCACCCTGCACGGCGCCCAGGCGCAGTCGGAACCGCACCGTTGCTCGCCAACCCTCTATTACGCCACGGCGACGCCTCTGGGGCAGGCGGCCCTGATGGCCCAGGCGCACCGGCCGGACGGCGCCCGGATCGGGGTCGTGGGCCAGGGCTCGGGGGCCATGGCGGCCTATAAGCGCCGCCAGGACCAGATGAGCTTTTTCGAGATCGACCCGATGGTGGATAGGCTGTCGCGCGATCCGCGCTGGTTCAGCTTCATCAATGGTTGCGCCGAAGGACCGATCCGGACGGTGCTGGGCGACGCCCGACTGACCATGGCGCGGGAGGCCGCCGGTTCCTATGACCTGCTGATCATCGACGCCTTCAGCTCCGACGCCGTACCGACCCATCTGCTGACCCAGGAGGCCATCGCCGGCTATCTGCGGCTTTTGAAGCCGGACGGGGTGGTGGTGCTGCACCTGTCCAACCGCAATCTGGACATCACCCTGCCGGCCGAGGCGGCGGCCGCGGCCCTGGGGGCGCCGGCTCTTCACCAGATTTATCGGGAACGGTCGGACGCGCCGCTGATGGCGGAATCCTCGACCGAGGCTCTGGTGATCGGCAAGAGCGAAGCGGCCCTGGCGCCCTATCGCGAAGATCCGCGCTGGCGCAGGCTGTCGCCCACGGAGGTGCGGCCGTGGACGGACGACTACGTGAACCTGTTCGGAGCCCTGGTGCGGCAGATGCGGCTGGCCGCGCGCTGAAGGCGCCGGATCAGGCCGAGACCGGCATCTCCACCGTCGCCGCCGCCTGGGCGGCCAAGCCTTCGCCTCGGCCGGTGAAGCCCAACCCTTCGGATGTGGTGGCCTTCACGCTGACGCAGTCCAGCGGCAAGGCCAGCAGATCGGCGATCCGTTCGCGCATGGCCTGCCGGTGCGGCTTCACCTTCGGACGTTCGCAGATCAGGGTCACGTCAACATTGACGATGCGGCCGCCGCGCGCCGCCACCAATTCGGCGGCGTGGATCAGAAACTGGTCGGAGGCGGCGCCCTTCCACTTCGGGTCGGTGGGGGGGAAATGATCGCCGATGTCGCCGGCGGCGATCGCTCCCAGCAGGGCGTCGGTCAAGGCGTGCAGCCCGGCGTCGGCGTCCGAATGGCCGATCAGGGTCTGATCATGAGGAATTTCGATCCCGCACAGCCAGACTGATTCTCCGGGGCCCCAACGATGGACGTCGAAACCCGTCCCCATGCGGGACTGGTAACGGGTCTCTTGCGACAGCAGGGCCTCGGCCATGGCGAAATCCTCGGGATAGGTGAGTTTCATCAGCCGGGCGTCGCCGGCGACCAGGGCGATCCGGCCGCCGTGACGGCGCACCACCACGGCCTCGTCGGTCGGGGTCTCGGCCGGGTTCCAGGCGGCATAGGCCGATTCCAGGAGCCCACGGCGGAACGCCTGAGGGGTCTGGGCCCGCCAGAGGTCCTCGCGGTCCACCGCCTCGGCCATCAGCCCGTCCGATCCCCGGCGCAGGCTGTCGGCGACGGCCAGGACGGGCAGGGCGCCGTCGGCCTGATCCAGGGCGGCGACGACGCGGGCGATGACGGGGGCGTCCAACAGCGGGCGGGCGGCGTCGTGGACCAGCACGGGCTGGTCGCCGGGACAGGTGAGGGCCGCCAGTCCTGCGCGAACGGACTCCGCCCGCGTCGTCCCGCCGACCACGGCGCGCCACCCCGTCAGCCCGTCCAGCACCTCGGCGGCGCGATCCCGAGCGTCGGAGGCTACGACCACGACCAGCTCCTGGGCGCCGGCGTCCAGAAGCGCTTGGGCGGACCAGCGCAGAACCGGCTTTCCGCCCAGGGTCCGCCACTGTTTTTCGCCGCCGGCCCGCGTTCCGGAACCGGCCGCGACAATGATGGCTGAGAAGATCATGACGTCTTCTAGAGCGCGACGTTCAGCGGGGAAACCGTCAATCCGCCGCTGTCGCGCTTGACGAAAGGGCGCGCAATGCGGCGAAAGGCGGGAATGTCCAAGTCCTTGACCATCGGCGACGTCACCGTGCCCGGCCGCGTGCTGATGGCGCCGATGACCGGCGTCACCGATCTGCCGTTCCGCATCCTAGCCTCCAAACTGGGCGCGGCCTATGTGGCGACCGAGATGGTGGCGGCCAAGGAGCTGGCGCGGGCTCGGCCCGACGTGGTGCGGCGCGCCGCCGTGGGCGCGGGCCTGCCGCTGACCGTGATCCAGTTGGTCGGGCGGGATCCGGGCCAGATGGCCGAGGGGGCGCGCATGGCCGAACAGGCCGGTGCGGACATCGTCGATCTGAACTTCGGCTGTCCCGCAAAGGAGGTGACGGGTTCGGCCGCCGGATCGGCCCTGATGCGGACGCCTGACCTGGCCTGTCGCATCATGGAGGCCGTGGTGAGGGCCACCGGCCGTCCGGTCACGGTCAAGATGCGGCTGGGCTGGGATGACGACAGCCGAAACGCCGCGGATCTGGCTGTGCGGGCCGAGGCGCTCGGTGTGAGGGCTGTGACGGTCCATGGACGAACCCGCCAGCAGTTCTATACCGGAAGGGCGGACTGGGACGCCGTGGGCGCCGTAAAGGCGGCCGTTCGCATTCCCGTCATCGTCAACGGCGACATCGTCACGCCTGAAGACGCGCGCACGGCCCTTGAGCGGTCCGGCGCCGACGGTCTGATGCTGGGACGAGGCGTCTACGGCCGGCCCTGGCTGGCGGCCCATTTGGAACAGGCGCTGAGCGGCGTGACGGCGCCCCAGGAGCCGGGGCCGGAGGCGCGACTGGCGATCGTGATCCACCATCTGAGGGCCTCGATCGACTTCTACGGCCTGCCGCTGGGGCTGAAGATGTTCCGCAAACATCTGGGCTGGTACATCGAACAGGCGCCCTGGCCGGCCGATCCGCAACACCGTCGCGAGGCCAAGGCAAGAATTTGCCGCCTGGACGATCCCGCGGCCGTCGAGCAGGAAATGGCGGGGCTGTGGCGGCGAAATTTACCTGACTGTTTCAATTCGGCTGTTGAAACGCCGCCACAGTTCGCGGACACTGCTGTGGCATGACGGATACGCCCTCAGCCGTGACCTCTCGCACCGACCCTTCGTCGGGCGACGAGTCGTTCTGGGGGCGTTTTGAAACCGAGCGGGCGCGGGCGGGCTTCGGTTTAGCCTACGCCTTGGCCGTCATCATCACGGCGGCGGCGGTATGGCTGGTCGCGGTGGCGCCGGGCGCCAGCGCCGGCGCTGCGCGAGGATCGGCCGGTCAGATCGTGCTGTTCGTCCTGATCGCCAATCTGATCCTGATTTCGGGTCTGGCCTTCATCGTGGGACGTCGCGTCCTGGTCCTAGCCCGCAGCACCAGCGAAGCGGGTTCGCGCCTGCACCTGCGGTTCGTGGCCCTGTTCTCGACGGTGGCGGTGATTCCGGCGGTTCTCATCGCCCTGGTCTTCGGTGTGCTCGTGACGCGGGGGGTCGATCAATGGTTCAGTCAGAACGTCCAGGCCTCGGTCGAAAACGGCGCCGTGGTCGGGCGCGCCTACATCCAGGACGTCGCCACAGCCGTCGATGCGGATCTCGTCACGATCGCGGATCAACTGACCAGCGCCCGCGGCCTGTTCGACGACCGGATCCAGTTCAACGACGCCTTGGCCCAGATCGGAGACATCTTCGGCTATCCCGCGATCTATATTCTTGACGGTGATCGGGAGGTGCTGGCGCGAGCGGAAGGACCGGGGGCGCCGCCCTATCTGGCTCCGCCGCGCTCCTATCTGGAAGACGCCGTCCAGGGCGGCAAGCCGCCGACGGACGTGACCCAGCACCCGGACACCGTGCGCTCCCTGATCGCCCTGCCAGCCTATGGCGACGCCTATCTTTATCTGGTGCGGCCGCTGCAGGACGGTCTGGTGGCGCGAATGAACGCTTCGAGCCAGTCGATCCAGGCCTATCGCGAAGCCCAGGAGAGCCGCGCCCGGATCCAATCGGCCTTCATTCTCAGCTATCTGGAGACCGCCCTGCTGGTCCTGGTTGGAGCGGTCTGGCTGGGCATGTCGGCGGCCAGCAGTATTTCGGCCCCGATCGGGCGGCTGGTGAAGGCGGCCGGTCAGGTGGCGGCGGGCGACTTCAGCGCCCGGGTGGACAGCGACGGGGCGCCGGGTGAAATCGCCACCCTGTCGGAGGCCTTCAACCGTATGACGGGCGATCTTCAGGCCCAGCAGTCGGCGCTGAAGGCGGCCAGCGAAGACGCCCAGGATCGCAGCCGCTTCATCGAGACAGTGCTGTCCGGCGTCAGCGCCGGGGTGATCGGTCTGGATCGGCGCGGACGAATCTCGGCCATCAACGACAGCGCCCTGCAACTGCTGCACATCGAAGAAGCCGAGGTTCTCGGCCGTGAACTGGCGACCTTGTCGCCCGAGCTCAGCGATCTGGTCGGACGGGTCGAGGCCCATATCGAAGAGGACATAGATCTGAGCCGCGAAGGCGAGACCCTGCGTCTGAGGGTGCGCATCGAGGGCGGTCAGGGCGGCGAGATGGTGCTGACCTTCGACGACATCACCCGGCTGGTCACGGCCCAGCGCAACGCCGCCTGGCGCGACGTGGCGCGGCGTATCGCCCATGAGATCAAGAATCCCCTGACCCCGATCCAACTGTCGGCTGAAAGGCTGAGGCGGAAATACAGGGACAAGGTGGACGAGGTGGAGATCTTCGACCGCTGCACCGACACCATCATCCGCCAGGTGGGGGACATCGGCCGGATGGTGGACGAATTCTCGTCCTTCGCCCGCATGCCCGCGCCGCGTTTCGGGGCGGCCAACCCCGCCGAAATGCTGCGAGAGGCGGTTTTCGCCCAGCGGGTGGCGGCCGCGGACATCGGCGTGGACCTGATCGAGCCCCTGCCCAAGGCGAGCCTGCGGTGCGACGCCCGGATGGTGGGACAGGCGCTGGTCAACATCCTGAAGAACGCGGGCGAATCCGTGGCGGCGCGGCGTGCCGCCGAAGGCGCAGCGCCCGGACCCGATGCGGCGGCCATCATCGCCTCCCTGATCATCGAGAACGAGACGGCCGTCTTTGTGGTGGAGGACGACGGCGTCGGCCTTCCCGCCAAGGACCGCGATCGCCTGATCGAACCCTATGTGACCACGCGCGAAAAGGGCACGGGCCTGGGCCTGGCCATCGTCAAACGCATCTGCGAGGACCACGGCGGCGAGCTGAAGCTGGCGGACGCCGAGACCCTGCGCGGCGCCCGCGTGTGCCTGATCTTCCCCCTGAAACCCCACGGCAAGACCGGCGATGCGACGGAGCGCAAGCTCCAGAGCGTCGTCGCCGAATAAGCGAGGCAAGATGCGACCTACCGGTTCCGACATTCTGGTCGTCGACGACGAGGCGGACATCCGCGATCTGGTTTCGGGCCTGCTCGAGGATGAGGGGCACGCCGTGCGCGTGGCCGCCAATTCCGACGAGGCCCTGGCGGCGATCCGCGCACGGAAGCCGTCGCTGGCGATCCTCGACATCTGGATGCAGGGCGGCGGTCTGGACGGGCTGGAACTGCTGGAGGTGGTCAAGGAGATCGACCTCGACCTGCCGGTGGTGATGATCTCGGGCCACGGCAATATCGAGACGGCGGTGACCGCGCTGAAGCGCGGCGCCTATGACTTTATCGAAAAGCCGTTCAAGTCGGATCGGCTGGTGGTGGTGGTCGAGCGGGCGATCGAGGCGGCGACGCTGAAACGCGAGAACCGCCGTCTGCGCGCGCAGACGATGACGCCGTCCGGCCTGATCGGCCGCTCCCAGGCGGCCCAGGCCCTGCGCAGCACCATCGCCAAGGTGGCCCAGGCCAACAGCCGGGTGCTGATTTCCGGTCCGGCCGGGTCGGGCAAGGAGCTTGTGGCGCGTCAGATCCACGAAGCCAGCCCGCGCGCGCGCGCCGAGTTCGTCGCCATCTCGGCCGCCGGAATGACGCCCGAGCGACTGGACATCGAACTGTTCGGGGAAGAGGGACAGGACGGCCGGCCGCGCAAGATCGGGGTGTTCGAGCGGGCGCACAACGGCACCCTCTATCTGGACGAGATCAGCGACATGCCGCGTGAGAGTCAGAGCCGCATCCTGCGGGTTCTGGTGGATCAGCGCTTCCGTCGGGTCGGCGGCGAACAGGACGTGCAGGTCGATGTGCGCGTCGTCACATCCACTTCGCGAGACCTGAAGACGGAGATTGCCGAAGGCCGGTTCCGTGAGGACCTGTTCCACCGCCTGAACGTCGTGCCGATCCGGGTGCCGGCCCTGTCGGAGCGGCGCGAGGACATCGCCGAACTGGTCGACTATTTCGTCGAGACCATCAGCGCGTCCCAGGGCCTGCCGCGCCGGATCGTCGGCGAGGACGCGGTGGCGGTGCTTCAGGTCCATCCCTGGCCGGGCAACATCCGCCAGCTGCGCAACAACATCGAGCGGCTGCTGATCCTGGCGACAGGCGATCCGAACGAGCCGATCACCGCCGACATGCTGCCGCAGGAGGTCGCCACCTCGAACAGCCCTTCCTCCAGCCTGGGGGCGGAGCGCACCATCGCCCTGCCGCTGCGCGAAGCGCGCGAGGTGTTCGAACGCGAGTATCTGGCCGCCCAGATCATGCGCTTCGGCGGCAACATTTCCCGCACAGCCGCCTTCATCGGCATGGAGCGGTCGGCTCTGCATAGAAAGCTGAAGTCGCTGGGTGTCTCTCCGGCGCGAGGCGGAGATGAGGACGAGGCCGACTGATGTCCCGCGTCGCCTATGTGAATGGAACCTATCAGCCGCACGGCGAAGCCGTGGTCCATGTGGAGGATCGGGGCTTTCAGTTCGCCGACGGGGTCTATGAGGTCTGGTCCGTGTTCGACGGTCGGCTGGCGGATTTCGACGGCCATATGACGCGGCTGCATCGCAGCCTCAATGAACTGCGCATCGACATTCCCATGTCGGTCGCCGCCCTGACGCGGGTGCTGCGCGAGACGATCCGGCGCAACCGGGTGAAGAACGGCATCGTCTACCTGCAGGTCACGCGCGGCACGGCGCGGCGCGACCATCCCTTTCCCGCGCCGGGGACGCCGCCCAGCGTCATCGTCACCGCCAAGTCCATCTCGCCCGCACGAGGAGAAGCTCAGGCGAAAAAGGGCGTCGCCGTCCTGACCCAGCCGGACATCCGCTGGGGACGCTGCGACATCAAGACGGTGGGGCTCTTGCCGAACATCCTGGCCAAACAGGCGGCGCGGGAGGCCGGCGCCTATGAGGCCTGGTTCGTCGACGACATGGGCCTCGTGACCGAAGGCTCCTCGACCAACGCCTGGATCGTGGATGAGAACGGAAAGCTGCGCACCCGCGACACCCAGGCCAACATCCTGAAGGGCTGCACGCGCACCACCCTGATGACCCTGATCGAGGAACAGGGCCTCGAACTGGACGAGCGCCCCTTCAGCGTCGAGGACGTCAAGCGCGCGCGCGAAGCCTTCTTCACGGCCGCCGGCGCTTTCGTGACCCCCGCGATTTCGATCGACGGAACCAAGATCGGGGACGGCAAGCCGGGGCCGATTACGTTGAAGCTGCGGCGGCTCTATCTTGAACGCGCGCGTCGAGAGGCCATTTAGGGCGTTGCCGGAGCGGGGAGGCGGCGTCTAAGGTCGCTGCCGGCCCGTTCGGCCCCGACGCCGCTCCCATGGCGACGAACAACCAAGAACAGGAAAAACCTGCCATGTCGCAAGACAAACGCCAGAACCTTCAGGACACCTTCCTCAACTCGGTCCGCAAGACCAAGACGCCGCTGACCATCTTCCTGGTCAATGGGGTCAAGTTGCAGGGAATCGTGACCTGGTTCGACAACTTCTGTGTGCTGCTGCGCCGCGATGGCCAGTCCCAGCTGGTGTACAAGCACGCCATCTCCACCATCATGCCGTCCGCGCCCGTGCAGCTGTACGAGCCCGACGCCGAAGACGATTGATTGACCCAAAAACTGATTGATCACGCCGCCCCGGTTCAGCGGGCGGTCGTCATCCACCCTGACGGCCGGTCCGAATCGCCGCGTCTCGCCGAAGAACGGCTGGAGGAGGCGTCCGGCCTGGCCCGCGCCCTGGACCTGGATATCCGCGGCGAGGAGATCGTGCGCGTCCGCAAGGTCGCGCCAGCGACCCTGTTCGGAAGCGGCAAGGTCGAGGAGCTGGCCGCCCTGATGCGGGCAGCCGAGGCCGATGTCGCCGTCATCGACGACGCCCTGACCCCGGTGCAGCAACGCAATCTGGAGAAGGCGTGGGAGGTGAAGGTCATCGACCGCACCGGCCTGATCCTGGAAATCTTCGGCCGCCGCGCGCGGACCAAGGAAGGCCGGCTGCAGGTCGAACTGGCCCGACTCGACTATGAACGGTCGCGCCTGGTGCGGACCTGGACCCACCTGGAGCGCCAGCGCGGCGGCACCGGCTCGACCGGCGGTCCCGGCGAAACCCAGATCGAGCTGGACCGGCGTCTGATCGCCGACCGGATCGTGCGGCTGAAGGCCGAGCTGGAGGAGGTGCGCCGCACGCGCGGCCTGCATCGCAAACAGCGCCAGAAGGTCCCGTTTCCGACCATCGCCCTGGTCGGCTACACCAACGCCGGCAAGTCGACCCTGTTCAACCGGCTTACGGGATCGGAGGTCTTCGCCAAGGATCTGTTGTTCGCCACCCTGGACACGACCCAGCGCACCATCCGCCTGCCGCAGGGCCGCCCGGCCATTGTGGCCGATACGGTCGGCTTCATCTCCGACCTGCCGCACGAACTGGTCGAAAGCTTCCGCGCCACTCTGGAAGAGGTCGGCGAGGCCGATCTGATCCTGCACGTCCGCGACATCGCCTCGGCCGACAGCGACGCCCAGGCCAAGGACGTCGAGGCCGTGCTGAAACAGATCGAGACCCCCGAGGGCAAGACCCGCCGGGTGCTGGAGGTCTGGAACAAGATCGACCTGCTGGACGAGGAGGCCCACGAAACCATTCTTGGTCAGGCCGAACGTCTGGCCAAGGACGGCGAGGCGGTCGCCGTCTCGGCCTGGACGGGCGAGGGGATCGAACGCCTGCGCCAGACCATCGCCGGCCTGATCGACGACGATCCGGAGACGCGCCTGACCCTGTCGCCCGAACAGGGCGAGGCGCTGGCCTGGCTTTATGAACATGGCCGGGTGACGAGGCGGGACGCGGAGGAGGATGGCCGCACCCATGTCACAGTGAGGCTTCATCCTGCCGCCCTGGGGCGGTTCGAGCGCCTGTATCCCGGCCTGACCGACTGAACCATGCATCTGATCGAGACCGTCCTGCTGCTGCTTCTGGCCGTCGTGGTGTCGGGATCGGTCGCGCGGATCACCCGTATCGCCCTGCCGCTGGTGCAGATCGGTCTGGGGGCCGCCATCGTCCTGGCGACCGGGACGACGGTCGATCTGAAGCCGGACATCTTCTTTCTGCTGTTCCTGCCGCCCCTGCTGTTTCTGGACGGTTGGCGCATCCCCAAGGAGGCCCTGTTTCGCGACCGGGCCGTGATCCTGGAACTGGCCCTGGGGCTGGTGCTGTTCACCGTCATCGGCCTGGGCTTCATGATCTGGTGGATGATCCCCGAGATGCCCTTGCCGGTGGCCTTCGCCCTGGCGGCGATCCTGTCTCCGACCGACCCAATCGCCGTCCAGGCCATCGCTGCGCGGGCCCCGATACCCAAGCGGCTGATGCATATTCTGGAAGGGGAGTCGCTGCTGAACGACGCCACGGGCTTGACCTGTATGCGGATCGCGGTCGTGGCGGCGACCACCGGCGCCTTTTCCTTGGGCGGGGCGGTGGCGACCTTCGCCTGGCTGTCTGTGGTCGGGGTGGCGACGGGCGTGCTGGTCACAATCGCCATCAGCTACGTTAAGGGTTTCGTCAGTCGGCGCTGGGGCGAGGATGTCGGGGCGCAGATCCTGGTCAGCCTGCTGATCCCCTTCGCCGCCTATCTGGTCGCGGAAGAGCTGAGGGCGTCGGGCATATTGGCCGCCGTGGCGGCGGGCGTGACCATGAGCTTCACCGAGCGGGGCGGCGGCGTAGGCGGCCAGTCCCTGGCCATGACCCGTATCCGGCGCGGGGTGGTGTGGGACACGGTCCAGTTCGTCGCCAATGGCATCATCTTCGTGATTCTGGGCCAGCAGATGCCTTCCATAATGGCGCGCGCGGCCGAGGTGGTGCGGGGCACCAGCCGGCCCGAGGTCTGGTGGCTGGCTGTCTATGTCCTGGCCATTGTCGCGGCCCTAGCGGCCTTGCGTTTCGTCTGGGTGTGGACGTCGCTGAGGCTGACCCTGTTTCGGCGCCGCCATCGCGGGCCGCCGCCCAAGGTCGGACTGCGGCTGACCATGGTCATGTCTCTGGCGGGGGTGCGGGGCGCCATCACCCTGGCGGGCATCCTGACCGTGCCCTTCTTCCTCGCGGACGGCTCGCCGATGCCGTCCCGCAATCTGGCGATCTTCCTGGCGGCTGGGGTGATCATCGTCTCCCTGCTGCTCGCCACCTTCGCCTTGCCGCGTCTGATGAAGGGGGTGGAGCTGCCCCCCGAACCGTCACAGGAGCGGGAAGAGGACAGAGGGCGCGTCGCTGCCGCCTCGGCCGCCCTGCGCGCCCTGGAGGATGCGTCCCACGCCATGGCCGAGGGCAAGGCCAACCCTGACCTCTATTCCGACGTCGCCAGTCGGATCATGGAGATCTATCGCCGCCGCATCGAGACCCATACCCGCACCGAAGAAGACGACGCGGCCGTGGCGCGCAAGATCGATCAGGTGGAGCGCAAGCTCTGGCTGGCGGCGCTCGCGGCGGAGCGGGAAGAGCTCGGCCGGATGGCGCGCTTACGCCGGCTGGACGAGGTGACGGCGCGCAAGATGATCCGCGAGGTCGATCTGCAGGAACTGCGCTACCTTTGACGCTCAGCGGTCCATGAAGGCCGCGACCGCCGCATAGCTGTCGGCGATATGGTGGGCGCCGCGGGCGACCAGACGGTCGGCGTGGCCGTCGCGGACATGGCCTCCGGCGGTCAGGCCCACCACCGTCATGCCGGCGGCGACCCC
This sequence comes from Brevundimonas sp. DS20, assembly GCF_001310255.1. Classification (NCBI taxonomy): domain Bacteria; kingdom Pseudomonadati; phylum Pseudomonadota; class Alphaproteobacteria; order Caulobacterales; family Caulobacteraceae; genus Brevundimonas; species Brevundimonas sp. DS20. The sequence goes on along the minus strand of NZ_CP012897.1, from coordinate 2,503,397 downwards.
GGCTGTGACGCCCGCCTCGCTGTCCTCGATGACCAGGACGCGGCCCGGATCGACACCCATGCTTTCGGCGGCGTGCAGGAAGATGTCGGGGTGGGGCTTGCCGCGCTCGACCGCCAGGCCGGTGAAGACGGCGCCGTCGAAATGATCGGTCAGGCCGAACAGGTCCAGGCCGACGCCGATCCAGTCAGGGCCGCTGGACGAGGCGATGCAGCGCGCCTCGGACCGGGCGGCGACGAAGTCGATCAGGCCGGGCACGGGCTTCAGATGGAGCGGGGCGCGGGCCCGGCAGGCAGCGAACCAGGTGGTGTGGAAATCCTCCGGGCAGGGCCGGCCCAGGGCCGCCTCGACCACCGGCCGGTTGTCGCGCCAGCGCCGGCCCGTATAGGCGGCGAGGACATCGTCCAGGCTGGTGGGCAGGCCGATGGCGGTCAGCTGCTCGGCCATGACGGTGCTGTTCAGCACCTCGCTGTCGGCGACCACGCCGTCGTAGTCGAAGATGATCAGGTCGTAGGTCATGCGGCGGCTCAGGAGGACGAGCCGGCCTTCTCGGCCGCCTTTGCGGCGTCCCAGAGGCGGTCCATCTCCTCCAGCGTCGATTGGTCGGGGGTGCGGCCGGACTTGGCCAGTTCCGCCTCGATGAAGCCGAAACGGCGCACGAACTTGGCGTTGGCGGCGCGGAGCGCATCCTCGGGCTCGACATCCAGCTTGCGGGCCAGGTTGGCGACGACGAACAGCAGGTCGCCCAGCTCCTCGCGGGCCTTGGCCTGATCGCCGGCGGCGATCTCGACGCGCAGCTCCTCGACCTCTTCGGCCAGCTTGTCGAACACCTCGTCGGTCGAGGGCCAATCGAAGCCGACGCGGCCGGCGCGTTTGGTCAGTTTGGCGGCGCGGGTCAGGGCGGGCAGGCCGACGGGGACATCGTCGAGGACGCCGGGCTTCTTGCGGTCCTTGCGTTCGGCGGCCTTGATGGCTTCCCAGGCCACGGTCTGTTCTTTTGAAGTCCGTTGGGCTTCGTCGCCGAAGACATGGGGGTGGCGGCGTTCCAGCTTGTCGGCGATGGCCGTGACCACGTCGTCGAAGGCGAACAGGCCCTGTTCCTCGGCCATGCGGGCGTGGAAGACGACCTGGAACAGCAGGTCGCCCAGTTCACCCTTCAGTTCGACCAGATCGTTACGCTCGATGGCGTCGGCGACCTCGTAGGCCTCCTCGATCGTATAGGGGGCGATGGTGGCGAAGGTCTGCTCCACGTCCCAGGGGCAGCCGCCGTCCGGGTCGCGCAGCCGCTCCATGATGGACAGAAGCCGGTCGATCGGCCTCATGCCCGCGCCTCCGCGTCGCGGGCGTCCAGGGCCTTGCGGATCTCGTTATGGCGCGCGGCGGTCAGCGGATAGTTCTTCAGCACCCAGGCAGTCAGGGCCAGAAGCAGGCCGGGGACGGCGATGAACAGGATCTGAAGCGTCAGAAGGGAGGTGTCGCTGTTGCCGTTCGGCCCGGGCACGGCGCGGAAGCCGACCTTTTCGAGGACGAAATAGGGGAGCAGGGCGAGGACGTGGCCGATCTTGGTGGTGGCCGAGAGGATGGACAGCATCAGGCCGGTGCGGTCGACGCCCGTCTCGAACCGCTCCTGATCGCCGGCGTCGGCCATCATGGCGCGGGTCAGGAACAGGCCGGCGGCGTAGGGCAGGCCGGCGATGAACATGACCACGGCGGTCAGGGCGAAATTGCCGCCGGGGACCAGGGTGGCGCCGATATAGAGGACGGCCGAGACGAGGCTGGCGATCGCCAGGCCCCGGTCCTTGCCGACACGGGTCGCCAGCCAGGCCCAGAAGGGAGCGCCGCACAGGCCGGCGACGAAATAGAACAGCATGAAGAGCCCGGCCTCGGTGTGGTCGTAGCCGCGGATCTGGCCGAAGAAGAAGAACAGCAGCGAACCGGTGATGCCCGGCGCCACGCCCAGCAGCAGATCGGCGATCAGCAGCTTGCGCACCACGGGCGTCTTCAGCAGGGCCAGATAGGCGCCGAGGCTGCCGTGCGGTTGGTCCCCGGCGGTGACGGGCTCGGGCACGGCGACCATGGCCAGGCCGATGGTGACCGGCAGGGCGATGATGATGCCCCAGCCCATGATCCGCACCCCGTCGGCATAGGTTCCGATGCCGGTCTGGACCACCACGGTCGGGAGAACCAGGATCAGCACCACCCCGATGATGTTGAATACCTGCCACCAGCCGTAGACGCGGCTGCGCTGGTCATACTGGGGCGCAAGGACGGCGGCCCAGCCCAGCTGGCCCAGGGTGCCGATGGAGAAGCCCAGGTAGAGGAACAGCAGCCAGCCGAACAGATAGACCGCCGGGGCGCCCGGCTGGACCAGGACGAACATCATCAGGGCCGCCAGCATCAGCATGGGGGTGGCCAGGGCCATCCAGGGGCGGTAGCGACCGAAACGGGTCCGGGTCTTGTCCATGCCCCAGCCGAGGAAGGGGTCGAAGACGATGTCGATCAGCCGCACGGCCATGAAGACGGTCGCGACCACGCCCAGCTCCAGACCCACATAGGTGGCGTAGAACTCCGGCAGGGTGACGGGCAGGGCCACGCCGAAGGCCGCCAGCGGCAGGCAGGGGCCGGAGAAGGCGGCGAGCACGGCGTTGGAGCGACGGGGCGCGGCGGCGGCGGTCATGCGACGGGTCCGGGACAGCCCGGATGAGTCGGGCCGACGCAAGATTGCAGGTTTGGACGCGGGAGCGGAGTCGGATTCGGGCGGACGGCCGTCTGCGCGCTTGCTCCTGAGGGCCGCTTGAGGCTTGCTGGGGGCATGTGGCGAAGCTGTCTCGCGTTCCTGACTCTCTGGCTGGTCTTGGCCTTCGCCGGCGTAGCGCGCGCGGCGGGGCCCTGCCACACCAACGCCGACGTCTGGGGCGAGGAGGCCCTGGCCAATGCGGCCTCGGCCTATGGACTGGAGTGGGCGCCGTTCGGGGCGACAGAATTTGGGTGGATGGCCTATGCGCCCCTGATCCAGCAGGAGCTGCACACCCAGTGCGGCCCCGGTACGCCGGTCTTCGCCTCACAACTGGCGGGATTCCAGCAGACCCACGGCCTGGCGCCGACAGGCCTGTTCGACGCCGGGACCTTCCAGGTGTTGCGCGGGCTGTGGCAGGAGCGGCGGCCTTTCGTGATGGCGCGGATCCGTGGCGAATGCCCTGATCCGCCGCCGATCAACCAACTGGGCTATCTGGTCGCGTCAGAAGAGCACGCCGACCGGCTGACCCGGCTGTTGCGGCGTGACGTGCTGGACGCCTATCGCCGGATGGTCGCCGCCGCACGGGCAGAGGTTCCCGAGATCGCCGCCGATCCCGAACTGCTGCAGATCTTCTCAGGCTTCCGGGACCCCGAGGCGGACGCCGCCCGCTGCGCCCAGCAGGGCAATTGCGACGGCCTGCGCCGCGCCGTCTGTTCGCCCCACCGGACGGGCGCGGCGGTCGATCTGTACGTCGGCCAGGCGCCGGGCCGGGGCGTCGACTCGACGGCGGCGGCCAGTCGCGAATATATGGCGCGCGGGGCGACCTATCGCTGGCTGGTCGCCAACGCCGGGCGGTTCGGCTTCGTCCCCTATGTCTATGAACCCTGGCACTGGGAATATGTGCGGCCCTGGGATCCTTCGTTCGCGCCCTGAGCCGGTTGGACGAGCCTCCGGTTTTCATTTCAGTTTTTGACCGAAACCATCGCGAAAGCCGAGAGGGGGCTTGCATGGCGTCAAGCGAGACGCCAAGTTAGCAACGGTCGTTGTTGCGAATGACGGCCGTGACATTCAACGGAGTCCTCCCTTGCCCAAGATTCTCGTCCTCTACCACTCGACCTACGGCCATCTGGAAATCATGGCCGAAGCCGTCGCCGAAGGCGCGCGTCAGGTCGAAGGCGCCGTGGTCGACATCAAGCGCGTGCCGGAGACCGTGCCGGAAGAGCTGGCCAAGGCTTCGCACTACAAGCTGGATCAGAAGGCGCCGATCGCGAAGATCGACGACCTGAAGGACTATGACGCCATCATCATCGGCGCCGGCACCCGCTTCGGCTCGGCCGCCTCTCAGATGCGCGCCTTCCTGGACCAGGCCGGCGGCCTGTGGTTCACCGGCGCCCTGATCGGCAAGATCGGCGGCGCCTTCACCGCCACCGCGACCCAGCACGGCGGTCAGGAGACCACCTTCCAGGGTCTGCACAACTTCTTCATGCACCACGGCATGCCGGTGGTCGGTCTGCCGTATTCGTTCCAGGCCCAGATGACCCTGGACGCGGTGCACGGCGGCTCGCCCTATGGGGCGACGACGATCACGGGCGGCGACGGCTCGCGCATGCCCAGCGAGATCGAGCTGGACGGCGCCCGTTTCCAGGGCAAGCATATCGCCGAACTGGCCAAGAAGCTGCACGGCTGATCCGATGCGCCAGCCCGCGCTCTTCTTCGGTCACGGTTCGCCGATGAACGCCCTGGGCGGTCCCTACGGGGCCGCCTGGCGCGACCTGGGCGAGGCCGTGGGCAAGCCCGAGGGGATGGTGATGATCTCCGCCCACTGGGAGACGCGCGGGCTGGGCGTCACGGCGCAGGAGAAGCCCGAGACCATCCATGATTTCGGTGGTTTCCCGCGCGAACTTCACGAGATGCAGTATCCCGCGCCCGGCTCGCCAGCCCTGGCGGCCCGAGTCGCGGACCTGACCGGGGCGGTGCAGACGACGCAGTGGGGCCTGGATCACGGGACCTGGTCGGTGCTTTGCCATGTCTGGCCAGAGGCCGATGTGCCGGTGGTCCAGTTGTCGCTGAACCGCGAGCTGACGCCGCGCCAGCATTACGAGCTGGGCAGGACCCTGAGACCGCTGCGGGACGAGGGAATCGTGATCGCCGGCTCGGGCGACTTCGTCCACAATCTGCGCACCTGGAAGCGCGAGGAAGGGGCAGAACCCTACGCCTGGGCGACCGGGTTCAATGAGGCGGTGAAGGCGGCGTTCGAGCGCGGCGACCATGAGGCCCTGATCGACTGGGTCGGTCTGGCCGAGGACGCCCAGCTGAGCGTGCCGACCGACGAGCACTTCCTGCCCGTGCTCTATGTGGCCGCCCAGCAGGCGGTCGGGGAGGCGGTGAGCTTCTTCAACGACCGGATCGACGGCGGTTCGATCTCGATGACGGGGGTGCGGATCGGGTGAGCCCGATCACGCCGCCTTGTCGCCCTCGACCATCTTCTGGATCGTCACATAATCAGTCTTGCCGGTGCCCAGGACAGGGACCTCGGCGACCTTGACGATCTTCTTGGGGACGATCAGCTCAGGCGCGCCGTTGGCGCGGGCCCATTCCGCCAGGGGCGCCACCTCGGCCCCGGCGTGGTCGGTGACCAGGACCAGTTTTTCGCCCTTTCGGGTGTCTGGAATGGAGACGACGGCGTGACGCTGGTCCGGCCAGACCGCACCGGCTATGCTCTCGACCGCCGTGAGGGAGACCATTTCGCCGCCGATCTTGGCGAAGCGTTTGGCGCGCCCCTTGATGGTGACATAGCCCTCGGCGTCGACATCGACGATGTCGCCGGTGTCCAGCCAGTCGTCGCCCACCGCATCCCAGGCCAGGGGCTCGGCGGCCGTGACATAGCCGCTCATGATGTTGGGCCCCTTCAGGAACAGCCGGCCGCCCTCGTCGATTCCTTCAACCGGCTCCAGCTTCCAGTCCATGCCGGGCAGGATCTGACCGACCGTGCCGGGGGCGTTGCGGTCGGGATGGTTGACCGCCACCACAGGCGAGGCCTCGGTCGCGCCGTAGCCTTCCAGCAGTTCGACGCCGCCGAACTTGGTGTTGAACAGGTTGCGGGTCTCCTCGCGCACCTTTTCGGCGCCGGCGACGGCGAATTTGAGGGTGGCGAAGTCGCCGGGCTCGGCGACCCGGGCGTAATGGCTGAGGAAGGTGTCGGTCGCGAAAAGAATGGACGCCTTCACCTGGGGCAGCAGGTCGGTGATCTGTTTGGCGTGAAGCGGCGAAGGGTACTGGAAGGCCTTCAGACCCTGGAGCAGGGGCAGGACGACGCCGCCGGTCAGGCCGAAACAGTGGAAGGTCGGCAGGGGATTGAACATCACCCATTCCGGCAGAAGGTCGATATGGGCCGCGACCTGTCGGGCGTTAGCGACCAGGTTCTTCTGGCTCAGAACCACGCCCTTTGGCGTGCCGAAACTGCCCGAGGTGAACAGGACGACGCCCGGCGCGTCAGGGTCGGTCTTGACGCGGAACCGCTTTGGCGCGGCGCCGGCGGCGAGGCCGTACAGCTTGTCCTGAAGCCCGATGGTCTTGCGCACGTCGTCCAGCCAGACGATTTCGGCCACCGTCTTCAGTTCGGCGATCAGGTCGTCCAGCTTGGCCTGGTCGATGAAGCGTTTGGCGGTCAGGACCTTCTTGACGCCCGAGGCCTTGATGGCGGCCTTCAGATTGGCCTCGCCGGCGGTGAAGTTGAGCATGACCGGCACGCGGCCGTGGGCGTGCAGGCCGAAGAAGGTGACGACCACGCCCATGGACGAGGGCAGCAGGATGGCGACCCGCTCGCCCAGCTCGGTCATCTTCGCGATCTTGCGGCCAAGAACGAAGGCGGCGCGGATCAAGCCCGTGTAGGTGAGGGGGTGGCGATCCTGGTCCTCAAGGATCTCCTTGTCCCCGAACCGGGCGCGCGCCTCGATCAGGGCGTCGATCAGCGAGGTCTCGTACAGCGAAGGGTCCAGATCCTGGCGCAAACGCGTCTCCTGCGGAGGGCGCGACAGGCCCTCTCTGTTGTCGGGCGTCCGTCAATAATGACGCAACGGCGTCTTGAAAAGATGCGTAACGTCGCGTGAGTTCCCGGGGCGGCGATCGGGCGCGCCATCATCTGTAACCGCCTTTGGCTTGCCATTGGGCGCGGGAAGGCCGAAATACCGCCCATGGTCACCCTGATCGACACCCTTCAGCGCAAGCCGTCGGAGCTGCGCCACCCGGAGAAGCAGAACCGTCCGGAGTCGGTGGTTCTGAAAAAGCCCGACTGGCTGCGGGTCAAGGCGCCCGGATCGGGCCAGTACAACAACACCAAGGACATCGTTCGCTCCAAGGGGCTGCACACGGTCTGTGAAGAGGCGGCCTGCCCGAATATCGGCGAGTGCTGGAGCCAGAAGCACGCCACCCTGATGATCATGGGCGACACCTGCACGCGGGCCTGCGCCTTCTGCAACGTCAAGACGGGCCTGCCCCAGCCGCTGGACCCGGAGGAGCCGGGCAAGGTCGGGCTGGCGGTGTCGCAGATGGGGCTGAACCATGTGGTGATCACCTCGGTCGACCGCGACGACGTGGCCGACGGCGGGGCGGCTCACTTCGCCGAGGTGGTGCGCCAGATCCGCCTCCAGGCGCCGAACACCACAATCGAGATCCTGACGCCTGACTTCCTGCGCAAGGACGGGGCGGCGGCGGTGATGATCGACGCCAAGCCCGACGTCTTCAACCACAATCTCGAGACCGTTCCGCGCCTGTATCTGAAGATCCGGCCCGGCGCCCGCTACTTCCACAGCCTGCGCCTGTTGCAGATGGTCAAGGAGCGCGACCCGAACCAGTTCACCAAGTCCGGCATCATGGTCGGCCTGGGCGAGACCAAGGAAGAGGTCATGCAGGTGATGGACGACATGCGGTCCGCCGGCGTCGACTTCATCACCATCGGCCAGTACCTGCAGCCGACGCGCAAACACGCCGCCATCGACCGGTTCGTGACCCCTGAAGAGTTCAAGGCCTATGAGGCGATCGCCCGGGCCAAGGGCTTCCTGATGGTGTCGTCGTCGCCGCTGACCCGTTCGTCGCACCACGCCGGCGACGACTTCGCCCGGCTGAAGGCCGCGCGCGAGGCGCAGCTGCGCCGCTAAATTCCGTATGGCCGTCCACCGCGTAACGCGCATTCTTCCCTATGCGCCCGAACAGCTTGCCGATCTGGTCGCCGATGTGCGCGCCTATCCCGACTTCGTGCCCTGGGTCACCTCGATGCGGGTCTGGAACGCGCGGGCCGAAGGCGAGGGCGTGACCGTGCTGGACGCCGAGGCGGGGGTGGGCTTCTCCTTCCTGAAGGAGCGGTTCTCCACCTGGGTCCGGCATGATCGCAATGCGCCCAAGGTCGAGGTCGGTCTGCTGCGAGGGCCGTTCAAACATCTGAAGAACCGGTGGGAGTTCTTCCCGCATCCCGAAGGGACGCGGCTGGAGTTCATGATCGACTTCGCCTTCAAGTCCCGCATGCTGGATCTGATGCTGTCGGCCAATTTCGACCGGGCGGTGGAAAAGCTGATCGGCTGTTTCGAGGCCGAGGCGATGCGGAGGTACGGCAGGCGATGAGTTTCGATTTCGACGCGACCGTCGTGGGCGCCGGGGCCGTAGGCCTGGCCTGCGGTCGGGCGTTGTCGAAACGGGGCCTGACGGTGCTGGTGCTGGAGAAGGAAGGCCATGTCGGCCAGGGCGTCTCGTCGCGCAATTCCGAGGTGATCCACGGCGGCCTCTATTATCCGACCGCTTCGCTGAAGGCCCGCTTCTGCGTCGAGGGGCGGCGGGCGCTTTACGACTTCTTGGCCACTCACAAGATCGATCACTGGAAGTGCGGCAAGCTGGTCGTGGCGACCGAAGAGGCCGAGGTCGAGCGGATCGAGGCCATCTTCGAACAGGCGACGGCGAACGGGGTCGAGGGGCTGGACCACCTGACCGGCGCCCAGGCGCGGGCGCTGGAGCCGGAACTGAACGCCCACGCCGCCATCCTGTCGCCCGAGAGCGGCCTGTTCGACAGCCACGGCTATATGCTGGCCCTGCAGGGCGAGATCGAGGATGCGGGCGGATCGGTCGTGGTTTCGGCCCCGTTCGAGGGCGCAGAGCCCCTGCCGGGCGGCGGCTTCACGATCCGCGTGGGCGGGGAGGGGGCGATGGCGGTCTCCAGCCGTCTGCTGGTCACGGCGCCCGGTCTGGCGGCCCAGGCCGTGGCGGCGGCGATCGAGGGCTATCCGGCAGAGGACATCCCCGCCGGCCATTTCGGCAAGGGCGTCTATTTCCGGCTGGTCGGCAAGGCGCCGTTCGACCGGCTGATCTATCCGCCGCCGATTCCCGGCGCCCTGGGCACCCACTATCGCAAGGACCTGGGTGGTCAGGCGGTGTTCGGCCCGGACCTGGCCTATGTCGAGAGCGAGGACTATTCGGTCGATCCGGCCAAGGCGGAAGAGTTCGCCGGCTATATCCGTCGCTTCTGGCCGGGGCTGCCTGATGGAGCTTTGACCCCGGACTACGCGGGCATTCGGCCCAAGCTGCACGGGCCTGGCGAGCCGCAGCCGGACTTCCAACTGCACGGGGTCGAGCGCCACGGCATGGAGGGGCTGATGGCTCTGTTCGGCATCGAAAGCCCAGGTCTGACCAGCTCCCTGGCCATCGGCGAGGCCGTGGCCGCCGCCCTGACGGAGGCCGCATGACAGAAAGAGAAAAGATGCTGGCCGGCCTGCCCTATGATCCGGGCGATCCGGACCTGCGCGACGGCCGCGCCCGCGCCGTGGCCCTGACCGTCGCCATCAACGCCGAACCGGATCGAGACCGGCGTCGCGCCCTGGTCAACCAACTGGTCCGGGCGTCGGACGGCGCGGCGATCATCATGCCGGGCTTCTACTGCGACTATGGGGTCAATATCCATTTCGGGTCGAACGCCTTCGTCAACGCCAACAGCGTGTTTCTGGACTGCGCCGAGATCCGAATCGGCGACAACTTCCAGGCCGGTCCCGGCGTACAGCTGTTGACGCCCGAACATCCGCTGGACGCCGCCGAACGACGGGGACGGGAATCCGCCCGGCCCATCGTCATCGGCGACGATGTCTGGATCGGCGGCGGCGCGATCGTGCTTGCGGGAGTTTCCATCGGTGATCGGGCTGTGGTGGGGGCGGGCAGCGTGGTGACCCGAGACGTTCCGGCGGACGTCGTGGTGGTCGGCAATCCGGCCAAGATCGTCCGCCGCCTGACGCCCGCTTAAACGCCTTGAAATCGTCGCGCGGTTCATGCATAAGCCGCGCCTCGCGTGGCGGTCCGGTGGGCCGCCGCTATTGTTTTCGCGCCAGACAGGCTTCGGCTCTGGGCGGCGCCCGACTTAGAAGATTGAGACGGACATGGCCGTTCCGAAGCGCAAAGTATCCCCCTCGCGTCGCAACATGCGCCGCGCCCACGACGCCCTGACCTCGAACGTCTATGTCGAGGACAAGGACACCGGCGAGCTGAAGCGCCCGCACCACATCGACCTGAAGACCGGCACCTATCGCGGCCGTCAGGTTCTGACGCCGAAGGAAGACTAGTCTTTTCCTCCCGGCCCGGTCGCCGACCGGACAAAGAGATTTACGGCGCGCGGTGATCCGCGCGCCGTTTTCGTGCGTTCATGGCGGCGAAGCTTGTTCGGGAGACTTCGTCGATGATCCGTTTCGCCGCCGTCAGCGCTGTCGCTTTTTTGACTCTCTCCGCCTGTGAACGTCGAGAGGAACCAGCGCCGAAGCCCGCCGCGCCGGCCTCGACGCCTCAGGCCGCTCCAGCGCCCGCGGATCCTAACGCCCTGACCAGCGAGGGCCTGGGCCCCGCGCGGATCGGCATGACACGCGCCCAGCTGGTTCAGGTCTGGGGCGAGGATTCGCAGCCCAATGCGGTCGGCGGCCCCGATCCCGAGACCTGCGACGAGTTCCATCCCACGAAGGCGCCCGCGGATGTGAGGGTCATGATTCAGAACGGCGTCCTGACCCGGATCACCGCCGCCCGTGAGGCGACGGTCAAGACCGACCGCGGCTTCGGCCTCGGCGACGACGGCATGGCGATCAAACAGGCCTATGGCGGCGCCGTCTTCGCCCAGCCGCACAAATATGAGCCGGCTCCTGCGGAGGATCTGTTCGTCTGGTCGCGCGGCGGCTCCACCGCCTATGTCGTCGATCCTGCGGCGCGCGGCCTTCGCTATGAGGTCGGCGCCGACGGCAAGGTGAAAGCGATCCATGCGGGCGATCCGTCGATACAGCTGGTCGAGGGCTGTTCCTGACGGCAAGGGGCGCGGCAGCCATTGGCGATTCGCAGGGAGACGGCTAAACCCCTCGGACCTGTTTTTCGCCTGAGCCAAAGAGCCGAGCCATGACCGACATCGCCGACATCGTCGCCCGCCAGATTCTCGACAGCCGGGGCAATCCGACGGTGGAAGTGGATGTGATCCTGGATGACGGCTCTTTCGGCCGCGCCGCCGTGCCCTCGGGTGCCTCGACCGGCGCCCACGAGGCCGTCGAACTGCGCGACGGCGACAAGGATATGTGGGGCGGCAAGGGCGTGCAGAAGGCGGTCGACGCCGTCAACGGCGAGATCTTTGACGCCCTGTCCGGCATGGACGCCGAGGATCAGCGTCGGATCGACGAGGCGATGATCGAGCTGGACGGCACGCCGAACAAGGGCCGTCTGGGCGCCAACGCCATCCTGGGCGTGTCACTCGCCGCCGCCAAGGCCAGCGCCATCTCGGCCGGCTTGCCGCTGCATCGCTACATCGGCGGCGTCTCTGCCCGCGTCCTGCCCACGCCGATGATGAACATCATCAACGGCGGCGCCCACGCCGACAATCCGATCGACATCCAGGAATTCATGATCCTGCCGACCGGCGCCGAGACCTTCACCGACGCCCTGCGCATGGGTACGGAGATCTTCCACGCCCTGAAGAAGCAGCTGAAGGACGCCGGTCATAACACCAACGTCGGGGACGAAGGCGGCTTTGCGCCGAATCTGGCCTCGGCCGAGGAAGCCCTGAGCTTCATCACCAAGGCGGGGCAGGCGGCCGGCTATCTGGCCGGCGAAGACTTCCACCTGGGTCTGGACGTCGCCTCGACCGAGTTCTTCAAGGACGGCAAATATGTGATGGCGGGCGAGGGCAAGACCGTCGACGCCGAGGGCATGGCCGCCTATCTGGTCGATCTGTGCGAGCGGTTCCCGATCGTCTCGATCGAGGACGGCATGGCCGAGGACGATTTCGACGGCTGGCGCCTGCTGACCGAACGTCTGGGCGACCGGGTCCAGCTGGTCGGCGACGATCTGTTCGTGACCAATCCCGCGCGTCTGGCCGCCGGCATCGGCGAGGGCTTGGCCAACTCCATCCTGATCAAGGTCAACCAGATCGGCACCCTGTCGGAGACCCTGGACGCCGTCGATATGGCCCACCGCGCTGGCTATACCGCCGTGATGAGCCACCGATCGGGCGAGACCGAGGATTCGACCATCGCCGACCTGGCCGTGGCCACCAACTGCGGACAGATCAAGACCGGCTCGCTGGCCCGCTCCGATCGGGTGGCCAAATACAATCAACTGCTGCGCCTGGAGGAGATGCTGGGTGACCAGGCCGTCTATTTCGGCGACGGCATGCTCCTGCGCTAAGCCACGAATTGTCGGCGAAGAATCGGCATTCTTCGCCGACTTTCTTAAGGCTAAGCTACTTTTCGTTAGGCATTTTCGGGCACAGTTAACGAACTGTGTCTCTCGCGCTCAGAAGGAGCGTCTGTCTTGCCCGAACGGATGAAGCCGTACCGCCTGTCCATCGTCCTTTTGCTCCTGCTCGCCTATCTTGGGGTGCAGGCCCTGACGGGCGAGCGCGGCCTGCTGAGCGGATCGTCGCGGGACGCCCTGCTGGGGCAGCGCGAGGCGCAGCTCGCCCATCTGACGGAACAACGGCGCGATCTGGAAACCCGCGTGCGCTATCTGCGCAGCGACAGCCTGTCCAAGGATCTGCTGGAGGAGCGGGCCCGCGCGGTTCTCGGGTTTTCGGACCCGCGCGACTATGTGATTGCCGTTCAGGCGCAATCCGTTCAGGGGTGAAAATCCTCCCCACTTGAACTATTGTTACAGCTTGGCCCGCCCCCCTTTGCGTTTCGGGAACGAAGGCTGCTAAAGCCCCCTTCCGTAACGATAAGAAGGCGTCGCTCCCCGGCGCCTAGCCGGGAGATGCCGGATGGCGAAAGCCCCAGCCAAAGCCGCTCAGACCACTGCGCCTGACAAACTGCCGAACACGCCTTCGGCCTCCAAGGAGGACCTCCTCCGCTATTACCGTGAGATGGTGCTCATCCGCCGCTTCGAGGAGCGGGCGGGCCAGCTTTACGGCATGGGTCTGATCGGGGGGTTCTGCCACCTGTACATCGGCCAGGAAGCCGTGGCCGTGGGCGTTCAGGAGAGCGTCAAACAGGGCCATGACAAGATCATCACCGGCTACCGCGACCACGGCCATATGCTGGCCGCCGGCATGGATCCGAAGGAAGTCATGGCCGAACTGACCGGCCGCATCGGCGGCTCGTCCAAGGGCAAGGGCGGCTCGATGCACATGTTCGACGTGCCGACCGGCTTCTACGGCGGCCACGGCATCGTCGGCGCCCAGGTGGCGCTGGGCACGGGCCTGGCCTTTGCGGGCAAGTACCGCGGCGACGATTCGGTGGCCTTCGTCTATTTCGGCGACGGCGCCTCGAACCAGGGTCAGGTGTACGAAAGCTTCAACATGGCCCAGCTGTGGAAGTTGCCGGCCATCTACATCATCGAGAACAATCAGTACGCCATGGGCACGAGCATCGAACGCTCGTCCTCCACGACCCAGCTCAGCCAGCGCGGCGCCAGCTTCGGCATTCCCGGCGAACAGGTCGACGGCATGGATGTTCTGGCCGTCCGTGACGCGGTCAAGAAGGCGGTCGAGCGCGCCCGCGCCGGCGAAGGTCCCTACATCCTTGAGGTCAAGACCTACCGCTATCGCGGCCACTCCATGTCCGATCCGGCCAAGTACCGGACCAAGGAAGAGGTGGACGAGGTCAAGAAGACCCGCGATCCCATCGATCACGTCAAGACCCTGCTGGCCGCCGCCAATGCGACCGAGGACGAGCTGAAGGCCATCGACAACGAGATCAAGGCCATCGTCGCAGAGGCCGTTCAATTCGCCCAAGAAAGCCCGGAACCCGATCCGTCCGAGCTCTATACCGACGTCTACGTGGAGGCCTGATCCGTGACCGACATCCTCATGCCGGCGCTGTCCCCCACGATGGAAGAGGGCACGCTGACCAAATGGCACATCAAGGCGGGCGACACCGTGTCGGCCGGCCAGGTGATCGCCGAGATCGAAACCGACAAGGCCACGATGGAAGTCGAGGCCGTGGATGAAGGCGAAGTGCTGGAGATCCTGGTCGCCGAAGGCTCGGAGAATGTGAAGGTCAATACGCCGATCGCGCGTCTGGCCGGCGAAGACGGCGCGGCGGCGCCCGCCCCGAAGGCGGAGTCCGACAAGGCCCAGGCCGATGCGCCCAAGGCGACCGCCGAGGGCAAGACCGGCGATCCCGAAAAGGCCCCGACCCAGACCTCGACCCCCAAGGTCGAGCTGCGCGATCCGGAAATCCCGGCCGACGCCAAGCTGGTGAAGACCACCATCCGCGACGCCCTGCGCGACGCCATGGCCGAGGAAATGCGCCGCGACGACAAGGTCTTCCTGATCGGCGAGGAAGTCGCCCAGTATCAGGGCGCCTACAAGGTCAGCCGCGAACTGCTGCAGGAGTTCGGCGACCAGCGCGTCGTCGACACCCCGATCACCGAGCACGGCTTCGCCGGTCTGGGCGTCGGCGCCGCCATGGCGGGTCTGAAGCCGATCGTCGAGTTCATGACGTTCAACTTCGCCATGCAGGCGATCGACCACATCATCAACTCGGCCGCCAAGACCCTGTATATGTCGGGCGGTCAGATCCGCGCCCCCATCGTCTTCCGCGGCCCGAACGGCGCGGCCTCGCGCGTCGGCGCCCAGCACAGCCAGGACTATTCGGCCTGGTACGCCCAGGTTCCTGGCCTGAAGGTCATCGCCCCCTATGACGCGGCTGACGCCAAGGGCCTGCTGAAGGCCGCGATCCGCGACCCGAATCCGGTCGTCTTCCTTGAGCACGAGATGATGTACGGCCTCGAGTTCGACGTGCCCGAGGTCGAGGATTATGTCGTCCCCATCGGCAAGGCCAAGGTCCGTCGCGAAGGCAAGGACGTGACCATCACGGCGCACAGCCGCATGGTCGGCTTCGCCCTCCAGGCCGCCGAGAAGCTGGCCGAGGAAGGCGTCGAGTGCGAGGTCGTGGACCTGCGCACCCTGCGCCCGCTGGATCACGAGACCATCGTCGAGAGCGTCAAGAAGACCAGCCGCCTGGTTTCGGCCGAAGAGGGCTGGGGTCCGATGGGTGTCGGCGCCGAGGTCGTGGCCCGCGTCATCGAACACGCCTTTGACTATCTGGACGCCCCGCCGTTGCGGGTGCACCAGGAGGACGTGCCTCTGCCCTACGCCGCCAATCTGGAAGCCCTGTCGCTGCCGGGCGTGGACAAGATCATCGCAGCCGTGAAGCAGGTGATGGCATGACCGACATCCTGATGCCGGCCCTGTCTCCGACGATGGAAGAGGGCGTCCTGGCCAAGTGGCACGTCAAGGTCGGCGACGTCGTCTCCGCCGGGGACGTGATCGCCGAGATCGAAACCGACAAGGCCACGATGGAAGTCGAGGCCGTTGACGAGGGCGAGATCACCGACATCCTGGTCGCTGAAGGCACGGAAGGGGTGAAGGTCAATACGCCCATCGCCCGCCTGAAGGACGAGGGCGGCGCGGCGGCCCCGAAGGCCGACAAGCCCGCCGGCCCGCCGACGAGCGACAAACCGGCCCCGGCCGGCCATGAAAGCGGACAGGCCGTGGCCACGCCCGAAGGCGTGAAGTCCGCCGAGGCCGTTCTGCCGCCTAAGAGCACACCGGCGCCGAAGTCCGAAAGCGGCCAGCGCATCTTCGCCTCGCCCCTGGCGCGTCGGATCGCGGCTCAGAACGGCGTCGATCTGAAGTCGGTCAAGGGCACCGGTCCGCACGGGCGCATCGTGCGTCGCGATGTGGAAGCCGCCGGCAAGGGATCTGTCCAGCCCGCCGCCGCCGCTTCGACGGCCGCAGCCGCCGAGCCCCGCAAGGCCCTGTCCCTGGCCCAGATGGGTATTCCGGACGGCAGCTACGACCTGATCCCGCTGGACGGGATGAAGAAGGCCGTGGCGCGCCGGATGGTGGAGAGCGTGCAGAACGTGCCGCACTTCCCCCTGTTCATCGACTGCGAGATCGACCAGCTGATGGCCGTCCGCGCCAAGGTGAACAAGATGCTGGAGCCGCAGGGCATCAAGGTCTCGGTCAACGACTTCGTCATCAAGGCCACCGCCTTGGCCCTGAAGATGGTGCCGGAGGCGAACGCCTCCTACACCCCCGAAGGCATCGCCATGCACCACAACGCCGACATCTCCATGGCGGTGGCGATCGACGGCGGCCTGATCACCCCGATCATCAGGAAGGCCGAGACCAAGGGTCTGGCGCAGATCGCGACCGAGTCCAAGGACCTGGCCAAGCGCGCCCGCGACCGCAAGCTGAAGCCCGAAGAATTCCAGGGCGGCACCTTTTCGGTGTCCAACCTGGGCATGTTCGGCATCAAACAGTTCACCTCGATCATCAACGAGCCCCAGGGCTGTATCATGAGCGTGGGCGCGGGCGAGCAGCGGGCCGTGGTCAAGAACGGCCAGGTGGTTCCGGCCACGGTCATGACCGTGACCCTGACCTGCGATCACCGCGTGGTGGACGGCGCGACCGGCGCCCGCTTCCTGCAGGCGTTCAAGCCGCTTATCGAAGATCCCGTCGCGATGCTGGCGTGAGGGGGAGGAAGTCATGACCTCGGTCTATGACTTCTCCGCCCGCGCCATCGACGGCGCCGAGGTGTCGCTGGACCGTTTCCGCGGTCAGGCGCTGCTGATCGTCAATACCGCGTCCAAATGCGGCTTCACCGGCCAATACGAGGGTCTGGAGAAGCTGCATCGGGATTTCGCCGATGCGCCGTTCGAGGTGCTGGGCTTTCCCTGCAACCAGTTCGGCAATCAGGAGCCGGGCAGGGCGGCGGAGATCGCCGCCTTCTGCGCCACCAGCTTCGACGTCAGCTTCCCTTTGTTCGACAAGGTGGAGGTCAACGGGCCGAACCGGCATCCGCTCTATGCCTGGCTGACGCAGCAGAAGCGGGGCTTCCTCGGCTCCCAATCCATCAAGTGGAACTTCACCAAGTTCCTGACCGACCGCGAGGGCAGGGTGGTCGCCCGCTACGCCCCGCAGACTGAACCTGAGGCCATCAAGGCCGACATCGAGAAGTTGATCTGATCATGGCTGCTGAATTCGATCTCGTCGTCATCGGCTCGGGCCCCGGCGGTTACGTCGCGGCCATCCGCGCCAGCCAGCTGGGCCTGAAGGTCGCCATCGTCGAGCGCGAGAACCTGGGCGGCATCTGCCTGAACTGGGGCTGTATCCCGACCAAGGCCCTGCTGAAGTCGGGCGAGAAGTTCGAGAGCCTGAGCCATCTGAAGGAATACGGCCTGTCGGCGTCCGGCGCGTCGTTCGACTTCGACGCCATCATCCAGCGCTCGCGCGGCGTCGCGGCGACGATGAACAAGGGCGTCGCCTTCCTGATGAAGAAGAACAAGATCGAGGTGATCGAGGGTTCGGCCAAGCTGGAGAAGGGCGCTGCGGCGCCCAAGGTCGTGATCGCCCTGAAGGCCGGCGGATCGCGCACGGTCGAGGCCAAGTCGGTGATGCTGGCGGTCGGCGCGCGGGCGCGCGCCCTGCCGCAGATCGGTCTGGAGGCCGACGGCGACAAGATCTGGGCCTATCGCGACGCCTTGGCGCCGAAGAAGCTGCCCAAGACCTTCGTGGTGATCGGCTCGGGCGCCATCGGCATCGAGTTCGCCAGCTTCTATCGCGCCCTGGGCTGTGAGGTGACGGTCGTGGAGGCGGTCGAGCGCATCATGCCGGTCGAGGACGAGGAGGTCTCCAAGGCCGCCCAGAAATCGTTCGAGAAGCGCGGCGTCAAGTTCAAGGTCGGGGCCAAGGTGACCAAGGTCTCCAAGACCGGCGCGGGCGTGAAGGTGGACATCGAAGTCGGCGGCAAGGCCGAGGCCCTAGAGGCCGAGGTCTGCATCTCGGCCGTGGGCATCACCGCCAACACCGACGGCATCGGCCTGGAGGCCCTGGGCGTCGAGCTGGACCGCGGCCATATCAAGACCGACAGCCACTGCCAGACCAACGTCAAGGGCCTGTTCGCCATCGGCGACTGCGCCGGCGCGCCCTGGCTGGCGCACAAGGCCAGCCACGAAGGCATTCACGCCGCCGAATATATCGCCGGTTACAAGACTCCCAATGTCGTCTCGCCCATCGCCGGCTGCACCTACGCCCAGCCGCAGGTCGCTTCGGTCGGCGTCACCGAACAGGCCGCCCGCGCCGAGAAGCGCGAGGTCAAGATCGGCCGCTTCCCGTTCCGCGTGAACGGCAAGGCCGTCGCCGCCGGCGAGATCGACGGCTTCGTCAAGGTGATCTTCGACGCCAAGACCGGCGCCCTGATCGGCGCCCATATGATCGGCCACGAAGTCACCGAGATGATCCAGGGCTATGTCACCGCCATCACCATGGAGGCGACGGAAGAGGACATCCACGGCATCGTCTATCCGCACCCGACCATGTCGGAAGCCATGCACGAGGCGGCGCTGGACGCCTATGGGCGGGTGCTGCACATCTGATGGAGAGGTCCATGTTCGCCAAGGTCACCGAGACAAACGGCGTGGTTCACTGGATCAACCTGAACCACGTCCGCGAATTGATCGTGAAGGACGGCAAACATGGTCAGCCGACTCTGACGGAGGTCAGCATCGATAACCAGTTTGTGGCCAAGGTGTTTCGCGTCAGGGAAACGCCCGAGATGATCCTGACGCAGGCCAGGGACTGAGGCTCAGCGCTTCTTCCCCAGCTCCGCCGCGATGTCCTTGGTCATGCGGCCGACCTTGCGGTGGGCGGCGGTGATCTGATCCTTGGTCACGCCCCAGCGCTTCATCCGGTATTCGACCGACTGACGCTCGGTCAGGTCGATGCGGTCCTTGTCGATGAAGCCGCGCTTGTCCTTGAGGCCCGCCATGGTCGGCTCCTGTAGAGGTTCGGACCGTTTGCGGCCTCTCGGCTCTTCTTAGTCCTGTTCATCCCGACAAGACAGGCGGTTCAGGCCTCGGGCAGGACGCCGGTTTCGAAGAAGGCGTCCAGGCGGGCCTCCCAGGGCGCTGTGTCCAGGCCCTGGGAGGAGATCCAGGCGTCGTCGAAATAGGTCGAGGCGTAGCGGTCGCCGTGGTCGCACAGGATCGAGACGATCGAACCGCATTCGCCCGCCTGCGCCATCTCCTGAGCGAGTTCGACACAGGCCCACAGGTTGGTGCCGGTCGATCCGCCGCAGGGGCGGCCCAGACGCCGGCTGAGGACGCGGGTGGCGGCGATGGAGGCGACGTCGGGGACGACGATCATCCGATCCACCACGCTGGGGATGAAGGAGGGCTCGACCCGCGCTCGGCCGATGCCCTCGATCAGGGACGGGCGATCGGCGCTGCTCTGGACCGCCGCGTCGGCCCAGTGACGGTGAAAGACCGAGGCTTCCGGGTCGGCGACGCAGATCCGGGTGTCGTGGCGATTGAACCGGGCGAACCGGCCGATGGTCGCCGAGGTGCCGCCGGTGCCGGCGCCGCACACGATCCAGCGCGGGACGGGGCAGGGCTCGCGTCGCATCTGGGCGAAGATGGACTCGGCGATATTGTTGTTGCCGCGCCAGTCTGTCGCTCGTTCGGCATAGGTGAACTGGTCCATGTAGTGGCCGCCCAGTTCGTCGGCGAGCCGCTGGCTCTCGGCGTAGGCCTCGCCGGGCACGTCCACGAAATGGCAGCGTCCGCCGTAGAATTCGATGGCGGCGATCTTCTCCTGGGCGGTGGAGCGCGGCACCACGGCGATGAAGGGCAGGTTCAGCATCCGGGCGAAATAGGCCTCGGACACGGCGGTCGAGCCGCTGGACGCCTCGATGATGGTCATGCCCTCGCCGATCCAGCCGTTGCTGAGGGCGTAGAGGAACAGCGACCGCGCCAGACGGTGCTTCAGGCTGCCGGTCGGGTGGCTGGATTCGTCCTTCAGATACAGGGCGATGTCCGACAGGGCCGGCATGTCCACCGGGATCAGATGGGTGTCGGCCGAGCGGTTGTAGTCCGCCTCGATCCGCCGCATGGCCCAGCTCAACCAGGCGCGATCAACGGTGGGACGGGCAGGGGCGGACATGGCGGACTCGGTCGCAGACAGGAAGGCGATGGCTTAGGCCAAAGCTTGGCCGACGGCAAAGGCGGATGATCGCCGCCACGCCGACGTCGCTCCGTTCAGTCCGCCTTCTCCACGAAACTGTCGATCACCCGTTTCTCGCCCGCCTTTTCGAAATCGACCAGCAGCTTGTTGCCCTCTATGACGCGGACGTGGCCGTAGCCGAACTTCTGGTGGAAGACGCGCTGGCCGCGCGCCCATCCTGAGCTGGACTTCGGGTCCGCCGTGGCGATCAGGCGGCCGTCGCCCTCGATCACGGCCTTGCGCGCGGGGATGCGGTTCGGCGTCTGTGCGGCGGTGAAGCTTTGGGCCCGTTTCCAACCGGGGGAGGAATAGCCGCTGCCGAAGCTGGGCGCGTCGTCCCAGCGGCTCTTGGCCTCCTTCATGCCGGTCGAGGCGCCGTAGTAGCCGGTGTCGGATTGGGGATCGACGTGGGCGATGGGCAGTTCGTCGACGAAGCGGCTGGGCAGTTGCGAGGTCCAGCGGCCATAGACCAGGCGGTTGGCGGCGAAGGAGATGCGGGCGTCCTGTTTGGCGCGGGTGACGCCGACATAGGCCAGGCGGCGTTCCTCCTCGAGGCCCTTCTCGCCCTTTTCGTCGATGCTGCGCTGGCTGGGGAAGACGCCTTCCTCCCAGCCGGGCAGGAAGACCAGCGGGAACTCAAGTCCCTTGGCGCCGTGCAGGGTCATGATCTGGACCGCCCCGTCGCCGTGCGGGTCCTCGGCCGTCGCCCGTTCCAGGTCCATGACCAGGGAGACATGCTCCAGATAGGCCTGCAGCGTCTCGAACTGCTGCATGGACTGGGTCAGTTCCTTCAGGTTCTCCAGCCGCGTCTGGCCGCTGGTGCGGTCGGCCTTCTGCATCTCGGTGTAGCCGCTCTCCTCCAGCACCGTCTCCATGACCTGCCAGTGAGGCGTGGTCTCGGCCAGGGCGCGCCAGCGGTCCAGGTCGCGCACGAAGTTGGACAGGGCGGTGCGGGTGCGGGCCTGAAGCTCGTCGGTGTTGATCAGGCCTCGCACGGCCGTCAGGGCGGACAGGTCGTGCTGGCGGGCGATCTGCAGGATCTTCTGGACGCTGGTGTCGCCGATGCCGCGCTTGGGGACGTTGACGATCCGCTCGAAGGCCAGGTCGTCGTCCTCGGACTGGATCAGGCGCAGATAGGCGTGGGCGTCGCGGATTTCGGCGCGTTCGAAGAAGCGGGGGCCGCCGATGACCTGGTAGGGGATGGCCAGCATGACCAGCCGCTCCTCGAAGGCGCGCATCTGGAAGGAGGCGCGGACCAGTATGGCCATGTCCTTGTATTTCAGCCCCGGCTTGCCGGCGTGGGGGCGACGCGCGGTCTCGATCTCATCGGCGATCAGACGGGCCTCGGCCTCGCCGTCCCAGACGCCGCGCACCCGCACCTTGTCGCCGCTGTCGTCCTCGGTCCACAGGGTCTTGCCCAGACGGTCGCGGTTGGCCGCGATCAGGCCCGAGGCGGCGCCCAGGATATGGCTGGTCGAGCGATAGTTGCGCTCCAGCTTGACGATCTTGGCGCCGGGGAAGTCGCGCTCGAAGCGCAGGATGTTGTCCACCTCGGCCCCGCGCCAGCCGTAGATCGACTGGTCGTCGTCGCCGACGCAGCAGACATTGCCGGTCGAGGCCGTCAGCAGCCGCAGCCACAGATACTGGGCGACGTTGGTGTCCTGATATTCGTCGACCAGAATGTAGCGGAAGCGTCGCCGGTATTCCTCGGCCAGGTCCGCGTGCTTGGACAGGATGGTGATGTTGTGCAGCAGCAGATCGCCGAAGTCGCAGGCGTTCAGGGTGCGCAGGCGGGCCTGATAGGCGGCGTAAAGACCCTGGCCCTTGCCGTTGGCGAAGTCTTCGCCGGGCGGCAGTTTGTCGGGCGTCCAGCCGCGGTTCTTCCAGTGGTCGATCAGGCCGGCCAGGGATTTGGGCGTCCAGCGCTTGGTGTCGATATTGGCGGCTTCCAGCAGCTGTTTCAGCAGCCGCTCCTGGTCGTCGGTGTCCAGGATGGTGAAGCTGGACTTCAGCCCGACCAGTTCGGCGTGGCGGCGCAGGATCTGGGCGGCGATGGAGTGGAAGGTGCCCAGCCAGCGCAGGCCTTCGGCGGAGGGGCCGATCAGATGGGTGATCCGTTCGCGCATTTCGCGCGCGGCCTTGTTGGTGAAGGTGACGGCCAGAAGCTCCCACGGGCGGGCGCGGCCGGTGGCCAGGATGTGGGCCAGTCGCGTCGTCAGCACCCGCGTCTTGCCCGTGCCGGCGCCCGCCAGGACCAGGACCGGGCCTTCCGTCGTCTCGACCGCCTCGCGCTGCTCGGGGTTCAGTCCAGACAGATAGTCGCGCGCCTCTCCCTCCTGCGGCGCACGCGCGCGGGCCAGGTCTGAAATACGGGGGGCGGGAAGATCGGTCACAGGCGGCAAGCGGTCCGGGCGGTCAGAATCGAAGAAGGGAACATAAGGGGACCAGACGGCGATGTCAGGACCGGTCCGGAAATGAACTGCGGAACCGGTTCCGCCGAGGCTCTGTTCCCCTGACGATGCAACGGAAGGCGCAGAGGATGACCCGACCATCGGACCGAAGACCTGGACAGGACGGAGGCGGTTGGCGGGCTTTCGTCCTCGGCATGGTCGGCATGTTCGCCGTTATCGCCGTGTGGGTCGCCCTGGTCGAATCGACGGGTGAGCGGGAGGTCGACGAGCGGCGACCCACCGAACGGCCCGCGTCCGAGATCGTCCAGCTGGGCGAGGTACAGGCGCCGGACGGGCCTATTTCAGACTATAGGTGATGGTGGTCACGACCCGGACCTTCTTGTCGATGGAGCCGGATTCGTCGCCGCCCGCGCCGTCGCGCGGCAGGATTTCGAAGGAGCCCTGGGTCGCCTGGCGAATGGGGCCGAGCGGCGTGCCCGAGTCCTTGGCGAACTGTTCGGCGCCGGTGCGCGCCGCCGCCGTGCCTTCGGCGATCATCTCGGGCCGGACGGCGTTCAGCTTGGTGAAGATGTAGGAGGGGCCCTGGAAATCCTGAAGCACCACGCCCTGACGGACCAGGTCGTTGAGGGCGCGGGTGGTGGCCTGGACCCGGGCGACGTCGCCGGTGCGGACGATGACGGTCTGGGCCAGGATGAAGCGAGGGCCGCCGTTCTGGACTCCGTATTCCCGAGACCGCGTGTCGGCCACCTCCAGCCGTCCCAGATCGACGGCCTCGGCCGGATAGCCCTGGGACTTCAGGAACTGGCGGACCAGGGCCAGGTCGCCGTCGATCCGTGCCTGGACTTCGGACAGAACCTCGCCCGAGGCGGTGAAGCGCAGCGGCAGGACCGCCAGATCCGCCTTCACCTCGCGCTCCGACAGGCCGCGCACGGTCACGGTGCGGTCGCCGGCGCGGGCGTGGACCACGCCCTGGCCGATCAGAGCGCCGGCGCCGATCAGGCCCAGGGCGACCAGGCCGCCGAAGACGGCGGCGGGGATCAGGCGCGGGGTGTCCATAGGGAAGGCTCCTTGTCGGCGGCCGATTTTACATCTCCACCCCGTGTTCCGCCACCCAGCTGAGCGCCAGCAATCGACAGGCGGAGGCGAGCGGGCGCCGGCCCCGACCCGCGTCGATGTCGGCCAGCAGTTGCGCCTTGGAGAGGCTGCGGCGGGCCGCGATCCGGTCCAGTACGGCCCAGAACTCCGGTTCCAGCGCCACCGAGGTGGCGTGGCCCGCGAGCACGACCGAACGCTTCCGCAGGCCGCTCACTGCGCAGGTCCCCTGAAGCGTCCGGGCGAGGGACGGCGAGTACTGCACATGGCGGGTTTTCTCCTGGAATTGACGTCACACACGGGCGCAAGACGTGAACGGCGCCGGAAGGGCGGGGATGGTATTCCGGCGCCGTCAGCCGGAGTCTTGCATGAGTCGCCCCGTCACCGTCCTAGCCATCCTCGTCTGCGCCCTCATCTGGGGCACGACCTGGTTCGCCATCACCCTGCAGCTGGGCGTGGTTGATCCGATCGTCTCGATCGTCTGGCGTTTCGGTCTGGCGGCTGTCGTCCTGTTCGGCTTCTGCGCCCTGACGCGGCGGCCGCTCAGGCTGAGTCGCGTCCAGCATCTGGCCGCCGTGGGGCAGGGGGCCTTCGTCTTCGCGGTCAGCTACGGCTTCGTCTATGCGGCCGAGGAGCGGGTGGCCTCGGCCGTGGTGGCGGTCATTTTTGCGGCCCTGGCCTTCGTGAACCTCGTCATGTTCCGGCTGGTGGAGCGACAGAAGGCGTCCGCCGGCGCCTGGCAGGGGGCGGTGCTGGGGATTTGCGGTGTCGCGGTCCTGTCGTTTGGCCAACTGGCGGGAACGGGGGCTTCCGCCGGATCGGCGCCGGGGCTGGGCATTGTGCTGGCCCTCGTCGCGGTGCTCGCCTCCGCCTTGGGCAACTGGTTTGCCTGGCGCGGTCAGCAGGCCGGAGCCCCGGTCATGGCCGCCACAGCCTGGGCCATGGCCTATGGCACGGCCATGTTGGCTGCTTACGGGCTTGCAACCGGAGTGGAGTGGCGGGTCGAGGCGACACCCGCCTATGTTCTGTCCCTGCTGCACCTGTCGCTTTTCGGATCGGTCATCGCCTTCGGCCTGTACTTCACCCTGGCGAAACAGAGGGGGTTCGCCCTCGCCAGCTATATCTCGGCCCTGACCCCGCCGATCGCCGTCATCATGTCCGTTCTGTTCGAGGGGGCGGAGGTCGGCGTGACCATGCTGGTCGGGCTGGCCCTTGTGCTGGCGGGCCAGGTCTTGCTGATCCGGGCGCCCAAGGCGGCTTAAGGCTCAGTCCTCCGTCGGCGTCTCGCGCTTCTGAGCGTCCAGGCGACGGTCCGCTCGCTCCTGCTCGGTCCGGGCGGCCTGTTTCTCGGCCTTGGAGCGTCCGTGGACGACGCGGTTTGCCGCCGCGCGGGTCTTGTCTTCGGACTTCGCGCGGGCCTTGCGCACCCGGTTCAGGTTGATGATTTCGGCCATGGTCAGTTCTGTTTTTCGGGTCTGTCGGCCTCGTGGGGTCTCAGTGGCTCGGGGACCTCGTCGGCGGGCAGGGCCTTGGCGGGAAGGAAGCCAGGCGAAGGGTCCGGCCGATCCAGGCGGGTCCAGGCCTCGGCGGACCGACCCTGCCGGCGCCCCAGTTCGAACAGGGCGGTCATGGTTTTCTGGTCGAACTCCAGGCTGGAAGCCTCGACATTATCGGGAATGGCGGACAGGGACAGGCTCATCCCGTTGCGCCGGGCGAAGGCGGCGGTGGTCGCCAGATGGGTGCGAAGCGAAGCCTTGCTCATGCTGTCGTAGCTGCGCATCAGGATTGCGGTCAGCCGACCGGGCGTGACCCCTTCGTTGCGGCCGACCTGGCCGTTGACCACGACATAGAGGGCGCCGCCGCCGGGCTCGTCCTGCGGCCGCGTCCACAGGGCCAGGGGCTCGGGGATGGCGAGGAAGGGGGTGTTGACCCCGCCGTCGGCGTGCATTTCCATCACCACGGTCTGGTCCGGCTGAAGACCGGCGATCAGCACGGGCGGAAAGACGCCCGGGATGCTGGCGGACGCCACCAGCACCTCCTTGAACAGGGCGCGCGAATTCTCGTCGTTCTGGCTGGCCAGCAGGCCCATGTCCCAGATGACCGTCTCCTCGCTGTCCAGATTGGTTGTGGCGACCAGCAGGCGGCGGCCCTTGGCGTGTTCGCGGGCGATGGCCGCCAGGAGGTCGGGGGTGACGTTCTCGTCGACGAGAGTCCGGAGCGCCGAGGCGCTGTAGAGGCTGGGGTAGAGGAAGAAGGCCAGGCTGCGCCAGCTCAACAGACTGCTGGCGCCCCCGTCCGTATAGGCGTGGCCCAGCTGGGCGTCCCATGCCGAACCGGCGAAGGCGAAGGGGGCGGCCAAGGCGCCCGTGCTGACGCCGGTGACGATGTCGAAGACCGGCCGGTCGCCCCGCTCGGTCCAGCCGACCAGCACGCCTGCGCCATAGGCGCCGTTGGCCCCGCCGCCGGACAGGGCTAGGATCGACAGATCATGTTTCTGAGCCAGGCGCTGGCCCACTTCTTCGGTGAAGGCCTCGAGGCGCACGGCGTCGTTCGTGCGGATCCGCGGATCCTGAGCCGGGATCAGGGCGCCATCGGCCAGGCGCAGCGGCCCTTCCGGCCGCTGCAGGGTGCCGCAGGCGGCGACGGACCAGGCCATTATCATCGCCAGCAGCGTCGAACAGGCGCGTTTCATATGTATCTCGACGATCCGTGAAGGAGCCGGCGGCGGGCTCAGGTCCTGCCTCGCCCCCTATACAGCAGCAAGCGCTGCGGTTTGAAACCCGCTCGTGGCGTGTCCGTTTCATGGGACCAACCTTAAAACCCGGAGAACCCTCATGGTCGACGCCTCGCTCATCAAAGAACATCTCGAAGTCGTCGGATCGGACGGCGGTCATGTCGGCCGCGTGGATCATGTTCTGGGAGACCAGATCGAACTGGCCAAGCTGGACCTCGCCGGTGGGTTCAAACATCACCTGATCCCGGTCAGCTGGGTGGAACGGGTGGATGACAAGCATGTCCACCTGAACCTGACCCAGGACGAGGCCAAGGCGCGCTGGTCCGAGAAGCCGCACTAGGGTCCGGGTTTCGGTGAATTAATGAAGGCCCTGCTGTCGTCGGCGGGGCCTTCGTTCTATCTGGAGGACATTGTTCTCGGAGAGATGCGATGATCCGTCTGATCCTGAATATCCTGTGGTTGGTCTTCGGCGGCTGGCTGTCGGGGCTGCTGTGGCTGCTGGGCGGCGCGATCCTGGCCCTGACCGTGGTGGGCCTGCCCTGGACCTTCGCCGCCTGGCGGATCGCCAGCTATTCCTTCTGGCCCTTCGGACGCGAGATCGTCTGGCAGGACGCCCATCCGGTGGCGGGCTGTCTGGGTCTGGTGCTGAACATCGTCTGGTTCGTCGTGGCGGGCTGGTACATCGCCCTGTCGCACCTGGTTATTGCGGTGGCCGAGTTCGTGTCGATCATCGGCATTCCCTTCGCCCTGAAGGATCTGGAACTGGCCAAGCTGGCGCTGGCTCCGGTGGGACGAACGATCCGCGACAAGCCTTAGGTTTATGTGGGTGGTGCGTCGGGGCGAGTCGGTTCGGGCGGTCGGGCCGGCTTGACGCCGGTCTCCGCGACGATCCGCCAGGACCGCTGGCGTTCGACAAAGATCCGGTTGGGGATGTCGTCCAGGGGTGTGTCCGCCAGCACCGCCGAGATGTCGTCGTTCATCGCCTGGCTCCGCACATAATAGCTGTGCTCGATGAAGGGATCGGCCGATCCCGCGACCACGCGGCAATCGACCAGGGCGACCTTCTTGGGGATCAGATCCACTAGGCGAGGGCCGTCGGAGCCGAGGCGGTCCGGATTGGCCTTGGTCTTGTCCGAGACGGTCAGGCCCTTGTCGTTGGGATTATAATAGACGGTCACCTGTCGCCCGATGCGGGGCAGCAGCCGAAGCTTCGTGTCGTGCTCGAAGGCGTCGTCGTCCTCGTCCGGGGCGGCCAGAAGGATCTGGTCGAACAGACGGGTCAGTCCATCCCGATCTTTGGCGATCAGGGCCTGCAAAGCCTGGCGCAGCACATAGGCGCCCATGCTGTGGGTCAGCAGATGCACGCGCCGCTGACAGTAGTCGGCTTCGTTCAGCGCCAGGACGAAGTCCCTGAACTTCAGGAACGCCCGCGCGACCGACGGCCCTGACGCCCGCGCATCCTCCCGGTCGCTGTAGTAGGACATCCAGGGCACGGCCGACCCATCCGAAGGCCAGCTGAAGACGACGACATTCAGCGGATGCCCGCCGATGTTTAGTCCCTGAGCCAGCAGGGCCGCGCTCTGCAGGGCGCCGGTGAAACTGACGTTGAAGCCGTGGATGAAGACCAGGGTGTCGCACTTCCTGCCTTGGGCCATGGAGGCGCGCAGATCCTCCATCAACATGCCGCCGCCTGTTTTGATCACGTCGGTCTGGTTCAGGACATCGGGATAGACGTGCAGGTCCTGCAGGACCGGTCGTTGGGGATCGGACTTGAAATCGGCATAGCCGAACCGCAGGGCGGCGACGCCGTCGGGATTGAAGGTACGGCCGAAAACCTGTCGCTTGTTGGCGGGCTGATAGTTGCGGTTGGTGGTGAAGAATACCCGGACCTCGGTCATCGCCGCCTCCAAATGACGACGGCCCGAGGGCTGATCCCTCGGGCCGCGCCTTGGTTGCAAGTTTAACAGCCGGACGTCAGCCGGGCGAGATCATCTTTTCAGGTCGCACCGCCTCGTCGAACTCGGCGTCGGTCAGATAGCCGCCGCCCACGGCCTCCTCGCGCAGGGTGGTGCCGTTCTTGTGCGCGGTCTTGGCGATCTTGGCGCAGAGGTCATAGCCCAGCTTGCCGTTCAGGGCCGTGACCAGCATCAGCGAGTTGTTCAGGCCGCGGGTGATGTTGTCCTCGCGAGCCTCGATGCCGACGACGCAGTTGTCGGTGAAGCTGATCGCCGCATCGGCCAGCAGGCGGACCGACTGCAGGAAGTTGTAGGCCATGACCGGGTTGTAGACGTTCAGCTCGAAATGGCCTTGCGAGCCGGCGAAGGTCAGGGCGGCGTTGTTGCCGAACACCTGGACGCAGACCTGGGTCAGGGCTTCGCACTGGGTCGGATTGACCTTGCCGGGCATGATCGACGAGCCCGGCTCGTTCTCCGGCAGGGCCAGTTCGCCCAGGCCCGAGCGGGGGCCGGAGCCGAGGAAGCGGATGTCGTTGGCGATCTTGAACAGCGAGGCGGCGACCGTGTTGATCGCGCCGTGGCTGAAGACCATGGCGTCGTGGGCGGCCAGGGCCTCGAACTTGTTCGGGGCGGTGGTGAAGGGCAGGCCGGTGATCTGGGCGATCTGGGCGGCGACCTTCTCGGCGAAACCGACGGGGGCGTTCAGGCCGGTGCCCACGGCGGTGCCGCCCTGGGCCAGCTCCATCAGCTTGGGCAGGGTCTGTTCGATCCGCTCGATGCCGTTGGCGACCTGCTGGGCGTATCCGCCGAACTCCTGGCCCAGGGTCAGGGGGGTGGCGTCCTGGGTGTGGGTGCGGCCGATCTTGATGATGTGGGCCCAGGCCTTGGCCTTGGCGTCCAGGGCGGCGTGCAGATGCTTCAGCGCCGGGAGCAGATCGCTGACCACCTGTTCGGCGCAGGCCACGTGCATGGCCGTCGGATAGGTGTCGTTCGACGACTGGCTCATATTGACGTGGTCGTTGGGGTGGACCGGCTTCTTGGAGCCCATCTCGCCGCCCAGGATTTCGATGGCGCGGTTCGAGATCACCTCATTGGCGTTCATGTTCGACTGGGTGCCCGAACCCGTCTGCCAGACGACCAGGGGGAAGTGGTCGTTCAGCTTGCCCTCGATGACTTCATTGGCGGCCTGGATGATGGCGTCGGCCAGGGCGGGGTCGAGCTTGCCCAGGTCGCGGTTGGTCTCGGCGGCGGCGCGCTTGACGATGCCCAGGGCGCGCACGACCGGCAGGGGTTGCTTCTCCCAGCCGATCTTGAAATTGCCCAGCGACCGTTGCGCCTGGGCCCCCCAGTAGCGATCGGCGGCGACCTCGATGGGGCCGAAGGTGTCGGTTTCAGTGCGGACGTTGCTCATGCGCGGACAAGGCTCTCAGGCGTGGCGATTGTATGCGCGGCGGTGTAGCACGAGAGAAGAGCAGGGCAAGGCGAGGCGGCCATGGGACCAAAGCATATTCTAACGGCGACTCTGCTGATGCTGGCGGGATGCGCCGGACTTCCCGCTGAAGAGCCTCGACCGCGCGTCGCCCTGGACACGACGGCCGGGCGAATCGTTCTGGCCCTTGACGCCGAAGCGGCGCCGATCAGCACCTGCAACTTCATCAGCTACGTCGTCTTCGGCGACTATGACAACGGGTCCTTCTTCCGCACCGTGGTGCGCGAGACCAATACGGCCAACCCGAACCCGATCGACGTCATCCAGGCGGCGACGCCGCGGGGGAGCGACGACGACGCCCGTCCGCCCATTCCGCTGGAGCGGACTCGGGACACAGGACTGCGTCATCTCGCGGGGACCGTGTCCATGGCGCGCGACGGCCCGGACAGCGCGACGTCCAGCTTCTTCATTGTGACCCAGGACACCCCCAGTCTGGATTTCGGCGGCGCCCGCAATCCGGATGGCCAGGGATTCGCCGCCTTCGGCCGGGTGATCGAGGGATTGGATGTGGCGCGCCGCATCCAGAAGATGCCCGCGAACGCGCAAGAGCAGCTGACGCCGCCGGTCGTCATCCGTTCCGCCCGTTTGCTGGACGCCGCGCCGTCCGTCTGCACCCGATGACCGTCGGCTGGATCGGAACCGGCAAGGTGCGGGCCCGCGAGGACGGCGAGGCGGTCGAGATCGTCATCGACGGCCTGACCACTCAGGCCAAATACTACAAGCCGCTGGTCTATGAGTTCATGCGCAAGGAGTGGGCGTCGCGGCCGTCCTGGGGCGATCATGTGGTCGAAATCCGCATGGAACATGTCGGCGAACCCCCGTGGATGGACCTCGACAACCTGGCCAAGGCCCTGCTCGACTCGATCAAGGGCTATCTGTTCCACGACGACAGCCAGGTGGCCCGTCTTCTCGTGGAGCGGCGGGAAGGCGAGCGCGAGCGGATTACGATCCGATCCTATCCTCGTAGGGCCTGAACCGCAGCGTCGGCAAAAGCAGTTGCATGTTCGCGCCGATCGCCGTTTGAGGCTCTGAGGCCGGAGAGAGCCCCTCCGCCTGTTCGCGCGCGGCGACGCAAGACGTGGCGGCGCGGGACAGGGCGATGAAATCCGGCGCGGTTTTCAGGCCGTCCAGCACGCATTCATCAAAATAGGGATAGAGGGCGTCGGCGGCGCAGCCGAATGAGGAGCGATCGCGCCGGGCGGCGGTCATGACCATGCGGTTCGGTCCCTTCAGGCCGTCGACGAAGACGCCCGAGAAACAGGCGGACAGCACCACGACCGTCGGACGATCGCCGCAGGTTTGACGCAAGACAGGGATCAGATCCTCTGGAGCCAGCGTCGCCTCCGGTCCGAAAACCAGGCCTTCGGGAGAGCCGTGGGAGGTGACGTAGAAGAGGCAGCCGCGCGTCGCCCGTTCAGCCGCCTCGGCAAACCGACGCAGGCTGTCCTCGGCCTCCACCGGCGCGGCGACGTCCGGACGCAGGCTCACGCTGACCATGGAGGCCGGATCGAAGCCGGCTCGCTGAAAGGCCTTGGACAGGTCGCGTTGGGCGTTGTCGAAGGCGGTGATCGCTCGGCCGTCGCTGTCGCGCCAGTCGGCGGCTATGACGGCGGAGGCCCAGCCGTCGAACCGGTTCTGCGCCTGGGCCGAACAGCCCAGGACGACCAGGCTGAACATTACGACCGCCGCCGTGGTCCACCGACCCATCGCACGTCCTCATCCACATCCCTTACACGGGAGCTTAGCGCCAGGACGGGGTGAGGGAAGGCGCTATTTCTTGCGGAACTGGTCCAGGGAAACGACCTTCGGACCGTCGGACGTCGGCGCCGGATCTTCCGGCGGCGTGGCGTCTTCCACATTCTCGACGATCTCGGGTTCTTCGAACTGCAGCAGGAACTGGACGCTGGGATCGTAGAAGCGGGTCACCGCCGTATAGGGCATGGCGAGGGTGCGAGGCACGCCGCCGAAGCGGAGCTTCACGGAAAAGCGGTCGGCCTCGACCTGAAGATCCTCATACTGGTGTTGCAACACCACCGTCATTTCATCGGGATATTTGGTCAGCATGTTCGCAGGAATGCTGACGCCGGCGGCCCGGGTCTTGAAGGTGATGTAGAAGTGATGCGCGCCGGGCAGACCTTCGGCGGCCACATGATCGAGCGCAGACCGGATCACGCCGCGCAAAGCCTCGTGCGCCAGCCGCTCGTACTGCATCTCATCGACCGGAGGGGTCTGGTCGGTCATCGTCACCTCGCAATTAAGCGCGACTGATAGCGGCGCAGGCGCGTGGGCGAAAGATGTGAATGAGGTAAAGACGCAGGATGTGCGGGATAAGCGCCGGGATTCTGTTGCCAGGCTCCCGACAGGCCCCGCCCAGGGATCTGAACCCCTAGGACTTAAGGTTCGAAATCACCCGAACCGCATTACGCGGCGAGAGCGACTTCTCCAGCGAAGTTATCGTTCGCAGTTAGAAAATGGCCCGATACGGTGGGCCAGGACGAGCGAAAGCAATCCTCTTTACACGTCCGTCGATGCTAGTCGGCCCCATACTGCCTCCGCCGATAACGCAGGGAGAAATGGTGGAGCCGCCGGGAATCGCACCCGGGTCCGGTCCGCTTATTACAGGCGCCTTTATCGCCATAGTCCGGCCGAAGCCGAACGACGCGAATATAGGCGTGGCCTGGGCGGTTTCCAAGCCCCGTCGTCAGGCGCCGGGGAGCCGAAGCCAGTCCGGCGTCTGGTTTCGGAACCAGGTCAGCTGCCGCTTTGCGTAGTTCCGTGTGGCCTGCTTCAGCGCAGCGACGGCCGGCTCGCGCTCAAGGTTGCCGGCGACATGGGCGGCGAGCTCGCGCACGCCCACCGCCTTGAAAGCCGGAAGGGCGGGTGAAAGATTGCGCGCGATGAGGCGTCGAACTTCGGACAGGGCCCCCGTTTCCACCATCGTATCCACGCGCCGGTCGCAGTTGGCGTAGAGGACCGCGCGATCCGGTTCGAGCACGAGGCCCGTCCATGAACCGGGCTCCAGAAGCGGGCGGGTCCGCGCCTTCCAGTCTGTCAGCGAGCGACCGCTGGCGGAATGGACGCTCATGGCCCGCACCAGGCGCTGGCGGTCGCCGACTTCTATGGATTGCGCGGCCTGGGGGTCGACGTCGGCGAGCCGGGCGCGAAACGCAGCCTCGCCTTGCGCCAGATAGTCCGCCTCGATCTGGTCGCGCACGGCGGCGGGGACCGGAGGAATGTCGGCCAGCCCACGGGTCAGGGCTGCGAAATAAAGGCCCGTGCCGCCGACGAGGACGGCGGGGCGATTCTCCGTCCGCAGTTCGTCCAGAATGGTCAGGGCGGCCCGGCTCCATTGTCCGACCGACCAGGCCTCAGCCGCGTCAGCGACGCCATAGAGTCGGTGGTCGGCCAGAGCTTCGTCCTCCGGCGAGGGGCGGGCGGTCAGGATGCGCAGGTCGGCGTAGAGTTGCTGGCTGTCCGCGTTGATGATGACCGCCCCGGTCTCGCGCGCCATCTTCAACGCCAGGGCGGATTTTCCCGAGGCGGTGGGGCCGGCGATCAGGGTGACTAACGGCGGCTTGGACAAATCGAGGCTCGCGGGCGGCATCCAGGGGCGATAGAACGCGCCCCTTATCGCCTGCAAGTCTTGTGGA
Organism: Brevundimonas sp. DS20; assembly: GCF_001310255.1. NCBI lineage: Bacteria > Pseudomonadati > Pseudomonadota > Alphaproteobacteria > Caulobacterales > Caulobacteraceae > Brevundimonas > Brevundimonas sp. DS20. The sequence goes on along the minus strand of NZ_CP012897.1, from coordinate 2,469,832 downwards.
GACCGTCTTGGTCGAACGTTCCGCCGTCATCGCCGCGCTCGACGCCGTCAAGGACCCGGTTTCGGGCCAGGGGCTCCATGCTTCGGGCCTGGTGCAGGGGCTGGTCGTGGCCGAGGATCGGGCGGGCTTCGCCCTGGAGGTGGACCGCAGTCTGGTCGCGACCTACGCCCCCGTCAGGGACGCGGCCGAGGCGGCGCTGAAGGCCATCCCCGGCATGAACCGGGTCTCGGTGATCCTGACGGCGGAGGCCAAGCCCGGGCTCGGCAAGCCCGCGCGCACCGCCGGCCTTTCGAAGGCCGCTGTGGATCAGGGACGCCCCAAGGCGCCGGTCCCTACGGACCGTCCGGCCCATGTCCGGCGCGTGCTGGCCGTCGCCAGCGGCAAGGGCGGGGTGGGCAAGTCCACCGTGGCCGTCAATCTGGCCGCAGCCCTGGCTGCACGGGGGCTGTCTGTCGGGATTCTGGACGCCGACGTCTATGGTCCCTCTCTGCCCACCATGCTGGGGATCAGCGGCCAGCCCGCCTATGAGGACGGCGCCATCGCGCCGCACCAGGCGCATGGACTGAAGGCCATGTCCGTCGGATTGCTGACCCGGATGGACGACGCCATGATTTGGCGTGGGCCCATGGCGTCCCAGGCCATCACCCAGATGTTGACCCAGACCCGATGGGGCGCGGCCGAGGCGCCGCTGGACGTGCTGGTGGTCGATCTGCCGCCGGGGACGGGCGATGTGCAACTGACCTTGATTCAGAAGACCCCGCTGGACGGCGCCGTCATCGTCTCCACGCCGCAGGAGGTGGCTCTGGCCGACGCCCGGCGGGCCCACACGCTGTTCCAGAAGGTGAATGTGCCGACCCTGGGTCTGATCGAGAATATGAGCGGCGCCGTCTTCGGACAGGGTGGCGCCAAGACCGAGGCGGAGCGCCTGTCTGTCCCCTTCCTGGGCGATCTGCCGTTGGAGGCCGCTCTGCGAGAGGGCGGAGATGCGGGGCGGCCGGTGGTCGTCTCGGATCCCGAAGGCGCGATCGCGGTGCGGTTCGCTGTGATTGCCGAGCAGGTGGCGGCTTCCTTGGGGCTGTAGAAACTTCAGGGCGTGGGGTTTTCAAACGCAACTCTATTCGCCACCTTCACCCTTGCCATTTCGCGAGGAGATCCGATGAGCGTCGACGCCCTGTTTCGCCCCTTTACGGTCAAGGGACTGACCCTGCCCAACCGCATCGTCATGGCGCCCATGACGCGGTCCTTTTCCCCGAACGGCATCCCGACGTCCGATGTGGCCGGCTATTACCGCCGCCGCGCCGAGGGCGGGGTGGGGTTGATCGTGACTGAGGGCACGGTGGTGGAGCGTCCCGCCGCCCGCAATGACGTCGATGTGCCCGTTTTCCACGGCGAGGCCCTGCCGCACTGGAAGACGGTGGTGGACGAGGTCCACGCCGCCGGAGGCCTGATCGCGCCACAGATCTGGCACGTCGGATCCGCGCGGGGCCAGGGCGCTGATTGGACGCCCCTGGGCAAGGTGGACAGTCCGTCGGGCCTGACGTTGCCGGGCAAGGCCAAGTATGAGCCTATGACCGAAGAAGACGTCGCCGACACCATCGCTGCGTTCGGTCGCTCTGCGCGCGCGGCGCGGGAGCTGGGCTTTGACGCCGTCGAGATTCACGGCGCCCACGGCTACCTGATCGACCAGTTCTTCTGGGCCGGGGTCAATCTGCGTGGGGACCGCTGGGGCGGGCCGACCATCGCCGAGCGGGCGCGCTTCGGCGCCGAGGTGGTCAAGGCGGTGCGCGAAGGCGTGGGCGACGACATCCCCGTCATCCTGCGCCTGTCGCAATGGAAGCAGCAGGACTTCGCCGCCCGGATCGCCGAGACGCCGGACCAGATGGCCGAATGGCTGACGCCCCTGTCGGATGCCGGGGTCGACGTCTTCCACTGCTCGCAGCGCCGCTTTTGGGAGCCGGAGTTCGAAGGGTCTGACCTGAACTTCGCCGGCTGGACCAAGAAGCTGATGAACAAGCCGACCATCACGGTCGGCTCGGTCGGGCTGGACGGCGAATTTATCGCGGCCTTCGGTGGAGAAGGCTCCAAACCCGCCTCGCTGGACGGTCTGGTGCGCCGGCTGGAGAAGGAGGAGTTCGATCTGGTGGCGGTCGGCCGCGCGCTGCTGGCCGATCCGCACTGGGTGCAGAAGATTCGGGACGGGCGCACCGAGGAACTGCGCAATTTCGAGCGCTCGGACCTGATGACCCTGTCCTGACCGGCTGCGTCGAGCCGGTCAGGTCTCAGTGAGGTCAGGCCGGCTCGACGATCACGGCGGTGCCGTAGCACAGCACCTCGGTCACGCCCGGCATGATCTCGGTGGCGTCATAGCGGACGGCCAGAATGGCGTTGGCGCCGTGGGCCTGGGCGTGTTTGACCAGTTCGTCATAGGCTTCCTGACGCCCCGCCTCGGCCAGTTTCACATAGGCGCCGACCCGGCCGCCCAGCATGGACTGGACGCCGCCGATGGCGTCGGAAATGGCGTTGCGGGATCGCACCGTAACGCCGCGCACCAGGCCGATGTGGCGGGTGACGCGAAAACCGGGCAGGTCATTGGTGGTGGCGACGTACATGAGGGGCTCCTAACGACGATCCAAAACGCGGAAGGTGAAGGCGTGGTCGTCCTTCTCGCCCGCCGCATGGGTTTCGGAAGATACTTCAACCCAGGCTGTTTCGTCGAACGACGGAAAGACCGCATCTCCCTCGGGGGCCGCGTCGACCTCGGTGATATAGAGGCGGCGGGCGCGGGGCAGGGCGGCGGCGAACAGGGCCGTGCCGCCGATGATGCAGATCTCGTCCACGCCGTCCTCCTCGGCGGTCTCGCGCGCGATCTCGATCGCCTCGTCCAGATTGGAGCAGACCACGGCGCCCTTGGCCATGCCGTCGGCCTCATAGGACTCGTCCTTGGTCAGGACCAGGTTCAGCCGGCCGGGCAGGGGCTTCAGCGGCAGGCTCTCCCAGGTCTTGCGCCCCATCAGGCAGGGCTTTCCGATAGTGATCGCCTTGAATCTCTGCAGGTCCGAACGCAGCCGCCAGGGCAGGTCGCCGTCCCGGCCGATGACGCCGTTCCGGCCGCGGGCCACGACCAGGGCGATCCGAGCGGGCCCGGTCATGCCGCAGGCTCCAGCCACTTCAGCCATTTGCGTCGCATCGCGGTTTCAAGGTCGATCCCGGCGCCCGCGCAATAGATCAACAGCATGCCCAGAACATCGGCCGCCTCGTCGCCCAGGGCCTCGGCGTCGCCCGCGCCGCGCGCCCGACCGGACAGCCGCAGATGTTCAGCCGTCAGCTCTCCCAGCTCTTCCTGGAGCTTCAGCAAGGCCCAGTCCCGGTCGCGATCAATGCCGTGATTGGCGGCGTAGAGGTCGGAGATGCGCAGGACGTCGGCCTGCAGACTCTTGAAATCCATCAGACGGCCACTTCGGCCTTTATGTGCGGCCAGGCTTCATAGCCCTCCAGCGTGAAGTCCGACAGTTCGAAGGCGAACAGATCGTCCTTCGGCGCGATCTTCATCACGGGCAGGGGCAAGGGTTCGCGTGTGAGCTGGAGCTCGGCCTGTTCCAAATGGTTCAGATACAGGTGGGCGTCGCCGAAGGTGTGGACGAACTCGCCCGGCTCCAGCCCGACCACCTGGGCCAGCATCATCGTCAGCAGGGCGTAGGAGGCGATGTTGAAGGGCACGCCCAGGAAGACGTCGGCGCTGCGCTGATACAGCTGGCAGCTCAGTTTCCCATCCGCCACGAAGAACTGGAACAGGCAGTGGCAGGGCGGCAGGGCCATGTCGTCGACGTCCGCCGGGTTCCAGGCCGTGACGATATGGCGGCGGCTGTGGGGATTGGTCTTCAGGCCATGGACCAGTTTCTCGATCTGGTCGATGACGCGGCCGTCCGGCGCCGCCCAGGACCGCCACTGTTTGCCGTAGACCGGACCCAGTTCGCCCTCGGCGTCGGCCCATTCGTCCCAGATGCGGACGCCGTTCTCCTTAAGATAGGCGATGTTGGTTTCGCCGCGCAGGAACCACAGCAGTTCGACGATGATGGAGCGCAGGTGCAGCTTCTTGGTGGTCAGGACGGGGAAGCCCTTGGAAAGGTCGAACCGCATCTGGCGGCCGAAGACGCCCAGGGTGCCGGTGCCGGTGCGGTCGTCGCGGCGCACGCCCTTGTCCAGAATGTCGCGCAGCAGGTCCAGATACTGCCGCTCCGGATGGTCGGCCGGGGCCGTCCGGCCCTGAAGTTCTGAAGAGGCGACCTGAGCGTTCATGCCGCCAACTTGCCCCAGTCCGGGTGATTCGCCACGCGGTTCCGAACCGACGTCCACAGAAAACGGGCCGGCCCCCTCCGTCGCGGCGCTGCGCGCCGCGCCACCTCCCCCAGAGGGGGAGGATTTCGGTCATCGCATTCCTCCCTTTTGGGGAGGGGGACCGCGCGAAGCGTGGTGGAGGGGGAACCGCCCCGCCGCCGTTGCCCCTAACCGCGCAGGCGGGTAGAGCGTTCGGCTTCTCCCGCCCAGCCGAAGTTTCAGACCATGCACGACATCAGAGCCATTCGCGAAAACCCCCAGGTTTATGTCGCGGGCTGGTCGTCGCGCGGGGTGGATCAGGCCGACGGGCTGGTGGCGGACATCCTGCGGCTGGACGCCGAACTGCGCCACGCCCAGACCACGGGCCAGGACGCCCTGGCCAAGCGCAACGCCGCCTCCAAGCTGATCGGCGCCGCCATGGGCAAGAAGGACATGGCCGAGGCCGACCGGCTGAAGGCCGAGGTCGAGGCGCTGAAGGGCGATATCGCGGCGGCGGCCGAGATCGAGGCGCGCGTTGGCAAGGACCTGCGCGACCTGCTGGCGGGGTTGAAGAACCTGGCGGCCGAGGATGTGCCGGACGGCGAGGACGAGGCGGGCAATGTCGAGGTCTCGCGCTGGGGCACGCCCCGCGAAGGCGGCCCGGCCAAGGATCACGCCGACCTGGGCGAGGCCCTGGGGATGCTGGACTTCGAGGCGGCCGCGAAGATGTCGGGCGCTCGGTTTGCGGTGCTGAAGGGGCAGTTGGCGCGGCTGGAACGGGCCGTGGGCCAGTTCATGCTGGACCTGCAGACGGACCAGCACGGCTATCTGGAAGTGAACCCGCCGCTGCTGGTGCGGGACGAGGCGATGTTCGGTACGGGACAATGGCCGAAGTTCCGGCCAGATCTATTCCAAACGGGGCTGTCCTTCCGGGACCAGTACGAAATGATCAAGTCACGCGGCATTGATGCTGGCGACGTTTATGATCAACTCGTTGCTGACTATGAGCGCAACAACGGCCCCATCGAAATTGATGAGAACGGCTACTCTGAAGTTTATTCGGCGTTGGGAGAGCGAGCTTGGATCGAAGCTGAAGAGGCATTCTTCAAGCTTCAAGCCAGTGAGGCACAAAGCCGCCGTTGGCTCATCCCCACCGCCGAAGTCTCCCTGACCAATCTCGTGCGCGAGACCATCCTGTCCGAGGACGACCTCGCCACGCCGATGCGGATGACGGCGCTGACGCCCTGCTTCCGCGCTGAAGCCGGGTCGGCGGGGCGGGATACGCGCGGGCTGATCCGCCAGCACCAGTTCTCCAAGGTCGAGATGGTGTCGATCGCGCGGCCGGAAGACTCCGACGCCGAGCACGAGCGGATGACGGCCTGCGCCGAGGCGGTGCTGAAGGCGCTGGAGCTGCCGTTCCGGCGGATGCTGCTGTGCAAGGGCGACATGGGCTTCTCGGCGCAGAAGACCTTCGACCTGGAGGTCTGGCTGCCCAGCCAGGGGACCTATCGCGAGATCAGCAGCTGCTCGAACTGCGGCGACTTCCAGGCCCGGCGCATGGACGCCCGGTTCAAGCGGGCCGGCGAGAAGAAGACCGAGTTCGTCCATACGCTGAACGGGTCGGGGCTGGCGGTCGGTCGGACCCTGGTGGCGATCATGGAGAACTATCAGCAGGACGACGGGCGGATCGCGGTGCCGAAGGTGCTGCAGCCGTATATGAGCGGTCGCGAGTTCGTAGGCTGATGCGTATCCTCCTGACAAACGACGACGGGATCGAGGCGGAAGGTCTTGAATCCCTTGAGCGGATCGCGCGCACCCTGAGCGACGACATCTGGGTGTGCGCCCCCGCCGTCGAACAGTCGGCCAAGGGGCGGGGGATCACCCTGACCGAGCCGCTGCGGGTGCATAAGCATGGCGAGCGGCGGTTCTCGGTGACGGGGACGCCGACCGACTGCGTCATCCTGGCGGTCAACGATCTGATGCCGGAGAAGCCGGACCTGGTGCTGTCCGGGGTGAACCGGGGGCACAATATCGGCGAGGACGTCAGCTATTCCGGCACGGTGGCGGGAGCCCTGCAAGGCATGGCCTTCGGCATCCGCTCCATCGCCCTGAGCCAGAGCCTGGAACGGTTCCACGACGAGGTGGTGGCTCACTGGGAGACGGCCGAGGCCTTCGCGCCGGCGATCATCAGCCGTCTGCTGGACCAGAAATGGGCGCCGGGCGTGGTGATGAACGTCAACTTCCCCAACCTGCCGCCCGAACGGGTCGAGCAGATCGAGGTGACGACGCAAGGGTTCCGCGACGTGGGCGAGATGCACGCGGTGCGACGCACCGACCTGCGCGGGCGCGACTACTACTGGATGAGCTTCCGCGGCGAGAAGCAGGAGCATGCCGAGGGCACCGACCTGAGGGCCATCGAGGCGGGACGGATCTCGGTCACGCCGCTGCACATCGACCTGACCCATATGGCCAGCGTCCATGACCTGAAGAAGGTGCTGGGCGGGGCGCCGCCAAAGGCGGTGAAGGCCGCATGAACCTGCACGACGACCGCGCCGGACGTCTGATCCTGTCGCTGCGCCAGCAGGGGGTGACGGACCCCCGGGTGCTGGGCGCGATGGAGAGCATCGACCGCGCGGTCTTCGTGCACGAGAAATTCCTGGATCAGGCCTGGGAAGACCAGGCCCTGCCCATCGACTGCGCCCAGACCATCAGCCAGCCCTATATCGTCGGCCTGATGACCCAGGCCCTGGACGTCCAGCCCCGCCACCGGGTGCTGGAGATCGGCACCGGCAGCGGATACCAGTGCGCGGTGCTGAGCCGGCTGGCGCGCTATGTCTATTCGGTGGAGCGGTATCGCAGTCTGCTGGTCGAGGCCGAGGCGCGTCTGCGCGCCCTGGAGATCGAGAACGTCATCACCCGTCACGGAGACGGCGGCCTGGGCTGGATCGAACAGGCGCCCTTCGACCGGATCATGGTGACGGCCGCATCGCCGGGCGAGCCGACCGAACTGTTGAAACAGCTGAAGCCAAACGGGGTTCTGGTGGCGCCGGTGGGCCGCACCTCGGTGCAGATCCTGCACCGCTATGTGGGGCAAGGTGACGGCTCGTTCCGGCGCGAAAGCCTGACGGAAGTGCGGTTCGTGCCCCTGGTCGAGGGGACGGCGAAGGAGGGGTGAGACCTTCCCCCGCTTGCGGGGGAAGTGTCAGGTCGTGGCGCGAAGCGACACGCCTAACGATGGGGGAAGTCATGCTTCTTGAAAGAAAACTTCCCTCTCCGACCCTGGTCCGCTGCGCGGACGCCGGGCCACCTCTCCCGCAAGCGGGAGAGGGTCTGGACGGCCGTTAACCTTCCCGCCCCACTTTGGCGATGATTGCGGGCTTGGCTTGGACGGCGCGAGCGGGCAAACCGGGCGGGCGGATTTAACCACGTAAGGAGCGGCCGGTGGCGGTGATGTCGGGCGGAATGAGAACGGTTGTGATCTTGGCGGCGTCGCTGAGCGCAGCGGCCTGTATGACCTATCCGTCCGAGCCGCAGTATTCGACGCGCCCTGTTCCTGCCGGAGGCGCCCAGCCGCAGGCTCAGCAGGGCCCCTATGGTCAGCCGGCCCAGCCGCAGACCCCCGCCCAACCGTATCAGCAGCCGCCGGCGACGGCGCCGGTCGGCTCGATCGACGGCGGGGCCCTGCCGCCGCCGGTTTCGGTCACGCCGGCCCAGCCGACCTATCCGGCGACGCCCGCCCCATCTTCGCCGCCCGCCGTGGTGACGCCGGGCGCGGCCTATGTGATCCAGCCGGGCGACACCATCTCGGGCGTCGGCCGGCGGTTCCAGACGCCGGTTCAAACCCTGATCGACCTGAACGGGCTGGGGCCGCGCGGCGCGATCACCAGCGGTCAAAGAATCATTCTGCCCGATTCCGCCGTGGACACGGGACGCGATCCCTACGCCACGGGGCCGTCGCCGGCCGGTGTGCTGGTGCCGAACTCGGGGGTGGTTCCGCCGCCCCCGCCGCCGCCCTCGGGCAATCCGGCCCTGCCGGCCCAGACGCGGCCGGTCCAGACGCGGCCGGTCGAGAGCGCGCCCGGTCCGGCGACGACGCCCGTCGCAGGCGGAACCATCGCCCTGCAATGGCCGGTGCGGGGCGACATCCTGAGACGGTTCGGTCCGGTCGGCATGGGCGAGCGCAACAATGGGATCAATATCGGCGCCTCGGCCGGCGCCTCGGTCGTGGCGGCGGCCGGTGGGCGCGTGGCCTATGTGGGCGACGATCTGGTGGGCCAGGGCCTGACGGTGCTGATCGTGCACAACGGCGGCTGGCGCACGGTTTACGGCCATCTGGGCTCGGCCACGGTCAAGGACGGCGACGACGTGCGCGCGGGTCAGCAGATCGGCACCGTGGGTTTGACCGCCGGGGACGGCCGCCCGTCGATCCATTTCGAGACCCGCCAGATGCGCGGCGACGACCCCGTGGCGGTCGATCCCCTGAGCGTATTGCCGCGCTGATCGTTCGTTACGTTGCAATCCGCGAAGCGCGGCCCTAGGTTCCGCGCCTCGTTTTAATGGGGGCGCCGACGAGGGCCGCCCCGCCTTGTGTTCGGAGAGACCCCATGGGCGCCCCAGCTGACGGCGGCATGATGGCCGTGATCATGCAGTTCCTGCCGATCGTCGCCATCTTCATCCTGTTCTACTTCCTGCTGATCCGTCCGCAGCAGAAGCGCGCCAAGGAACATGCGGCCGCCATCGCCGCCGTGAAGCGCGGCGACACGGTGGTCCTGTCCAGCGGCGCCATCGGCAAGGTGACCCGCGTCGAAGAGGCCGAGGTCAATGTCGAGATCGCGCCCAGCGTCAATATCCGCGTCGTCAAGGCGATGATCGCCGAGGTGCGCAACCGCACCGCCGTCGCCGCCAACGACTCCAAGGCCTGAGACCCGAAGCGTATCGCTGAACCTGGACTGTCCTCATGATTCAGCTGTCGCGCTGGAAAATCATTCTCGTCGTCGCCTCGGCGATCATCGGCTGCCTGCTGGCCTATCCCAACCTGCTGAGCCCGGCTCAGCGGGAGGCGCTGCCCGGCTGGCTGCCGAAGAACGCCCTGAACCTGGGGCTGGACCTGCAGGGCGGCTCCTATCTGCTGCTCGAGGTGGACGTGCCGGCGATGCGCGAGAAGCGCGTCACCAATCTGATCGAGGACGTGCGGGTGACCCTGAACGGCGAGGGCATCGCCACCAACGGCCTCCAGCGCGAGGCGGGCGGCGTCGTGGTCGCTTTGGCGGACCCGGCGAAACAGACCGCCGCCTTTGAAGCCCTGCGCCGCCTCGCCGGCGCGCCGGGACCGTCCGGCCAGGTCGAACGGACGGCCAGCCGCGTCGGTTCGGACCGGGTCCGATTCGCCTATACGGACGCGGCCCTGGCCGGCATGGGATCGACGGCGGTCGATCAGTCCATCGAAGTCGTCCGTCGCCGCATCGACAGCCTGGGTACGCGCGAACCCTCGATCACCCGCCAGGGCGCCGACCGGATCGTGGTCCAGGCGCCGGGCGAGAGCGATCCGCGCAAGCTGGAGGAGGTCATCGGCCAGACGGCGCAACTGACCTTCCAGATGGTGGACACTGAGAATTCGGTGACGGAGGCCCAGGCGGGTCGCGTGCCGCCGGACGCTGAACTGCTGACCGATGAACAGGGCACGCCCTATCTGGTCAAGAAGCGGGTTCTGGTCTCGGGTGAAAACCTGACACGGGCCTCGGTCGACGCCGATCAGAGCGGCCGCCCCGCCATCGGCTTCCGCTTCGACGGCGCCGGCGCCCGCCGCTTCGGCGAGGCGACCTCGGCCAATATCGGCAAACCCTTCGCCATCATCCTGGACGGCAAGGTCATATCCGCGCCGCGCATCAACAGCGCCATCACCAACGGATCGGGCATCATCGAAGGCCAGTTCACGATCCAGGAAGCCGCGACGATGGTGAACCTGCTGAACGGGGGCGCCCTGCCGGCGCCGCTGAACGTCGAGGAACGCCGGACCGTGACCGCCGAACTGGGCGCCGACGCCGTGGCCGCAGGCGCCCTATCGACCGCCGTCGGCTTCGCCATCATCGTGGTCTTCATGATCCTGGCCTACGGCCTCCTGTTCGGGGGCGTTTCGGTGGTCGGCCTGATCCTGAACGGCGTGCTGATCGTGGCGGCCATGTCGCTGACCCAGGCGACCCTGACCCTGCCGGGCATCGCGGGTCTGATCCTGACCTTCGCCGTGGCGGTGGACGCCAATGTGCTGATCTATGAGCGGATGCGCGACGAGGCCCGGGCGGGCCGCAGCGTGATCGCCAGCATGGACGCCGGATTCTCCAAGGCCTGGGGCACGATCCTGGACGCAAACGTCACCACCCTGGTGGCGGCGGCGATCATGTTCGTCTTCGGCGCCGGTCCGGTACGCGGCTTCGCCTGGACGCTGAGCATCGGCGTCTTCACCTCGGTGTTCTCGTCGGTTCTGGTGGCCCAGGTGCTGCTGGCCTACTGGCTCAAGACCGCCAAGCCCAAAAAACTGCCGATCGCGGAGTAATGGCGATGCGTGGATGGCCCCTCATCAAACTGCTGCCGCAGAAGACGAACTTCCATTTCGTCAAATACTCCCGGTACGCCGCCGTCCTGTCGGTGGTGCTGTGCATCGCCTCGATCGTGGGCTGTTTCGTGCCCGGCCTGAACATGGGCATCGACTTCCGGGGCGGCGCCTCGATGGAGGTGTCCAAGCCCGCCGGCCAGACCATCGAGCTGGACCGGGTGCGCGAGGCGGTGAACGGTCTGAACCTGGGCGACGTCCAGGTGCAGGGCATCGCCCGGCGCGACACCAATGTCGATGACGGCTCGACCGCCATCCTGCGCTTCCAGGTGCCGGAAGGCCGCGATCAGACCCAGGTGGTGAACCAGGTCGAGCGCGCCATCAGCGGCACGGTCGGCGAGGTGCAGTATTCGGGCGTCAGCGTGGTCGGGTCCAAGGTGTCCGGCGAACTGTTCACCTCGGGCCTGTTGGCCCTGGCCGTCGCTATCGGCCTGATGTTCCTCTACATCTGGTTCCGGTTCGAGCCGCAATTCGGCTTCGGCGCCGTGATCGGCCTGCTGCACGACGTGGTGCTGACCTTCGGCCTGATCGTGGTCTTCCGCCTGGAGTTCAGCCTGAACATGGTCGCCGCCATCCTGACCGTCATCGGCTATTCGATGAACGACACCGTGGTGGTGTTCGACCGGCTTCGCGAGAACCTGCGCAAGTACAAGACCATGCCTTTGGGCGAGGTGATCGACCTGTCGCTGAACGAGACCCTGTCGCGGACCATCATCACCGGCGTGACCGCCGTCATGGTGCTGGCGGCCCTGGCCCTGTTCGGCGGCGAAGCCCTGTTCGGCTTCTCGATCGCCCTGATGTTCGGCATCATCGTGGGCACCTATTCGTCCATCTATGTCGGCGCGCCGATCATCCTGCTCTGGGGCGTCAAGCGCGGCGCCCTGAACGAGGAGGCCAAGCCGGTTAAGCTGGGCATGGCCAGCCGGCCCTGATCAAGACGACCTAGGTCTGCGGGGAGCCTTGAATAGGCGACGAGGGTGTTTAGGGTGAGCGACCTGTGATCGTTCTCAAGAACGGCGCGCCCTGGGGAGGGATCATCGCATGACCAATGCGGAGCTGAGTGTCGCCTTTTTCCTGCAGATGGCGGTGATCATCGCCGCCTGCCGGGTGGTGGGATGGGCGGCCAAGCGCTGGTTGGGTCAGCCGCAGGTCGTCGGCGAAATGATCGCAGGCGTGATCCTGGGGCCGTCCCTTTTCGGACTTCTGGCTCCCGACTTGCAGGCCGCCCTGTTTCCGAAGGAGTCGCGGTCCATCCTGTTCGTCGGCGCCCAGCTGGGCGTCGGTCTCTACATGTTCCTGGTCGGGCTGGGGTTTCGCCGGGATCATTTCCGCGCCCATGCGACCAGCGCGGCGGCCGTGTCTCTGGCCGGTATGGCGGCGCCGTTTCTGGTCGCGGTCGCCATCGCGCCCTGGCTACTGAGTCTTGGCCTGTTCGGCGAGGGAATCGTGACCTGGCAGGCCATGCTGTTTATGGGCGCGGCCATTTCGATTACCGCCTTTCCCATGTTGGCCCGCATCATTCACGAACGCGGCCTGAGCGGATCGAGGCTGGGATCGCTGTCTCTGGCCGCCGGCGCCATCGATGACGCCGGGGCGTGGTGCGTATTGGCGATCGTCCTGGCCAGCTTCGGCGCCGGCCCGATGGTGGCGGTGGTGGCGATCGCCGGAGGCGGCGCCTTCGCCCTTTTCATGATGACCTTGGGGCCCCGGCTTCTGGCGCCCCTAGGCCGGATCGCAGAGCGGGAGGGGCGCGTCGGACCGAGCGTATTGGGCGTCGTCCTGATCCTGTTCATGCTCAGCGCCTGGGCGATGGACGCCGTCGGCATCCATGCGGTCTTCGGCGGTTTCATCCTGGGGGTCGCCATGCCGCGCGGCCTTTTGACGGCGGAGATCAAACGTCAGCTGGAGCCTTTCGCCGTTCTGGTTCTGCTGCCGATGTTCTTCACTTTTTCGGGGCTCAATACGCAGCTGACGATGGTGGACAATATCGGTTTGGCCGCCGTCACCCTGGTGATCCTGGCCGGCTCCGTCCTGGCCAAGGGGGGCGCCTGCTGGGCGGCCGCCCGGCTGACGGGCCAGGACAACGCCACGGCCATGGGGATCGGCGCCCTGATGAACGCGCGCGGGCTGATGGAGCTGATCATCATCAATATCGGACTTCAGCGCGGCGTCATCGGCCCAGCCCTGTTCTCCATCCTGGTCCTGATGGCCATCATCACGACCCTTATGGCGTCGCCGCTGTTCGAATGGGTCTATGGCCGCAGGGCGCGAGAGCAAGGGGAGCTGGGCGATCCGAACGAACCGGACGGCGACGGAGCCCGACTGTCGCCGCGCGCCACGGCCTGACCTGGGGCCGTCGATCCGGACGGACACAGAGGCGTCCGTCCGGTGGAAAAATCAACGCAGCGAGGCGGCGAAGCGCTGGATGCGGGTGCAGGCCTCTTCCAGCACGGCGTCGGAGGTGGCGTAGCTGATGCGGAAATAGGGCGACAGGCCGAAGGCCTCGCCCTGGACCACGGCGACGCCCTCGGCGTTCAGCAGCTCGGCGGCGAAGGTCGAGTCGCCGTCGATGACCACGCCCGATTCCGTCGTCTTGCCGATCAGGCCGGCGATGGACGGATAGACGTAGAAGGCGCCTTCCGGCACAGCACAGGTGATCCCGGTCGCCTGGTTCAGCATCGAGACGACCAGGTCGCGGCGCTTCTCGAAGGCGATCTTGCGCTCGGGGATGAAGTCCTGGGTGCCGTTCAGGGCCTCGACCGCGGCCCACTGGCTGATGCTGGTGGGGTTGGAGGTGGTCTGGCTGGCCACCTTGCGCATCAGGTCGATCAGCGGCTTGGGGCCGCCGGCGTAGCCGATGCGCCAGCCGGTCATGGCATAGGCCTTGGACACGCCGTTGACGGTCAGGGTGCGGTCGATCAGGTCGGGGGCGACCTGGGCGATGGTGGTGTATTCGAAGTCGCCATAGACGAGGTGCTCGTACATGTCGTCGGTGAGCACCCAGACGTGGGGGTGACGACGCAGGACCTCGGCCAGGGCCAGCAACTCCGCCTGGGTGTAGGCGGCGCCGGTCGGGTTGGAGGGGCTGTTCAGGATCAGCCACTTGGTCTTGGGGGTGATGGCGGCCTCAAGCACCTCGGGACGCAGCTTGAAGCCGTCCTTCTCCTCGCCGATCACGGTCACGGGCTCGCCCCCGGCGAGCAGGACCATATCGGGGTAGGAGACCCAGTAGGGGGCGGGCACGATGACCTCGTCGCCGGGGTTCAGGGTGGCGACCAGGGCGTTGAAGATGACCGGCTTGCCGCCCGGTGCGACGTGGATCTGCGACACGTCGTAGGTCAGGCCGTTCTCGCGGGCGAACTTGGCCACAATAGCCTTCTTCAGTTCGGGCATGCCGTCGGCGTCGGTATATTTGGTCTCACCGCGATTAATGGCGTCGATGGCGGCCTGTTTGATATTCTCCGGCGTGTCGAAGTCCGGCTCCCCGGCGCCGAGGCCGATCACGTCGCGGCCCTCCGCCTTGAGCTTCCGGGCCTGGGCGGTCACGGCGATGGTGGCCGAAGGCTTGACGCGGGCGAGGGCGGAAGATTGCAGGCTGGACATGGGAATCCCATCGGTCTTGGAAGGTTGTCGCCGGGGAGGGCGAGGTTCCTTACGCGCGCAGGCCCGCCGGGACAATCCGCCCAGGCTCGCTAATGTACAGCCGGGGTGATAAGCGGCGCGTCTGATGCGCTGGATCCTCGATTTCCTGTCCAATATGGAGGCGCGGCGCTGGCGCGCCGTGCTGGCGACGGTTGTCGTTCTGGGCGCGATGACGGCTCTGTTCGCCGTGGGTAAGAGCCAGCTGGGGCTGGACGCCGAGGCGCGGCTGGAGGCCTGGCTGGGCGGATTCCGGCACGGGCCGTGGGGCCTGCCGGCGGCCGTGATCGTGTTCACGGTCGCAGCCTTCTTCGGGGCGCCTCAGTTCATTCTGATCGCCGCCTGCGTGGTGGCCTTTGGGCCCTGGTTCGGGTTTCTGTACAGCTGGATCGCCACGGTCGCCTCGGCCGCCGTCACCTATTGGATGGGGCGCGGGCCGACCGCGCGGGTGCTGGAGCGGCACGGCGGAAAGACGGTCGGGCGGTTGACCCGGTTCGTGGGGCAGAACGCCTTCTACGCCAGCTTCATGATCCGCAACGTGCCCTCGGCGCCCTTCATCGTGGTCAACATGGCCTTTGGCGCGGCGCGGGCGTCCTTTCCCGGCTTCCTGGCCGGATGCGCCCTGGGGGTTTTGCCCAAGACGGCGCTTGTGGCCTTTTTCGGCGGCTCCTTCATGACGGCCGTCAGCGGCGACGGGGTTTGGACCTCGGCCATCCTGGCGGGCGTGGCCCTGGCCTGGTTGGGTCTAATGCTGGGGGTCCGGGAGTGGGTGAGGCGTCGCGAAAAGGCGCGTGGGGACTGACGTCGCGGCAAGCGCCGGCAGGATGTTTCACAGGGAGTCCTTCCCCCTCATGACGCTATCGTGAACGGCCCGGAGCGCCAAGCTTACACAGGCCTGGGGGTGAACTCGCGTCCGGTACGCGAAGGGGGTTGTATTCCCTGTTTCATACGGGCACACGGGCCAGCGGTAGGCGTGGCGAAGACGATCAGGAAGCTGTCCGGCAAGGGGATGTCAGGACGGCGGGGCGTCGCCAGGTCGACTGCGAAACTGACGCCCTCGGTCAAAGAACAACGGTATCGATTCCCATGAGCTTTTCCCTTTTCGGCGCGATCTCCAACGACATCGCGATGGACCTGGGCACCGCCAACACCCTGATTTACATGAAGGGCAAGGGCATCGTCCTGAACGAGCCGTCCGTGGTGGCCCTGCGCAACGTCGGCGGACGCAAGATCGTTCACGCCGTGGGCATTGAGGCCAAGCAGATGCTGGGCCGAACGCCCGGCCACATGGAAGCCATCCGCCCGATGCGCGACGGGGTCATCGCCGACTTCGAAGTCGCCGAAGAGATGATCAAACACTTCATCCGCAAGGTGCATAACCGCAAGGGCTTCGTGAACCCGAAGATCATCGTCTGCGTGCCGTCCGGCGCCACGGCGGTCGAGCGTCGCGCGATCAATGATTCTTGCCTGAACGCCTCGGCGCGCCGCGTAGGCCTGATCGACGAGCCGATGGCCGCCGCGATCGGCGCCGGCCTGCCCATCCACGAGCCGACCGGCTCCATGGTCGTCGATATCGGCGGCGGCACCACCGAGGTGGCCGTGCTGTCTCTGTCGGGCATCGTCTATTCGCGTTCGGTCCGCGTCGGCGGCGACAAGATGGACGACAGCATCATCAGCTATATGCGTCGCAACCATAATCTGCTGATCGGCGAAACGACCGCCGAGCGGATCAAGAAGGACATCGGCACCGCCCGCATCCCGGCCGACGGCGAAGGCCTGTCGATCGAGGTCAAGGGCCGCGACCTGATGCAGGGCGTGCCGCGCGAGGTCCGTATCTCGGAACGCCAGGCCGCCGAAGCCCTGGCCGAGCCGGTGACCCAGATCATCGAGGCCGTGAAGGTCGCGCTGGAAGCCACCCCGCCGGAATTGGCCGCCGACATCGCCGACAAGGGCATCATGCTGACGGGCGGCGGCGCCCTGCTGCGCGGCCTGGATGTCGAGATTCGCGACCACACCGGCCTGCCGGTCTCGGTGGCCGACGACCCGCTGTCCTGCGTCGCCATCGGCTGCGGCCGCGTGCTGGAGCATCCGCGCTGGATGAAGGGCGTGCTCGACTCGGCGCTCTGATTTTTTCGATCGCGGCTGGGCGAAAGTCCGGCCGCAAATCCTTTTCAGCCCTGCGTGATCGACGGTTCCATTCCGGCCCTGATTTTGCGATAGGCAGGCAGAACGACAGGGATCGCCTGTCGATTCCAACCCCTTTTGTGGAAGGTCGCCCGTGGCGTTTCGCGACGGTCCCTTTGAAAACCTGAAGGTGCCGCTGGTCTGGACCGCCGCGGTTGTGGTCGTCGTGTCGATCGTGGCCGCCGGCCTCCTACTGGTGAGCGATCGCAAGGCCGTCGACGGCGGTTCCAGCTATGGCGCCGTGCGCGGAGCGGCTGATACGGTGACTGGACCTGTCAGCGGGATCTTGGCCGCGCCGGTGCGCTGGGTCGGCGCCGTCACCGACTATGTCGGGGGCTATTTCTTCGCGGTGTCGGAAAATCGGAAACTCAAGGCGGAATTGGCGGAACTCCAACCGTGGCGCGACCAGGCCATCGCCCTGAAGAACGTCAACGCGCGCTATGAAGCCTTGCTGGGGCTGCGGACTGAGCCGCCCGTTCCGATGATCACGGCGCGCGCCATCTCCGACGCGCGCGGACCCTTTAATCGGGCCAAGCTTCTGGACGTGGGCACGCGCCGCGGCGTGCGGATCGGCAATCCGGTGATCAATGAACACGGCCTCGTCGGTCGCGTGACGGGCGCGACCGGAGGCGTGAGCCGCATGGTGCTCCTGACCGATGTGGCGTCTCGGACGCCCGTCCTGGTGGATCGCACCGATGCGCGGGCGCTTCTCACCGGCGACGGCAGCGACAACCCGCGTCTGGAGTTTGTTCGCGGAGCCGGCTCGGTGCAGCCGGGTGATCGCATTCTGAGTTCTGGGGACGGTGGGGGACTGCCGCGCGGCATACCGATCGGCGTCGCCGCCAAGGGCATTGACGGCAGCTGGCGCGTCAAACTGTTCAGCGATCGTGGCGCTGTCGATTATGTGCGTGTGCTGTTGTTCCAGGACTTCGGCCAACTGGTCGATCCCAACGCCTTGAATGCGCCGCCCCTGGCGGGTCTGGGGACGGCGCCCGAGCCCAGCCTCGAACAGGCGGCTGCGATTGCGGACGTTGCCGCACGCCGGCAAGCGGCCGCACGCGCCCAGGCCGAACGCACGCGGCAGGCCCAGGCTTCGCAGGCCGCAACCGCCGGGCCGTCGGTTCAGCGCGGTCCGGCTCCGCGCGCCGCTCCGGATCAGTCCACGCCTGAGACTCCGCCGGGCGGACCCTCGCCTGCGCCGGGAGGCGCCGCGTGAGACGGCCGGTTGCGGTCCGCGTCGTCGGGCCTTTGCAATGGATCCTCTATCCGGCCCTTGTGGCGGTCGCGGCGACCATCGTCCTGGCCACCCCCGCCCAGCTTTTCGGCCTGACCTTGCCGGAGCCGGTCGTGCCCATGGTTTTGGCCTTCGCCTGGCCCTTGATCCGTCCGTCGATGACGGCGCCGGCTGTGCTGTTCGCCCTGGGCCTGTTCCTTGACCTGTTTTGGAACGGCCCGCTCGGCATGTGGGCCCTGTGTCTGATGGGGGTCTATGGCGTCCTGCTTCTGTCGCGCAATCTTTTGGCCGGACACGAAGGGCTGATCCGGTTCGCCTGGTATGTGGCCTGCACCCTGGGGGCGTTTCTGTTCGCCTATGTCATCGTGACGGTGCGGGCGGGCAATCCGCCGGCCATTCTGTCGCTGATCGGCCAGATCGTCCCGACCCTCCTGCTTTATCCGGTCGCTGACTGGATGCTTGAGCGGTTCGACGATGGAGACATTCGCTTCCGATGAGCGGCGAACCTTCCATTTTTTTCGCCGACGTCAATGAACGACAGGGCTCGTTCCTGCGGCGCACCTTCGTGTTCGGCGGCCTGGCGACCCTCGGCGTGGCGGCGCTTGTAGGGCGGCTGGCCCAGCTCCAGGTCGTGCAGGCTCAGGAGTATGCGACCCTCTCGTCGCAGAACCAGTTCAACTTCCGCATGGTTCCGCCGCCGCGGGGCCTGATCAAGGATCGCAACGGCGTCGTCATCGCCGGCAACCGCCCCAGTTTCCGAGTGCTGGTGGTGCGCGACGAAACCAAGGACCTGGACCAGACCCTGGACCTGCTGGGTCGGCTGCTTCCCGACACCCTGGAACGCCGCCGCGCCATCATCCGCGACGTCAACGCCTCGTCCAAGTTCAACCCGGTTCCGGTCAAGAGCGACCTGACCTGGGAGGAGTTCGCCAAGGTCAATCTGTACGCCAACGAGCTGCCGGGCGTCATGGCAGACATGAACGACGCCCGCTACTATCCTTTCGGCGGCTCTTTCGCCCATGTGGTCGGCTATGTGGCCAAGGTGTCCGATCGGGACGTCAAGGCCATCCGCGACAGGGGGGAGGAGGTTCCGCCCCTGCTGTTCAACCCCAGTTTCCGCATCGGCCGGCAAGGGGTGGAGAAGGCGCTGGACGAGGCCCTGCGCGGCGAGCCCGGCGGTAATCGCGTCGAGGTGGACGCGCGGGGTCGGGTGGTGGCCGAGGATGTGGGCGGCTCCCGCCCGGCGGTTCCCGGGCAGGAAGTGGTTCTGACCCTCGACGCCGACATTCAGAACCGGGCGCTGGAGGTGTTCGGCGAGGAGTCCGGGGCCTGCGTCGTGATGGACGTCCGCAACGGCGACATCCTGGCGATGACCTCCGCCCCATCGTTCGATCCCAACCTGTTTGTGGGGGGCGTGCCTTCCAGCATCTATCGCGCCTTGGCCGACTATGAACGTCGCCCGCTGCTGGACAAGGCTCTCACGGGGACGTTCGCGCCCGGCTCGACCTTCAAGCCGGTCGTCGGGCTGACGGCGTTGAAACGGGGCGGCGATCCGAACCGACGGATCGTCTGCAACGGGGCCTACTATCTGGGGCGGCGGTTCGCCTGCCTGGGACGGCACGGTTCGCAGGACATGCGTTCGGCGATCAAGAACTCCTGCAACGTCTATTTCATGACCCTGGCGGTCGAGGTCGGGCCGGACGCCATCGCCGAGACGGCGCGCGAAATGGGCTTTGGCCAGACCTACGACATCGGCATCTCCGGCCAGAAGCCGGGCCTGGTGCCTGACCGAGAATGGCGGCGGAAGAATCCCGTGCGGGGCGACGGCAAATGGTATCCGGGCGAAACGCCGAGCTACGGCATCGGTCAAGGCGCCTTGACGGTCAACGCCCTGCAACTGGCCGTCTATGCTTCGCGACTGGCCAATGGCCGAAAGGCCGTGACGCCGCGGCTGATCAAGTCGATCGGGGGAGTGGAGCAGGGGGGCGACCGCAGCTTCGCCGACCTGCCCTATGATCCGGCCTTCGTGCAGGTGATGCGGGAAGGGATGGAGGCGGTGACCGACGTCGGCGGGACCGGCTTCAGGAACAGCCAACTGGGCCTCGGCGACATCCGCATGGCGGGCAAGACCGGGACGGCCCAGGCGCAGAACTACGGCGCCGGCTCCCGCAAGGGCGCGGGCCGGCCCTGGGCCCAGAAGGACCACAACCTGTTCATCGCCTTCGCGCCGGCGGACAATCCCCGCTACGCCGTGTCGGTGATTGTGCAACACGGCGGCATGGGCGGCGGTACAGCCGGCGCGCCGCGCGCGCGGGAGGTGATGAAGGTCGCCTTGCTGAAGGATCCGGAGATGCGCGCGCGAATGGAACGCCCGCCGGCGCCCGAGCCGACAGAGACGACGGACCTGACCCAGCCTTCGACCGTCGAGCCGGCGGCGCCGACGCCGGAGGCGGTTGATCCGCTTCCCCCATCGACGGAGCCGCGCTTATGACCGCTTCCGCCCTGTCTCGTCCCGGCGAGCGCGAGCGCGTTTCGACCAAGATCAGCCAGCTCGACTGGCGGCTTCTGCTGCTCATCTGCGCCGTAGGCGGCGCGGGCGCAATGATGCTCTATTCGGTGGGGGGCGGCTCGTGGTCACCCTGGGCGGCTAAACACCTGATCCGGTTCGGCGTCTGCCTGGTGCTGATGCTGGGGCTGTCGATGATCAACATTCGCTACTGGTTCGCCCTGGCCTATCCCATCTATGGCGTGGCCCTGTTCCTACTGGCTCTCGTCGAGACGCCGTTGGGCTACACCGCGCTCGGCGCCACGCGCTGGCTTGACCTGGGCGTGACCCGCATACAGCCCTCGGAAATCATGAAGATCGGCGTGGTTCTGGCCCTGGCGCGTTGGTACCACGGGGCCTCGGCCAAGGAGGCGAGCTTTCACTGGAAGCTGATCATTCCCGTCGCCATCATCGGCATGCCCTTCCTGCTGGTGGCGCACCAGCCGGATCTGGGCTCGGCCATGCTGATCGGCCTGACCGGCGCGGCCATCATGTTCATGGCCGGTCTGAACTGGAAGATCATCGCCGCCGTCGCCGCCGTCGCCACGGTCGCCGTGCCTCCCTATGTGATGTTCGGCATGCACGACTATCAGCGCCACCGGGTCCTGACCTTCCTGAACCCTGAGGCCGACATGGCCGACAAGGGGTATCAGATCGTCCAATCCAAGATCGCGATGGGCTCGGGCGGGCTTCTTGGCAAGGGCTACGGCCTGGGCAGCCAGAGCCAGCTGGAGTTTCTGCCCGAGCGGCATACCGACTTCATCTTCGCCGCCTTCGCTGAGGAGTTCGGCTTCGTCGGCGCCTTCTTCCTGCTCAGCGCCTATGCGGCCATCATATTGATCTCTTTGCGAATAGCGTCCCTGTCCCACAGTCATTTCGGCCGTTTGGCGGCGTCCGGCGTGATCGCCACCTTCGCCATGTATGTGCTGATCAACGGAGCCATGGTTATGGGGCTTGCGCCAGTCGTGGGCGTGCCCATGCCGCTGTTGTCCAACGGCGGCACGGTGATGCTGACCGTCATGATAGGCTTCGGCCTCGTCATGGCGACGCGGGTGCATCGATACGCCGAACTGCCGAAGGGCCATGGGCTGATCTGAGGCTGATTGGAAAGCGCGCCTGGGCGGGCCGTCCAGCATGTTTGATTAAAGCGCCGCATATTCTGCGGGCGCCATAGGCCGACCAGGATTTTTCGACCTGTAGGTAACCGGTGTCTTTTTTGTCCTCGGCCCTGTAACAGGAGGGACAGAAACGACTCGTCGCGTCCGGCCGGCGGGAACTGAGGGAAGGATTTCATGACTCAGCCGCTCCGACTTCATCCCGACCGCCTGTTTCCAGCAGATGCGGGAACCCGCGCAGTCGCGCGGCGGCTGTATGACGCCGTCAAAGATCTGCCGATCATCAGTCCGCACGGGCATACAGACCCCAGCTGGTTCGCCCTGAACCAAGCCTTCGCCAACCCGGCTGAGCTGCTGATTACGCCCGACCATTACGTCTTTCGGATGCTGTATTCGCAGGGGATGGCGATGGAGGATCTGGGCGTGCCGCGCGTCGACGGCGGGCCTGTGGAGACGGATCCCAGGAAAATCTGGCGCCGGTTCGCCGAGAACTATCACCTGTTTCGCGGCACGCCTTCGCGCCTCTGGCATGACTGGGTCTATGCCGAGGTGTTCGGCCTGGATGTGCGTCTCTCGGGCGAGACGGCGGACCATTATTACGACGTCATCGACGCCGCCCTCAAAACCGACGGTTTCCGGCCACGCGCCCTGTTCGAACGCTACAATATCGAGGTTTTGACCACCACCGAGAGCCCGCTGGACACCCTGGATCACCACAAGACCATCGCGTCGTCAGGCTGGAAAGGCAGGGTGCTGACCGCGTTTCGACCCGACCCGGTCCTGGATCCGGACTATGAGGGTTTCCGCGACAATCTGCACAGCCTGGCCGATCTCACCGGTCGCGACGTCATGAGCTGGGACGGCTATCTTCAAGCTCTCCGCGACCGTCGCGCCTTCTTCATCGAAAGGGGCGCGACCTCGACCGACCACGGCCATCCGACCGCCTTCACGGCGGATCTGCCGAGAGGAGAGGCCGAGGCTCTGTTCCGTCGCGTATCCGCGGCGCCCGCGACAGCTGCGGACGCCGAGCTGTTTCGCGGCCAGATGCTGACCGAAATGGCCGCCATGTCGGTCGAGGACGGCCTGGTGATGCAACTGCATCCCGGCAGTTTCCGCAATCATTCGGCGACGGTGTTCGATCGCTTTGGACGCGACAAGGGATGCGACATTCCCACCCCGACCGATTACGTCAGGGCCTTGAAGCCGCTGCTGGATCGCTTTGGAGCGGACAGGCGCCTGTCCTTGATCGTCTTCACCCTCGACGAGACCAGCTACAGCCGCGAACTGGCTCCGCTGGCCGGTCATTATCCGGCGTTGAAACTGGGCCCCAGTTGGTGGTTCCACGACAGCCCAGAGGGCATGCGCCGCTTCCGCGAACAGGTCACCGAGACCGCCGGCTTTTACAACACGGTCGGGTTCAATGACGACACCCGCGCCTTCCTGTCGATCCCGGCCCGTCACGATGTGGCGCGCCGCATGGACTGCGGCTTCCTGGCCCGGCTTGTGGTGGAGCATAGGATCGAGGAGGACGAGGCGCACGAGGTCGCCCACGCCCTGACCTATGGTCTGGTCAAGGCGGCCTACAAGCTGTGAGCGGTCCGACGTCCCGGCTGAACTCAGAGGCCTTGTCGCGACTGCCTTTGGACGTCGCTCAGCCCAGATATGACCGAGCGGAGGTGAAGACCGGCGTGGTGCATCTGGGGGTGGGAGCCTTCCACCGCGCCCATCAGGCGGTTGTCTTCGACGACGCCCTGGCCGGCGGCGACCTGCGTTGGGGGGTTCTCGGGGCCTCGCTGCGGTCACCGGGCGTCAGAGACCAACTGAATCCCCAAGAGGGACTGTACACCCTGGTGGTGCGTGACGGGGCGCGTGAGGATCTTCGCGTCATTGGCGCGGGCTGCGGCGTCCTGGTCGGCCCAGAAGACCCCGCCGCCCTGGTGGCCGCCATGGCGAGGGCTGAGGTTCACATCGTCACCTTGACCGTCACCGAAAAGGGTTACCGTATCGACCCCGCAAGCGGCGATCTGATTTTCAATGATCCGGACGTGGCCGCGGATTTGACCGATCTGGAGGCGCCGCGCACGGCCCCTGGATTCCTTGTTGCGGCGTTGAAGGCGCGCAAGGCTGCGGGCCTCAAACCCTTCACCGTCATCAGCTGCGACAATCTTCCGCAGAACGGGCAAAGAATCAGGGCGGCCGTGCTGGCGATGGCGGGCCGTATCGACCCTGACTTGGCCGATTGGATCAGGCGTCATGGCGCCTTCCCGCAGACCATGATCGACCGGATCGTTCCTGCGACCACCCCCGACGACGTGGCGCGACTGACCGGCCGGCTCGGCGTCGAGGATCAAGGCATGGTCAAGACGGAGCCCTTCACCCAGTGGGTGATCGAAAACCATTTCGCCGGCGAGCGACCGGACTTTCCAGGCCTGGGCGTTCAGTTGGCGGAGTCCGTCGAGCCTTGGGAGAACGCCAAGCTGAGACTTCTGAACGGCGCTCACTCCGCCTTGTCCTACCTGGGGGCCCTGGCCGGCTTCGAACATGTGCATGAGGTGGTGGGCGTGCCGTCTTTCCGCACCTATGTCGAAGCCCTGTGGGACGAGGTCGAGACGACGTTGGAGCCGCCGCCCGGTTTGGTGATCGCCGACTATCGGAACGCCCTGATGGCGCGCTTCTGCAACGCCGCCCTGATGCATCGCACACGCCAGATCGCCATCGACGGTTCTCAGAAGCTGCCGCAGCGACTGTTGGCGACGGCCGCAGATCGTTTGGCGGCAGGGCTCGGGATCAAGGCGACGGCGCTGGGCGTAGCGGCCTGGATGAGGTGGCAATCGGGTTTGACGGAAGGGGGAGAGCGCTTCGAGGTCGATGATCCGCTGGCCGCCGAAACGGCCCGGCGTCTGGCTGAGGCTGACAATGAAGCCGACCAGGTGCTGAGTCTTCTGAGGCTTGCGGCCGTTTTTCCGCAGCGCCTGGCGGCGGACGACCGCTTCGCCCTGGCGGTTACGGACGCCTATCTGTCGCTGTGTCGCAAAGGAGCGGTCGAGGCGGCGCGGGAGGCGGCGGTCTAGATCATGTCTCGCATTCTGGTCTTAAATTCACTCGACGACGTCGCCATCGCCCTGGATGACATTTCCGAAGGCCAGACTCCCGAAGGCTTGGACGTCCCCGCGCGCACCCACATCCCCACGGGTCATAAGATCGCGCGTCATGCTGTGGAAGCGGGAGGAGTGGTTCGTCGCTATGGTCAGGTCATCGGCCGCGCCGGCATGGCGATCGCGCCGGGAGACCACGTTCACATCCATAATCTGATGATGACCGACGATGGACGAGAGGCCGAGGTGGGGGCGGATCTGCGTTCGCCGCCGCTGCGGTCTGACGCGACCTTTCAGGGGATCGTTCGCCCGGACGGGCGAGTGGGGACGCGAAACTATATCGGCGTGCTCACCAGCGTGAACTGTTCCGCCACAGTGGCGCGCCGCATCGCCGACGCCTTTCCTGATGACGGCCTGCCGGACGGTGTCGACGGAGTGGTCGCCTTCACCCACCAGGGGGGATGCGGCGGCTCATCCCTGTCTTCCGATGTGGCCCTCTTGCAGCGCACCCTGGGAGGCTATGCCCGCCACCCCAACTTTCACGCCCTGCTGATCGTGGGGCTGGGGTGCGAGGCCAATCAAATCCCCGCCTGGCTCGCCAATGAGGGGCTGAACGCCGGTCCCACCCTTCACGCTCTGACCATACAGGAGGCCGGAGGAACGGCGCGCGCGATCGAGGCCGGCGTCGCGATCGTTCGCGATCTGATCACGGAGGCCGCCAAGACACGACGCACGACCGTGTCGGTCGAGCATCTAACGGTCGGCCTTCAGTGCGGCGGTTCGGACGGCTGGTCCGGCGTCACGGCCAACCCGGCCTTGGGCGAGGCGGTCGATCGGCTGGTCAGCCACGGCGGGTCGGCCCTGTTGTCGGAGACACCCGAAATCTGGGGAGCCGAACACCTGCTGCTGCGCCGTGCTGCGTCACAGGCCGTCGCCGACAAGCTGCAGGCGCGCCTGGCCTGGTGGCGCGACTATGCGGCGCGACATCAGATGGAGCTGAACAACAACCCCTCTCCGGGCAATCTGAAGGGCGGATTGACAACCATCCTGGAGAAGTCTCTGGGGGCCGTCGCCAAGTCGGGCTCGACGCCGCTCAACGACGTGATCGGCTATGCCGAACCGCGGGCGGCCAGGGGGCTCAGCTTCATGGACAGCCCAGGCTACGACCCCTGTTCGGCGACGGGCCAGATCGCCTCGGGCGCCAATTTGATCGTCTTCACCACCGGCCGTGGCTCAGTCTTCGGGGCCAAGCCGGCGCCCTCGATCAAGATCGCGTCCAACGCCAAGTTAGCGCGTTGGATGGACGAGGACATGGATATCGACGCTTCGCCGGTGCTTACGGGCGCCAGCCTGGCCGACGTCGGCGAACGGATCTTCCAAAAGATGCTGGCCGTGGCCTCTGGCGAGCCTTCAAAGTCGGAGGCGCTGGGCATCGGCGACAATGAGTTCGTCCCTTGGCAGGTGGGCGCCTACCTCTAAAGGACTGACACCGGACGGCCCGATCATKCSKGSMGTCMGATCGCSSATSWKKCGAMYGARGRCCKRGRTSGAGATCGCCCWYGWYYSGRTAGTSRRGWCCGAKRKGGMGACGYSTCYCAGACSKGGTAGTCGGTCCGATAGGGCGACGTGTCCCAGACGTCGCCGACACGTGTCATCTGATATTCGCCGCCGGTCACGGCGGTCGGGGAGTCGCCCCTGTAGGGGTTCGACGTCGTCGTCAGCGGCGTCGGCCAATAGCCCCGCGCATTCAGTCCGGCCAGAACCTCGGCTACGCGGCTTTCGCTGACCGGCGACGGCCGTTTGGCCTCGCTGGACATGTCCCAGACATCGACGTCCTGAAGGGTGAAATAGGTCGGAAGCCGTAGAGAGCCCGGTCGCGCCTTCAGCGGCGACCCTTGCGTCACAGCCTCGACCGGCAGGGCGGAGAGGCGGGCATACTCCGCGCGAAGAGCGGGCGTGTCCACGTTCCGGAACGAACCGTAGTGGACGATCAGATTCTCGGGATTGTCGTCGGCGTAGTACTGGCCGTTGGCGACGTTGGATCCCCGACGATGGATGTAGATCGGGGTGTTGGCGCCTTCGAGAATGAAGGTGGGATGGGTCCGCCCCGGTGTATTGAGCGGCGGCTTGGTCGCGACCTGATCCAGCCAGTCCAGGGCCTCAGGCAGGCGGTCAAGGAATTTCCGGTCCCCGGTCAACCGGTAGAAGCCGAGCATCGACTTGATGTTGGTGCCCGTCGCATGGGTGACGAGGGCCTGAGGTTCGATCGTCCGCGCGCCGGCCGGCTTTAGGGTGTCGGGGAAATGCTGCAGGCCCCAGGCGGGCTGGGGCTGAGGCTGTTGGGTTCTGACGAAGATATCCATGCCGCGGTTGATCGCATCCAGGATGCGCGGATCGCCGCGTCCGTTCCGCGCCAACCCGTGCCAGGCGTAGATCAGAAACTCCAGATTCTCGCCTGCGACATCGTCATTGAAGGTGATGTAGGGCGTGTAGTCGGCGTGCCCGTGGACGCCGCCGTTCTGTACGAAGGGGTAACGTTGAGGCCAGCCTCCGTTCGGATACTGGCTGTCGAGAACAAAATCGATCGCCTTGTTCAGAGGCGCCAGATATTTGCGGTCTCGCTGACGTGACCCCCGTTTCTCATCCAGCCATAACGAGAGTCCTAGGTTGATCTGAGCTGTGATCGGCTGGGTTGGCAAGAGGCCGGTCTGCGCAGCCATCAACCAGCGCAGCAGGCCGGCCGATGTGTCCGGTGAGCGCTTCTGCATAAGCCTGCGGCGTCAGCCACCCGAGCTTCGAGTGCGGACGCTGCTCGTTGTAATCGCGTCGCCACGCCTCCAGCACGGCGCGAGCGTGCGGCAGCGAGCGGAACAGCGTCTCGTTCAGCAGCTCGTCACGCAGCCGCCCGTTGAAGCTTTCGTTGAAGCCGTTCTGCTGGGGCTTGCCCGGCGCGATGTAGTGCCAGCCGACGCCGGTGTCGTCGGCCCAGGCCAGGACCGCGTTCGAGGTGTACTCCGTGCCGTTGTCGCTGACGATGGTGTCGGGCCGCCCTCGCTGCCGGATGACGGCGTCCAACTCCCGCACGACCCGCGCGCCCGACAGCGAGGTGTCGGCCACCAGCGCCAGGCACTCGCGCGTACAGTTATCGATCACCGTCAGGATGCGGAAGCGCCGCCCGTCCGTCAGCTGGTCTGCGACGAAGTCCAGCGACCAGCGCTGGTTGGGCGCCAGCGGCAGGTCCAGCGGTCGCCGCGTGCCCATCGCTCGCTTCCGGCCGCCGCGCCGGCGCACCGTCAGTTGCTCGTCGCGATAGATCCGCTGGACCCGTTTCCTGTTGACCGCATGGCCCTCGCGCCGCAGCAGCACGTGCAGGCGACGATAGCCGAACCGTCGACGTTCCTGGGCCAGGGCCTTCAGCCGGTCGCGCAGAGCGCCGTCGTCCGGGCGCGTCGCCTGATAGCGCACGCTCGTCCGATCGACGCCCAGAACACGGCACGCCCGCCTTTCGCTCATCTCGTAGGCGGCCTGCAGATGGCCAGCCGCCTCGCGATAGCCGGCGGGCGTCACCACTTTTTTCCCAGCAGGTCCTTCAGGGCCACGTTGTCCAGCATCGCGTCCGCCAGCATCCGCTTCAGCCGGGCGTTCTCATCCTCGAGCGCCTTGAGCCGCCGAGCCTCCGACACGTCGAGCCCGCCAAACTTGGCCTTCCATTTGTAAAAGGTCGCCGAGCTGACCCCGTGGCGTCGGCACACCTCCGCCGTCGCTACACCGGCCTCCTGCTCCCGCAGGATCCCGATGATCTGCTCTTCCGTGAACCTCGATCGCTTCATTCTGTCCGTCCTTCGTTGGGCGGACTCTAGCTATTCCTGGAGGAGTTTCAGGGGGTCACGTCATCGCTTTTCGAGGTACAGGCGAAGAAGCAGTTGCGAGGCCTCAGCCGTACCCGCGTCATCGAAGGTGGCGTTGCCGTAGTAGCGATGAAATTCCTCCAGCCGCCATGCGTTCTTGCCGACCGTGTCGTACCACCGCCTCAGCGAAGCCTCGCCGGCCGTGTCGATGACATAGTTCCAACCGCCAGCCGGGTGTTGGCCCCGGACAAGAGCGTCGGCGGCGGACTTGGCGGCCTCATAATAGAAGTCGTCGCCGGTCGCATGATAGGCGTCCAGGAACAGGTGCCCCATGGTCGCGGTTCCAGGCGGCTGCACCCAGATCATGGTCGGGCTGGCTTCCAACTCGCCCCAGCGCCGAGAAAAGTCGGGCAGATACTGCCAGACATAACCGCCTTCGACTGCAGCCTCATCGGTCATAAAGCGTGCCGCCCGCTTCATCCCCGCCAGGATGGCGTCCCGCTGAGGCGCCGAGGCGGCGCCAGCGAGGGCGGGTGCGGAGGCGGCGACAAATGTGGCGGCGGCGCCGGCGGCCAAGACGGCGCGACGGCTCATGGAAGGGGCATGCATGCTGAAACTCCTGGACCTCTGAAACGGCTCTTCGCGGCCGGTTGGACACTCAATCAAGCACGACTGACACCGGTTTCCTAGGGGAGTCTCGACGGAATCCGGCCGGGGATCTAACGGCGAATGTCGAACCCGTTGTCACCCATGGCCGCCCGCACCTGATCGGCCGAAAACAGGTTGAAATCGCCCGGAACCGAGTGTTTCAGGCCGGCGGCCGCCAAGCCGAAATCCAGCGCCTGCTGATCCGACCAGCCGC
This sequence comes from Brevundimonas sp. DS20, assembly GCF_001310255.1. NCBI lineage: Bacteria > Pseudomonadati > Pseudomonadota > Alphaproteobacteria > Caulobacterales > Caulobacteraceae > Brevundimonas > Brevundimonas sp. DS20. The sequence goes on along the minus strand of NZ_CP012897.1, from coordinate 2,440,389 downwards.
TCCAGAGCCCGAACAGCACGCCGGAAGCGAAGGCGTCGCCACCGCCTACCCGGTCCACGACACCGGCCATGTGCAGGGCGTCCGCCTGCGTTTCGACGATCCGTCCACCGTCTCGCGTCAGCATCACCGCTGAAAGCGCCTGGTCGGCGACGCTGTCTTGCACCCGCAGGGTGCAGGCGATGCGTTGAAGACGAGGAAAGGCGTCGAAGGCGGCCTTTGCGGCCTCGCGACGCCGGACGGCCGGGTCGGCGTCGTCGAACCGCGTCCTCAGCACCAGGCCGAAGTCACGATCGTCAGCAAAGGCCAGGGTCGCGCCGCTCAGCATGCCGCCCAAGACCCTCGGGGGATCGCCGTCCCATTGCTCCCACAGCTTTCCGCGGAAGTTGCCGTCATAACTGACCTTAACCCCAAGGCGCGCCGCAGCGTCTATCAGGGCGACGGCGGCGGACGAGCCGTTAGGGCCCGTAGCCGGCGTGACGCCGGACGCGTGCAGCCATTCCACCCCGTCCAGCAAGGCGTCCCAATCGAACGCCGTATGGACATGTTCGACGAAGGCGGAGCCGGCGCGGTCGTACAGGACTTCCGATGGGCGCCTTACGGCCCCAGGGGTGAGGAAGTACAGGCCCATTCGACCGGCCTTGAACACGACCGTCGAGGTATCGACGCCGTGTCGGCGCACTTCGTCACGCGCGGCGCGACCCAGGACGTTGTCGGGCAAGACTGTCGCCAAACCCGTGGGGGCGCCGAATTGGGCCAGGGAGACCGCGACATTCGCCTCCGCGCCCCCTGGACGGACCGTCAGGGCGGGAGACTGCAGAAGCAACTCGTGCTGATTGGGCGAAAACCGCAGCAGCATCTCGCCGAAGCAGAGGATGCGGCGGGGAGATGCGCTGTGGGTCATGCTTCAGACTAGCCGTCGCTCAGCGCGCCTGCCAACCGCCGTCGACCGGCAGGATGGCGCCTTGGACATAGTCGGACGCTCGGCTCGCCAGGAAGACGGCGGCCCCGCCGAGGTCCGAAGGCTCGCCCCAGCGGCCGGCCGGGATGCGGCCCAGGATTTCAGCCGAGCGGACGGGGTCCTCGCGCAGCGCCTGAGTGTTGGCAGTGGCGAAATACCCAGGCGCAATGGCGTTGGCGGTGATGCCGTGCGGCGCCCATTCGTTGGCCATCAGCTTGGTCAGGCCGGCCACGCCCGACTTGGAGGCGGTGTAGGAGGGCACCCGGATGCCCCCCTGGAAGGAAAGCATGGAGGCGATGTTGATGATCTTGCCGCCTTCGCCCTGTTTGATGAAGTGACGGGCCACGGCCTGGCTGAGGAAGAAGACGGTCTTCAGATTGATGTTCATCACCAGGTCCCAGTCGGCCTCGGTGAAGTCCACGGCGTCGGCGCGACGGATCAGGCCCGCATTGTTGACCAGGATGTCGATCCGGCCCATCGCCTCAAGGGTTTCCTGAACCACGCGCTCGACCGGTTCGATCGAGGTCAGATCGGCGCTGACCGCATGAGCGCGGCGTCCCATGGCCTTCACCTTGGCGACCGTGTCGTCGGAATCCGACAGGGCGACCGAAACGATGTCGGCGCCGGCTTCCGCCAGAGCCAGAGCGATTCCCTGGCCCAAGCCCACATTGCCGCCGGTGACCAGGGCGACTGTTCCGGTGAGGTCGAATGGAGTGGTCATATTGTGTTTCCTCTAGTCTGCGCCTTTTGCGACGCCGTTTAGCGGGTGTGATGCGGCAAGGGCTAATGTTCCGCTCTGTCAGCCTCGCCGGGAAATCGATCCGGCTGACCTTGCATCTCTCCCCATGTGGACTAGGTAACCGGTGTCATATTATGATGCAATCCATTAGCCCATAATCGCGCGACATGGTTCGATGTCGCCTGAACTCGCCTTGAGGAGTCCCCATGAAGATCGCGCTCATTATCGAAAACAGCCAGGCCGCAAAAAGCGAGACGGTGCATGCGGCTCTGTCCGCCGTCGCGGAGCCGCTGGGGCATCAGGTGTTCCACTATGGAATGTACGCCGCCGAGGATAAGGCGTCGCTGACCTATGTGATGAACGGCGTGCTGACCGCCATCCTGCTCAACTCCGGCGCCGCCGACTTCGTGGTGACCGGTTGCGGCACCGGCATGGGATCGATGCTGGCCTGCAACAGCATGCCGGGCGTCTTCTGCGGCCTGGTCATTGATCCGACCGACGCCTTCCTGTTCGGCCAGATCAATGACGGAAACGCCATCTCCATGCCCTATGCCAAGGGGTTCGGTTGGGCGGCGGAGCTGAACCTTCAGGACGTGTATCGCAAACTGTTCGAGGGCGAGCGCGGCCTGGGCTATCCCAAGGAACGTGCGGAGATCATGCGCAAGAACCGAGGCGTGCTGCGCGATCTGAAGGCCGCATCCTGCAAGGACATGCTGACCGTGCTGAAGGAGATGGATCAGGACTTGCTGAAAGCCGCGATCGCGGGCGAGCGGTTTTCCGAATACTTCTTCGCCAACGCTACGGACGAAGATATTCGCGACTATCTGAAGGGCGTTCTGAGCGGCGCGAAGGCTTTGGAGCCCGCATAAGGCTAAGGCTCGGCCGGCGCGTGGCCCGCGCCGGCCGCCTTTTTGAAAAGCGTTTTCAAGCCGCAGGGATAGCGGATTTCCGCACCACGAGAGCAGGTCGGACTTCCGGCTGCTTCAACTGGGCCGCATCCACGCCGCGCATGGGCGCCAGAAGCTTCTCGGCCGCCATGCGGCCCATGTCGCGAATCGGCAGGCGGACGGAGGTCAAGTTCGGCCAGACCCGCGCGGCCATGGGCAGATCGTCGAACCCGACGATCGACAGGTCGCGTGGCAGCTCCAGCCCCCGCTCGCGGGCCGCCTGCATGATCCCGATCGCCATGTCGTCGTTGAGGGTGAAGATGGCGCTGGGCGGGTGGGCCAAGGAAAGCAGGGCGTGGCCGGCTTCAACACCTGATTCAAACGTATAGGCGCCCTTGAAGTCGTATTCGGGCGCTAGTGGAATCCCGCGCGCCGACAGGGCGTCGATAAAGCCCTTGCTTCGCACCGCCGACGATCGGAACAGGTCCGGCCCGCGAACCAGACCGATCCGCCGGTGGCCCAGGTCGGCAAGGTGATTCGCCGCCTCAGCCGCCCCTATCCCGTCGTTCGTCACCACCATCGACGCCGGCTCGTCCAGGGCTACCGAGGCGATGCGGACATAGGGGCAATCCAGGTCGCGCAGCAGCGCGATGACCGCCTCGTCCTCAGACACCGAAGGGGGCATGATGACGCCATAGAGCCTTTGCCGCTCCACGAAGCCTCGGATGTCCTCAAGCAGAGTAGGGGAGTTGCGGTTGCAAGGATGGACGACAAGTTCCAACCCCGAACCCTTCAGGGCGTCCAGCACGCCTTGCTGCATATTGACGACATAGGTCGGGCTGGGGTTGTCGTAGATCAGGCCGATCAGGAAAGAGCGGCGGAACGCCAGCCCGCGCGCCTGGGGATCGGGCGTAAAGCCCAACGCCTTGATGACCGCATTGACCCGTTCCCGCGTGTCCTGGCGCACGAACGGCGACTGGTTGATCACGCGCGAGACGGTCTTTTTGGACACTTCCGCCACGCGGGCGACGTCGTTGATGGTGGCCCGCTTAGCCGTCTTGCCGGGGCGCGGATCGTCTTGAGCCAAGGTGCGGCTCCTTCCTTCTTGTCGAGCTTCAGCCATAACGCCGACTCGCGCCGGACGCTACAAACCTCTTCAAAGCGCATTGACACCGGTTTCCTCCCTCGCTCTTATCGCGGCCTGTTTGCGAGGCCTTACCTTGATCCGCACCTATTCATTCGTGAGAGTCGCGTCATGAGCGCGACGCCGATCGCCGAAATCGGGATGGCCTCTGTCGCCGCAGAGCCAGATCAGATCGCGGCGCGCTTCGTGGCGGCGCGACTCGCCTGCCGCGCCACGCCGGATTATCCAGGCCGGATTCCCGAAAACATGGCCAAGGCCTATGCGATCCAGTCTGCGGCCATAGAGCGGTTTCCCGACAAGGTCGTCGGATGGAAGGTCGGCGGGGTGCCGCTTTCGCAGCAGCCGGAGCTGGGGGTCCACCGACTGGCCGGCGCCATCTTTGCACGCAATGTTTGGGCGAACGTTGAAGGCGCCGCGACGGCGTTGCCGGAGATCGAGGGCGGCTTTGCAGCCGTCGAGTCCGAGTTCATCGCCCGCATCGGTCATGATCTGAACCCCGACAAGACGGATTGGAGTTTGGCGGACGCCGTCGCGGCGATCGACAAGATCTTCGTGGGCGTTGAGCTGGCGGGCAGCCCCTTGTCGGCGATCAATGACCTGGGCTCCGCAGTCGTCGCCTCAGACTTCGGCAACAACGGCGGCCTGATCATCGGGCCTGAGTTGGCGGATTGGCGCGAGCGGCTGGAGGCGATCGAGGTCGAAACCTTCGTGAACGGCGAGAGCGTCGGCGTCGGCGGTTCTGCGTCGCTTCAGGGCGGCGCAATGGAGTCCGTCCGTTTCTTGGCCGAGCATTGCGCCCGATGGGGCCGACCGCTGAAGGCCGGCATGTTGATCTCCACCGGCGCCGTTACCGGCGTACACCGGGTCCATGCAGGGGATCAGGCCGTATGCGTGTTCAGGGGCGTTGCCGAACTCCATTGCTCGGTCGTGAGGGCTGAAGCGCAGTAATCTTCTTCAAACACGTCAACCTGGCCGCCGTTGAGGGACGAGAGAGCCGGGACGCGTGAGGAACCATCAGGAACGGGAATAATCATGACCGACGCGTCAAGCGCAGGACCGATTGAGATCAAGGCGCCGTCGCCGGGCAAGTATCGGTGGATCATCATGTGGCTGCTGTTTGCAGCCATGGTCATCAACTATGTCGATCGCCAGATGATCGGCTTCTTGAAGCCCATGTTGTCAGCCGAGTTCGGTTGGTCGGAGACCGACTACGCCGACATCGTCTTCTGGTTCCAGGCTTCATACGCCGTGGCCTATCTGCTCTGGGGTCGGATCATGGACCGTGTCGGCGCACGCTGGGGCCTGGGGGTGGCTTTCGGCATCTGGCAGATCGGCCACATCCTGCACGGCGCGGCGCGGGATCTGTCGCACTTCATGATGGCGCGCATGCTCCTGGGCGTCGGCGAGGCCGGCGGATTCCCTGGAGGCATCAAGGCCGTCGCCGAGTGGTTCCCAAAGAAGGAACGCGCCCTGGCGACGGGCCTGTTCAACGCGGGCACCAATATCGGCGCCATTGTCACGCCCCTGATCGTTCCGGGTCTGGTTCTGGCCTTCGGCTGGCAACTGGCCTTCGTCATCACCGGCCTGCTGGGCCTAATCTGGCTGCCGATCTGGCTCCTGGTCTATCGCCGGCCGCGCGAACAGAAGCGGCTGTCGGCTGCCGAGCTGGCCTATATCGAGCAGGATCCTGCCGATGTCGTTGAAAAGGTCAAATGGACCAAGCTGTTGGGCGTCAAGGAAACTTGGGCCTACGCCCTGGGCAAGTTCCTGATCGATCCCATCTGGTGGATGTTCCTGTTCTGGCTGCCGGACTTCCTCGGCAAAACCTACGGACTTGATCTGAAATCCTTCGGCCCCCCGCTGGTCGCCATCTACCTGTTGTCGGACGTGGGATCGGTCGGCGGCGGCTGGCTGTCGTCTCGCTTCATGCACCGCGGCATGAGCGTCAATAGGGCCCGCAAGATCACCATGCTGATCTGCGCCCTGTGCGCCGTCCCGGTCGCTTTCGCCGCCATGGCGTCCAACCTCTGGGTGGCGGTCGGCATCATCGGCTTGGCCACCGCGGCCCACCAGGGCTTTTCGGCCAATCTCTACGCCCTGCCGGGCGACGTCTTCCCGCGCTCGGCGGTCGGTTCGGTCGTGGGGATCGGGGGCATGTTGGGGGCCATCGGCGGCATGGCGATGGCGAAGTACGCCGGCTATGTGCTGGAGCAGATCGGCACCTATATGCCGATCTTCATCGTGGCGGCTTCAGCCTATCTAATCGCCCTGTTGGTGGTGCATCTGCTTTCGCCGAAGTACGCTCCGGCCAAGGTCTGATCAAAGCGCGGCCGGACGATCACTCGTCCGGCCGCTTCTTTTTGGATGAAGAGATGAAGCTGCTTCGAAGACATCTGCTCGGCCTGGTCTTCGCCGCAGGCGGGCTGGCGTTCGGACGACCGGCGGCGGCCGAGGCTTTCTCTGCTGGAGAGCGGCAGGCGGCCGCGCCGCCTGACCCCGACGAAACGATCCGGTTGTGGCCCCGCGGCGCGCCGGGCGGGGAGGGGGTGCGGCTCACGCCGATCGTGCCGGAGCGTTCGACCGATCCGGCTTTTCACGACCGCTACGCCCAGTACACCGATGACCCTATGCTGACAGTCTTTCGGCCGGCACGGCCCAACGGCTCGGCCCTGCTGTTGATCCCGGGCGGCGGCTACCGTTGGGCGGTTCTCGACAAAGAGGGCTACGACGTCGCCCGCGTTTTTGCGGCGACCGGTACGACCTGTTTCGTGCTTCGCTACCGACTTCCAGCGGATGGTTGGGCCGCCGGGCCGGACGCCCCGCTACAGGATGCGCAACGGGCGATGCGGCTGATCCGCTCACGTGCGGACGTCTATGGAGTGGACCCGGCGCGGATTGGCGTCCTCGGGGCCTCTGCGGGCGGGCATCTCGCAGGATTGCTCAGCGCCAGGCGCGATGAGACCTATCCCGCCATCGACGCCGAAGACGCCGTTTCGCTAAGGCCCGACCTGACGGTCTTGATGTACCCGGTGGCCACCATGGCTGACCCCCACGCCCACCAGGGTTCGCGAACCCATCTGCTGGGCCAGGCTCCTGCAGCGGACCAGATCAGGGCCTATTCTCTGGAGGCGATGGATTGGCGGGACGCCGCGCCGGTTTTCATGCTTCACGCCATGGACGACCTGGCGGTCCCGGTCGAGAACAGCCTTCAACTGTTGAGGACGCTGAAGGCTGCGGCCGTGCCGACGGAGGCACACCTCTTTCAAGAAGGCGGCCACGGCTTCGGCGTACGTCTGATCCAGGGCCGGCCCGCCCAGGTCTGGCCTGACTTGGTCCGGGCCTGGGCCGGTCGGCTGAACGTGCCGCTCTAGGCGGGTCAGGTTCCGGGCTGGATATAGGGAATGGCGGCGAAGAAGGCGCGCTCGTCGCCCCTGGGATCGTCCGCCATGCGTGGCTCGACATCAAACAGCAGAGTCTGACGCTGCGGCAGTTCGTAACGGTCCCAGCGCGGCAGGCCGGGGTGGTTCGGATCGCCGTCCCGCGCCAAGGCGGCGAACGCCTTTCGCATGGCCGCTGAGACGGTCTCGGCGCCAGGACCGTTCACGCGGGATTCAGGCGAGGCGACAGTTCCGAAGACCAGGGGGATGTCCGCCGTGTGGAAGGCGCCCTTGCGGCCCGAGGCCATGACGCCGGGAAAGTCGAGCTGATAGACCCAGGCGGGCGCTCCGGCCTTGGCGCGTTCCTCGGCCTCGATCACCGCCCCACGCCAGGATCGGCCGGCCGTGGTCGCGGCGATCAACACCTGGTCGGGCGACCAGTCGGGATGCATGCGACGATAGGCGTCGACGACGACCTCAGGCGCGACATCGATCCGCATGACGGACGGCGTCAATCGACCCGGCAGCGTGTCCCAGGTCAGATTCTGGTTTTTGGGATCGTCGCCCATGAAGCCCAGCGTCTCCTCGCGGGTATTGCCGATGATCATGGGCGTCTTGAGACCCGAGGACGCGGCGTCCGGATAGAAGGGATGTCGGGGCAGGGCGCGGAAATCCAGAACCGGGCCGAAATACAGTCCGCCGAACCCGAGAATCGGGTCCTGCTCCGCCTGGGCTTCGAGCAGCCGCTCCACCGGCAGGGTCGCCGCCTCGGCCGCGCGATCGGGCGTCAGCCCCAGGGCCTTCAGCCAGGTCACAGCGCGAGTGGTGGCGTTGATCGGCCCGGACGCCGTGACCTGCTGACCGCTCATGGTGGCGGCGCAGTGGAACAGGCCTTCCGCCGCCGGCATGGCCATCAGGGTGGCGATCTTCGCGCCGCCGCCGGACTGGCCGAACAGCATGATCCGATTGGGATCGCCGCCGAAGGCCGCGATATTGTCACGAACCCATCTCAGCGCGAGGATCAGGTCAAGCTGACCGAGGTTGCCGGAGTCTTCAAAGCCTGGAACGAGCCGCGCTAGATAGGCGTAGCCGAAGGCGTTGAGGCGATGATTGAGCGTGACCACGACCACATCCTCCTCTGCGGCCAGTCGCGAGCCGTCATAGAGGGGGTGCGAGCCCGAGCCGGTGGCGTAGGCGCCGCCATGGATATAGATCATCACCGGCCGCCGAGCGGCGTCGGCGCCAGGGGTCCAGACATTCAAGAAAAGGCAGTCTTCGCTTTGGTTGGGTTCATCCCCGCGTTGAGGAGCGGCGGCGCCGAACTGGACGGCGAGGACCGGCGTCCGCCAAGGCGCGGGCGGTTCGGGCGGCCGAAATCGCCGTGTCGGGGCTCCGTAGCGAATCCCCTTGAAGACGCTGAGTTCCCCTTCTCGCAGGCCGATGATGGGCCCGGCCGTCGTCGTGACGCGCGGCGCCGACGCGCGCGGCCCTGCGGTCGCCGTTTGCGCTATGACGGCGGCGGTCAAACCCGCCGCTAAGGCCGATCGCCGCGTCATGGACGTCTGTCCTGCGGAACTGCTGGAGAGGGGCTGCTTCAACCTGATGTCCTTCCCTGTCGCCGGTGTTCTGTCGCCCGGTCGGTAATGGTCGGCAAGGCCGCCTTGCCTATGATGCGCGGGCCTCGAAAACCCGTCAGACGTCCGTCTTGCAATAGAAAGGCGACTGTGCGTACAACAACTATGACACCGGTAGCAGTACTTTGGCAAACCAAAGCTGACACCGGTGTCGTCCGCCAGCAGCGGGCGGCTGAACGGAGGCGGTTGATCTCCGAGGGCCATGAACGGGAGGAGAAAACCAAATGACCCCACGCCAGAAATTCGCCCAACGCGCCCTGACCGCGACCGCATCGCTCGGCGCCTTGACCCTCGCGCTCATGGCGCACGACGCCGCCGCTCAGGCGACCGAGACCGCGCCTCAGCCCCAGAACGCCACTGAGGTTGACGAGATCGTGGTCACCGGTTTTCGGGCCAGCCTTCAGAACGCCCTGAACATCAAGCGGCGCGAGGCGGGCGTGGTGGACGCCATCTCGGCTGAAGACATCGCTGACTTCCCCGACACCAACCTCGCCGAGTCGATCCAGCGCATTCCCGGCGTCTCCATTGACCGCGACGCCGGCGAAGGCCGCACCCTGACCGTCCGGGGTCTAAGTTCGGAGTTCACCCGGACGCGGATCAACGGCATCGAAGCCCAGGCTTCCACCGGGGCGACCGATTCTTCCGGCGGCGTCAACCGAGGGCGGGGCTTCGATTTCAACGTCTTCGCCTCGGAGCTCTTCAACAATATCACGGTGCGCAAGACCTCCTCGGCCGAGGTGGAGGAGGGCTCATTGGGGGCCACGGTGGACCTTCGGACCAGCCGACCCTTCGACAAGATGGGCTTCCAAGGCGCGCTGTCTGGCCAGTACGGCTACAATGACCTGTCGGAAGACTGGAGCCCCCGCTTCGCGGGCCTGATCTCCAACACCTGGGCCGACGATCAGCTGGGCGCCCTGTTTTCCATCGCCTACAGCGAACGTGAGAGCCTCGAAGAAGGCTTCAGCTCCGTCCGTTGGGGCCCGGCCAGCGCCGACGGGGGTTTCCAGAACGGCAGCGTCCTGCCCAGCCCGGCGAACACCTATCATCCGCGTATTCCGCGCTACGGCAGCCTTGAACATGGTCAAGAGCGGCTCGGCGCGACCCTTTCGCTTCAGGCGCGGCCCGGCAACGGTCCGACCCTGTTCACCCTGGATATGCTCTACTCCAAGTTGGATTCGACCCGCAGCGAGAACTTCCTGCAAGCTTGGTCCCTAAGTCGCGGGGCCGATCAGGGCGGCAAGCCCCAGGTGGACATCGTCGATTTTGCAATCGATCCCGACACCGGCGAAATGACCTATGCCCGGCTCGACGACATGGACATCCGCAGCGAGCAGCGGTTCGACGTCCTGGAGACTGAGTTCAAGCAGATGACCTTTGCGGTCGAACACGAGTTCTCGGATCGACTGAGGTTCAACGGCCTGATTGGCCGGGCGGAATCGAGCTTCGACAATCCGGTGCAGGTCAGCGCCATCATCGACCGACAGAATGTCGACGGCTATTCTTATGATTTCCGGGAAAATCGCAATCTTCCGGCCATCAACTGGGGCTTTGACGTCACCGATCCTGCGCAATGGTCCATCGTCGGCCCGACCGGCGCCCAGCCCCGGTCCGAGCTGCGCTCCAGCGCCAACTTTCAGGACAATGTCTACACCACCGGCGAAGCCAATTTTGCGTTCGAGTTGAGCGAGCGTCTGACCCTGAAGGCGGGCGTCAGCCGCAAGGAATATGAATCAAGCAGCCGGGCCTTTGCGCGGCTGGCGAATGGCGCGCCGGCGCTTCCGGCTGGGGTGACCATGGCGGATGTGACGGATCTGCGGACCGGGTTCGGCAAGAATTTGGACCTGCCCGCCGGGGCGGCGACATCCTGGATCCGTCCGGACCTGGAGGCGCTGCAAACCGTCTGGGATTATCGTTGCAACTGCGACACCGGGGTGGCCGGCGGCGACTTCCGTCTGGTCGGGTTGAACGGCAACCCCTCTACCTACGGCAACTGGCGCGAGGTGACGGAGACCGACACGGGCGGCTTCGTTCAGGCGGATTGGAATCTGGAGATCATGGGCCTGCCGGTCCGCGGCAATGTCGGCGTGCGTCAGGTCAAGACCGAGGTCGAAGCCCTGGGCTATTCCAACGTCGGCGGGGTGGCGACGCCGGTGACGGGCCAGAACGAGTATGAAGACACCCTGCCGTCGCTGAACGTCGCGATTGAGCCGATGGAGGACCTGATCGTCCGCTTCGGCGCCGCCAAGGTGATGTCGCGTCCGCCGGTCACCAGCCTTGTTCCGGTCTTCGCGCTGAGCGCGGTCAACGCATCGAGCAACACCGCCTCGCTTGGAAACGTCGAACTGGAGCCCTATCGCGCCAAGACCTATGATCTGTCGGTCGAATATTATTTCGCGCCCGAAGCCCTGCTGTCTTTCGCCTATTTCTACAAGGACATCTCCACCTTCGTGCAGACGACCCAGCAGACCCTGACCTACGGCGAACTGACGGCGCTCAATCCTGTGGCCTTCCCGGCGGTCTCCACCCGGCCGCCCGGTTCGCCCTATGTGTTCAGCACCCCTACCAATACGGAAGGGGGGCCGCTGAAGGGGTTTGAAATCAGCTACCAGCAGACCTTCAGCTTCCTGCCGGGGCCGCTGTCCAACATCGGCGCGCTGCTGAACTACACCCACGTCGAGTCTGAGATCGACTACTGCACCACGGCGAGCTGCACCGTCATCGTGACTGAGGATCTGGTGAACCTGTCGCCCGAGGCTTGGAACGCGACCCTCTACTATGACGACGGCAAGCTGAACGCGCGGGTCTCAGCCGCCTACCGCGACGCCTATTACCAGAATGTCCCGGGTTCAAACGGCGCGGCGGGTCTGATTCCGTTCCAGGGCAAGTCCGAGACGACGACGATCGACGCCTCTGCCTCTTACAATCTGACGGACAGCCTCAGCTTGTCGGTTGAGGGGCTGAATCTGACGGACGAGGAAAACCGTCAGAACCACGGCGACCTAGGCGGATCGCGCGACAGCACCTATGTCTACCATCACACCGGCCGCCAGATTTACATCGGGGCGCGCTACCGCTTCTGATCGACGGGGCTTCCTGTCCATCGTGCGGCCGAACGGGCGATGCTTAGGCATCGCCCGTTTTGCATGAAAGGCCCTGAGTTTGGCCTTCACGCAGCAAGAACCCCGGTCCCGCAAGGCGGAACCGGGATTGGAAGGTCAGATCGGTTGGTGATCAGGCCTTTGCGGCCCGTTGCTTATCCGACGCGCTGCGGGCCAGCTCGCGGTTCATCCACAGGGCGACCAGGGTGCAGATCGCGCCGGACAGCAGATAGGCGCCGGCGGCGATCAGGCCGAACTGGCTGGAGATCCACAGGGCGGCGAGGGGAGCGAACCCGGCCCCGAACAGCCAAGCCAGATCTGACGTCAGGGCCGAGGCCGTATAGCGGTTCGCCAGGGAGAAGCTGGAGGCCACCGGACCCGAGGCCTGGCCGAATGACAGGCCCAGCAGGATGAAGCCGGAGATCATGAAGGTCAGCTCGCCGATCGCGCCGCCGTTCAACAGTTGAGGCGCAAAGCCCGAGAAGGCGGCGATGCCGGCGGCTGTGATCGCCAGCAGGGTCCGGCGGCCGTAACGGTCAGCCAGAAGACCCGAGGCCAGGATGGACAGAAGACCGAAGGCGGCGCCGACCATTTCGATCAGCAGGAAGCGCACCGGCGTCTCCTGCGTGAACAGGAAGACCCAGGACAGGGGGAAGACGGTGACCATGTGGAACATGGCGAAGCTGGCCAGGGGCGCGAAGGCGCCGATGGCGATGCGCGGACCCTCGGCCTTAACAGCGGTGTGGACCGGCACCGGCTGAAGTTCGCGCGTCTCGAACAGCTTCTGGAAGCTGGGGGTGACGACGATGCGAAGCCGCGCGAACAGGGCCACGACGTTGATCGCGAAGGCGACGAAGAACGGATAGCGCCAACCCCAATCCAGGAAGTCGGCGGCCGACAGGGTGTTCAGGAAGAAGGCGAACAGGGCGGAGGCCACGATCAATCCGATCGGGGCGCCCAACTGCGGGATCATGGCGTACCAGCCGCGCCGGTTCTCCGGCGCGTTCAGGGCCAGAAGCGACGCCAGCCCGTCCCAGGCGCCGCCTAGGGCGACGCCCTGGCCGATGCGGAAGACGGCCAGCAGGACGGCCGCAGCGATGCCGATCGTCTCGTAGCCCGGCAAGAAGGCGACCGCGACGGTCGAAGTGCCCAGAAGGAACAGAGCGGTCGTCAGCTTGGCGCCGCGCCCGAACTTCTGGTCGATGGCGATGAAGAGGGCGGTGCCGAGAGGCCGCGCCAGGAAGGCCAGGGCGAAGACGGCGAAGGACAGCAGGGTGCCGCCGATCGCACCCGCAAAGGGAAAGATCAATTGCGGGAACACCACGACCGAGGCGATGGCGTAGACGAAGAAGTCGAAGAACTCCGACGTGCGGCCGATGATCACACCAATGGCGATCTCCCCGGCGTCCACCTTGCCATGGCTATGGTCATGACGGGCATGGAGGGCGGCGGCGTCGCGTTCCAGCGACTCTGACGAGGGGGTCGTCGAGGCGGACATGGGCTGGCATCGCTCCGTAAAACGGGTAAAATTGGAAGGTCACGGCACTGACGCCGTATTATGACCGCGCGCCCTTTGCGATGAAAGGCGGTCCAAGGGGATAGGACAGATTGTCCAATGTCGTTCCGCGTCGAAGCTGACTATCGGGCCGAATTCGAACGCCAACCGTCGCGACTCCTCCCCCTTGTCCGACGTTTTCCGATTGGAGCCGTCTTGCGCCTTCTGCGCCTACTTCTGCTCGCGCCCCTGGCAGCCGCGCTGTCGGCCTGCGACCTGGTCGTCCTGAAACCTGCAGGCGACGTCGCCCAGCAGCAGGGCGATCTGTTGATGGTGTCGACCCTGCTGATGCTGCTGATCATCGTGCCGGTGATGGCTCTGATCGTCTTCTTCGCCTGGAAGTACCGGGCGTCGAACAAGGAGGCCGAATATCAGCCCGACTGGGACCACTCGACCCATCTCGAAGTCGTAATCTGGGCGGCGCCGCTGCTGATCATCATCTGCCTGGGCGCCCTGACCTGGGCGGGCACGCACCTCCTGGACCCCTATCGCCCGATCGACCGGATCAAGCCGGGGCAGGCCGTGGCCGAAAACGTCGAGCCCCTGCAGGTCAATGTGGTGGCCCTGGATTGGAAGTGGCTGTTCATCTATCCGCAGTACGGCGTGGCGACGGTCAATGAACTGGCTGCGCCGGTGGATCGCCCGATCCGGTTTCACATCACCTCCTCCTCGGTGATGAACTCCTTCTATATTCCGGCCCTGGCGGGTCAGATCTACGCCATGCCCGGCATGGAGACCAAGCTGCACGCCGTGATCAATCGACCCGGCGACTACGAGGGCTTTTCGGCCAACTATTCGGGCGACGGCTTCTCTCACATGCGTTTCGTCTTCCACGGGGTCGATCAGGCCGGTTTCGACGGTTGGATCGCCGGCGTGCGGCGCGGCGGCCAGGTTCTAAACCGTGAACGTTATCTGGATCTGGAAAAGCCCAGCGAAAAGGTCCCCGCCCTCTATTTCGCCAATGTCGAAGGCGGCCTGTGGGACGCCATCCTCAATATGTGCGTCGAGCCCGGCAAGATGTGCATGGGCGAGATGATGCAGATCGACCGCAAGGGCGGCCTCACCATGGCTTCGGTGCGCAACACCATGCCGCTGGTCTACGACAAGTACGCCGGCCGCGGGAAGAACGCCGCCATCTTCGGCTCTGACGACAGCTATGTGATGACCATCTGCACCCCCTTGCAGGCCGAGGCGGCCGCCGCAGAGCGTATTCGCCGCGCTGAATTGGATTCGGTCAGCGCCCCGGTCAGCCTGGCTCCTTTGAAGGGGCAGGGCCTGTCGCTTCAGGGACAGCCGATGGCGGCGCTGTCCCGATCACAACAATCGACGGGGGCGGTTTCGACCGACGTCCGTTCCGCCCCCAACGCTTGAGCGAACACAGTCGATGAACGCTGACACCCTCATTCCCCTTATCTTCGGGCGGCTGACGCTCGAGGCCCTGCCGCACGAGCCCATCGTGCTGGCGACCATGGTCGTCGTCGTCCTGGGCGGGGCCGCCCTGGTCGGCGCCCTGACCTATTTCAAACTGTGGGGCTATCTCTGGAAGGAGTGGTTCACCACCGTGGACCACAAGAAGATCGGGATCATGTACATGATCCTGGGTCTGATCATGTTCGTGCGCGGCTTCGCCGACGCCATCATGATGCGCCTGCAACAGGCCATGGCCTTCGGCGGATCCGAGGGCTATCTGAACGCCCACCACTATGACCAGATATTCACCGCCCACGGCGTGATCATGATCTTCTTCGTGGCCATGCCGCTGGTGACGGGCATCATGAACTATGTCGTGCCGCTCCAAATCGGCGCGCGCGACGTGTCCTTCCCCTTCCTGAACAACTTCAGCTTCTGGATGACCACGGCCGGCGCCGTCATCGTCATGGCCTCGCTCTTCGTCGGCGAGTTCGCGCGTACCGGCTGGCTGGCCTATCCGCCGCTGTCGGGGATCGGCTATAGCCCCGGCGTCGGCGTCGACTACTATATCTGGGCGCTTCAGATCGCGGGGGTGGGGACCACCCTGTCCGGCATCAACCTGATCGCCACCATCGTGAAGATGCGCGCGCCCGGCATGGGCATGATGAAGATGCCGGTCTTCACCTGGACCTCGCTGTGCACCAACGTCCTGATCGTGGCGTCCTTCCCGGTCCTGACCGCCGTTCTGGCCCTGCTGACGCTGGACCGTTACGTCGGCACCAACTTCTTCACGAACGACTTCGGCGGCAATCCGATGATGTACGTGAACCTGATCTGGATCTGGGGTCACCCGGAGGTCTACATCCTGATCCTGCCGCTGTTCGGGGTCTTCTCGGAGATCGCCTCGACCTTCTCGGGCAAGAAGCTGTTCGGCTACACCTCCATGGTCTACGCCACGGTCGTCATCACCATCCTGTCGTACCTGGTGTGGCTGCACCACTTCTTCACCATGGGCTCAGGCGCCTCGGTGAACTCCTTCTTCGGCATCACCACGATGATCATCTCGATCCCGACGGGCGCGAAGATCTTCAACTGGCTGTTCACCATGTATCGTGGCCGCATTCGTTTCGAACTGCCGATGATGTGGCTGGTCGCCTTCATGCTGACCTTCGTCATCGGCGGTATGACGGGCGTGCTGCTGGCGGTGCCGCCGGCCGACTTCGTGCTGCACAACTCGCTGTTCCTGATCGCCCACTTCCACAACGTCATCATTGGCGGCGTGTTGTTCGGCCTGTTCGCCGCCATCAACTTCTGGTGGCCCAAGGCCTTCGGCTTCAAGCTGGACAAGTTCTGGGGGATGGTCAGCTTCTGTTGCTGGGTGCCCGGCTTCTGGCTGGCCTTCGCGCCCCTGTACGTTCTGGGTCTGATGGGCGTGACGCGCCGGATGCGCGTGTTCGACGATCCGTCGCTGCAGATCTGGTTCGTGATCGCGGCCATCGGCGCGGGCGTCATCGCCCTGGGCATCGCCGCCATGTTCATCCAGTTCGCGGTGTCGATCATCAATCGCGACAAGCTGCGCGACACGACCGGCGACCCTTGGGGCGGCCGAACGCTGGAATGGGCGACCTCTTCGCCGCCGCCGGCCTATAACTTCGCCTCCACCCCCGTCGTCCATGACGCCGACGCCTGGTGGGACATGAAGAAGAAGAAGTATCAGCGCCCGCTGAGCGGCTACAAGGCCATTCACATGCCCTCGAACACGGGCGCCGGCGTCATCATCTCCGGCCTGTGCCTGGTGATGGGGCTGGCCCTGGTCTGGTACATCTGGTGGCTGGCGGCGCTAAGCTTCCTGGGCGTGCTGGCGGTCTCGATCGCCCATACTTTCAACTACAAGCGCGACTACTACATCCCTGCGGATGAGGTCCGCGCGACCGAAGAGGCGCGCACCCGCCTCCTGGCCGGAACGGAGGGCTGATCCATGAGCGCGACGGCGATCAAGATCGACGACCCGAACGTCTTCCACCTGGAAGAGGAGCCGCATCACGAGGAAGGCTCCAGCACCATGCTGGGCTTCTGGCTCTATCTGATGAGCGACTGCCTCATCTTCGCGATGCTGTTCGCCGTGTTCGGCGTCGTGGGGGGCAACTATGCCGCAGGTCCCGGACCGAAGGAGCTGTTCGACCTGGAGCTGGTGGCGGTCAACACCGCCATGCTGCTGTTCTCGTCGATCACCTACGGCTTCGCCATGCTGGCGATGGACAAGAACAAGACGCGCCAGACGCTGATCTGGCTCGCCGTCACTGGCCTGTTTGGTCTGGCCTTCCTGGGGATCGAGCTCTACGAGTTCGCCCACCTGATCCATGAAGGCGCGACGCCGCAACGCAGCGCCTTCCTGTCGGCCTTCTTCACCCTGGTCGGCACCCACGGCCTGCACGTGACCTTCGGCATCATCTGGCTGGTGACGCTGATGGTCCAGGTCAGCTGGAAGGGGCTGATCCCCGCCAACAAGCGCCGCCTGATGTGCCTGTCGATGTTCTGGCACTTCCTCGACGTCATCTGGATCGGCGTCTTCACCTTCGTCTATCTGCTGGGCATGGTTCGATGAGCGCCGACAAGAACGACCACTCGCTGGAGTCCCACGACACCGACCACCTGGGCCACGAGGGGCATAATCACGGCTCCTTCAAGAGCTATATGATCGGCTTCGTCCTGTCGGTGATCCTGACGGCCATCCCCTTCTGGCTGGTCATGACCGGGGTCCTGCCGACCCAGGCCACCGCCCTGATCGTCATGGCCTTCGCCGTGGTGCAGATCGTGGTCCACATGATCTACTTCCTGCACATGAATTCGAAGTCCGAAGGCGGCTGGACCATGCTGGCCCTGATCTTCACGATCATCGTCGTGGTCATCGCCCTGTCGGGCTCGCTGTGGGTCATGTATCATTTGAACACCAATATGATGCCCTCCACCCATGACATGAGCCAGATGTCCTCCTGAGAGGACGGCTAGGAGACCGCCATCCAGGCCCGGCAGTCCATCGCGCGGCGTACTTCCCCGGTTCTCCTCTGGGCCGGGCTGGGGGCGGCCCTGCTGTTCGCCGGCTTCGTCGCCCTTGGCGTCTGGCAGCTCGAGCGGCTGAGGTGGAAGACCGAGCTGATCGCACAGGTGGACGCCCGGGTTCACGCCGCCCCTCAACCGGCGCCGGGCCCCGCCGCCTGGGCGACGCTGTCTCAGGCCAATGATCAGTACCGACGGGTCATGGTCCGCGGCGTGTTCGATCATGGCCGCGAGACCCTGGTTCAGGCGGTGACCGACTATGGCGCCGGCTTCTGGGTTCTGACGCCGCTGCGAACGACGCAAGGCTTCACCGTTCTGGTCAACCGGGGCTTCGTTACCCCCGAGAGGCGCGCGCCCGAGACTCGAAGCGGCGCGCAGGTGGGCGGTCCGCAGACCGTCGTGGGTCTTTTGCGCGTCACCGAGCCCGGAGGCGGCTTTCTTCGCGCCAATGATCCCGGCGCGGGGCGCTGGTATTCGCGCGACGTCGCGGCCATTGCGGGGGCGCGCGGCCTGTCGAACGCCGCACCCTATTTCATCGACGCCGACGCCCGACCGAACCCGGATGGATGGCCGCGCGGCGGATTGACAGTTATCGCCTTTCCGAACTCTCATCTCGTCTACGCCCTCACCTGGTTCGGCATGGCCTTGCTGACCCTGGTCGGATACGGCGTGTTGGCGCGCGAAACGCGACGCCGACGGGCGGCGCCATGAACTCGGTCTTGCAGCGCCTGTTCGGAATGGGCGACTGGCGCGAGACGGCGGTGTCTCAGGAAGCCGTAAACCGCCGCAATCTTCGCCTTCTGGTGCAGTTGCGATGGCTGGCCGTGGCGGGACAGATCGCCACCGTCCTGATCGTCCACTTCGTCATGGGTATTCGGGTTCCGATCGGCTGGCTGCTGGGCGCCCCGGCCGGTCTGGTGGTGGTGAACCTAATCAGCATTCCATTGACCCAGAGGCGCGACGCCATATCCGATCAGGAGCTGATGCTGGCGCTTCTCGCCGACGTCGCCGCCCTGACGTGGCAACTCTTCCTGACCGGCGGCTCGACCAATCCGTTCGTCGCCCTTTATATTTTGCAGGTGGTTCTGGGCGCCGTGCTTCTGGCGCCGGCCTATGCCTGGTCGCTGATCGTCGTGACCAGCCTGTGTTTCGCAGGCTTGGGTCTGTTCAACCGCCCGCTCGACCTCCCTGCGGAGCATGGCGGGGGCTTAAGCCTCTATTTGGCGGGCGGTCTGATCTGTTTTCTGCTGATCGCGGTGTTGTTGGTGCTCTTCATCACCCGGATCACCGAGAATCTGAGAGCCAG
This sequence comes from Brevundimonas sp. DS20, assembly GCF_001310255.1. Taxonomy (NCBI): domain Bacteria; kingdom Pseudomonadati; phylum Pseudomonadota; class Alphaproteobacteria; order Caulobacterales; family Caulobacteraceae; genus Brevundimonas; species Brevundimonas sp. DS20. Next base: position 2,421,224 of record NZ_CP012897.1, on the reverse strand, counting down.
GGACGCCTATCTTGCGGACATTCGGCAGCAGGCGACCGAGCGGGACCACATCGTCCGCATGGGGTTGCTCGCGTCCGGGGCGGCCCATGAGCTGGGGACGCCCCTGGCCTCCCTCTCGGTCATCCTCAGCGACTGGCGTCGCATGCCTCTGCTGAAGGCCAACGCCGATCTGACCCAGGACATGGAGGTGATGCAGGCCGAGGTGGAGCGCTGCAAATCCATCGTGACCGGTATTCTGATGTCGGCGGGAGAGGCGAGGGGACAGGCGCCGACCCAAACCACCCTGGTGCGATTTCTGCGCGAGGTCGCCGACGGCTGGGGCGCGCGGGACAGCCGCGTGAAGGTGGAGCTGACGCCGTGGAATGGACTCGATCCACGGATCATCGCCGACCCGGCCCTGCGACAGGTTCTGAGCGTCCTGTTCGACAATTCGGTCGAGGCGGGCGCGCGGCGGGTCATCGTCACGCCCACGGTGACCGAAGGCTGTTTGCAGGTCACGCTGCGGGATAATGGGCCGGGCTTTCCCGCCACGGTTCTTGAGCGGCTGGGCAAGCCCTATAATACGACGAAGGATCGCCCTGGCGCGGGCCTGGGCCTGTTTCTGCTGGTCAATGTGATCCGCTCCCTCGGCGGCGTGGTCGAAGCGTCCAATCCGGCCGCAGGCGGGGGAGAGGTGCGGCTGACCGTCCCGATCGACGTCCTGGCGCCGGAGGATAATTCTGCTGGAGAACTTCCATGAGCGATGAAGCCCCCGTGCTGTTGATCGTCGAGGACGACGAGTCCTTTTCGCGCACCCTGCGGAAATCCTTCGAGCGTCGCGGCTACACCGTCGTCAGCGCCGACGGCCCCGACCAGATGGGCGAGGTTTTGAAGACGCATCGGCCCGGCTTCGCCGTAGTGGATCTGAAACTGGGGGGCGCCTCGGGCCTGGCCTGCGTCTCCACCCTGCATGCACTGGACCCCGAGATGAACATCGTCGTTCTGACCGGCTTCGCCAGTATCGCGACGGCGGTGGAGGCCATCAAACTGGGCGCCCGCCACTATCTGGCCAAGCCGGCCAGCACCGACGACATCGAGGCCGCCTTCGGCAAGGCCGCAGGCGACGCCGATACGCCGCTGACTACTCGCCCCACCTCCATCAAGACTCTGGAATGGGAACGCATTCACGAGACCCTGGCTGAGACCGATTTCAACATCTCAGAGGCCGCCCGCCGCCTTGGTATGCACCGCCGCACCCTGGCGCGAAAGCTGGAGAAACGCCGCGTCACCTGATCGACAGGCCGAGGTCGTCGCCGCATGCGAAAGGCGGCGGTGAGCGATCGGATGTGAAGGGAAGGGGGCGCCGCCGATCTCGTCGGCGACTAATCCCGAGTGGCTCCGCGGGTAGGATTCGAACCTACGACCAGCCGATTAACAGTCGGCTGCTCTACCACTGAGCTACCGCGGAACTGCTCGGGAGGCGGGCCTATAGCAGCGGCCGTTCGATTCGTGCAATGGGGAAAATGACGAATGCGCACGATCTCCATCCATGACCCTGACGATCCGAGGATCGCCGGCTTTCGCCACATCCGCGAACGGGACCTGACCGGCCGAGAGGGACTGTTCGTGGCCGAGGGCGAGGTGGTCTTGCGCGTTCTAGCCTCCGCCGCTTCACGCTGCCGTCCACGCGCGATCCTGCTGGCGCAGAAGCGCGTCGAGGCGCTGGCGGACGTGATCGCGATCCTTCCGGCCGACGTTCCCGTCTATGCGGCTTCCCAGGCGGTGCTCGACGGGATCGCGGGCTTCGCCCTGCACCGCGGCATCCTGGCCCTGGGGGAGAAGCCGGCGACGGCTTCCGTCGAGGCCCTGCTGTGCGACGTGCGAGCGGATGATGTGTTCGTCGTGGCCTGCGGCGTCGGCAATCACGACAATATGGGCGGCCTGTTCCGCAATGCGGCCGCCTTTGGCGCGCGGGCGGTTCTTCTGGACGACCTCTGTTGCGACCCCTTCTATCGCAAGGCCATTCGGGTTTCCGTCGGGGCCGTGCTGCGAACCCCATTCGCCGTGGGAACCAGGGCGTCAGCCTTGGTCGAGGCGCTTCGAGCGGCCGGCGTCGAGGTGCTGGCGCTGACGCCCTCGGCGACCGAGCGATTGGCCGACTATCGTCGCAGCGGACCGGTGGCCGTCGTGTTGGGATCGGAAGGGCCGGGCCTGCCCCCAGAGGTGATCGGTCGATGCCGGGCGGTCGGCGTTCCCATGGCGGGCGGCTTTGATTCGCTGAACGTCGCGGCGACCAGCGCCCTGGCTCTGTATCAGATGACCTCGAACGGAGATCACCCAGAGTTTAAGCGTTAACCTTCTATTCACCTTGCGTGTCGAACGAAGTTGTGGCGACCATCAGCCTGCTGGGGGGCTGATCATGAATCTTCTGTACTTTCTGAACAGGAACGCCAGGGTCGCTCTGGCTATCGCCTTGGGTGTCGCCGCCTTGGGCGCGGCCGGTGCGATCGGGTGGATCACCGCACCGGTCTGATTCGGATCGGCGGCTGAGACAAAAGGGGCGCGAACCGTGCGGTTCGCGCCCCTTTTCAGTGCAGCGTCTCTTCGCGATGGAGGCCTGACCGGGAATCGAACCCGGGTGCAAGGATTTGCAGTCCTCTGCGTCACCACTCCGCCATCAGGCCGCTGTGATCCCCGATCACTCGGGGGCGGTCATCGCGAGGGGCGTTCGCTATCAGATCGGATTGTCCGCTGCAACGCACGGAACTATAAGCACGCGATAATTCCTCTCCCCCTCCCGTTTGAAGGCTGACCACAGATGGATTTCACTGCCGAGCGCAAGGCCATGGTCGATTCCCAGGTTCGCGTGAACGATGTCACCAGCCATGAGATCCACAAGGCGATGATGGCTGTGCCGCGCGAGAACTATTGCGCGCCGGACCGGATCTTCGCCGCCTATTCGGACGCCGAGGTCGAGATCGCGGCCGACCGTCGACTGATGCCGGCGCGGGATTTGTCGAAACTGCTTCAGGCCGCCGACGCCCGCGAGGGCGAAAAGGCCCTGGCCATCGCCGCCCCCTATGCGGCGGCGGTGCTGGCCCGCATGGGTTTGACGGTGACGGCTCAGGAGGCCGAACAGGCGGTGTTCGACGTCGTGGGGACGGCTCTGGAGGCGGAAGGGGTGACGACGGCGGTCGCCCCTCTGAGCCAACCGGTCGGCGAGGGCTGGGACCTGATCGTCTGCGAAGGGGGCGTCGCCGCCCTGCCGGACGCCTGGGGCGCCGCCCTGCGGATCGGCGGTCGGATGGTTCTGGTCGAGCGTCGCGGCGCTATCGGCAAGGCGGCCCTCTACACCAAGGGCCGAGAAGGGCTGTCTCGCCGCGAACTGTTCGATTCGTCGCCGGCCCTCCTGGCGGAACTGACGCCGGCGCCCAGTTTCGCCCTGTGAAACCGACGGTAAGCCCGGGTGCAGCCTGGACTCGGCGGTGAGCGTGAAAAAAACTTAACTGGCGTGGAACGGGCGGAAGCCGCAGTTACGCTGAAGAACATCGGACGCTCGCGGGGGCGTCAGGCAAGGACGGACAATGTTGAAACGCTCGCGTACCCTGGCTTCGGCCGCTGTGGTTGCTCTCGTGACCGGACTGGGCGCGCCCGCCTGGGCTGAAACCCTCCAGGATGCGATCGCCCTGGCCTATCGCACCAATCCGAACCTGCTGGCGCAACGCGCCAACCAGCGGGCTTTGGACGAGACGGTCGTTCAGGCGCGGTCGGGCCTGCGGCCGACGCTCAGCGGTTCGGTGGGGGCCAGCTACACCCGCAACGACTTCCCGACCGTGACCCAGTTCGTCGACACCAACAATGACGGCGTGCCCGACACCCAGGTCTCCAGCTCCTCGAGCGAGAGCGACGGCGCCACGGCCGGCGTCAGCCTGTCCCAGAACATCTGGACGGCGGGACGCAGCGCCCTGGCGATCGATCAGGCCCGCGCCGGGGTGTTGGCGGGCCGGGAGACCCTGCGCGGTACCGAACAGTCGGTCATGCTGGCGGTGATCCAGGCCTATGTGAACGTCACCCGCGACATGGAGATCCTGCGTATTCGCGAGGAGAATCTGTCGGTTCTTCAGCGCCAGCTGGAAGAGACCAGCGCACGGTTCGAGGTGGGGGAGATCACCCGCACCGACGTGGCCCAGGCCGAAGCCTCCCTGGCTCAGTCGCAGGCCGACCTGGCCAGCGCGCGGGCGCAACTGTCGACCTCGCGCGCCGCTTATGCCGCCGTGGTGGGCCAGTCGCCGACCGACCTGGAGGCCGCCCCCGTCCTGCCGACGATTCCGGCCGATTTCGACGCCGCCATGGAGGTGGCCCTGGCGCGCAACCCCGGTCTTCTGGCGGCGCAATACCGGCTTCAGCAGGCCGAGGCGGCGGTGGCGGCGGCGCGCGCCGAATATCTGCCTTCCATTCGCGCGACAGCCTCCTACGGCGGTACGGCGACCGACCTCAGCAATCTGGATGAGCTGGCGGATCGCCGCAGCTTTACGGCCGGCGCCACCCTGTCGGTGCCGCTGTTCACCGGCGGCCTGAACCGTTCGCGGGTCGCCCAGTCCCTGGAACAGGCCAACGCCGCCCAGATCGCCATCGAGGCCGAACGGCGCACCATCCTGCAGAACGTCAGTTCCGCCTACGCCCAGGTTCTGTCCACACGGGCGAACGTCACCGCGGGGAACGAGGCGGTTCGCGCCGCCTCCGTCGCCGCCGAGGGCGTGCGGCAGGAGGCCCAGGTGGGCCTTCGCACCACTCTGGACGTGCTGAACCAGGAAGTGGCTCTGCGCTCGGCCCAGACCGCCCTGGCCAGTGCCCGCGCCGCCGAATATGTCGCCCGCGCCTCGCTGCTGTCGGCCATGGGACAGTTGGAAGGGCCTGCCTTGAACCCGACGCTGGAAGCCTATGACGCCAAGGCCAACTACGACCGCGTGCGCAATCGCGGGGCCTTGCCCTGGGACGGCGTGATCGAGGCGCTGGACCGGGTGGCCTCGCCGCCCGTCGTGGACGCTGACGATGCGCCCGACGCCCCGATCGACGCCCAGCTGAAAAGCGAAGTTGTCGAGACGGCGCCGCAGAATTGAGCCTCTGATCAGCCTTCAAGCCTAAAACGCCCGTTGATTCCGGCGGGCGTTGGTGCGACGACAAACGGGCGGCCGGGGGGATCAGCAGTCTTTTCGGGGCGTGTCGCGACGTCTGGCGTCGTGTCTCAGTTTGTTCCAGGTCTCTCCAAGGTTTAGCCATGACCGATCAGCCCGCGCAGGAACCGACCATGGAGGAGATCCTGGCGTCTATTCGCCGGATCATCTCCGAAGACGAGGCGCCGGCGGAAACCCCCGCTGCTGCGGCGGCGGAGCCGCAAGCCGCCCCCGAACCGGAACCCCAGCCGGAGCCTGAGCCGGAACCGGCCGAGACCATCTTCGCCGCCCAGCCGGAGCCGGTCGCCGAGGCCGAGCCCCAGCCAGCGGCTGCGGAAGAAGACGTTCTCGAGCTGACCGAGCTTTATGAAGCGCCGCCTGCCGCAGAGAGCATCGGCGATCTGGATGTGGTCGAAGCCGTTGAAGAGGCCCCTGCCGCGACGGAGCCGGCGCCTGCGGCGTCCAGCGGCTATGACGCCCTGGTCGGCGAAAGCGCCGCCGCCAGCGCCGCCTCGGCCTTTGCGGGCTTGGCGGCCAGCTTCAAGAAGCCGGAGGCCGCGCCTGCGCCGGCGGGAGGCGACATGAGCTTCGTCAGCGGCAATACGGTCGAGGCCATGGTGGCGGAAATGCTGCGTCCGCTGCTCAAGGACTGGCTGGACAACAATCTGCCGGGGATCGTCCAGGCGGCGGTACAGAGGGAAGTCGAACGCATCGCGCGCAGCGCCTAGCCCTTCGCTTCACCTCAGACTATCGAGGGGCGGCTCCTGAAGGGGCCGCCCTTTGTCATTCAAGGCCGCGCCCTGGCCGCACGACAACGATCAAAGAAGACCCATGCTCGAAAAGACCTTCGAACCCCAGGCCGCCGAACCCCGCCTGTACGCCCAGTGGGAAGAGAGCGGCCTGTTCGCGCCCCGCGCGGAAGGGGCGGAGGGCGCCTATTCGATCGTCATTCCGCCGCCGAATGTGACGGGCAGCCTGCACATCGGCCATGCGCTGAACAACACCCTGCAGGACATCCTGGCCCGCTATCACCGGATGAAGGGCAAGGCGGTGCTGTGGCTGCCGGGTACGGACCACGCCGGTATCGCGACCCAGATGGTGGTCGAGCGTCAGCTGGCGGCGGCGGGCAATGTCGGGCGGCGCGACATGGGCCGCGACGCCTTCATCGACAAGGTCTGGGAATGGAAGGCCGAGAGCGGCGGCACCATTGTGCGCCAACTGCGCCGCCTGGGGGCCTCGTGCGACTGGTCGCGCGAGCGGTTCACCCTGGACGAGGGGCTGAACGCGGCCGTGCGCAAGGTCTTCGTGCAACTGCACAAGGAGGGCCTGATCTATCGCGACAAGCGGCTGGTGAACTGGGATCCGCATTTCCAGACCGCCATCTCGGACCTGGAGGTCGAGCAGCGCGAGGTGGACGGCGCCTATTGGCATTTCGCCTATCCGCTGGCGGACGGCGTCACCTATGAACACCCCGTCGCCTTCGACGAGGACGGCAAGGCGGCGGAATGGGAGACGCGCGACTTCATCGTCGTCGCCACGACCCGGCCGGAGACCATGCTGGGCGACACGGGCGTGGCGGTGCATCCGGAGGATGAGCGGTATGCGGGCTTGGTCGGCAAGTTCGTGACCCTGCCGATCACCGGACGCCGTATTCCCGTTGTGGCTGATGAGTATGCTGACCCGACCAAGGGGTCGGGGGCGGTGAAGATCACCCCGGCGCATGATTTCAACGACTTCGGCGTCGGCAAGCGCGCCGGCCTGCCGGCCCTGAACGTCATGGACGCCTTCGCCCGGATCGTCGCCGACGACGTGCCGGAAATCCCGGCCGAATACGTCGGCATGGACCGCTTCGCCGCGCGCAAGGCCATCGTGGCTCGCGCCGAGGAAGAGGGCTGGCTGCGCGAGATCGAGAAGACCAAGCATGTGGTGCCGCACGGCGACCGTTCCAGCGTGGTCATCGAGCCCTGGCTGACGGACCAGTGGTACGTCGACGCCAAGGTCCTGGCCCAGCCCGCGCTGAAGGCGGTGGAGCAGGGCGAGACGGTGTTCGAGCCGAAGTCGTACGAGAAGATTTATTTCGAATGGCTGAGGAACATCGAGCCCTGGTGCATCAGCCGCCAGCTATGGTGGGGCCACCGGATCCCGGCCTGGTACGGTCCGAACGGCGAGATCTATGTCGCTGAGACCGAAGAGGACGCCCGCGAACTGGCGATGGCCGACTATGATTCCGAGGTCGCCCTGACGCAGGACGAGGACGTGCTGGACACCTGGTTCTCCTCCGCCCTGTGGCCCTTCTCGACCATGGGCTGGCCCGAGAAGACCGAGGATCTGGAGCGGTTCTATCCGACCAGCGACCTGGTCACGGCGGCGGACATCATCTTCTTCTGGGTCGCCCGGATGATGATGATGGGCCTGCACTTCATGAACGAGGTCCCGTTCAAACGGGTCATCATCAACGGCCTGGTCCGCGACGAGAAGGGCCAGAAGATGTCGAAGTCCAAGGGGAACGTCATCGACCCCCTGGGAATCATCGACGAACTGGGCGCCGACCCCTTGCGCTTCACCATGGCCATCCTGTCGGGCACGCGCGACATCAAGCTGTCGAAACAGCGGATCGAGGGCTACCGCAACTTCGGCACCAAGCTGTGGAACGCGGCCCGGTTCAGCCAGATGAACGGCTGCGCCCGTGTCGAGGGCTTCGATCCCGCGACCGTCGAGCAGACGATCAACCGCTGGATCCGGGGCGAACTGACCAAGGCCGAGCGGGCCGTGTCGGAGGCCATCGAGGGCGGGCGGTTCGACGATGCGGCCGGGGCGCTGTACCGGTTCGTCTGGAACGTCTTCTGCGACTGGTATCTGGAGCTGGCCAAGCCGATCTTCCAGGGCTCGGACGAGGCCGCAAAGGCCGAAACGCGAGCCATGACGGCCTGGACCCTGGACCAGACGCTGAAGCTGCTGCACCCGGTCATGCCCTTCATCACCGAGGAGCTGTGGGCCGAGCTGGGCAAGGAGGGGCCGGCGCGCGAGACCCTGCTGATCGGCGCCGAATGGCCGGTGCTGCCGGACGGCTTCATCGAAGCCTCGGCCGAGGCCGAGATCGGCTGGCTGGTCGATCTGGTCGGCGAAATCCGGGGGCTGCGGGCCGAGATGAACGTGCCGCCGTCGGCCAAGCCGCCGCTAGCCTTCGTCGCGCTGGACGCCGCCACGGCCGAGCGGATCGCGCGCCATCGCGACCTGATCCTGACCCTGGGACGGGTGTCCGAGGTGGGTTCGGCGGACGCCGCGCCGACCGGGGCCGTGACCTTCGTCTCGGGTGGATCGACGGCGGCCCTGTCGCTGGCGGGGATCATCGACCTGACCGCAGAACGGGCGCGGCTGGAGAAGGAGATCGCCGTCTTCGACGCCGACATCGGCCATGTGAACAAGAAGCTGGGCAATCCCAACTTCGTGTCGCGCGCCGCACCAGACGTGGTCGAGGAGCAGCGCGCCAAACTGGCCGAGGCGGAAGCCGGCAAGGTCAAGCTGCAGGCGGCGCTGGCGCGGCTCAGCGAGATCGGATGACCCAATCCTCCCCCACGGGGGGAGGGGAACCGCGAAGCGGTGGAGGGGGCTCGATCCAAGGCCGGTGTCTGGGGCAGGGCCCCTCCACCACGCTGCGCGCGGTCCCCCTCCCTCGATGGGGGAGGATTTAGATGCGCATCGACCAACTGCTCGTCGCACGGGGACTGTTTGACACCCGTTCCCGCGCTCGCGCCGCCATTGAGGCGGGATGTGTGAAGGCGGACGGGCGCGTCGTGGCCAAGCCCTCGGACCAGATCGCCGAGGAGGCCGAAATCGAGGCGGAACCGGCCCACCGCTGGGTCGGGCGCGGGGCGTTGAAGCTGGATCACGCCCTGACTCTTTGGCCTGTGGCGGTCGAGGGGCGGGTGGTGCTGGACGTCGGGGCGTCCACAGGCGGCTTCACCGAGGTCTGCCTGGATCGCGGGGCGGCCAAGGTGTTCGCGGTCGATGTCGGGTTTGGGCAGATGCACGACCGGGTGGCGGCCGATCCGCGCGTGGTCAATCTGGAGCGGACGGACGCGCGCGATCTGACGCGCGACCTGATCCCGGAGGCGGCGGCTGTGATCGTGTGCGACGCCAGCTTCATCAGCCTGAGCAAGGTGCTGCCCGCCGCCCTGGATCTGGCGGCGCCCGGCGCGGATCTGGTTACCCTGGTCAAGCCGCAGTTCGAGGCGGACGGTCCCGGCGCCGGCAAGAAGGGCGTGGTCAAGGACCCCGCCGCCCACGCCGCCGCCGTGGAGCGTGTCAGGAACTGGCTGGAGGCCCTGGGTTGGGCGGTTCAGACGACAACCGAAAGCCCGATCACCGGCGGCGACGGCAATGTCGAATTTCTGCTGTGGGCGAAGCGCGCCTGAGGCGGCAACCCTGCGCCGCCGGGCTCAAGTGGGCCGAAGTCCGGTAGCCCTCTCAACAACGGGCTCAAGTAGGCCAAAGGCCGGTAGCCCCTAAAAAATGAGAAACCGCCGGAGGACTGATCCTCCGGCGGCTCCCGTCACGTCGTCGATTTGACAGGGGGCTGAAATTAATCGACGACGCGATAGCGGCCGTACTGGTCGGGGCAGGTGCGGACATAGCGGGTGTCCGTGCGACCGTCCGGCAGACGGATGCGGCTTTCCGCCAAGCGGCATCGGTCGGAGTTCTGATAGGAATCGATCGGGCGCGAGCGGTAATCATCGTACCGGTCGTCGGCGTAGTCGTCGCGGCGATCATCGTAGCGATAGCCGTTATCGCCCGTATAGCGATCGTCGTAATAGCCGTAACTCGGCTGGCTGTAGCCGCCGCTGTAATAGCCGTTGGAGGCGTAGCCGGCCTGATAGCTGCGGCAGGCGTCGGAGCTGGAGCGGCCGACTTGCGAGCCGATGACGGCGCCCACGACCCCGCCCAGAATACTGCCTTCGGTGCGGCGTCCGCGCGCGGCCAGCTGAGAGCCGATGACGGCGCCCGCGCCGCCGCCGATCACGGCGCCGGCGCCGGTGCGTCCTTCTCGCTCGCGGGCGCAGGGATCGTAGGTCTGCCGACCATAGCGGCCGTAGTCATAGGCGGGGGCGTAGGCGCCGGTTCCGTAGTTGCGGCTGTAGCTGTAGGCTTGAGCCGAGGCGGAGACCGGGGCGGCCAAGGCGCCGATCGTAAGGGCCGCAACTGCGGCGAGGGACGTGTTGGAAAGGCGCATCTTCAACCCCTTATGGTCGGGCGTTCAGTGACGGGCGCTGAACGGCTGGACCGGCTGTCTGTTGCATGCAGGTTTAGGACCGCGAAGCTGAACGGCTTTTGAGCGGGCTGTTCATCTTCGTTCATGTTTCGTGGGCCTATCGCGCTCAGCGCTGCTTGAGGCGGTGGCTTGGCGCGGGGGAGCGTCGGGGCTAGAAGCCCGGCGATGCAGACCTTTACCATCAGCCGCGTCGGCGGGCAGGGCGACGGCGTCGCCGAGACGCCGCAGGGGCCGGTCTTCGCGGGCCTAACCCTGCCTGGGGAGACGGTGCGGGGGGAAGTCGTCGACGGGCGGCTGGAGCAGGTCGAGATCCTGACCCCCAGCCCAGACCGGATCGCGCCGGTGTCGCCCCAGTACGGCGACTGCGGCGGTTGCTCGCTGCAACACTGGGCGGACAGACCCTATCTGGAGTGGAAGCGCGAACAGGTGCGGCTGGCCCTGGCGCGCGAGAAGATCGAGACCGAGGTCGAGGCGACGGTGGCGAGTCCCACCGGAACGCGCCGACGGGTGGCTCTGCACGCGCGCCGAACCCAGGACGGCCGGGTGGTGCTGGGCTTCAAGGCGCGGCGGTCGTGGCGGCTGGTCGAGGTGCGGGAATGCCCGGTGGCCGATTCCCGGATCATCCGCGCCATCCCGGCCCTGACCGAGGTGGCGGCGGCCTTTCTGGAGCATCCCAAGTCGGCGCCGACCCTGCACGTGACCTGGACCCTGTCGGGGCTGGACGTGGATGTGACGGGGGTGGAGCGACGCTCGGGCGGGGGGCTGTCGGCCGACGCCCAGATGCGGGCCATAGAGGCGGCGCGGCGGGCCGATCTGGCGCGGCTGAGCCTCGCGGGCGAGACCCTGATGATGGCGCGTCAACCCTTGATCGGCTTCGGCCCCGCCACCGTGCCCCTGCCGGCGGGGGGCTTTCTGCAGGCCGTGCCCCAGGCCGAGGCGGCCATGGTTGAGCGGGCCGTGGCGGCGGTGAAGGGCGCCAAAAAGATCGCCGATCTGTTCTGCGGGGCCGGGACCTTCACCTTCCCGCTGGCGACGGTGGCGCCGGTGATCGCGGCCGATGCGTCCAAGGCGGGGATCGCGGCCCTGAAGGCGGGCGCAGGCTCGGCCAAGGGGATGAAGGCGATCACGGCGGAGGCGCGCGACCTGTTCCGGCGGCCCCTGACCCCCTATGATCTGAAGGGGTGCGAGGCCATCGTGTTCGACCCGCCGCGCGCGGGCGCCATCGACCAGACGGCCCAGATCGCCGGGACCAAGGCCGCCGTCGTGGTCGGGGTGTCGTGCAATCCCCAAACCTTTGCGCGGGACGCGCGGGTGCTGATTGACGCCGGGTTCCGGCTGGAGCGGGTCACGCCGGTGGACCAGTTCCTGTGGTCGGCCCATGTCGAACTTGTCAGTGTTTTCAAGCGGTAGCCCCATGGATGACGAGCTGGAAGATGGCGGCGGGTTTGACGCCGACGACTGGAGCCGGTTAACGCCCTTCGTCGGGGTAGTGGCGACCCTGGACGACGTCCAAGCGCGCCGGGCCGTCTTCGCTTTGGGCGAGACCGACGACCCGCGCCCCATCGCCATGGACCTGCCCCAGCCGGTGATCTGGTGGGAGGAGGACGGCGAACAGGCGGCCGTCGCCGTCCAGGCCGAGAGCCATCTGGGGCCGGACGGCGAGGCGATGGAGATCCTGGGCCTCATCCTGCCGGACGGGGAGGGGGCGGTGGCCCTGATGGAGGATGTCGATCTGGTCGACGACACGGATCCGACCTGGCGCGATCTGGTGACACGGGCCGTCGATCCGTCGGCGGCGGACCAGGCCTGATTGTTCAAAAAAATGAGTGCACTTTAGTGCACATTTTGGAGGGAGCTTCCCGACGCGCTGAATTGTCAAAGACCTGTTCATGACCTTACCACGCCAGTGGAAAGCGCCGGGTTCAGGGTGGTTTGACGCCCTCAACAGGCTGAAAAAGCGGGAGTCTTCCGTCAAGATTACGAGCGTCGGCCAAGCGTTGCATGATTCAGCCGAACAGCTCCAACTGCGGCCGGGCGTCGGCGGGAATGCGGAACTGGGTTTCGTCGAGCGGTCGCAGCGGCGCATCCAGGCCGTAGCGTTTGACGGCGGCTTTGAAGCGGGCGCCGATCAGTTCGGCGACGGGGCCGGTTCCCTTCATCCGTTGGGACCAGTCGGCGTCATAATCCCTGCCCCCGCGCGTCTGGCGGATCAGGGACATGACGCGTGCGGCGCGATCGGGGCGGGCGTCGGCCAGCCATTCGCGAAACAGATCCTTGATCTCCAGTGGCAGGCGCAGGGTGACATACATGGCCCGGGTCGCTCCGGCCTTGGCCGCCGCCTCGAGCACCGACTCCAACTCGTGGTCGTTCAGGCCGGGAATGACCGGGGCGAAGCCGACCCCGACGGGACAGCCGGCGTCGGCGAGACGACGGATCGCCTCCAGCCGTTTGGCGGGGGTCGAGGCGCGGGGCTCCATGGCGCGGGCCAGACCCCGATCCAGGGTGGTGATGGAGACGAAGGCCGAGGCCAGGCCGGCCTGACCCATGGGCCCCAGGATGTCGGCGTCGCGCGCGATCAGTACCGACTTGGTGATGATGCTGAAGGGGTGGTTGAAACGCCGCATGACCTCCAGGATCGAGCGGGTCGATTTCAGCTCGCGCTCGACCGGCTGATAGGGGTCGGTATTGCCGCCTATGTGGATGCGTTTGCACCGGTATCGGGGGGCGAGGAAGGCCTGTTCCAGCAGACGTGGGCCCTCGGGCTTGAAGAAGATCCGGCTCTCGAAATCCAGGCCCGGGGATAGGCCCATCCAGGCATGGGACGGACGGGCGTAGCAGTAGATACAGCCATGTTCGCAACCTTTGTACGGGTTGATGGAGCGGTCGAAACCGATGTCGGGACTGTCGTTCCGGGCGATGATGGTGCGGGCGTGTTCGGGCGTGAGGGTGGTGCGCAACGGCGCGGCCTGGGCGTCGTCGTTCGTCCAGCCGTCGTCGAACGACTCATGCTGCTCGGGCTCGTAACGGCCTGTCGCATTCGAACGCGCGCCTCTTCCCTTGGCGGTTTGCATGAAAGGGAAGGTGGATCAAAAACGAGAACAGGGCAAGAACATTTGTTCTCCATCTTCGAGGCGGACCACTGACAACCAGAACCAAACGATACAGTGTCTGTTGCGAAATCAGCCGCTGCGGGTGTAGATGGCTGTCTTGCTTCCTCTCACGGCGATGGCCGAGGCGGCGGGAGCTGCTTGCGTCCTGATCCGGAGAGCCCGATGGCCGCCCGCCGCTATTCCGCCGTCGCCGTCGCCCTGCACTGGGTGATCGCGCTCTGCATCCTGTCCATGATCCCGATGGGGTGGTGGATGACCGCCGCGATCGAACAGCCGGGGAGCCAGGCCGCAGCCTACCGCGTGTTCCAACTCCACAAGTCGATCGGCTTTCTGATTCTGGCCCTGACCCTGGTGCGGATCGTCTGGCGGCTGACGCATCGGCCGCCGGCCCTGCCTGAGGGGATGAAGCGATGGGAGGTCTTCGCCGCCCATGCGACCCATGCGGCCTTCTACGCGCTGATGCTGGGGCTGCCGCTGACGGGGTGGCTGTATGTCTCGGCCGGCTGGGCTGTGTCGCAGGACCGGGCGCTGGAGGTGGCGACCCGCTGGTTCGGCCTGTTTCCCGTCCCGCACCTGCCGGGGGTAGCCGGACTGGCGACGGAGGCGCGGCGGGCAATGGCCTTTTCGGCGATGGGCGCGCACGCCGCCATGGCCTGGGGCGCGGTCGTCCTGGTGATCCTGCACGTCGGGGCGGCGCTGAAACACCAGTTTCTCGACCGCGACGGCGTCCTGGCGCGCATGGTTCCAGGTCTGAGGCAGGACGGGGAGGATTCCGATGTCGGCGTGGAGCCGGACGCGCGCGCGGCCTGGGCGGAACGCAGTCTCGGCCTGGCCTTGATCCTCGTCGTGGCGGCGGCCGGGGCTATAGCCGCGCAGCCTGCCCCCAGGACTGAACCGACGCTCCGGCCTGAAATCGCGCCCGTTCCGGCGCCCGAGCCCGATATCCCGTCCGGCCCGACGGACGTCCAGGCGGCGGAGGCCGAAACCGCCGAACCGGCTGCGGGGACGGAGGCGTCGCAAAAGGCGGTCGACTGGACCATAGACCGCGACGCCTCCGAGATCGCCTTCGCCGGGAGCCAGTCGGGCGCCGCCTTCAACGGCCGGTTCGAACGCTGGAGCGGCCAGATCCGGTTCGACCCTGCCGATCTGGCGGGGTCGAAGGCGGTGATCACCGTCCAGACCGGCTCGGCGCGGACAGGGGACTCGACGCAGGAGGCTTCGATCCAGGGGGCTGAATGGTTCGACGTCGGCCAATATCCGACCGCCCGGTTCGAGACGACGGGCTTCCGGTCGCTCGGCGGGGATCGATACCAGGCGACGGGCCGCTTGCGGATCAAGACGACCAGTCTGCGGGTTGTCCTGCCCTTCACCTATCGTGAGACCGGCGGCGTCGCGACGGTGGAGGGGCGGCTGCAACTGGACCGGACCGCGTTGAACCTGGGCCTGGAATCCGACGCGACCGGCGACTGGGTCTCCAAGATGGTCGACGTCCGGATCAAGGTCAGAGCGCGGCGGGCCGAATAGGCGCCGACTTGCCCTGACGGAAGTCTGGCCTTAGGGGTCCGCGCTCTTGATCAACGATTCAGGGAGCGGTCGATGACCCTCGCACTTCTGTTTCCAGGACAGGGCAGCCAGGCCGTCGGCATGGGCGCGCAACTGGCCGACGCCTTCGCCTCCGCCCGCGACGTCTTCGCCGAGGTGGACGAGGCCCTGGGCCAGAAGCTGTCGGTGCTGATGCGCGAAGGCCCCGAGGATCAGCTGACCCTGACCGAGAACGCCCAGCCGGCCCTGATGGCGGTGTCGGTCGCGGTCATCCGGGCGCTGAAGGTCGAGTTTGATTTCGACGTGGCCAAGGCGGCCTATATGGCCGGTCACTCTCTGGGCGAATATTCGGCCCTGGCGGCGGCCGGGGCGATCTCGCTGTCGGATACGGCGCGGCTGCTGAAACTGCGCGGGCAGGCCATGCAGCGGGCGGTTCCGGTCGGGCAGGGGGCGATGGCCTCGCTGATCGGCCCCAAGACCGATCTGGTCCTGGCCGAGGCCGCAGCGGCGGCCGGCGCTGAAGTCGGCGTCTGCGTGGTCGCCAATGACAACAACGCCGGCAACATCGTCATCTCGGGCGAGAAGGCGGCTGTGGACCGGGCCATCGAAAAGGCCAAGGAACTGGGGGCGCGGGCGATTCCGCTGAACGTCTCGGCGCCCTTCCACTGCCCGCTGATGCAGCCGGCGGCGGACGAGATGGCGACGGCCCTGGCCTCGGCGACCATTCTGGCGCCGGCGGTTCCCGTGGTGGCCAATGTGCTGGCGCGGCCGGAGAGCGATCCTGAAGTCATCCGCCGGCTGTTGGTCGAGCAGGTGACCGGCCGGGTGCGCTGGCGCGAGAGCATGGAGTGGATGGCGAGCGAAGGGGGTGTGACCCGCTTCGTGGAGGTCGGTTCCGGCAAGGTGCTGATCGGCATGGCCAAGCGGATCGCGCCTGACGCCGAGAGTCTGCCTCTGAACACGCCGGAAGAGCTGGAAGCCTTTGCGAGGGGAGTGACGAGTGGCGAGTGACGAGTGGCGAGACTATCGCCGCCCCACTTTGCTTTTCCTCGTCACTCGCCACTAATCACTCGCCACTTCGGAGAGACATAAATGTTCAATCTTGCAGGCAAGACCGCGCTGGTGACCGGCGCGACGGGCGGGATCGGCGGCGCGGTGGCGCGGGCGCTGCACGCCCAGGGCGCGACCGTGGTGCTGTCGGGCACACGCGAGGCGGTGCTGGCGGATCTGGCCAAAGACCTGGGCGAGCGGGCGCATTTCGCGACGGCGAACCTGTCGGACCCCGACTCGGTCGACAATCTGGTGAACGCGGCCGAGACGGCGGCGGGCTCAGCCCTGGACATCCTGGTGGCCAACGCCGGCATCACCAAGGACGGCCTCCTGATGCGGATGAAGGACGAGGACTTCCAGTCGGTCATCCAGATCAATCTGGAGAGCTATTTCCGCCTGACCCGCGCCGCGGTGAAGGGGATGATGAAGCGCCGGTCGGGCCGGATCATCGGCGTGACCTCGGTCGTGGGCGTCACCGGCAATCCGGGCCAGACCAACTATTCGGCGTCGAAGGCCGGGATGATCGGCTTTTCCAAGTCGCTGGCGCAGGAGGTCGGATCGCGCGGGATCACGGTCAATTGCATCGCGCCGGGCTTCATCGCCTCGCCCATGACCGACGTGCTGAACGACCAGCAACGCGAGACCATTCTGGGCCGGATTCCGGCGGGCCGGCTGGGCACGGGCGACGAGATCGCGGCCGCCGCCGTCTATCTGTCGTCTGACGAAGCCGCCTATGTGACGGGCCAGACCCTGCATGTGAACGGCGGCATGGCGATGATCTGATCGTCATCACGACACGCAACAGACTATTTCCCGCCCGAAAGCCTGTGCTAAAGGGCAGGAACGCATCGGCGGTTCAGGCTTTCGGGCTTGCATCGTCGTCGCTGCCGTGAGACGGCGATTTCTGAAGCTACCCCCGCCTCTACGGCGATTTTAAACAGGCAGAGAGACACTCATGTCCGACACCCTCGAGCGCGTTCGCAAGATCGTCATCGACCACCTGGACGCCGATCCGGACAAGGTCACGGAAAAGGCCAGCTTCATCGACGACCTGGGCGCCGACTCGCTCGACAACGTCGAGCTGGTGATGGCCTTCGAAGAAGAGTTCGACATCGAGATCCCGGATGACGCCGCCGAGCACATCCAGACGGTCGGCGATGCGGTCAAGTTCATCGACGAAAAGTCGGCGGGCTGATCCAGCCCCGACTGGCGGCCGACAGGCTGACAGATCACAGGGCCGCCCGGCGCTCCTAGCGGAGACGCCCGGCGGCCTTTACTGTTTCTGACCCTCGCGAATCCGCAGTGATTCCCCGGGACAGGATTGGAGTTGAAGGAGCACGCACCATGCGCCGCGTCGTCGTTACGGGCATCGGTCTGCTGACCCCCCTGGGCTGGGGCGTCGACAAGAGCTGGAAGGGCATCGTCGAGGGACGGTCGGGCATCGGTCCGATCACGGCCTTCGACACCGAGGGCTATGGCTGCACCATCGCCGGCGAAGTGCCGAGCGTCGACGGGCGCGGCGGCGGCGGCGAAGGCGATTTCGACCCCGAGAAAATCATGTCCGCCAAGGACCGAAAGCGCGTCGACGACTTCATCCTGTACGCCATAGCGGCGGCGGACGAGGCCCTGCACGATGCCGGCTGGAAGCCCCATACGGACGAGGACAAGGAGCGGACCGGGGTCATGGTCGGTTCGGGTATCGGCGGCCTCGGTCCCATCGCCGATACGGCCATCGTCTTGAAGGAGCAGGGGCCGCGCCGCGTCAGCCCCTTCTTCATCCCCAGCGCCCTGATCAATCTGGCCGGAGGGCAGATTTCGATCCGGCACGGGCTGAAGGGGCCGAATCATGCGGCGGTGACCGCCTGCGCCACCGGCGCCCACGCCATCGGCGATGCGGCGCGCATGATCGCCCTGGACGACGCGGACGTCATGGTGGCGGGCGGGGCGGAAAGCTCGATCGTGCCGATCGGCATCGCCGGCTTCCTAGCCTGCAAGGCGCTTTGCACCGCCTATAACGATACGCCGGAGAAGGCTTCGCGTCCCTATGACCGGGGCCATGCCGGCTTCGTCATGGGCGAGGGCGCAGGGATCCTGGTGCTGGAGGAGTACGAACACGCCAAGGCGCGCGGCGCCAGGATCTACGCCGAGATCGTCGGCTACGGCATGAGCGGCGACGCCTATCACATCACCGCCCCGTCCGAAGACGGCGAGGGCGGGGCGCGCGCCATGAAGGCGGCGCTGAAGCGCGCCGGGCTGCAGCCGTCGGACCTTGACTATGTCAACGCCCACGGCACCTCGACCATGGCCGACTGGATCGAGCTGAAGGCCATCGAGGGCCTGGTCGGCGACCATGCGAAGAACCTGGCCGTCAGCTCGACAAAGTCGATGACGGGCCACCTGCTGGGCGCGGCCGGCGCCATCGAAGCGGCCTTCTGCGTCCTGGCCATCCGTGACCAGGTCGCGCCGCCGACGATCAATCTGGACGACCCGGAGATGGAGACCCCGATCGACCTGGTGCCGAACAAGGCCAAGCCGATGAAGATCGACGTCGCCATGTCCAACAGTTTCGGCTTCGGGGGCACCAACGCCTCGGTGATCTTCAAGAAGGTCGACTGACATGTTCGGACGGGGGCGGGGTGACAGGCGTGTGGAGAAGCGGTCGGGGTTGACGGTCAGTCTGCTGACCGCCTCAGCGACCTTCAGCCTGTTCCTGATCGCCGCCCTCGCCGTCGTCTGGGGCGTCTATTACGGGCCAGGACCGGGCGCACGGCAGGGGGATCGAACGGTCGTGACCCTGGCCAGCGGCTCAGGCGTCTCCGCCATCGCCGCCCAGTTGAAGGCGGCGGGGGTGATCCGTTCGACCGACCTGTTCAAGGCGGCGGCCACCTTCACCGGGGCGGACCGCAAGCTGCGGGCCGGCGAATATGAGGTGCCGTCGGGGACCTCGCTGGCCGGAGTGCTGAACCTGCTGGTCGAGGGGCGGGTGGTGCGACATTTCGTGACCCTGCCGGAAGGCTGGTCCTCGGCCCAGGCGGTGGACATCCTGGCCAAGGAGCCGGTGTTGACCGGAACCGTCGAGACGACGCCTGAGGAAGGCAGTCTGTGGCCCGACACCTATGAGGTGTCACGCGGCGACACCCGCCAGTCGGTGATCGATCGGATGCAGCGGGCGGCGAAGGAAAATCTGCGGCTGCTGTGGGCGCAGCGGGGACCGGGCACAGTGGCCCGCAACCCGGAAGAGGCGGTGATCCTGGCCTCCATCGTCGAGAAGGAGACCGGGCTGGCGGCCGAGCGGCCGCGCGTGGCGGCGGTCTTCTCCAACAGACTGCGTCAGGGGATGCGGCTGGAGAGCGATCCGACCATCGTTTACGGCCTGACCCAGGGGCGGCCGCTGGGGCGCGGCATCCGCCGGTCAGAGCTGCAGCGTCAGACGCCCTGGAACACCTATCAGATCGACGGCCTGCCGCCGACGCCCATCGCCAATCCCGGCAAGGAGGCGCTGGAGGCCGTGCTGAACCCGCCGGCGGATCCGGCCCTGTTCTTCGTCGCCGACGGATCAGGCGGCCACGTCTTCGCCATCACCTATGAAGAGCATCTGCGCAATGTGGCGCGCTGGCGTCAGATTGAGCGACAGAAGGCCGGCCTGCCGCCCGAGACGCAGGCGCCGGTCGCGCCTGAGGCCAGCCCTGCGCCCATGACCGATCCGAACGCGGAGGGCGGACAGGCCACCCTCACCCTGCCTGCCGGCGCGACCCAGGGTCTGAGATGAGCCTGATTTCTGGAATGACGGGCTTTGGCCGGGCCGAGGGCGCCGGTGAGGGCTGGACCTGGGCGGTCGAGGTGCGGTCGGTCAATGGGCGCAATCTGGAGGTTCGGTATCGAGGGCCGAACGGATTCGACACCTTGGAGAGGGCTGCGAAGACAGCCGCCCAGGCGCGATTCGTCCGCGGACAGATCTCCGTCGGCGTACAGGCCAAACGAACGGTGGGGGCGGAGGCGGCCGTTACGATCAATGCGCCCTTGCTGGCCCGCTATTTGACCCTGGCCAATGAGTTGGCCGAGGACGGGGCGACGCCGCCGTCCGCCGACGGCCTCCTGGCCCTGCGCGGCGTCATAGAGGCGCCGGAGGAGGTGGAGGATCCGCAGGCGCGCGCCGCGCTGGAGGTCGAGATGGCGCGAACAGTCGAGGCCGCCCTGGACGCCTTGAAGGGCGCGCGAAACGCCGAAGGCGCCCAGCTGGCGCCGCTACTGGCGGACTTCATCGCCCGGATCGAAGGGCTGGTCGCTTCGGCCGAAGGCGAGGCTCAAGCCCAGGTCGCCGCCATCCGCGACCGGTTCAGCCGCCGTATGGCCGAACTGGCGCCGGATGCGCCGGGCCTGGAAGAGCGAATCTTTCTGGAAGCTGCGTCGCTGGCGGCCAAGGCCGACGTGCGCGAGGAACTGGACCGGCTGTCGGCCCATGTCGCTGCGGCGCGCCAGCTGATGACCGCGCCGCCGGCCGGAAGGAAACTGGACTTCCTGCTGCAGGAATTCATGCGCGAGGCCAACACCCTCTGCTCGAAATCGGCTACGACGGCGCTCACTGGAATCGGCCTCGAGCTGAAGGCCGTCATCGAACAGTTGCGTGAACAGGTTCAGAATGTCGAATGAACGCTCGCCCCGCCGGGGCGTCCTCCTCATCGTCGCCAGCCCGTCGGGCGCCGGCAAGACGTCGCTGTGCCGCCGGCTGATGGCGGACCACGGGGGGCTGGAACTGTCGGTGTCGATGACGACGCGGGGCATCCGTCCCGGCGAGGTCGACGGTCGCGACTATAATTTCGTGGATCGCGAGCGGTTCCAGAAGCTGATCGACGCCGACGCCTTCCTAGAATGGGCCGATGTCCACGGCAATCTGTACGGCAGCCCACGCGGGCCGGTCGATCGGGCCCTCGCTGAGGGACGTGACGTCCTGTTCGACATCGACTGGCAGGGCGCGCGCGACGTAGCCGAGAAATGCCCGGAGGACGCGGCGCGGGTCTTCATCCTGCCGCCCAGCCTGGAAGAGCTGCGCCGACGACTGGTCACCCGGTCGCAGGACTCGGACGATGTCATTGAGCGCCGCGTCGCCAACGCCAAGGGTGAGATCGAACACTGCGACGCCTTCGACTATGTGATCGTCAACGAGGATTTTGACCGGTCCTACGCCGAGCTGGCGCACATCTATCACGCCGAGCGATCGCGCCGGTTCCGCAATCTGTGGGTGGGGGATTACAAGGCCGCCCTGCTACGCGAGCCTGTCTGACGAACAACGACACCGCGGCTGGCGGGAGGGGGGGAGAGGCCGCCGCAGTGTCGTCTTCGGCTGTGAAGCGGCGACGACATCGCGCCGGCGGGGGCGTCCTACGCGATGTCGTCCTATGCGCTACGCAACTGCACTCCTTTTCCCACAAGGCAGGTTCCAGAGGGTAAATATCGGCCTAGGGGCGATTGCTTAGGTACGACCCACCATGGGCCTGCCGCCTTTTGCGGATCGGCTCAGCCTGGATTTCGAGCGGCGAACCAAGGCGTGATTCGTTCCAACGCGGCCTTGATCTCCCCTGTCGAGACCGCGAAGCTGAAGCGGATGTAGCGTCGACCATCGACGGGGTCGAAATCCACGCCCGGCGCGGTGGCCACGCCGGTATCGCGCAGCAGTTGTTCGCAGAAGGCCACGCTGTCGTCCGTCAGGTGGCCGATGTCGGCCCAGATGTAGAAGGCGCCGTCAGGCGGCGCGATCTTCCTCAATCCAAGCGCCGGCAGGGCCGCCAGCATCAGCTCGCGGTTGCGGGCGTAGCTCTGGATATGGCCCTCAAGCTCGCCGATCGCGTCCATGGCGACCAGGCCTGCGTGCTGGCTGAGGCTGGGCGGGGTCAGGAACATGTTCCCGATATAGGCGCGAGCGGCCTCGATCAGGGCCTCGGGGACCAGCAGCCAGCCCAACCGCCAGCCGGCCATGCTCCAGTATTTGGAGAAGCTGTTGATCACCAGGGCGTCCGGCGCGAACTGCAGCATCGACGGGGTCGGGCCCGCGTAGGACAGGCCGTGGTAGATCTCGTCCGAAAGGATGGCGATGTTTCGCGCGCGGCAGACCTCGGCGATGGCGGCGAGTTCGGCCTCCGGGATGATGGTCCCGGTCGGATTGGCCGGGCTGGCGATGATGACGCCGGCCGGAGCGGGATCGAGCGCCTCCAGCTGGGCGGCGGTCAGCTGGAACCGGGTCTCGGGACCGCAGGCGATCTCCACCGGCTCCAGATGCAGGGCGCGCAGGCTGTTGCGATAGGCGACATAGCCGGGACGGGCCAGGGCGATGCGGTCGCCCGGCTTGAACCGGACGCTGAGCGCCAGGACCAGGGCGGGCGAGGCCCCGCAGGTCAGCAGGATGTTGGCGGGATCGACCGTTACGCCGTACCGGTCCTGGTACAGGTGAGCAATGCGGGCGCGCAGGTCGGGGCTTTCCCAATAGCCCATGGCGTCGGCGTCCAGCACCTGATGTGCGCGGGCGACGGCGGCAGCGGGCGCGCCGGTGGAGGGCTGGCCGAATTCCATATGGATGATCGACCGGCCTTCGGCTTTCAGCTGGTGCGCCAGACGGCTGACGGTGATGGCGCGGAAGGGTTCGACGGTCATGTCAGGGCGTCCGCCAGTCTGAGGAAGCCGGCCACGTCGATCGTCTCGGCGCGGGCGTCGGGTTCGATGCCGGCGGCCTCGCAAAGGGCGGCGCCGCCGAGCTGTTTCAGGCTGGAGCGCAGCATCTTGCGGCGCTGGCCGAAGGCGGCGGCGGTGACGCGTTCCAACTTCTTCAGGCGCTCAGGCGACGGGCGCTCATCCAGCGGGACCAGATGGACCACGGCCGAGGCCACCTTGGGCGGCGGGGTGAAGGCGGCGGCGGGCAGGTGCATGACGATGCGGGCGGTGCAGACGGCCTGGGCGATGACGGCGAGGCGGCCGTAGGCGTCCTCGCCGGGCCCAGCGGCGACGCGCTCGGCGACCTCCTTCTGGAACATCAGGGTCAGGCTGTGGGGCAGCCAGGGGCCGGTCAGCCATTTGATCAGCAGGGCGGTGCCGACATTGTAGGGCAGGTTGGAGACCAGATGGGCGGGGCCGGAGACCAGATCCGCCTCCTTCACCTTCAGGGCGTCAGCCTCGACGATCGTCAGACGACCGGAGCCATCGTCCAGTTCTGACAGCAGGGGAATGAAGCGCGGATCCTTTTCGACGAGGACCACGGGGCCTGCGTCGGAGTCCAGCAGGGCGCGGGTCAAGCCGCCGGGGCCGGGGCCGACCTCGATCACGGCGCGACCGTCGAACGGGCCGGCCAGGCGGACGATCTTGCGGGTGACGTTCAGGTCCAGCAGGAAATGCTGGCCAAAGCTCTTCTTCGCCGACAGGCCGTGGGCGTCGAGGGTTTCGCGGAGAGAGGGAAGGTCGGTCACACGCCCTGTTAGCGCGCGGCGCGGGCCGCCGCCATCTCCGATGCCAGACGAACGGCGGCGATCAGACTGTCCGGACGCGCGATCCCCTTGCCGGCGATGTCGAAACCCGTGCCGTGATCGGGCGAGGTGCGGATGACGGGCAGTCCCAGGGAGACATTGACCCCGCCCCAGAAGTCCAGGGTTTTGACCGGGATCAGGGCCTGGTCGTGGTACATGCAGATCACCGCATCATAGGTCGCGCGGGCGTCGTCGTGGAACAGGCTGTCGGCGGGTTTGGGGTCGGTGATGTCGATCCCTTCGCCGCGCAGCTGTTCGGCGACGGGGATCAGGGTCTCGATCTCCTGCAGCCCCAGGGCGCCGCCTTCGCCCGCGTGGGGGTTCAGGGCGGCCATGGCCAGGCGCGGGCGGGCGATGGCGAAGTCGCGCTTCAGGCTTTCGTGGACGACGCGGGCGGTGCGGGCGACCCGCTCGGCCGTGATCAGCTCGGGAACCTGATCCAGGGCGACGTGGATAGTCACCAGACAGGCGCGCAGGTCGCGGGCGGCCAGCATCATCACGGGCCCCCGCGTGCCGGCGTAGGGGGCGTCGGCGGTCAGTTCGGCGATGAACTCGGTGTGGCCCGGAAAGCGGAAACCCGAGGCGTACATAGGCGCCTTGGCGATGGGGGCGGTGACCAGACCCGAGGCTTCGCCCGACAGAGCGAAATTGACGGCTTCTTCGATGCCGTCGGCGACCGAGGGCGCATTGACCGGGTCGGGAAGGCCGACTGTCACCGGCGCAGGCAGGGCGCGGTGAATGACCGGGAGGGCCCGCTCGAAATGCTGGGCGGCCTCGCCGGGCGTGAAGACGTCGGCGACGGCGATCCCTTGCGCCTCAAGCAGGGCGGCGTCGCCGATTACGGCGAACGGCAGCATGTCGGCCGAACGCGCCCGCCAGGCGGCGGCCACGATCTCCGGCCCGACGCCGGCGGGTTCGCCCAGCGTCAGGACCAGAGGCCGGGTCATTTGAACTCGATCAGGGCGTCGTTGCGCAGATCGCGGATATAGCGACGCTCCAGCACCGCCAGGTTCTGGCCGCGCAGGCGGTTCTCGACCTGCTGACGATTGGGGGCCTCAGGACCGCCGACGCGACGGCCGCAGACGGCGACCAGATGAAGCCCGAGCGGTGTGCGGATCGGGGTCGAGACCGAGCCGATCTCGCCGGTGCGGGCGAACTGCTGGAACTGGGGCGCCAGATTGGCCACGTCCGATTCGCCCAGGTCGGCGCCGATCACGCCCTGGGTCGCACGCGCCTGGGACAGGATGTTGTCGCAGTTCAGTCCCTGGCGGAGGCCTTCCAAAGTCCGGGTGGCCGCTGCGAGCTCGGCCTCTGACGCCGATTCCGGCAGTTCGACCATCATCTGCTTCATTGAAACCAGGCTGGTGGCCGCGCCATCGCGCTTGTCGCGCATATAGATGATGTAGACGCCGCCATCGACCGGGACGGGGTTCGACAGCTGGCCGGGCTGGAGCTGGTCGAAGATGGTCTGAAGGGCCGGCTGCACCGTGCCCTTGACCACCCAGCCTGCGTCGCCGGGGACGCGGGCCGAGGCGGACGGGGCGGAGGAGAACTGTTGGGCGACCGCCTGGAAGGGCGCGCCCTGAATGATCTGCTGCACCAGCTGGCGGGCGCCGTTCATCGCAGCCTCTTGGCCGCCGACCCGCGCCGCTTCGATGTAGATTTCACCGATCAGATACTGGGGCTGGGCCGCCGCCTCGTTCAGGCGGCGCAGCTCCTGCTCGACTTGAAGCGTGCTGGGTCGGGCGCGGCTGTTGAAGCGGCCGGGCACCAGCTGGCTCCAGCCGATCTCCGTGCGCAGGTTTTCGCGGAAGGCGCTGGGCTGAATGCCGCCCTGCTGGAGAAACTCCATATAGGCGGCCGGCGTGACGCCGGCCTGGCGCGCCATCTGGGCGATTTCCTCGTCGATCTCCTGGTCGGTGACCTTCAAGGTCTCGAACTTGGTGATTTCCTGGGCCTTCAGCCGTTCTTCGATCAGTCGGTTCAGCGCCGCCTGCTGGATCGCCGGCAGATTCTGTTCCGTCGGCTGAACCTGGGACGAGGCGATCAGCATCAGCATCTGCTGGCGCAGATCATAGCCGGTGATGATCTTGTCATTAACCGTAGCGACAATGCCGTCGGCCAGTTCGAACTGAGGCGCGGCGCGGGCCGCAACCGGTCCGTCTCCGGCCGCCGGGTTAGGCGCGCCTGCGGCCGTCGGCTGCTGGGCGGCCGGAGCGGGCGCCGTCTGACCATAGGCCGAACCGGCGAGGAGGAGCGCCGCGAGCGCAGCCCCCGTCGAATAACGCATCAAACCCATTGGTCGTCCTGATTCCTCACAGCGGTCCACCGGCCGGGCCGGCAGGCGGTCGCGCCCCGTACAGCGTCATGCTCAACGCAATCCGCCCTGTCCATAACCTGAACCTCCGAAAGTGGCGAGGTTTAGGCGTAGATACACCCCGTCCGACGGACCACTGGCCCGAACCCGCGTATTGTCGCGGCGATAACCGATCTCGACCCGAAAACAATCGTCGTCGAAAAGGAGGCCGACCTCCTGGCGGGTGATGACGTTGCGCTCCAGGTCGGCGATCCCGGCTACGGCCACGCCCCAGTGGCCGTAGACGAACTGCTGACCCGCCAGCTGGACGAATTCATAGTTCCGATTGAGCGGCCCTGACAACGGATTGGACCGATCGACGATATAGCTGAAGCTGGCCAGGTTGCGCCGGCCCCAACGTCCGTCCAGCGCGGCCTCGGCGCGCCGGATGTCGCCCGACCCGTCGACGGTGGCGTGGCCCCAGCTGCGGATACGGTCCGAAGGCGAGAAACTGCCCTGGACCACCCAGTCGGAAGCCGAGGAGGCCAGGCCGGTGGGGTCGTAGAGGGCGCCGGTCGTGCTGTCGGGTATGGTGGTGCGGAAGGCGTCTTCGTCGTCGGCGCGGTAGCTGCGGCCTACGAAAAGGCTGGCGCTGCGGCCTTCGGACCAGCGGATCGTGGCGCGGGCGCCGGCGGTGAAACGGGCGCCGCCTTCCACCAGATCATAGCCCGAGAAGCGGTCCATGCGGAACAGGGAGGATTCATCCAGTTCGATGACCTGTGAATCCTCATTGGGAATGCGGGGGTCGATGTCGGACTTGTTGGAGACCGACAGCTGGGCGACCGGCTCCAGAATGATGTCGCCGCGCGGCGTGCGACGCACCAGGGGGTAACTGAGGTCCACCCCGGCGCTCGCGCGCGTGCGGCTCAGCGTCTCGTCGCTTTCGACGCCCATCATCGGCGGCAGGTCGGACAGGGCGTAGAAATCCACGCGGGCGTCGACGAAGGGCTCGATACGCAGGCCGTTGGGCGTGATGAAGACGCGACGCCACTCCGCCTGACCTGTGATCCGCCGGCTGTCCACGCCCGAAAGCCCCGCTGGGGCCCCAGGCACGATGTCCGGATTGAGCACCGGCGCGCCGACGAAAACGTCGCGATACAGGGATACGGCGGACCCCTTCAGCCGCAGCCGGCCGCCGCCGATCAGACCCGACGGCTCCCAGCGGGCGTCGACCAGGGGGGCGACGATCGGCAGGGCACCGTCGTTTTCAAAGACCTTGAACCCTTCCGCGTCGCGGAAATCCGTGTCGGCGAAGCGGTTGTCCAGTCTCAAGCTCTGGATCGAAAAGGCTGCGATCGAAATATAGGAACGGTCGGTCTGACGCTCGGCGTAAACTTGGCTGATCAGACGACGACGGTCGCCGTAATAGAGGCCGTTGTCCTGATAGGGGTTCTGAATGTCATAGCGGTCGAACAGGGTCTTGTCGGACGTCCGCTCGGCCGTGAAGCCGAGGCGCCAGGGGCCCCAGAGGTCGAACTCGCCATGGGACAGCACATAGCTGCGATGTTCCTTGTCGCCGAAACGGATGTTGCTCTCATAATCCCCGTCGCCGTCCCGATCGAAGTCGCCGAAGGTCCGTTCGTAGGTGTAGCCGCCGCGGGCGACGATCGTTCCGTTGACGAAGCGGCGGCGCCACTGAAGGTTCAGCAGGGGCGACACCCGCGTGTTGAACTGCGGGCTGATCAGCCAGTCTTCCGACGGCGAAACGACATGCAGATAGGGGGTTTCGATCGAGACGCCGCGGCCTTCGTCATAGTTGACGATCGGCACCAGGAAGCCGGACGCGCGTTCGACGGTGGGATCCGGGTGGGCGAAAAAGGGGGTGTAGAAGACGGGCACCCCGCCGATGCGGAACATCGCATTGCGGTAGATGACGGCGCGCAGGGCCTCATCCTGAACCACCTTCTCAGCCTGGATCGAGAGGCTGGGGGTCTTGGGACCCTTGTCGTCGCAGATGGGGCAGGGGGTGAAGACGGCGTAGTTCAGCTCATTGACCCGTTCGCTTCGGCGAACCGCCGTCGCGGCCATCAGGCTGGCGCCGTTGCTGAAACGGGTGGCGAAATCGACGGCGACGGCCGCCTTCAGTTCGCCGTCGGCCTCCAAATGGCTGGCGTAGACGACCGTGCCGTCCGGCGCGATCGCCTCCACCCGGCCGTCGGCCGCGGCCGCGCCGGTGGACAGATCATAGGTCAGGTTCTCGCCCCGAAGCACATGACCGTCAGCGCGCAGATAGACCCGGCGCGCGCCGTTGCTCTGGGCGACGATCGTGTCGCCGACACGGCCGGCGCTGTCGGCGTCCACATAGACGGCGCCCTGGGGCAGAACGTCGGAAACCGCCGATTGATCCGGCACCGGCTGAGCCTGAGCGAGCGCCTCTTCCGCGAAGGGCAGACACGCCAGGAGCGCCGCGCCGGCCAAAAGCCTAGCCCGTAAGGCCCTTGAACGCCGATCGCGATCACCTTGCATGAAGCATCCGTCTGTCTTGAGCGAGGCGCTCGCTTAGCCGTCTTCGGTATAGAACAGCAAGGTGAAGGCGGCGAGGGCCGTCAACAAGGGCGGCAGCCATGCCGCCACCAGGGGCGGCACCACCTCGGCCGAACCCATGGCCGAGCTGAATTGGTTCAGGAAGAAGAAGGCGAAGCCCAGGACGACGGCGGCCACGCTCATCCTCGCCAGGTCCCCAAGACGCATCAGACGTAGAGAGAAAGCCGCCGCCAGTATGGACATGGCCGCAAAGACCAGGGGCGTCGCCAGCAGCTGCTGAAGCCGAAGGCGATAGGCGGTTGAGGCGAAGCCGGCGTCCTCGATCCGCTGGATCTGATTCGGCAGGGACCAGAAGGGCGTCGATTGGGGACGGGCGAATCGCTCGAACGCCTCTTCGTCCGCCAGGCTGGAGAGCAGATCGAGGCTTGAATAGGCGACGGCCCTCTGGCCGATGCTGGCGCCGACGGCGTTGGTCAGACGCCAGCGCCCGGCGCTGAGGGCGGCGGACTGGGCGTCGATCCGTTCGGAAAAGTCGCGGTTCCCCTCCGCATCTGTGACGTAGATGAAGAAGGTGACGTCCAGAAGCCGGGCGTTGGCGCGGTCCTGACGGCCGGCCCGGATGATCATCTGGCGCTGATCGTCGCCTTCGCGCAGCCAGATGGGGGCATCCGAGCGGTCGTTGGCGGCGGCTCCGGAGATGCGAGCGCGTTCGCGCTGCCACAGACCGTCGCCGGCTGAGGCCAAGGGCCCCAGAACGGTCACGGTAAGAACGCCCAGAGCGAAGGCCATGCCGGCCGCCGGGAGGACGAACCGCCAGGCCGACACCCCCGCCGCCCGCATGGCGACCAGTTCGCTGCGTCGGTTCAGGCCGATATAGGCGCCCAGGGTGCCGAACAGGAAGACGAAGGGCAGCAGTTGGACGATCACCGCCGGCGACTTCAGCGCCACCAGGCCCAGGATGCGCAGGGCCGACAGATCCTGATCCGACCCTACGCCGCGCGACACCTCGACGAAGTCGATCAGCATGACCAGGGCGGAGATCACCGCCAGGGCCACGCCCAAGGCGCGCAACTGTTGAGTCAACACATAGATTTCGATGCGGCCCAGACGCGGAAGGCGCGAACGGAAGGACCGGGCGGGAAGGGCTAGAGACCTCATGGTCACGCCGTCCTGGCCGAAGACAGGGGTCGCAGTTGCTCAGCGATCGGCCAGGACCGGCGCTTTCGCGGCTTAAGCGCGCGAAACAGAAGCCGAAGCGCCAAAGCCGTCGCGGCAAGCGGCGCGATGTATTGCAGCAGGTTCATCCACGGGTTCCAGGCGCTGGCTGCGACCAGCCCATAGCCGATCACCCGCACGACAAGGAACAGGCCCGCCGCCTTGGCGATGCGAAGCGAATAGCCGGTGCGGCTGAAGGCGCCGCCCAGGATCGCCGCCAGGGCCATGGCCATGGCGGTCAAGGCGTAAAGCGGCGCTGAAATCCGCGCATGCGCCTCCGCCAGGAGTTCTCCCCTTGAGCCGGCGGTTTCCAGCACGCGCGGGGTGGGATTGAGCAGTTGACGCAGATAGAGGTCGGCCGGCTTGTAGCGAATCTGCTCGGTCACGGCCGAGAACTGTCCGAGCGGAAAGTCGTAACGGTCGAACGACAGGGTCTCGAGCACGCCGCGCGAGGAGTATTTCTGCCAGGAGCCGTCGATCATGGTCAGGACCGGCTCATTGGCGGCGTCGCGCCCGAAGCGGGCCTCCGCCGCGCTCCAGTTCTGGCTGGACTTGCCGTCGTCCAGATAGACGAAAAGGTTCTTCAGAAGGCCGTTCTGCTCGATCTGCTGGACATAGACGGTCAGCCCGTCCGGCCCCTGGACGAACTGGCCTTCCTCGACAAGCAGGGCCGCCAGGTCGGTGCGAATGGCGAAGGCCTGGTTGCGCGCCTCCCGCTGTGCCCAGGGCTGGGCGAACAGCGTCATCGTCAGGTTCAGGATCAGCACGAGGACGGCGAGCCGCGCCGCCGGCGATATGACCTGCCAGCGGGTCATGCCCCCGGCGAAGGCGGCGGTCAGTTCCTGCTCGCGCTGCATCCGGGTCAGGGCGATCAGGGCGCCGACGAACAGGCCTATGGGCAGGATGACGGCCAGCAACTGAGGCAGGGCCAGAAGCGTCAGCTTGACCATCACCCATACGCTCTGACCCCGTTCCACGATGACCTCGAGCTGGTCGAGGCTCTGACTCAAAATTCCGATTCCAGCCAGGGACGCGCACGCCGCGACCACGGGTAGGGAGAGCTGGCGAAAAAGGTATCTTTGGATCAGGGTCATGGGCGGATGGACTTCGCCCGGTTGCAGGCGGCGGCGATGAGGCGCATCTAGTAGCACAGGAGGGCGCGTCCGCGACAAGCAGACGCGCCGTTTGTCTTTTTCTTCTGTTGTGAGCGCCGGGTGGGGCCCGGCTGGAGTCGTTGAATGAAGATCGAGTTCGTCGCTGCCGTTGACGCCGCTGAAATCCTGGCCGTGCCTGTTCATGAAGATCGCGTCCTCGCCGGTTCCGGATCGGAACTGGACGAACAATCCGGCGGCGCCCTGACCCGCGCGATGAGCAAAGGACGGTTCGTAGGCAAGGCCGGCCAGACGCTGATGGTTGCAGCCGTCTCGGGCGCAAAGGCGGAGTCCATCCTGCTGGTCGGCGCAGGGTCGGCGGACAAGATCGACGACCTGGCGGTCGAGGCGTTCGGCGGCAACGCCTATGCGGCGGTGAAACTGTCGGGCGCCGAGGTTCTGACCATCGACGCCTCTAACCTGAGCCCCGAACAGGCCGCGCGCGTCGGCTTCGCGGTGCGACTGGCCGCCTACCGGTTCGACAAATACCGGACGACCCAGAAGCCGGACAAGATTCCGTCGATCAATACGGTGCGCGTCGTGACGTCCGACCTGCGCGCCGCCGAGGCCGCCCTGGAGCCGCTGACGGCCGTGGCTGACGGCGTGATCTTCGCCCGCGATCTGGTGTCCGAGCCCGCCAACGTCCTCTATCCCGCCGAGTTCGCACGCCGCGTCAAGGCGCTGGAGAGCCTGGGCCTGGAGGTCGAAATCCTCGGTGAGGCCGAGATGGAGAAGCTGGGCATGCGCACCCTGCTGGGCGTCGGCCAGGGCAGCCGCCGCGAGAGCCAGCTGGCGGTCATGAAGTGGAGCGGCGGCGAGGCGGGCGCCCAGCCCCTGGCCTTCGTCGGCAAGGGCGTCTGCTTCGACACCGGCGGCATCTCGATCAAGCCGGCCGAAGGCATGGAGGACATGAAGTGGGACATGGGCGGCGCCGCCGCCGTGACCGGAACCATGATCGCCCTGGCCGGCCGCAAGGCCAAGGTCAACGCCGTGGGCGTGCTGGGCCTGGTCGAAAACATGCCGGACGGCAACGCCCAGCGTCCGGGCGACGTGGTCGTGTCCATGTCGGGCCAGACGGTCGAGGTGATCAACACCGACGCCGAGGGCCGGCTCGTCCTGGCCGACGCCCTTTGGTACACGCAGGAGCGTTTCAAGCCGAAGTTCATGATCGACCTGGCCACCCTGACCGGCGCCATGATCGTGGCCCTGGGCCTGGACTACGCCGGCGTCTTCTCGAACTCGGACGAGGTCGCCGAGCCGATCCTGGCCGCCTCTAAGAAGGTGGGCGAGAACTTCTGGCGCATGCCGATCCCGGCCATCTACGAACAGCACATTGATTCGAAGATCGCCGATGTGAAGAACACCGGCAACGGCCGCGCCGGCGGCTCGATCACCGCGGCCCTGTTCCTGCAGCGCTTCACCAACGGCGTGCCGTGGGCGCACCTGGACATCGCGCCGACCGCCTGGGCGAACAAGAGCCCCAGCCCCACCGTGCCGGAAGGCGGCGTCGGCTTCGCCGTGCGCACCCTGGACCGGATGGTGGCCGACACCTACGAAGCCTGAGCCCTGGACGGTAGAGCCGGATGAGCGGCAAGCCCGAAATCTGGTTCTACCACCTGGAACGGTCCTCCCTGGACCAGGTGCTGCCGACCCTGCTCGAGAAGACCCTCGAGCGGGGCTGGCGCGCCCTGATCAAATCGTCTCATGCCCATCGGCTGGATGATCTGGACGAGCGGCTGTGGACCTTCCACGAAGAGAGTTTTCTGCCGCACGGTCGGGCGGATCAGCCCCATGCCGATCGCCAGCCGGTGCTTCTCAGCGAATCGGGAGAGAACCTGAACGGCGCTCAGGCGCTGTTCATCGTCGATGACGCAGAACTGGGCGCCACGGAAGGGATCGAAAGATGCTTCATCATTTTCGACGGTCGGGACGCAACGGCGCTTCAGCAGGCGCGCGGCCGCTGGAAGGCGCTGAAGGCCCAGGGCGCGGAGCTGGCCTATTGGCGGCAGACGGACGCAGGGCGCTGGGAAAAGGCGGCCTGATCGTCTTGGCGGCCTTAGCCGGCTGTTCCACGCCCGTCGCCGAAAAGCCGGCCCCGCGAACCGTGGAACAGGCGCAGGTCACGCCGCCCGTGGGCAGTCGCATGCCGACCGCCCAGACGACCGATGTCTGCAAGGCGGGGGAACTTCAGTATCTGGTGGGGCGGCCCAAGACCGAAATCCCGGTGCCTGTGGATGTCGTCAACCGGCGCGTGACCTGCACCACCTGCCCGGTCACCCATGATTTTTCGGCCTACCGGCTGAACATATTCTACGACGCCCAGACAGGGATCATCGAACAGGTCCGCTGCGGCTGACGCTGGCTTTTGGAGAGACGACCATGAAGACCGCCTTCATCCTGACGACCCTGATGTCGGCGGGCCTGGCCCTGTCGGCCTGCGCCCCGACCGAGACGCCCGCCGCCGGCGCCGCCCCGGGGGCGACACCGCGTTCAAAGCCTGCAAGGTCGAGGACTATCAGGCCTATGTTGGCCGGAACCGTTCGACGGTGCCCAGCGCGCCGGAAGGTCAGACCTTCCGCGTCCTGTGCACGACCTGCGCGGCGACCATGGACTATCGCGAGAACCGGGTGAACTTCGTCTATGACGAGGCGACCGGCGTGATCCAGCAGGTCAAGTGCGGCTGAGGCTCAGCGACCGACCGTGTCGCCGGGCCAGAGCGGGGCGCTGAAGGTCTTCGCCAGATAATCCATCAGAGCCGACACGCGCGCCGGGCGCGGCCCGCCGCTGGGCGCGACCAGATGCAGGGCGATGGGGGGCAGGCGCCAGTCGGTCATGACCGTTTCCAGCCGGCCTTCGGCGACGTCCTTCCAATAGATGAAGTCGGGCTGGGGGAAGAGGCCCAGCCCCGCGCAGAGGGAAGCGGTCAGGGCGTCGGAATTATTGGCTCGCAACGGCCCGCGCGGCCGCACCACGACCTCTTCGCCGGCGTCATTGATGAAGCGCCAGGCGTCCGGGGTCGGCATATAGGCGTAGCCGAGGCAGGAATGCCGCTCCAGATCGTTCGGATGGATCGGCCGCCCGCGCTGGGCCAGATAGTCAGGCGAGGCCACGAGGAACCGCTCGACCGGCCGCAGACGACGCGCCGTGAGCGATGAGTCGGGCAGGGCGGCGATGCGCAGGGCGCAGTCGAAGCCGCCGCCCACCAGATCGACCACCTCGTCCGACAGATGCAGATCGACGGAGACATCCGGATGGGTCGCCAGGAACTGCGGCAGGGCCGGGGCGACATAGGCCATGCCGAACGACATGGGCGCGGCCAGCCGCACGAGGCCGCGCGGCGTCACGGACATGTCCAGGGCCTCGGACACCGCCCCTTCCGCCTCAGCCAACATCTGGCCCGCGCGCGCCGCCAGATTGCGCCCCGCGTCCGTCAAGGCGAAACGGCGCGAGGTGCGGTGGAGCAGGGTAGTCTTCAGTTGTTGTTCCAGCCGCGTCACCGCCTTGGACACCGTCGCCTTGGACAGGCCCAGGGCGTCAGCCGCGCCGGAAAAAGACTGGGCCTCCGCCACCTTGGCGAAGATGGCCAGGGCCTCGAGGTCAGGCAGGCGGGACATGGCGACCTCCAAGTCGGAAACGATGAGTTTCAGGGGTTTCTATTTCTGTTCGGTCGTCGATCTCTATCTTGGCGTCAAGTCAATGACGCCGGGACGGCCCGGCCTGAGGACAGACCGATGATCGAACGCAGACCCTTTGAATCTCTCGGCGGCGCCAACCATGGTTGGCTGAACGCCAAACATCACTTCTCTTTCGCCAACTACTATGATCCCAAGCGGATGAGCTGGGGCAATCTTCGGGTCTGGAACGACGACGAGATCGCCGCCGGAACGGGCTTCCCGCCTCACCCGCACGCCGACATGGAGATCATCACCTATGTCCGCGACGGGGCCATCACCCATGAGGACAGCCTGGGCAACAAGGGCCGCACTGTCGCCGGCGATGTTCAGGTCATGAGCGCCGGCACGGGCATTCGTCACGCCGAATATAACGCCGAGCCGGAACTGACCCGAATCTTCCAGATCTGGATCGAGCCGACCAGGCGCGGCGAGGCCCCCAGCTGGGGCTCTAAGCCCTTTCCCAAGGGCGAAAGGGCGGGCCAGTTTGTGGTCCTGGCCTCGGGCTTTGAAGGCGACACGTCCGAGAGCGGCGGGGGCGCCCTGCCCATTCGCACCGATGCGCGGATCGTGGCGGCGACCCTGAACGCCGGCGACAGCGCCGACTATCCGCTGGGCGCCGACCGTCGCGGCTATCTGGTTCCGGCCAAGGGGGAGATCGAGGTCAATGGGGTTCGGCTGAACGCTAGAGACGGCGCGGCCATAGCCCAAGAGGAGCTGGTGACGGTCAAGGCCCTGTCGGACGCCGAAGTGGTCCTGGTGGACGCGGCCTGACGGTTGAAGGGCGCCGGGCGGGGTCGATCCCGCCCGGCGCCGCTTCAGAGATTCGCCGCCCAGTCCGTTGCGCGAATGAGGCTGTCGATGACGCCAGGTTCGGACGAGGCGTGGCCGGCGTCGCCGACGATGTCCAGCTTCGCCTCAGGCCAGGCGCGGTGCAGGGCCCAGGGGCCCGCGATCGGCGTCACGACGTCGAACCGGCCTTGGGCGATCCAGCAGGGAATGTGGCGCATCCGGTCCACATTCTTCAGAATCCACCCGTCTTCAGGAAAGAAGCCGGCGTTGGTGAAGAACCAGTTTTCAATCCGCGCGAAGGCGACCGCGAAGGTCGGGTCGGCGAACTTGTCCGGCTTGGCGCTGGGCCCTTCCACGCTGACGGTCTCGCCTTCCCAGCAGGACCAGGCGACGGCGCAGCGCTCCCGCTCGCCCTGATCCTCGCCGATCAGCCGCTTGTGATAGGCCCCCATCAGATCGTCGCGCTCAGCGACGGGAATCGGCTCGACAAAGCGTTCCCAGGCGTCGGGGAAGATCATCGAGGCGCCGTCCTGATAGAACCAGTGCAACTCCTTCTTGGTCAGAAGGAAGATGCCGCGCAGCACCAGGGCCATGACCCGTTCGGGATGGGTGATGGCGTAGGCCATCGAGAGGGTGGAGCCCCACGACCCCCCGAACACCACCCATTTGTCGACGCCGCAGCGCTCGCGCAGCCGTTCGATGTCCTCGATCAGGGTCCATGTGGTGTTGTTCTCCAGGGACGCATGCGGTCGGGATTGGCCGCACCCCCTCTGATCGAACAGGATGATCCGGTAACGCGCCGGGTCGAAATAGCGCCGCATGCCCGGATTGACCGCCCCGCCGGGGCCTCCGTGCAGGACCAGGACCGGCCGGCCCTGGGGATTGCCGCATTCCTCGTAATAGATCTCATGGACCCCGTCGGTCTGCATCCAGCCGGAGGCGAAGGGCTCGATCTCGGGATAAAGGTCTCGACGCGGCTCAGAAGGCGCAGGGAAGGCCATGGGGAGGTCTTTCGGAGAGGCTGCAAGCGCGGCCGTACTGGAAACTAGGGTCGCAATGCCGCAACAGCGAGGCAAAACCAAGCCGAGATCATCAGCAGACCGCCGATTGGAGCCACCATTCCCATGGTCGACAGGCTGAGCACGCCAAGAAGGGCCAGGGCGAGCCCGAACACCAGCCCGCCCGCCGCGCCCAGCCATCCGGCGAGCCGCGCCAGCCGCCCCCCTCCGGTCCAGACAGCGCAAGCCAGGGCGAAGACGGCATGGGTGAGTTGATAGGCCGCGCCGGTCGACAGCAGCGTCCGGACCTGCGGCGCCGCACCATGAGCGGCGAAGGCGCCGAGCGCCACGGCCATGGCGCCGTTGAACGCGGCGAAGACGATCAGATTGCGGTTCACCATCATGGATCGACCCTAGGGCATGATCGTTTCGGGCGGAACCGGGGAGTTTTTCCTCTTGAGCCGATCCGGCTCTACCGGTTGATCCGCCGAGGGCAAACGTCAGAAGCGCGGCAGAAGCGCCATCTGCCCCGCCATTACAGAGGCGGCGGTCTTCACCGCCTTCTTCACCGCCGCCTCGTCAGCGCCCGGCGGCGCGCGCAGCAGTCCCACGGCCGGGGTATGCGCTTCGTCGGGCAGATCGGCCAAAACCCGATAAAGGAGATAGGAGCCCACATCATCGACAGAGTCCGATGAAGCATCGGC
Organism: Brevundimonas sp. DS20; assembly: GCF_001310255.1. Classification (NCBI taxonomy): domain Bacteria; kingdom Pseudomonadati; phylum Pseudomonadota; class Alphaproteobacteria; order Caulobacterales; family Caulobacteraceae; genus Brevundimonas; species Brevundimonas sp. DS20. Next base: position 2,384,221 of record NZ_CP012897.1, on the reverse strand, counting down.
CGCCAAACCGATTTCGTTCAAGGCGCGGACGATATCCGCCACAGGAGCCGTCGTCCGGGCGACGGCGGGGCCGGTGTCGGAGAGGCGGGATTTGCGATCCAGCGCGCGGTTTTCGGCGCGCATCTGCATGCGGAAGCCGCCCCCCTTTGGATTACGTCCGACAAGAAGAACCGCGCGGCAGTCGCCGCTGTCCAGGACGCCCCCGATCATCCGAGCCAGATGATCCGGGTCCTCGGCCGGAATGCGCAGGGTGCGGGCGCCGGCAGGGCTCCAGACCTCGCCCGAAAGATCCTCGACCAAATCCCAGCCGGGCGCGTCCGCCTCATAGGCGCATATGGCGATGCCGGGTCGACGGTCGGATCGCCCCGGCGTTTCGGTCTCAATGATCATGCCGGCCCCGATCCCCACGAATTCCATGAAGTTTCCGTGACGAAGACAGGTGAAGGAAACAGGGGGCCGACGTCAAGCCTCATCCCAGATCGCCGACCGCTGCGTCCAACAACATAAAGGCGCGGCCGCCGTCGGACGCCAGGCGGGTCTGGATGGCCTGAAGATCCCGCATGCGCGCCGCGGTCGCCAACTCCTGGGCGAAGACCCGGACATAGCGTTCCGCGTCTGCGCGGAGTTCGGGGTCGCTCAGCACGCGCCGAGACACGCTGCGAACGGCGGCCGGGGCGACGCGCCGGACGATGTGACGGGCGCCGTCAGGATCGCCGTCCCCCAGCAGGCGCGCCGCCTCTTCGACGCGCGAGCGCGGCAACAGGGCGTTGGGATCGACACCCATGCGGCGGATGGCGGCCGAGACTCGGTCGGACAAAGCCGCCGTATCCGGTGCGGCGGTCGTCGGGGCGTCGAGTTCCAGCGGCGGCTCTTCCGGGCCGCCCGTGACCAGGTCGGCCCAGCCCAGGCCGGCGCCGGGCGACTTGGCCTTTTCCGGCTCAGCCGGCGCCAGACGCAGCCGACCCCGCAGGCCGAAGCTCTTGTCCTCTTCGCGCTCTGGCGGCGAGGCGGGCAGGCGGGGCGAAGGCCGGGGCTCCGGCCCAAAATCAGGGTCTCGGCGACGGCCGGTCGGGGCGTCCCCGGAGACAACGCCCATCAGGCGCACAGCCTCGGTCAACATGTCGTAGTTTCGGCGAACCCTTTCCTGGAAGCCGACATCCAGCGCCTCGGTGTCCTCGGCCGCCTTGCGCGAGGCGGCGGCCAGGGCGTTCAGCCCTTCTTCCACACTGGCGCGAACGGCGTCGACGCGCGCGCGCGCCTGTTCGGGCAGGCGGGCGGCCCTTTCATCGACATCCGCTACGGCCGTGTCGATCTCGGAGAGGGCGGCGTTGAGGCGATCGATCAGGCTTTCCAGCCGCTGGACCATCCGTTCGCCGGCCTGTTCCAGCAGGCCGGAGGTTTCACCGACGATGCGTCGGGCGTCTTCGATCCGGGCATCAGCGGCTTGGTCGGCCTTCTGCGCGGCCTCGAACAGGGCTTCGCCAAGGCGGTCGGCGCGCAGCCGGGCCTGTTCGGAGGCGTCGGCGGCGGCGGCGCGGGAATCCTCGGCCGTGGCGCGCATCTGCTCCAGGGCGCGGCGGGTTTCCTCCATCAGGGTGTCGCGCGCATCGGCGGCCAAGGCTTCGAACCGATCGAGCGAGACCTTTGTGGCGGCGTCGAAGCCGTCCGCCTCGCGCTGAGACATGTCGATGAGAGCGCGGAACTGATCGCCGGCGGCTTCCAGAATTTCCCGCAAGGCCTGGATCGAGACCTCGGAGGTCTGTCCCATTTCGTTATGGGCGGCGCGTGTCGCCGACAGATGTTCGACGAACTGGGCCCGTTGGCTCTCGACCTGGGCGGAGAAGTCCTCCTGATCGGTGCGCAGGGCGTAGGCGGCGGTAACCAGGGCTGCGCGCTGCTGGCTGAGCCCTTCCTCGACCGACTGAATCTGTTCGGCGACCCCCGAGCCCGCATTCTCCAGGCGGATCGTCTGGCGCGCCAAATCATCGGCGGCGACGCGAGCGGCGTCCTGAGCCTCTCCCGCAGCCGCCGCCATGTCGGCGGCTCGGGCGGCCAAGGCGGCTTCCGCCTCGCGAAGCTGGGCTTGAGCCAGGTCGGAGGCGTCGGCGACCATGCGCGACTGGCGCTCGACCGCGTCGAGGACCCCTGCGGCCTGGCTGTCCAGATGAAGGCCCAGGGCCTGCATCTGATCCCGCTCCCGCCCGAGGTTCTCGACCAGGCGTCGGGCCGTGCGGCCGGCGGCTTCCGCCGCCTCGTTCAGACGCTCGGTCTCCTCGGCCAGGGCCTGCCGAAGCAGGGCCATGTCGCTGCGGGCGCGCTCGGCCGCAAGGGCGGCGTGGTCGATGTCGGTCCGAAGCGAGGTCAGGACCTGCCCCGCCTGATCTGCGGCGAAAGCCGTGGGAGCCACCAGCGATTCAGCCATTCTGCGCGCGCGCCGCGTCTCGGCCGCCAGGCCGGCGCCCTGGAGAATGGCGTTGGCCAGGACCAGCGTCAGGCTGGCGGGCGCCAGGGCGAGCAGGGCGTAGACGGCGATCCTGAGCGGATCCAGGTCCGTCCCGCCTGCGCCGACCTCATAGGCCGCCCATGACGCGACCCCTCCGATCCACACGGCCGAGGCCAGGCCGGCGAAGAGATAGGCGTTGCGGCCGCTTGGGGCCGGCGTCGAGCTCCCGGGCGAGGCTGGGACGGGCGGGGAGCGTTCGAAGGGCGCCGGCGGCTGGCCCTGGGCGACCGCCATTTCCAGCGGAGCCGCTGCGGCGTCGGCGATCGTCGGTTCGTCGATGGGAGCCGACGCGGCCTCCGACGCCTGTTGCGAAACCGGCTGGTCTTGATCCGGCGTTCTGATCCGGAAACGGGAGGGGGGACGACGCTGGGAGGCGGGCTCCGGCTCAAACCCGGCAGGCGCGTGATCCGCAATCTGGGCTTCGGCGTTCAGACGCTCCGCCTCTTCTTGGGCGCGCCGCGCCTCTTCCGCCAGCCGACGACGACGACGCTCAGAGATCGGACGTTCCGGCGGTGGCGGCGGCGGAAGAGGCGCCAGCTCGGCCTGTGGCGGACCTTCGCCGCCGGATTCGTCCGCGATAGGGCCGGGTTCCCCGTCAGCGGGCAGGGCGACGTCCGGCGTCTCCTCAGGCAGGACGGCGTCTTCGTTCGTCAGGGTCAGCGGCGGCCGGTTACGGGATTTCATCAGGCGTCGAGCTCGATTCATGCGCAGGCGCGCGAGCACGCGCCGATTCGACCCTAGCGAGTTGAAACCCAAGGTCCAAGTCGAACCAGTTCAACAGGAGTGGACGGTTCGAAATCAGCAGTCCGGCCGGGCGTCTGTCTTGAGCGCGCCGGCGTCGTCCGTGCGGCAGTCCTGGACGCGGTGAACTTCGCGCTTGCCAGTCGCCGGGGCGTGGATGTCCACCCCGAATTGCGAGAGGACGAGGGCGGCCAGCAGGGCGACAAGGCCGGCGATCAGTTCGACCAGCACCTGCATTGAAAACTCCTCCCCACCCGCTCGGCTGCGCACTTATGCGCCTTTTTGGCGAACGTCACAATCCTGCCGCCAAAGATTGACCGCGCCGAGGCTCCATGGAACGGAGACGGCAAGGGTCCCATCGCGGTGTCACGCGAATCGGGCAGGCAGGCGGAATGACCCAAGTCGCTGACGGCTATGAAGGAAGTCTGTTGGGCCCCGGCGCCGGGGTGTGGCGCAGCGCGCCCGCCGGCCGCTTCTCGATTCTGATGGAAAATGAGGCCTATTTCGACGCCCTCTCGTCCGCACTGCAAAAGGCGGAGCGGTCGATCGTCATCCTGGGTTGGCAGTTCGACCCCCGCACCCACCTGGACCCCGAAACCCGGCCCGGTGAGAAACAGCATGAGATCGGCCATCAGCTGCGGATGCTGGTGAAGCGCAAGCCCGAACTCGACGTTCGGCTTCTGATCTGGAAATCACCGCTGCTGATCGCGGCATCCCAAGGCTTTTATCCGCACCGGGCCCAGCGCTGGTTCCGCAAACGTATGGTCGAGTTCCGCATGGACGCGCCGGGCCCGATCGGCGCCTGCCATCATCAGAAGGTGATCGTGATCGATGACCGGGTCGCCTTCTGCGGCGGGGGCGACATCTCGACCGACCGCTGGGACTCAGACGAGCATCTGGACGGGGATCCGCGGCGAGCCCTGCCCAGCGGGCTCATCTGCAAGGCGCGTCACGAGGTGATGTGCGTCATGGACGGCGAAGCGGCGCGCGCCCTAGGCGACCTGGCGCGCGAGCGCTGGTTCCGTGCGACCTGGGAAAGGACTGCGCCGGACGAGGTGGACAACGACCCCTGGCCGGACGGCGTGCCGGTTCAGATGACCAATGTCCCGATCGGCATCGCCCGGACCGAGCCGAAATGGTCAGGCCGTCACGAGGTGCGGGAAAACGAGACCCTGCATCTGGAGTCGATCCGACGCGCCAAACGGCTGATCTATTTGGAGAACCAATATTTCACCTCGCCCGTGATCGCCGCCGCCTTGGCCGAACGGCTGGCGGAGGTGGACGGGCCGGAAGTGGTGGTGGTGTCCACCGGCAAGAGCCCCAGCTGGTTCGACAGCATCACCATGGACACCGCCCGCGCCGAGGTCCTGTACCGGCTGGAGCAGGCGGACCGTTACAACCGCTTCTTCGCCTTTTCCCCCCTGACCAGAAGAGGCGACCGGATCATCGTCCACGCCAAGGTGTCCATCATTGACGATCAGCTGCTGCGGATCGGCTCCACCAATCTGAACAATCGGTCGATGGGGCTGGACACCGAATGCGACGTGGCCGCCGAACCCCGGGACGACGCCGGGCGCGCAGTAATTCGCGCCCACCGCCATCGCACGATCGCGCACTGGATCGGCGTCGCCGCCGAAGAGTTCGCCGCCGTGGAGGGGCTAATGGGGTCCACCGGGGCGGCCATCTGCAGCTTCGAAAGCGAGCGGCTGCGACCGCTGGGCGCCGAACCCCCGACGCCTATCGAGCGCCTTATCGCCGAATGGCAGTTGGGCGACCCCACCTCCACGGGCGACGCCTGGCGGCCGTGGAAACGGCTGAATCGATCCCATCGAACGCGGCCCGCCTCCGAAGGCGGCCTCGCGCCGGGCTGAGGCTCCGCGCAGCGGTTCCGTCCGGAAGGCCCCGGCTCTAAGCCGGATCAGCGTCCGGAACGATGTCGAAGTCGATGATCAGAGGCAGGTGATCCGACGCCACCCTCGCCAAGGGAGAAAAGTCGGATCTTACGCCCGTGACGCGGATCTCGGAGCTGACGAAGCAATGGTCGATTCGGATGGCCGGAAAGCTGGACGGGAAGGTTTTCACCGAGGGCTTCAGATCGAGGCGACGCTGACAGTCGTCGAGACGCCGCGCCAAGGTCTGATAGGGGCGGGTGATCGATGTGGCGTTGAAGTCCCCGGCCAACAGGGCCGGACCCTGACATCCGCCCAGCCAGCCTGACCCCACCAGGGCGGCGGCCTGCAGTCTTTGCTCTCGAGGCACCAGGCCCAGATGGGTGTTCAGAACATTGACGGCCGCGCCGTCGATCATGATCTCGGACCAGAGGGCGCCGCGCGGCTCCAATCCCGGAATGCCGCGGACGGTAGGCAGGGCGTCGGCTCGGATCAACCGCTCGGGGTGGGGGGTCAGGATGGCGTCGCCGTAAAGCTCGGCCTCCACTCGCATGGCGGGGTGAAAGCGCGAGGTCATGGCCAGGCCCTCGGCGATCGCCTCGGCCTGATCCACCTTGCCCGTCCGCAGCCGGCCGACGTCCAGCTCCTGAAGGCAGACGACGTCCGGCTCATGCTGGCCTATGACGGCGACGATGCGATCGACGTCCAGTCGCTTGTCCGTGCCGACACAGCGGTGAACATTATAGGTCAGTAGGCGAGGCATGATTTCCCGGTAAGCGGGGCAGGGACGCAGGATTAGGCATTTTGGGCGCGGATTACGACCGCGGTGCGACGATCACAGCACGATCAGCCGGTCAGAAAGCTCATTGGGGTTGTCTGGGCGGGGTGGAAAATGCGCAGCCAGCACATCGCCGCACTGTCGAACTGCAGCCTCGAAACCGGCCGCAGGCGACCCGGCTTTTAGCCCCCGCACCAGGGCGGCCACGGCGTCGGCCCAAACGCCCGCATCCACCTTCTGAAGGATCAGCTCGTCCGTGATCAGCTCGACCTGATGTTCGGCCAGGGCGGCGAAGATCAAAACGCCGGTCCGTTCGCGCGTGACATGGACGCCGTGGGCGAGGAACTGCTGCAAGGCGGCGGCCCGAACCCGCGTACGCCGGATCGAGCGCGGCGTGACCCAACGCAGCACCGGCGGAATGCGCGTCAGCACGAAGACGAGGGCGAAGAGAAGGACCTGGATCAGGGCATAGACGGCCAAGGTCTGGCCCGCGACCGCTGATGTCGATGCATGCGCAGCCTGCCAGCCGCTCGTCGGCCAACCTTCGGGCCAACTCAGACCGACGCCGAAGGGAATGAACAGGGCCGGGACCGCCAGAGCCGCCAATGCAGCCCAGACCAGGCTGACATCGACATAGGACGAAACGCGCCCCGCCAGGACGCAGAAGATCTCGCCTGAGGTGGCTTGTTCGGCCTTGGCCACCGCATCGGCGATACGGTTCCGATCGTCTTCGGTCAGTCGCATCACCACCCTCCCGAGGCGCCGCCGCCGCCGAACCCGCCGCCGCCGCCCCTGAATCCGCCGAAGCCCCCTCCACCAAAACCCCCGCCGCCGCGTCCGGCGTTCTTCAAGGCCTCGGACGCGGCCCAGATCAGAATGGGCGACACGCCGTCGCGTCGATGGCGACGACCGCCGTTCGCCAGGCTGACGCCGACGATGAAGAGGCCGAAACCGATCAGGGCGATGACAATCAAGGGCACGGCGGGTCCAGCCTCGGCCTCTTCCGTCTGGGCCGCCGCCGCCCGCGCCTCCGCCTCGGCCGGGTCAAGCCGAAGCTGTTCGATCAGGCCGTCCACGCCGTTGACGATCCCGCCCGAATAGTCGCCCTCGCGGAACGCCGGCAGGATTCGGTTGCGAATGAGCTGGGACGAGAAGGCGTCGGTCAAGATCGGCTCCAACCCATAGCCGACCTCGATCCGGACCTTGCGTTCCGTTGGGGCCACGATCAGCAGGGCGCCGTTGTCCTGATCCTTTTGCCCGATCCCCCAGGCGCGCCCCAGTTGATAGCCGTAGTCCTCGATCTCCAGCCCATCCAGACTCGGCACCGTAACCACGACCAGCTGGTCGCTGGACTGAGCCTCCAGCGCCGCCAGCTTTTCCGTAAGGGCCTGCTCCGTCGCCGCGTCCAGAAGATCCGCCTGATCGACGACACGGCCGGAAAGGGGCGGAAAAGCCGGCTCCGCCAAGGCCGCGGACGCGACCGCCAGGGCGATGATCAAGGTCGTGAGAAGGCCCGCCAGACCGGCCGCGACCGTGCGATGTTTCACCAGGGCGAGAAAACCGCTCACGAGGACGTCACTGCGCGGGCGGGGCGGATCCCGGCGTCACCGGCGCCGCCCCGCCGCCCGGGGCAGCGGCCGGCGCTCCGAGGTTGAACTCCACCTTGGGCGCCGACTGGGCTTCGGCCGTCGCGGTGAACAGCTGCATCGGCTGCGAGCCGGAATGGACCGTCTTGGCCCAGATCACATTGGGGAAGGTCCGCAGGGTGGTGTTGTAGTCCCGCACGGCCTCATTGTAGTCGCGGCGGGCGATGGTGATCCGGTTTTCCGTCCCCTCCAGCTGAGACTGCAGGGTCAGGAAGTTCTGGTTGGCCTGGAGCTGGGGATAGGCTTCGACAGAGACCAGAAGGCGCGACAGAGCGCCGGAAAGCTGCCCCTGGGCCTGCTGGTACTGCTGAAAGGCCTGGGGATTGCTGAGGTCAGCGGCCGAGACATTGACCGAAGTCGCGCGGGCGCGGGCGTTGATCACCTCCGTCAAGGTGGTGCGTTCCTGGATCGCCGCGCCCTGAACGGTGGCGACCAGATTGGGCACCAGATCCGCCCGGCGCTGATACTGGGCCTGGACGTCGGCCCAGGCGGCTTCAGCCCGTTCCTGTTTCGTCGGGATCGTATTGTAGCCGCAGGCGGACACCGCCGGAACAGCGACGAGCGTTGCGGCCAAGGCCAGAGCGCGAGCATTGGAACGAGCCATGGTTTCTCCCCTCTCGGCGATCAGCGCCGTGGCGGCGACTATCGCCCCACGGCTGCAACGCTTCAAGCGTCCAATGGCTCCGGTTCGACGCCGATGGAGCGACAGGCGGCCGAATAGGTGTTGGCCAGCAGACAGGCGATGGTCATGGGGCCGACGCCGCCGGGAACTGGGGTGATGCGACCCGCTATCTCCACCGCTTCCCTGAAGGCGACATCGCCGACCACGCGGGTCTTGCCCTCGGCCGCCTTGACCGGATCGGCGGACGGCACGCGATTGATGCCGACGTCGATCACGGTCGCGCCCGGCTTGATCCAGTCGCCCTTGATCATCTCAGGCCGGCCGACGGCGGCCACCAGTATGTCGGCCGTGCGGCAAAGGGCGGCCAGGTCGCGGGTCTTGGAATGGGCCACGGTGACGGTGCAGTTTTCGGCCAGCAGCAGTTGCGCCATCGGCTTGCCCACGATGTTCGACCGGCCCACGATGACGGCGTTCAGACCCGTCAGGTCGCCCAACTGATCCTTCAACAGCATCAGACTGCCCAAGGGGGTGCAGGGGACCATGCCGGGCAGTCCGACCGCCAGCCGTCCCGCATTGACCACATGAAAGCCGTCGACGTCCTTGTCGGGATCAATGGCGTCCAGCACGACCGAGGAGTCGATGTGTTTCGGCAGCGGCAACTGCACCAGAACGCCGTGGATGTCGGCATCGGCGTTCAAGGTCGCGATAAGGGCGAGCAGATCTTCCTGGCTGATCGTGTCGGGCAGGCGGTGGGTGTCGGACCGCATGCCGGCGCGCAGCGTGGTCTCGCCCTTGTTGCGGACGTAGATCTGGCTGGCCGGATCTTCGCCGACGATGACGACGGCCAGGCCCGGCTTCACCCCCTCATTGGCCTCCAGGCGGGCGGCGGCGGCGGCGACCCGGTCCACCAGGGCGGCCGCATAGGCCTTGCCGTCAATCAGTATGGCGTGCGCGGGCTCGGCCGACATGAGAGCTCCTGGGCGAGAAGGGACGGAAAGGGGATGGCGCGATTTACAGCCGTCCCCGTTCTGCGTCTATGATCGGGCGCAAACTCTTGGAGTGTTCTTCATGAAGCCCTCGCTTCTCGCCGCCGCCGGCGCCCTGGCCCTGATCTGGAGCGTCTCGCCCGCCCTGGCGCAGGAGGCTGCGAGCCTGAGGATCGGCGCGACCGTTGACGGCGCCCTGGGGGACGGCGACGCCCGGGGCACCGACGGCGACTATGTCTACGACGACTATCGATTCGCCGCGCGCGCGGGCCAGCGGCTGGAGGCGGTGCTGAGATCCGACTCCTTTGACGCCTATTTGGCCCTTTACGCCGAAGGATCGGACGAGTCCTTGGCGGAAGACGACGACGGTCTGGGTGAGGGCACGGACGCGCGGCTGCGCTTTACGCCCGAAGAGGACGGAACCTATGTGCTGCGGGCGCGGACCCTGTCGGGAACGGACGGCGGGGGCTACAGCCTGTCGCTCCGCGAACGGCCCGCCCCGGCCCGAGCGCCCCGGCCCGCGCGGATCCGACTGGGCGCCGAGGAGGCCGGAGAACTGACCGATCGCGACCCCCAACAGGAGGACGGCGGCTCCTATGACGCCTACAGCTTCCGGGCGGAACAGGGCCAGAGAGTCATCATAACCCTGGACTCCGACGACTTCGATCCCCTGGTGCGGGTCGGGCGAATGGCGGGCGGCGACTTCGTCGAACTGGCTCACAATGACGACGGCCCCGATCAGGGGCTGAACTCCCGCCTCGTCTTCACGGCGCCGACGGCGGGCGACTATGTGATCCGCGCCACGGCCGTGCAGGACGGAACCGGCGCCTATACGATCGGACTGGCGCCCGCCCCTGACGCCCCGCCGGCGAAACCCCTCGCGATCGGCGATAAGGTCGAGGGCGAACTGAATGCCGACACGGGGGCCAATGACGACGGTCAACGCGCCCAGCTGTATCGCTTCAGCGCTGAGGCGGGTCAGCGGGTCGCCATTGAACTGTCGTCAAAGGATTTCGACACCTATCTGGTCCTGCGAAACGGTGTTGATGGCAGTGTGATCGCCCAGGACGACGACGGCGCAGGCGTGGGTACGAATTCGCGCCTGACGGCGACCCTCGATACGGCGGGAGACTATGTGGTCGAGGCGCGGGCCTTCAGCGGCGACGGAGAGGGACGATTCACCTTGACCGTCAGCGAAGTCGCGCCCCCGCCGCCGCCGACGCCGATACAGTTCGGCGACACGGTCGAAGGCGAGATCAAGACCGAAGATCCCCAGTCGGATGGCGGCAAACACTATCACGCCTACGCCTTCTCCGGCGCGGAGGGACAGCGTATCCAGGCGATCCTTCGATCCGGCGACTTCGACGCCTATCTGGAGGTTGGGGCCGCCGAAGGCGATTTCACCGCCTTGGCCAGCGACGACGACGGCCTGGCCCAGGGTACGGATTCGCGGCTGAACTTCACCCTGCCGAAGACCGGCGACTACGTCATCCGGGTCATGCCCCTGTCGGCGGAAGAGGACGGGCTCTACGCCCTCGAACTGACCGAGCGCGGCCCGGAGCCGGAACCCGGCAGCATCCTGGTCGGCGCCACGGCGCGCGGAACCCTGAGTTCCACCGACGCCATGACCGAAGAGGGCGCCTATTACGACGCCTATCGCTTCCAGGCCAAGAAGGACGAGAAGCTGCGCATCACCCTGGTCTCGAACGCCTTTGACGCCTTCCTGGATCTGGGCGAAGGCGGCGAAGCCTTCACCAGTCTGGCGACGGACGATGACGGGCTGTCGGACACCCACGCCAAGCTGGAATGGACCGCGCCGGAAGACGGCTGGTACGTCGTGCGCGCCCGGGCCCTGGCCCCCAATGAGACCGGCGCCTATGCGCTGGCGGTGGAGCGCCAGCCCTGATCAGGGGCTGGCTCCGTCTCAGGCGGAGGGCAGCAGGTCGAGGGCGAAGGGGCGGTACCGCCCCGCCCGCACCCCGTCGGTCGCGCGGGCGATGTCGGGCGCGAAATAGTGGTCGCTGGCGTAGGGGGCGGCGGCTTCGCGGACGAGGGCGTAGACCCGTTCCAAGTCCTGGGAACTGGTCAGAGGACGGTGGAACTCCAACCCCTGGGCCGCCGCCAGCAGTTCGATCGCGACCACAGTGGCGGCGTTCTCCGCCATGTCCAGCAGGCGTCGCGCGCCATGGGTCGCCATGCTGACGTGGTCTTCCTGGTTGGCGCTGGTCGGCACGGTGTCGACGCTGCACGGGTGGGCCATCATCCGGTTTTCGGCCACAAGGGCCGCAGCCGTCACCTGGGCGATCATGAAGCCGGAGTTCAGCCCGCTTTCACGAACCAGGAAGGCCGGCAGTTCGCTCATCTTCGGATCGACCAGAATGGCCGTTCGCCGCTCGGAGACATTGCCGATCTCGCACAGGGCCATTGCGATCTGGTCCGCTGCAAAAGCAACGGGTTCAGCGTGGAAGTTGCCGCCTGAAATCACATCCCCGTCGTCAATGAAGACCAGGGGGTTGTCAGTCACTGCATTGGCCTCGCGTTCGAGGGCGTCGGCCGCCGTGGTCAGGACGTCAAGCACGGCGCCCATGATCTGGGGCTGACAACGCAGGGAGTAGGGATCCTGAACCTTGGCGCAGTCGTCTCTATGGCTGTCGCGTATGGCCGAGCCCTGCATCAGCGCTCTCAGCCGGCTCGCGACGGCGATCTGGCCCGGCTGGCCGCGCAGGGCGTGGATTCGTGGATCGAATGGGGCGTCTGACCCCTTCAGGGCGTCGACGGACAAGGCACCGGCCGCGATCCCTGCGGCAAACACCGCCTCTGCGGCGAACAGACCCGCCAAGGCCAGGGCGGTCGAGCATTGGGTGCCGTTCAGAAGCGCCAGGCCTTCCTTCGGCCCCAGAACCAGCGGCTCCAACCCGATCTTGGCCAGGGCCGCCTGGGCGTCCAGAACCGCGCCGCCCTGACGAGCCTCGCCGACGCCGATCAGTACGCTGCTCATATGGGCGAGGGGCGCAAGGTCGCCCGAGGCGCCCACCGATCCCTTGGATGGGATACAGGGCAGGATGTCGGCCTCGACCAGGGCGATAAGGGCCTCCAGCGTCTGACGGCGAACGCCCGATGCGCCGCGGGCCAGGCTGGCGATCTTCAGCACCATCATCAGCCGCGTCACTGGGTCGGGCAGGAGAGGGCCGACGCCGCAGGCATGGCTCAGCACCAGATTGCGTTGCAGGGTCTCAAGATCTTGAGGCGCGATGGAGGTGTTGGCCAGGAGACCGAAGCCGGTGTTGATCCCATAGACCGTTCGCCCTTCAGCGACGATGGCGGCCACCGTCTCGGCGCCGCGCCCGACGTCGGACCAAGCCTGGGGCGTCAGGGCTACCGTCACCGGCCCCTCCAGGACGGCGCGCAACTGGGGCAAGGTCAGGCGCGCAGCGCCGATGATCAGTTCTGTCATGATCAAGCCTCGAGGCTGGGAAGATTCAGACCGTGGGCCCGCGCCGCCGCACGGGCGATCTCGTAACCGGCGTCCGCATGGCGCATGACGCCTGTCGCGGGGTCGTTCCACAGGACCCGCTCAAGCCGGCGGGCCGCCTCCGGCGTGCCGTCGGCGACGATGACCACGCCGGAATGCTGCGAATAGCCCATGCCGACCCCGCCGCCGTGATGCAGCGACACCCAGCTGGCGCCGGAGGCCGTGTTCAGAAGGGCGTTCAGCAGGGGCCAGTCCGATACGGCGTCGGACCCGTCCGCCATGGCCTCAGTCTCGCGGTTGGGACTGGCGACGGAGCCGGAATCCAGATGATCCCGCCCAATCACGATCGGCCCCGACAACTCGCCCGAGGCGACCATGTCGTTGAACATCAGCCCCGCGCGATGACGGTCGCCTAGTCCGATCCAGCAGATTCGGGCCGGAAGTCCCTGAAAAGCGATTCTTTCCTGCGCCATGTCCAGCCAGCGGTGCAGGCCCGCATTGTCAGGAAACAGCCGTTTCATGGCCGCATCGGTCTTGCGGATGTCCTCTGGATCTCCAGTCAGGGCCGCCCAGCGGAACGGCCCCACCCCCCGACAGAACAGGGGGCGGATATAGGCGGGCACAAAGCCGGGGAAGTCGAACGCGCGCGCCACACCCTGATCCAGTGCGACCTGGCGGATGTTGTTGCCGTAATCGACCACGGGCGCGCCGGACGCCTGGAAATCAAGCATGGCCTGGACATGGCGGGCGATGGAGGCGGCGGCGGCGGCAGAGACGGCGCCGGGATCGGACTGGCGACGGTCCTCCCATTCCGCCACAGACCAGCCGGAAGGCAGATAGCCGTTCACCAGATCGTGGGCGCTGGTCTGGTCCGTCACCAAATCCGGCTTCACCCCACGCTTGACAAGTTCAGGCAGAAGTTCGGCCGCATTGCCCAACAGGCCGACCGAGATAGGTTTTTTGCTGATCTTGGCCTGCTCGATCAGATCGAGAGCCTCGTCCAGGCTTTCCGACATGACGTCGAGATAGCGGGTCTTCAGCCGCATCTCGATCCGGCTGCGCTGGCATTCGACGGCCAGACAGGAGGCTCCCGCCATGGTGGCCGCCAGCGGCTGCGCCCCGCCCATTCCGCCCAGGCCCGCCGTCAGGATCCATCGCCCGGACCAGTCGCCGCCGTAATGCTGGCGACCGGCCTCCATGAAGGTCTCATAGGTGCCCTGAACAATGCCCTGGGTGCCGATGTAGATCCATGACCCGGCGGTCATTTGTCCATACATCATAAGCCCTTTACGGTCGAGTTCTGAGAAATGATCCCAGGTCGCCCACTTCGGCACGAGGTTGGAGTTGGCGATCAGCACGCGTGGCGCATCCGCATGGGTGCGGAACACGCCCACCGGCTTGCCTGACTGGACCAGAAGCGTCTCATCGGGGGCCAGATCGGTCAGGGTTTGGACGATCCGGTCGAAGGCCGGCCAATCCCGCGCCGCCTTGCCGATCCCGCCGTAGACGACCAAATCCTGCGGTCGTTCAGCGACTTCCGGGTCGAGATTGTTCATCAACATCCGGATTGCGGCCTCGGCGGCCCAGGTCTTGGCGGTCCTTTCAGGACCGCGCGGGCTGCGGATCTCGCGCATATTGGTCTTCATGTCCGGCTCTCGGCGAAGGTGATGCAGGCGTTCAGGATGCGGCGCAGATGACGACGCATCGTCTCGGCCCGGTCCGGCTCATAGGGGCTGGGCCAGTTTTCGGGCGTCAGACCCTCGGCCGGTTCGCGCATATAGCCTCGGTCCGCCAACTCCATCTGGATGGCGTGCACGCCGACTTGGGGACGGCCGTAGTGGCGCGTGGTCCAACCGCCCTTGAACCGCCCATTGACGACCAGACTGTCGCCGCTGACGGCGCAGGCGGCCTCGACCGCCTGGGTCAGCTGCGGCGCACAGGTGGCGCCGTCATTGTCGCCGATGTTGAACTGGGGCAGTTCGCCGGCGAACAGCCGGGGCGCCACCGATCGGATCGAGTGGGCGTCATAGACGACCAGGGGCCCCTTCGCCTGCAACCGGTCGATCTGGGCCTGAAGCGCCGCATGATAGGGATCGAACCAGGCCGCCCGCCTTTCCTCGATCTCGGCAGCGTCGGGCGCCTGGCCGGGCCGGTAAAGGGGCTCGCCGTCGAAGGTTTCGAGCGGACAAAGGCCGGTCGTGATCTGGCCCGGATAGAGGGATGCGCCGGACGGGTCGCGGTTCACGTCGATCACACTGCGCGCCAGGGCGGTGCAAACCGTGGTCGCGCCCATGTCCCGGGCGAAGTCGTAAAGCCGATCCACCCACCAGTCGGCGTCCTTGCGCGCCAGCCAGGGCGAGCTCATCCGCGCCTCGATCGCTGCAGGAATGGTCGTTCCCGTGTGGGGCAGGCCGATGATCAGGGGGGCGGCGCCCTCGTGCACGGTCAGCCAGTCGGACGTCATCTCGGCCTCCCTCGCCAAATCGGATCGTCGTGGTATGTCTAGACATATTGATCGCAACCCGATGGACCTGTCCAGTGACGCCTGAGCCCACGCCCGTCGATCTGTCGCTCTGGTTCGAAGCGGCCCTGCTGCCGCAAGGCTGGGCGCGCGGGGTCAGGGTCCGGGTCCGCAAAGGCCGCATATCCCGTCTGGAGACGGAGGTCGCGCGATCGCCGCAAGACCAGGGCGGCGGCGTGGCCCTGCCGGGCGTCGCCAATCTGCACAGCCACGCCTTTCAGCGCGCCATGGCCGGTTTGACCGAGGCGCGGGGGCCGACCGATGACGACTTCTGGACGTGGCGGCGTCTGATGTACCGGTTTCTGGATCGGGGCGGCCCTGACGAGATCGAGGCCATCACGGCCCTGGCCTTCGCCGAAATGCTGGAGGGCGGCTTCACCCGGGTGGCGGAGTTCCACTACCTCCACAACGACCCGACCGGCGCGCCTTACGCCGACCGGGCGGAGATTGCGACCCGGATCGCGGCGGCGGCCGAGGCGACGGGCATCGGCCTGACCCTGCTGCCGGTCTTTTACGCCCATTCCGGCTTCGGCGGCCTGGCGCCGACCGAAGGTCAGAGACGGTTCATCACCGACCTCGACGGCTATCCGGCCCTTGTCGCCGATTGCCGCGCCCTGACCGCCGGACTGGCCGACGCCAGGGTGGGGGTGGCGCCCCACAGCCTGCGGGCGGTCACGCCGGAACAGTTGCAGGCGCTGCTTGCCATGGCCGGACAGGGGCCGATCCATATACATGTGGCGGAACAGACCAAGGAGGTTGAGGACTGTCTGGCCTGGTCCGGGGCGCGCCCCGTGGAATGGCTGTTGGCCAACGCCCCGGTTGATCCACGCTGGTGCCTGATCCACGCCACCCATGTGGCGGAGACCGAATGGCGGGGAGTCGCCGCGCGCGGGAGCGTGGTTGGCCTGTGTCCGATCACAGAGGCCAATCTGGGCGACGGAATCTTCCCGGCGGCGGCCTATCACCGCGCCGACGGCCGTTTCGGCGTAGGCACGGATTCCAATGTACAGATCGGCCTGGCCGACGAATTGCGGATGCTGGAATACAGCCAGCGGCTGGCCCTCAGAGGCCGGGCCGTCATGGCTGACCCCGGTCGTTCGACCGGACGGCTCCTCTTTGATCAGGCCCTGGCCGGGGGCGCTCAGGCGACCGGCGTGTCCTGCGGTTTGAGCGTGGGCGCTGCGGCGGACATCGTCGCCCTCGACGGCGGCCATATCAGTTTCGAGGGCCGGTTCGGAGACGCGGTGCTGGACAGCTGGATTTTCGGGGCGCCCAGAGGGGGCGTCGCCTCGGTCTGGCGCGCGGGACGGCTGGTGGTCCGGCAGGGGCGCCATGTCGCGCGCGACGCCATTGAGGCGCGCTATCGCCAGGCCTTGAAGGCGGTGCTGGCGTGAGCGCGGGGCCGCTGCATCGCCGCATCTATTCCGATCTGGAGGATCGTATCCTTTCGGGCGCCCTCGCGCCGGGGCGGCGGCTGCCGTTCGAACATGAGCTCATGCAGGACTACGGCTGTTCGCGGGCGACCGTGTCCAAAGCCCTGTCGGAACTGGCGGCCCGAGGCTTGGTGGTGCGCCGACGCCGCGCCGGCACCTTTGTGGCCCAGCCCAAGGCCCACGCCGCCTTCCTGGCCATCCCCGATCTCAGGGCCGAGGTGACGGAGCGGGGACAGGTCTACGGCTATCGGCTTCTGACGCAGATCGAGCGCGGGCCGGCCGACGCCGCCGAAGCGGAGCTTGCGGCCGGCGCGCGCCTTTTGGACCTGACCTGTCTTCACAGCGCCGATTCAATTCCCCTGGCCCTCGAGCGGCGACTGATCGGGCTGAAGGCTGCGCCCCAGGCGATCGCCGTCGATTTTAAACGGGTTTCGCCCGGAAGCTGGCTCCTGGAATCAGAACCCTGGACCGAGGCTGAAAATCGCATCGGCGCGATGGGGGCGGACGCCCAATCGGCGCGCCTCCTGCAGATCAAGAGGGGCGCCGCCTGCCTTTGCGTGGAACGACGGACCTGGCGCGACGGTTTGGGCGTGACCCAGGTGCGCCAGATCTTTCCGGGCGACCGCTATGATCTGGTCGCGCTTTTTTCCTCCGCCCGTTCCGGCGGCCGCGGCGGGGAGCCCAGACGATGAAGATCGACCTGCTTCTGACCGACTGCCACGCCGCAACCCTGTCCGAAGGCGAGGGGGGCTATGGGGTGATCGAGGACGCCGCTGTGGCGGCGGCGGACGGACGCATCGTCTGGATCGGACCTCGGGCGGACCTGCCGACTGTCTCGGCCCGCAGGACGGAGCGGCTCGACGGGCGCTGGATCACGCCCGGCCTGATCGACTGCCATACCCATCTGATCTTCGGCGGCGATCGAGCGGCCGAGTTCGAACAGAGGCTGGGCGGCGCGACCTATGAGGCGATCGCACGGGCCGGCGGAGGGATTCTGTCTTCGGTCCGGGCCACCCGCGCGGCGTCGGAAGCCGAACTGTTCGCCTCGGCCATGGAACGGCTGGAGGGGCTGAAGGCGACGGGGGTCACCACCGTAGAGATCAAGTCCGGCTATGGTCTGGACCGAGACAGCGAGTTGAAGATGCTGCGCGTCGCCCGCCGCATCGGTCGAGAGGGCGGGGTGCGGGTTCGCACGACCTATCTGGGTCTGCACGCCACGCCGCCGGAGCATCGCGCGAACCCCGAAGCCTATGTCGATGAGGCCGTCGAAAACATACTGCCTGCCGCCCACGCCGAGGGACTGGTCGATGCGGTGGACGCCTATTGCGAGCCGATCGCCTTTTCCCCCGATCAGGTGTCGCGCCTGTTCGACAAGGCGAGAGGGCTGGGTCTGCCGGTCAAACTGCATGCGGACCAGTTGTCCGACAGCGGCGGGGCGGCCTTGGCGGCGCGTTACGGCGCCCTGTCCGCCGATCATATCGAATATGCGACCCAGGCCGGCGTGGCGGCCATGGCCCAGGCGGGGGTCGTCGCGGTGCTGCTGCCGGGCGCCTTTCTGATGCTGCGCGAGACCCGGATTCCGCCGATCGACGCCTTGCGCCGTCACGGCGTCCGAATGGCGGTGGCTACAGATTGCAATCCGGGAACCTCTCCGCTCGCCTCCATGACGGCGGCGATGAATCTGGCCTGCGTTCAGTTTCGACTGACTCCCCAGGAATCTTTGGCTGCGGCGACGCGAGAGGCGGCCCACGCCCTGGGTCTCGGCGCCGACCTGGGGCGGTTGGAGGTCGGTCTCAGGGCCGATCTGGCTGCCTGGGACATCCAAAATCCCGCAGAACTGGCCTATTGGCTAGGCAAGCCTGTGCTGCACGCCCGCTGGCTGGACGGCGTGCGCTCTTAGATTGCGGGAGCGCGAAATTTAACTATAGGTTGCTTCCGTAGCCGGGGAGCAATCTGTGGATGTCGACGCCTTTATCGCGCATTGGGCCCATGCCCCGATCGGGGAACGGTCGCATTATCAGACCTTCATCATTCAGCTGTGCCGTCTGATCGGGGTCCCGGCGCCCGACGACGAGCGAACCGGCGACCTGGACTATTGTTTCGAGCGGCCGGTCCGCTTCCGGCATGACGACGGCCGCGCGACCCAGGGCTGGATCGACTGCGCCAAGCGCGGCTGTTTCGTGCTGGAGGCCAAACAGTCGTCGAAGCGGCGCGACGGCGGCCCCCTTGATCCGGCGGTCCAACTGTCGCTTTTCCTCAAACACAGCGCCAGACCCCGCGCGCCTTCGCCTGAGGCGGTGGATCGCCTGATGCGCGCGGCGAAGCGCCAGGCTGAGAACTACGCCAAGGCGCTGGATGAATGGCCGCCCTTCCTGATCATCGTCGACGTGGGCCGGTGCATCGAGGTCTGGTCGGATTTCGATCGTCAGGGGAAGGCCTATATCCCTTACCCGGATCGCGCCACCTACCGCATCGAGCTGGAGCATCTTCGCGCGCCCGAGGTCCGCGACAGGCTGCGCCGGATCTGGCTCGACCCCCTGTCCTTGGATCCCGCCGCTGCGGTCGCAGAGGCGACGACGGACATCGCCCGACGTCTGGCCTGGCTGGTGCGCTCGATCGGCCAGAGGCGATCGACGGCGGGCGAGGACCGGGTTCAGCGGGCGGCCCGCGCCAACCAGACCGCGCTCTTCGTGATGCAGTGCATCTTCGCCATGTTCGCCGACAGCGTCGGCCTGATCGAGGAGCGGGGATTTCTGCGGTTTCTCGAAGCCTATCGGGGCAAGGCGGATCGGTTCCACGAAGGGGCGCGGGTCTTCTTCGGCCTTATGGATCAGGGGGGGCATTGTCTGGCGATTCAGCAGCGTCTTCGCCGCTTCAACGGCGGCCTGTTCCGATCCGCCGTCCCCTTGCCGATCACGGAAGAGGAGCTTGAGGCCCTGATCGCGGCGGCGCGGTGCGACTGGGCCCTGGTCGAGCCGGCCATATTCGGCGCTCTTTTGGAACAGGCCCTGGACCCGCAAGAGCGCGCGGAACTGGGGGCGCACTACACCCCCAGGGCCTATGTCGAACGCTTGATCGAGCCGACCATTATGGAGCCCCTGAGAGCGGACTGGGAGGCGGTCGAGGCCCAGGCCCTGGGGCTCTATCTCGAAGGCGACGTGCAGGGCGCAAGGCGGATGATCCGCACCTTTCACGATCAGCTTTGCCGGGTGCGTGTGCTGGACCCGGCCTGCGGAACGGGGAACTTTCTCTACGTCGCCATGCACATGATGAAGGCGCTTGAGGGAGAGGTTCTGGGCGTTCTGGCGGAAATGGGGGAGGAGCAGGGCCGCCTGGGTCTGGACGGCCACGTCGTCAGTCCCGAACAATTCCATGGGTTGGAGAAGAACGCCTACGCCGCCTGGATCGCCGAAATGGTGATGTGGATCGGCCATCTGCAATGGCATTTTCGCCTGTTCGGCGACGCCGCCCCTTCTGAACCGATTTTGAAGGACTTTCGCCGGGTCGTGCATGTCGACGCCCTGGTCAGTTGTTCGCGGATCGCTGGGGCGCCGGGCGAAACGGGCGGGGATCGTTCGGTCGAGCACTATGTCGATCCGCGGCCGACGCCCTGGCCGGAGGCGCATTTCATCATCGGCAATCCGCCGTTCATGGGCGGCAAGGATCTGCGTGCGGCCTTCGGCGACGGCTATATGGTCGCCCTGGACCAGGTGCGCGGTGGTCGGTTTCGCTCCGCCGATCTGGTGACCGTCTGGTGGGATCGCGCGGCTGAGATTCTGACCCGGCCGGGCTCCATCCTGCGCCGCTTCGGCTTCATCACCACCAATTCCGTCACCCAGACCTTTTCGCGTCGTGTCATCGCGCATCATCTCAACCGCCGCCCGGCGGTTCGCCTGGTATTCGCCATCCCCGACCATCCGTGGGTCGTCGGCGTCGGCCGCGCCGACGTCCGCATCGCCATGTCGGTGGCGGAAAGGGGGGAGGCGGACGGCCAGGGCCGGTGGCTGGGCGTGACCGACGAGGCCGACCTCGACACCGATCTTCCCCGTCTGACTTTTCAGGAAAGACGAGGGGTCATCGGCGCGGACCTGATGATCGACCAGGGGCTGGGCCGGGCGGTCGATCTGAGGTCCAATGCGCACCTGGCCTATCGCGGCGTCCAGCTGATGGGCGCCGGATTCCTGGTGACGCCGGAGCAGGGACGCGCCCTGCTGGCCGGTTCAGAGGTCGGAGCGCCGTCGCCGATCCGCGCCTATCGGAATGGTCGCGACCTGGCTGATCGCAGCCGCAATCTTGAGGTGATCGACCTGTTCGGATGGGACGAGGCCGACGTGCGGCGGCGCCATCCTCTGATTTATCAGCATCTGCTTGAGACGGTGAAGCCCGAACGGGAGCGCAACAACCGCGCCGCCTACAGGGACAGCTGGTGGCTCTTCGGCGAGCCGCGCCGCGAGCTTCGCGCGGCCCTGACGGGTCTTGATCGCTATATTGTGACTGTCGAGACCGCCAAACACCGCTGGTTCCGCTTTCTGGACAAGGACGTCCTGCCCGACAACAAGCTCGTCGTCATCGCCAGTGACGATCCGGCCGTGCTGGCGGTGCTGTCGTCCCGCGTCCATAGGGCCTGGTTCGCCGCGAACGGTGGAAGGATCGGCGAGTATCAGCGCGAGGCCGTCTATGTGAAAGGCGTCTGTTTCGACCGCTTTCCCTTTCCCGAACTGGACCCGGCCCAGGCGGCTGAACTGGCGGCCCTGGGGGAGGAGTTGGACCAGACACGGGCGCGCGTCCTGGCTGAGAATCCCGACCTGACCATGACGGCGCTTTATAATGCGATGACCCGCGCGGCCGATCCCCGACCACTCGACGCGTCCGAACGGGACAGACATGAGCGCGGCCGCATCGGCATCCTCGATCATCTTCATCGGCGGCTGGATGAGCGGGTGGCCAGGGCCTACGGCTGGCCGGCCGATGCGGATGAGGCGACGATCGTCTCGGGACTGACGCAGCTGAATCGAAGGAGGGCGGAGGAGGAGACCCAGGGAAGGGTGCGCTTCGTCCGTCCCGCCTATCAGAGCGGCAAGGTGCGGATCATCGCGCCCCAACCCGTTCAGACCGAGGCGGTCCTGGTCTCGCCGCCCAGCCGACCGCCGCTTCCGGAGGAGCCGGGCCCCTTGGCCTCAGCCCTGCTGTTCCGTCTCAGACGCGCCGGCGTCCCCATGCAGCCTGAACATCTGGCGGCGGCGTTTGAAGGCGGCGGACGGCGCAAGACCCGCACGATCGAACATACGCTGGCGGTCTTGGCCGTTTCCGGGGCGGTTCAACATTCGGAGACAGGCTGGTTCGCCCCCCATCGAACTTGAAACCCGAATCAGACCTCGGCTACGCCCATGGCCTTCAGCAAGGCGTCGCGCACCGCCGCCTCTGTGAAGGGCTTCTGGATGGTCGGCGACCCGCGCCATTCGTCCGGCAGACCGCCTTCGCCATAGCCGGTCGAGAAGACGAAGGGCACGCCGCGGGATTTCAGGGCCTCCGCTACGGGAAAGACCTGCCGGCCGGCGACATTGACGTCCAACAGGGCTGCGTCCAGCTCGACCGTGTCGCGGGCCAGGGTCTCGCCCTCGTCGATATTGGACGCGGGACCGATGGGCACGCACTCCATGTCCTCCAGAATGGTCTCGAGCAACATGGCGACGAGGGACTCGTCCTCCACAACCAAGACACGGCGTCCACTCAGCGGCTGGTTCATAGGGGTGTCCTGTCGAGGGGAACCATGAGTTCCGCAATCAATCCGTCTTTGCCGTAAACCAGATCGATCTCACCCGCCAGATCGTGACGAATGTTTCGTTCAATCAATCGGCTACCAAAGCCTCTTGTGTCCGGTGGCGTAACTTTCGGCCCGTCCAACTCTCGCCAGGTCAGCTTTAGTTTCGGCGCCGTCTGATCCGCCAGGCCCCAATCGACCAGAACCCGTCCGTCGGGCGTGGAAAGGGCGCCGTATTTGCCGGCGTTCGTCGCCAGCTCATGGAAGATCATGCCCAGAGACAGGGCTGTCGCCGGCGCCAGGGCGACGGCGGGACCGTTCAGGTGGAAGCGCGTCGGACCGAACGCCTCGGTCTCGTGTTCCAGAATGGCGCGCAGATCGGCGCCCTCCCAATGGGTCCGCGTCAGAAGATCGTGGGTGTGGGAGAGGGCCAGGATTCGCGCCTGGAAGGCCTGGGCGAAGGTGGAGGGGTCGCGGTGGGACCGCGCCGTCTGGATCGCGATGGACTGGACCGTCGCCAGGGTGTTCTTCACCCTGTGGTTCAGTTCGTCGATCATCGACTTCTGACGGCGGGCGGCCAGGACGTTCTCGGTCACGTCGTGACCCTGTACGAAGATGCCGACCACCTGGCCGGCCTCGTCGCGAATGGGCTGATAGATGAAGTCGAGATAGTGGTTTTCCAGCGGCGCTCCCGGCCGCCGCTGAAGTTGCGCCAGGCTTTCGCGCCCCTCATAGGCTTCGCCTGTAGCGAAGACGGAATCGAGAAACTCGTAATAGCCTTGGCCGGCCAGCTCAGGCAGCGCCTCTCGGATCGGCTTGCCGGCGATGTCGCGGTGGCCGATCAACTGCCCATAGGCGGCGTTGTACATCTGAAAACAGTGGTCCGGGCCCGACAGAATGGCGACGAAGCCCGGCGCCTGCATGAACATCTCGACCAGGCGGTTGCGTTCCTTCTCCAGGCGACGGTTGTCCTCCTGCACCGACTGAGCGCGCCGCAGAACGGAACCGCCGACGATGGCATCGAGGGCCGTGGTCGGTTCGTCGCGCGGGGCGGCCGGGAACAGGTCCGTGATATCCATCGTGTGCTGAAGCAGAAGGACGACCTCGCCCTCGGCGTTGAGCAGCGGCGTATGGGTGGCGCTCCAGATCCGCTCCTCGAACACCTCCCGGCGATCATCCAGGCGTCGTGGGAGCGAATAGCGGACGAGGGCCAGATGGTCGCGCTGTCGGGTGTCGCGCGCCTTTTCAAGTGAGGCCCTGACCTGCCGGACGTTTTCGGGCGCCTCCTGCCCCGGTCCGGAATCGAAAGCCTGAAACAGCGGCCGACCCAGGAGATCGGGCCTATGCGAACGGGTGACGTCCAGATAGGCCTGATTGACGTCGAAGATCCGCAAATCCGGGGTGAGCAACAGATAGGGATTGGGCGAAGCCGCAAACGCGGTCGCCAGATCGGCGATCGACGCGCCCTGTGTCAGAAGTTCAGTCAAGCCACGCCCCAGTCGAACCGGGCCTAAACGCCCACCTGACGAAAAGGTTCACGCCAGCACAAATCATTTTCGGATCGTCATTGGCCCGTCGAGGGAATTTGCTAAGGACGGGACATGACAATCGCCGGCGCCTTGGCCACCCTCTCCCTGATGATCGCTCAACCCACAGACCGGCCCGCCGACGATCCGCCTCTGGTGCGGATCGATCAGGGCGAGCTGACAGGTGTGGCGGAGGGGGAAGTCGCCGCCTTCAAGAACATTCCCTACGCCGCCCCGCCGGTCGCAGAGATGCGGTGGCGGCCGCCCGGGACGGCCCCGCGATGGGAAGGCCGTCGCGACGCTTCGACCTATGGCCCCATCTGCATTCAGGCCACGCCGCAGGGCGACCCCGGCGTCGGCCCCCTGCCGATGAGCGAGGACTGCCTGAACCTGAACGTCTGGCGCCCCCTCGATACGTCCGCGCCGGCGCCGGTGATGGTGTGGATCCATGGCGGCGGACTGGTGAACGGCTCGGGCACGGCCGCGCTCTACGACGGGTCGCACCTGGCGCGTCAGGGCATGGTGGTGGTCACGCTCAACTATCGCCTGGGACGGCTGGGCTTCTTTGACCACCCCGCCCTGGCGGCCGAACGGCCGGCCGATGAGCCGGCGGGCAACTATGGCGTCATGGACGTGATCGCCGCCCTGAAATGGGTAAAGGCCAATATCGCCGTCTTCGGCGGCGACCCCGACAACGTCACCATATTCGGGGAATCCGCCGGCGGCGCCATGGTGACCCGCCTGATGATCTCGCCTCCGGCGCGTGATCTGTTCGCCCGGGCCGTCGTTCAGTCCGGACTCGGGCGTGAGTTGCAAACGCCCCTGGACCGACGCGGCGCCTTTGACCTGCCGTCCGCCCGCGAGAGGGGCGAGGTTTGGGCGCACGGCCATAATCTGATGACGGCGGCCGATCTGCGGTCGGCGCCGGTCGAACTGCTGCTGACGCCTGCGCCGGTCTTCGCCAACGGCGACCTGACCCTGATCGACGGCAGGATCGTGCCTTCGACCGTCGAGGCGGCCTTCCGCGCCGGGCGGCAGTCGCCGGCGCCCTTGATCATCGGGACCAACAGCGCCGAATTCTGGTGGATGAAGCCCACCGACCGCAACGGCTACGGCATGATCGACGACGACATGACCTGGCTGGAACGTGCCCAGATCATCCAGGCCTATGGCGGAGAGGCCGGGTTTGACCGCGGTTTCATCACCGACGCCGTATTCTCCGAACCCGCACGGCTGCTGGCGCGGCTGCACGCCGCCGCAGGACGACCCGCCTATCTCTATCGGTTCGACATTTCCTCGCCGGACAATCCCGAACCGCACGGCGGCGCCACCCATGCGATCGAGCGGCCCTATGTCTTTGGAACGCTGTCGCTTCTGCCCTATCCGGTGCGGCCGGTGGATCAGGTCGCCTCCCAGGCCATGATGGGCTACTGGACCAGCTTCGCCCGCTCCGGCGATCCGAACGGAGTAGGCCGGCCCGACTGGCCGATGGCGGCCGGAAAAGGTAATCCGACGTTGCTGCTGATTCGGAACGACGGTCCCGTCGCCGTTCCGACCCCGGACGCGGAGCGTCTGGACCTGATCGAACAGTTCCGTGAGCGCCCGCGCGGGCGTCCTCGTGCGCTTCGGCCGGATGAAGATGCGGCTAAGCCCTATCAACACTGAGGGCCCGGCCTGAATTGCGGAAGGTTCAGCCCGCCGAGGTGCTGCTGGACTGCTTTTCCTTCAAGGTCACCAACTCCTCCGCCATGGTGGGGTGGACGGCGCAGGTCGCATCCCATTGCGCCTTGGTGAGGCCGGCCTTAACGGCGATGGCGGCGAGCTGAATCATCTCCGGACTGTCCGGCCCGACGATATGGACGCCGACCACCCTTTGGCTGTCAGCGTCGACGACCAGCTTCATCAGAACCCGCTCCTCTGAGCCGGTGAAGGCGTATTTCATCGGCCTGAAGCGGGTGACATAGACATCGACGCCGGCCGAACAAGACCGGCGCGCCTCGGCCTCCGATAGGCCGACCACGCCGACGGGCGGCTGGCTGAACACCGCCGTCGCCACGGCCTCGTAGTCGAAGTGCTGGGGATTGTCGCGGAAGACGGTCTGGTGAAAGGCCACCGCTTCGCGAATGGCCACCGGAGTCAGGTTCATCCGGTCGGTGACGTCGCCGATGGCCCAGATGTTTTCGGCCGTCGTCTTTGACCAGCGGTCCACCTTGATCGCCCCGGCCTCGTTGAGCTCGACCCCGGCGGCTTCCAGCCCCAAGCCCTTCACATGCGGAACCCGGCCGGTGGCGAACATGACCACATCCGTTTCCAGCTTCATGCCGTTTTCGAGGTGGTTGATCAGTCCGGTGGGCGTCTTCTCGATCTTCTCGTGCTGGCAGCCCAGGATAACCTTGATGCCGCGCTTTTCGATCTCGCCGGCCAGATGGGCGCGCACATCGTCATCGAAGCCGCGCAGGATGTTCGGCCCACGATAGATCAGGGTCGTCTCGACGCCCAGGCCGGCGAAAATTCCTGCAAACTCCACCGCAATATAGCCGCCGCCCGCAATCAGGATGCGCTTGGGCAGTTCGGGCAGGTGGAAGGCCTCTTCCGAGGTGATGGCGTGCTCGATCCCGCTCAGGCCGTCCGGCTTCCATGGGCGGCCGCCGGTGGCGATCAGTATCCTTTCAGCGGTGAAAACCTGATCCTTTCCGACGATTTCGACCGTATGGGCGTCTTTCAACACAGCCCGACCATGGACCAGCTCAACGCCGGCCTTACCCAGATTGGCGGCGTAGATGCCCGAAAGACGCGCGATTTCGACGTCCTTGGCTTCGAGAAAGGTCGGCCAGTCGAACCGGGCCTTGTCGAACGACCAGCCGTAGCCCTCAGCGATCTCCAACGCATGGCTGACTTCGGAGGCCATGACCATGAATTTCTTGGGCACGCATCCTCGGATGACGCAGGTGCCGCCGACCCGGTATTCCTCGGCCACCGCGACCCGCTTTCCGTCCAGGGCGGTCAGCCGCGCTGCACGCACGCCCCCGGAGCCGGCGCCGATGACGAAGAGGTCGTAGTCGTAATCAGCCATCTGGCGCTCCGGCGTCCCGACGCTGCACAGAGCCGGACTCATTTAAGTTCGGCGGCATACGTCGCAGCCTGAGGTTCGAATTAGGAGGGGACGCTCGGCACGGCAAGGCTTGCGCCTTCAGCCGGCAGGGCGCCCCTTCACGATTCGGGCGTTGGCCGCCCGGGTCTTCGGCCCCTGTCCGCTCATCACTTCCGTTCGATACGGGCGATTGGTCTTGTCGCCGCCTTGCTGGAAGGGCTCGTCCAGCGCTTCGCCGTCGTCCGCATAATCGGCGACTTCTCCAGCGGCCGGAGGGGCGAGCGCTGCGTCGCGATAGTCGTCGGCGGCATAGGATTTCGCCTCGGGATGGACGGTGACGTGCTGCTCGCGCGCCTCATCGTTCGGGGCTTGCGGCTCGTTGACGGCGTTCTGCGCCGTTGCGGTCGGAGACTCGGTGTTCTGGTGCGGCATGGTTCGCGTCCTTTTCGGGTGAAAAGGCATAGCGGCCGGGGCGCCAGGTCGTTCCGAGACTCCTAGGGCAGAAGCGTGTCCACGCCCTTGTCCGTGCCGATGATGGCGAGGTCGGCCAGGTCGAGGAACAGGCCGTGTTCGACCACGCCGGTGATCAGCTTCAGGTCGTCGGCCAGGCGCACCGGGTCGTGGATAGCCTTGCAAGCCGCGTCATAGATCAGATTGCCGCCGTCGGTGCGAACCAGACCGCGATCCGCCTGGCGCACGCGCGCCGGCGCATGGATATCATGGTCGACCAGGACGTCGGCGATGCGATTGGCCGTGGTCTTGTGCCCGAAGGCGACGACCTCGATCGGCAGGGGAAAGGCGCCGAGCACCGGAACCACCTTGGCGGCGTCGGCGATGACGATGCAGCGGCTGGACGCCTCCCACACCAGTTTTTCACGCAACAGGGCGGCGCCGCCCCCCTTGATCAGGGCCAGGCCGGGACCGACCTCGTCCGCGCCGTCGACGGTCAGGTCGATGCGCGGCGTGTCTTCCAGCGTCGATAGGGTCAGGTCCAGATCGCGCGCCAGATCGGCGGTCTTTTCGGATGTGGGGACGCACCGCAGACCGGACAGATTGCGGGCGGCCAGAGCCTTGACGAACCAGGCGGCCGTCGAGCCGGTGCCCAGGCCCACCACCATGCCGGGCTCGACATGCTGGGCGGCGGCTTCGCCGGCGTTCTTCTTTTGCAGATCGCTCATTTCAGCTTAGCGGCCTTGGCCGCCTCCTTCTTGGCCTTGGCCTTTTCACGGAAGTCGGCGGCGGCTTGCGGCCTGTTCGTCTGGCGGGCCCGGCCGAAGGCGAGGGCGTCGGCCGGCACGTCCTCGGTGATGACGGAGCCGGAGGCGACCAGGGCGCCCGCGCCGACCGTCACGGGGGCGACGAGACTGGAATTGGAGCCGACGAAGGCGCCGGCACCGACCTCGGTCTGCGCCTTGTTGAAGCCGTCATAGTTGCAGAAGATTGTTCCCGCCCCGATGTTGGCGCCGGCGCCGACCGATCCGTCGCCCAGATAGGCCAGGTGATTGGCCTTGGCGCCCTCGGCCATACGGACGTTCTTGACCTCGACGAAGTTGCCGACCTTGGCGCCCCTGCCCAGGTCCGCGCCTGGCCGCAGCCGGGCGTAGGGGCCGACCTCCGACCCGGCCGCGACGCGCGCGCCCTCGATATGGCTGAAGCTGCGGATGCGCGCCCCGCCCTCGATCACCGCGCCCGGCCCGAAGACCACATAGGGTTCGATCACCGTTCCGCCTCCGACCTGGGTGTCCCAGGCGAAGTGGACGGTATCCGGCGCGCTCATGGTCACGCCGGCGGCTAAGAAGGTCTCGCGCTGAACCTTTTGGAACAGGGCCTCGGCCTGGGCCAGTTCCGCCTGGGCGTTGACGCCCATGACCGCGTCCTCGTCGGCGAAGACGGCGCGGGTGGGATGGCCGGCCTTGCGCGCCAGTTCGACGACGTCAGTCAGATAGTATTCGCCCTTGGCGTTGTCGTTGCGGACCTGGGCCAACAGGGAAAAAAGCAGGGCGGCCGGCGCGGCCATGACGCCCGAGTTGCAGGCCGTGACGGCCAGCACCTCGGGCGAGGCCTCCTTGGCCTCCGTGATGGCGGTCAGGATGTCGCCCTCGAGGATCAGACGGCCATAGGCGCCCGGGTCGCGGGCTTCGAAACCGATCACGGTGACCCCCGACGCGCCGAAGACAGGCGCGATGTCGGCGGCCTTCAGCAGGGGGACGTCGCCATAGGTGACGACCACGTCTCCTTCGAACCCGGCCAGAGCCTGTTCGGCGGCGCGCACGGCGTGACCGGTGCCCAGGGGCGGGTCCTGGACAGCGATCGCAGCCTCGCCCAGGCGGTTGACGACGTGGGCCCGGACCTCCGGCGAATGCTCGCCCACCACCACGACCACCCGCTCGCAGCCTAGGGCCTCGGCGGCGTCAATGGCGTGATCCAGCATGGCGCGCCCGCCGACCGGATGCAGCACCTTGGGCAGGGGCGATTTCATCCGCGTGCCCTGGCCGGCGGCGAGGATGATGGCGGCGCGGGGCGGCGTCTGGGTCATGGATCGATCCGGCTGTCGGTCTTGGTCTGTCGCCCTCTAGCGCGCCTGGGTCCAGGCGTCACGGGGGCGTGGCGGGCGGGATCAGACGTCCAGCTCTTCCTTCACGAACTGGGCGTTTTCCTGGATAAACTGGAAACGGGCCTCAGCCCGCTTGCCCATCAGCCGTTCGACCAAATCCTCGATGCTCGCCTCGGCGTCCGGCACTGTGATCCGGGCCAGGGTGCGCTTCTTCGGGTCCATGGTGGTCTCCTTCAGCTGGGAGGCCATCATTTCGCCCAGGCCCTTGAACCGGCCGATCTCGGTCTTCTTGCCCTTGAAGACGGTGGCCAGAAGCTCGTCGCGGTGGGCGTCGTCGCGGGCGTATTCGCTCAAGGGGCCGGCCGAGATCCGGTACAGCGGCGGCAGGGCCATGAAGACCCGGCCCTGACGGATGGTCTCAGGCATGACACGATAGAAGAAGGTGATCAGCAGGGCCGCGATATGGGCGCCGTCCACGTCGGCGTCGGTCATGATGATGATCCGCTCGTAGCGGAGGTCGTCGATGTTGAAGCGATTGCCGGGCTGGACGCCGAGCGCCAGGGCCAGATCGGACAGTTCGACGTTCTGGCGCAGCTTGTCCGCCGTGGCCGACGCGACGTTCAGGATTTTGCCGCGCAGGGGCAGGATGGCCTGGGTGGTGCGGTCGCGCGCCTGTTTGGCCGAGCCGCCGGCCGAATCGCCTTCGACGATGAAGAGTTCGGTGCCCTCGGCGGCCTGACGGGAGCAGTCGGACAGTTTGCCGGGCAGGCGCAGCTTGCGGGTGGCGGCGGCGCGCTGGACCTCCTTGTCCTTGCGGCGGCGCAGCCGGTCTTCGGCCCGGTCGATGACGAAGCCGAGCAGGGCGTTGGCCTGTTTCGGGCTTTCGGTCAGCCAGTGGTCCAGCGGGTCGCGCAGCAGCTGTTCGACGATCCGCGCCCCCTCGGGCGAGGACAGACGGTCCTTGGTCTGGCCCTGGAACTCGGGATTGCGGATGAAGACGCTGATCAGGGCGCCAGCGTTGGCGATGACGTCCTCGGCGGTGATGACCGAGGCGCGCTTCTCATTGGTCAGTTCGCCATAGGCCTTGAGCCCCTTGACCAGGGCCGCGCGGAAGCCGGCTTCGTGCGTGCCGCCGTCGGGGGTGGAGACGGTGTTGCAGTAGGACTGGATGAAGCCGTCCGCCTCGCCGAAACCGGCGGGCGACCAGGTGACCGCCCATTCGAAGGCGCCCGCCTCGCCCTGACGCTCGGCGCGGCCGGCGAAGGTGGGGGTGACGGTCTCCAGCTGACCGATGCGGTCGGCCAGGGCGTCGGCCAGGCCGCCGGGGAAGTGGAGCAGGGCCTGGGCCGGGGTGGCGTCGGTGATCCGTTCGGGGGCGCAGGTCCATTTGATCTCGACGCCGCGGAACAGATAGGCCTTGGAGCGCGCCATGCGGAACAGGCGGGCGGGCTTGAAGGCCGCGCCGACGCCGAAGATCTGCTCGTCCGGCTTGAAGCGGATCAGGGTGCCGCGCTTCTTGGACGGGCCGACCTGCTGGATCGGGGCCAACACGTGGCCGCGCGAGAAGGCCTGCCTCCACTCGAAACCGTCGCGCCAGACGGTGACCTCGACGCTTTCGCTGAGGGCGTTGACGACCGAGACGCCGACGCCGTGCAGACCGCCCGAGGTCTCATAGGCCTTGCCCGAGAATTTGCCGCCCGAGTGGAGGACGGTCATGACCACCTCCAGCGCCGACTTGCCGGGGTGTTTGGGGTGGGGGTCGACGGGGATGCCGCGGCCGTCGTCGCGGACGGACAGATAGCCTTCGGCGTCCAGGTCGACGGTGATCAGCCGGGCGTGGCGGGCCACCGCCTCGTCCATGGCGTTGTCGAGGACTTCGGCGAACAGGTGGTGCAGGGCGCGTTCGTCGGTGCCGCCGATATACATGCCGGGGCGTTTGCGGACGGGCTCCAGGCCTTCCAGCACCTCGATCGAGGAGGCGGAATAGCCGCCGGGGACCGCAGCGGCCGGGGGCGGTGCGGGCGCAGGGGCGGGCGCCGCCGGCGCTGCAGGCGTTGCAGCCGGCGTGGGGGCAGGCTTGGGCGCCTCCGGCTTCTGAGGCTGGGGCGTGTCGTCAAAAGCGAAGAGGTCGGCGGCCATTCACATAGTCTGAGGCGATTCGGGGCCGGTTCTGGTAGGCCCGCTGGGCCGGTCGAGCAAGCGGCGGTCGTACCGGAACGGGATCGAAGGTCACGGCGCGGGCCAAAATCGCCAGCATCAGCACCCAGGGCAGGTTGGCGTGGGTCAGAAGCACGCTCTCCGAAAGGCTCAGGACGAAGAAGCCCGTCATATAGCCCAGGCTCCAGAAACCCTCGCGCGCGCCCATTCCGTTCAGCCGGGCCAGAATCATCACCGCCGAAACGGCCATGACCAAACCCACGAGGACGGCGCCGGGCCAGCCCAGCTGGACCAGAAGGTCGATCCAGCCGTTGTGGGCCGAGGGAACCGGCCATTGGGTCTCTATTCGGATCGCGCGCGCGGGGATGGAGTCCACGCCCCAGAAGGCGCTGAAACCGTAGCCGGTCCAGGGACGGTCGGCCACCTTGCGCATCAACGCCTCCCAAATCAGGGTCCGGCCGGTCAGGGAGGGATCCTTGCCCAGGGCTTCCAGGATGACGGCGGACTGGGTATTCCAAAGCCAGGCGCCGCCGGCCGCCATGACGACCCCCAACCAGACCGCAACCACGGTGACGGCGGCTCCGCCTTGGCGAAGCACCCACCAGCCCCCGACCATGCCGACCCCCAGGATCAGGCACAGCAGGGAGGTCTTGGACTGGGTGGCGACCACCAAAAGCGTGGTGAGGGCCAGGGTCAGGAGGGCGATCCAGGGTTTGCGGCCATTGTCAGCCAGATGATCGGCGACAAGAACGGCGGCGGCCGAGACGGCGCCGACCACCATGACCAGGCCCATCTGGTTCTTTTCGTACCAGAGCCCGCGCCACAGGCCGGCGTTGTCCAACTGGTGCACCCCGATCCGAGGAAACAGAAAGACCATGATCAGGCTGCCGATCGCCATCACCAGGCCGGCGCGCATCAGCAGGCGCGGCAGGGCGGAGCCATGAAAGACGGCGCCCAGATAGACGGCGAAGGCGCTGTTGATCGCCAGGGCGATGACGCGCCGCTCCGTCACCTCCGCATCGATCGACCAGTACTGGGAGACATAGGCCAGGCCGATCAGGGCGCCCACCGCCAGCCAGGCCGGCCAGGCGCGAATGACGCGCTCGAACCGGAAGACGATCAACCCCGCCGTCACCGCATAGACCGGCAGCCACAGGAACCGCAGCATGGGGGTCTCGCTCTGGTCCGGCGCAAAGACAGGGGCGAAAAGGGCGCCGGTCAGCATGAAGACGACGAAGCCCGCCGCCCACTGCTCCCAGGCGGGCGGATCGGTCGGCTGATCGAATCGGTCAGGCGAGGCGCGCACGCCCAAGGGTGACGCCGCCCGCTTAAGGAAGGGTGAGCGCGGCGCGGAAGGCCGCCAGTCCCCGCTCCAGGTCCGCAATCAGGTCCGACGGATCTTCCAGCCCCACATGCAGTCGGATCAGCTCTCCCTCCAAGGCGGGCGGGTAGACGCGAGAGGCCGTCTGATGGGTTTCGTGGGTGATCAGGCTTTCGAATCCGCCCCAGGAATAGCCCATGCCGAACAGGCTGAGGGCATCAAGCAGGGCCTGGCCGGCGGCCTCGGTCCCCCCCTTCAGAACGACCCCCATCAGGGAGGCGGCGCCGGTGAAGTCGCGTGTCCACAGCTCATGGCCGACAGAGCCGGGCAGGGGCGGATAAAGGACGCGGGACACCTCGGGCCGGGCCTGCAGCCATTCGGCGATGATCAGACCCGACCGACCCTGCTCGGCGTAGCGCAGCGGCAGGGTGCGCAGGCCACGCAGGGCCAGCCAGGCGTCGTCGGGCGAAACGTGCCAGCCCAGGTCTTCGATCGTATCTGCGATCGCCCGGCGACAGGCTGAATCCGTGACGGCGATCCCGCCCATCAGGACGTCGGAATGGCCGGAAACATATTTGGTCAGGGCCTGGACGCTGACGTCCACGCCGTGGGCCAGGGGTTTGAAGGCCAGGCCGGCGCCCCAGGTGTTGTCGATCATGCTGAGCACGCCGCGTTCTCGACAGGCCCGAGCCACCGCCTCGACGTCGATCATTTCAAACGTCAGGGAGGCGGGCGACTCCATCAGGACCAGGCGGGTGCGCGGCCCGATCGCGGCGATCACCGTTTCAGCATCCGCATCGGCCGGCAAAAATCGTGACGTGACGCCACGCGCGGCCTGGTAGCGGGACAGAAAGCGTCGCGACGGACCATAGAGGGCGTCGGTCGTGATCACCTCGTCGCCCGGCCGGGTCAGGGCCAGCAAAGGCACGGTGACGGCGGCGAGGCCGGAGGGGACGATAAAGGCGTCCTCGGCCCCTTCCAGATCGGCCAGGGCGGCCCGCAGCTGGCGCGCGGCCGTCCCGCCGTCCAGGCCGTAGGTCGGGCCATCAGCGTTATCTCGCATGGCCGCCGCACGGTCGCTGAGCATGGTCGAGGCCCGCTCGACGGGCGGATTGACCGGACGGCGGCCCTGCCCCCGGCGTGTGGCGGACGAGATCAGGCGGGTGCGGTCCGAATGCGGCGACATGGCCTCTCCGATGGCTTGCGGATCAGGGTCTAAAGGCCTCTAAAGTCGGCCTGGCGCAAGCGGAGGAGACGAACGCGATGCGGATCATGGCGATCGGAGCGATGACGGTCCTGCTGTTGGCGGCGGCGGCTTGCGGCCGCGACGACACGAGACGCGCCGCCGAAGACGACGCCCCCCCGGTCCCGGCGCCGGCGGTGACGACCGATCGTCCCGAAAGTCCGACCCTGGCGGCGGTCAAGCGCCGCGGGCGGCTCAATTGCGGGGTGCATCAGGGTCTGGTGGGCTTCGCCCACACCGACAATCGCGGGCAATGGCGAGGTTTCGACGCCGACTTCTGCCGGGCCATGGCGGCGGCGATCCTGGGCGACGCCGAGGCGGTGCGCTTCGTGCCCCTGTCGGCCTCAGACCGGTTCGCCGCCTTGGATGAGGGCAGGATCGACGTCCTTTGGCGCAACTCATCCTGGACCATGAGCCGCGACGCCGGCGAAGGCTTCGTCTTCGCCGGCGTCAACTATTACGACGGCCAGGGCTTTCTGGTGCGGCGGTCACTCAGCCTGAACAGCGCGACTGAGCTGAATGGGGCGCGGGTCTGCGTCCAGGCCGGCTCGACCGCCCAGGCCAACGCCGACGACTTCTTCAGGTCACGGGGGATCCCGTACCGGCCTGTCGTCTTGCCCACGGAGGAGGCGGCGCGCGACGCCTATGGCCGCGAGGACTGCGACGCCCTGAGCGCCGACATTTCGGCCCTGGCCGCTGCGCGCGCCGTCCTGGCCGATTCCCAGGCGCACACGATATTGTCAGACGTGGTGTCCAAGGAGCCGCTGGGACCAGTCGTCCGCGCAGGAGACGAACGCTGGGCCGACGTGGTCCGCTGGACCCTCAACGCCGTCATCCTGGCCGAAGAACTGGGCGTGACCCAGGAGAATGTCGAAGCCCAAGCCGAAGACGCAAAAGACCCGCGCATCCGGCGTCTGCTGGGCGCCGAAGGGGATTTCGGCGCCATGCTGGGCCTGTCGAAGACCTGGGCGAAGGACGCTGTTTCCGCAGTCGGCAACTATGGCGAAATCTTTGATCGGAACCTGGGCTCTCAATCGCCGCTCGACCTGGCCCGCGGATTGAACGCACAGTGGAACGGACGGCCGCCCGGCTTGATCTATGGATTGCCGATCCGTTAAGCGCGACGACTTGCATCGTTTTCTGGGGGACAGATGACTGAGACCAAACGCGGGGGCTTGGCGCTCCACTGGCTGATGCTGATCGGCTTCACCGTCGGCCTGGGCGCCGGCCTGTGGGTCAATTTGACCCTCGGCGCCGACACGCCCTGGGTCGTCTGGCTGACCGACAACGTCACCGGCCCGGCTGGGCAGATCTTCCTTCGCCTGCTGTTCATGATGGTCATCCCCTTGCTGTTCTCGGCTCTGGTGATCGGGGTGGCGGAGATGGGGGATCTGAACGCCCTTGGCCGGGCGGGGATCAGGACCCTGCTTCTGACCATACTGGTGTCCGGCATCGCCGTGGTCATAGGGCTGGTGATGGTCAATCTGTTGCAGCCCGGTCGCGGCGTCGATCCGGCCATGGCTCAACAGTTGCTGGAGCAAGGCCGCGACGGCGCTGCCGGTATCGTCCAGAATGCGCCGGAGACCATCCAGCTCGGCGACTTCTTCCTAGGCCTGGTTCCGTCCAACGCGGTTACGGCGGCGGCGGAGAACCAGATCCTGCCGCTCATGGTTTTCGCCCTGTTCTTCGGCATCGGCCTGGTCATGGCCAAGAGCCCCGCCACCGACCGCCTCCAGCAGGTCATCGAAGGCATTCTCGAAGTCACGATGAAGCTGATCAACCTCTTCATCAAACTGGCGCCCATCGCCATCGCCTGCCTGATGTTCAATCTGGCGGCTCTGTTCGGCTGGGATCTGCTGGTGCGTCTGGCCGCCTTCGTCGGTGTCGCCGTCGGGGCCATGGCGATCCATATGTTCGTGGTCTATCCCCTCGTCATCTGGATCCTCGGCGGGCGCTCGCCGTTCGGCTTCTTCAAGGCGGTGCGCGAGCCCATGGTGGTGGCCTTCTCCACCGCCTCGTCAAACGCCTCCCTGCCGGTGTCGCTGAAGGCGGCCGAGCACGAGTTGAAACTGCCGCGCAAGATCGCCCGTTTCGTGCTGACCGTCGGCGCCACCGCCAACCAGAACGGCACGGCCCTGTTCGAGGGGGTGACGGTGCTGTTCCTGGCCCAGTTCTTCAACGTCGAGCTGAGCCTGACCCAGCAGTTGATCGTCATGCTGGTCTGCATCCTGGGGGGAATCGGCACGGCGGGCGTTCCGGCCGGCTCACTGCCCGTGGTGGCCATGATCCTGGTCATGGTGAAGGTGCCGCCGGAAGGGATCGGTCTGATCCTGGGCGTCGATCGCTTCCTGGACATGTGCCGCACGACGCTGAACGTCACCGGCGACCTGGTGCTGGCCACCGTCGTCTCGCGCGGCGAGAAGGACGAGCCGGTCGAGCCGATCACCGAAAACCCGGCCTCGCCGCCGATCCTGGCCTGAGCGGCGTCAGGCCCCGGTGGCGACGGGGGTGTCGGTTCGAGATCCCCATTCAGCCCATGATCCGTCATACAGGCGCGACGGCCGCCCCAGGGTTTCGAGCGCCAGGCTGATGATTGCGGCCGTGACGCCTGATCCGCAGGTCGTCACGACCGGTCGGGCCGGGTCCAGTCCGGCGGCGGCCAGGACGTCATTCAGGGACGCCCCCTGTTTCAGCCGACCGTCGCCGTCGATCAGGGCGGCGTAGGGCAGGTTGATCGCGCCGGGCATATGGCCCGCACGGACGCCGGGCCGGGGTTCCGCCGCCTGGCCGGCGAAGCGGGCGGGACCGCGGGCGTCGGCGACCTGAATCCCCTCCGCGAGTGCGGCGCGCACATCATCCAGCCCGGCGACTGCGTCCGCGTCGAAATCCGGGGTGAAACGGGCGGGCGAGGGCGGAGGCGGGGTCCCGGCTTCGACGGGGCGTCCCTCGGACTTCCACTTCGGCAGACCGCCGTCCAGCACCTGGACATGGGCGGCGCCCATGACCTTCAGCATCCAGCGGACGCGGGCCGCCGAAAACAGGCCGACGGAATCATAGACCACCACCCGGTCCTCCTCGCCGATCCCCAGGTCCGACAGGGCGGATGCGAAGGCAGCGGGCGAGGGCAGCATGTGGGGCAGGCCGCTGGAGCCGTCAGAGACGCCGTCCAGATCAAAGAAGCGGGCGCCGGGAATATGTTCGACCGCGAACTCGGCCCGGCCGTCCCGTCCGTCCAGATGCCAGCTGGCGTCCAGGATGCGCAGCGACGGATCATCCGTCAGGGCGGCGAGATCCTCTGTGGAGATCAGGGGAAAGAGGGGCGAGGTCTGGGTCATGGGCCCAGCCTAATGTCAGGCGCGGTCCAGCACCAGTTGCACCACGTCGGTCCGCCGCGATCGGAAGCCCGCCTCGCAATAGGCCAGATAGAAGCGCCACAGCCGGCGGAACCGCTCGTCGAAACCGGTGATGCGCCGGATGTCGGACCAGGCGGCCTGGAAGCGATCGTCCCAGAGCTTCAGCGTCTCGGCATAGTCCAGACCGAAGCGTTCGATGGGGCCCCAGGTCAGGCCGGCGGCGGCGACGACCGGCTTCAGCCGCTCTTCCGACGGCAGCATGCCGCCGGGGAAGACGTACTTTTGGATGAAGTCGGTGCGGGCGTTGTATTCGTCGAACAGGGGCTCCTGGATGGTGATGATCTGGAGGCCGGCGCGGCCGCCGGGCTTCAGCACCTCATGGATCTTGCCGAAATAGGCGGGCCAGTATTCCTTGCCGACCGCCTCGAACATCTCGATGGAGGCGACGCGGTCGAAGCGGCCCTGGACGTCGCGGTAGTCGGTCAGTTCGATCGTCGCCCGGTCCGAGAGGCCGGCGTTGAATAGGCGCCGGCGGGCGAAGTCGTGCTGTTCCTTCGAAATGGTCAGGCCGGTGACCTGGGCGCCGATCTCGCGGGCGGCGAACTCGGCGAAGCCGCCCCAGCCGCAGCCGATCTCCAGCACCGACATGCCCGGCTTGAGGTCCATCATCCGGGCCAGGGCGGCGTATTTGGCCTGCTGGGCGGCCTCCAGCGACCGGTCGGCGCCGTCGAACCGGGCCGCGGAATAGGTCATCGAACGGTCCAGCCAGGTCGAATAGAAGGCGTTGCCCAGGTCGTAGTGGGCGTGGATGTTCTTTTTAGAGCCTGTCCGGCTGTTGCGGTTGCGCCGGTGGACCAGCCAGTTGACCGCCTTCATCAGCCAGTTGCCGTCGAACAGGCGGCGGATGTGGTCATAGTTCTCGACCAGGGTCTCCAGCAGGGCGGCCAGATGGGGGCTGTCCCATTCACCGGCCATATAGGCCTCGGCGAAGCCGATGTCGCCGGCGGCCAGGACGCGGCGGGCGAAGCGATAGTCCTTGACTTCAAGTACGCCACTGGGGCCGGGACGGGCGCCCTCCAGCACATGGACATCGCCGTTCGGCAGGCGAACGGTCAGGCGGCCGAAGGTCCAATTCGACGCCAGCAGACGCAGCAGCAGGCCGAAAACGCGCGGGGTGCGGGCGGCGGCGGCCTCGATGTCCAGAGCGGCGGCAGTCATGCAAGAACCTCTGTCTCAATCGTCAGTCAGGATCAGCGGACGCATCGCGACCCGACACCGTCTTCAAGGCGTCGAGGGCGCGCGCACGCGCCTGGGCATGATCCAAGATAGGGTGCGGATAGTCCGTTCCAAGCCTCACTCCCGCGTCGCGCAGAACTTCGGCGGGGGCTGTCCACGGCGAATGGAGCCAACGGTCCGGCAGGCGGCGCAGCTCGGGAACCCAGCGACGGACATAGGCGCCGTCGGGGTCGAACTTTTCGCCCTGACCTATGGGATTGAAGATGCGGAAGTATGGGGCGGCGTCGGCGCCCGAGCCCGCCACCCACTGCCAGTTCTGCACATTGCTGGCCAGGTCGGCGTCCACCAGAGTGTCCCAGAACCAGGCCTCCCCCTCGCGCCAGTCGATCAGCAGATGTTTGACCAGGAAGGAGGCCGCGACCATCCGCAACCGGTTGTGCATCCAGCCGGTCGTCCACAGTTGACGCATGCCGGCGTCGACCAGCGGATAGCCGGTGCGGCCCCGCTTCCACGCCTCCAGCCCCTCGGGATCGTTGCGCCAAGGCATGGCCTCATATTCCGGACGGAAGGCCCGGTCGACGATCGTCGGGAAATGGTGGAGCAGATGGGCCGAGAAGTCGCGCCAGCCCAGCTCGGAGACGAACTTGGCCGCCTCGACCGCCGGCGCGGTCTCGCGGACCCGATGGGCCGCACGCCAGGGGCTGATCTCGCCCCAGTGAAGGTGAGGCGACAGGCGGCTGGTGGAGGACAGGCCGGGGCGGTCGCGGCCCCCCGAATAGGTCTTCGCGCCGCGCGCCAGGAAGTCGGACAGGGTCGCCGCGGCGCCGGCCTCGCCCGGCGTCCAGTCGAAGCCTTTCGACCAGTCGGGTCGGGTGGGGTGCAGACCCCAGTCGTCGGTCGCCTCGCTCGCCACCTCGGCCGGGGTCTCGATCCGACGCGGTCCGGTCGTGTGCGGCGGCGGCTCGGCGCTGGCCAGCAGGGCCTTCATGAAGGGGGTGAAGACCTTGTAGGGCGCGTCTGAGCCGTTCAGCACGGCGCCCGGCCGCGCCAGGAGCGACCCGTTGAAGCCCCGGCAGTCGACGCCGGCAGACTTCAGCTCATGGGCGATCTCGGCGTCGCGGGCGAAGGCGGCGGGCTCGAACAGGCGGTTCATGAAGACGGCGTCGGCGCCGGTTCCCTGGATCAACACCTGAAGCTGCACCAGGGCCTCGCCCCGCCGCAGGATCAGCCGCGATCCCCGCTCGCGCAGCGCGGCGTCCAGGGCGCGCAGAGACTTGTCCAGCCACCACAGCGAGGCGGCGCCCGCCGGGCGGTCCGGGTCGCGGTCCAGGATGAAGACCGGCAGGACCGGACGGCCGGTCGCGGCGGCCTGGTTGAGGGCGGGATTGTCGAGCAAGCGAAGGTCGCGGCGAAACCAAAGGACGACAGGCTTGGGGGCCACGCAGGCGAACTCCATGATGATAGCTTGCGCTCACGGGAAATGAGCGCCACCTGATGGCCTCATAGCTGCGGCAAACGCCGCTCCCATAACGCCTGAACTTCGAAAGAGCCGCCTCGTGAGCCGACCCAACGCCGTCATTACGTTGTCCGAAGGTCTTCGGACGCCTGTCGTCATCGGCGGCGGCGCCCGAATCGTCTTAATCGCCGGCCCGTGCCAGATGGAGAGCCGTCAGCACGCGCTGGAGACGGCCCATGCGCTGAAGGAAATCGGCGAGCGGCTGAAGGTCGGCATCATCTACAAGACCAGTTTCGACAAGGCGAACCGGACCAGCGCCAATGCGGCGCGGGGAATCGGCCTGAAGGACTCCCTGCCGATCTTCGCCGAGATCCGCGAGGTGACGGGCCTGCCGACCCTGACCGACGTCCACTCCGAGGCGCAGTGCGGACCCGTCGGCGAGGTGGTCGACGTGCTGCAGATCCCGGCCTTTTTGAGCCGCCAGACCGACCTGCTGCTGGCTGCGGCCGCGACCGGCAAGGCGATCAACATCAAGAAGGGTCAGTTCCTGGCCCCCTGGGACATGAAGAACGTCGTGGCCAAGGTGGTCGGGGCCGGCAATCCGAACGTCATGGCCTGCGAGCGGGGCGCCAGCTTCGGCTACAACACCCTGGTCAGCGACATGCGGGCGCTTCCGGTGCTGCGCGACATCGGCTGCCCGGTGGTGTTCGACGCGACCCACAGCGTGCAGCAGCCGGGCGGGCAGGGCACCTCGTCGGGCGGCCAGCGCGAGTTCGTGCCGGTTCTGGCCCGCGCCGCCGTCTCGGTGGGCGTGGACGTGGTCTTCATGGAGACCCACCCGGACCCCGACAACGCCCCGTCGGACGGCCCGAACATGGTGCCGCTGGATCAGTTCGAGGCCCTGGCGGCCCAGCTGATCGCCTTCGATGATCTGGCCATCCAGATCGGCGCCAAGACGACCCTGGCCTGACATGACGCCCCGGATGATCGTGGTGACCGGCGGAGCCGGCTTCATCGGCTCCAACATCGTGGCCCGGCTGACGAAGGAGACGGCCTATGACGTCGTCGTCTGTGATCGGCTGGAGACGGCCGATCTGGGCAAGTGGCGGAATCTGGCCAAACATCCGATCGCGGATTTCTGGTCTCCCGAGGAGATGTTCGACCAGCTGGAGCGCCATGCCGAACGGATCGAGGCCGTGGTCCATATGGGCGCGATCTCCTCGACGACCGAACCGGATGCGGACCTGATCCTGCGGACCAACTTCACCCTGTCGCGCGATCTCTGGGACTGGTGCGCCATCCGCAACGTCCGCCTGATCTACGCCTCCTCGGCGGCCACCTACGGCGACGGCGGGACGGGGTTCAACGACGATGACGACGCCCTGTCCCTGGCGCAGCTGCGGCCCCTGAACGCCTACGGCTATTCCAAGCTTCTGTTCGACCAGTACGCGGTTCGACAGGCGGACCGGGACCAGGCGCCGCCGCAATGGGCGGGGTTGAAATTCTTCAATGTCTATGGACCGAACGAGGGCCACAAGGGCGGGATGAAGTCGGTTGTCGCCCAGATCTGGCCCAAGGTGGCGGCGGGCGAGACCGTCAGCCTCTTCCGCTCGCACAACCCCGCCTATGCCGACGGGGGGCAGCTGAGGGACTTCGTCTATGTGGACGATGTGGTCGATGTGATCGAGTTTCTGCTGCAGTCGCCTCAGGTCTCGGGGATCTTCAACGCCGGCTCGGGCCAGGCCCGCTCCTTCGCCGACCTGGCGCGCGCCACCTTCGCCGCAGCCGGCAAACCTGAGGCGATCGCCTATATCGACATGCCCGAGGTCATCCGCGACCGATACCA
The DNA here is from genome assembly GCF_001310255.1 of Brevundimonas sp. DS20. Lineage (NCBI taxonomy): Bacteria > Pseudomonadati > Pseudomonadota > Alphaproteobacteria > Caulobacterales > Caulobacteraceae > Brevundimonas > Brevundimonas sp. DS20. The sequence goes on along the minus strand of NZ_CP012897.1, from coordinate 2,342,086 downwards.
GTATTTCACCCAGGCGCGGATGGATCGCATCCGGGCTGCGGGTTTCGAGGGACAGGCGACGCCTCTGGAAGAGGGAGTGCGGCGCTATGTTCAGCAATTCCTTTCTCAGCCAGACCCTTATCGATGAAACATCTGACATTGCGTCAATGGATTGGATACAGCGGCTTTGTCCTGGTCTTTCTGTTGACGGCGGCGGTGGCCGTTTGGCGGGGCGACATTCTGCGCGCCGCCCTTGATCCGCAGATTCCGTTTCAGACCTATCGCCCGCCCCCGGCGCCCGACTACGCCCAGCCCTCGGCCTGGGCCCTTCTGGACGCGCGGGTTCAAGGATCCGGCGCGGCCAATGTCTTCTTCGTCCACTCAACGACCTTCGACGGCGGCCGCGACTGGAACGGCGCGATCGGCGACAAGAAGGCCGACGCCTATCTGGAGCGCGTGGTTCTGCCGAACTACGCCGGACCCTTCGCTCGCGCCGGCGCCGTCAGCGCGCCCCGCTATAGGCAGGCCAGCCTCTATACGCGGCTGACCCTGCGCGACGACGCGCGCGAAGCGCGCGCCTTCGCCTATGACGATATTCTGTCCGCCTTCGACGTCTGGCTGGGTCGCCATCCGACGGGCCCCATCGTCCTGGCGGGGGTGGAGCAGGGGGCCGATCTTCTGGATCGTTTGATCCGGGAACGGATCGCGCCTGATCCCGCGCTAAGAAGCCGGATGGTCGCGGCCTATCTGATGGACGCCATCATCGCCGTCGAAAACCTGCCGGCCGACACGCCGCCCTGCGCCGACCGGCGGCAGATCCACTGCGTCGTCGCCTGGTCTCAAGTCGGCGCTCCCGATGATGCGGCCGCGCATCGCCGGCTTCGACGGGCGACGGTTTGGGACGAGCGCGGACAGTTCGTCGATCTTGCGGGCCGCCGCCCGGTCTGCGTCAATCCGGTGACGGGCGGAACGGGCGAAGCGCGCGTCCCCGCACGGCTTCATCGCGGCGCCACCAACGCCACCGGCCTGGAATGGGGCGCAAGGCCGGCCCTGATGGCGCGGGAGGTCGAGACCCAGTGCCGCGACGGATTGCTGCGCCACAGCTGGCCTGATCTGGAGTCCTTCAAGGAAAGAGGGAGTTGGGCGGATCGACGAAAAGCCCGCCCTTACAACTTGTTCTATGGTGATATTGAAGACGATGTTGCGGAGCGTCTGGCGGTTTACGCCGCTCGGGCGGGCTGAAACGGTCGTCTCGCGTCCGGTTTTTATGGCGCAGCCGCCTGCCGCGGCGTAACCTGGGGTTCTCAAGGAGGCCCCCCATGGACGTGCTCACCATCTTCGCCGGCGTTCTGCTGTTCCTCGCCGTCTCGCTGCTGTTCAGCGTGATCAAGATCGTGCCCCAAGGGCGCGAATTCACAGTCGAACGGTTCGGAAAATACACCAAGACCTTGAGCCCCGGCATTGGCTTTCTGACCCCGTTCGTGGAACGAATCGGCAAGCGGATGAACATGATGGAGCAGGTTCTTGACGTACCGACTCAGGAAGTCATCACCAAGGACAACGCCATGGTCCGGGTGGATGGCATCGTCTTCATCCAGGTGATGGACGCCGCCCGCGCCGCCTATCGGGTCGACGACCTGACCTACGCCATCGCTCAACTGTGCATGACCAATCTGCGAACTGTGGTCGGCTCAATGGAGCTGGACGAGGTGTTGAGCCAGCGCGACAGCATCAACACCCGCCTGCTGCACGTCATCGACGCGGCGACCGAGCCCTGGGGCGTCAAGGTCAACAGGATCGAGATCAAGGACCTGACCCCGCCGACCGACGTCACCAACGCCATGGCCCGTCAGATGAAGGCCGAGCGCGAACGCCGCGCTGTGGTGACCGAAGCCGACGGCGAGAAACAGGCCGCCATCGCCCGCGCCGAGGGCGCCAAACAGGCAGCCATTCTGGAGGCCGAAGGCCGCAAGGAGGCCGCCTTCCGCGACGCCGAGGCGCGCGAGCGGGAAGCCGAGGCGGAAGCCCGCGCCACCGCCATGGTGTCGGAAGCCATCGCCCGAGGGGACGTCAACGCCATCAACTATTTCGTCGCCCAGAAATACGTCGAGGCCTTCGCCGACCTGGCCCGCAGCCCTCAGCAGCGGACCGTCATCGTTCCGGCGGAAATGGGCGCCCTCGTCGGCACGATCGCCGGCATCGGCGAGATGGTCGGCTTGGCCAAGGCTCAGCAGCAGGACGCGCCGCAGCCTGCTCGGCCAACGACGACCGCACGTCGTTCGTCGGTTCCGCCGACCGCCTGATCGGAGCGCGCGACATGACCCTTGTGGCCGATCTCTACACCGCCCAGCCGTTCTGGATCTGGCTGGGCGTGGGCGTGCTCCTTCTGGCGGTGGAGGCGATGTTCTCGACCGAATGGCTGCTGTGGCCTGCGGTCTCGGCGGGACTGGTGGCGGTGATGACGGCGGTGGGTCTGCGTCTGGGCCTGCCGGGCGAGGTCGCCGTCTTCGCCGTTCTGACCGTGATCGCCACCATTCTGTCGCGGCGTCTGGTGCAGAAAGCCAATCCGCCCGGCCAGGACATCAACGATCGGGACAGTCGCCTGCTTGATCAGCGCGCCCGGGTCGTGGAGGCCTTCGTCGCCGGCCACGGGCGGGTGTTCGTATCCGGCGCCGAATGGGCTGCCGTGATCGAGGGCGAGGCGCCCGAACCAGGGCAGGACGTGGTGGTCAAGGGCGTCAGCGGATCGGTGCTGACCGTGCGCTCGGCCGTCTGAATCCAAGCCGGCGCTTCAGCTGGACAGAAAGGCTTTCAGCGCGGCGGGCTTGATGGGTTTGGGCAGCAGCACCGCCCCGGCGGCGGTCGCCTGATCGTTCAGGCCGTCGCGCGTATCGGCCGTGACCAAGGCGATCCGACGCACGCCCAGCGGCCGCAGCCAGTCGATCACCGCAAATCCTTCCGGCCCTTCGCCCAGATGCAGGTCGATCAGGGCGGCGTCGAACGGCCCCGTCGCGGCCTTTGCGGCCTCAAGGCTGGACGCTGTGACCGGACGGGCGCCCCAGCGGGTCAGCAGGGCCGTCAAGGCGTCCAGGATCACCGGCTCATTGTCGACGCAGAGCACCCGCAAACCCGACAGAGGCAGCCGCGTCTCCTTCAGCGGCGCCGGTTCAGGCGGACGATCGGCGTGACGGCGCGGCGCCGTAATGCGGAAGGCGGTTCCGGCCCCGACGCGGGACGTCAGCGTCAGCGGATGATCCAGCAGGCTGGACAATCGTCGCACGATGGCCAGGCCCAGCCCCGCGCCCGGTTCATCGACCGGCGCTCCGGGCAGGCGGACGAACTCCCCGAAAACGGTCTCACGATCGGCGTCGGGGATGCCTCGCCCGGTGTCGTACACCAGGATTTGCACGGTCTCGCCCTTGCGCCGCGCCCCGACCAGCACCCGTCCGGTGTCCGTATACCGAATAGCGTTGGCGATCAGGTTCTGAAGCATCGACCGCAGCAGATCCCGGTCCGACTGCACCCACAGACCGCTCCGCACCAGAGTCAGCCGCAGCCCCTTGGCCTCCGCCACCGGCAGATATTCGCGCTCCAGCTCGTCGAACAGTCCGTCCAGCGACACCTGTGTCACGGCCGCCTTCACCCCGCCGGCCTCCAGCTTCGACAGGTTCAAAAGAGCGGTCAGAAGCCGGTGCGCGCTGTCTATGGCCCGGTCCGCATTCAGGGCCAGGGTGCGGCCGGCCGGCCCCGCCTCCGGTCCCGAGACGGCCGGCTCTTCCTTGAGGGCGGCGATGAACAGCCGCGCGGCATGCAAAGGCTGCAACAGGTCGTGGCTGGCGGCGGCCAGGAAGCGGGTCTTGGAGGCCGTCGCCTCCTCCGCCGCGCGCCGCGCTTCCTCGAGCCGAGCCGTCCGGTCGGCGACCCGAGCTTCCAGCCTTTCGTTGGCCTCTTCCAACTGGCTGGCCGCCCGCCGCAGGGCGGTGATGTCCGTATAGCTGGTCACATAGCCGCCGCCGGGAATCGGCGCCCCGGACGAACGCAGCACCCGCCCGTCCGGCTGAAGCCGTTCATGGTCATGGGGAATGCGCCGGCTCAAGGCTTCCAGCCGCCGCTCCACCCAGGTGTCAATGTCGTTGGGGCTTTCACCGCGTTCGGCGTTCAGTCGATAGATGCTGGCGATCGGCAAGCCGACGTGAACGAAGCCGGCCGGGAGATCGAACATAGACACATATCGGCGATTCCAGGCCGTTATGCGCAGGTCTTCGTCCACGACGATCACGCCCTGGTCGATATTGTCCAGGGTCGTCTGAAGCAGGTCCCGACTGAATTGGACGGCCTGGGACGCCTCGTCCAGCATCCGCACCACATCCTCGGGCGCGCGGCCGCCGCCGGCCAGGGCGGCGGCGATCACCCGCCGAGCCGAGGCCGCCCCGATGGCGCCGGCCAGCATCCGCTCCGCCGCCCTTGCCAAACTCGCATTGGCCGGATCGGCGTCTCGCAACCGGACATCGGTTTCGGCGCTCCAGGCCGCAAAGGCCCGCTCGGCGCGTTCGTCCCCGATGAAGCGGGCGACGAGGGCGCGCAGATCGCCGACCGAGGCGCCGGCCGGCGACGGCCGCGCCTCCAGCCAGTCGGGCCCCAGACGATCGACGAAGGCCCGCGCCTGGAGAGGCGCCGGCCGGCGACGGCCGCGCCTCCAGCCAGTCGGGCCCCAGACGATCGACGAAGGCCCGCGCCTGGACTCGGTCGATCAGCCGCGGCTGGGCGAACCGCGACACCCCGACATAGGCGGCCAGGTTCAGCCCCAGGCTGACGAAGACGCCCAGCGCCAGCGGGTCCTTAACCCCCAACATGACATGCAGATGCCAGGGCGCGGCCGGCGCCAGCTGGGGCAGGGCCAGCATGGCGATCCAGACCGTGATCCCGACGGTGACGCCCGCCAGGGCGCCGTGGGCGTGACCGCCGCGCCACAATACGGCGCCGAACAGGGCGGGCGCCAGTTGCGCCATGGCGGCGAAGGACACCAGCCCCATGGCCGCCAGCCCCCGCGACTGATCAGTCGCCTGATAGTAAAGCCAGGCCAGCAGCAGCACCGCCACAATGGCCCCCCGTCGCACCTGCAATATGATGCCAGACATGTCCGAGGCGTCGCCGCGCAACCGCCATCGGTCTCGCGCCAGGAAGGGCAGGATCAGGCTGTTGGACACCATGGCCGACAGGGCCACGGCCTCGACGATGACCATGGCCGTGGCGGCGGAAAACCCCCCGACGAAGACGACGGCGGTCAGCCACGTCTCGCCCCGCCCGAACGGCAGGGCCAGAACCAGCAGGTCGGGGTTGGTCGAGGGTGCGAACAGGGCGCCGGCGGCCACCAACGGCAGCACCGCCAGGCTGGTCAGCACCAGATAGGCCGGAAAAATCCAGCGGGCCCGGCGCACATGGCTGGGGTCGGCGCCCTCGACGAAGGCGACGTGAAACTGACGCGGCAGACAGAAGATGGCCAGGGTGGCGATCAGGGCGATGGCCAGGAATCGAGGCGTCAGCTCCGGCGGGGCGGCGAGGGCGCCCAGCCCCTCTCGGATTGTCGCGCCTGAACCGTTCTGAACCAGCAGCAACAGGGCGAAGGCCGCGACCAGAAGCAGAGCGCCCAGCTTGACCAGGGACTCCAACCCGACGGCCTGGATCAGGCCCCGATTGTGTTCGGTCAGATCCGGCCGCCGCGCCCCGAACAATATGGCGAACCCCGCCAGCACCCCCGCCAGCACCAGAACGGTCAGGCTCTCGGAACCGGCCACCGGCGTCCCCGCCGTCAACAGGGCCCCCGCCATGGACAGGGATTTCAGCTGCAGCGCGATGTAGGGCAGGGAGCCCAGTATGGCGACCAGCGTCACGACCGCGCCCAGGGTCTGGCTCTTGCCATAGCGGGACGCCACGAAGTCCGCCATCGAGCCGACGTTCTCGCGCCGGGCGGCGGCGGCGATCCGACGCCACAGAGGAAACAGCACCGTTAGCCCCAGCACCGGGCCGATGTAGATGGGCAGATACTCCCACCCCTCACGGGCTGCGGTGCCCACCGCGCCATAATAGGTCCAGGAGGTGCAGTAGATGGCCAGCGACAGGGCATAGACCGACGGACCCAGGCCGCGCCCGCGCGCGCCCGGCCGCTCCTGGTGCCAGGCGACGCCGAACAGCACCGCCATATAGGCGATGACCAGGCCGAGGATCATCAGGCTGAACATGGCGGCATCTGAACCGGGCAGGGGGGCTTTCACAAGGGAAAGGCGGGCCGTCTTGCGACGACCCGCCCCTCATCCACGCCTGATTGCAAGAATTCAGGCGTTTAGATCGACATCCTTTCCTTCCTTGACCAGAAGGAAGCCCAGCACGACCGTCCCCAGCGCCACGATGATCGGGTACCAGAGGCCGGAATAGATGTTGCCGGTCGCCGCCACGATGGCGAAGGCCGTGGTCGGCAGGAAGCCGCCGAACCAGCCGTTGCCGATGTGATAGGGCAGGGACATGGAGGTGTAGCGGATATTGGTCGGGAACATCTCGACCAGGGCCGCAGCGATCGGTCCGTAGACCATGGTCACATAGAAGCCGAGGATGAACAGGATCAGCACCACCATCGGCTTGTTGACCAGATCGCTGTCCGCCTTGGCAGGATAGCCGGCGGCCGTAAGGGCCTCGCCCAACTGCTTGTCCCAGGCCTTTTTCTCCGCCGCGAAATCGGCAGGCGCCATGGCGTCTCCGCGGAAGCTCTGGACGACGGCCTGGTCGCCGATCCGTACCTGAGCCACCGTGCCTGCGGGCGCCTCGACATTGGTGTAGGTCACCCCGGCCTTGGCCAGATAGGATTTGGCTAGGTCGCAGGAGTGGTTGAACACCGTCTTGCCGATCGGATCGAACTGGACGTTGCAGTCCGCCGGATCGGCATAGACCACGACCGGCGCCGAGGCGGCCGCGGCGGCCAGGCGCGGATTGGCGGCCTGGGTCAGGGCGTTGAACAGGGGGAAATAGGTGAGGGCGGCGATCAGGCAGCCGGCCAGGATGACCGGCTTGCGTCCGACCTTGTCCGACAGCCAGCCCCAGAAGATGAAGAAGGGCGATGCCGCGACCAGGGCGATGGTCAGCATCACATAGACGAGGGTGGCGTCCAGCTTCATCACCCGTTCCAGAAAGAACAGGGCGTAGAACTGACCCGTGTACCAGATCACGGCCTGGCCGGCGGTGAGGCCTAGCAGGGCGATCAGCACCAGCTTCAGGTTCGGCCACTTGCCGAAGGAGTCCTTCAGCGGGGTCTTGGACCCCTTGCCCTCGGCCTTCATCCGTTTGAAGGACGGGCTTTCGGACAGCTTCAGACGAATCCACAGCGACACGCCCAGCAGCAGGATCGAGACCAGGAAGGGGATCCGCCAGCCCCATTCCGCAAAGGCCTCCTCGCCGACCGAGACACGGACGCCCAGAATGACGACCAGGCTCAGCACCAGGCCGGCCGTGGCGGTGATCTGGATGAAGGAGGTGTAGAAGCCGCGTTTACCATGTGGCGCGTGCTCGGCGACATAGGTGGCGGCGCCGCCGTATTCGCCGCCCAGGGCCAGACCCTGGATCAGCCGCATCAGCACCAGAATGATCGGCGCGGCGATGCCGATGGCCGCATAGGGCGGCAACAGACCCACGACGAAGGTGGAAAGCCCCATCAGGAGCATGGTCACCAGGAAGGTGTTCTTGCGACCCCACAGGTCGCCCAGACGCCCGAAGACCACGGCCCCGAACGGTCGAACCGCAAATCCGGCGGCGAAGGCCATCAGGGCGAAGATGTAGCCGGTCGTCTCATTGACGCCCGAGAAGAACTGCACGGTGATGATCGCGGCCAGCGACCCGTACAGATAGAAATCATACCATTCGATAACGGTGCCGACCGACGACGCCAGAATCACCAGCTTGTCGTTCTTACCCACCACATACTCATCGACCGGCGCACCGATGGCGCTGTCCGTCATAGCGTAGCCTCCCAGCTGTCTGGTCTTTCCGACCGTTTTCACGCCGCAAGTGCGCGATTGGCCGAGAGAGTGACGCAGGGCTGAGACAAGCGTCAGGGCGACTTTGGTCGAGTGTCCTTTTCTCGCCTAAGATATATTATGCGAAGAAAGCCCAAGTTGGTCGGTGTTGCTTTGAGTTTCGCTAATCCTGAGATTTCAGCATTTCCGCAGGATTGGCGCCGTAAGCCTGAGACTCCTGTTCCGTAACGCCGAGACTGAGTTTGCAAGGCTCCCGCACCGGGCCCATCCTCGAGATGCTGCATCAGCGCCTTCGACGTACAAGTCCGCTGCGCGCTCCGCTCGATTACGCGCCAACGTCTTGACGGATTCGTGGGGCCTTGCGAGGCATGCGCAAGGACATGCGTATGGGCGGCTCAGCCCGATGATGACGGAAAAGCCACGCTCCTCTCGGCGATGGAACTCATCCTTTGCGAACTCGAGCGCCTAATGGGCCGGGATTAGGGCGCCTTCGGCGAATCCATCGTCACTGAAGGAAGGCTGCTGCGGCGCTTGATACGGCTTCACCGCAACGCCTTCAGGCTTTGCGGCAGCACGTCGCACAGGTCTTCGGAGATCAGACCCGGACCAAACCGCGCGGCGGCGTCGGAATGCAGCCAGACGGCGGCGCTGGCGGCCTCGAAACTGTCCATACGCTGGGCGATCAGGCCGCCGATCATGCCGGCCAGGACGTCGCCGGTTCCGGCCGTCGCCAGCCAGGGCGAGCCGTTGGGATTGAGGCGCACCCGGCCGTCCGGCGCCGCGATCAGGGTCTGCGCGCCCTTCAGCACGACGACGGCCTGGGCGCGGCGGGCGGCCTCGACGGCGGCGGCCGCCCTGCCCTGTTTCAACAGGCCGGGAAACAGCCGTTCGAACTCACCCTCATGGGGCGTCAGCACGTCGTCGCGGTCGAGAACGGCGAACAGTTCGGCGCTGCGGCCCTTGAACACCGACAGACCGTCCGCATCGATCACCAGGGCCGCGCCGCTCAGCGCCAGGGCCTGGATGTTGGCCACTGTACCCTCGTCAAGCCCGGCGGCTGGGCCGGCGACGACGGCGTCCATCTCCTCGACCTCCCGCCCCAGCGCCTCGGGTGATCCGAAGGGGGTCAGCATGACGGCCGTGACCGTTGGGGCGATCGTCGCGACCGCGTCGGGCGGGCACAGAATCCGCACCACCCCGGCGCCGATCCTCAGGCCGGCGCGTGCCGCCAGACGGGCCGCCCCGGTCTGATGCGCCCGACCGGACACCACCCCCAAGCGTCCCCGCGCATGCTTATGCGTTTCCGGCCCAGGCCACGGAAGAAAATTGCGCCAGATCGCCGGGTCGTTGGTTTCAATCATCCGAACTCCGAATATCCGTGACTTTTCTGCGAAAACTGCTTGCCTTCGATGGCTTTGATGTGTCCCATTCCCGCCCGAACGCCGCTGCATTTCGCACGCCGTTCAGGGGTCGCCATGAAGAAAATCGAAGCCATCATCAAGCCCTTCAAGCTGGATGACGTCAAAGAGGCGCTCCAGGACGTCGGGGTGCAAGGCATGACCGTGCTGGAGGCCAAGGGATACGGCCGCCAGAAGGGCCATTCCGAACTGTACCGCGGCGCCGAATACGTCATCGACTTCCTGCCCAAGATCAAGATCGAGGTCGTCGTCGCCGACGACCTGGCGCCTGCGGTCGTCGAGGCCATTCAGACCTCGGCCCGCACCGGCAAGATCGGCGACGGCAAGATCTTCGTCTCCGACGTCGCCGACGTGATCCGCATCCGCACCGGCGAAACCGGGGCTCAGGCGGTCTGACTTCACCTGCCCCTCTTCCTCCCCAACGACCAAGAAACAGGACTTCCGAGAATGAGCGCCAGCAAGATCCTCAAAGAGATCAAGGAAAAGGACGTCAAATACGTCGACGTTCGCTTCACCGACACCCGCGGCAAGCTGCAACATGTGACCTTCGACGTCGACCTAGTCGATGAGGACTTTCTGAACGAAGGCACCATGTTCGACGGCTCGTCCATCGCCGGCTGGAAGGCGATCAATGAGTCGGACATGCTGCTGAAGCCGGACCTGACCACGGCCTATATCGACCCCTTCTATCAGCAGACGACCATGTTCCTGTTCTGCGACGTGCTGAACCCGGACACCGGCGAGCCCTACAACCGCGACAGCCGTTCGATGGCCAAGAAGGCCTTGGCCTATGTCCAGTCTTCGGGCGTGGGCGATCAGGTCTATTTCGGCCCGGAAGCCGAGTTCTTCATCTTCGACGACGTGCGCTGGAACACCCAGCCTCACAACACCGGCTACAGCTACGATTCGACCGAGCTGCCCGCCAACACCGGCGCCGAATACACCGAGGGCAACATGGGCCACCGCCCTGGGCCCAAGGGCGGCTATTTCCCGGTCAACCCGGTCGATTCGGGTCAGGATCTGCGCGGCGAAATGCTGGGCGTGATGCGTGACCTGGGCCTCCAGCCCGAGAAGCACCACCACGAGGTGGCGCCGGCCCAGCACGAACTGGGCCTGAAGTTCTCGGACCTGCTGACCATGGCCGACCGGCTGCAGCTGTATAAGTACGTCATCCACAACGTCGCGGCCGCCTACGGCAAGACCGCGACCTTCATGGCCAAGCCCATGTTCGCCGACAACGGCTCGGGAATGCACGTGCACCAGTCGATCTGGCGCGACGGCAAGCCCCTGTTCGCCGGCGACAAATACGCCGGCCTGTCGCAGGAATGCCTGTGGTACATCGGCGGCATCATCAAGCACGCCAAGGCCATCAACGCCTTCGCCAACTCGACCACCAACTCCTACAAGCGTCTGGTCCCCGGTTACGAAGCCCCGGTGAAACTGGCCTATTCGGCTCGCAACCGTTCGGCCTCGATCCGCATTCCGCACGTCTCCTCGCCGAAGGCCAAGCGTCTGGAAGCCCGCTTCCCCGACCCGATGGGCAACCCCTATTTGACCTTCGTCGCCCTGCTGATGGCGGGCCTGGACGGCATCGAAAACCGCATCGATCCCGGCGCGCCCGCCGACAAGAACCTCTACGACCTGCCGCCGGAAGAGCGCGGCTCCATCCCCGAGGTCTGCGGCTCGCTGCGTGAAGCCCTGGAGAACCTCGACAAGGACCGCGCCTTCCTCAAGAAGGGCGGCGTCATGGATGACGACTTCATCGACAGCTACATCGAGCTGAAGATGGAAGAGGTGATGCGCCTGCAACTGCACCCGCACCCGGTTGAGTTTGACATGTACTACAGCTGCTGATCGACATATCAGAGGCGAACAAAGGGCGCCGGCGCGAACCGCCGGCGCCCTTTTTGTCGTCCAGCGCGCCAAGCGAGGCGGCGGCCGTTTTCAAGGGGTGAGCAGGGAGTGGCTGGACCGGCCTCAGGCCGCTTCGGCTTCCAGATCGTCCGCCTTCTTGCGGCGCAGTTCGATCAGCCGCACGCACCAGATCGAGACCTCATAGAGAATGACCAGGGGCACCGCCAGCATCAGCTGGCTGATGGGGTCCGGCGGCGTGACAACGGCGGCGACCACCACCACGGCGACGATGGCGTAGCGGCGACCCGAGGCCATCATCTTGGAATTGATCAAGCCGGCCAGGCCTAAAAGGGTCGTCACGACGGGCAGTTGGAAGCACAGGCCGAAAGCCAGCAGCAGGGAGGTGACCAGGTTCAGATAGTCCGAGATCTTGGTCGTCTGGGCCACCGATATGCCGTCGCTGACCACCTGCTGCCCCAGGGAGAACAGCATGACGAAGGGCAGCATGACGTAATAGACCAGGGCTCCGCCCAGGCAGAACATCACCGGGGCGGCGATCAGGAAGGGCAGAAAGGCGCCCCGCTCATTGCGGTACAGGCCGGGCGCGACGAAGCGGTAAACCTGCCAGGCCATGACCGGGAAGGTCAGGACGGCCGCGCCGAAGGCGGCGATCTTCATCTTGGTGAACAACTGTTCCAGTGGGGCAGTGGCGATCAGTTGCACCACGGCGGCCGAACCGGGCGGATAGGGTTTGAAACCCGTCATGATCGCGATCAGCTCCAGCGGATTGGCGTGGCCTCCAGAGGCCGCCGCCGCCGCATGAATGGCCGCCGCCGCCTGATAGGGTTTGATCAGGGCGATCTGGATCTGATTGGCGAAGGCGAAACACAGGATGAAGCCCAGACCGAAGGCGACCACGCAGACCAGCAGCCGGCTGCGCAGCTCTATCAGATGGTCCATCAGGGGCGCGCGCGACGCCTCGATCTCGGCCTCGTCGCGGTCGGAGATAGTCAAAGCTCGACGGCCTTCTTGCGCGGGGTCTTGGTCTTGGCGGACGCCTGGGCCGGCGCCTGGGCGTCCGAGATCTGGGTCTTGGCGGCACCCTTGGCCGAGGCGCGGGTCTTCGCCGCGACCGCCCCGCCCGCCCTGGCGGTCTTCTTCGTTTTCGCGGGCGTTGCTGAGGTTTCGGCGGTCGAACTGCTGCGCTTCGACCTGGGCCTTAAATCGGGCTTCGACTTGGCCTCCGGCTCCGGCTCCAGCGGGGAGACAGGCGACGCATCGGGCCATTCATCCACCGCCGGGGTCGGCAGTGAGGCGACGGGCGGCGGCGTCGTCAGACCGGCGTTGATCTCCTTGAAGGCCGCATCGGCCTCGGCGCCCAGGGGGTACATGGCCCCCTGCCCGCTCCGCAGCGCCTCGACCTCCTTACGCAGCTCGTCCAGCTCGGACTGGCGCGCCATCTCGTCGAAGCTGGTACGGAACTCATTGGCCATGGCGCGGGCCTTGGCCAGCATCTGGCCCACGCGGCGCATGAGCACAGGCAGGTCCTTGGGCCCCACCACCAGCAGGGCCACCAGACCGATCACCAATAATTCGAAGCCCCCGATACCGGGGCCGAGCCCGCCCATACGTCAGCCCTCAAAGACCCGACGCGGACTTCAGTGCTTTTCCTTCTCCGCCTCGGTGCGCGGCAGGGCGCCGACGCCGTCTTGCGTCGCGTCCTTCTTGCCGTCGTCCGACAGGCCGTCCTTGAATGCGCGGATGCCCTTGGCGGCGTCGCCCATGATGCTGGACAGCTTGCCGCGTCCGCCGAACAGGACGGCGACCACGACAATGACGATGGCCCAGTGCCAGATGCTCATGGAGCCCATGGGTAATCTCCTCGAAGAGGCCGATGATCGGCCCCATCCACTCTTCTTCGTCCCGCATATAGGCGGAGTCATGGCCCCACGCCAAGGGAGGCTGTAGGTGTGCGCGACCATGAGTCTCTCCGATCACGTCATCATCCACACCGACGGCGCCTGCAAGGGCAATCCGGGCCCCGGAGGCTGGGGCGCCCTGCTCCAGACTGCGGGCGGTCACGAGAAGGAACTTTGGGGCGGCGAGGCGAATACGACCAACAACCGCATGGAGCTGACGGCCGCCATCATGGCGCTGGAGGCGCTGAAACGCCCGTGCAAGGTCGAGCTTCATACGGACAGCAAATATGTCATGCAGGGCGTGACCGAATGGATGCGCGGCTGGAAGGCGCGCGGCTGGCTGACCGCCGACAAGAAGCCGGTCAAGAACGCCGACCTTTGGCGACGTCTCGATGAGGCGCGCCAGAGGCACGAGGTCAAATGGCGCTGGGTCAAGGGCCACGCCGGCCATGCGTTGAATGAGCGCGCGGACCAGTTGGCGAACCGCGGCGTGGCCGACCTGAAAAGGGCCTAAACCAGGGTCACCGGGTCAGGTCCATCTGCTGAGCCAGAATCACCGCCTGGGTCCGATTATAAACGCCCAGCTTTCGAAACACGCTGGTCAGATGCGCCTTGATGGTTGCTTCGGAGACGCCCAGGTCGAAGGCGATCTGCTTGTTCAACCGCCCCGCCTTCAACCCTTCCAGTATGCGCAGCTGCGACGGCGTCAGGCTGGCGACCCGGGCGGCGAGGTCGTCCTCTCCGGCCGTCTCCGGCGTCTCGGGCGCCCAGGCGTCGCCGGCCAGAACAGCCGTGATCGCCTCCACCATCTGCGGAAGGGCGGCGGATTTTGGGATGAAGCCTGCGGCGCCCAGGGCCAGGGCGCGGCGCACGACGCTCGCCTCCTCGCTGGCTGAGACGACGGCGACCGGAACGACGGGATGTTCGGCCCGAACGGCGGCCAGGCCCGCCATGCCTTCACTGTCGGAGAGTTTGAGATCCAGAAGCAGCAGGTCGGTCGGGGTCCTGAGGGCCGCTCGCGCCTCGGCCAGGCTGGCGCATTCCTCTATCGTCGCTTCGGGCGAGGCCTTGGAGACGGCGGACCGCAGCGCGGCGCGGAACAGGGGGTGATCGTCGGCGATGACGATTCGATCCATCAGGCGTCCTTCCCTTCGCGCGGCGTTCTTGGCGGCCGCGTCGGCAGCAGCATGACGCGGTTCGACTTTGGTCGAAACTAGACCATTGGCTAATGGCCGCATACGCCCCTTGGGGAAAAGGTTCATTCGGACGCTCGCAACAGACGAGCCAGGGAGGAACCATCATGATCAACTCCAGCCTGGCGGCAGGGTGTGCGGCGGCGGCCCTGCTTCTGCCCCCCGGCGCAGCCTCGGCGCAAGACGCCCAGGCCGCCCTCGAAGCCCGAATCGCTCAGCTCGAAGCCGAGTTGAACGCCCTCAAATCCGAAGTCGTCGCCGCCCGCACCCAGCAGGCGGCGCAGCAGCAGGACATCATCCGGCTGGAGGCCCGCCCGGCGCCGCCGGCGCCGGTCCAGCAGGCGGCCGCGCCCAGCGACGGTTTCCGGATCGGCGACCACACAGTGAAGTTCGGCGGCTTCGTCAAGGTGGACGCCTCGGCCTCCAGCTATTCCGGCGGCGATCCCGCCAATGGCGACGCCCTGCGTGAGTTCCATATCCCCGGCTCCATCCCCATCGGCGGCGCCGACGAGGATACGGCGACCGACTTCAACGCCCGCCAGACCCGGTTCTGGCTGACGACCGACGGCCTGGTCGGCGGCCACAAGGTCGGCACGCGGCTGGAGATGGACTTCCAGACCCTGCCCGGCACGGCGGACCAGCGCACCACCAGCCCCGCCAACCCGGCCCTGCGCCGCGCCTTCGTGACCATCGACAACTGGCTGATCGGCCAGGAGTGGACCAATTTCCAGAACACCGCCGTCCTGCCCGAATCCGCCGACTTCATCGGCGCGGCCGAGGGCACGGTCTTCGCGCGGCAGGTCCAGGTGCGTTACACGCGCGGTCCCTTCTCTGTTTCTGTGGAAAACCCCGAGACGACCGTGACCCCGTTCGGCGGCGGCGCGCGGATCATCGCCGATGACAACAGCCTGCCCGACTTCACCACCCGCTACGCCCTGGCGCGGCCCTGGGGGGATCTGCAGTTCGCCGGTCTGCTGCGTCAGCTGAAGTACCAGAACCCGTCGACCAGCATCGATTCCAGCGCCACCGGCTGGGGTCTGTCTGCCTCGACCAAGATCAAGGTCGGCGCCAAGGACGATCTGCGTCTGATGGTGACGGGCGGCGAAGGAATCGGCCGATACGTCGGGCTGAACTTCTCGAACGACGCGGTGCTGGACGCCTCGGGCGAACTGGACGCGATCGGCGTCGTCGCCGGCTTCGCCGCCTATCGTCACGTCTGGGCGCCCGGCTGGCGATCCAGCCTGATCTGGTCGGCGCAGTCGGTCGATAATGACACGACCGTGACCGGTCTGGCCGTCAACCGGTCGGCTCAAAGCGTCCACGCCAACTTGATCTGGTCGCCGGTTACGGCGTTTGATGTCGGCGCCGAGCTGATGTTCGCCGACCGCGAAATCGAATCCGGCGCGAGCGGCGACATGACCCGATTGATCCTGTTCGCCAAATACGGATTCTAAAGATGCTGGAGACGTCTCGCGTGCCCGATTCCGACCTCTACCCCGTTCCCGCAGACTTCGCCGCCAAGGCCCATATGGATCGGCGAGCCTATGAGGCGGCGCGGATCGCGGCGCGCGAGACGCCCGAGGCCTTCTGGTCCGAACAGGCGAAACGCCTCGACTGGATCAAGGCGCCGACCAAGATCAAGGATGTCTCCTTCAGGAAGGAGGATTTCCGCATCCGCTGGTTCGAGGACGGCGTTCTGAACGTCGCCGCCAACTGCATCGACCGCCACCTGCCCCACCGCAAGGATGAGACCGCGATCATCTGGGAGGGCGACGACCCGGCGGACAGTCGTCACATCACCTACGGCGAGCTGCACGCGCAGGTCTGCCGCATGGCCAATGTACTGAAATCCCACGGGGCCAAGAAGGGCGACCGGGTCACCATCTATCTGCCGATGATCCCCGAGGCCGCCTACGCCATGCTGGCCTGCGCCCGGATCGGGGCGGTCCATTCCGTGGTCTTCGGCGGCTTTTCGCCCGACAGCCTGTGCGGTCGGATCGAGGACTGCGGCTCCAACCTGGTCATCACGGCCGACGAGGGCGTGCGCGGCGGCAAGATCGTGCCGCTGAAGGCCAATGTCGATGCGGCCCTGGAAAAGGTGAAGGTCGATACGGTTCTGGTGGTCCGCCGCACGGGCGCCGACGTGCCGATGATCGAAGGCCGCGACATCGACTACGCCGTCGAGGCGGCCGAGGCCCCGACCGACTGTCCGCCCGAGCCGATGAAGGCGGAAGATCCGTTGTTCATCCTCTACACCTCAGGTTCCACCGGAAAGCCGAAAGGCGTTCTTCACACGACGGGCGGCTATCTGTTCTGGGCCGCCTGGACCCATGAGCTGACGTTCGACTATCGCCCGGGCGAGGTCTTCTGGTGCACCGCCGACGTGGGCTGGGTCACGGGCCATTCCTATCTGGTCTATGGTCCGCTGGCGAACGCCGCGACCACCCTGATGTTCGAAGGCGTGCCCAACTATCCCGACGCCAGCCGGTTCTGGCAGGTGGTGGACAAGCACAAGGTGGAGGTCTTCTACACCGCCCCCACGGCCCTGCGCGCCCTGATGCGCGAAGGCGACGCGCCGGTGAAGGCCACGTCGCGCAAATCGCTGCGCCTGCTGGGCACGGTCGGCGAGCCGATCAATCCGGAGGCTTGGCGCTGGTATCACGAGGTGGTCGGGGACGGGCGCTGCCCGATCGTGGACACCTGGTGGCAGACCGAGACGGGCGGCCATCTGATCACCCCCCTGCCCGGCGCCACCGACCTGAAGCCGGGTTCGGCCACCCTGCCCCTGCCCGGCGTGGAGTTGCAGATCGTCGATGCGGAGGGCCAGGAACTGGTCGGCGCTGTCTCGGGCAATCTGTGCATCACCGACAGTTGGCCGGGCCAGATGCGCACCGTCTACGGCGATCATCAGCGCTTCTTCGACACCTATTTCTCGACCTATCCCGGCCGGTATTTCACCGGCGACGGCTGCCGCCGGGATGCTGACGGCTATTACTGGATCACCGGCCGGGTCGACGACGTCATCAATGTCTCGGGCCACCGGATGGGCACGGCCGAGATCGAGAGCGCCCTGGTGCTGCACGATGACGTGGCCGAGGCGGCCGTGGTCGGCTATCCGCACGACATCAAGGGTCAGGGCATCTATGCCTATGTCACCCTGAACAAGGGGGTCGAGGCGACCGAGGATCTGCGCAAGGCCCTGGGCGCCCACGTCCGTCGCGAGATCGGCCCCATCGCCGCCCCGGACGTGATCCAGTGGGCGCCCGGCCTGCCCAAGACCCGATCCGGCAAGATCATGCGCCGCATCCTGCGCAAGATCGCCGAGAACGAGATCGGCTCGCTGGGCGACACCTCGACCCTGGCCGATCCGTCAGTCGTCGAGGATCTGGTGAAGAACCGCGCGGGCTGATCAGGCCGGACTTGTGCGCCGCGCCCGGCGTCGTCAAAACCGGATCAAGGGGCCGGCTGTAGCGCCGAGGGCCCCAGTGCTTGGGTGGAGACGATAGGATGACGATCCGGTTTGACGGTCAGGTGGCCATTGTAACGGGCGCGGGCGGCGGTCTGGGGCGGCAGCACGGCCTGGCCCTGGCGGCGCGCGGGGCCAAGGTGGTGGTCAATGATCTTGGCGGCGCCCGCGACGGTTCGGGCGGTTCCGCCACCGCCGCCGAGGCTGTCGTGGCCGAGATCGAGGCCGCCGGCGGCGAGGCCATGGCCAATGCCGCCTCAGTCACCGACTTCGCCGCCGTTCAGACCATGGTGGAGGCGGCCATGGCGAAATGGGGCCGAGTCGATCTGCTGGTGAACAACGCCGGGGTCCTGCGCGACAAGAGCTTCGCCAAGATGGAGCTCGAGGATTTCCGCTTCGTCGTGGACGTGCATCTGATGGGGGCGGTCAACTGCACCAAGGCGGTGTGGGAGATCATGCGCGCCCAGAACTACGGCCGCATCGTCATGACCACCTCGTCGTCGGGTCTGTACGGCAATTTCGGCCAGTCGAACTATGGGGCGGCCAAGATGGCCCTGGTCGGTCTGATGCAGACCCTGTCGATCGAGGGGGCCAAGAACGACATCCGGGTCAACTGCCTGGCGCCCACGGCCCATACGCGCATGACCGAAGACCTGGGCGCCGCCCTGCCCTTGGAGGCCCTGGATCCGGCGCTGGTGACGCCGGGCCTGCTGTATCTGCTGAGCCGGGAGGCCCCCAGCCGCTGTATCCTGGCGGCCGGCGCCGGCGGGTTCGAACGCGCCTATGTGACGCTGACCGAGGGCGTCCACATCTCGGGCGAGGATGCGCCGGAACAGGTGGCGGCCCAGTTCGACGCCATCTCCGACCGGGCGAAAGAGATCGTGCCGGAGATGGGCGCCGCCCAGGGCATGATCGAACTGACCAAGGCCCAGAAGGCGCACGCCTCCTGAGCCTTCATGTCGGCGCGGTCAGCCGATCGCGCCGACGCAGCCTTCCGCCTCGCCCGGCGTCAGTTCCGCCTCGGTCAGGGCGATGGTCCAGCCGTGGTGGGTGTTCAGGCCCCAGCGACGAGCGCCGCCGCCGTCGCCGGCGTCTCCGCCGGCGGTGACGACCACGCGGCGGCCCTTCGGCAGGGCCGGCGGATCGATCTTGCCGACGGCCAGAGACGTCGGCGTCTCGCCGCCGTAACCGTCGAACACGCTCAGCATCGACCATTCACGGCGAAGGCCCATCCACCAGGCGTCCTCGGTATTGATGGCCAGAACGGCCACGCCATGGCCCTCGGCGGCGAAGGCCAGGGCCTTCTGCGGGTCGCGCACCATCTTGATGTCGGCGGCGGCGCCGAAGCGCAGGCGGGCGCCGTCATAGGCGCGGGTCGGTTCGATCGGGGCCCAGACCTGGACCTGCAGCCGGCCCTGACGCGCCAGCCCCCAGCCGACGATCTCGCGCCAGAGGTGTTCGACCGCCTCGGCGTTTTCGGGGCGGCACTTGGACAGCATCCGCGACAGGACAGTCTGCTCGCGGTCGGGGCGAAGCTTGGTGTGGGGGCCCGTGGGCGCGTCCTTGGCGCGGCCGACGGTGGCGGCGACGGCGAGACGTTGTTCGAACAGGGCCAGGATCTGATCGTCGATGGTGTCGATCTCGGCGCGCAGGGCGGCCAGGGCCTGTTGTTCAGGCGTCAGTTCAACCTGTTCAGGTCGGATCATCTGGACGTTGGAAGAGGACATGGGTTCGGGCTTTCGGCAAAGGCAGGATTTCGATGTGCAGGGGCGGACAGCCGCTCTGGTCCAGAGCGGTCGCCGGCGAGACAGTCAGGGACGAAGAGCGCCCGACGCCTCAGCCGGCGTATCGAAAGCCGTAAAAGCCGTAGCCGAAATAGAGGCCGAACACCGCGCGCGAACGGTCGAAGGAAACAGAAAGGGCGCGCTGGCGGGACATGGGTCCGGGTCCGGTTATGCGGATCGTTCGCGATCCGAGCGGCCTTAAAGCACGCAAAGACCGTGCGCCGTCAAGCCCTATCGGCCCCCAGGAGGACGAAACGCGTCCGGTTATTGCTGGAATCCTGAAGATCGTTGCGCAGGATCGACAGGCCATAGACCTCGGCGGCCCCTACCGGCGCAATGGCCGCCTGGGTCGGATCGCCCGCCTCGGCGACGTCGCGGGCGGCGCCGGCGGTGTCGAAATGCTCGACCACGTTCAGCTTCAGGCCCTTCAGTGTCCGTTCGCACTGAGCCAGGGCGATGGGGTGGCTGAGCACCCGCTTCAGATCGGCGATGCGCGCGCCGTCCAGTCCCATCAGGGCGTGGCGGATCGGCCGCCAGGCTTCGGCGACCACGCGAAGGCCGGAGTCGCGCACCAGGGTCGCGGCGGGTTCGACCACGCCGATGGAGGAGTTCTCGACCGGGATCAGGGCGCAGTCGCAGTCGCCGCCCTTCAGGGCTGCGATGGCCTCGGCGAAGGTCTCGAACGGCACAGCCTCGTCCCAGGGGCGAAGGGCCGTGCAGGCCTCATGACTGAAGGCGCCGGGCGCGCCCTGATAGGCGACCCGACCGGGGTTGTCGTCTTGCTGTGTTGGCTTGTCCATATTCATCACTTCCGACGGACCGCCGAAAGCCTTCCCTTTGCTGGCCGCCGATCAGACGGAGCATAGTTGTCCGAGCCGTGACCGTTTCGCGCCGTATCTGCGGCGCCGCTTTCGTCCCCACAAGCCGAATGTGATCGTGGGGTGCTTTCGGGCCGCGCATGGTGCGGGTAGCGTCGCAGTTCGCATCTTCCGGAGCCGCTCATGTCCCTCATCACCAGCTCCAACCGTCGGGCCGTGTTGACGGGCCTGGCGGGAGCCCTTGCAGGCTGCGCGCCGACGCCTGCCGTCCTGCCGACGACAGGGTTCGCCCCGCGCCGGATCGCGCCGATCCTGATGACGCCCGAGCGGATCATACGCATCACCGTCTGCACCCGTCCTTTTCGCCCGACAGGCCCGCGCCTGAACGTGGAGGCGGTCGGCGAGACCAAGGTGGTTCACAACTATGGCCACGGCGGCAGCGGCTGGTCTTTGTCCTGGGGCTCCAGCGCTATCGCAGCGCGCAAGGCCATGGCCCTGGCGGGTCTGGCGGGCGGTCCGCCCGTGGTCGCGGTGATCGGCAGCGGCGCCCTCGGCTTGACGTCGGCGCTCCAGCTTCAGCGCATGGGCGCGCGGGTGACCATCTATGCGCGCGAACGCGCCGCCTTCACCCGATCCATGCGCGCCACAGGCAGTTGGACGCCGGACAGCCGCATCGCCGACGCTGATCGCGTCGCGGCTGACTTCCCCGCCCTTTGGGAACAGATGGCGCGCGAGACCTACGCCACTCACCAAACCTATCTGGGGACAGAAGGCGATCCGGTCGTCTTCAGCGACCGCTATATGCTGTCGGGCGCGGCCGACCTGCCGCGTACGGTCGAACCGCCGCCGATCCTTACCGCGCCTGGGATAAAGCCGATCCGATTCGCCGAATACAGGCTGGACGGGCTGGCGCCGCGATCCATCCCCCTGCCCGCTTCCGCCTCGCCCTTTCCGGTTGGGGAGACCCGGATGGTCAGCGCCATGCAGTTCAACGTCGCCGAACTGGCGCACCGGTTGGAGACCGAGTTTCTGAGCCAGGGCGGCCGGATCGAGACCCGCGCCTTCAACACGCCGGCGGATCTGACGGCCCTGCTCGAGAAGATCGTCGTCAACTGCACCGGCTATGGCGCTAAGGCCCTGTTCGAGGACAAGGAGATGATCCCAGTGCGCGGCCAGATCGCCTGGCTCGCGCCCCAGCCCGAGGCCAACTACGGCCTGCATTTCCGGGGCGTGACCGTGCTGTCGCGACCGGACGGGATCGTGGTTCAGGCCACGCGCAACGACATGAACGGCGTCGGCATCGACGACGAGACGCCGGACCAGGCCGAGGCGAACGCGACCATCGGCCTCGTCGCCCCGTTGTTCCCGTCGATCAGGCGGCTTCCGAGCGGCTGATCCGGCCCGACTTCAACCGCTCGGCCACCAGGAAAGCCAGCTCCAGCGCCTGGTCGGCGTTCAGGCGCGGGTCGCAATGGGTGTGGTAGCGGTTGGACAGGTCGTCCTCGGTCACGGCCTGGGCCCCGCCGATGCACTCGGTGACGTTCTGGCCGGTCATCTCGAGGTGGACGCCGCCGGGGTGCACCCCTTCCGCCTCCGCCACGTCGATGAAGGTCCGCACCTCGCTGAGGATCCGGTCGAACGGCCGGGTCTTGTAGCCGTTGCCGGCTTTTAGGGTGTTGCCGTGCATCGGGTCGATGGACCAGATGACCTTGCGGCCCGAGGCCTTCACTTCGCGCATGAGCTTGGGCAGGCGCTCGCCGACCTTGTCGTGACCGAAGCGGCCGATCAGCGTCAGTCGGCCCGAGACATTGTCCGGGTTCAGGACGTCGATCAGGGGCAGAAGGTCGTCGGCCGTCATGGTCGGGCCGCACTTCACGCCGATGGGGTTCTTGATCCCCTTCATGAACTCGACATGGGCGCCGTCCAGCTGGCGCGTGCGTTCGCCGATCCACAGCATGTGGGCCGAGGTGTCGAACCATTCGCCCGAACCGCCGTCCAGCCGCGTCAGGGCGCTCTCGACGTTCAGGAGAAGGGCCTCGTGGCTGGTGAAGACCTCGACCCGGCTCAGATCCGGATGGGTCTCGGGCGTGACGCCGACCGCCTCCATGAAGGCCAGGGCCTCGGTGATCTTGTCGGCCAGCTCGCGGTACTGGGCGCCGGCGGCGTTGTCGCCCGCAAAGCCCAGGGTCCAGCGATGGATGTTGTACAGGTCGGCGTAGCCGCCCCCCGCGAAGGCGCGCAGCAGATTCAGGGTCGAGGCCGACTGGTTGTAGGCCCGGATCAGACGCTGGGGGTCGGGCATGCGCTCTTCGGCCGTGAAGCCCATGCCGTTGATGATGTCGCCGCGGTAGCTGGGCAGTTCGACGCCGTCGATCTCTTCCAGAGGCGAAGAGCGCGGCTTGGCGAACTGGCCGGCGATCCGCCCCACCTTCACGACCGGCTTGCGCCCCGCGAAGGTCAGGACCACGGCCATCTGCAGGATCAGGCGGAAGGTGTCGCGGATGTTGTCGGTCGAGAACTCCTTGAAGCTCTCGGCGCAGTCGCCGCCCTGGAGCAGGAAGGCCTCGCCCCGCTCGACCTGCGAGAGTTTCGACGTCAGGCGTCGCGCCTCGCCGGCGAAGACGAGCGGCGGCAGGGCGCGCAGTTCGTCCTCGACCAGGGCCAAGGCTTGCGGGTCTGGATAGTCCGCCGGCATGTGCAGGGCGGTCTTGGTTCTCCAGCTTTCGGGGGTCCAGCGTGTCATCGGGCAAGAATAGGGCCTTGCCGCCGCAGGAACAACGAAAAGACGAACAGATATTGCGGCGGAGACCCGATTCTCGGCCGGCGGCGCCGGAAAAGGCGCCGTTTTGGCGCGCCCGGACCGTGAAATTTCCACGACATCGCCATCTGGCTCTGGCGTCCTGACGGGGCCGCCCCATCTCGTCGGAGGGGGACGAACCGTGAGCCGGAGATGCGCCATGACGTCTTACGACCTGACCCTGGACGAGATGCTGTCAGATCCCATCGTGCGTCGGCTGATGGAGCGCGACGGGGTCGCCGAGGCCGAGGTGCGCGGCCTGTCCGACTATGTACGGCGGCGGCGAGGCCCTCAGAACCGCTCTCCGACGCCCGCGCGTATCGGCGAGGAGCCGCGCGTCTTCATCGGCTAGGCCGGCTCGCAAGCTTCTTGCGTAGGAGCAGCCCGAGAGAGGCTGTGTCACAAGTTTTTGGCGGATAAAGCCCGACGGCCTTCATCTTTCTGTTTCATGAAGCGCGCATCGGTGGCATCGCTTGCGCCCCCCTTTCATCTTCCACCCACAAAGACCGATGTCCGAAGAATTCTATCGCATGAAGCGCCTGCCTCCGTATGTGATCGCGGAGACCAACGCCATGCGAGCCGCCGCCCGTCAGGCCGGCGAGGACGTCATCGACCTCGGCATGGGCAATCCGGACCTGCCGCCGCCGCCGCACGTCATCGACAAACTGTGCGAAGTGGCGCGCAAGCCGGACGCCCACGGCTATTCCTCCTCCAAGGGCATACCCGGACTGCGCCGCGCCCAGGCGAACTATTACGGCCGGCGTTTCGGCGTCGATCTCGACCCCGAGACCGAGGTGATCGTCACCATGGGCTCCAAGGAGGGTCTGGCCAGTCTGGCAACCGCCATCACCGAACCGGGTGACGTCGTCCTGGCGCCGAACCCCTCCTATCCGATCCACACCTTCGGCTTCATCATAGCGGGCGCCGCCATCCGCAGCGTGCCGACGACGCCGGACGAGCGCTATTTCGAGGCGCTGGAGCGGGCCATGGCCTATACGGTGCCGCGCCCCAAGGTTCTGGTGATGAACTATCCGTCGAACCCGACGGCGGAGACGGTCGATCTGGCCTTCTATGAGCGGGTCGTCGCCTTCGCCAAGGCCAATGACCTCTGGATCATCAGCGACCTGGCCTATTCCGAACTCTATTACGACGGCAAGCCGACCGTCTCGATCCTGCAGGTGCCGGGCGCCAAGGACGTTGCGATCGAGTTCACCTCCCTGTCAAAGACCTACAGCATGGCCGGCTGGCGCATCGGCTTCGCCGTCGGCAATCGCAAGCTGATCGCCGCCATGGCGCGGGTGAAGTCCTATCTCGACTACGGCGCCTATACGCCGATCCAGGCGGCCGCTGTCGCGGCCCTGAACGGTCCGCAGGACATCGTGGATCAGAACCGCGCCCTGTATCATCGCCGCCGTGACGTCCTGATCGACAGTTTCGCGCGGGCGGGGTGGGACATCCCCAAGCCCGCCGCTTCCATGTTCGCCTGGGCGCCCGTGCCCCCCGCCCTCGCCCACCTGGGAAGTCTGGAGTTCTCCAAGCAACTGTTGACCCACGCCAAGGTCGCGGTGGCGGCGGGCGTCGGCTACGGCGAGAACGGCGAGGGCTTCGTGCGGATCGCCCTGGTCGAGAACGAGCATCGGATCCGTCAGGCCGCGCGCAACATCAAGACCTATCTGAAGTCGATGGGCGTCAATGTGCCGCCGGGACGCGACGTGCCGGACGTCTGAGGATCAGGCTCTCGCTTTAATCTGGAGCCTGATTCACGGTTTCGGCGGAATCGCGAAGCGATTCCACTTCAACCGATCAGGCTCTAAGGCCGGCTTCTGACTTCCCAGTCCAGGGTCCAGCGGTTCGGCCCGGCGCGCTTCAGCTCCGTCACGGCCGCCGGAACCTGCCGGTCCAGACCGTCCAGCAGCGCCACCCCCTGGCCGATCGAGGCGATGGTGGCGTTTGTCTGCCAGAAGGGCCCGCCCAAACCTCTGAGCGAGAAGCGGATATGAACCGTGTCGTTGATCTGCGGCATCGACACTCTCGTCGCGTTCGCAAGCTGGGCTGCAAGGCGTCTATGAGGGAAAAGATGGTGGATGCGACAGGGATTGAACCTGTGACCCCCTCGGTGTGAACGAGGTGCTCTCCCGCTGAGCTACGCATCCATGCCTTGCGGAGGCGGCGACATAGCCCGGTCGCTCGCGCGGCGCAAGCGTCCGTTTCAGATTCCGGCCGCCTGAACGGCTTCGGGCGTCTCCGCCTCCGGATCGCCGGGCAGCCAGGCCACGTGGCCGTCATAGATATCGACGTTCAGAATGCCTTCCTCCCTGGCCACCAAGACCGGGACCAGCATCTGACCGGTCACGTTCGTCGCCGTCCGCATCATGTCGATGACCCGGTCGATGGCGACGATATAGCCGATGCCTTCCAGCGGCAGGCCGGCGGTGGACAGGGTCAGGGTCAGCATGACGATCGAGGTTCCCGGAACCCCCGCCGTCCCCAGCGAGCCCAAGACCGCAGTCAGGCCGATCAGTATGTATTGGGTCAGGGTCAGGTCGATCTGAAAATATTGGGCGATGAAGATCGAGGCGATGGCGGGATAGATGGCGCCGCACCCGTCCATCTTCACATTGGCGCCCAGAGGCACGGCGAAGGCGGCGTAAGCCTGGGGCACGCCCAGCCGCTCGACCGTCTGACGCAAGGTGATCGGCAGGGTGCCGAGCGACGACGAGGTGGCGAAGGCCGTCTGCTGGGCCGCGAAGGCGCCGCGGAAGAAGCTGACGACCTTCAGGCCGTGGAGCTTCAGCAGCCCCGAATAGACGACCAGTATGTGGAACAGGCAGGCGGCGTAGATGGCGCCGATAAACTTCAGCAGGGGCAGAAGCGCCTCCCAGCCATAGCCGCCGACGACGGAGCCGATCAGGCCGAAGACGCCGATGGGGGTCAACTGGATCACCCAGCGGGTGATGCGGAATATGACGGCCGCCCCCTCGTCCACCAGTCGCCGCACGCCCTGGGCCCGGTCGCCCAGCGCGACCAGAGCCATGCCGACCAGGGCGGAGAAGAAGATGATCTGCAACACCTTCCCTTCGGCCAAGGCGGCGAAGGGATTGGTGGGGACGACGCCGATCAGCACCTCCAGCGGCGTCGGAATGACCCTTTCCTTGACCTCGCCCAGCGGCAGGTTCGACAGGCCCACGCCCGGATTGATCAGATGGCCGAAGGCGAAACCGACCAGCACGGCCAGCAGCGACGTGATCGCGAACCAGACGAGGGTGCGCACGCCCAGGCGGACGGCCCCCGCCCCTTCTCCCAACTTGGCGATCGAGCTGGCGATGGTGAACAGCACCAGGGGCGCCACCACCATGCGGATCAGGTTCAGATAGACGTCGCCGATCGGCTGCAGCCAGGTCTCGGCGCGTTCACGCAGAATCAGGCCGGCGATCACCCCCAGGGCGAGGCCCGCGAAGGTGCGCTGCCAAAGCGGAATCTGGAAGAAGCGGGAGATCATGAAGGGGGCTTTCGGCTGGGATGGGCCAATCTGTCCATCGCCCCCCCGTTCCGCAACCGTCGTCGTCCCCGAACGTGGCGCAGTTTTCCTGCGTACAGGCTTAAGCGCAGCTCTTTCAGACCTTAAGGGCCCGCCTTACGTAAAACTCGGCCAGAATGCCGTCGATCGCCTCTTCCACGTCTTCGAAGGCGTCGATCAGGACGTCTCCGCCCAGGGTGTCCACCGGCACGGGCGTGTAGCCGAAGGTGGTCAGGATGCAGGGCATGTCGGCGTCGCGGGCCGCCTCGGCGTCGGGCGCGGCGTCGCCGACCATGATCGCGCGGGCCGGGTCACCGCCCGCCATCGCCACAGCCTCTTTCAGATGCGCGCCCGAGGGTTTGCGCGCGCTGACCCGATCGGGGCCGGCGACGGCCAGGAAATGGCGGCGAAGATCAAGCCGGTCCAGCAACAGTTCAGACAGGTCCGACCGCTTGTTGGTGGCGACCGCCAAGACTGCGCCGCGTTCGGCCAGGCGTTCCAAGGTCTCGACGACACCCTCGAACGCCCGCGAGCCGTCGGCGATATGGGCGGTGTAATCGACCAGGAACCGCTCAAAGAGCGCATCGGACCGGGCCCGTTCCACATCGGCGCCGGCCGCCTCGAACCCATGCGCCAACAGGGCGCGCGCGCCCGAGCCGATCAAGGTCCTCGCCGCTTCGGGTCGCGCAGGGGGCAATCCCTCCTCGACCAGCAGACGGTTCAGGGTTCCAACCAGATCCGGAGCGGAATCGCCCGGGTGCCGTCCAGATCGAAGAGGACGGTCCAGCCGTCCAGGTCACGCAGGCTCATCGTCGCCCTGTCCGTCTAGAAGAGAACTGAGGGGTTCATGATCCGCTGCGGATCGATGGCGCGTCGGATGGCGGCCATGGTCTCGATCTCCAGCGGCGACTTGTAGCGTTTGACCTCTTCGGTCTTCAGCCGACCCAGGCCGTGTTCGGCCGAGATTGAGCCGTCGTAACGCCCGACGACGTCGTGAACGACCTGCGAGCCCTCTTTCCAGCGGCCGATAAAGGCCGCCACATCCTCGCCGACGCCGGGCAGGATGTCGTAGTGCAGATTGCCGTCGCCGACGTGGCCGAACACCGAGACACGGGCGCCGGGATGGAAGCGCTCGACGGCCGCTGTGGCCTCGTCGATGAATTCGGCGATGCGGCTGATCGGGACGGAGACATCGTGTTTCCACCCGCCGCCCTCGGGCTTCAGGGCCGCTGAATGCTCTTCACGCAGCCGCCAGAAGGCGGCGCGTTGCGCATCGTTCTGCGCTATGGCGGCGTCGGTGATCAGCCCCTCCTCAAAGGCGACTTCCAGCAGCCGCTCCATCTGGGCCTCGGCGCCCCCCGCCGTCCCGGACGCGATCTCGATCAACACATACCAATTCGGCGTCGTGTCCAGCGGTTCGCGGGTGTCGGGGATGTTCTTTAGCACCAGCTCCATGCCCAGACGTTTCATCAACTCAAAGGCCTCGACCCCGCCGCCGGTCTCAGCCTTGGCGCGGGCGAGCAATTCGATGGACGCCGCAGCCGTTTCCAGGGCGACCACGGCGACCGCGCGTGACCGCATGATCGGAAACAGCTTCAGGGTGGCCGCAGTGACGACGCCCAGGGTGCCCTCCGCACCAATCAGCAACTGCTTGAGATCATAGCCGGTATTGTCCTTTCGCAGCCGCTTCAGACCGTGAAAGATCTCGCCGTTCGGCAGGACCGCCTCCAGGCCCAGGACCAGGTCCCGCATCATGCCGTAGCGCAGCACCTGGGTGCCGCCGGCGTTGGTGGAGATCACCCCCCCGATCGTCGCCGAGCCTTCGGCCGCCAGGCTGAGCGGAAAGGCCCGTCCGGCCGCCGCCGCCGCCTGCTGGGCCTCCAGCAGGGTCAGACCCGCCTCCACCGTCATGGCGTCGTCCAAGGGGGTCACGTCGCGCACTGCCCGTATCTTCTTGAGGGACAACAACACCTCGCCGAACGGGATCTGTCCCCCGACCAGGCCCGTGCCCCCGCCCTGGGGGGTGACGGCCACGCCTGACTGGGCGCAGATGGCGATCGCCTTGGCGGTTTCCTCGGTCGAGCGCGGCGTCAGCAGAATAGGCGTATGACCCGTCCAGCGGTTTCGCCACTCCGTCAGGGACGGGGCGATGACCTCTGGATCCTGGGTCCAGCCGCCAGGGCCGAGGGCGGCCTTCAGCGCGTCGAGGACAGCGGTCGAGGGAATGGCGTGGGGCATTCGCCCCTTTTGTCAGGCGTCGCGATCGGTTGAAAGGCGTTTTCGCGCCATTTCACCTCCTCCCTTATCTGCCGTACAAGACGCCATGGCTCCGCTTCGTCCCGACACCCTGGCCGTCGCCCTGGCGCGCATCTTCGAAGGACCGATGATCGATCGCGCCAGTTGGTTCGCCCTGACCGGGGGCGAGCGGCTGTTTGCGGCGGGCGATCCGTCCGACACCCTCTATCTGGTCCGCTCGGGCCGGCTGGGGGTGTTTCACGTCGAGACGGATCAGCCGCCCCAGCTGGTCGGCGTCATCCGGCCCGGAGAGCCGGTCGGCGAAATGGCCATGGTGGCCGGCACCCCGCACACCGCGGACGTGGTCGCCCTGCGCGACACCGAAATCCTGGCCCTGCCGCGCGAAGCCTTCTTCGACGCCGCTCGATCCGAGCCGGATCTGCTGGTCGAACTGTCGCGCCTGATGATCCATCGCGCCCGCGAGCGGGCCGTGGGCGCCGCCGAGCCCAGCGTCTTCGGCTTCGTCTCGGCCCGCCCGCGCCCGATCCGCGCCTTCGTCGAACGGATCGCGGCGGGCGTCCAGGCCATGGGCTTCACCTGCAAGGTGATCGATCAGTCGGCTCTCAGCTCGGCCGCCGAATGGTTCAGCCGGGTCGAGGACGACCACGACTATGTCCTCTATGTCGCCGAACTGGACCAGAAGGCCTGGGCCGAGCTGTGCGCCCGCCAGGTCGATCGCCTGTTCATCGTCGGCAGCGGGCTTCTGGCCCCGCCGTCGGATCTGCCCCGGCGTATGGGCTTCGGCGACGGCCGGCGTCTGACCGATCTGATCCTGCTGCGCGATCCGCGCATGAACCGGCCGGCCAACACTCGCGTCTGGCTCAATGTGCTCCAGCCGGACCGCTGGTTCCATTGCGTCGAGGGAGTCGAGACCGATTCAGACCGCATGGCCCGCGTCATCACGGGCACGGCGGTCGGCCTGGTCCTATCGGGCGGCGGGGCGCGGGCCTATTGCCACATGGGGGCGATCAAGGCCCTGGAGGAGGCCCGGGTCCCCATCGACTTCGTCGGGGGCGCCTCCATGGGGGCGGTGGTGGCGGCCGGACCGGCCATGGGCTGGTCGTTCGAGCGGCTGGACTTCGAGATCCGTCGCGCCTTCGTCGAATCCGACCCCTTGTCCGACCTGGCCTTTCCCATCATCGCCATGTCGCGCGCCCGCAAGGTGGCCCGGCTGCTGGAGCGGGCCTATGGCGACACCGATCTGGCCGATCTCTGCCTGCCCTTCTTCTGCGTCTCCTCCAACCTGACGTCCGGCCGGATCGAGGTTCATCGCGCGGGCCTGATGCGCCGGGCCATGCGCGCCTCGATCGCCATTCCCGGCGTCCTTCCGCCCGTGGTCATGGACGGCCAGGTTCTGGTGGACGGGGCGGTGCTGAAGAACTTCCCCACCAGCGTGATGCGCCAGCTGAACAACGGCCCCATCATCGGCGTGGACATGTCCCAGACCCGCGGCGTCGATCCGGCCGCCCTGGAGAATCCCCCCTCCTGGTGGAAATGGGTGCTGTCGGGCGCCTGGAAGGCCGGCCCGCCCATCGTCTCCATCCTGATGCGCTCGGCCACCATCACCACCGACGCCGAGATGGAGCAGTCGCGCGCCGCCGCCGACGTCCTGATCCTGCCGCGAACCGGCGGGACCGACATCCGCGACTGGAAGGCCTATGAGGAGCCGGTCGCCTCAGGCTACGCGGCGACCCGGGCGGCCCTGGCGGACCTGCCCGTTCCCGTCACCCACCTGCGGCGGCGATCCCGCGCCTTCGACCTGTAAGTTCAGAGCGGGGCGCAGGCCTGTTCCAGCCAGGCCCGCACCTCGCCCTCGACCAGGGGGCCGACCTTGGCCAGGGTCTCGGCGTGATAGGCGTCGACATAGGCCCGCTCGTCCGGGGTCAGCAGATCGACGTCGATCAGCTTGCGGTCGATCGGGGCGAAGGTCAGCTGTTCGAACCCGTGCATCGGCCGCTCTCCGCCCTCGGGAACCACGGCCGGCGTCACCACCTGCAGGGTCTCGATGCGGACGCCCCAATGGCCCTCGCGGTAATAGCCGGGCTCGTTGGACAGGATCATCCCCTCCAGCAGCGGCTGGCTGGTGCCCCATTTGGCGATCCGCTGCGGCCCCTCGTGGACGCCCAGATAGGAGCCGACGCCGTGGCCGGTCCCATGGTCGTAATCCAGCCCCGCCGCCCACATCGGCGCCCGCGCTATGGCGTCCAGCGCCATGCCGCTGGTCCCCGCCGGGAAGCGGATGGTCGCCATGGCGATATGGGCCTTCAGCACCAGGGTGAACTTGTGACGCTGGTCCGCCGTCGGCTCGCCCACCGCCATGGTGCGGGTCACGTCGGTCGTCCCGTCCAAATACTGGCCCCCGCCGTCCACCAGCAGCAGGGAGCCCTTCTCGATCTTGCGGATCGTGGCCCCGACCGGCTTGTAATGCGGCAGGGCGCCGTTCGGCCCGGCCCCGGCGATGGTGTCGAAACTCAGGTCCTTCAGGGCGCCCGTCGCCTCGCGGAACCGCTCCAGGGTCTCCACCACCTCGCGCTCGTCCGGCAGGGTCTGCTGGGCGACCGTGTCGACCCAGTGCAGGAAGTTGGCCAGGGCGGCGCCGTCGCGGATATGGGCGCGTCGGCTCCCCTCGATCTCGACCGCGTTCTTGGCGGCCCGCGGAACGGCGCAGGGGTCCATGGCCCGCACCACCGTCGCCCCCGCCTGCTCCAGCCGGTCGAAATACCAGGCGGACGACAGGGCGGGATCGATCATCACCTTCTTGCCGGCCAGACCATCCAGCGCCTCGCCCAGCCGCTCGGGCGCCTCCAGCTGGACCTCGTCGCCCAGCCAGCCGGGCAGTTTATTGGTCACCTTGGCCGGATCGAGGAACAGGCGCGCCTTGCCGTCGGCCTCCAGCACGGCCTGGCCGATCGGCAACGGCGAGCGGATCACGTCGCCGCCGCGCACATTGAACAGCCAGGCGATCGACATGGGCGCGGTCAGAACCACGGCCTCGGCGCCGGCGTCCGCCACGGCCCGACCGATCCGCGCCCGCTTCGCCGCATGGGCCTCGCCGGAATAGACATCTTCGTGCGGGACGACCGGGGCGGTCGGCTGGGCCGGACGATCCGCCCCCCAGGCCAGGTCCAGCGGATTGGCCTCGACCGGCTTCAGCTCCGCCCCCGCCTTCTGGGCCGCCGCCTTCAGCGGGACCAGGGCGTCCGGGCTGTGCAGACGCGGATCATAGCCGATTACCTGGCCGGGCTTGGCCGTTTCCAGATAGGCGGCGACGTCGTTCAGGTCGCGCCGTTCGAACAGGGCCGGATCGGTCTGGACCTTGACCTGCACCGTATAGCGGCCGTCGGTGAACATGCTGGCCCGGTCCTGGAACACCACGGCCGCCCCGGCCGAGCCGTTGAAGCCGGTGGCCCAGGCCAGCCGCTCGTTGGCGTCGGGCAGATATTCGTTCTGGTGTTCGTCCTCGTGCGGGATCAGGAAGCCGTCCAGCCCCTGCTTGGCCATCTCGGCGCGCAACAGCGGCAGGTGTTTGGCCCCGAAGGACGGATCGGTGGTCTCGTCGAAGGTCTGGCGCATCATCTCGTCTCTCGTTCCTCAGCCCATTCGCCGCAGCACCAGGGCGCTCCAGGCGTCGTGATGGATGCGCTTCTCCAGACGGAATCCGCGCGACGTATAGGCCGCCGTCACCCGACGTTCCTGGGTCCGCAGCAGGCCCGACAGTATGGCGACCCCGCCCAGGCTCAGCGCCGTCTTGATGTCCTGCGACAGGGCCACCAGCGGCGGGGCCAGGATGTTGGCGAAGACCAGATCATAGGGTCCGTGCTTTCTCACCCGCTGGTCGTTCAGGCCCGAGGCGTGGACGAAGCTGGCGTGGGCCTGGTTCAGGGCGGCGTTCTCATTGGCGATCCGCACCGAAGGGGCGTCGATGTCGGTGCCGATGGCGATCCGGCTGCCGGTGCGGGCCGCCGCGATCGCCAGGACGCCCGTGCCGCAGCCGACGTCCAGCACCCGCTCGAACCGCTCCCGCTTCAGCAGGTCGTCGAAGGCTTCCAGACAGCCGACCGTCGTGCCGTGGTGGCCGGTGCCGAAGGCGGCGCCGGCGTCGATCTTCAGATTGACGGCGTTCGGCGGAACCCGTCCCTCGTCATGGGCCCCATAGACGAAGAAGCGCCCGGCCCGCACCGGCGGCAGGCCCGACAGCGACATGGCCAGCCAGTCGGCGTCGGCCAGCTTCTCGACCGTGACGGTCACGGCGTAGTCGGCCAGGGTCGCCTTCAGACCCTCGACCTCGTCCTCGGTCGTCGGGAAGGCGTCGATACGCCAGAGATTGCGATCCTCGTCCTCCTCCAGGATGGAATAGGTCGCCCCCTCCAGCATGGGATCGGCGTCGATGGCGGCGGCGGCGGCCTCGGCGCTGTCGCGCGAACCGCGTGCGATTATCTGAACTGCGGACTCGGACATTTCTCAAACACCGCTAAGATGGCGAATCGTTGCGATCCGGCGCTTCGTCCTCCCGACGCCGCCGGGCTTTTTAACTAACCGAGGGGTCGGGGAATACATGGCCAAGTCACCGTCTACGTCTAAACCTGCGTCGCCGAAACCGGCGACCGCCGCTTCCAAGCCTAAAGCCGCGCCGAAGTCGAGCGCTGTGAAGGCCGTCGCCGAGAAAACCGCCGCGCCCAAGGCGACCAAGCCCGCCGCTGCGAAGCCTGCGGCCAAGACGGCCGCCCCCAAGGCTGCGGCCCCCAAGCCCGCGCCCAAGGCCCGGCCGCGAAGCCGGCCGCCAAGGCCGCCGCTGCGAAGACCGCTGCGCCCAAGGCCGCACCGAAGGCGGCCGCCAAACCCAAGGCCGCTCCGGCCGCCAAGGCTGCGCCGGTGAAGGCCGCTGCGCCCAAGGCGTCCATGCCCGCTGCAGCCAAGCCCGCCGCCAAGACCACAGCCGCGAAGCCGGCCGCCAAGGCCGCTGCGCCCAAGCCTGCCGCCCCGGCCGTCGTCGCTGCGCCGACGCCCGCTCCGGTCGTTGCGCCGGCCGCCGCCGCTCCGGCGCCGAAGCCGGTCGAAACGCCCAAGCCCGCCGCTCCGACCCCGGCCGCCGCGCCGAAGGCGGAAGAAAAGAGCTTCTTCGCCAAGCTGGGCGATCTGATCTTCGGCAAGCGCTGAGTTCAAATCGCAGTCGAGACTGAAGCTCGCCGGACGGGTCCGCTCGTCCGGCGATTTCCGGTTCAGCGCAGCCGTTCCGCCAGAAAGTCCACGAAGACCCTTACCCGAGCCGGCATATTGGCGCCGCCCACAAAGACGGCGTGGATCGGCTCGCGATCACCAGGATTAAAGGCTTCCAGCAGCGGGACAAGCCGCCCCGTTTCGATGGCGTCCGCCACGCTGAAATTGCCCACTCGCGTCACCCCAACGCCGGCCAGCGCCAGCTGCGTCAGCGTCTCGCCATTGTTGGCCTCGATCGGTCCCCTCACCGTCAGGGCGTAATCCCGGCCGTCGCGCCGGAAGGGCCAGACCGGCTCGGCCCGACGGAAATTGAAGTTCAGACAGTCGTGATCGTGCAGATCCTCCGGGACCTGCGGCGCGCCCCGTCGCGCCAGATACTCCGGCGAGGCGACAATGGTCCGCCCCGTCTCGCCCAGTCGGCGCGCCGTCAGCGGACTGTCGGCCAGCGGTCCGAACCGGATGGCGACATCGGCCTGGCCCGCCGCCACATCGACCACGACTTCGGTCAGGTTGAAGTCGATTAGTATATGCGGATACAGGCGGGCGAACTCGCCCAGCAGGGGCACGACACGCTGGCGACCGTGGGCCAGGGACGCGCTGACCCTGACCCGTCCGCGCGGCGCCCCTTGGTCGGAGATGACCCGCTCGGCATCGTCCAGATCGGCCAGGATCCGACGCGCCGCCGCCAGATAGGTCTGGCCCTCCGCCGTCAGCGTCAGCACCCGCGTGGTCCGCAGCATCAGCCGCACGCCCAGCCGCGCCTCGATCCGGTCGATGGTCCGGCTGACCGCTGACGGCGTCAAATCCAGCATACGGCCTGCGGCCGAAAAACTGCCGCTCTGCGCCACCGCAGCAAACACTTCCATCTCTCTCGCGCGGTCCACGCCGGTTGTCTGCATCTGTGCGTCTAGATCAAAAATCTTTGGCCTGAAGCCTGCCTAACGCTCGCGCGGATCGCCGTCCATCTGTGCGCCTGGACAAGGACATCGCCGAAGGACAACCATGAAACTCAATCCTCCCCTGCTCGCCCTCGCCGCCGGCGCCTTCGGTATCGGCGTGACCGAGTTCGCCCCGATGGGCCTCCTCCCCGTCATCGCCACCGATCTCGGCGTCTCCATTCCCACGGCCGGCCTGCTGATCAGCGCCTATGCCCTGGGCGTCATGCTGGGCGCGCCGCTGATGACCCTGACCACAGGCCGCATGCCGCGCCGAGCCCTGCTGATCGGTCTCGCCGCCATCTTCACCGTCGGCAATCTGCTGTCGGCGATCTCGACCGACTATTCGATGCTGCTGGTCGCCCGAGTGATCACCTCGCTGAACCACGGCGCCTTCTTCGGCGTCGGCTCGATCGTGGCCGCCGGCCTGGTCCCGCCGAACCGTCAGGCGGGCGCCGTCGCCGCCATGTTCATGGGCCTGACCATCGCCAATGTCGTCGGCGTGCCCCTGGCGACCTGGGCCGGCGACGCCCTGGGCTGGCGCGCCAGCTTCTGGGGCATCGCCGCCATCGGCGTGGGGGTCATGGCCGCCCTGCGCCTGACCCTGCCCAACCTGCCCGCCCCGACCGGCGGGAACACCGCCGCCGAGCTGCGCGTCCTCAGTCGCGGCTCCGTGCTGGCGGCACTGGCCCTGACGGTGATCGGCTCCAGCGCCATGTTCACCGTCTTCACCTATATCGCCCCTATCCTGCGCGAGCAGACCCACGCCTCGCTCGGCTTCGTCACCGCCATGCTGGTGACCTATGGGCTGGGCCTGACGCTCGGCAACTGGCTGGGCGGCAAGTTCGCGGACAAGTCCGTGGACCGGACCTTGATCGTGACCCTGGCCTCCCTGTCCGCCATACTGGTCGCCTTCGCTGTCGCCATGCCGTTCGCGGTCCCGACCTCGATCCTGGTCTTCCTGTGGGGGATCGCCAGCTTCGCCCTGGTGCCGCCGCTCCAGGTGCGGGTCATGGGCGCCGCCGGCGATGCGCCCAACCTGGCCTCGGCGATGAACATCGGCGCCTTCAATCTGGGCAACGCCATCGGCGCGGCCGTGGGCGGAGCGGTCATCGCAGGAGGCCTCGGTTATCCAGCCGTGTCCTTGGCCGGAGCCGTCGCTTCCGGACTGGGCCTGTTGCTGGTCCTTTTCCTAAGCCGCAAGCGGACAGCGGTGGCGGCCCCCGCCACCTGCTGACGTCCGTCAGTGAAAGTCGCGCGACCCCGGCAAGATTCGGACGTCGCGCGGATGCCGGCCGGTCGGGCTGCGCGGGCCTTGCGGATATTTCACCGCATCCGCCCGCGACAGCTCGACCTCAAGGTCATAGTCCTCGGACAGCCGCCCCAGCTCGGCCGAACGATCGATCACCCGCCGCGCCATGAGGTGCAGCACGCCCTCGACGCTCTTCTCGACCGTGCCCTCCACCTCCATCAGCCGCGCGGCCATGACCTCGCGCCGGAAGGTTTCGAACAGCCGCGCCCACAGCAGGATGTTCACCACCCCGGTCTCGTCCTCCAGGGTCACGAAGATGGCGTTGCCCGTGCCGGGCCTCTGGCGCACCAGCACCACCCCCGCCGTCTTCACCAGCGCCCCGTGCCTCTTGGCGTAGACCGCCTCGGCGCTCAGCACCCGCTCGGCGTCGAACATCGGCCGCAGGATCTGCATCGGGTGCCCCTTCAGCGACAGGCGCGTCGTCTGATAGTCGGTGGCGATATGCTCCTTCAGCGGCATCAGCGGCAGGTTCGCCGCCGCCTCGACGCCCAGCTCCCGCGCCCGCGCCGCCTGGAACAGCGGCAGGGGCTCGTCGTCCGGCAAGCGTCTGACCGCCCACAACCCCTCGCGTCGATCCAGCCCCATCGATCGAAACGCGTCCGCATCCGCCAGCTTCCGCATCGCGGCCGCCTCCAGACCCGTCCGCCGCGCCATTTCCTCGACATCCGCGAAGGGCGCATCCCGCGCCGCGACGATCCGATCCGCCCAGACTTCCTTGAACCCGTCGATCTGCCGCATCCCCAAGCGTAAGGCCGGATAGTGCGGCCCCCGCGCCGTCGGCTCCAGCCTATTGTCCCAGAGGCTGTGGTTCACGTCGATCGCACGCACCTCGACCTTCTGCGGGCTCTCCTGCGCATCCCGCACCAGTTGGGCCGGGGCGTAGAAGCCCATCGGCTGGCTGTTCAGCAACGCACAGGCGAACACCGCCGGGTGATGACATTTGATCCAGGACGAGATGTAGACCAGCCTGGCGAACGACACCGCGTGGCTCTCGGGAAAGCCGTACGAACCAAAGCCCTTGATCTGTTCGAAACATCTTTGCGCGAAAGCGGGGTCGTAGCCGCGGGCGATCATCCGACCGACCATTCGCTCTTCGTACTTCCAGAGCGTCCCGTCGCCTCGAAAGGTGCCCATCGCCTTGCGCAGACCATTGGCCTCGGCCGAGGTGAACTCGGCCGCCACCATGGCGACCTTCATCGCCTGCTCCTGAAACAGGGGCACGCCCAGGGTCTTTTTGAGCACCTTCTTCAGCTCGTCCGGATCGTGCGGCAGGCCGGGTCGGGCGTAGTCCGGCGCCTCCAGACCTTGGCGTCGACGCAGATAGGGATGCACCATGTCGCCTTGGATCGGTCCCGGCCGGACGATCGCCACCTGAATGGCCAGATCGTAGAAGGTCGCGGGTTTCAGCCTCGGCAACATGTTGATCTGCGCCCGGCTCTCCACCTGAAAGACCCCGATGGACCGTCCTTCCTGAAGCATGCGGTAGACGGCCGGATCCTCGTCGGGAACCGTATCCAGCCGCAGGTCCACCACCCCCAGCGACCGCATCAACTCGAACGCCTTGGCGATACAGGTCAGCATCCCCAGCGCCAGAATATCGACCTTCATCAACCCCAGGGCGTCGATGTCGTCCTTGTCCCATTCGATGAAGGTCCGGTCCGGCATGGCCGCATTGCCGATGGGCACGACCTCGTCCAGCCGGTCCTGGGTCAGGACGAAGCCTCCGACGTGCTGTGACAGGTGACGCGGGAAGCCCAGCAGCCGCCGCGTCATGGCGACGGCGCGCGCGATCTGCGGATTGGCGACTTCCAGTCCGGCCTGGGCGACGTGGCATTCGGTCATGTCGCTGCCGAAACTGCCCCACTGACTGCCGGCCAGTCGCGCCGTCACATCCTCGGTCAGACCCAGGACCTTGCCGACCTCGCGAATGGCGCTGCGGGGTCGGTAACGGATGACCGTCGCCGCTATGCCCGCCCGGTGCCGCCCATACCGGTCGTAGATGTGCTGAATGATCTCCTCGCGTCGCTCATGTTCGAAATCGACGTCGATGTCCGGCGGCTCATTGCGATCGGCCGACAGGAAACGTTCAAACAGAAGATCATGCTGACTGGGATCGACCGAGGTGATCCCCAGCACATAGCAGACGGCCGAGTTCGCCGCCGATCCCCGTCCTTGACACAGAATGCCCTTGTCGTTCGCGACCTGGACAATGTCGTGGATGGTCAGGAAATAGGGTGCCAGATCGCGCTCGCGGATGTAGGCGAGCTCCTTGTCGAGATCATCGCGCACCTTCTGAGGCGCGCCCTGCGGATATTTCTGGTCCAGGTTTCGGTCGACCAGGTGCGCCAGCCAGTCCTGGGACGACCACCCCGGCGGGATCGGCTCCTCGGGATAGTTGTAGCGAAGATCCTCAAGGTCGAACCTCACCCGCGCCAGCATATTCTGCGTCTCCGCCACCGCCTCTGGCGCATCGGCGAACAGGCGGGCCATTTCCCGCGGCGGCTTCAGGCGGCGCTCGGCGTTCTCTTCCAGGCGTCGCCCTGCCGTCTCCAGAGTCACGCCTTCGCGGACACAGGTCAGAACATCCTGGAGGTCGCGCTGTCCGGCCTCATGATACAGGACGTCATTGACCGCCAGCAGGGTCGCGCCTGTCCGCTTCGCCATCGCCTTAAGCCGCGCCAATCGTCGCCGGTCGTCGCCCGAACGGGTCATGGCCGCCCCCAGCCAGACCGCGCCCGGCGCCGCAGCGACCACCCGCGCCAGCACGGCCTCCAAGCCTTCCAGACGAGGCGGCGGCATGACGATCAGCAGCAATCCCTCGGGCGCCGCGCACAGGTCGTGCAGGCCGATCTCGCATTGACCTTTCCTGGCTCGACTGTTGCCCAGCGTCAGCAGGCGACACAGGCGCGCCCAGCCCTGGCGATCCTCCGGATAGGCCAGAATGTCCGGCGCGCCGTCATTGAACCGAAGCCGGGCGCCGAGAACCAGTTTGAAGGCCTGGGCGCGCTGCTTGACCCGGTCGCTCAGGGCCGGGTCGTTCATCGGATCCTCGACCCAGCCGACCTCGCCTGGACCGCCGCCCTCGCGCACCTTTTCCGGCGGCGACAGCCCTTCCTCCCTCAAGGCCTTCAGCGCGCTCCAGGCCCGGACCACGCCCGCCAGACTGTTGCGATCGGCCAGACCCATTCCCGTATGGCCCAGCAGGATCGAAGCCAGCACCAGTTCCTTCGGATGAGACGCCCCCTCCAGAAAGGAGAAGTTGCTGCGCGTCGC
The DNA here is from genome assembly GCF_001310255.1 of Brevundimonas sp. DS20. NCBI lineage: Bacteria > Pseudomonadati > Pseudomonadota > Alphaproteobacteria > Caulobacterales > Caulobacteraceae > Brevundimonas > Brevundimonas sp. DS20. The sequence goes on along the minus strand of NZ_CP012897.1, from coordinate 2,302,288 downwards.
CAGTTCGGCATAGGCGGTCATGCGAAGACCCCGTGCAGGAACCAGCGCGGGGCCGGCTCCTCGCCGTAGAAGCCGGAACGGAACAGCCAGAAACGCCGCCCCTCCTGGTCCTCGACCCGGTAATAGTCGCGCGTCGGCTCCAGGGGGGCCTGCACCCTGCGCCACCATTCGGGCGCGAGGCGTTCGGGGCCTTCGACCCGGACCAGCCGGTGGTCCACCCGCCGCCAGATGAAGCGGTTCGGCGGATGATCGGGCACTTCCGCCGTGGCCAGAACCGGCTGGGGCGGATCAAATATCTGCAACGGCCGCAGCGGCGGGTCGGCAGGGTCCGGTTCGGACCAGGCGGCGATCTCGCCCAAGGGATGGTCGGCTGGGGGATGGGCGGCCGGGCTCAGGCGGACGGCGCGTTCGGGCCAGTGCGACTCTATCGGCTCGAACCGGCTGACCGCCTCCGGTCCCAGGCGCGCGGTCAGCCGGTCGATCAGTCGCCCCAGATCTTCGGCGGTCGACGGGGCGGCCTCAAATCCCCTCTGGCGCGAGGCCAGGCGATCGGCGACCGTTACGGACAGACGCATCTGGTCGAAGCCGAAACCGGGCTCCAGTGGTCGCGCCAGATTGGCCAGCCGTTCGCGAAACAGGCGCAGCACAGCCGCCGCGTCGCGACTGGGGCGGCCCGTCCGCACGGTGATGTGGCGCACCTCTCCGTCCAGGCGGAAAAAGCCGGCCTGAAACGCACGCCCGCCCTGACCGCGCAGGTCCAGCCGGTCCATAGCCTCGACTAGCAGGTCGCCGATCACCGCCTCGACATCGGCTGTCTCCGTGATCGGCTCGACCAGAACCCGGTCGACGGAAATCAGAGGAAGGGGGCGTTCGGGGCGGATGCGGACGTCTTCACGTCCCAACACCCGGTTCAGCCGCGTCGCCGCCGCCGTCCCGAACCGGGCGGCGATGGGCGCCGTGGGGCGATCCGCCAGATGCGCCAAGGTCTTCAGGCCCGCGCGCGACAGGGCCTGGATCTCCTTGTCCGACACTTCCAGCGCCGCGACCGGCAAGCGACGCAGGGCCTGGCTCTGGTCCTCGCCCTGATAGATTCCGCCAGGACCGAAGCGGGCCAGGGCGCGCGCCGCCTCGGGCGTGCCGGCCAGGGCCAGGCGCGTCGCCAGACCCACGCCCTCAGCCCGCGCCCCGACCGCCCGGATCAGTCCTTCTTCACCCCCGAACAGGTGGGCGCAACCGGTCACATCCAGCGCCAGGCCGTCCGGCCCGTCCGTCGCCGCCATCGGGGTGAAGCGTCCGAAATCCAGCAGCACCCGTCTCAACAGGGCCGTGTCCGCCTCGGGCCGGTGCGGCTCCACGCGGATATTCGGCGCCCGCGCCCGCGCGTCCGCCAGAGTCATGCCCGGCGACAGACCCAGAGCCAGGGCGGAACCATTTGCAGCGGCCAAACGGAGCGCGCCCTTCACCTTTTCCACCAACACGGTGGCCGGTTCAGCCGTAGCGTCTGAGCCCCTCTCCTCGCGCCTCAGCCGATCTGTCGGCAGCAGGGGAAACCAGACCGCCAGATAGCGCCGGTCGTTGCGGCTGTTCATGTCCGGCATTCTGCCCGCCCTGTTCGAAGATTCCGCGCTCACGATCCCACTCCATGATCCAGCTTCTCGGCTGCGCGCCCAGCCGATGTCGCAACAGTTCGACCGCATAGGTCGGATGGCCAGGGGCCTCCGCTTCCAGCGCCCGCGACAAAGCCCCCCTGATCCGCCACCGCGTTTCGGCTGCACTGGGCTGGGGCTGGGCCGCCAACCGGGTCAGGAGTGCAGTCGCCCGTCCCTGCCCTGCCGCCATCGACAGGCGACGCGTGGCGGTCAGGCTCAGCACCTTGCTCTCGCCCCAGGCTGTCAGCAGCACCGCTCCCACGGCTCCACCGGCCAGGGCTTCCTCTCCCGCCGCCAGCAGATCCTTCGTCTCCTTGACCCGCACCAGCACCAGCCGGCCGGGATCCAGCCCCAGTTCGCGCAGGCCCGTCCCATAGATCCGCCCCGTCTCCAGTTCGGCCATGGCCTGGACCCCCCAGACCACAGGTCGATCGCCCGCCGTCCGGCGGACCAGTCCCAGAGCGAACCCCAGGGCCGCTGTCGCATCAGGCGTAGTCGCGGCGTAAACCTCGTGCAGCCCATGGGTCGCCAGCCCGCCTAGATGCCGGTCAGCCGCCTCCAGTCCGAGATCGAAGCGTGCGTCGTCCACTGGATGACCGGCTGCCTCCAGGGTTTTCAGATGTTGGCGCAGGGCTTCGATCTTGCGGTCGGACCGCACAACAGTTCTCCTTTTGTTCTCTTATATGCCTCTTTCAGGCCACGAGGAGTCAAGCGACCTCCAACTTGACCATGGGAATTTATTCCGCTTCAGCAGGCCGAAATAGCGAGAATACTTGACTTTGTCGGAGGGGCTTCTATATCGCCCCCAGCCTCGGGACAGGTCTGCGATCCGCGCCGCCCGCTCGCCCAAAGAGGGGCGGTTCCGTCGCTGCTATGCACGCAGACGCTTTTCGTCCCAAGGATTCATGACAGAATTTTCCCAACTGGGCCTTTCGCCCACGACCCTGCAAGCGGTCGCCGACACCGGCTATACGACCGCCACCCCCATTCAGGAACAGGCGATCCCCGTCGCCCTCGCCGGCCGCGACGTCCTGGGCATCGCCCAGACCGGGACGGGCAAGACCGCCGCCTTCACCCTGCCCCTGGTCGAGCGCCTGGCCTCGGGCCGCGCCCGTGCCCGGATGCCGCGCGCCATCGTGCTGGCCCCGACCCGCGAACTGGCCGACCAGGTCGCCGAGAGCTTCGCCAAATACGCCAAGGGCACCAAGCTGAGCTGGGTGCTGCTGATCGGCGGCGTCTCCATGGGCGACCAGGTGGCGGCGCTGAACAAGGGCGTCGACGTCCTGATCGCCACTCCGGGCCGCCTGCTCGACCTGTTCGAACGCGGCAAGATGCTGCTGACGGGCGTCGAGATCATGGTCGTCGATGAAGCCGACCGGATGCTCGACATGGGCTTCATCCCCGACATCGAACGGATCTTCAAACTGACGCCGCCGCGTCGCCAGACCCTGTTCTTCTCGGCCACCATGCCGCCGGAGATCACCCGCCTGACGACCGCCTTCCTCAAGGATCCGACCCGGATCGAGGTCTCGCGTCCCGCCCAGACCGCCGACACCATCACCCAATATCTGGTTCGCATCCCCACCAGCGACCCCAAGGCCAAGCGCACCGCTCTGCGGGCCATGATCGAGCGGTCGGACGTCAAGAACGGCATCGTCTTCTGCAACCGCAAGTCGGAAGTCGATATCGTCGCCAAGTCGCTGAAGACTCATGGCTTCGACGCCGCCCCCATCCATGGCGACCTGGATCAGTCGCACCGGATGAAGACCCTGGCCGACTTCCGTTCGGGGGCGCTGAAGATTCTGGTGGCGTCCGACGTCGCCGCGCGCGGTCTGGACATTCCCGACGTCAGCCACGTCTTCAACTACGACGTCTCGCACCACGCCGACGACTATGTGCACCGCATCGGCCGCACGGGCCGGGCCGGCCGTCTGGGACAGGCCTTCATGATCGTGACCCCGGCCGACGACAAGTCGCTGGATAAGGTGCTCAAGCTGATCAAGAAGGAGCCGGAGGAGTTGGTCCTGGACGGCGTCGATTTCGACACGACCAAGAAGCCCGCCCAGCGCGATGACAAGGGCGGACGCGAAAGAACCGGCCGCGGTGGGACGCGATCAACGGACAAGACGGAACAGGCCGTCGTGGCGTCTGCGGAAATCCCGACCGAAGCGCAGACCGCCGAGGCTCCGGCCCGCTCTCGCAGCCGCCGCAAGACCAAGCCGGAGGCCGCGCCTCCGCCAGCGGTCGAGGCGACCCTCTCCGAGCCGGTTTCTGTCGATTCGGATCGTCCCGCCCGTGCGGAACTCGAGCCTCAACTGCGCCAGTCCGATCGCCGCGGCGAACGCCGGCCGGAGGAGCGCGAGCGGACCGGGGTCAAGGGTTTCGGCGACGACATACCCGCCTTCCTACGCCGACCGGTGATCATTCACGGCTGATCCCCGCTGATTTACGCCCTCTCCCCGTCTGCTGTTTACCCGGTGTTACGGATAGACATCTAATGTCCTGCGAAACTCTAGAAGGGGGTTGGAGCGTAGAATGACGGCCGAGCTGGAGACGACGGTCAGAGGGCCTCAGGCTTACGCCTTCGCGCACCATGTCATCGACGAGATGGAAAAGGCCGGCGTCTGGCCTACCCGACTGAACTTCGAGCTCTGGCTTCATTACCTTGACGACCGCGAGAGCCCGCTCGCCTGCGAGATCGACCGGCTCCTGGCCGCGTCGGCAATCATATCGGACGAGGTGTCCGAGCGGCTCGCCGCAGAATTCCTGCCGCGCGGCCGCTTGTCGGAGCAGATTCGCGACGCCGGCGCCGTGCTGGACCGGGAACTGGCCAGCGTCGCCAACGCCATCGCCAAGGCCCATAAGACCCAGGCGGACTATGGCGACACCCTGGCGGATGCGTCCAACACTATTGAAGCCGCCGGCGCCGCCTCGCCGCTGAAAGCGCTGGTCGGCGGCCTGTCGACGGCGACCAAACGCGCGCGGCGCGAAACCGCCGTCCTGGAAAAGCGGCTGGAGACCTCCAACAAGGAAATCGCGCGACTACGCGAGCATCTGGAAGAGGTCCGGCGCGAAGCGATGACCGACGCCCTGACCAGCCTGGCCAACCGCAAGGCCTTCGACGAGCGGTTGGAACAGTCCTGTGCGTCTGGCGATGCGCCGCTGATCCTGGCGATCATCGACATCGACCACTTCAAACGGTTCAACGACACTTGGGGCCATCAGACGGGCGACCAGGTTTTGCGCTATGTCTCGACCGTCCTGTCTCGCTTCAGCGGCGGAAATCGCTTCGTCGCCCGCTTCGGCGGTGAAGAGTTCGCCATCCTTTTCCCCGGCGAGGGTGCGGGGACGGTTCTGGCGGCGCTGGAGACCATCCGCGAAGAGGTTGCGTCCCGAGCCTTGCGGCGTCGCTCGACCAACGACGATCTGGGCAAGGTGACGCTTTCGGCCGGCTTTGCCGACTATCGGCCGGGAGAAAGCCCCGCCGCCCTTCTGGAGCGCGCGGACGCGGCGCTTTACGCCTCCAAGCGCGGGGGTCGCAATCGCGTCACGCGGGCGCCCGCCCTCGAAAACGCGGCTTGAGGGCATGACATCGCGGCCAGCTGCGCAATAATCGATCCATGCGCAGCTTTTCATTCAACGTCGCCTACTGGATTCTCTCGATCGCCTATGGCTTGGCCGCCGCCTTCGCGGCGCTTGCCCCCGGGCGGGGCCCGACTGGCTGGGTCATCCGCCGCTACGTCCGACGCATGGTGCAGGCCATGGCCCTCTTCGCCGGCATCCGCCTGGACGTGCGGGGCAAGGAACGGCTGCCAGAAGGCGCCTTCATCATCGCCTCCAAGCACCAGAGCTGGGGCGACGGCTTCGCGACCTATGATCAGTTCGACGATCTGGCTTTCGTCACCGGCGACCACCTGGAAAAATTTCCCCTGCTCGGCGGCGTTCTGAAAAAGCTTGGGGCGATCGTGGTCAACAGTTGCGGCGGCCACGAAGCGCGTCAGGCGCTCGCAACCCGCGCCGCCCAGGCCAGGGCTGAAAACCGCAAGATCCTGATCTATCCTGAAGGTCACCTCGCCCCGGTCGGACAGAAATACCGCTATCGCTCAGGTGTCTGGCATATGTATCGCGACTTCGACATGCCGGTCGTGCCGCTGGCCACCAACCTCGGCCTCTTCTGGCCCGAAGAGAAGTACGAGAAGCATCCAGGCACGGCCACGCTCGAGTTTCTGGACCCCATTCCAGTCGGCCTGGACAAGGACGAGTTCCTGGCGCGCCTGGAAGCCGTGATCGAAGCGCGCACGGCCGAGCTGGTGGCAGAGGCCACAGGCGCCCCCCTGTCGCCGGCGGTGCTGGTCGATACGCCCGCCTAGAGGTCCAGCAACAGGCGCAGACGGTTCTTGGCAAGTTGTCGTCGTTTTCGAACCAGTTCGCGACTGATGTTCAGATGGGCGGCGATCCGATCATCCCCCCAATCGTCCAGGTGAAGCCGCAAGGGTTCGACCAGTGCGGCCGGCAGGGCGTTCATGGCCTTGCCCCAGGCGGCGTCTCGCTCTTGTTGCGACAGGGCCTCTTCCGGCGACGGCGCCGCCCTGACCCAGGCCGCCGCAGTCGGCGGCGGCAGATCGGCGTCCCCTGTCTGTATAGGGATTCGGTTGGCGTTCTGGCGATGCAGGTCCATGCAGGTGTTGTGCAGTATACGCACCAGCCAAGCTCGGGGATTCTCCACCGGTTGCCGCTGAAAAGCCTGGGCGGCCCGCACCATGGCGGCGCTCAGCGCATCCTCGGCGTCGGCGCGATTTCCGCCGGACAGACGAAGACTTCTCTGCCGCAGGGCTGTCTGATGCGCCATCCAGATGGCCCAGAACCGATCCATGGAGGCCGGCCGCTCCAGGGATCGAGCGATGACCTCCGTCGGCGTCAGCGGCGAAGCGGCGCGCCGCCCTCCGGCCGCCCTGGCCAGAACATCGACCGGCGAAGGCTGGGCCGGCTGTAATCCCCGACGCAAGCCTCGTTCGGTTCGGGCCGGCGACTTGGCGATCTGTTCGATCTCCTGGGTTTCCTTTTCTGGAAACAGGCGGACAACATTCATCTTCCCGACCCCTCTGTCCCATCGGGCTGAAGTCGGCCGCCGACGCACCGATCCGACCTTGGCGGAGAAGCGCGCCGCCCGCCGTCTATGCGACGTCGCCGCCCCATCACCCCCGCGATACAACTTAAACGGGTTTCCCGGAGTTTTGTGAAGCGTGCGATCCGAATTCGAGGGAAATCAGATCAGCTGTGCGTCGCCTCGGCCGATAGAGCCGCCCCCTCTTCTGTCTCGGCCGCGCGCGCCAGCATCGCGCAGATGGCGAGATCCAGCTGTCGCGTCACCTCCTGCGCAATGATCGCCCGCAGGGCATCGACGATCTCGCGACTGACCTGGGCGGACGGCCCAAGCGCCGCGCGGCGCATCTCCTCCGGCATGGCCGCCAAGCGCTGGTCCGCCACGGCCTTCCTCAACTGTTCGCGTTGATCGGCGAAACTGTCGACGGCTTGGTGCTTCTGCGCCGAGATGGCGTCATACAGATGCTGGCCCGCCCCTTCCGTCACGAGGTCTTGTCCTTATCGGCGGCGGGCAGGCCCAGGGCGCGCTCGACCTGTCCCTTCAGCTGGTTGATCATCTCGTCGCTGAACTTGGCCACCTGACCGGCCGCCGGATCTTGCAGCTTCAGAAGATCCGGCAGCTGAGTGCCGGCCAGGTTGAACATTTCGATCACCATCTGTTGCGCCGCCAGAACAATGGGATCGCGCGCCGGCGCCGGGGGGGCGTCCGGCTCGACGCCGGCGTCATCGTTCGTCATGGGGCGCCTCAGTCCTTGTCGCCGGACGCCGGGACGAAGGTGGTCTTGGCGACCAGTTCGCCTTCCTCAATATCGGTCAGCAGGCCCTTGGCCTTGACCATCAGCTTGGCGGCCCATGAGGCGTAGGGGTCGTCGAGAAGCGGCTCCTGCATCTGATAGAGGATGGCCACAACCGTTTCCGACGCGCGGCGCAGGTCCAGGTAGCGTTCCTGGCTGGCGGCGAAGGAGGGTCGCGACAAGCCGTCTCCGGCCTCCTCGCTCCAGTCTTCCATTGCGCGCTGCGTCTCCCATTCCAGGGCTTCCGCTTCCTGAATCACGGCCTGGGCGTCGCTCTTTGCGGACAGGGTCAGTCGGCTCACGATAGTCTCCTTTGTTTGGCTTCAGTTCTTGGGGAAGCTCTCGACGGCCTTGGTGACGGACTCCGCCGCCAGACCGGCTGCGATGGGGGCGGCGAACGCGCTGACCAGGGCCATGGCGTAGGCGACCAGGGCCGGTTCGTTCAGGCCGCCGGAGGCCAGCATCATCGCCATCGCCTTGCCTTGGACGGTGGTGCTGATCGACATCACATTGCGCTGGTAATCGGCCGCGTCCTGAACCGCCAAGGCTGCGGCTTGGGTCGCCTTGTCATAGGCTATGGCCCCGCCGGCAGAGACGCGGCTGGCGCTGGACGGCGTGCCGGCGTCCAGGGGCGCAAAGCCCATGGCCCAGTTGGTCGAGGTCTGGACGGCGTCCTTGATCTGGCTGTTGACGGCGGGTTCGCTCACGGCGCGGCTGCTTTCGTTTCAGGAGGGCCCGGCGCTATTTGTGCGCGGCGTTCATGATCATGGTGACGGCGCTTGAGGTGACGGCGTTGCCGATCTGCTGCAGCCCGCCCTGCGCCTGCTGAGCGTTCTGCATGGCCAGGGAAATGGAGTGAGCCATGCTCTGATAGACCAGGGCCATGGACTGGGCGGGCGCCTCGCCCAGCACCTTGACGTTGGTCTGGGTGACGGCGTCGGTGACCTGAGAATTGACGGGCGTATCGGCGGCCATGGTTCAGATCCTGACAAATCTAGAGTTTCAGCATTTTCAGAGCGACGAGCAGCATCACGGCGGTCTCCAAAGTGTTCGAAGCCGGCGGGCGCGCCGCAACGCGAGCGGTGGCCGCCGCCGAGACGAGGCCGCCCATCTCATAGACCTGCATCACCCCCTGGTTGGTCGCCGCCTGGGCGCAGATGGAGGCCTGGCGCTGGGCTTGAACCGCATTTTGGAAGACGATGGCCGTCGAATGGGCGGCGCTCTGGTAGATCGAGCCCATGGCCACCGTCGAAGCGGAGCCCAGAACCATCATGTTCTGTTGCGTCACCGCATCGGTGATTCGGCTGTTGACGGCGAGTGAATAGGCCATGCCTCAGGCCACCGGGATTTCGAGAATCTTGGCGATCAGGGCGCCGACCGCCGCATTGTTGATCTGCTGCATGCCGCCCTGGGCCTGGCTGGCGTTCTCCACCGACAAGCTGGTGGCGTGGGCCACCGCCTGAACGGCGATCGCCACAGCCTCCGCCGGACCTTCGCCCAGAACCTTGACGTTGGTTTGGGTCACGGCATCGGTGATCTGCGCATTGACGGTGTCGGTCATAAGCCTTCCCCCTCTTTCAGATGCTCAGGTGACGACGGGCGCGCCATACATGGGCGACGGCGCCTGAGCATGGGTCTGCGAAACGGCGCGGACGCCCATGTCCGCCGCGCGGGCGGCGCGCATCGGCTGCATCTCGGCCAGGCTGGTCGCCAGCTGCCGCAGTTGCAGGGTCGACAGTTCGGCCGCGTGTTGGCTGGACGCCGCCAGGCGCGCGGCGAAGGCGTCGGCCGAGGCCATGATGGTGATCAGGCTGGCGTTGCAGACCCCCGCCCCGCCGCACAGCACCAGAAGGTCATCCCGGCAGGCGGCCGAACCCCGCAGGTCCGGCGATCGCGTCTCCTCCTGCGTCATTCGAACGGCTCCTCTCGACGCGGATTGATGTCTGGCCAGGGCACGAAGGACGGCTTGTCCATCAGGGCGTTGACGCAGTTCATCGTCGCCACCATGCCCAGGATGTTGGTCGTCTGCTGATGGGCCACGGCGTTGTGGTACATCAGCCCGCTGGCCTGATTGGCGGCGACCAAACTCTGCATCGCCGCAAAGCTGGGTCCCGAGCCGATAACCGTCAGCAAGGTGCTGGCCACCGAATCGGCGATCGGCGCGGTGGCCGGATTGCGGCTGAGCTCCAGGGCGAGCTTGAGGATGTCCTCATAGTCGCCGAGGTTGGGCGAGCCCTTGTCGGCGCCGCCGCTCTTGTTGCTGGCCTCGGACACGTCGTCCTCCCAAGGGTGGCGCGGCGGGCGCCGGGGCCCGACCGCAACGATGGCGGATTACGACAGTCGACGCTCGCCGGCCGCGTCGCCCGTCAGCCGATCTCAGACCTGGGTGGCGCGCAGGGCCGTGAGCAGCGACAGCAGGTTGTCGGGGGTGTCCGACTGGCTGATCTTGCTGGCCGCCACGGCGCCGGCCATGGTGTCCACGCTGTAGATCTGGATCACGCCCTGGTTGGTCGCGGCCTGTCCGGCGATCGCCAGCTGCTGCTGCGAGGAGGCGGAGTTCTCGTAGAGAATGCCGGTCGAGTGGGCGAGCGACTGGTAGATCGCGCCCATGGCCATGGCCGGGGCGTCGCCCAGAACCTTGACGTTGGCCTGGGTGACGGCGTCGGTGATCATGCCGTTGACGGGAGTGGGAAGCGCCATGTCTCAAATCCTTCTTTCAGTGCGAGGGTGAAGCGTCAGGAGACGCCGGCGCCGGGGCCGACGGCGCGCAGGGCGGTCAGCAGGGACAGCATATTGTCGGGGGTGTCGGACTGGGCGATCTTCGAGGTCGCCACGGCCCCGGCCATGGTGTCCACGCTGTAGATCTGGATGACGCCCTGGTTGGTGGCGGCCTGCGCCGCGATCGCCAGCTGCTGCTGCGACGAAGCGGCGTTTTCGTACAGAATGCCCGTGGAATGGGCCAGCGACTGGTAGATCGCGCCCATGGCCATGGCCGGGGCGTCGCCCAGGACCTTCACATTGGCCTGGGTTACAGCGTCGGTGATCTGACCGTTCACCGGAGTTGGAATAGCCATCAGTTCTCTCCTTACCCGTTGGATCGAGGCCCGTTTTGAGGAAGGTCGCCTTGCCCCGCTGAAGCGCGACCTCACGGCCTTGACGATTGAGCGCTCAAGTCGTGAACCACCTTCAGTTGATTTTCTCGCCCTGAGGCTGGCCGATTGAAAATACCCGCCCAAGTTTCACAGGACGCCGTCGGCCACGTCGGGTGTGCGGGACGCCACCGCTCGCGTCGCAGTCTTCCGGGGCGCGGCTCTGACGCGGGAGTGGTGGGCCAGACCGTGCAATCGGGACCGGGAGCATCCCATCATGTCGAGAGCGCTCAACCTGTTGTTGCTCGGTCGTATGGTCGAAGGCCGTTCGGTCCGTCCCTCAGCCACCGCGCCCTTCTCCGGCGTCGCCCGACCGGCGAGCGCCAATGCGGAAGCGACACCTATGCCGATCTCCACCGCCAACTTCATGGATCTGGTCACCCAATGGGCCAGCGCCAACGTCAATCGAATCCGCCTGGTCTGGCCGCTCGCCGGCGGTTGGGAGGCCTGGGCCCAGGCCGAAATCGCCGGCCACATCAACGCCAATGTCCAGGACGCCTGGATCGAGCGCGAAGCCTATGTCTATCCCGACCGGGCGCGCGCCGACTTCCTGGTCAACAACCCTTTCGAAAACCCGTCCTCGGACGAGATTGTGGTCGAGATGAAGTGCGAGTCGCTCCGCAACTGGGCCGGCTTCATCGACGGCCTGCGGTACGACACCTGGAAGCTGAACGGTCCGATGCGGCTGGGGCTGGGGGGCGCCAGGAAGATCTCGCTCGGCCTGTTTTTCTCTCCGGAATCGGAAGAGCAGCTCGCCATGCTGACCGGATATGAGATCCGCTACACGCCCCATCGCGAGATCGGCATCGCCTTCCTCGTCGCCTGAACCGCGTCAAGCCTGGGATCTGGAGCGACGCTCCAGATCCTACAGCCGGCCCGCCTCGCCCAGCTTGTCCAGCATCCACACCCGCGCCGGCGGCAGGGGCCGGTTCTGCGGGTGGAAGACGAACTGCTCCAGGAAATGCCCGGTCAGATCGAAGCCCGCCTTGACGTCGCCCTCGTCCACGCCGGCCTGGGCGCCCAGCATGAAGGGCGGCAGGGCCAGCATCTTGTCGGCATAGGGGGCGCCGGCCGCGCGGCTGACGGCGCGGCCTGTGCGGGGGCTGACATAGATCAGGTCGTCCGTGACGCCGGTCGCCGCACATTTCGACAGATCCAGCCCGAAGCCCAGGTCCTCCAGCAGCCCCGCCTCGAACCGGACGAAGACCGCCGGCCAGACCTCGGGCCAGGCGAAGGCCGCCATCAGGGCCTCAAAGGCCAGGAAGACGCCCGGATGCGGCTCGCGCTCCGGCAGGGCGCCCTGGGCCACGCCCGCCGCCGCCGCCAGGCCGGTCAGGGCCAGGGCGTCGTCGAACAGGGCGCTCGGCCCCTCTCCCACCGGCTCTAGCCGCGCTGCGCCCAGATGATCCGAGGTTCGGGCCCGATAGTCGGCCACAACCCGCGCTCCCGCTTGCAGAAACGGCCGCATCTTCCGCGACGCCCCGCCCGCCACATAGGCCGCGCGCCGCCCATGGGTCTCGGTCAGCAGATCCACCACGGCGCCGGTGTCGCCATGGCTGCGCGCCGACAGGACGAAGGCCTCTTCGTGGAAATCCATCAGTCGGCGGCGTCGGACTTGATGAGCGCGACCACCGCCCGCGCACGGTCGTTCGGCACGGTGAAGCTGAGCACATATTGCTCGATCTTCCACTCGCCTTCAGGACTGGTCCGCCGCAGCAGGCCGGATCCCCGCAGGGCGCCGTAGCTGTCGTTGTCCAGCTTCTCGTCGAACCAGGCCACGTCGCCCGACACGATCAGAGTGCGGTCAGAGGGCCGATAGGTCCAGCCCTGGCCGCGGGCGAACACCGGCTCGGCGTAGGCTTTGAACGCGGCAATATCCCAATGTTCCAAAGCGTCGGTCCCCACGAACCGGGCGGTGTCGCTGAACTGGGCGAAGTAGGTCGCCCCGTCCGCCTGCGCCGCAGCCTGGTGCATCCGGTCCAGGGGCGCGGCCGCTGCGTCCGCATCCCCTTTCGTGGTCGCGCCGATACTGTCGCTCCCCGCCGACGGCGCCGTCGGCGGGGGCGGCGCGGCTTGAAGGGCGAGGACGGCGAACAGGGCGATGATCATGCCGCCCGTTCTAGTCCTGTTCTCAGCTTTCGGGAACGGGGTAGGTGTCGGGCCTCAGAACACGGGCCAGGGCCAGCAGATTGCGCGCGGCGTTCCGGCCCACCCGATCGGAATAGTCATGGCCCTGATCCGTCTCGACATAGTCGGGACCGGCGCCCGGCCCCAGGTGCCAGTAGGTCCAGCTCTGCGCCGGCATGGTGAAGCCCATGTCGATCAGGGCCTGGGACACGGTGGCGACGATATGGTGCGCGCCGTCCTCATTGCCGGTGATGACGATGCCGCCCACCTTGCCGAAGGCGACGGGCCGGCCGCTGTCGTCCGTTTCCCCGAACAGGGCATCCATCCGCTCCAGGGCCCTCATACAGACGCTCGACATCTGGCCGACCCAGGTCGGGGTGGCGAAGACGACGATGTCGGCCGCCATAATCTTGGCGTGAACCGAGGGCCAGTCGTCGCCTTCGCCCTCGTCCGTCCTCACGCCCGGCTTGAGGTTCAGATCCACCAGCCGGACCAGCTCGACCTCGGCGCCGCCCTTTTCCAGCTCCGCGATCACCACCCGGGCGAGGGCCTCGGTGCTGGACGTCTGGGGCGAAGGTTTCAGGGTGCAGTTCAGAACGAGCGCTCTCATGGGGATCCTTTCCGTCGTTTTCTGGCAAACCGGCGGGGCCTTGAGGCGTTCCATCGAGGCGTGGCGGGTTTGACGAAGATCAGGGACGCCTGGGCCGATCTAGACCAAGGTCGAATGGATCGCCTTCAAGGCGCCGCCTAACCGAGACGCTGAAGGCCCTCCCCGGCCGTAACCCTGAAGAGTTCATGTCGCGCATCCGTTGTTCGTCCCTGCGTTCCAAGCTTATGTCGGCCGAAGACGCCGCCGCCCTGATCCCTCCAGGCTCCACGGTGGGCATGAGCGGCTTCACCGGCTCCGGCTATCCCAAGCTTGTCCCCCCGGCCCTGGCCCGGCGGATCGAGGCGGCGCATGACGCGGGCTCCCCCTTCCGGCTGAACCTGTGGACCGGCGCCTCTACCGGACCCGAGCTGGACGGCGCCCTGGCCAAGGCCGACGGCATCGAACGGCGTCTGCCCTACAACTCCGACCCCATCGCCCGCGAGAAGATCAACTCCGGCCAGATGGACTATCTGGACATGCACCTCAGCCACCTGGCCCCCATGGTCTGGCAAGGCGTGCTGGGCAGCCTCGACACGGCCGTGATCGAGGTTTCGGCCATCAAGGAGGACGGCTCCCTGGTCCCCTCCTCGTCGATCGGCAACAACAAGACCTGGCTGGACCGGGCCGAGCGCGTGATCCTCGAGGTCAACGCCTGGCAGAACCCCGCCCTGGAGGGGATGCACGACATCTATTACGGCACCGCCCTGCCGCCCAATCGGGTGCCCATCCCCCTGACCCGCCCCGACCAGCTGATCGGCCAGCCGACCCTGCGCTGCGACCCGGACAAGATCGTCGCCATCGTCGAGACCGAGGCGCCGGACCGCAATCTGCCCTTCGCCGCCCCGGACGCCAACGCCCGCGCCATCGCCGGCCATCTGATCGAATTCCTCAAACATGAGGTGAGGGTGGGCCGCCTGCCCGCCGGCCTGTTGCCGCTCCAGTCGGGCGTCGGAAATGTCGCCAACGCCGTCCTGGCGGGCCTGATGGACAGTCCGTTCGAGCGGATGGCCGCCTATACGGAGGTCATCCAGGACGGCATGCTGGACCTGCTGGACGCCGGAAAGCTGACCGTCGCCTCCGCCACCGCCTTCTCCCTCAGCCCTGAGGCGGCGGCCGATCTCAACAGCCGGATGGAGCAGTTCCGCGGCAAGATCATCCTGCGCCCCCAGGAAATCTCCAACCACCCCGAGCTGATCCGCCGCCTGGGCTGTATCGCCATGAACGGCCTGATCGAGGCCGACATCTACGGCAACGTCAACTCGACCCAGGTCATGGGCTCGCGCATCCAGAACGGCATCGGCGGTTCGGGCGACTTTTCGCGCAACGCCTTCATCTCGTGTTTTGTGACCCCCTCGACGGCCAAGGGCGGCGCCATCTCGGCCATCGTCCCCATGGCGAGCCACGTCGACCACATCACCCAGGACGTCCAGGTCATCGTCACCGAACAGGGCCTGGCGGACCTGCGCGGCCTGTCGCCGAAACAGCGCGCCCGGCTGATCATCGCCCAGTGCGCCCACCCCAGATACCGCGACGGACTGACCGACTATTTCGAGCGCGCGCTGAAGGGCTCCTACGGTCTCCAGTCGCCGCATCTGCTGAACGAGGCCCTGTCCTGGCATCAGCGCTATATCGACACTGGGTCCATGCTTCCGGCCTGAGGAAGCGGGTCGGATCACTTCCGTCCGCTCCTGAATACGGCGGCGCAAGCCTTTGCGCCCCGCGCCGGTCCGTTTGACGGGAGCGGACGCTTTTAGGACGGCCTCAGATGAGGCTAGCGGTGCAGGGTCGTGGGGAAGTCACGGCCCAGGGCTTCGGCCATCGCCTGCTGGCTGATCAGGAAGACCTGATCCCGAAGGTGATAGTTGTTCGACAGCACGATCACCGTCACATCGGCGTCGGGTTGGTACAGCATCAGGTTGCGGAATCCGCCCCAGCTGCCGGTGTGGTAGATTTGGCGATCCTGGAAGCTTGGCCGAACCTGATCGCCCAGCCGGTTCGCGAAAATCCCGTAGCCCCAGTCGCGGCGTGGATGGCCCCGCTCCATCGGCGTATCGGCAGGGGCGTGGTCGGCGAGCATCTGCTGATAGCTGGACGGCTTCAGCAGACCGCCGCGGTGCAACGCCCTCTGCCAGACCAGCAGATCGTCCAGCGTCGAATAGACCGCCCCCGCCCCCGCGACGATGGAGGTGTTGGCGTTCGGCTGGGCCGCCAGCCCGCCGGGGAAGTTGGCGTACCCCATAATCAGCCCATGGTCGCCGCCGTCCAGGTCCAGCCCGCTGTCCTTCATGCCCAGGGGGCCGAAGAAGGTGTCGTGCATATAGGCTTCATACGGCCGTCCGCTGGCCTTCTCGACAATCGCCGCCGCCAGGTTGAAGCCTGCATTGTCGTACCGGACCTTGGTCCCTGGCGTGAACTGCAGGCCGAACCGCTTCGAATCCTCGGTCAGCTCGTCCAGGGTCGCCGGAGTCGTGCGCCTCATGCCCCAGCCCGGCCGCGCCATCAGGTCCGGTATGCCCGAGGTGTGCGACAGCAGGTGGCTGATCCGCACCGGCTCCCACGCCTTGGGACAGGGCTGGATCCATTTGCAGACGGGGTCCGAGACGCTCAGCCGTCCCTCGCCCTGCAGATGCAGAATAGCCGCCGCCGTGAACTGTTTGGAGATCGAGGCCAGCCGGAACCGCGAGTCCAGTTTCAGCGCCTGGTCCTGCCCATAGTTCGCCTTGCCGTAGACCTGACGGAACAGAACCCGGTCGCCCCTGGCTACCAGGACCCCGCCCATGAACCGACCGGCGGCGGCCTCGCGATCCAGCCGCGCGGCCAGCTGAGGCAGGTCCTCGACCACGACCAGCGGCGGGCGCGGCGGCGTATCGGGCGCAGCGGCGGCGCGCGCTGCGTCGCTGACGGGCCTTACCGCTGTGGAGAATCCGGCCCAGACGGCGCCGCCGAGGATCAGCGCCCCCAGGACGCCCAGAACGAGCCGGGGATGCCCCCCCGGGGTACGCGGCACTTCAAACACGGGCGCTCAGACGTCGAAATCCAGACCGAACTGGGCGTAGAGCGCCCGCGAATCCTGCCACTTCGGATCGACCTTCACCGTCAGGAACAGGTGGACCTGGCGGCCCAGAATCTCGTTCAGCTCCTCACGCGCCTTCTGGCCGATCCATTTCAGGGTCTGGCCGCCCTTGCCCAAAACGATGGGGCGCTGGCTCTCGCGCTCGACATAGATGGTCTGTTCGATGCGGGCCGAGCCGTCGGCCCGCTCCTCGAAACTGGTCGTCTCCACCGCCGCCGAATAGGGCAGTTCCTCATGGACCCGCAGATAGACCTTCTCGCGCGTGATCTCGGCCGCCAGAACCCGCACCGGCACGTCCGCCGCCTGGTCCTCGGGATAGAGCCACGGCCCCTTGGGCATTGACCGCGCCAGCCTTTGCTTCAGGTCCTCGACCCCGTCGCCGTTGGCGGCGGAGATCATATAGACTTCCTCATAGACGCCGCTCTCGAAGAGCTTCTGCGACAGGCCCAGCAGGGTGTCGCGCCGCATGCCGTCGATCTTGTTCAGGGCCAGGATGACCTTGGTTCCGGTCGCCTTGAGATTGGCGATGATGGTCTCGGTGTCCTCGGCCGAGCGCCGATCCGCCGCCGTGCCTTCGCGACCTTCGGCGTTGATGTGGGACTGGGCGTCGATCAGATGCACCACCACGTCCGCATCCTCGGCGCCGCCCCAGGCCGAGGCGACCATGGCCCGATCCAGACGTCGGCGCGGGGTGAAGATGCCGGGGGTGTCCACCAGCACGATCTGGGCGTCGCCTTCCATGGCGATGCCGCGCACCGGGAACCGCGTGGTCTGCACCTTCTGGGTGACGATGGAGACCTTGGACCCGGTCAGCCGGTTGACCAGCGTGGACTTGCCCGCGTTCGGGGCGCCGATGATGGCGGCGAAGCCCGCCCGCTGGTTTTCAATATCGGTCAAATGACGCCTTCACGTTTCAAAAGGGCCGTTGCGGCCGCCTTCTCCGCCTCCTGACGCGAACGCCCCTGCGCGGTCAAGGGCTCCACGCCTTCAACGGACACCTCGACGGTGAAAGTCGGTGCATGATCCGAACCCGTCCGATCTGCGATGCGATAGGTCGGCAGGGGGCGACCCAGCCCCTGGGCCCATTCCTGCAAGGCCGACTTGGGATTGGTCACGGTTCGCGACGGGGGCGCTGCAAATTCCGACGCCCAAGCCTTGTCGAACACCGTCCGGGCCGCCTCGAGACCGCCGTCCAGATAGACGGCCGCCAGAATGGCCTCGACCGCATCGGCGATGACCCCGGCCTTGCGGCGGCCGCCCGTCTTGGTCTCGCCCGGCGAGAGCCGCATCGCCGGGCCGACGCCCAGGGCTTCGCCCACACGGGCGCAGGCGGTCTTGTCGACCAGGGCGTGCAGGCTGGACGACAGCTGCCCTTCGTCCGCGGTCGGATAATCCCGCGACAGCTTGTCCGCCACCAGCAGGCCCAGAACCCGGTCGCCCAGGAACTCCAGCCGCTCGTTGTGCTTGGGCCCATGGACGCCGACCGGCGCGCCCTCGCCCACGCTGGCGTGGGTCAGGGCGCGATCCAGCAGGGCCTTGTCCCGGAAATGATGGCCGAGCTGCGCCTCAAGCGCCGCGACCGCCTCGGCCCGCGTATTCGCCATCAGTGCAGAACGTCGAAGAACCGATCGAGCCGCACATTGCCCCAGGTCCAGGGCTTGAACAGCGAGGCGCCCGGCTTCCACGAGAACAGGATGATCTGCGCCTTGCCGACCAGGTTCTCGGCCGGGACCATGCCCACGCCGCTGGACTGTTCGACGCGGCTGTCGATCGAGTTGTCGCGGTTGTCGCCCATCATGAAATAGTGACCGGCCGGCACCTCATAGACGGGGGTGTCGTCCAGATCGTTGCCCGGGCCGAAGTCCTGGGTCATGAAGCTCTTGCCGTTGGGCAGGGTCTCGCGAACCTCGGTGACGGGGCGCGGGCCGAAGATGTCGTTGATCTCCTGCTGGCTGACCACGACGTCCTGAACAGGTTTATCGTTGATATACAGCTTGTTGGCGATCATCTGGATCCGATCGCCCGGCAAGCCGATCACGCGCTTGATGAAGTCGGTCTTGTCGTCGCGCGGCAGTTTGAACACGACGATGTCGCCCCGCTTGGGCGCCGACCCCAAGATCCTGCCGTCGAACAGCGGCGGGCTGAACGGGATCGAATGTCTCGAATAGCCGTAGGACCATTTCGACACGACGATATAGTCGCCCTCATACAGGTTCGGCTCCATCGAGGCCGATGGAATGGTGAAGGGCTGGAACAGGAAGATCCGCAGCACCATGGCGATCAGCAGGGCGAAGACGACCGTCTTGACGATTTCCATCGTCTCGTCCCCGGCCCCGCCGCCCTGTTTGGCCTTGGAAGACTTGTCCGCCTTTTGAGCCGCAGGCGCCGGCGCGTCCTCGAAGGGGGCGTCGCCGTCGTCGCTCCAAACCGGCCGCTTTGCGGCGACCGGCGTCGTCGAGGTCATCGGCTCGACAGGCGCCTCCGCAGGCTTCTCCGCCTTGTCGCCCTCAGTCCAGACATAGACGTCGCCCGCCGAGGCCGCACCCGCAGCATCGCTCGTGTTCACGTCGTCGCCCTGCGGCTTTTGATCTTCGCTCATGCGATCAAGCATCCCCTTGCCGCGTCCGCGCGGTCGTCCAGTGACGGGTATATCGCGATTACGACAGCGGCAAGGCTTCGATCACCACGAAGGCGAGCGCATAGGGGTGTTCGTCGCTGAGGGTCAGGTGGATCTTCGCCTCATGTCCGGCCGGCGTCAGCCGCGCCAGGTGATCGGCCGCGTGGCCGGTCAGGGCCAGGGTCGGCTGCCCGGACCTCAGGTTCACCACCCCCATGTCGCGCCAATAGACGTCCGCCCTCATGCCGGTGCCCAGGGCCTTGGCGCAGGCCTCCTTGGCCGCGAACCGCTTGGCGTAGCTCCAGGCCGGGTCCGGCTTCCTATCCGACCGCGCCCGTTCGATGTCGGTGAAACACCGCTGTTTGAACCGCTCGCCGAACCGGTCGAGCGAGGCCTGGATACGCCGGATGTCCGACAGGTCCGCGCCGACGCCGATGATCACTTCACCGAATCCATCGCCGCCCGCATGCGCCGGATCGCTGTATCCAGGCCCACAAATATGGATTCGCCGATCAGGAAATGGCCGATGTTCAGCTCCCGAATCTCGGGAATGGCCAACATCCTTGGGGCGGTCTCATAGTCGAGCCCGTGACCGGCATGGACCTCCAGCCCCAGGATGTCGGCCTGGGCGGCGGCGGCGGCCAGCCGCTCGAACTCGACCTCCCGCTCGCCGGGATCGGTCAGGTGGCAATAGCGGCCGGTGTGAAACTCCACCACCTGGGCGCCGACCGCCGCGGCGGCCTCGACCTGAGCCTCGGACGGTTCGATGAACAGCGAGACCCGTATCCCAGCTTCCGTCAGGGCCTGGGCGACAGGCTTGATCCGCGCCTCCTGTCCCGCCACCGCCAAGCCGCCTTCCGTCGTCACCTCCTCGCGCCGCTCGGGCACAAGGCAGGCGGCGTGGGGGCGGTGGCGCAGGGCGATGCTCAGCATCTCGTCGGTTACGGCCATCTCAAAGTTGAGCGGCTTGCCTGCGCGAGCGCAGAGCGCGCTCAGCACGCCGATGTCGGCATCCGTAATGTGGCGCCGGTCCTCGCGCAGGTGGGCGGTGATTCCGTCCGCTCCCGCCGCCAGGGCCGTCTCCGCCGCTCTGGCCGGATCCGGATGGGCGCCGCCGCGGGCGTTCCGAACCGTCGCGACATGATCAATATTGACGCCCAGCCTCACCCGTTCGCGCATCTTCAGCTCCTCGCCGGCCCCGACGTCGCTTCGCCGGACATTATTTCGCAAGTCTGCGGCTGCCGGGGTCTTCGACCGGCACGGCCGCAAGTTCCGGCGGCAGGGCGTCGGCTGGATAGGCCGGCACCTCCAGCGACGCCAGGGCGATGAGGGGCACGCCCACATCGGCCTTTCCGCCTGACCGATCGACGATACAGGCTGCAGCGACCACCTCGCCTCCCGCCGCCTGGATGGCGGCGATGCATTCACGAGACGACAATCCGGTGGTGACGATATCCTCCACCATCACAACCTTCTGGCCCGGCTCGACGGAAAACCCGCGCCTCAGTTTGAACTGGCCGCCTTCGCGCTCGACATACATCGACGGGACGCCCAGGTGACGCGCCGTCTCATAGCCGGGAATGATCCCGCCCACGGCCGGCGAAATGGCCACATCCACCGGCCCGACCGTCGCGACGATCTTGTCCGCCAAAGCCTTGCACAGCCGCTCGCAGCGGTCCGTCTGCATGAAGACCAGGTTCTTCTGCAGAAAGACCGGGCTGTGCAGACCGGAGGACAGGACGAAATGGCCTTCGCGCAGGGCGCCGGCGTCGCGAAACTCGTTGAGGACGTCTTGGGTGTTCATGCGGGGCGTCTTAGCGCCTCGCCCTGTCCGGCGAAAGACTCAGCCGCGCCCGCGATCGACGTTGTCGACCGAAGGATTGGCCCGCAGAGCCGCCATGATGGTGGTGGCGTGTTTGGCGTCCTCCACCTCCACATCAATCGTCACGTCAAAGAAGTCCTGCTGACGATAGGCCATCGACAGATTGATGATGTTGCCGCCCGCCTCGCCGATCAGGGTGGTCACCTGCCCCAGCACGCCCGGCGCATTGCGGATGGTGGCGTTCAACCGCACCGCGGCGACGGCGTCCGTCTCGGCCTGGGGCGTCCATTGCAGATCGTGCCAGACCGAATCGTCATCGGCGAAGGCCGCCAGGGCCTGACAGTCGATAGTATGGACGGTGAGCCCGGTTTCCGGCTCGAGAATGCCCACGATGCGATCGCCGGGCACAGGCGTGCAGCAACGGCCAAAATGGACGCTGACGCCGGGCGTCAGTCCGCCCCCGCGAACGAACAGCCGCGCCGTATCGCCCTCGATCCTCTGTTTTTCCGGCCCGGCCTTCAACCGCCCCTTCAAGGACGGGAACAGGGTCTCGGCCACGGTCGTGGGCGAGAACCGACCGCGGCCCAGATTTTCGAACACATCGTCGTCCGAGGCGACCGCCAGGGTTTCCAGAACCGGCTTCAGCGAGACGTCAGCCAGAGACTTCTCCACCCGGGCCAGCGTCTGCTCCAGCGCCACACGGCCCAGCTTGATGAACTCTTCACGCTCGGAGGTTCGGATATGACGACGAATGGCGGAACGGGCCCGCCCGGTCACCGTCAGACTACGCCAGTCCGCCGGCACCTCCCGCTTGGCCCCGCGAATGATCTCGACCACGTCGCCGTTCTGCAAGGGCGTCCGCATCGGCTTGAGCTCGCCGTTGACCTTTACCCCAACGGCCGTGTCGCCGACCTCTGTATGAACCGCATAGGCGAAGTCCAGCGGCATGCCGCCCCGCGGCAGGGTCACCAGCCGGCCCTTGGGCGTAAAAACGAAGACCTGATCCAGGTACATTTCGAGCTTGGCGTGCTCGACCCAGTCCTCTCCGCCCTCGCCATGTTCGATCACCTGAACCAGGTGGCGCAGGTTCTGCAAGGGATCGCGGCCGCCTCCCGTCGCCATGGCTTCATGATCGAAACCGTAGGAATGGTTCTTGTAGCGCCAGTGGGCCGCCACCCCGTCCTCAGCGACGCGGTCCATAGCCTCGGTGCGGAGCTGCATTTCGATTCGCAAGCCGCGCGGCCCCACGACCGTGGTGTGCAGCGAGCGGTAGTTGTTCGACTTGGGCGTGGAGATGAAGTCCTTGAACCGTTCCGGCACCATCGGCCAGGCCCGGTGGATCACGCCAAGCGCGCGGTAACAGTCGTCCTCCGCCTCCAGAATGACGCGGAATCCATAGATGTCGGAGAGGGACGAAAACCCGACGGACTTGCGTTGCAGCTTGCGCCAGATGGAATAAGGCGTCTTCTGCCGACCGAAAACCCGCGCCGGCACCCCGGCTTCCGACAGCACCCGCTCCACCTCGTCCGACACGCCCTCGATGGCGTGACCATGCTCCAGCTTCAACGCCTCAAGCCGACGTTCGATGGCCGTCTTGGCCGTCGGATTCAGATGGGTGAAGGCCAGTTCTTCCAACTCGGAAGCAATGGAGTGAATGCCGATCGACCGCCCCAGGGGTGCATAGACCTCAAGCGTCTCGCGGCTGATGCGCTCACGCTTCTCCGGCTTGACGTACTGAAGGGTCCGCATGTTGTGCAGGCGGTCCGCCAGCTTGACCAACAGGACCCGCACGTCCCGGCTGATCGCAAGAATGAATTTGCGGAGGTTTTCGGCCTGGCGCGTATGCTCGGCCTGAAGCTCAAGCCGGCTCAGCTTGGTCACGCCCTCGACCAGGACGGCCACCTCTTCCCCGAACATCTGGGCGATGTCTTCGCGTGTGGCCGAGGTGTCCTCGACGACGTCATGCAGCAGGGCCGTGACGATCGTCGCCGTGTCCAGCCGATAGTCGGTCAATATGCCCGCGACCTGGATCGGATGGGCGAAATAGGGATCGCCTGAAGCCCGCAGCTGCGAGCCGTGCATCTTCATCGCATAAACATAGGCGCGATTGAGAAGCGCCTCGTCAGCGGTCGGATCATAAGCCTTGACGGCCTCGATCAGTTCGAACTGACGCAGGATCGGCGCGCGCTTGAGCGGCGCCATGTCTTTCGCCGGCTCGATTTTGTCTGCAGCTTGGGGCGCCGGCGGAACCGTCTCGGTCCGCGCCGGCAGGATAGTGACGCCTGGGGCTCCCTCGGGCGTCAGTAGCGCTCCTCCTGACCGCCGTCCCGGTCGCTTTGCAGGGCGCGGATCAGCTCGGCCTCGGCCATGTTCATGTGCTGCGGCTCGGCCAGCAGGGCGACGGTTTCCGCCTCGTCCTCGGCCTCCGTGCGCTCATCGACGCGTTGCAGCGTCGTGATGATGGTCTCGCGCAGTTCATCGGGCGCCACCGTGTCATCGGCGATCTCGCGCAGGGCGACCACGGGGTTCTTGTCATTGTCGCGGTCGATCGTCAGGGCGGCGCCGTTGGCGATGCTGCGGGCGCGGTGACCCGCCATCAGCACCAGACCAAAGCGGTTCGGAACCTTCTCGATGCAGTCTTCGACGGTGACGCGGGCCATGAAATTCCTCGAACGCGGGGGAGAACCGCGTCAAATACAGATATGGTCGCTGTTTTGCAACGCCAGAGCGGCGAAACTACGGCGTCAGATGGGATGAGCGTCCTTGCCGACCCCTGCGGCCCCGGCAAGGGCTGCGGCGTCGCCGCCGGCGGGATGCACCCAGTCCGGCGCAATCTCCGCAATCGGCCCCATGACGAATCTGCGCTCGGCCGCCCTGGGATGCGGCAGGATCAGGCCGTTCAGGTCGCCGATCAGTCGCCCGTAGGCGATCAGGTCCAGATCCAAGGTGCGCGGCGCGTTGCGCGCCGACCGACGCCGCCCGAAGGCGTCTTCGATCCGGCCCAGGGCCGCCATCAGATCATGGGGATCATGGGCGGTGCTCACGATCACGACGCCGTTCAGGAACGGCGGATCCTGCGGATCGGGCCATGCCAGCGACGACCACCAGGACGACCGGGCGATGATGTCGATCCCTTCCGTGCGAAACCGCGCCAGAGCCGCCTCCAGGGCCTCGCGGCAAGACGACCAGGCCCCCTTGTCATTACAGCCCAGCGCCACGATGACTGCGGCGTTCAGGTCGAGTGCGGCGTCGATTCTCATATCGACCGGCGCCCCTCGCCTTTCGTCCCTCATTTCATCTCTTTCGACGGCCTCGACCATGTTTCATCCCACCGACCGCCTGGCGATCTTCATCGACGGGTCCAACCTGTATTCCGCCGCCCGCGCCTTGCAACACGATATGGACTTCCGGCGGATGCTGGACTGGTTTCGCGAGAAATCCATCCTGATCCGCGCCTACTATTACACCGCGGTGGTGGAGGGCGAAGAGTTCTCACCGGTAAAACCCCTGGTGGACTGGCTGGACTACAACGGCTTTTCCGTCGTCACCAAGCCGGTGAAGCGGTTCACGGACACGGCCGGCCATAGCCGGATCAAGGGCAATATGGACATGGAGATCGCGGTGGACATGCTGGAGCTGGCGCCGGCGCTGGATCATGTCGTGCTGTTTTCGGGCGACGGCGACTTCCGACGGCTGGTCCAGGCCGTCCAGGCCAAGGGCGTGCGGGTGGCGGTCATCTCCACCCAGAAGACTCAGCCGCCCCACATCGCCGACGAACTGCGCCGTCAGGCGGACGCCTTCCTGGACCTGAACGATCTGATGGCCGACTTCGGCCGACCCAAGTCGGCGACGGCGCAATGAGCCTAACGCCCGAGCCGCCCCGCGACTGTCCGCTCTGCCCGCGACTGGTGGCCTATCGCCAGGAAAACGCCCGCCAGAATCCGGATTGGTGGAACGGCCCCGCCCCCTCCTTCGGCGACCCTCAGGCGCGGCTTCTGGTCGCCGGCCTGGCGCCGGGCCGCACGGGAGCCAACCGCACCGGCCGTCCATTCACGGGCGACCACGCCGGATGGCTGCTGTACGACACGCTGAAGAAGACCGGCTTCGCGACCGGAACCTATGAGCCGAACGGCGACGATGATCTGACCTTGGTCGATTGCATGATCACCAACGCCGTCCGCTGCGCCCCGCCCGGCAACAAGCCCCTGCCGGTCGAAGAGACGACCTGTCGTCCTTTCCTGATCGACCGACTTGCGCTTCTGCCCAATCTTAAGGTCATCATCACCCTGGGCGACGTCTCTCGCCGCAACATCCTCAAGGCGTTCGGCCGCCCCGCCTCGGCCATGCCGGCGGGGCATGGGGCCGAGGGCGAGGCCGGAGGCTATGTGATCCTGAACTCCTATCACTGCTCCCGATTGAACACGAACACGGGTCGCCTGACCCCGGACATGTTCGAAGCGGTGTTCAATCGCGCCCGGTCGATCATAGAAGCCTGACCGTGCTGTCGCGGAGGTGTCGCACCAATCCGGCAGGATCCAATTGAGGCGGAACTGAGGCCCCGCCGCTGCGTTCTCGAGGGGAGGGAGGCTGAACCATGCAACGCACGACCGATCGACTCTTCACCCCAGCCGAGCGCAGGCTGGCCTTGATCGCAGCCGTGGTCGTGGTCGCCTTCACGGTGCTGACGCTGTTGACAGGGGGTCTGGTCGCCCCCTCCGCCGGCGGCCAGATGAGCCGAGGAGTCTCCGACCTGCCCGGCGTGATGGACGCCCGCCCTCTCAGCTAGGCGACGGCGACGGGGCTCAGCCCTTGTCCCGCATCAGCCGCGCCTTGTCGCGCTGCCAGTCCCGTTCGGCCGAGGCCTCGCGCTTGTCGTGCAGCTTCTTGCCCTTGGCCAGGGCGATCTCCAACTTCGCCTTGCCCGCTTCGTTCAGATAGAGCCTCAGCGGGATGATGGTCTGACCGTCGCGTTGCACCGCCCCCATCAGCTTGTCGATCTGCTTGCGATGCAGCAACAATTTGCGCGGCCGGCGGGGCTCGTGATTGAAGCGGTTGGCCTGTTTGTAGGGCGGAATGTCGGCGTTGATCAGGACGATCTCTCGCCCCTCAACCGCCGCATAGCTTTCGGCGATATTGGCCCGACCGTCGCGCAGAGCCTTGATCTCGGTGCCCAGCAGCTGAATCCCCGCCTCTATATTGTCCTCCAGGAAATAGTCGAAGCGCGCGCGGCGGTTCTCGGCGATGACCTTGGACTTGGGCTGCGGCTTGGGCGCCATCAGATCACGCCCGCCTCGACCATGGCCTTGTCGATGGCCGGCTTGACCGCGTCGGCGGTCGGCGACAGCGGCAAGCGCGCCTCTTCCCGGCACAGGCCCAGCCGGGCCAGGGCGTATTTGGTCGGGGCGGGAGAATTATCGAGGAACAGCGCCTTACACAGGCCGATCAGACGGTCCTGCCAATCCCGCGCTGCGGCATAGTCGCCGGCCGCCGCCGCATTGTGCAAAGCGACCATGGCTTCGGGCGCCACATTCGACGCCACCGAAATCAGTCCGACCCCGCCATGGGCGTGATAGCCCAAATAGCTGGAGTCATCGCCGGAGATCAGGTCGAACGGCTCTTGGATCTCGGCCCGCATCCAGCTGACCCGGCTCATGTCGCCGGTGGCGTCCTTGATGCCGACGATGTTCGGATGAGCCGCCAATCGCGCCACCGTCTCATTCGCCAGGTCCGCGCCGGTTCGCGCGGGCACGTTGTAAAGCAGGATGGGCAGTTGGACGGCGTCCGCTATGGCCTCGAAATGCGCCGCCATCCCGGCTTGGGACGGGCGGATGTAATAGGGCGTCACGACCAAGGCGCCGTCCGCCCCGACCGTCTTGGCGTGGCGGGTCAGGTCGATGGCTTCCTTGGTGTAGGGCGAACCGGTTCCGGCGATGACGCGAACGCGGCCGGCGACCAGCCGCACGCACAGTTCGATCACATGCTTGTGCTCGTCCAGATCCATACTGGCGCCCTCGCCTGTCGTGCCGACGGGCACCAGACCGCTGACGCCTGCGGCGATCTGACGCTCGATCAGCGTGGCGAATGCGGCTTCGTCCACGTTTCCGTCATGAAGTGGTGTGATCAGGGCGGTGATCACGCCCTTGAACAAGGGGGCGGTCATGGGACTAGCTAGCCTAATTGGGGAGGGGCGATGGACGGACGTCCAGGACCTCTGTCTTGAGAGCGCGAGACGTTAGGTCGCCAGCGGCTTCGCCGCAACCGGGATGAATGAGAACAGGAAAGATCATGATTGCGACGAGTCTGGCGGCGGTGCTCGCCTTGATTGCGCCGAGCCCTCAAGACGCGGCGCCGGCGCAGGCCGTCCCCTATGGTTCCGTCACTCAAACCGGCGTCGCCTATGGCCAAACCCGCGTCCTGAACGATCAGGACACGGCGCTGTTTCGTCAAGGACTGGCCGCCGCGCGGGCGCGCGACGTGCTGGGCGCCCAGTCGGCCCTCTCACAGATCGGCGATCCCGCAGCGCGCAAACTGGTCCAGTGGGCCCTGATCGACACCTCGGGCGAACAGCTGTCCTACGCCGACCTCGCCCGCGCCCAGACGGAGCTGGCCGGCTGGCCGAGGGCCGAATCACGCCGCGAAGCGACAGAAAAGGTGCTGGCCCGGTCCGGCGTCGGCCCGGACGCCGCCCTGGCCCTGTTCGCGCAGGAACCGCCCCGCACGGTCGATGGCGCCATCGCCTATGCGACCGCCCTGGAACAGAGGGGGCGACGCGACGAGGCCCGCGCCCTGATCCGCGAATGGTGGCGCACGCGATCCTTCGACGAGGCGCCGCAATCGCGCATTCTGGCCGCCTGGGGCGGATGGTTGACCCCGGCGGATCATGAGACCCGCCTCAATCTGCTGCTGATGGGCCCTCACGGCCCGGCCACCCGCGCGATGATGGGCCTCGTCTCGCCGGAACGGGCGGCCGTCGCCAACGCCGTCATGAGCCTGCGCACCGCCTACAGCCCCGACGCCGTCGTCGCTTCCCTGACCCCGACACAGGCCGTCGATCCCGTCGTGGTCCTGGAACGGGTTCGTATCCTGCGGTCTCAGAACCGTCAGTCCGAAGCCTTCCCGCTTCTGGCCTATCTGCCGCCGGCGCCGGGTCACACGGCGGGCGACAACACCCTGTGGACCGAGCGCCGCAACTATTATCTGGACGCCCTGCAGCAGGGAAACTGGCGCGCGGCCTATGACGCCATGAACGGCCATGGCTTCACCTCCGGAGACCGGATGGTGGACGCCGAGTTCTTCGCCGGATGGGTCGCCCTGACCAAGCTGAACCAGCCCGAAGTCGCCGCCCGTCATTTCGAGGCCCTGCGCACCGCCTCCTCAACTCCGATCACCCAGGGCCGCGCCTATTTACTGGCTGGGCCGGGCCGCCGAGGCCCGGGGCGAGCGCGACGCCACCCTCGCCTATTATCGCAACGGCGCCCAGCACTGGCAGACCTTCTATGGCCAGCTCGCCGCCGAAAAGGCCGGGATGACCACCCTGACCCTGCCCGGCGATCCGGCGCCTACCCCTGCGGACATCGCCCGATTTGAAGCCGACGAACGGGTTCGCGCCACTCGGATTCTCGGCGAGACCGGAGAGACCAGCCTGCTGCGGGTCTTCGCCTATCAACTCGACAACGACCTCCCCACGATCGAGGATCTGGCCCTGCTGATGGATTTGAGCCGCAGCTACGGCGACGGTTTCGCGGCCATGATGGTCGGCCGTGCGGCCAGCCAGAGGGGCTTTGTCCTGCCAGAGCGGATGTATCCGGTCCGCATACCGCCACAGGTCGCCGGCGCGGCGCCTCTGGAGTTCACCCAGGCCATCACACGTCAGGAATCCAGTTTCGACCCCCGGGCCCGCTCCGGGGCCGATGCGCGCGGAATGATGCAGTTCCTGCCCTCTACCGGCTCCGGCGTGGCCCGTCGCCTGGGCATGAGCTTCTCGGCCGAACAGCTGTGGGACCCGGACTACAACATGACCCTGGGCAGCTATCACCTGGGCGAGCTGATGGCGGCCAACAACGGCTCCATGCTGCTGGCCACGGTCGGCTACAACGCCGGCCCAGCGCGGCCGAACCAGTGGATCGCCCGCTGCGGCGACCCGCGCGGCGACGCCAACGCCGCCATCGACTTCATCGAATGCGCCCCCTTCACCGAGACGCGCAACTATATGATGCGGGTGATGGAGAATATGGCGGTCTACAAGGCCCGGCTGAACGGCGGCTCGGCGCCCCTGACGCCCTCGGCCGACATTGCGCGCGGCGCCGCTGCGGGTCCGCGTCCCTACGTCGCCTACTGAGCCCGACGGGCCGCCAGCAGCGGCCCGTCCGGCGTTTCGACCCAGCGCCCGTCCAAGCCGAAGACGCTTTTGAGCACGCCCGGCTCCAGCGCCTCCATCGGCGGGGCGGCGGCGACGACCTGTCCCTGATGCATGACCATCACCTGGTCGGCGAAGGCCGCCGCCAGGGTCAGGTCGTGCAGGCTGACCAACACGGCGGCGCCGCCGTCCGCGCGGGCGCGCAGCCGCTCCAGCACCAGCCGCTGCGCGTCCGGATCGAGCCCCGCGATCGGTTCATCCGCCAGCAGCATGGGGGCGTCGGTCGTCAGAGCGCGCGCCAGCAGCACCCGCGCCCGCTCGCCGCCGGACATTTCGGCTACGCCGCGATCGACCAGATGGGCGCCGCCCACTTCAGCCAGAGCCCGCTTGGCCCGCGCCAAGGCTTCGGGACCGGCCAGGAAGGGCGCGCCCAGGGCCGCCACCTCCACCGCCGGCAGGTTCCAGGCGATCCGCCGCTCCTGCGGCAGATAGGCGATGCGCCGGGCCCGTTCTCGAGGGGACAGTGTCGTGACGTCGTCGCCGTTCAGGCGGGCGACGCCGCCGTCCAGCGCCAGCAGTCCGACGAACGCCTTGATCAGGCTGGACTTGCCCGCCCCATTGGGACCGACCAGGGCGACCAATCGGCCGCGCTCGACCTGGACGTTCGCACCGTCCAGCACCTTGCGCCCGCCCAGGGCCGCCTGGGCGTCCCACATCGTCAGCGGCGCGATCACAGCCGCCACTCCCGCGCCGCCCGCCAGGCGATCAGGGCGAACAGGGGCGCCCCGATCAAGGCCGTGAACACCCCCAGTTTCAGCTCCTGATCCGTCGGCGTCAGCCGCGCCGCTAAATCCGCGACCACCAGGATCAGTCCGCCGGCCAGGGCCGAGGGCGCCAGGATTCGCCCCGCGTCCCCGCGTACCGCCGCCCGCACCAGATGGGGCGCCGCCAGACCGACGAAACCGATCACGCCCGCGACCGCCACCGCCGCCCCCGTCGCCAGCGCCGCCGCGATCAGGGCGAAGCCTCTCAACCGCCCCATGGAGAGGCCCGAGGTTGCGGCCGTTTCATCGCCAAGGGTGAGCATCCGCAGTCCCCGCGCCGACAGGCCGGCGAAAACGGCGGCCATCGCCAGGGCCGGCGCCACCCAGGCGACATCGACCCAACTCCGGTTCTGCACCGATCCCAAGAGCCAGGCCATGACCTCGGCCTGGGCGATGGGGGACGGCGACAGGTTGAAGATCAGGGCCGTCGCCGCCCCCGCGAAACTCGACAAGGCCACCCCAAAAAGGATCAGGGCCTCCGGCGCCCGCATCAGTCCGGCTGCCGCGACCAGCACCCCGCCGGCCACAGCAGCGCCGGCCAGGGCCGACATCTCCACCAGGCCCGCAACGCCCGCGCCGCCCAGGACGATCGCCAGGGCCGCGCCCAGGGCCGCCGTCGCCGAAACCCCCAGAACGCCAGGATCGGCCAGGGGATTGCGGAGCAGCCCCTGCATCACCGCCCCCGCCAGCCCCAGAGCCGCCCCCACGACCAGGGCGCAGACGGCGCGGGGCGCCCGCACCTGCCACAAGACGGCCCAGGGACCTGAAGACGGATCGCCGAAGGCCGCCGCATACTGGGCGCGGTCGAACCCCGTCTCTCCGAACAGTACGGCGGTCGCCACGGCCGCCGTACAGAGCAGGCCCAGCGTCACGCACAGACGAACCGTCCCACTCATGGCCGCGCCTTCATCATCTCCACCCCGTCGGCGGCGAACCAGGCGGGACAGGTCAGGACGGCCGCCGGCAGCTTCGCCGCCGTCCGCCCCTTGGCGGCGCGACGCACCACCGGATGGCGGCCCGCGCCTCGCCAGTCGGCCCGCAACTGGTCGAAAAAGCCCAGCACGAACCGGATGGGCGGCTGAAGCGCGATCTGCTCGACACTGACGGCGCCGAAGCCCGGCGCGGTCGTCAGATTGCGAAAGCCGGCGGCCCGCATCATCGCATCCATCAGCGTGCCGGGACCGGACGTATAGCCGCCCGAGGTCAGATAGAGGGCGCCGGGCGTGGGGCTTCCGGCGGGCGGCGCCGCGCGATCCAGCTTGGCCTGCATGATCCGCTCCAGTCGAGCCCCCCGCTCGGCCTGTCCGAGACCCTGCGCTGCGGCGCGAATATTGGCGCGCACCCCGTCGAAGTCCGTCGCGTCCGCGATCGTGACCACCTTGGTCCCGCGCTGCTCCAGGGCCGCCAGCAGCCGGGGTTCGCCGCCCCAGTAGCGTACGACCACATCCGGTTTGAACCCGACCGCCGCCTCCAGGGTCGGGCGCAGCCGCCTGTGTCCGGCCGCCTCGCGCCTCAGCCAGGCGTCAGGATCGTCGGCGCGTGGCGACAGGGCCAGTTCGGCGTCGGGCGCCAGGGCCAGGACATATTGATCGGCGCACTGATCCAGGGCCATGACCCGCAAGGGCCGAGCCTGGGCGGGGACCGGCGTCAGCCCCACAAGGACCAGACAGAGAACGAGCGACCGGACGCGTGGGATCACGGTTTAAGCAGGCCGTTGAACACGGCGTCCAGGGTCGTCTTGACCAACTGGTCCCGCTCCACCCACGGAAAATAGGGTTTGGTGATCATCAGCGATACGACGCCGTGCGCAGCCGCCCAAATCGACTGAGCGATCGCCCTGGCGTCGCCCTCCATACGCCCTGCGGCCACGGTCTCCTCAACCAAGGCTACAAAGGCGGAAAAGACGACGGCGCCCAGTTCCTGGGACAAGGTCTGAGCGCCCTCTCGGGCCTCGATGGGACGGGTCAGATAGATCAGGCGATAGGCGTTGGGCTGATCGAAACCGAACTGGGCGTAGGCCTCGATCATGGCCCTCAGGCGGACCTCCGGCGGCGCGGAACCCGCCGACAGGGAGGCCGCAGCCGCCGTCAGGACGCTGAAGGCGTTGCGGCAGATCTCCTGCAGGATCGCGCCCTTATCGGGGAAATGCATATAGAGGGCGGTCGAGGACAGGCCGACCTCATCCGCGATCTTGCGAATGGTCGCTCCTTCATAGCCGTGCTCGACGAAAATCCGCTCGGCGGCGGCCAGGATTTCGCCGCGCCGTGAATGGCCTTCCCCCTTGGGCTTGCGGTGGGAACGAGACGATTGCGACGCGAGGGGCAAAGGCGACTCCAGGTCAGGAGCGATCTGAATAGCGACAATCGATCATCGGCGCCAATCGGCGCAAAAAATCCAGTTGCAGCGCAAATATATTTCAAGTTGTATCTGGCTCGGGCGGGGGCTTGGAACCATGACGATCAAGACGAATGCGCTCAGCGGCGCAGGGCGTCGAACGCCGACGGCCTGGCAGGCGGCGGTTGTCGGCGGGTTGGCGACATCTGCGGCGCTCGCCCTCGTCCTCTGGCCACGGGCGACGCTGGAGGCCCTGATCTTGGGGCTTCAGGCTTGTTTCGTCGCCACGGCCGTTTGGCGGGCCGTCCTGGCGGCGGCCAGTCTTTCTCCGCCGCCCCCGCCGCCCAAGCCGGGCCGCTGGCCGCGCTATACGGTCCTGGCGGCCTTGTATGACGAGGCGGCGGTGGTGGAGCAGTTGGTGCAGAACCTGTCTCGGCTGGACTACCCCCGCCGACAGTTGCAGGGGTTCCTCATCCTGGAAGCGCACGATCAGTCAACCATTGCGGCCGCGACGGCCGCAGCCAGGCCTGACTGGCTGCAGATCCTGATCGTGCCGCCCGGCGCGCCCCAGACCAAGCCGCGCGCCCTCAACCACGCCCTTCCCTTCATCAAGGGCGAACTGGTCACCGTCTATGACGCCGAAGATGCGCCGGACCCGGGGCAGTTGCGTGAAGCGGCGGCGCACTTCGCCCAGAGCCCTGATCTGGCCTGCGTTCAGGCGCCGTTGCGCGTTCGCAGAGGCGCCGGCCTGAAGGGGTTTCTCGATCGACAGTTCGCCCTGGAGTACGCCGCCCTTTTCGAGGTGAATCTTCAGGGCATGGCGAAGCTGAACCTGCCCTTCCCCCTCGGCGGCACCAGCAATCATCTTCGGACGGCCATCCTCCGGGATCTGGGCGGTTGGGACGCCTATAATGTGACGGAAGACGCCGACCTGGGCTTTCGGCTCTGGTCGGCGGGGTGGCGTCTGGGGGTCATCCACCGACCGACCTGGGAAACGCCGCCCGGCCCTTTCGAGCGCTGGCTGCCCCAGAGAACGCGATGGTTGAAGGGCTATATGCAGACCTGGGGCGTCCATACGCGCTCGCCCGCCGCCCTGGACGAGCGCGGACTGCTGTCGCTTGTCATGACCTTGGGGGCCGCCGTCATATCCGCCGCCTGCCACGCTCCCGCCTTGGCCTGGATCGGCTCGGCCCTTCTCCTGGGTCTTCACGCGGGCGCGGCGCCATCCTTGCCGGTCGGATCGCTCGCCGTCCTGGCGCTGGGCGTCGTCGCCGCATGGATGAGTTGCGCCGTCGGGGCGCGCCGCGCCGGTCTGGACTATCGTCTCAGCGACATGCTGCTGGCGCCGGCCTATTGGTCCCTGCTCAGCGTCGCGTTTGTACAGGCTCTGTGGCGACTGATCGTATCGCCCTATGTCTGGGACAAGACGATCCATGAGCCGGACCATGACGCCGAATGCGGCGCCTCCACCCATGTCGATGCTGGACGTAAGGCCGCCTGACCGCCTATCAGCCGCAGGATGGCGCCCCTGCTCTCTCCCACCCCCGAAACCCTGGTGACCCACGGCTGGTCCGACTACGCCCTGCTGGACTCCGGCGAGGGCAGGAAGCTTGAGCGCTACGGCCCCTATACGGTGGTCCGGCCCGAGCCCCAGTGCTTCTGGTCCCCGCGCGACCCGGCCGCTTTCGACCAGGCCACCGCCGCCTTCGATCCGCAGCAGGAGGAGGAAGACTCCGGCCGCTGGCGCTTCGACCGGCACGGCCCCGTCGACGCCTTTCCCCTGAAATGGCGCGAGGTGAAGTTCACCGGCCGTTTCACGCCTTTCCGCCACCTGGCCTTCTTCCCGGAACAGGCCGCCAACTGGGACTGGCTGGACGCCCGCGTGCGCGCCTTCACGCGCGACGCCGGCCGAGCGCCGAAGATCCTGAACCTGTTCGGCTATACCGGCGTCGCCAGCCTGGCCTGCGCCGCCGCCGGGGCCGAGGTCACCCACGTCGACGCTTCCAAGAAATCGGTCAACTACGCCCGCGAGAACGCCGAACAGTCCGGCCTGTCCGACCGCCCGATCCGCTGGATCGTCGAGGACGCCCGCAAATATGTGGCCCGCGAGGTCCGGCGCGGCTCGAAATACGACGGTATAATCCTGGACCCGCCCAAGTACGGACGCGGCCCGACCGGCGAGGTCTGGCGCCTGTTCGAGGACATGCCGGCCCTGCTGAAGGACTGCGCCGCCCTGTTGTCCGACGAGGCCGATTTCCTGCTGCTGAACGCCTACGCCGCCCGCATCTCCGGCCTGTCCCTGGCCCATCTGATGGCCGAGGCCCTGCCGGATCGCGGCGGCCGCATCGACTGGGGCGAACTGGCCCTGTCCGAAGACGGTGCGAACGCCCGCGCCATCGGCCTGTCCTTCTTCGCCCGGTGGAGCCGATGAGCGCGCACGACACCCACCGCGTGATCACCTCCCTGACCAATGACACGGTCAAGGCCGTCCGCGCCCTGCATATGCGCAAGGAGCGGGACAGCACCGGAACCTTTTTGGCCGAAGGGCTGAAATTCATCGGCGAGGCCCTCGACCTGGGCCGCGCGCCGCGCCTGCTGCTGGTCGGCGAGGACGCCCGCCCCCACCCCCTGCTGGACCGGGCCAAGGCCGAGACGCGCAAGGCCGGCGGCGAAATCGTCGTCGTCACCCACGCCATCCTCGAAAAGATCAGCCGCCGCGACAATCCTCAGACGGTCTTGGGCGTGTTCGATCAGCTCTACGCCCCTCTGGACAGGCTGGACCCGGCCTCGGCCCCCTGCTGGGTCGCCCTGGAGCAGGTGCGCGATCCCGGCAATCTGGGCACCATCATCCGCACCGCCGACGCGGCCGGCTGCGGCGGCGTCATCCTGATCGGCGACTGCGTCGATCCCTATTCGGTCGAGGCGGTGCGCGCGACCATGGGTTCGGTCTTCGCCGTCTCCATCACCAAAACCGACCCCGAGGCCTTCCTGGCCTGGCGCCGAACCTGGCCCGGCAGCGTCGTCGGCACCCGGCTGGACGCCAAGGTCAGCCACCGCTCGGCGGTGATGCAGAAGCCGTCGCTGATCCTGATGGGCAACGAACAGGCCGGGTTGACCGACCAGCTGGCCGCCGCCTGCGACGTCAACGTCAAGATCCCGATGCGCGGCCGGGCCGACAGTCTGAACCTGGCCATAGCGACCGGGATCATGGTCTATGCGGCGACGGACGAAGCCTAGAGGTCCGTATCAGAGTTCCGTATCAGAGTTCCGTCTCCGGGCTGACCCGCCCCATGCCCCACAGGGCCAGTATGGTCACCACCGCCGACAGGGCCAGATAGCCGCCGACCGCCGCCAGCCCATAGGTCTTGGCCAGCCAGGTCGCCAGATAGGGCGCCAGCGACGCCCCCACGATCCCGGCCAGATTGAAGGCCATGGACGCCCCCGTATAGCGGACGGCCGTTGGGAAGGGCCGCGCCATGGCCGCGCCGATAGGGCTATAGGTGCAACCCATCAGGGCAAAGCCCAGGGCGAAGAAGATCAGCAGCCCCGTCAGCCCCGCGCCGAACAGGGGGGCGAACAGGCCGCCGAACAGGGCGATGCCGACCGACGAGGCGATCAGCACCTTCACCTGGCCGAACCGGTCGGCCAGCAGGGCCGTAACCGGAATGAAGGCGGCGAAGAACAGCACACCGATCAGCTGGACCGGCAGGACCTCGCCGCGCTCAAGCCCCATCCCCGTCGTCGCCCAGCCCAGGGCGAAGACCGTCATCAGATAAAAGAGGGAGAAGGTCGTCACCCCGCTGAACGTCCCCAGGAACAGGGCGGTCTTGTGCTGGGCGAACAGGGTCACGGCCGGCGCCTTGACCCGCTCCTTCCGGTCCATCGCCGTCTGGAATTCCGGGGTCTCGGTGATCTTCAACCGCACCCACAGACCGACGAAGACCAGGACGGCGCTGGCCAGAAAGGGCAAGCGCCAGCCCCAGGCCTCGAACTGGGCCTCGCCCATCGTCGAGGTCAGGACGATGAAGGCGCCCGTCGACAGGATGAAGCCGATCGGCGCCCCCAGTTGCGGGAACATGCCGAACCAGGCCTTCTTGCCCGGCGGCGCGTTTTCGGTGGCCAGCAGCACGGCCCCGCCCCATTCGCCGCCCAGGCCGAGCCCCTGTCCGAACCGGCACAGGGCCAGCAGCAGGGGAGCGACAATACCGACCGTCGCATGGGTCGGCAGCAGGCCGATGGCCACGGTCGAAAGGCCCATGGTCATAAGGGCCGCCACCAGGGTCGCCTTGCGTCCCACCCGGTCCCCGAAATGCCCGAAAGCCAGGGCGCCGACCGGTCTTGCGAAAAAGGCGATGGAGAAGGTGGCGAAGGACGACAGCATGGCCGTCGTCGGGTCTCCGCCCGGGAAGAACAGCTGCGGAAACACCAGCACCGCCGCCGTGGCGTAGATGTAGAAGTCGTAGAATTCGATCGTGGTGCCGATCAGGCTGGCGAAAAGAACCCGCGCCTTGCCGGCTGTGGGCGATATGATCCTGGCGTTCGACACGATTTCGTCCCCGGTTGGCGCACCGCAGGTGCGCCTGACCATATCGCGTCATCTTCCCCCGCTGAAAAGCCTCAACCTGCGGGCGACGGCCGTCCCATGGTCCAGTTCGCCTGCATCCGCACGACCGGGTTGGGCGCGCACCAGATTTCTCCGGTCTCGGTAATGGCCGTCACCCAGATCAGATTGTGCTCCTGACCATAGTCGATGACGGCGAAGGCGAACCCCTTGCCGCGATCCTGCACGGTGACAGGCAGCGGGGGGTCGAGTTGGGTAAGTGCCATGGGGCGTCCTCTGCGAGATTGGCTCAACGCAGCGCTTGCCGCCCGGTTGCAGCCGCTTGGGACCGGTTCGACGCTTCACGTCCCGCGGGGCTTGGCCCGGTTGGTCGCCTGGGCTTCGGCCGGGTTCTCGGGCCAGGGATGGCGCGGATAGCGGCCGCGCATCTCCGAGCGCACCGCCGCCCACGAGCCCGCCCAGAATCCCGGCAGGTCCTGGGTCACCTGCACCGGCCGCCGCGCCGGCGACAGCAGGGCCAGGGTCAGGGGAACGCGGCCGCCGCCGACCGTCGGATGGGTCGTCACGCCGAACAACTCCTGAACGCGGATCTCAACGCGCGGTCCGCCCTCCGCGCCGTAGTCGATGCCCGCCGACCCCAGCGGCGTCGTCAGTCGCGGCGGCGCCAGTTCGTCCAGCCTGCGTTGCAGATCCCAGGGGATCAGCCCCCGCAAGGCGTCCGCCAGCCTGCCGTCGTTGGTCGCCGCCAGCGACTTCGCGCCCTCCAGCACCGGCCACAGCCAGGCCTCGCGCGCCGCCATGAGACCATCGTCCGACACATCAGGCCAGGCCGGGTCCAGCCCGTGCAGAAAAGCCAGCCGCGCCCGCAGAGCCGAGGCCTGCTCGCCCCAGTGCAGGGCGCCGATCCCCTCGGCCTCGACCTCGGCCTTCAGCACGGCCGACAACTGGCTCGCGTCAGGCGTCCCGATCACCTTCTCATCCAGAACGATCGCGCCGATCCGTCGGATGCGCTTGATCACCGCCCGGCCCGAGGGCTCGCGCGCCAGCCGTTCCTCGGTTTCGATCAGCCGCGCCAGATCGGTTTCAAGCGTCGCCGCGTCCAGCGCCGCCGCCAGCCGCACCCGGTCCCGCGCCTCGCCGCCCCCCAGCTCGGCCACCGCCAGCCAGGTCTCGCGCGCCAGGGGATCGGTCGCCTCGACCATGGCCCCGCGCCCGCTGGCCAGCAGCATC
This sequence comes from Brevundimonas sp. DS20, assembly GCF_001310255.1. NCBI lineage: Bacteria > Pseudomonadati > Pseudomonadota > Alphaproteobacteria > Caulobacterales > Caulobacteraceae > Brevundimonas > Brevundimonas sp. DS20. The sequence continues at coordinate 2,264,000 of NZ_CP012897.1, read as the reverse complement.
TCGCCGGCCTTGCCCCGCATCCGCGCGATCCGTTCGGGGAAGGCCTCGGCCAGCAGCAGTCCCTCATCGACCGACCCGCCCGCGCCGCCGCCCGCCGCCCGAGCCCAGCGCTCAGCCAGTTTCAACGCATCCCGCGCCCGCGGCGACCGGTCCCGCGCCAGGCCGACCAGCCGGTCGTGCAGATCCACGTTCGATCCGCCCAATCCCGGCTCGCTCAGCACCGCCGCGATCCGCGCGCCCGTCATGGCGTCGTGCCCGTCCGAGGCCACGGCGACCATATGGGCCAGGCGCGGCGACAGGGGGATGCGTGTCAGCCGCCGCCCGTGATCGGTCAACCCGCCCTCCGCATCCAGCGCCCCCAGCCGCGTCAGCACCTTGCGCGCCTCGCCCAGGGCTCCGGCCGGCGGCGGGTCCAGCAGGGCCAACCCCTCGACCGACCGCGCGCCCCATCGCGCCAGATCCAACGCCAGGCCGGTCAGGTCCGCTTCCTGGATTTCCGGCCGCTGATGCGGGACCAGGCCGCGCGTCTGTTCCTCGTCCCACAGCCGATAGCAGACGCCCGGTTCGGTCCGTCCCGCCCGTCCCCGGCGCTGTTCCGCCGACGACCGGCTGACCCGAACCGTGGCCAGCCGGGTCAGGCCGCTGGACGGCTCGAACCGAGGCACGCGCGACAGGCCGCCGTCCACCACCACCCGCACCCCGTCGATCGTCAGGCTCGTCTCCGCAACCGAGGTCGCCAGCACCAGCTTGCGCCGCCCCGGCGCCGCCGGTTCGATGGCGCGGTCCTGCTCCGCCCGATCCAGTCCGCCATACAGCGGAACCACGTCGACGTTCGGCAGCCTCAGCCGTTCGTTGATCTGCCGCACGACCCGATGAATCTCGCCCTGCCCCGGCAGGAAGGCCAGAACCGACCCCGTCTCCTCGCCCAGGGCCGTCAGACAGGCCCGCGTCATCGCCTCCTCGAACCGCTCGGTCGGATTGCGGCCCAGATAGCGGGTGTCGACCGGATAGGCCCGCCCCTCCGCTTCGATCACCGGCGCGCCGTCCAGCAACCGCGACACCCCCGCCACGTCCAGGGTGGCCGACATCACCAGCAGCCGCAGATCCTCCCGCAGCGCCCCTTGCGTTTCCCGCGCCAGGGCCAGACCCAGGTCGGCGTCCAGGCTGCGCTCGTGAAACTCGTCGAACAGGACCACTCCCACCCCCTCCAGGCCGGGGTCGTCCAGGATCATCCGTGTGAAGACCCCCTCGGTGATCACCTCGATCCGCGTCTTCGGCCCGATCCGGCTCTGCAGCCGGGTGCGGTAGCCGACCGTCCCGCCCGCCTCCTGGCCCAGGGTGGCGGCCATCCGGTCGGCGGCGGCCCGTGCGGCGATACGGCGCGGCTCCAGCACCAGCAGCCGTCCGTCGCCCAGCCAGGCCTGGTCCAGCAGGGCCAAGGGGACGACCGTGGTCTTCCCCGCCCCCGGCGGGGCGGCCAAAACCGCCGTATTTCCGTTTGCAAGGGCGGATTTCAGCGGGTCGAGAACGGCGTGGATCGGCAACATGATCCGCCTCTAGCCCGATGCGCCCCCGATGCGCCACGATCACGAAAGCGTCGTGAGCGCTTCACCCCGCCGTCATGCGCGTTGCGCGGCCCGCATTCCGCCGCTAGCGTCCCCGCCGACGCGGCCAGAGGGCCGCCGTAAACGTGGGGGTATTCTATGTGGCGCGTTAAGTCGCTCGACGCGATTCTGGCCACGGCCGAGAAGAAGTCGCTTCATCGGTCGCTCGGACCTGTTCAACTGACCTTGCTCGGCATCGGCGCCATCATCGGCACCGGCATCTTCGTTCTGACGGCTGCGGCCTCTCAGAAGGCCGGCCCCGGCATGATGGTCAGCTTCGTCATCGCCGGCGCGGTCTGCGCGGTGGCGGCGCTCTGCTATTCGGAACTGGCGGCCATGGCCCCGGTCTCCGGCTCGGCCTACACCTATACCTACGCCGTCCTGGGCGAGCTGCTCGCCTGGTGCGTCGGCTGGGCCCTGATCCTCGAATACGCTGTTGCGGCCTCGGCCGTGTCGGTGGGCTGGTCCGGCTATGTGCTGGGCCTGATAGAGAACGGGATAGGCTTCGACTTCCCGGACCTCCTATCCGCCGGACCGACCTGGAGCATGAACGGTTTCATCCCGACGCCGGACTTCTCGGCCGGGATCGTCAACATTCCCGCCATCATCGTGGCCCTGGCCGTGACGGGCCTGCTGATCCTGGGCACCACCGAGTCGGCCCGCGTCAACGCCATCCTTGTGGCGATCAAGGTCGCGGCCCTGACGGTCTTCATTGTCCTGACCCTGCCGGTCATCGACACCGCCAACCTGTCGCCCTTCGCGCCCAACGGCCTGTTCGGCGCCTATTCGGGCATGGGCATCGTCGGCGCCGCCGCCTCGATCTTCTTCGCCTATGTCGGCTTCGACGCCGTCTCCACCGCTGCTGAAGAGACCAAGAACCCGCAGCGCAACGTGCCGATCGGCCTGATCGGCTCCCTGGCCTTCTGCACCGTCTTCTATCTGCTGGTCGCCCTGGGCGCGGCCGGCGCCATCGGCGCCCAGCCGGTCCTCGGCGCCGCCGGTCAAGCCGTCCAGCCGGGCTCGCCTGCCTTCGTCGCCGCCTGCGCCCTGCCGGCCAACGCCGAGGCCCTGGTCTGCTCGAACGAGGCCCTGGCCCACGTCCTGCGCGTCATCGGCCATCCGCAGGTCGGCAACGCCCTGGGCACCGCCGCCCTCTTGGCCCTGCCCTCGGTCATCCTGATGATGATCTACGGCCAGACCCGCATCTTCTTCGTCATGGCGCGCGACGGTCTGCTGCCGGAAGGCCTGACCAAGATGCACAAGCGGTTCAAGACCCCCTATGTCGTGACCCTGTTCACCGGCGTCGCCGTCGCCATCGCCGCCGCCCTGTTCCCGGTCGGCCAACTGGCGGACATCTCGAACTCGGGCACCCTGTTCGCCTTCTTCATGGTGTCGATCGCGGTCCTGATCCTGCGCAAGACCGATCCGAACCGGAAACGTCCGTTCAAGACGCCCCTGGTCTGGATCATCGCGCCGCTTTCGGCCGCCGGCTGCGCCTTCCTGTTCTGGAACCTGCCGCATGACGCCAAGATGGTTCTGCCCATCTGGGGCGCCGTGGGCCTGGTGATCTATTTCGCCTATGGCTTCCGTAAGAGCCACGTCGCCCGCGGCCTGGTGGATGTTCCGGAACTGTCGCCGGACGCTCCCGTGGGCCCGGTCCCGCCCATGCCGGGCGCCCCGGCCCCCGGCTCCAAGGAAGAACGCGACTGATGCAAAGAAGGCCGGGGTCGACGCCCCGGCCTTTTTCTTCGCCGCAAGGGAAACAGTGGCGCGCCAACGGCGCCTCAACTAACGCCACGCGCGATGGGCCCACAAAATGGCCTCAAGCAGCGCGAAGCGCGATAAGCCTGCCCTACAAAGACAAAAAGGCCCGGGATCGATCCCGGGCCTTTTTGCTTGGTGCGGATGAGAGGACTCGAACCTCCACGCCTCGCGGCGCTGGAACCTAAATCCAGTGCGTCTACCAGTTCCGCCACATCCGCATGGGCAGGCAGTGGGCTCTAGAGGGCTGGATCGCCCCTGACAAGGGGCGCTGTAACCCCAACACCGTTCGGCCACCAGTTCATTGCGAATCGCGCCGCCCTGGGAATTGCGCGCCAGAAAGCCGCCTCCGCGCTGAATCGTCCGCGTCTTGAGGCTAGGCCGGTCGGGAAGGTTCCGGCGTCGAGCGGCCTTGGCGCGCTTCGATTCCACGCCAAGAGCCGGTCAGCGACGACGGCCTGACGCCAAGGGAGGCCCAAGGCAGGCCTTTGCTTATGGGAGAGGCGGTGGCTGGGGAACTAGGACTCGAACCTAGAATGACGGTACCAAAATCTGAAATCTCTGAAGAAGAAACAGACACTTAGGCTGTAAAACCCCGGCTATCCGAACCTAGTGAAATCAATGACTTAGCAAGACGATGTAAAACGCCATGAGCGGTCAGATTTTACGATTTGGCGGCGCGGAGAGGACTCGGTGGTCCTCTCAATCGCGAAACTGGCGCGGCCCGTAGAGTTCAGATCACCGTCCGACCGCTTCCTGAAGGAGCGGTTTGCCCGTGGAAGCCAGCCACTCCCGGAATGTCTTCAGCGACCCGAACTCGGCGTTCAGCGCCGCTATATCGGCCGCTGTCCCTATACGACCTTCGTCAAACAGTTCGGCAGTCCGACCGAAAAAGACATCTGAGGCGAGGATCTCCGGCGCAAAACGCTCGTAGACGATAAGGCGCCCTGCCGCCGCGGTTAAGGCTGCGATGTCAGCCCTTGGGCAACCAGTGCAGCACAGCGGCCTGGGTCGCCAGGGCGACGGCCAGCGCCCAGCCGAAGCTCAGGAAGGTGCCGATGATGATGTACTCCGCCTGGTGGCGATCGTTCTGATCCTGGACGTCCCTGAACCTCAGGATGGATTTGGCGGCGAGCAGAAAGCCGACCCCCTCAGGATGGCCGATGAGGATAAAGGTCAGCGTCAACCCGCGCTCCAACCAGCCGATATATTTGCCGGCGTTGGGCATGCCGACGATCGGGCCTGAGGCGACGCCGGTCGTCAGATGGGTGTTGGCGGCGCGCCCGGCCGGTGAAAGCGGCTCGACGAGCTTTTTGATGACGACGCCACCCACCCAGACGGCGACCACGCCCCCGCACAGCACAGCGAGCGCGGCGTAGATCTGGACCTGCACCGGCGAGGGCTGGAGCCCCCACAGGCTTTGCGAGGCCATGGCCGGCCAAGCGACGGCGAGACCGACCAGCACGGCGATATGGACGGCCTGATCCAGGCCGAACGCCCACAGCCGGTCGCCCAGCCGGTGGACCTTTAGCCAGTCCATGGCGAAATGGCTGGCGGCCATGATGGCCACCGGGCCGAGTATGGACAGCCGGGTCGGCGCCAGCATCAGCAAGGTCAGGACCGTGACGATGGCCACATGGTCCGCCAAGCCCCGCAAGGTCTGTTTGCGGGCAATCAGGGCGTCCGACTGGAAGACGAAGTCGCCAAGCAGATGACCGGCCAGCAACAGCAGGAAGGTTTCGATCACCGTGCTACGCTCCCGCGCTTTGTAACAACCCATTTGGGTTGTAGGCGACGATCACAACCGAATTGGGTTGTCATATCAGTCTCACCCGGTTCCAGGTCAACGCCTCGCTATAGTCGACGGCGCGCAGCAAGGCGGTGATCTTGGCGGCGGAAAGCGCCTTGCTCACAGCCTGCTGCGAGACCCCAAGCATCTCCGCCATGCGCGCCTGGGTCGGCGCCTCCGGCGCCAGAGCCAGCCTGGCCGCCTGCGCCTGCTTCTGGCTCCAGTCATCCATCAGCACGCTGCAGAGGTGAGAGAGCGGACCCAAGGCGCCCCACTTCAGACCCGTTTGAGGACCTCGAACCGTGATGTCGACCGTGTCGCCAAGATCATCCAGGGCGCGACCGGACAGGAGAAAGGCTTCGCCTGAGGACAGGGAGGTCCGCTGTTTGTCGATGCGATCAACCTCGCCGTAGCCTATGGCGATGCGCGTATCCCACTCGGGGTCCCCGGCCTTCAGGCTGGCGCGAATATAGAGCGCCGCGCGCAGAGCGAACCCGGGCTGCGTCAGCAGCATCTGCCAGCTGTCGCCGCGAAAGAAGTCGGCCGGCGCTCCGACCAGCTTGGCCCGCCAGGTTTCGATCTCCGTGGCTGCGGTCGCGAAAGCGTCCCGGGCCCCCTCAAGAGAAGCGGGGGTGAGCCGGCTGGAGCCGACGAGGTCTCCGGTCAGAACCGCGCGCGTGGTCATGAAAGGCTCTCCGGCGTGATCACAGGCGCGGCCCCGTCTCGTCTTTCACACAGCGCCCCGTCTGGCGCACCGCCGTCGCGCCGTCCCCGATTGTCCGCAGGATCGTGGCGTCGTAGCGGTTCACACGCGCATGGACTGGGGGCGCGTCTTCCAGAGCCGGAAACTCAATCCGGTACTGATGAGACGAAACCGACGCGCTCCCCTCTCTCGGAGCCGGCAGATTCATCCACCGGGCGGTCCGCAGGCCGGTGTCGATGACCATGGTCATCGGGGCGGCCGGCTCGAAGCTGCACGTGAACTGGACCAGGGTCGGCGGCGCGACATCGGCTTGGCGACTACAAGCGCTCAAGCTCGCCGCCACGACGACCGCGCCTCCTATCATCTCGACGGCGCCAAACTTCATTGACCCTGACCCTACGCTTTGACGATGACCATACAACTGATTTTGGTTGTATCAACAGTTAACAACCAAAATCAGTTGTAGATACCCCCTTTATGAGGACACGACAGCGCGCCCTCTAGCGCCCCCGATCCACGCCGTCCCGTTCGCGAAGCTCCGCGTTTCGCCGTTGGAGCGCCTCCTCACGTGTCTGCGGATCCGCTCGCGATCGGACAAATCGTTCGACGAGCGCCCCCAAAAGGCGCTCCTCCGATGTGGTCGAGCTTTTGAGCCTCAAACTCTCGGCGACCAGCAATTTACGGATTTTCGCCTCCCTGTTCCCCCGTTCGGCATCTCGTCTTCAACAAGTGCTGAAGGAAGCCGGCATCGAGAAACGGGCTGACAACGGTCAGGGCGTCCACCATTTCGGGCAAGATCGGAAGGCTCCATTCGCTCTGACCCCGGCTGATCCGGAGGCGATCTACACGCACCCCCGTCGGSSSCCCGCCACTTCAGCGCAGAAACCTCCGTCGCCAAGCGGCTTGGCGACAAACCGCCCAGACCGGCCCTCTCGGCCAGGCGCCGCGCGATATCGTCCGCCCCTGGCACGAGGCGGCCCTTGGCTTGCTGGCCGCTGACGAGAACCAGACCAAGGTCCCGGTTTTCCGGCGCGGTGAGATTGCGGCTTCCGACCCACAATCGCCACTCGAAGGCCTTTTCCGACCGCATCCGAACAAGGGCCGCCTTGGGATGCCAGCTCTGGTGACGCTCATCGAAGGGCACGTCCCTCACGAACTGATCCAGAACCCCCGTCAGTCTGGGAACCCTGGCCATCTTCGCCAGACGCCCGCGCTGAATAATGACCCGGGTCTTGCCGCGTAGCGCTTCAATGGCGTCCGCGAGGTCGCGACGGGACGCCGGACGGTCTTCATCGTCTCGCCCGATAAGCGCCAAGAGCGCGGCGACGATCGAGATCGGATCAGCGGAATAGGCGGCCAGAAGCGCCAGTTCGGTCTTCCACCCGGGAGGCGGGCGAAGCGCATCGAGATAGCCTGTGATCGGCCACCCGGTCCGACCTAGTCACCATCTGGGCCGACTATAGCGGCATCGTCCAGAAATCCGCGCCGGCCACTTTGCTGGTGATCACGCGCCAAGGTCTGTCTACGGACGCCCAGGCCTATGTCGATGAGCAGGCAGGCCTGCGTCATCAGACCATTTGGGAACTTGAGAACGAGATCCTGGGGCTGACCGACTACGTCCGCTCCCTGACCGGCCTCTTCCACCAGGATGGCCTGAGCGATTATTACATTCCCGGCCGCGCGCGCCTGGCCAGATACGAAAGTGATCACCGCACCCTGTCCGAGACGGACACCCTGCTGTTCGAAGCCGTCACGACCTGGATCGACGGCGAGGACTATCAACCGATCGCGATCTTGGGCGGCTACGGTGCCGGCAAATCCAGCTTCATCAAGCGCCTAGTCGCCAACCAGGCCGAACGGGCCTTGTCCGATCCCTACGCACGCCGCCCGATCCTAATCGGTCTCGGTGAGTACGCGCGATATTCCAGTTTAGAAGGCCTGTTGGGTGGCAAGTTCACCCACGACTTCCCGGTGGACGGCTTCAACGTCCATCACTTCCTGGAACTCAGCGACAAGGGCCGGTTGTTGGTGGCCCTCGACGGGTTCGATGAGATGAAGCATGCCATGACGTGGGGCGACTTTCGGGCCCAGATCGCGAGCTTGAACCGGCTCACGCACGGCAAGGCCAAGGTCGTCCTATCGGGGCGGCCGAGCGCCTTCACCTCGACGGAGGAGCACGTTCATGTCCTGCGCGGCCTGAAGCGTTACCAGGAGGGCTATCGGCGCCTTGGCGCCTGGGCCGCCAGCCGATTGGCGGACAGCCGCCCGCAGGCATAGGCCCTGCCCTGCGCATCGTCGCAGACCTGCCGGCCCTCGGGCGCATCCACACCCCACAGCCGGATGCGGACGCCGTGGACTTCCAGGGTGTCGCCATCGATGACCGACGCCCGCCCTTCGACAGTAGGCGGCTCCGGCGCGCAGCCGACGAGAAGTACCAATGCGGGAATCAGAACGCGCATGACCCTCATAGCCCAAAGCCTGAGCCCGGACCGACCTCCCAGCGGCTATATCAATCTCGCAGAGCCGAACCCCGGGACATCACGCCGGACGAGGGAAAGGACATACGGACTTAGCCCTGTTCGTCCGATCGCGGGCTTCGACATCGCGCCCGCCGATATGGAGTTTCTGCATATCGGCGCCCATCTGCCAGGGACGCCTCTGCTTAACGAGCTTCTCGCGCTGCGCCGCGTCGACACCCGCCATTTCGACCCGGAAGTCTGGGCCTTCACCGATCAGATCGATCTGTCGAAGTCGGGGGTGAGTCGGTTGGTCAATGTGGACGACGCCGCGCTGCAGAAGCGGTTGGATTCGATCGAGACCAACATCCAGTATCTCGACACCGGCCAGCCCGTCTCCGCCGGCCACACGGCGTTCAGCGGATGGAAGAGCCCGTGGTGGTGGTGGCGGGCGCGTCACCTGACGCTCCTGGAGTTCGAGCGTCGCGGTTTGACGCCCGTGCCGGCCCCAGTCATCCCGCCGCCCATCGTGCTCGCCCCGGCCCTGCGCGGCGTCAACACCGGCGGCGGGGAACTGCTCGTGCGCCTGAGCCAGAAACGATACCTGATGCAGATGCTTCAGGCGGGACAGCTTCGCTTTGCGCCGGCGGCCTCCTATGACGACTCCCGCCTGGACGCCGCCCGCGCCGACGACGAGATGGCCAAGGCCTACCAGAGACCCGGACAGGTCCTGCGGATCACCACCGAAGACGGTCGCGCGATCGAGGCGATCGGAGACGTGAGTTTCGCGCGACAACGCCGGTCCGAAGACGCCGGCGCGCTGGTCGATCATCCCTACTGGATGATGTCCTTCAGCTCCGATCTCGACCCGCGATTGCTCGACGCCTTCGCCAGCGCGGACCCTGACGAGGACGCCTTTCTGGTCGTCTTCGATGTTCGGGCCTTTTTTCGAACGCGCGGCGCCCGTCCTGGCTGATGCTGCGCCCGGCGGGACGTACAGTCTCGTCCAGAACGACTACTTCGACCCCTACTATCCGCCCGGGGACGGCCTGCAGGCGATCCGGTCCAAGCTGATGGCCTATGCCTACCAACGGGAGGTCCGGTTCGCGGTGGACCCTTTGGGATATCTGAAGACCGCAGCGGACGGCTGTCTCTATGTCGAGATCGGATCGATCGAAGACATCGCCGGCGTCTATGGCCGCGATGGGTCGAAGATCGCCGGCATCGGCCCCGCCACCTGGTCAGATTGAGGCCGGATCGCATTTGGGCGGCAATCCGCTCATAGGCGGCAAAGACTGGGCATCACCCATTTTCTCCTGCCGGGGGCGAGGTGACGCGCTGACCCTAGCCCCCCCCCGCCCGACGAAATTCTTTCCGCCCGCCTTACCGTGACGACCGGCGCCCGCGATTGGATGGTCGAAAGGCGGGATCCGGCGCGGGACGCCTTGTAAAGGTCGCGCTCAGACACCGGATGATCGTCACGGGCTTTTTCGCTGGTTTGATCGAGCACCGCGCGCAACCGGGAACCTTCAAACAACAAGGCCTGCACGGCGTCAGGTCGACAGCGGATCCACCGCAGGCCTTCACGACGGGCGGCCTCGAAAGACCGGCCGGACAGCCAGCGCGGATGGAGGCGTCCGTCCGCCTCCAGCACGATCAGATAGACCATTCCCACTCGATTGCTCTAAGCTGGATAAAATCATGAATCAGTTGGTTTTTTCGCGGCCCACCTACTTTAACACCGGCTCGCCGCCCGACCGTTCGGCTTGGTTCTGAAAACATTAGATAAATAGACCGATGTAAAAACCGCGTGATCGCGCAATCTTTCGAGACGTATTGACAATCTCAAACTCGAATTAACAATCGATTCTTGCGCGTTCACTTGCCTCCGCTAGACTAGCATGAACAGAACCTACATCGCCATCGCTGACGCCGGCAGAGCGTAGTGCATAACCAGCATCCAGATCGCCATGGCGATCATCATCAGGTTCTCGGTCAGGGATAGGAAGCCAAGCGGCACATTGCTGTCTCCACCGACGCAGGCGCATTTCAGTTCGCGCTTGTCGATGTAGACAGCCTTGAAGACCGAGGCCGCGCCAATGCCGCCGATGAACAGGGCCACCGGGACCGACAACCAGGTCAGGACGCCCGCGACCATCAACGCGCCTGCCCCGAACTCGGCGAACGGATAGACCTTGCCGTATGGCACCCACCGCTTGGCCAGCAGGTCGTAGTTCAGGAACATGGATGAGAAGCTCTCGATGTTCTGGAGCTTCAGCATGGCGAGGGCCATCATAGACAGGGCGATAAACCACTCCCCTGCCCGCACGGTGAACGGCGTGCCAAAAATCGTCAGGCTGAGCATCGTCGCCATCACGGCGGTGGTCAGGAAGACGACGAGGACCGGCGTGTAGGTGGTCGCCTTGGGATCGCGGACCTTGAGACCGAGATAGCGGCGCAGATCGTCGTGGCCGCCGACACGCTGGCCGTCGATGAACACCTGCGGCGTTGTCTTCACCCCGTGCTCGGCCTTGACGGCGTCGGTCTGCTCGCGGGTCGTGAGCCAGTGGTCCTCGACCTTGTAGCCCCGGCTCTTGAGAAGATGCCGGGCCTTGAGCCCCCACGGACAGGTGTGGTCGGGCATCACCATCCGATAGATGACAGCGGTCTTGGTCATTGCAGGCTCCTTGATCTTCAAATCCGAGCTACAGCTCTTAGGTTCCGTACCTAGATACGGAGTCAAGCATGAACGTTCGGACGATCGCAGGGTTGGCGCGAGACGGCGGCGTCGGGGTGGAGACTGTCCGCTTTTATCAGCGTCGCGGATTGCTTTCGACGCCTGACAAATGGTCGCGTGATGGCGCTGGCGCGGGCGTTCGACGCTATGGCGAGGAGGACGTGCGCCAGCTGAAGTTCATTCGCTCCGCACAGACGGCGGGCTTCACCCTCGAGCAGATCAAAGAGCTGTTGTCGCTCGACGCTGGCGAGGATCGCACGCGCGCCCGTGCGTTGGCCGCGGAGAGGCTGGAGGCGCTGGATCGAACCATCTCCGATCTTGAGGGGGCGAGAGCGGCGTTGCGCCGACTGGCGAGCGCTTGCGCGGCGAACGACAGCGGACCGTGTCCGATCATTTCGGCCTTTCAGGGTGAAAAGGTTTGAAATCTTGCCCTGTCTTGGCGAACGGGGTGCGAGGGCCGGCAGCCGTCCCGCCTGGGAAAAACCCGACTGCGTGGCCACGCAAGCGCGAGGACCGGAACGTCCCGCAGCCAGAACTGTTCGTTGATCATCACTTTCGGAGAACGAAGATGTCGATCAAACTGAACGTTGGTCTGGCGACCGCCGCGCTATCCGTGCTCCTCACGGCGTGCAATCCTGCGGGACAGGCCGATAGAACCGCGACTGCCGACTCGGGGTCGGCGGCCGAACACAGCGTTCCGGCGGTCCAGCCGATGGCGGGGCCCGAGACGCCCTTTTCCACCTCTGAACAGCAGATGCATCAGGCCATGATGCAGGCGCACGGCGCAGACCCGCAGGAGACCTACGCCCTGAAGATGATCGAGCACCACCGGGGCGCCATCGCCATGTCGGAGGTTCTGATGCGCGAGAACCCGGACGCTGCGCTCCGCGAGATGGCCGAAAAGACGATTACGATGCAGCGCCAGGAGATCACGGCGCTGGAGCAGTGGGTCGCGCAACATCGGTCCGCCGCGGCAACCCCCGCTTCGGGTTCGGTCCAGCCCGGAGCCTGACGCGGGACGAATACGCGCGGGGACTGGTCTGCCCGTGCGTATTTGCTTTTGAACGGCGTCGATCGTCGGCGTCTGTCCGCCGGCGGGAGGTCACTCATGCACGAAAAGAGCTGTCGCAACCTCGCGATTGAACTCATCGTCCACTTCATCATCATGTATTTGGTGATGTTCACGATGATCGCGACGCTCGATCACTTCAACTTCAATCTGAATGACGTGACCCCCTGAAACTCCTCCAGGAATAGCTAGAGTCCGCCCAACGAAGGACGGACAGAATGAAGCGATCGAGGTTCACGGAAGAGCAGATCATCGGGATCCTGCGGGAGCAGGAGGCCGGTGTAGCGACGGCGGAGGTGTGCCGACGCCACGGGGTCAGCTCGGCGACCTTTTACAAATGGAAGGCCAAGTTTGGCGGGCTCGACGTGTCGGAGGCTCGGCGGCTCAAGGCGCTCGAGGATGAGAACGCCCGGCTGAAGCGGATGCTGGCGGACGCGATGCTGGACAACGTGGCCCTGAAGGACCTGCTGGGAAAAAAGTGGTGACGCCCGCCGGCTATCGCGAGGCGGCTGGCCATCTGCAGGCCGCCTACGAGATGAGCGAAAGGCGGGCGTGCCGTGTTCTGGGCGTCGATCGGACGAGCGTGCGCTATCAGGCGACGCGCCCGGACGACGGCGCTCTGCGCGACCGGCTGAAGGCCCTGGCCCAGGAACGTCGACGGTTCGGCTATCGTCGCCTGCACGTGCTGCTGCGGCGCGAGGGCCATGCGGTCAACAGGAAACGGGTCCAGCGGATCTATCGCGACGAGCAACTGACGGTGCGCCGGCGCGGCGGCCGGAAGCGAGCGATGGGCACGCGGCGACCGCTGGACCTGCCGCTGGCGCCCAACCAGCGCTGGTCGCTGGACTTCGTCGCAGACCAGCTGACGGACGGGCGGCGCTTCCGCATCCTGACGGTGATCGATAACTGTACGCGCGAGTGCCTGGCGCTGGTGGCCGACACCTCGCTGTCGGGCGCGCGGGTCGTGCGGGAGTTGGACGCCGTCATCCGGCAGCGAGGGCGGCCCGACACCATCGTCAGCGACAACGGCACGGAGTACACCTCGAACGCGGTCCTGGCCTGGGCCGACGACACCGGCGTCGGCTGGCACTACATCGCGCCGGGCAAGCCCCAGCAGAACGGCTTCAACGAAAGCTTCAACGGGCGGCTGCGTGACGAGCTGCTGAACGAGACGCTGTTCCGCTCGCTGCCGCACGCTCGCGCCGTGCTGGAGGCGTGGCGACGCGATTACAACGAGCAGCGTCCGCACTCGAAGCTCGGGTGGCTGACCGCCGCAGGCTTATGCAGAAGCGCTCACCGGACACATCGGCCGGCCTGCTGCGCTGGTTGATGGCTGCGCAGACCGGCCTCTTGCCAACCCAGCCGATCACAGCTCAGATCAACCTAGGACTCTCGTTATGGCTGGATGAGAAACGGGGGTCACGTCACAAGGGCAAGCCGTTCGACTTTGAAGAACTGCTGCGGATGGAACCCGACAAGGGCACCACGAATATTCGCCGCACCGAGAGCCGGCACTGGTGGCCCTGGCTCGCTCCGGAGAACCGATGTCTGGTCCCCTTCACCGCCTTCAATGAACCCGACCAGGTCAACCGCGGCGACAGCGTCTGGTACGCCCTCGGCGAAGACCTGCCGCTCGCTTTCTTCGCCGGCGTCTGGACCCAGCACGCCTGCGTTCGGATGATCAGCAAGGGGTGGGAAGAGCTGGACACCTATGGCTTCCTGACGACGGACGCGAACGCCGATGTGGCGCCGTTTCATCCCAAGGCGATGCCGGTGATCCTGCGGACAGCGGAGGAGCGCGACGTCTGGATGCGGGCGCCTTGGGACGAGGCCAAGGCCCTTCAGCGGCCGCTGCCGGCGGGCGTCCTGACCATCGTCCAACGCGGCGGCACGGAGCATTCCGACGGACCCCTCTGACGGGCAGGTTCAGCAGCCAGCCCTTCAGCGTTTGCGTTTGGATTTCGACGGCGGTTTGGTCGTCTTCAACGCCTTCCGGATTTTCTTCACCTCAGCGACGCCGCGCTTCGCCTCGGCGCGAACCCAGTTCGGGTCAAAGCCAAGGACCGTGGACAACTCATCGAGATTCTCGTCGCCCTTTGAGAATTCGACGGCATGAACAATGCGCGTGTTGCTGAGAGGAAAGGTCTCGTCCCGGGGGTCCAGACGGGAGAGCATGACCTGGACCTGCACGGCCTTATCCAGACTATCCGTCAGGCTGGTCGCCGTCGGCGCCGTCGCGCCCCACTGATCATACAGGGCGACGCGGTGAACGGCCCTCTGGTTGGGAGCCAACTCATAGGGGTGAAGACGAAAGACGTGACGTTCCTGGAAGAAGCGCGTCAGGCTCGACCAGTCGCAGATTTTCACGCCATCGCGGCCCTCGGGGAGTGCGAACGGCTCACTGAACAGAATGCAGGGGACGATCGTGTAGTCCGCGATATCAATGCCGCCGGCGGCAAGCGCCATATCCGGATGGCGTCGCAAGCCGCCGATCTGACGTTCGATCTGGCTGACGAAATCGTCGAGTTGTTCGCCGAAACAGTACCCGGCCATGGGATTGCCGTCGGACAGCCCCCCGGTTCTTGCACTCGAAGACGAAAAGTCTGTCGCCCCACGGCACCAGGACATCGAGCTCATAATCTTCGCCGTCCCGAGTGGTGTCGATTGTGAACGGCTTCAGCCCCTGCGCGACAAACAGGTCGTGCACGGCCTGCTCAAAAACGGTGCCCTTGTCCTGGGGCGCGGCGCCCATCGCATTCAGTCGAGAGAGCGTGGTCTTGCCCGGGTCCGCGTTGAACGATGCGGCAGAGATGAGGAAAAATCCGCCGTCATCGAGGCGGACCAAGGGCGTATCGAACAGGTCGCCGCTGCGCTTGTGCAAGCTGGCGTGGGCGACGAAGGCCTCAGCGGTCGCTAGATCCAACCCAACGGTCCCCAGTCTTGCCTCCAGATCGCCCGGCGCGAACCGAACCACCCACCGATCCACCCCCGTCCTGGCCGACAGCGCCTCTTCCGCGAAAAACCCCAGCGCTGCATAGCCCCGCAACCATTCGACCAGCCTGAGCCCCGCAAAGCGTCGGACGTCCTGAAAAATGTTCTGGCCAAGCACCGTTGCGAGGTAGCCGGCGCCCACGATCTCGGGGGCTCGCAGCGCCGCCAGCGGCGCCAGCGGAACGGGTGAGCCAGGCGCCGGACTCCGACACGGCCYSKCKYGCGAAGCTMKSSAWWRYGRCCTCTTTGSSMMGYTCWKGATKGCGAYCYMKTYGRSMMSYTCMTYKKCGRTCGCAKTCGAGAACCTCCTCTTCGGTCGCATGATACTGCAGCACCTCCGACGGCCCGGGCGGCGGCGCGGACGCCTCGCCCTCTTTCGCCGTGCGCGGATCTGTCGGACCTGACGTCAGCGTCCAGTCCCCGCCCCAGAATCGCCGACGTTCCTCCACCCGTTCCCAGCGCCGCCAGAAGGCGGCCATGATCTCGCAGCCGTGTCCGTCCTGGGGCTGTGCGGCCTGGAGATCCAACGATGCCGGGAAAACCGCGACGCCGGCCTTGTCAAACCAGTGGCGCTCGTACGCCAGCATGGTCAGGGTGATGCGGAGACCGCTCAACAACGCCCCGGTCACGCCGTCGATGGAATACGGCTGACCATCAGAATCCAGGCCCCGAATTTCGTTGCCGAGATTCAGCGCCGTCATGCGGGCAAGGGCCGCGTCCGCCTCTGTGTGAAGGCCCTCTGACCGAACCGCAATCAGGGCCAGGGCGATGGCCGCCTGGTCTTCGGGCGAACGGGACCGGACCGGCAAGGCGGCCAGATGTCCGCCCAGGCTGTGGTAACCGGCCTCGATTTCCCGATGCACCGCGAAGACCGCCGCCAGGCGCTGCCCTTCGGTTTGGCCCGTCGTCGTCGTGACGTGCGCAACGATGTCGGCGGCAAAGGCATCGCGTCGGGACTGGCGCGCCAAGTTCGGAGTTTTGGAGAAGAGATCGCCCGATCGGAGCAGCAAACCGCAAAGCTTGTCCATCTCTTCCGGCGCCAGCGCGCCTGTCGGCAGCGCCAAAATGAACCCCGCCGGGGATAGCGACGCGAGCGGGCTACGCAAGGCAGAGAGGGACACGCGGGATTTGGCCATCGCGATCAGATAGGGCCCGGGACGCCGTCGCGTAAGGGTCCGATCAGTCCGGCCAAACCACCGCTTGCATTCAGGTCAGGCGACAGCCCCGGCGTTGGCTCGCCGGGCGAGATCCGCACAGGTCTCCATCAAGGCCTCGAACGGTTCGGCGTCCGCCTCGAGCAGACCGTCCTCGACCATCCGACGATAGTCCTCGCCCAAAGCCTCCAGGGATGCTCCCTCCGGCTTCAACTGAAGACCGCCGGCGACCGCCCGACCGTAGTCGATCTCCGCCCCGTCGGCGGTCTCGCGGAAAAACATCGCCTTATGCCGCGCGACCGCCTCGGCCACCGCGCGATCGGTGATCGCCGTCCCCGCAAAACCGGCGGCGTCCAGACGGGCCAGATCGTGCCAGTGACGCGAGAAGCGATCCCCGCGCAGGCGACCCTGAACGCAATAGACATGGGCCGCCGTGGCCTTCTCCCAGAAGGTTCGTTCGGCGGCCATCACCCGGGGCGTGGCGATCGGGAACGTCACGCCCTGCAGATGGGCGGCCGCATCGCAGACCACCGGACGCGGCGCGCTCGGTTCGCCGGTCGCACGAGCCCCGAACTCGAGCATCACGCTGGGCGAGACATAGCCCGTGCCGGTGCTGGTCGGGGCGTAGTCCACGAAGGCCTTGGCGCCCTCGATCCGCACCTCGGCGGCGACTCCGTCGGCGGCCAGGCGCGCCTCGAGCACCGGCCGGACCTCGCCCTCGACCCAGAGCGGCAACAGCCGGTGAACGTCGCGCGACCAACGCCGCTCCTCGGCGCGGGTCGCCGGCACGGGGTCTTCGGGCGCGTCGGCCAGGTCCGGAAGGAGCCGGCGGATGTCATAGGTCAGGTCGATGTCTTCAGAGAAGCGCTGGATGACGTCATAGGCCTTGGACAGGGACGTGCCGCCCTTGAAGACCAGCGCCTCGCCCAACGGCGCGTCGAACAGAGCCCGAAGCGCCCACACGACCCAGACGTCTTTCTCCAGCAGATGCGCGGGACGGCCGGACTCGGCCGCCGCCGTCGCAAGCGCCTCGATCCGGTCCTCGGCGGACAACTGCAGGAAGACGTCAGACATGCGCCGCCTGGCTCACCGAACGCGCCAACCACGTCGGCAGACGCGGTCCGACGGACACCAGTTCTCCGAACGCCGAAGGCCCTAGCTTGCGCTTCAAGGTTTCGAGCGCCGTTCCGGCCTTCTCCGGCCCGAGCCAGGCTAGGGCGCGAACCGCCTCGCCGGCGGGACGATCGGCCAGGAGCAGTTGCCATGCGGGCGCGTGCTGGAATTCCACCGTCTGCTTGCCGACGCTGAAGATACGGCTCTTACCGTTGGTCAGATAGACCATGCGGATCGGCACCTGGGTGGTCAGGCCCAAGGCGTTGGCTGCGGCGGCGCCATTGGAGGCGACGACCTCGCCACGCTGCTCGCTGACGGCTCGCACCACCTTTTCGATCGAGGGCGTACGAGCGCCGAACCGGCTTTCCAGCGGGCGCATATAGACGCCGCGACCGGCGCGCAGCAGCCGGCCCCGGCGCACCAGCCGCGACAGGGCCTGATCCACAGCCGCGCGGCTGCCCAGGTGCAACAACCCCTTGGCGGCGATCGGCGCGCCTTCCGGCAGCGTCGAGGCGCGCTTCATGATTTGATCGGCGAGTGTTTGCATCACAACCTCTGTGTCAGAAATATAGGTCAGCTTCTGACACTTCGCAAACACCATGCGCCCGCCTGCAATGTCCGACCTATCGCTCACGCGTCCGGCCGGCATCGCGCCGGGCCTCCCGTCCCTGTCGCAGCGCCTGATCTCGCGTCATCGGGGCCGGCCGTTCCCGGACGAACCGCTCCACCAAAGCGGCGAGCGCGCGGTCCCTGGGCTGCTCCGATCGCGACAGACGAAGGGCCTCGGCCACAAGGGTGCGCCGGATGGACAGCTCACGTATCCGGATCGCGTCCAGCCAGGGCGTTTCGCCACCGCCTACTGTGAGCGCGGCCCGATAGGCCGCGGCGAGGACCTCGGGCAACGGCCCCTGCCCCGCCGCGAACCGCTCGCGCATCTTGCGCACCGGGATGCGCTCGGCCTTGCGAGTGACGCCCCGGGACCGGCGCGGCGTCGCCTCGGCCTCGATCGACCGGTCGCTAAGGGCGCGCGCGAAGCCTTCCCGCCAAATCTGCAGGTCCGCCTTGCGAGGATTCAACCGCTCGCCGTCCCGCCCCAATCTTCGCACCGTCAGATGGACGTGCGGATGTCGGCCTTCATCATGCAGGGCGAAGACATAGGGAAAGCGCTCGCCGAACGTCCCGGCCGCAAAGGCCCGCGCCGCGTCCTGCAAACGGGCGGCGTCGGTCCCGGACGGCATGCTCAGCACGATCGACAGGGTGATCGACGCATCCCGCCGACGTCCCGGCTCGAGGGCGAACTCCTCGGCCCAGTCGCGCGCCAGTTCTCGCACCTGCCCACGGCCTTCCAGTCGCTCTCCATCGGGCCCTTCCAGCGCCAGCGCTCCGTTACGGCTGATGTAGTCTAGGTGCGCCTTCAGATGAGCGTTGTCCCGGGTCCGTCCGGTGATCTTCACCATCACCTCGGGTACGCGGCGAGCCACCCGCGCGAACCGGACGGACGGATCGCCGCCGTCCCCGCGAGACGGACGCAGCACCGCAGGCGTGATCCGGGCGCGCCGGATTTCGACGGGCGGACGCAGCACCTCCTCGAAACCGCGCGATGACCGGAAGTCGGTCACGACGCCGGCGCCCAATAGGCGAGATTGCCCTCGAAGGCCTCGCCGAGCGCCTCGACCCAGGCCGAGATCTCAGCCTGGAAAGCGCCGAGTTGGGCCAGTTCCAGATCCAGCACCGCACCGTCCATCACGGCGGTGTTTAGCGCGCGGGCGATCTGATTGATGTTCACGCCGATCCGCCTGAGCTCGCGGCGCACCTCGATCAGGGTCAGAGCTTCGGGCCGGCTGAACTGCGGCCGATCATGCAGGCGGCGACGGATGAGCGCCACGCTCCACTGGGTTCGCGACAGGCCCGTCGCCGCCGCCTCGCGCTCCAGGAGACGCAGGTCTGCTTCGCCAAGACGCAGAGTCAGCTTGCCCGACCGCACCGCCACCGGTGCTTCCTCCAGCGCCGGAAGAGCCGCCTGAGCGGCGCCGTCCATGAGCCTCCGGAGAAGCCGCGAGCGCCCGCCTTGATCGGCCGCGGCGGCGTCGAACCGGCGGATCAAATCGGGCGAAACGCGGAGGGTGAGGCGGTCCATGGGAGAGCGGGTCTGTCAGACATTGCCGGCGCAAAGCCTATCCTGCCCTAGACCGTCACCCCCCTCGCCCCGTAGGCCTCCGGTGCTGCACGTCCTCCCCTCGGCGACCGCTGCACGGCCGCTCGCCCGCCGTCCTGTCGGACGCCCCAGCCGGACGGATCATGAGGAGGGAAGCGGCCTCGGAGGCAGACGCCCGCGCTTTCGCGCGGGCGTCCTCCGTCAGCGGATCAGCAGCAGGGTCCGCCGTTACAGCAGGCCGCGAGAAGCTCGCAGCAGGAGGCGGCGGCCTTGACCACCGAGTCGGGCGCGGCCGCGAAGGCAGCCGAGGCCGAGGTCAGCAGCACGAGGGCCGCGAGCGAAAAAGCACGTTTCATTGTTGATCTCCATGGATCGGTTTTCTGAGAAAAGGATCGTCGGTGGAGATCAGGTTCGAGGGGGCGGGTCCTCCGCTTCCGGCTCCACCCCCGCGAGGGCGTCGGCCGGTAAACGATCGTGCACATCGGCGGAGGCCGCTACCGGGACGGCCGCGGCGGGCGTCGGAACCAGGCCATGGCAGAGCACGGCGCACAGCCGAGCGCAGCTCATCTTCACGGGATCGCAGGGGGCATCCGGACTGGAGCCGTCGGCGGGCGCCATCGGCATCGACATGGCCGCGGCCGGAGTCTCCCAGGCCGTGACCGGGCTCGACGCGAACAGCAGGGCGAACACGGCCAGAATGGCCGGCGCCCAGGCCGCAGTTGTTCGACGTCCGATCATCAAGCTCAATACGTCCAGCAAGACCCCAAGGTTACAGCGCAGGTGACGCGCGCGCCAGCCATGACCGGCGCGCGCCCCTGCATCTTTTACGTCCCCGGCGTCAGCCGCCCTCGCCGCCGCATGAAGAAAGTCCACGGCGCGCTGGGCGTGGGCGGCGGCCGAGAAGATGAATCGCTTGTCGTCGCGCAGCACCTCGAGCCATGAGGCGACATAGGCGGCGTGATCCTCGCGCGGCTCGAGAGCCAGCCCCAGGTCGGCGCAGAGGAAGGCGGCGCCGATTTCGGCCACCAGTTCTTCCCGGGCGTAGCCGGCGTCTCCATGCCGGCGGCGTCCGAAGTCGCGGTCGAGCCGAGCGGGGTGCCTGGTCCAGTGCGTCAGCTCGTGGCCCAGCGTCGCGTAGTAGGCTTCCGGATCGCGGAAGCTTTCGAACACCGGCATCTGCACGAAGTCCGGTCCCGGCGCATAGAAGGCGCAGCCGCCGCCATGACGGACGTCGGCGCCCGTCGCGGCGAAGAACGTCTCGGCCCGGGCGATCCGTTGACCGAGGTTCAGGACCGGCGCGGGCGCCGGGGCGGACGAGGCCGGGAGACCCTCGATCTGTTCGACGTTGAAGACCGTGTAGGCCTTCAGGAACGGAATGCGTCGGGTCGTCTCCTCCCCGGCGTCGTCATCGTCGATGCGGACCAGCTGGTCGGCGTAGACGACGGTGGAACCCTTTTCGCCCTTGCGGACATGAGCGCCCAGGGCCAGCGCCTGCCGGAAGGTCATCCAGGTGGAGGACTGAAAGCCTCGGGCGGCGGCCTCGCCCCACAGCAGGACGACGTTGACGCCGCGGTAAGGCGTGCCGTCGTGCCGGAGGGGTCGGCTGACGCTTTCGGATGCGGCCCAGGGCTGGCTCCAGGGCCGGACGCCGGCTTCGAGCTGGGCGACGATCTGGTGGGTGATGCGGGTGTAGAGGTCGGGACGTGAGGGTTCGTTGGGGCGCGACATGGCGGCCTCCTCAAGACGGGATTTGAAGAAGGGGCGGCGGCGCTGTCGTCAGCGCCGCCGCGGCTCGCTCAGCGGGACCAGATCAGGCTGTGTCCGCCATCGATCTCGACCAGCGAGGCGTAGATCGGGGCCGGGAAGCTGGGATCGTCGAGCTTGACCGACAGGTAGTCGCGGTTCTGCTGGCTCGTTTTCTTCCAGGCCGCGCCGAACTCGGTCTGGCCGGAGAAGATGCGGAAATCAGGAGCCTTGTCGTCGGTCTTGTCATTGGCCCGGAGTTGGGCCGCCTTGACGTTGAGGGTCAGGGTCTTGATCGAACCGCTGTAGCTGCCGTCCGCTTGCTGGGTGAAGGAACCGATGGTGGCCATGGAAGTCTCTCCTTGCTGATCTCGGGCCACGCCTGCCGCGGCCTCGATGGCGATCGGCGGACCGGAGGCCGGGCGGCCCGCAGGCGAGCACAGGGAGCCCCGCAGCGCAGCGGAGGACCGGGAGCGCGACTTTCTTGCCTCGCGAGGAAGGCCGTCAGGCCGGGGAAGAAAGTCGCGCGAACGGTTGCGGAAGCCGGACGGGCTTCGGTCAGATCAGGCCATTGAGAGGCCGCGCAAGGCTTGGCGCGTCGCAGGAGAGACGGCTGGTCACCGCCGCTTGAACCATGCGGCCAATCGCGGCGCTCGTAGGGATCGTGCCGCCAATGCCGGTGCATCCGCTCCGCCACCAAAGACGTGCCCAGGATTCACCGCTTCCGCGTCGTCGCAGCTGACGCGCGGCATGGCGACGGGCGCGGCCACGCCTGGCATGAATCTGAGGTGTCTCCTGCTATGAAGGGAACCTGAAGCAACTCCAGCTTCGTTCCCCTTCCGAGCGTTCCGTTCGAGGGACAGTCGCGGTGTCGTAAGCCAGCCGGATGAGGCGGCCGGAGCGTGCTCATCGGGAGTCAGAACAATGCGCAACTCCATCAAAATCGCTGGCTGCGGAGACAGCCCTCGGCGTCATCGCCGGTCTCGTGGCCACGAGGGTAACCGAGAGGGCGCAGACGGCGCTCTACCAGATCAAGCCGCCGAAAGTACGGGAAGAGGAAGTGCTGGAGCGACCATGCTCTTGATGATCGACGAAGGTCTGACGCCTGTGTTCGGCTACAGTGCTCCCAATCGAGACAACCCCCTGCTCACCCAGGCTAGAGGGGTCGCCGGGCACCTTCTCTTTGGCGCCGTCAACGCGGTGGTGACCGAGGCACTGTACCGCCTCGTCCGTCCCAAGGTAGCCGCTACAGAGCGAGCGCGGAGCATACATCGATGACCAAACATTATGATCTTGTGGTGATCGGGACCGGGACCGCCGCCATGGTCGGAGCCATGCGGGTTCGCGCTGCTGGTCGCAGCGTCGCGGTTGTCGATTTTCGTCCCTTTGGAGGCACGTGCGCGCTCCGGGGCTGCGATCCAAAAAAAATGCTGATCAGCGGGGCCAACGCCGTCGATCATACATGGCGGATGCGAGGCAGGGGTGTCGCCGGCGACGCCCGAATTGCTTGGGCCGACCTCATGGCCTTCAAGCGGGGTTTCACCGATCCCGTTCCCCAAAAGCACCAAGAGCGGTACTCTGAAAGAGGCATCGACACTTTTCATGGACGGGCGCGCCTCACCGGCCGCAACAGCCTTGAGGTGGGCGAGGAAACGCTGGAGTTTTCGAACCTGCTCATCGCCGCCGGAGCCGAACCCAGGAAACTCGGCATCCCGGGGGAAGAGCATCTGGTCACCAACGAGGGCTTCCTCGAGCTGGGTGACATGCCAAAGCGCATTGTGCTGGTCGGCGGAGGCTATATCGCGGCCGAGTTCTCCCACATCGCCGCGCGGGCTGGCGCCGAAGTCGTAATCCTCCAGCGTGGCGAGCGATTGCTTCCCCAGTTCGACCCGGACGTGGTCGGTTGGCTCATGGAAAGCTTTCGCCAACTCGGCGTTGACGTGCGCCTCGAAACGACAGTCCAGGCGGTCGAGCAGACGCGCGCAGGCTTTCGGGTTCACTCCCAGACGAAGGGGAAAGCCGTCGATGTCCATGCTGATCTGGTCATTCACGCCGCCGGACGAGGACCTGCGATCGACGATCTCGGCCTTGACGCCGCCGGGGTCGAGCATGAAGGAGGCCGCCTGAAGCTCAACGAATTTCTGCAGAGCGTTTCCAATCCAGCCGTCTATGCCGCGGGCGACGCAGCCCAGGTCGGTCCGCCGCTGACCCCCGTGTCCAGCCACGACGCCAAGGTCGTGGCGGCCAACATTTTGAACGGTAACTCCGAAAGGCCGAACTATCGCGGCGTCCCGAGCGTGGCCTTCACAATCCCGCCTATCGCGGCGGTCGGGCTGACGGAGAGGGAGGCTAAGGATCAGGGTCTGCTCTACCGAGTCAAAAATCAGAAGGCCTCCGACTGGTTCACAGCACGCGCAGCGGCCGAACCCACCTTCGGCTTCAAGGTCTTGGTCGAGGAAGGGACGGAACGGGTGTTGGGCGCCCACCTCGTGGGCCCGAACGTGGACGAGGTCATCAATATTTTCGCTTTGGCGATCCGCCATGGACTGACTGCGGATGACCTCAAGACCACGATGTTCGCCTATCCGACGGGCGCATCGGATGTGGGCTACATGCTATGACGCTCAAGCGGTGTCGCGGTAGGTTCATGGCGCCATCCGCATCGCGGATTGGAGCGAAGGAGGGATCCCTTGGAGAGGCAGTCCGACACCATCCAGTTCACGGTGATCCGGGGCGACGGCGACTGGCGGGTGCTTCGCGATGGCCGACCCTCAGGGCATTTCGACTTCAGCGTCGACGCCATAGAGTCCGCGCTCGTGAAGGCGACGACGCTGATCGACAAGGGCGAGCAAGTGGAAGTCTTTGTCCAGGACGCGGCCGGCCAGTTGCGTCAGGTCGATCCGGTCGGCGGGGAAGTGCTCCACTAAGAGGACGGCGATTCCGACCTCGTCGCCTTTTAACCCGTCCACTCGAGTTCGAAATCCGGAGTGAGCGCGATCAAGCCTGTTTCGATCTGGTTCCAGGTCAGGCGGAGCGCCTTCAGATCTTCGGGCGTGAACAGGTGCGCATGGTGCGACGCCGCGCGCAGCTTCCCGGCCTGCTTCAGAAGATCGAACACCGCCTCTGGGTCGTCGAAACCAGCCTCGAAGATCGCCTGGAAATGCTCCGGATGGCTCATGATCCGCGCGTAGTGGGTGTAGTCGGCATGGTCGAAAACCTCGCCTCCCCGCTTCTTCCACTTCCCCAGCAAATCCTTGCAGTCGCACAGCGGCAGGCGCTCGTCCGCCCAGTCCTCACCGTAGGTCTCGGCCATCACGGCATCTAGAATTTCCCTCAAGGTCAGTTCGTAGCGGTGAACCAGAGTCTTGGCGCGCTTCACATGCGGCGGGGCCGAGTTGGCCTGAAGGCGGGCCTTCAGGCGACGGCGCTTCTCCGCCATCGTCAGGAGACGCCGTCTCGGCCAGTGCGCAAGCCGCAGTCCCGCCGCGTCGAGGAAACTGCGATAACCGGCCAGATTGGCGAACTGCGGCATCTCCGTGATGGAGAAGGCGCCGACCGCCTCTCGCACTCCCCGCGTCAGCCGGTCGCTCTCGGCGAACATGTCGGCCATCGCCGAGGCCCGCGCGAAGGCCTCGATCTGGGCGGGTCGCCCGATCGCCAGGGCGCTCGCGCCAAGACCACTGTCCGACAGTCGGAGGATGCGATCGACGAAACTGTCCGTCGGCGTCCTGAAGCGCTCGAGACCATCCGGCAAGGCGAAGCCGGCGGACAGTTGCGCGATCCGCTCGGCCTGCTCGATCAGGCCATTCGGAAACGCGGCGCGATAGACGCGGTCCGCGTCGGTCTGAGCCCTCATCAGGGCGCCGACGCCCTGCATCCGGTCCATGAACGGGTTACGACCCATCGCGGCCAAGGCCAGCGGGGTCTCCAGCTTCATGCGCTCGGCGATGCCGAGCACGCCGCTGGCCCGCAGCATATCGTGCTGTCGGCGGACGTCCTCAAAGGGATCGGCCATCCGTCTTGCGGCGTCCAGCGTCGCGCGCATGCTGGGCGGGATCAAATCACGCGGAAGGGTCATCGCTCGCCGCTTCGCGCAGATGGGCCAGCCGTTCCTCGCACACAGTCGTCGCCAGCGCGCGCAGCACCTCAACCCGCTGGGTCAACCAGGTCAGTTCCTCGACGCTGATCTTGTAGTGCTTGGAGTAACGAGCCTTCACATAGGCCTCGCGCAGCAGCTCGAAGCAGCGGCGCTCGAACTTGGTCTCGCGCGGCCAGGCCTCGGCCAGGCGGGCGTCGATCGCCTCGCACTTCTTGCGCAGGAAGGCGAGGTTGTGCGCCTTGCCGCTGTAGAGCGTCACAACCAGCAAAACGCAGTGGTAGAGGTGTTCAGCCGATTGATGAAGGTTGAACGCGGCGAGCTTAGGATCAGCGCCCTCGCCCATATAGAATTT
This sequence comes from Brevundimonas sp. DS20, assembly GCF_001310255.1. Classification (NCBI taxonomy): domain Bacteria; kingdom Pseudomonadati; phylum Pseudomonadota; class Alphaproteobacteria; order Caulobacterales; family Caulobacteraceae; genus Brevundimonas; species Brevundimonas sp. DS20. Next base: position 2,238,274 of record NZ_CP012897.1, on the reverse strand, counting down.
CGCGCCACGAGCAAAGCTGGTCGAACTCTGCGTCCAATCTCCGAAGAACTCCTCCGCTTCCTTAAGGGCAACCTGAGCTTTCAGGTCAGCCGGCTTGCGCAGCTTGGCGCCGGGCGTGTCGAAGAGAACGATGCCCTCACGCACGATGTCGGCCCAGAAGTATCGCCCGCGGCCCAACTGCTCGTTCACGTCTTCCAGACTGTGCACGATAAGGCTCACCGGCGTGCGGATCAGGGTCTCGCCCGGCATCAGCTTGTTCTCGGCGTCATGCCAGAACTCGCCGTCGGTCAGATCCTCATGATCGACAACGATCAACAGATCGAAATCCGAGAAGTAGCGTCCGACCGGATCATGGACCCAATCGCCGCGCGCATACGATCCGTAGAGGATGATCTTGAGGATCTTGCCGTTCTTCAGCCGCTCGGCCCGACGGGTCGAGACGGTTTCGGCGAACGACTCGCGGATCACCTCGACCACCCGGCGCAGTTCCACCTGCTTGCGCGGCGGCAGATGATCGATCGAAGTCTTCATGACGCGAGTCTCGCGCAACGCGTGCATCGGGGCAAGGCGCGAAGCCTCAGTTCTGGATCAGGCGGATCAGGGTTCCGTCCGGGTCGATGAGCGCGCCGATCCGCATGCCCGACTCCTCGATCTTGGGCGCGTGCAATCGGGGTTGGCCCCAGCACGTCTCCGGCAGTCCGGTGCCAAGGCACACGGCGTAGAACGCGTCGAGATCGTCAAGCCGCAGGCAACAGCTGAAGTTGCTGGTCAGCGGATCAAGTTCCGGGTGCGGGAAGAACTCAAGCGTCAGCCCGCCCCGTTTCAGGATCATCCACCCTTCGTCGCGCCAGCCCTGCTGGAAGCCCAGTCGAGTGTAGAACTGGGACGTAGCTTCGAAATCCCGCGACGGCAGGTTGGGCGTGGCGTGATCGGTCACGGCGAACTCCGGAATGCAGCAGTGCCGCCTAAGCCTAGCCGCAACAGCCCTTTCCATCCACCTGGATCGGCGGACACGGCACGTCGGCATAGGAGCAGAACACGCAGCAATCGCCGGGTTGAGGCTTCAGCTTCACGCCGCAACCGAGGCAATCGTAAAACCAGATGCAGGCGTCGGTGGGCATGGTCTCGGTCGCGACGTGACCGCAGTGCGGGCAGGTCAGCGTCGATTCCAGAACGATGGCGGGGCTCATCGCATGGCCGCCAGTCGCGGCATGGCCCATGGTTCGATGTAGGGCTGCCAGGCCAGGGACAGGACGATCAGCAGGTTGGCGATCACCAGCAGCCAGAACGCCAGACGCGAGGGCCGGCGGCAGGATGCGTCCTTCCGACACATCCGCAGGCGACGCCAATGCAGCAGCCAGCCGGCGGCCAAGATGACGGCGGCCAGAAGCGTCAGCCAGGTTCGCGCGCCCGCGATGACCGCGGCGCCGGCGAAGGACACGCCCGCCACCGAGAGAGCCAGAGGCAGTACACAGCACGCGGCCCAGGCGAACACCGAGGCCACACCGCCGATGGCGGCCGAGGCGCTGACGGCGACCTCAGGAATGTTGGGCCGGTCTTGATCGATGGCCATGGGGCCTCCCGTTCGATTTCTGCTACAGGCTACAACCCGTAGCCGCTACGGGATCAAGAGCCATGTCCGCACGAAGTTTGACGATCGGGCGCCTCGCAGAGAGCGCCGGGGTGAACCTGGAAACGGTGCGCTACTACGAGCGGATCGGCCTGATGCCCGCCCCGGCCCGCACCGAGGGCGGACACAGGAGCTATGAGCCGGAACACGCCCAACGCCTGCGCTTCATCCGCCGGTCCCGCGAACTGGGATTCGGCATCGACGCCATTCGGCGGCTGATCGCGTTGAGTGAGCCGGGCGTCCAGGCCTGCTGCGAAGTCCGCGACATGGCCCAGGACCACATCGCCAGCGTGGACGCCAAAATCGCGGATCTGGAGCGGCTCCGGACGGTGCTTAAGCAGGCCGTCGCGGACTGCAGCGAAGGCGGGCGGGTTCGGTGTCCGGTGATCGCAGAACTCGGATCGATCGCATAGGTGATGACCTGCGCACCCTGTCGAGCCGGTAGGGTCCTGGCAATCACGCGCCGATGACGCCGAGGTGCTCAAGCAGGATCATCAGACCGAGCGCGACAAGCGCGAGCCCTCCCAGAAGCTCGGCGATCTTGCCAAAACGCTGGCCGACGGCCCGGCCAATCAGCATGCCGATCGTGGTCAGCAGGAAGGTCGTGACGCCGATTGAGGCCGCGATAACCCAGATATTGGCTCCGATGAAGGCCAGGCCGACGCCAACAGCCGCCGCGTCGATGCTGGTCCCGACCGCCATGGCGATCAGCGCCCAAGGTCCGGACCGGCGTGGGGCATCCTCAGCCAGGGGACGGGTCGCTTCCCAGATCATCTTGCCGCCAACAGCGGCGAGGAGGCCGAAGGCGATCCAATGATCCACGCGTTCGACGAGGCCTGCAGCGACCATGCCGAGCCCCCAGCCAATCACCGGGGTGATGGCCTCGATACACCCGAATACCAGGCCTGCCTTCACGGCGCCGGCCAGGTTCGGTCGATGCAAAGCACCACGCCCAACGGCGGCGGCGAAGGCGTCGGTAGACATGCTGAGAGACAGAACGGCGATGGCGACAGGAGTCATGACGAGCATCCACCCGGCAACGAACAGCGCTTCCCTCCCCGGCCGGTGCGGCGGTGGGACGCGCTGGTCTCGCTAGGCGGCGGTTCCGCTGGTCGGACCGCGCGCCGAAACGCGAGTGTGTTGATCCGACCCCGGCGATCAGACGCCGGAAGCTACTCCCCAACAGGAAGCGGCCTCATAGGAGGTGTCGCGCGCCGGTGCAAGATACTATAGGGGAGTATCCATGGCGCATACCTCCACGAACAAGAAGAAGCTCGTCGCGCGGGTCCGGAGGATCTCGGGTCAGCTCAGCGCAATAGAGCGCGCCATCGAGTCTGAAGCCGGGTGTTCGCAAATCCTGCAGCAGGTCGCGGCCGCGCGGGGCGCCATGGGCGGGCTTCTGGAAGAGTTGATTGAAGACCATCTGCGCCACCACGTCGCTCATCCCGATCTGAGCGAGGACGCCCGGCAGGGCGGCGCCGACGAGTTGATCGCCATCATTCGCCGCTATTCAAAGTAAGGCCCGCGCCATGTCCGCGTCCGAGACCGACTATCTGACCCACGACCACTATTTCCTCAGCCGTTCGCACGACGACAGCGCACGGCGAACGCTGTGGGTGGTCGGCCTGACGGCCGTCATGATGGTCGGGGAGATCATCGCCGGCCTGGTCTACGGCTCGATGGCCCTGCTGGCCGACGGCTTTCACATGGCGACCCACGCCGGCGCCCTGGCCGTTGCGGCCGGCGCCTACGCCTACGCCAAGCGGCATGCCGCCAACCGGCGCTTCAGCTTCGGGACCGGCAAGGTCGGGGACCTGGCGGGGTTCGCCTCGGCGCTGGTTCTGGGCATCGTGGCGCTCGGGATCGCGGGAGAGTCCATCGGCCGCCTGATCGATCCGCGCTCGGTCGCCTTCGGCCAGGCGACGCTGGTCGCCATCCTGGGTCTCGTGGTCAATCTGGTCAGCGCCGTCCTTCTGTCCGGCGGGGGGCACCACCACGGTCGTCATGGCCACGGGCATGGCCATCACCACGACCACGATCATCACGACGACCATGATCACCAGCACGGTCATGGCGGCCATCGCGACAACAACCTGCGCGCCGCCTACATCCATGTGCTGGCCGACGCCCTGACCTCGGTGCTGGCGATCATCGCCCTGCTTGCGGGCCGCTATATGGGATGGGTCTGGCTAGACCCGCTGATGGGCATCGTCGGCGCGATCGTCATCGCCCGGTGGTCGTGGTCCCTGATGCGCGACACCGCCGCGGTGCTGCTCGACACAACGGACACCGCCATCGAGGCCGAGGTCCGCGAATTCGTCGAGGGGCCGGGCGACGCCCGGATCACCGATCTGCACGTCTGGCGCATCGGGCCGGACGCGCACTCGGCTATCGTCAGCGTGACCGGGGCTGTGGATGTCGCGACCGTTCGCGACCGGCTGAGGCCGGTCCACGAGCTCGGGCATCTGACGGTCGAGTGCCGTTGACGGCGATCGGCCTCAATGGCGTGACGGTGTGATCGAGGAGGCAGCCTCGCGGCAAGCGTTTTCGCAGCGGCGGCATTCCTCGGCGCAGATGCGGCAATGCTCGTGCATCTCGGCGTGTTTCTCACATTCGACAGCGCAATCCGCGCAGGCCTCGGCGCAAGTCTCGAGCATGCGCTGGATCAGTGTCTCGTGGCTGCCGGCGCGACGCGCGGCGAGGCCGGCCGTGGCCAGGCAGACGTCGGCGCAATCAAGATTGAGGCGGATGCACTGGGTGAGATCCTTCACCATATCCTCGGCCAGGCAGGCATCGGCGCAGATGTGGCACACCGCGGCGCAGCCGTAAGCCGCTTCGATCGCGCGAACGAGACTGTCGTTGACGCTTCCGCGCACGTCGGGATGGGTGCTGATCATTGGTTGGATTTGCATCGGAGGGCTCCTTGGTTGATCGGAGTCCAACCCAAGCGCCGCGACGGGGTTCCGAATGGCGACGCCTCCGGATATCCCGCGGATGACCATCGCCTCCTCTCTGGGGCTACGGACAGATAAGACTGCGGTGAAGCGCCAAAGAGCGGACATCAGTCCGCCGCCGAGAACTAGATGTTTCGACAAAATCGAAGTTGTCCGCACGCGGCGGCGGACCAACATACATCGTATGGCTGGCTGTCCGATCGCGAACCCGTAGTGGCGGGAATATCCGACAACCGTAGCCGTTGACTCGGAGGACCGCCGAGCGCAACCCAAGCGTTAGCAAGGGGCGATTCAGACCCGTGGAGGGAAACATGGCACGTCGGGTGTTCTTCAGTTTTCACTATCAACGCGACATCTGGCGTGTGAATCAGATTCGCAACATCGGCGAGATCGTGGGCACCGCGGCGGTCGGGTTCCATGACGCCTCGCTCTGGGAAGAAGCCAAAAAGAAGGGCGATACGGCGATCAAGAAGATGATCGACGACGCGCTGCTCAACACGTCGGTTACGGTTGTTTGCATCGGCGCGGCCTCAGCGGGCCGCAAGTACATCGACTACGAAATCAGCCAATCGATCGCGCGGGGCAACGGGATAGTGGGCATCCAGATTCACGAGCTCAAGGATAGGCTCGGAAATACGGATCTTGCCGGCGCTACCCCGGCTCTTCTTACGAGGGCCGGGGCGCCCGTCTACAAGTATGCCGATCACGCCCGGTTGGCGGCTCGGATTGAAGAGGCGGCCAAGCGGGCCGGACGGTAGGATGCCTACGTCAAGCCGAAATCGCTTTCTCAAGGATTTTCCAGCTGCCCTCCACGAAGGCGTTGGCGCAGTGTTCGTCGGCGCCGGTGTTTCGAAGGCCGCGGGATATCCGACTTGGGCGGAGCTTCTTAAGGACATCGGCGAGGAACTCGGTGTCCGCTCCAGCGACATCCAGGACCTCGCCGCACTGGCCCAGTGGCACATCAGCGAGAGCGGTGCCGCGACCGGCGTCCGCAACGTGATCCGGCAAGAGATCGGCAAAGATCGACCGGTTCCGCCGACCTTGGAGGTGCTGGCGCGCCTCCCCGTTCGGCAGATCTGGACGACGAACTACGACCGTCTGGTCGAGCGCGCCTTCGCCGTGATCAATCGGCCTGTCGATGTTGTCTCCGGGGCGGCCGACCTTTCGCTCCGCGCCCGGCCCGGCGCGGCACGGCTCTACAAGATGCATGGGTCCGTCGACCGAATGGACGACATCGTCATCTCGACCGACGACTACGAACTCTATCGGTCCAAGCGTGGGGCCTTCCTCCCCCTGCTGCAGGCGCATCTCAGCAGCATGTCCGTTCTTTTCATCGGGCTCAGCCTGACCGATCCCAATGTCCGGCACGTGCTATCCCTCATTCGTGAGAGCTTCACTGAAGCGCCGCCGGAGCACTTCGCAATCGTGAAGCCGCCCAGCCTGGCGGACTGTTCTTCCGAGGACGAGTTCAGGGCCCGCACGGCGCAGCATAAGCACTGGGCCAAGGACCTTCGCCGCTACGGACTGAGGACAATCGAGGTAGAGCATTACGACGAAATTCCCGAACTGATGCGCCAGGTAGAGCGCCGCGTCGCCGCGATGCGGGTATGGGTCAGTGGAAGCTGGCCGCTCGACGGCGACGACGGTCGCGCCGGCGATCTGTATCGCCTTTCCGAGGCGGTCGGCGGGTTGATCGCGGACACCGGGCGGGATCTGGTGAGCGGATCGGGCTTACTGGTCGGCCCAGCTGTGATTGGGGGCTTTATCGACCGTCTCCGTCAGGACGGCGGGTGGGATCTGGACCGCCGGCTGATCGTCCGACCCTTCCCTCAACCGCTGACGGATAGGGAGCCGGACCAGAAACGATGGACCGCGCTTCGCGCCGAGATGGCGCGACAGGCCGGGATTGTGATTTTCCTAGGCGGCGCAAAGCTCGAGGGCGGCTCTCAGATCGTTGCGGACGGCGTGTTGAAGGAGTTCGAGGTCGCGCGCGAGGCCGGGGCCTTCATACTGCCCATCGGTGCGACCGGAGGCGCGGCCGAGCAAATCGCGCAAGATCTGACTGGGTCCGCTATCCCATCGCAGGGCGCAAGCGCGGCCAGGCCAACCGACGAAGAGCTAGCCGTCCTGTCAAACCAGGCCACAACACCCGACAAGCTCCTGAAGCTCGTTCGAGAGATACTCCAACGGCTGGCGAAGCCACAGGACGACAACTGAGGTGACCCGGTTCGTAACAAGGGCGGAACTTCGGGGTTTCGCCGCGAACATCACTTTGACCGAACAGGCCTCCGTGCTTCGCACGGCTTCGGCGCGAAGCCCTGCCGGCTCAACTTTCCTGTCCCACTCCAGCAAGGACCAGGATCTTGTCGTGGGTGCCACGATCGTCCTGCAGAACCACGGCGCCGTGGTCTACATCGATGAAATCGACCCGGAGATGCCTCCCTACACCACGGACGAAACCGCCAATTTGCTGAAGTCTCGCATCAAGCAGAGCAGCAGGTTCGTTCTTCTGACGAGCAAGAACAGTAAGGAGTCGCGCTGGGTGCCTTGGGAGCTGGGAGTGGCTGACGGCTACAAGGGCCTCGGACAAATCGCTCTGTTTCCGTCCTCGGACGATCTGCACGACTCGACCTGGGCCTCATGGGAATATCTGGGCCTCTATCGCCGGATCGTTTGGGGCCAGATGAAGGGCAGCGACCAAGACATCTGGATGGTACTAAATCACAAAGCGAACACCGCAACGCCTCTCCGGAAATGGCTGACGGGTGGGTAGCTAGGTCGTGGGTCTAAGCTTATCAGCGCCACGCCGCCATTCATCATAGGACTTGTACGACCCCATCTCCGTGCGTCGTACTTGGTTCACGAATATGCTGGGGCTGCCGCTTAGGTTTGCGAAGTCTATCTTGGGATAAATCTCTAGATACTCTTCGCCTGTGAAGTCGAGTTCGCCCGTTGGAGGGATCAGCGGAAGGATCGCGACGTTGCCGTTATGGCCGTCGAAAAAACCGAGCTCCCACGGCATCCACCTCGACCGCCTCGAATGTCGGGAAAAGAGATAGAAGCAGGCGTCGCACTTCCTCATACGATGCCGCAACCTCTCTGCCGTAGCGCCGGTGACTGCGTTTCGGTCAAGGTTCGGATCGCTGATCCAGTCCACGTAGACGGTCTTTCCGGCCTCCTCCAGGATCCGCTTCACCCCCATGACGAGACTAGCGTCCCGAACGGAATGGGAGAGGAAAATGTCGAAGCGATCTGTCAGGGCGCTCAGCGCGGAGTCGAGAGCGAGCGCGAACGCCAGCACATGAGCGGGCTCGTCCTCTGCTACGCCAGCGCGAGCGCGGGCTTGAGCTTCAGTTAGATACATACGGTCAAGCTGAAGCGTAGACCCGCCCGTGTCCAATTGGAGATTGAGTAGGCATCGGAAGTCCGGGGTTCAGCAACTCGAAGCGGTTTGACGCCCTGCTCCCCGAAGCGCGATCTTGTTTTTGAAGGACCTGCCGCCGGGAGGCCGACAATGCAGCGGCCTTCATTGCGCTGGGTACTGCGGAGAGCGCCACAAGCGAACCAAGAGCGACGGCTCTATAGCGGATGTCAAATCCGGATCTGCGTGAGCGACACTTCCAATCCCTTCCAGCCATATTCTCTTTAGCAACGGCAGGTCATAACTTCCGCATGGCCTTGCCTTGGGACTTCAGCTCGGACCACTGTCCGGTCGTATACCACTACACCTCGATCGAGGCGGCGCGGGCGATCGTTGAAAACCGGACCTTTCGGCTCTCCGAGTATACCGCGCTGAACGACGCTTCGGAGTTTTCGTATGCTCGTGATCGACTGATTGGCCTTATGCGGGATCGACAGGTCTACACGGACCTCACGACCCGCATTTTCGTCGTGTCGGAGCTTGAGGGGCTGACCGCAAACACCGGCCTCATGATCGGGTCATTGACTCCTCGGCGCGACGATCTGGGGCAGTGGCGAAGCTACGCGGGCGATGGTGGCGGGTGCGTTCTGGGCTTGGACGCACGGCATCTCGAACACGACGCCGGCGTCGCGATCCGGACCGTGGTTTACGACGAAGCCTTGGTCGACCGAATGCTCTGTCTCGGCTTGGGCGTCGTCCAGCAACAGCTAGAGGATGATCCTGACGATCACCCGACGCTTTCGGACTATGCGCGGCGCCTGTGCGTCGACCTCTTTTCGATGAAACACCCTGGCTTCGCGGACGAGCGCGAAGTGCGGATATCGCGGATGCTAGTTCGCAATGGCGACGGCGCACTCGAGGACGTTGGTGGAAATCGGACGGGCGGAGAAAAGACACCTGCGCTTCCAGTGGGTCTTCGCGCCGGCCGTTTCGGGCCGACGCGATATGTGGATGTGCCCCTCGCCCGCCAGGATGGTTCGTCGGCGATAGTCAGCGTCGGCATGGGCCCGACCATGTCTGCGGACGCCGCCCCTGAGGCCAGCGACTTCTTCCAGTCTCACGGGCTCGAAATCTGGCGCTCCTCGCTCCCATACCGGGCTTGATATTCAGAAAGCCGCTTCTGCTGGGCCGAAAGGCCCGTTCTGGTGACGGCCCGACCCCGCGATGGCGACCTGCTAGCGCTTTATCAAGCCGAATGTCAGAGGCGTCCAAAAGTCGGCGCGGATCCGAGTGAGACGCAGGACACCTGCGGTATTCAGGCCCCGACTCCAAGCCCGGTTAGTCCAAGTCGGCCCGGCCATAGCCAGACCTCCACTTGCCTGTGAGCGCAAGGACAGGGTTGCGGCTCCGTCGAAACAGCCGACATCGCCGGCCTTGGGGTTCAACACCCGCCCCTCGAAGACATAGCTGAGGACGGCGTCCCCGGCTTCGTTCGCCGGCCTTAGTTCAACGGCCTTCAGGGTTGATATCTGATAGCGATCGTCGGCACTTTCGAGTTCGAGATAAATCCGGGCGAAGGTGGTCCGGATTTTCACCGACACGGGAACCTCGACCAAGTCCGGCAAGGGCCTAGCCAAGTCATCCACGTCGAGAGCGGGTGCGCCAGCCTGTTTGGCCGCCTCCTTAAGCCGCTCGACGACGGACCAATTCGAGGCGACCACGCCCGACCACTCCCCGTCAAGCTGCGGAGCCTTGCGTTGAAAATAGGGGACAAGCCACAGCAGCCGCCAGATCGGCGTCGCGACGAAAACCGTCACTAAAAGCGAGGTCAGGCTCATACCGCTTTGCAATGACGGGAGGATTTCGCTTCCGACCAACAAGCGCGCGCCAATGATCGCGACGCAGATCGCCAAAGCTGCCGTGAGCCAAGCCTTCCAACCCAGAACGGAATGCATTTCGCCCCCTTGCGGTCACAATCTTTAACCCTAGATGTAGGGTTCGGGCGCGCTCAGGACAACAACATGCGGTATAATGCACATCGGCTTCTTCATCAGGCGGCGAATCAACCGTGCCTGAGATGCGAACTGGTTATCACCGACGCGCAGAAGCACAAACTCCAGACCGCACAGAAGCTGGTCCGCGACGCGCTTCGTGCAGGGCTGCGGGTGGCCGGTGCCTATCTGACCCAGGACGAGGTCCCTCTGGTCAAGGCGCACGGGGTTCCGGACCCCGCCGCCCTGTCCTTTACCCCGAAGTTCCGCACCCAAGGATCTTGGGCGTACGGCACGCTGAATCAGCCCGCGAAGGCCTGTCAGCAACTCGACCTCGATGACGGCATGTATGTCCCCATGTCGATCGTCGGGCTCAACCCGGCCGTGGCCTCGAACACGCTGTTCGCGATCGTCGAACGCATCCTGGGCGCCCTCTGCGACGCCCAAGGCTGGACCCTCGACACAAGCAAAAGCATCTGCGTCCGGGTCGTGATTGATGCGGAAGCGCACCTCGACCTCAACATCTACGCCATCCCTGACGTGAAGATGGCCCTACTTGAAAAAGCCTTTCATGCGGCGGCCAATCGCGCAATTGACGGCTCCGCGTTCTCGTCCCCGCCGCCCGAAATCCGGCTCGATCCGAGCGAGATCTATGTCGCCCACCGGACTACAGGCTGGGAGCAGTCGGACCCGCTGGAACTCGAGGACTGGTTCGTCAATGCGGCGGCGCGTCATGCCAGCTGGACCGACCTAAAGCGGCTTACTCGCTATCTCAAGGCGTGGCGGGACTACCACTGGGACAGCTGTCGTTTGAGCTCTCTGGTCCTGATGGTCTGCGCTGTTGAAGCCTTGGACGAAGCCAATACCCCGCCCCAGCCTGGGCGGGACGACGACGGGCTGCTGGTGGTGGCCCGCGCCCTGTCCGCCAAGATCGCGGGCGTGGTGTGGAACCCGGTGGTTGACGACAAGGCCCTGAACGACAACTGGACCACAACCGAGCAGAACCAGTTCGAACTCAAAGCGCGCGCCCTCGCCAGTGAATTGGACGGTGCTCTCAACAACGAGACCAGCATCTTCAATGTCGTCGAGCGCTTCCGCAGGCTCTTCGGTCATCGGGTGCCGGACAACGCCGCTCTTGTGTCGCCCATCGCATCCGCAAGCCAGGTGCGCTCCACCGTTGCAGCGCAAAGCCCATCGCCCCGGGTGGGGTCCCAGACCTCCGGGTGACGCCTCTGGAGACCCGCGCTTGGGCGGCCCTCGACGCCGCCCTCAAGGCGCGAGGGTTCGCCTATGTGCAAAGCCGACGCGGGATCACCCGCTATCGCGGCGACCTCCGGTCGGGGAGGACCACCATCGCGGTCGCGGTCTGCGTGACTGATCCGGTGATGACGACGCCACCGAAGATCTATGTCGAAGACCTCGCGATCCGCAGGCGCCTTTTGGCCCACCTGAACGCCGATGACAGCCTCTGCTTCGCCGAGAAAGAGGTCGAGGAATATGATCCCTACAATGCCGGAGGGGCCATCCTTAGGGTGCTCGAGTCCGCCAAAGAGACGCTCGACCAAGTGCTCCACGCTTCCACGCTCGCCGACCGCCAAAGGGAGTTCGTCTCCTACTGGAACCCTGACACCTATCTCTATACGGACCTCCCCGCAGGGTTCTCCGGTCGCGCGCGCTGCTGCACCTGGAACAGGGTCGGCGGGCGAGACAGTTTGGTGATCACGACACCAGAACGGGTTAGCCGATGGAGCCGGGACAAGCCTGACGATGTACGGCAGGCATATGTGCTGCGCGGCAACCGCCCTTTCGACATTCGGCGAGGCGGAGGGCCGGGCAAAACCCTCGCCACGCTAAAGACTTGGATCGCGCATTTCGTCGATGAGCCGGACGCCATCGCCCACGCATTTGCGCCTGCCTTGGTGGACAAGGGGCACATCATCCTTGCGGCCGAGAACGGGGTCGTCGCCGCGTCATTCAAATGGCCCGAGTTCGCCAGGATCGCCTATGCGAAAGCGCCCCAGAATCGTCGCGCCCGATCCATATCTCACGGAGAGAACGAGATGACCCTCGATCGTGGCCTTGCCGACAGCGTCGCTCTCCCGGACTTGGTCAACGGCCGGCTCAGCGCGCCTTCTCCCCTTATCGGAAAGGCCGTCGCAGTCGTGGGCGCGGGCGCAATTGGTTCCCGAGTCTGCCTAGAGCTGGCGAGGTCCGGCGCCGGTCAATCTCAGCGCCCCATGTTGATCATCGACGGCGATCAGTTCTCGACCGCCAATTTTGGCCGCCATGTCCTGCCGGTTTCCGCGGTTCGCCTCGCCAAGGCCGGCGCTCTCGCCGCCGAAGTTCGACGGCTCCATCCCGACCTGACGGTGGAGGGCGTGGCCACCGACGTGTTCGGGGTCACAGCCCGACTCCAAGACTACGACCTCGTCATCGACGCGACTGGCTCAACACCTGTGGGCCTTCATCTCAACGATTTGGCCGTAACGACCCGCCGCCTAGGCAAGCCCTTCCCCCCGGTGATCCACGCCGCCATCCACGGCAATGGTCTGGCGGCCCAGACCGTGCTGGTCACCCGCTCAGCCCATGCCTGTCTAAAGTGCTTGCGGCCTAACCACGGCGAACTCAAAGCCAATCCCCTCAAACCCGGCGTGACCACGGCGGTCGAGAGCGGCACCTGCGGCGATGGCGCTCATATCAACTATGCAGCCCCGGCGCCGATGCTCGCTGCCACCCTTGTCGTTCAAGCCGCCCTTGAATGGGCGGCGGCACCCGACATGCCAGGTCCTCGCGTCCGCACTCGGGTGCTGGATCTCGAGCATACGGCTCCTCCGAAGGACCGAAACTGGCCCATCGAGCCGCTTTGTCCGGCCTGCCAAGGCCCGGTGACTTGAGTTTCGGCCCCCCGCAACGTCCTTGTCGAACACATGGTGTTGAGCCGCATCAAGGCCATCGCAGAAGCCGCAGCCTTTCGACACGAGGTCGGTGGGATTCTGTTGGGGAGCTATCGTGGCCGCGATCTTCATGTCATCGACGCTTCCGCTCCTCAGAACAGCGACCGTTGGTCCCCGACACGGTTCTGGCGATCTCCAGCCGGTCACCAGGCCTTTGCGGATGCAGCATGGAGACGGTCTGGCGGTCTGGTAACCCATATTGGCGAATGGCATTCCCACCCGGAACTCCGCCCGACCCCCTCGGTGATCGACCGGGCGTCCTGGCTCAAGTCGCGACGTGAGCAGCGACGCCCGCTCGCCTTCCTCATTGTCGGGACCGCCGATGTCTGCGTCTGCGCCGACGCGGAGCTCGGAACGATCCGGGCGCTTGTCCCCATCGACCAAGACGAAATGGGCGTTCTGTTTGGGCATCCCCTGAGCGATCCATCGCGACCTGTGACCGTAAGCTAATGACGAAGGCACGTCTCGATGTTCCCGAAGACTGGATTTCCCGGACGCTGGATCACGCGGTCCAGCGCTATGCGAACCGGACGGGTGAACTATTCTATTTCAGCATGAAGGGTCACCACGAGGCGGTCCGTCACGCTTACGAGGACCTCGGTGGCGAAGGTCAGTGGTGGATCCCCACCCTCAGCAACAATCTGCTCAAGGCCATCGCCCTGACGTTGAACGGCCAGTGGCAGAACGACGTGGTGGAATGGTTGTGCGAAACCCAGGCCTTCGGATCATCAGGTGCCACGGACTTCTCCAAATTCAGGAAAAGCGCGTCGCCGGAAGCGGTCGACAAGCACGTCCGCCGCCTACGGGGATGCGGCCTCTCGACATTCCCGGAATACGCCACGCTCCGGGAACTGCACCTCGTCGCTAATGCGGTGAGGCACGGTCCGGGACGTTCCCTGACCGAACTTTGGGAAGCCCATCCGGAACTGTGGGCACCCGATAGCGAGATCATCCGACTGCGCCCTTGGTACATGCCCGCGAAAGAGCCCTTGTCTCAGTTCATCGTCAGCGAGGCTGACATGAACCGATACAACGATGCGGTTTGCACCTTCTGGAACCGGGTCGCTGAGGCAGCCCTCACGGAGGGTGAAGGATCAGACTGACCTGCGTCAGCGGTCAAAATTAACAGAGTCCGCACCCCAAGATCTCGATACTCGATTTGCTTAGCTACCCGCTCCCGCAAAGCAGACCAGATCGACGACGGCTCAGAGTCACGAGCCGCCATCAAGCCATGAAAAAGCCGCGCGCCCCCAAAGGGCGCGCGGCGAGTTTTCGCTCGATCTGTGCGCTGCGGCTATTCGGCCGCGAACGCATAGGCGTCGTCGTTCGGCGCGGTGCGGGTTTCGTCGTCAGCACCCTCGCCTGCCTCCTGCGCCTCCGCAGGCACACCAGCCTGCGTCCGCAACACCGACGGCAGCCAGCCCCGACCCTCCACTAGCCGTTCCGCCGCCTCGGCCATGTCGTCCTTTCTGAACCCGGCGATCCGGCCCGCTTCCTCCGGATTGACGGCCTCGGTCACCGCCTCCAGCACCCGCGCCTTGGCCACCCGCGAGAAGTAACTGGCCGCCGTCGCCGTCCACGTCCCGGCCATGTCGAGCCCTACAGCCGTCGCCAGCGTCTCGGCCTGCGCCAAGGCGCCGGGCCGCCGGTCGTGCGGATCGCGCACCGCGTAGAGACCGACCCCGGCGCAGCAGGCCATCAGGTCCAACTGCTCCGAAGGCGGCAGCGCGGCCACCACGCCCCAGAGGTCTTCCGGGCGCTCGGGCAGGCGCGCGCCCCACGCCTCGCACCGGTCGCTGACCCGGCGTCCGGCGGGGCCGTCCTCCACCCCCGGCGCCAGCCGCTCCAGCCCGGTCGTCGTCAACCGAAGCTGCAACGGCGTCCAGACGCCGTAGCCCGGATAGAAGACCTGCAGGGCGAGCGCGTGAACCACCGTCGCCAGCGCCGCATTCACATCGGCCTGCACCGCGTCGCGCAGACCCATGGTCTTGTGGGCGGTCAGGTCGATCAGCAGACGATCCGACAAGGCCGAGGGCGCCTCGTCCTCGGCGGCCTCCGCCTCCGAGCCCGGCGAATTGTCCGCACTCTCGTCCGCCGCCTCTTCCTCCTGCCACGGCGACGGCGGATCGGCGGGCACGTCCTCGGCGCGGACCAGTCCGCGCTCGAAGCGGGCGAGGCCGTCGTGACCCAGCGTCACCACGACCCCGGCCCGCGCCCTGGCCTCGCCGGCATAGGCGAAGTCCGGGCCGAAGGCCTGCAAGGCCTTGTCGATCTCCTCCAGCCGGGCGTCCACCTCGGGGGGGAACATTTCCGCCGCGTCGGTTTCAGAGACGAGGCGGTCGTATTCCTCGGACAGGGCCGCGATTTCGGCGACGTCCGCGTCCGACCGTTCGACCGCCACCGGATAGACCCGCCCGAACGCCGAAACGTCGGGGTAGTCCAGACAGGCCTCGGCCCATTTCCAGCCCTCGCGCTCGCGGGCCTCGTCGGCCAGTCCGGTCAGCTTGTCGCCGACCAGCCGGTCCAGCAGGACCACATCCTCCAGCCAGCCGCCGCCGTCCTCGGTGAACAGGTCGCGCAGCACCCCGCCCCCCTCGGCCTCGTAGGCCTCCACGCCGACGAAGCGGACGCGCCGGTCATCGACGCGGACCTTGGCCTCGGTCATGGCGCGGCGGATGGCGTAGGCCGGGGTGTGCGGCCCGATCTGCTCCAGCACCTGCCGTTGCCGCTCGCGGTCCTCGCTGACGCAGAAGGCGGTCAGTTGGTCGAGCGCCAGCGTCCCCTCCCGATAGGCCGTCATCAACTCCGGCGCCGCCGACCCGAGCCGCAGCCGCTGGCGCACCACATGGGCCGACACTCCGAACCGGGCGCCGATCTCTTCGGGTCCGTAGCCCTTCTCGGCGGCGAGCCGCTGGAAGGCCTCGAACTGGTCGGCGGGGTGCATGGCCTCACGGGTCATGTTTTCGTCGAGGCTGATCTCGTGGGCGTCGTTCTCGGCGTCCACGATGACCCGCACCGGATGGGTCCGCTTGATGGCCTTGCGCTTGGCCAGCAGCCGCAGCCCCTGACGGCGCCCTTCGCCGATGGTGACGAGGTAGTTTCCGGTGGGCGCGCCCTCCCCGTCCCGCTCGATCTCGACCACGGGCGGCTGCAACACCCCCTTGGCCTTGATGGAGGCCGCGAAGGCCTCGATGGTCGCCGGGCTGTGCGGCGTCTTCCTCGCATTCTTCGGCGAGGCCTTGAGCCGGTTGAGCGGCACGGTGATCTCCGAGCCGTGCTGCGGCGCGGTCGCTTCGGTCGCGGCGGTTTCGATGGATTGAGCAGTCATGTCTGCCTCCTTTGGGCATGGGTTGCAGGGACGCGAACTGCGCGCCTGAAACCCTGCCCGTCGGCGAGACCGGGGTAGCAAGGGCCAGGGCGGACCGGCCGGAGGGGGATCGCCCGGCCTGCACAAGCCGACGACGATGATGAAAATGAACAGCATGACCGCGCGGAAGGTCGGGGAGACCGGCCGGTCCGGCGGCGCAGCCGCTTCACCCTGACCCGCGCGAGGGCGGAGCCCTTAGCCTTCTGGGCGGCGTCCCGGCGTGCGCCTGTGGATGACGACGGCGGGCGCGCGAAGCCGGCTTGACCCCGCTTCGTGTTCTGCTTTTGTTCTTGCCATGCCCCTCCGCAAGACCGTCACCATCGAATGGCAGGACGCCGGCTCCAGCCGCGCCTATTTCGTGCGCCCGGACAGCCGGTCGCGCCCGTGGATCTGGTTCCGGGACGGCGACGTGCCGGCCTTCGAGGAAACGTCCGCCCGCTTCGTGGTCGAGAAGCGCGGCGGACGCTGGGTCGCGGTCGAACGGGTGGACACCTGACCGCAGGGGTCGCCCATTGACGGCGGACGCCCGCGGGCCGATCAAGGCGGCTCGATTTCAAGGAGACCCGCGATGACCCTCAAGATCGCCGCCGCGGCGGCCGCCTTCCTCGCCCTCAGCGCCGGCGCGGTGCTCGCGGCGGAGGCCTGCGCCTGCTGCAAGGACATGGCCCCCGGCGCCGCCATGGAGTGCTGCGACGAGATGAACGCTCCGGCCCCGGCTCCGGACGCACCCGCCCCGGCTCCGGCGCCCGCTCCCGAAACGCCGCAGAGCGGCGGGCACGCAGGTCACACGCCCGGCTAAGCCGCGGCGTCATCGTCACCCAGGACCGCCATGAACCGTTCTCCGACCATCCTTGACCGCCGGTCCATCCTGAGCGGCCTGTCCCTCGCCGCCTTCGCCGCCCCGGCCCTCGCCGCGCCGCCGAAGCGGATGACCGCCTACAAGACGCCCTGGTGCGGCTGCTGCGGCGGCTGGATCGCCCACATGCGCCAGGCCGGCTGGACCGTCGAGGTCGTCGAGCGCGAAGATCTCGCGCCGACCCGGGCGCAACATGGCGTTCCGGACCGGCTGGCCTCCTGCCACACGGCGGTCGTCGGCCCCTATGCGATCGAGGGCCATGTTCCGGCCGGCGACGTCGACCGGCTGCTCAGCGAACGCCCCGGCGCCCGGGCGCTGAGCGCCCCCGGCATGCCGGCTGGCTCGCCGGGCATGGAAGCCGCCGGGCGCGAACCCTATACGACCGTCCTGATCCTCAACGATGGTTCAACCCGCGTGTTCGGCCGCCACAACGGCGCCTGACGCCCGAGGCGTCGCGGGTGCGTTCCTGTCCGCAGCCGCCAGCCTGACGCGCGACGGGTTGAGCCAGCTCTGCACCGGCCGGTCGAAGCCATAGCGGAACACCGCCGCGGCCGCGAAGGCGCCGATGAAACCGATCGACCACAGCGCCCAGCGAACCCCCGACGACAGGGCGTCCTGGCCCAGGGCGTCGAGCAGGCCGAACCAAACGATACGGGTGACCTCATTGGTCAGGAACATCGAGAACGACATCAGGGCCAGATGTTCGATCAGGCGTGACGGCCTGCGCACCGATACGGCCCCGGCGGCCCAGATGATCACGGTCATCAGGCCCAGCGACAACAGGCTGAAGGCGCCGAAGGCCTGAAGGATGACAAGCGCGATGGCGGCGCCGACCCCGATCGCGCCGGCCAGACGGGATGCGACATAGACGCGTGAACCGTAGAAGGCCGCCGCGACCCCGAGCAGGAACAGCGGCAAGGCGCGCAGGACGCCGTAGCGCATCGGCAGGCGGTAGATCGGATCGCCGAGCCACAGCGAGGCCGCGAGGTCGGCGCCGACGACCAGCAGCGTCGCGCCGATCACCACGGCGATCGGCGGCCAGCGCCACAGGGCCCGGCAGATCCAGGGCAGCAGGAGGTAGCAGGCAATCAGGGCCGAGAGCGTCCAGGTCGGGGCGTTCCACCCCTGCCCGCCCGGCACGCCCCAGGCCTGGAGCAGCAGCACCTGGGCCGGCAGCTGCGACCAGTCGAACCAGCGCGGGTTGCTGGGCGCGATCCCCGCCAGAGCCGCGCCGCCGACGAGGACGACGAGGATAAGGCTGACGACGAGGTGGGCCGGAATGACCCGCAGCAGCGGCTGGCGCGCATAGGCGCGCAGCGACGCCTGACCGGCGGCGAGCCGGTCGCCGTAGATGCGCGCCAGGACGTAACCGGAGTCGATGATGAAGAAGTCGGTGAGCAGATAGCCGCGGTCGATCACCGGATGCAGCTGGGGCAGCGGGACCGGCGAGGCCTCGCGGAAATGGTAGAGGATGATCAGCGCCCCGACGATGAAGCGGAGCGCGTCGAGCCAGCCGCCGCGGGCGATGCGCGGTGGGCGGGACTTCATCGGCGCGGCGTCGCTGCGGACCATGGGCGCAGCCTAGTCCGCAACGGGGCAAGGAATGGTTATCAGCGCGGGCCGCTCACTTCGCCACCGACCCGGGCTTTGGCCCCGGCCGTGTGATCATGGGCGTAGCCGCCGTCGTCACTCAGGCTTCTTCCCCCGCTCTCGTTTCGGCCCGGGAGTCGCGGAGGATGTCGACGCCGCCCTTCACGGCGATGCCGGCCACGATTAGGCCCACGACCAGATCCGGCCAGGACTGATCCAGCCACAGGACCAGGCCACCCGCGATCAGGATGCCGCCGTTGGAGGCGAAATCGTTGAAGCTGAAGGTCTCGGCGGCCTTCATGTTCACATCCTCGCTGCGTTGGCGCCGGATCAGTTCCAGGCACACCAGGTTCACGATGGCGGCGACCACCGCCATGCCCATCATCGTCCAGCCTATGGGCTCCGTCCCCATCAGCGTTCGTCTCAGCACGTCCAGCAGGACGCCCGCAGCGAAGATCAGCAGCAGGATTCCGGAGGCCCGGGCGGCGCGGGTCTTCCAGATCAGGGCGCGGCCCACCGCCAGAAAGCTGATGAGGTAGACGGCGGAGTCAGACGCATTGTCCAGGGCATTGGCCAGCAGAGCGCTGGAATCGGCGAGCAAGCCGCCGATCCCGAGCCCTACAAACAGGGCGGCGTTGAGGATCAACACCACCAGCAGGGTGCGGCGCTGGACGCCTTCCGTCTCGTCTCGTTCGCTCATCAATCCTCGATCCCTTCCGCCTTGCGATGCTTCACCGCCTTGGCGGCGAAGGTGGGCAACACCAGCAGTGTCAACGCAGTCGCCGTCAAAAGGCCCCCGATGACCACTGTGGCCAATGGTTTCTGGACCTCGGCCCCGGCCCCGTGGGCGATGGCCATGGGAATAAAGCCCACGATGGCCACCAGGGCGGTGGTCAGAACCGCCCGCAGGCGGCTGGACGCCCCTTCGATCGCGGCCTCACGCGGCGCCAGGCCCGCCGTCAGCCGCTCGCGGATGGCCTGCATCAGCACCAGGCCATTCAGGGTCGCCACCCCCGAGACGGCGATGAAGCCGACCGCCGCCGAGACGGAGAAGGGCATGCCGCGCAAGAGCAGCGCCAGGGCCCCGCCGACCAAGGCGAGCGGGACGCAGGCGAACACCAGACCGGCTTCAGCGAATGAGCCGAGGGCCATGAAAAGCAGGACCCCGATGAGGATGAATACGATCGGAACCACGAGGCCCAGACGCTGTTCGGCGCGCTTGAGATTCTCGAACTGACCGCCCCAATCGAGCCGGACGCCCGGCGGAAGATCGATCCGCTCCACCCGCGTCTGCGCATCCGTGACGAAACCGCCGAGATCCCGGCCGCGGACGTTGGCCTGCACCACCATGCGCCGACTGCCGTTGTCGCGGCTGATCTGGTTGGGCCCCTCGGCGGTCTGGATGCGCGCCACCGAGGACAGGGGCACCACCACGCCGGTCGAGGAGACGATCGGCAGGGCGGCCAGGCTGGTTGGATCGTTGCGGGTCGCCTCGGGCAGACGGACGACAACGTCGAAGCGCCGATCCCCTTCGAAGATGCGTCCAGCCTCTGTTCCGCCGATGGCGGTGGAGACCGCCTCCGAGACGTCCGCCGCCGACAGGCCGTAGTTGGCCGCCGCGAAGCGGTCGACGCTGACCGTCAGCGTCGGCAACCCCGACGCCTGTTCCACTCGAACGTCGGCGGAACCCGGTGTTTCCTCCAATGCGCGAGCCACCTGCTCGCCGACCCTCTGCAGGGTGTCGAAGTCGTCGCCGTAGACCAGCACCGCCAAATCGGTCCGGACGCCGGAGATCAGTTCGTTGAAGCGCAGTTCGATCGGCTGGCTGAACTCGAAATTATTGCCGATCTGCTGACTAACCGCCTCCTCAATGCGCTCGATGAGCGCCTCCTTTTCGAGGCCCGGGTCTGGCCAGTCGCCTCGGTCCTTGAGGATGATCACGCTGTCGGAGATGTTACGCGGCATGGGATCGACGGCGGCCTCCGCCGTGCCGGTGCGCGAGAACACCGTCTCCACCTCGGGCTGGGCCTTGACGACCCGCTCGAGGGCCATCTGCATAGCCAAGGACTGGTCCAGCGAAGCGGACGGCACCCGCAGGGCCTGCATGGCGATATCGCCCTCATCGAGGGTGGGAATGAACTCCCGGCCGAGGGTGGCGAAGGCCAGACTGCCGACGACCAAGGCGCCCAGGGCCGAGGCGAGCACGACACGGGGCTTGTCTACGGCGGCGCTGATCGCGGGTTGGATCCAGCGGCGGGCGAAGCGCAGGACGCGGGTTTCGTGCTCCTGCACGCGGTCGTTGGCGTCGAGGTGGGCGCTTTTCGGGTCGCGTACCAGCAGCGCAGTCATGGCCGGGACGAAGGTGAAGGAGAAGATGAAGGCGCCGACCAGGGCGAGCATGACGGTCGCCCCCATGGGAATGAAGGTCTTACCCTCCACGCCCTCGAGCATCAGCAGGGGGGTGAAGACCAGCAGAATGATCAGCTGGCCGAAGGCGGCCGGCTTCACCATCTGCCGGGCCGCGGCCATGGCGACGTCCAGTCGTTCGTGACGGCTGAGCATGCGGCCCAATTCCGCGCGCCGCCGGGTCATCATCAGCAGGGTATTCTCCACCACCACCACCGCCCCGTCGACCATCAGGCCGAAGTCGAGGGCGCCGAGGCTCATCAGGTTTCCGCTGATGCCGAAGCGGTTCATGCCGATGACGGCGAACAGGAAGCTGATCGGGATCATCAGGGCGGTGATGCTCGCCGCCCGCAGGTTCCCCAGCAGCAGGAACAGCACGACGATGACGAGCAGGGCGCCTTCGGTCAGATTGCGCGCCACCGTGCCGATGGTGGAGTTCACCAGGGCGCTTCGGTCGAGCACGGTCACCGCCTCGATCCCGGGGGGCAGGGTCTCGCGCACCTCCTCGAGGCGCTCTCCGGCGGCCTGGGCCACGGTGCGGCTGTTGCCGCCGGCGATCATCAAGGCCGTGCCGAGCACCGACTCGTGGCCATCGCGGCTCGCGCCGCCCAGCCGCGGAGCTTGCCCGACCTCGACCGTCGCCACATCGGCGACGCGCACCACCAGGCCGCCCCGGTTGACGACCGGGGCCTGGGCAAGATCCTCGACGGTGGAGGCCAGGGCGTCGGTCCGGACGGTCAGCGCCTCGCCGCCGCGCTGGACGTAGCCGGCTCCGGCCTGGGTGTTGGCCCGCTCCAGGGCCGTGACGAGGTCGCCCAGCCCCAGCCCATACGCTGACAGGCGGGCGGCGTCGGGGCGGACGGCGTATTCCTTCACATAGCCGCCGATGGTGTCGACGCCGGCGAGCCCGGGCGTCGTCCGCATCTGCGGCGCGACGATCCAGTCCTGAACAGTGCGCAGGTAGGTGGCGCGCGCCTCGGGCGTGGTCAACCGCTCCCCCTCGGGGGTCAGGTAGACGCCGCCTGGCTGCCAGCCGGGTTGTCCCGGCCGGGCGAGGTTGCGGCTGTTGAACGGCAGATAGTCCACGGTCCACATCAGGACCTCGCCGAGGCCGGTGGTGATCGGCGCCAATGCCGGCTCCACGCCCTCGGGCATGCTTTCGCGCGCCTGGGCGAGGCGTTCGGCCACCTGCTGGCGCGCGAAATAGATGTCCGTCTGGTCGGTGAAGATGACCGTGATCTGGCTGAAGCCGTTGCGGCTCAACGAGCGAGTGCTGGTCAGTCCGGGAATGCCGGCCATGGCCGTCTCGAGCGGATAGGTGACCTGCCGCTCGATCTGTTCCGGCGCGAGCGCCGGGGCGACGGTGGTGATCTGGACCTGCCGGTTGGTGATGTCCGGAACGGCGTCGATCGGCAGCTTGGTCAGTTCGAACAGACCGAGCGCGGCGACCAGCGCGGTCGCCAACACAACGAACCAGCGGAAGCGCACCGAGGCTTCAATGATGGATTTGAACATGCCGCGCCTCAGTCGTCATCGCCGGCCTCGCCCTTGGCGAGTTCGGCTTTCAAGAGAAAGGCGTTGGCGGCGGCGATGCGTTCACCCTCGTCGAGGCCGCGCAGGATCTCCGTGCGCCCTCCCGCCTGACGACCGGCCAGCACCGGGACGGCCCGGAAGCCGCCCTGGACCTGAACGAACACGACCGTCGCGCCTTCGATGGTCTGCACGGCTTCGCTGGGGACCGTCAGGCCGCCGGGGACGGCATCGCCCGTAACGATGGCGCCGGTGACGGCGGATCCCGTCGGCGGCAGCGACACGCCCGCCGGCCGGGCGCGAATGATCGTCGCGCCGCTCTCGGCGCCGGCGCCGGGCGCCACGCCGGTGACGACGGCTTCGAATTCCCCGTTGGGCCCGGTCGCCCTCAGGCGCGATCCGGCGCGGACCTGGGCGGCCAGAGCCGGCGGCGCGTTGAAGACCAGTTCAATCCGCGCGGGGTTGGTGACCTCGGCGACGACGCCGCCCTGGGGGACAAAGCCTCCGGGGCCGACCTGCACCGAGGTGACGACGCCCGAAATCGGGCTGGTCACGCTCAGCCGTCCCGAAGCGTTTGGCGATCCGGCCGCCGAAGCCCTGGCGCGGGCGGCGCGCGCCGACGCCTCGGCGCTGAGCGACTGGGCTCGGGAGGTCTCCACCTCCTGCCGGGCCACCACGCCCTGGTCGGCCAGGTTGCGATCGCGGTGATAGGCCTGGCGCGCGGCTTCGGCCTGCGCCACCGCCGCGTCGGCGTCGGCGCGGAAGGTCGCGGCGTCGCCGCTGACCAATGTGGCGAGGGCCTGACCGGCGCGCACGGACTGCCCCGGCGCGACGAGCACGCGCTCGACCCGGCCGCCGACCGAGGCGGCCACGGCGGCGCGCGCATCGACCATGGGCTCGACGCGTCCCGCCAGCCGGGTCTCTGACCCGCCGCCGGCGCCGACGGCGACCACGGCGATGCCGGCGGCGCGGATCTGTTCGGCCGTGAGCGCCACGACGCCTTCGGGGGCCTCGGCGCCCTCGCCTTCCGCGTGCCCCTCCTCTTCCGCGTGACCGGCCTCGCCCTCGGCGGCCGGCCGCGCGTCGCGATTGAGAGCCAGGAACAGCCCGCCGCCTCCGAGCAGGACGACGGCGGCGACGCCGCCAATGAGCAGCGTTCTGTTGGATTGCGGCTTGCGCATTATTGGACCCCTCCGAAGGGTGCGCGCGCTTGCAGGCGCGCGAGATCGATTTCGGCGCGGACGCGCGCCAGGCGGGCGTCGACGGCGGCGTTGCGGGCGGTGATGAGGGCGGCGCGGGTTCCGCGCAGCTCCAGTTGCGAGATGCGGCCGGCCTCGAAGCCGATCCGGGACAGGCGATAGGCTTCCTCGGATGAGGTCACGCCGGCGTCGGCGGCCGCGACGCGGCTCACCGAGGCGTTCAGCCGGGCGACCGCGGCCTGACCGTCGGCCTCGGCCTCCTGGCGCGCGCCGGCCAGGCGGGCGTCCGCGGCGCGGAACTCGGCCTGGGCCGCGTCGATATTGCCGCGGTTCCGGTCGAACAGGGGCAGCGGCATGCTGATGCCGAAGGTCAGCGCTGTCGCATCCTCGGCTTCGTAACGCCGAACGCCGACGCTGGCGCTGACATCGGGCCGCGCGCGCACTCGCTCGACGGCGATCCGCCGTTCGGCCGCTTCGCGTTCGGCCTCGGCGACGCGAACGGCCGGCGCCCCGGGAGCGGCTTCGATGGCCGTCCGGGTCGGCGCGTCGTCCAGCAGGCTGTCGACGATCGAGGTGACCGGCGCGGGCAGCATCGCGACAGCCGTCAGGCGGGCGAACGCCGCGTCCCGCTCGGCCTGCGCCTCGTCACGGGTCGCGCGGGCCGCCGCCGCCTCGCTCTCGGCCTGGATGCCGCGCAGCATGGGCTCGCGTCCCTCCTCCACGAGCACCAGGGCGGCGCGGGCGTCCGCGATGGTCAGGCTGAGCGCCTCCTCGGCCAGGGCGAAGCGCCGCTCGGCGGCTTCCGCTTCGGCGTAGGCGAGTGCGAGCCGTCCGGCGGCGTCGACGACCGCCTGATCGCGACGCAGCGAAGCCGTTCCGGCCTCCGCCCGCGCCACCTCGACCCGGGCGCCGCGCCGGCCCCACAGTTCGAGGTCCTGGGTGAGCGAGAGCGTGGTCTCGGCGTTGTCGTAGCCGGAAAAGGGACCGCTGCCGAAGGCGTTCTCCGCCTCGAGGGCGGCGGTCGGGTTGGGCCGCACGCGCGCCTGGCGCACCCGGGCCTCGGCCGCTTCGAGCAAGGCGTCGGCCTCGGCCGCGGAGGGGCTGGCCCCTATGCGCTCAAGCAGGGTCCGGAAGGATGGCGCGGGATCGGCCCAGGCCGGGCCGGTCAAGGCGGTCGTCAGGGCGACCACAGCGCAGCCGACCGCGAAAGGCGGCAAGCGGCGAATAGGGGATGGCATGTCTCATGTCCCGGAAGGTTGACGTGAAGGGCGCGCGCGAACGCGAGGTCACGTCAGGTTCTGGGCGGGCGCATGGGACCGGCGGGCATCCGGGAGGCCGGCGCCTGATCGAGCGATGGCGCCAAGGGCGCGCGATCGAGGGCCATCGACCTCATGTCGTCAATCGCCGGCGGCGCGGTAATGCCGCAATGGTGGCAATGGCCGTGGGCGCAGGCGACCTGACCTGCTGCGTCCTTGCGTTCGCCGTGACCTGTATCGGACACAGCGACGACGTCCGACGCGGCCAGGCCTTGCAAGCTTCCGGTCTCGGGTGCGCAGGCGAAGGCGTCGGCTGCGGAAACCAGGACGAACAGGGCCAGGAACGACGCGAGCAGCGCCGCCATCCACCCATGCCTAGTCGAGGGAAACCCCATGCCGTCCCATAACACGGTGCGCCGCGACATCAATCGCCTCATCGTCGCACCGCCCGATACAGAGAGATGGATCCGGTGGCGGTCGGGATGACATCGAGCACTTGAACCTGTGTGAAGCCGGCCTCGGCCATCAGCGTAGGCAGAACGCCGTCGGCGTTCGGTTGGGTGTTTTCGTAGCCGTCCAGAGACTGCACCAGGCGGAAGAGCACGCGCATCGCACCCGACTGGCGGCCGTAGTCCGCGACATGCAGCGTTCCGCCCGGCTTGAGCGCCCGCAGGCTCGCGGCGAGGCCCGCTCGCTTCTCGGCCATGGGCAGCTGATGGAAGACCAAGCTGGAGACCACCTTGTCGGCGGCGTCCTCGCCCAGGAGCGCCGCCACATCGCGCGAAAACCCCTGGATGAAACGGACGGCCTGACCTGCAGCGGCCGTCTTCGTCTCGGCCCGCCTGAGGATGTCGCCGTCGGGATCGAGGCCGAAGATGCGCGCGTCCGGCGCCCGGTTCGCCATGGCGATCGCGAATGAGCCGGTTCCACATCCAAGATCGATGATCGTCTCGCCAGGGGACGGAGCCACCTGTTCGAGAAGGCGGCTCCGCCACAGCGGTTCCCGGGTCAAAAGCGCGATGGCCGGATCATACAGCCCGCTCAGGGCTGTATGGCCGAGCGCGGGGGTGAAGTTCGCGGTCACGCGGCGGCCTTCAGTTCTTCGCGGGACTGACGAATGATCGACCAGCCGGATTGCAGGAAGACCACCGCCAGGATCGCGCCGGCGATCAGGTCGGGCCAGCGAGAGGCGGTCAACCAGACGGCCACGCCCGTGGCCGCGACCACCAGGCTCTGGATCAGGTCGTTGCGCGTGCACAGCCAGACCGAACGGACATTGGCGTCGCCTTCGCGATGGCGGACCAGCAGCAGCGCGGCCAGGGCGTTGGCGAAAAAGCCCAGGGCGCCCAGGCCGGTGATGACGACGCCTTCCGGGGGCGCCCCCGAGGTCGCCCGCCAGATCGCGTAGCCAAGGATGAACAGCGCCAGCGCCGCGAGGCTGGCGCCCTTGATGATGGCGGCCCCGGATCTCACGGCGACCGAGCGCCCGATCACGGCCAGGCTGATGCCGTAGGTGGCGGCGTCGGCCAGGAAGTCGAGGGCGTTGGCACCCAGCGAGGCCGAGCCCTGCAGGGCCGCGCCGCCGGCGATGGCCAGGAAGGCGGCGCCGTTGATAGCGATCACCGCCATCAGGATGCGGCGATAGGCCGGCGTGGCGCCGTCGAACTTGACGGCCGCGCCGCAGCCGCAGCCGGCGGCCGCCGGTTCGGGGGACGAGAGGGAGTCAGTCATCGAAGTCCGCCTTTCACCACGAGAATGCATCCTCCAGTCGCTCGAGGATCAAGAACAAAAATGGATGCCTCGCCCAAAAAGACGCGGTTTGGCGGAACCGACTTGATCCTCTAGTAGCTAGAGGACGCACAATCGGACGAAATCCACAGGAGGCCTCATGATCACGATGCACCCGTCGCGACGCGGTCCCAGCCGCATGCGGGCGATCGCCTTCTCGTTCTTCATGCTGATCGCCGCTCTGGATCAGGCCGCCAAGGCCGCGGCTCGCGCCCGACTCGAGAGCCCGGTGGACCTCACGCCGTTCCTCGCGCTGCGTTTGGGATTCAATCCCGGCGTCACCTTTGGCCTGTTCGCAGACTCGGGCGCGGTGGGACGATGGGCCCTGAGCGCCGTGGCATTCCTGATCATCGGCGTCCTGCTGACCTGGATCTGGCGTACGCGAAGCGCCGTCACGGCGGTCGCGGCGAGCCTCATCGCCGGTGGAGCGCTCGGGAACCTGCTCGATCGTCTGCGCTCCGGCGCGGTGACGGATTTCATCGATCTTCATTGGGGCGACGCGCACTGGCCGACCTTCAACCTCGCCGATGCGGCCATTGTTTGCGGCGTGGCGCTGCTCCTCCTGACCGTCCGGGGCTCGGACGGCCGCCCGGCGACGTCGACCCTGGGACGGGCGGCGCGATGACCTTTTCCGCCGAACAGAAGGCGATCGCCGTCCGTTCGGGGTTGGCGATTCTCATCACCGCTGCGGCGGTGGCGTCAGCTTGGCTATGGCTTTCGCCACGTCTCCTGGGCGCCGCGCCGGACATGGCGACAGCTGATCGGCTGGCCTACGCCCTGAAGGCGGACCTCCTCGTTTTCCTGTGGCTCGCCGGTTGTTTGAGGGCCGTGGCGAGCATCCGGTTCCGGTCCGACGCCGACCGGCCGGGTTCCGCCTATGCGGCGCCCAGCTCGAGGCTCGCCGTGCCTGCCGCCGTGCTTCAGAACACCCTGGAGCAGACGGTCCTGGCGGTGGGCGCCCACCTGGTGCTCGCCACCGTGCTGCGCGGCGAGGAGATGGTCGTGCTGCCGGTGCTGGTCGCCCTCTATCTGATCGGCCGCGTGTTGTTCGCCCACGGTTATGCCCGGGGCGCGGCGGCCAGGGCCTTCGGCATGGCCCTTACCGGCGCTTCCACGATCGCCGCCTTCGGCGCCGCCATCGTCCTCATGGGGCTGGGCCGATGATCCTTTTCCGTCCTGCGCCTGCCGCCCTTCAGCCCGCTGCTGCGAGATGATGCGATGACCCTGCCCTCCCCGGCCTCGTCCGGCCTGCGCCCTATCGGCAAGCTCGCCGCGGCCACCGGCGTCAAGGTCCCGACCATCCGCTTCTACGAGGAGATCGGCCTGCTTCCCGCCGCCCCGCGCACCGCCAGCGACCGGCGGATGTATGACGACGCGGCGGAACGCCGCCTGTCGTTCATTCGGCATGCACGGCAATTGGGCTTCGATCTGGACTCGATCCGCTCCCTGCTGGATCTGTCCGATCACCCTGATCGGCCCTGCGCCGAAGCCAGCATCCTCGCCGAACGTCATCTGGCGGAGGTGACGCATAAGATCGCCCGACTCCGGGCCCTGCAACGCGAGCTTTCGCGGATGACGGCGGAATGTGCCGGCGGCCGCGTGTCCGCCTGCAAGGTGATCGAAGCCCTGCACGATCCCTCGGCGCCGGTTTGAAGACGAACCCGACCCGGGTTTGCACCGCTCCTCGGCCTCGCCGTGCAGGTCGGCGCTGAAGGTCAGAACGGGCCCGGGATGATGCAGGAGCCATTGGGTCACCGCGACGTTTTGAGTAATCCCGCGGCCCTCGTCGCGCTCCCTTCGTCCATGGAGGACTTCGATGGCGCATCGATCGACACAGCGACACGCCGATCAGACGTTCGCCCTTTTGACGGACCCGTACAGGCGCATCTCCCGCCTGTTCGAGCAGGCCGGCGCGGACGCAATCGAGACCCGTCTGGCGCTGAAGGAGACGGCCTGTCTGAGAGGGCGCGAAGCGGCCCAGGTCTTCTACGACGAGACCCGCATCTCGCGCGCGGGCGCCATGCCGGCGCCTGTCCGACGCACACTGCTCGGCGAAGGCGGCGTCCAGGGCCTGGATGGCGAAGCGCACCGCGCCCGCAAACGCGTGTTCATGGCTCTTATGTCGCCGGAACGGATCGCGCGGCTGGGCGACCTGTTCGAGGCGGAATGGCGACGCGCGGCCGTTGAATGGGCTGGCCAGGAAGAGATCGTGCTGTACGACGCCCTGCAGCCGGTGCTCACCCGCGCCGTCTGCCGCTGGGCGGGGGTGCCGCTGAATCCCGACGACGAAGCGAAACGGGTCAGTCACCTCAGGGCGCTGTTTGACGCGGCAGGATCGCGGGGGCCTCGCCACCTGTGGTCGAGGTACGCGCGGCGACGCGTCGACGCCTGGCTGGCCTCGATCATCGAGGGCATTCGCGCCGGACGACTGGCGCCGGATCCAGACACCGCCGCCTACGCCTGGGCCTGGGCGAGCGCGGATGATGGCGAACCGTTGGCGGCCCGGACGGCGGCGGTCGAACTGGCCAATGTGCTGAGGCCGACCGTGGCGACCTCGGTCTATATCGTGTTTGTGGCGCACGCGATGCAGGCGCACCCCGCGGCGGCCCGTCTGGCCACCGCGGACGCCGGCCGCCGCCGCGCCTTCGTTCAGGAGGTGCGACGCCTTTATCCGTTTTTCCCGGCGGTGATCGGGCGTGTGCGCGCGCCGTTTCGCTGGCGCAACCTTGACTTCCCGGTGGGTCGGCAGGTGATCCTCGATCTCTATGGCTCCAATCACGATCCTGCCGTCTGGACCGATCCCGACGAATTCCGGCCAGAGCGTTTCATCGACGGCTCCGGGGACGCGTTCGGCCTGATTCCCCAAGGCGGCGGGAACGCCCTGACCGGTCACCGTTGTCCCGGCGAAAGCATCGTCGTCGAATTGATGGAGCGGGCCCTCGGCTTGCTCGCCGGCCTGAACTACCGGCTGCCGGCTCAGGATCTGGAGATCGACTTCCGCCGCCTTCCGGCCCTCCCCAGGAGCGGGTTCCGAATGATGACGCGTCGGACTTCCCCGCGTGAGGGCGGCGCCTGATGTTTGCTCATGCGGGTGGCCGGCGCCTTCGTCCCTCTTTCACTTACAGCGAAGGCTGACGCGATGGCTTCGATGACATCCTATGACCTGGTGATAATCGGCGGCGGGCCGGGCGGGTACCCCTGCGCCATCCGGGCGAGCCAGCTCGGCATGTCGGTGGCGGTTATCGACGACCGGGAACTCCTCGGTGGAACCTGCCTGAACATCGGGTGCATTCCGTCAAAGGCGCTGCTGCAGGCCACAGAGCGGCTGGAG
The DNA here is from genome assembly GCF_001310255.1 of Brevundimonas sp. DS20. Taxonomy (NCBI): domain Bacteria; kingdom Pseudomonadati; phylum Pseudomonadota; class Alphaproteobacteria; order Caulobacterales; family Caulobacteraceae; genus Brevundimonas; species Brevundimonas sp. DS20. Next base: position 2,208,061 of record NZ_CP012897.1, on the reverse strand, counting down.
ATGGCCCGCAATCTCGAGGCTTTCGGCGTCCTGGTCGACAATGTGCGGGCCGACCTTGCAGGCGTCATGCGGCACAAGGCCAGGGTCGTGACGGAGCTTGGTGAAGGGGTCGCCTACCTCCTGCGCAAGAACAAGGTCACCCGCCTGCAGGGCCGCGGCCGGCTGCTGTCGCGCGACCGTGTGGAAGTGAGCGCCCCGGACGGCAGCTTCGAGGTGCAGGTCCGCAAGGCGATCGTGCTCGCCAGCGGATCGAAAGCGGCGACGTTGCCGGACCTGCCCATCGACGAGCAGCGGATCGTCACCTCGGCGGGCGCCCTCAGCCTGACGGCGGCGCCGCGCCATCTGGCGGTGATCGGCGGCGGCTATGTCGGACTGGAGCTGGGCTCCGTCTGGCGCCGTCTCGGCAGCGAGGTCACCGTCGTCGAGGTGCTCGACCGGATCGCGTCCGGCGTTGATTCAGAGATGTCGACGGCGCTGCACAAGGTGCTCGAGGCCCAGGGCTTCCAATTCTGCCTGGCGCACAAGGTGGTCGGATCGCGAATGGAGGCGGACGACGTCGTCCTTGAGGTCGAGCCCATGGGAGACGGCGCGCGAGGAACCATCAAGGCCGATGTCGTGCTCGTGTCCATTGGCCGACGTCCCGCCACCGACGGACTCGATCTGGAGACGGTCGGCATCAAGCCGGACCCAAGGGGCTATATTCCGGTCGACGACGGCTTTCGAACCAGCGCCGAAGGGGTCTACGCCATCGGCGATGTCATCGGCGGCGCCATGCTGGCCCACAAGGCGGAGGAAGAAGGGATCGCCCTTGCCGAGCGCCTTGCCGGCGCCGCGGGCCATGTCGACTACGGAACGATCCCGGCCGTCGTCTACACCTGGCCGGAACTGGCCTCAGTCGGGCGCACCGAGGACGACCTCAAGGCGGCCGGCGTGGCCTATCGCGTCGGGCGCTTTCCGTTCTCGGCAAACGCCATGGCCAAGGCGCGGTTGGAGAAGAACGGGCTGGTCAAGGTGTTGGCGGACGCCGGCACGGACAGGATTCTCGGCGTGCACATCCTGGGGCCGGACGCGGGCAGCCTGATCCATGAAGCGGTCGCCGTCATGCAATTCGGCGCGGCGGCCGAAGACGTGGCGCGGACGAGCCATGCGCATCCGACGCTTCCGGAAGCCTTGCGCGAGGCATGCCTGGCTGTGGCCGACCGCACGATCCACCTGTAACGACCGCCCGTCGCGTGGCTGCCCGGGCTGGCCGCGCGGCGCCGAGGCGTCCCGGCGGGCGTAGAGGACCCGTAGCCGCCTACGAGCCCGGCCGCGTCGCGAATAAAGCGCGACAGCGTCGCCGCCTGAATGCTAATGCGAGCCGTTCACATCTGGATTGACCATGCGTCCTCTGCTCCGTCTGCTTGCCCTGCTGTTCGCCCTGGGGCTGGCCGCGCCCGCCCTGGCCCAGACGCCGTCCGCCTCCGAGGCCCAGGTCGCCTGGCGGCTGCTCGACTATGTAGCGGTCGACTACGCCGGCGCGGTGGCCGACGGTCAGGTGACCAATCCGGCCGAATACGGGGAGATGATCGAGTTCGGCGGCCAGATCCGGACCCGCCTGGACGCCCTGCCGCCGAATCCGGCCAAGGCCGGTCTGGTCCGCGACGCCGAGGCCCTGCAGGCGGCCATCAGGGACAAGGCGGATCCGCGCGTCGTTGGCGACCGGGCCAAGGCGCTCGCCGGCGCGGTGCTGACGGCCTATCCGAGCCCGCTGGCGCCTTCGTTCCCGCCTGATCTGGCCCGCGGCGCGACGCTCTATGCCGAGCAATGCTCGGTCTGCCATGGCGTGACCGGACGCGCCGACGGCCCGGGCGCCGAGGGGCTTGATCCGCCCGCGATCGCCTTCGCGGATGTGGAGCGCGCCCGTCAGCGCAGCGTGTTCGGCCTCTACCAGGTCATCGATCAGGGGCTGGAGGGCACGGCGATGGCCAGCTTCGCCCATCTGCCGGCCGAGGACCGCTGGGCCCTGGCCTTCTACGTGGGCCGGTTCGCCTTCACCGACGCCGAAGCCGCCGAAGGTCGACGCCTCTGGGAGAGCGACCCGGCGATCCGCGCCGTCTTCCCGGACCTGGCCGCCCTCACCCAGGCGACGCCGGCCGAGCTGGCGACAAGGATCGGCGAGACGAAGGCACGGGCGGTCACGGCCTACCTGCGCCGCCACCCGGAGGCGACGGTCCGCGCCGAGGGATCGACCCTGTCCCTGGCCCGGACGCGACTGGCCGAAAGCGAGGCCGCCTATCGCCGGGGCGATCGCAGGGCCGCGACCGACCTGGCCCTGTCGGCCTATCTCGACGGCGTCGAACCGATGGAGCCGGCGCTGGGCGCCCGCGACGGCGCCTTGCTGCGGCGGGTCGAGACGGCCATGACCGACCTGCGCGTCTCGATCAGCAGGGGCGCGCCGGCCCAGGAGGTCGCGGACCGGGTCGCCCGCGCGAACGCCCTGCTGGACACGGCCGAACGCGCACTCGCGCCCCAGGAGGCGGACAATCTCGCCAGCTTCCTCGGCGCCTTCACCATCCTGCTGCGCGAAGGTCTGGAAGCCATCCTCATCGTGGTGGCGATGATCGCCTTCCTCAGGAAGGCCGAACGTCCCGAGGTGCTGCGCTACGTCCACGGCGGCTGGGTGGCCGCGCTGGTCGCCGGCGGCGCCACCTGGGCGGCCGCGACCTTCTTCATCTCCATCAGCGGCGCCAGCCGGGAGCTGACCGAAGGGTTCGGCTCGCTTCTGGCGGCCGTCGTGCTCGTCTCGGTCGGCATCTGGATGCACGGCAAGTCGCACGCCGACGCCTGGCAGACCTATATCCGCGACAAGCTCTCTCACGCCCTGTCGAAACGGTCGGCCTGGTTCCTGTTCCTGCTGGCCTTCGTGGTGGTCTACCGCGAGGTGTTCGAGACCATCCTGTTCTATGCGGCGATCTGGAGCCAGGGCGGCCATCTCGGCATGCTGGCCGGCGCCCTTACGGCGGTGGCGATCCTGGCCGTGGTGGCCTGGGCCTTGCTGGCCTACAGCAAGCGCCTCCCGATCGGCCGGTTCTTCTCCCTGAGCTCGATCCTGATGGCCATCCTGTCGGTCGTCCTCGTCGGCAAGGGGGTGGCGGCGCTGCAGGAGGCGGGCTGGCTCGATGTCCATCCGCTGGCGTGGATCCCCCGCATCGAGATCCTCGGTCTTTATCCGACGGTCGAAGGCGTCGCCGTTCAGCTTCTGACGATCGCTATCCTCGTGGTCGGCTTCTCCCGGCATGCGGCGCCGAAAGGCGCGCGCCCAGCCTCTTGAGCGGGCGTCTGAGGCCCTCAACTGCGACCCGTTGGCAGGGTTTCGGAGCTGCTTGGGCGCCGATAGCCGCGCAGTCCGCGGATACCCAAGGTGCGGGGCCGCAGCCGATAGCGTGCGGAGACCACCCTTGGTGCGGAGATTAGGCGCCCTATTCTCCGCACTTCGCGCGGAGAATAACCTTGCTCTTGCGGCGAATAGCGCCCATATTCTCCGCAAGGAGTGCGGGGAATGGCGCAATACATCCATGAGATCGAAGGCTGGCCGCGTCTGGACTGGCGCGCTGACGCGCTTGCCGATCGCCTCGCAGCCGTCCGTCATCGCCAGGGCCTTCTGCTTGGCCGGATGCACACGCTCGGCTTCGACCTCCGCGCTGAAGCCGTCCTCGAGACCCTTACCGAAGATGTCCTGAAATCCAGCGAAATCGAAGGCGAGCTGCTCGACAAGGATCAGGTGCGATCCTCCATCGCCCGCCGCCTCGGCATGGATATCGGGGCCCTCGCCGACGCGGATCGCAACGTCGAAGGCGTCGTCGAAATGATGCTCGACGCGACCCAGAACTTTGCGTCTCCGCTCACCGAGGAACGGCTGTTCGCCTGGCACGCCGCCCTGTTTCCGACCGGGCGCAGCGGCATGACGAGGATCGTCGTCGGCGCCTGGCGCAACGAGAGCTCCGGCCCGATGCAGGTCGTCTCGGGCCCCTTCGGACGAGAGCGCGTGCACTATGAAGCGCCCCTTGCCGACCGTCTGCAGGACGAGATGCGGGCGTTCCTCGACTGGTTCAATGACGAGCCGCGGACGGATCCGGTCCTCAAGGCCGCGATCGCCCACCTGTGGTTCGTGACCATCCACCCGTTCGACGACGGGAACGGCCGGATCGCGCGGGCGATCGCCGACATGGCGCTCGCCCGCTCCGAGAAAAGCGCTCAACGCTTCTACAGCATGTCCGCCCAGATCAGGCTGGAGCGCAAGGACTACTACGCCACCCTGGAGGCGACCCAGAAAGGCGCGCTGGACGTGTCCCTCTGGCTGGACTGGTTCCTCGGCTGCCTCGATCGCGCGTTCGATGGCGCGGAAACCACCCTGACGCATGTCATGCGCAAGGCGCGCTTCTGGGAGGCGCTAGCAGGTCAGACGTTGAGCGAGCGCCAGAGCACGGTCATCAACCGGCTGCTCGACGGCTTCGAAGGCAAGCTCACCTCGACCAAATGGGCGGCGCTGACGAGGTCCTCGCCCGACACGGCCCTGCGCGACATCAACGATCTGGTGGGGCGGGGCATCCTCGTGAAGGATGAAGGCGGCGGGCGCAGCACAAGCTATTCGCTGGTCGATCGAGGATAGGCGGGACCGCACGACGCCGGCACGGCACTTCGCCAGGTCGGTCGCTCAAGACCCGAGCCTCAACAGGGAGGATCGCAATTCGCCACATCTGGCGAGTTACCGCCAACAACCCGCCTAATTCGCCAGAAGTGGCGAATTACCACCTTTGCCAGGCGCGCGACGCCGCAAGGCGCCGCCGACGCGGCCTCACGCCTGACGCGCGATGGCGATGGCGGAGAGATCCGCTGCGGCCTCGACCGGACTGCCGGCCGCCTTGCGCTCGGAGTAGCGGTCCACGAGCTGGGTGGCGTGCGGTCGAGTGAGGACAGTGAAGCGCACCAGCTCCTCCATCACATCGACGATGCGCTCATAGTAGGCCGAAGGCTTCATCCGGCCGGCCTCGTCGAACTCCTGAAAGGCCTTGGCCACGCTCGACTGGTTGGGAATGGTGATCATCCGCATCCAGCGGCCCAGAAGGCGCAGGGTGTTGACGGCGTTGAAGCTCTGGGAACCGCCCGACACCTGCATCACCGCGAGCGTGCGGCCCTGGGTCGGGCGCATGCCGCCCAAACTCAATGGCAGGTGATCGATCTGCAGCTTCATCAGTCCGGAGACCTGGCCGTGCCGTTCCGGACTGCACCAGACCATGCCCTCCGACCACAGGGCGTGCTCGCGCAGCTCGCGCACCGCCGGATGGTCGTCGTCGCCGGGCGAGCCCGGCAGAGGCAGGTCGGAGGGGTCGAAGATGCGGGTCTCGCATCCCATGCGCTGCAGCAAGCGGGCCGCTTCCTCGACGCAGAGCCGCGAATAGGAGCGCTCGCGCAGCGACCCGTACAGGAGAAGGATGCGTGGCGGGTGGTCGTGCGGACCCAGGCCGGCGGCCGGGTTGCTCGACAGATAGGCCGCGTCCAGGGCCGGCAGATGATCGGGATCCGGCAGCGGCCGCAGGCGGGCGAAGATCATCCGAGATCCTTGGTCAGATAGGCGGCCGAGGCCGGGCAGATGTCTGCGAACTCGCGGGTTCGCCGGATCGCGGCGGGCGCGGCCGCCCGATCTGCGGCGGCGAAGCCGCGCCGGGCGAAGAAGGGCTCGGCCGTCGTGGTGAGCAGGTGGAGCCGTTCTCCGCCCAGCTCGCTCGCCGCGGCCTCGGCGGCGCTCAGGATCCGGCTCCCGAGCCCCCGCGAATTCAGGCCAGCGAGTACGACCAGGGAGCGCAGCAGCAGGTCCCGCCCCTCTCCTTCCAGGCCGACGTAGCCGGCCAGGGCGCTGTCGTCGTCGGCTCGGAAGTAGCGGCCGGCCCCGGGCTCCGGCAGGCCCTCGCCCTGCAGGGCCGCGATCAGGCCGGCGTCATCCGCGTCCAGGAGATGCAGCACGACCATCAGGCGGCGTCCGCCGGCGGGGCCGTGTCCGGAAACCAGCGTCGGCCCATCCACAGCGCGACCGAGACCAGAAGGATCAGCACCGGCACCTCGACCAGCGGACCGATGACCGCAGCGAAGGCGACCGGCGAGGTCAGCCCGAAGGCCGCGATGGCCACCGCGATGGCCAGCTCGAAATTGTTCGAGGCGGCGGTGAAGGCCAGGGCGGTCGTGCGCGGGTAGTCGGCATCGATCAGCTTGCCCATGAGGAAGCTGACCACGAACATGACGAGGAAGTAGATGGTCAGGGGAATGGCGATGCGCAGGGCGTCCAGCGGCAGGGCCACCACCTCGCCGCCCTTCAGGCTGAACATGACCACGATGGTGAACAGCAGGGCGATCAGGGTGATCGGTCCGATGCGCGGCAGGAAGCGCCGCTCGTACCAGTCGGCCCCGCGGCGGGCGATCAGGCTGCGCCGGGTCAGGAAGCCGGCCAGGAAGGGAAGACCGAGGTAGACGAGAACGGCACCGGCGATGGTCCAGACGCTGACGTCCACCACGCTGCCCTGCAGGCCGAACAGGGGCGGCAGGACGGTGAGGAAGACCCAGGCGTAGAGGCTGAAGAACAGGATCTGGAAGATCGAGTTGAACGCGACGAGACCGGCGACATACTGGTCGTCGCCCCGCGCCAGTTGGTTCCAGACCAGCACCATGGCGATGCAGCGCGCCAGCCCGATCAGGATCACGCCGGTCATGTATTCCGGCTGGTCGCGCAGGAAGATGACCGCAAGGGCGAACATCAGCACAGGGCCCAGCACCCAGTTCTGGAACAGGGACAGGGCCAGCACCCGCTTGTCGGCGAAGACGCGCGGCAGTTCCTCGTACCGGACCCTGGCCAGCGGAGGATACATCATCAGGATCAGGCCGATGGCGATCGGAATGTTGGTGGTCCCGACCGAGAGGCCGTCGACCCAGGCGGGCAGGCCGGGAACCAGAGTCCCCAGTGCGACGCCCAAAGCCATGGCGGCGAAGATCCATCCCGTCAGCCAGCGGTCGAGAAAGGACAGGCGGCGCGGCGGGGCCGCGTCGGTGACCGGCGTATCGATCATCGCGCCACCCGAAGGCCAGCCGCCTCGATGACGACCTCGCCGTCCTCCTTGGTGAACCGCTTGAGATCATCGGCGGGCAGGAGGTCCAGAACGGCCTCGGACGGTCGGCACAGGCCGACGCCGAGAGGACTGACGACGATCGGGCGATTGAGCAGGATCGGATGGGCCTCGATCGCATCGAGCAACTGATCGTCTGTCAGGCCCGGGTCCCCGAGGCCCAGGTCGGCGAAGGGCGTGCCCTTGTCGCGCAACAGGTCGCGCAGCGGCTTGCCGGTTCGTTCGGCCAGCCAGGCGATCATGACGCGCGATGGCGGCGACCTCAGATACTCGATGACGTGCGGCTCGATGCCGACGTGGCGAATGAGCTCCAGAGCGTTGCGCGACGTCCCGCAGGCCGGGTTGTGATAGATGATGACGTCCACGGGATCCTCAGGCGCAGCAGGGGGTCAGTTCGGCCAGCAGAGGCTCGCATAGCTCCGCCCGGCCGCCGCAGCAGTCCTTGAGCAGGAACAGGACCAGGTCGCGCAGCCGGTCCAGATCGGCCCGGTAGATGATCGACCGGCTGCGACGCTCCGATTTGATAAGTCCCGCTCGGGACAGCACCCCCAGATGCGACGACAGGGTATTGGCCGGGATCGCCAGATGGTTGGAGATGTCACCGGCCGGCAGACCGGCCGGTTCGTGCCGCACGAGAAGTCGGAACGCCTCCAGCCGCGTCGACTGCGCCAGGGCGGCGAGAGCAAGAATCGAGGCTGCGGTTTCCATATTTCCGAACTAGTCGAACTATAGAAATGTGCAATCCCCGCTCTGCAGCCGGCCGTAAGCTTACGGTGGAGAGTTTGGCGGGTTGGCCTGCCGCAGCCTTTCGAGTTCGATTCCCATGACAACATGGAGATCTTCGATGGCCCAGGCCGACCCGCCGCTGAGGCGCACGATCAAGAAGCCGCAGCTCCGTCAGATGGTGCCATTGGCGGACAGCACCATCTGAGATGGAGCAGCGCGGCCAGTTTCCCCGGCGCTTCCTGCTGACCCCGCGCTGCGTGGTCTGGGACCTGGCCGAGGTGGAAGCCTGGCTGGCGCTTCGGCGGGCCAAGCCGATCCGCCGGGCGCCGCCGCCCGATGTCCGCAAGCGGATCACCCGCCCGGTCAGAGCCGCGGATCGAAACGAGGGCCGGCCGTTTCCGGGATAGTCAGATCCGGCGTGAATCCGCGCCCCGCCTCCCAGGCGTCCACGGCGTCTGACCACTGCTGGGCCATGTGGCGCCGCTGGGCCTCGAATTCGGCCTTGTTGTACACGCCGCGGGAAGATCGCTCTTCGTGGGCGAGGCATTTCTCGATCCAGTCCGAGTTGAAACTCATCTCGTGCAGGAGCGTGGAGGCCGTCCGGCGCAGGTCGTGAACCGTGAAGGGCTCCAGGGGCAGATCGCGCTCGCGCGCCAGCTCGGCGATGGCGCTGGTCACCCGGTTGAAAGTCGCCCGCGACATCGGCGCGTCGGCGTCATAGCGCGACGGCAGGATGTAGCGAGAGTTCCCGGCGCAGGTCTTCAGCGCGATCAGGATGTCGAGCATCTGGGTCGACAGGTAGACGTTATGCGGCCGCGACCGCTTCATCCGCTCTTTCGGGATCGACCAAACTGCGTTCTCGAAATCGACCTCGTCCCAGGTCCCGTCCTGCAATTCGCTCTTCCGCACCATGCTCAGCAGGATGAACTTCAGCCCGAGACGGATGGTCGGCAGGGTGGCCACCTCCCCCAGCAGGTTCAGCGCGATCCGGATCTCGCTCGGCGACAGCGACCGGTCCCGCGGCCGGAAGGTCGCGATGGACGCCGGCCCGACCCCGTCGGCGGGATTGTCGATCTTCTCGCCGTGCAGGATGGCGTAGGCGTAGATTTGTTTGACGATGTCGCGAACATGGATGGCCGTCGCCGGGGCGCCGCGATCCACAATGGTCATGCAGTGCGCTCTCAGGTCGTTCGGCGTGATCTCGTTCAGGAGCCGGTTTCGCCATTCGGGCAAAACCTCTCGGTTGAAGATCGACCGTCGCATCTGGCGCGTGCTGTCGGCCATCGGAGCGTGGTCCATCCACCGGATCGCCACCTGTTCAAACCGCTGGGCCTCTCTCAGCCTGCGTTTCACGCGTTGCTTGTCCAGCGCCGGTGAAACGCCCTCGGCGATCAGGCGCTTCGCTTCACGCAGCTTTTCCCGCGCCTCCCCCAGGGAGAGTCCCGCCGGACCGTAGGAACCGAAGGTCACCGTCTCGCGCCGCCCGTTGAAGCGATAGTCGTACCGGAAAGCGATGCCGCCTGTCGGTGTTACGAGCACGTACAAACCGTCCCTGTCGGTCTTTTTGTACGCTTTTGATTTCCCTCGCGTATTTCGCAATTCTGCGTCGGTTAGCATGCGAATTTTACTCCAAAAGACCGTCAGGCGTTTTCGGGGTCTTCGGCAGCGATTTCTTCAAGAAACTCATAGGCTTGTTTCAGAAAAAAGACCGTCAGGACGCCCTCAGCCCTATGAGGGTATGAATCGGGGGGTCGAGAGGCAACGGGAGAAAGACCGTCTGGCATACCGACACACGGGTTCGCTGCCCCTCGATAGATACCGAGAGGCAGCGAACATATTTTTCTTGTAAGTCAGTGTTTTAGTGGTAGATTCGGAAGTGGCGTCGAAAGGCACCGAAAGCTCTGAATCATTCCCTGACTCTCCGCCTGGGCCGACGGGTCCAACTGAGGAGCCCGCGGCGATGCTTACCGCAGATGTCCGGGTATGACGAAACAGGAGCGCCGCCCTCTCGGTTCAAAAAAGTCAAAGACACCGGCCGCGCCTCTTCATAGGCTGTTCGCCTGGATGACCGTGGAAGGCGATGGAGGGGGCGGATGGCTGAATATCAACTCATCCTAGACGACGGACGCAGCACCGACTTGATGGCCGAAACCGTTGAGGCGGTCGACCCCGCAGAAGCGCAACTCCTGGCGCAACTGCGCTTCGCAGCCAGTCCGGACCTGTTCAGCATCCTGGTGACGCGACGCGGAATGGAAGTGGCGCTCGTCAGGCGGCCCCAGTAACCGCCGCCAATCGGCGCGAGCCCGATCGGCCTGGAGGCGACGTCCGGAGCAGGCGGACAGGCCCGCGATGGTTTCTCGGCAGAAAAAAGGGGCCGTCATGCGGCCCCGAAGTTCATAGGGAGGAAAACGCCCCAGGAAGGGCGACACCGAACTTATGTTGCAGCGCAGCATCGTGCAAGCTTCGTTCATCGATGAATGAATAGCCGCCGGCAGGAACGCCTGAACCTGTCCAGGCCCGGCGGCCCGGACGCCGGGCGAAACACTCTCCTGGCTGCCATATTTCAAATATCACACGATATGCGACTCGAATATCGTGTGATATGTGAGTTGATGTTCCACGACGACGGCAAAGGTCACGACGCTATGAGGGTCAACCGGAAGGAAGCGCAAGGGCGGACCCGACGTCGCCTCTTGGCGGCCGCCCACGCCTCGATCGTCGAGGAGGGCGTAGCCGCCCTGTCGATCCGCAACATCTGCGGCGCGGCCGGTCATTCCCAGGGCGCCTTCTATTCCAACTTCGCCACCAAGGACGACCTGCTCGTCGAGATCATGGAGACGCACATCCATGACGAGGTGATGTTCCTCCGCGATCTGATCCGCCGCGCCGATGGAGACGACATCGAACGGACCCTGCTTGGTCTGGCGGGCCGATTGTCCGATCTGGCGGCCCAACCCGAATGGTCCCTGCTGTCCGTGGAGTTGCAATTACACGCCCGTCGGGATCCCGACTTCGCCGAACGACATCGCGAGAGCAAGGCGTCCTGTTATCGACTGTTCGGCGACCTCATAGAGGAACTGGCTCAAAGGTTCGACCTGCGCCCTCTCCTGCCGCCGTTCCAGGCCGGGATCGGTCTTTACGGCCTCTGGATGGGGCTGGCGGTCCAGGGGGATATCGAAGGAGCCGCCGCCCGGGACGCCATGTTGCTGGCCTTCTTTCGCGCCACCGCGGGCCTGCAGGCCAGCCCTCTCGAAAGCGTCCGGGGATGACCTCCGTCCTGCCGAGGCATCGTCGAATCGGCTGTCATCCGTCCGGCGCGCCCCTGAAGGGCGAGGTGGACGAACAGCGGCGGTTCCACCTTTGCTTCCAGGCGCAGGACGAGGACATCGACGAACTCGGCCATGTGAACAATGCGGTCTGGATCGTCTGGATCCAGGACGCCTCGGTGGCGCACTGGTTCGCCATGGCCTCCCCGGGCGATGTGGACCGCTACGTCTCGGTGGTTCTGCGTCATCAGGTCGATTACCGCGGCAGTATCGCGGCCGAAGAGGCGGTGACCGCCGTCACCTGGGTCGAGGACTCGCTCCGCGGCGCGCGCTACCGGCGCCGGATCGACTTCATTGACGTCAAGGGCCGGGTCGTCGTCGCGGGCCTGGCCGAATGGGCCGTGATCGATCGATGCACCCACAAGCTTGTTCGCGTCGTGCCTGACATGGCGGCGCCGTTTCCTTCTCCAGGACAACTGAAACAGGAATCCGACGATGGGCGAAATCAAGAAGGTGGTCGTGATCGGGACGGGCGTCCTGGGAAGCCAGATCGCTTTTCAGACCGCCTACAGCGGCTTCGACGTCATTGCCTGCGACGTCAGCGACGACGTCCTCGCCAAGGCGCGCCTGCGACTGGCGGCCTTGGTCGAGACGTACCGGAAGGAGGTTCCGGGCGCGGTCGGCGGAAAGGAGGCGGAGGCCATAAGGCGTCTGACGCTGTCGACGGATCTGGCGGCCGCCGTCGCCGATGCGGATCTCGTGATCGAGGCCGTGCCCGAGGTTCTGGCTTTCAAACAGGCGGTCTATGAACAGTTGGCCACGCTCGCGCCGGCCAGGACGATCTTCGCCACCAACTCCTCCACCCTTCTGCCGAGCGCATTAAAGGCGTTCACCGGCCGACCCGACCGGTTTCTCGCGCTGCATTTCGCCAACAACATCTGGAAGTTCAACACCGCGGAGGTCATGGGAACGGACGACACCGATCCGTCGGTGTTCGAGACCGTCCTGAAGTTCGCTGCGGACATCGGCATGGAGCCGATCCCGATCCGCAAGGAAAAGGCCGGTTACATCCTCAACTCCCTCCTGGCACCATTCCTGAACGCCGCCGCCGATCTGGCGGCGGGCGGCTATGCCGATCCCCACGATGTCGACAAGGTCTGGCGGATCGCGACGGGCGCGCCGATGGGCCCCTTCCAGATGTACGACGTCATCGGCCTGAACACGCCCTACAACATCCTGTCGCAGGGCGACGCCCGCGCCCGCGCGCTCGCCGCCTGGCTGAAGGAAAACTACATCGACAAGGGCAGGCTGGGCGTCGCCTCCGGCGAAGGCTTCTACAGCTACAAATCCACCGACTGAGCCCTGACCAAATCCTCCCCCACGCCCAACCGAAGGAGTTCGCCGTGCACTACAGCAGTGGAAACTATGAGGCCTTTGTTCGTCCCCGCAAACCCGAGGGCGCCGACAGGAAGACGGCGTGGTTTGTGGGATCGGGGCTGGCCGGTCTCGCGGGGGCCGCGTTCCTGATCCGGGACGGCGGCGTGCCCGGTGATCGCATCACCATCCTTGAGGAACTGGAGATTCCCGGCGGGGCGCTCGACGGGCTGGACGTGCCGGAAAAGGGCTTCGTTATCCGCGGCGGTCGCGAGATGGAGGAGCATTTCGAGTGCCTGTGGGATCTCTATCGCTCGATCCCCTCGCTAGAAATCGAGGACGCCAGCGTTCTTGACGAATTCTACCGGCTCAACAGGGACGATCCGAACTTCTCCTTGCAGCGTACAACCCAGAACCAGGGCCAGGACGTCCCGGACAAGCATCTGCTGACGCTGAATGACCGGGCGCAGAAGGATCTAATCTCCATCTTTCTGGCGACCCGCGAGGAGATGGAGAACAAGCGGATCAACGAGGTCTTCAGCGAGGACTTCCTCAAGAGCAATTTCTGGCTCTACTGGCGCACCATGTTCGCCTTCGAGGAATGGCACTCGGCGCTGGAGATGAAGCTCTATCTCCACCGCTTCATCCACCACATCGCCAACCTGGCGGACTTCTCCTCGCTCAAGTTCAACCGCTACAACCAGTATGAATCCATGGTCCTGCCGCTGGTCAAATGGCTGACCGAACGTGGCGTCCGGTTCCGCTACGGCGTGGAGGTCACGGATGTGGACTTCGACATCCAGAACGGACGCAAACAGGCCACCCGCATTCACTGGATCGAGAAGGGCGAGGAGGGCGGGGTCGATCTCGGCGACGACGATCTCGTCTTCATCACCATCGGATCGCTGACGGAAAACTCGGACAACGGCGACCATCACACGCCGGCGAAGCTGAAGGAAGGCCCTGCTCCCGCCTGGGACCTGTGGCGACGCATCGCGGCCAAGGATCCGTCCTTCGGACGTCCGGACGTGTTCGGCGCCCATATTCCCGAGACCAAATGGGCCTCGGCCTCGATCACCGCCTTCGATCCGCGGATCGCCCACTATGTCGAGAAGATCACCAAGCGGAACCCGTTCACTGGCAAGATCGTCTCCGCCGGCATCGTCACGGTCAAGGATTCCAGTTGGCTGCTCAGTTGGACGGTGCATCGCCAGCCGCATTTCAAGAAACAGCCCAAGGACCAGATGATCGCCTGGTTCTACGCCCTCTTCGTCGACACCCCCGGCGACTATGTGAAGAAGCCCATGCAGGACTGCACCGGCGAGGAGATCACCCAGGAATGGCTCTATCACCTCGGCGTCCCGGTGGAGGAGATTGCGGAACTCGCCGCCAAGGGCGCCAGCACCGTCCCGACCATGATGCCCTACATCACCGCCTTCTTCATGCCGCGCCAAGCCGGCGACCGGCCGGACGTGGTGCCTGAAGGCGCCGTCAACTTCGCCTTCATCGGGCAGTTCGCGGAATCGAAACAACGCGACTGCATCTTCACCACCGAATATTCGGTGCGTACGCCGATGGAGGCCGTCTATACGCTGATGAATGTGGAACGCGGCGTGCCGGAAGTGTTCAACTCCACCTATGACATCCGCACCCTGCTGGCCGCCGTCACGCCTCTGCGGGATGGCGAAGGCATAGAAGTCCCCGGCCCCGCCTTCCTGCGCAAACTGCTGATGAAGAAGCTTGAAGGCACCGAGATTGCGAAACTGATCGAGGAGTTTCACCTGATATCGGAGTGAGCGAAGCGCGACGTCGTCCCGAAGGAAGGTGAAGGATGGCTGACGACGATCACCGAAGCGGACCCGCCGCAGGCCGACGGCAACGGCTTTCTCAAGGGCTGGACGGCGCAGCGCCGTCCAGTTCCCTCCAAGAGAAGGGAATGGACGTGTCGATGCACATCATCCGGTCCGAACTGGCGCCCTTGGGGCGGTTGCGCGTGGCGATCAATCTCGGCAATCCGGTCCTGGCGCAGAGGGCGGCGGACGGAACTCTCGCTGGCGTGTCGGTCGATCTCGCCTGGGAGATCGCTGTGCGCCTCGGCGTGGAGATGGAGCTGTCGAACTTCGCCACGGCGGGAGCGGCGGTGGCGGCGCTTCAGGATCAGGCCTGCGATCTCGCCTTCCTCGCGATCGATCCGGATCGTCGCACCGTCTTGGATTATACCGCGCCCTACGTCCGGATCGAAGCCTCCTATCTGGTCCCCTCCGAGTCCCGCTTCCGCTCCGTCCGCGACGTGGACGTTGCGGACGTGACGATCGCGTCGGGCCTGAACACCGCCTACGACCTCTTTCTCAACCGTTCGCTGAAACAGGCCCGACGGATTCATACGCCCTCCTCCCAGGCAGCCGTCGCCCTCTTCCTGGAGGGCGGCGCCGATGTCTGCGCCGGTGTGCGCCAGACGGTTGAGGCGGCGGCGCGCGACCGGGCCGGCGTCCGCCTGCTCCCGGACAGTTTCCAGGCCATCGACCAGGCCGTCGCCCTCCCCCGCGAGCGGCCTCACGGGCGCGGTTTCCTGGAAGCGCTCTTCGAAGATCTGGTCGCCTCCGGCTTCGTCGCCCGAAGGCCGGTCGCCAGCGGACAGGACGCCGCCCTCGCGATCGGTCCGGGACGCCCGGCGCCGGCCTAGGCTGCGGCGGGCGATCATTCCCAGCCGCAGTTCACGCTCCGGTCGAGGGCGCTCCGGACGGCCGGGTGAAGCGCCACCACGCCACGCCGCCGTAAAGGAGGATGAGGCCCAGGAGGTTGAGAACCTCGCGCCCCTGTTCGACGAGGCTGGCCCCCATCTGGTTCACCCCGACCATGAGATGGATTCCGGGCGTCGTGGGCAGCAGTCGGGCGAGGAAGGCGAGCCAGGTCGGCGTCGCCTCCGCGGGCCAGGACAGTCCAGCGAGAAAGAAGATGACCAGGGAGGTGCCCATGAGCAGTTGCAGGGGCCGCTCGCGGGTGCGGAAGACGCTCGCCAGGGCAAGCGCCGCTGCAACCGTCGCCGCCACGAAGAGGCTGCCGGCCACGATCAGCGTTCCGGGCGCGGCGGCGGCCCGTGGATAGTCCTGGAACCAGAAGACGAAGCCGGCGTAGTAGGCGACATCGATCCAGCCGATGACGAAGAAGGCGAGCGCGACGCCGAGGAGACGACGGGACGCAAACCGAAGCCGCTCCCCCTCGCCACGCAGGGTGGCCGCCAGCATTGCCAGTCCCATCAGCAGCGTCTGATGAATGATGAGGAAGCCGACGCCCGGAAAGACGGTGCTGCCGTATCCTTCGCGGGTGTTGAACAGCGGGTGCGCGATCACCGACAGGGCCGGCGGCGCCGGCGCGCCCTGCGCCATCGCCTGATCGACGGCGGCCTCGCCCGCCTCGGCCGTGATCGCCGCGCCTATGCCGGCCAGCGCCGTGCTGCTGCGCAGCAGATAGGCGCCGTTGCCATAGAGGGCCACCGTCCCTTGCCCGCCGGTGAGGATGCGACGTTCGAACCCCGCAGGCACGACGACGATCGCCCCCGCCCCTCTCGTCCGCAACCAGTCGTCCGCCGCCTCGGGCGACGGCAGGCGGGCGACGAGATCCGCCTGCTGCAGACCCGAGAGCTTGTGCACCAGCGAACGGCTGGCCCCGGTGTTGTCCAGATCCACCACGGCGACCGGGATCCGGACGGCGACCTCGCCGGAATAGGCGGAAGGGTAGAAGAAGGAATAGAGGATCGTCGACACCACGATCAGCATGAAGGCCGACCGGTCGGCGAGGACCGCGCGAAACGTCGCGATGAAGGCCCGGCCGATCAACGTCGCCCCCAGACATCGGGTTTGCGGGAGGCGGCCAGATATCGCGGCAGGCCCAGCCCGAACCCCACGACCGCGAAGGTCATCAGGATCAGCAGCAGTTTGACCGACATCGCCGCGGGCGCGCCCATCATCCATTGTTCGGCGACGAGACGGGCGAAGGTGGTGTAGGGCAGAAGCGCGCTCCAGACGCGCGCGAAGGCCGAAGCGGATTCGATTGGAAAGACGGCCCCGGCGAAGGCGAAGGAGGCGCCCGCATAGAGGGCGGTCATGGACAGCGCCTGCCCCATGGACAGCGTCAGGCCGACGATCAGCGTGGCCATACCCGCATAAGCGAGATAGAGGCCGACATAGCCCGCCAGGAGCAGGCCGACGCTGCCTTCAACCGGCCAGCCGCGAAACGCCGCGAGATAGATGGTCGCCAGGGCGCCCCAGACGAGAAAGATCGCCACATAGGGCGCGATCTTGCCCACGACCGCCGCAGCGGCCTCGCGCGGCGGCCCGGCCAGCCAGCCGCCGATCGTCCCGTCTCGCAGTTCGCGTCCCAGGGCGCTGACGACCGCCACCATGAACAGCAGATGCAGCAAGGCCGGGTGGATCAGGGCGACCAGTTGCAGCTCGTAGCTGGCCTGGGGATTGTAGAGGATGCGGCTCTGGACCTGGATCGGCGCCGGCCGCACCCGGCCCGGGCCGAGGATCGCCGCGCTCTGTTGCGCGGCCAGGGTCCGGGCCTGGCTCTGGATCACGGCGCCGACCTCGCGCAGCACTGACCCCGAGGGCGTGGAGTAGCTGGCGTTGTAGAAGACCAGCACCCTGCCCGCCTCGCCGCGCAGCACCGCGCGTTCGAGCCCTTGCGGCAGCATGACGATCGCATAGGCGCGGTTGGACCGCACCACGCTCTCGGCCTCGGCCATATCCTTGGGGCGGGCCGCCACGTGCAGGCCGGGCGAGGCGTCCAGACGACGAACCAGATCGCGAGCGACGCTTCCGCCGTCGGCGTCGACGACGGCGACCGGCAGATCGCGCATAACCCCCGCCGACATCTGCACGGCGACGAGGGCGAGAAGCGCCAGCGGTAGCCAGACGACGAGGAACAGATCCCAGAAGCTCCCGCGCAGAAAGGCGATCTCGCGTCGGGCGCCGGCGAGAAACGCCGCGATCATTGCGGCCAGTCGAACAGGACGGTCATGCCCGGCCGCAGCCCGTCGACGCGCGAGACCGGTGCGACGCGCACCTCGAAACTCTTGACGTCGAAGCCGCTCGACTGCCGGGTCGCACGCCAGGTAGCGAAATCTCCGGCGGGAGCGATGAAGGTCACCCGGAACCGGGCCGTGCGGTTCTCCAGAGCGGGAATACGACCCGTCAGAGTCTGTCCGCGTCGAATCCCGCTGAACTGATCCTCGCGCAGGGTGAGCGTCACCCAGGGATGCTCTATGTCCGTGAGCATGAAGACCGGGAACCCTTGGGGGACCAGTTCGCCGGGCTGGGCGAGCCGCCGGCCCACCTCGCCGGACGACGGCGCCAGCACCCGGGTTTCGCGCTCCGCCGCCTCGACCTCCGCCACGGCGCCGCGCGCCTGCCGCACCTGTCCCCCGGCCGCCTGGCGATCCTGTCGGCGCGCCCCGGCCAGCGCCAGGTCATACTGGGCGCGAGCGGCGCGGGCGGCCTCCGTCGAGGCCACCGCATTGGCCCGGCTCTCGTCGCGCTTCTGCCCCGCGATCACGCCCTGATCGTACATCTCCTGGGTGCGGGCATACGTCGTCTGGGCCAGATCCGCCGCCGCCTGCGCGCGCCGCCATTGCGCTTCCGCGGCCCGGATATCCTCCGGACGCGCACCTTCGTCGGCCTTGTCGGCCGTGGCCTCGGCGGCGACGAGGGCGCCGCCCGCCTGTTCTGAACGTGCCGCGACCTCGGGACTGTCGAGGGTGTAGAGCAGTTGGCCGGCCCGGACCGGCTGCCCCTCCTCCACATGGAAGTCGGCGATCCGCCCCGTCACCTTGCTGGTGATCCGAAGCTCCCGCGCATCCACCATCCCCTGAAGCTGATCGGGAACGGGTCGGTAGCTGAGCCAGAGGCCGACGCCGAGCCCCGCCACGATCAGCGCCCCGATGCCGAGGGGCAGCAGTTTTCGGCGCCGTCGAGACGGTCCGGCGTCGCCCCGTTCCCCGCCCGGCTCCGTGTTCGGCGTCGGCGTGTCCTGGGTGTCGGTCATGGCGCGATCCTTTCGCCCTGGTCGATATAGTCGGGCATGTCCTCGATCCGGCCGCTGACATGAAGAAGGCGGGCGAGCGCGACCACGAAGTCATGGGCGGCCTGGGCGCGCTGGATCCGCGCGCGTCCGACGCCGAGTTGGGCGTCGATGACGTCGAGCGAGGTGGTTTGCTGCACCTGGTAGCCGACCATCTGGACGCGCAGGTTCTCCTCGGCGGCGACGATGGCGCTGTCGGTTCTCTGGAACCGCCGCCGGGCCGCTTCCGCGTCGTTCCAGGATCGGGTCACGCCGATCTCGATCTGGCTTTGCGCCTCGCGCAGCCCCGCCTGGGCCTGGGCGACCTTCTCGCGCGCGGCGCGGACATTCTGCGAGCGATCGACGCCGGAGAAGAGGGTGTAACGGAGACCGACCCCCACGGACCAGTCCGGATCGGTCAACAAGGTGTCCTGACGATCAAAGTTGTACTGGGCGAAGCCATAGACCGTCGGCAGAAGCTCGGCGCGCTGGGCGGTGACCCCGGCTTCCGCCTGGTCTTCCAGGGCCTGGAGCCGCTCCAGCTGCGGGTGGGCGCGATAGGCGGCTTGCAGATAGGTCTCCAGCGGCTCGAGCGGCCGGAGAAGCACGAAGAGAGACGTAGCCGGATCGATCCCCGACGGCGCCCTCAAGGTCCCAGAGAGCGCCGTGTCCGCGCTGGCCAGATTGGCTTCGGCCGTCTCCAGCTCGCGCGCCGCGTCGTCACGCGCCACCTCCACCTGCAGGCGCTGGGCGCGACTGATGAACCCGCCGCGCTCCAGAATCGTCGCATCGGCCAGGTGGCGTTCGAGGCCCGCCAGGACGTCGCGGCGGACGTCCCGAACCCGGGTGAGCAACTGTTGCCCGAAATAGAGTTCGGTCATCTGCAACAGGGCGTTATCGACGACGATCTGGCGCTCAGCCCGGGACTGGCCGAGTTGAGCCTCAGCGGCCGCCTGGGCGGCCGGAATCCGGCCGCCGGAATAAAGCGGGACGGTGGCGGTGATGATCGGCCGCGTGCTGTCGCGTTCCATCTGGAACTGCAACGGATCGCTGATGGCGTAGTCCTGAGCGACATCCGCCAAGGGCCCCAGCGGCAGATAGAGGGTCTTTTGATACCGCATCATCTGGCCCTCGAACTCCACCGTGGGCAGCCGCAGCGTCCTTACAGCGTTTTCCTGGGCTTCCCGGCTGCGGACATCGGCGTCCGACGCCTCAATGGCGTCCGAGCGTTGCAGGAGCCTGGCCTGCGCGTCGGGATAGGTCAGGGGCAAAGGACCAACGGTCTGGAGGCCGGAGGTTTCGGCGTCAGAGATCTGGGCCTTGGATGCGGGAGCGTAGGCGGCCGCACAGGTCGACGAGATCAGCAGGATCAGCAGGATGGAAGGTCGCAAGGTCATGAGCGAGGTTCTCCTTGGCCGACCGTAGCGTTGACATCGATCCATCTCAATACATACCTGTATCGAATGATCCAGAAGACTGCTCTCTTGAGCCCAAGGCCTGTCCGGAGCCGTCCCACGCGTGCCCAGACGCGCGAGCGTATCCTCAACGGCGCCCTGGAAGCCTTCGCCGAACGCGGTTTCCAGGGGGCGACACAGGAGGACATCTGCGAACGGGTCAGATTGAGCCGGGGGGCGTACAACTCCAATTTCCGGTCCAAGGAGGAGCTGTTTTTCGCCATCTACGATCGGACGATCGAACGGCTTGAACGGCATCTCGAAACCTCGATCGCATCGGCCCTGTCCGGACCGGGACCGGCGGTGGAGAACTTCGTCAGGGCGTTCATCGCCGGCTACGCCTTCGACCGCAGTTGGTATCTGCTGCAGGCGGAGTTCGGCCTGCACGCCCTGCGCAACCCCGCAGTGGCGAGCCACTACGCCGCACGGCAGGCTCGCATCCTCTCGGTTATCGAAGAGGCCGTCTGCCGCGTCTGGAGCGGAATCGAGCCCGGCCGCCCCCACGCGTCTTCTCGCGTCGCTCGTCTCATTCTGGCGGTCCACGAAGGCGCCATGTTCCAGCGCCTGCTGGAACCATCCGCAATCAAGGACGGGGAATTGCTCGCCCTCTTCGCCGAGTTTCTGGTCTCAAGGTCCGTCATCGACGCGTGATGAGCGTGGCGCCGCCCGCTCGCCTCCGCCTTCGGCAACGACCGCGATGCAGGCGGCGCAACGCGAGGACAAAACGCCGCCAGCCATGGGCGGACGGCCTATCAAGAGGATAAACGTCCGGTCGGATGATCAGATGAAAGCAAGGCCCCTCTTAAGAGGGGGCCCGGCTCGCCGTCACTTGTCCCCGTAGTAGCTGCCGAAATGGTTGGATGGCGACCACGCCGGGAGCGCTGCCGGCAAGGCCGGCGTCAGATCACCGTAGTCTTCCACGCCGAAAACGACCCTGCCGTCCATGACCGTCAGGACCGATGAAATGGCCTCGATTTCATCCTCCGAGACGGAGAAGTAGTCCCTGTCCAGGATGGCGAAGTCCGCCAGATTCCCGGGCGCGATGGCGCCCAGCTCGGCCTCGGCATTCATGAACCAGGCGCCGCCCCGGGTGAACAGCCTCAACGCCTCGGCCCGCGTGAGCCGGTTGTCATCGGCGAGCGCCTGTGAGCCGGACACGGACTTGCCGGTCACCATCCAACTGATGCCGACCCAAGGGTTGAAGGTGGCGGCCCGGAAGGCGTCCGTCGTCATCGCCAGGGGGATGCCGCTGTCGACCAGCATACGCAGACGCGGGGTCTGCAAGGCCGCTTCCCGCCCGTGCGTCTTGATGAAGCCATCGGCATGCAGCGCCATCTTGGCGTCCAGGGCGATACCGCCGCCCAGTCGCCTGACGCGCTCGATGTTTTCCGGGCTGATGGTTTCGGCGTGCTCCAGGCTCCAGCGCAAGCCGTCGATCGGCACAGTCTCATTCACCCGCTCCAAGGCGTCGAGGAAGGGCGTAATGTTCTCGTTGTAGGAGATGTGCATCCGGAAGGGGATGCGTCGCGCGATCAGCCGAGAGACGTCCTCCTCGACGAAGCGCTGCATCGTGTCAGGATCGATGATCACCGCCGGCCGATCGAAATTCTCGTGATCGTGCACCGCTCCGTTCAGCACCTCGCCCGCCCCGCGATACTCATGACCGTGCTGGAGCGTGGGATGCAGGTTCTGTCCCGGACTGATCGGAGCGGTCCTCGTGATGGCCTCGATCTCCAGATCGACCATATTGACCGGACCGCCGTCGCCGAGTTGGAGGTCCACGAACGGCATGCGCACATTCAGGCGATTGTCGCGGGCCAGCACATCGACCCGGGCTTGCGCTTCCGGGTACGGCCACCGGCCGCCGTTGTCGATGATCGAGGTCACCCCCAGACGGTTCAGGCCGCGAACGCTGTAGGTGATCGAGCTGACCTGCTCCTCGACACTGGGTTGGGGCACCATCGTTTCCAGCGCGAGAAACAGCCATGTGTAGCCATGGATGACGCCGGTGGGATTTCCCCGGCTGTCACGCTCGATCTCGATATCCGGGAGTTGCGCGAACTGTTCGGAGCCGACGTTGAGCGCCGCCATGGCCTGGTCGTTCAAAAGGGCCCGGTTGTAGGCGTACTGAACAATCGCGGGACGATCCGGAACCGCCGCGCGCAGCTCATCGATCGTCGGGAAGCGGTTCTCTTCGAACTGATAGGGCGACCATCCGCCGATGACCTTGACCCACTGGCCCTCCGGCGTGCGTCGCGCCTGCTCGCTGAGCATGTCGAGGGCCTGCCGCAACGTCGGCACGCCGTCCCAACGGACATTGTAGTTGTAGGCCAGGTCATTGAGGACGTGGGTGTGAGCGTCGACGATGCCGGGAATGAGCCTGCGGCTGCGCGCATCGATCACCGTCGTTTGCGCAGTCGACAGGCCGCGGATTTCGGCGTCGGAGCCGACCGAATAGATCCGCCCGCCTCGGACGGCGAGCGCCGACGCTTCCGGCTGAGACCGATTGCCGGTGAAGATCTTCGCATTGACCACGATCAGGTCCGCGCCCGCGCCGGCGACCGGCGCGGTCTGCGCGTGCGCAGTGGTGAACGAGACCGCCGCAACGACGGCGATGAGAAGTGTCCTGATCATTCTGTCCTCGTTTCACTCGCAAGGGGCGCCGGTCCGGCGCGAGCCGGAGCGCCGAAGTTCGGTGCGAGGCCTTGAGCAGCCCCAATGCACAGGTTCTCGCAGCCTCCTCCCTCCGGGATAGACCGCGACACCGGCACACTGTGTCGCCGTGCGAGGAACGCGTACGGTGGCGGCGAAACGATCTAGAGCCGCCTCGCCTTCCCCTCTGTGGACGTACCGGGCAAGCTGGCCTGCCGGCGCACGCCGTTCCAGCGCTTCGCCCCCCGGGATCCAACCGTCAGCTTGGCAGGACAGAGGCTGTAGCGACCGGATTTGCCCCTGGCGGCTGTTCGCGTCGGCTCGGGCGGCGTCTGCCCGGATGGAGGGGCCAATCGGTCCGGCCTCCGGCTACGGACGGCGTTTGCGACGGCGCCCTCAGGCGGCTTGCCTCACTCTCTTGCCTTTCCAACCTTCCCCGAATGGAGACGCGGTGGCGCACGAAAAGGCGCTAGCGTCGGGCGAAGGCGAGGCTCAACTCGGTGCGCGGGCGGAAACAACGCACGGCGAGGCCATATGCTTTTCTCAGTTTCCGACTTCCGCCGAACGGGCGTGCTTGCGGCGGCCTGTCTCGTCGCCGGCTTCATCGCGCTGAGCATCCATGTCGGCCTGCTCGCCGCAGGCGTCCCCTTCCCCATTCCGACCCCGCCATTGTGGGCGACATGGCTGCACACCGCCTTGGTCGCGGGCGGCCTGATCATGGCGCTTGCAACCGCGGGACCGCGGGGACTTGGTGGATCTTTGGCGGGCCGGACGCTGCTCGCCTTCGCCATACTGGTGCTGCTGCAGGAGACCTTCAGGGTCGCGGTCATGAACGGCGTGGTCACCGGCGGCTGGGCCTATGGCGCGATCGGCCTCATCAAGCCCCTGCTCCGGTCCCTGATCCTCGCACTGCTCTGCGCGGTGGCGGTGCGTTGGGCGCGTGGACCGATCTCGGCGATGGCCGCGGCGCTCGCGGCGGCGGCCGTGGCGACCGGCGCCCAACGCCTGATCCATCCGTTTCTGAACCCCTGGCTCGACACCTTCGATCATCTGTCGCGCGCCCCCCTGTTCGTCTTCCCCTATCCCTTCCATGTCACCGTCGCCGCCTACGTCAGCTTCATCGAGGCCGTCGTCGGCGCCGTCATCCTGACCGCGCTGATCTGGGATCGTCTGCCGGCCCGGCTATGGGCGCGACTGGCCTCGCTGGCGCTCCTGACGGCCCTCATCAAAGGCGTCGTGGGCGGGACCGTCCTCTATGGCGTCTTCACCGGCGACAACCCCTGGATCGGCCTGTTCAGCTGGAGCCAATTCCTGCTGGAGTTCCTGGCCCTCGGCGCCCTGATCGGGGCGGTTTGGGGCAGGCTTGGGCCTGACGGTTCACCAGCCGGCCTTCCACCACCCTGAAGACGGACCGATGAGCGGGGAAGAGGCCCTGATACGGTCCCGTTCAACTGCGGGCCGTGCGCCAGTTGGGATAGGTCACATAGGCCGTCCTGGCGCCGTCGGCCCCGGCGGTGATGGTCACCTCCACCCCCTTGGGCATGTGCACGATTGCGCCGGGCGCGGCCGAAACGGTTTTCCCCTCTGACGTTACTTCAAGTCCGCCCTCCAGCACGATCATGACGTCATCAACCCGCATGGTTTCGGTCAGTCTCGATCCCGCCCCCCAACGCCCGTAGCCGATGCTGATCGGCGCGCCGTCGGCGTCATTAACGACATCGCCGGTTTCAATCTCGTCTTTCTGGCCGGGCGAGCGCTCCATTGCGGCGTCGGCGAATATGAATCCCTGCATCTTCATGGTGCGGCTTCCGTCTGTTCGTCTGCAACGCAAATTCCCGACGGCCGGGACCGTTCCTCGAGATGATCCCCGATCCCGCCAGGGTCGCCCTGCGCCTTGTTGGTGAGGAAGACGCGACGAGCGCGGCGGCTGGACGCGACGGATGCCGATGCGCCCGGAATCCGAGCCGCTTCCGACCAGGGCGGCGCTTATTAGTATTTGAAGGTCGCCATGGCGCTGGCGAGAAAGATGGTCTGCGATGATCCGGTCTCGCGGATGAAGGGACCGGCCCCGAGGGCGCCGGCCGAAACCGCCAGCGCCAACTCCTGTGTCGCGCGCCATGTCGCTGACAGCTCGATCTGGGTGCCGATATAGCGAGCGTTGCTGCCGCGGCCGCTGCGGACGAGCGCTCCTGGAATGGAATAGACTCCGTCGCGAGTGCTCTCGCGCCAGTAGGCCGCCCCCATCAAGGTGACGTCCAGGTCGTCACGGGGACGAAGGGTGACCGAAGGCTGGAGGTGAATGAGGTTGCGAGGACCGATCGGCGACTGGGCGACGAAGTACCGCCCACGGGGGAACAGGGCGTTGAAGGTGTTCAGCTCGGGGTCGTCGGGGTCGTCGTCGCCGGAGATGTAGTCGATCATCATAACGACTTCGGGACTGAGCGGAGCTGTCGCAAATCGGCGACGGATTTCGCCGCCCACGCCCCAGGCCGCTGTGCGGCATCGTTGAACTCGCCGCGCTGGATGACGCCCTCGACGTTCCATCGCCATCCGCCTTCGACCCCGAACCAGCGCATGCCGAAGGAGTGAACGGTCTGGCGACCCGAGCCCTGGTCATAGACCGCGTTACGATCCCGGAATCCCAACCAATAGAGATCAACGCCGGTCCGGCGGTCTTGGGCAAGCCACTGGGTTCCATAGAGCCCCCACAACGCCTTCTGGTCCGAGGACCGGTCATCGAAGTCGCCAACACGGTTTTCGACGGGCCGCAGACCCAGGGCGGTGATCCGACGCGTTCCCCGGGTCAGGGAGACATCGGCGCCATCGAACGCCAACGGCACATTCACGCCGTAGCGCGTATCCACCAGACGCCCGCCGCCCAAGGATCGCAGCCGCCGCCCAGCGGCTAGATCCAATGTGGTCCCCGACGCAATCTCCATCTCCAGGCCGACGAAGCCCTGCAGGAAATCGACGCCCGTCGTATCCACAGGCGTCTCGACGCGATCGGCTCCGGAAATGTCTGAGATGATCGGCTGGGCGAACACGCGCAGCTGACCCATATGCAGGTCCGCGTAGGGCATCACACGGTTCCAGAGATAGTCGTTGCGTGGCTGCTGCCCCCATTGCCCGTGCTGGTAGGATTCATATCGGGTCCGCGCCTCAAGGCCGGTGGTCAGATACAGGTCTCCGGCGTCGTTGAGCGGAAGGTATTTGAACGGTTCGGTCCAGCGCCCCGTGCGCCTCCGCGGGTCCGCAAGAACCGACCAATCCTCACTGTATCGCTCGATGGTGATGCCGGGGCCGCCCACGCTCGCCGGCGCCTGAGCCCAGGCAGCCGGCGCCGAAACGGCGATGGCCGCGATCCCCGTCAGACATCCTCTCCAGCAGAGCCGACGCGCGAAGGGCTTCTCGGCCCCGCGACGGAGCGACCCGCTGCGCCGCCCGGCCATGGCGAGGAAGGAAGAGGGATTGGTCGGGTCGAAGGGGTGGCGGGACGCCATGCCGAATCTCTCTTGTTGGAGGTGGAGCAGACGCCGACAGCGCCGACCCTTGCGACATTGGCAGTTCCGATTTCGATGCGGTATGGCCCCATGGGGCTACGCAGTGTCGCCCAAGGAGGAACAATCATGCACATCGACGAACTGCGCACCTTCGTGGAGGTGGCGGACACCCTCGGCGTTTCGCCCGCTGCGCGGCGGCTGGGCGTCGCCAAGTCCGTCGTCAGCCGCCGCCTTTTCAGGCTGGAAGCGGATCTGGGCGTGCAACTCCTGTCGAGAACCACGCGCGGCGCCGTCCTCACCGAGGCGGGCGCGGCCTTTCGGGACCATGCGGCCCGGATTTGCGCTGAGGTCGACACGGCGCGGGAGACGATCGCGCCACAGGGGGAGCTTCAGGGCCGTCTGCGTGTCGCCGCGCCCCTCACCTTCGGCCCGACCCACTATGCGCCTGCCCTCGCTGAAATGGCGCGACGGCACCCCAAGCTCACCTTGCAGACCTGCTACTCGGATCGTTTCGTCGACCTAGTGGCCGAAGGTTTCGATTGCGCCATTCGGGTCGGCTATCTGCAGGATTCCACCCTGATCGCCCGCAGGTTCGGGTCCGTGTACGGCAAGCTCGTCGCCAGCCCCGATTACATCCGCCTCCATGGCGCGCCACAGGCGCCGGACGACATCATGGACCACGAGGCTCTGATGCAGGGGTCCGAGACCTGGCAGTTCATCGATGGCGACCGAACCGTCTCGATCCGTCCCCGCGGCCGGTTCAAGGCTGACAACGGAACCGCGCTCGTCTCGGCGGCCCTGGCTGGGCTCGGGCTGGCCTGGTTGCCGGACGATTTCACCCGGCCCCACGTGGAGGCCGGCAGACTTGTGGAGGTGATGCCGCAGTTTCCGGTGCCGCCGGGCGGGGCTTACGTCCTCAGGCCGCCCGGCCAGCATCCGTCCCGCAAGATTCGCGTCTTGACCGAGTTGCTCATCGAGATGTGCGTTTAGCTCTGAAGGGTCGCACGGCCGGAGCCAACTCCAGTCGGGCTGTTTGAGCCCCAGATAGCCGACGCCCCGCGTTGCCGGAATGGCGACACCGAGGCGCTCGCCGCGCGACTACTCATCCCCGATCGGAACAGGGATAGTCGAGCTTCTCGCAGCAGCCCGGAGCCCGACGTGCCCAATATTCTCGCGCTCACCAGCAGCGTTGCGGGCGACGCCTCGGTCTCGAGCCTCCTGGTCGACTACGCCGTTCGACAGTTGGTGGAGTTTCACAGCGGCGGGGCGGTCACGCGACGCGACCTCGGCCAGGACCCGATCCCTCATCTGACGCCCGAGACCGTCGCGGGCGTGCGCGCCGTGGCCAATACCGCGCCGGAGCTGACGGCGCGTCGGCTCTCCGACAAGTTGATCGGCGAGGTCTTCGCCGCCGATGTCATCGTGATCGGCGCGCCGATGTACAACTTCAGCATACCCACCGGTTTGAGAGCGTGGTTCGACCACGTCATACGGCCGAGGATCACGTTCGCTTACGGCGAGGCGGGCGTCCAGGGCCTCGTCACGGGCAAGAGGGCGATCGTGATCCAGTCCCGCGGCGGCCTCTATACCGAAGGCCCCTTGGCGAGCCTGGATTTTCAGGAACCCTATCTTCGCCTCCTGCTCGGCTTCATCGGGATCAGCGATGTCGCGTTCGTCCAGGCTGAGCGGATCAGCCTTGGACCGGACGCCCGAGAAGCGGCGATCAACCAGGCGAAATCCACAATCGCGGTCGTCGCCGCTCAGCCCTTGTCCGACGACGTCTAGACCCCGCCTCGGCGAGCCCCCGGCTGGCCAGCCCGAGCCCTGCCCTTGGGAGCGAGCGAGCCACCGATGCCCCACCCACGTCCCGCCGTCGCTGCGCGTTGAAAAGGAGGTCTTCCATGCCTGACTTCGCGCCGCCCGCTGTGAATCACGGCTCCGTTTTCGCCGACATGCGCGCCCACCACGTCGCCATCCGCACGCCCGATCTGCAGCAAGCTCTCGACTTCTACGTCGGCGTTCTGGATTTCCGCATCGTTGCGACCTGGCCTCACGGCGACAGCCTGCTCGCCTATATCGCCCCGCCCGCTGACGACCATTTCTACGTCGAGATTCTGGGAGGCGGCGCGCCAGTACCGGTCGAGACTCGCCCCTACGCAGATTTGAGCGATAGCCTGCAGTATCGCGGCTATCATCACCTCTGTTTCGCCGTCGCCAGCGTGGACGCGACCATCGAGCGACTGCGCGCACGCGCGGTGACGATCGTGACAGATCCCTTCGTCGTCCCCGCGATCAACCGCAAGCTCGCGTTCTTCTGCGACCCCTTCGGCAATCTCATCGAACTCGCAGAGGTCCTGAGTTGATCACAGACCATGTCGCCTATGATCGACCGGCAGCGGAGGCCGCGCTGACAATGCCGTCCCACCCCGCCATCGCGACATCGACGACGCTGTCGAGTTCGGAACGGTCGGCGCCGTTGCGGGCCCGGATCGACATGCCCGCCTGGACGGTCTCCACAAAGCGCGCCAGTCGCGCGGTGTCGAGATCCTGCGGCAAATCTCCTTCCGCCACGCCTCGATCGATGCGGGCCTTCAATCGGCTGAACGTCGTCTCCACGTCTTTGGCGAAGGCCTGAAGCGCGGGCAGGCCCTCGCACCCCATGGAGGCGATCGTGGCCATACAGCCGCGCGGGATGTCGAAGACCGCGCCTGAGAAGGCGGCGGCTGAATCGTGAAGAAAGGCGGCGGTCGCCTCGCGTGCTGTCGTCGCCTGGCGGGCGCGATCCCAGGCCAGACCCTCATATTTCCGCACGTAGTGATGCAGCGCCTGGGTGAAGAGGTCGTCCTTCGATCCAAAGGCCGCGTAGAGGCTCTTGGCGCCTATGCCCATGGCTTGGGTGAGGTCCGCGATGGAGGTCGCTTCATAACCCTTGGACCAGAACAGGGTGGTCGCCGTGTCGAGCGCGGCGTCACGATCAAACGCCCGCGGTCGGCCGCGGCCGCGCCGCGCCGGAAGCGCCTCGGAAAGGGGTGAATCTAAATTCTGCATTGAATGATGTATAATTCCGTTGACGCCCATTTTCAACGTCCCTACCTAATTATGCACCAGTCACTGCATAAATGGATGAGACGATGATTGATCTGAGTGGGAAACGCGCCCTCGTCACCGGCGGCTCTCGCGGCATCGGGGCGGCGATCGCTCTGGCCCTGGCCGAGAACGGTGCCGATGTCGCCTTCACCTACGCCAACTCCCCCGATCGCGCAGAGGGCGTCAGAGGCGCGATCGCAGTCAAGGGGCGCAGGGCTTTCGCCATCAAGGCCGACAGCGCCGACCCCAAGGCGATTGAACGGTCCGTCGCGGAGGCCGTCACAGCACTTGGCGGGATGGACATCCTCGTCAACAGCGCCGCAGTGGGCTTCAATGGCCTGATCGCCGATCTCGATGTGGACGCCTACCAGGCGATGATGGACATCAACGTCCGGGCCCCGGTGCTGTTCTCCAAGGCCGCCATCCCGCATCTGACCTCGGGCGGACGCATCATCTTTATCGGCTCCAGCCTGGGGGATCGCGTCCCGTTCCCGGGCGTGACCGCCTACGCCATGTCGAAGTCGGCGCTTCTGTCTTTGACGCGTGGTCTTGCCCGCGAACTGGGGCCACAGGGCGTCACGGTCAATCTGGTCGCCCCCGGCTCGACGGATACCGAGGCCAACCCGGCGGACGGCGAGAGCGCTGAGTTCCAGCGTGGTTTGACGGCGCTGGGACGTTTCGCCGAGCCGGCCGAGATCGCCAACGCCGTGGCCTTCCTGGCCAGTGCGGCCGCCGGCGTCATCACCGGCTCCGTCCTGACCGCAGACGGCGGCGCCACAGCGTGATCCCTAAGACGCCTCCGGTTCTTGCAGCCGGAGGCGTCATGGCGGCCAGCGCCCCATGAGATCATTGGCCCGGACGCACCGCATTAAAGCTGAGGGATCCGCCGATCATCACCGAGCACGATCCCCATGGTCCGTCGCATCAATCGCGGGCTGAAGCCCAGGCCGCGCCAGGCTTTCGGCTGGCTCCGACATCCCTGACGACATCCAGCAGAGCGCGCAACGCAGGGGGGATAGACCGATGCCCAGGGAAGTAGAGCGCCAGCCTCTCTTCGCCCGGCATCCAGTCCGAAAGGACCTGGCGTAAACGTCCCCGCGTCAGCGCACCGGACGCCGCAAACTCTGGAACGTAGGCGATGCCCAAACCAGCGACGGCGGCGTCCACCATCAGCGCCTCGTCATCAAGGACCAGACGGCCGCTGATAGCGAGCGCTAGCGGAGTTCCGTTGCGCTCGAACTCCCAGCGATAGGGTTTGCCGCTCGGCAATCGGTGGCCGATGCAGCGATGGCGATTCAGAGCTTCCGGCGTGTCCGGCGTGCCGGCGCGCTCGAGATAAGCCGGAGCCGCGACGCACACGTATCGAAGCCCGGCAGGCATGGGCGCCGCGATCATGTCCTTGGGGATCATGTCATGCGGCCGTACGCCGACATCGAAACCCTGTTCTACAATATCGACGAGACGATCCTTCGCGACGATATCCACGGTCACCTCGGGAAACCGTTCGGCCATCTTCGGCAGGATGTCGCGGACAAACATCGCCACGGCCAGACGCGGTGCATTCAGACGGACCACGCCCTGCACCTGCCCGCGGAATGGAGCGACGCTCTCCAACGCGTCGTCAAGCAGGTCGAATGCTGGGCCCAGGCCTTCGAGCAGACGGATTCCCGCCTCAGTGGGTGAGACGCTCCGCGTTGTCCGATTCAGCAAGCGCACACCGAGACGTGTCTCGAGCGTCCGCAAGGCGTGGCTGAGCGTCGAGGGAGCCACGCCCAGCTCATCCGCCGCCCGCCGAAAGCTGCGAAGGCGGGCCACCGTCGCAAAGGTCATCAGATCGTTTAGCGACGGGCGGGCCATTCGTGGGATTATTTCATCAACTCGTGCGGAATTGAACGTCTAACCGATCAAATCGACGTCTCCTACCTTCGATCAGCCCCGACAAGCTCGGCGCAAAACCTCAACAACCGAGACGTAACTCCAATGTCTGACCGCGAAGCGATCTTCCCACCCAATCGTCACGCCCTTTACGATCTTCATCGCTATTCCGCCGCCATTCGGTCCGGTGACCTCGTCTTTGTGTCCGGACAGGTCGGCAGTCGCGAAGACGGCTCGCCCGAGCCTTCGTTTGAGGATCAGGTCAGAAGGGCGTTCGCAAATCTCGAAGGAGTCTTGACCGCCGCCGGCTGCGGGTTCGACGACATCGTCGATGTGACCACCTTCCACACGAACCCAGACGCCCAACTGGAGACGGTGATGGCTGTCCGAGCAGAGCTTCTCGGCGGACCGCCTTACCCCAACTGGACCGCCATCGGAGCCACTTGGCTGGCAGGGTTCGATTTCGAGATAAAGGTGATTGCCCGCGTGCCAGGGGATTTCCCCAAGGCTGACCCCGGCATTTCACATCCCTGTTGATAGCCCTGCGGATCGGATATCGGCTCTAAGGGGCCGATATCTCCGTCTTCAGGACCTCAGTGACCGTCGGAAAACATCCGGGTCGCGCGCTTTCGGCATTCGAAAAGTGCGCTCGTATCGGATGCGTCAGAAGACAGCCGAGCCGGAACAAAGTGTGCGCTAACGGCGCGCATTGCGCCAATCAACCTACCCGATCCAACAGGGCGATGATCTCCTCGATCTTGCGACGCTGCTCCGCTGGGTCACCCGAGACGATGGCGTCCTCGACGCAGTGGCTGAGGTGCCCCTTCAGCATCTCGTTTTCGAACCGGCCCAAGGCGGCCTTAATGGCCCGGACCTGGGTCAGGATGTCGATGCAATAGCGGCCGTCCTCCACCATACGCGAGACGCCGCGCACCTGGCCCTCGATGCGGTTCAAACGCTTGGTCAGCGCGGGCTTGTCGTGGTGATGCATGGTCGGATCATAGCGTGGATCACCCATTTGCAAAATACCCTATGGGGGTATAATTGCGGTCCATAGTTAAGGTCGAGGATCGCCCATGTCGCATGACCATAGCCCGCACGATCACCGTCATTCCCAGGGCCCCGACGCCCAATCCTCGACCAACGCCACAGCGAAGGATCCCGTCTGCGGCATGACGGTCGATCCGGCGAAGACGACCCACCATACGACGCACGACGGGCACGAGTTCCACTTCTGCTCGGCCGGTTGCCGAGCGAAGTTCGTCGCTGATCCGGCGAAATACCTGACGCCCGCCGCGCCCGAACCCGTCAAGCCCGGCGTCATCTACACCTGCCCCATGCACCCCGAGGTGCGCCAGATCGGCCCGGGAGCCTGTCCAAAATGCGGCATGGCGCTGGAGCCGGAAGACGCCACGGCCGGCGCCGGCCCCAATCCCGAGATCGCCGACTTCACCCACCGGTTCGTCGTCGGCGCCGTCCTGACGGTCCCCCTGTTCGTGATGGAGATGGGCTCGCACCTGCTCGGTCTGCACATTCCCCTACCCCACGGCTGGAGCGGATGGGTCCAGTTCGCCCTGGCGACGCCGGTGGTGTTGTGGGCGGGCTGGCCGTTCATCGCGCGCGGCTGGACCTCGGTCAGGACTTGGAACCTGAACATGTTCACCCTGATCGCGCTCGGGACCCTGGTCGCCTGGGGTTTCAGCACGGCCTCGGTCGTCGCGCCCGACCTGATCCCCGACGCCTTCAAGGACATGCACGGCCAGCCGCCCCTCTATTTCGAGGCCGCCGCCGTCATCGTCACCCTGGTGCTCTTGGGCCAACTGCTGGAGTTGCGCGCCCGCGAACGTACCTCCGGCGCCATCCGAGCCCTGCTGGACCTGGCGCCAAAACAGGCCCTGCGCATCCGGTTGGACGGAACGGACGAGGAGATCGCCGTCGAACACATTGCCGTGGGCGACCGCCTGCGCGTGCGGCCGGGCGAGAAAGTCCCGGTCGATGGCCGCCTGATCGAAGGCCGGGCATCGCTGGACGAGTCGCTCGTCACCGGTGAATCCCTGCCGGTGACGAAGCAGGTCGGCGACGATCTGATCGCGGGCTCGTTGAACGCCACCGGCGGCTTCGTGATGGAGGCCGAGAAGGTCGGAGCCGACACCCTGCTGAACCAGATCGCCGCCCTGGTGGCTAAGGCCCAGCGCAGCCGCGCGCCGATCCAGCGGCTGGCCGACCGCGTCTCCGCCTGGTTCGTGCCCGCCGTGGTGCTGGCGGCGGTCGCGGCCTTCATCGTCTGGTCTGTGATCGGGCCGGAGCCGCGTCTGGCCTATGCGCTGGTCGCGGCGGTCAGCGTGCTGATCATCGCCTGCCCCTGCGCCCTGGGTCTGGCCACGCCCATCTCGATCATGGTCGGGGTGGGGCGCGGCGCCCAGGCGGGCATACTGATCCGCGACGCGGAAGCATTGGAAACCTTCGCCTCTGTCGACACAGTGGTGGTCGACAAGACCGGCACCCTGACCGAGGGCCGCCCCGCCCTGACCGCCGTCCAGCCCGCGCCCGGTTTCGACGAGGCCGAATTGCTGCGCCTCGCCGCCGCGGTCGAGCGGGCCAGCGAGCACCCCATCGCCCGCGCCATCACCGAGGGCGCTTCCGCGCGCGGGATCACGCCCGCCGCCGCCGAGGACTTCGACAGCCCCGTCGGGCGCGGGGCCTTGGGCCTGGTCGAGGGCCGCCGCGTGCTGATCGGTTCAGTCGGCTTCCTGAAGGACGAAGACGTCGACGCCTCCGGCCTGTCCGCCCCGGCCGACGCCCTGCGCGCCGATGGAGCGACCGTGGTCATCGTGGCCGTGGACGGCGCGCCCGCGGGCCTGCTGGCTGTGGCCGACCCGGTCAAGGCGACCACGGCCGAGGCGGTCGCGGCCCTGCACGCCGAGGGCGTTCGCATCCTGATGCTGACCGGTGACAACGAAACCACGGCCCGTGCCATCGCTGCCCGCCTGAACATTGATGAGGTCCGCGCCGACGTCAGCCCCGCCGACAAGGCCGCCGTGGTCGAAGCCCTGAAGGCTGAAGGCCGTCGCGTCGCCATGGCCGGCGACGGGGTCAATGACGCGCCCGCCCTGGCCGCCGCAGACGTCGGGGTGGCGATGGGCGCGGGCTCGGACGCGGCGATCGAGAGCGCGGGCGTCACCCTGCTCAGCGGCGACCTGAACGGCATCGTCCGGGCGCGACGCCTGTCGCGCGCCACGGTGTGCAACATCCGCCAGAACCTCGGCTTCGCCTTCGGCTACAATGCGCTCGGCGTGCCTCTGGCGGCGGGCGTCCTCTATCCGGCCTTCGGCCTGCTGCTCAGTCCGATGATCGCCGCCCTGGCCATGTCGCTGTCGTCTGTCAGCGTCATCTCCAACGCCCTACGGCTTAAGGGCGTCCGGCTGTAGAAGGCAGAGCGCCGAAAGTCCTGCTTGCCGATCGGCCCGCCATCGGACGACCAGTCAACGCGGAGTGACGTCTGGCGCCTGTAGCATTCTGCGCGGCGGGTTCGACGAGGCCTAAAACGCGACGATCACCCGAAGCTCAGTCCCGTCACCACAGGTCGCAAGGAAGGCGTCTGGCTGCACGCGTCAAACGGTCAGGCTCGTAAAAGTCTGTTGACGTGACCCCCGTTTCTCATCCAGCCATAACGAGAGTCCTAGGTTGATCTGAGCTGTGATCGGCTGGGTTGGCAAGAGGCCGGTCTGCGCAGCCATCAACCAGCGCAGCAGGCCGGCCGATGTGTCCGGTGAGCGCTTCTGCATAAGCCTGCGGCGTCAGCCACCCGAGCTTCGAGTGCGGACGCTGCTCGTTGTAATCGCGTCGCCACGCCTCCAGCACGGCGCGAGCGTGCGGCAGCGAGCGGAACAGCGTCTCGTTCAGCAGCTCGTCACGCAGCCGCCCGTTGAAGCTTTCGTTGAAGCCGTTCTGCTGGGGCTTGCCCGGCGCGATGTAGTGCCAGCCGACGCCGGTGTCGTCGGCCCAGGCCAGGACCGCGTTCGAGGTGTACTCCGTGCCGTTGTCGCTGACGATGGTGTCGGGCCGCCCTCGCTGCCGGATGACGGCGTCCAACTCCCGCACGACCCGCGCGCCCGACAGCGAGGTGTCGGCCACCAGCGCCAGGCACTCGCGCGTACAGTTATCGATCACCGTCAGGATGCGGAAGCGCCGCCCGTCCGTCAGCTGGTCTGCGACGAAGTCCAGCGACCAGCGCTGGTTGGGCGCCAGCGGCAGGTCCAGCGGTCGCCGCGTGCCCATCGCTCGCTTCCGGCCGCCGCGCCGGCGCACCGTCAGTTGCTCGTCGCGATAGATCCGCTGGACCCGTTTCCTGTTGACCGCATGGCCCTCGCGCCGCAGCAGCACGTGCAGGCGACGATAGCCGAACCGTCGACGTTCCTGGGCCAGGGCCTTCAGCCGGTCGCGCAGAGCGCCGTCGTCCGGGCGCGTCGCCTGATAGCGCACGCTCGTCCGATCGACGCCCAGAACACGGCACGCCCGCCTTTCGCTCATCTCGTAGGCGGCCTGCAGATGGCCAGCCGCCTCGCGATAGCCGGCGGGCGTCACCACTTTTTTCCCAGCAGGTCCTTCAGGGCCACGTTGTCCAGCATCGCGTCCGCCAGCATCCGCTTCAGCCGGGCGTTCTCATCCTCGAGCGCCTTGAGCCGCCGAGCCTCCGACACGTCGAGCCCGCCAAACTTGGCCTTCCATTTGTAAAAGGTCGCCGAGCTGACCCCGTGGCGTCGGCACACCTCCGCCGTCGCTACACCGGCCTCCTGCTCCCGCAGGATCCCGATGATCTGCTCTTCCGTGAACCTCGATCGCTTCATTCTGTCCGTCCTTCGTTGGGCGGACTCTAGCTATTCCTGGAGGAGTTTCAGGGGGTCACGTCACTGTGGCTACCGGAAACCTACGGGTAGCGCTTGTCTGCACATCGCGCTCGACTCAGCTTCTCGCGATCCTCGCGCAGCGGCTCAGGAGGCGTCACATGACCGAGCCTCGGCTCTTCACTGAAAAGGAGGCCGCAGAGTACCTGGGCCTGCCAGCGGCCAGCGTCCGCAAACTATCGTTCGGGCACGTGCGGCTCGGAACACGACATCGATACGACCGCAAGGTTCTGGACGCCCATCTTGACCGGCTGGCCGGACTGGATTCTTCTGCGGAACTGAACGTGAACAAGGCCGATGCCGAACTCGCCCGCTTCATTGCCGATCACCCGGATGCTGCCCGGGGTCCATAGGATCAAGCGCGCCAAGGCGAACCGGGTTTTTGAATACTGGTACGCGTGGCGCGGCGGTCCGCAAATCCTGGCGGCGCAAGCTTCCAGCCTGCGCTCCCTCGCGCGAGAGGTCGCCCGAAAGGCGCCGGCGGCGATGGAGGCCTATCGCGCGCAGATCAAGACCGAGAAAAGCGCGACCGACGAGCCGACACTCTACGGCTTGATCACGCGCTACCTCGACCTGATGAACCAGGACAAATCACTGGCTCTTCGAACCAAGACGGATCGCCGCAAACATCTTGACCTCGTACGGACGGAATTGGGTGATCTAACGCTGGCCGCCCTCACCTAAGGCGCGATCCTTCTTGCTCACCTGGCGCGACAAGCGAGCGAACACGCCCAAGACCGCCGACGAGCTTCTGGGCGCGCTGTCACTGGTTCTGAACTGGGCCGTGAACCGGGGTGAGTTGGCTACGAATCCCGTCGCGAACTTCCCGCGCATCTACAAGGTCAACCGGGCCGACATAATCTGGGAGCCGCAGCATCTGGAGACCATCCTGGCCTACGCTGACCCGCCAATCGCGGCGGCGATCCGACTGGCTGCGGTCACGGGTCTGCGCAAGAACGACCTCATCGCCCTGCCTTGGGCGGCGGTGAAGGAGAACGCCATCATCTGGCAAACCGGCAAAAGCCGGGGCCGAAAGAGCGTGGTCCTTCCGATCACGGACGCTGTCCGGGAGGTACTGGGCTCCCTTGAGCGCGGCAGTTGCCCGACCGTGCTGTCCACCTCCGACGGTGAACCGTGGACACCGCCAGGCCGCGGTCTGGACAGCGGCGTACAACGCGCCCGCAATGATGCTGAGGAAGCGGCGCAGACGCGTTCAGGATCGGAAGCGACCGCCGGTCTGGATGGACTGCGCTTCCATGACCTGAGAGGCACCGCGGCGACGAACTACATCCTCGCCGGCCTGCCGCTCGACGACGTGGCCACGATCCTGGGGTGGGAGTTGCAGCGTGTGAAGGAGATCGCCCGGCGCTACGTCACAGGGGAAGCTATCGGATTGGGTATGATCGCCCGGCTTCAGGAAGGGCAGAACAGAAGGCCAACTGTAAAACCCAGTGTAAAACCCACCTCCCTCAGGAGAGGTCAAAAGGGCTCAAATGCAGTGAGGGCGGTGGCTGGGGAACTAGGACTCGAACCTAGAATGACGGTACCAAAAACCGGAGTGTTACCATTACACCATTCCCCAGCAGGTCCGGCGTCCGCTGCACTCTCGTGCGGCGGAGGCGGTCAGATAGGCCAAACCGTTTTCGGATGCAACACCCCCATTCAGGACAATTTTCGCCGCCTGCGAAGAAGGTCGAAATGGACGCTTGCGGCCTCCGAAACCCATGGCTATAAGCCGCGTCCTCACTTCGGGGCGACGCCTTGCGGCCCAGCCCCCACGGTCGGAGTGTGGCTCAGCCTGGTAGAGCACTGCGTTCGGGACGCAGGGGTCGGAGGTTCGAATCCTCTCACTCCGACCATTCTCTCTCATCCCTCTAGTGATCGTCACCCTCGGGCTCGACCCGAGGGCCGGCCCGTCCGCCGCATTGCGTCGATGAGGACGCACAGGATGACGAGTCATCTCCCGCGCCTCAGTCGTCGTTCGCCGCCGTCTCCCGCGCCAGGCGCGCCACCTCGTTCAGACGCGCCCCTACCGACTCGATCGGCCGCCGCCCCAGGGCCGCGCGCCGCGCCATGAGGTCGGGCGAGCCGGCGTCATAGTCCGCCATCAGATCCCGCACGAATCCTCCGCCCTGAACCTCGGCCAGGACCTGATCCATGGCGGCGCGCGATTCGGCGCCGATCACGCGCGGGCCGGTGCGGTAGGCCCCGTACTCCGCCGTATTGGAGATCTTGGCGAAGGCGCCGGCTATGCCGCGCTCGTACATCAGGTCGGTGACCAGCTTGGCCTCGTAGAAACATTCGAACCAGGCCACCTCGGCCGGATAGCCGGCCTCGACCAGTTTCATGAAGGCCGAATCGATCAGTTCGGCGATCCCGCCGCACAGCACCACCTGTTCGCCGAACAGATCGCTCTCGCACTCGTCCCGCATCGTCGTCTCCAGAATGCCTTTGCGTCCGCAGCCCAGGGCCGCGGCATAGGACAGGCCGAGCGCATGGGCCCCGCCCGTCGCGTCCTGATGCACCCCGAACAGGCAGAAGACCCCCTCCCCGGCCTCGTACAGGTCGCGAATGCGCGGCCCGATCCCCTTGGGCGAGGCCAGGATCACGTCCAGGTCGGCGCGGGGCTCCACCAGGCCGAACCGCACCGACAGGCCGTGGGCGAAGACCAGGGCCGCGCCGGGCCGCACAGTCGGCGCCAGCTCGTCGCGCCACAGGTCGCGGTGCGCTTCGTCCGAGGTCATGACGGCGACCACGTCCGCCCCCGCCGCCGCCTCGCCCGCCGTCATCACCGTAAATCCGTCGGCCTCGGCGACGGCCCGCGTCTTCGACCCCGCCTTCAAACCCACGACGATGTCGGTCACGCCCGAATCGCGCAGGTTCAGCGCATGGGTGCGTCCCTGGCTGCCGTAGCCGATCATGGCCACGCGCTTGCCGCGGATGATCGAAAGGTCGCAGTCGCGGTCATGGAAGACGGGCAGCGGATTGGCTAAGATGTTGGTCATGGCCCCCTTCATAACCGCATTCGACGTCGTCGCCTTCTGGAAAGAGACCGGGCCCGAAAAGTGGTTCGCCAAGGACGAGGCCTTCGACGCCCAGTTTCGGTCGCGCGGCCAGGATCTGCACCTGTCGGCCGCCCGGCGCGAACGCGACGACTGGATCGAGGCCCCTGAGACCGCCCTGGCCCTGCTGATCCTGCTGGATCAGTATCCGAGGAACAGTTTCCGCGGCACGGCCCATCAGTTCGCCACCGATCCCCTGGCGCTGATGTTCGCCGAACAGGCGGTGGCGCGCGGCTGGCACCTCCGGGTCGAACCCGAGCTGAAGAACTTCCTCCTGCTGCCCTTCGAACATTCCGAACGGCTCGAGGATCAGGACCGCTACCTGGCCCTGGTCGCCGGCGACGCCGAGCTGGAGAAATGGGGCCGCCTGCACCGCGACATCATCGTGCGCTTCGGCCGCTTTCCCCACCGCAACCTCGCCCTGGGCCGCGCGACGACGCCGCAAGAGCAGGCCTTCCTCGATCAGGGCGGCTTCGGCGGCTGAGCCGCGGCATTCCGGCCTCGCCCGTTCAAATCTTCGCAGAAGCGGCCTATGTGAGCGGCGCCATCACGGAGCCGTCCCTTGCTGATCCTTCTTTCTCCCGCCAAACGGCTCGACTTCTCGCCGGCCGATCCGGCCCTGCCCGGCACGGAGCGTCGCTTTCTGGAAGACACCGCCAGCCTGGCGGCGACGGCGCGGCGTCAGACCAAGGCCGACCTGCGTCGCCTGATGGGGATTTCGGATGATCTGGCGACCTTGAATCTGGAAAGGTTCAGGGCGTTCGATCCGGAATCGACGGACGGCGTCCAGGCCGCCTTCGCCTTCGCCGGCGACGTCTATGAGGGGCTGAAGGCGCGAGAGCTGGACGCCGCCGCCCTGGCCTTCGCCCAGGACCATCTGCGGATTTTGTCCGGCTTCTATGGGCTGCTGCGTCCGCTCGACCGGATCCAGCCCTATCGGCTGGAAATGGGCACGCGGCTGAAGACCCGCCGCGGCTCCAGCCTTTATGATTTCTGGGGCGATCGGATCTCCAAACAGCTGAACGCCGACGCCGAAGACCTCAGAGCCCAGGGATCGCCCGATCCGGTCGTCGTCAACCTGGCCAGCCAGGAATATTTCGGCGCCGTCGACGCCAAGGCTCTGAAACTACCGGTCGTCACGCCCCAGTTCCGCGAGGAGAAGAACGGCGAAACGCGGATCGTCTCCTTCTTCGCCAAGAAGGCGCGCGGCGCCATGAGCCGCTTCGCCATCGACGAACGGCTGGAACGAGTCGAGGATCTGAAGGCTTTTGATCGGAACGGCTACGGTTTCGACAAGGCGGCCTCGACCGAGACCGAATGGATATTCATCAGGTCGGGAAATTCTTGATCTTCGCCGGGCGCCCCCGCTAGTCTCTCGCGAAAGAACGAAAGGCGCATCCATGTCCACCTCGCCCCAGTCCCCTGACTTCCGCGACATCGGCGATCTGAAGGGTCAGGCGGCGGTGATCTCGGGCTCGACCTCGGGCATCGGCCTGGCCCTGGCGCGCGCGGTGGCGACGCGGGGCGGCGACGTGGTCCTGAACGGCCTGGGCGATCCGGCCGAGATCGAGCGCACCCGCGCCGCGCTTGAGGCGTCTTCCGGCGCGCGGGTGCGCTATCACCCCGCCGACATGACGCGCGGCGAGGAGGTGGCCGACATGGTCGCCTTCGCCGAACGCGAGTTCGGCCGCCTGGACATTCTGGTCAACAACGCCGGCATTCAACATGTGGAGTCGGTCGAGAAGTTTCCCACCGACAAGTGGGAGCAGATCATCGCCATCAACCTGTCCTCGGCCTTCTACGCTACCCGCGCCGCCATCCCGATCATGAAGGCCCAGGGGCGTGGTCGGATCGTCAACATGGCCTCGGCCCACGGCCTGGTCGCCAGCCCCTTCAAATCGGCCTATGTCGCGGCCAAACACGGCGTCATCGGCTTCACCAAGACGGTGGCGCTGGAGCTGGCCAAGGACAACATCACCTGCAACGCCATCTGCCCCGGCTTCGTCCATACGCCGATCGTGGAAAAGCAGATCGAAGACCAGGCCCGCACCCGCGGCATCAGTCCTGAAAAGGTCATGAGCGACGTGATCCTGGCCGCCCAGCCGACCAAACAGTTCGTCACGACGGATCAGTTGGCGGGGCTGTTCCTCTATCTGGTCAGCGACCTGGGCGCCTCGGCCAACGGCGCCAGTTTCTCGATCGACGGCGGCTGGACCGCTCAATAAGATCATCCCAGCGAGGGCCGACCTATGGCGATCTTCAAACGCAAGACCGCCGAGCCGACGGACCTCGCCGCCGCTTCGACAGGCCGGCGGCCCTTCTGTCTGGCGCTTCAAGGCGGCGGGGCGCACGGCGCCTTCCAATGGGGGGTGCTGGATCGACTGCTGGAAGACGATCGGCTGGATATCCGCGCGGTCTCGGGCGTGTCCGCCGGCGCCATGAACGGCGCCGCCCTGATTTCCGGCCTGGCGAGCGGCGACGCCCGCGCCGCCCTGGACCGGCTGTGGCGCGAGATCAATCAGTCGGGGGGGCGCAACGTCTTCGGCGACAGCGCCCTGTGGAATCCGGCCCAGGCGCCCGACTGGCTGAAGGACACGCCGCTCTGGCGCGCCGGAGAAACCCTGGCTCTGTCAATGAGCCCGTATGAATTCAATCCCTTGAACCACAATCCTCTGAAGCGGGTTCTGAAGACGGCCGTGGATTTTCAGGCGGTCCAGGGGTCCGACGTCAAACTGTTCGTCGCCGCCACGGCCGTGCGCCAGGCCAGGGCCCGCATCTTCGCGTCCAGCGAGATCACCGCCGACGTCCTGATGGCCTCGGCCTGTTTGCCGCACCTGTTCCAGGCCGTCGAGATCGAGGGGGAGCCGTACTGGGACGGCGGCTATCTGACCAATCCGCCGCTCTGGCCCCTGACGGGGGATGATACGCCGGACGACGTGCTGCTGGTGACGCTGAACCCGATGGTGCGCGACGAGACGCCCCGCGCGGCGGGCGACATCGTCGATCGGTTGAATGAGATCCTCTTCAACGCGCCGCTCCTGGCCGAGCTGCGCGCCATCGCCATGGCCGGCGAAATGATCAGCCAGGGCCAGTTGAAACACGGCTCGGGGCCCTATCGACAATTGCGACTGCACGCCATCGAGGCCGACGGTTGGCTGTCGGACCTGTCCTTGAGGTCGAAGTTCAACACGGAATGGAGTTTCCTGACCGACCTGAAAGCCCGTGGCCGGGCGGCTGCGGACGACTGGCTGGAGACCTGTCTCGCCAGCGTCGGACGCCGCTCCAGCGTCGATCTTCAGGCGCGGTTCGGTTAGCCGACGAAGCCCGCCGCTCGCCGAAGCCTGTCGTTGATCGCCTCGCCCAGTCCGGAGGAAGGAATGGGCGCCACGGCTATGCCCGCCGGCTTGGCTCGGTCTGCTTCTCTGAACAACTTGAACAGATTAGCGGCGGCTTCTCGCAGATCGCCGGAAGGACTGAGACTCCAGCGGGGGTCGCCGACGCCCGGCCCGAACCCCAGCAGGATTTCGCCCGGACGCGGCTGGGTCGCCTCGATCCGCACAGGGGCGTCAGGCGCATAGTGGACGGCCAGCCGGCCCGGCGAGCGTCGCCCGTCGCCACCCTCGTCCAGGGGGCCGACCACGGCCTCGATCTCTGCTCGGGTGACGGCGCCGGGTCTCAGCAGGGCGACCCGTCCTTCCAGGACCGAGACGACGGTGCTTTCCAGACCGACGGCGCAGGGCCCGCCGTCCACGGCGGCCGAGACGGCGAAGCCGGTCTCCTCCACGGCGTCGGCGAAGGTCGTCGGACTGGGCCGGCCCGAGCGGTTGGCCGACGGCGCCACGACGGGACCGCCGAACATCGACAGCACCGCCCGCGCCTGGGCGTGGCCGGGAACGCGCACGGCGACGCTGTCCAGCCCGGCGCGCGCCAGATCGCAGACGCGGGTCCGATCCCGCACCGGGACCACCAGCGTCATCGGCCCCGGCCAGAAGGCCTGGGCCAGGGAACGGGCGGCGGCGTCGAAGAGGCCGATCGCCTCAGCGGCGGCGGCGTCAGAGACATGCGCGATCAAGGGGTTGAACCGAGGTCTTCCCTTGGCTTCGAAAATGGCGGCCACCGCTCGCGGATCGGCGGCGTCGGCGCCCAGGCCATAGACCGTCTCGGTCGGCAGCAGGATCAGTTCGCCGCGTCGCAGGGCGGCGGCGGCCTGATCCGGCGGGTCGCCCGCGTCCCTCACGGCCGCCGCGGGATCAGGGGGATCATCCGATGCAGCACATTGTCGCGGTTGATGAACTGATGCTTCAGCGCCGCGGCCACATGCAGGGCGATCAGGACGTAGAGGCCCTTCATCACCGTCTCATGGACGTCCATGAACCGACCGGCGGCCTCGCGCCCGCCGCCCACCGGCAACAGGGGCCAGTCGAACAGGCCGAACCAGGCGAAGTCGCGTCCCGCCGCCGAAGTGGCCAGCCAGCCCGACAGAGGCATGGCGATCAGGACGACGTAAAACAGGACATGGGTGGCGCGCGCCGCCAGCCGCTCCCAGCGCGGCATCTGCGCGGGCAAGGGAATGGCCGGGTGCGCCAGTCGCCAGCCGATGCGGGCCAGGGTCAGGATCAGGATCGACACGCCCAGCGACTTGTGCAGCATGACGAACTGCCCGGACAGCGGTCCTTCCGTGCTCTCATGGGCGGTGATCA
Organism: Brevundimonas sp. DS20; assembly: GCF_001310255.1. Lineage (NCBI taxonomy): Bacteria > Pseudomonadati > Pseudomonadota > Alphaproteobacteria > Caulobacterales > Caulobacteraceae > Brevundimonas > Brevundimonas sp. DS20. The sequence goes on along the minus strand of NZ_CP012897.1, from coordinate 2,164,247 downwards.
GCAGCACCTGGACCAGGATCGCCGCAGCGATGATCCAGTGCAAAGCCAGTGACACCGACGAATAGCGATTGCGCGGCTCGGCCATGGCGACTTCCCTTCCCTCGCGGCAGGGCGTCACTGTGCCCCGACTGCCCCGCCTGCGCCAAGTCTCTCTTGCGACGGGGGGCTTCGGCGAGGCACTTAAGCCGGAAAGGACATTGAGGAAACCCATGAGCTACCGCGCCCCCGTTCGTGATCTGGCCTTCACCCTGGAGGCCGTAGCCGGCATGGCGGACGTCGCCGCCACCGGCGCCTTTCCGGATTACGATTCCGACGTCGCCTCGGCCGTGCTGGAGGCGGCGGGACAGTTTTCGCAGGAGGTGCTGGCCCCGCTGAACCGCATCGGGGACCAGAAGGGCTCGCTCTACGCCAACGGCGCCGTCACGGCCGCTCCCGGCTTCGCCGACGCCTATCGCCAGTTCGCCGCCGGCGGATGGACCGGTCTGTCGGCCCCGGTCGAGGCGGGCGGCCAGGCCCTGCCCAAGGCCCTGGAGCTGGCGGCCTATGAGACCGTCCACGCCGCCAACATGGCCTTCGGCCTGTGTCCAATGCTGTCTCTCGCCGCCATCGAGGCCTTGGAGCAGGTCGGCACGGAAGAGCAGAAGGCGAAATATCTGACCAAGCTCGTCAGCGGCGAATGGACCGGCGCCATGGTGCTGACCGAGCCGGGCGCCGGTTCGGACCTGGGCTCTCTGATCACCACGGCGACGCCGAACGGCGACGGGACCTACGCCATCCACGGCCAGAAGATCTTCATCACCTGGGGCGATCACGACGCGACGGACAACATCATCCATCTGGTCCTGGCGCGCCTGCCCGACGCGCCCAAGGGGCCCAAGGGGATCAGCCTGTTCCTGGCGCCGAGATTCCTCGTCAAGGACGACGGAAGCCTGGGCGAACGCAACGCCTTCCGTCCCGTCGGGGTCGAGCACAAGCTGGGCATCCACGCCTCGCCCACCTGCGTCATGGCCTATGAGGGCGCGCGCGCCGAACTGGTCGGACGTCCGAACGAGGGCCTGGCCCATATGTTCGTCATGATGAACGCCGCCCGCCTGGCCGTAGGAGTCGAAGGCGTCGGCATCGCCGAACGCGCCTATCAGCACGCCCTGGCCTATGCGCTGGACCGCCGCCAGGGTCGGTCGGTCTGGACCGGAGAAGCCAACGCCCCCATCTTCGATCATCCGGACGTGCGCCGGATGCTGGGGGTGATGAAGGCCAAGACCGCGGCCGCTCGCGCCCTGTGCCTGTCGACCGGCGTCGCCGCCGACCTGGCCCGTCATGCCGAAACGGAAGAGGCGCGCCGCCGCTGGAAGGCCCGCGAGGACCTGTTCACCCCGATCGCCAAGGCCTGGTCCACCGACGTCGGATGCGAAGTCGCCTCCCTGGGCGTCCAGGTCCATGGCGGCATGGGCTTCATCGAGGAGACGGGCGCGGCTCAATACTATCGCGACGCCCGAATCGCCCCGATCTACGAGGGCACCAACGGCATCCAGGCCATGGATCTGGTCGGGCGCAAACTGTCGATGGACGGGGGCGAGGCGGCCAAGGCCCTCATCGCCGACATGAAGACGACGCTGGCCGACCTCTCTGGCCTCTATGCCGGCAAGCCGGTCGAACGGTTCGCAACGGCCGTCGAGGCGGTGGAGGACGCCACCCTGTGGCTGCTGGACCGCAAGGCCGACCCGGATGCGGCGGCCGACGTCCTGGCCGCAGCGGACGCCTATCTGAAGCTCTTGGGCGACGTCATCGGCGGCTGGATGCTGGCCAAGGGGGCGCTGGCCGCCAAGGCGCGGCTGGACGCCGCCGACGGCGATCCCGTCTGGCTGCAGGGCAAGCTGGACCTCTATGAACTCTATGCCGCCAATGTCCTGGGTCATGTCTCCAGCCGCCTGGCGGCCGTGGGCCAGGGCGGCGACCTGCTGAAACGGATGACGGTCGAGGCCCTGGCGGGCTGACGCCCGACGCGATCTTGATTTGACCTTGGGCGGCCCGAACGCCCAAGGTCGCATCCGCACGCCCGGGAGCCGACCATGAACCGACGCCAAATCCTCCTGTCCACCGCTGCGACGGCCTTGGCCGCCTCGGCCTCCCCCGCCCTCGCCCGCCAGTCTTCCGGAGCCTCGATGCCCCAACCCCCTGTCGCCAAGAAGATCCCCGTCGTCATCGAACAGCTGGGTCGCACCCGCACCGACGACTACCAGTGGATGAAGGACGACAATTGGCAGGCGGTGCTGCGCGATCCGACCCTGATCAAGGCCGAAGTCAAAGAGCATCTGACAGCCGAAAACGCCTATCGCGAAGCCATGATGGCCTCCACACTCCCCCTTCAGGAGACGATGTTCCAGGAGATGCGCGGCCGCATCAAGGAGGACGACAGTTCCGTCCCCGCGCCTGACGGCGACTGGACCTACTATGTCGAGTACCGCACGGGCGACCAGCATCCCCGCTATATGCGCGTCGAGCGCCAGGGAACCTGGATGGTCGAGGGCCGGCCGGTGACGAAGAATTTCATCGTCGCCCCGACTTCCCAACTGCTGCTGGACGCCAATGAACTGGCCGAAGGCAAGGCCTATTCCGAGGTCTCGGCCGCCGCCCACAGCCCCGACCACAGCCTGTTCGCCTATGCCGAGGACGCGCAAGGGTCCGAGGTGCACAAGATCTACGTCAAGGATCTTGCGACCGGCGCCGTCCTGCCCGATGTGATCGAGAGCGCCACCGGCGACTTCACCTTCTCGCCTGACAGCCGATGGATTTTCTGGACCAATCGCGACGACAACGGACGGCCGGACAAGATCTTCCGCCGCCCGGCGCGCGGCGGCGAGACGACCCTGGTCTATGAGGAGGCGGACGACGGCATGTTCATCGGCGTCGGCCGCACCGCCGACGACCGGTTCATCGTCATCGGCATCCAGAACCAGGAAACGTCCGAGGCCCGCTACATCCCCGCCGACGACCCGACCGCTGCGCCGGTCGTCCTGGAGCCGCGCCAGGTCGCCGTCCGCTATGACGTCGATCACTGGGACGACCGCTGGGTGATCCGCACCAACGCCGACGACGCCATCGACTTCAAGATCGTTCAGGCGCCGACCGAAACGCCCGGCAGGGCGCATTGGACGGATCTCGTCCCTCATACGCCGGGCCGATTCATCGAGGGGATGGACCTGACCCGCCATCATCTGGCGCGTCAGGAACGGGCCGACGCCAACACCCGCATCATCATCCGCGATCGCGCCGGGGCCGAACATGCGATCGCCGTCGATGAACCGGCCTTCGCCCTGTCGCTGTCGGGCGCGTCGGAGTTCGACACCACGACGACCCGCTACAGCTACAACTCGCCGTCCACCCCGACCCAGACCTATGACTACGACATGGCGTCGCGGGAACGCACGCTGCGCAAGACCCAGGAAATCCCCTCGGGACACAATATCGAAGACTATGTGGTCGAACGGCTGAACGCCCCGGCCACCGATGGTCAACTGGTGCCTGTCACGGTCCTGCGCCGCCGCACCACGCTGATCGACGGCTCAGCGCCGCTGCTGCTCTACGGCTACGGCTCCTACGGCATTCCCATGCCGGCCGGCTTCTCGACCAATCGGCTGTCCCTGGTCGATCGCGGCTGGATCTATGCGATCGCCCACATCCGGGGCGGATCGGACAAGGGTTGGGGCTGGTTCCTCAGCGCCCGCCGGATGACCAAGAAGAACACCTTCACCGACTTCATCGCCGCCGCCGAACATCTGATCGCGCAGAACTACGCCGCGGCCGGAAACATCGTGGCCCAGGGCGGGTCGGCCGGCGGCATGCTGATGGGCGCCGTCAACAATATGCGGCCGGACCTCTGGGCCGGAATCATCGGCCAGGTGCCCTTCGTCGATGTCATCAACACCATGAGCGACACCTCCCTGCCGCTGACGCCGCCGGAATGGCCCGAATGGGGCAATCCGATCGAGGATCCGGACGCCTACGACTATATGATGAGCTACAGCCCCTATGATCAGGTGAAGCCCCAGGCCTATCCCGCCGTCCTGGCGACGGGCGGCCTGTCCGATCCACGGGTGACCTATTGGGAGCCGGAGAAGTGGGTCGCCAAGCTGCGGCCCGCCACCACCTCGGGCAAGCCGGTCCTGCTGAAGATCAATATGGAGGCCGGCCACGGCGGCGCCGCCGGCCGGTTCGACTATCTGAAGGAGGTCGCCCACGACTACGCCTTCGCAGTCTGGGCGATCGAAAAGGGCTGGGAGACGGCTTAACCCGCCGCACCGGCGGCTTCAGTCCTTGGGCTGAAGCCGCGCCGCCAGGCTGGAGGTGTCCCAGCGATTGCCGCCCATGGCCTGAACCTCGGCGTAGAACTGATCGACCAGAGCCGTCAGGGCCAGACGCGCCCCGTTCGACCGCGCCTCGTCCAGAACCAGGCCCAGGTCCTTTCGCATCCAATCGACGGCGAAGCCGAAGTCGAAACGGCCCTGGGCGGCGGTCTTCCAGCGATTGTCCATCTGCCAGCTCTGGGCCGCGCCCTTGGATACCGCCTCAAAGACCGCGTCCGTATCCAGGCCCGCGACCTGGGCGAAATGGACCGCCTCGGCCAGGCCCTGGACCACGCCGGCGATGGCGATCTGATTGACCATCTTGGTCAGCTGGCCCGAGCCCGCCGGCCCCATATGTTTGATCGCCTTGGAATAGGCCGTCAGCGCCGGTTCCACCCGGGCCAGGGCCTCGGCCTCGCCGCCGGCCATGACGCTCAGCTGGCCGTTTTCTGCGCCCGCCTGACCGCCGGAGACCGGAGCGTCGATGAAGACGCGCCCCGCCTCGGCCGCGGCCTGGGCCATTTCCCGCGCCAGTTTGGCCGATGTCGTGGTGTGATCCACGATGACCGCCCCTTCGGCCAGGTGCGGCAGGGCCTCGGTCACGACCGCCCGCACGTCGTCGTCATTGCCGACGCACAGGATGAAGAGCTCCGCCCCCTGCGCCGCCTCCGACACGGTCGCGGCCGCCCGCGCGCCCACGGCCTCGGCCCAGGCCTGGGCCTTGGCGGGGGTGCGATTGAAGCCGACGACCTGATGGCCGGCGTTCACCAGGTGACGCGCCATCGGGGCGCCCATGACCCCCAGGCCGGCGAAAGCGATCTTCATGGCAGGCTCCCGTGTTTCCGCCTTGGACTAGGCTGGGTCGCCCCAGGGTTCAACCCAGGCTGGGGGTCAACGGGCGGTTAACCTTGCCGCGTCATGCTGCCGCGAACTTGCCGGGGTGCGTCCATGTCCGTGAGCGATCGTCCGATCCTCATCAAGAAGGTGAAAAAGGTTTCCGGCGGAGGCCACCACGGCGGCGCCTGGAAGGTGGCCTATGCAGACTTCGTGACGGCCATGATGGCCTTCTTCCTGCTGATGTGGCTGATCAACACGACCGACCCGGAACAGAAAAAGGGCATCGCCGAATATTTCGCCCCCGCCAGCGTGTCCGAAACCACCTCGGGTTCGGGCGGCCTTCTGGGCGGCACGGCGCTGGGCGACGACGGTCCCAAGAGCTCGGGCTCGCAGTCGGTCATCGAACAGCTGGCCCCTGAGGCCCCGCCGGAGACGACCAACACCGGCCCCAGCTCAAACCTCACCTCCGCCAGCGACGCCGCCCTGCAGGCCGAAATCCAGAAGCGCGAGGCGGCCGAGTTCGCCAGTGCGGCGGAATCGCTGCGCCAGGCCATGCAGTCGATGCCGGAACTGGCCGAACTGTCCAAACAGCTGATCGTGGACCAGACGCCGGAGGGGCTGCGCATCCAGCTGGTGGACCAGGAAGGCCGGTCCATGTTCGACAACAACTCGGCCCGCCCCAATGCGCGGGCTCAGGTTCTGCTGCGCGCGGTCGCCAAGGTGATCAACCAGCTGCCCAACCGCATCTCCATCACCGGCCACACCAGCGCCACGCCGGGCTCGAACCGCGCCAGCGGCCCGGCGGACTGGACCCTGTCCTCCGAACGGGCCAACGGCTCGCGGCTCGTGTTGCAAAGCGCGGGCGTGGACCCCGATCGGGTCTATTCGGTCGCCGGCAAGGCGGGCTCTGACCCGCTCTATCCCGACGATCCCAGCCTGCCGGGCAACCGCCGCATCGCCATCGTCCTGCTGCGCGAGGCTCCGGTCCTGCCTATGGACACCTCGCTGTGATCCTGAGCGGCTGTGGCGCCTTGGCGCTTGCGGCCGAGCGCCCAATCGCGCCAAATCGCGGCATGAGCGTCAGACCGTCCTATTTTGGGCCAGATCGGGTGCGGACCTAGAGTCGTGACCCAACATGTGCCGACACGCCAGCTCCGGTTCTTCATGACCTCGGTCGCCCCGTGTCCCTATCTGCCGGGCAAGACGGAACGGAAGGTCTTCGCAAACCTCCCCTTTTCGGACGGCGCCCACGTCAATGACGAACTGACCCTGGCGGGTTTCCGCCGCAGCCAGAACATCGCCTATCGCCCCGCCTGCGAAGCCTGCGACGCCTGCGTCTCGGTCCGCCTGCCCGTGCCCGACTTCGCCTTCAGCCGCTCCCAGCGCAAGGTTCTGGCGCGCAACGCCGACCTGACGCGCGCCCTGGTCGAGGCCGAGGCCACGACCGAACAGTTCCAGCTGCTGCGGCGCTATCTGACCCGCCGCCACCCTTTGGGCGGCATGAGCGATATGGGCTGGCTCGACTATGTCGCCATGGTCGAGGACACGGCCGTGCGCACCCATCTGATCGAATACCGCCTGCCGTCCGACGACGGCGGGCCCGGCGACCTGGTCGCCGTGACCCTGACGGACCTGCTCAGAGACGGCCTGTCCATGGTCTACAGCTTCTACGATCCGCGCCTGGAACGCCGCAGCCTGGGTCGGTTCGCCATCCTCGACCATGTGCGCCAGGCGGCCCAGGTGGGCCTGCCCTTCGTCTATCTGGGCTACTGGGTCCGGGGCTCGGAGAAGATGGACTACAAGGCGGACTTCCGCCCCCTCGAGGTGCTGGGCAAGCTCGGCTGGAGCCGTTTAGAAGCCTGACTCGCACCCCGAAGCAGAGCCGTCCTATCTGAACTTCCGCAGGCCCCTCGGCCCCTGGCGACCGGCTCCGGCGCGCTTGCCCAGCCAGTCCTTCCAGTCGGGCCAGTTGCGCCGCCGTCCGCCGCCGTCGGCCCATTCCGGCCCCTGTTCGGCGTTGAAGACCGTCACATCGGCCAGGCCGCCCTGTTTGAAGCTCTGCAGCTTCACCCCCTTGCCGCGCCCCATTTCGGGCAGGTCCGCCAGGGGGAAGATCAGGGTCTTGATGTTCTCGCCGATCGTCGCGACGTGATCGCCCATAGGATTGGTCGGCACCCGCAGCATGGCCAGCATTTCGCCGTTCAGCACCTGTTTGCCGCCCCGCTTCTGGGCCAGGGTGTCGTCCTCGGGCGCGATGAAGCCGTAGCCGGCCTTTGAGGCGATCAGCAGTTTGCCGCCCGGCTGGTGCGCCAGCAGATTGATGATCTCGGCCTTCTCGTCCAGGTCGATCATCAGCCGCAGCGGCTCGCCATGGCCCCGACCCGACGCCAGCTTGTCCGCCCCGATGGTGAAGATCCGCCCGTCCGACGCCCCCACCAGCAGCTTGTCCGTCGTATAGGCCGGAACCAGATAGGCCAGCTTGTCGCCTTCCTTGAACTTCAGCTCCGAAGGATCCTCGACCTTGCCCTTGGCGGCGCGGATCCAGCCGCGCTCCGACAGGATGACGGTGATCGCCTCGCGCGGGATGAAGGCCTCGGGCGCGACGAAGGCCGAGGCGTCGACCGCCTCGCCCATCGTCGTGCGCCGCGGCGAGATCAGCGCCTTGCGCACCGCCTCAAGCTCTTTGGAAACAGCCTTCCACTGCTTGCCTTCCGACGACGTAAGCGCCTTCAGATTGGCAAGTTCTTCCGACAGCTCCTTGAATTCTTTCTCGATCGTCATCTCTTCCAGACGCGCCAGCTGGCGCAGCCGGGTGTCGAGGATGAAGTCGGCCTGGACCTCGGTCAGGCCGAAGCGAGCGATCAGGACGGCCTTGGGCTGTTCCTCCTCGCGGACGATCCGGATCACCTCGTCCAGGTTCAGGAAGACGATGCGCAGGCCTTCCAGCAGGTGCAGCCGCTTCTCGACCCGGGCGATCCGCCATTGCGACCGTCGGTTCAGCACCTCGCGCCGGTGATCCAGGAAGGCCTTGAGACAGGCCTTCAGCCCCATGACGCGCGGCGTGCCGTCGGCGTCCAGCACGTTCATATTGATCGGGAAACGGACCTCGAGATCGGAAAGCTTGAACAGACTTTCCATCAGCATTTCAGGCTCTATGGTCCGATTCTTGGGCTCCAGGATCAGACGGATATCCTCCGCCGACTCGTCGCGCACATCGCCCAGCAGGGGCGCCTTCTTCTGCTCGATCAGGTCGGCCAGCGCCTCGATCAGGCGCGACTTCTGCACCTGGTACGGCATTTCGGTGACGACGATCCGCCAGACGCCGCGGCCCAGGTCCTCGGTCTCCCAGCGCGCGCGCAGCCGCACCCCGCCCCGGCCCGTCTCATAGGCGTCCAGAATGGCTGCGCGGCCTTCTACAGCCACGCCGCCGGTGGGGAAGTCGGGTCCGGGGACCAACTGCACCAGCTCGTCCGTGGTCGCCTCGGGTCGCTCCAGCAACAGCTGACAGGCGTCGATCAGTTCGCCGACATTGTGCGGCGGGATGGAGGTCGCCATGCCCACGGCGATGCCGGACGAACCGTTGGCCAGCAGATTGGGGAAGCCGGCCGGCAGGACGACCGGCTCCTCGTCCTGATCGTCATAGGTGGGACGGAAATCGACCGCGTCCTGGTCGATGCCTTCCAGCAACAGGACGGCGGCGGGGGTCAGCTTGCACTCGGTATAGCGCATGGCCGCGGCGCTATCGCCGTCGATATTGCCGAAATTCCCCTGGCCGTCGACCAGGGGATAGCGCTGGGCGAAGTCCTGGGCCAGGCGCACCAGGGCCTCATAGATGGAGGCGTCGCCGTGCGGGTGGTATCCACCCATGACCTCCCCGACGACCTTGGCGCATTTGCGCGCCGCCGCCTGCGGGTTCAGCCGCATCTGGTGCATGGCGTACAGGATGCGCCGGTGCACGGGTTTGAACCCGTCCCGGACGTCGGGAAGGGCGCGGTTGGTGATGGTCGACAGGGCGTAGGCCAGATAGCGACGGCTGAGGGCCGTCTCCATCGGCTCGTCGATGATACGGCCGCCTTCCGGCGGCGGAGCGTGGATCGTCATGGGCCAGCGAATCGGGGATCGGAAGCGCGAAGTCTAGCCCGTTCGCGGCCGGCAGGTCGTCTATCTGTGGGAGATAATGTCATCGGCGGGGTAACCGAAGGCCGCCCGGCTTCGTATGTGGAGAACTCCACCCGCATCGGGCGCCCGCATGATCCTGTTTCTCTTGTCCTATCTCGCCGGCGTCCTGACGATCGTCAGCCCCTGCATCCTGCCCGTCCTGCCGTTCGTCTTCGCTCGGGCGGATCGACCGTTCGTCCGCAACGGCCTGCCTCTCCTGGTCGGCATGGCCGTCACCTTCGCCGGGGTGGCCAGTCTGGCGGCGCTCGGCGGCGGCTGGGCGGTGCGGGCCAATGAGGTCGGGCGATGGATCGCTCTGGCGGTCATGGCGGCGCTGGGCCTCAGCCTGCTGATCCCTGCCGTAGGGGACCGGTTGATGCGGCCCTTCGTGGCGGCCGGGTCCTGGCTGACCGATCGCGTCCAGCGCGGCTCGGACGACCGGGGCGAGGTGCGATCCTCCCTGTTGCTGGGCGTGGCGACCGGCCTGCTGTGGGCGCCCTGCGCAGGCCCGATCCTGGGGCTGATCCTGACCGGCGCGGCCTTGCAGGGCGCCGGCGTCGGCTCGACCGTCCTGTTGCTCGCCTATGCGGCGGGCGCCGCCACCTCCCTGGCCCTGGCCCTGCTGGTCGGCGGGCGGGTGTTCAAGGCGATGAAGGGCGCCCTGGGCGTCGGCGAATGGGTGCGGCGCGGCCTGGGGGTTCTGGTTCTGGTCGGGGTCGCCGCCATCGCTCTGGGCCTGGACACCGGCCTGCTGACCCGGATTTCGGCCGCCGGCACGGGACGGCTCGAACAGGCCCTGCTGACGACGGTCGGCCGCGGCGTCCCGACCAACACCGCCCCCGCCGACCTGAACAACCTGCCGGTCGAGGGCGTCATGCCGCCCCTGTCCGGCGCCACGACCTGGATCAACTCGCCGCCCCTGACCCGCGAGCAACTGCGCGGCAAGGTGGTGGTGGTCGACTTCTGGACCTATTCCTGCATCAACTGCCTGCGCGCCCTGCCCTATGTCCGCGCCTGGGCCGAAAAATATAAGGATCAGGGACTGGTTGTGATCGGCGTCCACACGCCCGAGTTCGCCTTCGAAAAGTCCGAGGCCAATGTGCGCGAGGCCGTCGCCCGTCTCGGGGTCGCCTATCCGGTAGCCATGGACAACGACTTCGCCGTCTGGCGCGCCTTCAAGAACCAGTACTGGCCCGCCCACTATTTCATCGACGCCCAGGGCCGGATCCGCCACCACCATTTCGGCGAGGGCGACTACGACGGCTCCGAACGGGTCATTCAGCAACTGCTGAAGGAGGCCGGCGCCGCCGACGTCGCTTCCGACCTGGTGCAGGTCCAGGCCCAGGGCGCCGAGGCCGCCGCCGACATGGCCCAGCTCGCCTCGCCCGAGACCTATGTCGGCTACGCCAGGGCCGAGAATTTCCGTTCGCCCGGTGGTTTCGCGCGCGACGCCGTCAAGACCTATGGGCCGGCGGCCTTGCGGCTGAACGACTGGAGCCTGACCGGCCCCTGGCGGGTGACGCGGGAACACGCCGCCCTGACGGCGCCGGGCGGACGCCTGGCCTTCCGGTTCAAGGCGCGGGATCTGCATCTGGTCATGGGGCCGGGTGAAGGCGACGCCGGGGTGCGCTTCCGGGTCCGGATCGACGGGGCCGCGCCGGGATCGGACGCGGGATCAGACATCGACGTCGAGGGCCAGGGCCGCATCGACCGCCAGCGTCTGTATCAGCTGGTTCGCCAGTCCGGCCCGGTGGGCGAACGCACCTTCGAGATCGAATTCCTGGACCCCGGCGTCCAGGTCTTCGCCTTCACCTTCGGCTAGTTCGGCTCAGCCCGCCGCCGGCACGATGGTGACGCTCTCGCCACAGCCGCAGGCGTCGGTCTGGTTGGGATTGTTGAACACGAATTTCGAGGCCAGCCGGGTCGTCTCATAGTCGATCTCGGTGCCGATCAGGAACAGGACGGCCTTGGGCTCGATCAATATGGTGACCCCCTTGTCCTCGACCACCTCGTCCAGGGGGCCGATCTCATCGGCATAGGCGAAGGTGTATTCCTGGCCTGCGCAGCCGCCGTTCTTGACCCCGATCCGCAGACCGATGTGGCTGTTGTCGGCCTTGTCCAGGATCTCACGCACCCGCTCGGCGGCCCGGTCGGTCAGGGTCACGACCTTGGGGCGCGGGCGGCGCGGACGGGATGTGGTTTGAAGTTCGCTCATCAGAACATGTTCAGGGCCAGCTTGGCCTCATCGCTCATCTTGGAGGCGTCCCACGGCGGATCGAACACCAGATTGGCCTTGGCGCTGCGGACGCCCTCCACCTTCTCCACCGCCGTCTCGACCCAGCCCGGCATTTCGCCGGCGACGGGACAGCCGGGCGCCGTCAGGGTCATGTCCACCACCACGTCGCGGTCGTCATTGACGTCCACTCGATAGATCAGCCCCAGCTCATAGATATCGACCGGGATTTCCGGATCATAGACGGTCTTCAGCGCCTGAATCAGATCGTCGGTCAGCTGATCCAGCTCGGCCTGAGACAGGGCGCTCTTCTGGGGTTCGGCCCAGGCTTCCTTGAAGGCGTCGCTGTCTTGAATAGGGTCGTCTGTCATGGCGTTACACGAAGAAGTTCCGCGCCTTGATCAGCGCATCAACGAAGGCGTCGGCATCCTCCACGGTGTTATATAGGGCGAAGGAGGCGCGGGTGCTCGACGTCACCCCCATTCTTTTCGCCAAGGGCTCGGCGCAGTGCAGTCCGGCCCGCACCGCCACCCCGTAACGGTCCATGATCTGGGCCACATCGTGGGCGTGGGCGCCCTCGACGGCGAAGGTCAGGATCGCGCCCTTGCCTTCCGCCTGACCCAGGATCCGCAGCCAGTTCTGCCCCCGCAGGCGATCAACCGCATGCTGGTACAGCGCATGCTCATGCGCCTGAACCGCCGCCCGATCATATTGGGCCAACCATTTCAGCGCCACGCCCAGGCCGATGGCCTCCAGGATGGGCGGCGTCCCCGCCTCGAACCGATGGGGCGGCTTGGCGTAGGTTACGCGGTCCTGCTCGACCGTCTCGATCATCTCGCCCCCGCCCTGATAGGGCGGCAGGGCCTCCAGCGCCTCGGCCTTGCCGTACAGGGCGCCGATGCCGGTCGGACCGAACAGCTTGTGGCCGGTCAGCACATAGAAGTCGCAGTCGATCGCCTGCACGTCCGGCGTCGCATGGACCGCCCCCTGGCACCCGTCGATCAGCACCTGCGCCCCGGCCGCATGGGCCAGACGGCTGATCTCGGCGACGGGATTGATGGTCCCCAGCACGTTCGACATATGGGTGACGGCGACCATCCGCGTCTTGGGCCCCAGCAGGTCGGCATAGGCCGCCATGTCCAGCGAGCCGTCGTCCCTGACCGGGATCCATCTGATCACCGCCCCGCGCCGCTCCCGCAGCAGATGCCAGGGCACGATGTTGGAGTGATGCTCCATCTCCGAGACGATGATCTCGTCGCCCGGTTGGATTTGAAGCCCCAGCCCATTGGCCACCAGATTGATCGCCTCGGTGCCGCCCTTGGTCCAGACGACCTGTTCGGGGCTCTCGGCGTTCAGGAAGCGAGCCACGATCTCGCGGGCCTGCTCGAAGGCCTCGGTCGCCTCGTTCGACAGGGTGTGCAGCCCGCGGTGGACATTGGCGTAGCCGCCCTCCATCGTCGCTGTCAGGGCATCGATCACCGCGCGCGGCTTCTGGGCCGAGGCCGCATTGTCCAGATAGACCAGCGGCCTGCCGTTCACCTGTCGCGACAGGATCGGGAACTGCGCCCGGACGGCATAGGGATCGAAGGTAGTCACAACCGAGCCGTCAGCCATTCCCGCGCCACCTCTCTCGCGCCCTCATGCTCGATCCGATCGATGACCTCGATCAGGAAGGCCTGGGTCAGCAGGGCGCGGGCTTCCTCGGCCGGAATGCCGCGCTGCTCCATGTAGAACAGGGCGCTCTCGTCCAGCGCCCCCACCGTATTGCCGTGGGCGCACTGCACGTCGTCGGCATAGATGATCAGTTCCGGCTTGGCGTCGATCTCGGCCCGTTCGCTGGCGATCAGGGCGTGGTGACCCATCCGCGCATCCGTGCCGTCCGCCCCGCGCTCGACCACGATCTTGCCCTGGAAGACGCCCCGCGCCGTGTCGCGCGCCACACCCTTGATCAGCTGCGAGGTCGCGCCGTCATGCTCCATGTGCCGCACCACGCTGGTCAGGTCGGCGTGGCGCGATCCGTTCAGCAGATACAGGCCGTCGGCCTGGACCTGGGCGCCCTGGGCGAAATGGGAAATCCGGGTCTCGATCCGTTGCAGCCTAGCCCCGGTGGCGATGACGGTCTGGCGATAGACGCCGCCCGCCTCGACCTTCACATGGGCCTCGGACACGGAAATGGCGTCCTCCGGCTCCTCGACCAGGACGACGCGCGTCACCTCGGCCCCGGCCGCCACATCCAGCTCCAGCGTACTGTGGGCGACATAGGCCGAGCCCGCCCCCTCATGCGTCTCCAGCAGCAGCAGCTTGGCGCCCGCCCGCGCCGCCACCCGCGCACTCGCCGTATGGCCCGTTCCCACGGCGTCGGAGATGTAGCGCAGCCGCAGCGTCTGCTCGCCCGAGGCGATGAAGTCGGTCACGCCCACGGCCCGCCCGTTGGCGAAGACGACAGCCTCGCCGCCCAGGTCATAGAAGGGCCCCGGCGCGCCCACCGCCGCCGTGCCCGACGGCTCAGGCGCCTCGCGAAGCCAGCGCTTTAGGTCGCTGTACTTCCACGCCTCATCCCGCCGCGATGGGAAGGTGGCGGCGTCGGCCAGGTCGATGGCGAAGGTCGCGCTCACGCCGGTTCCGGAAGATATTTGTCATATCCTTCCGCCTCCAGCTGATGCGCCAGCTCCGGCCCGCCCGAGGCCACGATGCGGCCGCCGGCCAGCACATGGACCCGGTCCGGTTTGATGTAGTCCAGCAGGCGCTGATAGTGGGTGATGACCAGCATGGCCCGGTCGGGCGACCGCAGGGCGTTCACCCCTTCGGACACGATGCGCAGGGCGTCGATGTCCAGCCCCGAATCCGTCTCATCCAGGATCAGCAGCGACGGCTCCAGCAGGGCCATCTGTAGGATCTCCATCCGCTTCTTCTCGCCGCCGGAGAAGCCGACGTTCAAAGGACGTTTCAGCATGTCGAAGTCCATCTTCAGCGCCTTGGACGCTTCGCGGACAAGCTTCAGGAAGGCCGGCGCCGCCACCTCCTCCTCGCCCCGCGCGCGCTTCTGGGCGTTCAGCGCCGTCCGCACGAAGGTCAGGGCCGGGACGCCGGGAATCTCGATCGGATACTGGAAGGACAGGAAGACGCCCTTGGCCGCCCGCTCGGACGGCTCCAGCGCCAGCAGGTCCTCGCCCGCCCATTCGACCGATCCTTCCGTCGCCTCATAGCCCGGCCGGCCCGACAGGGCGTAACCCAGGGTCGACTTTCCGGCCCCGTTCGGCCCCATGATGGCGTGCACTTCCCCCGCTGGCACTTCGAGCGTCAGCCCCTTGAGGATCGGCTTGTCGCCGACGGAGACGTGGAGGTTAGAGATGGAAAGCATCTTAGTTCGAATCTGACTTGGGCTGGACGGCGGCAAGGTCTTGCCGGGCGTCATAAAATGAAACGATCACCACCTCGTCAGGCAGAACCTGAAAGACGACGACCTTGCGCCAGCGTAGAAGGCTGGCTTCGCGAAATCCTCTCCATCGCGACGGCCGATAGCGAAAGGGATGATCGCCAAGCTTCAGCGACAAGGCTTCGCTTTCAGCCAGGGCTCGATCCGTCAGGCGCGGGTCCTGCTGCTCCAGCAGATCCAACCACTCCCTCTGCCCATCCCTGGCCTCCTTCGACCATCGGACGGTCCTCATCGCTTGAAGCGCGCCTTCAGTTCATCGAAGACCTCTTCATGGCTATAGACCCGTCCGGCCGCGACATCTTCGACGCCGCGACGGATCGAGGCGAGCTGCGCCTCCGAAAGCGGCGCTCCCAGTTGCGCTTCGCCGTCGGTGACAACCTGCTCGGCGGCCGAGGCGATGAATTCTTCCAATGGCATGCCGATCTCTGCAGCAGCGCGCTTCAGCCGATCGGCGGCGTCGGTATCGAACGGAACGGCGATGGTTTCCATTATGATTTCCCGCGCATAGGACTGATGCGCGGATCATACCACAGCGTCGCCATCACCCCACGCTCCCTTCCAGACTGATCGCCACCAGCTTCTGCGCCTCGACGGCGAACTCCATCGGCAGCTCCTGCAGCACGTCGCGGACGAAGCCGTTGACCAGCAGGGCCACCGCCTCCTCCTGCGACAGCCCGCGCTGCTGGGCGTAGAACAGCTGATCGTCCGACAGGCGCGTCGTCGTCGCCTCGTGCTCCAGCTGGGCCGAGCCGTTGCGGGCTTCGATATAGGGGATGGTGTGCGAGCCGCACTCCTTGCCGATCAGCAGACTGTCGCACTGGGTGAAGTTGCGCACCCCCGTCGCCTTCGGATGCACCGAAACCAGGCCGCGATAGGTTGAGTCCGACCGACCCGCCGACACCGCCTTGGCGATGATCCGCGACTTGGTGTTCTTGCCCAGGTGGATCATCTTGGTGCCGGTGTCGGCCTGCTGACGCCCGTTGGTGATGGCGATGGAATAGAACTCGCCCGAGCTGTCGTCGCCCTTCAGGATGCAGGACGGATATTTCCAGGTGACGGCCGAACCGGTCTCGACCTGGGTCCAGGACACCTTGGACCGGTCGCCCCGGCAATCGGCGCGCTTGGTGACAAAGTTGTAGATGCCGCCCCGCCCTTCCGCATCGCCGGGGTACCAGTTCTGGACCGTCGAATATTTCACCTCGGCGTCGTCCAGGGCCACGATCTCGACCACGGCCGCGTGCAGCTGGTTCTCGTCGCGCATCGGCGCGGTGCAGCCCTCAAGGTACGAGACGTAGCTGCCCTTGTCGGCGATGATCAGGGTGCGCTCGAACTGGCCCGTCTGGCTCGCATTGATGCGGAAATAGGTCGACAGCTCCATCGGGCAGCGCACGCCCGGCGGGATGTAGACGAACGACCCGTCCGAAAAGACCGCGCTGTTCAGGGCCGCGAAATAGTTGTCCGAGACCGGCACCACCGACCCCAGATATTTCCGCACCAGCTCAGGATATTCGCGCAAGGCCTCGGAAATCGGCATGAAGATCACGCCCGCCTTGGCCAGCTCCTCCTTGAAGGTGGTGACCACGGACACGCTGTCGAACACGGCGTCCACGGCCACGCGCGGGGCGCCCTGCACCCCCGCCAGAACCTCCTGCTCCTTCAGCGGAATGCCCAGCTTCTTGTAGACGTCCAGGATCTCGGGATCGACCTCGTCCAGCGACTTCGGCCCTTCCTTCTTCTTCGGCGCGGCGTAGTAGAACAGGTCCTGATAATCGACGGGCTCGTAACGAACCGCCGCCCAGGTCGGCTCCTCCATCGCCAGCCAGCGTTCATAGGCGGCTAAGCGCCATTCCAGCATCCATTCCGGCTCGCCCTTCTTTTCGGAGATGAAGCGCACGATGTCGGCGTTCAGCCCCCTGGGGGCGAACTCCTGCTCCACATCCGAGGTGAAGCCGTACTTGTACCGTTCCAGTTCGGCGACGGTGTCGATGGTTTCCTTGACGGCGGCCATCAGGCGACCTCTCTCACGCGCGCGGCGGCGCGTGCCTTGTGTTTGGTCCAGGCGTCCACCCAGGCGTCGGCGAACCGCGCCCAGTCGCCCTCGGTCGTGCCCCAGCCGCCGGAGACGCGCACGCCCCCCGTGGCCAGCCCATTCAGTCCCATGGCGCTGATCGTCTTGGACGGCTTGACCTTGCCCGAGGAACAGGCCGAACCGGCGGACACCATGATCCCGGCCAGATCCAGGGTGATCAACTGTTGCGGGCTGTCCCAGCCCTCGACGGCCAGGAACAGGGTGTTGGGCAGGCGATCGGCGCCCTCGCCGATGATGGTCGCCCCGGCCGCCTTGACGCGCGCCTGGGCAGCGTCACGCCAGGCCGCATGCGACGCGACAGTCTCCAGATCGCGCGCGGCGCAAACGGCGGCGACGCCGAACCCGGCGATCCCGGGCCCGTTCTCGGTCCCGGCGCGCAGGCCCCGTTCCTGCCCCGCCCCGTGCAGGATGCGCACGCCCGACACGCCTTCCTTGAAGACCAGGGCGCCGACGCCCTGGGGACCGCCCAGCTTGTGCGCCGACAGGGTCAGGCTGTCCGCATCCAGAGCCCGTATATCGACGGCGATCTTGCCCGCCGACTGGATGGCGTCGACGTGCAGCCAGCCGCCGGCGGCCCGCACCAGGGCCGCCGCCTGCGCGATCGGCTGGATCACGCCGCTTTCATTGTTCGCATGATGGATGGCGACCACCGCCCGACCGGGCCGCGCCAAGGCCTCGGCCAGCCAGGCCAGATCGACCAAGCCGTTCGCATCGACCGGCAGAATCTCGACCGGCGCGCCTGCCGCCGCCGCAGCCTCGGCCACGCACGGATGTTCGGTCGCCGACACGATCAGCCGTTCGCACCCGGCCGCCAGGGCGCTGGCGATCGCTTGCGCATTGGCCTCGGTGCCGCCCGAGTTGAACACCACCGCCGTCGGATCGGCGCCGACCAGTTCGGCGACCTGGGCGCGCGCCGTCTCGATCCGCGCCCGCGCCCGACGGCCGGCGGCGTGGACCGCCGACGGATTGCCGTTGTCGGCCAGGGCCTGGGTCATGATCTCCAGAACCTCGGGCCGCACCAGCCCTGAGGCGTTGTAGTCCAGATAGACCGCGCTCACGCCGCCGCCTCCACCGCCACGGGCGGATCGACATGCTGGCGTCGCCGACCGGTGCGATTCATCACCACATCCTCCAGCGAAACCCCGGCCAGATAGCGATGGATCTCGTCGCCCAAGTCCTCCCAGAGATTGTGGGTGATGCAGCGCTCGCCGGCCAGCATGCAGCCCTTGGGTGTTCCGTGCGCCACGCACCGGGTCGCGCGGATCGGCTCGTCCACGGCCAGCACGATTTCCGCCACCACCGTCTCATCCGCCCCCTTGGCCAGGCGATAGCCGCCGCCGGGCCCGCGCACGCTCTTGACCAGGCCGCTCTTGCGCAGCCGGGCGAACAGCTGCTCCAGGTAACTCAGCGAAATCTCCTGCCGCGCGGCGATCTCGGCTAAGGAAACCGCCCGGATTTCCCCGCCCGCGCCGCGTCCGTTCTTCGCCAGATCGGCCATCGCCATCACGGCGTATCGTCCCTTGGTCGACAGACGCATATCGCACCTTCAAAAATTGCGCGCTTTCCGGGGCTCTTGTGTTAGAACCCGCGCCTTCGCAAAGGCGGCGCGCTTGCGGAGGGACTTAGAAAGTCCCACCTCGGCGGTCAAGTATTACGCTCACGCGAAATGACAGTTGAACGGATTCCAGAGCCCCTATGCCTGAAGTCATCCTGCCCGGCGCCTCCGGCCGCATCGAAGGCCGCTATTCTCCGGGCAAGCGCCCGAACGCCCCGATCGCCCTGATCCTGCACCCGCATCCCAAGGCGGGCGGTCATATGAACAACCCGGTCGCCGTCACCCTGCACCAGCTGTTCCAGCAGCGCGGCTTCGCCACCCTGCGCTATAATTCGCGCGGCGTCGGCAAGTCGCAGGGCGAGTTCGATTCCGGCATCGGCGAGCTGGCGGACGCGGCCACGGCGCTGGACTGGCTTCAGGCCAACAATCCCGGCGCCAGCCAGACCTGGGTCGCGGGCTATCAGTTCGGCGCCTATATCGGCATGCAGCTTCTGATGCGCCGGCCAGAGACCGACGGCTTCATCTCGGTTTCGCCCCCGTCCAACATGTACGACTTCAGCTTCCTGGCGCCCTGCCCCGCCTCGGGTCTGTTCCTCCACGGCACGGCCGACACCATCGTCCCCCCGGTCGAGGTGGAGCGGGTGGTCAACAAGCTGCGCACCCAGAAGGGCATCGTCATCGACTATGAGCTGGAAGAGGGCGCCAGCCACTTCTGGCAGGACCATATGGCCGCCGTCGATCGCCGCGTCGGCGCCTATCTGGACAAGCGGCTGGAAGAAAAGCCGGCCTGATCGTCAGGCCGGCCTCTCGGTTCACACGGGCTTGGCGTCTGATCGGGTCCGCCACAGCGAATAGCCCACCCCCGCCGCCAGTATGGCCGCCGTCACGCTTAGCGAGACGACGGGCGGGATCTTGTCCAGCCCCAACAGGGGGGCGGCGATCACCTTGCCGCCGATGAAGATCAGCAGCACGGCCAGGGCCTGTTTCAGATAGGCGAAGCGGTGGATCACCGCCGCAAGGGCGAAATACAGCGCCCGCAGGCCCAGAATGGCGAAGATGTTCGAGGTGTAGACGATATAGGGGTCGGTGGTGATGGCGAAGATGGCCGGCACCGAATCCACCGCGAACACCACGTCCGCCAGTTCGATCATCAGCAGGGCGAGAAACAGCGGCGTGACGTGCAGCGCCGTCCGGCCCGCCTTGTTCGGCTGTCGGACGAAGAAGGCGTGCCCGTGCAAGGTCTCCGTCACCGGCAGGCGGCGACGCAGCCAAGCCAACAGCCGATTGTCGGCGATGTCCTGCTCATTCTCGTGACGGGCGGCGAACATCTTGATCCCGGTAAAGACCAGGAAGGCCGCGAAAAGATACAGCACCCACTCATAGCGGCTGACCAGGGCCGCGCCCCCCGCGATCATCAGGGCCCGCAGGACGATCACCCCGACGATGCCCCAGAACAGCACCCGGTGCTGGTAGATGCGCGGTATGGAAAAGGCCCCGAAGATCATGGCGATGACGAAGACATTGTCCATCGCCAGGCTCTTTTCGATCGCAAAGCCGGTCAGATATTCCAGCCCCTTTTCCGACCCTAGCTCCCACCAGACGAAGCCGCCGAACGCCAGGGCGATCGCAATGTACATCGAGGACAGCAGCAGGCTCTCGCGAACCCCGATTTCATGATCCTTGCGGTTCAGGACGCCCAGGTCGAGCGCCAGCAGCAGGGCCACGATTCCGATAAAGCCGACCCACATCCATGCGGGCTTGCCGAGCCATTCGGCCAGCAGAAAATCCACGTCTACCTCCATCAATGTCGAGAGGCGGCCGACATCGCGATCGGAAGGGATCGCCAGAGGGGCCCGGATCGCCGCCTCTTATGGCTAAGACAGAGCCGATATCGCGTCAACGGGCGCGACAAACGGTCTCGCCGGGTCCACATAGGGGCCAGTGGAACCCTGCCGATAAAGCCTCGCTAGATCCCCATGACGCAAACCGCTTCCTCCTCCCCTGCCGCCGCGCCGCGGCCCGTTCATGACATCGTCATCATCGGCGGCGGCGCAGGCGGGCTTGAGCTCGCCGCCCGCCTTGGCCGTCGGTTCGGACCGCGCGAGGGGCGCCGGCGCGTCCTGCTGATCGACCGCTCCATCTTCCACCTGTGGAAGCCCAGCCTGCATGAGGTGGCGGCGGGGTCGCTGGACAGCCATCAGGAGGGCCTGTCCTATCCCGTCCTGGCGCGCCGCAACCATTTCAGCTTCGCCTTCGGCGACCTGACCGGCCTCGATCCGGCGAACAAGACCCTGACCCTGGGTGAAATCCACGATCAGGACGGCGCCGTCCTGGTGGCCCCGCGCACCCTGGCCTTCAACACCCTGGTCCTGGCGATCGGCAGCGGATCGAACCTGTTCAACACGCCGGGCGCCGCCGAACACGCCCATCTTCTGGAAGACGTCGCCGACGCCGAGGCCTTCAACAAACGTTTGACCAGCGCCTTCCTGGCTGCGGCCTATTCGGATGATCGCAGGCTGAGCATCGCCATCGTCGGTGCCGGCGCCACGGGGGTGGAGCTGTCCACCGAACTGATCGAAGGCCATGACGAACTGTCTGCGGGCCTGACGCCGGACCAGAGGTTCGACATCGACGTCACCATTGTGGAGGCCGCGCCCCGTATCCTGGGCGGTCTTCCGGAACGGGTTTCGACCAAGGCGGCCCAGGCCCTGGAGGCCAAGGGGGTGAGGCTGCTGACCGACGCCAAGGTCCAGGCCGTCCATGCGGACCGGCTGGAGACGTCCAGAGGCGCGGTCCCCGCCGACCTGATCGTCTGGGCCGCAGGGGTCAAGGCCGCCGAGACCAACCGCGACCTCGGCCTGACGACGGGACGTCTCAATCAGTTCGTCGTAGACGACCGGCTGCGGACCTCCGCCCCCGACATCTACGCCCTGGGCGACTGCGCCGAAGCGCCAGGCCCCGACGGGCGCCCGGTCCCCGCCCGCGCCCAGGCCGCCGCCCAACAGGCCGCCTATCTGGCCCAGGCCCTGGCGGACCCGGCTCGCGATCCCGGCCCCTATGTCTATCGCGACCGGGGCTCGCTGGTGTCGCTGGGCGGGGACCGGGGCGTGGGATCGCTGATGGGCAATCTGAGCGGACCCAACTTCCTGATCGAGGGGTTGATCGCCAAATGGGCCTATATGGCCCTGCACCTGGACCACCACCGGGCCATTCTGGGCGTCCGTCGCACCGTCATCCTGGCCTTGTCACGGCTGCTGCACCGCCGCGTCTCGGGTCGGCTCAAGCTGCACTGAGACGCCGTGATCAGTGCGGCGGCTCCTCCGCGCCGCGTGGCGGGGCGTGGGCGCGCACGCACCAGATGACGCTGACGATCATCATCAGTATGGCCAGTATCTCCACCAGGGCCGGCCCCCGCCCCTCCCAGACATAGCCGTAGACGAAGGCGAACACCGTCTCGAACACGATCATCTGGCCCAGCATGGACAGGGGCAGGCGGCGGCTGGCCTGGTTCCACAGGGCGTTGCCGATGATGGAGGCCAACAGGGCCACGCCCAGGCAGACCCCGGCCAGATGCAGCCACTGCCCCCCGCTCCAGTCCTGGGCGGTCCAAACCGCCGGGACCGCCAGGATCAATGCCAGGCCGCCGGTCACGACGCCGGTCAGCAGGGACCAGTCATGGGGCGAGACCTCAGGCAGCCGCGCCATCCAGCGGCTGTTGCCCACCGCATAGGCCGACCAGGACGCCAGGGCGCCCACAGCGCAGACCAAGCCGATCAGGGCCTGAGCCCCCGTCGGTCCCTCCGCCCCCGCCTCCCCCTGAGCCAGGGCCCGCCAGCCGATCAGGCCCACCGCCAGGGCGGCCAGGACGATGGGGGGCGCCGCGCGCGACAGGGACGGTCCGCTGCGGTCCCTCAGCCCCCACAGGGCCACCACCACCGGCACCATGCCGACGATCAGGGCCGAGGCCGCCACCCCGGCCAGATGCACCGCGACCACGACAAAGGCGAAATAGACCAGATTGCCCGCCAGGCTCAGCCAGACCAGGGCGCGCCATGTCCGCGCCTCGATCAAGGGCGCCAGCCGCCGCCAGCGCGGGGCGATCAGGACGGCGGCGATCAGCCCATAGGCCAGATACCGCCCGGCGGTCAGCAGCAGGGGCGAGGCCTCGGGCGCAAACTTCGGCGCCAGGAAGACCAGCCCCCACATCGCGCCTGCGCCCAGGCCGGAGGCGACGCCCCACAGCCGGCCCGAGGATGCCGCCGTCATATCGCGCTCCGCCTTAAACCTGGCCTGCGCTTACACGGTTCGCCTTACAGCGAAAACCGCCCTGGACGTCAGGCCGCCTCGACCGCCTCTTCGGCCGGGACGGTGCGGATCATATAGTCGAAGGCGGCCAGCCCTGCCTTGGAGCCCTCACCCATCGCCACCACGATCTGCTTATAGGGCACGGTCGTCACGTCGCCCGCCCCGAAGACGCCTGGCTGAGACGTCTCGCCCCGGTGATCCACTTCGATCTCGCCGCGCGTCGTCAGGGCGACGGCGCCGTGCAGCCATTCGGTGTTCGGCACCAGGCCGATCTGGACGAAGACGCCTTCCAGATCGACGTCGTGATGGGCGTCGGAGTTGCGGTCCTTGTAGACCAGGCCCGTCACCTTCTCGCCGTCGCCGCGCACCTCGGTCGTCAGGGCCGAGGTGACGATCCGCACGTTCGGCAGGGTCGCCAGCTTCCTCTGCAGCACCGCATCGGCCCGCAGCTCGCTGTCGTATTCGATCAGGGTCACATGGGCCACGATGCCCGCCAGGTCTATGGCCGCCTCGACGCCGGAGTTTCCGCCGCCGATCACCGCCACCCGCTTGCCCTTGAACAGCGGCCCGTCGCAGTGCGGGCAATAGGCCACACCCTTGTTCTTGTACTGGTCCTCGCCCGGCACGTTCATCTGGCGCCAGCGGGCGCCGGTCGACAGGATGACGGTGCGCGACTTCAGACTGGCGCCGTTCTCCAGCACCACCTCGTGCAGACCGCCCGGAACCTTGGCCGGGATCAGCTTGGCCGCCTTCTGCAGGTTCATCAGGTCCACCTCATATTCGCGGACATGCTGCTCCAGATGGGCGGCCAGTTTCGGCCCCTCGGTATGGGGCACCGAGATGAAGTTCTCGATCGCCATGGTGTCCAGCACCTGGCCGCCGAACCGTTCGGCCACGATGCCGGTGCGGATGCCCTTGCGCGCCGTATAGATGGCGGCCGCCGCCCCGGCCGGTCCGCCGCCGACCACCAGCACGTCGAACGGGTCCTTGGCCTTCAGCCGCTCGGCGGCCCGCGCCTCGGCGCCCGAATCCAACTTGGCGACGATCTGCTCCAGCTCCATCCGGCCCTGGCCGAACAGTTCGCCGTTCAGGAAGACCGTCGGCACGGCCATGATCTTGCGCTCGTCCACCTCGTCCTTGAACAGGCCGCCTTCGATGGCGACGTGTTTGATGCGCGGGTTCAGCACGCTCATCAGGTTCAGGGCCTGCACCACGTCGGGGCAGTTCTGGCACGACAGCGAGAAATAGGTCTCGAACACATAGTCGCCCTCCAGATCCTTGACCTGCTGGATCACC
Organism: Brevundimonas sp. DS20; assembly: GCF_001310255.1. Taxonomy (NCBI): domain Bacteria; kingdom Pseudomonadati; phylum Pseudomonadota; class Alphaproteobacteria; order Caulobacterales; family Caulobacteraceae; genus Brevundimonas; species Brevundimonas sp. DS20. The sequence goes on along the minus strand of NZ_CP012897.1, from coordinate 2,139,995 downwards.
TCCTGCGCCGCCTTGGACGGATGGCCGCCGACGTGCAGCAGGGCCAGCACCAGCGAGGTGAACTCGTGGCCCAGAGGAATCCCCGCGAACCGCACCCCGATGTCGGTGCCCTTCCTGCGGATCAGGAAGCTGGGCTGGCGTTCGTCGTCATAGTCGCGGCCCATCTCGACCTTGCCGTGCGAGACCGAGACGATCTCCTCCAGCAGGGTCTTCAGCTCCTGCGACTTGGGCCCCGCGCCCAGCGACGCGATCAGTTCGACCGGATGGACGATGTTCTTGAGGTAGCTCTCGAGCTGAGATTTCAGATTGGCGTCCAGCATGGGGCAGTCCTCGAATTCCAGGGTGACGCGCCGCCTTCGAGCCGATCCCGGCGAGGCTTGCGCGATAGGGTCCGGCCCCCACGAGACAGGGCGGCGGCCGGTTGGGTCCGACCCGAAGGCCGGACCCGATAGGCGTTCAGTCTTAGATCTTGCCGACGAGGTCGAGCGACGGCGCCAGGGTGGCTTCGCCTTCTTCCCACTTGGCCGGGCAGACTTCACCCGGATGCGCGCGCACATATTGCGCGGCCTTGACCTTGCGCAGCAGTTCGGCGGCGTTGCGGCCGATGCCTTCCGAGGTGGTCTCGGTGAACTGGATCACGCCGTCCGGATCGACCAGGAAGGTCGCACGATCGGCCAGGCCCACGCCCGGACGCATGGCGTCGAAGTTGTTGGTCACCAGGCCCGAGGGATCGCCCAGCATGGTGTAGGTGATCTTGCCGATGGCCGGCGAGGAGTCGTGCCAGGCCTTGTGCGAGAAGTGGGTGTCGGTCGACACCGAATAGATCTCGACGCCCAGCTTCTGGAACTCGGCGTAGTTGTCCGCCAGGTCTTCCAGCTCGGTCGGGCAGACGAAGGTGAAATCGGCCGGATAGAAGAAGAAGATCGCCCACTTGCCCGCCACATCGGCCTCGGTGACGGTCAGGAACTTGCCGTCCTTATAGGCCTCGGCCGTGAAGGGTTTGATGGTCGTGTTGATGAGGGCCATGCAGGGCTTCCATTCCGTTGGGAGGTTGGGGAGGCCCGCTTCTTACCGCACCGCAGCAGATAAGCCCAATCACTTATTTGCAGGCGAGCGATAGATTTTGGTTATATCCATCACCCCGCCCAACCCCGTCATCCTCGGGCTCGACCCGAGGACCGGATTATTCGCCGCATTGCGCCGGAACAGACGCACACGCGCCTCAACGCTCGATCCTCGGGTCAAGCCCGAGGATGACGAAAAGCGACATCAATCCAACAGGAACGCCCGCCTCGCCCCTTCCCAAGCTCAGCCACCCCGCCTTCGCCCTCTCCGTCATCCTCGGGCTTGTCCCGAGGATCCAGACTCCCGGTGTTTGGACAGCGTGCACACACGGCAAACACCGGGAGTCTGGATCCTCGCCACAAGGGCGAGGATGACGAGAGGTGAAATCAATACAGCAGGAACCCCCGCCGCGCCTCTTCCCACGCCGCCTCATCCGGCCGCGTCGCCGCCTCCAGATCGCCCGGCCCCGCCGGCGCGTCGTCCACCCATTCCCGCAGACCCGGTCCGCCGTTGATCACGTCGATGGGCAGTTTCCCGAACGCATATTCATACGGAAAATCCCGCCACAGATCGTAGTCGGGATACAGCCGCCGGATCGCCTTGAAGCCCAGGGCCTGCACCCGCCACGGCCTGAAGGCGGCGTGGTCATAGCCGGGGTGATCGACATGGATCTGCACCCCGCTGCACAGTTTGCCGACATGCTTGTGGAAGGTCGGCTCGAACCACATGTCGCGCAGCACGCAACCGCCCAGCCATTCCGGCGCCAGAGCCTGCATCTCGGCGATCACCGCCCGCGCGTCGATGTCCGGCGCCCCGAACAGCTCCAGCGGCCGGGTCGTGCCCCGGCCTTCCGACAGGGTCGCCCCCTCCAGCATCACCGTCCCGGCGTAGCAGCGGGCCATGCTCAGGTTCGGCGCATTGGGGCTGGGATTGACCCAGGCCCGCTCGCCCAGTGGCCAGCCGAAGCCCGGCCCCGCCTCGGGGGCCCAGCCCTGCATCTCCACGACGCGGTAGTCCACATCCAGCCTGAACCGGTCGATGAACCACAGGCCCAGTTCGCCCATCGTCATGCCGTGCCGCATCGGCATCGGCCCGGCCCCGACGAAACTCTCCCAGCCGGGCTTCAGCGTCATCCCCTCGACCGGCCGCCCCGCCGGATTGGGCCGGTCCAGCACCCAGACCGACTTGCCGTGTTTCGCCGCCGCCTCCAGCACATATAGAAGCGTCGTCACATAGGTGTAGATGCGGCAGCCCAGGTCCTGCAGGTCGATCAGGACGACGTCGAACGTCTCCATCCACTCGTCCTTGGGCCGCCGCACCTCGCCGTACAGGCTGAAGACGGGGAAGCCGTGCACCGGATCGCGATAATCCGGGCTCTCCATCATATTGTCCTGCAGATCGCCCTTCATCCCGTGCTGCGGCCCGAAGGCGGCGGTCAGCTCGATCTCGGGACAGGCGGCCAGGGCGTCCACCGCATGACCCAGGTCCTTCGTCACCGAGGCCGGGTGCGCCAGCAAGGCCACGCGCCGCCCCTTCAGCTGCCCCCTCAGGGCGTCGTCGGACAGCAGGCGGTCGAGACCGAAATTCATGGCAGTTCCAGCGCGAACGAGTCGGGATGATGAAAGTCCGGCTTATCCGATGGATGCGCCAGGGCCCAATAGGCGATCGCCCCGTCCAGACCCTCGACCACTGCCGTCAGCCCGACCGGCCCCGTCGCATCCTCGGGCAGCTCCACATCGACCGTCAGAACGAACCGCCCCTGGGCCATGCGCGTGACGATGAAGGGCGCCGCGATCTCCAGCCCCCGCATCCCCTCGCGATAGCCGTCGAACCGATAGGCCGCCCAGGCCCCCGACGGCGACAGATTATATTCGACATAGCCGCCCTCCGTCCGCACGAAGGCCTCGAAACAGGTCGTCCGCCACAGCTCGTCCGTCCGCACCCGCGCCGCCGCCTGCGGCCAGCGCACCATCTCGACCGCACCGGCCAACAGATACTCCAGGCTCAACACCCGCCCCGCCCGCCGCGCCTCGACCTCCAGCGTCAGCCCGGCGGGGGAACAGGTCGGGTGCGGGATCAGGGGCAGACGCATCCCGTCTTCGTAGCGCAGGCTTGACGCCGGTCAACGCTGCGCCTTATCCAGAACCCATGTTCGCCGCCCGCGCCATCACCGGCCTGTATTACCGCCCGCTGTAAGCGAGCGGCCCGCGAACACGCGCCGCCTTCGCTGGCGACGCGCTCTTCGGAAATGGAAGACGACCGCCGGCATCCCTGCTAACGGAGCCTCCGCCATGACCGACCAAGCCTTCAAATCCGACTTCCTCCGCACCCTTCAGGCGCGCGGCTACGTCCATCAGATCACCCATCCGACCGAGCTGGACGAGGCGGCCGCCTCGGGCGTGGTTGCCGGCTACATCGGCTTCGACGCCACCGCTCCGTCCTTGCACGTGGGCAGCCTGATCCAGATCATGATGCTGCGCCGGCTCCAGCAGGCGGGCGGCAAGCCCATCGTCCTGATGGGCGGCGGCACCACCAAGGTCGGCGATCCAACCGGCAAGGATGCGTCGCGCCCCCAGCTAACCCAAGAGACCATCCAGTCGAACATCGACTCCATCAAGACGGTCTTCGCCAAATTCCTGACCTTCGGCGACGGCCCGACCGATGCGGTCATGGTCAATAACGACGACTGGCTGTCGACCTACGGCTACATCCAGTTCCTGCGCGACTTCGGCACCCATTTCACCGTCAACCGGATGCTGAGCTTCGACTCGGTCAAGCTGCGGCTGGAACGCGAACAGCCGATGACCTTCCTCGAGTTCAACTACATGCTGATGCAGTCGGTGGACTTCCTGGAACTGAACCGCAGTCTGAAGGTCACGCTGCAGATGGGCGGGTCGGACCAGTGGGGCAATATCACCTCGGGCGTGGATCTGGTGCGCCGGGTGGACCAGAAGGCCGCCTTCGGCCTGACCACCCCGCTTCTGACCACGGCCTCGGGCGGCAAGATGGGCAAGACCGCCCAGGGCGCCGTCTGGCTGAACGCCGAGCAGCTGAGCCCCTACGACTACTGGCAGTTCTGGCGTAACGCCGAGGACGCCGACGTCGGCCGCTTCATGCGCCTGTTCACGGACCTCAGCCTGGAGCAGATCGCCGAATACGAAGCCCTGGAGGGCGCGGCCATCAACGAGGCCAAGAAGGCCCTCGCCGACGCCGCCACCACCCTGCTGCACGGGGCCGAAGCCGCCGCCACCGCCCGCGCCGCCGCCGAAAGCGCCTTCGAGAAGGGCCAGTTGTCCGCCGACCTGCCGACCGTCGAACTTCCGGCCGCCGAGATCTACGGCGCCATGATCGCCGCCGTCGTGACCAAGGCCGGCCTGACCGCCTCCAACGGCGAGGCGCGCCGCCTGGCCCAGGGCGGGGGCTTGCGCCTCAACGACGTCGCCGTCTCCGACGGCGCCCAGCTGCTGACCGAGGCCGATCTGAAGGACGGCGTGATCAAGCTGGCGGCCGGCAAGAAGAAGATCGTGCTGGTTAGGCCCGTTTAGGGTAGCTTTTCAGCTCCGCTCATCCCCGCGTAGGCGGGGACCCAGATAGGTGTCAAAGCTTGGCCTTCTTCACCTACATCGTGGCCAGTCGCCGAAACGGCACCCTTTACACGGGCTCGACCGACGATCTGATCCAACGGGTGAGGCAGCACAGGGACAAGACCTTCGCTGGATTCACGGCGAAGTACGACGTCCATTTGCTCGTCTGGTACGAGGCGCATGAAAGTAGAGACGCGGCCTTCCACCGGGAGCGGCAGATCAAGAAATGGAACCGGCTTTGGAAACTGCGGATGATTGAGCGGCAGAACCCAGACTGGCTCGACCTTTACGATCACCTTCGTCTTGGCGGCATGAAGGACGCCAAGGACTGGGTCCCCGCCTTCGCGGGGATGAGCGGAGTAAGTGAGACACCCGATGACCGATGAACGCCACCCCGCCCCCGCTCTCGACCTGCCGACCGACAACGGCGGCCGGATCTCCCTCGCCGCCCTGCAGGGCCGGCCCGCCGTCGTCTACTTCTATCCGAAGGACGACACGACCGGCTGCACCCGCGAGGCCCAGGACTTCACCGCCCTGGCCGCCGACTTCGCCGCCTTGGGCTGCCCGGTCATCGGCGTGTCCAGGGACACGGTGAAGAAGCACGACAAGTTCAAGGCCAAATACGCCCTCGCCGTCGTCCTGGCCTCCGACGAGGACGGCGCCGCCTGCGAGGCCTGGGGCGTCTGGGTCCAGAAGAAGCTCTACGGCCGCGAATATATGGGCATCGAACGCGCCACCTTTCTGATCGACGCCCAAGGTCGGATCGCCCGCGCCTGGCGCAATGTGAAGGTCGCCGACCACGCCGCCGAGGTTCTCGCAGCGGCCCGCGCCTTGGGCTGAGAACGCCGAATCGCCTTCAAGGGGAATCCCGTCCAAGCGGGTTCTCGCATTCCGGGATTCTCAAGGCACTTTTGCGTGAAAATGCCCGAAAAGGCCGGAAATGATAGTTAACAACAGGTGAACCATCTTGCCGCTGTCATAAAGGCGGCGGATAAACCCCACCTCGACGTGGGGGCGTTGCTTTATGGACCTGGAAGAGAAAGCGCCGAAACGCTCCTTCATGGATCGTTTTTTGCCCGTCCGTTACGTCTATCTCCGCAGCCATGACGAGGTTCGGGCCTACGCCCTCACCGCCCGGCGTCAGATCCTGCTCGGCCTGGCGGCATCGGCCTTCTTGGTCTGGTCTCTGGTCGCCTCGGGCGCCTTCCTCTTCGACATCGTGACCCGGCGCCACGCCGACTCCGAGGTCATCCGCGCGCGCGCCGCGTCAGAGCGGCTGAACGCGGACCTTCAGGCGCGGCTGGAAAGCGCGGTCGTCCGCATGTCCGCCACGAACGGCGCCCTGGACCAGACGGCCGCCATGATAGAGCGGCGTCACGCCGCCCTGGCCCAGATCATGACCGGCTTGAACGGCGTGGACGGGGCGGTTCAGGCCCTGGCGCCCAAGCCGCTGCGCGCCGACATGCCGCCGATCCAGCGCATCCTGGCGGTTCGGCTGGATCAGGAACGGCTGCTGGATCGGGCCGAGACCTTCGCCCAGACCCGCGCCGAACGGCTCCGGCTGGCCTTCCGTCTGGCGGGGCTCAATCCCGCCGCCTATGTCGCCGCCGCCGAACCGCTGGGCGGCCCCCTGGTGGAGGCGCGCGATCCCCGGGCCCTGGCCGCCATTCTGGACGTGGACGAACCCTTCGCCGTCCGCATCCGCCACGCGGCGACCAATCTTAACGAAATGCGGACCCTGTCGGAGGCCGCCGAAGAGCTGCCGTTCAAACGACCGACCCAGGCCCGCACCACCTCCGGCTTCGGCGTCCGCTTCGACCCCTTCAACGGCCGTCCCGCCATCCACCAGGGCCAGGACTTCGCCGCACCGCTGAACACCCCCATCTACGCCACGGCGCCCGGCGTCGTTTCCTTCGCCGGCGTTCGTTCAGGGTATGGCAATACGGTCGAGATAGACCACGGGCGCGGCTTCAAGACGCGCTACGCCCATCTGAACGCCCTGGCCGTCCAGCCGGGGCAGTCGGTCGCGCTCGGCCAGAGGATCGGCGCCATGGGCACCACCGGCCGATCGACCGGCGTCCACCTCCATTACGAAGTCTGGCTGAACGGCCGGCCGCAGAACCCCGCACGCTTCCTCAGAGCAGGAGATCAACTTGTTCAACAAAATTAGCAAACCCGCGACCCCGACGCCGTCGTCGCCTCGTCCTGCGGCCCCGGCCATTCCGCCGCTGCCGGACATGCCGGCCGCCCCGCGCCCCGGCGCAGCCCCGGCCGCCACGACGCCAGGCCGCGGCCTGTCCACCCTGTCCTCCGACCTGGCCTTTGAAGGCAATATCACCGGCGCGGGCGATCTGCAGATCGATGGACAGATCAAGGGCGACGTCCGCGTCGGCCGCCTGATCGTCGGCGAGACCGGCGCGGTCGAGGGCAATGTCCAGGCCGACTATATCGAAGTGCGCGGCCGCATCGTCGGCGGCGTCCAGGGCAAGCAGATCAAACTGGTCGCCACAGCCTATGTGGAAGGCGACATCACCGCCGAACAGCTGTCGATCGACGTCGGCGCCTTCTTCCAGGGCCGCGTCGCCCAGGGCCAGCGTCAGGCCCCCGCCCCGGCGCCGGTCGCCCCCGTCGCGCCCCAGCCGACGCCCGCCCCGGCGACCGAGGCCAAGGCTGACGTCGTGGCCCTGAAGCCGAACGCCTGATGCGCGTCGCGGCCTGATCGCCGGATTTCAGCGATCAGGCCGCGTCCTCGCCGTCAATCGGCGACGGAGCCCCGCGTCTGGCCGACCCGCGCCGCCAAGGCCGCGCCCATGAAGGCGTCCAGATCGCCGTCCAGCACCCCTTGCGTATCCGAGGTTTCGACCTCGGTCCGCAGGTCCTTCACCATCTGATACGGCTGCAGCACATAGGATCGGATCTGGTGCCCCCAGCCGATGTCCGTCTTGGCGTCGTTCAGGGCCTGGGCCGCCGCCTCGCGCTTCTGCAGTTCCAACTCATACAGACGCGCCCGCAGCATCTTCCACGCCTGTTCGCGGTTCTGGTGCTGCGACCGGCCGGTCTGGCAGGACACGACCGTATTGGTCGGAATGTGCGTCAGACGCACGGCCGAATCGGTCTTGTTGATGTGCTGACCGCCGGCCCCCGAGGCGCGATAGGTGTCGGTCCGCACGTCGGACGGATTGATGTCGATCTCGATCGTGTCGTCGACGACTGGCGAGACGCCGATCGAGGCGAACGAGGTGTGCCGCTTGGCCGCCGCATCATAGGGGCTGATCCGCACGAGGCGATGGACGCCGGATTCCGACTTCAGCCAGCCATAGGCGTTGGGGCCGCTGATCAGAACGGTGGCCGACTTGACACCCGCCTGTTCGCCGTCCTCCTGAGCCTCGACCGTGACTTCATAGCCGTGCGCCTTGGCCCAGCGGCTGTACATCCGCAGCAGCATGCCCGCCCAGTCGTTGGATTCTGTGCCGCCGGCGCCGGAGTTGACTTCCAGATAGGCGTCGTTTCCGTCGGCCTCGCCGGACAGCAGGGCCTCCAGCTCGGCCCGCGCCGCCCGTTCCTTGATGCCGCGCAACAGGGCGCGCGCCTCTTCCAGAGCGGCCTCGTCGCCTTCTTCATCGGCCATATCGGCCAGCATGACCCCGTCTTCCAGGTCCTGCTCCATCGCCTTGACGGCGTTGATCTGGCCTTCCAGGCGCGATCGGTCGCGGCTGACGGCCTGGGCCTCTTCCGGCCGGTCCCACAGGGTCGGGTCCTCGACCCGTGCGTTCAGCTCATCGAGCTTTCTGACGGCGACGTCCCAGTCAAAGACGCCTCCTGAGCAGAGCGACGCTCTGCTCGATGTCGGCCTTCATGGCCTCGACATCCGGTCTCATCGCAATCTCCAGCGACACTAGGCCCTCAAGCAGCGCGGCCCGCAGGTCGCGCGATAGGGCGAAAAGAATGAAGAACGGCGCGCCACGAGGACGCGCCGTTCGGAGGGCCTACCTAGAGCCTCAGTACAGTCCGCTCAAGTCCTCGGCCGGCGCCTTCTTCGGCGGCGGCGGGGCGGCGGCGGGCGGCGGGGCGTTGGCGCCGGCGGCGGCGGCCTCCTGTTCGCGACGGATCACGTCATAATAGTTCTGGGGTCCGACCGGCTGGCTCGGGGCCTGGACCGGGGCCGGCGCCTGGCGTTCAGTGCCGGGGCGGAAGGCTTCCTCGATCCCATTCACCGTGCGGAAGACGGCGTTCTTGGGCCGCACGAAGGGCCGGGCCGGCCGCTCCTTCAGCGCCGTCTGCATGAATTCGGTAAAGACCGGCACGGCGGCCGAGGCGCCGGCCTCGCCGGACCCCAGCGACCGGTTGTCGTCAAAACCGATGAAGACCCCGACCACTATGTCGGTGGTGAAGCCGACGAACCAGGCCGAACGGTATTCATTGGTCGTGCCGGTCTTGCCGGCGACCCAGCGGCCCAGGCCGCGCGCGCTGGCGGCGGTGCCCCGCTGGACCACGCCTTCCAGCATCGAACTCATCTGATAGGCGGTGATCGGGTCGATCACCTGGGTTCCGCGCGGCTGAAGACGCGGCGATTCCTGACCGGAGAAGCCCCGCCCGCATTCGCGGCAGTTGCGGGCGTCCGCGCGGAAGATGGTCTGGCCGTCCCGGTCCTGAACATAGTCGATCAGATAGGGGGTCACGCGCCGTCCGCCGTTGGCGAAGGCCGAATAGGCCGCCGTGATCTCCAGCGGCGTCACCTCGCCCGCGCCCAGGGACACCGACAGGTTTGGCGTCAGTCCCGGGATCCCCATCCTGTCCGCCTGATCGACGATCTTCTTCATGCCGACCGACTGGGCCAGGCGCACCGTCATGACGTTGCGCGACAGCTCCAGCCCGCGCCGCAGCGTCTGGGGCCCGTAATATTCCCGGCTGTAGTTCTCAGGCGTCCAGCGCTGGCCGTTGGGGCCGCCGGCGAAGCTGATCGGGGCGTCCAGCACGATGGAGGCGGGGGTGAAATCCCCCTCCAGCGCCGTCGCATAGACGAAGGGCTTGAAGGCCGACCCCGGCTGTCGCTTGGCCTGGGTCGCCCGGTTGAAGCTGGACAGGGCAAAGGAATAGCCGCCCACCATGGCCAGAACCCGGCCCGACTGGGGCTCGATCGCCACCAGGGCGCCGTTGACGCGCGGCACCTGTTTCAGGGCGAACTGGCCGTTCTTCTTCTCGACGAAGATCAGCTCGCCGCGCCGCAGCTGGCGGTTGGCGTTGGCCCAGGCGGCGTCGGCGGCGATCAGGGTTCCGCTCTCGTCGTCCTTGGCGGTGCGGATGCGAACCGTGTTTCCGCTGACGCTCTCGATGGCGGCGGCCTGCCAGCTGCGGCGTTCGGGCGGCGCCTGTTCCTTCAGGGCGGCGGCCTGCCAGCCCTCGGCGAAGTCGGTCGAGCCCCACCCTCCGCGCCAGCCGTGGCGACGGTCATAGTTCTCCAGACCCTGCATCAGGGCCTGGCGCGCGGCCGTCTGCAAGGTCGGGTCCAGGGTGGTGCGCATATAGAAGCCGCCGGCGCGCAACTGGGCGCCGAAATCGGGATTGGCCGCCGCCTGACGCCGCGCCTCCTCCACGAAGAAGTCGGCGTCCTTATATTCCGAACGCTGTGGCGCGTCGCGCGTGACCAGGGGCCGGGCGCGCGCCTCGGCCAGCTGAGCCTGGGTCAACCAGCCGCTCTGCTCCATCTCGCCCAGCACCCAATCCCGCCGGCCCTTGGCCGCGCCCGGATGGCGTTTGGGGTGATAGTTGTTCGGCCCCTTGGGCAGGGAGGCCAGGAAGGCCGCCTCGTCCGGCGTCAGCTGGTTCAGCGACTTGCCGAAATAGTTGTAGGCGGCCGAGGCGATGCCGAACGACCGGTAGCCCAGGAAGATCTCGTTCAGATACAGGCCGAGGATCTGCTCCTTGGACAGGGTCGCCTCCAGACGATTGGCCAGGATGGCTTCCTTCAGCTTGCGGTTCAGGCTCGATTCATTGGTCAGGAGGACGTTCTTGGCCACCTGCTGGGTGATGGTCGAGCCGCCTTCCAGCCGGCGCCCCTGCGCCAGGTTGAAGACGTTCTTCAGCGACGCCCGGCCTATGCCGCCCACGTCGATGCCGCCGTGCTGGAAGAAGTTGCGGTCCTCGGCGGCCAGGAAGGCCTGCACCACCGTCGCCGGAATCTGGTCGTAGGAGACGTAGATTCGCCGCTCGTCCGAAAACTCCCCGATCAGGGTGCCGTCGCCCGCATAGACTCGCGTCGCCGTCGGCGGACGGTAGTCCGCCAGTTCCGAGGCGTCGGGCAGGTCGTGGAACAGCCAGGCCGCATAGACGGCCACCGCCACCCCCGCCAGGGCGATGCCGCCCAGCAGGACCATGCCCGCCCATACGAACCAGCGTTCGGCAATCTTCACGGCCTACTCCGACGACACGCCCCGAATTGGTGCTTTAGCCCGCGTCGGCCCCGAAAGGCTAGGGTGCGGATGCAACGCCCCCTTTCCCTGCCTCGTTCAGCCCCCATCTGAAGCCTTCCCAACACAGGAGACCGCCATGGAAGTTCTGTACCGCGCCCAGGCCACCGCCTCGGGCGGCGGCCGCGAAGACGGCCGCTCGACCACCGACGACGGCAAGATCGACGTCCGTCTGTCCACCCCCAAGGAGATGGGCGGCAAGGGCGGCGACGGGACCAATCCCGAACAGCTGTTCGCCACCGGCTATGCGGCCTGTTACCTGGGGGCCCTGCGTCTGGTCAGCGGCAAGGCGGGCACACCCGTCGGCCCCGACACCAAGATCACCGCCGGCGTCGGCTTCGGCAAGAACACCCGGGGCGAAGGCTTCAACCTCGACGTCGATCTGACCGTGACCGATCACGGCCTGGATCAGGCCGTGATCGAAGACCTGATCGAAAAGGCGCATCAGGTCTGCCCCTATTCCAACGCCACGCGCGGCAACGTCGACGTTCGCCTGGCGGCGAAGTAAGACCTCCGCTCATCCCCGCGAATGCGGGGACCCAGTGCTTTGGGCGATGATCGCCGCCGTCTGCAAAAGCGCATCGCCCAACGCACTGCCGAGCAAAAGAACGGGATCCCCGCTTTCGCGGGGATGAGCGGGGTTTAAGTGATCCCGAACGTGCGCTAATCGCACAGGCATGACCTCCCCGCTCGACGCCTCCCCCGATCCGCTGATCACCCTGGAACCGACCCGCCGCGTGACCCTGCGCGAGGCCTTCGGGATCGACAGCGACATGACCGTGCCCGCCTTCGCCGAGCGCGACAGCCATGTGCCCGAGATCGACGAGGCCTATCGCTTCGACCCTCAGACCACGATCGCCATCTGCGCCGGCTTCGCCTTCGACCGCCGCGTCATGGTCCAGGGCTATCACGGCACCGGCAAGTCGACCCATATCGAACAGGTTGCGGCCCGCCTGAACTGGCCCCTGGTCCGCATCAATCTGGACAGCCACGTCAGCCGCATCGACCTGGTCGGCAAGGACGCCATCGTCCTGAAGGACGGCAAACAGATCACCGAGTTCCGCGAGGGCATACTGCCCTGGTCGCTGCAACGCCCCGTCGCCCTGGTCTTCGACGAATATGACGCCGGCCGCCCCGACGTCATGTTCGTGATCCAGCGCGTGCTCGAGGCCCAGGGCCGCCTCACCCTGCTGGACCAGAACCGCGTCATCCGCCCGAACAAATATTTCCGCCTGTTCGCCACGACCAACACCATCGGTCTGGGCGACACCACGGGCCTGTATCACGGCGCGCAACAGATCAATCAGGCCCAGTTGGACCGCTGGAACATCGTCACCACGCTGAACTACCTCGACCACGACGTCGAGGCCGAGATCGTCGCCGCCAAGGTCCCCGAATGGTCGGACGCGGAAGGGCGCCGCCGCATCGCCGCCATGGTCCGCGTCGCCGACATGACCAGGAACGCCTTCATGAACGGCGACATCTCCACCGTCATGTCGCCCCGCACCGTCATCACCTGGGCCCAGAACGCCCTGATCTTCGGCGGCGACGTGGCGCTCAGCTTCCGCCTGACCTTCCTGAACAAGTGCGACGAACTGGAACGCCCCACGATCGCGGAATTCTACCAGCGGGCGTTCGGGGAAGACCTGCCCGAGGCGGCGACGCGGGTGAAGGTGGGGTAGGGCCGGATTGAGGGCTCATTAAGGTCCTCCCCTTATGGCGAAGCTCGTAAGAGGGGCGCCGCCGCGTGATCCAGAAAGCCGACTATATCCGGGCCTATGCCGACCGGTATCGCGACATGTTCGCGGTCCGGCTGACGACCATCGTCGCCGTCATTCTGGTGGCCGCCTGGGTGCTGGACTGGGGCTGGGCGGCGAACTTCGGCCTGATCCAGCTGGGTCTCTACGTCCTCTTGTGGCGAACGGTCGAGATCGCCCGCACCCGGCCCGAGGCGCCGGGCGCGGGGCGGCGGTTCCGTCTGCGGACCGAATGGATCACCCTGGGCCTGGCCTCCCACAACGCCGTCTACATCCTGGCCGCCTGGTGGGTTCGGCCCGATACGATCGACTATCTGCGGCTGCTGCTGGCGGGCAATCTGATGGTGGGCGCCCTTCAGGTCCACATCAGCCGGCGCAGCTTCCTGGCGGCCGTGGCGCCGCCGTCGATCGCGGCCATGATCATCGCCGCCCACCAGCCCCAGGCCACGCCGACGCTGAAGTTCGCCGTCGCCCTGTTCGTCCTGGGCATCATCGCCGCCGCCTGGCGTCAGTGGCGCGGGGACCGCGAGACGGTGGAGCTGATGGTGGCCCTGACCGAACGCAGCCGCCAGCTTCAGGCCGCCCTGGGCCAGGCCGAGACCGACCGGGCCGCCGCCGAACGGGCCAACAAGGCCAAGTCCCGCTTCCTGGCCATGATCAGCCATGAGGTCCGCACCCCCCTGAACGTCATCCTGGGCCTGACCGAGGTGCTGCGCGGCCGGCGCCGGCCCAAGGCCGAGGCGGTCATCATCGACGACATGGCCGAGGCGGGCGGCATGCTGCTGCGGCTGCTGAACGGGGCGCTGGACATCTCCAAGATCGAATCGGGTCAGTCCGATCTTCAGATCGGCCCCGTCGACGTCGCCGCCCGGATCAAGGCGATCGCCCGGGTCTGGCGCACCCGCGTCGCCGAACTGGGCCTGACGCTGGAGGTCGTGCTGGACGGCGACCCTGCCGATTTCGCGGTCCTGACGGATCAGGCGCGGGTCGAACAGGTGCTGATCAACTATCTGTCCAACGCCCTGAAACTGACCCCCGCGGGAACCATCCGCCTGGTCGCCCAGGCCCGGCCCCAGGCGGACGGCCGGATCGCCCTGAGCCTGGAGGTCCACGACCAGGGCCCCGGCGTGCCCGAGGATCAGCGCGAGCGCATCTTCCAGCCGTTCGAACAGCTGGCCGCCGGGCGGGCCGCAGGCGGAGCGGGTTTGGGCCTGGCCCTGTGCCGCGCCGCCGCCGAGGGGCTGGGCGGAAGCGTCGGCGTGCGTCCGGCCGAGGGCGCGGGCGCCGTCTTCTGGTTCCGTTTCACCGCCCCGCGCGCCCCCGTCGAGGCCGACGCGGAGGCCGCTCCGACCGCACCGACGCCCGACGCGCCCCCAGCCCTGCGCGTCCTGGCGGCCGAGGACCATCCGGCCAATCGCAAACTGCTGGCCCTCTTGTTCCAGTCGTTCGGCCTGGACCTCGCCCTGGTCGAGAACGGGCGCAACGCGGTGGACGCCCTGCGCGCCGACCGGTTCGACCTTGTGCTGATGGACGCCATGATGCCGGTGATGGACGGGGTCGAGGCGGTCAGGCTGATCCGCGCCGAGGAGGCCGCCGAGGGCCGCCCCCGCACCCCGATTCACATGCTGACGGCCAATGTGTTCGAGGACGACGTGGCCCGCTATCGGGCCGCCGGGGCCGACGGCGTCCTGGGCAAGCCGATCCAGATCGGCGCGCTTCAGGCCCTGCTGGAACAGACGGCCGCCTCCGCCGTCCCCGCCTGACGGAAACGGTCCGGCCCTGACCGGCGTGGCGCGAATCCCTTCGCCCCCCTATCTTGGCGGGCACATGCCCATTCGCCGCCTCTCCCCCGAAACCGTCAACCGCATCGCCGCCGGCGAGGTGGTCGAGCGCCCGGCCAGCGCCATCAAGGAACTGGTCGAGAACGCCCTGGACGCCGGGAGCCGCAATATCGAGATCCAGGCCGACGGCGGCGGCCTGTCGCGCATACTGATCGCCGACGACGGCAAGGGCATCCCCAAGGACGAACTGCCGCTCGCCGTCGAACGCCACGCCACGTCCAAGCTGGAGCCCGACGACGCCGGCGACGTGGACCTGCTGCGCATCCACACCCTGGGCTTCCGGGGCGAGGCCCTGCCCTCGATCGGCTCGGTCGCCCGGCTGTCGATCACCACCCGAGCTAGGTCCGATTCCGGCGACGCGACCGAGGCCTGGGTCATTCAGGTCGAGGGCGGCGCGACCCGCCCCCTGGCCCCCGCCCCCTTCCCCGGCCCGCACGGCGCGCGGGTCGAGGTGCGCGACCTCTTCTACGCCACCCCCGCCCGGCTCAAATTCATGAAGTCCGAACGGGCCGAGGCCATGGCCATTTCCGAAGAGATCAAACGCCAGGCCATGGCGCACGAGGCCGTCGCCTTCACCCTGTCGCTGGACGGCAAGGTCGCCCTGCGCCTGCCCGCCGAACATCCCGGCGACGAGGGCCGGCTGAAACGGCTGTCGGCCCTCCTGGGCCGCGACTTCGAGGCCAACGCCCTCTTGATCGATCAGGAGCGCGACGGGTTGCGCCTGTCGGGCTATGCGGGCCTGCCCACCTATTCGCGCGGCAATGCGGCGCATCAGTATCTGTTCGTCAACGGCCGCCCGGTGAAGGACCGGCTGCTGCAAGGGGCCCTGCGCGGCGCCTATGCCGACTTCCTGGCGCGGGACCGCCACCCGGCCGCCGCCCTCTTCATCGACATCGACCCCCTGTACGTGGACGTCAACGTCCACCCTGCCAAGGCCGAGGTCCGGTTCCGCGACCCGGCCCTGGTGCGCGGCCTGATCGTCGGCGCCCTGCGTCACGCGCTGCACGCCGCC
Organism: Brevundimonas sp. DS20; assembly: GCF_001310255.1. Taxonomy (NCBI): domain Bacteria; kingdom Pseudomonadati; phylum Pseudomonadota; class Alphaproteobacteria; order Caulobacterales; family Caulobacteraceae; genus Brevundimonas; species Brevundimonas sp. DS20. Next base: position 2,124,269 of record NZ_CP012897.1, on the reverse strand, counting down.
GGCCACCGGGCCTCCACGACCGTGGCGGCGGATGCCCTGAGCGGGTTCAGGCCGCACACGGGCGTGACGCAGAGTGGCGAGTGGCGAGCGGCGAGTGGCGAGGGCTGGTCCGGGTGGACAGGCTGGTCCCAGCCCGCCGCCGCGGCGCAAGTCCTGCCTGGCCTCCACGAACGCAGCGCCCGCGTCGAACCCGGCTGGGACGGCGCCTCATACGGCGAACTCGCCACTCGCCACTCGCCACTCGCCACTGCCCCCCAGCCACTCGCCCCTCCCCCTTCCGACATCGACCTGCCGCTGGGCGCCGCGCGGGCTCAGCTCCACGCCAACTATATCGTGGCCCAGACCCGCGACGGCCTGGTCATCGTCGATCAGCACGCCGCCCACGAGCGGCTGGTCTATGAGCGGATGAAGGCCCAGATGGCCGAGGGGTCCGTGACCCGCCAAGCCCTGTTGACGCCCGAGGTGGTCGAGCTGGACCCGGCCGAGGCCGAACGCGTCGCCGCCCGCGCCGAGGAGCTGGCCGAGATGGGCCTGATCGTCGAGGCCTTCGGCGCCGGCGCCGTCCTGGTGCGCGAAACCCCGGCCCTGCTGGGCGACACGGACGTGCAAGGGTTGATCCGCGACATCGCCGACGACCTGGCCGAACACGGCGCCGCTCTTACGCTGAAGGAGCGGATGGCCGAGGTCTGCGGAACCATGGCCTGCCACGGCAGCGTCCGCTCCGGCCGAATCCTCACCGCCCCCGAAATGAACGCCCTGCTGCGCCAGATGGAAGCCACCCCCCATTCGGGCCAGTGCAATCACGGACGGCCGACCTATGTGGAGTTGAAGTTGCACGATCTGGAGAAGCTGTTCGGGCGGCGGTGAAGCGTCTACAAACTATTTCGTTATGAACGGGCGCTCTTTTAGTTGCGGTACTCAGACCTGACGTGTCAAGCAACTAAGACATTTAGATCACGCAGCTTCCTCGTCGTCCGGTAGATCGATTACCTGATGAACGTGCGTTACACTGTAGGCGATGGGTTTTCCTGCACGATAGTCGACATTGAGATCAACCACAAAGCCCTTTTTATAAACGTTGTCGGGCTCAACAGTGATTTCATGTTTAATGCGATCTTCAGCCATCTGCGAGGCATAGACGAGAGGCAAGGCGCGACCGCTAATCTTGTCCACCGTCACCAGATCCCCCGACCGTTTCCCAAGCGGACTCCACTTAGTGTTGGTCTGAGTGAACACCATCAACACTCGTTTGTGATCGCTGGACTCTATATGATCCAGCTCACGACGATGCTCAGCAACACGATCCTGAATATCTCGGGCCTGATTGGTGTCAAATTTGAATCCTGCTTTAACCCGCTTCTGACCATCTTTGATTTCGATAGCAGCCACTGACAGGTTAGAACCGGGATGCGATGCGATAGCTGCGACTTGCTCCGAAAAGTCCTTCAGTTCATTCCGGCTAACGTCTGGCGCTCTACCGCCAGGTTTGAGGTAGGTGGATAGCTTGGCGTGATACCGCTTTACGAAGTCCTCGATCGTTATGATCGCTGACATCCCTTCAATCGAACCGCTAAGAAGGGGAAGCAATGGGACGAGTTGAGCGACGATGCACCCTTGTGTGACCTCTTTCACAAACAGCGTCGCTTCGACACCGCTTTCCGCATCTATCTTATTGAATCTATTATATTCGGCGGCAATAGACGTGAAGGCGGCTACAAACTCACCGACTTCGATTGGATCGTCGATGTCGAGTTTTAGTTCGATATACGATTCAGCTTGGTCCATTCCACAAGCCTAAGTATCGGCACCAAGCCTGTCACCTTTGAAACCGTCGGTTGGCGAAACTCCATCCCCATGCCCTCCATCCTCTTCGTCTGCCTCGGCAACATCTGTCGCTCTCCCCTCGCCGAGGCCGCCCTCCGCGCCGAGGCTCAGCGCCTGCGTCTCGACCTGATCGTCGACTCCGCCGGCACGGGGAACTGGCATGTCGGCCATCCGCCCGACCCGCGCGCCCAGGCTGTGGCGCGCAAACATGGGATCGACATCTCCGGCTATCAGGGCCGGCAGGTGACGCCGGCGGACTTCCGCCGCTTCACCCACGTCATCGCCCTGGACCACGACAACCTGGCGAACCTGCGCCGGATCGCGCCCGCCGATGCGGTCGCCGAACTCAGCCTGCTGCTCGACCATGTCCCCGGCCGCGAGGGCCAGGCCGTGACCGATCCCTATTTCGGCGATGACGCCGGGTTCGAGGTCACCTGGGCCGAGGTGACGGCGGCGGCGCGGGGGCTGGTCGAGAAGCTGGGCCGCGGCTGACAGGCCCCCTCCGTCGGCTGCGCCGACACCTCCCCCAGAGGGGGAGGATTTCGGTCGTCGCCGTTCGCATTCCTCCCCCCTTGGGGGAGGGGGACCGCCGCGCCTCTTCGCGCGGTGGTGGAGGGGGCTTGCCGCGCACGCGGTCTCGCCACACAGTCCCGCCATGGATGCACCCCGCAAAACCCAGGATCGCGCGCGCGACCTCCGCCGCAGCCTGACCCTGCCCGAAGTTTTGCTGTGGCAGGCGTTGCGCAGACGGGGGCTGTGCGGCGCGCGATTCCGGCGTCATCCGATCGGCCCCTATATCCTCGACTTCTACTGCGACGCGGCCCGGCTGGCGGTCGAGATCGACGGGTCCAGCCATGACACGCCCGATCAGGCGCGGCATGACGCCCGCCGCACCGACTGGCTGAACCAGAGGGGCGTGTCCGTCCTGCGCATACCGGCGCGGGACGTGCTGACGGACCTGGCCGGGGTGCTGGAGGGGATCGGGCTAAGGCTGAAAGCCTAGCCTGGCCCCCTCCGTCGGCTGCGCCGACACCTCCCCCAGAGGGGGAGGAATGCCGAGGGTGATGACCGAAATCCTCCCCCCTTGGGGGAGGTGTCGGCGAAAGCCGACGGAGGGGCTCGGCTCCACGTCCGACTTTGACGTATCGCCGGTTTACCGATACGGCCATGACCCAGCCCTATCGCATCCGTGAAGCCGCCATCTGGGCCCAGGCCCGCGCCGACTATCTGTCGGGTCTCAGCGCCGAGACTGTGTGCCGGCGTCATGACCTGGGTCTGTCGGCCTTTCGCCGCCGCGCCCGCAAATACGGCTGGCGGCGCAGCGATCAGGTCGAGCCGCCGCCCGGCGAGATCGACCTGTCCCTGTATGAGGACATCGACCTGGACGAGCTGGCGCGCACCGCCCGCCTGCGTTTCATCGAGGCGGTGGAGGGCGGGCGCGCGTCGGACGCCCGGCGCTGGCGCGCCCTGGCCGACGACCTGACCCGCGAGGCCCGCGCCTTCGACGCCGACTTCTTCAGGGGCATGAGCCGCGAAGAGGTGGAAGCCTCGCTGGAAGGGATGCGGCGCGAGATCGACGAAGAGGACGAGGCCCTGCTGGGACCGCCGCCCGAGGACTGACCGTCCTGCGACTCCCTCGCAAAAATCTGCACGAAAGTGCACTAAAAGAATTCGGAGTGCACTTTCGCCCCGTCAGGCGGCGGGGGCGACCTTGAGGAACAGCACCCGCGCCGCCCCATAGTCGCGCGCGTCCAGCCGTTGATAGCCGGGGGTGTCGATGTCGGGCTCGTCGGACCCGCGCTCGAACACCACCAGGGCGCCGGGCTTCAGCCAGCTTCCCTCTAGCAGCCGCGCCAGGGTCTGTTCCCCCAGCCCCTTGCCGTAGGGTGGGTCCAGAAAGGCCAGGTCGAAGGCTTCGGCGATGGGGCCCGGCCGAACGCCCAGGTCCGTCGCGCTCCTGCGATGCACCCGGGTGCGGCCCATCAGACCATAGGCGTCGGCGTTCTCGCGAATGGCGCCCCTGGCTCCGTCGTCCGTCTCGACGAACAGGCAGAAGCCCGCCCCCCGGCTGACCGCCTCAAAGCCCAGGGCGCCCGAGCCGGCGTACAGGTCGATGACCCGCGCGCCCTGCAACGGCTCGCCCCAGGCGGCGTGCTCCAGCACATTGAACAGGGCCTGGCGCGCCCGGTCCGAGGTCGGGCGCGTGCCCTGCCCCTCCGGCGCGACGATGGCCCGGCCCTTCAGGCTTCCGGCGACGATCCGCATGGATCAGCCGCGCGGCGTGCGGGGTTTGCCGGGCTGCCCGCCGGGCTTGCGCCCGCTGGTCCCCGACGGTCCCGCCGGCTTGCCGCCGCCGCGAGGTCCGCCGCTGCGAGCCCCCTCGCTGCGGCCTGCGGGCTTCCTGCGGTCGTCGATGAACTGGTCGTCGCGGGGTTTGAACACCCGCTTGGGCCGATCGCCGTCGGCGCGGGCGGGACGCTCGCCCTCAGGCGCGGTGCGTTCGCGGGGCTTGAAGCTCTTTGAGTGTTCGAACCTGGGCTTGGCCTTGGCCCAGCCGTCCTTCTTGGGCGCCCGCTCGCGGCGCTCGACCGCCTCGGCCTGGGCCGTCTCGGCGGCGCGAACGCGGCTGGGCTTCCTCGACGGATCCGACATGGCCGAACCGGAGCGCCCCTTGACGATGGGGGGCGCGATCCGGCGGCCGGGGATGGGCGCGGGCGTCTCGACCGTATTGCCGGTCGGCAGGTTCTCGGGCCGGATATGGTCGCCCAGCAGCTCGCGGATCACGCGCGGCCCCACCTCCTCCACCGCCCCGACCGGCAGGACGTCCAGGCGGAACGGCCCATAGGCCAGACGGATCAGCCGGTTGACCGTCAGGCCGACCGACTCCAGCACCTTGCGCACCTCGCGGTTCTTGCCCTCGGTGATCGAGACCGAGATCCACAGATTGGCCGGCGCCTTGCCGTCCTCGGACTTGGACTCCTTGGCCTTGTCCAGCGTCGCCTCGATGGGACCATAGGAGACGCCGTCCACGACGACGCCGTCCTTCAGCTTGTCCAGTTGGGCCTGGGTGATCTTGCCCCGCGCCCGGGCGCGGTACTGGCGCACCAGGGCGGTCGAGGGCAGTTCCAGCGCCCGGCTCAGCTCCCCGTCATTGGTCAGAAGCAGCAGACCCTCGGTCGCCAGATCGAGCCGCCCGACCGAGATCACGCGCGGCAGACCGGCCGGCAGGGCGTCGAACACCGTCGGCCTGCCCGCCGGATCCTTGTGGCTGGTCAAGAGGCCGGCCGGCTTGTGATAGCGCCAGACGCGCGTCGCCTGGGCCCCGCCGATCGGCTTGCCGTCCACGGTGATCACGTCGTCGCGCGTCACCAGGGTGGCGGGCGTGTCCAGGATGCGGCCGTTGACCGCCACCTTGCCCAGGCCGATCAGCCGCTCGACCTCGCGGCGCGAGGCGATGCCCGCCCGCGCCATGGCCTTGGCGATTCGCTCGCTGCGGACCGGGGCGGCCTCGGCCTTGGCCGGTTTGGCGCCCGCGCGGGGGCGGTCGTCGCCCGGCTTGCCGGCAAAGGCCTTGCGCGGCTTGTCGCCGAAGGGTTTCGTCCCGTCGCCGCTCTTGCGAGGACCGGAGGATTTGAAGGGCCCAGGCGACCGTCCGTCTTGACGGGCGCGGGGCTTCTTGTCGTTGTCGTTCGTATGGCGGACCATGATGAGCGGTTCATGCGCATGGCGCTGGACCAAGCGCAAGCGGCGGCGGACGCAGGAGAGGTGCCTGTGGGCGCAATTCTTGTCGATCCCGCCTCAAACGCGGTGATTTCCACCGGCGCCAACGGCCCGATCTGCGCGCACGACCCTACAGCCCATGCCGAGATCGTGGCCATGCGACGCGCGGCGACGGCGCTGCAGAACTACCGCCTCACCGGCCTGACCCTCTATGTGACGCTTGAGCCCTGCGCCATGTGCGCCGGCGCCATCAGCCACGCCCGCATCGGTCGCGTGGTCTGGGCGGCCGATGATCCCAAGGGCGGCGCCGTGCTCCACGGCCCCCGTCTGTTCGAGCAACCCACTTGCCACTGGCGTCCGGCGACGGAGTGGGGTCTGTTGGCCGAGGAGGCGTCCAGCCTGCTCAAGTCCTTCTTCCGTCAACGGAGAGGAACGGCCGCAGGCGGCGGACGTTAGACCGCCGCCCCAAGCGGCGCTGTTGTGAGGAGTATCGCCTTGTCCAAGCCGGTTCTGCGGCCGTCCTTCGCTCTCGGCGGCCTCGCCGCCGTCCTCCTTCTGACGGCCTGCGGCCCTGACCCCGACAAGGCTCCCACCACCGGCGACGAGGTCAAGGAACGCGCCATCGAGGCCCAGACCGCCCGCAAACGCACCGGCGCCGAGGTCCAGGACCGCACCCTGAACCGCGTCGTCCATACGGTCTATCTGTGCGACAACGGCGAGCGGTTGTCGGTGGATTTCGACAATCCGCGCCAGATGGCCACGGTCCGCAACTCCTCGGGCGAGGCGGTGGATCTCTATCAGGAACGCGCCGCCGACGGCATCTGGTACCGCGCCTCCAACGTCGATCTGCGCGGCAAGGGGGTGCTGGCCACCTGGTCCGTCGAAGGCCGCCAGCCGACCGAATGCCGGGCCGTCGACTGACCCCATTGCCGAAGCCGACCCGGCTCCCTAGCTGCGGTCCATGTCCCTGATCGAACAGCTTGGCCTGACCGCGCCGATCGTCCAGGCGCCCATGGCGGGCGTCTCGACCCCGGCCATGGCGGCGGCCGTTTCGAACGCCGGGGCGCTGGGCTCCATCGCCGTCGGCGCGACCGATGCGGCGGGGGCCGGCCGGATGATCGCCGAGACCCGCGCCCTGACCGACCGCCCCTTCAACGTCAATCTGTTCGTCCACGCCGCGCCCCGCCGCGACGAAGGTGCAGAGGCCGCCTGGCTTCAGGCCCTGACGCCGTCGTTCGCCGCCTTCGGCGCCGCGCCCCCCGCCACGCTGAACGCCCCCTACCGCAGCTTCGCCGACGACGACGCCATGCTGGCCCGCCTGATCGCCGACGCCCCCGCCGTGGTCAGCTTCCACTTCGGCCTGCCGGAGGGAGAGCGGATCCGGGCGCTGAAACAGGCCGGCTGCCTGCTCCTGGCCACCGCGACCAATCTCGATGAAGCCCTGGCTTGCAAGACGGCGGGCGTCGACGCCGTGGTGGCGCAGGGATGGGAGGCCGGCGGCCATCGCGGGATGTTCGATCCCAACGCCGCCGACGACCGGTTGGGCATGGCCGCCCTGACCCGGCTGCTGGTCCTCCGTTCCGGCCTGCCGGTCGTCGCCGCTGGCGGGATCATGGACGGCCGAGGCGTCCGGGCCGCCCTGGACCTGGGCGCCGTCGCGGCCCAGTTGGGCACCGCCTTCATCGCCTGCGACGAAAGCGCCGCCGACGCCGCCTATCGCGCGGCCCTGTTCAGCGACGCGGCGCGCCATACCGTCATGACCTGCGCCGTATCGGGCCGACCCGCCCGCTGCCTGCGCAATCGTTTCACCGAACTAGGGGCGCAGACGACGGCGGCCATCCCTGACTATCCCGTCGCCTATGACGCCGGAAAGGCCCTGAACGCCGCCGCCAAGGCCGCCGGCGAATACGGCTTCGGCGCCCAATGGGCCGGCCAGGGCGCGCCCCTGGCCCGCAGCCTTCCAGCCGCCGACCTGATTGCGGCACTGGCGGCGGAGATGGTCGCCTAGCCGAACGCCGCCAGCCTTCGATCCAGCCCGTCCCGCACCTCGGGCCAGTCGTCGTCGATCACGGCGAACATGGCCGTATCCCGCGCCCGGCCGGTCCAGGTGGTCTTGTGCTTCCTCAGAACGCCCTCGGCCTTGGCGCCCAGTTTGCGGATCGCCGCCTGGCTCTGCGCATTCACCGCGTCGGTGATGATCTCGACCCGCACAGCGCCGGCGTCGAAGGCGTGGCCCAGCAGCAGCCGCTTGCAGGCCGGATTGACCGGCCCGCCCCGCGCCTCGGGCCGATAAAAGGTCGAACCGATCTCGCAGCGTCGATAGGCCGGGTGGATCTCGTAAAGGCTGGTCGTCCCGACCACCGCCCCGTCCGACAGCCGCCGCACGGCGTAGGCGATGCGCGTTCCGGCCCCCATGGCCTTGAGGGCGGCGGCCCACCAGCCGTCGAAATGCGCGCCACAGGCGGGCGCGACCATGATCTCCCAGGCGGCCGGATCGCAATCCAGCGCCGCCTTCACCGTCTCCCGCAACCCCTCGGTGAACGGCTCCAGCCGCACGAACCGATCCTCCAGGGGAACGGCGGCGATCTGCATCAGCCCGTCGCCCCTTCAGCGATCAGGAAAGTCCGCACCTTCGCCGCATCCACCCCCTTGGCGACAAAGGCCCGGCCGACGCCGTGCGCCAGGATCAGGGTCAGGGCCCCGCCCTCGGCCTTCTTGTCCCCGGCCATCAGGGCCAGCAGCCGGTCGGCTTCGAAGGCGCCCGCCTGATCCAGCCGCGTGGGCAGGCCCGCCGCCGCGACCACCGCCTCGACCCGCGCGGCGTCCTCGGCCGAACACAGCCCCTCCCGCGCCGAATAGCGCAAGGCCATGCAGCAGCCGAGCGCCACCGCCTCCCCATGGGCCAGGGCGTCTTCGTCGAACCCGACCTCGGCCTCTATGGCGTGGCCGAAGGTGTGGCCCAGGTTCAGCAGGGCTCGGCGTCCCGCCTCCTTCTCGTCCTCCCCGACCACGGCGCTCTTGATCTCGACTGAGCGGATCACCGCCCGTTCCAGGGCCGCCGGATCGCCCTTCGCGCCCGCCGCCCCCTCGCCCGCCAGCCAGTCGAAGAAGGCGGTGTCGCAGATCAGCCCGTGCTTCAGCACCTCGGCCCAGCCGGACTTCACCTGCCGCGCCGGCAGGGTCGCCAGAACGTCGATGTCGGCCAGGACCAGGCGCGGCTGATGGAAGGCGCCGACCAGGTTCTTGCCCCGCGGCGTGTCGATGGCCGTCTTGCCGCCGACGGACGAGTCGACCTGGGCCAGCAGGGTCGTCGGAATCTGCACGAAGTCGATGCCGCGCATGTAGAGCGCCGCCGCCAGCCCGGCCAAATCCCCCACCACCCCGCCGCCCAGGGCGATCACCACGTCCTTGCGGTCCAGCCCGATCTCCAGCAGCCGGTCCAGCACCCGCTCCAGCTGGGCGAAGGATTTCGACCCCTCGCCCGGCGGCACGGCGACGATCCGGCTCTGGACCCCCGCCGCCGCCAGGGATGCGGTCACGGCGGCGCCGTGGACGGCCTCGACCGTCTCATCGGTGATGATCACCGTCCGTCCCCGGGCCAGGGGCGCGATCCGAGCGCCCGCCTGCTGCAGCAGCCCGCGCCCCACGATCACCTGATAGGCGGCGAAGGCGCCGCCGCTGACGGGAATGGTCGTCATGCTTTCGTCTCCGCACGGCGGCGTGTGCGCCAGTGTCGGCGCAGGGTCTTGTGAATGGCGTCCACCGCCTGGCCGTGAGACCCCTGCCCCACGTCCACGGTGACGTCGGCCTCGCCATAGATCGGATAACGGACCTCGGCCAAGGCCGTCAGCACCTCCAGCGGGTCCTTGCCGCGCAACAGGGGGCGGGTGTCGCGCCGCGCCACCCGTTCGGCGATGACCGCCAGATCGGCCCTCAGCCAGACCGTATCGGCTCTTTCCTTCAGCAGAGCCCGCGTCTCGGGGTTCATCATCGCGCCCCCGCCGGTGGCCAGGACGACGGGCGGCCCCTCCAGCAGGCGGCGGATCACCCGCGCCTCCCCGGCCCTGAACTCGGCCTCGCCCAAGGCGGCGAAGATTTCGGACACGGTCATTCCCGCCGCCTCCTCGATCTCCACGTCTCCGTCGGCGAAGGGCAGTTTCAACCGATGGGCCAGCCGCCGCCCCACCGACGATTTGCCCACCCCCATCAGGCCGACCAGGGCTATGGTGCGGGTCGGACCCGGATTCGCGCGCCGCCTCATCCGGCGGCTCCGGCGGAACGGACGGTGAAGGAAACGGCGAAGGCGACGGCGCAGGCGGACATGATCGTTGGAACCTCTACACCAAGCCCGGCCTCGCGCCATCCGTTCGCAGAAACGATCGCCGCATGACGCCCCAAATCGAGGCCTTTTTGGAGATGATGGCGGTGGAGCGTGACGCCTCGCCCCACACCCTGGCGGCCTATGGACGGGATTTGGCCGACGCCGAATCCGCCCTGTCGTCGGACGGCGGCCTGATGCAGGCCCCGGCCGAGGCGGTCGAGGCCTGGTTCGCCGACCTGTCGCATCGAGGCCTGTCGGCGGCCACCGCCGCCCGACGCCGGTCGTCGGTGCGGCAGTTCTATCGCTTCGCCCTGGCCGAGGGCTGGCGGACGGATGATCCGTCGCGTCGGCTGGACGCCCCCAAACAGGGCCGCCCCCTGCCCAGGTCCCTGAGCCGGGACGAGATCGACCGGCTGCTGGCCGCCGCCGCAGCCCGAGACGCGGCCGCCGGCCTGCGGCTGGTCGCCCTGGTCGAACTGGCCTACGCCTCAGGCCTGCGGGTGTCGGAACTGCTGGGTTTGAAGGTCGAGGCCGTGCGCCGCGACCCCGCCTATCTGATCGTGCGCGGCAAGGGCGGCAAGGAGCGGTTGGCCCCGCTGAACCCCGCCGCCCGCACGGCGCTGAAGGCCTGGCTGACGGCGCGCGACGCCCGGCGCAAGCCCGAGACGCCCGACAGCCCCTGGCTCTTTCCATCCTCCGGCCGTTCCGGCCATCTGACCCCGCGCCGGTTCGCCCAGCTGCTGGACGAGGCCGCAGTCACGGCGGGCCTCGACCCGGCGCGGGTCAGCCCCCACGTCCTGCGTCACGCCTTCGCCACCCATCTGCTGGAGGGCGGCGCCGACCTGCGCGTGGTCCAGACCCTGCTCGGCCACGCCGACATCGCCACCACCCAGATCTACACCCACGTCGCCACCGACCGCCTGGCCCAGGTCGTCCAGCAGAACCACCCCTTGGCGCGGGACGAGTGACTGCGACTCACGGCTGTGAAAGCGACATTGTCACCCCGCTTGCCCCACGGCCCCGACCTCTCTAGTTTCCCCCCGCCTTCCCCTGGGGCGCCTCGCCCGCCGTTTTCGGACGCCTTTATGGCCACGCACTATCTCGATTTCGAAAAGCCGATCGCCGATCTGGAAGCCAAGATCGACGAGTTGTCGGCCCTGTCCGAGACCTCCGGAGGTTTCGACCACGAAATCGCCGGCCTGCGCAAAAAGGCCGAGCAGCTGCGCAAGAAGACCTACTCCGGGCTTGATCCCTGGATGAAGACCCAGGTGGCGCGGCATCCGCAACGCCCCCACTTCATCGACTATGTCCAGGGCCTGTTCACCGACTGGACCGAACTGCACGGCGACCGACAGTTCGGCGACGACCAGGCCATTCTGGGCGGGCTGGCGCGGTTCCGGGGCCGTCCGGTCGTCGTCATGGGGCATGAGAAGGGCCACGACACCGAGACTCGCCTGACCCACAACTTCGGCATGGCCCGGCCCGAGGGTTATCGCAAGGCCGTGCGCCTGATGGACATGGCCGAACAGTTCGGCCTGCCGGTCCTCAGCTTCATCGACACGGCCGGCGCCTATCCGGGTCTGGGCGCCGAAGAGCGCGGCCAGGCGGAGGCCATCGCCCGTTCGACCGAACGCTGCCTGACCCTGGGCGTGCCCTCCATCGCCACCATCACCGGGGAAGGCGGATCCGGCGGCGCCATCGCCATCGCCGCCGCCAGCCGCGTCCTGATGCTGGAGCATTCGATCTATTCGGTCATCTCGCCCGAGGGGGCGGCCGGCATCCTGTGGCGCGACGGCGCCCGCGCCCGCGACGCCGCCATGGCCATGAAGATCACCGGCCCGGACCTTGTGGCGCTGAAGATCGTGGATCGTCTGATCGAGGAGCCGACCGGCGGCGCCCACGCGGACCGCGACGGCGCCCTGGCCCGGGTCGGCGACGTCCTGGCCGAGGAGCTTCAGTCCTTCCAGGGTCTGTCGCCCAAACAGATCAAGACCCGCCGCGCCGAGCGGTTCTACGCCATCGGCGCCCTCTGATCGAACGCCGTTAACCGCGCATCCACCTCCAGGTTCTAGCCTATAGGACCCGGGGGATTGGAAAGATCGGACATGCCGACACAGTCGGATACGCTCAGGGACAGCGCCGTCTTCAATCTGAGCGGCGCCGTCGTCATGGTGGTCGATGATTCGCCCTTCTCCCTGACCCTGACCACGGGCGTCCTGTCCGGCTTCGGCGTGCGCCCCGCCTATACGGTCGGCAGCGGCGTTCAGGCCCAGAGCCTCCTGGCGGAAAAGCCGATCGACCTCTTGCTGATCGACACCGACATGCCCGACATGGACGGATTCGAACTGGTGCGCTGGCTGCGCCGGTCCGGCCCCAACCCCAACGCCTTCACCCCCGTCATCATGACGGCCAGCCACATCCGACGGGGTCGAGTGGCCGAGGCGCGAGACTGCGGCGCCAACTTCGTCGTCACCAAACCCTTCAGCGCCGCCATGCTGCTGGAACGCATCCTTTGGGTCGCCCGCGACGCGCGTCCCTTCCTTGAGGTCGGGGACTATCTGGGCCCGGACCGTCGCTTCGTCCGCCCCGAACTCTATGAGGGCGAGGAACGGCGCGCCGACAGGCTCCGCAACAATATGGTGGAGTTCGCATGACGGTCATCACCCACGTTCAACGCCGCTCGCGCCTGGCGGAGATGGTGGATCGCCCCGGCGGCGTCAGCGTCGGCGTCGCCCTCGCTCAGGCCCAGGCCAATCTGGGCGGGTTGAGGGACCAGGCCTGCGCCATCATCGCCGACAACATCGCCGTCCTCCTGGCCGAGCCGGCGCCGGGCACGATCGAGGCCCTGCGGCTGGACCTGGCCTATTCAGCGTCCAACCAGATCATCGACGCGGCCAGCCCCTTTGCGATGGATGATCTGTGCACGGCCGCCAAGGGGCTGTGCGACCTTCTGGACGCCGCCCCGCGCCAGGGCGGTTTCGACTGGCGCATCGCCACGGTCCACGCCCAGGCGATGAAGCTGCTGCTCAGCCTGCCGACGGACGCTGCGGCGCCCCGCGCCGCCATCGTCGAAAACCTGGCCGAGGTTCTTAAGCGCAAACTGCCCGTCCAGTCCCAGACGGCTCATCAGGCAGCTCAACCGACCGCCTGAACCGTCCGGCCCGCCCGCGTCTGTTTGCGCCACAGGGCGGCGTACTCCCCGCCCTGGCGCGCCACCAGTTCGTGATGGGCGCCGCGCTCGACGATCCGCCCCGCCTTCAGCACCAGGATCTGGTCGGCGTCGGCCACGGTGGACAGCCGGTGGGCGACCACCAGGGTGGTGCGTCCGGCGCTGACCCGCCGCAGCGTCTTCTGGATCGCCGCCTCGGTGCGACTGTCCAGGGCGCTGGTGGCCTCGTCCAGGATCAGGATGCAGGGATCGGCCAGCAGGGCGCGGGCGATGCCCACCCGCTGGCGTTCGCCGCCCGACAGTTTCAGCCCCCGTTCGCCGACCCGTGTCTGCATCCCGTCCGGTAATCCGCGGATGAAGTCGGCCAGTTCCGCCGCCTCCGCCGCCGCCCAGACCTGGGCCTCGTCCGCCTCCGGCCGGGCGAAGGCGATATTGGCCGCCAGGGTGTCGTTGAACAGGGCCACGTCCTGCGGCACCAGGGCTACGGCGGCCCGCAAGGACGCCTGGGTCACCTCGCGCACGTCGCGGCCGTCGATCAGAACCCGGCCCTCCTGCGGGTCGATCAGCCGCAGGGCCAGTTTGACGATGGTCGACTTGCCCGCCCCCGAGGGCCCGACCAGGGCGGTGGTGGTTCCGGGCGCCGCCACGAAGCTGACGTCCTCCAGCCCATTGGCGCGGGCGTCGTGGCGGAAGCCGACATGCTGGAACGCGACTTCGGCGCCGCGCGCTTCGGTCGGGCGCGGCAGAGGCTGGGCGTGGAGCGCATCGGCCACCTGGGGCGTCTGGCGCGTCACCTTCAGCATCTCCTCCATGTCGATGAAGGATTGGCGGATCTCGCGATAGGCGAAGCCCAGTATGTTCAGCGGGGCGTACAGGGAGACCATGATCAGCACCGCCGCGGTCACATCGCCCGGCCCCATTCGTCCGGCCGCCGCCTCAAACCCGGCCATCACCGCCATCACCCCCAGACCAAGGTTCATGATCAGGGCCTGAATCCCGTTCAGCAGGGCCAGGGAGGTGTTGGCCTTCAAGGCCGCCGCCGCATAGTCGCCCAGCGCCCGGTCATAGGTCATGGCCGCCCGCGCCTCGGCGCCGAACGACTTGACCGTCTCATAGTTCAGAAGGGCGTCGACCGAGACCCCGGCGGCCTCCGAATCGGCGGCGTTCATCACCCGCCGATGCTCCAGCCGCCAGTTCGACAGGGCGAAGGTGGCCGCGGCGTAGACGACCACCACCGCGATCGCCACAGCGGCGAACCGCCAGTCGTACTTGCCGCCCAGCACCGCCGCCGCCAGCACCAGCTCCACCCCGGTGGGAACCAGGTTGAAGGCCAGGATGCGCAGCAGGAAGTCCACCGCCCGCGAGCCGCGATCCAGGGTCCGCGACAGGGCGCCGGAGCGTTTGGTCTGGTGGAAATCCAGCGACAGGCTCAGGGCGTGGGCGAAGCCTTCGGCGGCTGTCCGCCTCTGGGCCGCCGCCCGGACGGGGGCGAAGACCACGTCCGAGGCCTGGGGCGCCGCCGCCGACAGAAACCGCACCAGGGCCCAGCCCACCGCAAAGGCGGCGAAGCCCCAGCCCATGGCGACGGCCGTTCCCTGTCCGGACGCCAGCCGATTGACCGCCGCGCCCAGGACCAGGGGCGCCAGCACGCCCAAACCCTTGCCCGCCAGGGTCAGGGTGATCGCCGCCCCCAGCCGCACGCGCAGCTGCGGCGCGCCCGATCGCCCGACCAGCCGCACCAGATCCGCCAGCGCCTTCAGCGTCGGCGGGCCTTCCGTTCTGTCCTGCATGCTCCCCGCCTGCTGCGCCTTGACCATCGGGTCGCGCCGGCCGCCGGAGCGCTCTCCGCGCATCGCCATGGTCCGCATATGGACAGTCAAGACGGCCGGGAAAAGGCCGCCTGGCGACGGACGGCTCAGTTCAGGCCGGCGATGGCGGCGATCAGCTCGTCCACCGCCTCTTCCTGGGTCGCCCAGGAACAGACGAACCGGACTGATCCGTCGTCGAACTGATAACAGGCCCAGCCCAGGGCCTTCAGCCTCTGGTGCGCCTCGGCCGGCATACGGACGAAAACCGTATTGGATTCGACCGGATGGGCCAGGACGAAGGGCGAGCGCGTCGCAATCCCGGCCGCCAGACGCTGGGCCATCAGATTGGCGTGGGCGCCGCCCGCCTCCCAGTCGCCGCTTTCCAGCAGCCCCAGCATGGGTCCGGCCAGCGTCCGGGCCTTGGACGCCGTCTGTCCGGCCTGTTTCAGCCGATTGTCCAGCCGCCGCGCCAGGCTCTTGTCGAACAGGACCAGGGCCTCGACGCAAGACGCGCCCGCCTTGGCGCCGCCGAACACCAATATGTCCACGCCCAGGCGCGCAATGTCCTTCAGGTCGAACCCGGCCGCAGCCGCGTTGGCCAGCCGCGCCCCGTCCATATGCACCCCATAGCCGCACGCCTTCACCGGCTCGATCAGATGGCGCAGCTCTTCTTCCGTATAGACGGCGCCGTATTCCGTGGCCTGGGTCAGGGACAGGGCGGCCGGCGGCTGGCGATGGCCGACCTCCGGCTCGGTCAGCTGCGCCTTCAGCGCCAGGGGATCGATCCGCCCGGAAAAGCCCGGCAGGCCGATCAGCCCCACCCCCTGGCCGAAGAAGCCCGGCGCCCCCGTTTCATCGGTGCAGACATGGGCGGCGTTGTGCGCCAGCACCGCCTCGAACGGATAGGTCAGCATCGACAGGGCGATGGCGTTGGCCGCCGTGCCGCTGAAGACGAAACGGACGTCGGCGTCGGCGTCCAGCCTCTGTCGAATCTGGTCGGCAGCCCGCGCCGTGATCGCATCGGCGCCGTAGGAGGGAACAAAGCCCGCGTTGGCCTGGATCAGGCCCTCCAGGGCGCTGGGCGCCATTCCGGCGGTGTTGTCGGATCCGAAATCGTAACGCATCAGCGGGTCTTCGTACTCGTCTCTTCGGCCTGGTTCGGGTCGACCGTCCGCACACGGACCACCGGCATGACGTCCTCGTCGCCATAGGGCACGGCGACCTGGTGCGGGAAGGGAATCTCGATCTCGGCGGCGTCCAGCGCCTCCTTGCCGCCCTGCATCAGATCGGCCTGGGTCTGCCACCAGTCCTCGACCTTGACCCAGGCGTGCAGGGTGATCTGGACCGCGCTGTCCAGCAGGCCGGTCACCCCGGTCCAGGGACGGGGATCGTGCAGAACCTTGTCATGGGCCGCGGCCATGTCGGCCAGGACGCAGCGCGCCTTGTTCAGATCCTCGCCGTAGCCGACGGTGAAATTGATCTCGATCCGCCGGGTCTGCTGACCGGTCAGATTGGTCAGGGGGTCGCTCAGGACCTTGGAGTTCGGAATGACGATCTTGTGGTTGTTGGCGTTCGACAGCTGGGTCGTGAACAGGTCCAGCCGCTGCACCGTCCCGGCCATGCCGCCGACGTCCACCACGTCCCCGACGCGGTAGGGCCGCAGGATCAGAAGCATGATGCCCGAGGCCACATTGGACAATGTGCCCTGAAGCGCCAGACCCACGGCCAGCGACGCCGCGCCCAGAACCGCGATGATGGAGGTAGTCTGCACCCCCAGCCTTTGCAGCACGGCGATCATGCCGATGACGATCACCACCACCCGCACCACCTGGACGGCGAAACTGAGGACCGTCTGGTCGTGGCGGAAGGCGCCGATCCGCGACAGCGCCCTTCGCGCCAGCCCCGCCGCCCATTTGGCCGCAAACAGGGTCGCCGCGAAGATCAGGGCCGCGATGATCAGATTGACTGCGAAGTCGCCGGCCATGTCGGTCAGCTTGGCGATCATGACGGCGTCGACGGCCACGGCCTGGCGACCGGCCGCCATTGCTTCGGCGAGAGAGTTGTCTATGGACATGGTCGCGGGTCTAACGCCTTAAGTCCCGATTGGAACCCCGCCGGCTCAATTTCCCGCTCCTTCCGCTTATGTCGCCTTCGCGCAAAGACGGTTGGCGGCGGCCCGTTCGGCCTGATAGCGTCGCCTTATGACTCGCACCCTCCCGATCCTCCTCGCCGCCCTCGCCGTCTCCGCCTGTGCGACGCGCGGGACGCCGGTCTCCTACGCCGAAACGGCCTCGGCGGCCGCCCGCGCCGCCGCCCAGGTCGAGGGCCAGGCCGGACAGACGCCGCAACAGGCCTGGGACGCCGGAAACCAGGCCTATCTGGCGTGGAACGGCGCCCGGCGCGGCTGGACCACCACCGCCAGCGGCCTGCAATACCGCCGCGTGGGCAAGGCCCGTCCCGAGGGCGCCCAGCCGTCGGCGACCGATACGGTCAAGGTCCATTATCGCGGGACCTTCATCGACGGGCGGGAGTTCGACAGCTCCTACGCCCGCAACGAACCGGCCGAGTTTCCGCTGAACCGGGTCATCAAGGGCTGGACCGAAGGGGTCGCCCTGATGCGGGTCGGCGAGACCTTTGAATTCGTCATTCCGCCGGCCCTGGCCTATGGCTCGCGCTGGGTCGGCGGCGATCAGCTTCCGCCCAACTCCACCCTGCGCTTTTCGGTGGAGTTGCTGGACGTGACCCCCGGCGCCTGACGCCTGGGTCCGGGCGAACGAGATTTTCGGCGTCCGATCGGCCCGACCGCTTGACGATCCACGCGGTGCGGCGGACTGTCGCGCCTCTCCCTTTCCTGAGTTCGAAAGTCCGCGTCCATGATCCGCACCCGCCTTCGCGCCGTCGGCCTCGCCCTCCTGCTGGCCTCCGCCGCACCGGCCGCCCTGGCGCAACAGGCGTCGACGGCGGCGCCCGCCCTGCCGGCGCCCCTGACGCCCATCCCAGCGGCGCGCGACGTCGCCTATCCGGGGGTGATCGGTCTGGAGATCGACGCGACCAACCTGGGCCAGCACATCTTCTCGATCACCGAGACCCTTCCCGTCGCCCAGAGCGGCCCCATGGTCCTGTTCTTCCCCGAATGGCTGCCGGGCAACCACGGTCCGGTCGGGCCGATCACCCAGCTGGCGGGGATCGAGATCACCGCGAACGGCCGGCGGGTCGAATGGGTCCGCGACACCCTCAGCCCCTTCGCCTATCACATCACGGTTCCGGCCGGGGCGACCGAGCTGAAGATCGCCATGCAGCACCTGTCGCCGACCAGCGGCGCCCAGGGCCGGGTGACGATGACGCCCGAGATGCTGAACATCCAGTGGGAGAAGATGCTGCTCTATCCCGCCGGCCACTGGTCGCGGAACATCATGGTCCAGCCCACGGTCAGGTTCCCCACCGGCTGGCGGTTCGGCACGGCCCTGGAGCCGGAAACCAAGACCGGCGACGTCCAGACCTTCAAGCCGGTCAATCTGGAGGTCCTGGTCGACAGCCCGGTCTTCGCCGGCCTCCACTATCGCCAGATCGACCTTGATCCCGGCGGCCGCTCGCCGGTCCGCGCCAACATCGTCGCCGACGAGGCCAAGAGCCTGGAAGCCACCGACGAGCAGATTCAGATTCTGCGCAACCTCGTGACCCAGATGGACCGCCTCTACGGCGCGCGCCATTTCGACCACTACGACTTCCTGATCGCCATGACCGACAAGCTGGGCGGCATCGGTCTTGAGCATCATCGCTCCTCCGAGAACTCGGTCGATCCCGAGTTCTTCACCGGCTGGGCCACCCATCTGGGCGACCGCGATCTGCTCAGCCACGAGATGAACCACTCCTGGGACGGCAAATGGCGTCGCCCGGCGGACCAGTATGTGCCTAACTTCAACAGCCCGATGCAGAACAGCCTGCTGTGGGTCTATGAAGGCCAGACCCAATACTACGGCCAGGTCGTCGCGGCCCGTTCGGGCCTTCTGACCAAGGAACAGGCCATGGACTCCCTGGCCATGACGGCGGCCTCCTATGACTACCGGGTCGGGCGCGGCTGGCGCGCGCTTCAGGACACCACCAACGACCCGATCATCAGCCAGCGCCGGCCCAAGGCCTGGCTGTCCTGGCAGAGGGACGAGGACTACTATTCCGAGGGCCAGCTGATCTGGCTCGACGTCGACACCACGATCCGTGAGAAGACCGGCGGGCGCAAGTCGCTCGACGACTTCGCCCGCGCCTTCTACGGCGTCCAGGACGGCAGTTTCGAACCGGCGCCCTACACCTTCGACGACGTGGTGGCGGCCCTGAACGGGGTGGTCGAGAACGACTGGGCGGCCTTCCTGCGCGCCCGCCTGGACGCCGTCGGTCCCGACGCCCGCGCGCCCCTGGACGGGCTGGAGCGCGGCGGCTGGCGGCTGACCTACGGCGAGACCCCGACCGCCTATCAGAAGACCCTGTACGGCGAGTTCAAGCGCAACGACTTCACCTATTCCCTGGGCCTGCAGACCGGCGAGAACAATGCGATCCGCAGCGTCCAGTGGGGCAGTCCGTCCTTCAAGGCCGGCCTGGCGCCGGGCATGGAGATCGTCGCCGTCAACGGCCAGGCCGCCAAGCCGGACCGACTGGCCGAGGCCGTCACCGCCGCCAAGGACCCCGCCGTGCCGATCACCCTGATCGTCAAGGACGGCGACCAGTACCGGACCGTCGTCCTCGACTATCACGACGGCCTTCGCTACCCGCGCCTGGAACGCATCCCCGGAACCCCGGACCGGCTGGGCGACATACTGACGCCGCGCCGACGTTGACGCCGGTAGACCCCCTTCCGTCTCTCCGCTTCGTTCCGAGCCATCTCCCCATCGCCTTGCGACAGGGAGGAGACAGCACCGTCTCCTCCCCACCCTGTGGGGAGGTGGCGCGGCGCCGTTCGGCGCCGTGAAGGAGGGGCTCTAACGCCGCACCGCGCCTGCTGCACTTGACGCCCCTTGCCCGCTCCCCGACGGTGCAGATCTGCCCTGCTGTTCGGATGACCTGATGCCGCGTACCCGCCTGACCGCCGCCGCCTGCCTCGCCGCCCTGATGACGGCCGCCCCGGCCCTGGCCCAGGATTTCCAGTCGACGCCGGTGGTGGTCGAGGCGCGCGACGCGGCCCTGGCCCTGCCCCGGCCCCAACCGGCCATCCCCGCCCCTGCGGACAGGCCCTATCCGGGCGTCATCCAGTACCGGGCCGACATCACCGACCTGGACCGGCGAATCATCCGCGTCAGCCAGACCATCCCCGTCGCCGCTCCCGGCCCGCTGACCCTGCTCTATCCGAAATATCTGCCGGGCAACCACGCCGCCACCGGCCCCATCCAGCTGCTGGCCGGCCTCACCGTCACGGCGAACGGCCAGAGGCTGGAATGGCTGCGCGACACCCTCGATCCCTACGCCTTCCATCTAGAGGTCCCGGCGGGCGTGACGGCGATCGAGGTCGCCTTCGAACAGCTGACCCAGCCGGACAGCTCCAACTGGCGCGTCCTGATGACCCCGGCCATGGTCAATCTGCAGTGGGAGAAGGCCATCCTCTATCCGGCCGGCTATTTCAGCCGCCAGATCCAGGTCGCCCCCTCCATCCGCCTGCCCGCCGGCTGGAACTACGGCACGGCCCTGAAGACCGAAGGCCGCGACGGCGACCTGGCCCGGCTGGAGACCACCGACCTCTACACCCTGATCGACAGCCCGGTCTTCGCCGGCGCCCACTACCGCCGCGTCGATATCGACCCGAACGGCGCCCCGTCTGAATCAAGGGTCCACCTGAACCTCCTCGCCGACGAGGAGAAAGGTCTCGCCGCCACCGAAGAGCAGTTGAAGCTCTACGAGAACATGGTCCAGCAGGCCGACCGCCTGTTCGGCGCCCGTCACTTCGACAACTATGAGTTCCTCTTCGCCCTGACCGACCAGATGGGCGGAATCGGCCTTGAGCATCATCGCTCCTCCGAGAACACCGGCGCCCCAGGCTTCTTCACCGACTGGGCCAAGAGCGCCGGGGACCGCGCCCTTCTGCCCCACGAATACACCCACTCCTGGAACGGCAAGTTCATGCGCCCGGCGGATGAGCTGACCGCCAACCACAACGTCCCGACCCAGAACACCCTGCTGTGGGTCTATGAGGGCCAGACGGAATATTGGGGCGATGTCCTGGCCGCCCGTTCGGGCCTGCATTCCAAGGGGGTGGCCCTGGCGACCCTGGCCTCGATCGCCGCCTTCTATGACAACCAGCCCGGCCGTCAGTGGCGCGCCCTTCAGGACACCAACAACCACAATCTCCTGGGCTACCGCGTGCCCGGCCAATACCCCTCCTGGATGCGGGGCACCGGCGACTACTATCGTGAAAGCCTGCTGGTCTGGCTGGACGCCGACACCCTGATCCGGGCCGAGACGAACGGGCGCAAGTCGCTCGACGACTTCGCCCGGACCTTCTTCGGCCACAGCGACGGCGCCTGGGCGCCCCAGGGCTACACCTTCGATCAGGTCGTCGCCGCCCTGAACGCCGTCCATCCGCACGACTGGGCCGGCTTCCTGCGCGAAAGGCTGGACGCCGTCGGCCCTGACGCCCGCGCGCCCCTGGCGGGGATCGAACGGGGCGGCTGGCGCCTGACCTATACCGACACGCCCAACGCCGATGAAAAGGCGGTGAACGGCGGCTGGGCCAATGACTTCCAATATTCGCTGGGCTTCAGCCTGTCGGGTGACAAGCTGGCCAATATCCGCTGGGGCGGCCCGGCCTTCGAACAGGGGATCGGCGCCGGCTGGTCGCTTGTCGCCGTCAACGGCAAGGCGGGCTCGGCGGAGGTTCTGCGCGACGCCGTCACGGCCGCCAAGGGGACGGACGCCCCCCTGGAGCTGCTGATCAAGTCCGGCGACCGGTTCCGCACCGTCGCCTTCGACTATCACGACGGCCTGCGCTATCCGCGTCTGGAGCGGATCGAAGGAACCCCGGACCGGCTGTCCGACATCCTGGCCCCGCGCCGGCGCTGAGGTCTCAGCCCGGCTTTCTGAAACGATAGACGAACTGGTCGGTCTTGCCGCGGATGGCGGCGTCGAAGACGTTCAGACTGTGGTCGTCGTCGGGGTTGGCCACCGCCCGGCTCTCGGCCTCGAAGACGAAGCCGGCGGCCTCGACCTCGCGCTTCAGATAGTCGCCCTCGATCCGGTGCAGGGTCTGGACCGCCGAAATCCCCGTCCCCGGCGCCGCCTGGTGGTCGATCAGAATATAGCGGCCGCCGGGCTTCAGGGCGGCGAACACCGCGGCGTTCATCCTGGCCACATCGGTGTTGAAACCGGGAATGTGGAAGTCGTGGTACTCCTGGCTCATGAAGACCAGGTCCAGGGGCTGGTCATAGGTCATGGAGTCCAGCAGGCCGTTGACCCGCGTCACATTGGGATAGGCCGCGACCAGGGCGTCGGCCAGGGGGTTCTCCCGCGCCATCGTCCGCTCGGGCACGAAGGCGTAGACCCGGCCCGTCGGCCCGACCACGTTGGAGAACAGACGGGTGAAATAGCCGGCGCCGGGGCGGATGTCGGCCACCTTGTCGCCGGGCGCGACCTGGGCGAAGGCCAGGATCTCGGCTGGATGACGCAGAGGATCGCGCGCCGCCTCCTCGGCCGGGCGCTTCGGATCGGCGACGGCGTCGGCATAGAGGGAGACATAGGCGGGGGCGGCCGAGGACGCGCTGTCCAAGACCACCGTCCGCTCGCCGCCGTCGGAGTCGATGATGATACATCCTGACAGTCCCGCCGCCAGGGCCAAAACCGCCGCGCCCGCCGCCCATCGTCTCATCATCTTCGTCTCCCTCCGTTTCGTTGCGATAGGCTCGCATTTCGTCGCCCGGCGCAAGCCGGTATCCCGCTTGAAACGATCCGAATCCTCATGCGATTTGCGCCCCGACCCCGGCGGCGCTAGTCCGGCGACAGATTTCCAAGGTCTCGCCATGCTCCCCTATCAGCCTGCTCCCTTCCCGCTCGCCCGTCCCCGGCGTCTGCGCGCCAGCCCCTGGGTGCGCCGCATGGTCGCCGAGACCGTCCTGACCCCGGCCGACCTGATCTGGCCCTTGATCGTCCACGACGGCGCCGAGGATCGCGTCCCCGTCGCCTCCATGCCCGGCGTCTCCCGCCTGTCGCCCAAGGAAGCGGCAAAGGCGGCGGTCGAGGCGCGCGATCTGGGCATTCCGATGCTGGCCCTCTTCCCGAACGTCGACGGGGCGATCAAGGACGCGGTCGGCACGGGCGCCACCGATCCCGACGGCCTGATCCCCGAGAGCATCAAGGCCATCAAGGACGCCGCGCCCGAGATCGGGATCATGACCGACGTGGCGCTGGACTGCTACACCGACCACGGCCACGACGGGGTGCTGGAGGGCGAGCGTATCGTCAATGACGCCAGCCTGGATCGCCTGGCCGAACAGGCCTTCATCCACGCCCACGCCGGCGCCGACGTGGTGGCCCCCTCGGACATGATGGACGGCCGCATCCAGGCGGTGCGCGAGGCTCTGGAGGCCAACGGCTTCCAGGACACCCTGATCCTGTCCTATGCGGCCAAATACGCCTCGGCCTTCTACGGCCCCTATCGGGACGCCGTCGGCTCCTCGATGGCGCTGAAGGGCGACAAGAAGACCTATCAGATGGACTACGCCAACTCCGACGAGGCCCTGAAGGAGGTCGCCATGGACCTGTCGGAAGGCGCCGACGCCGTCATGGTCAAGCCGGGCATGCCCTATCTCGACATCGTGCGGCGCGTGTCCGAAACCTTCCGCGTCCCCACCTTCGCCTATCAGGTGTCGGGCGAATATGCGATGATGCAGGCCTCGATCGCCAACGGCTGGCTGGACCAGGACCGGGCCATCCTTGAGACCCTGCACGGGTTCAAGCGGGCCGGCTGCGCGGGCGTCCTGACCTATTTCGCCCCTCAGGCCGCGCGGCTGCTGGGCTGATGGGCGCCGACGTTCTGATCCGCGAGGCGACCCCCGCCGACATGGCGGCGATCACCGCCATCTATGCCGAGAGCGTCGCCAACGGGCGCGGCACCTTCGAGCTGGAGCCCCCGGACGAGATCGAGATGACGGCCCGGTTCGCCGCCGTCCAGGCCCTGGGCCTGCCCCGCCTGGTCGCCGAGATCGACGGCGCCGTGGTCGGCTACGCCTACGCCGGGCCGTTCCGCACCCGCCAAGCCTATCGCTACATGGTCGAGGATTCGATCTATGTGTCGCCCGAGGCCCGCGGCCGCGGCGTCGCCGGAGCCCTGCTGGACGCCCTGATCCATCATTGCGAGGCGCTCGGCCTGCGCCAGATGGTCGCCGTGATCGGCGACTCCGCGAACCAGGGCTCCATCGCCCTGCACCGCGCGCGCGGCTTCGCCGACGCGGGACTTTTCAGGGCGGCGGGCTGGAAACATGACGACTGGCGCGACGTGGTCTTCATGCAGCGCGAGCTGGGTCAGGGGGGACAGACCCCGCCGGACGCGCCGGGTCTGCCCTTGGTCGACAAGAAGCCGGTGCGGTGAAGGACGCAGGCGATCCATTGCGACGCCGGGTTGCTACGCCTATCCTCAACGGCGTGAAGATCGTCTCGTCCCTTCTGCTGCTGATCGGCGCCCTGGCGGTGCTGACCCTGGGCGCCCTCGGCGTCGGGGCGGGGCCGGCCATGGCCGAGCCGCCCTGCCATGAGATGGGCCATGCGACCCCGGACCCGTCCGGCAAGGCCCCCGACAAAGGCCCCGATAAGGCCATGAAGGCCATGACCTGCTGCGTCGCCTGCGTCGCGGCGCCGACCATTCCGCCCGCCGCCCGTCCTCAGACGGCGGCGGCGCCGCTTCGCCTGACCGCCGTTTCGCCGGCCCTGCCGTCAGGCCGTCGGCCTTCGCCCGAGCCCGGCCCACCCCGCCTCCTGATCGCCTGAACCGACGCGCTCTCGCGGCGCCCTCAGTCCCGATCATTCAAGGAGGCCATCATGGCTCCCCATACGCTCGTCGGCGCCCTCGCCGGCGTCTCCCTGCTCGCCCTCGCTCAGGTGGCGACGGCGCAGGACCATTCTCACCACCAGGCGGAGCCGGCCGCCGATCCCCACGCCGGCCACGACATGGCCGACATGGCCCACGCCATGACCAGCCCCTACGGCCCCTGGCCCATGAACCGCGACGCCTCAGGCACCAGCTGGCAACCCGACTCGGGCGAACATGCCGGCATCCACACCGTCCGGGGCGACTGGACGGTGATGACCCACGCCCTGCTGAACCTGACCTACGACACCCAATCCGGCCCGCGCGGCGGCGACAAGACCTTCGTCTCGGGCATGTTGATGACGACGGCTCGCCGTAACCTCGACGACGGTTCGACCCTGAACCTGCGCGCCATGCTCAGCCCCGACCCCCTGATGGGCAAGTCCGGCTATCCCCTGCTGCTGGCCGCCGGCGAAACGGCGAACGGCGTCGATCCCCTGGTGGACCGCCAGCATCCGCACGACTTCTTTATGGAGCTGTCGGCCAGCTATTCGAAACGCCTGTCCGACAAGGACAGCCTGTACGGCTACATCGGCCTGCCCGGCGAACCCGCCTTCGGCCCGCCCGCCTTCATGCACCGGATGAGCGCCATGGACAGTCCCGAGGCGCCCATCACCCACCACTGGCTGGACTCGACCCATATTGTCTTCGGCGTCACCACCCTGGGCTGGGCCCACGACCGGTTCAAGATCGAGACCTCGGCCTTCAAGGGGCGCGAGCCGGACGAGGAACGCTGGGGCATAGATTCGCCGAAACTGGACAGCTGGTCGGTGCGGGCCTCCTGGAACCCGTCGTCCGACTGGTCCCTCCAAGCCTCCTACGCCGAGGTCTCGGCTCCCGAACAGCTCGAGCCTGACGAGGACGAGACCAAATGGTCGGCCAGCGTCCTCCACACCCGCCGCCTGGGCGCGACCGGCTGGTGGTCCTCGACCCTGGCCTGGGGCCGCAAGACCAACAGTCACGATGAATCCAAGGACGGCTGGCTGCTGGAATCCGCCCTCCATCCGAACGACCGCTGGACCGTCTTCGCCCGCGCCGAGCGGATCGAAACGGACGAACTGGTTCCCGGCGACCACGGCGGTCATGGCCCGCTCTATACGGTGGGCAAGGCCTCTCTGGGCGCCGTCCGCGACTGGCGGATCGCCCCGCGCGTCCGCTTCGGCCTCGGCGCCCTCTATGCGATGAACCGCGTGCCGGACGCGCTGGAGCCGATCTACGGCGGCGATCCGGACGGCGGCATGATCTTCATGCGGCTGAAGATCGACTGACGGCTCAGGCCCGCCCGGTTTGCGCCGGGTGGGCCGACGCCGCCGCCAGGCCGCGAACGACCTCATAGCCGATCACGCCGACGCCGAACATGAGCCCAAGGCCCGCGACAATGAGCACCAGGCGGACATGCCGGTGCAGGTAATAGAGCAAGGCGCCGATCATCGACGGTCCATCCTGTCGGATCATCCTAATTCGATCCGTTCCAGGCATTTTATCGCAAAAAGGACGCCAACTGGAATCGCAGGTCCGTGAGCGCCGTTCTCACACCAGCCGGCTCTGCACCACGGCCGCCGCAATGAAGCTGGCGAACAGCGGATGCGGCGCGAAGGGGCGGCTCTTCAGCTCCGGGTGATATTGGACGCCGATGAACCAGGGATGGTCCGGCCGCTCCACTGTTTCGGGCAGGACGCCGTCGGGCGACAGCCCGGCGAAGACCAGACCGGCCTTGGCCTCGATCGCCTCGCGATAGTTGATGTTGACCTCATAGCGATGGCGGTGCCGTTCGCTGATGGTCGTGGTCCCATAGATTTCGGCGATCCGAGACCCTTCGGCCAGGGTCGATTCATAGGCGCCCAGCCGCATGGTGCCGCCCAGGTCGCCGCCCTGCTGGCGCAGGACGCGCTGGTTGCCCTGGGTCCATTCGGTCATCAGACCCACGACCGGCTCGGTCGTAGGCCCGAACTCCGTCGAGGAGGCCTTGGGAAAACCGGCCAAGTTCCGCGCCGCCTCGATCACCGCCATCTGCATGCCGAAACAGATGCCGAAATAGGGGATGTTGCGCTCACGGGCGAACCGCGCCGCCTCGATCTTGCCTTCCGACCCACGCTCGCCGAAGCCGCCGGGCACCAGAACGGCGTGGGCGCCCTGAAGCCGCTCCTCACAGGCTTCCGGATCGCCTTCGAAGGTGTCGGCCTCGACCCAGTCGATATTGACCTTGACGTTGTTCGCGACCCCGCCGTGGTGCAGGGCCTCGATCAGGGACTTATAGGCGTCCTTCAGCACCGTATATTTGCCGACCACGGCGATGGTGACCTCGCCGTCGGGCTGCAGCCGGCGCCGTGCGATCTCCCGCCAGCGCGTCAGATCGGGCTCGGGCGCGTCCTCGATGCCGAAATGGGCCAGGACCTCCTTGTCCAGCCCCTCGCGGTGATAGTCCAGCGGCACGGCGTAGATGTCGGCCGAGTCCATCGCCTGGATCACGCCGCTTTCGCGGACGTTGCAGAACTGGCCGATCTTGCGCTTCTCTTCGGGCGGGATCGGCTGTTCGCAGCGGCACAGCAGGATGTCGGGCTGGATCCCGATCGAGCGCAGCTCCTTGACCGAATGCTGCGTCGGCTTGGTCTTCATCTCACCGGCCGTCTTGATGAAGGGCAAGAGGGTCAGGTGGACGAAACAGCTCTTGCCGCGCGGCAGGTCCTGACCCAGCTGGCGGATGGCTTCGAAGAAGGGCAGGCCCTCGATGTCGCCGACCGTGCCGCCGATCTCAACCAGGACGAAGTCCACGTCCTCGCCCGCATCCGTCAAGGCCGGGGTCAGGCAGAAGGATTTGATCTGGTCGGTGACGTGGGGAATGACCTGGACGGTCGCGCCCAGATAGTCGCCGCGCCGCTCCTTCTCCAGAATGGTCGAATAGATCCGGCCGGTGGTGATGTTGTCGGACTTGGCCGCCGACACGCCGGTGAACCGCTCATAGTGGCCCAGGTCCAGATCGGTCTCGGCGCCGTCGTCGGTCACGAAGACCTCGCCGTGCTGATAGGGGCTCATCGTCCCCGGATCGACGTTCAGATAGGGGTCGAGCTTGCGCAGGCGGACCTTGTAGCCGCGCGCCTGCAAAAGAGCGCCGAGAGCGGCGGAGGCGAGGCCTTTTCCAAGCGAGGAAACCACGCCGCCGGTGATGAACACATAGCGAGCCATGGGCGGACACCTTACTCCATGATTCGCGAACGACGCATGGGCCTCGGCGAATCGAACTGTTGATCAAAAGAAGAAAGCGCGCCCTGCGGCGCGCTTTCGGAACTCTGGGTCGGCGGGGCCTTACTGGGCCGGGGTGGGGGCCGGCTGCTGCGCCGGCGCCGCCGACGGCAGGCTGGCTTCCAGATCGTCCAGCGACGGGGCCGACGGTTGGGCGGGGGCGGCCGGCTGGGCTTGGGCGGGCTGTTGTTGCTGGGGCCGGGGCGTCGTGGCCAGGGAGCCCACGGCGTCGGCGTCGATCACCGAGGTGGAGGCGCGGTCCATATTGCCGACCACGGTCAGGATGATGGTCAGGCCGAACAGCAGGGCGGCCAGAACCCAGGTCACCTTGGTCAGCAGATTGCCCGCGCCGCGCGCGGTCATGAAGCCCGAAGGTCCGCCGCCCATGCCCAGGGCGCCGCCTTCCGAGCGTTGCAGCAGAACGACGCCCGTCAAGGAGACGGCGACCAGGATGATGGCGACGAGCAGGATGGTCTGGAGCATGGCGTCATTCATGTGGGCGCGGAGCTGCGCCGATCAAGCGGCGGCCTCTATCACCGATGCCGCCCAGGGGCAAACCTATAGCCGCGCCCGACCGCCCTGCCGCGTCGTTCAGGCCGCGCGGATGATCGGAAGAAAGTCCTCGGCCCTCAGCGAGGCGCCCCCGACCAGGGCCCCGCCGACCTCCGCCGTCGCCAGAATATCGGCCGCATTGTCCGGCTTGACCGAGCCGCCGTACAGGATCGGGACCCGACGCGCCGCCTCGCCCAGCCGGTCGATCAGGGCGCTGCGGATCGCCGCATGGACCTCGGCGATCTGTTCGAGGCTCGGGGTCAGGCCGCTGCCGATCGCCCAGACCGGCTCATACGCCACCGCAAACGTCCGCTCCGCCAGTCCGTGGGGCAGAGAGCCCGCCACCTGGGCGCTGACGACCGCGACGGCCTGGCCGGCCTGTCTCTGTTCCAGCGTTTCGCCGACGCAGACGATCGGCTCCAGTCCCGCCGCAACGGCGGCCTGAACCTTGTCCGCCACCTGGGCGTCGGTCTCTCCAAAGGCGGCCCGGCGTTCGGAATGGCCCAGGATCACCAGCCCGGCCCCCGCATCCGCCAGCATTTCCGCCGAGATCGAGCCGGTGAAGGCGCCCGACGGCTTGTCATGACAGTCCTGCCCGCCGGTCTCGATCGCGCTTCCGCTCAGAACCGCGCTCATCTGATGAACCAGGGTGGCGGGAGGGCACAGGGCCACGCGGGCCTCGGTCGGCGTGGCGGAGAGGGCGGTCTTCAGCGCCTCGGCTTCGGACAGGGCGGCCGTCAGGCCGTGCATCTTCCAATTGCCGACGATCAACTTCACGGATTGTTTCATCGCCCCTGTCTAGGGGGCGAAAACCGCCGCGCCAAGAGGGGCGCCCCAATCTGGACATCAAGCCGTTCTTGCGGCGGCCCGCCCGGGCCGACTATACGCCGAAGCGAAGCCATCGTCGGCAAGTCTCCGGGTCCACGAATGATCACCGCCTTCCGCGCCTTCTCGCGCTCCAAATGGGCCGCCGCCCTGCTCGTCCTGATCGCGATCAGCTTCGTGATCGTGGGGGCGCGCATGGACGTCTTCGCCAACCTGGGACCGAAACACGTCATCGACGCCGGCGACCGTTCGATGAACGAGGCCGAGTTCTCGGCCGCCTTCGGACGGGTGCGCGAGAACATTCAGCAGCAGGCCGGTCGTCCGGTGACGAACGAGGACCTGATCGCCGAAAACATCCATGTCCGCTTTCTGGAAAGCCAGACCGAACAGCTGGGCTTCCTCAACTGGGCGTGGAAGGCGGGCATCCGCCCCGGCAAGGAGTTGATCGTCAAACAGATCCGCCAGATCCCGGCCTTCTTCAACTCGGTCACGGGCCAGTTCGACCAGAAGGCCTATGAGAGCGCCCTGGCCCAGCAGAACCTGACCCCCGCAATGCTGGAACAGGACCTGCGCGACCAGTATGCGACCGAACATTTCAACGCCGCCGTCTTCGCCGGCGCCCGTGCGCCCCGGATCTACGGCGCCCTGTTGGCCGGCGCCGCCTTCGAGAGCCGCGACGGCCGCTGGTTCGAAATCACCCCGGCCATGGCCGGCGACATCCCCGCCCCGACCGACGCCCAGTTGAACGCCTTCATCCAGGAGAACGCCGCCCGGCTGCGCGCGCCGGAGTTCCGCATGGCCTCCGTCGTCCTGTTCTCGCCGGAGCCCGGCGCCGCCCCGGCCGTGTCGGAAGAGCGGATCCGCGAGCGGTTCGAATTCAAGAAGGACAGCCTGGGCAAGCCCGAGACACGCACCTTCGTCACCCTGACGGCGCCCAGCCGCGACGCGGCCCAGAAGATCGCCGCCGCCCTGCGCGCCGGTCAGTCGCCCGCAGACGTCGGCCGCGCCAACAGCATCCAGCCGGCCGAGTTCAACGCCACGCCTCGCTCCGCCGTCGGCGACGCCGCCACGGCCGCGGCCGTGTTCGGCCTTCAGCCCGGCCAGGTGTCGGACCCGGTCCAGGCGGGCGTCGGCTTCGCCGTCGCCAAGCTGACGGCGGTCCAGCCCGGTCAGCCCGCCAGCCTCGAGGGTTCGCGCGAGCAGATCATTCAGGAACTGCGCGCCGAGGACATCAAGGGCCAGACCTACGCCAAGGTCGAAAAGTACGAAACCGCCCGAACCGCCGGCAAGAGCCTGGCCGACGCCGCGCGTGAAGCCGGGGCGCGGATCGTCGACCTGCCCCCCTTCACCCAGGACGGCAAACTGCCGAACGGCCAGCCGCTGAACGCCCCGCCGCAGCTGTTCGAAACGGCCTGGTCCCTGACCAAGGGCGGCGAGAGCGATGTGGTGGACGCCGGCCAGGGCCAGTATTTCGCGGTCCGGCTGAACGACATCCGTCCCTCGGCCCTGCCGACCCTGGCCGAGGTGCGCGAGCCCCTGGCCGCCCAGTGGAGACAGCGTGAGATTTCGCGTCGCCTCGCCGCCAAGGCCGAGGAGCTGGCCGGTCGCGTGCGCCAAGGCCAGGACATCGCCGCCGTGGCCCGTTCCGTCAACGCCCCCCTGACCGTCCGCACCGGCGTCGTCCGTGATCAGGCCACCCAGGAGGCCCTGGGTCAGGGCGTGCTGCAAGGTCTGTTCGGCCAGTCCAAGGGCCAGGTCTTCTCCCAACCGGGACAGGGCGGCGTCCTGATCGGCCGGGTCGATGACATCCACGCCGCCAATCCAGCGGTCGCCGGTCCGCTCGCCGAACAGGCCCGCCCGCGCATCACCCAGGAGATCGTCCAGGCCATGGTTCAGACCGAGATGGCGGCGGCGGCCAAACGCTCCAAGGCCAAGCATGACGTCGGCCTGGCGCGTCAGGCCCTGGGCCTGTCGGCCGAACCGACCGCGCCCGCCGCTCCGGCGCAATGACGCAGGCGGACAGCGGGCCCGATTTCGACGCCTTCGCCGCCGGCCTCTCGGCCGGTCGGCCCCAGGTGATCGTGCGTCGGGTGATCGACGACCTGGAGACCCCGGTTTCGGCCTATCTGAAGCTGGGGCTCCACCGGCCTTACGCCTGCTTGCTGGAATCGGTCGAGGGCGGCGCCGTCAAGGGCCGCTATTCGATCCTGACCCTGGACCCGGACGTGGTCTGGCGCTGTCGGTCGAACGCGGCGGAACTGGCGCGCGGTCCAGCCGTCGCCGAAGGCCGCTTCATTCCCGAGCCCCTGCCCACGCTTCAGTCGCTGCGCGCCCTGATCGCCGCCTCCAAGTTCGACCTGCCCGACGGTCTGCCGCCGATGGCGGCCGGCCTGTTCGGCGTCTTCGGCTATGACATGGTGCGCCTGCTCGAGCCGCTGGGCGAACCCAATCCCGACCCGCTGAACCTGCCCGATGCGGTCCTGACCCGACCGTCGCTGGTGGCGATCTTCGATTCCGTCGGCCAGGAGATCATCCTGGTCTCCGCCGCCTATCCCGACACGGGCGGCGACGCGCGGCAAGCCTTCGACGCCGCCGTCGCCAGGCTGGACGCTTTCGAGACGGGCCTGCGCGAGCCCTTGCCGGTGCGCGCCGCGCCGCAGCCCACGCCCGCCCCGACCTTCGCCTCGCCCGTGGACGAGGCCGGTTTCGGCCAGATGGTGGCCCGGGCCAAGGACTATATCGCCGCCGGCGACATCTTTCAGGTCGTGCTCAGCCACCGTTTCTCGGCGCCCTGGACCGAAGATTCGTTCGCCTTCTACCGCTCCCTGCGTCGCCAGAACCCGTCGCCCTATCTCTTCTATCTGAACTTCGAAGGCTTCCAGCTGGCCGGGTCCAGCCCGGAGATCCTGGTCCGGCTGAAGGACGGCCAGGTCACCATTCGACCGCTGGCGGGCACCCGGATGCGCGGCGCCACGCCCGAGGCGGACAAGGCTTTGGAGGCCGAACTGCTGGCCGATCCCAAGGAGCGGGCCGAACATCTGATGCTGCTGGACCTGGGCCGCAACGACGTCGGCCGCGTCGCCGCGCCGGGCACGGTCGAGGTGACCGAAAGCTTCGTCGTCGAACGCTACAGCCAGGTCATGCACATCGTCTCCAATGTGCGCGGCAAGGCCGATCCGAAACTGGACGCCGTCGACACCCTGCTGGCGGCCCTTCCCGCCGGCACCCTGTCGGGCGCGCCCAAGGTCCGGGCGATGGAGATCATCGACGAGCTGGAAGCCGAAAAGCGCGGCGTCGGCTACGGCGGCGGCGTCGGCTATATCTCGGCCGGGGGCGAGGCGGACATCTGCATCACCCTGCGCACCGCCCTGTTTGCTGATGATCAGATCTTCGTCCAGGCCGGCGCCGGCGTGGTCGCCGACAGCGATCCTGCGGCCGAATACGCCGAGACCCGGCACAAGGCCCGCGCCCCCATGCGGGCCGCCGAGGAGGCCTGGCGTTTCCGCACCGGCAATCGCTAGGGCGCGTAGGTCGCCGGGGGTTCGTCGAATCGGACGCCCGGCCCCAGCACCACGACACCGGCCATGACCACGGCGGCCGTGGCGGCCAGGGCGGCGGCGCCCAGGGCCGCATAGGGGCTGATCGGCTTGGGTTCGGCCACGACCAGCTTCGCCTTTGCAGCGGCGATCTTGTCGGCGATCTCTTGTTCGGCAGCGAGTTTCACCCCTCCACCTGCCCCCATGACCGTTAAGATGCGCTTTAGCGACGCATATGCTTGGCGCGGACGCCTGTCACGCCTAGAAGCCTGATCATGATCCTCGTCGTCGATAACTACGACAGCTTTACCTACAACCTCGTCCACTACCTCGCGGAGTTGGGCGCGCCGACCCATGTGGTGCGCAACGACGACCTGACGGCGGACGAGGCCTGGGCGCTGAACCCCGCCGCCGTCCTGCTGTCCCCCGGCCCCTGCGCGCCGGACCAGGCGGGCGTCTGCCTGCCTCTAATCGAGAGCGCGCCGCCCTCCATGCCCATCCTGGGCGTCTGCCTGGGTCACCAGGCCATAGGCCAGGCCTTCGGCGGCGACGTGATCCGCGCCAAGACCCTGATGCACGGCAAGACCTCGCCGATCCATCACGACGGCAAGAGCGTCTTCACCGGCCTGCCCTCGCCCTTCACCGCCACCCGCTATCATTCCCTGGCCGTGAAGCGCGAAACCCTGCCCGACTGTCTCGAGGTGACCGCCTGGACCGCCGACGGCGAGATCATGGGGCTCCAGCACCGCAGCCGCCCGATCCATGGCGTTCAGTTCCATCCGGAATCCATCGCCACTGAACATGGCCACGACATGCTGGCCAACTTCCTTCAGATCGCCGGCGTGAAGCGCCTCGCGGCCGCCTGATCATGGCCGCCTGACCATGGCCGATGGTTTCAAGCCGATCCTCGCCCGACTGGTCGAGGGCCACCCCCTGACGTCCGAACAGGCGCACGACTTCTTCGCCGCCTGCCTGCGCGGCGAACCGACCCCGTCCCAGGTCGCGGCCGCCGTGACCGCCCTGCGCATTCGGGGGGAGACCGTGGACGAGATCGCCGCCTTCGCCCAGGCCATGCGCGAGGCCGCCCTGACGCTGGATCATCCCTACGAGGTGATCGACACCTGCGGCACCGGCGGCGACGGCCAGCACACCTACAACATCTCCACGGCCGCCGCCCTGGTCCTGGCCGGCGCGGGCCTGAAGGTCGCCAAGCACGGCAACCGGGCCATGTCCTCGAAATCCGGCTCGTCCGACGTCCTGTCGATCCTGGGCGTCAATCTGGCCGCCAGCCCGGCCCAGCAGCGCAAGGCGCTGGACGAGGCCAGCATCTGCTTCCTGTTCGCCCCCGCCTATCACGGCGCCATGCGCCATGTAGGCCCCGTCCGGGCCGAGATCGGTTTCCGCACCGTCTTCAATCTGCTGGGCCCCCTGTCCAACCCGGCCCAGGCGAAACGCCAGGTCATGGGCGTCTATGACCCCCGCCTGCTCGAGCCCCTGGTCGAGGTGCTGGGCCGGCTGGGCGCGACCCGCGCTTGGACCGTCCATGGCCAGGGCCTGGACGAACTGGCGACCTCCGGCCCGACCGAAGTGGCGGAGTGGAAGGACGGCGCCGTCCGTCGCTTCCAGGTCACGCCCGAGGACGCCGGCCTGCCCCGCGCCTCCATCGACGCCATCCGCGGCGGCGACGCCGAGGAGAACGCCGCCGCCCTTCGCGCCCTGCTGGCGGGCCAGACCGGCCCTTACCGCGACATCGTCCTGCTGAACGCCGCCGCCGCCCTCGTGGTCGCGGATCGGGCGGCGGACCTGTCGGAAGGCGCCGCCCTCGCCGCCGCCGCCGTCGACGACGGCCGGGCCGCCCAGGCCCTGGAGCGGCTGGCCCGCATCACCTCGACCCCGCTGGAGACGGAGGACGCCCCATGACCGACGTTCTGGACCGTATCGCCGCCTACAAGCGCGAGGACGTCGCCGCCCGCAAGGCCGCGACCTCTCAGGACGCGATCGAGACCCTGGCCCAGGCCGCCTCGGCCCCGCGCGGCTTCCGCGCCGCCCTGGATCGAACGGTCGAGGACACCGGCCGCCCCGCCCTGATCGCCGAGATCAAGAAGGCCAGCCCGTCCAAGGGGTTGATCCGTCCCGACTTCGATCCCCCGGCCCTCGCCAAGGCCTATGAGGCCGGCGGCGCGTCCTGCCTCTCGGTCCTGACCGACGGCCCCAGCTTCCAGGGCGACGACGCCTATCTGGGCCAGGCCCGTGCGG
The DNA here is from genome assembly GCF_001310255.1 of Brevundimonas sp. DS20. Taxonomy (NCBI): domain Bacteria; kingdom Pseudomonadati; phylum Pseudomonadota; class Alphaproteobacteria; order Caulobacterales; family Caulobacteraceae; genus Brevundimonas; species Brevundimonas sp. DS20. The sequence continues at coordinate 2,088,961 of NZ_CP012897.1, read as the reverse complement.
CGACCGCCCTGCCCTGCCTGCGCAAGGACTTCCTGGTCGATCCCTGGCAGGTCGCCGAGAGCCGGGCGCTCGGCGCCGACTGCATCCTGATCATCCTGGCCATGATCGACGATCGGCTGGCCGCCGAACTGCTGGCCGAGGCCGAGCGTTTCGGCATGGACGCCCTGATCGAAACCCACGACGAGGCCGAAATGGCGCGCGCCTGCGCTCTCGGGGGCGATCTGGTGGGGATCAACAACCGGTCGCTGCGAACGTTCGAAGTCGACCTGGAAACGACCGAACGCCTGGCGATGCTCAGCCCCGTGCGCGCCCTCCTGGTCGCCGAGAGCGGCATCTTCACCCCCGACGACGTCGCGCGCGTCTCCGCCGCCCACGCCCAGGCCATTCTGGTCGGCGAGAGCCTGATGCGTCAGGCCGACGTCGAGGAAGCGACGCGCAAGCTGCTGGCCGCTTGATTCAACTCGACGCGCGTGGTGAAGCGACGCCGTTAAGTTGACATTAGGAAGGAACACTTACAGAACATCGTCAATGTTCACGGCCCGTTCCGATTCGTCGGTCGGGCGCATGAGGGGCCGGCGATGCTCACGCGCAAACAGCACGAACTGCTGATGTTCATCCACGAACGGATTCAGGAGACCGGCGTCTCCCCCTCGTTCGACGAGATGAAGGAGGCGCTGGATCTGGCGTCCAAGTCGGGCATTCACCGGCTGATCACGGCGCTGGAGGAGCGCGGCTTCATCCGCCGCCTCGCCCACCGCGCCCGCGCCCTGGAAGTGACCAAACTGCCTGAACAGGCCACAGCCGGCGCTCCGCGCGGCCGGGCCGGGTTCAAGCCCGATGTCATCGAAGGCGGCGGCGGCGCGCGTCCCGTCGCTGCGGCCTCAGCCGCCAACGACACCCGCGAACTGCCGCTCTTGGGCAAGATCGCCGCCGGCACCCCCATAGCCGCCATCCAGCACGAACAGGAGCGGCTGCCGGTGCCGGAATCCATGCTGGGCAAGGGCGATCACTACATCCTCGAAATCGAGGGCGACTCCATGATCGAGGCCGGCATTCTGAACGGCGACCTGGTGGTCATCCGGCGCGGCGACACCGCCAACAACGGCGAGATCGTCGTGGCCCTGGTCGAGGGCGAAGAGGCCACGCTGAAGCGTCTGCGCCGCAAGGGCGGCTCCATCGCCCTGGAGCCCGCCAACCGCAACTATGAGACCCGCATCTTCGGTCCCGACCAGGTGGAGGTTCAGGGCAAGCTGGTCGGCCTCATGCGCCGCTATCACTGACAGCCGGATCCGGCCGGCGCGCCCAGGGTCGATCTCCGCGCACGTGGCCGTCCACACCGCCTTCCAGCGGTCCGCTCCGTCGCGCCACAGCTCCACCGCCCCGCCGCGTGCGAAATCCGCCCCGTCCAGAACCAGCCGCCCGTCGCATGAGGGCGGCAGGGCGTGAACCACCGCCCGCACGCTGACGACCGGGGCCGCAAGGCACAGGGCGTCCATCTGCTGCATGTCCGGCGTCCGCCTGCCCCACCACAGGGCGACCGGCCCCGCCCCAGTGAGTTCGGGACGGCATGAAGCGCGGTCGCAGGCCCAGCCGGCCTCGGGGCGGTCCGCCAAGATCAGACCGCGCCGCCGGGACCACAGGTCCGTCGCAAACTCACGCACGCCGGGCCGGACGACGATCGCCTCGCCCTCCCGATGAAAGGCCGCATTGGTCCCGCCGTCGCCGATCCAGACGTCCGGCGTCGGCGCGCGCGGCCAGACCAGCACCGCCGCCGCCAGGGGCAGGCCCAGCCACCGCAGCCGCCCCTGCCAGAGGCAGACGAACAGCACGCCTAGAAAGGCCACGGGCAGCACAGGGTCCGGCGCGCTGGCCACCGTCCGCACCGCGCCCGGCAAGCCGGCCGTCCAGCCGCCGATCGCCAGCGTCAGATCGACGCCCCACCCCGCCACCGCCAGGAACGGGCCGCCCAGGCCCACGGGCTCCAAGGCCGCGCCCAACGCGAGGGCGGGCATAAGGACGAAGTCCGCCACCGGCGCCGTCGCCAGATTGGCCAGCAGCCCATACATGGCCGTCCGGTTGAAATGCTGCATGGCGAAGGGTCCCGTCGCCAGCCCCGCCACGACGCTGGCCGCCACCGCCGCCGTCAGCCAACCGCCGAACCTCTGGACCGCCACAATGGGCCAGGGCGCCGAGATCTCTCGGGTCCGCTTGGGCCAGATTTCGACCAGGGCCACCAGGGCCGCCGTCGCCGCGAACGACATCTGGAACCCCGGCGTCACGATGGCCTCGGGCTGGATCGCCAGGACGGCGAAGGCGGCCACGGCCAGCCCGTGCATGGTCACGGCCTGCCGGTCCAGCAAGATGGCCGCAAAGGCGATGGAGGCGGTAATGGCCGCCCGCTCCGCCGGCGGCGGGGCGCCGGAAATCACCAGATAAACCCCCACAGCCGTCAGGCCCGCCGCGGCGGCGACCTTCTTGCCGGGAACGCGCAAGGCCAGCCAGGGCCAGGCCGCCACGCCCAACCGCACGGCGAAGAAGACAAATCCGCCGACGATGGCCATGTGCAGGCCCGAGACCGACAAAATGTGCGCCAGGCCGGATTCCCGCATCACATCCATGTCGTCCTGGCTGATCCAGGCCTCGTGGCTGGTGGTCATGGCCGCCGCGATCCCGCCGGTCCGCTGCCCCAGCCGCGCCACGATCCGCTCCGCCAGGGCATAGCGCGCCCCATTCACCGCCATGGCCAGTCGAAGCCGCCACGGCGCCGGCGGCAGATCGATCCGCCGTGTCTCTCCCAGAGCGAAGGCCACGCCGCCCAAGCCCTCGAAAAAGGCGTTGCGACCGAAGTCATAGGCGCCGGGACTGGCGGGCGCAGGGGGCGGATTGAGAATGGCGAACAGTCGGATCGCCTCGCCGGGCCTCGGCGGCTCGCCCCTCACCGTGACCCGCAGCCTAACCGGGGTCTCCTCCGGGCTCAGGCCTCGGATCCAGACCGGGGCCGCCACGATCCGCGCGCCGTTCTCGCCAGGGCTGTCGACATCGACGACCCAGGCCTCGATCACCACCCCCTCGGGCAGGGCCGGCGCGATCGGGACGGCCACGCTTTCGGTGCGAATCTTCGCCGCCGCCAGGCCGCAGGTCAGGCAGGCCAGAATCATCAGCGGCCAGGTAAGACGCCGCCTCAAGCCGCGCCGCCGCGCCGCCAGCCATGCCGCGACAGCCGCCGCCGCCGTGATCACCAGAGGCCACAGGCTCGGCTCTGTCCTCAGGGCGAAATAGCAGGCGGCGCCGCCGCCGAAGGCCACCGGCGCCCAAAGCCGCCATCTCAGCGCCTGCGCCTTGACCTCGTCGGCCAGCCAGGCCCGCAAACGCGCGCCGGGGGTAGGCTTTGTCGTCTCGGGGCGTATAAGGGCCTCGCTTACGGACCCTTCCCCCATGACCTTGCCTTCTTCGACTGTCGTCACCCGCTTCGCCCCCTCGCCGACAGGCTATCTGCATATCGGCGGGGCGAGAACCGCCTTGTTCAACTGGCTGTACGCCAAGAGACACGCGGGACGCTTCCTGATCCGGGTCGAAGACACGGATCGCGAACGGTCGACCGAGGAGGCCGTCCAGGCCATCTTCGACGGCCTGAGCTGGCTGGAGCTGTTCGCCGACGAAGAGCCGGTGTTCCAGTTCAGCCGCGCCGACCGCCATCGCGAAGTCGTCGATCAACTGCTGGAGACCGGCCACGCCTATCGCGATTTCACCACGGCCGAGGAAACCGGACGTCTGCGCGACGCCGCCAAGGCCGAGCGTCGCACCTTTGAATCGCCCTGGCGCGACCGCACCCCGACCGTCGACGACCTGGCCCAGCCGCACGTCGTCCGCTTCCGTCGCCCCCAGTCCGCGACCGTCACCGTCGCGGACGAGGTCCAGGGTTCGGTCAGCTGGTCGACCGACGACCTCGACGATCTGGTCCTGCTGCGCTCGGACGGGGCGCCGACCTATAATCTCGCGGTCGTTGTCGATGACCACGACATGGGGGTGACCCACGTCATCCGCGGCGATGACCATCTGAATAACGCCGCCCGCCAGAGCCTGATCTATGACGCCCTCGGCTGGACCCGACCGACCTTCGCCCATATCCCCCTGATCCACGGGCCGGACGGGGCCAAGCTGTCGAAGCGGCACGGCGCCCAGGCCGTCCACGAATACGCCGAAATGGGCTATCTGCCCGAGGCCATGCGCAACTATCTGGCGCGCCTCGGCTGGGGTCACGGCGACGACGAACTGTTCAGCGACGCCCAGGCGATCGAATGGTTCGATCTGGCCGGCATCGGCAAGGCGCCGGCGCGGCTGGACTTCGACAAGCTGGCCCACGTCAATTCGCATTGGCTGCGGCTCGCCGACGACGAACGCCTGGCCAAGCTGACGCTGGACGTCCACCTCGCCCGGGGTCGCAGCCTGGCCGAGGCCGACGAGGCCCGGCTCCAGCGCGCCATGCCGTTCGTGAAGGACCGCGCCAAGACCGTACTGGAGTTGGCCGACCAGACCGAATTCGTGCTCAAGACACGTCCCCTGGACATCGACGACAAGGGCCGCGCCCTGCTGTCCGGCGAAACCCTGGACCGCCTGGCGCGCCTGCGCGATCGGCTGGCCCTGTTCCAGTCCTGGGACGTCTTCGCCCTGGAAGCCGAGCTGAAAAGCTTCGCCGAATCCGAACAGGTCGGCTTCGGCAAGATCGGTCCGCCCATGCGGGCGGCCCTTACCGCAGGGTCAACTTCACCCGATATCGCACGAACTTTGTCCGCTCTTGGGCGCGACGAAAGTCTCGGACGCTTGGATGATGCGCTGCAACAGACTAAGTGATCAACCACAAACCTAAGAGCGCCCGGCGCCTCCCCGCGATCGGACGTCCAAATGCAAAGGGGCATTGATGACTGACCAAGCCAAAACCGCCACGCTCTCCTTCGAGGGCAAGAGCGTCGATCTGCCCGTTCTGTCGGGTTCGACCGGTCCGGACGTTATCGACATCCGCAAGCTCTATGGCGGAACGGGCGCTTTCACCTTCGATCCGGGCTTCACCTCGACCGCCTCCTGCGAGTCAGGCCTGACCTATATCGACGGCGACGCCGGCGTCCTGCTGCACCGGGGCTATCCGATCGACCAGCTCGCGGCCCAGTCGAACTTCATCGAGGTCTGCCACCTTCTGCTGCACGGCGAACTGCCGACGGCGGCTCAGTACGAGAAGTTCGAAGACAGCATCACCATGCACACGATGCTGCACGCCCAGTTCGACCGCTTCTTCGAGGGCTTCCGCCGCGACGCCCACCCGATGGCGATCATGGTCGGCACGGTCGGCGCCCTGTCGGCCTTCTATCACGACAGCCTGGACATCCATGATCCGGTCCAGCGCGATATCTCGGCCATCCGTTTGATCGCCAAGATGCCGACGATCGCGGCCCGCGCCTACAAATATCATGTCGGCCAGCCCTTCATCTCGCCGCGCAACGACCTGTCCTACGCCGAAAACTTCCTGCGGATGTGCTTCGCCGTGCCGGCCGAGGACTATCACGTCGATCCGGCCCTGGTGCGCGCCATGGACCGCATCTTCACCCTGCACGCCGACCACGAGCAGAACGCCTCGACCTCGACCGTCCGCCTGGCCGGTTCGTCGGGCGCCAATCCGTTCGCCTGTATCGCCGCCGGCATCGCCTGCCTGTGGGGCCCGTCGCACGGCGGCGCCAATGAAGAGGCGCTGAACATGCTCAAGGAGATCGGCACCCCCGACAAGATCCCCGAGTTCATCCAGGGCGTGAAGGACCGCAAATACAAGCTGATGGGCTTCGGCCACCGGGTCTATAAGAACTACGACCCGCGCGCCAAGGTGATGCAGCAGTCGGCCTATGAGGTTCTGGCCGCCACGGGCCGCGAAAACGACCCCCTGTTCCAGGTCGCCAAGGAGCTGGAAAAGGTCGCGCTGAACGACGAATATTTCACCTCGCGCAAGCTTTTCCCGAACGTCGACTTCTATTCGGGCATCACCCTGTCGGCCATGGGCTTCCCCACCACCATGTTCACCGTCCTGTTCGCCCTGGCCCGCACTGTGGGCTGGATCGCCCAGTGGCAGGAAATGATGGCCGATCCGTCGCAGAAGATCGGCCGCCCGCGTCAGCTGTACACCGGCCCGACGCAGCGCGATTACGTGCCGATCGAACAGCGCGGCTGATCAAGCGCCACAGGCCTGAAATGCAGAACGCCGGGGCGCAGGCCCCGGCGTTTTTCTTTGTCTGAGACAGGGATGGAGCCGCCTATCCAGCCGCCTTGGCCTCGATGACCCGCAACACGGCCTCGGCGGCCAGGGTCGAGGGATCCGGCCCGCCCCGCCCCATCAGGTCCAGCGCCGCCGTCTGACGCCTTGCCTGCTCGGCCGCAGCCTCGGGATCGTTCAACAGCCGCCCGACGGCCGCCGCCAGATTTTCCGCAGACGCCTCGCCCTGGATGAACTCCGGGGCGATCCGTGCGCCGGCGGCGATGTTGAACAGGGTGATGTGTTCGGCCGTCACCAGCCGCTTCATCAGTTGATAGCTTACCCCCCCGATCTTATAGGCGATCACCATCGGCGCCCCCGCCAGGGCCAGTTCGGTCGAGACGGTGCCGCTGGTCGCCAGGGCCGCCGTCGCCGCCCGCATGGCGTCGTACTTTTCGGCCTCATCGACGACATGGACGCGGAAAGGCCAGGCGGATACGCGCCCGACCACGTCCTTTGACACCGTCCCCGCCGCGACCACCGCGACTTCCAGGCCTGGATCCTGGGCCTTCAACCGCTTGACGGTCGCCTCATAAACCGGAGTCATCCGCGCGATTTCAGCCGGTCGGCTGCCCGGCAGGATCAGCAGCAGCTTGGCGTCTGGCGTGACGCCGCGCCGGGCGCGAAAGGCGGCGCCGTCGGCCCCGCCCATGTCGACGTGCAGGGCGGACGAGCCGACCACCGTCGTCGGCAGACCTTCACGCTCGAACCAGGGCGCGTCGAAGCTGTAGAGGGCCAGCAGATGATCCACGGCCCGCGCCAGGGTCCTGGCCCGACCAGGACGAGACGCCCAGACCTGGGGCCCGACGTATTTGATCAAGGGCACGTCCGGCCGCGCGGCGCGGATCGCCTCTGCGACCCGAATGGTGAAGCCCCAGCTGTCGATCAGAACCACCGCGTCCGGCTGTTCACGCGCCGCCAGGGCGGCCGTCTCCGCCACGCGACGGCGCACCGTCCGGTAGGCGCGCAGACCTTCGATCCAGCCCAGAATCGACAGTTCGGCGATGTCGAAGGGACTGACGACGCCCTCGGCCGCCATGCGCGGGCCGCCGATGCCGACGAAGCTAACCCCCTGACCCAGCCGCACTCTCAAAGCCCGCGCCAGGCCGGCGCCCAAGGCGTCGCCCGACGCCTCGGCCGCCACCAGCATGATCTTCAACGGACGGCTCATCGCGTTTCACCCCAGACGAACAGGCCCAACCGATCCGCCGCCGCCACGATCGCGGACCGGTCGATCAGGATCAACCGCCCGGCGACGCCGGCGATCCCCGCCAGCCCTGCCGCCGCCGCCAGCTCCACCGTGCGCGGTCCGATCACCGGCATGTCCACGCGCAGGTCCTGGATCGGCTTGGGCGCCTTGGCCAAGGCGCCCCTGGGCGAGGCCGGAGCGCCGCGGAGATCGGCGGGCAGGTCCGCCACGCGGCGCAACATAGCGTCGGTGCCTTCCTGCGCCTCGACCGCCAGGACCAGGCCGTCACAGACGACCGCACCCTGGCCGATATCCAGTTCGCCGGACTTTTCGGCGACGTGAAGCGCCTTTCTCAGATCGTCCATCTGCTGCGAGGTCGGGACGACCGCCCCCAGCGCTCCGCCTGCCAGGGTCTCGCCGCCCAGGATGTCGTCGGCGCCTTCAACCGTAAATCCTTCGGCCTCGAAGATGGACAGAATCTTCCTCAGCAGGGCGTCATCGCCCTTGGTCGCCGCCGCGACGATGCCCGGCAGCAGAGATGCGCCCTTCAGATCGGGCTTCAAGGTCTTGAAATCGGGTCGATTGACGATGCCGGCAAGACAGACGCTGGTGCAGCCTTCAGCCTTCAGAGCCTTCAATATCGCCCCGATCTGGGCCATGCCGAACTCGGCGCCGGGCCAGCGGCCCAAGTGCGGATCGGCGAAGCCCGCCAGACGGATGACGAAGACCGGCCGTCCCTCGAGGTCGCATCGGGCCGCCACGGCCGCCGGAAGATCGCCGCCGCCGGCGATCAGGCCCAGCTTTCCGGCGCCGATCATTCCGCGTTCGGAAGACACAGAGGCCGCCGCCCCCCGTCGCGGATGAAGGCGATGATCTCCAATATCTCGGGCAGATCGGCGTATTGGCCGGCGACGGCGTCGACCCTTCCGGCGAACTCACCCTCGCCTTCGAACAGGTCGCGATAGGCGGCCAGCAATCTTCGTATCTGGGATTTGCCGTAGCCCTTGCGCTTCAGCCCGATCAGGTTCAGCCCCCGCAGCCGCGCATGATTGCCCCAGGCCGAACCGTAAGGGATGACGTCGCGGGTCACGGCGGCCAGACCGCCGATGATCGCTCCCTGCCCCACGCGCCCGTTCTGGTGGACGGCGCACAGTCCACCCAGGAAGACCTTGTCGCCGACCTGGGCGTGACCGCCCAGGGTGGCGTTGTTGGCCATGACCAGGTTGCTGCCGACCACGCAGTCATGGCCGATATGGGCGCCGGTCATGAACAGATTGTTGGAGCCGACGACGGTCACGCCCGTTCCCTGGGGCGTGCCCCGGTTGAAGGTGCAGTGCTCGCGGATCAGATTGTTCTCGCCGATCTCCAGCCGCACCGGCTCGCCCTTGTAGCCGTTGTGCTGCGGATCGCCGCCGATGACGGCGAAGGGATGGATCACTGTTCCAGCCCCGACCGTCGTGTCCTGCTGGACCACCACATGGCTGACCAGGCGCACGCCCTCGGCCAGGGAGACATTCGGTCCGACCGTGCACCAGGGGCCGACCTCGACCCCTTCGGCCAGGGTCGCCGTGGCGTCGATCAGGGCGGTGGGGTGGATGGCCATCAGGCGGCGGGCTCCGTCGCCGGCGTGGGCACCGTCACCACCATGGCCATGAACTCGGCCTCGGCCGCCAGCTTGCCGTCGATGAAGGTTTCGCCGCGGAACTTGTAGGCGTCGCCGCGCGCCTTGATCACCTTGACCTGCATGCGCAGCTGATCGCCGGGCCGCGCCGGCTTGCGGAAACGCACGCCGTCGATCGACATGAACATGATGACCTTGTCCGCCACGGCGACGTCCAGGGTCTTGGACATCAGCAAGGCGCCGGTCTGCGCCATGGCTTCGACGATCAGCACGCCCGGCATGACCGGATCGATCGGGAAATGGCCGGGGAAGAAGGGCTCGTTGTGGGTGACGTTCTTGATCCCCACGATGGAAGTCGCGGGGACAAATTCCTCGGCCTTGTCCACCAGCAGGAAGGGATAACGGTGCGGCAGCCGCCGCATCACCTCGGCGTAGTCGATCTTGCCGTCTTCACTCATCCCTATGATTCCCTTGGGGCCTTCTTTGAAGACGCCTGTTTGGCGAGCCAGACGGTTTCACGCAAGAACTGTCGGATCGGGCGGGCCGGATAGCCGGACCAGGTCTCGCCCGCCGGAATGTCGGCCAGGACCCCCGCGCCAGCCGCCACCCGCGCGCCTTCGCCGATCGTCAGATGGTCGCCGATCCCCGCCTTGCCACCGAAGATGACATTGTCGCCGCTGGTCACGGAGCCGGAGATCCCCGTATTGGCCGCCATCAGATTGTTGCGGCCGATGACGCAGTTATGGCCCACCATGACCAGATTATCGATCTTGGTGTTCTCGCCGATGACGGTGTCGTCATAGGCGCCGCGGTCGATGCAGCTGTTGGCGCCGACCGTCACGCCGTCCTGCAAGATCACGCGGCCCAGCTGGGGAATGTCCATGGCGCCGGCCGCCGTGCCGGTGGCGCCGAAGCCCGCCTCGCCGATGCGCGCGCCGGCATAGAGCTTCACACGGTCGCCGATCAGGGCGAAGCCGACGGTGACGTTCGAACCGATCACGCAGTCGCGCCCGATCTGGACGCCCGGACCGATCACCGTATTGGCGCCGATGCGCGTGCCGCGGCCGATGCGGACGCCCTCGCCCAGAACCGCGCCGGGTTCGATCACCACGCTGTCGTCCTCGGACGCCTCAGACGGGGCGATGGCGCGGTCCAGGCTCAACGGGCGGTGCAGCAGGGCCGAGGCCATGGCCCAGGAGGCCTGGGGCGTGCGCGAGACGATCACCGCCGCCTCGGCCGGAACCGAGCCCACCGCCTGTTCCGGCACGATGACGCAGCCCGCCTGTGTCGCCGCCAGGGCCGCCACGAACTTGCGGTCGCCCATAAACGCGATCGCGCCCCCGTCCGCAGAGGACAGGGGCGCGACGGAACCGATCATCCGGTCCCCGCCCCGGACCGCCTCACCCCCGGTCTTGGCCGCCAGTTCGACGACGGACAGGGGCGAAAGGGTTTGGAAGAAGCGGGAATCGGGCATGAGGGCCTTAGTTGGCGGCGGCCGGCTGTTGCGGCTGCTGCGCCGGCACCGGCATGCGGTTGAACGACAGGGTCGGCAGGGCCGTGTTCAGCCGCTGGATCGCCGCGTCGGTCAGGTCCATGGCCGGGTTCATCATGAAGACGCTCTCGCGGTCCAACAGCAGGCCGCAGCCCTTTTCCTGATAGAGGGCGGTCAGGATCGGCGACACAGCCTCGGTGATGGCCTGGCGCTGCATGGCCAGGGTGTAGCGCAGCTCGTTCTCGCGGGTGGCTTCCAGCTGTTGGGCCTCCTGGGCGCGCTGCTGCAGGGCCTGACGGCGCTGTTGCAGTTGGTCCGCGGGCAGGCTAGCCCCCGAGGTTTGCAGTTGCTGGGCTTCCGACTGGATGGCGGTGGCATAGGGCTGAAGCTCGCCCTGAACCTCCTGGGCCAGTTGCTGCATGCGGGCCTCGACCGCCTGACCGGCGGCCGACTGGGCCAGCAGGCGGGCGTTGTAATAGACGCAGACGCCCGGAATGACCGGACCGGGGTTGGCCGGCGCGGCCGTCTGGGCCGAGGCGGCGGTGGCGACCAGCGAGGCGGCGGCCGTGGCGGCGATGATCAGAGCTTTCATGGGTATTCCTCTGCGAACGCTTTTTTGCGTCGCTTCCTTAGAATTGGGTGGAGGTCGAGAAGCGGAAGGATTCCGTCTTGTCGTAGTCTTCCTTGGACAGGACCTTTGAGATGTCGAACCGGATCGGGCCCATCGGCGACTTCCAGTGGATGCTGACGCCGGCGGAAGCCCGCAGCGACAGCTCGTCGGCGATGGTGGTGTCGACCGTACCGGTCGAGGTCAGCTTATAACGGTCATCCAGAACTCCCAGGGTGCCGACGTCGGCGAACAGCGAGGTCTTGATGCCGTACTGTTCGGGCAGATAGTTGGGCACGGTCAGTTCGACGGTGCCGATGGCGTAGAAGTTGCCCCCCAGGGCGTCGGTGGTGTCCAGGTCGCGCGGCCCCATGCCGGCGGTTTCGAAGCCGCGGAAGCTGTTGCCGCCCTTGAAGAAGCGATCGTTGATGCGGATCGGGTCGCCGTTCCAGCCGCTGACATAGCCGGTGGAGCCTTGAAGGCTGACGATCCAGCGCGGGGTGATGCCGTAGTACCAGGCGGCGTCCGCCTCGGTCTTCACATAGTTGACGTCGCCGCCCAGGCCCGCGAAGTCCTGACGCAAGGAGCCGGACCAGCCGCGCGTCGGCCGGATCGGATCGTTGGTGTAGTTCATCTGAAGCGTATAGCCCGCAGACGAGTTGATGTAGCTGCCGACCTGGTCGCACAGGGCCGACGAGCCGCTGCCGCTGGTGTTGCAATAGCCGGTCGGGACGATGATTTCGTCGGACTTCAGGAAGTAGCGGGTGCTGAGCCACATATTGCCGTTCAGCGGATAGGTCAGCCGCAGGCCGCCGCCGGTCGACCGGTAGTCGTAGGAGGAGTATTCGCTGAGGTCATAGCGCGAGTGGAACAGGTCCCAGCCCGCGCGCAGGTCGCGACCCAGGAATTTAGGCTCGGTGAAGCGGAAATCGACCTGTTGACGCAGCGAACCCCACTCCAGCCGGGCGACGACGTTCTGGCCCCGACCGCGGAAGTTCCGCTCTGAAATGCCCAGGTTCACCGTAAAGGAATCGACCGAGCTGAAGCCGGCCCCGACCGAAAGTTCGCCGGTGGGCTGTTCCTGGACGTTGACGTTGACGATGCTCCGGTCCGGGGCGCTGCCGCGGGTCTCTTCGATCGTCACGTCCTTGAAGAAGCCCAGCGCGCGCAGATTGTTGCGCGACCGTTCCATCAGGGCGCGGTTGAAGGCGTCGCCTTCGGTCAGCATCAGCTCGCGCCGGATGACGGGATCGATAGTGCGGGTGTTGCCGACCACATTGATGCGGTCGATGTAGACCCGCTGGCCTTCTGAGACGTTGAAGGTGACGTCGACCGTATCGGTGTCGGGATTGGCGCGGTACGTCGGATTGATCTCGACGAACGCATAGCCCGCAGAGCCGGCGGCGAAGGTCAAGGCGTCGACCGCCTGTTCGATCTTGTCGCTTTCGTACAGCTGGCCTTCGCGGATCGGGACCAGGGCCTTCAGGAACTGGGCGTTGAGGCGGTCGTTCTGAGTGACCACGTCGATCTTGCCGAAGTTGTACTTGTCACCTTCGTTCAGCGTCAGGGTGATCTGGAAGGCCTGATTATCCGGCTGAAGTTCCGCAACCGACGAAATGATGCGGAAGTCGTAATAGCCGCGGTTGGTGTAGAACTTGCGCAGCTGCTCCTGGTCGTACTCCAGCCGGTTGGGATCGTAATTGTCGTTGTTGGAGAAGAACTTCCACCACTGCGACCGCTCTGTCACCATGACGTCGCGGACGTCGTTGTCCGAAAAGGCCTTGTTACCCAGGACGTTGATGGCGCTGATGCCGGTCTGCGGCCCTTCGTTGATCTCAAAGATCACATCGACGCGGTTCTGCTCCAACTGCACCAGCTTGGGCGTCACCGTCGCCGAAATCCGGCCTTGCAGGCGGTAGAGCTCGACGATGGAGCCGACGTCCTCCTGCACCTTGGCGCGGGTGTAGATGCCGCGCGGCTGGAGGGTGACCTCCTTGGTCAGCTTGTCCTGAGAGACGGCGCTGTTCCCTTCGAACACCACCTGGTTGATGATCGGGTTTTCGACGATCTGAACGATCAGATCGCCGTTCTGCACGCCCAACTGCACGTCGGCGAACAGGCCGGTCCGCGACAGGGTGCGCACGGCCACGTCCAGCACGGCGGCGTCAACGGTGTCGCCGGGGCGGATCGGCAGATAGGACAGGACCGTGGTCTGGTCGATCCGCTGGGCGCCCTGGACGATGATCCGATTGACGGTCAGGGCCTGGGGCGCTGCGACCTCGACGCGCGGCGGCTGTTGCGGGGCCGCGCCCTCGGCAGCGGGCGCCGGAGCCGACTGAGCCAGGGCGGGAGCGGAAAAGCCCGCGGCCACGGCCAGCGCCAGGAGGCTGGATCGGGCGCTCAGTCGGACGGCGGCGCGAGATTTCATGTCGTTCATTCTGAAAACCATCGGGGGCTGGCGTCGGCTCACGAGACGAGCCCGCCGAGGAATTGGAAGAGGTTGAGCTTCTGTAGGTCGTTCCACGTCGCGAACAACATAAATCCCGCCAGAAGCGCAAGACCTGCGCGATAGCCCATCTCCTGATACCGCGCCGCCACGGGTCGCCGCGCCACGGCTTCATAGCCGTAGAAAAGCAGGTGGCCGCCGTCCAGAACCGGAATGGGCAAAAGATTTAGAAATCCGATTCCGATCGAAAGTATGGCGGCGAAGCTTGTCAGGGTGAGAAGGAGGTTGAGCGCCATTGCCTGAGGCGCGGGATCGGCCTCCACCGCCGCCGTGGTCAGGGCGCCGGTCGCCTTGGCGATCCCCAGCGGTCCGCTGAATTGATCGCCCGACTCCCGCCCCGTGACCAGCCGCCCCAGATAGGTCAGGGTCGAGCCGATGATTTCGCCGGTCTGACGCACCCCCTCGGTCACGGCCTCGAGCGGCCCATAGCGGATATGGCGGACATCGGCCCGGCTGGCGCCCAGCCCCAGGCCGATCCGACCCACCTTGATGCGGCCGGCGATCGGATCGTTTTCTTCCCGGCGCTCCGGCACCGCCACCAGTTCCACCGTCTGCGCGCCGCGCTCGACGGTGAAGCGAACCGGGTCGCCGGTGGACAGCATGACCGTCTGGGTCACCTCTCCCCCGTCCCGCACTGTGCGGCCGTTGACCCCGGTGATCAAGTCGCCGACCCGGAACCCGGCGGCGGCGGCGGGGGAACCGGCCTGAATCTGGGCCACCCGCGCCGGCCGGATCTGCGTGCCGATGGTCATGAAGACCAGGGCGAAGATCGAAATCGCCAGGATGAAGTTGGCCGCCGGGCCGGCGACGACGATCAGGGCGCGCTGCCAGACGGGTTTGAAATGAAAGTAGTCGCGTTCGGCCCCCGCACCGCCCTGGGCGACCAGGCGTTGGCGCAGTTCGGCCAGCCCAGCCTGATCGGGCACGCTGGATGCATCCAGATCGCCGGAGAATTTGACGTAGCCGCCGAGCGGCATCCAACCCAGCCGCCATTCGATCCCGTGGCGGTCGGTGCGGCTGAAGATCGCCCGGCCGAAGCCGATGGCGAACCGATCCACCTTCACGCCGAAGGCGCGGGCGACCAGGAAATGGCCCAGTTCATGGATGGTGACGATGAAGGTCAGCACCAGCAGGAACGGCACGATATAGATCAGGATCTGACCCAGGGCGCCCAGCATCGTAAATCGTCTCCCCTGGCCGATCAGGCCGCGTTCGCCAGTCCGGCGATAATGGATCCGGCGATCCGTCGCGCCTCAGCATCGACCGAAAGGGCCGCGCTGCAGGCGTCTCCAGAGCCGAACACCATCCCCGCTTTCATCGCACGCTCAAGGGTTTCGGCGACGACTGCGGCAATATTGAGAAAGGCCAGCTTGCGGTCAAGAAAGGCGAAGGCCGCCATCTCATTGGCGGCGTTGAACACCGCCGGCGCCGCCCCGCCCGCCTTCAGGGCTTGACGGGCCAGGTCCAGGGCCGGAAACCGCGCCAGATCCGGCGCTTCAAACGTCAGCCGCCCCAGCGCCGGCAGGTCCAGCTTGGGCGCGGGCCAGGCGATCCGGTCAGGCCAGGCTAGGGCGCAGGCGATCGGCGTGCGCATGTCCGGCGGGCCCATCTGGGCCAGGGTCGAACCATCCACATATTCCACAAGGCTGTGGATGATCGATTCGGGGTGGACCACGACGTCGATCCGATCGGCGGGCATGGCGAACAGATAGGCCGCCTCGATCATCTCCAACCCCTTGTTGGCCATGGTCGCGCTGTCGACCGAGATCTTGGCGCCCATGCTCCAGTTGGGGTGGGCCACGGCCTGTTCCGGCGTGATCCCGATCATCTGGGCCCGCGGGGTCTGGCGAAAAGGCCCGCCCGAGGCGGTCAGCACCAGCTTGGCCACCCGCTCCGGCGCCTCGGCCGGAAACACCTGGAAGATGGCCGAATGTTCGGAATCGACCGGGATAAGACGTCCCCCCGCCCGGTTCACGCGCTCGATCAGGGTCGCGCCGCAGCAGACCAGGCTTTCCTTGTTCGCCAGGGCCAGGGTCGCGCCGGTGTCGGCCGCCGCCCAGGCCGACTTCAGCCCCGCCGCTCCGACGATGGAGGCCATGACCCAGTCGACGGGACGGCTCGCCGCCTCGACGACCGCCGCCTCTCCCGCCGCCGCCCCCACGTCCGTGCCGGCCAGGGCGTCGCGAAGCTCGTCCAGACGCGCGGCGTCGGCGGTCACGGCCACACGCGGCTTCCAGCGCCGGGCCTGTTCAGCCAGCCGGGCGATGTTCGATCCGCCCGTCAGGGCCTCGACCTCAAAGGCGGCGGCCCCGCCCGCCTCGGCCTGGTCCATCAGATCAAGGGTGGACGAACCCACCGAGCCCGTAGAGCCCAGGACGGAGACGCGACGGCGGATCAAGACGCGCCCCGCTCGACCATCAGAACGATCAGCCGTCCGACGGCGACGACCACGACGGCGAACATCAGCCCATCCACCCGATCGAGCAGGCCGCCGTGGCCGGGAATGGTGTTGCCCGCGTCCTTCACCCCGAAGCGCCGCTTCAGGCCCGATTCCCACAGGTCGCCCGCCATGGTCGCCAGGGCGGCCGCAAGACCCAGCACGCCGCCCCAGAAGACGGTCAACCGCCCCATGTCGAACCAGGCCGTCATGACGGCTCCGGCGACAGCGCCCGCCAGGATGCCCCCGACGAAGCCGGACCAGGTCTTGTTGGGCGAAAAGCGGGGCCACAGCTTGGGCCCGCCGAAGGTCGATCCGGCCAGATAGGCCAGGATGTCAGCCGACCAGGCGACGGCGAAGACCAGCACGGTCCAATGCAGGCCGACCGTGGCGTCCACGTCCCGCAACCAGATCAGCAGGACCGACGGCCAGCCCAGATAGAGGACCCCATAGGCGGCGTCCAAGGCCTGTTGCCCTCGGCTGCGCGCATAGAGGCCGGCGGCGGCGGCGCCGAACACCAACATCACGAAGGCGACCGACATGACGCCGAAATAGGCGCTGACCACTGCGGCGACCACGCCCAGGCTGACGGCCCCGCCGATCAGGCGTCGCGCATGCGGGGCGCTCATCGCCGCCCATTCGAAGGCCAGAACGACGCTCGCGGCCGTGATCAGGGCCAGGAACCAGACGCCGCCGATCCAGGTCGCGGCCACAGCCGCCGGCGCCAGGACGGCGGCGGAGGCGGCCCGCAAGGCGATGTCGCGTCCCTTGACCGCCATCAGGCCGACACGCGCGCAGGCTCGACCGCACGACCGCCATAGCGGCGCTCGCGCTGCCGGAAGATCAGCACCGCCTCCTCCAGCGCCTTCGGTCCATAGTCGGGCCAGAGCACGTCCTGAAACACCAGTTCGGCATAGGCGGCTTCCCACAGCAGGAAGTTCGACAGCCGCTGCTCGCCCGAGGTGCGGATGATCAGGTCCAGCGGCGGCGAACCCGCCGTGGCCAGGCCGTCGGTGATGTCGGCCTCGCCGATCGGCTCGATCGTCTCGCCGGCCAGCATCCGCTGCATATGGCGACGGGCGGCGTCGATGAGGTCCGCACGGCCGCCGTAGTTGAAGGCGACCTGAAGCAGGAACCGATCATTGTGCGCGGTCTGGGCCTCGGCCCTTTCGATGATGGCGGCGATGTCGGCCGGAAGGCCCTCGCGACGGCCCAGAACCCTCAGGCGCACGCCCGCCTTTTCCAGACGGGCCAGATCGCTGGCCACATAGGTTCGCACCAGCCCCATCAGGTCCGAGACCTCGTCGGGGGGGCGGCTCCAGTTCTCGGTCGAAAAGCCGAAGACGGTCAGACACTGGATGCCCAGATCCGGCGCCGCCTGGATGGTGCGCTTCAGGGCCTGGACGCCCTCGCGATGGCCCACGGCGCGCGGCAGCCCGCGCGCCTTCGCCCAGCGACCGTTGCCGTCCATGATGATGGCGACATGGCGCGGTCCAGCGGGAGGACGCGAGCCTGAAGGCGCGGCGCTGTCTGCCGTCATCTGTCTTACGATCCCATCAGGCCCGGTCTGTCCGTCAGACCTGCATGATCTCTTGTTCCTTGGTCTTCAAGGCTTCGTCGATACGCTTGATGGCCGCATCCGTCTCCTTCTGAACTTCGGTCTCCAGCTTCTTCTGTTCGTCCTGGCTGATCTCGCCGGCCTTTTCGGCCTTTTTGAAGTCGTCATTGGCGTCGCGGCGGACGTTGCGAACGGCGATCTTCTGCTGTTCGGCGTACTTGCCCGCCAGCTTGACCAGATCCTTGCGGCGTTCCTCCGTCAGGGGCGGGATCGGAATACGCAGGGTCTGGCCGTCGACGATGGGGTTCAGGCCCAGATTGGCGTTGCGGATCGCCTTTTCGACCGAGACCACCATCCCCTTGTCCCAGACGTTGACCGTGATCATGCGCGGCTCGGGCACGCTGATGGCCGCGACGGCCGTCAGCGGCGAGGTCGAGCCGTAGGCCTCGACCCGCACGGGCTCCAGGAGGCCGGCGTTGGCGCGTCCGGTCCGCAGGCCGCTGAACTCTTCCTTCAGGGCGGCGACCGCCTTGTCCATGCGGTCGCGGTAGGTCTTCACGTCAGGCTTGGCCATGGTCTTGGTCTCTCTCGTCTCTATTCGTCGTCCGAACGATCAGCCGCGGTCCTGGATGATCGTGCAGGTGCCCTCGCCCGTCAGGGTCCGGCGCAGGGAATCGTCTTCGCGAATGGAGAAGACGACGATCGGGATGCCCGTATCGCGCATCATGGCGATGGCGGAAGCGTCCATCACCCTCAGGTCCTTGGCCAGAACGTCCTGATAGGTCAGGGTGTCATAGCGGGTCGCGGTCGGGTCCTTCTTGGGATCGGCCGTATAGACGCCGTCCACGCTGGTGCCCTTCAAGAGGGCGTCGCAGCCCATTTCGGCGGCGCGCAGGGCCGCGCCGGAATCGGTGGTGAAGAAGGGCGCGCCCACCCCGGCGGCGAAGATCACCACCCGGCCCTTTTCCAGATGACGCAGGGCGCGGCGGCGAATGTAGGGTTCGGCGATGGCGGCCATCGGAATGGCGCTCTGCACCCGGGTCGAGACGCCGATCTTCTCCAGAGCCGACTGCATGGCCAGGGCGTTCATGATGGTGGCCAGCATGCCCATATAGTCGGCCTGGGCCCGCTCCATGCCGGCGGCCGCCTTGGACAGGCCGCGGAAGATGTTGCCCCCGCCGATCACCAGACAGATTTCCACGCCCTCGGCCGCCACCTGGGCCACGGCCTTGGCGACCGTGTCCACCGTCTTCATGTCCACGCCGAACGCCTGGTCGCCCATCAGCACCTCGCCGGACACCTTGAGCAGGACGCGCTTGTAGCGGAAGTTCGACGGGGCGTCGGGCATGCGGTGTGGTCCGTTGTCTGCGGCGCCGTTGAATCAGGCGACTTCTTATAGACGAAGGGCGCGCCGGCCATCAAAGCCGAACGCGCCCCTCTGATACAAAACCCTCACGAATGAGGGAAAGGATCTTAGTTTCCGCCCATCATGGAGGCGACTTCCGACGCGAAATCGGGTCCTTCGACCTTCTCCACGCCCTCGCCCAGAGCCAGGCGGACAAAGCCCGCCAGGTGCAGGTTGGACGAGCCCAGTTCCTTGGCCGAGTTGGCGACCAGCTGTTCGATGGTCACGTCCGGATCCATCACGAACGGCTGCTTGGTCAGCACCACGTCCTTCTGGAACTTGTTGATCTGGCCTTCCACGATCTTGTCGATCATGGCTTCGGGACGACCCTCTTCCTTGGCCTTTTCGATCAGGACGGCGCGTTCCTTTTCGATGGCGGCCGGGTCCAGATCGTCGGTGTTCAGCGACAGCGGCGCCGTGGCGGCGACGTGCATGGCGATCTTGCGGCCCAGGTCGCGCAGGGCGGTCTTGTCGCCCTCGCCTTCCAGCGCCACCAGAACGCCGATGCGGCCGACGCCCGGAGAAACGGCGTTGTGGACATAGGTCGCGACCACGCCTTGCGACACAGACAGGCGGGCGGCGCGGCGCAGCTGCATGTTTTCGCCGACGGTGGCGATCAGGTTGGTCACCTCGTCCTGGACCGTCTTGCCGGCTTCCAGCTCGGCGCCGTGCAGGGCCTCGACCGTGTGGTGCTCAAGGCCCAGCTGGGCGAAGGCCTTGGCGGCGTTCTGGAACAGTTCGTTGCGGGCGACGAAGTCGGTTTCCGCATTGAACTCGATGGCGGCGGCGACTTCGCCCTTGCCGTCTTCCTTGGACGCCACGGCCACCAGACCTTCGGCGGCGACGCGGTCAGCCTTCTTGGCGGCCTTGGACAGGCCCTTGGCGCGCAGCCAGTCGATGGCGGCTTCGATATTGCCGTCATTTTCCTGCAGGGCCTTCTTGCAGTCCATCATGCCGACGCCCGAACGCTCGCGAAGTTCCTTCACGAGGGCGGCAGTGATCTCGGCCATGTTCTTCTCCTTGGGGGATTCGTATGTGGTAACGGCCGGGCTGACTTAGCCCGGCCGTGTGTCAGTTCAACGCACGGCCCTCGTCTTGAAGGCCGCCCGGCGTCAGCCGGCAGCCTGTTCGGTCTCGACCGCGTCCAGAGCCGCCGTATTGGCCGCGGCGTCGTCCGAGGCCAGCAGCTCTTCGGCGACCGCTTCCGTACCGGCCGGAGCGGGCTCGGCTTCGGCCGGGGCCGAGGCTTCGCGCAGCATCGGCTCGACCGGGGCTTCCGAGGCGCCGAGGTCGATGCCCGAGGCCGAGGCGCCGGCGGCCAGACCGTCCAGGACGGCGTCGGCGATCAGGTCGCAGTAGGTCTGGATGGCGCGGGCGGCGTCGTCATTGCCCGGCACCGGATAGGTGATGCCGTCCGGGTCCGAGTTGGTGTCCAGGATGGCGATGATCGGGATGTTCAGCTTGCGGGCTTCCTGGATCGCGATCGCTTCCTTGTTGGTGTCGATCACGAACATGATGTCCGGAATGGAGCCCATGTCCTTGATGCCGCCCAGCGACAGTTCCAGCTTGTCCTTCTCGCGCTGCAGGTTCAGCAGCTCCTTCTTGACCCGGCCTTCGCCGCCGTTGGCCAGGATGGTTTCCAGCTCGCGCAGGCGAGCGATCGAACCCGAGACGGTGCGCCAGTTGGTCAGGGTGCCGCCCAGCCAGCGGTTGTTCATATAGTATTGGGCGCAGCGCTTGGCGGCTTCGGCGACCGGCTCGGCGGCCTGGCGCTTGGTGCCGACGAACAGGACGCGGCCGCCCTTGGCGGCGACGTCGCGCACCGCCACCAGGGCCTGGTGGAACAGCGGCATCGTCTGCGACAGGTCGATGATGTGGATGTTCGAGCGCGAGCCGAAGATGTAGCGGTCCATCTTCGGGTTCCAGCGGTGCGTCTGGTGGCCGAAGTGGGCGCCCGCTTCCAGCAGGGTGCGCATCGAGAATTCAGGCAGAGCCATGATCGTTCAGTCCTTTTTCCGATCTAACGTGGCGCGGGGATTAAAGGTCTGAAAGACCCTCGGAATGGAGCGGAGCGGGATGTCTCCCCGAACCGCGCCTCGCCCGCGTTGCGAAGTGCGGGGGCCATGTAGTCGGGATGGCCCGCAATAGCAAGCGCCGCGTGAACAGGACGAAGGGCGGCCCCGTCAAGAGCCGCCCTTCCACCTGCGATCCTAGGACCGTCTTACATGCCGTTGACCAGGGCCTGAGCCCGGTCGCGGTGGGTGGTGATGGTCGGGATCATCTCCCGCGCCAGGGTGGCCAGGGCCGGGGCGTCGCTGTTGTCGGAGAAGCCGTTCAACAGGGTCAGGGTTTCATTATGGGCCGCGACCTGCTGGTCCAGATAGACCTTGTTGAAGTCGTCCGGGGCGGCGGCGTTCAGATTGTCGATCAGACCCTGGCGGCGCTGGTCCAGCATGGTCGGCACGGTCACGTCCGGCGCAGCCGTCGCAGCCGTCGATTTCAGCTTGTCGCCCGCGGCCATGTGATCCTTCTCGATCATGGCGGCCAGGGCCTTGACGTCGGCGTTGTTCGACTTGGCCTGGGCGATCTTGGCGGCCTCGATCTCATACATGTTGCCGACCGCCAGATTGGTGACGAAGCCGTCCACCGTATTGGCGCCCAGGGTGGCCGCCGAAGTCTGGCCCACCATGCCGGACGTCGCGTCCTGGGTGGCGTTCACGGCTTCGCCGGTGTTCTGGGCCGCAGTGTCGCCGCCTTGGTTACAGGCCGCGAGAAGAGCCAGCGACGCGGCGCCGGCGAGAACGAGATTTTTCATGGAACAGTCTCCCTATGGACTGCCAAAACCCGCCCCGCCGCTGTCAGGTTCCGAAAATTCACAAGCTTCGCCATAGGCTTGGCTGTATATGGCGGCCTCAGGGCAGGCTGTATTCCAGCTCGTAGCGGTGGACGCCGCCCTCGATCTTCAGATGAAAGACGCCCGCAATCCCAGCCAGTTCGCCTTCGCCGGAACCGGGGACGATGGTGATCAGAAGATCCTGAGCGCCCGCCTCCATGACGCCCCGATGGACCAGGGCGAAGGCGCCGCGTCGCCCCTCCAGAACGCCGGACACCCGCTCCATGGCGACATAGGCGCCCGAGCCGTCCTTGAGCAGCCCCAGCATCTCGCCCGCGCCCTCGCCCTGCAGATCCCCGTGAAAGGTCTTGGCCAAACGCATCCGGCCGGGCGCGCCGCCGGGCGCATCGGCGTCTGGAGCGATCGGCGTGATCTGAACCTCGAAGGTTCCGACGGCGTGGGACATGGTCTGGCTCCTTGAGGCGGTGATCGGCTGGAGGGGCGGAGCGCCCGAAGGATCGGCCCCCGCCAGACCCAGGGCGAGGATCAGACCGCAAGCCGACATCAGGCGTCCTCCAGCATCAGGACGCCGGGCGCGGACTTCAGAGCGCCGCGCAGGGCGCCGTCCAGACGATAACGGCCGGGCAGTTTGATCTCGACCTCCTGACGACCGTCCAGCGAAGCGACCAGGGCGATCTCCCCGCCCTTGCCGATGGCGCCGGACCGGGCCCGCTCCAGACGAGTCTTCAGGGCCTCGGCGTCGGCGCTGCGGGCCGAGACGTGGATCCGCAGGCCGATGTTGGCGTCATCCAGCAGATTGTCCATCCGGCTGGCGTCGTCGCCGAAGAACCGCACCTCGCCCTCGGACGCCTTGGCGCGCACGCGCACCATGACGGTGGCGCCGGGCTCCAGCACCTCGCGGCATTTGCGCAGCTGTTCGGGCGGGAACAGGCATTCGAACTCGCCCGTCGGATCCGAAAAGGTCACGAAGGCGAACTTCTCGCCGGTGCGGGCGCTGGCGCGCTCTTGCCGGCGACGCACCACCCCGGCCATCTGGAAGGCTTCATGCCCCCCTTCGGCCAGGGGAATGGCCTCGGCGACGAAGGTGACGCGCTTGCGCTTCAGGGCCGAACTCATTTCGTCCAGCGGGTGGCCGGACAGGTAGAAGCCCACCGCCGACAGTTCGTGATCCAGCCGCTCGGGCCCGACCCAGGGCTCGACGCTCTTCAGACGGGGCCGTCCGACATGGGCCTGGTCGGCGCCGAACAGACTGACCTGGGACGAGGCGCGCTCGGCCGCCACGCTCTGGCAATAGGCCATCAGGACGTCGGCCTGTTCGACCAGCTGACGCCGGTTGGGATGGATGCTGTCGAAGGCGCCGGCCTTGGCCAGGCCTTCCAGCGCCCGCTTGTTGACGCTGCGCGGATCGACCCGCTCCAGAAAGTCGAAGATGTCGGCGAAGCGGCCGCCGGTCTCGCGCACCTCGATGACGTGCCGCATGGCCTCCAGCCCCACATTGCGGATGGCGCCGAGCGCATAGAGGACAGACCCCCGCCCCTCCTCCCAAGCCACGTCAAAGTCGGCCGAGGAGCGGTTGATGTCGGGCGGCAGCACCGGCACGTCGAACCGTTTGGCGTCCTGATAGAAGACCGCCAGCTTGTCGGTGTTCGACAGGTCCAGGCTCATGGACGCGGCGAAGAATTCGACCGGATGATTGGCTTTCAGCCAGCCCGTCTGGAAGGAGATCAGGGCGTAGGCGGCGGCGTGCGACTTGTTGAAGCCGTAGCCGGCGAACTTGGCCACCAGGTCGAAGATGGAGCCCGACTGGCTCTCGGGGACAGATTTCTCCAGAGCGCCCTTGATGAAGCGCGCCCGCTGAAAGTCCATCTCCTCCTTCTTCTTCTTGCCCATGGCGCGACGCAGCAGGTCGGCCTCGCCCAGGCTGTAGCCCGCCAGGATCTGGGCGATCTTCATCACCTGTTCCTGGTAGATGATGACGCCATAGGTCTCGGTCAGCACCTCCTTCAGGCTGGGGTGCAGATAGTCGACCTCGGCCCGGCCGAACTTCCGGTCGATATAGGTGTCGATCATCTCCATCGGCCCCGGCCGATAGAGGGAGATCAGGGCGGTGATCTCCTCGATGGAGCCGCAGCGCATCTTGCGCAGGGTGTCGCGCATGCCCTGGGATTCCAGCTGGAACACGCCGACCGTCTGGCCCGAAGCCATCAGCTCATAGGTCTTGGCGTCGTCCAGCGGCAGCTGGTTCCAGACCGGGGCGGCGCCGCGCCGGGACAGATAGCCGTGCGCCCGATCCAGGGTCGTCAGGGTCTTCAGGCCCAGGAAGTCGAACTTGACCAGGCCGGCCGGCTCGACCCACTTCATGTTGAACTGGCTGGCCGGAATGGTGGAGCGGGGGTCCTGGTACAGGGGCACCAGCTCGACCAGGGGGCGGTCGCCGATGACGATGCCGGCGGCGTGGGTCGAGGCGTTGCGGTACAGCCCCTCCAGCTCCAGCGCCGTCTCCAGCAGGGTGCGAACCGCCGGTTCGGCGTCCCTCGCCTCCTTCAGGCGCGGCTCCAGATCGATGGCCTGGGCCAGGGTGACGGGATTGGCCGGATTGTTCGGCACCATCTTGCAGAGCCGGTCCACCTGCCCCAACGGCATCTGCAGCACCCGACCGACGTCCCGCAGCACGGCCCGGGCCTGAAGCGTGCCGAAGGTGATGATCTGGGCCACCCGGTCCTTGCCGTAATGGGCCTGGACATAGTCGATCACCTCTTCGCGCCGCTCCTGGCAGAAGTCGATGTCGAAGTCGGGCATGGAGACCCGTTCGGGGTTCAAGAACCGTTCGAACAGCAGGCCGAACCGCAAGGGGTCCAGATCGGTGATGGTCAGGGACCAGGCGACCAGCGACCCCGCCCCGGAGCCCCGCCCCGGCCCCACCGGGATGCCGTGCTCCTTGGCCCATTTGATGAAGTCCGACACGATCAGGAAGTAGCCGGGGAAGCCCATCTGCTGGATGATGCCGACCTCCCATTCCAGCCGGGTCCAGTAGTCTTCCTCCGGCACGGCGGGCGGGACCTGCTGAAGACGGAGCTTCAGCCCCTCGCGCGCCTGGTGGGCCAGTTCGTCGGCCTCGGACCGCCCCGCCCCGGTGTCGAAGCGCGGCAGGATGGGGGCATGGGTCTTGACCAGGAAGGCGCAGCGCCGAGCGATGTCGATGGTGTTGTCGCAAGCCTCGGGCAGGTCGGCGAACAGGTCGCGCATGGCCTCGGCCGACTTGAACCAGTGTTCGCCGGTGATCCGGCGGCGGTCCTCCTGGCCGGTGAAGGCGCCGTCGGCGATGCACAACAGGGCGTCGTGGGACTTCGCCTGGGCCGCCTTGGCGTAATAGACGTCGTTGGTGGCGACCAGGGGCGCGTCATTGTCATAGGCCCACTGGACCAGACCCGGCTCGGCCCGCCGCTCGTCTTCCAGGCCGTGGCGCTGAAGCTCGACATAGAAACGGTCGCCGAAGACGGACTTCATCGTCGCCAGGGCGGCGGCGCCCTCCCCGGACTTGCCCTGGGCGAACAAGGGGTCGACCGGGCCGTCGGGGCCGCCCGACAGCAGGATCAGGCCTTCGGAGCGGGCCGCCACCATGCTCCAGGCCACGCCCGGCTCGGCCATCTCGCCGGCCTCCAGATAGGCCGCCGAGGACAGGGCGCACAGATTGCGCCAGCCCGTCTCGTTCTGGACCAGCAGAACCACCGTCGGCGTCTTGGCCCAGCGCACGGCCTGCTGACCGCCGATCCCCAGGACCGGAAGGGCGCAGCCGACGATGGGCTGAACCCCGGCGTCCTTGGTGGACTGGCTGAACTCCAGGGCGCCGAACAGGTTGGACCGGTCCGTGATCGCCACCGCCGGCATGCCCGCCTCGGCCGCCATCTTGCCCAGCTTACCGGCCTTGATCGCGCCCTCCAGCAGGGAATAGGCCGAGCGGACCCGCAGATGGACGAAGCCCTGACTGTTCACCGTTTCGCTCACTGCACCTTCCGCCTCTCGCGTCGCCGATCAGGGGCGCATACGCCATCTTGGACCGAGTCTCACATCGTCGCGCGCGGAGACACCGCAAACCGCCCCAGAGGCGGGCGATCCCGGCCCCGGCTGTGGATAGAGGCTTGGGCCGGTCGTGGAAAAAACAGTGTCCGAACTGTCCGATCTGTCCGAAACCTCCGCCTAAGTCTTTGATCTGTTGAAAACCGACAGTCGGACTGTCGGCCGATGTGTCCGATTTCAGGCGGTGACGCTGAAGGCCAGGGTCCAGACCATCCAGACGAAGCCCCCGCACGAGGCCAACGACAACAGGTCTCTCATCAAACGCGGCATTACGGTTCATCCCCAATGAATAATGTTCCCGTCTTGTTCTATGTTCACCTCTTGTTCGCGTCAACCCCACACTTATCCACAGGGGCGTTCCGTACGAAACCACTCACGCGCGTCCGTCGTATGTAGAGCAAGCAGGGAGACGACCATGCTCAAATCAAAGATCCGCCCGACCGGCGTCGGAGCCATCGTCGCGGGACTCGTTCTGCTCGCCCTGCCCCGTGCGGCGGCCGACGCCCAGGCCCGCGACGCGCCTCGATTTCAGACGGCGGTCTTCGCCGGAGGCTGCTTCTGGTCTGAGGAAAAGGCGTTCGACGGCCTGCCCGGCGTCCGGTCGGCCGTGTCGGGCTTCGTCGGGGGCCATAGGGCCAATCCCACCTATGAGCAGGTGGTGCGCGGCGGGACCGGCCATATGGAGGCGGTCCAGGTCACCTTCGATCCGCGCGTCGTCAGCTATCGCGCCCTGGTCGACCGCTACTGGCGCACCATTGATCCGACCGATCCGGACGGACAGTTCTGTGATCGAGGACCGTCATACCGGACGGCCGTCTTCGCCACGGCGGATCAGCGTGCGACGGCGGTCGCGTCGCGCGACGCGGCCATGCGGCTGCTGGGCAAGAGCTTCACCACCCCGGTCGTCGGCGCCCAGAGGTTCTGGCCCGCCGGCCCGGAGCACCAGGACTACGCCCGCCGCCACCGCGCCCACTACGAAGCCTACCGCCAGGGCTGCCGCCGGCCCCAGCAGCTCCGGGCCATCTGGGGCGACGCGGCGGTGGGGTGAGGCAGGCGGGCCATCAGTAGGCCTAGGGCCAATCGACATTGGGCCTGCCGCCGTCCTGCCGGGCGGCGCGCAGCCGCCAACCCAAGAGAGGCGCCTCGGGCGTTGAAGACTCTATTCCATTGAGTGTCAGTCTTCCATTGAATGTCGGTCTTCCTTCCCGCGTCAGCGGAAGGGAAACCGTCTGGCGGCGGAACGCCGATTGAGGTGGGTTCATCACAACGGAGCACGACGAGATCACGGCGAACACGGCGCGTACTGATGGCGTCGTGACCGCTGTGAATGCGCCGTGCTCGCCGTGATGAACCCGCTCGCCGCATCAAGGCCCTCTGACGCGGAAAGAGCGGCCTGACCGCAGTAGGCTGAATGTCGATTGAACCTAGACCAGTACGCCTAGCTCAGTAGGTCTGGCTCTGGGCCGCCCGTTCTTCCAGATGGCCGTCCTTCAGGGCGAAGACGCGGTCCATGTGGCCGGCCAGCTCCATATTATGGGTGGCGATCAGGGCGGCGACGCCCGTGGTCTTGGCCAGGTCGCGCAGGGCTTCGAACACCGACTGGCTGGTGCTCGGGTCAAGATTGCCCGTCGGTTCGTCGGCCAGCAGCAGGCGGGGCCGGTTGGCCAGGGCGCGGGCGATGGCGACGCGCTGTTTCTCGCCGCCCGACAGCTGGGCCGGCTGGTGGGTCAGGCGTTCGCCCAGACCCAGGGCGGTCAGGGTCTCCTCGGCCTGTTTGCGCGCCTGGGCCTGGCCCATGCCGGCGATCCGCATCGGCAGGGCGACGTTGTCGCGCGCGTCGAACTCGGCCAGCAGATGGTGGAACTGATAGACGAAGCCAATCCGCGACAGGCGCAGGCGGGTGCGGGCGCGCTCGTCCAGATCGCCCACCATTTCGCCGTCGATGGCGACCGTGCCCTCGGTCGGCCTTTCGAGCAGGCCGGCGGCATGCAGCAGACTGGACTTGCCCGAGCCCGAGGGACCGATCAGGCCGACGATCTCGCCGGGCATGACGTCCAGATCCACGCCCTTCAGCACGGTCAGGCCGCCGCTCGCGGTGTCATAGGTGCGGGTCAGGCCGCGCACCGACAGGATGGGACTACTCATAGCGGAGCGCCTCCACGGGATCGATGCGCGAGGCCGTCCACGACGGCGGCAGGCTGGCCAGGCAGCTCATGCTGAAGGACAGCAGGGCGACCCAGGTCACGTCGACGGGATCGACTAGGGCCGGAATGGCGTCCAGCTGATAGACGTCGGCGTTGAACAGCTGGACCCCCAGGATGGCTTCCAGGGCGTGCTGGATGGCGCCGATGTTCCAGCAGAACAGCAGGCCCAGCACCAGACCCGCTACGGTCCCGGCCACGCCGATCAGGGCGCCGGACATGAAGAAGACCCGCAGGATCGAAGACTGGCTGGCGCCGACGGTGCGCAGGATGGCGATGTCGCGCGTCTTGTTCTTCACCAGCATGACGATGCCGGAGATGATGTTCATCGCTGCGATGGCGACCACCAGACCCAGGATAATGCTCATCGCCACCCGCTCGACCTTCAGGGCGCCGTAGAAGGCGGCCAGACGCTCGCGCCAGTCGCTGACGACCGAGCCCGGCCCGGCCGCGTCGCGGATGGCGGGGGTCAGTTCGCCGACCCGGTCGGGGTCATCGACCTTGATCTCGATCGCGTCCCACACGCCTTCCTTCCCGAAGAAGAGCTGCTGCTGTTCCAGCGGCATGAACAGGAAGGCGCGGTCGAAATCGGCCGTGCCCGAGCGGAACAGACCGCCGACGAAATAGGTCTTTTCCAGCCCGCCCAGATTGCCGAAGGCGCTGTCGGCGCCGGTGGGCGAATAGAGGGTGACGGGATCGCCGACCCGCAGGCCCAGGGAATTGGCCAGGGCCGCGCCCATCAGGATGCGGTCGCCGCCATAGGCGCCCTTGCCGAAGTTCGCCCGCTCCTGGGGCGTCAGGCTGTCGAAGACGTATTTGGTGGTGGCAAGATCCTGGGGCCGCACGCCGCGCACCATGGCGCCGGTCGTGAAATTGCCGACCCGGACCAGGCTCTGGCTCTCGTTCAGAGGGGTGACGCTGGCCACGCCCGGGACTGCTGCGATCCGCTTCAGGGCCGCGTCCCGATCTTCCGACGTCAGGACCGGCCCCTGGACGTACATATGGCCGTTGAACGACAGCATCCGGCCCAGCAGTTCCGCACGGAAACCGGACATGATGCTCATGACGCTGATCAGGACCGCGACGGCCAGCATGATGCCGATGAAGCTGATCACCGCGATCGTCGCCACCCCGCCCTCCTTGCGCTTGGCGCGCAGGTAGCGGACGGCCAGGCCGATCTCCCATGCGGAGAAGGCGCCGGAAGGACGGGACGGCAGGGTCAAGCAGTCAACCTTTCGATGGCTTCGGCCAGGGGGACGGACACCTTCTCGCCGGTGGCGCGGCGCTTCAGCTCGACCACGCCGTCGGCCAGCCCCTTGGGACCGATGGTCAGCTGCCACGGCACGCCGATCAGGTCGGCGGTGGCGAACTTGCCGCCCGGCCGTTCGTCGGTGTCGTCGTACAGCACGTCCTTGCCGAGTTTTTCCAGCTGGGCCACCGCGTCCTCGCAGGCGGCGGAGACGGCCTCGTCATTGGCGCGCAGATTGATCACCACCACGTCGAACGGCGCCACGGCGTCGGGCCAGATGATGCCGCCCTCGTCGTGGCTGGCCTCGATGATCGCGCCCAGCAGGCGCGACACGCCGACGCCATAGCTGCCCATGTGGACATTGGCGTCCTGGCCGTCGGGACCGGCGACGCGGGCCTTCATCGGCGCCGAATATTTCTCGCCGAAATAGAAGATGTGGCCGACCTCGATGCCGCGCGCCGACAGGCGGTCGCCCTCGGCCGTCTCGGCCTCGAACCGGGCTTCGTCGTGCATTTCCTCGGTCGCGGCATAGAGGGCGGTTCGTTGATCAACGATTGATTGAAGATCATCCCAATCCACGTCCGCGCCCGGCGCCGGCATTTCGACCAGCTTCTTATCGCAGAAGACGGCGCTCTCGCCCGTCTCGGCCAGGACGATGAACTCGTGGCTCAGGTCGCCGCCGATCGGGCCGGTGTCCGCGCGCATCGGCACGGCCTTCAGCCCCATGCGGGCGAAGGTGTTCAGATAGGCCACGAACATGCGGTTGTAGGCCTTGCGGGCCGAGGCCTCGTCCACATCGAAGGAATAGGCGTCCTTCATCAGGAACTCGCGACCGCGCATGACGCCGAAGCGGGGACGGCGCTCGTCGCGGAACTTCCACTGGATGTGAAACAGGTTCAGCGGCAGCGACTTGTAGGACTTCACATAGGCGCGGAAGATGTCGGTGATCATCTCCTCGTTGGTGGGGCCGTACAGAAGTTCGCGCTCGTGCCGGTCGGTGATGCGCAGCATCTCGGGGCCATAGGCGTCGTAACGGCCGCTCTCACGCCACAGGTCGGCCAGTTGCAGGGTCGGCATCAGCAGTTCGACCGCCCCCGCCCTCACCTGCTCCTCACGGACGATCTGCTCGATCTTGCGCAGCACCTTCAGGCCCAGCGGCAGCCAGGCGTAGATGCCGGCGGCCTCCTGCTTGATCATGCCGGCGCGCAGCATCAGCTGGTGCGAAACAATCTGGGCGTCCGAAGGGGCTTCCTTCAGCGTGGGCAGGAAAAAGCGCGACAGGCGCATGATGGGGAATCCTAGGCGTAGAGACAGACCAAGGCTTTAGCCGCTGGACCGGGGCGAAAGCTAGGCCGGGATGGCGTTTAGAGAGCCGGGGCGCGCGAGAAGTCCGGCAGGGGCAGCCAGCCGGTGAAGATCAGCACCATGACGAAGGCCCAGACGATCACCGACACCCAGGTGGTGGTGAGGAATTTGCGTTTCAGATTCGGCGTGGTCGGGGCGCCCCATTGGGCGCCGTCGGTCGGCGGGGTGTGGGTCTCGCGCGAGGTTCCCAGCGGAAGGACCGCGAACAAAACCGTCCACCAGACGATGATGTAGATGCCGAACATGGTGGCGGGGCCGATGGGCATGAGACCTCCTGTCGGAACTTTAGCGTCCGGTTGAAACCGATCTAGAGGATCAGCCTCCCCACGACGAGTCCCCGCCATGCCGCAGATCAGCCAGGCATACAGCCTTGCCTGGAAGAGATCGACTGCAGGACCCAGCCGCGCCCTCAGGGATGCGGCCGACCGATCCCGTAGCGGGCCGCCAGATAGGGGGCGATGGCGTGGTCCTGGAGGAAGCGGCGGCCGGTGACTTCGCTGACCTGGGCCTCGGGCCAGTCCAGTTCGCCGTCCAGGATCAGGATAGGGCAGCTCTGATGCGGCTCGCCGACCTCGGCGACGACCGGCGCGCGCGGCCGGGGGTGGTCCAGATAGACCACCTCAAGCGCCTCCCGCAGCTGGGGATAGAAGGCCAGGACGCCCTCGATATAGGCGCCGGGCGGGCAGAACCAGGGCCCGCCCTGATCATCGTGCCAGTCGGGGTTCAGCAGGAAGAGTCGTTCGGCCATGAGCGCGATATAGATCGGCTCATGACCGGAGCGCCAGCGGAAGGCGCCGTCAGACCCGCAGGACGACCGTCTCGACGATGGGACGGCGATCCCAGATCTGCTGGCTGGCCTTCTTCAGCACGCGGGCGACGGCCTGTTCGATGACCAGTTCGTCCTCCAGAGCCTCGCCCTTCAGGCTCTTGACCACCTGCTCGACCCGCTCGGCCAGATTGTCCAGGGCGTCGCCCAGAGGCGTGGCGGTGTCGCCCGGCAGGCCGACGCTGCGGATGTCGATGTCGCTGACGATCCGGCCGCGCTTGTCCAGGGCGAAGCTGACGATCAGCACGCCATTGGTCGAGGCGTGGCGACGCTCCTTCAGGGCCTCGCCCTGTTCGGTCACCAGCATGCCGCCATCGACATAGAGCCGGCCGTTCGGCACTTCGTCGATTATCTGCGCCGGACCGGGCGCCAGGCGGACCATGTCGCCGTTGCGCGGGGTCACCGTCTCCTTGACCCCGACTTCCTTGGCCAGGTTGGCGTGCTCCAGCAGGAAGCGGCGCACCCCGTGGGTCGGAACCGCGATCTGCGGCCGGACCCATTCGTACATTTGCTTCAGCTCGTCGCGGCACGGGTGGCCGGAGACGTGGATGCCGGGGTGATCCTTCTCGGTGTAGAGGCGCACGCCCCGGTCCGCGAGACGGTCCTGCAGATTGCCGATGGCCAGTTCGTTGCCGGGGATCTGGCGCGACGAGAAAATGCAGTGGTCGCCGAGGCCCAGTTTCACGACGGGGTGCGTGCCGTCGGCGACGCGCGACAGGGCCGCCCTCGCCTCGCCCTGGCTGCCGGTGCACAGGTACAGGATCTGGTCGGCGGGCCAAACGCGCGCCTCCTCGTCCGACAGGAAGGGCTTCACGTCCTGCAGCATGCCGACGTGTTTGGCGGCCGCCGTGATCCGGTGCATCGACCGGCCAGCCAGGGCGACGCGACGCCCGCACGCCTCGGCGGCGCGGATGACGCTGTCCATCCGCGCGACGTTGGAGGCGAAGCATCCGACGGCGACCCGGCCCTTCAAAGTCGAGATCAGCTTGGCCAGGGCCACGGCCACGTCGCCTTCCGACCCGGCCACGCCCGGCACGAAGACATTGGTCGAGTCGCAGACCATGGCCAGGACGCCCTCGTCGCCCAGGCCGCGGATGGTCGGGGCGTCCGTCTTGGTCCCGATGACCGGTTGGTCGTCGATCTTCCAGTCGCCGGTATGGAACACCGTGCCCAGGGGGGTGTCGATGGCCAGACCGCTGGGCTCGGCGATCGAATGGGTCATGTTGACGAAGGTGACGCCGAACGGGCCGATGTCGACGGTTCCGCCCAGGGGAACCTCGATCAGTTCGACCTCGTCCAGAATGCCGCGCTCGCGCAGCTTGTCGCGGATCAGATAGGCGGTGAAGGGCGTGGCGTAGACCGGCGCCTTCAGCCGCGGCCACAGCCAGCCCAGGGCGCCGATATGGTCTTCGTGCGCATGGGTCAGGACGATGCCCTTGATCGTCTCCCCTTCCAGATAGGTGGGGTCCGGCACGATCACGTCCACGCCGGGCGTCGAGAGGTCGCCGAAGGTGACGCCGACGTCGACGATCAGCCATTCACGATCAGCCTCTGGCCCGAAGCCATAGGCGTTGAGGTTCATACCGACCTCGTCCGAGCCGCCCAGCGGCAGGAAAACGAGTTCGTCTTGGGTTTGCTTTTTCATTCAGTCCGTCAAATGGGCGTTACGACGCCAGATTTCGAGGAGGCCGCGGATAGTCAGGTCGGGATCGAAGTGATCAATGCTGTCGGTCGCGCCTTCGAACAGGCTGGCGACCCCGCCGGTTCCAATGACGGTCATGGGCCGCGCCCATTCCGCCTTGATGCGCGCGACCAGGCCTTCGATCAATGAAATATAGCCCCAGAAGACGCCGGACTGCATGGCCTCGACCGTACCCTTGCCGATGACGTGTTCGGGCTTCTGTATGGCGATGCGCGGCAGTTTGGCGGCGGCCTCGTGCAGGGCCTGGAGCGACAGATTGATCCCCGGCGCGATCAGACCGCCCTCGAAGGCGCCGTCGTCGGCGACGATGTCGAAGGTGGTGGCCGTGCCGCTGTCGATCACGATCAGGTCGCCCGGATAGACAAGCTTGGCCCCGATGGCGTTGACCAGACGGTCGGCGCCCGCCTCGCTGGGCTTGGCGATGCGGACGTCGATGCCGAGCTTGGCGTTTTCGCCGATCACCAGGGGTTCGATGTTCAGATAGCGGCGCGACAGATTGCGCAGGTTGAAGATGGACTGGGGCACTACGCTGGAGATGATGCAGCCGGTCAGGGCGGCGAACTGCAGACCCTTCATGACCATCAGCTGGTTCAGCCAGACGGCGTATTCGTCGGCGGTGCGGCTGGCCTCTGTGGCAGCGCGCCATTGGGCGATCCAGTCCGAACCGTCGTGAACGGCGAACAGCGTATTGGTGTTGCCCTGTTCGATGGCGAGCAGCATCAGTTCGCCTTGCCGAAGAAGACGTCGCCCGCCGAGATCAGCCGCACGGAGCCGTCGGTCAGACGCAGACGCAGCGCCCCGTCCGCCTCGACACCCTCGGCCAGGCCTTCCAGGGTCTCATTGTCCAGGCGGGCGACGCACGGGCCGTTCAGCCCGGTCAGGCGGCTGCTCCACGCGTCCAGCACAGGCTCGAAGCCCAGGGTCTGCCAGCGGCCCCACCAGACGGCGAAGGTCTCGGCCAGGATCTCGGCGGCGGCCTCGATGGGGGGGGCGAAGGCCAGGTCGGCGCGCAGCCGATCGGCGACCGCAGTCGCGCCCCGCTCCGTATTGTCCGGCGCATGGGCCAGGTTCACGCCGATGCCGACGGCCAGCCACAGGTCGCCGTTCGCATGGGCGCCGGACTCGACCAGGATGCCGGAGACCTTGACCCCGTCCAGCAGGACGTCGTTCGGCCATTTGATCGAGACCAGGGCCGGCGAGACGAAGACGTCCAGCAGGTCGGCGACGGCCAGGGCGGCGACGAAGGTGGCCTGGGCCGCCTCGGCCGCCGACTTGGGCGTGGTGATCAAAAGGGTGGCGGCCAGGTTGCCCTGTTCCGTCTCCCACTTGCGGCCGCGGCGACCGCGACCGGCGGTCTGGCGCCGAGCCACGATCCAGCGCGGCCCGGCTTCTCCAGCCTCGGCGAGACGCCGGGCCTCGGCGTTGGTCGAGTCGATCTCGTCGAGGATGACCAGGGGGGCGGGCGTCAAAGCCCTAACCGTTCCCGAAGCCGGCGCTCGCAACCTTGGTCAGCGGCTCCAGCCAGGTCAGACCGACGATCACCAGGGGGAAGGCGAAGGCGGCGCAGGCCCAGCCGATGACGTTGGTTTCCGGCGAGGCCTTGTCCATCGCGATCTCATCCACGGGCGCATCGAACCACATCAGCTTGATGATCCGCAGATAGTAGAAGGCGGCGACGACCGAGGCGACCAGACCGACAGCGGCGACCGGCCACAAGCCGGCGGAGGCAGCGGCCCCGAACACATAGTATTTGGCCCAGAAGCCCGACAGCGGCGGCATGCCCAGCACCGACAAGGACAGGACGGTCAGGGCCACAGCGGTGACCGGACGATCCTTCTTCAGACCGGCGAGATCGGCGATGCGTCGGATCGGGCGGCCCGACTTGGACAGGCTGAGCAGGATGGCGAAGAAGCCCAGTTGGTCGATGACATACAGGGTCATGAACATCAGCATGGCCTGAAGGCCCGCACTGGTGCCCGCGGCGATGCCCAACAGGGCGTAGCCGATGTTGGCGATCGACGAATAGGCCAGCAGACGCTGGATGTCCTTCTGGGCGATGCCGCCGAAGGCGCCGACCACGAAGCTGAGCAGGGAGATGGCGATCAGGACCTGCGACCACTGGGCGTGGGCCTCGGCGAAGCCGCCTTCCAGAACGCGGGCGATCAGCACCATGGCGGCCATCTTGGGCGCGGTGGCGAACAGGGCCACGACCGGGGTCGGGGCGCCTTCGTAAACATCAGGCGTCCACATGTGGAAGGGGGCCGCCGAAACCTTGAACGCCAGACCACAGATCAGGAAGACCAGGCCAAACACCAGGCCCGGGCCCGGATGGTCCTGGGCGAAAGCGGCGATGTCCTCAAAGCGCATCGAGCCGGCGAAGCCGTAGATCAGACTGGCGCCGTACAGCAGCAGGCCGGACGACAGGGCGCCGAGCACAAAATACTTCAGGCCCGCTTCCGACGCCTTGGCGTCGTCGCGGTGGAAGGCGGCCAGGACGTACAGGGCCAGCGAATGCAGCTCGATGCCGACATACATGGAGATCAGATCGCCCGAGGAGGCCATCATCCCCATGCCGACCGCCGCGAGAACGATCAGGACCGGATATTCGAACTTGGCGATGCGGGTGCGCTTCATCCAGCCGTCGCCGAGCACGACGGCCACGGCGGCGGACAGATAGATGACGCTCTTGCCGTAGATGGCCAGGGGGTCGGCCACATAGGCGCCGTTGAAGGCGACGCCCCACGGTCCCATGACGGCGACGACGGCGGCGGCGATCAGCAGCAGGACCGAAAGGACGGACACCAGCCGGGCGCTCTTGTCGCCGATGAAGGCGCCGACCATCAGCAAGACCAGGGCGCCGACCGCGAGGGTCAGCTCCGAGGCGGCGAGGTGCAGGGCGGAGGACAGATCAGGCATGCTTGGTCTCACCCGCCGATCGCGACGCGATAGGCATTGGTCAGGGCCTCGACGGCGGGCCCGGTGTAATCGAGGACGGCGCCGGGTTGGACGCCCAGCCACAGGGTGCCGACGATCAGCGGCACGAACAGCAGCAGCTCACGCTTGTCGATGTCGGCGATGGTCATCAGCTTCGGATTGGTGATCTCGCCGAACATGACCGAACGATACAGGGTCAGGGCGTAGACCGCCGAGAAGATGACGCCCGACGCCGCCACCAGGGCCGCCCAGGTCGAGGCCTGATAGGCGCCCGTCATGGTCAGGACTTCGCCGATGAAGCCCGAGGTGCCCGGCAGGCCGACATTGGCCATGGTGAACATCAGGAAGATGGCGGCGAACCAGGGCATGCGCGACGTCAGGCCACCGTAGAAGGCGATCTCGCGCGTATGCATCCGGTCATAGACGACGCCGACGCACAGGAAGAGCGCGCCCGAGATCAGGCCGTGGCTGATCATCTGGAAGACGGCGCCCTGCATGCCCTGATCATTGCCCGAGAAGATGCCCAGGGTGACGAAGCCCATGTGGGCGACCGACGAATAGGCGATCAGCTTCTTGATGTCCGTCTGACGCCAGGCGACCAGCGAGGTATAGACGATGGCGATCACCGACAGGGTGAAGACCAGGGGGCGGAACATCTCGGACGCGACCGGGAACATGGGCACGTTGAACAGGATGAAGCCGTAACCGCCCAGCTTCAGCAGGATGCCGGCCAAGATGACCGAGCCCGCCGTCGGCGCCTGAACGTGGGCGTCGGGCAGCCAGGTGTGGACCGGCCACATCGGCATTTTGACCGCGAAGGAGGCGAAGAAGGCCAGCCAAAGGATGGGCTGAACGGCGGGGCTGAAGGCGTACTGCTTCAGCTCCGGAATGCTGGTGGTGCCGGCGGTGTGCGACATCCACAGCATGGCCAGCAGCATCAGCACCGACCCCAGCAGGGTGTAGAGGAAGAATTTGTAGGCCGCGTAGATCCGGTTGGCGCCGCCCCAGATGCCGATGATCAGGAACATCGGCACCAGGGTGCCTTCGAAGAAGATGTAGAAGAGATACAGATCCAGAGCCGTGAAGACGCCGATGACCAGGGTCTCCAGGATCAGGAAGGCGATCATATATTCGACGACGCGCGTCTCGATCGACTTCCAGCTGGCCAGGATGCAGATCGGCATCAGGAAGGCCGTCAGCAGGACGAACAGCACCGACACCCCGTCGACGCCCAGATGATAGCTGGCCCCGGCGAACCAGGGGACCATTTCGACGAACTGATAGGCGGTATTCGACGGATCGAAACCGGCGACCAGCACGACCGAGACGCCCAGGACGACCAGGGTCATCAGCAGGGCGATCCAGCGCGCGGCCGGGGCGGCGGCGTCCTGGGACTTGGAGGCCAGCCGGGCGAGATAGATCGCCAGGGCGCCGACCAGCGGCAGGAAGGTAACGAGGCTCAGGATGTAGGGCACGGGATCAGGCTCCCCACGCGAGGATGGCGAAGGTGAGCAGACCAGCCACCCCGAGCAGCATCACGAAGGCATAGTAGTAGAGGAATCCGGACTGGAACTTGGACAGCCAGCCGGCCGATTTCAGCGAGGCCCAGGCGGCGCCGTTGGGGCCGAAGCCGTCGATGATCTTCACGTCGAAGATCTTCCAGAAGGCGTCGCCCAGGGCCCGGAAGCCGCGCACGAAGACGAAGTCGTACAACTCGTCGAAGTACCACTTGTTGTAGAGGAAGCGGTAGATCGCGCCGTCCCGCTCGGCCATGCGACGGCCCATGCCCTCGCGCGCCACATAGATCCAGTAGGCGAAGGCCGTGCCGATCAGGGTCAGGATCAGGGGCGACCACTTCACCCAGGTCGGAACCTCGTGGCTTTCGTGGAGCACATGATTGTGCTCGCCGGTGAAGATGGCGCCACGCCAGAACTCATGCTCGTGGTGGCCGATGAAGTGCGGCGCGAAGACGAAGCCTGCAGCCACGGCGCCGACCGACAGCAGGATCAGCGGAACCAGCATGACCCAGGGGCTCTCGTGCGGGTGCAGCGGGCCGTGGTGGCCGTGGTCGTCGTGGGCATGGTCGTCGTGACCGTGCGTGTCGTGACCGTCGGCGATCGGCTCGGAATGGGTTTCCAGCTGGGCGTGCGAGGCGTGGTCGTCGGCGTGGTGAGCGTCGCCCTCTTCCTTCCACTCAGGCTTGTTGTGGAAGGTCATGAAGACCAGGCGCCACGAATAGTAGGCCGTCAGACCGGCGGCGATGATGCCGACGAAGAAGGCGAACAGGCCGACCGCGCTATGGCCGCTGGCGGCCGAGGCGTAGGCGCTCTCGATGATCGAGTCCTTCGAATAGAAGCCGGCGAAGCCGCCGACGCCGGGGATGCCCAGGCCGGTGATGGCGATGGTGCCGATGGTCATGACGGCATAGGTGATCGGCAGCAGCTTCCACAGACCGCCCATTTTCCGCATGTCCTGCTCGTGGTGCATGCCGTGGATCACCGAACCGGCGCCCAGGAACAGCAGGGCCTTGAAGAAGGCATGGGTGAACAGGTGGAACATGGCCGCCTGATAGGCGCCGACGCCCGCCGCGAAGAACATATAGCCCAGCTGCGAACAGGTCGAATAGGCGATGACCCGCTTGATGTCGTTCTGGGTCAGGCCGACCGTAGCGGCGAACAGGGCCGTGATCGCGCCGATGATGGCGATGATCTGGGCGGCGCCGGGGGCGT
Source organism: Brevundimonas sp. DS20 (assembly GCF_001310255.1). NCBI lineage: Bacteria > Pseudomonadati > Pseudomonadota > Alphaproteobacteria > Caulobacterales > Caulobacteraceae > Brevundimonas > Brevundimonas sp. DS20. The sequence continues at coordinate 2,049,917 of NZ_CP012897.1, read as the reverse complement.
GCTCATAGATCGGCGACAGCAGGCAGACCATATAGACGCCGGCGGTCACCATGGTGGCCGCGTGAATCAGGGCGGACACCGGCGTCGGGCCTTCCATCGCGTCCGGCAGCCAGGTGTGCAGGAAGAACTGGGCCGACTTGCCCATGGCGCCGATGAACAGCAGGAAGCCGGCCAGATCCAGCGCGGACCACTGGACGCCCAGGAACTCCCAGGTCGTCCCCGCCTTGGAGGCGACCAGCGGGAACAGTTCGGCGAACTCGATCGTGCCGTACATCCAGAAGACGGTCATGATCCCCAGCACGAAGCCGAAGTCGCCGACCCGGTTGACCACGAAGGCCTTGATGGCGGCGGCGCTGGCGGTCGGCTTCTTGTACCAGAAGCCGATCAGCAGATAGGAGGCCAGACCCACGCCTTCCCAGCCGAAGAAGATCTGCATGAAGTCGGCGGCCGTCACCAGCGCCAGCATCATGAAGGTGAACAGGGACAGATAGGCGAAGAAGCGCGGCCGGCTGTCGTCCTCGGCCATATAGCCCCAGGAGTAGAGGTGAACCAGCGAAGAGACGCTGGTGACCACGATCAGCATGGTCGCCGACAGGGCGTCGATGCGGATCGACCAGGCCGACTGGAAGTCCCCCACATTGATGAAGGGCGCCAGGCGGATAGTGAAGGGCTCCAGATGGCCCCAGGTCCACTGGCCGAAGACCGTCCAGGCGACGGCGCACGAGAAGAACAGCAGGCCGGTCGTGACGGTCTGCGACGGGATGTTGCCGATCCGGCGGCCGAACAGGCCGGCGACGGTCGCGCCCAGCAGCGGGGCGAAGATCCCGAGAATGATCAGGGTGTGGAGGTTCACGCTCAGCCCTTCATCACGGAGGCGTCGTCGACGGCGATGTCGCCGCGGTTGCGGAAGAAGGTCACCAGAATGGCCAGGCCGACGGCGGCCTCGGCCGCAGCCACGGTCAGGACGAACATGGCCATGATCTGCCCCGACACCTCATTGAGATAGGCCGAGAAGGCGACGAAGTTGATGTTCACGGCCAGCAGGATCAGCTCGATCGACATCAGGATGATGATGACGTTCTTGCGGTTCACGAAGATGCCGAAGACCCCGATGGTGAACAGGGCGGCGGCCGTGCTGAGATAGTGGATCAGACCGATTTCCATCAGAGAAGCTCCTCGGGCGAGACGCCCTGCCCGGTCTGCACCGACTTGACCTCCATCGCCTTGGCGGCGGAGCGGTTGACCTGGTCCGAAATGTTCTGGCGCTTGATATGCGGCTTGTGGCGCAGGGTCAGGGTGATGGCGCCGATCATGGCGATCAGCAGCACGATCCCGGCCGCCTGGAAGAAGTAGACATAGTCGGTATAGAGCACCCGGCCGATGGCCTCGACATTGGTCATGTCGGCGCTCGGCGCGCCCGGCGCCGTCAGGCCGGCGGTCGCGCCGCCCTGGATGACGGCGATGGACACCAGGATCATCTCGAACAGCAGCACGGCCGCGACGATGGCCCCGATCGGCAGATAGCGGGCGTAGCCGCCCCGAAGCTTCAGGAAGTCGACGTCCAGCATCATGACGACGAACAGGAACAGCACCGCCACTGCCCCGACGTAGACGACGACCAGCAGCATCGCCAGGAACTCGGCGCCGAGGAGGACGAACAGACCCGCAGAGGAGAAGAAGGCCAGGATCAGGAAGAGAACGCTGTGCACGGGATTGCGCGCGGTCACGACCAGAAGGCCGGACACCACGGCGGTCGCCGCCAGCAGATAGAAGGCTATGCCTTGCAGCATGTCGGGACGAGGCCCCTTTCGTCTCGGTCGTGACCCCGTTTGGGAATCGCCGACCCGTTAGCGTGAGCGCCTTAGCGGTAAGGCGCGTCGAGTTCCAGATTCTTAGCGATATGGCGTTCCCAGCGGTCGCCGTTGTCCAGCAGCCGGGCCTTGTCGTACAGCAGCTCCTCGCGCGTTTCGACGGTGAACTCCGAGTTCGGGCCCTCGACGATGGCGTCCACCGGGCAGGCCTCCTGGCACAGGCCGCAGTAGATGCATTTGACCATGTCGATGTCGTAGCGGGTCGTGCGGCGGCTGCCGTCGGCGCGGGGCTCGGCCTCGATGGTGATGGCCTGGGCCGGGCAGATGGCCTCGCACAGTTTGCAGGCGATGCAGCGCTCTTCACCGTTCGGATAGCGGCGCAGAGCGTGCTCGCCGCGGAAGCGGGGCGATTGCGGGTTCCGCTCGAACGGATAGTTCACGGTCGCCTTGGGGCGGGCCATGTATTTGAGGGTCAGGCCGATGGCGCCGATGGCGTCGAGCATCATCGCGCCCTTGGCGGCCTGGGCGATACGGGTGAACATCAGAGGCGATCCTCTGGCGCCGGGGCGCCGTTGGTTGAAGTCTGGGCCGGGGCGACGGCCTGGGTCTTGGTCGGGGTCTGGGCTGGAACCTGGCTTTGGGCGGCGCGCCATTCGCGCTCGATCCGCTCCTGGCGTTGCTGCCACTGATAGCCGGATTCAGGCATGCGGGTGTCGGGGGCGCAGGCCGTCATCACAGGCGCGAGGACCAGCAGCGGGAGGATCAGACGGGTCATGCTCCGGCCCTCCGCAGCACGTCCTTGCAGTCCATCGTCTTATAGCGGGGATCGTCGCGGTTCATCATCCGGCACAGATTGACCGTCTCGCCGTCACGGCGCGCTCCGTCCTCGCGCCGCTCCAGCGACGCGGCGGGATCGGTCGGCGCCGGTGCGGGAATGGGCGCGAATGTGCAGGCGGCGAGCCCCCCCGACGCGGCCATGCCCAGGATGACGGCGCGCGAGACCATCTAGGCCCCCACCGCGAAGACGCGCCAGGCGGCGGTGACCACCACGGCGACCAGAGAGGCAGGCAGGAAGATCTTCCAGCCCAGCCGCATCAGCTGGTCATAGCGGAAGCGAGGCACGAAGGCCTTCACCAGGGCGATCGCCAGGAACCAGAAGACCGTCTTGGTGACGAAGGTCAGCAGATAGATCGTATAGGCGATCCAGGCCGGCAGGTCGTCCAGCGTCTCCTGCGACAGGAAGCCGGGGTTCCAGCCGCCGAAGAACAGGATGGTCATCATCGCCGACATGAAGACGATGTTGACGTACTCGCCCATCATGAACAGCAGATAGGTGGTCGAACTGTATTCGACCTGATAGCCGGCCACCAGTTCCGACTCCGCTTCGGGCAGGTCGAACGGCGGGCGGTTGGTTTCCGCCAGGGCCGAGACGAAGAAGACGATCGACATCGGGAACAGGATGACGATCAGGGGCCAGGTGCCCTGCCCGCCGCCGAAGGCGTACCAGTTCCAGAAATAGCCGCTTTGACCTTCGACGATCTGCGACAGGTTCATGGTGCCGGCCAGCAGGATCACATTGATGATGATCAGGCCCAGCGAGACCTCATAGGACACCATCTGGGCCGCAGAACGCAGCGAACCCAGGAACGGATACTTCGAGTTCGAAGCCCAGCCGCCCATGATGATGCCGTACACGCCCAGCGACGACACGGCGAAGATGTACAGGATGCCGACGTTCAGGTCCGACACCACCCAGCCCGGCGCAAAGGGGATCACCGCCCAGGCCATGAAGGCCAGGACGACGGTGATGATCGGCGCCAGGATGAAGACCGCCTTGTCCGCGCCGGAGGGGATGACCACCTCCTTCAGCACGAATTTGATCATGTCCGCGAAGGACTGGAGCAGGCCGAAGGGACCGACGACGTTCGGCCCTTTGCGCATCTGCACCGAGGCCCAGACCTTGCGGTCGGCCAGCAGCAGGAAGGCGACGGCGACCAGGACGCCGACGGTGATCAGCAGGATCTGACCGAGGGTGATCAGCGTCCAGCCGCCGGGCGTGGCCCAAAAGGAGGTAGCAGCGTCCATGACTTACTCCGCCGCCATCGCGACCGGGGCGATCCGCAGGGCGGACAGTTCGGCCATGGTCGCACTGGCGCGCGCGATCGGGTTGGAAAGATAGGGATCGGCGACGATCGAGGTGAAGGCCCGGTCGCCCAGGTCGCCCTTGACGCCCAGCTTCGACGGGTCAAAGGCGGCCGGCGTCGGCAGATAGTCGATCCGGCCGAAGGTCGGATGATCGGCCATCAGCTTGGCGCGCACCTGGTCCAGGGTGTCGTAAGGCAGGGTCTGGTCGACGCGGGCGGACAGGGCGCGGATGATGGCCCAGTCTTCCTTGGCCTCGCCCTTGGGGAAGACGACGCGTTCGGCCATCTGCACCCGGCCCTCGGTGTTCACATACAGGCCCGACTTCTCGGTATAGGCCGCGCCCGGCAGGATGACGTCGGCGCCGTGGGCGCCGCGGTCGCCGTGGCTGCCCAGATAGACGCGGAAGGCGTTCGAACCGGTCGGATCGACCTCGTCGGCGCCCAGCAGGAACAGAACGTCCAGCGCGCCCGGCTTCAACATGTCCGCCGCCGTCAGACCTCCGTCCGCCGGCACGAAGCCCATGTCCAGACCGGCGACGCGCGCGGCGGCGTGGTGCAGGACGTTGAAGCCGTTCCAGCCGTCGGTCACGACCCCGACCTTCTTGGCCAGGGCGCCCAGGGCGTTCAGGACGGCGGCGCCGCCCTCCCCGCCCAGCGCGCCGGAGCCGACGATGATCGCCGGCCGCTCGGCCTTGGTCAGGAAGTCCATCGCCGACTTGGGCAGCTTGGCCAGGGTCTTGGACCCGGCGCCCAGATAGGCGTAGTCGAAGGTCAGGTCGGCCTGTTCGCCGATGACGCCGATCTCGACCCCGCCCTTGATCCAGCTCTTGCGCAGGCGGGCGTTCAGCAGCGGCGCCTCGACACGCGGATTGGCGCCCACGATCAGGATGGCGTCCGCCTTTTCAATGCCTTCCAGGCCGGTATTGAACAACCAGCCCTCGCGCGGGCCATAGCCCAGGGCGGCGCCGTCCTGGCGGCAGTCGGTGTTCTTAGAGCCCAGGGCGCGGAACAGATCCAGGGTCGCCTTCATCGACTCGGCGTCCTGCAGATCGCCGGCGATCACGCCGATGCGGTCGGCCGAGGCGGCCTTCAGCCTGGCGGCGACGGCGTCCAGCGCCTCGTTCCAGGTGGCGGCGCGCAGCTTGCCGTTCTCGCGGATCCACGGCCGGTCCAGGCGGCGCGCGGTCAGGCCGTCGACGACATAGCGGCTCTTGTCCGACAGCCACTCCTCGTTGATCCCCTCGTTGACGCGCGGCAGGACCCGCATGACCTCGGAGCCGCGGTAATCGGCGCGGATGTTCGAGCCCAGGCCGTCCATGACGTCGATGGTCTCGGTCTTCTTCAGTTCCCACGGGCGATAGTGGTACTGCCAGGGCCGGTGGGTCAGGGCGCCGACCGGGCACAGGTCGTTGACATTGCCCGACAGCTCCGAGGCGACCGACTTCTCGAGATAGGTGGTGATCTCGGCGTCCTCGCCGCGCGAGATCATGCCGATGTCCGGCACGCCCGCTACCTCGGTGATGAAGCGAACGCAACGGGTGCACTGGATGCACCGCGTCATGAAGGTCTTGATCGTCGGCCCCATGTTCTTTTCTTCGACCGCGCGCTTGTTCTCGGCGTAGCGAGAACCATCGCGGCCATAGGCCATGGACTGGTCCTGCAGGTCGCACTCGCCGCCCTGGTCGCAGATCGGGCAGTCCAGCGGGTGGTTGATGAGCAGGAACTCCATCACGCCTTCGCGGGCCTTCTTCACCATCGGGGTGTCGGTGAAGATCTCCTGGCCGTCGGCGGCCGGAAGCGCGCACGAAGCCTGGGGCTTGGGCGGTCCGGGCTTCACCTCGACCAGGCACATGCGGCAGTTGCCGGCGATGGACAGGCGTTCATGGTAGCAGAAGCGCGGGATTTCCTGCCCCGCGCGCTCGGCGACCTGGAGCACGGTCATGCCGGGCTCGAACTCAACTTCGACGCCGTTGACCTTGGCGACTGGCATCAGCGGGCCTCTTCTTCAGCAGGAACGGCCAATTCGGCCTGTTCCGTCGTCCCATCCGGGAGGGTCTGGGTGATGGTGATCGTCTCGCCGTCCATGACGTAGCGGACCACCGGATCGTCCGACTGGTTCATCCAGCGCACGAAGGTTGGATCGGGCAGATCGAGCGGCTTCCACACGATCAGGTCTTTCTCGACGCGGCAATCGGCGCGCATCCGGCCGCCGTCGACCGGGGCGCGCCAAGAGGCGTGGACCACCTCGCCCTCCACGCCGTCGATGGCGACGGCGCCGGGCTGCTGCCCGTGAATGGCGGCGAGGCCCGCGCGACAGACCCGGCGCAGATCGGCCGGGGTCAGGACCGCCGGCGCCGTCTTCACGGCGTCGGACGGCTTGGCCGCGGCCGCGACCTTTTCCGCAGGCGTGGGCGCAGCCTCGCGCTCGCCGCAAGCGGCGAGAGCCAAGGCTCCGATCACGAGGGCGGACAAGCGGCGCATCCCTACTCCGCAGCGATCGCGTGGCCGGCGAAGTTCGCGCGGCGGCTGCGGTAGTTGGCGATACGCTCTTCAATCTCGTGACGGAAGTGACGGATCAAGCCCTGAACCGGCCAGGCGGCCGCGTCGCCCAGGGCGCAGATGGTGTGGCCCTCGACCTGACCGGCGACGTCCAGCAGCAGGTCGATTTCCGACGGATCGGCCTCGCCCACGGCCATACGCTCCAGCACGCGCCACATCCAGCCGGTGCCCTCGCGGCACGGCGTGCACTGGCCGCAGCTCTCGTGCTTGAAGAAATAGCTGATGCGGGCGATCGCCTTCACGATGTCTGTGGACTCGTCCATCACGGTGACGCCGGCGGTGCCCAGCGACGAGCGAACCTCGCGCATGGAATCGAAGTCCATCAGCACGGTTTCCGCCTGTTCGCGCGTGATGACCGGGCAGGAGGCGCCGCCGGGGATGATGGCCTTCAGATTGCCCCAGCCGCCGCGAACGCCGCCGCCGTGCTCTTCGATCAGCTGGCGTAGCGGGATCGACATGGTCTCTTCGACGACGCAGGGCGTGTTCACATGGCCCGACAGCGACATCAGCTTGGTGCCGGTGTTGTTCGGACGGCCGAAGCTGGCGAACCAGTCCGCGCCGCGGCGCAGGATGGTGCCGACGACGGCGATCGACTCGACGTTGTTCACCGTGGTCGGGCAGCCGTACAGGCCCGCGCCGGCCGGGAACGGCGGCTTCAGGCGCGGCTGGCCCTTCTTGCCTTCCAGGGATTCCAGCAGGGCGGTCTCTTCGCCGCAGATATAGGCGCCGCCGCCGTGGTGGATATAGACGTCGAAGTCCCAGCCATGGACATTGTCCTTGCCGATCAGCCGGGCCTCATAGGCCTGTTTGACCGCCGCCTCCATCCGCTCGCGCTCGAGCACATATTCGCCGCGCAGATAGATGTAGCAGGCGTGGGCCTGCATGGCGAAGCTGGCGATCAGGCAGCCTTCGATCAGCAGATGCGGATCGTGGCGCATGATCTCGCGGTCCTTGCAGGTCGCGGGCTCGGATTCGTCGGCGTTGACGACCAGGTAGTGAGGGCGATCCTTCACTTCCTTGGGCATGAAGGACCACTTCAGCCCGGTCGAGAAGCCGGCGCCGCCACGGCCGCGCAGGCCGGACGCCTTGACGTTATTGATGATCCAGTCGCGGCCAAGGTCCAGCATGTCCTTGGTGGCGTTCCAGGCGCCGCGGCTCTTGGCTCCGTCCAGCGTCCAATCATGGAAGCCGTACAGGTTGGTGAAGATGCGGTCCTTGTCTTCGAGAATGCCGACCATCAGGCTGCTCCTCCGTCTACGCCGACGGGGGGGACCGAGAGCGGACTGGCGTTCGAGGCCGAGATCGCGTTGGCCGGGCGGCGGCTGACGCGGTTCAGGGCTGGGTTTGTTACGCGGTTCGGAAGCATCAGCAGGACCGGGTGAAGGCGTAGAGGGAGCGGTCGCGGGTGCGACCGAAGGGGATGTGGGCGGGGTTTGCGCCGATACGGGCCCGGCGCTCAGCGACAGACTGGCCGCGCCGGCCAGATTGACCAGCAATCGACCTGTCCCGGCGGGGCTCCACCCGCCTCGGCCGCGCTTGGGCGCGCGGCGCCCTGCCCGCTTCTGATCCGTCGACATGGCGCCCCCCGGCACGCTGCATCGAGTTCAAGAAACCACAGTAGATCGACGCGCTCATGACGAAGCGCCTTCCAGCTCGCGCATACGGCGTCGGTGATGTTGGGTGCGGGTGTAGACGGCGCCGATGACGCAGGCCCAGCCCAGGCCCAGCATGACGTAGGAGGCCGTATAGGCCCAGTCGCCCAGGCCGGGCGTGCCCTGCCGGGTGAACAGGATCAGCATGGCGGCGCCGACCACGAGCGCGAGTCCGCCCGCGCGCAGGGGGCGCGCGACCTGGCGCAGCTCCTTGCGGTATGCGGCGCGGCCTTCGTCGCTGTCGAGGTCAGGGGCAGGCATCAGGCCGGAGCCTTCTCGACCGGAGCAGGATCGCTGTTGGGCAGTTTCTTGATCGGCTTGGCGGCCGAGCCGTCATACAGCTTCGGGTCCAGCAGGGTCTTGGCCCCGCCGGCCGGCGCTGCATTGTGGCGACCGATGTAGGAGCCCGGCTTGGGCGCCTTGCCCGCCGCGAAGTCGTCGATGACCTGGGCCATGGTCTCGGGCGTCAGGTCTTCGTAATAGTAGTCGTTGATCTGTGCCATGGGCGCGTTGGAACAGGCGCCCAGGCATTCGACCTCCTGCCAGGTGAAGCGGCCGTCGGCGGACAGATGGTCCTTGGGACCGATCTTCTCCTTGCAGACCTTCATCAGCTCATTGGCGCCGCGCAGCATGCAGGGCGTGGTGCCGCACACCTGGATCAGGGCGGTCTTGCCGACCGGCTCCAGCATGAACATGGTGTAGAAGGTCGCGACCTCCATCACCCGGATGAAGGGCATGCCCAGCAGTTCGCCGACCGCGCGAATGGCGGGTTCTGAGACCCAGCCTTCCTGCTTCTGCACCAGCCACAGGATCGGGATCACCGCCGACTGGCGACGGTTTTCCGGATACTTCTTGATCCACCATTCGGCCTTGGCCTGGGTGTCCTTCGAAAAGGCGAACGAGGCCGGCTGTTCCTTGGCGAGACGACGAACGCTCATCGGTCCACTTCTCCGAAAACGATGTCGAGCGAGCCCAGGATGGCGGAGACGTCGGCCAGCTGGTGGCCGCGGTTCATCCAGTCCATCGCCTGCAGGTGACGGAAGCCCGGCGCCGAGATCTTGACGCGATAGGGTTTGTTGGTGCCGTCCGACACCAGATAGATGCCGAACTCCCCCTTGGGCGCCTCGACGGCCGCATAGACCTCGCCTTCCGGCGTCTTGAAGCCTTCGGTGTACAGCTTGAAGTGATGGATCAGGGATTCCATCGACCGCTTCATCTCGCCGCGACGCGGCGGCACGATCTTGTTGTCCTCGACCATCACCGGCTCGCCGGGGCAGTTGCGCAGCTTATGGATGCACTGCTCCATGATGCGCACCGACTGCTTCATCTCCTCGATGCGGCAGAGGTAGCGGTCCCAGCAGTCGCCGTTCTTGCCGACCGGAATGTCGAACTCCATCTCGGCGTAGCACTCGTAGGGCTGCGACTTGCGCAGGTCCCAGGCGATGTCCGAGCCGCGCAGCATCACGCCCGAGAAGCCCCAGGCCAGGGCCTGTTCCTTGGACACCACGCCGATGTCGACGTTGCGCTGCTTGAAGATGCGGTTTTCGGTGACCAGGCTCTCGATGTCGGCCAGGGCCTTGGGGAACTCCAGGCACCAGCGACCGATGTCGTCGATCAGGTCCATCGGCAGGTCCTGATGGACGCCGCCGGGGCGGAAGTAGTTGGCGTGGAGACGCGCCCCGCTGGCGCGCTCGTAGAAGACCATCAGCTTCTCGCGCTCTTCGTGACCCCAGAGCGGGGGCGTCAGGGCGCCGACGTCCATGGCCTGCATGGTCGCGTTCAGCAGGTGGTTCCCGATCCGGCCGATCTCCGAATAGAGGACGCGGATCAGCTGAGCCCGGTACGGAACCTCGATGCCCAGCAGCTTCTCGATGGCCAGGCAGAAGGCGTGCTCCTGGTTCATCGGCGCCACATAGTCGAGCCGGTCCAGATAGGGCACGTTCTGCAGATAGGTGCGGGCCTCCATCAGCTTTTCGGTGCCGCGGTGCAGCAGGCCGATGTGCGGATCGACACGCTCGACGATCTCGCCGTCCAGCTCCAGCACCAGACGCAGCACGCCGTGCGCGGCCGGGTGTTGCGGGCCGAAGTTGATGGTGAACTTGCGGTCGTCCATGTCGCGGGCATGGTCGGTCCGGTGATCCATCGGCATGTCTTCGAAGGGATCTCCGCCGCCGCCGCTGTTCGCGGACGCAGGGATACGGGCGCCGTCAGCCATCAGCCCTTCACTCCAGCCTTTTCGTCGCCGGGCAGGACGGGCGCCGGATAATCGGCGCCTTCCCACGGCGACAGGAAGTCGAACGTGCGGAATTCCTGCGTCAGCTTGACGGGTTCATAGACGACCCGCTTCTGCTCTTCGTCGTAACGGACCTCGACATAGCCCGTCATGGGGAAGTCCTTGCGCAGCGGATGCCCTTCGAACCCATAGTCGGTCAGCAGGCGCCGCATATCGGGATGGCCTGCGAAGATCACGCCGTACATGTCGTAGGCTTCACGCTCGAACCAGCCGGCGGACGGATAGACGTGGCAGACGGTCGGGACCGGCTGGACCTCGTCGGTGGCGACCTTGACCCGGATGCGGGCGTTCCGCGTCAGGGACAGCAGGTGATAGACCACCTCGAACCGCTCTTCGCGATCCGGATAGTCGGCGCCGCAGACGTCCAGCAGTTGCTGGAACCCGAACCGGTCGCGCAGGGCGGTCATCACCTCGACGATGTGTTCGCGCGGCGCGACCAGGGTCAGTTCGCCAAAGGCGACCTGGGCCTCGACGCCCCAGCCGTCGCCGGCGAGCGCCCCGACCAGCTCGGCGCCCATCGGCGTCAAGGCGGCCTCGAACTGGGCTTGAACGGCCAGCGAGCTCATCGGTCGATGGTCCCCGTGCGGCGAATCTTCTTCTGCAGCTGCAGCAGGCCGTACAGCAGGGCCTCGGCCGTCGGCGGGCAGCCGGGCACATAGACGTCCACCGGCACCACGCGGTCGCAGCCGCGCACGACGCTGTAGCTGTAGTGATAATAGCCGCCGCCGTTGGCGCAGCTGCCCATCGACACGACGTAGCGGGGATCGGGCATCTGGTCATAGACCTTGCGGATGGCCGGGGCCATCTTGTTGGTCAGGGTGCCGGCGACGATCATCAGGTCCGAGTGACGCGGGCTGCCGCGCGGGGCCATGCCGAAGCGTTCGACGTCGAAGCGCGGCATCGACATCTGGATCATCTCGACGGCGCAGCAGGCCAGGCCGAAGGTCATCCACATCAGCGAGCCGGTGCGGGCCCAGGTGATGACGTCGTCCAGCGAGGCGGTCAGGAAGCCGCGCTCGCCCAGTTCGGTGTTCACCGCCTCGAAGAACTTGTCATGGACCTTGGGGTCATAGCCCTCGACCGTCGACCGGGCGGCCGAATTGGCGGGAACCATTGCGCCGGGAAGCGGCGACGAAGGCGCGATCACTCCCATTCCAGGGCTCCCTTCTTCCATTCATAGATGAAGCCGATGGTCAGGACGCCCAGGAAGACCATCATCGACCAGAAGGCGAAGATCATGCCCGCCTGCGACAGGTCGAACATCGACACGGCCCAGGGGAAGAGGAAGGCCACTTCCAGGTCGAAGATGATGAACAGGATGGACACCAGATAGAAGCGGACGTCGAACTTCATCCGCGCGTCGTCAAAGGCGTTGAACCCGCACTCATAGGCGGACAGCTTCTCGGCGTCCGGATTTTTCGGCGCCAGCAGCAGCGGCAGGGCGATGAAAAGCACGCCGATGAAGGCGGCCACGCCGGCGAAGATCAGCACCGGCAGATATTCGAGCAGAAATGCGTTCATTCAAAGAACCTCGGCCGCCGGGGAGAGGCGGGATTCGGGGCTTCTTAGACCCAACGTCGGCGCGGTTCAAACCCCTGTGACGACGGGTTTTTTGTTGCGAATCGGTCGCAGGTTTTCGGGCTATATGTCGCAGGTGGGGCGCTTGCCGTCTTCGGCGGCGCGCGGCCCTACTGACGGCCTGATTTCGCACCCGAAAGTCCGACGATGAATCCAGCCGCGCGCCTTCTGAACACGGTCGAGAGGATCGGAAATCGTCTGCCCGATCCGGTCTTTCTCTTCCTCTGGCTGGTCGGCGGCCTGATTCTGCTTAGCATGATCGGCGCGGCCCTGGGCTGGTCTGCGGTGAATCCGGTGACGGGCGATCGGCTGGCGGCCCAGAGCCTGCTGTCGCCCGAAAACCTTGAGCGGCTGATCATCGGCATGCCGCGCACCCTGGCGGACTTCCCGCCGTTGGGGATCGTCGTCACCATAATCTACGGGGCTTCGGTGGCGGAAAGGGCGGGCCTGTTCGCCACGGCGATTCGCGGCGCCCTGCTGAATGCGCCGCGGGCGATCCTGACCCCGATCGTGGTTGTGACGGGCATGGTCTCCCACCATGCGTCGGACGCCTCCTATGTCGTGGTCATCCCCCTGGCGGCGGTCATCTTCGCTGCGGCGGGTCGGCACCCCCTGGCGGGTCTGGCCGCCGGGTTTGCGGCCGTGTCGGGCGGCTATGCCGGAAATCTGTTTCCCGGCGCCAGCGACGCCTTGATCCTGGGGATCACTGAGCCGGCGGCCCACCTGATCGACCCCTCCTATTCGGTGAACATCGCCGGCAACTGGTTCTTCATCATCGGGGTCGTCCTGGTCTTCACCCCCATCGTCTGGTTCCTGACGGACCGGGTGATCGAGCCGCGCCTGGGGCCGTGGGCGCCGTCGGCGGACGCCGCCGCTCCCGCCGCCTCCGAGAAACAGCCCCTGACCGCCGATGAGAAGCGCGGCCTGGCCTGGGCCGGACTGGCCCTGATGGGGATGATCGCCCTCTGGGCCCTGATCACCCTCCTGCCCGGCTCGCCCTTCGTCGATCCGACGGCCGAGCCCGAACAGAGGTTCAATCCCCTGTACCGTTCGCTGGTGGCCTTCTTCGCCGTGACCTTCTTCCTGACCGGCGCCGCCTATGGCGCCGGTTCGCGGTCAATCCAGTCGCATCGGGACCTGGTCCGCATGATGCGCGACGGCATAGCCCAGTTGGCGCCCTATATCGTGCTGGCCTTCTTCGCCGCCCATTTCGTAGCCATGTTCAACTGGTCGGGGCTGGGGCCGATCCTGGCGGTCAACGCCGCCGCCGAGCTGAAGAGCCTGGCCCTGCCCGCCCCCCTGCTGCTGATCTGCGTGGTCTTCGTCTCCTGCTTCTTCGACCTGTTCATCGGTTCGGCCTCGGCCAAATGGTCCGCCCTGGCTCCGATCGTGGTGCCGATGTTCATGCTGTTGGGGATTTCGCCCGAGATGACGACCGCCGCCTATCGGATGGGCGATTCGGTCACCAACATCGCCACGCCGCTGATGAGCTACTTCCCCCTGATCCTGACCTTCGCCCAGCGCTGGGATCCGCGCTTCGGCCTGGGGTCTCTGATGGCGACCATGCTGCCCTATGCAGGGGCCTTCCTGGTCGCCGGCCTGATCATGGTGGCGGCCTGGGTCACGCTGGACCTGCCGCTTGGGCCGGGCGTCGGCGTCTATTACGAACCGCCCGCCCCCGCCGTCGCCGCCCAGGAGCCTGCTGCAGGCGGTCTGGCGGGTCCGCACACCCCGCCCCAACCGGCGGCGGTCCCTTCGCCCACAGCCCCGTCGCGCTGAGGCCCGTCTTATCGAAAAAGGTCGCTTGACGCGCTGTGTAAGCCCGCCTAAACGACGCCCCTCGCCGGGGCGCACAGCCGCTTCGGTCGGGAAACGCGGGTGTAGCTCAGTTGGTTAGAGTGCCGGCCTGTCACGCCGGAGGTCGCGGGTTCGAGCCCCGTCACTCGCGCCACTCTCTCTAGAAATAGATGGAGTGGCGCACACCGCCTTCCCACACAGTTTTCGAAACAACTCTAAAGTTTCGACCCAGGTACGCGGGTGTAGCTCAGTTGGTTAGAGTGCCGGCCTGTCACGCCGGAGGTCGCGGGTTCGAGCCCCGTCACTCGCGCCACTTCTTCTGTAACGAAGAAGCGGCGCGCCGCCCCGCAAGCGCGCAAATCCCCTATTTCTTAGAAAAACATCATCCCCGTCCGGGGTATGATCGGCGCTGACCGCAGTCCAGCGCCCGTCCCCAGAGACGGGCGGGCCCGCTTCGGATCAGTGGACGGCGAACGCCGCCTCGGGCTGAACGAAGGCGGCCTCTCCGGTCAGCTCTCCATAGACCATGCACAGGTCTTCAAAGACGCGGTTCCAGGCGAACCGGCTGACCGCCTTTTCGCGGGCGGCGCGGCCGATGGCCTCGATGTCGCGGGCGAACAAGGCCTCGATCGCCTGGGCGTAGTCGTCGGCCTCGGCGCTGGCGGCCAACTGGCCCACGGTCGAATCGACCGTCTCGGCCACGCCCCCGGCGTTTACGCCCACCACGGGCCGACCGCAGGCCATGGCCTCCAGCACGATCAGACCGAAGGGCTCCTTGTCATTGGCGTGAACGAAGGCGTCGCAGCTGGCGATGATCTTGGCCACCGCCCGCGGGTCCTTCTCATAAGGCAGGGAGATCACCCGGTCCTCGGCGGGCATGCCCGAACCAGCGCCGACCAGGACCAGATAATAAGGGGCGCCCAGCTTTTGGACCGCCTCGATCAGAACATCGACGTTCTTCTCCTTGGCGGGACGGCCGGCAAAACACAGAAGGCGTGCGTCTGGGCCGAGGCCCAGTTCCTTCAGCAGCCAGGACCGATCGCGGCGGTCGGGCCGGAAGGTGTCGACCTCGACGCCCAGCGGACGAATGACGATATTGTCCACCCCCGCCTCCTCAAGCCGCCGCGCGATGAAGCGGCTGGGCGAAACGACGCGGTCAAACTGGGAGAACAGACGGGCCCAGCGCTTTTCGACGGGCTTCTTGGCCCATTCGCCGAAATGAAGCGCCGCCAGGCCGGCTGGGTCCGAATGGCAGAAGCCGACGACGGGACAGCCGACCCTCTGGCCGGCCTCCAGGGCGCCCTGTCCCGGCGTATAGGGGTCGCCCGCCTCAATGATCGACGGCTTCATGGCCGCGACCCAGGCGCTCCAGCGCTTGACCGAACTGGGCCAACGATAGCCGTCTCCGAACGGCAGTCGCGTGGCGCGCAGCTGAACGATCCCGTCCGCCCGCGCCCTGTGTCGGGCGCCCGGCACGATGAGGGAATGGCTGACCCCCGGCCGATTGGCCTCGATCCACGCCTTCTTCGACAGCAGGTATCGCTTCACGCCGCCGGACCGGGGCGCGTACAGCATGGTGGTGTCCAACAGCCGCGGCCGCTCGTCCTGCGACGCCTGTTTCAACGCCCTCAAGGTGTCCGCCACCTCCACGTCCAGTCCGGGAATCAGACGAAGTTCGCTTTCGTGGACGTCGAGATCAGTCAGGGTCATTCGGGGGTTCTCGTCAGGTCTGCGCTCGCAAACGCCGAAAGGCGCGGAATGGATGCCTCATCCTCAGAGGCGGTTGACCATGATCTTCGCCCCTAGACCCGGCTGCGGCAAAGCTCAATAGGGAGCGAGAAAAACCCTCCGAACCCCGCCCATCACGACTGAAAATCAGGACCTTGGCCCGACCACCCCGCCCTTTCGGCGCCGCAGCAGATGGAGCGCGGCCTTGCATTCGCCTCAAATTCGATAAAGTTGGGGAAGGCTGGCCCGGACCCTGCTAAAGGGTCGCCTGCATCGTGATCGCGTGACCACCAGGGGTTTTCTTCCGAATGCGTATTCTGCTCGCGACCGCCGTGGCGATCGCCCCCTTGATGGCCGTAAGCGGCGCTCAGGCCGAGGTCGTCGTCTCGACCGCCCGGACCACCCCGATCCGCACGGCGAACGCCACCGGAACGGCGGCGGATAACGTCCGTCTGGCCAGCGGCGGCTCGGTCGCCGTCAACTCGGGCGCGGCCGTGACGCTGGATTCCAGCAACACCGTCGATCTGGACAGCGGTAGTTCCATCACCATGGACAAGGCCGCCGACGGCGCCACCGGCATCCTGGTCAACGGCGGCAACACCGGGTCGGTCACGGTCGGCGGGGCGATTAACATCACCGACAGCCAGGAAACGGCTGACATCAAGGACACAGACGGCGACGGCGATCTGGACGGCCCCTTCGCCACGGGAACCGGCCGCTATGGCGTGCGGGTGACCGGGGCATCGCCCTTCACCGGCAACGTCCTGGTCGAATCCAGCGGCTCCATTACGGTCGAAGGCAATAATTCCTACGGGCTCGGCGTCGAATCGGCGGTGAACGGCAAGGTTCAGAGCCTGGGCACCATCCGGGTCGTCGGCGACAACACGGCGGGCGTCCGCACCACGGCTCCGGTCTCGGGCAATGTGGATCTAGCGGGCTCCATCTCGGCCACCGGCGCGGGCGCGACCGGGGTCTCGGTCGAAGGCGCCGTGGGCGGCGCTCTGAAGATCCATTCCACCATCGCCACCACCGGCTATCGCTACACCACCCCGCCTCCGGCGCGCCCCTCCACCGGAACGTTCGACAACGCCACCACCCTGTTCCTGGATGAGTTGGACGCCGATGACCTGCTTCAGGGCGGACCGGCCGTGCGCGTCGGCGCCAATGTCGCGGGCGGCGTCCTGCTGGACAAGGCCCTGGCCTATTCGGCCGCCGGCATCGACGGCGACGACGACAAGGACGGCGTCAAGAACGGCGACGAGGACGACGACGGCGACGGCGTCAAGAACCGCGATGATCTGGACCGCGACGGCGACGGCGTGCCCGACGCCAGCGAGACAACGGCCGCCCTCACCTCTCTGGGCGCCGCGCCGGCCCTGCTGATCGGCTCCACCGCAAACACTGTGACCTTGGGCGCGGTCGGGACGGGCGACGCCGCCTATGGCCTGATCAACCGGGGCGCCATCACCGGATCGGGCGTCTATTCCGGCGTTCAGGGACGCGGGCTTCAACTCGGCGTGGACGGCGGACAGGCCGTGACGATTGCGGGCGGCGTGCGCAACGAAGGCTCGATCGCCGCCTCGGCTGTCGACGCCAACGCCACCGCCATCCAGGTCGGCGCCGGCGTCTCTGCCCCCGCCCTGGTCAACACCGGGACTATCCAGGCCGTCGTGGCCGGCAAGGGAACCGAGGCCGCCACGGGTGTTCTGATCGGCGTCGGCGCGAACGTCGGCAGTCTGACCAACACCGGCACGATGATCGCCTCCTACGGCGGCGACGACGGTTCGGCGACCGTGATCCGCGATCAGTCGGGCTCGCTGACCCAGCTGAACAACGCCGGCGTGATCGCCGGCTCCCTGACCGCCAGCTCCAGCAGTCTGGCGGACGTCTCCGGCACGGTCACGGCCATCGACCTGTCGGCCAACACCAGCGGCGTGACCCTGCGCCAGTACGGTGTTCCCGCCGCAGCCGACAGCACTGCGACCGACACTGACAAGGACGGAGTGCCGGATGCCAGCGAGCCCCAGATCGTGGGCGCGATCAAGCTGGGCTCGGGCGCCGACACCTTCAATGTCGAGAACGGCACGGTCGTCGGCGACATCGCCTTCGGCGCCGGCGCCGACCGGCTGGCGATCAGCGGCGGCGCCGTGGTGCAGGGCGCGATAACCGACAGCGACGGCGCCTTGGACATCAACGTTTCCAAGGGCACGCTGAACGCGACCCAGACGACCGCCACCAACATCTCCAGCCTGAACGTGGGGGCCGACGGCGTCCTGATCACGACCCTGGACCCCAAGGCCGATCGCGCCGGCGGCTTCAACGTCAGCGGCGCCGCCACCCTGGCGACGGGCGCGCAGCTGGGCGTGCGCTTCTCCTCCCTGCTGGAGGGACCGGAGCGGTTCGACATCATCAAGGCCGGCACGCTGAACGTCGGCCAGATCGACAAGCAGCTGCTCGCCGAAAACTCGCCCTATCTCTATGTCGTCGAAGCGGGCGTCGATCAGGGCGCCAACAGCCTCTATATCGACGCGCGCCGGCGCACCGCCCAGGAGGCCGGGCTGATCCCGGTCGAGGCCTCGGCCTATGACGCCGTCTACGCCGCCCTGGGCGCCAATGAGACGGTTCGTAACCTGTTCCTGTCCCAGACGGGCCGCGACGGCTTCATCGACGCCTACGAGCAGATGCTGCCGGACCACTCGGGCGGCCCTCTGATGTCGTTGTCGGCCGGGGTGGACGCCGTGACCCGCGCCCTGACCGGGCGCAACGCCTCGGCTGCGCCCGGAGAAACCAGCGCCTGGCTGCAGGAGATCAACTTCTACGCCGACAAGGACAAGACCGACTCCTACGGCTTCCGGTCCGAAGGCTTCGGCGTGGCCGGCGGCGTCGAGAAGGGCTCCAGCCTGGGCGCCTTCGGCGTGACGGCGGCCTTCACCTCCTCGGACATCAAGGATCCGGAAGCGGAGGCCGAAGAGGTCCTGTCCGCCAATCTTCTGGAGCTCGGCCTCTATTGGCGCGCCCAGGGCCAGTACTGGACCACCTGGGCTCGGGCGGCCGGCGGCTACGCCAGCTTCAGCGCCGACCGCTCGCTGGTCGCCGGCGGCGTCTATCTGAACAACACCTCCGACTGGCACGGCTGGACCGCCGCCGCCGCCGGGGGCGCCTCCTATGAGCGCAACTACGGCCGGCTGAACGTCCGTCCCGAAATCTACGCTGAATACTTCCGCCTGTCGGAAGACGCCCGATCCGAAAAGGGCGGCGGCGACGGCTTCGATCTGGACATCGATTCCCGCGACAGCCACATCTTCTCGGCGGTGGCGGCGATGAACGTCGGCTACGGCTTCGGTCGCGACGGCTGGATCCGTCCCGAACTGCGGATCGGCTATCGCCAGAATCTGTCGGTCGACGCCGGCGAGACCATCGCCCGCTTCGCCAGCGGCGGGCCGGACTTCATCCTGTCGCCGGACGCCGTCGAGGGCGGCGGCCTGCTGCTGGGCTTCCGCATGAACCTGGGCAACGAGCTGGGCATGCTGTCCCTGACGGGCGACGCCGAGCTGCTGGAGGACTATGTCCGCTATTCGCTGCTGCTGCGGGCCAGCTTCCGGTTCTGATCGGAGCCTGAGATCAAACGGAAAAGGCCGCCGGAGCGATCCGGCGGCCTTTTTGATTGGTAGGCGGCGACGGGCTCGAACCGCCGACCCTCTCGGTGTAAACGAGATGCTCTTCCAGCTGAGCTAGCCGCCCTTGAAACCAGAGCGGGGCTTATGCCCTCTGGGCGTCAGGCGTTCAAGGCGCTTTTCAGGCCTTCGCCGGCGCGGAAGCGGGCGGTGCGGGAGGCGGCCCGCGCTATGGCCTGGCCGGTTTGAGGATTGCGCGCCACCCCCGCCTTGCGCTCGATCGTGGTGAAGCTGCCGAAGCCGATCAGCTTGACGTCGTGACCGTGAGACAGGGCCTCGACAACACCGTCGGTGAAGGCCTCCAGCGCCGCCTTGGCCTGGTCCCGACTGATGTTCGCCGCCGTCGCCATGCGACCGATGAGTTCCGCTTTCGTCATCGTCATCCCTCCAAACGGTCAGTAAACGTCCGATAGGCGCTCGCGTCAAAAGCGAAAACGCCGCCGACGGGCTGTCGGCGGCGTTCCGGCGTGCGACTTAAGTCGCGTTCAGTGGCTGACAGCCGCCGTGGCGCCCTCCGCGGGGGGAACGGGCGTCGGCAGGGGTTCAGCCGTCTCGTCCCATTCGACCGGGGTCAGGGCGCCGACCAGGGCCCATTTCAGGGCCTCGTCCGCCGTGGAGATCGGCACGATCTCCAGCGCCGACTTCACATTGTCCGGCACGTCGGCGAGGTCCTTTTCGTTCTCCTGGGGGATCAGCACCGTCTTGACCCCGGAACGCAGGGCCGCGAGCAGCTTCTCCTTCAGGCCGCCGATGGCGGTGACGCGGCCGCGCAGGGTGATCTCGCCGGTCATGGCGATATCCTTGCGGATCGGCACGCCCGTCAGGACCGAGACCATGGCCACGGTCATGGCGACGCCGGCGGACGGACCGTCCTTGGGCGTGGCGCCGTCCGGCACGTGGACGTGGATGTCGGTTTTCTCGAACACCGGCGGCTTGACGCCGAAGTCCAGAGCCCGCGAACGGACATAGGAGGCCGCCGCCGAGATCGACTCCTTCATCACGTCCTTGAGGTTGCCGGTCACGGTCATGCGGCCGCGACCGGGCATCTTGATCGCCTCGATGGTCAGGATGTCGCCGCCGAACTCGGTCCAGGCCAGGCCGGTGACGATGCCGACCTGATCCTCCTCATCCGTCTCGCCGTAGCGGAACTTCTTCACCCCGGCGTATTCGGCCAGTTTTTCCGCATCGACGGTGATCGAGGCGGCCCCAGTCTTGGCCATTTCGCGAACGGCCTTGCGGGCCAGACCGCCCAGGGCCCGCTCCAGCGACCGCACCCCGGCCTCACGGGTATAGTAGCGGATCAGGTCGCGGATGGTCTCTTCCGGAACGACCAGCTCGCCGTCCTTCAGGCCGTGATCCTTCATCTGTTTGGGCAGGACGTGACGCTTGGCGATCTCGACCTTCTCGTCTTCGGTGTAGCCGGAGACCCGGATGATCTCCATCCGGTCCATTAGCGGCTGCGGCATGTTCAGGCTGTTCGCGGTGGTCACGAACATCACCTGGGACAGGTCGTAGTCCACCTCCAGATAGTGGTCGCCGAAGGTCGAGTTCTGGGCCGGGTCCAGCACCTCCAGCAGGGCCGAGGACGGATCGCCGCGCCAGTCGGCGCCCAGTTTGTCGATCTCGTCCAGCAGGACGAAGGCGTTGGTGGTCTTGGCCTTCTTCATCGACTGGATGATCTTGCCGGGCATGGAGCCGATATAGGTCCGGCGGTGGCCGCGGATCTCGCTCTCGTCGCGCACCCCGCCCAGGGACATGCGGACATATTCACGCCCGGTGGCCTTGGCGATCGACTTGGCCAGAGAGGTCTTGCCGACGCCGGGAGGGCCGACGAGGCACAGGATCGGCCCCTTCAGGCTGCCGGTGCGGGCCTGGACGGCCAGATATTCGATGATCCGTTCCTTGACCTTCTCCAGGCCGAAGTGGTCCTCCTCGAGGATCTCTTCCGCCCGCACCAGGTCGATCGGCTTCTGCTTGGCCTTGCCCCACGGCACGGACAGCAGCCAGTCGAGGTAGTTGCGCACCACCGTCGATTCGGCCGACATCGGCGACATGTTGCGCAGCTTCTTGACCTCGGCCTCGGCCTTGGTGCGGGCCTCCTTGGACAGGCGCGTCTTCCGGATGCGCTTCTCCAGATCCATGATCTCGTCGCGCGCGTCGTCGGTCTCGCCCAGCTCGCGCTGGATCGCCTTCATCTGCTCGTTCAGATAATATTCGCGCTGGGTCTTCTCCATCTGACGCTTCACGCGCGAGCGGATCTTCTTCTCGACCTGCAGGACGGAGATTTCCCCCTCCATCAGGCCATAGACCTTCTCCAGCCGCTTGGGCACGTCGATGGTTTCCAGCAGACCCTGTTTGTCGATGATCTTGACCGACAGATGGGCCGCGACCGAGTCCGCCAGTTTGGAGGCGTCGGTGATCTGGGGGATGGAGCTGAGGGCCTCGGGCGGCACCTTCTTGTTCAGCTTCACATAGTTTTCGAACTGCTCGACCACGGCGCGCAGCATGGCCTCGGCCTGAGAGGTCTCACCCGGCTCGTCCTCGATCTCGACGGCCTCGGCTTCGAAATAGTCGGTGCGGTCGGTGAAGCGGGTCAGGCGGGCGCGGCCCTTGCCCTCGACCAGGACCTTGACCGTGCCGTCCGGCAGCTTCAGCAGCTGCAGGACGCTGGCCAGGACGCCGATGGGGTAGATGGCGTCGGGCGACGGGTCGTCGTCAACGCTGTTCTTCTGGGTCGCCAGAAGGATCTGCTTTTCGCCCTTCATGATCTCGTCGAGGGCCTTCACCGATTTTTCGCGGCCCACGAAGAGCGGCACGACCATGTGCGGAAAGACCACGATGTCTCTCAACGGCAGGACGGGCAGGATCTTGGTGTCAGTCATGATGCGTACTCCTGGGCCATTGGTGATCGCCGGCCCGCCGCCACGGTCGCCCGGGCAAGAGGCCCGACCAGCGCGTGACGACCCGTCGATTCCGACGGCGTTCGAATGAGTATGTGGTTTGAAAGACCTGCGGTTCAAGCGTGGCCGCCCATCCGCCCACATGCACGTGTCTTTCAGCCCACGCCGCCGGCGTCTGCGGCCGGTCGGCGCGCGGTTTTCGGACGGCTGAAAAACAGTGTCCGATGTGTCCGATCTGTCCGGAGGTGAAGCCCTCGGCGGAGCGGAAGAACCGTTCGGCCCCTGCCGGACACAGAAAAACAGTGTCCGATGTGTCCGATGTGTCCGATTTGAAAGTCACCTCCGTCACGCCTCTGCGCCGCCTCGGCTGATCCCGCCAGCATAAGGCGCCCCGGCGCCGCGACGGGTCGATCAGCGCCTGGGACCGACAAAGCTCTGATTTTCAACGGGGCGAGTTGCAGAAATGCGCGGCCGACGCGGGCTCGGAATGGGACATCTTCCCCCGCTTGCGAGGGAGGGTCTTAAAAGAAAAGGGCCGGAGCGGCGTCGCTCCGGCCCTTGTGACGTTCAGCCGCAGCCCGTTCAGGCGGCGCCGTCGGCCTTCTTCTTGGAGGCTTCGGAATAGATCAGCAGGGGCTGGGCCTTGCCGTCGATGACTTCAGCATTGACCACCACCTCCTCGACGCCTTCGAAGGTCGGCAGTTCGAACATGGTTTCCAGCAGAATGCCTTCCAGGATCGAACGCAGGCCGCGCGCGCCGGTCTTGCGGGTAATGGCCTTTTTGGCGACGGCGATCAGGGCGTCGTCGGTGAAGGTCAGTTCGACATTCTCCATCTCGAACAGACGCTTGTACTGTTTGACCAGGGCGTTCTTGGGCTCGGTCAGGATGGTGACCAGGGCCGTTTCGTCCAGATCCTCCAGCGTCGCCAGGACAGGCAGACGGCCGATGAACTCGGGGATCAGGCCGAAACGCATCAGGTCGTCAGGCTCCACCCCCTTGAGGATGTCGCCGGTGCGGCGCTCGTCGATTTCCTTGACCTTGGCGCCGAAGCCGATCGAGGCCCCCTCGCCGCGCGCCGAAATCACCTTCTCCAGCCCGGCGAAGGCGCCGCCCACGATGAAGAGGATGTTGGCGGTATCGACCTGCAAGAACTCCTGCTGCGGATGTTTGCGGCCGCCTTGCGGAGGCACGGAGGCGACGGTGCCTTCCATGATCTTCAGCAGCGCCTGCTGCACGCCCTCGCCCGAGACGTCGCGGGTGATCGAGGGATTGTCCGACTTGCGGCTGATCTTGTCGATTTCGTCGATGTAGACGATGCCGCGCTGGGCCCGTTCGACATTGTAATCCGACGCCTGGAGCAGCTTCAGGATGATGTTCTCGACGTCCTCGCCCACATAGCCGGCCTCGGTCAGCGTCGTGGCGTCGGCCATGGTGAAGGGCACGTCGATGATGCGGGCCAGGGTCTGGGCCAACAGCGTCTTGCCCGAACCGGTCGGCCCGATCAGCATGATGTTCGACTTGGCCAGTTCGACATCGTTGTTCTTCGTCGCGTGGTTCAGACGCTTGTAATGGTTGTGGACGGCGACCGAGAGCACCTTCTTGGCGTGCGACTGGCCGATGACGTAATCGTCCAGGACGTCGCGAATCTCCTTGGGCGTGGGGACGCCGTCGCTCGTCTTCTTGAAGCCGATCTTGTGCTCTTCACGGATGATGTCCATGCACAGTTCGACACATTCATCGCAGATGAAGACGGTCGGGCCCGCAATCAGTTTGCGGACTTCGTGCTGGCTCTTTCCGCAGAACGAGCAGTACAGGGTGCTTTTGGCGTCAGAGCCGGCTGCTTTGGTCATAGACCCTTATCTCACTCCCGCGGAGCGGACCGAAATGGCCAGCTACGCGCTTCCTCCGCGTTGATTCCAGCATTCTGGACGCAAAGGTCTTCAAAAAATGACAATCACCCATCCCACGTTCCACGACAACCCCGAAGGCGGAGGGGCGAGGTCACGGAAAGGGGATGGATCAGTGTCGTTGGGGATCACGGCGAATGTCTGACATGGGAAGCCTGCAGGAATTACGCCAGTCCCGGATCAATTCGGAACAGCCGCTCGTCGCCTTCGACTTCGACGGCACCCTGACGATTCGCGACAGTTTCACGCAGTTTCTGCGCTGGAAGGCCGGTCCGGGCGGCTGGGCCCTGGGTCTGGTCAAGCTGGCGCCGGCCTTGGCGGCCTATGGGCGGGATCGTGATCGGGGCCGGATCAAGGCCGCCTCGGTCAAGGAATTCCTGGCCGGCATGGACCGCGAAAGTCTGGAGGCCGAGGCGGAACGGTTCGCCGACCTGGTCTGGGACCGCTTCATGCGGCCGGACGCGCTGAAGGTCTGGAACGACTGGGGCGAGCGCGGCGCCCATCGCGTGATCGTGACCGCCTCGCCCGAGACGACGGTTGAGCCCTTCGCCCGCCGGCTGGGCGCCGAGGCCCTCTTGGGAACGCCCCTGACCTTCGACGCCGAAGGCCGGGTGACCGGCGCCTTCGACGGCGCCAACTGCCGGGGCGAGGAGAAGGTGCGGCGTCTGAAGGCCGCCTATGGCGAGGATCTGGTCCTGACGGCCGCCTATGGCGACACCTCCGGCGACGCGGAAATGCTGGCCATCGCCCAGTCGCCGGGGTTCCGGGTCTTCACCCAGCGGCCCTGAACGGCGTCAGCGGCCGTCGGCGTCCACGTCGAAAACCATGGCCTTGCCCCGCGAGGTCGGGTCCCAGCCCGCCTCGATGGCGGCGGTGACGGCGTTGCGCACCGCATCGACATTGACCCGCTGCTTCTCCACGTCGGGCCGGCCGTTGGGACGCAAGGGCGGCGGAAACTGGATGATGGCCTCGCGCTTGAAATCCACATGGCGCAGGGAGACGGCCATCCCCTCCCACACCGCACCGCCGACGGGGCGCGGCTGACGACGGATTTCCCAGGCGTAGGTCTCGCCCTCCACCTCGATCGTGCCTGAGGGGTCTCTTGTGAACTGCATCTCGGTTCCGATGGACGAAAAGAAAGGGGCGCGCCGCCAGGACGCGCCCCCTCATTCTAGCTGAAAACGGGGCTCAGGCGCCGGGCGTCTTTATGCCGTCGGCGTCGGCCTGTTCGCGCCGGTCATAGACGTGATCGACGATGCCCCAGGCCTTGGCCTCTTCGGCCGACATGAAGTGGTCGCGGTCCAGGGTGCGCTCCACCTCTTCATAGGTGCGGCCGGTGTGGTGGACGTAGATCTCGTTCAGCCGCTTCTTGGTGTAGCGGATGTCCTCGGCGTGGCGCTCGATGTCCGAGGCCTGGCCGCGGAAACCGCCCGAAGGCTGGTGCACCATGACCCGGGCGTTCGGCAGGGCGATCCGCTGGCCCGCCTCGCCGGCCGTCAGGATCAGGGAGCCGGCCGAGGCCGCCATGCCCATGACCACGGTCGAGACCGGGCTCTTGATGTATTGCATGGTGTCGTAGATCGCGAGCGCCGAGGTCACCTGACCGCCGGGGCTGTTGATGTACATGGAGATTTCCTTCTTGGGGTTCTCCGACTCCAGGAACAGCAGCTGGGCGCAGATCAGCGACGCCATGCCGTCCTCGAACGGCCCCGTCAGGAAGATGATCCGCTCGCGCAGCAGGCGCGAGAAGATGTCGAAGGAGCGCTCGCCCCGGCTGGACTGCTCGACCACCATGGGGACGAGGTTCATGTTCATCAGTTCGATCGGATCGCGCATGGAGCCTTCTCAAGAATGCGGGGGAGCGCGCGACTCGCGGTCGCTCGCCTTGTTGTTCTGCATATCGCGTTATGAAGGCCGCCTTACAAGGTGGGGCCCGCATACGAAAAAGGCGGGGATCGCCGACCCCCGCCTCTTCACGATCCGATGAAGGAGGCGATCAGCCCTCTTCGTCTTCCTTCAGCAGCTCTTCCTTGCTGATGGGCTTGTCGGTGACTTCGGCCAGGCCGACGATCAGGTCGACGACCTTTTCCTCATAGATCGGGGCGCGCATTTGGGCGGCGGCGTTGGGGTTCTGACGGTAGAAGTTCAGGACGGCCTGCTCCTGGCCCGGATAGTTGCGGGCTTCCTGCAGCAGGGCGGCGTTCAGCTCCTGGTCGGTGACCTGGACATTGTGGGCGCGGCCGATTTCGGCCAGGACCAGGCCCAGGCGCACGCGACGCTCGGCGATCTTCTTGTATTCGGCCTTCAGGTCCTCTTCGGACTTGGCGGCGTCTTCTTCCGGCAGGCGGCCGGCGGCCTTGTCGGCCTCGACCTGTTGCCAGATGCCGTCGAACTCGGCTTCGACCATCTTGGGCGGCAGGGGGAAGTCATGGGCGGCGTCCAGCTGGTCCAGCAGGGCCCGCTTCAGCTTGAAGCGGGCGGCGCCGGCGTACTGCTGGTTCAGGTTCTGGCTCAGAAGCTCTTTCAGGCGATCCAGCGATTCCAGACCGATACGCTTGGCGAACTCGTCGTCCACCTTGGCTTCGACCTCGGCCTTGATGGCCTTCACCTTGATGTCGAAGGTGGCCAGTTTGCCGGCCAGATGGGCGGCCTGGTAGTTTTCCGGGAAGGTGACCTCGATGGTCTTTTCCTCGCCGACCTTGGCGCCCTTCAGCTGCTCTTCGAAGCCGGGGATGAAGCGGCCCGAGCCGATCACCAGGTCCGCGTCCTCGGCGGCGCCGCCGTCGAAGGGCTCGCCGTCCAGCTTGCCCAGGAAGTCGATGGTCAGTTGGTCGCCCTCGGCGGCCTTGACGGTCTTGCCCTTCTTGTCCTCGTAGGACTTGGCCTGGCCGGCCAGTTCGGTCAGGGCCTCGTCCAGATCGGCGTCAGACGCCTCATAGGTGGGGCGTTCCAGCTTCAGGGTCTTGGGATCGACCGGGGTGAAGTCCGGCATGATCTCCAGCGACATCTCATAGGCCAGGTCTTCCTGACCGGCGATGACCTTGTCCATGTCGGAGGTCAGCTTCATCTCGGCCGGGGCGGCCGGACGGATCTTGGCCTCGTCCAGAGCCTTCTGGCTGGTCTCGTTCAGCTGGGCGTTGATGATCTCGCCCATGAAGTCGCGGCCGAAAGTCTTCTTGACGTGGGCGACCGGCACCTTGCCCGGACGGAAGCCCTTCAGCTTCATCTGCGGGGCGACTTCCTTGACGCGGGCTTCGAGCTTCTCGTTCAGCTCCGCGACGGGAATGGTGACCGCGATCACGCGGCTGAGGCCTTCGTTCGACTTTTCGACGACTTGCATGGTCGGGATTTCTGACGCTCTGGGGCGCATGAACCGTCGGGACGGTCGGCGCGGAATGGATAAAGCAAGAAGGCCGCCCCGTTTGGAGCGGCGCCTCGAAGCCCGCCCTTATGTCGAGAAGGGCTCCAAAGGTCAACGCGAGCGTGGCCCGTCGCGGTGGTTTCGCGTCACAGGGGCAGGTAAGAAGACGCCATGACCCAGCCCGCCTCCCCCATTGGCGTCTTTGTGACGCCCGTCACCCCGCTTCAGCAGAACTGCACCACGGTGTGGTGCACGGCCACCAACAAGGCCGCCGTGATCGATCCGGGCGGATCGGTGGATGCGATTCTGGCCGAGGTGGCGCGGCGCGGCCTGACCCTGGATCAGATCTGGATCACCCACGGTCATCTGGACCACGCCGGCGGCGCGGCCGAGATGCAGGAGAAGACCGGGGTCCGGATCACCGGCCCCCAGAAGGCCGACCAGTTCTGGATCGACCGGATCGTGGAGACCGGCCGGATGTACGGCCTGCCCGAGGCCCGACCCTTTACGCCTGACCGCTGGCTGGAGGACGGGGACACCGTCAGCCTGGGCGAAACGACTTGGGAGGTCCGCCACTGCCCCGGCCATACGCCCGGCCATGTGATCTTCTTCAACCCGGCGGCCCGGTTCGCCCAGGTGGGCGACGTGCTGTTCAAGGGCTCGGTCGGCCGGACCGACTTCCCGATGAGCGACCCGCCGGCCCTGATCCGCAGCGTGGTGGAGAAGCTGTGGCCGCTCGGCGACGACGTCACCTTCGTGCCGGGCCACGGGCCGATCTCGACCTTCGGCGAGGAGCGGCGGACCAATCCGTTCGTGTCGGATGCGGCGTTGCAGAGGGCGCCGATGCAGCGGGAGCCGGTGGGGCCGGCGTAGATCAGCGGCGCATCAGCATGCCGATGATCACCCCTATGCCCAGGGCGTAGAGGGTGGTCCGCATCGGCTCGTCGCGGATGCCGTCGCGGGCGGTCTCGACCCGGCCGGCCACCTTGCTGCGGATCATGGCGGCGTCTTCGCGCAGAGCCTGACGCAGCGAGGTGGTGTCCTCGAAGCTGCGGGCTTCGCCCTCGGCCAGGATGGCGTCCGCCTGTCGGTCGAGGCGCTGGGTCGGGCCGTCGTCTTCCGTGACGATGTCATCGGGCGAGGAAGGGGCGATGGGGGTCTGGGTCATGGGAATCTCCGGGGTTCGGACACTGAACCGGCCCGACCGGATCCAGTTCCCCATGTCCGCGCCCAAAGCCGGGGGTGAACATTGGGGTGCGGGCCGCGTTCTCCATTCAGAGGAGAAGACCATGACCTATGTCGAACCCACGCCCCCCGGAACGCCGCAACCGGAAATCCAGCCCGAGCCGACGCCACAACCCGAGATCGATCCGGCCGACGCTCCGGACGAAATGCCGCCGATGGAGCCCGGCGGCGGCGGCGAAGGCGATTCCCGCCCCTATGCAGCCGTTTGAAGTCAAACCAC
Organism: Brevundimonas sp. DS20; assembly: GCF_001310255.1. Taxonomy (NCBI): domain Bacteria; kingdom Pseudomonadati; phylum Pseudomonadota; class Alphaproteobacteria; order Caulobacterales; family Caulobacteraceae; genus Brevundimonas; species Brevundimonas sp. DS20. Next base: position 2,021,047 of record NZ_CP012897.1, on the reverse strand, counting down.
AAAGACGTTCAGATCACGGCTGGTAAAACGAAGTTACCTACGGAACCGTCACGGAGTCACAGGGTTCATTTCGGCAAGCGCAACGGCAGCACTGAAAGGAACACCGATGGACGGCCAGACCTCGCGACCCTCCGGCGTTTCCAAGCGAGGCTTCGCCTCCATGGATCCCGAACGTCAGCGCGAAATCGCACGCAAGGGGGGCGCAAGCGTCCCCAGCGAAAAACGAAGCTTCTCCCAAGACCGCAGCCTGGCCGCCCAGGCCGGACGCAAGGGCGGCGAGGCCTCGCACGGGCCGAAGAAGGACGCGGCTTCGAACGGAGCCGAGTGACACGGCTTCAGTGAGAGTCTGCAGGGCGGCGCGTCGAGGATGCGCCGCCCTTTTTCTTTTCCATGCACTCGCCCCCATGGCCGTCATCCTCGGCCTTGTGCCGAGGATCCATAGGCTCGGTCTTGCAGGGGGCACGACGCCCGGCGCCGGGATTATGGATCCTCGGCACAAGGCCGAGGATGACGATCTTATCTGTATAGACAGAAAGGAAGTGGCCCCCTCACCCCCGCAGCAGGGCCAGGGCCACGCGGGGTTCGGGCGAAACCTCGAAACCGGCCATGGACCAGCCGGACTCCTTGGCCAGGGCCTCGACCGAATCCGGCGTGAACTTGCGCGAGCTTTCGGTGTGGAGGGTCTCTCCGGCCATGAAGGTGAAGGCCCTGTCGCCGACGCGGGCGGCGGTTTGACGCAGCGCCTGAAGGTGCATTTCCATGCGCGAGTGATCCGGGTTCCAGACGGCGCGGTGGGCGAAGGCGTCCAGGTCGAAATCGGCGTCCAGTTCGGCGTTGGCGCGGACCAGGAGGTTCAGGTTGAAGGCCGCGGTGACGCCCCGGCCGTCGTCATAGGCGGCGACCAGGGTCGCAGGGTCTTTGACCAGATCGACGCCGAGGATGAACAGCGCCCCCTCCCCCAGCATCCGACGCGCCGAGGCCAGGAACCGCACCGCCTCCTCGGGCTCCAGATTGCCGATGGTCGAGCCGGGGAAGAAACCGATGCGCCGGCCCTGCGGCAAATCGTCCGGCAAGGGCGACAGATGTTCGAAATCGCCCAGAACCGGCTGGACCCGCAGGGCCGGATAGTCGGCGGACAGGCGGGCGACGGCGTCCAGCAGGGCCGTCTCGCTGATGTCCAGCGGCACATAGGCGCCGAGGTCGGGCGCGGCGTCCAGCAGGATGCGGGTCTTTTCGCTGGCGCCCGAACCGAACTCGACCAGGACGGCCTCGGGGCCGAAGTCGGCGGTCAGGGCGGCGGCCCGGTCGCGCAGCAGGGCCGTCTCCTGACGGGTCGGATAATATTCCGGCAGGGCCGTGATCTCTTCGAACAGGCGCGAGCCCTCGGCGTCATAGAACCACTTGGGCGGCACGGCCTTCTGGTCGCGGGACAGGCCCTGGACCAGGTCGCGCCGGAAGGCGGCCGTCTGGGCGTCCTCAATGAAACTCGTGCGCCCGCGCGGGGCGTCTTCGGCCAGTCTCAGACCCATGAAGGCCCACCTCTGTTGGGGATAGAAGAAGTTGCGATAGGTGACGCGGGCGTGGCCGGGCGGCGTGGCGAAGGCGCCGCCGCGCAAGACCATCTGATTGGCCATGAACTTGCCGTTGTACTCAGCCGCCGTGCCAGGCGTCGGCTGGAAGCCGGGGTAAGGGGCGTAGGCGCTGGACGTCCACTGCCAGACCTCGCCCGACAGGTTTGAGAAGGCGTCGGGCGCCGTGGTCGCGGCATGCTCCCACTCCGCCTCGGACGGCAGGCGCTTGCCGGCCCAGCGGGCGTAGGCGTCAGCCTCATAGAAGCTGACATGCCGCACCGGGGCGGTCGGATCGACCGGGGCGCGGCCGATCAGGCTCAGGACCGTCCAGTCGTCGCCGTCGCGGCGCCAGTAGAGGGGCGCGGTCCAGGCCTCGGCCTTGACTGTGGCCCAGCCGTCGGACAGCCACAGCTCGGGCCGGGCGTAGCCGCCGTCGGCGATGAAGCCCAGCCAGTCGCCGTTGGTCACCAGGTCGGCGGCCAGGGCGAAGGGTTCCAGCCAGACCCGGTGCGACGGCCCCTCATTGTCGAAGGCGAAGCCGGCGCCGCCATGACCGATCGAGACCAGGCCGCCGTCGAAGACGACGGCGCCGCCTCGCGGGGCCTCAGGCGGGGCCTGCCGCGGCTCAACCGCATAGGCGGCCGGGTCCAGCGGCGAACAGGCCATCAGGTTCAGCAGGTCCATCAGGAACAGCTCCTGATGCTGCTGGTCGTGGTGCAGGCCCAGTTCGAACAGATAGCGCTGATGGCCGCTGAACGGCCCCGAGGCCAGCCAGGCGGCCATGCGGCGGTCGATCTCGCGCCGATAGGACAAGACCTCGTTCACCGAGGGCCGGGTCATCAGGCCGCGCTGGGGCCGGGGCACCCGCTCGCCCAGGGCCTCATAGTAGGAGTTGAACAGCTGTTGGAAGCGCGGATCGACCGGAGCGTAGGCCGGGTCGGCCGACAGGATCATCGCCTCGAAGAACCAGCTGGTGTGGGCCAGGTGCCATTTGCCGGGGCTGCAGTCCGGCATGGACTGGGCCGCCAGATCCTCGGGCGACAGGCCTTCCGCCAGGGCGGGCATGGCGCCCCGGATCGCCCTGAAACGGGTCACGTCGGACGCCGCCCGCGTATCGGACTCCAAGCGCGCATTCATCTCAGCCGTTCCGTCCCCGCTTGCGACGCCCCGGCTGGCCTCGCGTCGTCCTGTCCGGAAAACGTCAGGCGCCGCCAGGGGTTCCCTCGGAAGCGGACGGCGTGACGCCGTTTCTCAGGCCGAGGGTCTGCCGCCGTGTTTGGCGTACTCCAGCCGGGCGATGGCGCGGTTGTGCACCTCGTCCGGGCCGTCGGCGATCCGCAGGGTGCGCACCGTGGCGTAAAGTTCGGCCAGGGGGGTGTCGGCCGAGACGCCGGCGCCGCCGAAGGCCTGGATGGCGTCGTCGATGACCTGAAGCGCCATGCGCGGGGCGGCGACCTTGATCTGGGCGATCTCGGAGCGGGCGTTCTTGGCCCCCGCCTCGTCCATCATCCAGGCGGCCTTCAGCACCAGCAGGCGACACATCTCGATATTGGTGCGGGCCTCGGCGACCCGCTGCTCCCAGACCGAATGTTCGGCCAGCTGTTTTCTGAAGGCGGTGCGGTTCAGAAGGCGGGTCACCATCAGCTCCAGCGCCCGCTCGGCCGCGCCGATCACGCGCATACAGTGGTGGATACGGCCCGGGCCGAGGCGCCCCTGAGCGATCTCGAATCCCCGGCCCTCGCCCGCGATCAGGTTCTCGACCGGCACGCGGACGTTCTCCAGCACCACCTCGGCGTGGCCGATGGGCTTTTCGTCATAGCCGAAGACCGACAGCATCCGCTCGACCCGGAAGCCGGGCGTGTCGACGGGGACGATGATCTGGGACTGCTGGGCGTGCGCAGCGGCGTCCGGATCGGTCTTGCCCATGACGATGGTCACGGCGACGTTCGGATGGGCCATGTTGGTCGACCACCATTTGCGGCCGTTGATGACATAGTGATCGCCGTCGCGCTCGATCCGGGTCTGGATATTGGTGGCGTCGGACGAGGCGACCTCGGGCTCGGTCATCAGAAAGGCGGAGCGGATATCCCCGGCCATCAGCGGCTTCAGCCAGCGGTCCTGCTGGGCCGCGTTCCCGTACATATGGAGCACCTCCATATTGCCGGTGTCGGGGGCGTTGCAGTTGAACACCTCGGCCGTCCACAGGTGGCGGCCCATCATTTCGGCCAAGGGGGCGTATTCGAGGTTCGTCAGGCCGGCGCCCCCGTTCTCACCGTCATGGCCGCCCGGCAGGAACATGTTCCACAGGCCCGCCTCGCGCGCGGCGGCCTTCATGGCCTCCATGACCGGGGCCTGGCGGTTCGGATTCTCGCGCACCTGGGCGAAATAGTCGGCCTCGCGCGGGATCACTTGTTCGTCGAGGAAACGGCGCACGCGGGCGTGCCAGTCCAGGGCGCGGTCGGAATGTCTGAAATCCATGTCGTTTCCTCGTTTTTTCGGTCGCGCCTCTGACGGACGCTGAAGACGAAAACGGCGCGGCCCCCGAGGGGCGCCGCGCCGCAGTCAAGTATTGATCAGCAAGCCATCAGCGCTTCAGCAGCGGAGCCAGCTTCTGCGCGATCATCATGTCGCCGGCGATCTTCAGCTTGCCCTGCATGAAGGCCATCATCGGGTCCAGCTTGCCTTCCGACAGGGCCATGAAGTCGTCCCACTTCATCGAGACGGTGGCGTCGGCGGGCTTGTCTTCGTTGGTGACGGTGTTCGGCACGGAGGCGCCGTCGATGAAGATCTTGCCCTCGTCGCCGAGGTCGAGCTTCACGGTCTTGCCGAGGCCGGAGTTGTCGCCGACGGCGGCGCGGATGTGTTCGGTGACTTGGACGAGATCAGGCATTGGGGGCGTCTCCCTTGGACGTTGAGGCTCCTGCCGTAGCCCGCATCGCGCGGGGCGCCAAGATCACGTCGGGTAAAGCTGTCGTCACTTGTCCGGTGAAGAGCCCGAATAGAGACTGGCCAGACCAAGGGCGGCCATGAAGAAGACGAAGGCCGCGACGATGGCGGCGACGAAGGGGACGGCGTCATGGGGCATGGGAAATCTCCTCGACCCCACCCTCGCGCCGCCTCCGCCGCCTCGCCTTGATCCGGATCAAACCTGCAGAATCGGGCCGTCAGGCTGCGGGATCACCGTCGCGGAACCGCCATTTCATCACCAGAACCCAGGACGCCATGACCAGGGCGCAGGAATTGGCCACGGTGACGGGCCAGGCCTGGGTCATCACCCCATAGACCACCCACAGGGCGAAACAGGTCACGGTCAGGGAATAGGTCCTCAGACTGACCGAGGAGGCGTCCCTCTCCTTCCAGATCTTGAGCGCCTGGGGTGCGAAACTGGTGACGGAACAGACCGCTGCGGCCGAGCCGACGATATTGGCGATCAGGTCGCTCATTCGGGGAGGGTCGGCTTTGTCATGAAGGCCCAACAGCGGACCGCCGATCAAGGTTCCTGAAGGACGGGCGCGAGCACAGGCGCGACGGCGCGCGTGCTGTTCAACGAGGCGGGAAAGGCCGGCGCGACCCGCTGCGGTTCCAACTGTTCAAAGGCGTAGCCGAGCGCGAGCACCCGCGCGTCCTGCCACTGGCCGCCGATAAAGCTGAGCCCCACCGGAAGCCCGCCCACCTGCCCCATGGGCACGGTCAGATGGGGATAGCCCGCCACAGCCGGCAGCGTCGAGGCCGAGCCCAGATAGTGGTCGCCGTTGACGACGTCGGTCATCCAGGCCGGGCCGGTCGTCGGCGCGATCAGGACGGCGACGTCATTGTCCTTCAGCAGCCGATCGATCCCCTCGGCCCCGGCCAGACGCAGCGAGGTCTCGCGCGCCGCCACATAGGCGGGGTCGGACAGGCCCCCGGTCGCCTCGGCGGCCTCGAACAGGTCCTGGTCGAACAGGGCCAGCTCGCGCGGGGTCGCGCGGTTAAAGGCGATGACGTCCGCCAGAGTGCGGGTCTTGACCTGGGCCCGATCGGTGGTGGCGAGATAGGCGTTCAGATCCGCCTTCAACTCCGTCAGCAGGACGGTGAATTCCGCGCCGCCGACAGCGTCCATATCCGGTCCGTCCTTGATCTCGATCAGGACGGCGCCCGCCTGGCGCAACCGCTCCAGATTGGCTTCAAAGACGGCGTCCGTGCCGTCGGAATAGCCGGTGAGGAACCGAGCGACGCCGATGCGAACCCCGCGGAGACTGGCCGCCTCCAGAGCCGCCGCATAGTCGGTCTTGCGGGCGTCAGCCTCAGCCGTCGCCGGATCGGCGGGGTCGGAACCGGCGATGACATTGAGCACCAGGGCCGCGTCCCTGACCGTGCGGGTCATCGGCCCGGCCGTATCCTGGCTGTGGCTGATCGGCACGATCCCCGTGCGCGACACCAGGCCCACAGTGGGCTTGAACCCGACCAGACCGTTCATCGCCGCCGGACAGGTGATCGATCCGTCCGTCTCGGTGCCTATGGCCACGATGGCGAAACCCGCCGCCACCGCCGCGCCCGATCCCGAGGACGAGCCGCAGGTGTTGCGGTCGCGGGCGTAGGGGTTTCGGGTCAGGCCGCCCACGGCGCTCCAGCCGCTGATGGAGTGGGACGAGCGGATATTGGCCCACTCCGACAGATTGGACTTGCCGATCAGCACCGCCCCCGCCGCGCGCAGCCGGGCCGTGATCGGCGCGTCGCGGTCCGGCTGGTTCGCGGCCAGGGCCAGGGAGCCCGCCGTGGTCGGCATGCCGCGCGCCTCGACATTGTCCTTGATGACCAGGGGCACGCCGTCCAGCGGCAGGGCCTGTCCGGCGAGGCGGCGGGCGTCGGAGGCGCGGGCGTCCTCGAGCGCATCGGGGTTGATCGCGATCAGGCTGTTGATCGCGGGACCGGGCTCGCCGAACCGGCCTTCGACGTCATAGGTGCGAATCTGGCTGAGGAAGAAGCGCGCCATCTGCTCCCAGGAGCCGTAGGGCGTCCGCTCGCGCTGAACCCAGGCGATGTCGGCGTTCGGCGGCGGCGGCGGGGGCGGCGGCGTCTGCGCCGAGGCGAACGGCGCCGCGACGCCGGCCAGGACGACGGCGAACACGCCGGCCAAAAGCTTGGTCTTCAACATGTTCGCCCCGTTCCTGATTAAGCCGTCAGTCCGCCGTCTCAGCCCTCTTGCCGATCGTGCGGTCCAGGAAGTCGAGATAGATCCGCCATTGCTGAAGCTGCCGCGGTTCGCCGCGGACGCCATGCCTTTGGCCCGGATAGAGCATCATCTCGAACGGCGTGCTCTTGGCCTGGAGGGCGTCGATCACGCGGGTGGCGTTGCCGAAGATGACATTGTCGTCGGCCATGCCGTGAAGGATCAGCAGACGGCCGGTCAGGTCGTCCAGGCGCGGCAGGATGTCGGTGGCGGCGTAGCCGTCCGGATTGTCCTGGGGCGTGGACATGTAGCGTTCGGTGTAGTGGGTGTCGTAGAGGCTCCACTCGGTCGGGGCGGCGCCGGCAAGCGCCGAGGCCAGTCCAGCGTCCGGATCGGTCAGGGTCAGCAGGCTGAGGAAACCGCCGAAGCTCCAGCCCATGACCGCGATATGGTCGCCATCGACATAAGGCAGGGTTTTCAGCCATTTGGCGGCCAAAGCCTGATCCTCGACCGCAGGGATGCCCAGGCGGCGATAGATGCTGGTCTCAAACGCCTGGGACCGGTCGCCCTCGCCGCGGTTGTCCACGCGGAAGACGATATAGCCGGCCTCGGTCAGCAGTTGGTTGGTCAGGGGCTGCCAGCTCTTCTGCACGCCCGCGCCGGTGCCGGGGCCGCCGTAGACCTGCATCACCACCGGGTACTTCTTCGACGGATCGAAGTCGGGCGGGGTGGTCATGCGCCAGACCAGGGTTTCGCCGTGGCTCTGCATGGTCCCGAACTCGGGCGTGCGCAGACGCGAGACATAGGGGGCGAACGGATGGTCGGCGTCGAGCCGGTTTTCCTCGATCCAGCGGATCCGCGTGCCGTCGATCCGGTACAGGGCCGACTGGGGCGGGGTGGCGGGATCGGAATAGTTGCCGACATAGGCGGTCGCCGGCCCGTTGACCGAGACGTTCCACCAGCCGCCGGCGGGGGTCACCGCCACCGGATCGACCGTGCGGTTCAGGCTGGCGCGGAACATCTGCTGTTCGATGGGCAGTTCCTTGCCGTCGCGCATGGAGGCGGTGAAATAGACCTCGCCGGTCCGCTCGTTGACGCCGTCCAGATGTTTGACCGGATAGTCGCCGTGCGTGATCGCCCGGATGCGGCGGCCGTTGCGGTCGTACAGATAGAGGTGCCGCCAGCCGCTGTCCTCGTTCGACCAGATGAAACGGCCGTCCGGCAGGACATGGAAATCGTTGTTCAGATCGACCCAGGCCTGGGCCTTCTGACTGAGGATCACGCGCGAGGCGCCGGTGGCCGGATCGACGCTGAGCAGGTCGAGCGTCTTCTGGTCGCGCGACTGACGCTGGACATACAGGGTCTTGCCGTCGCCGGACCAGTCGACCCGCGCCAGATAGATGTCGGTGTTGGAGCCCAGATCCACCTTCACCCGCGCGCCGCTCTGAAGATCGCGGACATAGAGTTCGACCAAGGCGTTGGGACGGCCGGCGCGGGGATAGCGCTGCTCGACCATGGTGGCGCCTCCGCCGGTGATCTCGAAGCGCGGCACGACGTCTACCGGGCTTTCGTCGACGCGGGTCAGGGCGATGTAGCGTTCGTCCGGGCTCCACCAGTAGCCGGTGTCGCGATCCATCTCCTCCTGGGCGATGAACTCGGCCGTGGCCCAGGTGATCAGGCCGGCGCCGTCGTCGGTGATCGGCGTCTCCTTGCCCGTGGCCAGATCATAGATGACCAGGTTCTGGTCGCGGACCCAGGAAACGAAATTGCCCTTGGGCGAGACCTTGGCGTCGATCTCGTCGGCCTCGGTCTCGGTCAGGCGGCGCACCTTGCCGTCGGCGCGGCTGGCCAGGAAGATGTCGCCCTCCAGCGGCGCAAGGATGTAGCGGCCCTGCTGGTCCCAGGCGTATTCGACCACGCCGCGGGCGCTGATCCGCATCCGCTCGCGCCGCGCCTTTTCGGCCTCGGACAGTTCGCCGGCGTCGGGAACCAGGGCGCGGGCGTCGATCAGCTTGTAGGGCTCGCCCTCGCCGGTGGGCGCGGCCCACAGGTCCTGGACGTCCACATTGTCCTCGCGCGAGCGCAGGAAGGCCACCAACTGGCCGTCGGGCGACAGGCTGACCCCCTTGGCCACCGGGCCGTTCAGGCTGGGGCTGGAGAAGACCCGTTCAGGCGTCAGGATGTTGGAGGGGGTCTCCTGGGCGACCGCTGAACCGGCCGAGAGGAGGATGGTCGAGGCGAGAAGAAGGGTGCGCATGGTCGGCGACGCTAGCGACGCTTCTGCAAGCCGTCACTAGGAAAAGTGGTCGCCGCCCGGAGCGCTTTTTCTTCCCTGCGACCGGTTCTCAGACTAGAGAGGCCGCACCATGACCGACGCCGCCCTCTCCCCCGCCCCTGCGAAAGCCAGTCCGTTCAACGAACTTGAGGTCCTGTGGGTTCGCCACTGGACCGACAGCCTGTTCAGCTTCGGCGTGAAGCGGCCGGAGGACTTCCGATTCCGCTCGGGCGAGTTCGTGATGATCGGCCTGCCCGGCGAAGACGGCGGAAAGCCGATCCTGCGCGCCTATTCCATCGCCAGCCCCTGCTGGGCCGAGGAGCTGGAGTTCTTCTCGATCAAGGTCGCCGACGGCCCCCTGACCTCGCGGCTGCAAAAGATCGTGGCCGGGGACACGGTGCTGATGGGAAAGAAGCCGACCGGCACCCTGGTGCTGGACGCCCTGACCGGCGGCGAGCGGCTGTTCCTGATCGGCACGGGCACGGGTCTGGCGCCCTGGCTGAGCGTGGCGCGCGATCCGGAGACCTATTCCCGCTTCGGCCATGTCTATGTGATCCATACGGTGCGGAACGTCGCCGACCTGGCTTACCGTGACTTCTTCACCCGCGAGATCCACGACGACCCCCTGATCGGCGACGAGGCCAGGGCGCAGCTGACCTATTATCCCACGGTCACGCGCGAGGAATTCCAGACCCCCGGCCGCATCACCGACCGGATCAAGGCGGGCGACTTCTTCCGCGACCTGGGCCTCCCCGAAGGCTTCGATCCGGCCAAGGACCGCGTCATGCTGTGCGGCTCCATGGCCATGATCAAGGAGGCCGGGGAACTGCTGGAGACCTATGGGCTGAAGGAAGGCTCCAACGCTGAACCGGCCGACTATGTGCTGGAGCGGGCCTTCGTCGGCTGACACTTGAATAATCCGCTCATCCCGGCGAAAGCCGGGACCCAGATCTTTGGGCGATCCCTGTCTCTCGACGATCTGCGCCCTTGATCCCAGACACCAGTGTGGCGAAAGCACTGGGTCCCGGCTTTCGCCGGGATGAGCGGAAAGTTTTGATGCACCACCCTGCCCTTGTCGCCGTCGACGCCCGCGTCGATCCCGCCGAATGCCAGTCGATGGCCGAGGTCCGCCAGGGCGTCGACGCCCTGGACCGCGCCCTGGTCGCCCTGCTGGCCGAACGCCAGCGCTATATGGAGGCGGCCGCCCGCATCAAGCCCGACCGCGACGCCGTCTTCGACCAGGCCCGCATCGACGACGTGGTAGCCAAGGTGCTGACGGCCGCGCAAGCGCACCACCTGTCGCCCGAGATCGCCGAACCGGTCTGGCGCCTGCTGATCGACCGGTGCATCGCCCATGAGTTCGCGGTGTACGACCGGACTCGAAGCTAGGCCTTAAGACCCCGCAGCATCAGCTCGTGGCGATAGGCCGCCACGTCGGCCAGCGCCGCCTCGAGGGCGTCGCGCACCCGCTCCAGCGCCGGCGCCGCAAGAGCCTGTTCGACCGTTTCCGCCTCGGCGCAGATCGCCGCCAGATCGCCGGCGCCGATCCCCGCCGCGGCGCCCCGGATGGTGTGGACCCCGTCGCGCCAGCCGTCGGCCCTGGGGTTCAGCAGCACGGACCAGAGGGCGGCCTGTTCGACGAAGAGGCCCAGCACCTCTTCCGAAATCGCCGCATCATCGCCGGTCATGTCCTCCAGCACGCCGAAATCGACGGCGCCGGTCAGGTCGCGTCGGGCCATCAGGCGGCCTCTTCCTCGCCCTTGGCCAGGCGGGAGTTCCTGGACGACCAGGCCAGATAGATGAGCACGCCGATCAGGTTCCAGACGACGAAGCCGATCTGGGTCACCGGCTTCAGGCTGAGGAAGAAGACGACGCAGCCGATCACGGTGACGGCGCCCACCAGGGGCCACAGGGGCGCCTTGAACACGCGGCGTCGGCCCGGCTCGCGAATCCGCAGCACGATCAGGCAGACGCCCACGGCGCAGAAGGCGGCCAGAGTGCCGGCGTTGGCCAGGGAAGCCAATTCGTCCAGCGGCAACAGCCCAGCCAGGATCGCCACCACCACAGCCGTAAAGACCGTCACCACCGCCGGAACGCCGCGCGCCGAGACCTTGGCCAGCCGACGCGGCAACAGGCCGTCGCGCGCCATGCCCAGGAAGATGCGGCTCTGGCCGAACAGGAAGGCCAGCAGCACGGTCGGAAGGGCGATCACCGCCGCCGCCGCGATCCACTGGGCCGCCGTGCCCTGCCCCATTTGGCGCAGGATCAGGGCCAGGGGCTCGGGGCTGTCGGCGAAGTCGGAGACTGGCCGGGCGCCGATGGCGGCGGCGGCGACCACCAGATACAGGGCCGTGCAGACCAGCATGGAGCCGATGATGCCGATGGCCAGGTCCCGCTCAGGCTTCTTGGTCTCCTCCGCCGCCGTGGAGATGGCGTCGAAGCCGTAGAAGGCGAAGAAGATGATGGCCGCCGCCGCCATGACCCCCGTCTGGACGAAGGGGGCGCCGAAGCCGTTGGGCATGAAGGGGGTGAAGTTCTCGGGCTTGAAGGCCGGCAGGGCGATGGCGACGAAGACGACCAAGGCGGCGATCTTGATGACCACCAGGACCGCGTTCAGGGTTGCGCTCTCCTTGGTGCCCAGCAGCAGCAGGCCGGTCACCACCCCGATGATGGCGACGGCCGGCAGGTTGATGATTCCCCCGGCGTGCGGCCCCGCCGTCAGGACCGCCGGCAGATCGACACCCAGGCCGGTCAAAAACCCAACCGCATAGCCCGACCAGCCCACCGCCACGGCCGAGACCACCAGCGAATATTCCAGGATCAGGCTCCAACCGACGACCCAGGCGATCATCTCGCCCAGAACGGCGTAGGAATAGGTGTAGGCGCTGCCCGCCGTCGGCATCATGGTCGACAGTTCGGCATAGGCCAGGGCGGCGCAGACGCAGACCAGGCCCGCCAGGCCAAAGCTGATCAATACCGCCGGCCCCGCCAGACCCGCCCCGACCCCGATCAGGGTCAGAATGCCGGTGCCGACGATGGCGCCCACGCCCAGGGCCAGCAGATGCGGCCAGCTGAGCGTCGGTTTCAGCCGCGGCCCGTCGTGCGGCGCCGTCATGACATCGATCGAACGACGCCGGTTCCAAAAGGCCATGATGCTCACTCCCCCACCGTCTTTGCGGCTGATTCGGCCGAGACCATGCCCGTCAAAGAAAGTTTGCGAAAGCGCTTGCCAAGCCCGGAACGGGTGGGTAGTAGGAGCGCCCTTCGGCGAGGCGCTCGTCTTCGCCGAAGTCGCGACGATCGGTGTGGGTGATTAGCTCAGTCGGTAGAGCAGCTGACTCTTAATCAGCGGGTCCACAGTTCGAACCTGTGATCACCCACCATCGTCTTATTGATTTCATTGAACATTTTTACCTAACCTCCTGGGCCACCGTTTCTCGGATAGAGAAAAACGGTGAAAAAAACGGTCGACTTTGGGGGCTGTCGGTTGCCCGCGTCGCCGAGGCCTCCTGAGACCACGTCCATAGATAAAATCTATCGCCACGCCTCCTGACCATCCGTCAGTCGCGACATCGGGCCCGAAACCACAACGCGATGAGCAAACCGCGCGCCTTCAATGCGAATGCGTCTCAAATTCCTTGATTGAGGCGCTGGGTTTGCTAGGACTCGGGGATGACATCCATCCTGCTCGCCCTATTCGGCTCCATCGTCGGCGTCGGCGCCGTGGCCTTGTTGCACCTGAAATGGCGCGGCGACGTCCGGAGCCGGGCCTTTGTGGCGGGAGGCTGGGCGGCTGTGGCCGTGTCGATCGGCCTGTGGGCGATCGCGTTCGAACCGGACGTGGGCGCGGCCTTCGCCGTCCTGGCTATGACAGTCGTCGCCCTGGGCCTGGTCGGTCGAGGCGTCGATTTGCCCGCTCTGGGGCGGTTTCCGAGCGTACGGCGCATTCCCAACCCTGAACCCGGCGGCAAGCCCTCCTGGACCGGCGTCGCCGCGCGCACGCTCGCGGTCGTTGCGGCCGCCCCCGCCGTGAGCATGAGCCTGGGCCTGCTGGTCTGGGTGGTGACCCCGGCGCATGAGTCCACGCGCTTCGTGCTCGCCGTCTTCAGCTTCCTTCTCGCCTTCGCCGCCCTTCTGGTCTGGGGCCTGAGCGCGGTGCGGCCTTGGCGCGCACTGGGCCTGATCACCCTGCTCGGCGCAGCGGCCGCCGTTCCCGTCGCGGCGGCGCTTTAAGATGGCCCGTTCGATCTGGCCCAAGTCGCCGCCCGGCTTCGTCCGGCGCCTGCTGGCGGGTCACAAGGTCCTGGGCCTGGCCCTGAGCGGCATCCTCTATCTGATCTGCCTCACCGGCTGGATCGGGGTCTATTATGTCGAGGTCGAGCGGTGGGAGCGTCCCAATCTGCCGGAGTTCACCACCGTGTCGCCGGAGGCCGCGGCTGTGGCGATCTCGGACAGCCGCCGCGCCATGCTGGCCGACACGCACCGGGGCCCGCTGGACACCGATCTGTTCGTCGGCCTGCCGACGGAGGCCATGCCGCGCATGGTGGGCGGCTGGGGCCACGAGGCGCGGGCCTATGACGCCCACGGCGCCTATGCCGGCGACGCCCGTCATGACCTGACCCATTTCCTGACCGAGCTTCACTATTATCTGCATCTGCCGGAGACCTTCGGCATGATCGTGGTTTGCCTGTTCGGCGTGGGCATGATGGCGCTGCTGATCGGCGGCGCCCTGGCCCATCCCCGGATGTTCCGCGACGCCTTCTCGCTGCGGCCCCGCAAGGAGGGCCAACTGGCGCGGGTCGATGTTCACAACCGTCTGGGGACCTGGACCCTGCCCTTCGCACTGGCCATCACCCTGACCGGGACGATGATCGGTCTGGCGCAACTGATGGCCCTGGCGCTTGGAACCTTCGCCTACGACGGCAACGTGCTGAAGCCCTATGAGCCGATCTTCGGCGCCCAGTCCGAAATCGAGGCCGCGACCGGAGGGCGGGTTCTTCAGGGGGATCCCGCGATCCTGAAGGCGATTCAGCAGATCCGCGCAGCGGAGCCGGATCAGCCGATCAGTTTCATCGCCGTCCATATGGTCGGCACGCCGCAGGAATCGATCGAGATCACCACCAAGCCGCCCCATCGGCTGGTCTATGGCGAAACCTGGCGGTTCGACGCCGATGGGAACCTGGTCGGCAGCCACAATATGTCGGACGGTCCCGCCGGCCGACAGGTCGCGGCCAGCGTCTACAGCCTGCATTTCGGCGATTTCGGCGGCCAGCCCGTGAAACTGATTTATGCGCTTCTGGGCCTAGGCCTGACGGTGATGATTGCCGCCGGCATGGACATCTGGCTGGTCAAGTCGGCGAGCAAGGGACGTCCGCGCCCGGCGCTACACCGGCTCTGGATCGTGCTGGTCTATGGCGCGCCGACGGCCATCGCCCTGACCTTCGCGACCTCCATGCCCACCGGACTTAACCCCGTCGCCCTCTTCTGGAGCCAGATGGTCATTCTCGGCGTCGGATTGCTGGTCAGCATGCGGTTGACCGACGCACCGGCGGCCGAGACGTCGCGGTGGATGCGGTTTGTGCTCGGCGTATCCGTCCTGGCCATGCCGGCGAGCCACCTGCTGGTGCATGGGTCCATGACCCAGGCGGCCCTCCAGGTCAGCCTACCCCTGGCCCTGATCGGCCTGGTAGTGGCGACGACGGCCCTTCCCTTCCGGGCGGCGGCCGGGGTCCGCCAGACTGTCCCGGCCGAGTAGCGCTCTTCAAGCCACAGTCGCGGCTTTTCCCCCGCGCCCTAAGAAGACGCCTTGACCCGGAGAAGTTCATAATGCGATGCAGTCGCAAACGTGAACTTCCCGCTCCTCTTGAGGCCTCCCCCCATGCTTCGCTCCGCCCTGCTCGCTTCGGCTTCGGTCTCGCTTCTCGGCCTGGCCGCTGGTCCCGCCCTGGCTCAAACGACAGCGTCGGACGAGGTCGGCGAAATCGTCGTCATGGGCAAGCGCGTGATCCGCGAGTCGGCCGGCGCGACGGGTCTGGACCTGTCGCTGCGTGAAACGCCGCAGTCGGTCACCGTCGTCAGCGCCGCCCAGATCAAACAGTTCAACTTGACCGACGTGAACCAGCTTCTGGCGACCCTGCCCGGCGTCAACGTCGAGGCGGTCGAGACGGACCGAACCTATTACACGTCCCGCGGCTTCGACATCGTGAACTTCCAGGTGGACGGCGTAGGCCAGCCGCTGGACTGGGGCCTGCAGGCCGGTGCGCTGGACGTCGCTCAATATGAACGGGTCGAAGCCGTGCGCGGCGCCAACGGACTGATGACCGGCACGGGCAATCCCTCGGCCACGATCAACTATATTCGCAAGCGTCCGACCGAAGACTTCCAGGCCTCGGCCTCTGCCGGATACGGGACCTGGGACGAGACGCGCCTGACAGCAGACGTCTCCGGCCCGATCAACGAGTCGGGGACGGTGCGTGGCCGGATAGTCTACGCCAACACCGACAGCGACTCCTACCTCAACTATTACGGGGTCAACCGGAACCTCTACTACGGCATCCTGACCTGGGACGTGACGCCCAAGCTGAACGCCACGGCCGGCTTCTCGCGTCAAGACAATCTGGCGACGGGCGTGAACTGGGGCGCCCTGCCCCTGGTCTATTCGGACGGAACGCCGATCGATTACGACCCTTCCGAAACCACCGGGGCGCCCTGGACCTACTGGGACACCCACCACGACATCGGTTTCGGCGAACTGTCCTACGCCTTCGACAACGGCTGGACGATCAAGGGCGTCTACACCCATCGCGAATCCGAGGAAGACGCCAAGCTACTGTACGCCTACGGCAATCCGGACCCGACCACCGGCCTGGGCGTAACCGCCATGAGCGGCAAATATCCGTCAGAGCTCGAGCAGAACATGTTCGACGTGATCGCCAACGGGGACTTCGGCCTGTTCGGACGGCGCCACCAGGTGGTGCTGGGCTTCAACACCGCGACCAACGACAGCCTGAAATGGGAGGCCTTCGCCGACTATTTCGACTATCCGGCCTACCAGGGCGCCCATGTCGTCGCGCCGGCGGAGCCGACCTATCCGGACGCCTATTTGGCCGAAGACGTCGAGGACCGGCTGACCCGCGCCTATGGCGCCGTCCATCTCAACCTGACCGACAGTCTGACCGCCGTGCTCGGCGTCAACGCCATCGAGGTGAAGACCACCGGCTCCTCCTACGGCACGTCTCAGGACCGCGACGAGAACAAGGTCAGCCCCTATGTCGGCGTGGTCTATGACCTGAACGCCAATGTCTCGCTCTACGCCAGCTATTCGGATCTGTTCACGCCGCAGTCGGAAAACGATATCGACCACAACCGCCTGGCCGCCGCCGAGGGCCGCAGCTATGAGGCGGGCGTGAAGAGCGAATGGCTCGACGGCCGTCTTTACGCCACCGCCTCGATCTTCAAGTCGGAACAGGATGGCCTCGCGGAGTATGCGGGCTACATTCCAGGCACCTTCGACAGCTATTACATCGGCGTCGACACCGTCGCTGAAGGCTATGAGTTTGAGGTGGCCGGCCGGATCACCCCGCAGTGGACCGTGGGCGGCGGCTTCACCGACCTGTCCGTCGAGGATGGCGCGGGGGCCGACACGCGCCTGTATCTGCCGCGCCAGTCGCTGAAACTGAACACCACCTACACTCTGCCCCAGTACAACAACCTGACCCTGGGCGGCGCCGTCCGGTGGCAGAGCGAGATTTCCACGGTCGACCTGGGCACGACGGTGACCCAGGACGCCTATGCCGTGGTCGATCTGCTCGCCGCGGTCGATCTGACCGACCATGTCCGGGCCACGGTCAACGCCAAGAACCTGTTCGACGAGACCTATTTCGGCAGCCTGATGTGGAGCCAGGCCTTCTACGCCCCGCCGCGCAGCGTCATGGTCACTTTGGATTATCGCTTCTGATCGGGCCTCGCCGTATCCGAGGACCAGCCAAAGCCTGAGCCGCAGTTCGATCGTGGAGGACGCGGGCCCCTTGGGTTGGCTTGTCTCATGGCCGCGACCGGAGTTCGTCTGGACCGAAGACCTCCGACCGTAGGCTTCCGTATATGATCTTCCCGATCGTGTTTGGAGACTCGCAGGTCCAAACACGATCGAGGATCTGAGTCATGGAAGAAGTGACACGCGTTCCTGGCCGATTTCTAAGAACGCCGGAAGCCGGCCGCTTGCTCGGCTTGTCCAGCAGAACGCTGGAAAAGCATCGGACATGTGGAACGGGCCCCCGATACCGGAAACTGGGCGGGCGAGTGGTCTATGCGGAAAATGAGCTTCTGGCTTGGGCCGACGCCGGGCTGAGGCTGTCCACCACCGATCCCGCCGTCCTCCCCATGACGCCGCCTGATTCCGGACGTCCGATCCGCTAAAGGCAATAGCGGGCTCGGCTTCAGCGGAAGACAGGATGACGTGACCCCCGTTTCTCATCCAGCCATAACGAGAGTCCTAGGTTGATCTGAGCTGTGATCGGCTGGGTTGGCAAGAGGCCGGTCTGCGCAGCCATCAACCAGCGCAGCAGGCCGGCCGATGTGTCCGGTGAGCGCTTCTGCATAAGCCTGCGGCGTCAGCCACCCGAGCTTCGAGTGCGGACGCTGCTCGTTGTAATCGCGTCGCCACGCCTCCAGCACGGCGCGAGCGTGCGGCAGCGAGCGGAACAGCGTCTCGTTCAGCAGCTCGTCACGCAGCCGCCCGTTGAAGCTTTCGTTGAAGCCGTTCTGCTGGGGCTTGCCCGGCGCGATGTAGTGCCAGCCGACGCCGGTGTCGTCGGCCCAGGCCAGGACCGCGTTCGAGGTGTACTCCGTGCCGTTGTCGCTGACGATGGTGTCGGGCCGCCCTCGCTGCCGGATGACGGCGTCCAACTCCCGCACGACCCGCGCGCCCGACAGCGAGGTGTCGGCCACCAGCGCCAGGCACTCGCGCGTACAGTTATCGATCACCGTCAGGATGCGGAAGCGCCGCCCGTCCGTCAGCTGGTCTGCGACGAAGTCCAGCGACCAGCGCTGGTTGGGCGCCAGCGGCAGGTCCAGCGGTCGCCGCGTGCCCATCGCTCGCTTCCGGCCGCCGCGCCGGCGCACCGTCAGTTGCTCGTCGCGATAGATCCGCTGGACCCGTTTCCTGTTGACCGCATGGCCCTCGCGCCGCAGCAGCACGTGCAGGCGACGATAGCCGAACCGTCGACGTTCCTGGGCCAGGGCCTTCAGCCGGTCGCGCAGAGCGCCGTCGTCCGGGCGCGTCGCCTGATAGCGCACGCTCGTCCGATCGACGCCCAGAACACGGCACGCCCGCCTTTCGCTCATCTCGTAGGCGGCCTGCAGATGGCCAGCCGCCTCGCGATAGCCGGCGGGCGTCACCACTTTTTTCCCAGCAGGTCCTTCAGGGCCACGTTGTCCAGCATCGCGTCCGCCAGCATCCGCTTCAGCCGGGCGTTCTCATCCTCGAGCGCCTTGAGCCGCCGAGCCTCCGACACGTCGAGCCCGCCAAACTTGGCCTTCCATTTGTAAAAGGTCGCCGAGCTGACCCCGTGGCGTCGGCACACCTCCGCCGTCGCTACACCGGCCTCCTGCTCCCGCAGGATCCCGATGATCTGCTCTTCCGTGAACCTCGATCGCTTCATTCTGTCCGTCCTTCGTTGGGCGGACTCTAGCTATTCCTGGAGGAGTTTCAGGGGGTCACGTCAGATATCGTACGATCTCTGGCCGGAAAACGATCATCGCTGTTTCAATCGGCGGCTCCTTTCCATCAAGCCATTGATCTGGCCCGTGCCCCAACTGCTCAGGCCTCCACGGTCAAGATTTCGGGGCGCCCGCCTTAACAGGTTCGCGTCAGCGCGTGACGGGCCCGGTCTCCGCCTTGGCCCTTTCCAGGCGCGCTCGCCCGGCCCGGCTGCGCCGCGAGGGAGCGTCGATCAGTACTGACGGCAGAGCGTGAACCGCAAGCCGGGCGGCCTGAACTTCGAGCTTGCGCAGCGCGGCGCGAGAGCCGCCCTTCAACCGGGCCACATCAGGGTTCTCGGCCATCAAGTCTTCCAACAAGGCGCGGCTTGTGCTGTTCAGCCAACGGCTGAGATCGTCGCTGGGGCGCCTGCCGCGTCCGACGGCGGCGCCTAGGATAAACCGGGACAGTTTTTCCTGCTGGGCGCGCAGATGATCGCGCATCAGCTTGGAGCGGGTGATGTAGCCGGCGTTTACGCCGGGCAGCGAGTGGTTCATCAGGAGGTGCATGTCCACCTCCGAGACCTCCGCAGCCTGACCCAGGGTGCGATAGGTCTGGCGCAGATCATTGCCCCAGTGGCTGAGGACCCCGCGCTTCTCCTTATGCTCCTGCAGATGGCCGCTCGGCGCGTCGCTTGGAAAGAGCCATGTCCGCCCGT
This sequence comes from Brevundimonas sp. DS20, assembly GCF_001310255.1. Taxonomy (NCBI): domain Bacteria; kingdom Pseudomonadati; phylum Pseudomonadota; class Alphaproteobacteria; order Caulobacterales; family Caulobacteraceae; genus Brevundimonas; species Brevundimonas sp. DS20. The sequence continues at coordinate 2,001,637 of NZ_CP012897.1, read as the reverse complement.
TGTCCGGATAGATGATCGGCCCGATGCGGCGCAGACGGAAGACGCATTCCATCATGGCGCGAGACAGGGGAATGTCGAAGGCCTTGGCCTCTCCGCCCTTGGGCTTGGTCAGGCGCAAGACGCGTTCACGCAGGTCGAGGTCGGCGATGCGGACATTCTTCATCACCTCGGGGCGCGATCCGGAGAGCAACAGAAAGAGGTGAAACTCCCTGCGGACCGGGTTCTGGATCTTGGCGAGTTGTTCGAACCAGGCCGGAAGGTCGGTGCCCCCCATGGCGGTGTCCTTGCGGTGCTCAGGATTCCAGTCCACCGCGCTCACCGGATTCTCAGGCGGGAGTTTGCGACAGGTCTTGCGGGCGTGGTTATAGACGGATCGGAAACTTCGCATCGCGCCATTGGCGATCGCCGGGCCGTTGTTCTGGGTGATGAGGTCGTGCCGATCGGCGACCAGACGGGGCGCGTCGCCGAACTCCGACAGCGGCCGGTCGAGCCAGTCGGCGAACAGCCGCTCCATATGATCCGTATAGCTGCGAAGCGTGCCTTCCGCTCGCTTCTTGCGCAGCAGATGCGAAGCCTTGAAGCGACGCCAGGCCTCGCCGAGGGTCGGCACGCCGTCGGACGAGGTGATCGGCGCCCCGTCTACATCGGCGGGGATCGGCTTGACCTTCTTGACCCTGGGCGGCCGAGGATCCTCGCCTTTGCCGATCCGGCCGATCAGCGCCTTGGCCCGACTGCGCGCTTCGCGCGAGTTGATAGTCCCGACCTCGCCGACCGCCATCCGGATAGTGGTCCGGGCGCCGTCCTCGCCGTGAAGATCGGCTTGGATGGTGAAGGTCTTGGAGGTCTTGCCCACGACCACGAAGAAGCCGCCGAGGTCGGTGTCGCGAGCGATGTAGGGGCGATCGCGGGCGAGGGGCAGGCCGATCAGATTCTTGTCTGTGAGGGTCAAACGCAGGTTCGACATTTGCTGACTTTTTCGCGTGAAAAACGGTGAGATCGGGGCCGGAAAAACGGTGAGAAAAACGGCGAAATTGACCGGCCTGGTCAGCACCGTTTCAACCCGCAAATCTACGATAGCCCACGCCGTAACGCGAAAACACTCAATTATATCAATAAACTGGATCGCACACTTTCGCTGATTTGGCGGTGTTCGGAGCGCCGTACATCGGCATCTCTTAATCAGCGGGTGCACAGTTCGAACCTGTGATCACCCACCATCGTCGCCCTGCTCCATCAGGACTTGTCCGACGCCTTCAGGCGCGACCGCTGACCGTGAGGTCGCGGGGCGGAAGGACGTCTTCCAGGTCGGCGTGGAGGGCGCGGCAAAGACGCCAGAGGGTGGCGCTGTAAACCTTCCCCCTGCCCGCCTCGATGGCCGACAGCTCCGCAATCGAAATCGCACTGGTCCGCGCCAGCTCGGCGAGGTTCAGCCCCATGCCCTTGCGAAGCTCCGACAACCGGTCCCCGACATAGCGGTCAGTCGCGTCGATCGGTTCGGCCGTCATGCTCATGGGCGGCCTCCGATCGCAGAAGCCCTGCGAACAGGGCGGCGAGCAGACCCGCGAACAGCACATAGGAGGTGCTGATATAGGCCCGGCCGAGAATCTCCGGATTGAGCGCGAAGCTGAGATGCGTCACCGCCTGGGCGAGTTGGAACGCCGCCGCCCAGACCAGCCAGCGCGCGGGCCTGCGCCAAGCGATCGCCGCCAACAGCCCCAGATAGGCCGCGTCCACCCCCATGATCAGCCACTGGGCGGCGTCGGGGTTGGCGCGATCCTGCACCAAGGCGCTGAGCACCGACCCCGCCACCATGCCCAAGGCCGCCAGCCGCGCCGACCCGTCGCCCTTCCAGAGGGCGACGAGAAGGCAGACCGCCATGGCGACGGTCAGACCGATTTGCAGCGGCGTGTGTAGCGATTGCATAGGTCTTCGTGGCGCGCGCCGTCCGACCTTGCAAGTCCAGCGTCACCATCAGGCGGCGGCCCGAAGACGAGCGGTCCTGGGCTGGTCGGTTTCGGGCTTGCCTGTCAGCGGCCCCATCAGTCGCGTCTCGCGCCCAATGAGCGCCGGCGCGGCCTGTTCCAGCGCCGCATGGGCCGCCACCAGACGGGCTCGCGCTTCGCCGAAAGCCCGAATGGCCTCGGTGGTCTCCGAAACGGCCTGAGCGGCCAAGACGGCCGAAAGGCGATGATCCAGCCGCGTCTCCGCCATCAGGCTGACGAGGGCGCTCGCCGCCATCAGACCTTGGTCGGCCTGGTCCTCCGCCCGAAACAGGGCGTTCGCGATCGTTTGCGCGATTTCAAGTCTTTGCATTGTCCGCTCCCCGACGCCGAGCTGTCGGCGCCGCATCAACTGTTGATCAGCGGAAAGAGAGACCTAGCGGCCGGACAGCAGACGATCGAGCGCTTGCACAGCGAGCTGAAGCTGCACGCTGCCTCCGAGGATGGCGGCGAGAACGGCGAGTGCGACGGCGGCGAAGATCGGGATCATCGCCAGTTCACGAACTCGCTCGGCAACGCGGGCCGTCTTGGCGGCCGATCGTTCTCGCTGGGGAGAACGAGCGCGATGCAGAGTATCTCGCGCATCAAATCGAGCGGCGAGAGATAGGGCTGAAGGGTCCGTGTCAGATCCAGCAACCGCAGAGCCGTCTCGCGTTCCTCGTTCGTCGCCGCCAAATCCTCGAAGATCGCCTCCAGCTCCTCCCATGTGACGGGCGGCAGATGACATCCCGAGTGCGGCATCCAAGCCTCCTTTCCGACCGTCATCAGAGACGGCGTCGGGAGCGGTGGGCAGGGGGAATGACGCCCCTACGGAATCGTCCCGTAGAGGTTCGAAATAGAGGCGCGCCGCTTGCCGGCGGCTGCTGACGCCCAGTTTGCGACAGGCGTTCTCGATATGCTTGTCTATGGTCTTGGCGGAGCGGCCCAATTCGAGCGCGATTTCCTTCGACTGAAGACCGTCGCGCACACGGCGCAGACAGGCCGCCTCCATAGGCGTCAGGCGCTGGGCGACGTTCACCGATGTCGTCGTCTCGGACACCTTAGCCGACAACCGCCTGAACCATCGTCACTAAATCGTCTCGCCCCAACTGCGGAGAGGCGTCGTCGATGTTTGTTGTTTGGTCGGCCATGGTTCACTCGTCTGCCGCCCGACAATGCCGTCAACCCTCCTTCAGCGCAACGCCTCAGCTTACCCAGGTCAGTCTTCAGCGCGACCCGGCGCCGGCTGCGGCGTCAGCTGGTGGGAGGCGGCCCCTTTGCCGCCGCGCCCGGCGTGATCTCGGCGAACGACTCCGCCTGGGAGACCGGCGGCAGGGCGTCAGCCTTCTGCAATCCGTCATCGACGACCTGGCGAATGGCGATGATCCGCTCGCCCGCCTTCATCAGAGGCGCGGCCGCGTCGGCCGCCTGGACATCGGTCTTGGACGGAACGCGCACGGTTCGCGTCACCCCGCCTTGCTCCAGGTCTATCTGGTAAAACTTCATCGTCATCGTGCGGCTCCTTGTTCCTAAGGAAAGGCCAGCCGCTGCGGCGGGTTCCGCGGCCGGATCACGGGGACGTCCATGCCCCGCTCGGTTCAGACACGGCGGCCGGATGATCCAATGAAAGAAACGCGCGCCCCTCGACCCCCGTATCCGAGGCTGGGCGGCGTTCGCCCTACCTCCTTGCCGGGCGGTCCGGTCCGAACGGGAAAAAGAAACGCACAAGGCGCGGTGATCGCCGCCCTTGCTTAACCCATGTGAATGCCTTGGCCTTACGCGCCGTGCAGGGTGGGTGCATGTATGACGCCGCTTCAGCCCTCGCGGTCTCCTCGCGGGATCCGATTTCGGAAGACCATCGTCCGCAAGGTGTGAGAGATCACCCGGTGCTGCGGCTGATGCCGGACGAGGTCCAGGATCTGGTCCGACAGAAGGGTCAGATGCGGAGCGGCCGCGCCGGGGAAAGCCTGGAAGGGCGTGCGGCGGTGGGCTTTGTGCTGGACGGCGCCTTGGCGGCCTTCGACCGCAAGAACATGGCCTGCGTCGGCCTTCATGGCCGAGGCGCGATGTTCGGTTGGGAAGCCTCGTTGGCCTCCGCCTTCTATCCCGTGCGTTTTCTGCCTCTGATCGACACCCACTGGATCGAGGCGCCGGCCGCCGATCTGTCGGATCTGATGGGGCAGGCCTGCGTCGAACACGTTTTCGCCCGCCATGCCTTGGACCGTCTGTCGCGGGTGCAGGCCGAGGCGGCTTGCAACGCCGTCCACCAGGTGCCCCACCGCACGGCCAATTGGATTCGCCGTCTGTACGAGACTTCCGGCCCTGAACTGCGCACCACCCAGTCCATCCTGGCCCAGGCCATGGGCGTTCAACGCACCAGCGTCAATGCGGCCGTCAAGGCCCTGGAGCGGGACGGCGCGCTGAAGCTGTCGCGGGGTCGGATGATCGTCACCGACCCCGCGCGCCTTCATCGCTTCGCCTGCGGCTGCTGAAGCCTCAGTGCGGCTTCAGGACCACCTTGGTCCATTCGTTCTGGTTTTCCTTGAAGTTCTTGTAGCCCTCGGGGGCCTGTTCCAGCGGCAGACGGTGGCTGATCAGGTCGGTGGTGTCGATCTTGCCGTCCAGCACCAGTTGCAGCAGTTGCGGCAGATAGCGCTGAACATGGGTCTGGCCGGTCTTCAGCGTCAGCCCCTTCTCCATGAAGGCGCCCACAGGCCATTTGTCCGCCACCCCGCCGTAAACGCCTGGGACCGACACCGTTCCGCCCTTGCGCACCGCCATGATGGTTTCTCGCAGTACGTGGGGTCGGTCTGTCCCCAGCCTGGTCTCCTGTTTGATCGCATCGACGATATTGTCTGGCGAGAAGCCGTGGCTTTCCATGCCGACGGCGTCGATGCAGCTGTCGGGGCCCAGGCCGGCCGTCATCTCCATCAGGGCCTCGCGCACCTTGACCTCGTGATAGTTCAGCACCTCCGCGCCATTGGCCTTGGCGAGGGCCAATCGGTTCGGGTGACGGTCGATGGCGATCACCCGGCCGGCGCCCTGAAGGATCGCGCTCTTGATGGCGAACAGACCGACCGGTCCACAGCCCCAGACCGCGACGGTGTCGCCGGGCTGGATCTGGGCGTTCTCCGCCGCCATCCAGCCGGTGGGATAGATGTCTGACAGAAACAAAACACTCTCGTCTTCGATCCCGTCGGGAATCTTGATCGGGCCGTAGTCGGAATAGGGCACGCGCGCATATTCGGCCTGTCCCCCGGCGAAGCCGCCGGTCAGGTGCGAATAGCCGAACAGGCCCGCGACGGAATGGCCGTAGGCGATCTCGGTGGCGTCGGCCTTGTCGGCGGGATTGGAATTGTCGCAGGCGGCCGGCATCGACCGTTCGCAGAAGAAGCACTGGCCGCAGGCGATGACGAAGGGAACAACGACGCGATCGCCCTTCTTCAGGCTGGTGTTGCCTCGGCCGACCTCCACCACCTCCCCCATGAACTCATGTCCCAGGATGTCTCCGTTGGACATGCCGGGGATCATGCTGTCGTAGAGGTGCAGGTCCGAGCCGCAGATGGCGGTCGCCGTGATCTTGATGATGGCGTCCCTGGGATTGACGATCTGGGGGTCAGGGACCGTATCCACCTGGACATTGTGTTTTCCGTGCCATGTGAGGGCGCGCATTGGGGCTCCTTGGTTCGAGGGAAAAGGATCAGAGGTGGCGCGAGGCGCGGGGCGCCGCCTCGGGCGCCTTGGAGGTCGAAACCTCCCCCGTCTCCATCAGCTGTTTGAAGCGGCGAAGCTCGCGCCGGGCCTGAACCCGCGGCTCGCGCTGCATCACCTTGGCGACCACCTTGCCCACCACCCCCGCAGGCGGATCATAGCTGATGAAGACCCGGACCTCCGTGCCGCGGCCGAAGGGGTTGTCCTTGAAATCGACCCAGCCCTCGTGATCGACGTCGGAGCCCTCGGAAGAGGTCCAGGCGATCCGCTCGCCAGGGCGATCCTCGGTGATTTCGCAGACCAGGTCGAAGTCGGCGCCGGCGGGGCCGGCTATGGTCCATTGCGAGCGACGCCCGTCCAGAATTTCGACGGCCTTCACATTCTCCATGAAGCTGGGCAGGTTTCGAAACTCCCGCCAGTAGTCATAGAGTTCCTGCCTCGGCCGGTTGATCAGGGCCGCACGCAGACTTGAAGAGTCATGGTCGCCCTCTTGCCGATCCTCTTCAAGGAAGGCGGTCGATCCGACGTCGGCGTCGGTTGAAACGTCACTATAAGACATGGACTTAGCTCCGATCGGCTGAACGTGGTGAACCGAGCGGCGCCGGCTTCGTTCCGTCGAGTCTTGGACGGAACACAGGGCCCAGGCGTGAGTTGGTCAGGCTGAAAAGCCGGAGTTCATCAATGACCGACGCCCTGGATCAAACCGCTGCAGAAACCGTTCGGCCGCTGGCCGTGGTCACCGGGGCCTCATCGGGCATCGGCTACGCCTTGGCCAAGCTGTTCGCCCAGGACGGCTACGACCTGGTCATCGCCGCCGACACCCCATTGGCTGAGGCGATGCAGGCGCTTGAGGGATTGGGCGCCCATGTCGAGGCCCTTCAGGTCGACCTGGCCTCTGAAGAGGGGGTGCAGTCCTTGAGAGAGCTGATCGGCGAGCGCCCGATCGACGCCCTGGCCGCCAACGCCGGTCACGGGTTGGGCCGGGCCTTTCTGGACCAGCCGTTCGATGAGATCCTTCATGTAATCAACACCAACATCACCGGGACGGTGCGTCTGGTCCATCTGATCGGCAGAACCATGCGGGCGCGCGGCCAAGGCCGCATCCTGTTCACCGGCTCGATCGCCGGCCTGATGCCGGGCAGTTTCCAGGCCGTTTACAATGGTTCGAAGGCCTTCGTGGACAGCTTCTCGCTGGCCCTTCGCAATGAGCTGAAGGACTCAGGGGTGTCGGTCACCGTCCTGATGCCCGGCCCGACCGACACCCGATTCTTCGAGCGCGCCGACATGATGGACACCAAGGTCGCCCAGGGCGACAAGGCGAACCCGGAGGATGTCGCAAAAGCGGGCTATGCGGCGATGAAGCGGGGCGATGGCGACGTGGTGGCGGGTCTCGGCAACAAGGTCCAGGCGGCGATGGCGGCGATCACCCCCCAGACCGTCCTGGCCGAAAGGCACCGCAAGATGGCGGAGCCGGGCTCGGGCGCCTGAGGCTCAAACCGCCTCTTTCCAGAGACGCAGATACTGGGGGTCGAACTCTGCGACGCGGCTCAGACCGTCCCAATCCTTGATAACGGCGCGGCCGTCGCGCACGTCGAGGAGATCGGCCGCCCTCAGCGCCATCAGGGTTCGGTTCACATGAACGGACGACAGGCCCAGAACATCGGCCAGATCATTCTGGTTAAGGGGAAAGTCGAAGCTCCCTTCGGCGGTTCGCCCCACCGGCTCCAGCCGGGTGAATATCTCGCAGAAGAAGTGGGCCATGCGCGCCTGGGCGTCCTGACGTCCCATGCCGACCAGCCAGACCCGGTGGATGGCCGCATCCACCACCGTTTCCAGCCAGAACATTCGCGCCAGATGGGGATCGCGCGAGGCCAGTCGGCGAAGAGCGGAATGGGGGATGGTCGCTAATTCGCAGTCGGAAATGGCCATGACGCCGTTTTCCATCCGCTTCATAACCAGGCTGTGCAGGTCCAGAAAGTCGCCGGGCAGCCCGATCTGGGTGAACTGCCGCCCGCCGTCTCCAACAAAGGCGACCCGTCCGGCGTAACCGGACAGCAGCAGCAGGCTCGAGGTTTGACGCCGCTCCTCGCGCACGATCGTTTCCCCAGCGCTCGCCTGGAGACGCTCGACGGGCAGTCGAAGAATGGCCCGCCTCTGAGCCGGCGACAGATCGTCACGACGTTCGAACTTCTGGACGAGAACGTCCAGCATTGAACAAATTGAGCTAAGCGACATCCAAGCCCCGCCTCTCACGTATAGGCTCCATGAGGAAATACCGCCTGAAAATCGGCGTCGCCGGCATGGAGGAGCGTCTTCAGCTTATGGCTGGGGATGACAACGCGGCCCGATGCGAAGCGTTGCTGGCTGTGGGCGACCTGATCCGCGACCATGCGCTGAAAGGGGTACACCAGACGGCGTTCACGCTCGTCCTGTTCCACGACGCGGGACCGCCGATCTATGAAGTCCGGGTGGCGGCCGGCCCGCCGGACGATCCTCTGCCGCCGCTCGATTAGCGCAGGATCGCCAGGGCGGACAGGGTCGCCAGAACGGCCGCTCCGCCGAGAACGCCCACGAGGCGGAGCCGGCGAAACAGGCTCTCTATGTTCTGAACGAGGGGTGTGGGGTCGAAGGGCGGCAAGCGCGAGAATCCCGGACCGCCAATGTCGGCGTCCCCGCCTCAATGGGCGCCGCGCGGCCGCGTTGCTCCGTGTCGGCAAATGGACAATGACGACCGCAAGGGTTGCGGTCTGTCCGGTTTCCGCCAGAGGCGACGCGGACAAGGCGAGGATGGAACGGCCTGACCGGTCGAAGCTTCTTTCCTTACAATCACGGAGAAAGCTCATGAAAATCCTGAACCTCGTCACCCTCCTCCTCGTCATCGTCGGCGGCCTCAACTGGGGTCTGGTCGGCGCCTTCGACTTCGATCTGGTCGCCGCCCTCTTCGGCGACGGCTCGGCCCTGTCCCGCATCGTCTATGTGCTGGTCGGCCTGTCCGCCCTTTGGCAGATCATGCCCTTCCTCGCCGCCTTGAAGACCGATGAGGCCCGAGCGGAAGCCGGCGTGCGCGCGCCCGTCCGCAGCTGATCCACCTTTCAAGGATCTCTGTTCGGGATCATCGAAGGGCCGTCCGTCGGACGGCCCTTCTTCCGTATCGAACCAACCCATGTTGTTTACGACACATCAGGGTTGTGCGAAGGCATCCTGGATAGAGGAGCCGCGCGTTCGATGGGTTTGTCGCTCACAGAGTTGAAGCAGGGCGCGGGGTACCGGGTCGAACCGACGGAAGAGGGCTTCGCCATCTTGAAGTCTGAACGGGATGACGCCGCCGCCTTCGACCAACTGGTGCGGGAGGTGCTGTCCAGCGCCGGGCGGGAATTTGTGGCCCTGCCGCGCCAGGACGCCGGCGCCGGATACGACGGCGTCTTCATCCTGCCGTTCGACTGAGGTCGAACCTTCCCGGCATTGGCCTTTTGCGAGTCGGTCGGCTAGGCTGCGCCGTATCGATTATGCGGGCCGTGTCGTCACGGTCGGCGCCGCCCTCGGGGCCGCCGCCGCATAGCACCTCTTTTCGACCATTGGGGATATGGGCGACACGACCAACAAGCTGGGGCACAAGATCGGCGCGCGGGGCGGCCGGACCCGTCAGGCCCTGTTGGACGCCACGCGGACGCTGCTCAACGCGCGGCACTACGGCGAGATTCGCGTGGCGGACGTGGCCTCGGCCGCCGGCGTCTCGCCCTCGAACTTCTACACCTATTTCAAGTCGGTCGAGGAACCGGTTCTAGCCCTGTGTGAAGCGGCGGCGGCCGATTTCCAGGGCTTGGCCGCGCATTTCCAGACGGACTGGCCCGGCGACAGGGCCTTCGCCATCGGCCGCGCCTTCATTCTGGACGTGATGGCGGTCTGGCGCGATCACGGACAGGTTTTGCGGGTCGAGCACATGTTGGCCGACAACGGCGAGGCGGCCTTTGTCGAAAGCCGCGTGCGCCGCCTGCGCCGCCTGCATCTGGCGATCGAACGGCGGGTGGCCCAGGCCCATGCGGCGGGCCTCCATCCCAAGGACTACAATCCCCGACTGGCCTCCTACCAGATCGCCTCCATCGCCGAATCCACCGCCGCCAGCTTCGACCTGCTGCGCCGCGCCGACACGCCCGAGGCCATTCTGGACACGGCGGCGATCATCATCGTCAAACTGACCACCGGGCGCTAAAGCCCAAGCGGCCCGTAAAGCCAGGTCAGCCAGATGCCAACGGCCAGAAAGACGCCGAACGGCAGCTTGTCCGTCGCGCTGACCGAGCGGCGCACCACCAGCAGGCCGAACACCAGGCTGAGGCCCGCCGCCGAGGCCCAGAGAAGAACGCTGGGCAGGCCGATCCATCCGACCCAGGCCCCGGCGCCCGCAAAGAGGAAGGGATCGCCGCCCCCCAGCCCGTCTCGGCCCCGGACCCGCTTGTACAGCCAGGCGACCAGCCACAGCCCGCCGAACCCGACGATCGCGCCGATCAGATGGGCGATCGCCTGGTCCCATCCCGACAGCGCCGCCGCGATCAGTCCCGTCGCCGCCAGCGGTCCGGTCAGGACGTCGGGAAGCCAGAAATTCTCGCCGTCGACGATCGCGATCAGCAGCAGCTGCCATCCCAGGATCGCGGTCGCCGCCGTCATCAGGATCGATCCGCCGTTGAGGCCGGCCCAGAGACCCGTCCAGACGCCGATTGCGGCCGCCGCCAGCTCGATCAAAGGATACCGTGGAGAAATGGGCGCGGCGCACCGGGCGCAGCGGGCGCGCAACACGACCCAACTGAACAGGGGGACGAGTTCCCACGGCCTCAGAATCTGGTCGCACCCCATGCACCGCGACCGGGCGAGTACGATGTCCTCGTCACGCGGCAGGCGGACACTCACGGCCGCCAGGAAACTGCCGATGATCAGACCCAGAAGGCCCAGGACGACGGCGGCGAGGACAGGGCTCATCTCTGGGTCCGGACGGTGAAGAACCACCCCCGCTTAGCCGCCTCCGAGGGCCACCGCCACATGATAGGTCACGAAGGACGCCAGATAGGCCAGTCCGAACATGTAGCCGATCATGATCCAGGTCCATTTGGTCGAGTTGGTTTCGCGCTTGACCACACCCAGGGTGGCGACGCACTGGGGCGCGAAGATGTACCAGGCCAGGAAGGACAGGGCCGTCGCCAGGGACCACTGGGCCGACAGGGTCGAGGCCAGAAGGCCGGTCGCATTCTCCGCATCGGCGATGGCGTAGGTGGTGCCGAGCGCCGCGACCGCCACTTCACGCGCCGCCATGCCGGGGATCAGGGCGATGACCATCTGCCAGTTGAAGCCGATGGGGGCGAAGATCGGCTCCAGCGCCCGGCCGATCATGCCGGCGAACGAATAGTCAATATCCGGCAGGGTCGCGTTCTCGGGCGGATAGGGGAAGGTCGCCAGAACCCACAGCAGAATGACCAGCGGCAGGATGATCCGGCCGGCGCGATTGATGAAGATCTTGGCGCGAAGCCAAAGGTTGAAGGCGACGCTCTTGGGGTCCGGCAGCCGATAGGTGGGCAGCTCCATCATGAAGGGCTCCACCGCGCCGCGCCAGAACACCTTGCGGATCAGAAGCGACACGAACAGGGCGCTGAGAATCCCGGCGGCGTAGAGGCCGAACATCACCAGTCCCTGCAGATTGACGACGCCCCAGACGGTCCGGCTGGGAATGAAGGCCGCGATGATCAGCGTATAGACGGGGATCCGGGCCGAGCAGGTCATCAGGGGCGCGACCAGGATGGTGGTCAGCCGGTCGCGGCGCGAGTCGATCACCCGCGCGGCCATGATGCCGGGTATGGCGCAGGCGAAACTGCTCAAGAGGGGGATAAAGGCCCGCCCGTGCAGGCCGGCGCCGCCCATGATCTTGTCCATCAAAAAGGCCGCGCGGGCCATATAGCCGAAGTCTTCCAGGGCGATGATGAACAGGAACAGGATCAGGATCTGCGGCAGGAAGACCAGCACGCTGCCGACGCCGGATATGATCCCATCGACGATCAGGCTCTGGATCAGTCCGCCCGCGCCCTGGTCAGGGATGAGGGCCGCAACCAGGCCGCCGATCCAGCCGATTCCGCCCTCGATGCCGTCCATCAGGGGCGCCGCCCAGCTGAAGACGGCCTGGAACATCACAAAGAGGAGGACGAACAGGATCGCCATCCCCGCGACCGGGTGCAGCAGAACCGAGTCGATCTTCCCGGTCAGGGTGTCGGGCCGCTCGGGCGGGCGCACGCAAGCCTTCATGATCCGCTCGGCCTCGCGGGCCGCATGGCGCAGGGCGGCGGAATCCGGGCTGCTCCACCGGTTTTCATCCTCGACCGCCGCCGCCTCGACCTTCGCCTCGACAGCCGCGATCAGGTCTTCGATCCCGCGCTTGCGGGTGGCCACCGTGGTGATGATCGGCACGCCCAGCTCGGCGGACAGGGCCTCCAGGTCGATGCGCAGCCCCTGGCGCTGGGCGATGTCGTACATGTTCAGCGCCAGGACCATGGGCCGGCCGACGGCCCTCAACTCCAGGATCAGGCGCAGAACCAGACGCAGATTGGTGGCGTCGGCGACGCAGACCACCACATCCGGCGGGGTCTCTCCGGCAAGACGGCCAAGGACGGCGTCGCGGGTCACTTCCTCATCGGGGCTGCGGGCCCGCAGCGAGTAGGTGCCCGGCAGGTCCAGCACCGACATCGTCCGGCCGGAGGCGGCTCGGATCAGCCCCTCCTTCCGCTCAACCGTGACGCCGGCGTAGTTGGCGACCTTCTGGTGCGCGCCGGTGAGGGCGTTGAACAAGGCGGTCTTGCCGCTGTTCGGATTGCCGACCAGGGCGACACGGGCGGTCTTCAGGGCCATGTCCATCAGGCGGCGACCCGACGGATGATCAGGCTGGCGGCCTCACGCCGACGTAGGGCCACGCGCATGTCGTCCACCTTCAGCGCGATCGGGTCGCGCCCGAACAGGCCTTCGTGCAGCAGCTCGACCTCGGCGCCCTCGACGAAGCCCAGTTCGAGCAGGCGGCGCTCCAACTCGACCTCATGCTCCTTATGGTGACAATGGCCGCCCACCTGGACAATGACGCCGCGGTCGCCGCGTCGGGCCTGGCTCAGCTTTATCGTATCGGTCAAATCTAGGCTCACACGGGCGGGCGACCGCACCAGGGGTCGCGCATCTTCTTTGACAGTGATTATCAGGTGCGCCCCCCGTCCGTCCAGCGGGACACCTTGACCAATTGCCGCGCTGGACATTTGCCCTATCGGGCGGCCTAACCTGCTGCAAAATCGGAGCCTGCGATGCGTCACCTCACCCTCGCCGCCGTCCCCCTTGTTTTGACGCTCACGGCCTGCGGTCCGAACGGAGATCAGGGCGGCGCGCCTCAATCCAAGGCCCCGTCCGCCCTGACGGAGACGGAGAGGGCCGATCTGCTCGCCGCCCTTCCCGCCCCTTACAATACGGGAGATCTGGACAATGGACGTCGCGTCTTCGCGCGTTGCCGCGCCTGTCACACCATCGGCCGGGACGGGCCGGACATGGCGGGGCCGAATCTGTACGGCGTGTTCGGGCGCAAGGCGGGCGAGCGGCCGCGCTACAACTATTCCAACACCCTGCGGACGGCCGATTTCGTCTGGGACGCCCAGGCGCTGGACCGCTGGCTGCAGAATCCGCGCGGCTTCCTGCCCGGCAACAAGATGACCTTCGCCGGTCTGCCCGACGCCAAGGACCGGCGCGACGTGATCGCCTTCCTGAAGGTGGAGACGGGATACCGCCCTGCGGCCTCGACGCCGCCCGCCTCCTGAGGCGTCAGCCTTCGATGATCGGCTTGGGTCCGCCCTCACGCAGTTCCTGGGCCTCCCACTCCTCGATCTTGCGAGCGGTCCATTCGGGCGACTTGGTGAAGCGAGCCAGGAGGCCGTAGATCACCGGCACGACGAACAGGGTCAGGACGGTGGCGAAGATGGCGCCGGTGAAGATGACGACGCCGATCGTCTGACGGCTGCCGGCCCCCGCCCCCTGCCACAGCACCAAGGGCAGGGCGCCGAAGGCGGTGGCGATGGAGGTCATGATGATGGGGCGCAGGCGCAGGGAGGAGGATTCGATGATCGCCTCCCGGATCGACCGGCCCTGATCGCGCAGCTGATTGGCGAATTCCACGATCAGAATGCCGTTCTTGGCCGCCACCCCGATCAGGATGATCAGGCCGATCTGGCTGTAGATGTTCAGACTGGACCCGGCCATCAACAGGCCGAACAGACCGCCCGCCGCCGCCAGGGGCACGGTCAGCATGATCACCGCCGGGGTGATCCAGCTTTCGAACTGGGCCGCCAGAACCAGGAAGACCAGCAGAAGCGCCAGGCCGAAGGCGGCCAGGACGGCGCCGCCCGCCTCCTGCTGATCGCGCGCGGCCCCGCCCCACTGGACCACCACCCCGCCCTGGGGCTGTTTGGCGGCTTCGGCGCGCAGGAACTGAACCGCATCGTCGATCGTCGTGCCGGGGTTCAGATCGGCCTGGAGGGTGATGGCCCGCTGGCGATCCAGCCGGCGGCGATCGGGCGTGTCGCCCGAGGTCTGGGTGGTCACCACCGCCGCCAGCGGCACCAGCTGCCCAGAACCGGTCGGCACATAAAGCGCTTCCAGGTCAGAGACTTCACGCCGGTTCTGACGTTCCGTTTGCAGGATGACGTCATACTCCTGGCCGCCCTTGATATAGGTGGTGGCCCGGCGTGAGCCGAACATGGTCTCCAGGGTGCGGCCGATCGATTGCGAGGATACGCCCAGGGCCGCCGCCTTCTGCGGATCGACATCCACCAGCAGGCGCGGCGAGTTGGGCTCATAGTTCAGGCGCGGCCGCGAGAAGCCCGGATTGTTCTGAGCCGCAGCCAACAGGGGCTGAAGCCAGTTGTAGATCTGCTGATAGTCGGTGCCGGTGGCGATCAATTCGATGGAGTTGGAATTGCCGCCGCCGCGCTGGAAGGCGCCCGGCGTCGAGGCGTTGACCTGAGCGTCCGTCTGGCCGCGCAGCTTGCGGTTCAACTCCTGGGCGATCTCGGCCGCCGACCGCTCGCGCTTGGACCAGTCCGACAGGACCAGCACCCCATTGCCGGAGTTGAAACTGCCGCCGCCGAACCCCGGCGCCGAGATCAGATAGGAATCGGCCTCGCCGCTGGCCTTATAGTCGGCCAGCAGGGGCTCCAGACCCATCATGATCTTTCGCGTGTAGTCGAAGCCCGCCCCTTCCGGCCCGGCGACGCGGACCGAGACGCGGCCCCGGTCTTCATCCGGCACCAGTTCGTTGGGCAGGGCCAGAAAGATGCCGGCCGCCCCGGCCGCGACCAGGGCGATCAGGACGCCGACGCCGATCACCGCCGCGCGCCGCCCCAGCAGCATCTCCAGCGAACGGCCGTAGGAGGTCTTCAGCCGGTCCATGCCCCAGTCGACCCGGCGCGCCAGCCAGCCGCCGCCTTCGGCCGGCTTGAGGATCTTGGAGGCCAGCATCGGCGACAGGCTCAAGGCCAGGAAGGCCGAGAAGGCCACGGCGGCCGCAATCGCCGCCGCCAGTTCGACGAACAGCCGCCCGACATAGCCGGGCAGGAACAGCAGGGGGGCGAAGACGGACAGCAGCACCACCGTCGTCGCCACAACGGCGAAGAAGACCTGGCGCGCGCCGCGTTCGGCCGCGACCAGAGGCGGCTCCCCATGATCCAGCCGCCGCTGGATGTTCTCGACCACCACAATGGCGTCGTCCACGACCAAGCCGATCGCCAGCACCAGGGCCAGCAGGGTCAGAAGGTTCAGCGAGAAGCCCAGGGGCGCCAAGACGATGAAGGTCGCCAGCAGACAGATGGGGGCCACGATGGACGGGATCAGGGCCGCACGCAGACTGCCCAGGAAGATGAAGTTGACCAGGGCCACCAGGGCCATGGAGATGCCGATGGTGATCCAGACCTCGTCAATGGCGTGAGAGGTGAAGACCGAATTGTCCGAACCGATCTCCAGCGTTACGCCGGGCGGCAGGCTGGGTCGGATCTCGTCGATCATCTTGCGCACGCCGTCGGAAATGGCCAGGTCGTTCGACTGGGCCTGACGGGTCACGGCCAGGCCGATCTGATCCATGCTGTTGCCGCGGAAAAGGCGCCGGTCTTCTTCCGGCGCCTCTTCCACACGCGCGACGTCGCCCAGGCGGGTGACATAGGTCGGCTGGCCCTGAATGATGGCCGACGAGCCGCTGCCGGTTCCCGTGGCGACCGAGGCCGAGGTGGAGGCCGAGCCGCGCGTTCCGATCGGCAGCTGGCGGAAGTCTTCCGGCAGGGCGTAGTTGCGGGCCACGCGCACGGTGTAGTTCTTGGCGGTCGACTCCAGCGACCCGGCGGGCAGTTCGACGTTCTGGCTGGTCAGGGCGGTCTCGACGTCGGTGACGGTGAGACCGCGCGCGGCCAGGGCGGCGGGGTCCAGCCATATCCGCATCGAATAGCGCTGCTCGCCATAGATGTTGACCTGGGCCACGCCGGGCACGGTCGCCATCCGGTCCACCAGATAGCGGTCGGCGTAGTCGGTCAGCTGCAGCCGATTCATCGTGGTCGAGCGCAGGAAGACGATGATGATCGGCTGGCTGTCGGAATCGGCCTTGGCCACCTCCGGCGGATCCGCCTGATCCGGCAGGGCGCCGACCACCCGGCTGACCCGGTCGCGCACGTCATTGGCCGCATCGTCGATATTGCGGTCCAGGGAGAACTCGATGTTGACGTTCGACCGGCCGTCCCGACTGGTCGAGTTGATCCGTTCGACACCCTGGATCCCGGCGATCTGCTGTTCGATCGGCTCGGTGATCCGGCTCTCGATCACCTCGGCCGAAGCCCCGGCGTAGCTGGTGTTGATCGAGACGATCGGGGGATCCACGTCCGGCAGTTCGCGAACCGGCAGGAAGAAGAAGGCCGCAAGGCCGATCACGCACAGGACGATGGCTGCGACGGCCGCGAATACGGGCCGCCGCACCGAGACATCAGAGAGCATCATTTGGCGGCGGCCTGACGACGCGCGCCGGCGACGCTGACGGCGGCGCCCGGCTGAATGCGGTTCAGACCCGAACCGATGATCCGATCGCCGACCTCCAGGCCGGACAGGATTTCGACAAAACCGTTCTCGACGGCCCCAGTCTCGACCTCGACCCTCTGGGCGGTCGAACCTTCGGCGCCGGGGGCAATCCGATAGACGAAGGCGCCCGAGCCCTCATATTGAACGGCGGCCTCGGGAACTGCGGCGGACTGCCGCTGTCCCTGTTGGACCGAGACCCTCAGCAGCATGCCTGGGCGAATGCGGCCGCCGGGATTGGGGAATTCGGCCCGGGCAGTGGCCGCGCGGGTCGTCTCATTGACGCGGGTGTCGATCAGGGCGATCCGGCCCTGGAACGGCGCGTCGCCATAGGCGTCAGCGGTCGCGGTGATCGGCGTCCCCGGCCGCAGCAGGTTCAGGTACCGTTCGGGCAGAGGAAAATCGACGCGAATGGTCGAGACATCGTCCAGGGTCGCAATCACGGCGCCCGGATTGACCAGGGTGCCGGGCGTCACCGTGGTCAGGCCCAGGGTCCCGGCGAAGGGGGCGCGGATCACCCGGTCGCCGCGTCGGGCCTGAGCCGCCTGCAGGGACGCCTGCGCCGTCTCCAGGGCGGTTTCGGCCTGTTCCAGCAAGACCTGAGGGGCGACCCCGCGGTCCGCCAGGGCCTTATAGCGGTCGTATTCGCGTTGCGCCTGGGCGACATTGGCGCGCGCCTCGATGATGGCTGCATCCTCTTCGCGGGCCTGAAGTTCGACCAGGGGCGCCCCGGCCGAGACTCTCTGGCCGTCCGTGAACAGGACCCGCGTGATCAGTTCGGTCGTGGAGGAGGTGATGTTCACCGACCTCTGGCCGCGCGCCACGCCCAGGACGCGGATCTGGTCGGAGAAGGGCTTCTGCGCGACGACCGCCTCGGACACCTGCTGGCCGCCGCGACGACCGCCGCCGCCGGGGCCGCCCGCCCCCTCGTCTTCAGCGAAGGCCAGCTTCAGCACGGCGGCGAGAACCATCAGCCCCAGCAGGATCGCTGCGGCGACGAGGAAGAAGTGGCGTTTGATCACGCAACAGACTTTCAATTCAGAGGACGTGCACGCTTAGCGTCTTCTCTCGGGCGCGCAACCTTACCTATCCGTAACGTGACTTACGGCGAATTCCGTCGCGCGGTTTTCGTCAAAACCTGCGCCAGATCGCCACAACCGGTCCATGAACCACGGCCGCCTCGCGCCCCGTGACAGTCTGGCGCCAGCCCGCCTGAAGGCTCCAGTCGCCAATATCCCTGACGAGGGAACCTTCGAGCGACAGCCAGCGCGCGCCGCCGTCCGCCGCGCCTGCGAAGGCTTGGCCCAGGATCAGCCATCGTGCGTCGAACCGCGCCCCGATGGTGGCGTCGATCCGGGTCTCATTGGGCAGATCGTCGCGGAGGCGACGCGCGACCTGAAGTTCGACGAAGGACTGGTCCATCCCCCATCGCCCGCCCATTTCGCCCAGGGACCGCGCCGCCGACACCCGCGCCTCCCAATCATGTTCGCCGACTCCCGGCGCCGCATAGCCCGCATTGCGCCCCTCCCCCGCCCAGGCGTAGCCGCCGTAGACGGAGACGGCGCCGCCGTCGTCTCGCCAAACCTGCCAAGAAGCGCCGATTTCCACCGGGCCGCGCCCCTGATAATCGACGAAGGCGTCTTCTCCGTCCTGCCAATCCGCCTTCAACCGAATCGCCAGGGCGTCGCCTACTCCATATTCGGCGAACAGGCCGAGGGCCGCATCACGGCGCTGGGCCGGCAGGGGAACCTCCTCACCCGAAGGATCGAAGCCCGTATCGCCCCGCTGGTTTTCATATTTGATGATCGCCTGCCCCTGGCCCCTCGGCGGGTTCCAGGCCCCCGCCTGCGCCAAGGCAGGCCAGGCGAGCGCCAGACCCGCCGCCGCTGCGGTCAGGCGTCGTAGCCGGGCGACTTGCGATCCAGCTGCCGCAGCGCCCCCGGCCAGGCCAGGGCGGCGACGAAGCCGATCCCCCGGCCCTGCGCCTTGGTCTCCGCCTGGGCCTGATCGGGCGCGATCAAGACCTGATCCGGCCCCGCCGACAGGGCGGCAACCTGCTGGGCGCAGGCTCTTTCCAGGAAGAAGATGCCGATCCATGCCTGAGCCGCCGTTTCCCCGACCGCAAGCGTGCCGTGATTTCTCAACAGCATCAGCGGCTTGTCCCCCAGATCGGCGACCAGACGTTCGCGCTCGTCATGGTTCAGAGCCAGCCCCTCATATCCATGATACGCAACCTGATGCTGTAGTAAACAGGCGTTCTGGCTGATCGGCAACAAACCGCCTTGCTGAGCCGCCACCCCGACCCCGTTCACCGTGTGGAGATGGATCACGAACTTTGCGTCTTCCCGCGCCGCATGGACTGCGGAATGGATGGTGAAGCCCGCCGGATTGATGAAGTCGGTGGTGTCCTGAACGATGTTGCCGTCCAGATCGACCTTCACCAGGGATGAGGCGGTGATCTCGTCGAAATAGTAGCCGTAGGGATTGATCAGGAAATGATGCTCCGCCCCCGGAACGCGCGCCGAAATGTGGGTGAAGATCATGTCGTCCCAACCGTGGAGGGCGACCAGCCGATAGAGGGCGGCCAACTCCACCCGGGTGCGCCATTCCGCCTCGGAGACGCGGGATTTCAGACTGAGGACGGCGTCGTCGGCCATGGGGGTCTCCTATCCTAGGGCGGGCCTCTGACGGGCCTTGCCCAACCGTCCCTCCGCAGCCTGCGTCCGTCAAGTCGAGCCCGAACGACACGCGCATTAACCGCCGCACTTCAGATTTCATTAACCGCGTCTTCATGACCAGGCGTCACAGTTGCAAGCGGTACCTTCCCGCGTCGGAGCCGCCGCCTTGTCCGCTGTCGCCCAGCTCAGATCGCCGTCGCCCGCGCGCGAACCCGCTTTGGATTTGATCGACCTGGCGCGCAGCAAGGCGCCGGACGACCGCCGGCGACTATTGCTGGGCGTGGTCGCCCTGTGCGAAGCCGCGCCGCCGGACACCGCCCTGGCGCCCGCGCTGGCGGAAATCTTCCTGGCCCTGGCCGCCCAGGCCGAGCGGGATATTCGCCGCCTGCTGTCCGAACGCCTCGCCGCAGCGGACTGGGCCCCGCCGGCCCTGATCAACATGCTGGCGCTGGACGAGATCGAGATCGCCGCCCCTGTGATCGCCGCCAGCCCCCTGTTGCAGGACGCGGACCTGATCCGGATCCTGCTGGAGACCACGCTGGAGCATCAGATCGCCGTGGCGCGGCGGCCGCACCTGTCTCATGGGGTCGTAGAGGCGATCGTGGATCAGGCCGATCCCGTGACCATGACGGCCCTGGCGTCGAACCGGACCGCCGACATCAGCGATGCGGCCATGCGTCGTCTGATCGAACATTCCCGCCGTATCGCCGGTCTTCGCGCGCCCCTGACCCGTCACCCCCGCCTGAACGCAGATCTCGCCCATGATCTGTACCAATGGGTCGGACAGGCCCTGCGGCAGTCCATCGGCGAGCGGTTCAAGATCGACGACGCCCGCCTGAACGCGGCGGTGCGGGAGGCGGCGGCCAAGGCGGTGCATTCCCCCACTTGGCGGCCGTTGCAACCCACCGGCCGCAACGCCGATCGCGAGCGGCAAGAGATGGAAAAACGTCTGGTCGACAAGCTTCAGGCGGCCGGGCAACTTCGGCCCGGCATATTGATCCGAGCCTTGCGCGAACAGCGTCTGAGCCTGTTCGAACAGGCCCTGGTGCAACTGGGAGGATTCACGCCGGCTCAGGTGCGCTCCGCCATCCACTCGTCTACTGCGGAGCCGCTTTATCTGGCCTGCACCGCAGTCGGACTGGATCGAGCGGTCTTCGCCAATGTGCTGTCGGAAGTCCGCAAACTGACCGACGGACGGCCCGGCGGGGGCGCATGGAGCGCGACGCCGATGAACAGCCGTTCGGCCGCCCGCGCCTTTCGCCAGATCATGGAGCGCACCGCGATCGTTTGACTTCGCGGTCAAGCTAGGGCTCTCGTTCGGCCGTGACCCAGATCCCGCCCGCTCCCGCCCTGGCCTTCGCCGCCAGCGACCGTCCAGAGGCCCAGGCCGCGCGTCAGGCTCTGATCGCCCGCTACGGCGCCGTGCCGCAAGAACAGGCGGACGTCATCGTCGCCTTGGGCGGCGACGGCCAGATGCTGGAGACCCTGCACGGCAATCTGCGCCGCCGGACGCCCGTCTACGGCATGAACCGGGGCTCGGTCGGCTTTCTGATGAACGACTATGATGAGGACGATCTGATCGCCCGAATCGTCGCCGCCGAACGCACGGTCATCCATCCGCTGCAGATGGACGCCTGGACCGAGGCGGGCGAGGTGCATACGGGCCTGGCCATCAATGAGGTGTCCCTGCTGCGTCAGACGCGACAGAGCGCCAAGCTGAAGATCACGGTGGACGGCAAGGTTCGGTTGGAAGAGCTGTCCTGCGACGGCTGTCTGGTGGCGACGCCGGCCGGATCGACCGCCTATAATCTGTCCGCCCACGGGCCGATCATTCCGCTGGACGCGCGCATCCTGGCGCTGACGCCGATCAGCGCCTTCCGGCCCCGGCGTTGGCGGGGCGCTCTTTTGTCCCACGAGGCTCGGGTGCGCTTCGACGTGCTGGAACCGGACAAGAGGCCCGTTTCGGCCACGGCCGACAATTTCGAGGTTCGGCGCGTCGCCAGCGTCGAGGTGCGCGAGCGGCGCGACGTCGCCCTGACCATGTTGTTCGACGCCGGTCGATCCTTCGACGAACGGGTGATGACGGAACAGTTCACCAACTGACCCCCCCTACACGGCTTCTTAAGAGCGGCCCGTTAGGGTTCGCGTAAATTTCTGGGAGCCCGTCATGAGCGATCCTTCGCACGTCATTCGTCCGCCCAACGCCCTCCGCATGAAGGTCGGCGGCGGTTTCGGCATCAACGCCGACGCCGTTGCGCGAGCCGAAGAAGCCCTGAAGGCCATGGCGGCTCAGTTCGATCAGTGGCTGAAGGACGAGATCGTCAAGCTGGACGCCGCCCAGGGCCGAATTCGCGAAGAGGGCTATACGCCCGAGACGGCCGAAAACCTCTATTTCCGCGCCCACGACCTGAAGGGTTTGGGCACGACCTATGAATATCCGCTGGTCACGCGCATCGCCGGGTCGCTGTGCAAGCTGCTGGACGACGCCGGCAAGCGGATGCAGGCGCCGATGACGCTTCTGGACGCCCATGTCGACGCCATCCGCGCCGTGGTGCGCGACCAGATCAAGACAGACGAACATCCTGTGGGCCGCACCCTGGCCGAGACCTTGGAAGCCAAGGTCGCCGAATACCGCGCGGCCTGAATCGAGTGGGGCCTGAACCGAGTGGGCCTGAGCCGGCCGCCCCTGGTCAGGCGGCGCTGGCGGCCGCCGCCGACCCGCGGCTCTGGGGCTGGTCCAACCTTTCCATGAGATAGGCCAGATCCTCACGCAGCACGTTCGGTCGCTGCGTCAGGAAACGCTCCAGCATGCGCTGGCGGAACAGGTCGCTGGAGGTGTCCGCCCCTTCGGCGGACAGGGCCCGCCAGGTGTCCACCCCGGCGCGGAACGCCTGAAACAGGCGCGGCGGCAGACCGGCCCGGTCGTAGATCGCCTTCAAGCCCAGGGGGCCCGCGTCATGGATCATCAGCCAGGCGCGCTGGTGCGGCGTATTGGCCAGTTCGGCCAGGCCATGTTCGAACATCGCCATTTGGCCGCGCGCCAGGGCGCGCAGCAGCAGAGACGCATTCAACGACTTGCGAAGGTTCAACTGGGCCATGAAGGCGCCGATGTCCGCGCTGGAGGCCGCCTGATCGACCAGATCGACGGTCGCCCGTTCGCGCGCATACTGGGCCAGACGGATCGCCGTCTCGGGCGCCACCGCATGCCGGGCGACCAGATGCTCCCGCACCGTCTCGCTGGCCAGGGCGATCAGCCGCTCGGTCACATGCAGCGGCAGAACCTGGCGATAGGCCACAGCCGTAACCACCTCGGGCGAGGCGGCGAACCGGTCCACGATCACGCCCAGGGCCTGTTCCGACAGATCGGCGTTGTCATTGGCCGCCAGCATTCGCACGGCCTGTTCGCAACCGACGTCCGCCAGCACGCCGGCCACGTCGCGCGACACGCGCGGCCGACCCGCGACCGCGACCTGACGGACCGCCGAACCGGCGCGGACGATCTCGATCAGATCCTCGTCGCTGAAGACCGGAGAGGCGCTGATCACCGGCAGGGCGATGCTGTCAACATCGGCCGCCAGCCGACGCGCCACGTCGATCGGAAGCAGATCCGACGCCTTCAAGGTCACAGCCATGGCCCGCCGGACCAGTTCGGCTGCATCATTGGCCAGGAGGCGCAGAATCTTCTGGGCGGCTTCGCGGTCCCGTTCGTCCAGATCGGCGCGATCCATGCTGCGGCACAGCTTATAGGCCGCCTCCGCCCGGTCGTCGTCCTCCGTCGCCTTGATCAGGCGCTGGATATCCGTCTCGGTCAGTCGGGCGCGATAGGCGGTCATGGATGGCTCGTTCGGGAATCGGGCGTCCCCGATACGATCATCCTGCCATGCTTAACGCCCAGTTTACCATCGGGGCGTTTCGGCAGAATTTCCGCCCGCGCAAAACCTGTTTAGGCGCCCTGGGCGTCGTCCGGCGAGAAGGCGCCGCCGAAGCCGCCGCCGGCCGATCCGTCCTGCCCCAGCAACAGGGCCAAGAGCCCCTGATCCTGCTTCAAGCGATCCAGGCGGGCCGCCAGCATCTGGTCCCGGTCGCTGAGTTCCGGCGCCACGGGCCGCTCATCGCCGACGCCCGCCGCCGGCGCCCCGGTCCCGGCCGTGCGTTGCAGATTGGCGTAGACCTCGGCCACGGTGGCCGGCCGCCCGTCCTTGTAGAAGATGCTGCGGTTGGCGCGGGCCGCTTCGGGAAACAGGGCCGCCGCGCTGCCGCCCGGGTTGCGGTCCATGGCCGTCATCAGACTGGCCGCACCCGCCGGTCCCAGAAAATGGGCCGCATAGAGGTCGCCCGCGCCGGGCTCCTTGCCGGTGCGGCCCCGCAGATAGGCGGCGTTCGACGCCGTCAGCTCCGCCGCCATGGTCGAGGCCGCATGCGGATCGAACCGCAGGTCCAGAACCACATTGCGGGCCGAACCCTCGACCCGCCAGCGCCCGTCGGCGCCGCGGTGGATCAGATCGGCGTACTGGCCGTACCCATGCTGGGCGCCGTGCTGTTTGACGGTGGCCAACCAGGTCTGTTCGATGAATTGGAAGAGACCGGCCGCCGATGAGGTCGGCGCCTTGGCCGAAGGATTGAGCGCGCTCTCGCGTCGGGCGGTCTTGACCAGGAAGTCGTAATCGACGCCAACCGCCTGAGACGCGCGCTGAATCGCCGCCTCAACGCCGCCCGAAGATGGAATCGCCCGGATGCCCATAACAGGCGGAGCCTCGTCGAACATGGTTAACCAACCCTTAATCGTTAAGGCCGGCTTTAACCGTAAGGTCAAGCTTTCGACCTTCGTCGGCCACTGAATTACCGCCGCAATCCCGCCACAACCTGGGCGCTCACTTTCGGTTACGGGCGCTGCGGGGGCGGTGAACGAGGGAGTGTCGATATGATGATCCGCGCCGCCGGAGGCCCCGGCGCCGTCAACCCCATCGACTATGGGGAACGCAAGAAACCGATGCCGCGCTGGATGCCGGCCGCCATCGGGGTTTCGATCCTGGTCCATGTCGGCATAGGCGTGGCGCTCTACACCCAGCGGTTCGAATTGAAGCCGGAGCCGGTGATCGACGAACTGCCGCATGTGACCGTCAGCCTGGCGCCGCCGGAGCGCAAGCCTGAGCCAGAACCGGTCCAGAAGGTCGCAGCGCCGCCGACGCCCCTCCACCCGCCCCGCAACCCTGCGCCGGCCGATGTCGAGACCGTGGCCTTGACCCCGCCCGAGCCGTCGGCGGTCACGGCTTCACCGGGCCTGCCTGTCATCAGCACGGCGCCCAGCGGGGTCGAGGGCGGAACCGCGACGGTCGAAACCCCCGTCCGCGCCGTCTCCGTCATCAACAACCCCAGTTGGGCCAGCCGTCCCTCGTCCGCCCAGATGGCGCGGGCCTATCCCAGCCGGGCCGCCGAAGACGGCGTTTCGGGCGCGGCCACCCTGTCCTGCCTGGTTCGCATCGACGGCGGCCTGACCGCCTGCCGCGTCGCCGGCGAGACTCCGAACGGCCAAGGCTTCGGTCGGGCGGCTCTCAGCCTGACGCGCGCCTTCCGGATGAACCCTCGCACGGTCGACGGCCGTCCGGTGGATGGGGCGACGGTGAACTTCACCGTCCGCTTCGCAATGGAGGACTAGGTTTCGGCCTGAAATCGCCGAGGATCGAGGGCGTGGGCGTAGGCTTGCGGCGTTCGCCCCTCGATCGCATCGGCGACGACGGCCCCCACCATCGGCCCCAGCAGCCAGCCGTTTCGGCGGGGGGCCAGGGCCAAAAACAGGGCCCTGCCGTCCGGCGCAGGGCCCGCCATCGGCAGGCCGTCTGCCGAAGCGCCTCGCACCCCGACACGCCAGTCGATGTCCAGCGGCCCAGGCGTCCGACCCAGAACGCGCCAGGCGGCCTGGCTCAGCCTTTCGCCCATGGTCCAGTCCGGCGCGGCGTCGCGACGCCCCGGCTCCATCGTCGCGCCGATCACAGTTCCGCCGGCCATCGGCGCCACATAGGCGCCGGGACCGCGCACCACATGATCCGCCAGAGTCTCGCCGGTCACGCCGATCTGGCCGCGAATGGGCTGAACGCCGTCGATCAGCCGCCGTGTCGCCTCCGGGGCCCCCTCTATCGCCGCCTCGACCCCCGTCGCCAGCACGACTGCGGCGGCGTGCAGGCTGCGACGGCCCAGTTCGATCGACCAGCCGTCGGCCGTCTCAACCAGCGCCGAGACGCGGTCCTGCACCACAGCGCCGCCTTCAGCCTGCGCCACCGCCTGGGCCAAGGCGCCCAAGGCCTGGCCGGGGTCGATCTGATAATCCTCATCCGTGATCAGCCGGTCGCCGGTCCGACGCGCCTCAAAACCCAGGGCTTCGAATCGCGCCGCTAGGTCGGCGACGTCCCCGCCGCGCCATTCAGCCGGTCGGCGCGCCAAGGCGACGCCAGCCGCCTTGGCGAAGTCGGGCCACAGGTCGCGTCCGGCGCGGAACAGGGCCGCCGTCTCGGGCGTAACGTCGTCCAGGACAGATTCCATCGCCGGCGCCACCATGCCGGCCGCCACGCTCGACGCATTCGCACCACCCGGGTCGATGACCGTCACCGCATGCCCCCGCCGGGTCAGGCTGAAGGCGGTGCTCAGGCCCAGCACGCCGGCGCCCACGATCACTATGGCAGGGGATGACATCACGCGCCCCAGATCGGCCCAGGCCGCTCAGAATGCAAGCCGCCGCCCTTGGACCTTTGGTCCTAGCCGTGCGCCGGCGCCCCGCCGAACCATTGCCTAATCTTAATGGACGACAGCCGCACGACGCCTTGTGGGAACGCCGTTCTCGCGCCAAGCTCATCCTATGCAAACCGTCATCGAGATCCGCGGCCTGACCAAGACCTATGGGACGGTGAAGGCCTTGGACGGCCTGACCCTGTCGATCCCGCGGGGCGGCGTCTACGGCATCCTCGGCCCCAACGGCGCCGGCAAGTCGACGCTGTTTCGCACCCTGCTCGGCCTGATCCGCCCGACTGCGGGCGAGGCGACGGTCATGGGCGGCCGGATCGGCGATCCGGCGGCGACGCGGCGGATGGGCTCGATGATCGAGACGCCGCGCTTCCCTCCCTTCATGACGGCGCGTCAGGTCCTGGTCTGGCTGGGCTACGCCCACGGCGGCGTCGCGTCTTCGGATATCGAGGCCTGGCTGAAGCGAGTGGGCTTGGCCGAGGCGGCGGATCGACGGGTGCGCGGCTTCTCGGTCGGCATGCTGCAACGCCTGGGCGTCGCCGCCGCCCTGATGACCAAGCCGGACCTGGTCATTCTTGACGAACCGACCAGCGGCATGGACCCGCCCGGCATCCAGGAGATGCGCGCCCTGATCCGCAGCCTGGCCGACGACGACGGCGTGACCGTCATCCTGGCCAGCCACCAGCTTCAGGAGGTCCAGCGCGTCTGCGACCGCGTCGCCATCTTCAACAAGGGCAAGGTGATCACCGAAGGCCGGGTTTCGGACCTGACGGCCTCAGGCGAACGTCTGCGCCTTTCGGCCACCCCGCTCGCCAAGGCCATGGGGGTGCTGGGCGACAAGGCGACGCTGGACGGCGACGCCCTGGTCGCCGCCCTGACCCGCGCCGAGACGCCGGCGGCCATCCGCGCCCTGGTCGAGGCCGGGGTCGATATCGAAGAGGCCCGCTGGATCGGCGCCGACCTGGAAGACGTCTTCATGAGCGAAACCGGCTGGACCGGCGTACAGGGCGCGCCCGACAAGGGGACCGATCATGCTGGTTGATGCGCTGAAATCCGAGGCCTATCGCGTCTCGCGGAACCGGACGACGCTCTTCTTCAGCATCCTGCTGACGCCGCTGCTGTTCGTCTTCGGCGGGCTGGCCTACCAGATCATGACCAAGGCCAAGGGCGACGCACTGGCTGCCAAGGCCAATCTGCCCGCGACCTTGGGCAATCAGCCCGTCAATCTGGCCGAGGCCTTCGGCTTTGCGGCCGGCAACGGCGCCAACGGCGTGTTGCTGGTCTTCATGTTGCTGGCGGCGGCGGCGGTCTACGCCGGCGACTACCGCTGGGAGACCTGGCGACTGATCAGCGCTCGCAACGGCCGACCCTGGCTGATCCTGGGCAAGATCGGGGTGATGAAAGTCTTGGCCATGATCGCCATGCTGGCCATGCTGATCGCCGCCTTCATCTTCTTCGTCACACAGGCCCTGGTGGCCGGACGGCCGATGAGCTTCGACCTGTCCGACTTCGACCTGGTTCAGTTCCTTCTGACCTGGCTTCTGTCCTACATCCGGATCGTTCAATACGGCCTCATCGCCCTACTGGCGGCGGTCGTCAGCCGGTCCCTGCTGGCGACCCTGTTCGCCCCCTGGGCCCTGGGTTTCGCCCAGACCATCCTCGGGGGACCGCTGCTGCCCATTCTCGGCTGGGAGCCGAGTGACTGGGCCGCGCAATTGATGCTGCCCGGCTTGGCCTATGACACTTTGAAAGCCGCCCTCGCTCCCGGCCCCATGCCCTTGCCCGAGGGCGTGGTCATGAAGGCGGTGGTCAGCCTGGTCCTGTGGTGCGTCGCGCCGGTCGCAGCCTCTATCGCCTGGTTCCAGCGTCAGGATCTGTCGAAGGAATAGGCGGAGGCGGGCTGAAGCCCCCCTGACAGCCGTTAGAGCCGCTTCTCCATGAAGACGTCGGCGCGGGCGTAGGGGGTCGGGCGGGGCGGCAGGTGGACGAAGCCGAAGCTCTCGTACAGGGCGATGGCCGGCTTCAGGGCGCTGTTGGTCTCGAGATACAGCAGGGTCGCGCCCTCGGCCCGGGCCGCCGCCTCGCAGGCCTCCAGCAGACGCCGCGCCAAGCCCAAGCCGCGCGCGGCGGGCGTCACCGTCATCTTCGACACCTCGAACCCGTCGGGCATACGGATCAGGGCGCAGCAGCCGACCGCCTCCCCGTCCCGCTCGGCGATGAAGATCCGCCCTCCGCCGGCGATGAACACCCCGTGCGGATCGTCGATGGAGCGCCGATCCTTGGCCTCGACGGCGAAACCGCCCTCGGCCAGCCAGGCCTCGTTCAAGCGGGCCCAGGCGGCGGCGTGGTCGGGGCGGAATTGGACGATGGCGACGGACATGGCCGCCTCTTGCCCGATCGCCGCTCAAAGCAAAAGGGCGGCCGGATCGCTCCGGCCGCCCTTTCGGTGTTCAGTCGCGTCAGAGACGAAAGGCTTAAGCCTCGTCGTCGCCTTCGTAGGCCAGGACCGGACCGGAGTCCTTGCCCTTGGCTTCGACGTCGCGATCGACGAACTCGATCACGGCCATCGGGGCGTTGTCGCCGTGGCGGAAACCGGCCTTCATGATCCGAATATAGCCGCCGTTGCGTTCGGCGTAGCGCGGGCCGATCGTTTCGAACAGCTTGCCGACCTGCGGCACGTCGCGGACCTGGCTGATGGCCTGACGACGCGCGTGCAGGTCGCCCTTCTTGGCCAGGGTGACCAGCTTCTCGACGAAGGGACGCAGTTCCTTCGCCTTGGGCAGGGTCGTGGTGATTTGCTCGTGCTTGATCAGCGAGGCGGCCATGTTGGCGAACATGGCGGTGCGGTGGCTGGTCGTGCGACCGAGTTTACGATGGGCGGCGCCGTGGCGCATCAGGGTCTCTCCTACTCCGAACCCGGTATCTCCTGGGGAGACCTAGGCTCGTAATCTTCTAACCGCCCCGACATTCTCCCCGAGAGGAGACGGGCGGAGGGTTGAACTTAGATCTGGTCGTCGAACTTCTTGGCCAGATCTTCGATGTTTTCGGGCGGCCAGTTCGGCACGTCCATGCCGAGGCTGAGCCCCATGGTCGCGAGAACTTCCTTGATCTCGTTCAGCGACTTGCGGCCGAAGTTCGGGGTGCGAAGCATTTCGCCCTCGGTCTTCTGGATCAGGTCGCCGATGTAGACGATGTTGTCGTTCTTCAGGCAGTTGGCCGAACGGACCGACAGCTCCAGCTCGTCCACCTTCTTCAGCAGGGCCGGGTTGAAGGGCAGGTCGGGCTTGCCGTCCGACTGCTCGACAGCCTTCTTGGGCTCTTCGAAGGTGATGAAGATCTGGAGCTGGTCTTGTAGGATGCGCGCGGCGTAAGCCACAGCGTCAACCGGCGTGACCGCGCCGTTGGTTTCGACTTCCAGCAGCAGCTTGTCGTAGTCCAGCGACTGGCCCTGACGGGTCGGCTCGACGCGATAGGCCACCTTCTTGACCGGCGAGTACAGGGCGTCGACGGCGATCAGGCCGATCGGCGCGTCTTCCGGACGGTTGAACTCGGCCGCCACATAGCCCTTGCCGTTCTGGACGGTCAGCTCCATGCGGATCGAGGCGCCGTCGTCCAGGGTGCAGATGACGTGATCGGGGTTCAGAACCTCGATGTCCGCCGGCACGTCGATCTGGCCGGCCGTCACCACGCCGGGGCCCGTGGCGCGCAGGGTCATGCGCTTGGGGCCTTCGGCGTGCATGCGCAGCGCCAGTTGCTTGATGTTCAGAACGATGTCGACCACGTCCTCGCGCACGCCTTCCAGCGACGAGAATTCGTGAACCACGCCGTCGATCTGAATGGCGGTCACCGCCGCGCCTTGCAGCGAGGACAGCAGAACGCGACGAAGGGCGTTGCCGAGCGTCACACCGAAGCCGCGCTCCAGAGGCTCAGCCACCAGACGCGCCTTACGCTGGGCGTCGGAACCGATCTCGATCTGCGGCTTCTCGGGACGGATCAGCTCTTGCCAGTTTCTTTCGATCATTTTGTCCCTCGAACGGGTTTCGTCGGCTCCGGCCTTGTCGACGAGGCCATGGTGGAGCCGACGGAGATGGGGGTGCTTTGGGCGGTGTCGCTTAGACGCGACGACGCTTGGGCGGACGGCAGCCGTTGTGCGGCATCGGGGTGACGTCGCGAATGGTGGTGATCGTCAGACCCACGGCCTGCAGGGCGCGCAGAGCCGACTCACGGCCGGAGCCCGGACCCGAGACGTTGACTTCCAGCGTCTTCAGGCCGTGTTCCTGGGCCTTCTTGCCGGCGTCCTCGGCCGCCATCTGGGCGGCGTACGGGGTGGACTTACGCGAGCCCTTGAAGCCCATGTGGCCGGCCGACGACCAGGAAATCGCATTCCCTTGCGCGTCGGTGATGGTCACCATGGTGTTGTTGAAGCTGGCGTTCACGTGGGCGACGCCCGAGGTGATGTTCTTGCGTTCGCGGCGCTTTACGCGACCCGGTTCCTTGGCCATCGGTCAGCTCTCTCTTACTTCTTC
The DNA here is from genome assembly GCF_001310255.1 of Brevundimonas sp. DS20. NCBI lineage: Bacteria > Pseudomonadati > Pseudomonadota > Alphaproteobacteria > Caulobacterales > Caulobacteraceae > Brevundimonas > Brevundimonas sp. DS20. Next base: position 1,970,896 of record NZ_CP012897.1, on the reverse strand, counting down.
TTGCCGGCGATCGGCTTGGCCGGACCCTTGCGGGTGCGAGCATTGGTGTGGGTGCGCTGACCGCGGACCGGCAGGCCCTTGCGGTGACGCAGGCCGCGATAGCAGGCCAGGTCCATCAGACGCTTGATGTTCATCGAGGTTTCGCGGCGCAGGTCGCCCTCGACCGTATAGTCGCGGTCGATGGTCTCGCGGATCGACAGGACTTCGGCGTCCGTCAGCTGGTTCACCCGGCGGGCGGCTTCGATGCCGACCTTTTCGGTGATGTCCTTGGCGGCGGCCGGGCCGATGCCGTGGATGTACTGAAGCGCGATTTCAACGCGCTTGTTGGTCGGGATATTGACGCCAGCGATACGGGCCACGAAATTCTCCAGATACGCGTTATTCAGACGCAACAAACGCTCCGGTTAACAAACCAGGAGCGTGGCGCCCTTCGCGGGAAGGCGCCCTTATACAGATGATTCACCGGGCGTCAACGGCTGCGCGCAACCCTGCCGGCCAGACTTTTTCGGTCCACCGCCTAAACCGTCACTCAGACCCGCCTCGAACGGCGGCGATCAGCCTCTGTGCATCAATGTTGAACGCCGCAACCGGGTTCCGGTCAAGGGGCTTAGGCCGCCACCCTGCGAAGCGGTGGATCAGCGACGCGGGGGAATGCCGAAGTCGACGCCCACCGTCACCTGCTGCCCCTCGAGGGGACGCCCGTTCTCGGTCGGCGGCTGGAAACGGAAATAGTCGGCCACAGCCAGTCCCGCCGCCCCGAAGCCCAGGCCGACAGGGGTCTCCTCCACCACGCGACAGGCTTCCAGCCGGCTGTCTAACCGGATGCGGCAAGACAGTTCGACTCGGCCGTAGCGGCTGCGGGCCTGGCGCGGGTGGTTGGCGCGGACCTGGGCCATGGACGGCCCCGTGATCAGGCGCGGCCCCGTCGAGCCGCTGCCCGGCCCGGACCCCGCGCCGACGCCGGAACCCGCGCCGGTCCCCTGGCCGCCCTGACCCAACCCGGGTTCCGGCGAGGGGGAAGGCGCGACGCCCACGACTGGGGCGGGCTGGGGCGCCGGCTTCGACGGCGACGGCAGTTCGCGCGGGCGATCTGGCTGCGGCTTGGGCGGCGTGTGAATGCGCGAGGGCGCGGCCGGCGCCCCTCCCCCCGCCTTGGGCGCAGAGGGGCGCTCCAGGATCGGCGGCGGCGTATCATAGAGCAGCACCTCGAACGGCGGGGGGCCGTCCGCCATGGGGGTCCGGGGGGGCCGGCCCTTCACCTGTCCCAGCATCAGGATCAGGGCGATTTCGGCGGCGGCGACCCCGCCGAAGACGGCGAAGGCGCGCCAGCGTCTGCGGGCGCGCCTTCTGTCAGACTGGATCTCGGTTTCAGGCATCCGTTCCCAAACGCCCGAAAACGACTTGGGTCACGCCAGGGCTTCGTCGATCGCCTTGGCGACGGACTCGATCGAGCCCATGCCGTCCGCCTCGGTCAACTTGCCCTGGGCTTCATAATAGGGAAGCAGCGGGGCGGTGTTGCGGTTGTAGGCGTCCAGACGGACCGCGAAGGTCTCCGGATTGTCATCCGGGCGGCCCTGTTCGGCGTAGCGTTTGGCGATCCGCTCCAGCAGGGCGGCGTCGTCGACCTTCAGCCGGACCACGGCGTCGATCTGGGCGCCGCGCTTGGCCAGCATGGCGTCCAGGGCTTCGGCCTGGGCTACGGTGCGGGGGAAGCCGTCGAAGATGGCGCCCCCGGCGGCCTCGGCCTCCGGCAGACGATCCTCGATCAGGGCGATGACGATTTCGTCCGTCACCAGATCGCCGCGCGCCAGCACGTCCTTGACCTTGAGGCCCAGCTCCGAGCCCGAGGCGATGGCGGCCCGAAGCATGTCGCCGGTGGAGAGCTGGATCATGCCCTTCTCTTCCACCAGCCGCTTGGCCTGGGTCCCCTTGCCCGCCGCCGGCGGTCCAAACAGGATCAAGTTCACGCGCAAGTCCTCCCCAGGCGTCTTCTAGTCAACTCAGCGACGGACGGGCGTGGGCGCGCCACGACCGCCGCGACCGCGCAGCTTGGCCTTCTTGATCAGCCCCTCGTACTGGTGCGCCAGCAGTTGGGACTGGATCTGGGCCACAGTGTCCATCGTCACCGACACCACGATCAAGATAGACGTTCCGCCGAAGTAGAGGCTGTTGCCCATCTGGGCGACCATGAACTCCGGCAGCAGGCAGACGGCGGTGATATAGGCCGCGCCGATCACCGTCAGGCGGGTCAGGACATAGTCCAGATATTCGGCCGTGCGCTTGCCCGGACGGATCCCCGGCAGGAAGCCGCCGTATTTCCGCAGGTTCTCGGCCGTGTCCTCCGGGTTGAAGGTGATCGAGGTGTAGAAGAAGCAGAAGAAGATGATCAGGGCGGCGTACAGGGCCATGAACAGAGGCTGGCCGTGGGTCAGTTGCGAGGTGACCAGCGGCAGCCAGCCCAGATAGGACGGCAGGTCCGCATTGGCGGTCAGGCTGGCCACTGTGGTCGGCAGCATCAGCAGGGACGAGGCGAAGATCGGCGGGATGACGCCGGCGGTGTTGACCTTCAGCGGCAGGAACGAGCGCTCGCCTCCCGCCATCCGGTTGCCTTCCTGGCGCTTCGGATACTGGATCAGCAGACGGCGCTGAGCCCGTTCCATGAAGACGATGAAGACCACGGTCACGACCGCCAGAACGGCGATGAAGAACAGGGCGAAGGCCGACATCTGACCCTGCTGGGCCAGGCCCAGCATCCGGGCGATGGTCGAGGGCAGAACCGCCACGATGCCCGCGAAGATGATCAGCGAGATGCCGTTGCCGACGCCGCGCGCCGTCACCTGCTCGCCCAGCCACATCAGGAACATGGTGCCGCCCGTCAGGGTCACGACGGTCGAGACCAGGAAGAAGATCCCCGGATTATCGACCAGACCCGGCTGGGCGTTCAGACCCGCCGCGATGCCCAGCGACTGGGCCAGGGCCAGGAAGACCGTCAGATAGCGGGTGTATTGGTTCAGCTGCTTGCGGCCGCTCTCCCCGCCTTCCTTCTTCAGCTTCTCCCAGGGCGGATACACCGTGCCCATCAGCTGCACGATGATCGACGCCGAGATATAGGGCGCGACGTTCAGCGCGAAGATGGCCATCCGCTCCACCGCGCCGCCCGAGAACATGTTGAACATGTCCAGGATGCCGCGCTGACCCGAAGGGTCCTGGAAGAACTGCAGGAAGGCCTGCGAGTTGATGCCCGGGATCGGCACATAGGTGCCGATGCGATAAACCAGCAAGGCGCCCAGCGTGAACAGCAGGCGCTTGTGCAGCTCGGTCGCTTTGGCGAACGAGCCCATGTTCATATTGGCGGCGAGTTGTTCTGCGGCCGAAGCCATTATGCGTCCCCACGACTGACTGAGTCGTCAGATAGGCGGAAAGCGGCCCTCATGCGAGGGCCGCTTCCGTTGTTTCGTCGTCGCAGGTGTATTCAGGCCACGGCCTATACGCGCCGCGACGACGCGTTGTTCAGGCCTTGGAAGCGGCGCGCTTGGCGCGGGCCGAGACCTTGTTGGCGTCGCCCTTGGGCGCCTTGGGGGCCGGAGCCTTGCCCTTGGCGGCGTTGCGCTTCTCGACGCGGGCCGCAGCCTTGGCTTCGGCTTCGATACGCTGTTCGACGACCGACCCGCCCGCGGCTTCGATGGCCTTCTTGGCGCCGGCCGTGGCCGACCAGACGACCAGGTTCAGCTTGGCCTTGATTTCGCCGGTGCCCAGCAGACGGACGCCGTCCTTGACGCGGCGGATCACGCCGGCGGCGACCAGGGCTTCACCCTTGATCTCGGCCGAGGCGTCCAGCTTGCCGGCGTCGATGGCGTCTTGCAGACGCCACAGGTTCACTTCGGCCAGCTTCAGGGCGTTCGGGTTGTTGAAGCCGCGCTTGGGCATGCGCATGTACAGCGGCATCTGGCCGCCTTCGAAGCCCAGCAGGCTGACGCCGGTCCGCGACTTCTGACCCTTGACGCCGCGGCCCGAGGTCTTGCCCTTGCCGGAGCCGGGGCCGCGGCCCACGCGCATGCGCTTCTTGTGCGCGCCTTCGTTATCGCGGATTTCGTTCAGTTTCATGTGCCTGATCCTTTCGGGTGCTAGCGCCCGGACATTCGTCCGGACTCGGCTTGGAAAAAGAAAGTGGCGAGTGGCGAGTGATGAGTGGCGAGTCAAGAGAAATCGGTTGAACCGACACCCGGACTACTCGTCACTCGCCACTCATCACTCGCCACTTAGCGTAGCGAACAGTCTTACTTCTCGACCACTTCCACCAGGTGGTGGACCTTGGCGATCATGCCGCGAACCGAAGGGGTGTCCTCCAGGGTCGCTTCACGACCCATGCGGTTCAGGCCCAGGCCCACCAGGGTGGCGCGCTGGTCGTTCTTGCGGCGGATCGGCGAGCCGATCTGCTTGATGGTGACGGTCTTCTTCTCGGCCATGACTTAGGACTCCACGGCTTCGGGCGCCGAGGCGCCGTCGTTGCGACGACCCATCAGATCCGCGACCTTCTTGCCGCGCTTGGACGCGACCTGACGGGGCGACGACTGAACCTTCAGGGCTTCGAACGTCGCACGGATCATGTTGTAGGGGTTCGACGAACCGGTCGACTTGCCCACGACGTCCTGGACGCCGAGGGTTTCGAGGACCGCACGCATCGGACCGCCCGCGATGACGCCGGTGCCGGGAGGGGCCGCGCGCATCATGATCTTGCCGGCGCCCCAACGGCCGGCGCCGTCGTGGTGCAGGGTGCGGTTCTCGCGCAGAGGCACGCGGATCATCGTCTTCTTGGCTTCTTCGGTCGCCTTGCGGATGGCTTCCGGCACTTCGCGCGCCTTGCCGTGACCGAAGCCGACGCGACCCTTGCCGTCGCCGACGACCATCAGGGCGGCGAAGCTGAAGCGACGGCCGCCCTTAACGGTGGCGGCGACGCGGTTGATGTGCACCAGCTTCTCGATGATGTCGCTTTCCGGAGCCTCAGCGGCGGCGGGAGCGTTACGGTCGCGGCGATTACGATCGCCGCCGCCGCGTTGGGGTTGTTGCGCCATCTGTCGCGTCCCTTAGAAGTTCAGGCCGGCTTCACGCGCGGCTTCCGCCAGCGCCTTCACCCGTCCGTGATAGATGTACTCGCCCCGGTCGAAGACGACGTCCTTGACGCCCTTCTCGATGGCGCGCTCGGCGATCAGCTTGCCGATGGCGGTGGCCGCGGCGATGTCCGAACCCTTGGAGCCCTTGCCGCCTTCCAGCGACGAAGCCGAGGCGATCGTCACGCCCTGGGCGTCGTCGATGATCTGGGCCGAGATGTTCTTGTCCGAACGATAGACCGACAGACGCAGGCGACCGTTGGCGACAGCCTTCAGGCGACGGCGCGTGCGCTCGGCGCGGCGCTTGGCTTGTTGTCGAAGAGAAAGAGCCATGACTTACTTCTTCTTGCCTTCCTTGCGACGCACGGTCTCGCCGGCGTAACGGACGCCCTTGCCCTTGTAGGGCTCCGGCGGACGCAGCTTGCGGATGACCGCAGCGATCTGACCGACGGCCTGCTTGTCCGCGCCCAGGATCTTGATCTCGGTCTGCTTCGGAACGGCGAAGCTGACGCCGGCCGGCGGGTCGATATCGACTTCATGCGAGAAGCCGAGCTGCAGCGACAGGGCGTTGCCCTTCATCGCGGCGCGGTAACCCACGCCGACCAGTTCCAGCGACTTCTCGAAGCCGGTGGTGACGCCGGTGACCATGTTGTCGACCAGGGTGCGCGACAGACCCCACATGGCGCGACCGCGCTGGGTGTCGGTCCGCAGGCCCAGCGACAGCTCGTCGCCTTCGTGCTTGACTTCGATCTCTTCGGCGACGGTCCAGGAGCGTTCGCCCTTCGGACCCTTCACCGAGACGGTTTGGCCGTCGAGCGTGACCGTCACGCCCTTCGGCACTGCGATGGTTTTCTTGCCAATACGGGACATATCAGTAGACCCTGCAGAGGACTTCGCCGCCGACATTGGCGTCGCGAGCGGCGGCGTCGGACATGACGCCCTTCGAAGTCGAGAGGATCGAGATGCCGAGGCCGTTCTTGACGGGCTTCAGATCGCCGATCGCGGAGTAGACGCGGCGGCCCGGCTTGGACACGCGCGCGATCTCGGCGATGACGGGCTGACCGTCGAAATACTTCAGCTCGATCTCGAACTGCGGAAACTCACCCGGGTTCTGAACCAGGTTGTAGCCGCGGATGTAGCCCTCGTCCTGCAGCACGTCGAGGACGCGCTGGCGCAGACGGGAAGCGGGGGTCAGCACCTTGGAACGCTTGCGGGTCGCCGCGTTCTTGATGCGAGCGATCATGTCGCTCAGGGGATCGTTGATCATCATGTCTCTTCGCTCCCCTTACCAGCTGGACTTGGTCAGGCCCGGGATCTGACCCAGGTTGCCAAGCTCACGCAGCGCGATCCGGCTCATCTTGAGCTTGCGATAGAACGCACGCGGACGACCGGTCACTTCGCAACGGTTGCGAATGCGGCTCGGCGCGGAGTTGCGCGGCAGTTCAGCCAACTTCAGGCGCGCGGCGAAGCGCTCCTCAAGCGGCAGGTTTTCGTCGTTGGCGGTCGCCTTCAGGGCGGCCCGCTTCGCGGCATACTTCGCAACCAGGGCCTTGACGGCTTCGTTGCGGTTTACGGCGCTCTTTTTAGCCATTGTGCTCTTCCCTTCCCGCTCAGTTCTTCAAGAACGGGAACTTGAACTCGGTGAGGAGAGCCTTGGCTTCCTCATCGGTCTTGGCCGTGGTGCAGACGACAATGTCCATGCCCCACATCTGGTCGATCTGGTCGTAATTGATTTCCGGGAACACGATGTGCTCCTTCAGACCGGTGGCGTAGTTGCCGCGACCGTCGAAGGACGTGCCCTTCAGACCGCGGAAGTCCTTCACGCGCGGCAGCGCGATCGTGATGAACCGGTCCAGGAACTCGTACATCTGGTCGCCGCGCAGGGTGACCTTGCCGCCGATGACCATGCCTTCGCGCAGCTTGAAGCCGGCGATGGAGTTACGGGCCTTGGTGGCGACGGCCTTCTGACCGGCGATGGCCGTCAGATCCTTGAGGGCCGCATTGGCCTTCTTGGAGTCGGCGACGGCTTCGCCGATGCCCATGTTCAGGACGATCTTGTCCAGCTTGGGCACCTGCATTTCGTTCGTATAGCCGAACTTGGCCTTCATCTCCGCACGGATGCGGTTCTGATACTCGGCCTTCAGCCGGGGGGTGTATTTCTCGGTAGCCATCAGATGACGTCTCCCGTCGTCTTGGCGAAGCGGACCTTCTTGTCCCCTTCGATCCGGAAGCCGACGCGGGTCGCCTTGCCGTTGGCGTCGGCGATCGCGACGTTCGACAGGTGAAGCGAGGCTTCCTTGTTCTTGATGCCGCCCTGCGGGTCAGCCTGGCTCGGACGCGTGTGGCGCTGAACCATGTTGACGCCTTCCACGACGACGCGGTTTTCGGAGGGCAGGACCTTCAGCACATTGCCCGTGCGGCCCTTGTCCTTGCCGGTGAGGACGACGACGCGGTCGCCCTTCTTGATCTTGGCGGCCATGGTTACAGGACCTCCGGAGCCAGCGAGATGATCTTCATGTGGTTCTTGGCGCGCAGTTCGCGGGGAACCGGGCCGAAGATCCGCGTGCCGACGGGCTCGTTCTGCTTGTTGACGATGACGGCGGCCGACTTGTCAAAACGAATGACCGAGCCGTCCTTGCGTTGGATGTCCTTGGCGGTGCGCACGACGATGGCGCGCACGACGTCGCCCTTCTTCACGCGGCCGCGCGGAATGGCTTCCTTCACGGAGGCGACGATAGTGTCGCCGATCGAGGCGTAGCGGCGCTTGGAGCCGCCCAACACCTTGATGCACATGACCCGGCGGGCGCCCGAATTATCGGCCACTTCCAGGTTAGTTTGCATCTGGATCATAAGATCAGATCCTTCTGATTACGAGGCGGAGGCGTTGGAAAGGACTTCCCAGCGCTTCAACTTGGACTTGGGGGCGCACTCGACGATGCGAGCGACGTCGCCGACTTTGAGCGCGTTGGCTTCGTCGTGGGCGTGGTACTTCTTGGACGACCGGACGGTCTTCTTCAGAAGCGGGTGCAGCAGGGTGCGCTCCACCTTCACGACGACGGTCTTGTCGCCCTTGTCGGACACGACGACGCCTTCAAGAATTCGCTTGGGCATATTCGTTTCCTTACGAGGCCGCACGCTTCTCGCGCAGGAGCGTCGAGATGCGGGCGATGTCTTTGCGCACTTCACCCACGCGGTGGGTTTTCTCCATCTGGCCGGTGGCCGCCTGGAAACGCAGGTTGAACTGTTCCTTCTTGAGCTTCAGCAGCTCGTCGGCCAGCTGGTCGGTCGTTTGCGACCGCAGATCGGCGATCTTGGTCATTAGGCGGCTTCCTCAACTTGGGCGATGCCGGCGTCGATGCGGGTCACCACCTTGGTGCGGACCGGCAGCTTGGCGGCGCCGAGACGGAGCGCCTCGCGGGCGACCTCGTCCGACACGCCGTCGATTTCGAACAGGATGCGGCCGGGGTGGCAGCGCGCCGCCCAATAGTCCACCGCGCCCTTGCCCTTACCCATCCGGACTTCGGCCGGCTTGCCCGTGACGGGCAGGTCGGGGAAGACGCGGATCCAGACGCGGCCCTGACGCTTCATCTGGCGGGTGATCGCGCGGCGGGCCGCTTCGATCTGACGCGCCGTGATGCGTTCCGGTTCCAGCGTCTTCAGGCCGTACGACCCGAAGTTCAGCGAGAAGCCGCCCTTGGCCGAGCCGTGGATACGGCCCTTGAAGGCCTTGCGGTACTTGGTCTTCTTCGGTTGCAACATGACTTAGTTCTCACGTCCCCGATCGCGACGCGGACCGCGGTCGCCACGGGGGCCGCCGCGTTCGCGGCCTTCGTTCGAGGACGGACCCGAGGCTTCCTGGGCCCAACGCTTGTCCTGGGCCATCGGGTCGTGCTCGAGCACTTCACCCTTAAACACCCAGACCTTCACGCCGATGATGCCGTAGGTCGTCTTGGCTTCGTAGAAGCCGTAGTCGATGTCGGCCCGCAGGGTGTGAAGCGGCACGCGGCCTTCGCGATACCATTCCATCCGCGCGATTTCAGCGCCGCCCAGACGACCCGAGACATTCATCCGAATGCCCTTGGCGCCCAGACGCATGGCCGATTGCATGGCGCGCTTCATGGCGCGACGGAAGGCGACGCGGCGTTCCAGCTGCTGCGCGATGTTCTCGGCGATCAGCTGGGCGTCGGTTTCCGGCTTGCGGACTTCGATGATGTTCAGGTGAACTTCACCTTCGGTGCGCGCCGAGATGTCCTTGCGGAGCTTCTCGATGTCAGCGCCCTTCTTGCCGATCACGACGCCTGGACGGGCGGCATAGATGGTGATGCGGCACTTCTTGTGCGGGCGCTCGATGATGATGCGCGACACGCCGGCGGCCGACAGGCGTTCCCGCAGCCACTCGCGCAGCTTCAGGTCCTGGTGCAGCAGGCGGGAATAGTCGGCGCCGGCGGCGAACCAACGGCTGTCCCACGTGCGGTTCACGCCGAGGCGCAGACCGACCGGATTGATTTTCTGTCCCATCAGGCGGCCTCGCCGGCTTCGCGAACCACGATGGTGATCTCGCTGAACGGTTTCAGGATGCGCGACGAGCGACCACGAGCGCGGCTCGCGAAACGCTTCATCACCAGGTTCTTGCCCACAAAGGCCTCGGCGACGACCAGGTTGTCGATGTCGAGGTTGTGGTTGTTCTCGGCGTTCGAGATCGCCGAATACAGGACCTTGCGGACGTCGCCGGCGATGCGCTTACGGCTGAATTCCAGCTCGTTCAGCGCCTTCTGAACCGGCATGCCGCGGATCGAGGCGGCGACCAGGTTCAGCTTCTGAGGGCTGATGCGCATGTTGACCTGCTTGGCGCGGGCCTCGGTCGGGCCGACCCGACGAATGTTCTTGGTCTGGGCCATCGGTTACTTCCTTTTGGCCTTCTTGTCCGCCGCGTGACCCGGGAAGTTCCGGGTCGGGGCGAACTCGCCGAACTTCATGCCGACCATCTCTTCCGAGACCGACACGGGAACGTGCTTCTGACCGTTATGGACGCCGAACGTCAGACCGACGAACTGCGGCAGGATGGTGGAGCGGCGCGACCAGGTCTTGATCACGTCCTTGCGGCCCGACGATTGAACGGCGTCGGCCTTCTTGAGCAGATACCCGTCGACAAACGGGCCTTTCCAGGAGGAGCGGGCCATTCTTAGCGAGCCTTCTTCACGTGACGGGTACGGATGATGAACTTGTCCGTAGCCTTGTTCTTACGGGTGCGGGTGCCCTTGGTGTCCTTACCCCACGGCGTGACGGGGGTACGACCGCCGGAGGTCCGGCCTTCACCACCACCGTGCGGGTGGTCGATCGGGTTCATGGCGACGCCGCGGACGTGCGGACGCCAGCCCATGTGGCGCTTGCGGCCGGCCTTGCCCAGGTTCTGGTTCATGTGGTCGGGGTTCGAAACCGCGCCCACCGTGGCCATGCAGCTGTCCAGGACCATGCGCAGCTCGCCCGAGCCGAGACGGATCTGGGCGTAGCCCTGATCGCGACCCACCAGCTGGGCGTAGGCGCCGGCCGAACGGGCCAGCTGAGCGCCCTTGCCGGGCTTCATCTCGATGTTGTGGATGATCGTACCCACCGGCATCGAACGAAGCGGCATGGCGTTGCCCGGCTTCACGTCGGTCTTTTCGCCCGCGACCACCGTGTCGCCCGCCTTCAGGCGTTGCGGCGCGATGATGTAGGTCTTCTCGCCGTCCTCATAGGTCACGAGGGCGATGAAGGCCGTGCGGTTGGGATCGTATTCCAGACGCTCGACCGTGCCGACCATGTCCCACTTGCGACGCTTGAAGTCGATCTTGCGGTACAGGGTCTTGGCGCCGCCGCCGCGGAAGCGGACCGCGACGCGACCGCCCTGCCCGCGACCGCCCGACTTGGTCAGACCTTCGGTCAGCGACTTTTCCGGACGGCCCTTGTGGAGTTCCGAACGGTCGACCAGCACGAGGGCGCGACGGCCCGGCGAAGTCGGATTGTAATGTTTCAAGGCCATCTGATCAGAGCCCCGTGGTGACGTCGATCGACTGGCCGTCGGCCAGGGTCACGATCGCTTTTTTGATGTCGACGCGACGGCCGAGGATGCCCCGGAAGCGCTTGGTCTTGCCCTTTTGGACCAGGGTGTTGACCTTGACGACGTTGACTTTGAACAGGCTTTCGACCGCAGCGGCGATCTCGTCCTTGGTCGCCGTGTCGGCGACGCGGAAGACGACCTTGTTCTGCTCGGACAGGATCGTGGCCTTTTCGGTGATCACCGGGGCCAGGATGGTGTCATAGTGCTTGGCGGTAGGTTGAGCGGCCATTACGCGGCTTCCTTATCGCTGAAGCGGGCTTCGATCGCCTCGACGGCGGCCTTGGTCAGCACCAGCTTGTCGGCCCGCAGGATGTCATAGACGTTCAGGCCGGCGTTCGGCAGCACGTCGATGTGCGGGATGTTGCGGGCGGCCAGACCGAAGTTGGCGTCGACTTCCGGACCCGCGATGATCAGAGCCTTGGTCCAGCCCAGCTTGCCCAGCGTCTCGCGCAGGGCGGCCGTCTTGGCCTCCTTGACCGAGACGGTGTCGACGACGACCAGGTCGCCCGACTTCACCTTGGACGACAGGGCGTGACGCAGAGCCAGGGCGCGGATCTTCTTCGGCAGGGAGAAGCCGTGATCGCGAACGACCGGACCGAAGGCGCGCGAGCCGCCGACGAACTGCGGCGCACGGCGCGAACCGTGACGAGCGCCGCCGGTGCCCTTCTGCTTGTACATCTTCTTACCCGTACGAGAGTTCTCGTTGCGGGTTTGAACCTTGTGCGTGCCGGCGCGGCGCTTGGCCAGCTGCCAGCTGACGGTGCGGGCCAGGATGTCGCCGCGGATTTCGGAGATGCCGAAGACGGCGTCCGAGAGCTCCACGTCGCCGGCAGCCTTGCCGTCGAGTTTGATGACCGAGAGTTTCATTACGCTTCACCGCCTTCGGTCGCTTCAACGGCCGGGGCTTCTTCAGCCGGGGTCTCAGCGGGTTGAGCAGCAGCCTTCGCCGACTTGACGGCGCCCGGGAACGGGGCGTCGGCCGGACGGGCCTTCTTGATGGCGTCGCGAACCTTGACGTAGGCGCCGTCATGACCGGGCACAGCGCCCTTGATCAGGATCAGGCCACGCTCGGCGTCCACGCGGACGACGGTCAGGTTCTGGGTGGTGACGGTTTCGGCGCCGTAGTGACCGGCCATCTTCTTGCCGGGGAAGGTGCGGCCCGGATCCTGACGGTTACCCGTCGAACCGTGCGAACGGTGCGACAGCGACACGCCGTGCGTGGCGCGCAGACCGCCGAAGTTCCAGCGCTTCATGGCGCCGGCGAAACCCTTACCGATGGTCTCGCCCTGGATGTCGACCTTCTGGCCCGCCACGAAGTGGTCGGCCGACAGTTCGGCGCCCACGTCCAGCAGACCGTCCGCATCGACGCGGAACTCGGTCACATAGGCCTTCGGTTCGACTTCCGCCTTGGCGAAGGTCTCGCGTTGAGCCTTGTTGGTGTTCTTAGCCTTCTTCGCGCCAGCGCCCAGCTGGAGAGCGACGTAGCCGTCACGCTCCTGGGTACGTTGGCCGACGACTTGGCAGCCGTCGAGCTGCAGCACAGTGACCGGAACGTGCGCGCCGTCATCGGCGAACACGCGGGTCATGCCCAGCTTCTTGGCGATCACGCCCGTGCGCATCGGATCCCGCCTCTTTCTACTTAAATCTTGATCTCGACGTCCACGCCGGCGGACAGGTCGAGCTTCATGAGCGCGTCCACGGTCTGCGGGGTGGGGTCGACGATGTCGAGCACGCGCTTGTGCGTGCGGATTTCAAACTGCTCACGCGACTTCTTATCGACGTGCGGAGAGCGGTTCACGGTGAACTTTTCGATCAGGGTCGGCAGCGGAATCGGACCACGGACAGTGGCGCCGGTGCGCTTGGCGGTATTGACGATCTCGCGCGTCGAAAAATCGAGGACGCGGTGATCAAAGGCCTTGAGCCTGATGCGGATGCTTTGATCCATATCGGTGCTTACTTCCAATGCGGTCGGAGGACCGCGTCCCTGTGAACCATTTCAAAGACCGAAGGCCTTCGGGCGCTAGGCCCTCAGGGTACGCAAATCCGCAAAAACGATCGGCCCACGCAGTCGCCTGCGAAGGCCGTTAAAGTCCTGGGTCACTGCAAAGAACAGGGTCTCAGGTCGTTCCTGCGAACCGCGTCTGCATCCGGGGATGCACAGCCGGTCCAACAAGAGTGGCGGCTTATGCCTAGCGATTCCGATTTCGTCAAGCGCGGAACCGAGAGCGGCGACAGGATTTTCCACGCCGGTCGGAGGACGGTCGAACACCGCCTCCGCCGGCCGCAAATGATCAGGCCGCCGCCGCCTCCCCCGCCCTCATGAGCCGCGCCGCCGTCACCATATTGGCGAGCGCCGCCTCAGTCTCGGGCCAAGCCCGCGTCTTCAGCCCGCAATCCGGATTCACCCAAAGCCGGTCCTGCGGCAGCCTGCGCGCCGCCGCCTTCAGCAGGGCGGTCATCGCCTCGACCGTGGGGACGCGCGGCGAGTGGATGTCATAGACGCCCGGCCCGATCTCGGCCGGATAGCGGTAGTCGGAGAAGGCGTCGAGCAGCTCCATCCTGGACCGCGAGGTCTCGATGGAGATGACGTCGGCGTCCATGGCTCCGATCGCCTGAATGATGTCGTTGAACTCCGAATAGCACATATGGGTGTGGATCTGGGTTTCGTCTCGCACCCCCGAGGCCGTGATGCGGAAGCTTTCGACCGCCCATTCCAGATAGTCGTCCCAGTCGGCGCGCCGCAGGGGCAGGCCCTCGCGCAGGGCGGCCTCGTCGATCTGGATGACGGCGGCGCCGGCGGCCTCCAGGTCGATCACCTCATCGCGGATGGCGAAGGCGATCTGGCGGCAGGTCGTGCTGCGCGGCTGGTCGTCGCGCACGAAGGACCAGTTCAGAATCGTGACGGGGCCTGTCAGCATGCCTTTCACCGGTCTGTTGGTCAGCCCCTGCGCATAGCGCCACCATTCGACCGTCATCGGCCTCGGCCGCGCGACGTCGCCATAGAGGATGGGCGGGCGCACGCAGCGCGAACCGTAGGACTGCACCCAGGCGGCCTTTGTGAAGACGAAGCCGGACAAGTGCTCGCCGAAGTACTGGACCATGTCGTTGCGCTCGAACTCGCCGTGGACCAGGACATCCAGGCCGAGCGCCTCCTGCCATTTGACCGTTCGCGCGGTCTCGTCGCGCAGCAAGCGGGCGTAGGCCGCATCGTCGATGACGCCTCGCCCGTGATCAGCGCGCGCCTTTCGGATCTCAGTCGTCTGAGGAAAAGAGCCTATGGTGGTGGTCGGATAGGCGGGCAGATTCAGACGCCCCCGCTGAACCTGGCGACGAATTTCAAAGCAGGATTTTCTGAGCGCCAGGGCGGGGTCGGCGTCGGCGGCTCGCGCCTGGACCTTCGGGTCGTTGATGCGCGGCGAAGTGCGACGTGAGGCGACCGAGGCGGTCGAGGCGTCGAGCGCCGCCCTCACCGCCGCGCGGCCTTCATTCAACGCCCGCGCCAGGGTGGCCAACTCGGCCACCTTCTGCACGGCGAAGGCCAGCCAGTCCTTGATCTCGGGGTCTAGCCCGGTCTCCCGCTCCAGATCAATCGGGGTGTGCAGCAAAGAGCAGGACGGGGCGATCACCACCCTGCGCCCGGCCGCGACCAGGGGCTCCACCTTGTCCAGCGCGGCGTTGAGGTCCGCCTTCCAGACGTTGCGGCCGTCGATGACGCCAAGCGAAAGCACCTGATCCACGCGCGCTGCAGACGCGACCTGGGCCAACTGCTCCGGCGCTCGGATCAGGTCGATGTGCAGTCCGTGAACCGGCAGACGCAGCACGGTCTCCAGATTATCCCCGAGCCCGCCGAAATAGGTGGTCAGCATCAGCTTGATCGGCGGCGTCACATCGGTCAGCACCCGATAGGCGTGATCATAAGCCGCCCTCGCCTCATCGCTCAGATCGGTGACCAGGCAAGGCTCGTCCATCTGGACCCAGGTGGCGCCGGCGCGGGCCAAGGACCGAAGCACCTCGGCATAGACGGGCAGCAGGCGCGGCAGCAGGCCGAGAACGTCAAACGGCTCGCCCCGTGCCTTGCCCAGCAGAAGATAAGAGACAGGCCCCAGCAGCACCGGCCGGGTCTCGATCCCCAGCGCTTTCGCCTCCAGATATTCGTCCAGCGCCTTGGTCGAGCCGAGACGGAACACCTGATCGAAGGTGAACTCCGGCGCGAGATAATGGTAGTTGGTGTCGAACCATTTGGTCATCTCCATGGCCGGCGTCCCCTCGCCGCTCGCATGGACATGGCCGTGCGCACACGGCTGGCTGTCGCCTCGCGATCCACGGGCCATGGCGAAATAGGTCGCCAGATCGACGCGCTCCCCGCTCCAGCCGTAGGCGGCCGGCACGGCGCCCACCATGGCCGTCAGGTCGAGCACATGATCATAGAGAGAGAAGTCGTTGGACGGCACGACGTCGGCCCCCAGGTCGCGCTGGCGCGCCCAGGTCAGGGCGCGCAGCTCGGCGGCTGTGGACAGGAGGGTCTCGGCGTCGGTCTTGCCGGCCCAATAGGCCTCAAGCGCGGTCTTCAGTTCTCTCTTGGGGCCGATGCGGGGAAAGCCGAGGATGGCGACCTGGACGGTGTGGCGGGTCATGACGTTC
This sequence comes from Brevundimonas sp. DS20, assembly GCF_001310255.1. Classification (NCBI taxonomy): domain Bacteria; kingdom Pseudomonadati; phylum Pseudomonadota; class Alphaproteobacteria; order Caulobacterales; family Caulobacteraceae; genus Brevundimonas; species Brevundimonas sp. DS20. The sequence continues at coordinate 1,955,050 of NZ_CP012897.1, read as the reverse complement.
GAAACCTGTGTTGTGGCCAGGCTTCGGACAGGGTCGCGCTGACGCCGACGCGGACGTGCAGGGTCCGGCGGCGCGCATGCGGCCTGACCGGACACCCCGCCGGAGGACGTTATCTGTCGGGGCAGGTCTCCTGGCTCACGGGTCGACGCCTCGGGTCCGGCCTTCCCGGCGTGAACGCCAGTGACACTAGATGGACCCTCGACTCGCCGCTTACAGTTGCGGGGGCAGCGCCGGTTTCACACCGGCTTCCCTCTTAGCTCCACGCACTGAAAGGCGCGCGGAGACCACGACACATCAAGATGACCCCACATTTTCGTCGCCGTCAATGCATATAAAGACATGCTTATATGATTATAGGATTGGCTGATCTTAACCCTTTGCCCCGAGATGCGCGCACCCCTGACACATTGTGACCACAAGGCGTGGCAGATGGGCCACACGACAGTTTCAAGACACTTACGTAACGACGATTTAATGCTCAGCTTCGTCCGCGCCTGATAGCAGCCGCCCTCCCCGGACCCCCATCCGGGTCGAGACTGCTAAGGACAAAACAAAATGAAGACGATCCTCCTCGCCACGGCCGCCGCCGCCCTGTTCGCCGCCCCGGCCTTCGCCCAAGACGCCGTCGGCTCGGTCGGCGTGACCTATTCCAACCCCTCGATCGAAGTCGCCGGCAACGATGTCGACGCCGACGTCTGGACCGTGGACGGCACGGTCGCCCTGCCGGCCGCCGACTGGACCGTGACCCTGAACGGCGCCGTCGACTACACCAAGGCCTTCGGTGAAGAAGACGTCACCGGCGTCGCCGCCGCCCACCTGACCAAGATGTGGACCTCGGACGTCCGCGCGGGCGCCTTCGTCGCCGCCAACGGCATCGGCTCGGGCGATGAGCCGGTCTGGACCGTCGGCGCCGAGGCCCAGAAGTACCTGTCCAACGCGACCCTGACCGGCCTGGTGGCCTACACCACGGCCGATGACGCAGACGCCGACATCTGGACCGTCGGCGGCGACGCCGCCTTCTACGTGATGCCGAACCTGCGCCTGAACGCCGGCGTCAGCTACAACAACGTCGATGTCGCCGGCGGCGACGTGGACGCCTGGACCTACGGCGTTGGCGCCGAGTACGAAATCGAGAACACCCCGTTCTCGGTCGGCGCTTCCTACACCCGCGCCGACATCGACTCGCTGGACGTCGACACCTGGTCGCTGGGTCTGCGCTACAGCTTCGGCGGCGGCCTGCAAGCGCGTGACCGCGCCGGCGCCGGCCTGGGCGTCTCGTCGATCACGAGCCTCCTGAGCGTCTTCTAAACCAGCCTGTCTGCTGACTAAAAAAAGGGCCCCGGCGGAGCGATCCGCCGGGGCTTTTTCATCGCCGCCGTCCCATTGCGGAAGATCCAGGGTTCCACGACCGGAGCCTTCCAGCGGCGAGAAGCGGATGTCAGCGTCCGATTCGGACAGAGCCTGAGCCGACGATTGACCGGGAGATCGAGCCGGTCACCGCCGCGACATAGACGCTGCCGGACCCCGCTATCGCCGCGTTGAGGTCGCGGGTCGTCCCTCCGTAGTGAACCTCGCCTGACCCGCCGATCGACACCGACAGCTTGTCCAGACGGCCCTGGCGCACGGTCACGCCGCCCGACCCGCCGATCGAAATATCCCCCTGGCCCGAGACGGCCGCCACATCGACCCGGCCCGTGCCCCCGACGCTGGTCTTCAGATTTCCGGTCGCGCCCGCCGCGACGGAGCCTGAACCGCCCACATTGGCTTCCAAGCTGCGTGAAGCGCCGGCTCGGATCGAGCCTGAGCCGCCGACGCTCAGTTCCAAGGCGCCGTCGACATTGGCCACCGTCCACGAGCCGCACCCGCCGCTGTCCAGTTCGACCGAACGCGCGCCGCGTCCCACGGCGCCGAAAACAGCGCCCTCCGCGCTAACGTCCACATCACGCGGGGTGCGCAACACGATCAGCGGCGCGTCTTCCAGACGGACGCGGCCCAGGTTGCGCACCTCAACACTGGCGCCTTCGCCAGGTTGGGCGGCGCCCGCACGCCCGGCGTTGCAGTTGCGGATGTCCCCGCCCCACATCCCGGTGCGACGCAGGCCGCCGTCGATGCGGACGTCCCGTCCCTGACGACGGACCTGAAGCGCGGGCAGCCGGGAGCGTCCCTGCGTCACCTCCACTGCGACGTCCTGGCGGTCTTCGACGATGACGACGACGCGCGCGACAGCGTTGCGGATTTCGACCTCGGCGGCCGACGCCGGCGCGGCTGCGGCGCAGGCGGCCAATGCGGCGGCGGCGATCAGAACGGTCTTCATGAGAGCTCCCTTTCCCTGACTATGGGAGAAGGGTGATCGCCCGGGCGACCGAAGTCATTTTAACTTCAGGTCATGAACCCGAATTAACCTGGCCCCGCCTCAGGCCCGGATCTCTCCCGCTCCGTCGGCGGCGCCGATCTGCGGTTCGAAGTCGCGTTCGAAATGGGCGATCCGGCTCTTCAACAATCCGGCGCGCTTAAGGGCCAGAGAGGCCGCCCAGCGGGCCGCCAGCTCGGGCGTCCCCATGGCGTCGGTGCAACGCGGGCGTCCGCCGCGGCTGCGAAGGACGGCGTTGGTGAACAGGGCTCCGTTTCGGAAACGCGACGGCCAGGTCTGGAAGTCCATCGACAGGCTGACGCAGAACCGATCCAGATTCTCAACCCTGTGCGGCGCATACAGAGGCCAGGTCAGCGCCCGGCCCGGCTCCAGATCGATGATCTGCGCCTCTCGCTCGAAGGCCAGGTCATAGGGCAGTTCCTCGGTCGTCTGGCGGGCGACCACCTGTTCCATGTTCCGTTCCGGCAACCGCCGTTCGTCGCCGGGATAGACGTAGATCCGCTTGCGCCCCCGCATGTGGAACAGGACCACCCCTGCCGCGTCGAAATGATAGGGCACCCGCGCCTTGGGCGACGACAGAATCAGCTGACCAGCGTTCCGAACGGCTCTAAGACCGGGGTAGGTCGCCTGGATCTTGCGAAATTCGTCCATGGCGGCGGCCCAAAGCTCTGGCCAGCCGGTCTCCAAGCTCCGCAAATTGACCCACAGCCGGCCCTGTTTGATGGCCTCCAGCAGGGCCTCGCCGGACAGCCGCCCTCGCGCGCCGGTCCGCAGACTGACCTGCCCCGCCTCGTCATAGTCATACAGGTTGATGTCGAACAGTTCGGCGGGATAGCGATCCAGCACCGTCGCCAGGACCGCATCCTCGGCGAACCCCTGATCGACCAGTGTGTGCGGGTGGTCCGCCGCCTCTGAGATCGGACCGGGGTAGCGGGTGCGTCGTTCGTTCATCGGCCTTCCTCGGCTTCGCTTAGACGTGGGCCACGCGGGCCGGGCCTTTGCGCTTGGCCGCCGCCTTGCTCACGGCGGACCGAAGGGCGAAGGCGGCGCCGCGCAACTGGCCAAGGGAGGAGGCTTCGCAGGCCTCGATGGTGGACCAGCGGCGACGCAGAGAGTTGCGCAGGGCCTGCCCCCGTCCTCCGGCTCCGCCCAGGGCGGCCACGGCCGCCTCGCCTAGGCTCCGGCCCAGGCCGGGCCGGATCACCACCGCCTCCCGCACCGTCTGGCGCGCATTGACGAAATACTTCTTGTACCCCTCGCCTTCGAAACCGAAGTCGAAGACGCGGAAGCCGTCCGTCGCCGCCAGCCGCATCGTGTCCATGCTCAACAGAATGCCGGGCGAACACCGCGCCAGCCGCGGCTCATAGGCCGGGAACCAGAAGTGGTAATGACGGCCGGCGTGGAGCGAGAACTCCAGCGCCACCAGGCTGTCGCCGGCGTGCATGACGGCCATCGAGGCGCCGAAGTCTTCGTGCCGGGCCAGCATCAGGGCGTGCAGCAGGTCGCGTGTCCATCCGCAGGCGAAGATGTCGTGCAGACCGGATCGACGGTACTGGGCCGCCTTTAGGGCGATCAGACGGTCCAGGAGAACCGGGTCGCGCAGGCCCGCTTCGACGCGGATCGGCCCAAGCTCGGCCTCAAGACTGCGGCGGGCGCGCTCCTTGTCCTTGAAATACTTGCCGTAGGTCGATCGACGCTCGGCGTACCAGGCCTCGTAACCGGGCTCCGACATGGCGACCTGGACCGTCCCGCGCGCCTGACCCGCTTGGGCGGGCCCCACCCAGCTCGGCACATTAAGCCTTCGCGGGTTCAGCACGCCGGCGACCGCCTCCAGACTGAGCATCTCGTCCTCGGCGGCGATGACGCCGTGGTAGTCGTTCATCGGGGCGCCCAGCGGCTGCACCGCGCCGCCGCGCCTCTGGTGGGGAAAGAAACCCACAATCCGCTCGCCCCGCCGAAACACGGCGACGGCGGCGCCCGGGCAGACGCGGGCGGCGATCTCAGTGAATTCCCACCGGAAATAGGGGCTGGCCAGGGCGGGGTTGGTTAAGGTCCACCGCCGCCACAGGTCGACCGCGGCGGGATCCATCGCCTCCGCCTTCATGATCTCGACCTGCAGCGTTTCCGCCATGACGCCCTCGTGCGACCTCGACAGGCGAGGTCCGTTCCATCACGCCTCCTAACCAATCTCCTGTTTCGTTAGGGTTCACCGGCATGGTGAACGTCTGTTGACGCATGAGGAGGGAGCCGTGGCGCTCCGGATGCGTTGGCTCCGTCTCGGACGCCCCGCGTCTCCTTGGAAATGAAGCCGATGACCGACACCCGCCCCGATGACCGCAAAGTCGAGAATGAAAACCTGCGCCCGGACTCCGACGGCGAGCCGCCGCGCCCGGCGACGGAGCCAAAGGGCGCCGAAGGCTCCAGCAATTCAGGAAAGACGGCGACGGACCCGGCGACAGGGGAAGCGAACTGACCCCGCAGCCATCGTCCCCCGACCTTCCAGGATTATTCATGCCCCCTCGTTTCATTGTCCTGGCGCCAACCGTCGCCGCCCTGACCGTCGCGGGCCTGGCTGTCGCCGCCTGCGATCCCAACGACGACCGGCCGCCCGCCGCCCCCGCAGAGCAGACCGCCCAAGTCGGGGCGCAGGGCCGTCTGTCGCGCGACGCCATCGAGAACACCGCCTATTCCCCGCCGTCGACCGAGGGTGAAGGTGCGAGCCCTGCGGCTCGACCGCAACCGGACCCCGCCCTGATCCGCGCCCAAGTGCTGTTGCAACGCGCCCGCTTCTCGCCAGGCGCCATCGACGGTTTGGAAGGGTCCAACATGCGTCAGGCCGTCTCCGCCTTTCAGAAGGTCCAGGGTCTGCCCGTCAACGGCCGCCTCGACGCCGAGGTCATGGGGCGGTTGCGCGCCGCCAGCCAGGGCGCCGTGACCTCTACCTATGAGATAACCCAACAGGACGTTTCGGCTTCCTATCTCGGCATAGTCCCGACCGAGCTGGAGGCCCAGGGCCGGGCGCCGTCTATGGGCTACGCCAATATCGTCGAAGCACTGGCCGAGCGCTTTCATGTGACCGAGGACCTGCTGAGGGCCCTGAACCCTACGGCAGACTTCAACCGCCCAGGCCAGAAGTTGCTGGTTCCCGCGATCAATACGACGCCCTTGGCTGCGGATGTCGAAAGAATTGAGGTGGACAAGGCCCAAGGCGCGGTGCGGGCCTATGGCGCGGACGGGACGCTGCTCGCCTATTTCCCGGCGACGATCGGCAGTCGGGACAATCCCACCCCGACGGGCACGGTCAAGGTCAACGGCGTCGCCCGCAATCCCGACTATGTCTACGACCCGTCAAAGCTCAGCTATGGCGATCTGGATCGCAAGGTGGTCGTGGCCCCCGGGCCCAACAATCCTGTGGGCGTGGTCTGGATCGATCTGAACAAGCCCAGCTACGGCATCCACGGCACGCCGGATCCACATCTGGTCGGCAAGACCGCGTCGCACGGCTGCGTTCGCCTGACCAATTGGGACGCCTGGACCCTGGCCGACAAGGTCAAGCCGGGCGTGACCGTCCGCTTCGTCTAGGTGCTGGACCTAGTGGACGGCGCCGAAGGGCGTCCCGTCCCAGAAGTCGCAGTTGTGACGAGCGAAGAAGGCGTCATCCAGTCGATCGCCCTGGGCCGTAAACACCCGAACCGGCCCCGCGCCCGCCACACGGGGCCATTCAGCGCCGAAATCCTGCTGTCCGAACCCGGCCCACAGGCCCTGCATGCGGTGCGACAACGCCTTCTGCTCTGGCGTGAACCGGTCGACGTCGGCGAAGATCCAACTGGTCCCGAAGACATAGGCCAGTTCGCTGGCGTGATAAGCGCCCAGGTCCAGGCCCACGATCCCGTCGGGCAGGACGAATGGGGCGTCGCGATCGGCGAACTCATATCCCCAGACTGGCGTATAGCGCGACAGCTGACGCCGCAGGGCCTGGGACGGACAGGCGAACCTCTGGTCGGTGAAGTTGGCGGCTATGGCATAGGCCGGGCCATCCGGGCCGACCGGATAGCGGTCCAGCACGCGGGGACCGACATCGCCGTACATCCACAGCGTCTCCTTCTGGTAGCGGTCCATGTCCTTGACTTCATTGGCGAACAGACGCCCCTCGTCCAGATTGGTCCCGACGATGACGGGCACGCGGGTGAACCGCCCCTGGTCGATAGCCAGGGCGGGGTTTTCAGGCACGGTCGCATCGGTGTGCACCGGTCCCCACGACCCTGGGCCGTTGATGCCCGCCCGAACTGACGGCGCCCGCGACAGACGCCAGGCGGGCAAGGCCTTCAGGCAGGCGATCTGATCGGCGCCGGTGCAGCCCAAACGCCGGGCGAAGAGCGGGCCGGAGGCGGCGGCCTCTTCAGCGCTGACCAGAGACGAGGGCTCCAGACAGCCGCCGCTTTGCAGGATCATCCTCTGATAGAGACCCTCGGCCTGGGGCGAGGTCATCAGATAACAGGCGGCCCAGGCGCCGGCGCTTTCCGTGAACAGGGTGACATTGGCCGGGTCTCCGCCGAAGGCGGCGACGTTGCGGTTCACCCATTTCAGCGCCGCCAACTGATCCATCAGGCCGAAGTTGCCGCCGAACCCCTCACCCTCAGCCTGGAACTGAGGATGCGCCAGCCAGCCGAGGGCCCCCAGCCGGTAGTTCAAAGTGACGACCACCCGGTCCTGATCCACCGCCAGCCGCGACGGATCGTAGTTGGCGCCCGAGCCCACGGTGAAGGCGCCGCCCGGTATATAGACCATGACAGGCCGGCGCCGCTGCGGTTCGCCGGCCGGGGCGTAGATGTTGAGGTAGAGGCAATCCTCTGACCCGACCACCAGACCGCCCCCGCCGCCCAATATCGCCTTGCGCCCTATAGCCTGGGTGCAGTCGGACCCTATGCGGGTGGCGTCGCGCACCCCGCTCCAGCCTTCAACGGGCTGAGGCGCCCGCCAGCGCAGTTCGCCGACGGGCGGGCGCGCGAAGGGCACGCCCAGAAACGCCCGCGCGCCCGCGCCCTCTACGCCCCGAACCGTCCCGGCCTCGGTGGCGGCGAGAACCGGGCGAGCGTCCGGCGCAAACTTAATGGAGAGGACCTTGCCCGGATGGACGGCGCAGGCCGCCAGAACGAGGGACGCGAACAGCAGCGACAGCAGACGCATAGAGAACCTTGGCCGTGACGAAGCGACTTTAACGCGCGCGCCCGTGCAAATATCCCTGTGCGAACCGATTCAGTCCCGCAGAACGACCTAGGGCCAAAGGCGCTGTCGCAGCCAGGCGTCGCCGTCGCGGGTGAAGCGCAGCCGGTCATGCAGGCGGAACGGCCGGTCGCGCCAGAATTCGACGACATGGGGCGTCACCCGCCAGCCGCTCCACCGCTCAGGACGCGGCACATCCAGGTCCTCAAAACGCGCAGTCTCGCGCGCGACGGCCGCCTCCAGGGTCTGGCGATCGTCCAGCGGTCGCGACTGGTCCGAGGCCCAGGCGCCGATGCGGCTCTCGCGGGCCCGGCTGGCGAAATAGTCGTCGGCCTCCTGAGGCGTCACCGGTTCGACTGAGCCTCGCACCCGCACCTGACGGCGCAGCGACTTCCAGTGAAAGGTCAAGGCGGCGACCGGCCGCGCCGCCAGTTCGACGCCCTTGGCGCTTTCGCGGTTCGAATAGAAGGTGAAGCCGCGCGCATCGACGTCCTTCAACAACACGATCCGCGCGTCCGGCATGCCGTCGGCGTCCACGGTGGACAGGGTCATGGCGTTGGAATCATTGACCTCATGCGCGCGCGCCTCAGCGAGCCACTCGATGAAGGGACCGATCGGTTCGGTGCGGTCGAACAGGCTTTCGTCGCCGTTGGCGGCCAGGGCGGCGGCGTAGTCGCGAGCGTATTCCTCTCGCGACGGACTGGGCGGGATCACTGGTGCGGTCATGCGCAGGATTTAGACTGTGAAGGAGCCGATGAAAATGATCGGGATCAAATCCCCCCTCCCCGCCGTCCAGATCAAGCTGGTTAACCCGGCGTTGACCCTAAGGCGCGAACGGTAGCGAAATGAGCCCTTCTCATTCCCGATCAGACGCCGATGCGGTTCGTGACGCCCTTTCCACCTTGGGGCTTCAGGACGCCGCCGACGCTGAATCGCTGAAGGCGGCCTTCCGCGCGGCGGTGAAGGCGGCGCGGCCCGACCAGCCTGGCGGAGACGCCGATCGGTTTCGCAGAGTCATCGCCGCCTATCGCCTGGTCCAGGCCTACAGGCCGGGCGACGTCGCGCCGGGGACGCCGGACCGGCCCGCCGTCCCGCCTGTGCTCAGCCTCAGCCCCTTGCAGGCGGTCGCGGGCGCCAAGATTGATTTGCGGCTGGGTGCACGCACGATCCGGGTCGCGGCGCCGCCGGGCCTTCGAACCGGAGAGACGTTGCGACTGCGCGGCGGGGCGGCCGACGGGGCGGACCTTCTCCTGGCGGTGCTGATCCGCCCCCAGGATGGCCTGTCGGTCCTGGGCGACGATCTGTTCATGAGTTGGCCGACGCCTCAGCGCCTGTTGCAGGAAGGCGGCCGGGTCGAGATCGACACCCACGCCGGGACACGCTCCGCCTGGATCACGCCCGACCGTGCGGCGCCGGTCCGCATTCGGCTGAAAAACCTGGGACTGCCGGCGCGCGGATCCCGCCCTCCGGGCCATCTGTTCGTGACCTTGACCCCGTCGTCCGAAACGCGGTCCCCGGCCGAAGACCTGCTGGCGCAGTTCACCCGAGCCTGGACGCCGGAACGGCTGGCGGCCTGAGGGCGCAAAGCACTTCGCGAACCCGGCGTGACGGTTTCGCCGGGCGCCGTCATGCTCTAAGCGTCGCCCTATGTCGCACAACACCTTCGGCCATCTGTTCCGCGTGACCACCTGGGGCGAAAGCCACGGCCCGGCCATCGGCTGCGTCGTGGACGGCTGCCCGCCACTGATCCCTCTGACCGAGGCCGATCTTCAGCCTTGGCTTGACCAGAGAAAGCCCGGCGATTCGCGCTTCGTGACCCAGAGGCGCGAAAGCGACACCGCGCAGATTCTGTCGGGCGTGTTCGACGACGGCGGGGGCCCGGTCACGACCGGCACGCCCATCTCGATCCTGATCCAAAACGAGGACCAGAGATCCAAAGATTATGGCGAGATCGCGCGGGCCTATCGTCCCGGCCATGCCGACTTCACCTATCAGACCAAATACGGCGTTCGCGATCCGCGGGGCGGCGGGCGCTCGTCGGCGCGCGAGACAGCCAGCCGGGTGGCGGCGGGAGCCGTGGCGCGCAAGGTGCTGGGCGACGGCGTCAAGATCCGCGCCGGCGTGGTGCAGATCGGCCCGCACCGGATCGCACCGGAAGCCATTGATTTCGACGCCGTGCATGGCAACCCGCTGTTCGCCGCCTCCAGCGCGGTCGTTGCGGAATGGGAGGCCTATCTGGACGAGGTCCGCAAGGCCGGCTCGTCGATCGGCGCCGTCGTCGCCCTGGAGGTGACCGGCGTGCCTGCCGGCTGGGGCGCGCCGCTCTACGGCAAGCTGGATTCCGAACTGGCCGCCGCCCTGATGTCGATCAACGCCGCCAAGGGCGTGGAGATCGGCGCCGGCTTTGGAGCGGCGGAATTGTCGGGAGAGGACAACGCCGACCAGATGAGGCTGGACCTGAACAAGCAGCCGGTCTTCCTGTCGAACCATGCGGGCGGAGTGCTGGGCGGCATCTCCACAGGACAGCCGGTCACGGCGCGGGTGGCGTTCAAACCCACCTCCTCGATCCTGACGCCGCGCCAGACCATCACCCGTGACGGCGAGGAGGCCGACCTGCGCACCAAGGGCCGGCACGACCCGTGCGTCGCCCTGCGCGCCGTGCCGGTGGTCGAGGCCATGGCCGCTTGCGTCCTGGCCGACGCCCTCCTGCGGCACCGCGCCCAGGTCGGATGACGGACATCCGACCCATCCGCAAAGGGGAAGACGAGGCGGTCATCGCACTTTGGACAGCCTGCGGCCTCACGCGCCCATGGAACGACCCGGTTGCGGACCTGACTCTGGCGAAGGGCGGCGCGACCTCCGCCGTTCTGGTCGCGGCGGACGACGCGGGAATAGGCGGGACCATCATGGTGGGCTTCGACGGCCATCGCGGCTGGGTCTATTATTTGGCGGTTGATCCTGGGCGTCGCCGCACCGGCTTGGGGCGCAGCCTGATGGCGGCGGCGGAAGACTGGCTGATGGTTAGAGGCGCCCCCAAACTTCAGCTCATGGTCCGCAGCGATAACGAAGCGGCTATGGGCTTTTATCAGCGACTGGGCCTGGAGCGGCAGGAGGTGATCGTACTCGGCCGCAGGCTGGACGGCTGACAGGCGTCGCCGTTCGCTCTGTCCTTCGGCTTCTCGTCCTGCCGCATGAGCGCCATCAGGCCGGTTAGACCCGTCGTCATCACGATCATCGCCGACTCCTGCAACTGCGAACCGTTTGCAGGTTTGCGCGCATCTGAGCGGTGTGCAAGACGGGTTCGTCGGTGGCGCCGCACTACAGGAGATCAACCGTGCGTGAAGACGGAAAGCTGGACTACCTCGAACTGCCCGCTGCAGACCTGCCCAGGACCAAGGGATTCTACAGTCAGGCCTTCGGCTGGACCTTTGTCGATTACGGCCCGACCTACGCTGCCTTCGACCAGGGGCTGGACGGCGGTTTCGACGCCGACGAGGCGGAACGAACCAGGACGCCTCTACCCGTTCTTTACGCGGACGACCTGGAGGCCATGCAGGCCAAGGTCGAGACGGCCGGCGGCGTGATCCTGAAGCCAATCTACGCCTTTCCGGGCGGTCGTCGCTTCCACTTCGCCGATCCTGCCGGGACGGAGATGGCGGTCTGGTCGGAAAACTGACCCCAGGACGTCAGCGGGCGTCCACCGACTGCGCAATCCTCTCGGCCAAGTCGCGGGCGGCGTCGTCCACACTCGCCACCCAGATATGGATTTCCTGGGGCGCGGACGGCCGCTGGAACAGGTGCTCCAGCGCCTGACGTCGCCCGCCTTCGCTGACCACGACCGAGGCGCGCCCTCCGGCCCGCACCACCTCGCCGTCGTAAATGGGGAATTGCGACGCCGGACCCACATAGATCATGACGAGGGGAAGCCCCCCGGCGGCCCGAACCGAATAGACGGCGGCGTCGGCGCCCGCCGGGGCGCGGGTCAGGATCAGGCTCTGCGGCAGCTCAAGGGTGAAGGGCAAGGCGGCGATAGCGGCGGCGTCCAGGCCTGACAAGCCGACAGGGTTCGCCGACGGCGCAGCGCTGGTCGCCGAAGAGGTCGGCGCGGCCGGCGACGTGACGGCGGGCGTCGTCGCGGGCGTCGGCCGTGGTGGCGGCGTGATCGCCGGTCGCACCGCCGGAGAGGTCGGCGCCGCAGCCGAGGGCTCGGCCCCGATCGCAGCGGACGTTGCGGAGGGCGTCGCGGGCGCGGGCGCGGCGGCCGGCGCACGCCCCGCCGACAGGCTGTTGAGGTCGCGCGTCACAGACGACGCCCCCGACTGAATCGGCGCCGCCCCGGTTTGAGAAGAGGTCGCCGGCGGCTGGGGTTGAGATGCGGTCGTCGGTTTGAAGGGCGGACCGCTGTTCAAATCCCGCGTCAGATCCGACGGCGAGCGCGGTGCGGACGACGCTTCTTGACCGGACAGAAGCGTGGCGGCGAGAGCGAGAGCGAACATGGCGCGACCTTTACGCGCCGCAGGCTGAACCGCAAGGCCCCGTCAGGCGCGCGGCAGCTCGATCCAGAAGGTCGCGCCCTCGCCCGGCGCCGACACCACGCCTATGGCGCCGCCTTGAAGCTCAACCAGCCGCTTGGCCAGGGCCAGGCCGACGCCGTGGCCTTCCACGCTGGATCGTTCCAGCCCCAGACGGTTGAAGGGCTCAAACAGCTGCGCCTGCTTCTCCTCGGACAGGCCGGGGCCGAAGTCGGACACCTCGATGCGAACGCAATCCTCCTGCTGGATCGCTCGCAGGATCACGCCGCCGCCCGCACCGCCGTATTTGAGCGCATTGACCGCCAGGTTGGTCACGACCTGAACCAGTCGTTGGGAGTCCGCCACAGCCACCGCGTGGCCGTCCTCGCAGACGACGGTGATCTCCACGCCCTGAGCCTCGGGCAACAGCACCGCACTGCGCCGGACGTCATCGAGCACGCCCACCACGTCGGTCGGGCGCAGTTCGACCTTGACCGAGCCGGATTCGGCGCGCGCCACGTCCAGCAGATCGTGCGCCAGGGCCTCGACCTGTCGGGCCGTCTTGACCAGCATGTCCGCCATCTCCGCCTGTTTCGGCGTCACCGGCCCCAGTTGCCCGCTTGACCAGAGTTGGCCGATGCCGATGACGCCCGCCACTGGGCTTTTGATCTCGTGCGCGACATTGGCCAGCAGGCGAGACTTGGCTTCGGAGGTCATTTCGGCCCGGACCTGTCCCAGACGCGCTCGCTCGGCCAGCCGATCTCGTTCTTCCAGAAGGGCGGCCACCAGAAGGGTCGGCATATAGCCGATGAGAACCAGCAGCTGCGCTATCAGCACCTGTTCGGCGCGCGCCATTCCGGCGACATAGGGGCCGGCGCCGGCCATGGCGCTGCCCACCGCCAGGATCGAGACGATCAGAAGGCTGAAGGCCGAGCCCGCCACACCCAGACGCACCGCCACCGCCAGCAGCAGCGGCGTCATGATGAAGCCCATGGACATCTGTCCGGTGAAGCCGATGTAGTAGAAGGCCAGAATGGCGGTCATCAGGCCCGCCGCCTCAAATCGCGTCTGAGAGCGGTTCAGGCGGGTCAGAGTGGAACGGGTCAATGAAAGTCCCAGAGCCCCGATCACCGCTATGCCCAGGGCATGGCCGAACCACCAGGTCTTGAAACTCTCCAGCGACGCCTCCTGACCCAGATGCGGCAGGGCAAAGGCCACCGCCAGGCCTGCGGGGACAGGGGCGATCAGGGCGCAGAGCAGAAAGCGGACGGTGCTGCCCAGACTGAGAATGTGCAGGCTCGGCAAAACTCGACGCACCAGAAACACAGCCGCCCCGATCTCGATCAGATTGCCGGCAGTGAACAGCAACGACAGCGCCGGACTGTTTCCCGAGATCAACTCGCCGATCATGAGGCTGACGGTCAGAACCAGGGCGAAGACCATGTCGTGACGGCGTCCGCTGCCGGTCCTCAGCCAGACCGCAACCGCCACGCCGCTGGCGGCCCACAGGCCGACCACCAGGCCGGAGCTGCGCGCAAAATTGACCGCCACGGCGACCAGCAAGGCCACCGCCACGCCGGTCAAGACGGGCACGACGGGGTGGGCGAACAGATCACTGGCCGCCTTGCTGCGGCCTAGGCCGGCTGCCGACGCAGGGGCTGCGGTTGCGATGTCGAGCGCGCGGCTCATCGTCATGTAAAGGGTCTCGGCGAATGGATCCGCCGAAGATTAGACGCCGATCATGCTAAAATACCCTGAAGCAGGGCGCGGTTCAGAACTTCAACCTTTCGTTGAAAGCCTTGACCGCCGCCGCCGGCCCCTGGGCATAGGACCAGACGCCGCTGCTGACGGCGATGAAATCGGCCCCCGCGCGGGCGAGGTCCTGGGCCGTGTCCACCGTGATCCCGCCGATGGCGACACAGGGCGCCTCGACCGTTTCCTGCCAGACGGTCAGAAGCTCCAACTCCGGCCGGTGCGTCGTGGTCTTGGTGCCGGTCGGATAGAAGGCGCCGAAGGCGACATAGTCGGCTCCGCCCTCTGCGGCGTCCCAAGCCAGCTCACGGTCGTCGTGACAGGTGACGCCGATCATGGCGTCGGGTCCCATGATGCGCCGAGCCTCGGCCAGAGAAGCGTCCTGCTGGCCGATGTGCACGCCATCGCATCCGGTCTCCTTGGCCAAATCCGGGCGGTCGTTCAACAGAACGGCCACGCCGCGGCGACGCGCGACGGGCGCCAGCGCCGCGACCGCCGCCCGGACCGCGGCGTCGTCGGCCGGCTTGAGCCGGATTTGCAGCGCCGCCACGTCGCCGGCGTCCAACGCCTGACCCAACAGGTTCGCAAAGGCGTCCAGATCCGGAATCACCGGCGGGGTGATCAGATAGAGGCGGCAGGGCGGACGGGCGGGAACGGTGGGGGACTTGGCCATGGCGCTGCTTCCCTCTCCTGCGACCATTCGTCAACGGTATCAGACGGCGCAATGCGTGCGAACGACTTGCAATCGCCTTAACGGATGCTATAGCGAACCATTATCAGCCTCGACCGCATGGATCCTCGTGTACGTCTGCAACTGCAACGGTCTGCGTCAAAGAGACGTCGCTCAAGCCATCGAGGCTGGCGCCAGCCGTCCGCGCGACATTTTCGAGCGCCACCAGTGTCAGGCCCAGTGCGCCAAATGCGTCTGTGAGATGCGGCAGATGATCCAGGACAGCCGCGAAGCCTTCGCCCTCGCCGCCGAATAGTCGCTGAAGCCTTCGCGGGCGAAAATCACTCGCACTATCAATGTAGTGATAAAAACTCGCAAACAAACAAACTGGCTTTTACTGTGGTACGGCACGGCCTGACAGGCGGCGCAGGGGTCGTCTCCAGAGCAAGGACAGGACCATGAAGGGCGATCCCGCAATCCTCCGCACACTGAACGCTGTGCTGACTAACGAACTGACGGCGGTCAATCAGTATTTCCTTCACGCGCGCATGTTCGAGAGCTGGGGCTTGGCCCACCTCGGCCACGTGATCTACGAGGAATCGATCGGCGAGATGAAGCACGCCGACATGCTGATCAAACGCATCCTCTTCCTGGACGGCCTGCCGAATCTGCAGGATCTGCACAAGCTCAAGGTCGGCGAGGATCCGATCGAATGTCTGGGCGCCGACCTGCAGCTGGAGCTGGACAGTCGTGTCGCCACCGCCGCCGCCGTGACCCAGTGCGAAGAGGCCCGCGACTACGTCAGCCGTGACCTGCTGATGAAGATTTTGTCCGACACCGAGGAGCACATCGACTTCCTCGAAAACCAGCACAAGCTGATCGAACTGATGGGCGCACAGAACTATCTGCAGTCGGCCATGAAGGAGATCGTCACCGACAGCGCCGCGACGGGCGGCTGAGGCTCTTAGAGCCTGATCGGTTGAAGTGGAATCGCTTCGCGATTCCGCTGAAGCCGTGAATCAGGCTCCAGATTAAAGCGAGAGCATGATTCACGCTTCTGTCGGAACCGCGAAGCGGTTCCGTCCGAAACGATCATGCTCTAGCGTCCCTAGCGGCGGGCCAGGTGCAGCACCGCCGCCGCGAGCACGGCAAGGCCCAGACCACCGCCCAGCGTCAATGCGGTCTGCACCCGCCAGGCCTCGGTCGCCAGGATGTTGACGGGCATCTGCCACGGCATGAACACCCCTTGCCTGGCGGATGTGGCCACGACGGCGAAGAAGGTTCCCCCTATGCCCAAGGCCAAGCCCGGCACAAAGCTGGCGAAACGGATGGCGGTCCAAAACTGTATGGCGATCATCAGCAGGGCGGCCGCCGCCATCCGCGCCATCGACCAGGCGTAGCCCGTCAAATCGAGCGCGCCCATAGCCGCGGCCTCCGGCTTGATCAGGCCGCCCAGCGCCACCGCCCCTATGGTCGCGCCCAGCACCGCCGCGCTCATGATCAGCACGAGAGCGATCACGCAGACCGCCTTTGCCGCGTAGAGGGTCCAGCGGGGAACAGGCAGGGCGCGCAAATGATCCCAGCTTCGCGGGCCGTGCTCCATGTGCGCGACCAGAGCGGTCAGGGCCGCGACGCAAAGCGGCATCATGAAATAGGCCCAGATCGCCATGCCGCTGCCGATCCACATGTCCCACTCCGACGGCGTCTTGGACCGAAGCAGCATCGAGAAGACGAAGACGGCGATCAGGGCGGGCGCTGTCGCCGCAAGCACCAGAGCCAAAGAACGGTTCAGCTTCCGGACTTCTACAGACAGAACGGTCAACATCAGACGGGCTCCGAGACGGGTCTTCGGGAGACGGCGGAGGCGGCGCGATAGACGCCCTCGAGCGAGGGCGCGCGCGAGCCGATAGAGAAGACGGCTACGCCGGCCGCAACCAGATCGCGGTTCAAAGCCGCGCAGACCTGGTCATGATCGTCGCCGGGACGCAGCTGCGCCACCAGCCCATCGGCGTCGTCGCTCAGGGTCAGATCGCGCGAACGCAACACGGCGCGGGCGCGTGCCGGGTCATCGACACGCAGCCCGATCTCTGGCGCCAGTTCGGCCTTAAGCCGGGCCAGTTCGCCCTCGACCACCAGCCGACCCTGATGGATTACGCCGACATGGGTGGCGGTCTGTTCGATCTCGCCGAGCAGGTGGCTGGACAGCAGGACCGTCGCCCCCGCGCGGATCGGCAGTTCCCGCAGGAAATGACGCATGTCGGCGATGCCGTCGGGGTCCAACCCGTTCGTCGGTTCGTCCAGCATGAGCACCGGCGGGGAACCCAGCAGGGCGCGGGCGATGCCGAGCCTCTGGCGCATGCCCAGGGAATAGTCGCCGACGCGCCGTCCGCCGTCGCGCGTCATATCGACGACGTCCAGCACGCGATCGACCTCAGTCGTCGCCAGGCCCAGAAGTCGCCGGGTCAGGTCCAGATTCTCTCGTCCCGACAGATGGCCATAGAAGCCGTGCGCCTCCAGCAGGGCCCCGATCTTGCGGGCCGCGCCTCTGCGGTCCTTGACGACATCGACGCCGCAAACCCGAGCCACGCCCGATGAGGGCCGCAGCAGGCCGGTCAGCATCTTCATCGTCGTGGTCTTGCCAGCGCCGTTGCGGCCCAGGACGCCATAGACCGAATGATCCGGCACGGTCATGGACACGCCGTCCACCGCCCGACGATCCCCGAAAAGACGGGTCAGTCCCTCAGTCTCTATAGCCGCCATGCTCCGCCCGATCTTTAACTCTTAGATAGAGTTGCGGCCCTCGGATTTTTAAGTCAAGATTAAAAACAAGACAGGTTTCAACTCGGAGCAAGGCCCATGACCGCTGACAACCTCGCCCGCTTTCGGCTGATGTGCCGGCAGTTCCGCGCGCTTGCGATCTTCATGGTCGTCAGCGTCGGCGGCTTGCTGGCCCTGGCGCCGGTCGCCTTCTTCCTGGCGCAGGGAGATCGCCCGGTCCGGCTGCTGGTTGAACAAGTCCTTTGGGCCCTGCCCGCCCTATTCTACCTTTTCGCCGTCTGGTCGATCGGGTCGGCGATGGGGCAGTTGGCGAAGGGGCGTTTGATCCAGCCGACCTTATCGTCCGCCCTGCGTCGCGTGGGGTTGGCGCTTGGCCTTGGCGGAGTGCTCAGCGTCTTTGGCGTCACCAACCTGATGCGGCTGTTGGGTCTTACCCAGGGCGGCTTCGCCTATTTCGACATCGCCGGCATGACTCTGGGCATGATCGGCGGCGCCCTGTTCCTGTTGGGGCGCGTCATCGACCACGCCGGCCGAATACAGGCCGAGATGGACGAGATGATCTGAATGCCGGTTCGCGTCACCCTGAATGATCTGATGGTTCGCAAGGGCCTGAAGGCGCGCGACGTCGCCGCCCAGGTGGGCCTCAGCGAGACCCAGTTCTCGCTGTTTCGGTCCGGCAAGGTGAAGGGCATAAGGTTCAGCACCCTGGCGCGGCTGTGCGCGGTGCTGGAGTGCCGGCCCGGCGATCTGCTGGACTATGATTTCGATCCGCGCGAGACAGAACCGGTCGAACCGGACGAGGTCTGACGGAACCGGCGCCCCGTCCGCCCATTAGATTTTCCTGACAAGCGGGAGCGGACCATGACGGATATCGACGACGCCATCGACGACGTGCGCGACGCGGCCGTGGATCTGTTGAACAGCGAGGGGCGGAGCGCGGCGCATGTGGCCGTAGGGGTGGCGCTGACGGTGGGGTTCGCCCTGCTGGCGACGGGCATAGCGTCAGGCGCATTCACCCCCAAACGAAAGCTGAAACATGTGCGCGACGGCGATCTGCCCATTACGGAGAAGCCGCGCGGCGCCTTCAGCCTGATTCTGCCGGCGGTGTTTTCGGCCACGACCCTGTCGGCGGTGCGGGTCTGGAACGCGCCGCATCGGCCCGAAAGGACGCGCGCCATGGGGCTTTGGGTCGCGGCCCAGACGGTCAACGCGGTCTGGCTGGGGTTGCGCCCCTCCACGATGTGGAAACAGGTGGCCGCCGCCATGTCGTCAGCCGGTCTCGCTGCCGCCTTCGCCCATGAGGCCCGCAAACTGGACGAGGGCGCCGGCAAGATGGCCGCCCCGACAGGCGGCGGCGTTCGGGTGGGCAACTTCCTTCATCGGAAAGCGGATCAGATGAACGAGCGGACCCTCCACTAGGTCCGCCTTGCCCTTTTCGGGGGCTTCCTCTAGGGATCGCGCCCTATTCGCCACGCTCCAACCTGGGCGCGCGGGCGCAACCCCATTCCCGATGTGACCCCATGAAGATCAACGGCAACGCCATCAAGCCCGGCATGGTCCTGCAACACAACGGCGGCCTGTGGGTCGTCACCAAGGCCAGCCACGTCAAGCCCGGCAAGGGCGGCGCCTTCGCCAACGTCGAAGCCAAGAACCTCGAGACCGGCAACAAGCTGAACGAACGCTTCCGCTCGGAAGACAAGGTCGAGCGCGTGACCCTGGAGCAGAAGGACTTTTCCTATCTGTTCGACAACGGCGACAGCCTGGTCTTCATGGATGACGCCACCTATGAGCAGATCGAGCTGCAGAAGGACTGGGTCGGCGACGAGCGCATCCCCTATCTGCAAGAGGGCATGAAGGTCGTCATCGAGATGCACGAAGAGCGTCCGATCGGCCTGGAACTGCCCGATCAGGTCGTGCTGGAAGTCGCCGAGACCGAGCCGACCGTGAAGGGTCAGACGGCCTCGTCCTCCTACAAGCCCGCCATCGCCTCGAACGGCGTGCGGATCATGATCCCGCCCTATATGTCGGCCGGCGAGAAGATCGTCGTCGACACGACCAGCGGCGAATACGTCCGCCGCGCGGACTGAACTCCGACAGGTGCTGGTGAATAGTGCTAGTGAGCAGAGGGGCCGGCGGGGCAAGGCGCTCCGCACGGCTTCCGCTCACTAGCACTATTCACTAGCACTTCCCGACGCCTTCCACGTCCCCCTTGAACTTCTCCGCATCTCCGGCCCTGAGCGGCTTTAGAGGACATGCGGACCAGGAGATTCCACAATGGCCCTCGCCTCCGCCCTGCTTCAGGTCATGACCGACGCGGTCCGCAAGACCGCCCGTCCGATGCTTCGCGACTTCGGCGAGGTGTCCCAGTTGCAAGTGTCGCGCAAGGGGCCTGGCGACTTCGTCACGGCCGCCGACCTGAAGGCTGAGGACACCCTTTACGAGCTGCTGATGAAGGCCCGCCCCGGCTACGGCTTCCTGGGCGAGGAACGCGGCCTGGTCGAGGGGACCGACAAGTCCCACACCTGGATCGTCGATCCGATCGACGGCACCACCAACTTCATGCACGCCCTGCCCCACTTCGCCATCACGGTGGGGCTGGAGCGGCGCGCCCCGGACGGGTCCAGCGAGATCGTCGCCGGCGTCACCTACAACCCCGTCATGAACGAGCTGTTCTGGGCCGAAAAGGGCAAGGGCTGCTATCTGAACGACCAGCGAATCCGAGTCTCCGGGCGTCGTGACCTGTCGGAAAGCCTGATCGCCACCGGCCTGCCCTTCATCGGCAAGTCGGGTCACGCCCA
Organism: Brevundimonas sp. DS20; assembly: GCF_001310255.1. Classification (NCBI taxonomy): domain Bacteria; kingdom Pseudomonadati; phylum Pseudomonadota; class Alphaproteobacteria; order Caulobacterales; family Caulobacteraceae; genus Brevundimonas; species Brevundimonas sp. DS20. The sequence continues at coordinate 1,934,947 of NZ_CP012897.1, read as the reverse complement.
GGCCATCAAGGACATCCACGCCGTCGGCCAGCGGGTCGCCGGCATCCGCCGCCTGGGCTCGGCCGCCCTGGACTTCGCCTGGGTCGCCGCCGGCCGATATGACGCCTACTATGAGCGCAATCTGAAGCCCTGGGACGTGGCGGCCGGCATACTGTTCGTCACCGAGGCCGGGGGCCGGGTCACGACCATCGAGAACGACGGCGATCCCAAGACGGGCGCGTCGATCCTGGCGTCGAACACCGAACTGCATCCGCAACTGCGCAAGGTGTTGCAGGCGTCCTGAGGCTCGCTTCTGTCTCTTCCCCGCTTGCGGGGAAGTGGCGCGGCGCTTCTTCAGCGCCGTGACGAAGGGGCTCTTGCCGCATCACCAGCGGCCGGTGGGGCGTCAAGAACCCTCCACCGCTTCGAGGCCCCCCTCCCCGCTGCGCGGGGAGGAGACATTCATATCCTTGTCGCGCCGCGCCCCTATCCAGGGGGCATGATCCGCGCCATCGTCACCGCCCTCGCCCTCCTTGTCGGAACGCCGGCCATGGCCCAGCCGCTGATCATCGCCCACCGCGGCGCCTCGGGCGAACGGCCCGAGCATACGCGTGCGGCCTATCTGCTGGCGATCGAACAGGGGGCGGACGTCATCGAGCCGGATCTGGTGCTGTCCAAGGACGGGGTCTTCATCGACCGGCACGAGAACGAGATCAGCGGCACGACCGACGTCGCCGAACGGCCGGAGTTCGCGGATCGCAAGACCACCAAGATCATCGACGGCGTCTCGACCACCGGCTGGTTCACCGAGGATTTCACCCTGGCCGAGCTGAAGACGCTGCGGGCCAAGGAACGGCTGCCCACCTTCCGCCCCGGCAGCGCCGCCTATGACCGGCAGGAGGCGATCCTGACCTTCGACGAGGTCGCAGCCATCGCCCGCGAGGCCTCGGCCCGGACGGGCCGGACCATAGCGGTGGCGCCCGAGTTGAAACACCCGACCTATTTCGCCGGCATCGGCCTGCCGATGGAAGACGCCTTTGTAGCCGAGCTGAGACGACTGGACCTGACCGGCGCCGACGCCCCGATCATCATCCAGTGTTTCGAGGTCGGGCCGCTGGAGCGGCTGTCGAGGCGGATCGACGCGCCCCTGGCCCAGTTGATCGCGTCCGAGGGCGGGCCCGTGGATCGGCCGGACCTGACCTATGCCCAGATGATCACGCCGGAAGGGCTGAAGGCCATGGCCGCCTATGCCGACTGGGCGGCGCCGGACATGACCCTGGTCCTGCCGAGAGACGCGGACGGGCGGACGACCGGACCGAGCGCCCTGGTCGCCGACGCCCACGCCGCAGGGCTGAAGGTGGTGATCTGGACCCTCAGGGCCGAGAACGCCTTCCTGCCCGCCGAGCGGCGCCGGGGCGAAGGCTTTGCGGACCACGGCGACATGGCCGGCTACGCCGCCGCCTTCTCCGAGGCAGGGGTGGACGCCGTCTTCACAGACTTTCCGGCCCTGGCGCAATCAGGACGCTCCGCGACTCCTTAGTCCAACTAAGGGTCTTCGGCTCAGTCCGCCCGGAACTGAAGCTCGGCCAAGCGGGCGTAGAGCCCCCCCTGGGCGACCAGCTGGGCGTGGGTCCCCTCCTCCACCACACGGCCGTCATCCATGACGACGATGCGGTCGGCGCGCAGGACGGTGGCGAGGCGGTGGGCGATGACCAGGGTGGTGCGCTCGGTCATGGCCTGATCCAGGGCCGCCTGGACCAGCCGTTCGCTTTCGGCGTCGAGCGCGCTCGTCGCCTCGTCCAGCAGCAGGATGGGGGCGTCGCGGACCAGGGCCCGGGCGATGGCCAGACGCTGGCGCTGACCGCCCGACAGGCTCTTGCCGCGTTCGCCCAGTGGGGTGTCGAAGCCTTCCGGCAGGGCGTCGATGAAGCCCAGGGCCTGGGCCTTTTCGGCGACGGCGCGGGCCTCTTCCAGGGTGGCGGTCTCGCGGCCGAAGCGAATGTTCTCCAAGGCCGAGCCTGAAAACAGCGGCGTCTCCTGCGACACCCAGGCGAAGCGATTGCGAACCTCGACCGGATCGGCCTGGCGCACGTCCACCCCGTCGACCGAGACCAGACCGGTCTGCGGATCATAGAAGCGCAGCAGCAGGCGGAAGACGGTGGACTTGCCCGCGCCGGAGGGACCGACCAGGGCCACGGTCTCGCCGGGACGGACGGTCAGGCTGAACCCCTTCAGGGCCGGAAGATCGGGCCGGCCGGGATAGGCGAAATCGACGGCCGACATGGAGACCTCGCCGCGCGGCGGGGTGGGCAGGGCGACGGGCCGGGCCGGGGCGGCGATGTCGGGCGTGGCCCGCATCAGTTCCTCGATCCGCTCCATGGCGCCGGCGGCCTTCTGCACATCGCCCCAGCTTTCGCCGAGCGCGCCCACGGCCCCGGCGGCGAAGACCGACAGGAGGACGAATTGAAGAAGGGCGCCGGGCGTCATCTGACCAGCCACCACATCGCGCGCGCCCAGCCACAGGACCAGGGTCACTCCGCCGAACATGACGACGATGATCAGGGCCGTCATCCAGGCCCGCGCCCGCATCCGCTTCAGAGAGGCGTCGAAGGCGTCCTCCACCGCCGCGCCGAAGCGGGCGATGGCGCTGTGTTCGCGCCCGAAGGCCTGGACCGTCTCGACGGCGTCCACGCTTTCACCGGCAAAGCCGACGGCGCCGGCGAACCGGTCCTGGGAGGCGACGGTCAACTTGCGGACCCGGCGGCCGAAAATGAAGATCGGCCCCAGCAGGAACGGCACGATCAACAGGACCAGGCCGGTCAGTTTCGGACTGACGAAGAACAGCAGCACGACCCCGCCGATCAGGGTCAGGAAGTTCCGCAGCGCATAGGAGACCGAGGTCGTCATCAGGGTCTCGACCAGGGCGATGTCGGTCGTCAGGCGCGACAGCACCTCGCCGGTCCGCATATGGGCGTAGAAGGAAGGGTCCAGCGTCAGGATGCGGCCGAACAGCCCCTTTCGGAGGTCGGCGATGACCCGCTCGCCCGTCCGTGTGACGTAGAAATAGCGGGCGGCGGTCGCGAGCCCCAGGAACAGGGCGTTGGCCCCCAGCAGCAGGAACCAAAGGTTCAGGCGCGCGCCGCCGTCTTCAAATCCGTGATCGATGGCCCCTCGGGCCAGGGCCGTCAGCCCCAGTGAGGCGGTGGTGGACAGCAGCAGCCAGAAGACCGCCATGAGGGCGTGGCCCTTGTGCCGAAGCGCATAGGGAATCAGCCGCGCCAGGGGACGGATGTCCCGGCGCTTCGCCCGCTTCTCGCCCGCTTCAGACATCTGTTCGGCCAGGACGGCGCCGGCGCTGGGCCGCCCGTCCAGGCTGGCCGCGCCGGCGGCGCGCCCCGCAGGAATACTGGCGGAGCGGGCGGAGGCGGCGGATTGATCAGTCATTGCGACCGCCTCTTGCCCCGGAACGCCCCCCGGTGTAAACGCCGCCCCTCATTCCCGCCGGATTTTCTGGCGGGTTTCTCATTTCATGCGCAGCGACGGTCGGCATCGTCATCGCGCCCAGAGACCGGACGACGACCCATGAAGGCGGACACCCACCCCGACTACCACTTCATCACCGTGGTGATGACCGACGGCACGACCTATCAGACCCGTTCGACCTACGGGAAGGAAGGCGACAAGCTGGCGCTCGACATCGACCCGACGACGCACCCGGCCTGGACCGGCGGCAACGCCCAGCTGATGGACCGCGGCGGTCGCGTTTCGCGCTTCAACAACAAGTTCGCCGGCTTCATCAAGAAGTAAGCGCGTCCTGGCTGCGACACATCGCGGCAATCACGTCACGAAAAGCGCCGGTCCGATGGCCGGCGCTTTTTGTTTGCCTGGAACGTCGGTAACATGGACGGCGTTCAAATCAGCAAGAACAAGGGCGTCGGTTCACGGGGATCGGGCCATCGAGAAGCGGACGGATTATGAATAGACGGGAACTGGGTTTGGGCGTCGCAACGGCGACGATCGCCCTCGCCTCCGCTGCGCGGGCGCAACAGGTTTCCATCCAGCGCCCTGCGGCGGCCACCGCCTTCTACAACAGTTTCAACGATCAGATTTCGCGTCTGCCCGAAACCCAGCAACCGGACGTTCGCGCCTTTTATGAGATGAACGGCTGGCGGCCGGTATGGACCGGCGAGCGGATGCGCGCCCTGAACGCCGTCGCCGCCCGGGCCGAGCGCCACGGCCTGTCGGCCGGCGACTATTTCGACTTCGTGGGCCTGGCCGCCGATCCCGCCTCGGCCGATCTGCGCACGACGGCGGCGGCCCTGGCCTATGGCCGCGTCCTGGCCGAGGGCAAGGTGAGGCCCGAGACGGTCGAGGATCTGTGGGAAATGCAGAAGAACCGCGTGGACCTGCCGCGCGGCCTCAGCGACGCCTTGGCCCGCAACATCCTGCTGGACTGGTTCGAGGGTCTGGCGCCGACCGACATCGGCTATCAGAACCTGTCGGCCGGCTATGTGCGCTATCGCCGACTGGCCGCCGGCGGCGGCTGGCCCGCCTTCCCGGCCGGTCCGACGATTGAACCCAACATGAGCGACCGCCGCATCCCCGCCCTGATCGACCGGCTGACGGCCGAGGGCGATCTGACGGCGGCACAGGGCGCGCGGCTGAAGGCCCAGGGCCTGACTTACGGCGCCGAGCTGCAACAGGCGGTCCAGGGCTTTCAGACGCGGCACGGCCTGGGCGCAGACGGCCGCATCGGAACGGGCACCCAGCGCTCCCTCTCAGCCTCGGCCGAGGACCGGGCGCGTCAGATCGCCCTGAACCTGGAACGCCGCCGCTGGCTGAAGCGCGACGTTGCGCCAGAGCGGATCGAGGTCAACACCGCCGCCGCCATCATGGTCTATTGGAAAGACGGCAAGCCGGTGCACTCCAACCGGGTGGTGGTCGGCTCGGCCGAGAACCAGACGCCCAGCCTGGAGAAGCCCTTCGCCTCGGTCGTCGCCAATCCGCCCTGGTACGTGCCCGCCGGCATCGCACGGCGCGAAATCCTGCCCAAGGGCCCCGGCTATCTGGCGGCCAACGACATGTATGTGGCCAACGGAACGGTGATCCAGCGCGCCGGGCCGAAGTCGGCCCTGGGCTATGTGAAGTTCGAGCTGCGCGACAGCTACGCCATCTTCCTGCACGACACCCCGTCCAAGGCCGCCTTCAACCTGTCCATGCGCCAGCGCAGCCATGGCTGCGTGCGGGTGCAGAACGCCGTGGAATTCGCCCGGCTGCTGCTGTCGCCCGATCCCGCCAAGCTGGCCGAGTTCGACACGGCCCAGGAGACGCGTGAGACCACTCGGGTGACCACCGGGCGCGAAATCACGGTGCGGCTGCTGTACTGGACCGCCTTCGTGGACGGTCAGGGACGGGTCGCCTTCCGCGAGGACGTCTATGGCCGCGACGACAAGCTGGCCCAGGCCCTGGGGATCGCCGTCAGCCTGCCTCGGCCGATCGACGACGGGCGTCGCGACGCCGACGATGTCGGGCCGTAAGTTCGGGCTTTAGAGGCGTCAGCCCTTGAAGGCGGCTTCCAGCAGGCCCAGCTGGCTGAGGACCGGATTCTGCGGCTGTTCCTCAGGCGCCTCCAGATACATGCGGCGGTCGAGATAGAGGGCGCGGTCGAACAGTTTTTCCGACCGGACCAGATATTCGACCAGGGCGATCGGCAGTTCCGCGTGGCTGGGCTGGCTCTCGATCTTGCGGTCGTTCAGACGATAGCGCGGCTCGCAGGCGGTCTCGGCCGTCATGTCGTTCTCGCGTACGGCCCGCTGCACCAGCAGCCAGGAGGCGATCTGCATCAGGCGCGTGGTCAGCTTCATGCTTTCGGCCGCATAGGCCAGGGCGGCCGAACGGGACAGCATCTTGGAATCGCGACGGCCCTCTCCGTCCAGATAGGCCGCCGTCTCCTCCACCAGTTCCATGCCTTCGCGGAAGGTGCGGTCGAACAGTTCGGAACGGGTGAAATCCTGCACCTTGCGAGCGCGTTCGGCCCGGGCGGCCATGTCTTGATCGTCGCTCAGGGTCATGGGGGACATCATCATGAAGGTTAGGCTTGTTCCGACTTGGGGCCACAAACGGCCCAGGCCGAAGGGTTTGCAACCGTCATGCCACGGATTTGAGACACGGGCGATCAGGGTCTAAAGCTGAACAGAGCGTCGGCGGCGCTTTTCTTGGCCTGTTTCTTCTCGATCGCTGTCTGGGCGCGAGTGATTTCGGCCGTCAGGGCGCCGATCCGCTCCTGAAGATCTTCAATCGAATAGGAGTCCAGATCCTCGCGCTCAAGAGTGGTCAGGGCCTCTCCACGCCGCGGGCGAGGCTCGAAATCGTCGAACATGGTCGTCGCCTTTCTGCGCCTGTCATGGCCGAAGTCGGCCGGAGCCCCTATCTGAACGCGCGGACTGCGACGAATGCAAGCGGAGGCGACATGCGGCTTATCCAGATCGAGGGCGGTTCGGGTTCGGCTGAGGCGCTGAAGATCGCCGAACGGGCTGATCCGACGCCCGGCCCCGGCGAGGTGGTGATCCAGGTGCGCGCGGCCGGAATCAACCGGCCCGACCTGCTGCAGCGGCGGGGCGGCTATCCGCCCCCGCCCGGCGCCTCGCCTATCCTGGGACTGGAGGTCGCGGGCGAAATCGCGGCCCTGGGCGAAGGCGTGAGCCAGTGGCGCCGGGGCGACCGGGTCTGCGCCCTGCTGGGCGGCGGAGGCTATGCCGAACAGGCGGTGGTGGACGCCCGCCACGTTCTGCCGATCCCGGAGGGCCTGTCCTTCGTTCAGGCGGCCGCCCTGCCCGAGACCGTCTTCACCGTCTTCGCCAATGTGTTCGAGGCGGGCGGGCTGAAGGCGGGCCAGACGCTGCTGATCCACGGGGCGACCAGCGGCATAGGGGTGACGGCGATCCAAATGGCCAAGGCGGCGGGCGCTGCGGTGATCGCCACCTCGCGCGGGGCGGACAAGGCGAAGGCGGCCCAGGCTTTGGGCGCCGATGTCAGCCTGGACGCCCGATCCGACGACCTGGCGGCCGCAATCGCCGAAGCGGGCGGCGTCGATGTGCTGCTGGACATGGTGGGCCGAGACTACGCCGAACTGAACCTGAAGGCGTTGAAGCCCGGCGGTCGCTGGGTGGTCATCGCATCCCTGTCCGGATCGGTGGTCGAAATCGACCTGATGCGGATCATGCTGAAGCGGCTGGTCCTGACGGGATCGACCCTTCGGAGCCGATCGGCCGATGAGAAGGCCCGGCTGACCGCCGCCGTTAAGGCGACGGTCTGGCCCTGGGTCGCCTCCGGCGCGGTGCGACCGCCGGTGCAGGCTGTCTATCCGTTGGACAAGGCCGCCGAGGCGCATGGCGCGCTGGAGGCCGGCGATCACATCGGCAAGTTCGTGCTGACGCCTTGACCGCCCTCAGCGATCCCAACGCCCCCCGCCCCGCACCGGCCGCATCGAGGAGATGCGGTCGTTGAAGCCGTCGCTCAGGAAGCGGACGTCGCCTTCGACGATGCGGCAGCGCCCCCGGAACTCGGCGTCGGTGCAGACCTCCCATCGGCCGCGAACGCGCATGGAGCTGATCCGGTCGTTGAAGGGGGTGCGGCCCAGGTTGCGGTCCTCATCGACGAACTCGCGCGAGGCGCCGCGGAAGTTGGCGTTTTCATAGACGGTGATCGAGGTCCGGCCCCATCCCCCGTTCCAGCCGCCGCCGGAGCCGCCGCCCCAGCCCCCGCCATTGTCTTCGCCGCCGTTCCATCCGCCATTCCCACCGGGATAGTCGGGACGACGATCTTCATAGTCCCCCCGCTCGCGGCCGCAGACCAGAAGGCCGTCCTGGTTGGAAATCTCTTGGTCGCCGCACCGGGCCAGTTCGATCGAGGTGCCGCGAACGCGGCCCCGCATGTCGCGGCAGTCGGCGTAGAGCCGTCCGCGGTGGGTGTAGGCCTCGGTGCAGGACCGGCTGTAGCTGCCGCGCGGGGCGACCCGCTGGGCGGTGATGTCCTGGCCGGAAGCCAGGGCGGCGGCCATGGCGGCGCCGAGCAGAATGGACATGATGGTTCTCCTCTCCCAAAGGCGAAAGCCTCGATTAAGGCGCAGGTTGCCGCCCCCCGGATGAACCGTGGCTGTACGAGAATGTCGGGCGACGTTTTCTTTTCAGGCGAATAGGCCTATATCGAAACCATAAGCGCCCGGTCGAAAGGCCGGGCGCCGTCGTATCCAACGCTGGCCGAACCCCCCTTCGGCGGCCCCCACCCTACCGGGACGAACGCCCCATGAGCGACATTCTGATGCCCAAGGCCACTGCGGTCTGGCTGGTCGACAACACCTCCCTCAGCTTCGAGCAGATCGCCGACTTCTGCGGTCTGCATCCGCTGGAAGTCCGCGGCATCGCCGACGGCGACGTGGCCCGCGACATCCGCGGCGTCGATCCCGTCACCGGCGGCCAACTGACCCGCGAAGAGCTGGACAAGGCCCAGGCCGACGAAAACTATCGCATGAAGGCGATCGTGAGCCGCCACGCCGAACTGCTGAAGTCGGCCAAGCCTGCGCCGAAATACACCCCTGTGTCGCGGCGTCAGGATCGGCCGGACGCCATCGCCTGGTTCGTGCGCAACCACCCGGAAGTGACCGACGCCCAGATCGCCAAACTGCTGGGCACGACCAAGTCCACGATCGAGAGCGTGCGCAACCGCACCCACTGGAACAGCGCCAACATCAAGCCGGTCGATCCGGTGACCCTGGGCCTGGTCGGTCAGCTGGCCCTGGACGAGATCGTCAAGAAGGCCGCCGACAAGAAGGCCAAGGACGATCTGAAGAACGGCGGCGGCACCATCCTGCCCGTGGCCGAAGAGGTCGAGGAAGAGCCGGAATTCGTTCCCGAAGCCCGCCAGCGTCCCGGCGCCGAGCCGACGGCGGAATCGGTGTTCGGCGCCAAGGATTGATCCGTCCGTCGCTCTTGGGCTTGGCCTGAGGGCCCGGCGCCGTGCGCTGACGTCTTCGCACCAGCGGCGGATCATCCGATCCTCGGGTCAAGCCCGAGGATGACGGGAATAAAAACGGCCCCGGAGAGCGGTCTCCGGGGCCGTCGTCGTCTGGGCGTGCGCGACCCTCAGTGGGCCCGCTGCTCCAGAATGGTGATCTCTTCCTTCAAGCGAAGCTTCTTCTGCTTCAATTCCTTGACCTGCAGCGTGTCCACGGACGGATGGTTGAGTTCTCGCTGGATCGTCTGATCCAGCATGCGGTGCCGATTACCCAGTTCGCGAATACGAGCCTCGATGGTCATGGCTTGCGCCTCCGTTGGTTAGGGACCAGTAGAGTGAGCGCCCGGTTCGGCAGGCTGTGGAATCACATTCCAGTGACTGCTTTTCGTCCGGGCACGACGGAGGCTGGCCCCAAAAATGGTCGATGATGTGAACGGAGCCATACGGACTGCTCCTTATCGGATGGTGGTGGGAATTTCAGGGGCGTCCGGCGCGATCTACGGCGCGCGGACGCTGGACGCGCTGAAGGATTTAGGCGTCGAGACCCATCTGGTGGTGACCAAGGCCGCCCTGCTCACATTGTCGCAGGAGACCGATCTGTCGCCCGACGACCTGACCGCCAAGGCCTCGGTCGTTCACAAACTGGCCGACCTCGGGGCGACCATCGCCTCGGGCTCCTTCAAGACCCTGGGCATGATCGTGGCCCCCTGCTCCATCAAGACGATGAGCGAGATCGCCACGGGCGTGACCTCCTCGCTTCTGACCCGCGCCGCCGACGTGACGTTGAAGGAACGGCGGCCGCTGGTGCTGATGGTGCGTGAGACGCCCTTCCATCTGGGCCATCTGCGGACGATGACGGCCCTGGCCGAAATGGGCGCGACCATCGCCCCGCCCCTGCCCGCCCTTTATGCGCGGCCGGCATCGATCCTGGAGATGGTGGACCAGTCGGTGGGGCGGACCCTGGATCTGTTCGGGCTGGACTGGAGCGCCGTGCGGCGCTGGGACGGGCTGAAGTGACCGCCGTCGAGACGCGCAGCCTGTGGGACTGGGCCGTCGCCGCCTATGGGCGACCCGGCGTCAGCGAAGCCTGCCTGGCCTTGCAGGACAGCCACGACCAGAATGTTCCCCTGCTGCTGTGGTCGGCCTGGGCCGCTGCGGCCGGCCATGAAGCCGACGCCGAGACGATCGAGGCGGCCTGCGACATCGCCCGCGCCTGGGACGGGGTGGTGGTCGCGCCGCTGCGCGCCGTTCGCCGCACCCTGAAGGCGCCCGTCCCCGACATCGAGGACGCGCCGCGCCTGGCGGTCCGCGAGAAGATCAAGGGGCTGGAGCTGGAGGCGGAACGCCATCTGCTCGCCGCCCTGGAAGCCCTGATCCACGAAGCGGACGACCACGCGCCCCGCGCGTCGCCGCGCCCTGCCTTGGAAGCCCTGGTCGCCACGGCGCGGCTCTGGGCGCCGGTGACGCCTCGCCCGGCCCTGCAGCGGCTGGCCGAAACCCTTTCCGCCTGACGGTCGTCCGACTATGTTGGCACCACCGACTGCAAGATGGACTGCACGATGAACGACGATGTGCCGGACATCACCGAAGAAGAGGCGGCGCTTCACGCCCGCGTCAAATTGCTGCGCCAGGAGCATGCCGACCTCTCGGCCTCGATCGACGCCCTGTCCGAGGCGGCTGTTCCAGACCAGCTGCTGATCGCCCGGCTGAAGCGCAAGAAGCTGGCGCTGAAGGACGAGATCGTCAAAATCGAGGATCAGATCCTGCCGGACATCATCGCCTGAGGTCCAGCGGCTTGGGTTGCGTCGAATGGTCGCAAATGATAGCCATTCGCAGGAATGGAGGCCGATCATGGCGACCTTGAGTGACGGCTGGGACGCCCGCTATGCGGCGACCGCCGACTATGTTTTCGGCACGGCGCCCAGCCAGTTCGTGGTGACGCACGCCGACCGGCTGAAGCCCCGCAGTCGGATTCTGACGCCCGCCGACGGCGAAGGCAGGAACGCCGTCTATCTCGCCCGGCTGGGCCACCAGGTGACCGCCACCGACATTTCGCCCGCCGCGCAGGACAAGGCGAGACGCCTGGCCGCGCGGGAGGGGGTCGAGGTCGATTTCCAGATTCAGGACCTTGAGGGCTGGACCTGGCCGGAAGCGGCCTATGACGCCGTGGCGGCGGTCTTCATCCAGTTCGCGCCACCCGACTTCCGTGCGGCGATCTTTGAGGGCATGAAGCGGTCGGTGAAGCCGGGCGGCCTGATCCTGTTGCACGGCTATACGCCGCGCCAGCTGGACTACGGCACCGGGGGTCCCTCCCAGGTCGAACAGCTCTACACCTCTGAACTGCTGGAGGCGGCGTTCGGCGATTTCGGGATCGAGCACTTACACGCCTATGAGGCTGATCTGGACGAAGGCGCCGGCCACAGGGGCCGTTCGGCCCTGATCGACCTGGTCGCGCGACGCCCGCTGGATTAGGCCCAGCCCCATCCCGGCCCGATCAGGGTCCAAAAGTCGCCCCAGCCTAGGAGCATAAGCGCCGCTTCCAGGAGCATGACGGTTTCGAACGCGCCCGCGCGTGTCGCTCCATGCTCCGGCTCAATCCAGAGCCTGTCCAAGCTGGAGACGCCGCCGAATGCGACGCCTGCTGACCGACGCGCCCCTGGCGCGTTGCAAAAGCCTATTGATCCACGGCGGCCAGACCGCCGCCTTTGCGACCGTGGCCCTGCTGGCCGCCGCCGCCGCCCCCGGCGTGACGCGCGAAGCGGCGCCGACAGTTGCGGCCGAGCCCGTGGCCCCGCCGGTGAAGGCTCAGGTCGAAAAGGCCGGTCCGGTGATGCGGGAGATCGGGTTTTCCGCCCCCGTGCGCGGCTATGCGATCAACTCCCCCTTCGGCCTGCGCAAGCTGGCGATCGAGGCCCGCGCCCGCGCGCACAAGGGCGTGGACATCGCCGCGCCCAAGGGAACGTCGGTCTTCACCGCTGCAGAGGGCCGGATCGTCCGCACCGGCTATGAGGCCGGGGGCTACGGCGCCTTTATCGAGGTGCGCCATCCGAACGGCCTCAGCACCCTTTACGGCCACCTCAGCCGCATTGATGTGGCCAGCGGCGATCTGGTGACGAGCGGACAGCGAATCGGCCTGGTCGGCTCGACCGGCTATTCGACAGGCCCCCATCTGCATTTCGAAGTGCGCCGCAGCGGCGCCCAGGTGAACCCGGCCAAGATCGTGGGCCGCCATTTCAAGGTGGCGGTCAAGGCGAAGGACTGATCCCGGCGAAAGATTGCCGCGCCCTTCTTTGCAGCCTAACCTTCTGCAAGCTTTTTGGAGGGGCATCATCATGAACAGAATCGTCGCCGCCGTCGTCGCGGCCGTACTGGCGGCTACGCCCGCCGTGGTCGCCGCCCAGGACTATGGCCGGTACAGCGATGCGGCCGCCCAGACCGAACTGTCCCGCATCGCCGATGTGCAGATGGCGGTCATGATGCCGATGCGCGACGGAGTCGGACTGGCCACCAACATCTATCGGCCCAAGAACGCCCAGGGCCCCCTGCCGACCGTCTTCATCCGCACTCCCTATAATGAGCTGGCCTATAACCCCCGCACCACCCGCAGCGCCCTGACCTGGGTCAGCCGCGGCTATGCCTTGGTCATCCAGAACGAGCGGGGGCGCTATTTCTCGGGCGGGGACTATCAGATCCTGGGCTATCCCCAGACCGACGGCTATGACGCCCTGAGCTGGATCGCAGCCCAGCCCTGGTCGAACGGCAAGGTCGGCACCCTGGGCTGCTCGTCCTCGGCCGAATGGCAGCTGGCGCTGGCGGCCCAGAACCATCCCGCCCATGCGGCCATGGTCCCCCAGGCGTCGGGCGCCGGAATCGGCAAGGTCGGGCGGTTCCAGGAACAGGGCAACTGGTACACCGGCGGCGTGCCGCGCAATCTTTTCTTCGTCTGGCTGTACGGTGTCGACAATCCGCTTCGCGCCCAGATCCCGGCGGAGACGGACCAGGAGACCCGCGCCCGCATCGTCCGCTACAACGACTTGGACGCCAAGAAGCCCGAGGTGAACTGGCCCAGCCAGATCCGCCATCTGCCGGTCAACGAGATGCTGAAGGACCTGGGCGAGCCCCCCGCGACCTTCGAGGAACTGATCGCCCGCACGCCCGCCGATCCGGCCTGGCGCGAGGGCGGCCTCTATCACGACGACATGGGCTGGGGCGTGCCGGCCCTGTGGTTCAACAGCTGGTACGACGTCTCCATCGGGCCGAACATGGAGCTGTTCAATCACGCTCGCTCGACCACCCAGGACCGCGAGGCGGCCGAGAACCAGTATGTGGTGGTGGGGCCGAACACTCACTGCGCCTTCGCCGGGCTGAAGGCCGGTTTCCGCTCGGGCGATCGCGACCTGGGCGACGCCAGTTTCGACGCGGACGGCCTGGTCCTGGCCTGGTTCGACCGTTGGCTGAAGGGCGAGCGCCGCGCCTTCCCCGACAGCACGCCGCACGTCCAATATTTCAACATGGGCCAGAACGAATGGCGCACCGCCGCCCAGTGGCCGCCGGCCGGCGTCCAGACCGTGCGGATGTATCTGCGATCCGGCGGAGCGGCCAACAGTCTGAACGGCGACGGCCGTCTGAGCCCCGAGGCCCCGCCGACGGGCGAACAGGCCGACCGCTATCGCTATGATCCTATGAACCCGGTCCAGACCATCGGCGGCGGCGACTGCTGCAACGGCGGGCTGGTCACGGCCGGCGCCTTTGACCAGCGTCAGATCGAGGCGCGCGACGACGTGCTGGTCTATACCTCGGACCCGCTGACCGAGCCGATGCAGGTGACGGGCTTCGTCGATGCGGTGCTGAAGGTGTCGTCATCGGCGCCCGACACCGACTTCGCGGTCAAGCTGGTGGATGTGGCGCCGGACGGGACGGCCTATATCCTGGGCGACACCATCCTGCGGGCCCGCTATCGCACCGGCTACGACCGGCCCACGCCCCTGACGCCCGGCCAGATCGCGACGGTGCAGCCCACGCCGATCACCATCAGCAACACCTTCCAGCCGGGCCACCGCATCCGGGTCGAGGTGACCAGCTCCAACTTCCCGAAATTCGTCCGCAATCTGAACACCGGCGGGCCGAACGAAAGCGAGACCCAGGGCCGGGTCGCCGACAACGCCCTGCATCACGCCGGAGACGACGCCTCCTACATCGACCTGCCCGTCCTGAAATAGGGCGACGGGGCGGAAGCGGCTGGCCTGAACCGCTTCCGCCTTGCTAGGCTGGCTGCAATCATAAGGGGAGACGGAATGACGGCTGCGTTGACGCTGGAAAGCGTGAGCAAGCGGTACGGCGGTTTCGACGCCGTGCGCGACCTGAGCTTCGAAGTGCCCAAGGGCTCGATCTGCGGCTTTCTGGGGCCGAACGGGGCGGGCAAGACCTCAACCCTGCGGATGATCCTGGGGCTGCAACCGGCGACCTCGGGCCGGATCGACATCCTGGGCGCGCCGGACGGGCGGCTGGTCCGCGACCGGATCGGCTTCCTGCCTGAGGAGCGCGGTCTCTACAAGAAGATGACCCCGGTGGAGGCCATCGCCTTCTTCGGCGCCCTGAAGGGCCTCCCCTCCCACGAAGGCAAGAAGCGCGCGAGGCAGTTGCTGGAGCAGCAGGGCCTGGGCGCGGCGCAGAAGAAGAAGATGAAGGAGTTGTCCAAGGGGATGGCTCAGAAGGTTCAGTTAATCGCCGCCGTGGTGCACCGGCCCGAGTTCGTCATCCTGGACGAGCCCTTCTCAGGCCTCGATCCGATGAACCAGCAGGGGCTGGAGGAGATGATCCGCGGCCTGGCGGCGGACGGGGCGACGGTCCTGTTCTCGACCCATGTGATGCAGCATGCCGAACGGCTGTGCGACAAGGTGGTGCTGCTGGCCAAGGGGCGTAAGGCGTTCGAAGGCACGGTCGAGGAGGCCAAGGCCACCTCCCCCCGCGTCCTGGACCTGGAAGGCGCCATCTCGCCCGAGGCGGCCGGCGCCCTGCCCGGCGTGGCGGGGGTCGAGACCCTGTCCGATCAGGACGGGGTGCGCCGACTGAAGATCGTGCTGGCGGCCGGCGCGGGGGGCCAAGACACGCTGAAGGCCGCCTTCCTGAGCGGGCTGGACGTCCGGGGCTTCGCCCTGAAGGAACCGACCCTGCATGACGCCTTCATCGGCCTGACCGGCGACAATCCCGATCAACCCGCCGTCCGCGCGGAGGCGGTCCAATGAAACGCACCCTGCTGATCGCCCGCCGCGAATATGTCGCCTACGCCAAGACCGTGGGCTTTTGGCTGTCGCTTCTGGCCTTTCCGATGTTCGCCGTCCTGGGCGGGGGCATCCCCCTGCTGATCCGCTCGGCGGAACCGATCAAGGTAGTGACGGTGATCGAGGACGGTCCGGCGGCGACCGGCCTGGCCGCCGAGGTGCGCGCCGCCCTTCAGGAAGAGAAGGACCGTCTGGCGGAGCGGGTGCAGGAAGCAGCCCAGAAGGGCCAGGCCGCGGCCGGCCGCGCCGCCGCCTCCATCAGCGGTCCGAAGATGCGGCTGATCGACGCCCCGCCCGCCCTCACCGTCGCGGCGCCCGGCGCCGCACGTGAGGCGGCCTTGCGCGAGGTGCTGGACAAGGATGCGTCCAAGGACCGGCGCGTGGACGCCGTGGTCTTCTTGAGCCGCGTCGACGGCAAGCCCCAGGCCCAGGTCTGGACCGCGCGGGCCATGGACAATGACGTCGCCGACTTCGTCCGCAACGCCCTGCGGACCGGCTATCGCGACCAGGCCCTGACCGCTGCAGGCGTCGCCCCGTCCCTGGTCGAGCAGATCGAATCCTTCAAGCCCGAGGTGAAGGCCTTTTCGCCCAACGCCGCCAGCGGGGGCGAGGTGTCGATGCGTGATCGAATTCCGGCCTTCATCGGCCTGGGCGCCGGCTTCCTGCTGTGGTCGCTGGTGATCACCGGCGCCTCCATCCTGCTGAACAGCGTGATGGAGGAGAAGTCGAACAAGATTCTGGAGGTGCTGCTGTCCTCGGCCTCCGCCTCGGAAATCCTGACGGGCAAGGTTCTGGGGGTGGCGATGCTGACCTTGACCGTGCTGGCGGTCTGGGCGGGAATCGGAACCTCGGTCCTGACGTCGGCCTCGCCCGATACGGCGGCGACGATCGGCCAGGTGCTGTTGGACGGCGGCCTGGTCTTCTATTTCATCGCCTATATGGTCGGCGGCTACCTGATGTACGCCGTGCTGTTCGCGGCCATCGGCGCCTTCTGCGAGACGCCGCGCGACGCCCAGACCCTGATGGGGCCGATCATGATGATCCTGGTCGTGCCGATCCTGGTCATGCAGATGGCCCTGACCAGCCCCGATGCGCCGGTGGTGAAGGTCCTGTCGTGGATTCCCTTCTTCACCCCCTTCCTGATGAGCGCGCGTGCGCCCAGCGATCCGCCCCTGATCGAGGTCATTCTGACCTTGATCGGCATGTTCGCCACCGCCGCCCTGATGGTCTGGATCGCCGGCCGCGCCTTCCGCGCCGGAGCCCTGTCAGACGTGAAGCTGAGCTGGAAGACGTTCGGACGGGCGGTGACGGGACGGGGATGAGGCGCCGCCTCCTCTCCGCCTCGCACCACGGAGGCGACAAGAAAAAGGCCGCTTCCCGAAGGAAGCGGCCTTTGATCTTTCGGCCTACGCCTGAGCCCTTTCGGGCTGAGCCTTAGCGGCCGCCGGGGACGCGCGGCTTGGGCGCGGGCAGCAGGCCCTCGCGTTGGGCGCGCTTGCGGGCCAGCTTGCGGGCGCGACGGACGGCCTCGGCCTTTTGGCGGGCGCGCTTTTCCGACGGCTTTTCATAGTGCACGTGGCGCTTCATTTCACGGAAGCTGCCTTCGCGCTGCATCTTCTTCTTGAGGGCTTTCAGCGCTTGATCGACGTTGTTGTCGCGGACGAAAATCTGAACCAGGGGTATCTCTCCTTTGGCCGCCCGCCGCGTCCTTTCGAAGGGAGACGGGCAGACAAATAAAATCCTCTCCCGGGAGCGAGGCTCTCGGATGAAGGCGGGCTGATACACGAGCCCGCCGCGTCTGTCCAGTTCGTCGCAACCATTCTTCCAGGCTCGAAACCCCGAAAAGACGGGCGTATGATCCGCCCATGACACAGACCGACGATTGGGCCGATCAGACCGAACAGACCGTGCTGGACGCCGCCGTCGCCCGCGCCCCCGCCCTGGGCTGGAACGCCCGGCTGGTCCGGGAGGCGTGCGAAGCCTGCGGCCTGTCGCTGGGGGATGAGGAACTGCTGCTGCCCAACGGCGCGCGGGATCTGGCGGCCCTGCTGTCGCGCCGCCACGACGCGCGCGCCCTGGAGGCCCTGGTCGCCGTCGATCCCAAGTCGCTGAAGATTCGCGAGCGAATCGCCCGCGCCGTGTCCGAACGGATGGAGGCGGGCGCGGCCGACCTGGAGGCGACGCGCCGCTGCGCCGCCTTCCTGGCCCTGCCCGTCAATGCCGATCTGGGGCTGAAGCTGGCGTGGGAGACGGCGGACCAAATGTGGCGCTGGGCTGGGGATGAATCGACCGACTGGAACCATTATTCGAAGCGGACCATCCTGTCGGGCATACTGATTCCCGCCCTGACGATGCGCTGGTTCGACGGCCGCGAGGCGGCGGAAGCCTTTGTCGCTCGCCGCATCGAAAACGTCATGGCCTTCGAAAAGTGGAAGGCTGGCAAGGATTTCGAGGCGCCGTTCCGCAAGGTGACGGATTTGCTGAGTCGCATCCGGTATGGGGCGCGGGGTTAGGCGCTTCTTCTTTCGTCATCCTCCGGCAAGCCGCCTGACGTGACCCCCGTTTCTCATCCAGCCATAACGAGAGTCCTGGGTTGATCTGAGCTGGGGTTGTCGGGGTTTGCAAGAGGCCGGTCAGCGCAGCCCCCAACCAGCGCAGCGGACCGGCCGATCTGTCCACTGAGCGCTTCTGCATAAGCCTGCGGCGTCAGCCACCCGAGCTTCGAGTGCGGACGCCGCTCGTTGTAGTCGCGCCGCCAGGCTTCCAGCACCGCGCGGGCGTGCGGCAGGGATCGGAACAGCGTCTCGTTCAGCAGCTCGTCACGCAGGCGTCCGTTGAAGCTCTCGTTGAAGCCGTTCTGCTGGGGCTTGCCGGGCGCGATGTAATGCCAGCCGACGCCGGTGTCGTCGGCCCAGGCCAGGACCGCGTTCGAGGTGTATTCCGTCCCGTTGTCGCTGACGATGGTGTCGGGCCGGCCCCGCTGCCGAATGACGGCGTCCAACTCCCGCACGACCCGCGCGCCCGACAGCGAGGTGTCGGCCACCAGCGCCAGGCATTCGCGGGTGCAGTTATCGATCACCGTCAGGATGCGGAAGCGCCGCCCGTCCGTCATCTGGTCGGCGACGAAGTCCAGCGACCAGCGCTGGTTGGCCACCAGCGGCAGGTCCAGTGGTCGCCGCATGCCCATCGCTCGCTTCCGACCGCCGCGCCGGCGCACCGTCAGTCGCTCCTCGCGATAGATCCGCTGAACCCTCTTCCTGTTGACCGCATGGCCTTCGCGTCGCAGCAGGACGTGCAGGCGGCGATAGCCGAACCGGCGACGCTCCTGGGCGAGGGCCTTCAGCCGGTCGCGCAGGGCGCCGTCGTCCGGGCGCGTCGCCTGATAGCGCACGCTCGTCCGATCGACGCCCAGGACACGGCACGCCCGCCGTTCGCTCATCTCGTAGGCAGCCTGCAGATGACCAGCCGCCTCGCGCCAACCGGCGGGCGTCACCACTTTTTTCCCAGCAGGTCCTTCAGCGCCACGTTGTCCAGCATCGCGTCCGCCAGCATCCGCTTCAGCCGGGCATTCTCATCCTCGAGCGCCTTCAGCCGCCGAGCCTCCGACACGTCGAGCCCGCCGAACTTGGCCTTCCACTTGTAAAAGGTCGCAGAGCTGACCCCGTGCCGCCGGCACACCTCCGCCGTCGCCACACCGGCCTCCTGCTCCCGCAGGATCCCGATGATCTGCTCTTCTGTGAACCTTGATCGCTTCATTCTGTCCGTCCTTCGTTGGGCGGACTCTAGCTATTCCTGGCGGAGTTTCAGGGGATCACGTCACGCCTCTTCGCGGCGCAGACCGGGGGACCCAGCGGCGCCGAAGGCGATGTGTTAGCCGCAGGCTGCTTTTTGGCGCTCGTGTCCGGGAAAAGGTTCGCGCTCTCGCGCGCCGCTGGGTCCCCCGCTCTCGCTACGCTCGCCGGAGGATGACGAAAGTGAGGAGGTCAGACCGTCCCCAACACCCGGTTCACATGGGCCATCTTGCGGCCCGGTCGAGCCTCGGCCTTGCCGTAGAGGTGCAGCCGTTCGTCGGCCTTGGCGGACAGGGCGCGCCATTGATCGACCTCGTCGCCCAGCAGATTCTTCATCTCGATCCGGGCATGGGCCGCCGTGGGGCCGAGGGGCCAGCCGGCCACCGCGCGGATATGCTGTTCGAACTGGTCACAGACGCAGCCGTCCTGAGTCCAGTGGCCGGTATTGTGGACGCGCGGGGCGATCTCATTGACCAGCAGAACGTCGTCTCCGAGGTCGAACAGCTCGACCCCGATCACGCCGACATAGTCCAGGCCGTCCAGGATCGCCTCGGCGATGGCGCGGGCGCGCACCTGGGTCTTTTCGTCGACGGCGGCGGGGGCCAGGGTCGTGCGCAGCACCCCGCCCTCGTGCCGGTTCTCGCCCAAGGGATAGACCGCCATATGACCGTCCCAGTCGCGCGCGGCGATGACCGACAGTTCGCGCACGAAGGTCGCCCTGGCCTCCAGGATCGCCGGACGGCCGCCCAGGCTTTCCAATGCGGCGGGCGCGTCCTCGATCGCGTGAATCCAGACCTGGCCCTTGCCGTCATAGCCTTCGCGGCGGGTCTTCAGCAGGGCGGGCAGGCCCAGCTCCGTCAGGCCGACGACCAGGTCGTCCAGCGTATCGACCACGGCGAAATCCACCGTCGGGGCGCCGACGGCGTTCAGGAAGGTCTTTTCGTCCACCCGGTCCTGCGACACGCGAAGCGCCGTCGGCCCCGGCGCGACCAGGGCGCCGGCCTCGGCCAGCCGCTCGATGGAGGCGGCCGGCACATTCTCGAACTCGAAGGTCACGACGTCGGCGGCGCGGCCGAGCGCCGTCAGGGCCTCGGGATCGTCATAGGCGGCGACGATCTGGCTATGGGACACGCGGCCCGCAGGGCTGTTCGGTTCCGGATCCAGGATCACGACGTCGAAGCCCAGGCGCGAGGCGGCCTGGCTCAGCATCCGACCCAGCTGTCCTCCGCCGAGGATGCCGAGGGTGGAGCCTGGGGGAAGCGGAAGCTGGGGCACTCAGTCCTCGACGGTTTCGGCGACGGAATCGGTCAGGGCGGCCCGGAAGGCGGCGAGGCGCTGGGCCAGGGCTTCATCCGACAGGGCCAGGATCTGGGCAGCGAGGATGCCGGCGTTGGCGGCGCCCGCCTCGCCGATGGCCAATGTGGCGACCGGGACGCCGGCCGGCATCTGCACGATCGACAGCAGACTATCCATGCCCTTCAGGGCCTTGGACTGAACCGGGACGCCCAGCACCGGCAGGTCCGTCATCGAGGCGGCCATGCCCGGCAGATGGGCGGCGCCCCCGGCTCCGGCGATAATGACCTTGAAGCCCGCCACCTTGGCGCCGGTGGAGAACTCGACCAGTCGCTGCGGGGTGCGGTGGGCGCTGACGACCTTGGCCGTCCAGGCGACGCCCAGCTGATCCAGCTTGTCGGCGGCCAGCTTCATCGTCGGCCAGTCCGAACGGCTGCCCATGATGATCGCCACCGGCGTTGCGGAAGTCGCCATAGTTCAAGGCCCCTCGCGGAAAGGCGCCCGTTACAGCACACGGGGCGCCGCCGCAACCGAACAGCGCCGGTTCATCGCCGGAATCCGCGCCCCGCCGCCTTCAATCTCTGCCGTCCAGCCTCTAACATCGACCTATCGCGCGTCCGTCTGAGTCGCGCCGCCGGAGCCTGCCTGCGCCGTGACCGACGTGGCCGAACACGACCTGACCGCCGAGATCGCGCGCTTGCGCGCCGAGCTGGACGCCTGGAAACAGCGCGCGGCGGCGGCCGAGGCGGCGGCCGATCACGACGTCCTGACCCCGGCCCTGAACCGTCGCGGCTTCGTCGCCGCCCTACAAAGGGCCATGGCCTATTGCCAGCGGCATGAGGTGCCGGCAGTTCTGCTTTATCTGGATATGGATGGGTTCAAGGGGGTGAACGACCGCCTGGGTCACGCCGCCGGGGATGCGGCGCTGGTGGCCGTTGCGCGGATGATGATCGGCCATCTGCGGGAATCCGACGCCGTGGGCCGCCTGGGCGGTGACGAATTCGCCCTCTTGATGCTGAACGCCGGCCAGGAAGACGGGCGGGCCAAGGCGCGACAGCTGGCCGAGGCTCTGGAGACCGAAGGCTTCGTCTGGAACGGCGAACGCACCCCCCTGGGGGGCTCTTTCGGGGTCCGCGCCTGGGACGGCCATACGGACGCCGAGGTCTGGCTGACCGAGGCCGACGCCGCCATGTGGGTGCGCAAGAAGGGGCGCTGAGGCCCCTTCCCCGCCTTCCGTCCTACAGGGGCAGGCGCAGCTGGACGCCGCCCATATGGCTGTCGGCGTGTTCGCCGTAGCGACCACGATAGGCCACCGACACCTTCACAGGGCCGACCGAGCCCTCGACCCCCGCCGAGGCCAGGAACTGGCCGCCGAAGGGTTCCTCCACCTCACGCTCCAGCACCTGGGCCGGATTATTGTACAGGCCGACGCGGACCGGATCCGAACTGTCGTCCAGGGCGTCGCGATAGCCGCCCTCGGCGAACAGGGCGAAACGGCCCATCTCCGCCTCGGCCCGCAAAGCGACCTCGCCGCTGATCGCCTTCATCTCGCGGTCTTCGTACTGGTACTGGGCGGCGACGCCCTGCTCCCAATAGCCGTCGACGTCGCTGGTCGCCCAGGTGACGGCGGCGCGAGGCGACAGGGCCAGCCCCCCCATCTCGAACCACATCCCGCCCTGCAAACGCGCGCCGGTGCTGAGAGCGCGCGTCTCGGCTGTATGGACGATCGGCGCCAGGCTGGTGGTGCGTTCGATGTCGTCGATATTGTCGCGCGCCACCCCGACCGCCGCATTGACGAACAGGTCGCCCGAGCGCCAGCCGCCGTACAGGTCCAGGCCGAAACTTTCGACGCTGAAGGTCAAGGCCTGGCTTTCGACGTCGCTGGTGCGGGCCGTCCCGGCCATGCCAAAACGCCAATGTTCCGACGGACCGGCTTCCAGGGCGATGCGAGCACCCCAGCCGTCGCTGGAAGAATCGGTGACCGAGCCGCGCGCATCCGTCTCGACGCTGTCGACCATGGCCGAGGCGGTGATCGCCACGCCCGCCTCCCAGGCCTCGCGCCCGGACAGGGCCTCGCTGGCGGCGTCCAGCGCGTCTTCACGGTGCCGGAAGGCGGTCTCCCCCTGCAAGGCCGCCTGGGCGCCGATGTCGCCGTAATAGAGGTAGTCGGTCGCCAGCCGGGCGATGATCTGGTGCCCCGTCGCGGTCGGATGCACCCCGTCGAAGTAGAAGTAGCTGGCGGGGTTCGAACAGACCGTCACCCCGTTGAAACAGGCCTGGGTGACGTTGGTCACACCGAATTGGCCGGGATTGGCCGCCAAGGTGTCGCCGATCTTGAACAGGTCCATCATGATGATGTTGCTGCCTGGACGGGCGGCCGCCGTTGCGGTCAGGCCCGTTTGCAGGGCGGTGTTGAAGGTGGTCACCGCATAATCCGCCAAGGGCGCCGCTGTCGTGCCTCGGAACTGGGGCGTCAGGCTGAGTTTGGGCAGGTTGGTGACCAGTATGGTCCCCGCGCCTGCTCCGGCCACGCTGTTGACCAGGCTGTTGACGTTGGCCGCCGCGCCGGTCGCGACCGGGGTGATGGCGGCGACCGGGCTGGAGGAGGCGCCGGCGGCAGGCAGACCCTGGAAGATGTCATTGGCGCCGCCCAGGACGCTGACCAGGTCATTGGCCCCGAAGGTTCCGCCGCGGCTGGTGTAGGCGGCCAACTGGGTCAGCATGCCTGGCGGCGGGCCGGCCGACGAATCGGTACGGGCGCCGCCGAAGGCGTAGTTGATGCTGCCGCTGACCGACCCGTTGAAGTTGACGGCGTTGAAGCCCAGCAACTCCGTAAAGACCGGGCCGGTGGAGAACCGGCCTTGATAATAGGGCGGCGACGGCGGCTGCGTGCCGCCCGAGGCCAGATAGAGATTGCCGTTGTCGCTGAGGCTGTCGCCGAAGACGACCAGGCGATTATAGGTCTGGGCCGAGGCCGAACCGGCGAAGGCGCAGGCGACGAGCGCCAGGGCCGCGGCGGCGGCGCCGTTGAGATAGCGTGACATATGTTCCTCCCACAGCCGTCTGTGTCGCGGCCGTTAAGCCGGAGGATGCGCCACTCTGCGAAGAGCGCAAGATGCCGTTACGTCAGCATCCGGCAGAATATGTCGGAGACGCCTAATGCAGGGTGCGGAACTTCAGCGTGCCGGGCACCGTCTTCAGCGTCCGCAGCGCCTCGGGATCATAGTCGCGGTCCACGTCGGTGATGACATAGCCGGTGCGCTCGTCCGTCTTCAGATGCTGCCCCAGGATGTTGAGCCCCGCCGCCGCCAGGGCCCGGTTCAGCTCGGCCAGGACGCCCGGCTGGTTCCTGTGGATGTGCAGGATGCGGTGCGCGCCGGAGACCTCGGCCAGTTGCACGTTCGGCAGATTGACGCTGAAGGTGGTGTCGCCCCGGTTCAGATAGCCCAGCAGACGCTCGGCCGCGAACTCGGCGATGGCTTCCTGGGCCTCCTCGGTCGAACCGCCGATGTGCGGCGTCAGGATCATGTTCTTCAGCCCCTGAAGCGGGCTTTCGAATGGGTCGGAATTGGTGCGCGGTTCTTCCGGGAAGACATCGACCGCGGCCCCGGCGATCCGGCCGGACCCCATGGCCTGGGCCAGGGCGCCGACATCGACCACATGGCCGCGCGACAGGTTCAGGAACAGCGCGCCCTCCTTCATCCGGGCGAACTGGGCCGCGCCGAAGATGTTGGAATTCTCACGCCGCCCGTCAACGTGCAGGGTCACCACGTCGCTCTCGGCCAATAGGGCGTCCAGCGACCGCATGCGCCGGGCGTTGCCCAGGGCGAGCCGTTCCGACAGGTCGTAGAACAGCACCCGCATGCCCAGGTTCTCGGCCAGCACCGACAGCTGGCTGCCGATGGCGCCGTAACCGACGATGCCCAGGGTCTTGCCGCGCAGCTCTTTCGATCCGGTCGCCGACTTGTTCCATTTTCCGACGTGCATGGCCGCAGACTTGTCGGGCACGTCGCGCATCAGGACGATCATCAGGCCGACGGCCAATTCAACGACCGAGCGGGTGTTCGAATAGGGGGCGTTGAACACCGCCACCCCGTGATCGGCGGCGGCCTCCAGATCGATCTGGTTGGTGCCGATGCAGAAGGCGGCGACGGCCATCAGCCGATCGGCCTCCTCCAGCACCCGGCGGCTGACCGTGGTCTTGGAGCGGATGCCCAACACGTGCACGCCCTTGATGGCGGCGATCAGATCGTCCTCGTCCAGGGCGCCCTTCATGGTCTCGACGGAATAGCCCGCCTCCTCCAGCCGCTCGACGGCGACGGGGTGGATGTTCTCCAGCAGCAGCATCTTCATCCGGCTGCGCGGAAAGGACCAGCGGCCGGACAGGCCCTCGGCGTGCAGCACCTCGTCCAGAGAAGCGGCTTCGGCGTCGGCGACCTCGATCACCGACGGACGACGCGCGACCTCGGTGAAGGCGTAGAAGGCGTCCGCCGCGCCGGCCAGCTTGACCTCGGCGTCGTTCCAGCCGTCGCCGACCATGACCACGCGACCCGACAGATTCAGGGCGTGGATCACGGCCGGCTTGCCGTCGGCGTGGGACAGGGGATTGGCGTCGTCGACGCCCGTGACCCGCCCGTCCGCGCCATAGATCAGGTCGTTGCACAGCACCCGGTCGGGCGAAACGCCCAGCAGTTCGGCCACCGGCGCGATCACCTCGCGGAAGCCGCCGGACAGAATGACCACCCTGCCCTTGTGCTGCTGGAAGAAGTTCAGATTGCGCCGCACCGAGGCGGTCAGCCGGTCGGGCGCGCGCTCCGCCAGGGACTGCACATGGTCGCGGGTCAGGGGCAGCAGGGCCAGACGCCGACGCAGCGCCTCCCCAAAGGCCAGGTCGCCCGCCATGGCCTGATCGGTCAGGGCGGCGATTTCGGCCCGCGTCGCCTCAGCCTGGGGCGAGTCCGCCAAGGCAATGTCGGCCAAGGCTTCCAGGGTCTCGAAATCGACCAGGGTCGAATCAAAGTCGAAGATCAGGGTGGGGCGCGCAGTCATGGGCCGCGTCTTAGCCGCCTTCGCGCCTGCGGCAAAGCCGAGGCGTGCTGAAGAAGGCGATCAGTTGCGCTTAATCCTTGCCGCCCGCCGCGATATTCCAAGCCGCGGGCGGCAAGAAATCTCAGAACCGGGCGATACGGCGCACGCGGCTGTCCGGCCGGCGGCTTTCCAGAACGACGGCGCCGATCGCAGCCGCAAGGGTCGCGACGGCGAGCAAGGCCCCGCCCTCCCGTGCATGATCCCGGGCGTAGGCGCCGGCTTCATCGGCGTAGTGACGCGCCTTCTTGCCCTGTTTCTTCAGCGCCTTCTTGGAGCCCTTGCGAGTTGCGTGGAACCAGCCGTCGGCGCGGGCGCGGGCGTAACGGGCGCCGTCGGCGGCCCGGTGACGCGCTTCGCGCGACCATTCGCCGGCGCGCTCGCCGGCCCATTCCCCGGCGTCTTCGGCCCGGTGGCGGAAAGCGTCCACGGCGTCATGCAACCGGTCGCGGAGATCGGCCGTATCGACCCAGGCGCGGGGATTCATCCGCATCTTGATCCGCTCATAGCGGGTCGGGCCGCTGCGCTGCGACAGATAGATGGCCAGACCGGCGCCGACCAGAAGGGCGGCCAGGGTCCCGGCGCTGACGCCCGGATGTTTGCGGACTTCGTCCAAGGCGTTGAAGTTACGAACCATAGGATAGTGAACCTCTTCATCCAGACCGTTCGCGGTCGGGTCACGGCGCCCGCCGTCGTTCGGCCGATAGGCGGAACGGCGGTTCCGCATCAGCGAAGGAGCGAACCGCGCCAAAAACGGTTCCGCCCCACCCGACCGGGTCAGATAGAAAGATGCCTGGCTTGGGCGCAGGCGCAAGCCCTTGAGGCGCGGCCGGCGGGATGTTGGGGGCGCCTCTTACCAAGCCGGTCTCGGGCGCCTAAATAGCCCCGATCCCGAAATGACGCCTTCCAAGGACCTTGCCGTGACCGATCACGCGCCCCAATCCGCTGTTTCCGACGACCTGGCCGCCGCCTTCCAGATCGAGGGCTGGCCCGTGCGCGGTCGCCTGGTTCGGCTGGGCGCGGCGATCGACACCATACTGGCCGCCCACGCCTATCCTGAGCCGGTCGCCGCCCTGCTGGGCGAAGCCTGCGCCCTGGCGGCCCTGATCGGCTCCAGCCTGAAGTTCGAAGGCCGGCTCCTGGTCCAGGCCCAGGGCGACGGGCCGGTGCGCTATGTCGTCGCCGACTATGGCACGGACGGCTCTCTGCGGGGCTATTGCCGCTATGACGAGGACGAGGTGGCGGCGGCCTCTCAGGGCTTCGCGCGGCCGGGCGCCCGGACCCTGCTGGGTCAGGGCGTTTTCATCATGACCCTGGACCGCGGTCCTGATTTCGAACGAACGCAAGGCATCACCCCGATCGAGGGCGAGAGCCTGTCTCTGTGCGCCGAACACTATTTCCAGCAGTCAGAACAGGTGCCGACCAAGGTGCGCCTAGCCGTCGGCTCGGTCCAGACCGGCGCCGGGGTCCAGTGGCGCGCCGGCGGGGCGATGATCCAGATCATCGCCGGCGACGAGACGCGCGGCTCGACCGAGGAAGTCTGGGACCGCACCCGCGCCCTGTTCGGCACCCTGGCCGACGACGAACTGATCGACCCCACCATCACGCCCGAAACCCTGCTGTTCCGCCTGTTCCACGAGGACGGGGTCCGGCTGGAGGGTGCGCGACCGCTGACGGCCGTCTGTCGGTGTTCCAAGGACCGCATCGCCTCGGTCCTGGCCTCCTTCGACCCGGCCGAACGGGCCGAAATGATCGAGGACGACGGGCGTATCCACGTCACCTGCGAATATTGCGCCACGGTCTACGCCTTGGAACCGGACGAGGTGGTGGCGGCCCAGATCTGATCGGGCATTCAGGCATGGTGTTTGCGACCTGGGGGACGGAGGACCGTCCCTCTGACCGAATTCGAGACATCGCCATGAAAACCGCCATCGCCGCCGCCGCCGCACTGGCCGCTCTGAGCGTCGCGCCTGTCGCCTTCGCCCAGACCGCCACCACGACCACCACCAGCAACACCTGCCGCCCCACCGACCCCTGCTATGACGCAGTCTGGAGCAAGTCGATCGCCAACACCCAGCGCATCGACGGCACGAACTCGATCTTGAACGCCACGGTCAACACCACAATCGGTCACGCCGCCGACACCGTCACCGCCGCCGCCACCTCCATCGGCAACAACTTCAAGGCCGAGGGCCGGTCGGTCGAATCCCTGTCTTCGAACCAAGTCTTCCAAGGCGAGGCCTACGCTACGCTGAACGCCAAGATCGGCGACGCGGCCTCGGACGTCACCCTGAACTCCAGCGCCATCGCCAACAACACGTCGGTGGACGTGGCGCAGGCGGGCCGCATCGATCTGAACCAGCAAATCCTGAACCGCGATCCGTCGGCCGTGGTCAACGCCGAGCTGGGTTCGGTCGGCGGCGATCTGACCGTCAGCGCCATCGCCGGCGGCAACATCGCCAATGTGACCGCCGACGTGGCCAACCTGTCCTCCAACCAGTTCGCCCACGCCGCGCCTCTGAACGCCGTGACGAACCTGTCGGTCGGCGCCGTCTCCGGCAAGATCGACGCCGCCGCCACGTCGATCGGCAACAGCCTGACCGTCAAGGGCTTCTGATCCTACGGCGGGACGCGGCCGCGGTCGCGTCCCGCCACAGATCAGGCGAGGAGACTTAAATGAGACACCGGCTGCTTGCGCTCTTCGTTCTGAGCCTTCTCGCCGCTGCAAGCGCGGTTCAGGCCCAGTCCAGCGTCGCCCAGATGGAGGCCGGATACGGTGGGGCCCGCCGCACCCTGTCCACCGCCTTCAATCCGTCCACCCGTGATGCGAACAACAACCGCGTCATCATGAACGGGGTGATCCAGGACGGTCAGGGCGGAAGCCAGATCAACGTCAACGCCAACGGCCAGACCTCCGGGGCGGACTTCTTCCGCTCCGGCGCAGACAGCTTCACGGCGGGGGCCCTGACCGCCAGTTCGACGGCGATCGGCAATCAGATCAACGTCAACGTCAACGGTTCCTGGAACACGGTGGTGCTGGATTCGACACAGATCAACAACGCCCCGATCAATGCGACCACCACAGTGACCGGACGCAACACGACCGGACAATAGGTCTTCGATCAGGGAAGGCTGGACGCCCGTCGGTTCGCCGACGGGCGTTTTCGTTTTCCGGGCGAATTTCCCGCTGGCCCGAACGGTGCGTTTCAACCGTCGAGAGACCTAAGACTGTTCAGGAACGACACATGTCGCCGATCGCCCTTCGCGCCGCCGCGCTCGTTATCGCCGCTGGTCTGGGACTGACGCCCGGCCTGGCGTCGGCTGAGACGCGCCAGAACTATGTCCCGCCGATCGGCGACGCCCCTGTCACCTCCAATCCGACTCCTTATACACCTGCCTTGACCTGCCTGGCGGAACGTGCGGCGGGGCGCCCGGCCCCGCGCATCTCGGTCGGCCGGATTTCCGACCTGACGGGGCGCGTGGATTTCGACACTGGCGCCAAAATCCCGCAGGGCGCGGCCCTGTTCGCCATCACCGCCCTGGGTAAGGCGGGCGTTCCCGTTGTCGAACGGCTGGACAATTCCGTCGCGGAGATCGAGCTGAACTACGCCCGCCAACATCTGTTGTCGGACACCCCCGAACGGGCGGGCTCCGATCCACAGAACTTCCGCCCCATCTATGCGGGCCAGATCGCCGGGTCGCAGTACTACATCGTCGGCGGCGTCACCGAGCTGAACTACAATATCGCCTCCTCCGGTCTGAAGGCCACGGTCGGAGAGGCGGCCGCAGCCGGGGTGCGGGGCACGGCGTCCACGACCGGCTATGTGATGAACGTCGCCGTCGATTTGCGCCTGGTGGACACCCGCACACAGCAGGTGATCGACATGGCCTCTTTCCAGAAACAGGTGACTGGGCGCGACGCCAGCCTGGGGGTGGTCGGGACGGTCGGAGACTACGGCGCCAATCTGAACGGCGGACGCGGCGCCATGGAGCCTTTGCAAGCGGCGGTGCGCACGCTCGTCGAGCGGGGCGTATTTCAGCTGATCGCCAATCTTCAGGGCGGGAACGCGACCGCCGACTGTCTGAACCCGGCCGCCAATCCGTCCGGTCCGACGCTGCCGACCTACGCCGCCCTGCCCGGCTCCTGACGCTTTCCTGAATCTTCACGGATTTGGGGCATTCAAGGCGCCATGCAGCGCCTGTCGATACAAATGACCGCCGCCCTGTGCGTCGCGGCCGTTGGAATGTCCGGCTGTGTCGGCGCCCATTACGATCCGGCGACCGGGCTTTACGCCCGCACCCTGGGGGGCGCGCCGGCGACACCGAACCCGACGCCCTACACTCAATCGCTAGAGTGCCTTGGACGGGTGGCGCGCGCCCAGAGCCTGCGCGGGCCGACCTTGGCCGTGGGGGCCATTTCGGACCTGACCGGCAAGAACGACTGGGACACTGGACGAAAAGTCAGCCAGGGCGCCGCGCTTTTCGCCATGACCGCCTTGGGCCGAGCCGGACTGCCGGTGGTCGAACGCTATGACCGCTCCGTGTCCGACATCGAGCTGGCCTACGCCCAGACGGGGGCTCTGTCCGGGGCC
Source organism: Brevundimonas sp. DS20 (assembly GCF_001310255.1). Lineage (NCBI taxonomy): Bacteria > Pseudomonadati > Pseudomonadota > Alphaproteobacteria > Caulobacterales > Caulobacteraceae > Brevundimonas > Brevundimonas sp. DS20. Next base: position 1,904,914 of record NZ_CP012897.1, on the reverse strand, counting down.
CTGATCGGCGAAACGACGCCTGCCGCGACGATCGCGCCCCGGACGCCGTCGGAACCGGACCCCGAGGTGGTCTCGACCGTCGTTCCGGCCGATGCGACGGCTCTTGCCCCCCGACCGGTCCTGGCCGGTCAGATCGCGGGTTCGCGCTACTATATCGTCGGCGGCGTCACCGAGCTGAACTACAACATCCGATCTTCGGGCGTCGACGCCGCCGGGGGCGAGGTGGACAGCCAGGGCGCCAAGGGCAGTTTCCGCAACAGCGCCTTTGTGATGAATATCGCCATCGACCTGCGCCTGGTGGATTCCGTCAGCCAACAGGTCGCGGCCGTCGCCTCCTATCAGAAGCAGTTGATCGGCCGAGAGATCAAGGCCGGCGTCTTCGACTTTCTGGACGGCAACGTCTTCGACATATCGGGGGGCGCCAGCCAGTTGGAGCCGATGCAGCTGGGGATCCGCACCCTGGTGGAACGCGGCGTATTCGACCTGGCCAGCCACCTCTATGGATTGGACCGGTCCGCCTGCCTGCCCGACGGACTGGAGAGCGAAGACGGGGTCACGCCTCTGCTTCCCCTGGGTCCGCATCACTTCCTCATGGCCGAAGACGCGGCGCCCCGGATCGCCCGTGCGGTAGAGCCTGAAATCGAGCGACGCCTTGAGGCGGCGACGCCCATTCCCCTCCCCGTCCAGACGGCGTCAAATCGATCGGTTCAAGCCCATCCGGGGCCGGTGATCGAGCCCGGCACCTGGCGCGTCCGGCGCTGAGGGCTGATCAGCCTTCCAGATCCAGCGAATAGCCGGCTGAGCGGACCGTGCGGATCGGATTGGCGCTGTCGTCGCCGATGGCCAGGGCCTTGCGCAGACGGCCCACGTGGACGTCCACTGTGCGCGCCTCGACATAGACGTCCGACCCCCACACGGCGTCCAGCAGCTGCTCGCGGCTGAAGACCCGGCCCGGATGCTGCATGAAGTGATCCAGCAGGCGGAACTCGGTCGGCCCCAGATGGACTTCCTGCCCAGACCGCTTCACCCGATGGGAGACGCGGTCGATGATGATGTCGCCGTGGTTCAGGCGGTCGTCGGCAAGACCCGGACGGATGCGGCGCAAGACGGCGCGGATGCGGGCGATCAGCTCGACCATCGAGAAGGGCTTGGTCAGATAGTCGTCGGCGCCGGTATCCAGCCCCCGCACCCTATCGCTTTCCTCGCCGCGAGCCGTCAGCATGATGATGGGCAGGTTGCGCGTCTCGGCCTTGCCCCGGATGCGACGGCAGACCTCGATGCCCGACAGCTTGGGCAGCATCCAGTCCAGCAGAACGAGATCGGGCTGGCGCTCGTCGATCTGGAGCATCCCCTCCTCGCCCTCGGCGGCGACGGTGACGTCGTAGCCTTCCTTTTCAAGGTTGTACTGAAGCAGGGTCGCCAGCGCGTTCTCGTCTTCCATCACAAGGATATAGGGCTGCACGTCGGGTCTCCGGTCTCGGGTCAGTGCGTCGAAAGGTTCGGCGTCGGATCGGAATCTTCGGCCGTGGGTTGGGCGCGCGGGCGTTCGCCCACGATGTCTTCGCCGGTGATTTCGTAGTGCACGGTCTCGGCGATATTGGTCGCGTGGTCGCCGATCCGCTCCAGGTTTTTGGCCATGAAGAGCAGATGGGTGCAGGCCCCGATCGTGCGCGGGTCGCCCATCATATAGGTGAGCAGTTCGCGGAACAGGGCGTTGTAATGCTCATCGACCTCGTCGTCGGTCTGCCAGACGGCGACGGCGCGATCCAGCTCTGAGGCCGTATAGGCGTCCAGCACGTCCCGCAGCCGGGTCGAGACCAGCCGCCCCATCCGCTCGATCGACCGGGTCAGGGGTTGCATGGGCTCGCCCTCGGCCAGGATCAGGGCGCGCTTGGCGATGTTCTTGGCCAGGTCGCCGGTGCGTTCCAGGTCGGTCGCGATCTTCATGGCGCCCAGGGTGCGGCGCAGGTCGCTGGCGACCGGCTGGCGCAGGGCGATCAGGCGAATGGCCTTCTTTTCGATGTCACGGTGCAGGGCGTCGAGCTTGAGGTCCCGCTCGACCACGGCGCGGGCCAGGGCGATGTCGCGCCGGGCGACAGAGTCGATCGCATCTGCGACCTGGGCCTCGGCGAGACCGCCCATGCGGGCGATCTCGGCCGTGATCTGATTCAGCTCGTCGCCGTAAGCCTTGACCGTGTGCTGGTTCATTAGCCGAAGCGTCCCGTGATGTAGTCCAGGGTGCGCCGCTCGCGCGGATTCTGGAAGATGTCTTCGGTGTCGCCGGTCTCGACCAAACGCCCCATGTGGAAGAAGGCCGTGCGTTGCGACACCCGGGCCGCCTGGGCCATGGAGTGGGTGACGATGACGATGCAGAACCGCTCGCGCAGTTCGTCGATCAGCTCTTCGATCCGGGCGGTGGCGATGGGATCAAGCGCCGAGCAGGGCTCGTCCATCAAGATCACTTCGGGGTTCACGGCGATGGCGCGGGCGATCACCAGACGCTGCTGCTGGCCGCCCGACAGGCCCATGGCCGAGGACTGAAGGCGATCGGCGACTTCATCCCAAAGGCCCGCGCGTTTCAGGGCGCTTTCGACCACGCCGTCCATCTCGGACTTCGCCGAGACCAGGCCGTGGATCTTGGGGCCGTAGGCGACGTTTTCGTAGATCGATTTGGGGAAGGGGTTCGGACGCTGGAATACCATGCCGACCCGCGCGCGCAGCAGGACCGGGTCGATGGAGCGGTCGTTGATGTCTTCGCCGTCCATGGCGATCCGCCCCGTGACCTTGGCCCCGGAGATGGTGTCGTTCATGCGGTTCATGGTGCGCAGGAAGGTCGACTTGCCGCAGCCCGAAGGACCGATCAGGGCCGTGACCGTCTTGTCCGGTATGTCCAGCGACACCTCAAAGAGGGCCTGTTTGCCCTCGTAGAAGACCGAAACGTCGCGCGCGGCGATCTTGATCGGGCCGGTGGGCGGCGTAGCCACGACCGTCTGATCCGCCTGGCGCGAAGATTCGGCGGCGGCCTCGATCCGGTCCGCGTCGCCAGCCGTTTCAGACGCTTCACTCACGGCCGCAGGCAGAACCTGACCGCCCATGCGCACGGCGTCGGTCGGATCGGCCGTCCCGGCGCCGGTCTGGTCTTCAGCAGAACGGAAGATGCGAGTTTTCATGCTCTTACCACCGGCGCTCGAAGCGCCGCCTCAAGATGATAGCCGCCGCGTTCATGATGATCATGAAGACGAGCAGAACGATGATCGCCGCAGCCGTGCGTTCGTGGAAGGCGCGTTCAGAGGCGTTTTCCCAAATGTAGATCAGCGACGGCAGGGCGCCGACCGGCTGGTCGATGGCGTGCGGTACGCCCGGCACGAAGCTGACCATGCCGATCAGCAGCAGGGGCGCGGTTTCGCCCAGGGCGTGGGCCATGGAGATGATGGCGCCGGTCATCACGCCCGGCATGGCCAGGGGCAGGACGTGGCTGAACACCGTCTGGGTGCGCGAGGCGCCCATGGCCAGGGCCGCCTCCCGGATCGAGGGCGGCACCGCCTTCAGCGAGGACCGGGTGGCGATGACCAGGGTCGGCAGGGCCATCAGAGCCAGGACCAGGCCGCCGACCAGGGGACTGGCGCGCGGCAGGTGCATCCAGTTGATGAACAGCGCCAGGCCCAACAGGCCGTAGACGATCGAGGGCACGGCTGCGAGGTTGTTGATATTGACCTCGATGATGTCGGTCAGCCTGTTCTTGGGCGCGAACTCCTCCAACCAGACCGCTGCGCCGACGCCCAGCGGAATGGCGATCAGGGCGGTGACCATCAGCATCAGGGCCGAACCCACCACCGCGCCCAGCACGCCCGCCAGTTCCGGCTGGGTCGAGTCGCCGTTGGTGAACAGGGCGGTGTTGAAGTGCGCCCCCACCACCCCCTCGGCCTGCATCCGCTCCAACCAGGCGATCTGCCGATCCGTCAGACGGCGCTGGTCTTCAGGGGTCGATTTCGAAATCTCGCCTTTCAGATACAGGTCCGCATCGTCCGATAGGGGCGCGGCCAGGGGCACGGTCTCGCCGATGACGTCCGGGCGTTTGGCGACTAGGTCGGCGGCGACGAACTTCAGCTCGGACGAGAACAGGCCGCGCATTTCGGCCGAGGCGCGACCGGCGGCGTCGTCCTGAACGCCCCAGCGCGCCAGCTGCTGCTCGGCGGCCAATTGCTCGAAGTTGGACCCTTGAGGATAGGCCCGATCCACGCGGGCCGGGTCCATATAGACCGGGACGGTCACCGTATGGGTGTAGAAGGCGGTGTGCCCCTGCTCCACGATCCGCACCAGAAGGATCGCCAGGAACAGGACGGCGGCGGCGATGGCCAGACGGCCATACCATTTGAACCGCGCCTCCTTGGCGTGGCGTCGTTTCAGCCCGGCGCGCAGTCGGTCCAGCCGCGTCCTGTCGGTCGCGCCGGCGAGGCGATCGGAGGTCGCGTCAGTCATATTGTTCCCGATAGGTCTGCACGATGCGGTGGGCGACGATGTTGAGCACCAGGGTCGCCATGAACAGGGTCAACCCCAGGCCGAAGGCCGACAGGGTCTTGGCGCTGTTGAACTCCTGGTCGCCGGTCAGCAGCGTGACGATCTGGACCGTGACGGTGGTCACCGTGTCCAGCGGATTGAAGGTCAGGTTGGCCGCAAGGCCCGCCGCCATGGTCACGATCATGGTCTCGCCGATCGCGCGCGACATGGCCAGCAGCAGGGCGCCGGCGATGCCCGGCAGGGCGGCCGGCAGAAGAACCCGCTTCACCGTCTCCGACTTGGTGGCGCCCATGGCGAAGGAGCCGTCGCGCAGGGTCTGGGGCACGGCGTTCAGAATGTCATCCGACAGGGAGGAGACGAAGGGGATCAGCATGATCCCCATCACAGCGCCGGCCGTCAGAGCCATCTGGTTCTGCACCAGGGCCAGATAATGACCGAGGCCGTCCAGCGGTCCGCCGATCAGAAACAGCCCGATTTCATTGAAGAAGACCCGCAGGAGCGGCCCCACGGTCAGGGCGGCGAAGAAGCCGTAGACCACCGTCGGCACCCCGGCCAGAATCTCCAGCAGCGGCTTGACCACCGCCCGCGTGCCGCGCCCGGCGTATTCCGACAGATAGATGGCCGACAGAAGTCCGATCGGCGCGGCCACGCACATGGCGATCGCCATGATCAGCAGGGTGCCCGCGAACAGGGGCACGGCGCCGAAGGCCCCGGTCGATCCCACCTGGTCGGCGCGGATGGCGATCTGGGGGCTCCACTGGGTTCCGAACAGGAAGTCGAAGATCGGGACCCGCTGGAAAAAGCGGAAGGAGTCGAAGGCCAGGGAGGCGATGATGCCGATCGTCGTCAGAACGGCGATGGCGGAACAGACGAACAGGGCGCCGTACACCCAGCCTTCCACCCGGTTGCGCGCGCGTGTCTGGGGACGGATTTGGGTCATGGCGAACAGACCGCCCAGGACGGCGGCCAGGACGGCGGCCAGTCCCCCGCCCCACTTCAAGGTGCGCTCGATACTGACCATGCGGCGCGCTTCGACCGGGAGCTGCTCGGCCAGGGGCCGTTCCCAGATCTGAAGGGCGGGCTCGCCGCGACCGAGGCGATGGGCGTCGGCGAAGAATGCGTCGCGACGGAACGGATCCAGGGCGGCCACCTCCGGCGGCGTGTCCACTGCGGTCAGCTGCCGCTCCAGGGGCGCCGAGAACAGACTCATCAGCACCAGAACCAGCAGGGCCGGCGCGGCGACCCAGATCAGGGCGTAGGCGCCATGCTGTCCGGGTCGCGAATGCGGCTTGGCCCCGACGGCGCGGCGGACGGCCAGGGCGCGACCGCCCAGATAGGCGGCGACGCTGAGCGCGACGAGGATCAGTAGGTAAATCCAGATCATTCCGGGTCCGAGGCGGTCAGGCGCGAATCGAAAGAAGGCCGGCGATCCGGCGGCTACGCGGCGCGACTACTGCCCGCGAATGGTCAGCGGAATAAGACGACTTGATGACAGTTCCATAACAGCGCAGGCGGCGCGGCGCGGCGATCAGGAGGCGGCGCGAACATCCCGCCGTTCGACCACCATGGGGAACCAGGCGGTAAATGCGGCGCCCAGACCCGGTGCGCTCTCCACCACCAGACCGCCCTCGTGGCGATTGACGATGTGTTTGACGATGGCCAGACCCAGTCCGGTGCCCTGGCGCTCGCCGCTCTTTTGACCTTCGACCCGATAGAATCGCTCGGTCAGTCGCGGCAGGTGCTCGCGCGCCATGCCCGGCCCGTGATCGCGCACGGTGACGGCGGCATAGAGGACGCCCGCAGCCCGGTCCGGCGTGACAAGCGGCAGCCGGGTCGCGCCCGGCATGCGGGACGACCAGGCCTCGTCGAACGACAGGTCCGAGCGCACCGAAATCTCCACCGTTCCCCCGGCAGGCGAATATTTGACGGCGTTGTCGAGCAGATTCTGGACGACCTGGAGGATTTCGTCGCGGTCGCCGTTTATGGAGGCGCGCGTCTCCCCGCGATCCAGGGCCACGACGATTTGTTTCGCCTGGGTCAGAATGCTGACGGCGTCGACCACGTCGGCCGCCGCGCGATCCAGATCGACCCGGCCTGACGGCGGAATATGTTCATTCAGCTCGATCCGGCTGAGCGACAGAAGGTCGGCGACCAGACGTCCCATGCGATCCGCCTGGGCCGACATGATGTCCAGGAATCGGTCGCGCGCTGCGGCGTCGTCGCGCGCGTGACCTTTCAGGGTTTCAATGAAGCCGCTGAGCGAGGCGAGCGGCGTGCGCAGTTCGTGGCTGGCGTTGGCCAGGAAGTCGACGCGCATCATCTCGGTGCGGCGCGCGGCGGTCTCATCGCGCAGGACGACCAGGGCCAGGGGATCGCGCCCCTCCCCCGCCTCGGTGGACAAGGGCCGCGTCCAGGCGCGCCAGCGCCGGTCCCGCTGCCCGCCGGTGGTGTAGTCTGTCGTGCGCGAGACGTCGCCGAAGAGGGCTTCGTCCACGGCTTCCAGCACCCCCGGCTCACGGATCACCTGGACCAGCAGCGCGCCCTGACGATGAATCCGCAACAGGTCGCGCGCGGCCTTGTTCGCCATCACGATGCGCCGACCGGCGATGTCGTCCGGTTCGCCGCCGCTGACGATCAGAACAGGATCGTCCAGGCTTTCGAACACCCGGTCCAGCAGGTCGGCGGTGACGGGATCGGTCGGCCCGTCCGCCGGCGCGCCCTCCGGCGTCGGCGTCGGCGCCGGCGCCGGCGACTGGGCGTTCAGCAGCCAGGCCGATCCGGCCACCACCACCGCCCCGCCGACCAGCCATCCGGCGATCTGAGGATGGACGAAGGCGAGACCCAGCAGAACCCCCACCGCGATCGCGATGCTGATGCCGACCGTCCAGAGTCGAGACGTCGAGGTCGGCGCCACCGGCGAAGGCGAGGAATCATAGGACATGGGCGGCGCGAGACTCGCTCGAACGGTTGGGTAAATCCCATCCTTGCACGGATTTTGTGACGCCGCGCCGACAGGACCGGCGATTTCTCCAAGCCTGACCGCACGGTTTGTTTAGGAGTTTTAGGCAGGCTGTCGCCAAAGGGGGAACTTCCTTGGTTCGGACGATGGACGCGGTCCTGTACGGTCACGACTGGCGGCTCAGCCTGCTCGCCGTCGCCTTCTGCTTTGCGGGAATGGCGTCGACCCTGCAGTTGATCGAGCTGACACGCCGGCGGGACGTCAAGACGCGCTGGCGGCTCGCCGTCGCCGCCGGCATCGTCGCCTCGCTCACGACCTGGGTGGCCCATGTCCTGGCCATGAAGGCGCTGGCCGCCCGCCTGGGCGGGACCTATGACGTCGGCCTGGCCCTGGGGTCCAGCATACTGGCTATGGCGATGATCGGCTTGGCCGTCGTCGTGGCCCTGGCGCGAGGACGGCTGTGGCGGACGTTTGCGGGGCTGATCGCCTTGTCCGGCGTGGCGGCCATGCACTATCTGGGCATGGTGGGTTTCCAGGCGTCCGGTCGGATGGAGTGGCGGTCCGATCTGGTGGTTCTGTCTATCGTCGGCGGCATGGCCATCGCGGGCGCAACCGCCTTCCTGCATCGTCGGGGCAGCCTTCCTCGCCTGTTGTTGAGCGCCGGCGGGGCGGTCGCCGCCATCATGTTCCTCCATGTCATGGGTACGGCGGCGCTGAGCGTGACGCCCGATCCGGCGGCGGGACGGCAGGCCGCCTTGTCTCCAGAGGCGATGCGCCCCCTGATCATCCTCGTCTTTCTGGCCGTCGGCGGAACGGGCGGGGTGATCGGGGTCATGGCCTATATGACGCGGGCGGGAGCCCTGGCGCGCATCCGCGAGGCGGTCGAAGCCATGCCGGACGGCCTGGCCTTCTTCGACGCCGACGATCGACTGGTGCTGTGGAACGCCCGCTATGCCCAGGTGAACCCGGAACTGGGGCCGCTTCTAAAGGTCGGGACCCCCTTCCTGGACCTGATTCGGATCGGCATGGACGAAGGGCGGTATGACGACGCCATCGGGCGCGAGGACGAGTGGATCGCCGAGCGGCTGAGGGCGCGCCGCGCCGCATCCTCCTTCATTGAGCAGCAGGTGGCTGGCGACCGCTGGCTGCGGATCCAGGACCGCCGGACGGCGGAGGGTGGGACCGTCACCGTCTGCAACGACATCACCGACCTGAAGCACGACGCCCGCGCCCTGGGCGAGGCGCGCGACGCGGCCGAGGCGGCCAATGTGGCCAAGAGCCTGTTCCTGGCCAATATGAGCCACGAGATTCGCACCCCGCTGAACGGCGTCATCGGCCTGTCCCAGGCTCTAGCCAAGACGGAACTGACGGCCGAGCAGCGCGAAATCCTGGATCTGATGCAAGCCTCCGGCCAGACGCTTCGGACCCTGCTGAGCGACATTCTGGATCTGGCGCGGGTCGAATCGGGCAGGCTGGAATTGACTGAGGACGCCTTCGAACTGGCTGGCGCGGTGCGCGAGGCGGCCCAGCTCTATGCCGAGAACGCCCGCGAGAAGCACCTCGGCTTCCATGTGGACATCGATGTCGAAGACGGGCTTTGGGTCAGGGGCGACGTCGTGCGCCTGAAGCAGATCCTGACCAATCTGATCTCCAACGCCGTCAAATTCACCAGCCAGGGCTTTGTCGGCCTGACCGTCCAGCGTGGAGCGGACCATGCGCGTGGGCCGACCCTGCGCTTCACCGTCGAAGACACCGGCATCGGTTTCGACTCAGCGACGAGAGAGCGTCTGTTCCGACGCTTCGAACAGGCCGACGGCGGCATTACGCGCAAGTTCGGCGGCTCCGGCCTGGGGCTGTCGATCTGCCGCCAGTTGGCGGAGATGATGGGCGGCGACCTGGATTGCGAAAGCGAGCCCGGGGGCGGCTCGGCCTTCATACTGACCCTGCCCCTGTCGGTCTGCGACGCTCCGGCCCAGAGCGAACCCCAGGCCGACCCTGAAACGCCGGCTCGCCTGCGCCGTCCCGTGCGGGTGCTGGTCGCCGACGACCATCCCACCAACCGTCGGGTGATCGAGCTGATTCTAGCCCAGACCTCGGTCGAGCTGTGCATGGTCGAAAACGGCGCAGAGGCCGTTGACGCCTTCCGTCTTCGCAGCTTTGACTTGGTGCTGATGGACATGCAGATGCCGGTGATGGACGGCCTGACCGCCACCCGGGAGATTCGACTGCATGAAAGCGCGACCGGGTCGGCGCGAACCCCGATCGTCATGTTGACGGCCAACGCCATGCCTGAACATGTGGCGGCGGGTCGCTCGGCCGGAGCGGACCACCATCTGGCCAAGCCGTTCAACGCCGCCGAACTGCTGGCGATCGTCATCGACCCCGCCGCCCTGCCGAAGATCGACGCTCAGGCGGCGTGATTCCGCTGAGCGGTCCCCGATCCGGTCTCAGGCGGTTGCACATCCGTCATGATGCGTGTAATAGCCCGCGCTCTTGAATTCGAGGGTTCATGACCCCCGCCGCGCGGGCCCAGGGTTGGCGCGGTGTTTCCGTTGTTGTTGAGGCGAGCCAGATGGCCGAGATCATTCTGAACGTGGACGTCCGCGAAGGCGTCGGCACCGGTGGCGCCCGCGCCGCCCGTCGCGCCGGTTTCGTGCCGGGCGTCCTGTACGGCGGCGACAAGGCCCCCGTCGCCCTTTCGGTGAACGAGAAGGACTTCCGCAAGTCGCTCTACACCGGCAAGCTGCTGGGCCATCTGGTGACGCTGAAGTACGGCGAAGAAACCCAGCCGGTCATCGCCAAGGACGTACAGTTCGACCCGGTGTCGGACCGTCCCCTGCACTTCGACCTGATGCGCGTCGACGAGCACGCCCCGGTCAAGATCGAAGTGCCCGTGCACTTCAAGAACGCTGACGAAGCGCCGTTCGCCCGTCAGGGCGGTTCGCTGGAAGTCGTCCGTCACGCCGTTGAAATCCTGGTCAAGGCCGACAGCATTCCGGAAGAACTGGTGGTCGATCTGGCCAAGGCGCAGATGGGCGACACCATCCGCATCTCGGACATCGCCCTGCCCAAGGGCGCGCAGCCCACCATCACCGACCGCGACTTCGTGATCGCCACCATCAAGGTCTCGTCCGCCGCCCTGTCGGCCGCCGCCGACGAAGCCGCCGAGGCCGAGACGACCGAAGGCTGAGCCTTCGTCGCATCGACCGGATCAGGCCCCGCCCGGCTCGCCGCGGCGGGGCTTTTCTTTGCGCGACGCAAACGGCATGAGGAGCGCCATGATCATCATCGCCGGCCTGGGCAATCCGGGCGCCAAATACGAGAAAAACCGCCACAACATCGGCTTCATGGCCGCCGACGAGATCGCGCGGCGCTGGCGCTTCGGCCCCGAGCGGGCCAAGTTCCAGTCGATCGTCAGCGAAGGCCAGGTCGATACGGCGAACGGGCCGGTCAAGGTTCTGCTGATGAAGCCCCAGACCTATATGAACGAGAGCGGCCGGGCCGTCGGCGAGGCCGCGCGCTTCTACAAGATCAAGCCCAGCGAGATCATCGTCTTCCACGATGAGATCGACCTTGCCCCCGGCCGCTTCCGTATGAAGACCGGCGGCGGGGCGGCGGGCCAGAACGGAATCCGCTCGCTGATCAGCCACCTGGGACCGGACTTCCGTCGCGCGCGCATGGGCATAGGCCATCCCGGCGAGAAGGAAATGGTCATGCCCCACGTCCTGGGCGACTTCCACAAGGCGGAGCAGCCCTGGCTGGACGCCCTGCTCGAGGCCTGCGCTGACGCTTTGCCCTTCGCCGTCGCCGGCGACGACGAACGCTATCAGGGCGAGGTCATGCGCCTGGCCCCGGCGCCCAAGTTCAGCCCCCGACAGGCGGCGCGCGGCGAACTGTAGCCTGTACGCCCTTGGCGAAACGCCGTAGAGGCGAGGCGTGAACCGTTCCGAGGCCGATCATTGGTCGACATCGAAGTCGCTCGCCTTCCTGGCGGCGGTCTTCGCCATCGTGCTCGGAAGTCTGCTGCCGTTCGGCGCCTTGGCGGCGGCCCAGCCGGGCCAGCCTCTGGTCATCTGTTCCGCAGAAGGGCCGCAGACCATCCAGTCCGGCGGCATGGACGGCCCGGTCAACAAACATCTGGGAGCCAAGTGCGCGGCCTGCGTCGTGCCCCTGGCCGCCGCCCTGCCCGTCCCGCCCGCGCCCGAACCCGCGCCGGTCCTCCGCACGGTCGAGACCGTCGTCTATACGCCCGCCCGTGTCAGCCCACCGCCGCCGGCCCGCGCGCCGCCGCGTCCGCCGTCCACCGCCCCACCCCACGCCTGAACCAGACCCGAAGCCCGCGCCGGCCCCACGCTCGCGCGCCCTTTCCCGTTCTGACTTCAGGATCATCATGTCTCTCAAGACCACTGCGGCGCCCTGCGCCCTGCTGCTCGCCGCCCTGTCCACGACCGGATGGGCCAGCCCCGCCCTGGCGCAACAGGCGTCAGAGCCCGCCGTCCTCGACACCGTCATCGTCACCGCCCGCCGCAACGCCGACGACCCCGCCGTCGTCGCCGAGGCGCGGGAGCGTCTGGCCCGCACGCCGGGCGCGGTCGCCGTCGTCTCGGCCGAATCCTACGCCGACCGCTATGCGCCCAACCTCGCCGACGTGCTGCGCGACGCGCCGGGCGTCTATGCCCAGAAGAAGTGGGGCGGCGACATCCGGCTTTCGATCCGGGGCTCCGGCATCGGCAACTCCAGCCACAACCGCGGCACCCTGCTGGCCCAGGACGGGGTCCCGTTCAACGAGGCCGACGGCTTCGGCGACTTCCAGCTGATCGACCCGCTGATCGCCCGCTATACCGAGGTGTACAAGGGCGGCAACGCCCTGCGCTTCGGCGGCGCCCTGCTGGGCGGAGCGGTCAATCTAGTCGCCCCGACCGGGCGCACGGCCGCATCGAACCTGAACCTGCGGCTGGACGGCGGTTCCTATGGCACGGTGCGCGCCCATGCTGAGGTGGCGGGCGTTCGCGGCGACTGGGACGGCTTCGCCGCCGTCACGGGCCAGAGCGTGGACGGCTGGCGTCAACAGAGCGAGGGCAAGTCCCTGCACCTGTCCGCCAACATCGGCCGCAGCTTCGGCCAGGACCGGGAGGTTCGTCTGCTGGTCTCGGGGGGCGACATCCATCAGGAAATCCCCGGCAGCGTCAGCCTGTCGGGCGCCCTGACCGACCCAACAGCGGCCAACCCAGGCAACATCACCCTGAATTATCAGCGCAATATGCAATCAGTCCGCACGACGGTGCAGACGCGCTGGCGGCTGGATCCGTCCACCGTGTTCGAGGGCGCGATCTATGGAACCTGGAAGGATCTGGACCACCCCATCTTCCAGGTGATCGATCAGGAAAGCCGCAACTACGGCGCCTTCGGACGGTTCGACTGGCAGGGACAGGTCTTCGGCCTGCGCGCCGACGCCTTCTACGGCGCCTGGTATCGTCAGGGCGATCTGGACGCCAAACAATGGGGCAATCTGGCGGGACAGCAGAACGGCCTGCGCGCCCGCAGCTTCCAGAACGGCAAGGGGCTGGACGTCTTCGGCGAGGGGCGGCTGTTCGTCACCGACCGCCTGGCCCTGGTCGCCGGGGGAACCTGGGGCCGCGCCGAGCGGGACTATCAGAGCTATGTGGTCCCCGGCGTCTCCGGCACGATCGACCTGACCGTCGACAAGAGCTTCGACTGGTTCGCCCCCCGCGCCGGCCTTTTGTGGGAAAACGAGCAGGGCGATCAGGTCTTTGCCAATGTCACCCGCTCGGTCGAGCCGCCCAACTTCTCGGCCCTGTCGCCGACCGCCGCCGGCTATCAGCCCCTGGTCCCGCAGGAGGCGGTGACCTGGGAGATCGGCACGCGCGGTCGCCGAGGGCCGGTGACCTGGGACGTCACCGCCTATCGCGCCGACCTGGACCACGAACTGCTGAACTATGTGTCGAACCCGACGCTCGGCACCACCGTCACTTTCAACGCCGAAGAGACCGTTCACCAGGGCATTGAGGCCGGGCTGGATTGGCGGATCGCGCCGCAGTGGCGCCTGCGCCAGACTTATGCCTTCTCGGACTTCTTCTTCGACGGAGACAGCACATATGGCGACGGCCATCTGCCGGTCGTGCCGCCGCACCTTTACCGGGCCGAGTTGAGGTATGACCACACCGCAGGCTGGTTCGTGGCGCCCAGCGTGGAATGGTCAATGGCGGATTCTTGGGTCGACTACGCCAATACGCCGTCTCTGAAGTCGCCCGGCTATACGGTGGCGAACCTGAACATGGGCTGGGATGTGCGGGATGGACTGACTGTCTTCGCAGACGTGCGCAATCTGTTCGACGAAACCTATGTCTCCAACTTCAGCGCCGTCACCGACGCCAGCCTCGCCAGCGTCTCGAAGGCCGTCTTCTTCCCCGGCGAAGGCCGCTCGGCCTATGTCGGCGTCAGGATGAGCTACTGATGGCCGGGAAGGCCACAACCCAGGCGCCGGAGGATCTGTCCGGCGCCTACCGCGCCGTCTGGCGTTGGCATTTCTACGCCGGCGTCTTCGTCATGCCCGTGCTGATGCTGCTGGCCCTGACGGGTGGGCTTTATCTGTTCAAGGACGAGATCGACGGAGCCCTTTATCGGGACATGATCCGCGTGCCGGCGGCCCAAACCCAGACCGCGCCGGAAACCTGGCTGACGTCGGCGGCCCAGGCGGCCGACGGCGGTCGGGTCGCCAATCTGGTCCTGCCCGCCCAGGCGGACCAGGCCGTTCGCCTGCGCGTGGATCGACCCGACGGGGTGCAGAAGACGGTCTTCGTCGATCCCCACACCGGCCGCGTCACCGGCGTCATTCCCGCCGGCGGCTTTATGGAGTTGGTCAAGAAGACCCACAGCCTGACCCTGCTGGGGCGGCCGTTCAACATCCTGGTCGAGATCGTGGCGGGCTGGACCATCATCCTGTTCGCCACGGGCCTCTATCTGTGGTGGCCGCGTGGACGGGCTGTCGCGACCGTCTCGCTCCGAACGACCGACGCCCGACGCCGCCCCTTCTGGCGCGACCTGCACGCCCTGACGGGCTTTTACGTCGGCGGTGTGGTGCTGTTCCTGGCGGTCACCGGCATGCCCTGGTCGGCCTTCTGGGGCGACACGGTGATGGACGCCGTCAAGTCCAGCGGTCTGGGCCGCCCGCCCGCGCCTGTCGCGGGAGCCTGGCAAAGGGCCGAACATCATGACCAACCCATCGGCGCCGGTTGGGCCATGGACGGAATGGTCATGACCCACGACCACGCGGGCCATGGCTCCCTGGATCGGGTGCTGAAAGCCGCCGACAACGCCGGTCTAGACCGGCCATACGCCGTCAACATCCCCGCCGCCGGCGGCACGGCCTATACGATCACGACCCAGGCCCGCCGGGTTCAGGACAGCCGGTCCCTGTACATCGACGCCGCCTCGGGGCGTCTGCTGGCCGACCTCGGCTACGACCGGTTCGGCGTCGGCGCCAAAACCATCGAATGGGGCGTCTACACCCACCAGGGCACACAGTACGGGCAGGTGAACCGGATCATCATGCTGCTGGGCTGTATCGGCGTCTGGCTGCTGGCGATCAGCGGTCTGGTCATGTGGTGGAAGCGCCGCCCGCCCAACCTGTCGCGCCTTCGGCTGGGCGCCCCGCCCGCCCCGCCCGGACCGCGCATCCGCGCCGCCGTCCTGGGCATCGTCCTGCCCCTCGCCCTCCTCTATCCCCTGACGGGCCTGAGCCTGGTCTTCGCCGTATTGCTCGATCGAGCCGTGCGGCCGATGATCCGGCGCCGTCCCGCCGTTTCCTGAAAGAACCGACGCCATGAAGACCCATCTGTCCCTCGCCGTCGCCGCCCTTGCACTGACGGCCTGCAACCCGCCTGCGGACAAGCCGGCCCCTGCCGCTGAGGCGACGGCCGCCGCCGTGACCGCCGCCGACGCCTGGTGCCGCCCTTCGCCCAACGGAGCCAAGGCCGGGGGCTGCTACGTCACCCTGACCGCCGCGACCGACGACCGGCTGACCGGCGGCTCCACCCCGCGCGCGGCCGAGCTTCAGGTCCATGAGATGAAGACCGAGAACGGCATGATGAAGATGGCCCAACTGACCGAGGGCCTGCCGTTGGCGGCCGGTCAGGCGGTCGAGCTGGCGCCCGGCGCCAATCATCTGATGCTGATCGGCCTGACCGCCCCCCTGGTCGCAGGCGAGACCGTGCCCATCACCCTGACGTTCGCCTCGGCGCCCGAGGTGACGGTTCAGGCGGCGGTGCGCCAACCGACCATGGCGGGGATGGATCACGCCGCCCACTGAGGCCTTTTGAAGCGCGAGCCTGACAAACCGGTTCGAACCGGCTAAAGGCTCGCGCCTCACGAGGAATCCCATGGCCCTGAAAGTCGCGATCGTCGGCCTGCCCAATGTCGGCAAGTCCACCCTGTTCAACGCCCTGACTAAGACGGCGGCGGCCCAGGCGGCCAACTATCCGTTCTGCACCATCGAGCCGAACACCGGCGACGTGGCCGTGCCCGAGCCGCGCCTGAACGCCCTGGCCGAGATCGCAGGCTCCAAGGACATCATCCCTGCCCGTATCACCTTCGTGGACGTCGCGGGCCTGGTGCGCGGCGCCTCCAAGGGTGAAGGTCTGGGCAACCAGTTCCTGGCCAATATCCGCGACTGCGACGCCGTGGCCTTCGTCGCCCGCTGCTTCGTCGACGACGACATCACCCACGTCGAAAACCGCATCGATCCGATCGCCGATCTGGACATCATCGAGACCGAGCTGATGCTGGCCGATATGGAAAGCCTGGAGCGCCGCCGGCCCCAGCTGGAGAAGCGGGCCAAGACCGGCGACAAGGATTCGGCGCTTACGCTGAAACTGGTCGATTTGGCCCTGGCCCAGCTGAACGCCGGCAAGCCCGCCCGCACCGCCGAGGTATCCAAGGAGGATATGAAGGCCTGGCACATGCTGCAGCTGCTGACCGCCCTGCCCGCCCTCTATGTCGCCAATGTCGAAGAGGGTTCGGCCGACCAGGGCAATGAGCTGTCGGCCAAGGTCGCCGCCCGCGCCGCCCAGGACAACGCCAACTCGGTCGTCATCTCGGCCCAGATCGAATCCGAGATCGCCGTGCTGGACGACGCCGAGCAGAAAGAGTTCCTGGAGACCCTGGGTCTGGAGGAACCCGGCCTGAACCGGCTGATCCGCGAGGCCTACAAGCTGCTGGGCCTGCAGACCTATTTCACGGTCGGTCCCAAAGAGGCCCGCGCCTGGACCATCAATGTCGGCGACACCGCGCCCCAGGCGGCCGGGGTCATCCACACCGACTTCGAAAAAGGCTTCATCCGCGCCGAGACCATCGCCTTCGAAGACTTCGTCGCCCTGCGCGGCGAGGCCAAGGCGCGCGAAGCCGGCAAGCTGCGCGCGGAAGGCAAGTCTTACGTCGTCAAGGACGGCGACGTGATGAACTTCCTGTTCAACTGAGGCGTCAGATCAGGGGGACTGCCGCGCTGCCGCCTGGTCCTGGTCCTTGTCGGGCTTCAGCATCTTCTCCAGCGGATTGGCGGGGTCGGGCGCCCGTGGCGAGCCGGGACAGCGCAGCAGCTTCACCGTGGTCATGTCCCGGTCAATATAGGTCAGGTTCATGACGTCGCCGGCCGCCGCCATGTGGACGCGCTCGGTCGCGACCTGCCCCTCCGCCGTGCAGTTTAACGTCGCCACATAGCCGTGGGGCGTCTCGTCAATATGGGCGATGTCGCAACGGTTCTCATACCCCTCGAACCGTTGAGGGGTGATGGTCAGGGGCCATCGGTCGCCCTGCGGGCGGGCGCACCAGGCGAGGTCGCCGGCCCAGACCCCGACGAAGCTGCGCGGCCCCCGCGACACCAGGGACGAGGGGCCGGGCGGTTCAACCGCCTGCATGGCTTCGGCGGTCCTGAGCGGCGCGGCGGGCTGGTCGGGAGGATTGACGTCATTCTCGCCGCAAGCGCCCAGCATGGAACCCAGGGCGAGCAGCGGAAACAAGGCGAGTCTCATGACACCGCAACGTCGAGACCCAACGCCGGTTCAAACCCGCGCGACAAATGCGGTTGATTCTGATAATCGTTCGCATTAATGAAGCCGCCTTCATCAGCCGGGGCTATTATGCGCAATCACCTTCTCCTCTGCACCGTCGCCGTCACCGCGGCCGCCACCGCCCTTTCCACCGCCTCCGCGCGGGCCGAAACGCCCGTGGTCGCAGCGACCCAGGTTGATCCGATCGTCGTGATCGGCACGCGGTCGGAGCGGCAGGCGTCGCGGACGCCCGGCACGATCAGCGTCATCACTGACGCCGAGATCGAAGCCATGCTGGCGACCGACATCAAGGATCTGATCCGGTATGAGCCAGGGGTCAGCGTGCCCACCTCCCCCGCCCGCTTCAGCCTGGCCCTGTCCGGCGCGGGCCGCGACGGCGATTCGGGCTTCACCATCCGGGGCATGGGCGGCGACCGGGTGCTGATCATCAACGACGGCGTTCGTCTGCCGGCGGGCTTCAGCTTCGGGGCCCAGGCGGTAGGGCGCGGCGGCTATAACGACCTGGACCTGACCAAGTCGGTGGAGATCCTGCGCGGCCCGGCTTCGGCCCTTTACGGCTCGGACGGCGTGGCGGGTGCGGTGGCGTTCAAGACCAAGGATCCGGTCGATTTTCTGACCGCCGGTCAGGCCTTCGGCGCACGGGCGCGAGTCGGCTACGGCTCGGCCGACGAGGGCTGGACCGAGGGACTGGCCTTCGCCGGCCGATCGGGCGCCTTGTCAGGGCTGATCGCCTACACCCGCCGCGACCATCAGGAGACGGAGAATAAGGGCCAAACCGGCGGGGTCGGCGCCGCCCGCACCGAGCCCAACCCCCAGGACTTCGCCTCCAACGCCTATCTGGGCAAGCTGGTGTGGCAGGCCGCGCCGAACCATGTGCTGCGTCTGACCTACGACCATCTGGATTCCGACATGACCGGCGACGCCCTGAGCAGCCGGTCCGCGACCGTCCTGTCCGTCACCGCCCATGACGAGACCCGGCGCGACCGCATAAGCGGTGATTGGCGCTTCAATGATTTCGCCGGCCTGAGCGACGGCTCGATCGGCCTTTACTGGCAGGACGCCGAGACGCGGCAGTACACCTTTGAGGATCGCACGCCGGCCGTGGACCGGGCGCGGGACGTCACCTTCGACAACAGGGTCTATGGCCTGGCCGCCCAAGGGGCGCGGGTGTTCGGCGAGACGAGCGCGGTCCGGCACCGCGTCACCTTCGGCGGCGACTGGTCCAAGACGACCCAGGAGGGTCTGCGCGACGGGATCACGCCGCCGGTCGGCGAGACCTTCCCTGTCCGCGCCTTCCCGACGACCGATTTCCAGTTGGCTGGCCTGTTCGTCCAGGACGAGATCGAGGCGCTTGGGGGCGCCCTCAGCATCATCCCCGCCGTGCGCTACGACTGGTACGACCTGTCGCCCAAGGTGGACGCCGAGTTCCCCGCCGCAGCCTCGGGACAGAGCGACGACCATATCTCGCCCAAGCTGGGCGTCGTCTATTGGACCGGCGCGCATCTGGGCGTCTTCGCCAGCTACGGCCTGGGCTTCCGTGCGCCGTCGCCGATGCAGGTGAACAACTATTTCGAGAACCCGGTCTTCGGCTATCGCTCGATCCCCAATCCGAACCTGTCGCCGGAAACCAGCGAAAGCTTCGAGGCCGGCTTCCGACTGCGCGGCATCGACGTGGCCGGGGGCGTGATGCGTCTGAACACCACGGCCTTCGCCACACATTATGACGACTTCATCGACCAGGTGGCGGTCAGCGGCACGGGCGTACCGGGCGTTGATCCTCTTGTCTATCAATACGTCAACCTGACCGAGGTGGACATTCGCGGCTTGGAAGCCCGTGCGAACCTCTATTGGGACAACGGCTTCAGCCTGATCGGGTCGGCCGCCTATGCCGAAGGAGAGCAGACGACCGACGGCCGCCGCACCGAACTCAGCAGCATCGATCCGGTCAAGGTGGTGGCCGGCGTTCACTACGCGGCGCCTTCTGGCGTTTGGGGCGGATCGGCCACCGTTACCTGGTCCGGCAATAAGGATAGGGCCACATACAATCTGTCTTGCGGCGCGGCCTGCTATCTGGGCGACAGCTTCACCCTGCTAGACCTGACCGCCTATTGGAACGTGACCGAACGCGCCACCCTGCGCGCGGGCGCCTTCAACGTCTTTGACGAGACCTACGGCTGGTGGAGCGACGTGCGGGGCCTGTCCGCCGCATCGACCGTCAAGGACGCCTACACCCAGCCTGGCCGCAACTTCGGCCTTTCCCTGACCTTGCGCCTGTAACCGCCATGACCGCACGTACTTCAAGGACACGCCCCATGCGCGCCATTCTGATCGCCGCCGCCCTGTTAGCCGTCGCCCCCGCCTCCCAGGCGCTGGCGACCGCCGCTCAGCCGCCCGTCGCCGCGGCGACCGACGCCTTCGAGCGGGACCGCCAAGCCATTCTGGCCCAGGCGGGCCAATACCGCGTCCATTTCGACATGCGCGAGAACGTCAGCTTCCGCGCCGACTATGATCCGCTGGAGGAGAAGCTGTCCGGCGGCAGCGAGATCGTGCGTGTCGTCTACGACAAGGGCGATCGGATCAGCCTACAGCACATATTGGTGATGGAGCACGACGGTCAGACCATGGTGATCAAACACTGGCGCCAGGACTGGACCTATCAGCCGCAGACGGTCCTGACCTACGCCGGGCCGAACCGATGGGTGCTGACCCCCGTCCCGGAAGCCCAGCGCCAGGGCGCTTGGTCTCAGACCGTGTGGCAGACTGACGATTCACCTCGTTACGGCGGAGTCGGCCGCTGGACCTATGACAATGGGCTGACGGCCTGGACGTCCGACCCGACCTGGCGGCCGCTGGCGCGGCGGGACGCGGTGCGGCATCCGATCTACGACCGCTATCTGGGGACCAATCGGCACATCCTGACACCCGCCGGCTGGGTGCATATTCAAGACAACATGAAGATGGCCGGCCAGCCGGACGGTGCGCCGATCGCCGTGGTCCAGGAAGATGTGATCAACACCTACGACCGGAACGACAGCTATTCCCCCAAGCCGGGGGACGACTATTGGGCCAAGACCCAAGGCTTCTGGGCCGCCGTGCGCGACGCCTGGGATGCAGCCATCGTCGCCGGAAACGGAGTCCATCTGCAGCAGGAGGCCGAGACCGGCGCGGTCACTGGAGCGCCGCTGATGGATCTGGCCCAGTCGCTGGCCGACGGCGAAGTCGCTGAGGCCGAGGCCGTCGCCCGGGCTCGCGAGTTGATTGCCCAGGCCACATCAAGCCAGCCCGCCGCCGCCCGTTGAGGTCCGGATCGCCCGCCGCCGACGGCCTCAGCGCCGTTCGGCGGCCGAGGCGTCGCGGATGGCGTTGAACTCGGCTGTCGGCTTCCAGGCCGGCCAGGTGGTGCTGTCGGCCACCGTCAGACCCAGCCGGTACAATAGATCCAGGTTCTGAAGTGCGGCGGTGAAGTCGTAGTCCGCCCGCCATTCGTCCGTCAGCTTGTGATAGTAGCGAGCCATCTGGGCCTCGTAATAGGGTTTGCCCGCTTCGATTCCGCCCTCCACGAAATCACGGCCGCTCCACGGCATCAGAGCCGGCACCCCGCCTGCGGCGAAGTTGAAGTGGTCGGAACGGTAGTAGAAGCCCTCTTCCGGATAACCGTCGCCAGTGACGGTGCGCCCCTGGACGGCGGCGAACCGTCCCAGAATATCCTCCAGCTCCGACTTGCCGACGCCGAAGACCGCCACGTCGCGCGTCGCCGGGGTGAAGGGCAGCATGTCGATATTGATGTCGGCCGCCGTCTTGGCCAGCGGATAGACCGGGTCGGCGGCATAGGCTTCAGAGCCCAGCAGCCCCTGTTCCTCGGCCGTGACGTGCAGGAAGACCACGGTCCGCTCCGGCGCCGGGCCGTTCTTGAAGGCGCGGGCCATTTCGATCAGGCCGGCCGTGCCGGAGGCGTTGTCCCAGGCGCCGTTGAAGACGTCGTCCCCCGCCTCGTTCTTCTCCCGCGCCTTGCCGACGTGGTCCCAGTGGGCGGAGTAGAAGACATATTCATCGGGCCGGGTCGTGCCGGTGATCTTGGCCAGCAGATTGTTGGAGTGGATGACCTCGGTCTTTTCGGCGATGTCCACGCTGAGCCGGGCGCCCAGATCGACGCCGCCGCCCAGGCCAGCCGTCTTGGCACGCGCCAAGGCCTGGGCCAGGACGTCGCCGCCGATGGCCGCTCCGGTCGCCATATTGATCGAACCGGTGAAACGGGCGTCGCGCGCGCCCTTGACCGTCATCACCGGCCGGTTCGCGCCGCCGACGGCGCGGCGCCAACGGCCCTCGACGTCCTGTAGGCTGATGACGCCGACGGCCCCGCGCTTCAGCGCCTCCTGGGTCTTGTGTTCGCCCGAGCCGTAGAAGTTGGGGTCGGCGCCCATGGACTCTGGTTGACCGCGCAGAATGACCACGACCTTCCCGGTGAGGTCTGTCGAGCCATAGTCGTCCCAGCCCCGCTCGGGCGCCACAATGCCGTAGCCGGCGAAGACCAGGGGGGCGTCGGAGACCTTGACCACCGGATCGGCCGGGCCGGCCCGCAGGGTGATGTCCGCGCCCGACGTCAGATCATGGCTGACGCCGTCGGCTCCGGTCCAGGTCGCGACGGGGGGCCGTTCGGGCGTGAACCGCACCAGATCGACCGGCTGGAGCCAGGAGCCGTCGCGCCCGCCCGGCTCCAGACCCATGGCCTCATACTGGGCCTGCAGATACTCCAGCGTCAGCCGCTCGCCGACCAGGCCGGGGAAACGCCCCTCCAGCCGATCGTCGGCCAGATATTTGATGTGGTCGGACAGGCGCTGGGCGCTGAACTGGGGCGTGGCGGCCGAGGCCACGGCGAAGGCGTCAGTCGCCGGCGTAACGACAGGCGGCGCCACGGGCGCCGTGGCGCAGGCGGCCAGGAGCAGGGCCGCAGCGGCGATGAAGGAAGAACGACGCAGGATCATGAAGGGTCTCAAATAAGAAAAAGCGGGAGGCGCAGCGGGCTTAGCGGCGTTCGGCGGCGGTGACGGCGCGGACGGGACCGAATTCGGAGCCCGACTTCCACTCGGGCCAGTCGCGACTGTTCGCCAGGGCGCGGCCGACGTCATAGAAGACGGTCAGATCCTCGATCATGCCGCTGTAGTCCCAGTCCGCAGACCATTCGTCGGCGGCCTGGTGATAGCGTTTGGCGCCGTATTCGCTGCGCGCCGCCTGGCGTTCGGCGACCGGCTCGTCGCGGAAGTCGCCCCGGCTGCCGGCATAGGCCATCGGCACGCCGCGCTTGGCCAGGGGGAAGTGGTCGGACCGGTAGTAGGTGCCGGCGGAGTTCTCGTAATCCGGCATCAGGGTGCGGCCCTGGGGCTCAATCGCGGCGGCCAGACGCTCGTCGAAGTCCGACTGGCCGTAGCCGGTCACGCCCAGGCCGGTGACACGGCCATAGACGTTCATCGAATCCATGTTGAAGCCCCCCACCGTCCTGGCCAGGGGATAGACGGGGTTGGAAGCGTAGTATTCGGCGCCCAGCAGGCCGCTCTCCTCGGCGGTGAAGCTGATCATCACGATCGACCGTTCGGTCCGAGGAGCCCGACCGTACATCCGCGCCAGCTCCAACAGGCCCGCCGTGCCCGAGGCGTTGTCCACGGCGCCGTTGAAGATGCGGTCGCCCGTCTCGTCCGGCTCGCCCATGCCGATGTGGTCCCAGTGGGCGGTGTAGAGGACCGTCTCGTCCGGATGGGTGGTTCCCGGCAGGCGGGCGATGGCGTTATGGGTGGTGACCTGACTGGTCGCCACATCGAACTCGGTCGAGAAGCCGGCGCCGGTCAGGGGCACGGGCTGGAAGTCGCGGCGGCGAGCCTGGGCCTTCAGCGTCTCGAAATCCAGACCGGCGCGGCGGAACAGATCGACGGCGACGTCGCGCTGAATCCAGCCCTCGACCGGAACCCGCTCGGCCGCCGCATTCTGGCGCAGGATGTCGAACTGGGGCACGCCCCAGGAGTTGGCGACCGTCTGCCAGCCATAGGACGCCGGCGCCGTCTCATGGACGATCAGCACCCCGGCCGCGCCCTGACGCGCCGCCTCCTCGTATTTATAGGTCCAGCGGCCGTAGTAGGTCATGGCCTTGCCGCCGAAGGTGTTCAGGGCCGGTTCTTCGAAATCGGCGTCATTGACCAGGACGACCAGCACCTTCCCCCGAAGATCCTGGCCCTTGAAGTCGTCCCAGTTCCGCTCGGGCGCGGTGATCCCATAGCCGACGAAGACCAGGGGGGCGTCCTTCAGGCTGACGTGCTCGGCTGGGCGGCGGGTGGAGAGAGCGACCTCGCGCCCCTGGGTCATCGGCAGGGTCCAGTCGCCCAGCTTCAGCGCCGCCTGGACGTTGGACTGGGTGAAGCGGTTCAGGATCACGTCCTGGGTCCATTGACCGTTCGGACCGCCCGGCTGGAAGCCGGCGGCGGCGTATTGGCGACTCAGATAGTCGATCACCTTCTGCTCGGCCGGGGTGGCGATGCCGCGCCCCTCGAAACTGTCATCGGACAGGACACGGATGTCCTCGGCGATACGTGCGGCGTCGAAGGCCGCGACCGGCCCTGAGCCCTCGAGAGCCGCCGGCGCAGCGCAGGCGGAGAGCGCGGCGCCGGCCATCAGCACGGCGACGAAGGAAGAAGGGATACGCATGAACAGAGGGCCCCACAGCCGCAGAAGAAGGCCGAACCCTAGGCGGGGAAAGCCATCATGTCGATTCCGTGTCAGCGGCCAGGATGTCGCAAAACAATGCCCGCCGAAGTGGGCTTCGGCGGGCTGAGTTTCGGTTTTCGTTCGGGCGCGCCTAGTGGGCCACGCCCTTCCAGATGCGGCGATAGCTGGCGTAGGTCAGGCCCGCAAAGATCAGCAGGAAGATGATCACGCCGAAACCGGCCTGTTTGCGCTCGACCATCTTCGGCTCGGACGTCCAGGCGATGAAGGCCGCGACGTCCTTGGCGTACTGATCCACCGTCTGGGGCGAGCCGTCGTCATAGGTGACCTGGCCGTTCTGGAGCGGCGGCGGCATGGCGATGAAGCCGCCCTCGGGCACATGGTCCGGGTCGCCGGTCCAGAAGGGGGTCAGGTCGCCCTGCATATAGGGGTTGTAGTGCTGACCCGGACGGATCTGCAGGCCCGCGGGCGGGGTGCGATAGCCCGACAGCAGGGAGTAGATGTAGTCGGCGCCGCCGTGACGCGCCTTGGCCATGACCGACAGGTCCGGCGGCGCCGCCCCCCCGTTGCCGGCCGCAGCAGCGGTGGCGTTGGGATAGGGGGCGCGGAACTTGTCGGCTGGGGTGGCGTCGCGCTGGATCGGCTCGCCCGTCTCGCTATCGATGTCGGGAACCTGGATCTCCTTGGCCAGGGCCTTCACCACCGGATTGTCGTTCGGATTCGGATATTTCGGATTCCAGAACGGCCCGTGGCGATCGCCCAGGTTCCGGTAGTGCATCAGGTTCATGCTGTGACAGGCGGCGCAGACCTCGTGATAGACCTTGTAGCCGCGCTGCAGCTGGCCCTGGTCATAGACGCCGAAGGGGCCGTCGAAGCTGAAGCCGCCGGAGCGGGGGTGGGCCGCCCCGCCCTCCGCCAGGGCGGGCGCCGCCGTCATCAGGCCGAGGGCGGCGACCGCCGAAGCGACCAGTCTGGACATCGACACGCTCATTTTTCCAAAGCTCATGACGCTCAGCCCTTCTTCTCGGGCGAGGCGGGCGCGGCGGCCGGGACGGCGTCGCCCCCCGTCAGGACCGGTTCCGAGATCGTCGCGGGGATCGGCAGCGGCGTCTCCTTCAGCCCCACGAAGGGCAGGATCACCAGGAAGAAGACGAAATAGTAGAGGGTGAACAGCCGCGTCAGCCACAGGTAGGAGTTCACCTCTCCGTCGAACAGGACGAAGCTGGCCATGCCCGGAATGACCGGGGCGTCCGGCAGCTGACCGCCGCACCAGCCCAGGCCGACGCCGACCACCAGGAAGATGAAGAAGAAGGTCCGCATGGTCGGGCGATAGCGCATCGACCGCACCTTGGACGTATCCAGCCAGGGCAGGACGAACAGGACGCCGATGGCGCTGAACATGGCGACCACCCCGCCGAACTTGTCCGGCACCGCGCGCAGGATGGCGTAGAAGGGCAGCATGTACCATTCGGGCACGATGTGGGCGGGCGTCTGCAGCGGATTGGCCGGGATGTAGTTGTCGGCGTGGCCCAGGGCGTTCGGCTGATAGAAGACGAAGACGGCGAACAGGATCAGGAACAGGATGATCGCAAAGCCGTCCTTGACCGTGAAATAGGGGTGGAAGGGCAGAGTGTCCTTCTTGGCGCGATCCTTCGGAATGAGGATGCCCACCGGATTGTTCTGACCGGCCGAATGCAGGGCCCAAAGGTGCAGGACCACGCAGCCCAGGATGGCGAAGGGCAGCAGATAGTGCAGGGAGAAGAAGCGGTTCAGCGTCGCATTGTCGATCGCCGGGCCGCCGCGCAGCCAGATCAGGATCGGTTCGCCGACGAGGGGCACGGCGCCGATCAGATTGGTGATGACCTCTGCGCCCCAGAAGGACATCTGACCCCAGGGCAGGACATAGCCCAGGAAGGCGGTGGCGATCATCAGGAAGAAGATCACGCAGCCGATGATCCAGATCATCTCGCGCGGCGCCTTGTAGGAGCCGTAGTACAGCCCCCGCAGCATGTGCAGATAGACGGCGATGAAGAACATCGAGGCGCCGTTGGCGTGGACATAGCGGATCAGCCAGCCGCCGTTGACGTCACGCATGATCCGCTCGACCGAGGCGAAGGCCAGGTCGACGTTCGGCGTATAGTGCATGGCCAGAACGATGCCGGTGACGATCTGCGTCATCAGGCACAGGGCCAGGATGCCGCCGAAGGTCCACCAGTAGTTCAGGTTCCTGGGCGTCGGCAGCGACATATAGTCGGCGCCGAAGCGGATGATGGGCAGCCGGGTGTCCAGCCATTTTTCGACGCCCGTCTTCGGGACGTAGGTGGATTCGTGTTCGCTCATTTCCTCCCCCTTCGCCCTCAACCGATCTTAACGCGGGTGTCGGACGTGTATTCGTAGTCGGGCACGACCAGGTTCAGGGGCGCCGGCCCCTTTCTGATCCGACCGGACGCATCGTAGTGCGAGCCGTGGCACGGGCAGAACCAGCCGCCGTAATCGCCGGCGCCGAAGGTCGGGACGCAGCCCAGATGGGTGCAGGAGCCGACCACGACCAGATATTTCTCATGCCCGGACTTGGTGCGTTCCGCATCCGTCTGGGGCGGGCTGCCGACGGCGCCCTCGGTAATGACCTTCTGCAGCTCGGCCGGGGTGCGATAGCGCACGAAGACCGGCTTGCCCTGCCATTTGATCACGACCTGCTGGCCCTCCTGAACCTTGGTCAGGTCGAACTCGATCGAGGCCAGGGCCAGGGTGTCGGCCGCAGGGTTCATCTGATTGATCAGAGGCCAGGCGATCATCGCCCCGGCGCCCACCGCAGCGGCGCCCGCCGCGATATGGATGAAGTCGCGGCGATTCGGATCGCCCTCGCCTTCCGGAATCACACCCGTTTCGGCCACGTTTCACCTCTCGAAGACCGCCGGGACCGCCTGTGTTGGCGCTCCTCTGCTACGGCACGAACCCTAAAAGCGCTGCCCTGTGGTCCCCTCGGCCTGTATTTGCGGCGTTCGCCGCAAGCTGCTGACGTTTCTTGCGAAACGCTCGCAAACAGACCGCGACAAACCCCCAGGTCGCGTATACCTAGGGCTTAGAATGCGTCTCGCCCTTTTTCAACCGGACATTCCTCAGAACGTCGGCGCCTGTATCCGGCTGTCGGCCTGTTTCGGCGTCGCCCTGCACGTCATTGAGCCCACAGGCTTCCGTTTTGACGACCGCGCCATGAAGCGCGCGGCCCTGGATTACGGCCCCCTATCGCACATGACCCGCCATGCGGATTGGGACGCCTTCCAGCGCGAGCGACCCGCCGGACGGCTGGTGCTCTTCACCACCAAGGGGGCGACGCCCCTGCCCGACTTCGTCTTCGAACCCACCGACACGCTCCTGTTCGGCAAGGAGACCGCCGGCGCCCCGGACTATGTGCACGCCGCCGCGGACGCGCGCGTGGTGATTCCGCTCAGACCCGAGGCCCGGTCGCTGAATCTGTCGGTCACGGCGGGCATCGCCCTTTGGGAGGGCCTCAGGCAGACGGGCGGGCTAGGCTGATCGTCCGATCTATCCCGACCGCCGCCAGGAAGTCCGCATCGTGGCTGACGACAACAAGGGCGCCGTCATAGGCGCTCAACGCCGCCTCCACCGCCGCCACCGAATCGAGGTCCAGGTGGTTGGTCGGCTCATCCAGCACCAGAAGCTGCGGCGGGCGCGTTCCCGTCATGACGCAGGCCAGGGCGGCCCGCAGCCGTTCACCGCCGGACAGGTCGCCGACCCGCCGATGCGCGGCCGTATTTCGAAACAGGAAGCGTGCCAGGGCCGCCTGGGCTTCTTGGACCGAACCGTCCGGATTCAGCCGCATCCAGGCCTCGACCAAGGTTTCCTGGGGGCGCAGCAAAGCCGCCTCCTGATCCAGCAAGGCTGCGGGAACAGGTCGCTGCACTTGACCCGAAGTCGGTGCAAGATCGCCGGTGATGAGCCGCAGCAGGGTGGTCTTGCCCGCGCCGTTCGGGCCGGTGACGGCGACCCGCTCCGGTCCGGTCAAGGTCAGATCCACAGGACCGACGATCCGCCGCCCGTCCTGTGTCGTCCAGACCGCCCCGCTCAAGGTGGCCACCGTCCGTCCCGCCGCAAGGCCTGTGGCGCGCATGGGGATGGTTAGGGTTCGCACCCGCTCCACCCCTTGGCGCGCGGCGGCCAAGGCGGTTTCCGCCTCCGCCGCCTGGCGCACGGCGAGGAGCCGGTCGCCGCCGCCGCTGTTTTCGGCCCGCTCGGCCCGGGCGTCGATCAGAATCCTGGGCATGTCGCCCTTGGCCGCCTTGCGGCGTCCGGCCGCGTCCCGCCGCGCCTTCATCTCCGTGCGACGCTGGGCGTCCGCCGCCACGCGGGCCAGCGTCCGTTCAGCCTCGACCAGGTCGCGTTCGGCTGTTTCGCGCTCAATCGCCTTGCGTGCGGCGTAGAGGTCGTAGTTCCCGCCGTGGACGGCGACCCCCAGGCCGGACACCTCGACGATGCGATCCATGCGACGCAGCAGATCCCGGTCATGGCTGACCACCACCGCCCCGCCCTTCCAGCGACCCAGCACCTCGGCCACCCAGCGCCGCGCCTGGACATCCAGATGATTGGTCGGTTCGTCCAGCAGGATCAGATCCGGCGCCGCGAGGATCAGACCCGCCAACCGCAGCCGGGTCTGTTCTCCGCCGCTGAGGCTCCTCGTCGCCCGGTCCATCGGCAAGCCCTCCAGCCCGACCTCGGCCAAGGCCGAGGCGATCCTGGGCTCCAGCGTCCAGTCGGCGTCGGCCATGTCCTGGGCGTCGCCCTCGCCAGCCAGCAGCCGGTCTATCGCCGCCAGAGCGGGCGCGACGCCCAGGGTTTGCCCCGTCGTCTCGTCCGGCGACGGATCGGACCGTTGATCCAGCACGCCGACGGAGGCGGCGCGCGTCACACTTCCCTCGCTGGGCGAAAGGTCGCCGGCGATCAGACGCAGCAGCGTGCTCTTGCCCGCGCCGTTGCGACCGACAACGCCGGTGCGCTCAGACCCGAAGGTCAGGCTCAGATTGTCGAAAAGCGTAACGCCGTCAGGCGTTCTAGCGGCGACCTTGTCGAGGGTCGCGAGCGCGGACGGGGACGCGCTTCGGCTTGGGCTGGTTGGCATGGAGGATCACGAGCAGCATGGCGGACAGGGCGGAACCGGTTGCCAGTGCGATGATCATGATCTTCGAGCCTCCTGCTCAAAACTCGTCAGAGACAGGAGGATGGGTCGTATTTGTGCAATCCGCAACTCCGGGGAGCCCCTGATATGAACACGGCCGCGTGAAGAGGGGGTGGCTCCGGGGTGGACCGATGGTCCGATGGCGCCCCGCCCACCAAGCCGCTAGGACGTCGGAATGGAGAGCCGCTTCCGCATAGAAGACCCTGCCGGAGCCGCCGCGCGCCGCGACGCGGCTGTTCAGCGGCTGCGCGACGAAACCGGCATCGACGAGGCGATGATCGACGCCCTGGTCGAGGGCTTCTACGCCCGCGTCCGCGACGACCGGCTGATCGGGCCGATCTTCGCGGATCGGATCGCCGACTGGGGCCCGCATCTGGCGCAGATGAAGCTGTTCTGGTCGTCGGTGGCCCTTTCGTCTGGCGTCTACCAGGGTCGGCCTATGCCGAAACATCTGCCCCTGCCGATCGACGCGCGCCACTTCGACCGCTGGCTTGAGTTGTTCGCCGAGACCGCCCGCGACCTCTGCCCGCCCGTCGCCGCGGCCCATTTCATCGAACGCGCCCGCCGCATCGCCGAGAGCCTGGAGCTCGGCGTCGCGACCGCAAACGGAGTGATGCTGGCCAAGGGCGAGCGTTTCTTGCGCCCGACACAGGCCTGGACGCCGGAGTAGGTCAACCGGGCTGGACGCGCCCAGCGCCGCAATGTTCACACATTGTTCTTGCTTAAATCGGGCAAATCATCCCCATATAGCAATGTCGCGCCGGAGCCCTCCGGCTCCTCTCCGCGTTTCCCGGACCGCATGACCGAAAAGCACAACTTCATCCGCGTTCGCGGCGCCCGCGAGCACAATCTCAAGGGCGTGGACCTCGACATTCCGCGCGAACAGCTGGTGGTGATGACCGGCCTGTCGGGCTCGGGCAAGTCGTCCCTGGCCTTTGACACCATCTACGCCGAGGGCCAGCGTCGCTATGTCGAAAGCCTGTCGGCCTATGCGCGCCAGTTCCTTGAGCTGATGGGCAAGCCGGACGTGGACCTGATCGAGGGCCTGTCGCCGGCCATTTCCATCGAACAGAAGACCACCTCCAAGAACCCGCGATCCACCGTCGGCACGGTCACGGAGATCCACGACTATATGCGCCTGCTGTGGGCGCGGGTCGGGGTGCCCTATTCGCCGGCCACCGGCCTGCCGATCGAGAGCCAGACCATCAGCCAGATGGTCGACAAGCTGACGGCCCTGCCAGACGGCGAACGCATCCTGCTGCTGGCCCCGGTCGTGCGCGGCCGCAAGGGCGAGTACAGGAAGGAAATCGCGGAGTGGCAGCGCCAGGGCTTCCAGCGGCTGAAGATCGACGGCCAATTCTACCCCATCGACGAAGCCCCGACCCTGGACAAGAAGTTCAAGCACGACATCGACATCGTCGTGGACCGGATCGTCACCAAACCGGATCAGGAAGGCCGCTACGCTGACAGTCTCCAGACCGCGCTCGGCCTCGCCGACGGCATCGCTACGGCGGAATGGGCCAGCGTCGCCGAGGGCGAGACAGCGCCGCGCACCCTCGTCTTCTCCGAACGCTTCGCCTGCCCGGTCTCGGGTTTCACCATCTCTGAGATCGAGCCGCGGCTGTTCTCGTTCAACAATCCCTTCGGCGCTTGTCCGGTGTGCGACGGCCTGGGGGTCAAGCTCGCCTTCGACGCCGACCTGGTGATTCCCGATCGCGACAAGAGCCTGCACAAGGGGGCGGTGGCGCCGTGGGCGCGCGGCCCCTCCCCTCTCTACACCCAGACGCTTCAGTCGCTGAGCCGCCACTACGGCTTCTCGATGGACATCGCTTGGCGCGATCTGCCGGCCCAGGCGCATAAGGCGATCCTGCACGGCACGGGCGCTGAGAAGATCAAATTCACCTATGACGACAACGCCCGCAAATACGAGGTCTCTAAGCCGTTCGAGGGCGTCCTGCCGAACCTGGAGCGGCGCTGGCGCGAGACCGACAGCGCCTGGGTGCGCGAGGAACTGGCCCGCTACCAGTCCGAGACCCCCTGCGAGGCCTGCGGCGGCAAGCGGCTGAAGCCCGAGGCCCTGGCGGTCAAGGTCGGCGGCGAGGACATCGCCGACATCTCCATGCTGTCGATCTCCAAGGCCTACCTCTGGTTCTCGACCCTGGAGGAGAGCCTGACAGAGAAGCAGATGGAGATCGCCCGGCGAATCCTGAAGGAGATCTGCGACCGGCTGCGGTTCCTGAACAACGTCGGCCTGGACTATCTGAACCTGTCGCGATCCTCGGGCACCTTGTCGGGCGGGGAGAGCCAGCGCATCCGTCTGGCGTCACAGATCGGTTCGGGCCTGACCGGCGTCCTCTATGTGCTGGACGAACCCTCCATCGGTCTGCACCAGCGCGACAACACCCGCCTGCTGGAAAGCCTGAAAGGGCTGCGCGACCTCGGCAATTCGGTCCTTGTGGTCGAGCACGACGAGGAAGCCATTCTGACCGCCGACTATGTCATCGACATGGGCCCCGCTGCGGGGGTGCATGGCGGTACGGTCTGCGCCGAGGGCACGCCGCAACAGGTTATGGCCAACCCGAACTCCCTGACCGGCAAATATCTGACCGGCGAGCGGGAGATCGAAATCCCCGCCGACGGCCGCCGCCCCATCGACCGCAAGCGGATGCTGAAGATCAGCGGCGCCAGCGGCAACAATCTGAAGAGCGTCACCGGCGAAATCCCCGTCGGCGTCTTCACCTGCATCACCGGCGTGTCCGGCGGCGGCAAGTCCACCTTCACCATCGAGACCCTGTATAAGGCCGCCGCGCGCCGTCTGAACAATGCGTCGGACGCCCCCGCCCCCTTCGACCGCATCGAGGGGCTGGAGCATTTCGACAAGGTCATCGACATCGACCAGTCGCCGATCGGCCGCACCCCGCGCTCCAATCCCGCCACCTACACCGGTGCCTTCGGCCCCATCCGCGACTGGTACGCCGGCCTGCCGGAATCCAAGGCGCGCGGCTACGGCCCCGGCCGGTTCAGCTTCAACGTCAAGGGCGGCCGCTGCGAGGCCTGCCAGGGCGACGGCGTCATCAAGATCGAGATGCACTTCCTGCCCGACGTCTACGTCACCTGCGACGTCTGCAAGGGCAAGCGCTACAACCGCGAGACGCTGGAGATTGTGTTCAAGGGCAAGTCGATCTCGGACGTCCTGGACATGACGGTCGAGGAGGCCGCCCAGTTCTTCAAGGCCGTGCCGCCGATCCGCGACAAGATGCTGACGCTGGAGCGGGTGGGCCTCGGCTACGTCAAGGTCGGCCAGCCCGCGACCACCCTGTCCGGCGGCGAGGCCCAGCGGGTCAAGCTGTCCAAGGAACTGTCGAAACGCGCGACCGGCCGGACCCTCTACATCCTCGACGAGCCGACCACCGGCCTGCATTTCGAAGATACGCGCAAACTTCTGGAAGTGCTTCAGGAACTGGTCGAGGCTGGCAACACCATCGTGGTGATCGAGCACAATCTCGACGTCATCAAAGTGGCGGACTATCTGCTCGACTTCGGGCCGGAAGGCGGCGAGGGCGGCGGCGAGATCGTCGCGGTCGGCACACCGGAACAGGTGGCGGAGAACAAGGCCAGCTGGACCGGAAAATACCTCAAGGAGGTGCTGGATCGTCACGAGACCCGGCGCAAGGCGCGGGTCGCGGCCCTGGGGCAGGCGGCGACGCCCCCGCCGGCGAAGCGGAAGCGGGTCAAGGCCTCGGCCTGAGGTTTTACTCCAGACGCTGAAACGTCTCCGTCAGCCCTCCAGCTGCTTCAAGATCGCCGCGAACGGACTCCAAAGCAGGACGGTGATCAGTGCGAAACCGAGCGCCATCAGCGTCATCAGCAGCAGGGCCGCCAAACCCGCGCCTGCGCCGGAGCCGGACATGGCCGCCGTCATAGGCCAGGCGACGAGGGCCAGCAGCAGACCCACCAACAAGGCCATGGCGACGGCGAGCACATTCACGCCGATCAGAGGCCAGACGATGGGTCCGCTGCGCTTCCATCCTTCCACGAGAGGAAGGCCGCTCCGCAGTACCGTGAGAGGCGCGACCAAGCTGAGTCGAGCCGCTACCCAGAGACCCAGTGCAAAGGCGATGAGATTCACGATGACGCCTCCCGCCAGGCCGATCGCCGCGCCGGCGCCCCGAGTGGCGAGGTCCGCTCCAACGTTCAATACGAGCTGAACGACGACCAGAATAATCAGAACCCCCAACATCCGAGCCTCGGTCTTGCCCAGTCGCAGGAAGCCGAACCGTCGTTTCTCAGGCTCAAGCACTGCGCGGTAGACGGCCGGCGCGACGAGGGCCTGGGCCAACAGCAACGGCGGCATGAATCCAGCCATGGCCAAGCCGAAGGCTTGTAGCGCTTCTGGCGACAAGGCGTTGATATCGCCGTTGGCGGCCTGCAACTCGGCCATATGGGGCATGATTGCGGGCGCCGCGAGCAGACTGCTCAATATGAGCCCGATCAGCCAGACCATCGACCAGAGGAGAACCGCCGCCGGGTTCTGGCGCGTCACGCGAAACCCCTCGAATGCGGCGTCGGTGGCGGAAAAACTCATGATCGAACTCCAGATCAGATTCGGCGCGACTCTAGCCCATCCCGTCGTCGGCGTCCGGTCCCAGACGCCCCTATCCCGAACCCTTTGTTGCAATTCGTTCTCACTTGCATACTCTGCCTCGGCCTATGAGGACGACCATGACCCGACATCCCCTCCACGCCGGCCTTTTGGCCTCCCTTCTGTCCGTCTGGGGCGCGGGCGTGGCCCAGGCCCACTCCCCCTATCTTCGGCCCAATCTGTTCGACGCGGGGCGGCGCGATCATGTGACCGTCGAGGCGGCCTTTACCGAGGAGGTGTTCAACGCCGAGGTCGCCATGCGGTCCGACGGCTTCCATGTAGTCGGGCCAAACGGCGACACGCCGATCAGCGCCGTCACCTATCTGCGCGATCTGGCGGTGTTCGAGGCGCCGACGCCGGTGGACGGCCTCTATCGTCTGTCATCCGGCCCACGCGCCGGCCGCACGACCAAGATGTACCACACCCCCTCCGGCTGGAAGATGGTCGGCGAAGAGGATGCGCCGCCCCCGCCCGGCGCCGAACTGGTCGATGTCCAGAGCATCACCGTCGCCGAGGCCTATGTTATGCGGGGCGTCCCCGACGAGGCGGCGCTGAAGCCCACCGGCCAAGGGCTGGAGCTTCAGCCTCTGATCCAGCCGAACCAGATCGTCGCCGGCGAGGACGCGACCTTCCGCCTGCTGTTCGACGGCCAGCACCTGGCCGACGCGCCTGTCACCGTCTTTCGGGAAGCCGGCCAGTACGACGGCAAGACGATCGAGACCGAAACCGCCACCGACGCCTCCGGCGTCCTGACCCTGCGGGTCTCGGCGCCCGGCGCCTATATGACCCAGGTCCGCTACCGCACCGCCGCCCCGGCAGGCAGCCCCACCCCCTACCGCAGCTACACCCACACCCTGACCTTCACCGCCGACGCGGGGTGAAGGCGGAGGGGACCGTCATGTCGCGCCCTTTAGGCCGGGCAGCGCGTTTCGGTCTGGCTGGCATCCAGCTTGATCTCGGAGACCGAGACGGTCATCGCACCGCTGGTCGCCATGTGGAACGGAACCTCGACGCGCGACAGGTCCCCGCCGTCGGTGCGGAAACAGGTCAGGGGAATGCGGGCTTCGCGCCACTGGCCGACGGGGGCAGAGCGCAACAGGCCGGTCAGGTCCACCGCCCCGCCGCCCAGTTTGAACGCCACCGGAGCGGACGGCGCGACGTCAACACGATAGCGGAAGCCCAGGGCGACGGCGCCGTTGGCTTGGCGCGTCAGATCGACGGCCGTGCCCCAGATCTCAACGCTGGCCGGCCCGGTTCCCGCAAAGGCGAACTGCTGGCCGCTTTCCTGGGCCAGGTCGTCTACCGGGCGTGAGGCGACGCCGGCGCGCGGGCTGGTCGCCGTCTTCGCCGTGCCGGGTCGGGTCTGACCTCCTGCGTCGTTCAGCAACAAGCTCCAGGGCGAGACGAACCGGCCGTCGACGAAATAGCGATCCAGATTGGTCGCCTGCGCCGAGACCCCGCTCTCCTCCGACAGCATTCCGACTCGCGCCGGCGCGGCGTAGGTCAGGCCGTAGCCATAGGCGAACTGCGGATCATAGCCGGGCTGGCCGTGGTTCAGCGGCGTTCCCGTCGCATCCTTGGGCCAGCTGAAGGACAGTTTGCCGTGGAAGTCGTGGCGCGGTTTGCCGTCGGCTCGGCCCACCAGGACGTCGGCGATCCCCCCGCCTTCGGTCCCCGGCAGCCAGGCGGCCACAAAGGCGTCCGAGGCGTTGATCTCCGGATTGGTCCACATCGGCCGCCCGGACAGGAAGACCGACACGGTCGGAATCCCCGCCGCCTTCAGCCGCTTCAGCGTCTCCAGCGGCGCGGTCGGGACATAGTCTAGATTGTCCACGTCGCCTTGGAACTCGGCATAGGGGGTCTCGCCGAAGACGACGATCGCCACATCCGGTTTTTGGGTGAAGGACCCGTCCGCGCTCAAGGTTGCGGTCCCGCCGCCGGCCTTCACCGCCTCTTCGATCCCGCTCCAGATCGACTGGCCCTGGGGGAAGTCGGCATTCGTATTGCCCGTCCCCTGCCAGCTCAGGGTCCAGCCGCCCGAGGCCTGGCCGATGTCGTCAGCCGCCGTCCCCGCCACAAGCACCCGCGCATTGGCCCGAACCGGCAGGACGCCGTCATTCTTCAACAGCACCAGCGACTTGCGCACCGCCTCGCGCGCCAGGGCGCGGTGCGCGGGTGAAGCCAGCTCCTCGAACCGGCCTTCCATCGGCCGCGCCGGTTCGAACAGGCCGGTCTTGACCTTGGCCACCAGAATGCGACGCACCGCCTCGTCCACCCGCGCCATAGGGATCTCGCCCGACCGGGCCTGGGCCAGGGTCGAGGCGTACAGCGGCTTCCAGCTGTCGGGCGCCATCAGCATGTCGATGCCCGCGTTGACCGCCAGGGCGCAGCTCTCATTGGTGCAGCCCGGCAGTTGGCCGTGCGCGTTCCAGTCGGAGACGACGAATCCCTTGAACCCCAGCGGCCCGCGCAGGACATCGGTCAGCAGGGTCGGATTGCCTGAGTGCTTGTAACCGTTCCAGCCCGAGAAACTGGCCATGATCGACAGCACGCCCGCGTCGATGGCCTGGACGTATCCGCCCAGGTGGACGTCGATCAGCTCCTGCTCCGTGCCCCGGAAATCGCCCTGATCCTCGCCCTCGAAGGTGCCCCCGTCGGCCAGGAAATGTTTGGCCGATCCGGCGATATGGCCGGGCGCCAGCGGCCGCCCCGGCTGCAGCTCGCCCTGGAGGCCCAGGGTCATCGGCCCGGCGTAGGACCGCTGAACCTCCGGATCCTCGGCATAGCCCTCATAGGACCGGCCCCAACGATCGTCGCGCGGCACGGCCAGGGTTGGGCCGAAGGTCCACTCCGCCCCCGTCACCGCCACCTCCAGGGCCGTCGCCTCGCCGATGCGCCGGATCAGGTCCGGATCGCGCGCGGCGCCCAGGCCGATGTTGTGGGGAAAGATGGTCGCGCCGGGGACGTTGTTGTGCCCGTGCACGGCGTCGATGCCGTAGATCAGCGGGATCACCGTCCCGCCCCGGCTCTCGTTGGCGGCGCGGAAGGCGCGGGCCAGGTCCAGCCATTTCTGCGGGGGCGCCTTGTCGTCGCCCCAGGGACCGGAGCTGCCGCCAGCCAGGATCGAGCCCAGCGGATAGGTCTTCAGATCGTCGGGGGTGATTGAGGAGATGTCGGCCTGGATCAGCTGGCCCACCTTCTCCTCCAGCGTCATCCTGGCCATCAGTTCGGAGACGAATGCCTCGGTGCGGGCGTCGCTGATGGCCGCCGGGGTCGCGGCATGGGGCCAGCGCTCGGGATGAGCTCGCGACGCTTCGGGAACCGTCGCCGTCTGCGCCAGGGCCGGCGCGCCCCCGCTCACGGCCAGGGCCAGCACCATCAGGGACACAGTCGCGCGCATTGGATTTCCTCTCGGGATGAACCAGGAGGACGTGCGTCTGACGGATCGGAAAACAGGCGGATGGGCGCGACGGAACGGCGACGTCCCGATCCTTGCCCCTCAGCGCGTCTGCTCCCGAGCGATCGATCCGCCGCCCTTCGGCGCGATTAGGGCCGGGCCGGCGCAACCCGTCAAGCCATTTTTGAGAACGTTCTCACAACCGCCCTGCGCACGATGTCGCAGGGCGGTCGGCGCGCGAGACTTAGTCCGGCAGGTCCTCGGCCAGGATCGCCATCTCGAACATGAAGGAGCCTTCCTCGTCCTCGTCCTCGAAGACGACGCCGATGAACTCGTCTCCGACATAGACTTCGGCCGAGTCATTCTGCTTGGGACGGGCCTTCACGATGATGCCGCCGGTGTTGAAGGTGCGCTTGAGGTGAGCCTCGATGCGCTTCAGGTCAGTGTCTTTCACGGGGGCCTCATGGTCTTGGGTTGGCCGCGGACCCTAGAGAAGTCGGGGCTTCAGGGGAACCGCTA
The DNA here is from genome assembly GCF_001310255.1 of Brevundimonas sp. DS20. Taxonomy (NCBI): domain Bacteria; kingdom Pseudomonadati; phylum Pseudomonadota; class Alphaproteobacteria; order Caulobacterales; family Caulobacteraceae; genus Brevundimonas; species Brevundimonas sp. DS20. The sequence continues at coordinate 1,866,892 of NZ_CP012897.1, read as the reverse complement.
GATGCGCTTTTTCAACCCTCTCCCGCTTGCGGGAGAGGTGTCGCGTCGATCGGCGAAGCCAATCCAGCGACGGAGAGGGAAGTCTCGCCCAAAGGAAGACTTCCCCCATCGTCAGGCGTGTCGCTGCGCGCCACGACCTGACACTTCCCCCGCCGGCGGGGGAAGGTCGATCCCTCAGATCACGAAGTCGTACACCACCTCAGCCAGCGTATGGTCCATGGTCCGGGCCGGTTCGGCGCCGGTGGGGCAGTTGACCAGGCGCGCCGGCACCCCGGCCACGGTGCAGCCGGACGGCACAGGCTTCAGCACCACCGAGCCCGAGGCCACCTTGGCGTAGTCGCCGATATGGATATTGCCCAGCACCTTGGCGCCGGCGCCCAGCAGGACGCCCTTGCCGATCTTGGGGTGGCGGTCGCCGCGCTCGGCCCCCGTGCCGCCCAAGGTGACGCTGTGCAGCATGGAGACGTCGTCGCCGACCACCGCCGTCTCGCCGATGACGATGCCGGTGCCGTGGTCCAGGAACAGCCCCTGGCCCAGCCGCGCGGCCGGATGGATGTCCAGCTGGAACAGTTCGGAGATCCGGCTCTGGAAGTGGAAGGCCAGGGTCTCACGGCCCTGGCCCCACAGCCAATGGGCCACGCGCCAGCCCTGCAAGGCCTGGAAGCCTTTGAAATAGAGGAAGGGCTGCAACAGATTGCGGATGGCCGGATCGCGTTCGGCCACGGCGCGCAGATCCGCCTCGGCCGCCGCGACCATGGCCGGATCGGCGGCGAAGGCCGACAAGCAGACCTCGCGCACCGACATGGCGCTCATTTCCGGATCGGCCAGTTTACGCGCGATCTGGAAGCTGAGGGCGCCGGCCAGATCATCGTGCGACAGGATGACGGCGTTCATCTGCGAACCCAGCTGGGGCTCCTCGCGCGAGGCGGCCTCGGCGGAGGCGCGCAGCTGGCGCCACACGCTGTCAGTTTCCGCGACGACTTCAAGCTTGGGCATGCCGGACTCCTTCGGCGACATCATACCCGCCCCAGCATGGCCTTAGCCAGCGCCGGAGGCAGGGCTCCATTCAAGGCCATATGATAGGCCTTGTACGCCGTCGCCACCGTCAGGCTGTCCCGCACCGTCCCGCGCCCGACTTCGTCGAGCAGATCCAGGAACGGCACGCGCACGACGGCGATCACCTCGGTCGGGTCCGGCGCCACCGGCACAGGCCTCAGGCCCCAGGCGATCCAGGTATGCGCCATCTCGGTCGTGACAGAGTTCGACAGCTCCATCGTCAGGGCCGGCGTCCAGTGGGCGGCCTCCAGCCCCGCCTCCTCGGCCAGCTCCCGCCGGACGCCGTCGAACGGATCCTCGTCGAGGGACGCCCCGCCCTCGGGCATCTCCCAGGAATAGTTGGCGAAGGCGAACCTCTGCTGCCCGACCAGAACCACCGTGCCGTCGTCATGCACCGGCAGCACCCCGGTCGCGACATTCTTGGGCCGCATCACCGCATAGTCCGCCAGCTGGCCCGTCGGGGCGATCACCCGGTGCCGCGTCAACCGCATCCACGGATTTTCGAACACCGTCTCCTCGGTCTTGCTGCGCCAGGCCGGCGGCTTGGCCAGGCCGGCGGCCCATTTCGGTTCGTCGAAATCGCTCATACCTCAGCTATGGCGGACGGCGGGGGGAAAGCCTAGCTAGACCGCATGACCCCTTCGCCTCTCTTTCCGTTGAACGCCCCCCTGCCCGCCCCGGTCCCGTCGCAGGAGTTGCGCGATCGGCTGGCCTCACGCCGCTCCGCCCCGGCCCAGGCCCTGACCAGCCCCGGCCCGACCGAGGCCGAACTGGATCAGATCCTGACCCTGGGCGCCCGCACGCCCGATCACGGCAAGCTGTTTCCCTGGCGGTTCGTGGTCCTGGGGCCGCAGAGCCGCGGGGAAATCGCCGAAAAACTGTCCGGCCTTGCGCAGACCCAGGGCCGTCCCGCCAAGGAGCAGGCGGTCCTGGCCAAGCTGACCGCCGCCCCCGTCACCGTCCTGGTCATCTCGGCGCCCGTGCCCGACGCCAAGCCGCTCTGGGAGCAGCAGATGTCGGCCGGCGCGGTCTGTATGAATCTGGAGCATGCGGCCGGCGCCTTCGGCTATGCTTCCAGCTGGATCACGGACTGGTACAGCTATGACGCCCAGGCCACAGCCCTGTTCGGCCTGACCGACGGCGAGGCGGTCGCCGGCTTCATCCATATCGGAACCCTGAACGAACCGGCCCTGGAACGCCCCCGCCCCGACATGGCGGCCAAGGTCACCCGCCTGCCCTAGATCTGGACAGGCCTTGTCGTTAATCTTTTCCCTCTAGGCGTCAGACCCTTAGCTGTAGCGAGTGGTCCGATGTCCTGTGTGGGTTGCAAAGATGGGGCGGGGTTCGACCTGCCCATCACCATGGCTTTCCAGCCCATCGTCAACGTCTCAACACAGACAGTCTTCGCCTACGAGGCGCTTGTGCGGGGCAAGGACGGCGCCGGCGCCGGTCAGGTGCTGGCTCAGATAGCTGACCACAACCGCTACGCCTTCGATCAGGTCTGTCGCACCACCGCGATCGAACTGGCGGCCGGGCTCGACATGGCGGCGACGGGCGCCAACCTGTCGATCAATTTTCTGCCCAATGCGGTCTATGAGCCGCGCGCCTGCATCCGCGCCACCCTGGCGGCGGCGATGCGAACAGGCTTCCCCGTGAACAAGATCATCTTTGAGTTCACCGAGAGCGAGGCGATGGACGCCGACCACATCCTGAACATCCTGCGCTCCTATCGCGCCATGGGGTTCAAGACGGCCATCGACGACTTCGGCGCCGGTTACGCGGGCCTGGGTCTGCTGACCCTGTTCCAGCCGGACATCGTCAAGCTGGACATGGCCCTGATCCGCGACATCGACACCGATCCGGTTAAGCGCACCATCGTGCGCAACACCCTGAACATGCTGCGCGATCTGGGCGTTGAACCGGTCTGCGAAGGTATAGAGACCCCGGCCGAACACGACGTCCTGCGCGACTTGGGCGTCGATCTGATGCAGGGCTATCTGTTGGCAAGACCGGCGCTTGAGGCCCTGGGGCTGGTCGCCTGGCCCCGCGCCGCGTCACTGGCCCGCACCGCCTGACGGTTCTTTCTCCGGCCGGTGCACCAGAGACACCAGCACCACCGAGATGATCATCAGCAGGAACCAGGCCCCCAGCTTGTGCAGGGACACCGGCTCCCAGCCCCCGTCCTGCCCCGGATAGGTCCAGGCCCGCGCGAAGGTGCCCAGGTTCTCGGCGACCCAGATGAACAGGGCCACCAGCCCATAGCCCAGCAGCAGCGGCATCGACCGCCGACGCCGGTCCGCCGTGAAATAAAACCGCCCCCGCCCGAACAGCAGGACTGTCGCCAGAAACAGAACGATCCGCACGTCCGGCAGCCAGTGATGGGCGAAGAAATTCACATAGACGGCTGCCGCCAACAGCCAGGTCGTCCACAGCGGCGGATAGCCGCGCACCCGGATATGGAATATCCGCTGCACCCGCGCGATATAGCTGCCCACCGCCGCATACATGAAGCCCGAGAACAGGGGCACGGCGCCGATGCGCAGCAGACTGTCCTCCGGATAGATCCACGACCCGTGCGCGGTCTTGAACAGCTCCATGATCGTCCCCGCCACATGGAAGAGGAAGATCACCCGCGCCTCCTCCCAGCTCTCCAGCCGGAAGGCCAGCATGGCGATCTGGATCACCACCGCCCCGATCGCCAGAAAATCATAGCGCGAGATCGGCGTCGTGTCCGGCCACCACAGGAAGGTGCCGACGATCAGCCCCAGCATCAGCCCCCCGAACAGACACGCCCACCCCTGTTTCAACCCGAACCAAAGGAACTCGTAGGCGTAACGACGCGGACGAGACCGGTCGGCCCAGGTCTGGGCGCGCGTGAGGAGACGGCGCCCCCAGGCTTCCAGAGGCAAGGAGGAACTTCGCGACATGCCCAAGGCTTAGCCCAAGCCAGCGGACTTGCCATCCGCTGTCGATCAACTTAAGCCTCGGCCCGCGATGCGACGCCCTGGGCCCTCCCTGTCAGCCGGTCTGAAGCTGGTTTTGCAGCTGGTGCTGGCGCTTGTCGCCTTTGCGCCGGCGGCGTCGGCCCACGCCTGCGCCGAAGCGAACTGCGCGGCAGTCGCTGTCGTCGGCGAAGCCGTTTCGGATCAGGACCAGGGCTGCATCGATTGCGGGCCTGCCTGCGCCAACGGCTGCTGCCACGCGCCTCACCCCGCATATAGATCAGCCCCGATCCTGATCCAGACGCCGGCTCACACAGCCGCGCGTCACGCCTGGCGTCAGTCGCCGGAACCTACGCCGGTCGATACCGCCGGCCCCGACCGCCCCCCGCGCGTCTGATCCCGCCAGGGCCGCACAGGCCCACTTCGCCTCGTCCGCGTCGTTCCGCTGCTGGGTGGAGCGCGCCTATCGTCGTCAGGGCCGGCCCGTGCGCCGGCCGAGGATCAGATCATGACCATCGCCTATCATCTCCTGGCCGGAGTCGCCTTCGCGACTCTGCTGCCCGCCGCCGCCGCCCTCGCCCAAGACCAGAGCCAGACCTCGCCATACCCGCCCCAAACACCGCCCGCCGAAGAAGTCGCGGAGCTGGAGGAGATCTTCGTCGTCTCGACCCGCTCCCGCCGCCGCGTTCAGGACGAGCCCGTCCGGATCGAGGTGCTGAACGAAGAGGAGATCGCCGAAAAGCTCATCATGCGTCCAGGCAACATCTCGATGATCCTGGCCGAAACCGGCGGGGTGCGCGTCCAGGTCACCTCCCCCGGACTGGGATCCGCCAACGTCCGCGTTCAAGGCATGAGGGGTCGCTACACTCAGTTGCTGGCCGATGGCCTGCCCCTTTACGGCGGCCAATCCTCGTCCCTGGGCCTGCTGCAGATCCCGCCCAGCGATCTGGGGCAGGTCGAGGTGATCAAGGGCGCCGCCTCAGCTCTATACGGCGGACAGGCTTTGGGCGGCGTGGTCAATCTGATCTCCCGCCGACCGGGCGAAACCCGCGAAGGCGAGTTGATCCTGAACGCCACTTCGCGCGACGGTCAGGACGTCTCGGCCTACGCCGCTGCTCCCCTGTCTTCAGACTGGAGCGGCTCCGTCCTGGCGACCTACAATCATCAGGCGATCCAGGACCTGGACGACGACGGCTGGATCGACATGGCCGGCTACACGCGCTGGTCGGCCCGGCCGCGGCTGTTTTGGAACGGCGACGACGGCGCGACCCTGTTCCTGACGGCAGGCGGCATGACCGAGCGGCGGCGGGGCGGCACGCGCGACGGCGCCCTGGCCCCCGACGGTCAGCCCTTCCGACTGGATCAGGAGACTGACCGCCTGGACGCCGGCGCCGTCTATGAACGGCCTCTGGGCGACAGCGCCTGGCTCCAGGCCCGCGCGTCCGCCGTCGAACAGAGCCACCGCCACCGGTACGGCGATCTGATCGAAGAAGACCGCCACCAGACCTTCCTGGTGGAGTCCTCCGTCTCGGCCGAGGCTATGGGCGCCGACTGGATGGGCGGCCTGGTATGGCAGGCGGATGACTACGCCTCGGACGCCTTCCCGGCCTTCGACTATCGCTACACGGCCCCGGCCGTTTTCGCCCAGGTCGAACGCGACTGGACCGAGGATCTGACGGTTTCGGCCAGCGCCCGCTATGACGACCACAGCCGCTACGGCGGTCAGTTCAGCCCGCGATTGTCCCTGCTTTGGCGACCGGGTCCGTGGACCGTGCGGGGTTCGTGGGGACGCGGCTTTTTCGCCCCTACGCCCTTCGTGGAGGAGACCGAGGCTGCGGGCCTGTCGCGGCTGGAGCCCATCGCCAATCTGGAGGTGGAAACGGCCTCGACCGCTTCGCTGGACCTGGGCTGGGCCAGAGGATCTTGGGAGACCAGCCTGACGCTGTTCGGGTCGGACATAGACGACGCAGTGCGGCTTCAGCCTGTCTCCGCCGACCGAGCGCGGCTGATCAACGTGGACGGCGTCACCCGCACCCGTGGGGTCGAGCTGCTGGGCCGCTGGCGCCGGGCGCCTTTCGTGCTCACCGCCAACTACATGTATCTGGACGCCGACGAGCCGGAGGAAGCAGGATCTGCGCGGCGCGACACGCCGATGACGCCGCGTCATTCGGCCGGCTTCGTGGCCATGTGGGAGGAACACGATCGCGGCCGCCTCGGCTTCGAGGCCTATTACACAGGCGCCCAGCCGCTGGACGACGATCCCTACCGCGATCGCGGCGAGGCCTACTGGGAGCTGGGGCTGTTGGGCGAGGTGGTTCTGGGTCGCTACCGCCTGTTCCTGAACCTGGAAAACCTTCTGGACGAACGCCAGACCCGGAGCGATTCCTTGCTCAGGCCGACCCGCACGGCGGACGGCCGCTGGACAACCGACGCCTGGGCCCCGTTGGAGGGGTTCGTCGCCAACGCCGGGGTCCGTATCCGTTTCGGCGGTTGATCCAGACGTCGCGGGCGGGGTGCGATCTCACCCCCGCCCGCGATAGGTCGGCACGCCCTGGTCCGGCAGCCACAGGCCCTCGGGCGCCGGGCCCGTCTGCCAGAAGACGTCGATCGGTATCCCCCCGCGCGGATACCAATACCCCCCGATCCTCAGCCATTTCGGCTCCAGCAGATCCGCCAGCCGCCGGCCGATGGCGACGGTGCAGTCCTCGTGGAACGCGCCGTGGTTGCGGAAACTGGTCAGGTACAGTTTCAGGCTCTTGGACTCGACCAGCCAGTCGCCCGGCGCATAGTCGATGACGATATGGGCGAAGTCCGGCTGGCCCGTCACCGGGCACAGGCTGGTGAACTCGGGCGCTGTGAACCGGGCCAGATACAGCGTATCCGCATGCGGGTTCGGCACCCGTTCCAGCACGGCCGTCTCGGGACTGGTCGGGGCGGCGGTCTGGGCGCCCAGCTGGCTGAGGTTGTCGGTGTAGTGGGTCATGGCGCGCCTCAGATCAGGCCGGCCAGGGGCGACGACGGGTCGGCGTACATCCGCTTGGGCATCCGCCCCGCCAGATAGGCGTCGCGACCGGCGATCACGGCGTGCTTCATCGCGCGCGCCATGCGGATCGGATCCTTGGCCCCGGCAATGGCGGTGTTCATCAAGACGGCGTCGCAGCCCAGCTCCATCGCCCGGGTGGCGTCCGAGGCCGTGCCCACTCCGGCGTCCACCAGAACCGGCACCTTGGCCTGTTCGACGATAAGCCGGACATTGACCTCGTTCTGGATGCCGAGCCCAGAGCCGATCGGGGCGGCGGCCGGCATGATGGCGGCGGCGCCGGCGTCTTCCAGCCGCTTGGCCATGACCACGTCGTCGGTGCAATAGACCATGACGTCGAACCCGTCCTTGATCAGCATGTCCAGGGCCCGCAGGGTCTCGACCATGTCGGGATACAGGTGGGCGGTGTTGGACAGGACCTCCAGCTTGACCAGACTCCACCCCCCCGCCTCGCGCGCCAGGCGCAGGGTGCGCACCGCGTCCTCGCCGGTGAAACAGCCGGCGGTGTTGGGCAGGAAGGTGAAACGGTCGGGCTTCACATAGTCGACCAGCATCGGCTGGTTCGGATCGGTCAGATTCACCCGGCGCACGGCCACGGTCACGATCTCGGCCCCCGCCGCCTCGGCGGCGGCGGCGTTCTGGGCGTAATCGGCGTATTTGCCGGTGCCCACGATCAGGCGTGAGGTAAAGGTGCGGCCGGCGACGGACCAGGTTTCGGGGGCTGTATCGGTCATGGGTGGTGACCTAGTCCTGTCGCGCCCGATGCGAAAGGGCGGATCGATCACGCCGCGTTGCGAGACCGGGCCAGATGAACTAGACTAAGTGGACTAAGTTCACCGGGAGCGACGCATGGAAACGGTCAACGTCCACGAGGCCAAGACCCACCTGTCGCGCCTGCTGGACCGGGCCGCCAAGGGTGAAACCATCACCATCGCCAAGGCAGGCAAGCCGATCGCCAAACTGGTTCCCATCGAGGAGACGCCGATCGACACCTCGCGTCGGTTCGGCTTCATGCGGGGTCAGATTAAAGTTCCTGACGACTTCGACACCATGGGTCAGGCCGAAATCGAGGCGATGATCTATGGTGAAGGCCTTCACGAGGGCGACGAGGGCCAATGAGGCTGTTGATCGACACTCACCTGCTGCTCTGGGCGTCGGAGGATCGCGCACGGCTTCCCGCCAAGGCGCAAGCCTTGATGGCCGATCCCGACAATCAACTGGTGTTCAGCGCGGTCAATATCTGGGAGGTCGTCGTCAAGCACGGCCTGAAGCGACCTGACTTCGACGTGGACGCCCTGGTGTTCCGCCGCCAGTTGCTGGACGCGGGTTATGAGGAAATTCCGGTGACCAGCCTGCACGCGCTGGAACTGGCAGGATTACCGCTGATCCACCGCGACCCGTTCGACCGGCTGCTTATCGCCCAGGCCATGGCCGAGGGAATGCGACTGCTGACGGCCGACCGGCAGGTCGCCTTCTACCCCGGCCCCATCCTCAAGGTCTGATCAACCGCCGCCGACGAACTGGACCAGTTCGATCCGGTCCCCCTCGGCCAGGGCGGTGACGGCGTGCAGCGACCGGGGCACGATCTCCAGATTACGCTCGACCGCCACCTTGCGGGGGTCCAGCGCCAGTTCCTCGACCAGCTCCGTCACCGTCGTCGCATAGACCTCGCGTGGATCGCCGTTGACTTGAATACGCAAACCGTCTGCCTCGATGCCCGTGTGTCGGCGTGTCATAGCGCGTTTCGGCGCGGAGGGCATGAGGCGCCGCCGCATTCACATGGCCTACCCCTATTCGTCGCCTACCCCTATTCGTCGTCCTCGGGCTTGACCCGAGGACGACGGCGGTGGGTGATGGGGAGACGGAAGGCTAGCGCCCACCAAACCCATCCGTTCTCCCCCTTTTCCCCGCCTTCTCGCCCCTCCGACGGGAAATCCGTTGACGCCCGCGCGGATGACGTTAGGTCAAGCCGTTTCCACGCTGCGCTTTGACCCGCGCCGCGCCTGAGCTACAAGGCCGGCCCTGAACCGTCAGAGGTCGCCCGATTCCGGAGCCTCGTTTCGAGAACCGATGTCCGACACGTCCGTCATCCATGTGCTGAACGGCCCTAACCTGAACCTTCTCGGGGTGCGGGAGCCGGAGATCTATGGCCGCGACACCCTGGCGGACATCGAACAGCGCTGCGTGACGGCGGCGGGCGAGGCGCAGATCGTGTTCCGCCAGACCAACCATGAAGGCGTGCTGGTGGACTGGATCCAGGAGGCGCGTGAGAAGGCGCAGGCCCTGATCCTCAACCCAGCGGCCTATGGCCACACCTCGGTCGCCCTGCACGACGCGCTGAAGACCCTGACCATACCGGTCATTGAGCTTCATCTGTCCAATCCGGCGGCGCGCGAGGCGTTCCGCCATCACTCCTATGTGTCGTCCGCGGCGACCGGCGTCATCGCCGGCTTCGGCGCGGCAGGCTATGAATTGGCCGTCCAGGCGGCCCTGACCCAGATCCGGGAACGCGCCTGAGGGCCGACCCGTTCGCAATCCAAGACGAAAGACAAAGGCGCAATCCAATGGCCGATGACAAGAAACACGCCGAGATCGACGCGTCCCTGGTTCGCCAGCTGGCCGAGATCCTGAACGAGACCGACCTGACCGAGGTCGAGGTCGAGCGCGGCGAGCTGCGCATCCGCGTGGCGCGCGAAGTCACCGTCAACGCCGCTCCGGTGCAGTACGCCGCAGCCCCGGCTCCGGCCGCTGCGCCTGCGGCCGCCGTCGCCGCGCCGGCCGCTATGCCGTCCGACCCCGCCACCATCGTCGCCCGCGCCGGCGAAGAGGTGAAGTCGCCGATGGTCGGCACCGCCTATCTGCAACCCTCGCCGGAGGCCGCGCCATTCGTTCAGCCGGGCGACAAGGTGAAGAAGGGTCAGACCCTGCTGATCGTCGAAGCCATGAAGACCATGAACCCGATCCAGGCGCCGCGCGACGGCGTGGTGGCTGAGATTCTGGTCGGCGACGCCCAGCCGGTCGAGTACGGCGAAGCCCTCGTCCTGCTGGAAGCCTAAGGCGCCCTGATGTTCACCAAAGTCCTGATCGCCAATCGCGGCGAGATCGCGCTTCGCATTCATCGGGCGTGCAAGGAGATGGGCATCTCCACCGTCGCCGTGCACTCCGAAGCCGACCGCGGCGCCATGTGGGTGCGGCTGGCCGATGAGAGCGTCTGCATCGGTCCCGCCTCGGCGGCCAAATCCTATCTGAACATCCCGTCGATCATCGCGGCGGCCGAGATCACCGGGGCCCAGGCGATCCACCCCGGCTACGGCTTTCTGTCGGAGAACGCGCGGTTCGCCGAGATCGTCGGCGCCCACGGCCTGACCTTCATCGGCCCCAAGCCCGAGCATATCCGGGTGATGGGCGACAAGATCACCGCCAAGCAGACCGTCAAGGATGCGGGCATTCCCGTCGTCCCCGGTTCGGACGGCGAGGTGGAAACGGTCGAAGCCGCCATCGAGGCGTCCAAATCGATCGGCTTCCCCCTGATCGTCAAGGCGGCGGCCGGCGGCGGCGGACGCGGCATGAAGGTGGCCCTGACGCCTGACGATCTGGTCGAGGCGGTTCAGACCGCCCAATCCGAGGCCAAGGCGGCCTTCGGCAACGGCGCCGTCTATATGGAGCGCTACCTCCAGAAGCCACGCCACATCGAGATTCAGGTCATCGCCGACAGCCACGGCAATGTCGTCCACCTGGGCGAACGCGACTGCTCGCTGCAGCGCCGTCACCAAAAGGTGCTGGAAGAGGCCCCCTCGCCCGCACTCTCTGCTGAAGGCAGAAAGAAGATCGGCGAGACGGTCAACAAGGCCATCGCCGCCATCGGCTATCTGGGCGTCGGCACGATCGAATTCCTCTGGGAGGACGGCGAGTTCTTCTTCATCGAGATGAACACCCGCCTGCAAGTCGAGCATCCGGTTACGGAAATGATCACCGGCGTCGATCTGGTCCGCGAACAGGTGCGGATCGCGGCCGGTCTGCCGCTGTCCTTCACCCAGGAGGACATCAAGTTCCAGGGCCACGCCATCGAGGTGCGGATCAACGCTGAAAACCCGGAGACCTTCACGCCCTCGCCGGGCAAGGTCACCGACTTCCACGCGCCGGGCGGCCTGGGCGTGCGGCTGGATAGCGCCATCTACGCCGGCTATTCGATCCCGCCCTATTACGACAGCCTGATCGGCAAGCTGATCGTCCACGGCCGCGACCGCGAGGAGGCCATCGCCCGCCTGAAGCGGTCGCTGAATGAGGTCGTGGTCGGCGGCGTGGACACCACCATCCCCCTGTTCCAGCGCCTGTTGGCCGAGCCCGACATCCTGTCCGGCGACTATGACATCCACTGGCTGGAGAAGTGGGCCGCCCGTCAGAAGGGCGACGCCTGACCGACCCCGACTACAGCGCCAGCGGGCCGTTCGGCGGCTTCGGCCCCGAGGACCTGCTGGCCTGTTACGCCCGGGGCGTGTTTCCCATGGCCGATTCGCGCGACGATCCGCGTGTCTTCATCATCGAGCCCGAGCAGCGCGGCGTCATCCCGCTGGATGGCTTCCATATCCCCACCCGCCTGCGCCGCACCGTCCGAAGCGAACCCTTCGAGGTACGGGTCGATACGGCCTTCGAGGCTGTGCTGGAGGGCTGTGCCGCGGCGCAGGGCCCCGAGCGCCAGGACACCTGGATCAACGCCCCGATCCGCCGCCTGTACGCCGCCCTGTTCGCCCAGGGCCATGTCCATTCGATCGAATGCTGGAAGGACGAACGGCTGGTGGGGGGCCTGTACGGCGTATCCCTGGGCGGCGCCTTCTTCGGCGAAAGCATGTTCAGCCGCGAGCGGGACGCCTCAAAAGTCGCCTTGGTCCATCTGGTCGCACGGTTGAGAAAGGGTGGCTGGAGCCTGCTGGACGCCCAGTTCCTGACCGAACACCTCAGCCAGTTCGGGGCGGTCGAGACGCCCCAGGCGGCCTATCTGCGTCGCCTGAAGCCGGCGCTCAGGACTGTCGTCGACGAGACCGCCCTGTGGGGGCCGATGAGCGGCGCCGAGGCCGTCGCGCTGGCGACCGCGGGCGGCTGATTTCCGGCTGTCCGGACACGCTATTCCGGCGTCCGGACAGGTTCGCGCTGGCGACGGCGTAAGGGATGCGGCCTCTTCAGGCGCATGACCCAAGCCGCTTCAAACACCCCGCCCCTCCCCGCACGCGCCCTCTGGCGCGACGCGTTTGAGATTGCTGTGACAGTGATCGTCGCCCTCGTGTTGGCCACGGCCTTTCGCACCATCGCCTATCAGCCCTTCACCATTCCCAGCTCCTCGATGGAGCCGGGACTGGTGGTCGGCGACTACATCGTCGTCTCCAAATTCGCCTATGGCTGGAGCAGGGCCTCCCTGCCCGCAGGCCGTCCAGAAGGCGAGGGTCGGCTGGGTCAGCGTCAGCCCCGGCGGGGCGACGTCGTCGTCTTCCGCCTGCCGCGCGATCCGGATCAGGTTTGGATCAAACGGGTGATCGGACTGCCGGGCGACGCGGTTCAGGTGCGGGGCGGAACCGTCTTCGTCAATGACCGACCTATCCCCCAGACCCGGCTGGGCATCACCCAAGACCATGACGATCCGGCCCGCACGGTGCGGTTGGTGGCGGAGACCCTGCCCAACGGCAAACACTATGTCACCTATGACGGCGGTCCCGAGCTGCCCGGCGACGACACCGAAATCTATCGGGTGCCGGCCGGCCGTTATCTGATGATGGGCGACAATCGCGACAACTCGCTGGACGGGCGCTGGCCCGCCTCGGTCGGGGTCGGTCTGTTGCCCGCCCAGAACATCATAGGGAGAGCGGAGTTCATCGCCTGGTCCTGGAAGCCGGGCGCGGCCCTGGTCAAGCCCTGGACCTGGACCCAGTTGCGCGGAGGCCGGTTCTTCGTCCCGATCCGTTAGAGCCTGATCCGTTGAGGAGGAACCGCGAAGCGGTTCCGTCCGAAACGATCATGCTCTAGCGGGCGCGGAACTCTTCGAAGCTAAGACGGCCGTCATGGTCGCGGTCCAGGCGATCAAAGGCGGTTCGGGTCGGCGTCACGCTCTCAGCCAGGGACGGCGCGGCGACGCCCCCCAGGGCCAGGGCGGCCAGAACCGCCGCCAGGAGCAGGCGGCCGTCGAACCGGCGTGGACGCGCGGCCAGTTCGGCGTCGATGAAACGGCGAAGCACGTCGCTGGCGGTGCGGCCCTCGGCGCGGCAACGCGCCATGAAGGCCGTCTTGGTGTCGTGCGGCAGACGGATTTCGATGGTCTCCGTCTTCTTCAGCGGCCGAGGCGCCATGTCGCCGCCCGCCCCGCTCAGTTCTTACAGCCTACGACCCAGGCGTCGTAGTTCGGGTGCTGAAGCCCGCTGACGGCCGGAGACGAGGCGAACATCCAACCGCGGAAGACTTGGCGCGGCTCGGCCGAGGCGGCGCCTCGGCTCTGAACCGCGACCTGAAGATAGGCGATGGCGTCTTCGGTCAGTTCGTCGGGCGTGGAGACTTCGCAGGCGCGGGCGGTGAAGATCAGATTCTTGTTGAACCGGACCGGCCGACCGCCGACCTCGACCTCGAACTTCATCGTCTCGGCCGTGGTCTTGTCCAGGGCCTGGATGACGGCGAACTTGCGCCGCTGACGGCGGGCTGGAGTCTCGGGCTGTTCGATCGGCTTTTCGGCCACCGGCGCTTCCGCCTCGACCTCTTCCTCGGCTTTTTCGGCCACGGCCGCGTCCTCGGCGATTTGAACCGACGGTGGAGGAGAGACGGCGATCGGCGCGCGAGGCGCAGGCGTGCCAGAGGGGGCCGTCTCGGTCGGGACGGCCGGCGTCGCCGGCGTGTTTCTCAGGATTTCGCCGATCGGATCCTGTTGAACCGGACGCGCGTCGCGGGGCGCATCCTGAAGGACGCTGGCGGTGACCGCCCCGGCGCTGAGCGCCAGCACGAGGCTCGCCCCAGCCGTCAGCAGCCGATTCCGTCTCACTCGGGCGTCCAGGCCTGATAATCGCCCGTGGCCGCCGGGCGCTTGGCCTCTGCGGCCAACGAGCCCTGCGGACGCCAAGCCATGGGCGTGCCCGTCAGATTGGGCAGATGGTCCTTTTCCCACGGGCGGCGCAACAGGGGCGCCTCGGTCGGCGGCAGGTCAAAGGTGTAACGCAGCCAGCCGTGCCAGTCCGGCGACACCTTCGTGGCGTCTGCATAGCCTTCATAGACGACCCAGCGACGCTTGCGGCCGTCATAGCTGGAGTGGTCCTTGGCCTCGTAATATTTGTTGCCGAACTCATCGGTCCCGACGAAGCGGCCGCGCTTGGCGATCGTAAACAGGGTGCCGATCGTGGCCCCATTCCACCAGGCGAAAATTTTGTTCAGCACGTCGTCAAACCCACGCGAAAAGACGCCGCGGGCGAAACCCCGACGGTCGGGCGCGATCATAGAAACCCCAGCCCCGTTCGTCCAGCATTGAGGCGCGTCCACGGCGGCCGGCCGCTTTCGATCCTTTCCGCGCGACGCGAGGGGAAAGGATCAAACCTAAACCTGTGAATCTGTTTAGAACCGAACTGCCCTCGGGGGTGTTCTAAGCGTCGCCCTTCGGCGGATCACTTGAGGATGCGAGATTTGGACAAGGACAGGCGGAACGCCAACGACGGTCAGGTGGAGGCCCTGGACGCCGAGCGAATCGCCGATGAGGTCGCTGGAATCGACCGCGGGACCGATCCCTTCGTCGCCGCCGTGCGGGCGACCCGCATGCCGATGATCGTGACCAACCCTCGTCTGCCGGATAATCCGGTCGTCTTCGCCAACGACGCCTTCTGCCGGTTGACCGGCTATGAGCGGTCCGAAATTCTCGGTCGAAACTGCCGGTTCCTGCAAGGGCCGGAGACTGAGCCGGAGACGGTCAAGCGCATCCACAGGGCTGTGAAAGACGCCGCGCCGATCGAGATCGACATCCGCAACTATCGCAAGGACGGGTCCGCCTTCTGGAACCGCCTGTTGCTTGCGCCGGTCTATGACGGCTACGGCGACCTGGCCTATTTCTTCGCCAGTCAGTTGGACGTCACACGCGACCGGGAAAAGGTCGAGGGGCTGAAATCCCGCAACGCCGCCCTGTCGGCGGAGCTGACGAACCGCCTGACCCTTGCGCAGGAACGCGAGCGCGAACTTGAGCTGGCGATGGCCGCCGGCGGGCTGGGCGCCTGGAGCGTGGATGTCGCCAGCCGATCCTTGGCGGCCTCGGAGGCCTACAAGGCCCTGCTGGGATGGCCGAGCGATCGGCCGATGACCTATGAGGATCGTCAGTCGCTGATCCACCCTGAGGATCGCGACGCCGTTCGCGCCCAGAGCGACGCCACGATTAACGACGGCGCGGACTACGACATCACCCACCGCATCGTCACGCCCCAGGGCGAAACCCGCTGGATGAAGGCGCGCGGCGTGCTGATCAGCGATGCGGACGGCGCGCCGCTTCGTATCGCGGGCGTGACCCAGGACATCACCCGCGAAGTGCGGTCCCAGAAGATGCGGACCGCCCTGGTGGAGCTGTCGGACGCCCTGCGCGATCTGGACGACCCCGCCGACATCTCCTACGCAGCGGCCCAGGTTCTGGGCCGCACCCTGGAGGTCAGCCGCGCCGGTTACGGCCTGGTCGATCGACAGGCCGAGACGATCACCATCGACCGCGACTGGAACGCGCCTGGAATAAAGACGCTGGCCGGCGTGCTGCACTTCCGCGACTACGGCTCCTACATCGAGGAGCTGAAGCGCGGCGAGACCGCCGTGATCGCCGACGCGCGGCTGGACCCCCGCACGTCCCAGACGGCCCAGGCGCTGGAGGCCATCAGTGCGCGCGCCTTCGTCAACATGCCCTTGACCGAACAGGGCGGTCTGGTGGCCCTGCTCTATCTGAACCACGCCACGACCCGTGCATGGCCTGAAGACGAAATGGCCTTCATCCGCGACGTGGCCGAGCGGACTCGCGCCGCGACGGAACGCCGACGGGTCGAGCGCAACCTCGCGGACCTGGCGGCTTCTCTGGAACGTCAAGTCGAAGAGCGGACCGCCGCCTTGATGAAGAGCGAGGAGGCTCTGCGCCAATCCCAGAAGATGGAGGCGGTCGGACAGCTCACCGGCGGCATCGCCCATGACTTCAACAATCTGCTGACGGGCATAACCGGAAGCCTGGATCTGTTGGCCAAGCGGCTGGCCGAAGGGCGGATCAATGAGGCGGATCGCTTCATCACCGCCGCCCAGGGCGCCGCGCGCCGCGCCTCGTCCCTGACTCACCGCCTGCTGGCCTTCTCGCGTCGCCAGACCCTGGCCCCTCGCCCCACCGATCTGGCCCGGCTGGCGAGGGGGATGGAGGAGCTGATCCAGCGCACCATGGGGCCGGGCATCACCGTCGAAGCCGTGCACGGGGGCGGTCTGTGGCCCGTGCTGGTGGATCCGGGTCAGTTGGAAAACGCCTTGCTGAACCTGTGCATCAACGCCCGAGACGCCATGCCCGAGGGCGGCAAACTGACCATCGAAAGCGGCAATCGCTGGCTGGATGAGCGGGTGGCGGCGGAATGCGAACTGCCGCCGGGCCAATATGTGTCGCTGTGCGTGTCCGACACGGGCGAAGGCATGACGCCGGACGTCGTGGCCAAGGCCTTCGAACCCTTCTTCACCACCAAGCCGATCGGCCAGGGCACGGGGCTGGGCCTGTCGATGATCTATGGATTCGCCCGCCAGTCAGGCGGACAGGTCCGAATCTATTCGGAACCGGGCCAAGGGACGATGGTCTGCCTGTACCTGCCCCGCCACCTGGGCGCGGCCGAAGCGCCCGAGCCGACGCCGAGCGCCGCCGACACGCCCCAGGCGACGGCGGGCCAGACGATCCTGATCGTGGACGACGAACCGACGGTGCGGATGCTGGCCTCGGAAGTCCTGGGTCAGTTGGGTTACGCGACCATGGAGGCCGAGGACGGAAAGGCCGGCCTCGCGACGCTGAACACCGACCGCCCCATCGATCTCCTGATCACCGACGTCGGCTTGCCTGGCGGGATGAACGGCCGCCAAGTGGCCGACGCTGCGCGCGCGGTCCGGCCCGATCTGAAGGTGTTGTTCGTCACCGGCTATGCCGAGAACGCCGTCCTCAGCCACGGCCACCTCGACCCGGGAATGCACATACTGACCAAGCCCTTCGCCATGGACGAACTGGCCCGGCGGGTTAAGGCCATCCTCACCGCCGACTGAGAGCCGATCCGCCGAAACATCGGAACGGCTCAGATTATTTTGAGAATGCGATTGACTCGCATTACTGGCCCTTTTACGGCGCTCCGCACGAACTCAGCGAGCGGGGGATGCCATGTCGCGACTTCACCTTCTGGCCTCTACGGCCATCGCCGTTCTGGCTCTGAGCCCGCTTGGGGCCAGGGCGCAAACGGTCGATCAGACGACGACGCTGGATGAGATCGTCGTCACCGGCGAAAAGACGGATCGCTCGTTGCAGGACACCCCGACCAGCGTCGGCGTCGTCACCGCGCGCCGGATCAACCAAGAAGCCATCCAGTCGCTGGCCGAAATCTTCCAGCGCACCGCCAACATGTCCGAGACCTACGGCCACAACGGCTTCACTATTCGGGGCATCAACAACAACGGCGTGTCGGGCGGCGGCGACTCTTCCCTGGCGACCATCTATGTCGATGGCGCGCCCCTGCCCGCCGCCATCACGTTCAACGGTCCGACCGACGTCTGGGACATGCGTCAGGTGGAGGTCTTCCGCGGACCGCAATCGACGCTGCAAGGTCTGAACGCCCTGGCCGGCGCCGTGGTGATGCGGACCGTGGACCCGACCTTCGACTGGGACTTTCGCACCCGCGCCACCATCGCCTCGCCTGACGAAACCACATTGGCGGTCGCCGGAGGCGGGCCTCTTATCGCGGACGAGCTGGCGTTCCGCCTGTCGGCTGAAAAGCGGGACGGCGACGGCTTCACGCACAATGTGACCCTGGACCAGCCTGAAGACCCGGTCGACAGTCTGACGGTGCGGGGGCGGCTGCTTTGGACGCCCAAGGCTCTGCCGGGGTTCGAGGCGCGCCTGGGCTACACCCGGTTCGAAAGCGACGGCGGCTACCTGTTCGTCTACACCAACACCAATGCGCCGGACTTCTACGAGAACCGGCAGGCTTTCTCGGACACGGCCAACCTGAGCCATGTCGAGGCCGATCTGGCGACCCTTGAGCTAACCCAAAGGCTGTCCGACCGACTGTCGATCTCGGCCGTGACCTCCTGGAGCGATGTGGCCCAGCGTGTTCAGTACGACGGCGACGGGACGGCCCAGGCCGTCAGCTACGGCAAGAACGGCGACGACTTCGAGACCCTGACCCAGGAGTTGCGCTTCAACTATCAAGGCGACCGTCTGCACGGCCTGATCGGCGCCTTCTATTATGATCGCGATCAGAGGCGCATTTCGGCCAGCCGCACCGACGTGCCGACGCCGGTCAACACCATTGCGGGCCTCCTGAGCGCCGGCGGCTTCCCGACCTCCGCCGCAGCCGCCATCGCCGCCCAATACGCCGCCGTCCTGCCCGTCATTCCCGTGGACTATACGGGCGATTTTCCGGCCCAGGTCACGACCTACGCCCTGTTCGGCGACGGCGAGTGGAACCTGACCGACCGCCTGTCGATCGTGGGCGGCTTCCGCTGGGATCATGAGGAAAACACCACCCAGGTCACGCAATCAGCCCGGTTCGCCGGCGTCTATCCCGATCCGGCGGCCTTCGGCGCGGCGGGTTCGCCCCTGTATCTGGCTGTGACCGGAATCAATGCCGGGGTGGCCGCCATGGTGGCCCAAGCGGGATCGGCCACGCCCCCCGCCACGCGAGAGTTCGAGGCCTTTCTGCCCAAGCTGGGCGTACTCTACGACCTGACGCCGGACGTGACCGCAGGTTTCGTCGTCCAGCGCGGCTATCGTTCCGGCGGATCCAGCAGCAATACGGCCCGATCCCAGCTGTTCGCCTATGATCCCGAATACACTTGGAATTATGAGGCGTCCCTGCGCTCCGCCTGGCTGGACGGCGCCCTGACCGTCAACGCCAACGCCTACTATGTCGATTGGACCGACCAGCAGGTCTATGTGAACTTCGGCATCAACCTGTACGACAGCCACACGGTCAACGCCGGTCGGTCGCATCTGTACGGCTTCGAGATCGAGACGGCGCACCGGCTTTCGTCCACCTTCGACTGGTACGCCTCCGCCGGTTACACCCGCACCCAGTTCGACGAGTTCACGACCACGGTGAACGGCCAGACCAGCGATCTGACCGGCTCGGAGTTTTCGTTCGCCCCCCGTTGGACCCTGGCCCTGGGCGGCAACTACCGCTGGGGCGACGGCTTCGTCGCCAATCTGAACGCCAACTATCGATCCGAGGTGTTCACCAGCACCGGATTCAGCCAGGGCGACAGCCGCGTCAGCGGCCGCACCCTGGTCAATGGAAAGATCGGCTATGAGACCGGCCCCTGGGGCGCCTATGTCTACGCCAAAAACCTCTTCGACGAACACTATATGAGCTACGACCGCGCCCAGACGAACCAGGCCGTTCTGGGTGATCCGCGGGTCGTCGGCCTGATGCTTCAGGCGCGCTGGTGAGCCCCGAGGCGACCACCCTCCTCGCGTCGATCCCCCTGATCGCCGGCGGGGTCGGCGGGGCGCGGCTGCTGCGCCGCGCCTGGGGGGATCGCTCGGCGCGCCGCCCGTTTTGGATCGTCGGCGGCTGGGCGCTGCTGGCGACACTTACCTTCGCATCCGCCTTCTGGCTGGGGCCGGCGCGCGGTCCCTTCATCGCCGTGACGCTGATCTCGGTCTGCGTCCTTCTGGTGGTGGCCTGGGGCATGGAGCGGCGCACCGCGCGCGGACGGGCCGAACGCAGCCTGGCGCCCGAACCGTCCAACCGAGGCGCCAAGGCCTGGCGCGGCTGGCTTCGGGCTCTTCTGGCCGGACCGATCGGCATGATCGCCGCCATGGGCACCGCCATCGCCTTCGTCGCCTTCTGTCCGGGCGCGGCCGAGACCCGGCTGGTGCTGGGCGGGCTGCTGGCGCCCCTGCTGTGGGGCGCCGCCATGGCCTGGACCCTGGCCGACGACAAGATCCTGCGCGCCACCGCCGTCCTGGTCGGCGTCAGCCTGGCGACCTTCGCCGCCGCCATGCTCAAGGGGTTCTGACGATGAAGGACAACCGCCTCGATCCAAAGAAGGCCGGCAAGCCCATCTGGCCCAAGGTCCCGGCTGGATTCGTCCGGTCCGTCCTGGCAGGCCACTCCGCCCTCGGCCTGGCCTTCGCAGCCTTGATCTATCTGGTCTGTTTCTCAGGATCGGTCGCCGTCTTCGCGCGGGAGTTCCAGCGTTGGGAACAGCCGAATGCGACGCCCATCGCCGCAGTGACGCCGGCCGCCCTGCAGACCGCCATGGAACAGGCCATCGCTCGTTCCTCGACGACGGTGGAGCATGTCCGCATCCTGCCCCCCACCCCGGACCTGCCTCGCTTGACGGTGAGCACGGACGCCGACGGCGTGGAGCATACCTACGCCGCGGATGCGGCCGGGCGACTGGGGGATGAAGGCGAGGCCGTCTGGACTGAGTTCATGGTCCTGCTGCACACCGCCCTGCATCTGCCCCGCGCCTGGGGTGGCTTCGTCGTAGGCCTGACGGGGGTCGCCCTTCTGTCCTCGCTGATCTCTGGCGTCCTGGCCCATCCGCGCGTGTTCAAGGACGCCTTTCATCTACGCTGGGGCGGCGCCAAGCGGCTGCAGGAAGCCGATCTGCACAATCGGGCGGGTGTGTGGGCCCTGCCCTTTCACGTCATCGTCTCGCTGACGGGCGCCCTGTTGGGCCTCAGCACCCTCATCGTCGGAATTCTGGCCCTGGCCATGTTCCAGGGCGACACCTCCAAGGCCTACGCCCTGTTCGTTCCGGTCATTCCCGACGATCCGCGCCCGGCCGTCGCCCCGCCCGATCTGGCCGCCGCCGTCGAGGCGGCCCAGCGGCTGGCGCCCGATGCGCGGCCGACCTTCATCAGCATCGAACATCCTGCCGAACAGGGACAGACGGTCGTGGTCAATGTCGCCAAACCCAATCGGGTGATGGCGGGCTCCAACCTCTATTTCGACGGACGGGGTCGCCTGCTCGACATCAGCCGCACGGCTGAGCCGAACCTGGGGCAAAAGATCCTGGCCTCCCTGGGGCCGCTGCATTTCGGCTGGTTCGGCGGCATCGTCGTCAAGATCGCCTATGGACTGCTGGGTCTGGCCTTGACGGCGGTGACGGCCAGCGGCGTCGCCATCTGGCTGGCGCGGCGACGCGACAAGGGCCGCCCCGCCCCGCGATGGGAACGGATCTGGATCGGCGCCGTCTGGAGCCAACCCCTCGCCTTCGCCGCCTCGGCCCTTATTGTCCTGGGCTTGTCCTCCACCGCCGCCTCGACGCCCCTGCTGGTCTGGGGTCTGGTGACGGGGACGACCCTGGGACTGTCAGTCTGGGTCGAACCGGCGCGCTTGTCGCGCATCCTGCGGCTCGTCTCCGCCGTCGCCCTGGGGCTGGTCGTGCTGACACACCTGGTTCGCCACGGCGCCCATTACGAAGACTCCGCCGCCTGGGCCATGAACGGCGCCCTGGCCGCCATCGCTGCCGTCCTGGCCTGGACGGTTCTAAGGCCTGCAATCCGCCGGACGAGTCAGGCGGCGACCGCGGAACAGACCCGGGCCACATAGTCGGCGTGGGACGGCATGACCGCCACGCATTTGCCGATCACCGTCTCCACATCGTTCAGGAACCGCTCGATCTCCGCTTCGGGCGTGACGTCGACCAGCGGATCATAGCCGGCGGGGATCACACCCTGGCCCAGGAAGACCTGGATCCAGCTTTCCTCGGTGAACAGCTCGTCGTCCTCGCGGAAGACCCGGCCGTTGGCGCGGAACAGGTCCATCTTGCGCTGGAGGGTGTCGGGAACGGCCATGTCGCGGCAATCCCGCCAGAAGGGCGTGTCGTCCCGATAGGTCGCCTTGTAATGCAGGATGACGAAGTCGCGGATCCGCTCATATTCAAAGTCCATCTGACGATTGAACTCGGCGATGGTGGTCGGGTCGAAACCGCCGTCCGGCATCAGTCGCACCAGACGGGTCAGGACCGACTGGATCAGATGCAGGCTGGTGGATTCCAAAGGCTCCAGAAAACCGGAGGCCAGACCGGCCGCGACGCAGTTCTTGTTCCAGACCTGGCGTCGCTTGCCCGCGACGAAACGGATGCGATTGGGTTCGGCCAGCTGATCCCCATCCAGATTGGACAGCAGAATCCGTTCGGCCTCCGCCTCGTCCATATAGCGGCTGGAATAGACGTGGCCGTTGCCGGTGCGGTGCTGCAACGGAATGCGCCACTGCCATCCGGCCGGCCGGGCGGTGGCGCGCGTGTAGGGGGTGAAGGGTTCGGTGCGGGCGCAGGGCACGGCCAAGGCCCTGTCGCAGGGCAGCCAATGGGTCCAGTCCTCATAGCCGGTCTTCATCGCCTCTTCGATGATCAGGCCGCGAAAGCCCGAGCAGTCGATGAAGAGATCGGCCGCCTCCACCGCCCCGTCCTCCATCGTCACTGACTGGACGAAGCCGTCGTCGGGCCGCAACTGAACCGAGGCGATCTTGCCCTCGCGCCGTCGCACCCCCGCCGCCTCCGACAGGCCGCGCAGATATTTGGCGTAAAGACCGGCGTCAAAATGGAAGGCATGGGCGATATGGCCCAGCGGCGAACCATTTCTCTGGGGATCGGCCCGCATGAAACGGTTCTGCAAGGCCGCCGCCGTATTGATCGAATAGGCGGCGAAGTCCGACGCGCGACCCGCAGCGCGCATCTTCAGCCAGTACTGGTGGCAGCGCAGCCATTCCAGATCGCGCCCGATGACGCCGAAGCCGTGGATGTAGCTGGAGCCGATCCGGTCCCAGTCGATGAACTGGATGCCCAGTTTGAAACTGGCCTGGGTCCGCCGCATGAAGTCGACCTCGTCCAGACCGATCAGCGCGTTGAAGGTCTTGATGGCCGGAATGGTCGCTTCGCCCACGCCGACCGTGCCGATCGCTTCCGATTCGATCAGGGTGATGTCGTAAAGCCCCCGAAACAGTCGGGAGAACAAGGCCGCCGCCATCCAGCCGGCCGAACCGCCCCCGACGATCAGGATCTTCTTCAACTGGCGCACGCTGGCATTTCCCCGTTTTTCCGGCAGGTTGGCAGCAAGCGACGCGACTCGGCAAGAGCGGCGATCGCGGCAATTCGGGCGATGCGTCCAGAGACGTCACCCCCGTCGTCGGCCCTTCTGGTCAATGACCACCTGACCGTCTTGGCCGGCGAAGGGCGTCGCCGCGATTATTCGCCGGACTGTTTTCGGAACGTCATCGTTGAGCCGTAAAAGCGCGGCCCAACGGGTGGGCCCGCGGAGGTGGGATGTCGGTTCAGGATCTGGGTGCGGGACGACTGCTGGCCAAAAACGCCGTGCGTCTGCGCGCCTTCGTCCGCAGCCGCGTCCACAATGATGCGGACGCCGACGACATCAGTCAGGAGGCCTACGCCCGCGTCCTGGCGCGATCTCAGGCTGCGCCGCTGAAGGATCCGGTGGCCTACGCCTTCCGGGTGGCCCTGAATCTGCTGAGCGATCGCAGGCGCCTCGCCTCTCCCTCGGCCGGAGAGGCGATCGACGAGGCGGCGGCGTCGGACGCCCCCTCTCCATTCGAGGTTCTCGACATGAAGCAGAGAGCGGACCTTTTCACCCGTGCGCTTCAGCGCATGCCGCGGCTGAGGCGCGAAGTCTTCGTGCTGAGACAGTCAGCTGATCTCAGCTACGCTGAGATCGCCACACGGCTGAACATTTCAGTCGAGGCGGCCCAGAAACACTTCAGCCGCGCGGCCGTCGAGGTCCGCCGCGCGGTGGACATGGAGCGCACCCGATGAGGCCGTCTGCGCCCACCCCGGAAGAACAGGCCGCCCTGTGGGCGGACCGGCGCCGCTGCGGCGAGATGGACGCAGCGGCTGACCAGGCGCTGCGCGCCTGGCTTGCGGAGGCCCCGGACCGCGCGCGCCTGTTGGACGCCCAGGAGCGCCTACTGACCGATCCCGCCCTTGCCGCGGTCAGTGCGAGATTGGCGGCCGAAGCCGGACGTTCTGGGCGCGTCGGCCTCCATCCTGCGCCTCGGTTGTTCCACCGCTGGTCTTCACGGCTTTGGGTTGGCGGCTTAGCGGCGGCGGCCTGCGCGGCGCTGGCCGTGCTGATGTGGCCGTCCGCGCCCGTCGTCGTCGAACAAAGGCTGGAGGGCGTGGCGGGGCAAAGTCTTCAGGCGGCGCTCGAGGACGGCTCCCTGATCCAGCTCAACGGCGACAGCCGCGTCCGCACGGCCTTCGGACCGGAGCGGCGCGACGTCTGGCTCAGCGGCGAAGGCTTCTTCTCAGTGGCCAAGGACGCCAAACGTCCGTTTTCCGTCCTTACGGCGACCCACCGCATCACGGCCCTGGGCACGCGCTTCAACGTCGATGAACGCAGCGGCGGGGCGGTGGAGGTCACGGTTCTGGAAGGTCGGGTCGAGGTGGTTCCACTGAACCATCCCGAGCGCCGCCAGGTTCTGAACGCCGGCCGCCGATTGCTGAGCGACGGCGCCGCCGGGCCGATCCAGCGGCTGGACGCCGATGTGACGACGCCGGACTGGACCGAGGGATGGATCGACGCGGACAATATGAGCCTGGCCGACCTGCTGATCGAGTTGAAGCGCCGATCGCCGGGGCTGAAGGCCGAGTTGGCCGATCCCGCCTTGAGCCGCCGCCGGATCAGCGGGCGGTTCGCCGCCTCTGAGCCTCAGGACGTCCTGACCACCATCGCGGACATGCAGGGCCTGACCCTTCGCAGGGATGCCTCCGGCCGTCTGCTGATCGAGCGGTGAGCCAGGCATGGGGGCGGGCCGTGCAAGGCTGTGGAGCGCCGTAGCGGCGACGAGCCTGTGGCTTGCGGCGGGACTTCTGCCGGCACAGGCTGAAGCTCGGGACCTTCAGTCCACACCTGACCGAACAGCCCATAGATTTCAGATATCCAGCGGCCCCATGGCCGAGGCTCTTCGGGCGCTGTCGCGCCAATCGGGTCTGGCGGTGCTGGCGGACGCCGATCTGGTGGGGGGCCGCCGCACGCCGGGGGTACAGGCCCGAACCACCGCCTGGACCGCCCTGAACCGGCTGCTGGCCGCCCACCCCGATCTGCGGGGCCGGATCGTGGGCCGGACCCTGATCGTCGAGCGCGCCCAGCCGCAACCTCAGCCCCAGCCCCAGCCCCAGCCTGCGGCCGAGCTCGAAGAGGTGGTGGTCCTGGGACGCAAGGGCGCGATCGACGACGCCCTGGCGATCAAACGCGCCTATGACGGCGTCAGCGATGTGGTCAGCGCCGATGATGAAGGCCTGCTGCCGACCAACAATCTGGCGGAAAGTCTTGCGCGCCTGCCTGGCGTCAACGCCGTCCGCAACCATCAGACCGGCGAGGGCGACCGGTTGACGGTTCGGGGCATGTCCACCGAATGGAACGCCTATCGGATCAACGGCGTGCGTCTGGGCGGAGCCGGGTCGCGGGCGGACAAATTCTATCGCGGCGTCCGCCTCAGCTATTTGCCGCCCGAGGGAATCCAGAACCTGATCGTGCGCAAGACCTTGACGCCCGATCTGGACGGCGACGCCCTGGGCGGGCTGATCGACATCCAGACCCCCACAGCCTTCGACGCCGACCACGACCATGTGCGGCTGTCGGTCGAGCACGGCTGGCTGACCCGGTTCGACCGACCGAAATCGGGCAAGGCGGCCCTGGCGGTTTCGCATCGGTTCGGCGATCGGCTGGGTCTGTTCGTCGCCGCCAACTGGAGCGACGCCCGCTCGCAGTTCGAGATGGTCGGCGGCGACAGCGACGACCTGCCGCCGGTCTGGTTCGACACCGTCTATTCGACCGGCTGGGATTTCGACCGGTTCGTCATGAGGGGCATGGAGTTGGCGGTCGGCGAGACCCAGGTGCGTCGCCTGGGTCTGAACGGAAGCCTGGACTGGCGAGGCGCACACCAGGACCTTCACCTGCGGCTTCAGTACAACCGCTATGAGGGCGAGGAGTATCGAAACCGTTTGAACTTCCGCAACGACGGCCTGGCGGGGACCGAGCGGCTGGTCCAGGTGGACAGCCGGAGAACCGGTCTGGCTCAGCCGGACGCCATGGCGGTTGGGTCTGATCCCAGCCTGGGGCGCATCTACGGCTATTCGACCGCAGACGTGAAGGATGTGGACGGAGACGGACGGATCACCGACGCCGACCGCAAGGTCCGCTCCGTTTACAGCCTGGCCGGCGCTTCGGGCGTGTGGGATCCGATGGGGTTCCGATTGAGACGGTTCTGGGAATCGACCCGCGAATCCGGCCTCCTGTCCTCCCTGACCCTGGGCGGACGGCGATGGGGCGGTCCCTGGCGGATCGCCTACGACCTGTCGCTGTCGCGGTCCAGGGATGATTTGGACGACGGCGCGCTTCTGGAGTTCCGGACGGACGCGGTCGAATGGCTGGGCAATCGCGGGATGCAGGTGATCGAGCCGGGCGACCCGCGCTTTCGCCTGTGGGGGCTCAACCCCGCAGGCATGGCTGCGGTTCAGGACCCCGCCGCCTTTGATTTCAGACATCTGGGCGAGGAGTGGGAGCGCACGTCCGAAACCCTGGGCCAGGCGCAGTTCGATCTGACCTATACGCCGCCCAGCGGCTGGCTGGAGTCGATACAAGTCGGGGGGCGATACATGCGCTCCAGCCGCCGCAACTCGGGCGCCGCCCGGCCCGACCTGATCGGACCGGAAACCCTGGCCGACCTGGACGGCTTGTTCGGTACGCCGGTCACCGACCTGTTCGACGGCCGCTATGTCGGCGACCACCGCCTGGGCGTCGTCCTGGACAATCGGCGGATGGCGGCCGAGATCGACCGGGCCTATCGCGGGGACAGCGCCTATTTCACCATTGATCCCAAGTTCAAGGCTCAGACCGACACAGAACGCTTTCGGTTGAAGGAACAGGACGCCGCCGCCTATGTCATGGCCGCCGCCCGATGGGATGAGACCCAGATCACGGGCGGCGTCCGGATCGAACACACCCGATCCGACGTCAGCTATCCCATCCTGGACGCGCTTCGCGGCGACGGCCGAGACCATCGCCGCAACAGTTTCACCAATGTGCTGCCGTCTCTGCACCTACGCCGCTCCTTTCACGGCGACAGGGTGTTGCGGGCTGCGGTCTGGACCAGTTTCGCCCGGCCCGACATCGCCCGAATGACGACGGCGCGGCAGTATGTCTATGACCAGGACCCCGACCACGACGGCAAGACCAATCCCAAGACCGACTGGACCCTTCAGGAAATCCGCCAGGGCAATCCGGATCTGAAACCCATGGAGGCGGTCGGCTATGATCTGTCGCTGGAACGCTATGGTCGATCAACGGCCTGGTCAGCCGCCCTGTTTCACAAGGATATCCGCAACTTCCTCTATCGGGCCTCCACCAGCTCGATTCGCGACGGCGGGCTGATCGAGCGGGGGGAGGAGGATGGCGCGCCCGTGCGGGCCTACGCCAACGGGCGCAAGGCGCGGATCAGCGGAATGGAACTGGCGATCCGTCACAATCTGGACTGGGCGCCCGCGCCGCTGGACGGCCTGGGCGCCTCGGCCAATCTGACCTGGCAGGTCAGCCGCGCCGACGCCAACATCAGCTGGCGCCGCGGCGATCGTCTCCCCTTCACCGAGACGCCCGAGACCCTGGCGAGCGTCGAACTGTTCTGGCAAGGCGGCGGATGGGAGGCGGCGGCCGGCTGGAACCGCCAGTCGGGCTTCCTGGAAGGCATGGATAGTTTCGCCAACGACCCGTACGAACAGCCCTACAGCTTTGTGGACGTCAGTCTTCGACGGCGGTGGGGCGCAGACGGCTTCGCTTCGATCCAGGTCCGCAATCTGCTGAACAGTCATACCTATTGGTACACCTTCGGTTCGGGATCGGAGGATCTGCGCGAATACATCCGTACTGGGCCCACGGTGACCTTGGCGATCAGCCGCAGCTTCTGACCTGGTCTTTCGACGCCAGCCGCCCCGAAAATCGCCGCCTGAAGTCGCCGCCCAGGCGCGAGACGGTCAGGTCGTAGCCGCCGTCCGCCCGAACCGGAAGGCGAAGGCGCAAGGGCGCGCCGGCGCTGACCCTGTGGCGGCGCGTGGGATAAAGGCCCGCCTCGTCGCTGACACAGAACCAGGCGTCCTCGCCCAGCACGATCTCGAGTATCAGTCCCCGCCCCCGGCGGGGCGTCCTCACGCGCACCGACGCCGACGCCGCCTTGAACCGTCGACCGGCCGGATCGGGGGTGGGGCCTGTGCTGGACCGGGCAAAGCCGCCTGACCGCACGCGGGACGAATCCGGGGCGTCGCGCCTCCAGTCCCCCCATGACGGCGGGACCTCCATCACGGACGCGCCGAAAGCCCGCAGTCGGTCACGGCGCGCCGCAGTGCGCGCGGTCGGTCGGTCTGGATGACGTTGGCGTCCAGCCCCAGCAGCCCCTCCAGACGAGCGCAGATATCCGGCGCGCCGCTCGCCACGGCGTGATCCACCTCGCCCAGGCTGTTGACCCAGATCCGCGCCGGCAGGCCGCGCACGCCGCGCCGAAGGTCCGGGGTCAGGGAGTCGGGATCGCCATGCACGATTGGCACATCCGGAAGTCCCACGAGCGCGGCCCCTAGACCGTCTGGACGGCTGACGCGCGGCATGACGTGCGCGCGGGGTAGGAGCCGTCGCACCGCCCGCAGCACCTCTCCGTCCGAGTCAAAGAAGACGACCTGGTCGGTCATCCCCAGTCCTTCCACCACCGCCACCACGGCCGCGACGCGATCCGTCTTCATATCCAGATCGACCAGCACCCGACCGCACGTCCTGCGGAGAGCCTCAACCAGGGTCGGCGGCGGTTCGGCGCTGTTCGCCAATCGCAGATCCCGCAGTTGGCCATGGGTGAGGCTTTCCGCCTCGCCGACGCCGCCGGTGGTCCGCGTCACCGTCCGATCATGCATGAGAAAGGGCACGCCGTCGGCCGAGACCTTGACGTCCAGTTCGACGATGTCGGCGCCCTCGCGCACCGCTTCATCGACGGCGGCCAAAGAGTTCTCCGGCGCATCCAGATGCCCCGCCCGGTGAGCCGCGATCAGCAAGACGCCGCGCGGCTGGGCCAGGTCGGTCTGAAGACGCGACATGGCCGCAGTCTCTCCACAGACCGGATCGGCCAGGGCCGGCGCCGCCGCCAGCCCCGCGATCGCGATCAGCCCGACCAGACCGACGCGCCGGCGCATCACCGGTCCTCCCGTCGCAGGATCAGCTCCGGGGTCGCAGGCTTAAGGTCGGTCAGGCGCGCCGCGCCCTGGCCGGTCTTGTCGAGCTGGAAGGCGTCGTACAGCAGACCGTCCATAGTGAAGGCCCGCACCGTCAGCCGATCCGGCGTCGCCTCGATCTGCTGGAACACCTGAATCCCGCTGCCCTTGCGGACTGGCCAGTCGATGTCGCCCAGCGGATACTGTTTGGGCCCGATGTTGGAGACCATATAGACCGGGCCCTGATCGTGCGGCCGCCCGCGTCCATAGGTGTGGTCGTGACCGGCCAGGACCAGATCGACGTGATGGCGATCCAGCACGGGTTGAAGCACCGCCCGCAACTCGGCGCCGTCTCGGCCCCTAGCCGTCGAATAGAGCGGATAGTGCATCAGGATGACGGTCCAGCGCGCCGGATTGTCCGTCAACTGACCCTCGAGCCAGGCCAGTTGATCACGTGCCGACTGAGGGTCTTCATCCATCATGTCGGCGTCCAGCGAGATGACGCGCACCCCCTGATAATCGACGCGATAGACGGTTTCGCTGAGCCATTCGGAGGGGCCGTTGTCCGGCAGGTTGAACTGAAGCCGCCACTGGGGCGCCAGCTGCTGCGCCTCCGCGCCTTCGGGCTTCATATATTCATGATTGCCAGGCGTCATCAGCGACGGGGTCTCCGCCAGCCGATGCGGGTCCATGTCGAACCACTGGCCCCATTCCCCGTCATTGTCAGCCCGATTGATCAGGTCGCCGGCGAACAGCATGAAGGCCGCGTCCGGCGTCTGACGCAGGGCGCGACGCACGGCCAGGCCGCCCATCGAGCGGATGTCGTTCTGGACGTCGCCCACATAGAGGAAGGTGAAGGGGCGGGCCTCGGCGGCGGCGGTTCTGACCTGACGCCACGCCGACCAAGCGCCCTCGCGGCCGACGCGATAGACATATTGGGTGTCCGGCGTCAGGCCGGTCAGCTGGACGCTGTAGTAGTCGGCGGAAACCTGCTCCTGATCGCGGGTCGTGAAGGCGGCGGCGGTGCGTTTCGCCGCGATCCGCACCGCAGTCTGAGGATAGGCCGGTCCGGGCGTCAGGGGCGCATATTCGATAAACCCCTCCCCGCCCCCGGCTTCGGCGCGCCAGTTGAAGGCCAGGCTGGTGGCCGGCGTTTCGGTCAGGTTGACAATGACCCGTTCGGGCAGGCTCTCAGCCTGGGCGACCGGGACGACGGCGAAGGCCAGGAGGCTGCAAGACAGGGCTGCGGCGAGACGCAAGGACAGGCGCATGGGAATACCTCGGTTGGAGAAGAAGAGGCCGCTCGCGGTGTCTTCCGCGAGCGGCCGGGCGCCGTCAGAGACGCCAGTTCAGGTTCAGGCTCAGATAGCGGCCGTTCTCGATATAGTCGCGAACGCCGCCCTTCCCGGAGCCGAAGGTGTAGTAGTAGGTATAGCTGTCCATCAGGTTCTGCACCTTGAAGGTCGCCGTCAGGTTCGGCGTGATCTGACGCCGCATCATCAGGTCCACAAAGTGGTAGTCCTGCTCATAGGGGTCGTTGCCGAAGTCCTCGATGTCTTCGAGCGACTTGTCCTGATAGTTATAGGCGACATAGGCCTCCCAGCCGTTGCGTTCCCAGAACACTTCCAGGTTCACGATGTGGTCTGGGGTCTCCATGAACGGCAGGGTGTAGCCTTGCGGGTGCCAGAACAGGCCGGTCTCGGCCGACGACCGCTGGATGGTGGCGTTCAGGGCCACGCCCAGGCCGTCGAACGGCGCGGGCAGCCATTGCAGTTGCTGACGGGCGTTGATCTCCACGCCGTGGATCTCGGCCTTGCGACCGTTCATCGGCATGGAGACCGGTATGCCGGATGGATCGTCGAACTCGCCCAAGGTGCCGTCGCGGATCACCGAGGACGACGAGCGAAACAGGAACTTGTCCAGGTCCTTGTAGAACAGGGCCAGCGAATAGGCGCCTGTCCGGCCGTTGTAATACTCCGCCGACAGATCATAGTTGATCGAGGTCATCGGCTTCAGTCCGGGATTGCCCTGCACGATGCCGGTCAGGACCCACTCCTTGGTCGGATTGTCCTTGCCGTCGCCGTCGGGATCTCGGTCGTAGCTGTACTCCTTGACCGAGGTCATCCGGTTGATGTCCGGACGCGACACGCTGGTCCAGATCGCCGCGCGCAGCTTGGCGTTGGACGTCAGATCATAGTTCAGATGCACCGACGGCAGCCAGTTGGTGAAGCCGGTGTTGTCCAGGGCGTAGTCTTCGCCCCGCACCGGATCTTTCGTCCAGGCGCGGATTTCGTTGTCGGTGTCCTCCATCCGAACACCGGCGATGATCTCGGCGGCGCCGAAACGGGCCGTACCCATCACATAGGCCGACACCACCTGTTCGTCGTAGAACCAGGTGGAGTCGTAATCGAGCGACTCCTCGTTTTTCAAGGTCAGCAGGGTGGAGTTCCCTGCCTTGGCGCGATCGATCTCGGCCATCATCTTGCCCGTGTCGATGACGGCGCCGAGTTGGTAGAGGCCGGTATAGCGGCCGTCGAACATGTCCGTGACCGGTTCGCCGAAGAGGGCGGAATAGTCGGCCATGGTTCCCTTGGGCGCCAGGTCGATCAGCGTGCCCTTACGGCGTTCACGCTCGGACTTGTAGTATTTGGCGCCGACCCGCACCTCTTGCAGCCAGGAGCCGGCGGGTTCGTAGCGCAGGTTGAACTGGGCCTGATTCAAGATCTCCTTGGCGCCGCCGTATTCGCCGCTCAGACCGGAGGCGGTGTATTCCTTCAGATCCTGAACGGCGGCCATGCCGGCGGGGTTCAGCACCCACTTCAAATACTGCGGATCATCCTGACTGACGATCTCGACCCCCTCATTGCCTTTCCACAGATAGGCGTTGCGGCCGAAATACATGTCGTAGCTGTCGATGATGTTGTCCTCGGACTCCGAGTGGGAAGCGTCATAGTCCAGGGTGAAGGCGCCGAACCGGCTTTCGCCACCCAGGTTGATCAGTTGCAGCACGCCCTCGGTCGTGCCGCCTTCCCAATAGCGGCGCAGACGGAAGCCCTTGGGGTCCCAGACGCCCGAGGCGCCGTTCAGGCTGTAGAAGCCGGCGGCGCCCTTGTCGGCGTCGGTGATCTTCCCGTCATTGTCGCGGTCCACGATCTGGGCGGGGGTGTAGTTGTAGATCGCCCCCAGCTTGGGGTCGTAGCCGACGACGGCGTCAGCGGGCTGAACCAGGTCGCCTCGCGTCTGGTCCTTCTGCTCCAGACGGGCCGAGACCTTGCCTCCGCCTTCGTTGCGGAAGTTCAGACGGTTCCTGAACTGCGTTTCCTCATATTCATTGTACTGACCACGCAGGTGGAAGCTGTGGTTGTCGCCGCGGTAGTCCAACGAGCCGTTGAAACCCCAGCGGGTCACATCCGTGTCGCCGGTGGACATCTCCAGACCCCGCGCGACGAAGGTTTTGGGATCGAAATCAAGACTGTGGGTCGTGCTGTACCAGGTGCGGGGCATGTTGTCCCCGGAGTTGCCGATCTGCTCGAACTGAGACCCGCGCTCGGAATAGTTGCCGGTGACGTAGAGACCCAACCGGTCCGAAAACTGCTTGCCCAAGGCGACGTCCGCCGCCCATGAGGTTCGGTCATCGCGCTGTTGCAGCAGGGTTCCCTCGATCGAACCGGCCGCATAGGTCGGGGCGTAATCGAAGGCCGTCGGCGTCTTGATGTCGATCGTCCCGCCGATGGCGTCGCCGTCCATATAGGGGAGCAGACTCTTATAGACGGTGATGGCGTCCACGCCCGAGGTCGGCAGGAAGCTGAGCCGGACCCCGCGGAAGAAGTTGTCGTTCGGCGACCCCGTGCCGCCCATGCGGACGCCGTTGACGGCATAGGCGTTGTACTCGGTCGCCATGCCCCGGATCACGACCCGGTCGCCTTCGCCGGTGAAGTGGTTGCGAACGGCCGAGACGCCGGGAATGCGCGATGCGGCTTCGGTCAGGTTCGACGACGGCAGCTTGCCCATGTCGTCGGCGCTGACGCTGTCCGAGATCATGTCGTTCTTGCGTTTCTCGTCGATCGACCGACGCAGACCTTGCAGATAGCCGGTGACGACGACGTCATCCAGGACGGCGGGATTGGGCTGTGCGACCTCTTCCGCCTCGGTCGTGGCGGACCGTGACTGCGACTGCGACTGCGATTGGGCGGCCGCCCATTGCGGGAAGGCCGCGACCAGGGCCAGGCTTCCCGCCGCCGCCAGATAGCGCGATTTGATGTTCATTGGTGTGATCCCCCGAGGTCTGCCGAAGGCGCAGACGACAGAGAGACGGAGCGATCAGACCAAGCTGACAGGCGTCATCAACATTTCATCTCTGCGTCGCCGATCCTTACCGAACGGGCAATCCTGGATGGCGCCGCCCACGCCTTATCGACTTGGCGACCGCCTGAGCGGAGCCGGACCACCGCTGCGTCGCATCACGCTCGTCCTCGGGAATCTCTTCCAAGGGAGCGTAGAACATCAGGCCAGAGG
Source organism: Brevundimonas sp. DS20 (assembly GCF_001310255.1). Lineage (NCBI taxonomy): Bacteria > Pseudomonadati > Pseudomonadota > Alphaproteobacteria > Caulobacterales > Caulobacteraceae > Brevundimonas > Brevundimonas sp. DS20. The sequence continues at coordinate 1,832,917 of NZ_CP012897.1, read as the reverse complement.
CCGCGTGCAGGACGCGGGCGGCCGACATCTGCGAGCGGGTCATCGCCGCCTCCCCCCAAGGACAGCGGCTCCAGCACGTCCAGCCGCATCTATTAAAATCGTTGCGGCGTTCAGGGGCCTAACCTAGGCTCCGGTTCGAGCTCGAATGAATGGGCCGAACGGGGGGATACACTATGTCGCTCGCAAGCGTCGATCTGGCGATCCTGGCGATCTACGCGGTCTTCATCTTCGGCCTGGCCCAGTGGGTTTCTCGCAGCAAGGGCGGCGAGCAGAAGACCTCCACCGACTATTTCATGGCCTCCAAGAGCCTGCCGTGGTGGGCTATCGGCGCCTCGCTGATTGCGGCCAACATCTCGGCCGAACAGATCATCGGCATGAGCGGGTCCGGCTATGTGATCGGCCTGGGCATCGCCTCCTATGAATGGATGGCGGCGCTCACCCTGCTGATCGTCGGGAAATTCTTCCTGCCGATCTTCCTGCGCAACGAAATCGTCACCATGCCGCAGTTCCTGCAGCAGCGGTACGGGCCGACGATCCGAAACGTGATGGCTGTCTTCTGGCTGCTGCTCTACGTCTTCGTGAACGTGACCTCGATCCTGTGGCTGGGCGCCATCGCCGTTCACACGGTCACGGGCTTCAACCAGGACTACGCCATCGTCGCCATCGGCGTCTTCGCCCTGGCCTATCAGCTGTGGGGCGGTCTGAAGGCCGTGGCCCTGACCGACATCGTCCAGGTGGCCCTGCTGGTCTGCGGCGGCCTGATCATCGGCTTCATCGCCCTGTCGACCATCGGCGGCGCGGGCGGCGCGCTGGCCGGCTTCAACACCCTGCTGACCGAGTTCCCCGACAAGTTCGACATGATCCTGTCGCCGGATAATCCTCACTATCAGGAGTTGCCGGGGATCGCCGTCCTGCTGGGCGGGCTGTGGATCATGAACATCAGCTACTGGGGCTTCAACCAGTACATCATCCAGCGCGCCCTGGCCGCCAAGTCCCTGCCCGAAGCCCAGAAGGGCATCGCCTTCGCCGCCTATCTGAAGCTGCTTATGCCGGTGATCGTGGTCCTGCCCGGCATGGCCGCCCTGGTGCTGGCCCCGAACCTGTCGGCGCCGGACCAGGCCTATCCGTCAATGATGAACCTGCTGCCGGTCGGTCTGAAGGGTCTGGTCTTCGCCGCCCTGATCGCCGCCATCATCGCCTCGCTGGCGTCCAAGGTGAATTCGATCTCGACCATCTTCACCCTGGACCTCTACGCCAAGATCAAGAAGGACGTGCCCGAGCATCAACTGGTCACGGTCGGCCGCATCGCCGCCGTCGCCGCCGTGATCATCGGCATCCTGACCGCCCGTCCCCTGCTGGGCGGCTTCGACCAGGCCTTCCAGTTCATCCAGGAGTTCACGGGCTTCTTCACGCCGGGCATCGTCGTCATCTTCATGCTGGGCCTGTTCTGGAAGCGCGCGTCCGAAGCCGGCGCCCTGACCGCCGCCATCGGCTCGGTGGTTCTGTCGGCCGTCTTCTGGTGGCTGCAGGAGACGGGTCAGTTCATCTTCCCCTTCATGAACCGCGTCGGCGTCGTCTTCATCGTCTCGCTGATCGCGGCGGTGGTCGTATCGCTGCTGGTGCCGGCCAAGCCCGACGCCATGAAGATCAAGCTGGACAAGATCAGCTACAAGACCTCGCTCGGCTTCAACCTGGCCGGGGTCGGCGTCATCGCCTTCCTGATCCTGGTCTATTCGATCTGGTGGTGAGGTGAGCGACGGGCGTCTGATCCGTAAACGGCCGAGGAACCCGCCTGGGTGATATCCGCGCGCTCCGCGGCGCTCAGCGGAATACCGCTCAGGTTTGCGAAACCGTCTTTGATCCCGGCCGCGCCGGCGATGCCTCGTCCATTGACCAGGACTAAGGTATTGCCTGCCCAAACCGCCCAGATTGGCTGCGGCGACGCCCAGCGCCCCAGTTGCGAGACCGTCACAAGCGGCTGCTAAGGTGAAAGCCTCTAGGACGCGTCAGAAAAGCTTCCGGGAGACAGGGGGCGTTTCGGTGCTGGGCAGGCGTGACCGGTGGTCCACAACCGCCGTCTATGGTGCAGCTCACTACGGAAAGAGTCTGTTCTGGTACGGCGGAGAGGTTCTGTTCGCCTTCTTTCTGACCGAGGTTGCAGGTCTGACGCCCGCCCATATGGCCGGCGTCTTGGCGATCGGTTTTCTTATCAGTGCGATCTTCGATCTTCAGGCTGGGCGCATCCTGTTTCGCCGGTCGGCGGGCATGAGGCGCGCAGCCGGGCTGCAATCCCTCGGCGCGATCTTTAGCGGCGTCGCCTTGGTGGGGGTGGTCGCAACCGCCCTGCTTCCCTATCCGATGCGCGTGGGCTGGGCCCTGACGACGGGCGTCTTGTTTCGCCTCGCCTTCGCCGTCTATGACGTCTCTCAGAACTCCCTGATGGCCAATGCGACCGCAGAGGTTGAGGCGCGATCGCGTGTTGCGGTCACGCGCATCTTCGCCAGCGGCCTGGGCAATCTGAGCGTGGCCGCCGTGGTCGGGCCCCTGATCGCCGCTGAGCGGCGCGGCGGCGGCGGCGTCATGCTCATCGTCCTGGCGCTGATCGCGGCCCTGGTCGCCATCACGACGGCGGTTCTGTTGAACCGGCGCCTGAGGGGCTCGGATCCAGCCGACCTTGACGTGCAGTCTCCGTTGAAAGGACCGAGCCTCGGCTTGGCGGCCCTATGGCCCCTGTTCGCCATGATGGTCCTGATGATGTTGGGCCCTTCTCTGTTTCAGAAGTTGGAGCCTTACTTCGCGGCCCGCGCCTTCGCTTCCTCGACGACGGGCGGCGCCCTCATCATCGCCGCCGCCGCAGGCGTCTGCTGCGGCCAACCGCTCTGGCTCATGGTCTTTCCACCGTCGCGCCGCATCGCCCTTTTCACGGTTTCGGCTCTGCTCCAGGCCGCCGGGGCCGTGATCTTCCTCCTGGCGCCGTTCGACGCGCCAATCGCCTTCGTCATCGGCGCCTGGCTGTTCGGCCTGGGCAACGGCGGTCTGGGCATGGCGAAATGGGCCAGCTTCAGCGACTGGGCGTCCCGCCTTCCGGCCCACCGTCAGGGCCTCGCCTTCGCCATCTTCAGCGCCCTGGCGAAAATCACCCTGGCGCTGGGCGTGCTGATCGTCGCCGCCGCAATTCATCCGGGCGTGACCCCGGAGGGTTTGCGCGGGTTCATGGCCGCCGGCCCCGTCCTGACGTCGATAGGAATGATCATTCTGGCGCGACGGGCTGCGCCTCGCGAAACGGGCGACACGCTGGCTTCCGAAACCATGGGCGCATCACCACCTCGCACATCCTGAACAGCGTCGACATCCCATCTGATGTCGCGATCTGGCCGATCATATGGGAAAGCGAGGGCGCGGATCCGACAGCCGGCCTGACACAGATCAAAGGCTCAGTCGGGCGCCGTCGGCTTGACGGCCGGTCGGCGCCCAAGTCACTCCACATAGGCGATAATGGCGGCCGGCTCGTGGTCGGGCGTAGCGACCAAGGAGGTTCCATCGACCTCGCGCAGGACCGGAATAGGGCGACGTTATTCTGGTGGGCCACTCTTATGGCGGCGTCGTGAACACCACCGATGGCGTCGATCACCCAAGCGAGCTAGCGTCTGCGGGTCCCAGCTAAAGGAGTGCGATTGCCGACCCTGGATCTAGAAAACCCGACGGCCCTGCCAGGAGACAAGCTCCGACATGGTCCCGTTTGTGCGATGCGTTTCCTAGAGCGCCTGCGTTGCCATGTTGGAGGAAACCCGGGTCGCCGTGCGTCCAAATCAATGGACGGGAACGGAGATAGAAGATGTTAAACCGAATTCTGGCGGCGATTGTAATCGCGAGCGCGCTGCTTGGGGGACCGGCAGCCGCTCACACGGACCATATCACCTCCCCGAATGCGGCGTTTGGACATGACGTCGGCGACGATTATCAGCTGATCAACTATCGGCAGTTCGAAGCCTATCTCCACACGCTTGCGGCCCAGTCCGACCGCATGAAGCTGATGGAGGTCGGCAAGACGACCGAGGGGCGGACGCAGTATGTGGCCGCCGTCTCGTCTCCGGCGAACATCGCCCGCCTGGATCATTATCGCGACATCGCCCGCCGTCTGGCCAAGGCCGAAGGCGTGGACGAAGCCGAGGCGCGCGCCCTGGCGGCCGAGGGCAAGGCCGTGGTCTGGATCGACGGCGGCCTGCATGCGACCGAGACCGTGCCGCCCCAGGCCCTGATCGCCGGCATCCATGAATGGGTGACGGCTCAGGATCCCGAGGCCCTGCGGGTGCTGGACGACGTCATCATCCTGTTCGCGCCACTGAATCCGGACGGCTGGGATCTGGTGGCGGACTGGTACATGCGGGAGGAGGACCCGGAGAAGCGGGAGTTCGCCAGCCTGCCGCGCCTCTATCAGGCCTACGTCGGCCACGACAACAATCGCGACTATTATCTGTCGGCGATGACGGAGACGACCAACGTCAACCGGATGCTGTTCCGGGAGTGGTTCCCTCAGATCGTCTACAACCACCATCAGCCGGCGCCGGCCGGGACGGTCGTGTTCATGCCGCCGTTCCGGGATCCCTTCAACTACAACTACGACCCCTTGGCGATGACCACCCTGTCGGAAGTCGCCGCCGCCATGCACAACCGGCTGGTCGCCGAGGGAAAGCCCGGCGCGACCATGCGCAGCGGCGCCCCCTATTCGACCTGGAACAACGGGATGGAGCGGTCGATCACCTATTTTCATAACGCCATCGGCCTGTTGACGGAGATCACCGGGCACCCGACGCCGAGCCGCATCGCCCTGGTTCCGGACAACCAGTTGCCGCGGAACGATCTGCCGGCCCCGATCGCGCCGCAGACCTGGCGGTTCCGGCAGTCGATCGACTATTCGCTGTCGATCAATCGGGCGGTGCTGGACTATGCCTCGCGCAATCGCGACCGGCTGTTGTTCAACATCTGGCGTATGGGGGCGAACGCCATCGCGCGGGGCGAGACCGACACCTGGCGCGTCACGCCGTCGCGGATCGACGCCCTGAAGGCGGCTGCGGGCCAGACCGGCCGCACCGCCGATCCCGCCCTTTACGACAAGGTGCTGCGTGATCCGGCGCTGCGCGATCCGCGCGCCTATGTCATCCCGGCAGACCAGGCCGATCTGCCGACGGCGATCGCCTTCCTCAACAGCCTGATCAAGACCGGCGTGGACGTGGATTGCGCGACCCGCGCCTTCTCCATCGCCGGAACCTCCTATCCGGCGGGATCCTTCATCGTGCGGACGAACCAGGCCTATCGGCCGCATGTGCTGGACATGTTCGAACCGCAGGATCATCCGCACGACCTGCGATATCCCGACGGTCCCCCCGTCCTGCCCTATGACGCGACCGGCTATACGCTGGCGCTGCAGATGGGGGTGAGGTTCGACCGGATTCTCGATCCGTTCGAGGCGCCGCTGGAGCGCGTGCCGGACCTGATCGCCGTGCCCGCCGGTAAGATTCGCGGACGGGGAGACGCGGGCTTCGTCGTCGATCATGCAGCGATCAACAGCTTCATCCTGAGCAACCGTCTGCTGAAGGCGGGGCAGCCGGTGTTCTGGCAGAAGACCGAGGTTCGTCTCGGCGCGCGCACCCTGGCGCCCGGCGCCCTGTGGATTCCGGAAAGCGAGACGTCGCGCGTCCTGGTCGAACAGGCGGTCGCCGAGCTGGGCCTGAACGCCGAGGCGGTGTCGCGCGCGCCGGCGGGCGACGCCATGGCGCTGAAGCCGGTGCGGATCGGTCTGGTGGATCGCTACGGCGGCTCCATGTCCGCAGGCTGGACCCGTTGGCTGCTGGAGCAGTTCGAGTTCCCCTTAGAGGTCGTTTACCCCCAGCGTCTCGACGCAGGTGACCTGAACAGGGATTTCGACGTCCTGGTGTTCGCGCCTGATCTGCTGCCCGGCGACTTCCCCAACGGGAGCGGGCGCGGACAGCCGGATCCCGAGACGATTCCCGAAGCCTATCGGTCCTGGCTGGGCGCCGTGACGCGAGAGAAGACCCTGCCGCAACTGACCCGCTTCGCTGAGGCCGGGGGCACGATCGTGACCGCAGGATCGGCCCATAAACTGGCCCTGGCCCTGGGGGCGCCGATCGAGGACGTGCTCTCGAACGCGGACAGGCCCCTGCCCTCCACCGACTTCTTCATCCCCGGCGCCTTGCTGGCGATGGACGTCGATCCGGCCGAGCCCCTGGCCTACGGCCTGCCGGCGCGACTGGATGTCTTCTTCGACGAAAACGCGGCCTTCACCGTGCGCGACGGCGCCCGGATCGCCGCCCGTTACCCAGCGACCCCTGTGGTGTCGAGCGGCTGGGCCATAGGGCCCGAGAAACTGGCCGGCGCCGCCGCCGTGGTCGATGCGCCTATGGGGCAGGGTCGGCTGATCATCCTGGGGCCGGACGTGATCAATCGCGCGCAGGCCCGGGCCTCGGTGCGGCTGTTGTTCAACGCCCTGTTCTACGGCCCGGCGACAGCGGCGGGCTCCTGAATCGGAAAAGGGGCGTCGGCCTGACGCCGACGCCCCTCTCGCCTGGCCCCGGAGTCAGCGGGGCGCCAGCTGAACTTCGAAGAAGCGGTCGACGCGGCCGCGAAGATCCTCAGTCGCGGCTGCGTTGGCGGCGACCGCCTGGCGGCTGCGGCTGGGATCGTCGAATCCGTGGGCCGCATCCGGATAGAGGGTCAGGTTCACTGAAGCGCCCGCCGCTTGAGCGCGATCAACCAGGGTCCGGCAGCTTTCGGGCGACACCTCCTGGTCGGCCGTTCCCATGAAGACCTCGACCGGCGCATAGGTCTTGTACTCCCGCCGGAACCGTCCCTGGAGGCCGCAGCCCGGATAGAGGGCGAGACCCGCCCGGAAGCCGATCCGCCGCATGTCGCCGGGCTTGTCGTCAGCCAAGGCCGAAAGGACAGTGCTGGCGCCGTTGGAGAAGCCCATCAGGCCGATCCGGTCATCCGCCACCCCCTCCAGGCTGCGCAGGAACCGCAGCGCGCCATAGGCGTCCAGGGGGCGGATCGTCACTTCGTTGATCTCTGGCGGTCGCGAACTGTAGGTCCCGGCCGCGAAACCGGTCGGATAGCCTCGCGGCCCGAAACTGTCGACGACAAGGGCGTAGTACCCCCGGTCGGTCCAGTACGCGGCCCAGAATTTGAGTCGCAGCGTCAGGTTCCGCGCCTCATAGACCCCGTCGGCCAGGGACGAATAGACCCCGCCCCTGCCGTGCAGCAGGACGACCGCCGGCGCGCCGGATTCGGGCGTTGGTCCCTCGGGCCGGAACAGATAGCCGACCAGTTCGGTTCGCGGCTCGTCCATGCTGCGAAACACGACCCGCTCGCCGAGCCGCTGTTCAGCCGTGGCCGAGTCCTGCCGGACGGCGGTGTTCGATATCACCGTGTGGTGAACTGCATCAGATTTCAGCGGGGCTTGCGGCTGCTCCTGCGCCTGGACGGCCGGCGCCGCGGCCAGAAGGGCGGCGAGGAGCGCCGAGAGATGGCGTTGAGGACGGGTCATTCGAGCGGTCTCTCCTTGTAGGCTGTGAAATCCAGTTCGCCCTCCATCCGCGCGACGGCGACGGCGACGGCCAGGTCGCTGGTGCAGTTCGGCACGGTGCGGATCATGTCCAGGGGCCGATCGAAGGGCAGGATGAAGCCGACGATCAAGGCCGTCTGCTCCGGCCCCAGACCGATGACTGAAAGCACTGCCGCCAGCAGAAACAGGGAGGCCGAAGGCACGGGCGCGGCGCCCAGGGCCACCATGGCGGTGACCGCCATTATGGCGAGATAGTCGGCTGGCCCCAGGGCCACGCCGAAAACCTGGGCGGAAAAGGCGGCCAAGAGGCCGACGTAGAGGGCGGTGCCGTCCATGCTCAGGGTCACTCCGAGCGGCAAGACCGTCGAGGCGATCGCCGGGCTGACGCCGAGATTTCTCTGGGCCACCCGCAGCGCCACAGGCAGGGTCGCGGCGCTGGACGAGGTCGAAAAGGCCACCGCCACCGCGTCTACGATGTCGCGATAGAAGGGCAGAACCGGCGTTCGCGCCAGAAGACGCAGTACGGCGCCGTGAACGATGAAGGTCTGAAACGCCGCGCCGACAACAACACAGCAAGACAGCCGCAGGACGCTGACGAAGGCCGACGGCCCGCTGGTTCCCATCACCCAGGCGATGAGGGCGAAGACGCCGAACGGCGCCAGCTCCATTACGAACAGGACGACGCGCAGAAGCACGGCCGATCCGGACTCCAGAACTTTCTGCAAGGGGCGTCCGTCCTCGCCCGTCACCAACAGAGCGGCGCCGATCAACAAGGCGAAGAAGATGACGGCGAGAATGTCGCCCTCGGCCATGGCCGCGATAGGGTTCAAAGGCACAATGTCGGCGAGGACGGCGGCGAGATCCTGTGCGTCGGCCAGAGGCGCGGGCGCGACGCCCGCTAGATCGACGTCGGCGCCCGGCTGGATCAGCGCGCCCAGGCCCAGACCGACGGCGGCGCCCACCAGCATCAAGCCGAAGTAGAGAACCATGGTCTTGAGACCGACCGCTCCGAGACGCGCCGGGTCGGACATGGCCGACACGCCGGCGGCGACGGTCACGAACACCAGCGGGGTCACCAACATGCGGATCAGCCGAACGAAGAGGTCGCCGATCCATTTCAGATCCTGGGCGCGTTCTCCGAGCACCAGGCCCGCGAGCACGCCCAGCCCCAGACCCAGCAGGATCCGTCGCCACAGCGGCGTGGCGAACCATAGGCGCGTGACGATCCGCACCGGTCGGGCCAAGCCCGCCGAAGGCGCAAGGGAGGACATGTCGATTTCCAGAGAGGCCCGGACGAGGCCTCAGCCTCGCCCGGGCGTCGCCATTAGAAGGACTTGCGGATGCTGGCGTACCACCAGCGGCCGCGGTTGGAATGGACGCTGCCGTTGTAGCCGAACCGGTCGTCGGCCAGCGGCGGGTCCTCGTCGAACAGATTGCGCGCGCCGATCCGGACCCGGGCGCCGTCCAGCGGGCCGCCCTTGTCGAATTCGTATTGGACATAGAGGTTGTGGGTCAGCCACTCGTCCACCACCCAATAGTCGTCGGTATCCACATAGGTGGCGCTGGTGTCGACGAAGTCGGAGACGTAGCTGGTGTACCAGCCTGAGGTCCACTGCCCCAGGTCCCACGTCAGGGACGCGGTGAACTTCCATTCCGGCCGGCCGTTCTGTCCGATCAGGTCTTCCACGCCGCCGACCGTCACGCCCGCGATCGTGCCGTCGGCCAGGGCGTCCAGCAGGATCTGATGCTGTTCGCTGGCCTCCTGATACAGTTTCAGCTTCTGGCTGGCGTTGAGGCTGAGCCGCCAGTCGCCGACCGGGGTGTCGCGCAGCGTGTAGAAGAGGCGGAAATCGAGGCCTTCAGACTCGCGCGGCTGCAGGTTCATGTACTCGTCGGTGATGTACAAGAGGTCGCCGACGGGCGCGAGGCCCGCTGCGGCCGCATCGGCGATCTGCTGGGCGTTGGGCGTATCGCGAACCACATTGGGGTTCGAACTACCGATCTGACGCAGGTAGTAGTCCCTGATCAGTTGGTTCGTACCGCCGAAAATTCCGACCAGATCCTCCTGCCGGATCTTCCAGTAATCGACGGTCAGCGTCAGGTCGCCGAACCGGTCGGACCAGAGTTCGGGTTCGAACACCAGGCCCAGGCTGAGGTTCTCGGAGGTCTCCGCCTTGAGGTCCGTGTTCCCCGACCGTTTTTCGATCCGATCTTCGCTGGTGCAGTAGTCGTTGCTGGTCGTCAGCGTCGGGATTGCGCCGATAGCGAGTTGCACCGCACAGGCGGCGTAATCACGCCGGCTGTTGGAGCGTTCGAAATCCGGCTGGTGGAGTTGCAGCAGGTTGGGCGCCCGGAAGCCTTCCGACCAGGCGCTGCGGAACATCAGCCAAGGCGTCGGGCGATAGGCCAGCGCGATCTTCGGGGCCCCGACCGTTCCGAACAGGGTGTAGTTCTCCACGCGACCCGCAATCTGGAGGTCGATCGACTGCACCAGCGGGATGTTCATCTCGGGCGAAACGACCGGTACGGCCAGTTCGAGGAAGGCCGAGTAGACGTTGCGGGCGCCCGAGCTGTCCGGGGTGTAGGACACGCCCATCACGTCGCTCTGGGATACGACGCCTGCCAGGTCCGTAAAGGTGATCGTTCCGTCCAGACGCGGGTCGCGATCTTCAGCGAAGGTTTCGCGACGCGCTTCTACCCCCGCCGCCAGGCCCACATGTCCAGCCGGCACCGGATAGAAGTCGCCCTTGGAGACCTTGAAGTCCCACTGCATGAGCTCGGTCTCGGCATAGCGGTAGACCTTGACCATGAAACTGTCGATCGTCTCCTGGTTATTCAAACCCGTCGCGCCGTTCCGGGGACTGTTCAGATCGCCGCCCACAAAGGGATTATAGGCGTCAGGCGTCGTCCTATTGATCGCGTCCTGGAGCAAGGTCATGCTGACCCCGTCCATTTCGTCGGTCGTTTCGGCCTTGCTGTAGAGCAAGGCGCTTTCCCAATCGAAGCCGAAGCGTTCGCCGCGCAGACCGCCCAGATATCGGGTGGTGACGTTTTCGACCTCGACCTCCCGATAGCCGAGATCGGCGAAACGGTAGTCCTGAATCTGGATCGCTGAACCCGTTGTCGGCACCCCGGACAATCCGCTCAGCCGAGCCGTCACGCCCGTGGCGCCGAAAGGATTCCAGTAGGCGGTCGGCGACATGAGGACGCGCTGCGTGTCCAGCGGCGTGTCCTGCTGGCGCTGCGACCAAGTCTCGCCCCAGTAGTAGCTCAGCTCTCCGAAGAACTCGACGCCGTTATCGAACTCGTGGTTGATGAAGGTGAACAGATTGGCGCGGTCCACCGCCGAACTGATGGTCCGCATAGAGTCCAGATCATATCGGAGATTGTTGTCCTCGCTCGTCGTCGACAGGGTTGAGTTGTCGAAACAGGTCCCCGTCGTATAGGCGCCGGCGATGCAGCCGGCGTTGGTGCTGGGCTGAACGTGGAAGGTGCCGGCGGTAGATGTCAGGGTCGTTCCGTTGACGCGCGTGGTGGTTCCCGCGTTCTTGTAGGTCGTCGGATCCAGCTTGATGCCCTCAGCCCAGGCCGTGATCGTGCTGTAGGTCCCATAGTCGAGGCCAGAGGCGCGGCCGTTGAAGGCGGCCACCCGTCCCGCGACCGTCGCATAGTCGCGTTCCCAGATGTAGAGCGGATCCCGGGTCAGGTAGCCGCCCATGATTGAGACGTTGGTCTTGCCGTTGTTGAAGTCCTTGCCAGCCTGAAAATCGAAGGAATATTCCTCCATTCCCCCTTCGTCGTGCCCCATGGCGGCCTGGACCGTGAAGCCTTCGAAGTTGTCGCGCAGGACGTTGTTGACGACGCCGGCCACCGCGTCGGTGCCGTAAAGCGCCGCAGCGCCGTCCGCGAGAACCTCGACCCGACGCAGGCCGAATGTCGGGATGGCGTTGGTGTTGACCGTCTGAACCGGCACATAGCCTTCAATCTGCGTACCGGGGTGAGGCACCAATCGCCGGCCGTTCAGCAGTACCAGCGTATTGCCCGTGCCGATCGAACGCAGATCGATCGAAGCCACATCGCCCCGCGCATTGTTGATCCCGCCGTTGTCGCTGTCCGCCTCATTGAAACCGACGTCGCCCATCTGTGCGATGGAGCGGTAAAGATCGTCGCCGTCTGCGGCGCCGATCGCATCCAGATCAGACTGATCGACGACGGTGACCGGCAGGGCTTCGTTTATGCGTGTCCCCCTGATCCGGCTACCGACGACCACGACCTCTTCGACCTCGGCTGCGCGTCCGTCGCCGTGCGTTCGCTTTTGCAGGATGATGGTCGATCCCTCATGCGAGGCGACGTAGAGGTCGGTGCCTTCAAGCAGGCGGCTGAGCGCGTCTTCGACGTCCATCTGCCCCGAGACGGCGGGTCCGACGCGGCCCGTGAGGTGGCCTGTGGGCGCTGAAATCGTCACGCCCGCCTGACGCGCCAAGTCAGGAATGGCTTGAGCGAGCGGCTGGGCCGCCACATTGAACTGCCTCACCTGAGCAGCTGCCCCATGGGCGGCCATGACAAGCACCCCGCCGGCGACGCCCGCCGCCAGCCAACTCTTCCACGACACCATGAGATCCCCCGATCCGTCTGTCTATGTTCCCCCGGCGCACCGGACATAGACAAGACGGTTCAGGGATCAGAAATCCTCCAGCGTCCGGAAAATATTTAACCGTGAAGAAGCTGAATCCGGGTCGAGCTGATTTCCGCGCGGAGGTTCAGACTGCGCGCCGCCGCCCGGGCGAAGGCCGCAGGATCGTTCGCTTCGAACAGGCCGGTGATCTTCATTTCGGCCACGTCCCGATCCGCCAGCAGGATCGGAACGTCGCTGAAACGCGCGAACTCGGCGGCCGCCTGTTCGAGGCTGTCGTTGTGGAACTCGATCTTTCCGTCACGCCAGGCGAGAAGCCGCCCGGTTTGGGGCGCATCGACGAAACGAGGGCTGGTCGCTTCGCCGCCGGCCAGGCTGATCAGCTGGTTGGCGGTCAGGATGTGCGCCCTGTCCCGCCCGACCCGCATATGGACCGATCCCGCCAAGGCGACGATCTCGAGCGGCGCCTGATTCAGCCGCTTCAGCAGGAATGCGCCGTCATAGGTGGTCAGCACCGCGCCCGCAGCCCGCATGACGAACGGCCGCACGGGATCGACGGCCACCTCGAACAGGGCTTCGCCGTACATGAGGACGACTTCCCGCACAGATCGCGTATAGCGGACGCTGACCTGCGACAGGGTGTTGAGCGTGACGACGCTGCCGTCATCCAGCGTTACCGAGCGAATCTCGCCGCGCTGCGTGTCGAGACGTTGAGACCGCCGCCAGTAGGCGGCGGCCAGACCCGTTCCGCTCAACATCGCCACAGCGACGCCCGCCGCCAGCAGAGAGCGTCGCGCGACCATCGGTTGTTCGACGACGGGTCCGCCTGCCAAGGCCGCCGCTTGTCTGGTATGAACCGCTATGGCGCGGGCGCGGGCGAACGCGCCCAGGCGACGTGGGTCCTCTCCCGCCCAGGCGTCGAATTCCCGCTGATGCGCCGGTGAAAACGGCCCACGATCAAGCCGCGCGGCCCACAGGGCGGCGCGGCGATCGATCTCTTCAGCCGTTTCCGTCTCTGCCATCCGCCCTTCGTCCGATCCGCACGTTTCGCAACCTAGACGCATCTGGAGCATCATATCCTCCATCGGCGTATGCGGCCATCAAGAGGACAAAGGCCTTGGCTATGTGCTTTTCGACGGTGCTTTCCGGGAATCCCGTCTCCCGCGCAATCTCTTTTTGAGAGCGTCCTTGGACCCGACTGAGAATGAAGATGCGGCGTGTCTTATCGGGAAGGCGGTCAATCATTTTCGCGAGAAGCCGAAGTTCGTTTCGGCCCGCGACTTCGTCTTCTGGCGTCACCGCATCTGCCGCCACCTGAAGTCTGTCAATATCTGCGACGGCGTCGAGCGGCACCACGCTCTTCCGTCTTAAGCGATCGACTGCAGCAGACCGGGCCGTGCGAAAAAGATAAGCGCGCACGTTAAGGATGGATCCGACATCCGCGACACCGATCAGTTTCGCGTAGGTTTCCTGCACGATATCATCAACGTCGGCTGGCGATGCCGCCCGGCGCAACCATGCGCGCAGCGCAGGCTCATGCGGCATCACGCTTCGCGCAAGCCAACGCGCTGTGTCTTCTGAAACCCCCATGGCCACAGAGACTGGCACGCGCCTTCACAAGGCAGCAAGCCCGCGATCTCTGAAATCACCCGCACCGGGAGGATGCCCTCCTTTTTTCGGGCGCTGTCGCGCAGTTGTTACAAAGCCGGCGTCGACGGTCGATAAAAACGACCGTCGACGCTCCGTTCGCCTAGGTTCTGGACTCATAAGCCCTGAGCCAGAGGCGGGTCGAGGTCAGCAGGACGGCGGCGAGGATGTCTCTTGCCAGCTTGTCGAAGCGGGTTGCGACGCGGCGGAAGTGCTTGAGGCGGATGTCCCGATCGCAGCGATTTCGACCGGGGCACGGGTGGGCAAGTGCGGATCGAGCGCCAACAACTGGCGCAACTCAAGAGCATAGGCTGAGCATACGTCCTGCAAATCTACCGCCGTAGTCCTACAGGATCGCATTGGCCGAGCCAGAGCGCTAATGTCGCCCTGTCAGCAACCCCCACCTTCGCCAGAGGTCGCACCCGCATGCCCGCCGCCTCTCACTCCCACTCGATTACACGAACGCTGGTAATGATTTGATCCATATGGGCTTTATGCCAATGGGCGTCAACAGCGCCGTGTCGCAGTCCGAATAGATCGAGGAATGTTGAAAACAATGAAGAAATAGTCTGATGTAAAAAGCGCGTGATCACGACATCTTTCGAGATGTATTGACAATGCCGAAAGCTTGGTTTGCGAGAGAAGCGAGCCGATATACCTCGCTGACACGGGATACCACAACCGAACGATCTGACGAACAGGCTGGATCTACAACCCGCTCCGGAGGCGGTCGCAGCGGCTGGCGTGACCCGTCGGCTCAAGGAAGCCTGACGGCCTTCAAACCCGTGCGACGATCGAGTCGTTGCGCGAGTCCGGGTCACCCAGTATGGGTCGAAGGTCAGGAAACCTGTATTGACGCGACTGCTCCGCCAATTCTGCGCCGGCCTCGCCGTGACCATCGTGATCGCGCTGCAGTTCCAAGACGCGGCCCCTACCGGTTCACTCGTCACCCAAAATATGTGATCGCGTCCCTCGAAATCCTCGTCCTGCCGCTCGCGTTCGGCCAAATCTGGATCGCCCTCGCATGGACCATCGCTAACGCCATGCTTCTGGCGTGGCGTATTCGGGTGGAGGATGGGGCGCTTGCCGACCGCAGATAGGCCCTCAGGAGCATGACCGGACAGCGTGATCCCAGCCTAGCTGTGCGTCCGGGGAGGCACGCTGTTCACGTTTCACGGCGCACGCGATCACCGGGGAACGGCGGCCGTTCCGGCGGGTTGACCGAGTCCGCCATCGGAGAATCCCATGCATATCCAGTCCATGATCAGCGCCCATCCTCACGTCAAAGGCTCGACCAACGACGCGCTGATCCGCGCCGTCGAGGCGGCCTACGCGTGCGCCGCGACCTGCCGCATCTGCGCCGACGCCTGTCTCGGCGAAGCCATGGTCGCCGATCTCGTACAATGCATTCGGCTCAACCTCGACTGCGCCGACGTCTGCGCGGCCGCCGGCGCGGTCGGCGCGCGCCGCACGGGGAGCAACGAGGCGGTCATCAAGGGCCAGCTCGAGGTTTGCGCCGACATCTGCGCGGCCTGCGCCGCGGAGTGCGACAAGCACGCGGACATGCATGAACATTGCCGCATCTGCGCCGAGGCCTGCCGCCGCTGCGAAGAGGCGTGCCGGGAGGCGGCTGGCACGATCACTCCGTCGAGCCGTTGATGGAGCACCGCCTTCACCGTGCGTGCGCTGACAACGCCCCGCACGAACGGTGAAGGCGAGTCCGGCTATTCCGGGCGAATGGCGGTGACTTCACCCGCGTTGCCCTGAACGGTCAGGTCGAACTCGACGCGATCCCCGACAGCGGCTTGCTGTACCACGGCGGGGTCTGCCGTGAAGCTCATCGTCATCGCTGGCCAGCCGACCGCCGGAATAGCCTCGTGATTGATCGTCACGGTGCCGGCCGCCGCATCCACGGCGGTGACCACGCCCGCGCCGCTGCCGGATCTGGAGCCCGCAGCAGGGGATGTCGCCGTGTCCGTCGCGCCGGCCGCGGAAGCCGTGTCGACGGGAGCGGCAGCGTCCGGTTCGGCGGCCGGGTCTGCGGGTTGGCCGCAGGCCGATAGCATCATGACCGCGCCGGCGAGTGCGATAAAGGTTCGAGTCATGGAGTCGCTCCTTGGGTTGAGAGGGTCGAACGGGCCTTGCGGCGCCTGAGGAGAAGATAGCCCGCCGGGATAACGAGCATCGAGAGCAAAGGCGCGGTGATCATGCCTCCGATCACCGGCGCGGCGATCCGGCTCATTACTTCCGAGCCCGCGCCGTGGCCGATCAGAATCGGAAACAGGCCCGCGAGGACAACGGCGACCGTCATGGCCTTGGGCCGGACCCGCAGCAGGGCGCCTTCGCGAACGGCGTCTTCGACCTGTCCGCGATCGGGGTCGGCTCCGCGATCCTTCAATGCGTGCTTCAGATAGATCAGCATCACCACGCCGAACTCGGCCGAGAGGCCGGCCAGGGCGATGAAGCCGACGCCGGTGGCGACGGACTGGTGAAAGCCGAGTAGATAGAGCAGCCAGATCCCCCCGGTCAGGGCGAACGGCAGGGTGGCCATGATCAGCAGGGCTTCGTCGAAGCGCCCGAAGGTCAGGTAGAGCAGGATGAAGATGATCGCCAGCGTGGCCGGGACAACGATCCTGAGCCGCGCGGTCGCCCGTTCGAGATATTCGAACTGGCCCGAGTAGGCGATGCTCACGCCAGGCGTGAGGGTGACATCGCTGGCCACCGCTCGACGCAGATCCGCGACGACCGAGGCCAGGTCGCGTCCCCGCACGTCGACATAGACCCAGGTGGTCGGCCGGCCGTTCTCGGACTTCAGCATCGGCGGCCCGTCGGCGACCCGCAGATCGGCGACGGTGCCCAGGGTGATCTGCTGGCCTGAAGGCGTCAGGATCGGCAGGGCTCGCAGCTGCTCCACGCTGTCCCTCAACTCGCGCGGATAGCGCACGCTGATGGGATAGCGCGCCACGCCCTCCACGGTCTGGCCGATGGTCTCGCCGCCGATCGCGCCGGAGACGATCGACTGCACATCGGCGATGTTGAGCCCGTACCGGCCCGCCGCGTCGCGGTCGATGTCGATATCGATGTAACGGCCGCCCGTCAGCCGCTCGGCCAGCGCCGAGCTCACGCCTGGCACGGATCGGGCGATCTCTTCGACCTCGGCGGCGATGCGGTCGATCTGACCGAGGTCAGCGCCGGACACCTTGACGCCGACCGGGCTCTTGATGCCCGTCGCCAGCATGTCGATGCGATTGCGGATGGGCGGAACCCAGACGTTGGACAATCCCGGCACCTGAACCGCGCGGTCGAGCTCCTCGACCAGCTTCTCCGGAGTCATGCCGTGGCGCCATTCATCGCGCGGTTTGAACTGAATGGTGGTCTCAAACATTTCCAGCGGAGCCGGATCCGTCGCGGTTTCCGCCCGGCCCGCCTTGCCGAACACGGTCGCCACTTCCGGCACCGTGCGGATCATGCGGTCCGTCTGCTGCAGCAGTTCCGCGGCCTCGGCGGCGGACAGGCCGGGCTGTGCGGACGGCATGTAGAGCAGGTCGCCTTCATCCATCGCCGGCATGAACTCGCCGCCCAGCTGACTCAACGGCCAGGCCGTGGTCGTGAAGGCCGCGAGGGCGATCAGCAGGGTCCGCTTCGGATATCTGAGCACCCAGTCCAAAGGTCCGCAATAGGCATGTGTCAGCCAGCGATTGATCGGATTGCTCCGCTCCGCCGGTATCCGCCCGCGGATCAGATAGCCCATCAGCACGGGGACGAGGGTGATCGACAGGATCGCGGCCGCCGCCATCGCATAGCTCTTGGTGAAGGCCAGAGGCGCGAACAACCGGCCTTCCTGCGCCTGCAGGCTGAACACGGGGATGAACGACAGGGTGATGATCACCAGGCTGAGGAACAGCGCAGGCCCGACCTCGACGGCGGCCTCGGTGATCACGGCCCAGCGGGTTTCGCCGTCCAGCCTGTCGTCAGGATGATCGTGCTCCCATCGCTCGATGTGCTTATGGGCGTTCTCGATCATGACCACCGCCGCATCGACCATGGCCCCGATGGCGATGGCGATCCCGCCCAGCGACATGATGTTGGCGTTCACCCCCTGCACATTCATGACCAGGAAGGCCGCCAGCACGCCGAGCGGCAGTGTCAGGATGGCGACAAGCGCGGATCGCGCGTGCCAGAGGAACAGGCCGCAGACCAGGGCGACGATGAGGAATTCCTCGATCAGCTTGCCGCTCAGGTTCTCGATCGCCCGATCGATGAGCCGGGACCTGTCGTAGGTGGTCACGACCTCGACGCCCGGGGGCAGTCCGGCCTTGAGCGTCTCGAGCTTCTCGGCGACGGCGGCGATCGTTGACCGCGCGTTCCCGCCGGACCGGAGGATGACGACGCCGCCGGCGACCTCGCCCTGCCCGTTCAATTCGGCGATCCCGCGCCGCATCTCCGGACCGATCTGAACCGTGGCGACATCGCCGAGCCGGATCGGAACCCCGCCGGCCGCGGTGCGGAGCGGTATGGCCCGGAAGTCCTCCAGCTCGGTCAGATAGCCGTTGGCGCGCACCATATACTCGGCCTCGGCAAGCTCCAGCACGGACCCGCCCGTTTCGCCGTTGGCGCGCTGGATGGCCTCCACCGCGGCCTGATGGGTCACGCCGTACGCGGCGAGCCGGACGGGGTCGAGCACCACCTGATACTGCCGCACCATGCCGCCCAGGCTGGCGACCTCCGCCACGCCCGGCACGGTCTTCAGCTCGTAGCGGAGAAACCAGTCCTGCAGGCTGCGCAACTGCGCCAGATCGTGGCGGCCGGTCCGATCGACCAGGGCGTACTCATAGACCCATCCCACGCCGGTGGCGTCGGGACCCAGCGCCGGTTGGACCGTGGCCGGAAGCCGCGCTTGAACCTGGTTCAGATATTCCAGCACCCGGGACCGGGCCCAGTAGAGATCGGTCCCGTCCTCGAAAAGCACATAGACGAAGCTGTCCCCGAAAAAGGAGTAGCCCCGCACCGTCCGCGCGCCGGGCACCGACAGCATGGTCGTCGCCAGCGGATAGGTGACCTGGTTCTCGACGATCTGGGGCGCCTGGCCCGGGAAGTTGGTGCGGATGATGACCTGCACATCCGACAGGTCCGGCAGGGCGTCGACCGGCGTGCTTCGCACCGCCCACAGGCCGGCCGCGAGCAGGGCGAAGGCGGCCATCAGGACGAGGAAACGCCCCTTGACCGAGGCGCGAATGACGGCAGTGATCATTGCGCGGGCCTCGCGCGCGCAGCGGACGCCGCCGGCCCGCCGGCGACCGACCGGCCTTCGGCCAACGGCGCGGCGGCGGCCCGTTCGACCTCCCCGATCGGCCGGGCCGCGACCCCCGACATATTGGCTTCGGAGTCGATCAGGAACTGGCCCGACGCGACGATCCGTTCGCCCTCCCTGAGGCCGGCGAGAACCTCGGTCCGGCCGCCGGCTTCCCGTCCGATGCGGACCTCCGCCGCCTGAAAGCGGCCTTCCGGGAGGGCGAGCATGACGAGGTCACGCTCGCCGGTCCGGATCACCGCCTCGGTCGGCACGAGCAGAGCCGAGGTCGAACCGCCGCCGAAGGTGATGCGGCCGAACATGCCGGGCCTGAGACGCCCTCCCCGACTGTCCATTTCTATTCGCGCGGTGACCGTACGGCTATCGCCGACGAGCTCCGGCAACAGGGCGGTCAGGCGGCCGGTGAAGCGCTCGCCCGGGAATGCGGCCAGGGTGACCGCGACGGATTGCCCGACCCGCAGCTGGCCCGCCAACGCCTCCGGAATGGCGGCGTTGAGCCAGACGGTCGTCAGGCCGTTGATTTCGGCCAAGGTCGCGCCCTGAGCCACGCTCATGCCCGAACGCACGCCCAAGGTCTTGACCACGCCGCCGGCGGGCGCCGTGATCGTGATGGTGTTTCGCGCCCGCCCGCTGCGCTCGATCGCGGCGATCAACGCCTCGGACATGCCCAACAGGACCAGTCGCTGCCGCGCCGCGCGGATCAGGGACGTATCGCCGGTGCGTCGCACCGCCAGATATTCGGCCTGGGCGCCGCCCCAGGACGGGATGAGCAGGTCCACCAGGGGCGCGCCGGCGGCGATCACATCGCCCGGCGCCCGATCGTAGACCCTTCGCACGAATCCGTCCGCGCGCGCCTGGACCACGGCGATGTCGCGCTGGTTGAAGTCGATGACGGCGGTGGCCTCGGCATCGGCCTCCAGCACGCCGCGACGCACGAAGGCGAACCGGGCGCCCAGGTTCTGGGTCAGCGACGGATCGATGCGGACGCCAGCCCCCGAACCCACCTCGTCCGCGTATTTCGGGATGGTGTCCATGTTCATGGACGACTTGCCTGGCCCCGGATACCGTTCGTTCGGGACCATTGGATCGTACCAGTAGAGCACCTTCCGCTCCGTAGCGGCGTCATTCGCCCCGCTTCCCGTCCGCTGGGAGATCAGGACGCCCGCGCCGGCCCCGATGGCGACCAGCAGGAGCGCCGCGGCCGCCATCGCCAGACGCTTGTCGCCAAATCCGGTCATCTGTCACCCCCATAGGTCAGGCTGATCTCGACGGCGCCCCGAACCGCCGCCGCTTCCTTGTCCAGCACGTCGAGCCGGGCCTCCGCCACGGCGGTGAAAGCACGGATGATGTCGCCGATCCCGATGCGGCCGGCGGCATAGGCCGCCGTCTCCAGGTCTGATTGCTGCACCACAGCGGGCAGCACCACGTCCCGCGCCCGGATCCACAGGTCCTGATCGGTCGCCTGCCGGGCCAGGGCGCGCCGCAGATCGGCTTCCAGGCGTCGCCGCGTCGCATCGCGCTCCGAGCTCACTCTCAGCGCGTCGGCCGCCCGGGCGGCGATCAAGGATTCCTGACGTTCTCTCTGAAAAAGCGGCAGACTGACGCTGGCGCCCACGGACACCATGTCTCCGAACCGGGGATCGCGACGTTGATAGCTGGCCTCCACCGACCAGTCCGGCCGGCGGCCGGCGCGCGCCAGATCCAGTTCGGCGTCGGCGCGACGTCGCTCGGCGGCGTAGGCCCGGAGCGCCGGCAAATCCTCGAGTCCCGCTCGCAGACGCGTGGGATCGAGTCCCGCCCGGGGCGGCTCTCCCTGCGTGCTCGCCGCCGGATCGCCGGTCCAGCGGGTCAGCTCGGCCCGGGCCGCGTCCCGATCCGCGAGGAGCCGGCTCCGGCGGTCGTCCAGGGCCGCCTTCAGCTGGATCGGGATCAGGGCGGCGGCCGGCCGTTCGGAGCCCGAGGCCACGCCGGACGGGGCCGCCTCCCAGAGGGGTTGCAGGGTCGCCAGAATCTGATCGACGACCGCCAGCTTGCGGTCCGCGTAGTAGAGGTCGATCCAGGCCACGCCGGCCGCGATCCGAACCTCCCGCAGGGCGGTGGCCTCATCCGCCACGGCGACGCCGACGGCGGCCTCGGCCAGGTCCCGCTCCGCCCGGCGGCGCGCCCGGCTCGGCAGATCCTGCTCGACCCCGATCCGCAGGGCGGTGAAATCGTCCTCGCCGAACTGGCCCGCCAACGGCCCAGTCACCGGAAAACCGTCGAGGCCGAATTTGAGACGCGGATCCGGCAGACGCCCGGCGGCGGGCGCGGCGGCCCGAGCCGCGTCGACGCCCAGAGCGCTGGCTCTCAGGCGCGGCGCATCGCTGGCGGCGCGGGCCAGAGCCTCGTCGAAGGTCTGAGGATCGGCGCGGGCCGGCGCGGTCCAGAGTGCCACCACGAGGACTGCCGACAGTGGCCACGGCCGGTGAACGGCGCCCAACCAGCAAGGCCGCCGCACGCGTCGCGGCAAGGGAACGGCCGAAAGACGGCGCACGACAGAGGCCGCCGTGCCGAAGCGAATGATCATGAGAATTCTCGATAACCGCCGCGTCCACCTCGCGGCGTGACGCAGGCGCAGACCTCAGTCGATCGGCGGACGCCGCGAAGCGGTGCGCGGCTTTCCGATCAGCGAAAGCAGTCTACGACAGCGGTTTGGGCGGACTCTTCAGTGGAAGCGGACCCGCGCCTTCCAGCGCGACATCGACCTCGGCGAACGATTTCGCCCCCGACCCGAGCGGATGCTCGATCGCCGGCGCGGGCGGCATCGGCGAGGCGACGGCGGCGCAGCCCATCTTGGCGATGCAATCCGGCGTCATCTTGCTGCACGGGCCTTCGGCGTCGTCGACGGCTTCGTCCGCCATGTCCATCATCTCGGCGCAGTCCGCCTCCGGCATTGCCGCCGTCGCCTCGAACACCTGAACCGGAGTGGCGTGCGCCGACGACTGGCCGATGAACCCGGCCACCGCGAGGGCGAACAGAAGGACGCGGACAATATTCCACATGGCGGCCGAGATAGGCGCTTCGAGGCCCTTCGAGTCAAGACGCGACCGCGCCGGACGGCGCGCGCCGTCCGCTTCAGTCGCGACCATGACGAACGCCCTTCATCGCCGTCCGTCGGGAGCATGATCGACCGCAGAAGAGCCGCTCCAGTGGCGCTTCAGCGCAGACCCGCTTACGCTGGGAGGGAAGATTCAGGATCTGAGAGGATGGCGTGCCGGACAGACTTCGAGACCTCATCGCGCAATGGCGTAACGATCCCTCGGCGACCTACCAGACCTGGTTCCTGTGGGATGAACGGCTGAAGAATTTCCGGTCGATCCGCCGGGGCATCGGCCAGGTAGTCGAGGAGATCGAGACGGGCCGCTTCGGTGTCGCCTATCGCGGCTCGTCCCTGGAGACCATCGTCCATTCCGTCGCCGAGCAGCGACAGATCTTCAAGGGCGCCGACCACGCCTTTCTGTGGAAGCCCAAGTTGAGGATCCCCGACATCTACGAGAACCCGGCGAACCAGCGCGCCTTCGGCCGCCTGCTGCATCATTGCAGCGGCTGTTCCACAGCCGACGAGATTCTCTCCGGCATCCGCACGATCGATCAACTCAAGATCAAGGGCCTCGGGCCGGCCGTCGCCAACCTGATCTATTTCCTGCACCCCACGCATGCGCCCCCGTTCAACACCGCCATCGTCAACGGTTACAACGCGATCACCGGCTCGAAGGTGAAGCTCGGCAGCTGGGAACATTATCTGGCCATGCGGGAGGGCCTCCTGGCGCTGAACGCCCGATATCGTGACCTTCTGTCGAACGATCTGGGCGCCCTCGCGGGATTCCTGTTCGATGTCGGGTCAGGGCGGTATCCGGCGCCGCCCCCCGCCGGTGACGCGCTCTCGCGCCAGGGGTGGGAAGAACGGCTCGCCCAAGCCCGCGCGGAAGCCCTGAAGTTCGAGAAGGCGACGGCGCAGCAACGCGAGACGGATCGCACGCACACGGAAATCCAGGCCTGGCTTCGTGATCTGGGACGCGCGCTCGGCTATCGGGTCTGGATCGCCGCCAACGACCGGAGCCGGCTCCATGACGGCGCGCGTCTCGGCGAGGGCTGTCTCGATCAACTTCCGACGGCGCTGGCGAACGGCGCTGGCGCCGAGTCGATCCGTCTGATCGACGTCCTCTGGCTCGATGCCTCGCCGGATCGCGTAGCGGCGGCCTTCGAAGTCGAGCACTCCACCACCATCTATTCCGGCGTGGTGCGCATGCTGGATCTGGCGCTCTCGGGTGAACTCCACACGTCCGCCGGTCTCTTTCTGGTGGCGCCGGACAGCCGGGAAGGCGATGTCCGGGCCCAGCTCCAGCGGCCGGCTTTCAGCCGGATCTCGGACCTGGACGTCCGATATCTGCCCTATGGGGAGTTGGACCGGCACCGGGGATCGATCGCGCGCTTCGGCTCCGACCTGCGAGGCCTGACCGAAATCTCTCACCGCCTGACCTGACCACCCGCCCGCGCCCGGGCGCAACCCGCATCAACTCGAACCGCCCGTCCGCCGAGACGCCCGGAAAGCCTTCAGATCACGCGCCAGGCGGATCCATAGCAGGATGATCCCGGTGATCACGATGCTCAGGGTGAGGAAGGTCGTGATGATGATCAGCGGATGGTTGAAGTTCTCGCCGGTCTTCCAGTCCATGATGTGGAGCCGCCAGAAGAAGTCATAGAACCGCCAGACGCCCGAGCGGCGCGTCACGACCTCTCCGGTGGCCGGCGACAGATAGAAGGTCGTCCGTTCGCGGTCGGCGAAATCGACCCTCCAGAGCGGTCCTGTCCGGCCGGTTTCCTGAGGCGCCATGGCCAGCAGCACGGCGTCGGACACCTTCGCCTCGCCCTTGTAGCCCGTCCGGGCGAACGCCGAGGCCTCGCCAGCGGACATCGGCCCGAACGGAAGGCCCGTGACGGCGGACACGACGACGGGCTCTCCGTCCGCCGGTTTCAAAGTCCAGGCGGGTCCGCGCGGCGTCGTGCGCAGCTCCGCCTCGACAGGGGCCACGCCCGCGCGACGGGCCACGACGGCGAGGGTCGGAAGAGCTCCAACCTCAAGCAGAGCCGGCTTGAGTTCGGCCGCGCGATGTTCGCTACGCACCGTCTCGATCGGAATGACGGTCATGACCAGACCGCCGCCGACCCAGAACAGAACCTGCAGCCCCACCACGAGGGCGACCCATTTGTGAAGCTGGGTCGACAGCCTGAGAACCTTCATGGAACGAACCCGACTAGCCGTGACGCGCGAAGACGCGTGTGCCGCCGCCCTCGAGGATCAGCAGGGTCTCATAGGGCTCGCGCTGGCCGTCCGGCGTCTCCATGCCCGGCGACCCCAGGGGCATCGCCGGAACCGCCAGGCCCACGGCCTTGGGACGCTCGGCCAGAAGCCGTCTCACGTCCTCGGCCGGCACATGGCCCTCCAGAACATAGCCCCCGATCAGGGCGGTGTGACAGGACGCGAGGGCTTCGGGCACGCCTTGGGTGCTGCGGATCGAGCGGAGACTGGGAAGCTCGCTGATCCGCGCCTCGAAGCCCGCGGCGCGCATGTGATCCACCCAGGCCGTGCAACAGGCGCAGGTCGGCGTCTTGTAGACGGCGAGCTCGTTCGACGCGCGACCGACCGGGGCGCAGGCCGCGACCGCCAGGGCGCCCGTTCCCATGGCGATGAGACTGCGGCGTGAGAGTGGAATGGACTGGGACCCCATGAGACCTCAAGAAAACGATGTGCAAACGGCGCTGACCGTCGCGGTCGCGCTCAGGCCGCCGGACGGAAAGGCCGCGCCGAGGAATGATAGATGTCGAACCTCCACTCGTCACCTCGCTTGCGCAGGACGCTGGTCGCGGCGCCGCGGCGTTCTATGGGAGCTCGCGCGCCGTCCTTGAAGGTGATGTGGTAGGTGTAGGTCTCGCTTACGAAGGCCGTATCGCCATCGACCTCGATCTTCATGTCGTGGTCGCGGAAGTCGAACCCAGCGAGATCGGCGAACTCAGGACCCAGATGGTGCTCCAGATAGTAGGCGAACGATCCCTCCACGCCGCCGTTCTCGAAGATTTCGGAGTCGGACCAGAACAGGGCCGGCGTCTGCGACACATCCATCCGCTCGATGGCGGTCTTGTAGGCGGTGACCACGGCGCGGACCTGTTGTTCGTCCGCGGTCTGGGCCTGCGAGGCGGTGGCGAGGAGAGCGGCGACCGCCAGTCCGGCGAAGGTTGAACGAAACATCGTGGGCGAGGCTCCTGTTTGCCGGCCGCGAAAGGTGTGTCGGACGGGCGTGGGTGAAAAAACGAGAAGGTTGAACGACGGCGCGGCCTTCAGAACATCAGATGTCTCACGCCGTGGGTCAGCATGCCGCCCAAGAGGCCGTTGATCACGACGGCGACGGCGGTGAGCGTCAACAGGCCGATGTAGACTCTCTCGCGCCCGGGCCCCGGCCGGCGGACCCAGTGCTCCTTCGCCCACCAGCTGAGGAGGCCCAGCGCGGCGATCGAAGTGCCGAGCCATCTGTGAGAGGCGTGGGTCGCGTCGTCCCGTCCCGGCATCCCCATGGCGAACCAGCCCAATGCCACTGCGCCGACCGCGGAGATGGCCGCCAAGGCGATGATGACGCGCGTGCCCTGGGTCAGGACCGGACGCCGGAGGGTCAGGGCGGCGATCTCGAGGAGGGCGGCGACGAGGAACAGGGCGATCGGAAAATGCACCGCGGCCGGGTGCATGGCGCCGAGCCAGCGGTACAGGCGCTGCGGCATGGGTTTCGGACCCTCGTCCGCCATCATGGCCCCGTGGTCCATGTCGGCCGCCATGCCGGGCATGGCCGTCATGTCCGATTGCGGCCCCTCGGCGGTCGATGCGGCGCTCTGGCCGCGAACCGCCGGGGCGTCATGATCCTCGTGCGCGATCGCGGGCGCGCTCACCGACAAGGCGAGCGCGAGTCCCAATGCCGGGAAAAATCCGCGTGATGTCATAAACCCTCTCCACTCCTGTCCCTTCTGCTATCTACGCAGCGCGAGGTCCGCCCCCTCGCCCGAGGGATGTCACGGTCTTGGCCGTAGTAGGATGTAGGGGCGCAAGGAGAGTGTTCGATGTCGCTTAAACTGGATGACATTCTGGCCGAGTCCGCGATGACGCCCATCGGCCGGTCGCTCGACGGGCTCGAACCGCTGGTCTGGAGCCGGGTCGAGACGCTTCGCGGCGAAAGACTGGCCACGCAGGTCCGTCTCGGCGCGGTCGCCGTGGCCCTCGCCACCGGTCTGACGGCGGGCGGCGTCGGCGCGGCCGCCGCGCCGAGCCCGCCGGGAGAGATGGCCATCTTCACGGTCGATGCGGGCCTGTCGCCTCTGGTGAGACTGGAAACCGGGCGGTGATGCGCGGCTGGCGCGCGATCGTCCTGACGGCCGTGCTGGCGGCCGTCGCCAGCGGCGCGGGCACCTGGATCAGCGCCAGCTGGGTGCTGAGCCGGCGCGAGCCGCCGTCCCTGCACGACATCGTGCACCACGATCTCAAGCTGTCGCCTGACCAGTTGACGCGCATCGAGGCGGTCGAGGCCCGGTTCGCAGCGCGTCGGCCCGCGCTCGAAGCCGATGTCCGCGCGGCCAACCTCGAGCTGGCGCGCGCGATCGAACAGAGCGACGGCGACGGTCCCCCGGTTCAGGCCGCGGTCGACCATTTCCACGTCGCCATGGGCGCCCTTCAGAAGGAGACGATAGCCCACGTCTTCGAGATGCGGTCGGTGCTGACCCCTGCCCAGGCCGAGGTCTTCGACGACCGCATCGTGGCGGCTCTCGCGCCCGACGAAGGCTAGCGTTCCGGGTGGAGAGTCCAGCGAACCTGTCAGCGCGCGCCGCCGGCGGCGATCGGGCGGCCTTCGGCGCGCTGATGCAGCAGACCAAGACGGCCCTGTTCCGCTTCGTCCGGCGCTATGTCGGCGACGAACAGGATGCGTGGGATCTGTTGCAGGAGACCTATGCGGCGGCGTGGATCAACATCCGCCGCTATGACCCGACCCGGCCCTTCGAAGCCTGGATCCGGACCATAGCGCTCAACAAATGCCGGGACTGGAGCCGCCGCCGGTTCGTCCGACGCCTGATCCGGGGCGACGTCGATCTGGCATCGCCGGAAGCCTTGGCCGTGGCGAACGGCGACGAGCCGGCGGATGAACGGATGGAGGCCGGCGACCGACTCGCCCGTCTGAACGAGGCGATCAGCCTTTTGCCGCCGCATCTCAAGGCCCCGCTGCTGCTCACCGCGATCGAGGGGCGCAGCCAGGCGGAAGCGGCCGAAATTCTCGGCGTGACCGTCAAGACGGTGGAGACGCGCGTGGCGCGCGCCCGTCGCAAGCTGTTCGATGTCCTGGGCGGCGCGGGCGACGTCCCGCCGGCTCCGAAATGACGCGGATGAAGGCCGGACGGCGAGGGCTGCGGCGCTCGCCCGCGTAAACCAGTATGAAGGCGTCGATGGAAATACCTGACCGTCGCCCTCTTATCAGGAGCTTGCCACATGAGATTGCCGATCCTCGCCGCGGCCGCGGCGGTCACCCTGGGCGCCTGCCAGCCCGCCGCCGAGCCTCAACCGGTGGACGCCGAGCCGACGCCGGACGCTTCAGCGATGGCTCCGATGGAAGCCGTGCCGGCCGCAACCCCCGAGTCGACGCCGCCGCAGGCCGCCACGCCCGCCCCTGCCGCATCAACCCCGGCCGCGCCTCCCAAGGCATCGGCGCCCCGCCCGGCCCCCCGGCCCGCGCCCGCGCCAGAGCCGACACCGCCGCCTGCCGATCCGATGGCCGGCCATGACATGTCGAAGATGGACGGCATGACCATGCCGCCCAAACAGTAGTTCGCTTGAAGTCCAGGAGTTTTCGATGAACCGTTCAATACTCGCCCCTCTCGCCGCCCTCGCGGCCCTGGCTCCTCTGTCGGCCGCCCAGGCCCAGAGCCAGTCGCATGCCGGCATGTCGGCGCAGGACCACGCCGCCATGCAGGCGCCGGCCAATGGCGTGGCGACCACTCCGGCGGACAACGCCATGCTGTCCTCCGCCCCAACCACCTTCTCGGCGACTTTCCCGCACGCCATGGTCCTGACGTCCCTTCGTCTGACCGGCGGACCGTCGAACCAGGCGGTCGATGTGGCCGTGTCAGCGGAGACCGCCCCCGCGGTCACGGTCAGCGCGCCGCTTCCGGCCCTCGCGCCCGGCTCCTACGCCGCCGCCTGGACCGCGAAGGGCGCCGACGGCCATCAGATGAACGGCGTTGTCCGTTTCATGGTTCACTGAGGAGGCGGCCTCCCGCCTCCTGAGGGGCCGAAACCGAGGTGGGGAACGCCGCGCGGCTCGCCGCGCGGCGCTTTTCTTGCGCGATCGGATCGTCGATCTGGCGCACCTCGATCGCGGGCGGCTTAAAAGCGACGCGGCGGTATCCCGCACGCCGAACCCTTCATTCACGCTGAGTGTGAAGCGCAGGCAGACAACGCGCCAGGCCCGTCAAGGTCCCGACCACCACGTCGGCGTCCCCGTGACGGGGTTCGGCCTCAAGGGCCCGTTCCGGATCATACAGCACGGTCCGACAGCCCAGAGCCTTGGCCGGACGGATGTCCCATTCGAGGCTGTCGCCGATCACGCAGACCTCGGGGGCCTCGACGGCCAGGGCGGCGAACGCACGCCTGAACGCGTCGGGAAAGGGCTTTCCCACGCCGACTTCGCCCTCGATCTGAATGTGATCGAAATACGGTTCGAGACCGAACCGTTCGATCTTGGCGCGCTGCAACGGTCCGGCGCCGTTGGTGAGAAGCGCGAGGCGATAGCCCGCGTCGCGCAAGTCGAGCAGCAGGGCCTCAGCCCCCGCCTCGAGCCGCATCTCTTCGTCCCGCCGCCGGCTGAAGGCGTCGGCGAGGCTCGAGACCGTTTCGGAAGCCGGTGCGGGATGGCCTTCCCGAAGCAGGGTCTCGAAGGCCACTGTCGCGATGAGGCGCCGCGCGTGTTGTGGGTCGGCGCGACCCAACTCATGACACCGCGGGTCGCGCCAGAACGCCTGCCCGGCCCGCGTCAGCGCCTGCGCCGCGACATCCGGGGCGAGGCCGCCCAACTCGGCTTGCATCGTCAAGCAGACGCTCCGCCAGGCCAGATCCGGCCGGCGGTAGGCCGAGAGTAGGGTGTCGTCGAGGTCGATGACCACGGCCGAGAGGGGCCGCGGCCTCACCGAGACCTCCCCGTCCTTTCCAGCCGCCGAGACCGGGGACGCCGCGCCTCGGCGACGATCCGCGACCGCCTATCGGGGCCAAGGATCAGACGAGGCCCGCCGCCGCCGACCTTCGCTAGAACCACGTCCGGATGCCGACGACGAGGCGCGTGTCTTCCGAGCTTCGCCCATCGGCTTCGAGGAAGTCCGCCGTATTCCCGAAGCTCTTGGTCCATTCCAGGCCGACATAGGGGGCGAACTCCTTGTGGAATTCGTACCGCAGCCGAGCCCCGATCTGGAGCGACGTCAGGCCGGATCCAATCCGGAGCTCGGGGATGTCCTCGGCCGACAGCACGACTTCAGCGCGAGGCTGCACGATCCAGCGGTTGGTGATCCGCTGATCGTATTCGGCCTCCGCCCTCGCCGTGAGTTCACCCTTGTTGGAGAGGAAGGCCGCCGCATCGACCTCGAACCAGTAGGGCGCGAGGCCCTGAACGCCCACGACCAGATCGGTTCGATCGCCCTCCGGACGGTAGGTCTGTCGCAGACCCGTCTGGAAGTCGAAGAAGGGCCGGAACGCCCGGCTGTAAAGGGCCTGGATCTCGGCTTCCTCGACCTCGCCGTCGAAGTCGCCCTCGACTTCCGACTTCCACCAGAAGCGGTTGATGTCGCCGCCGGTCCAGCCCTGCGCGTCCAGCGCGTAGCCTTCTTCGCCGTCTCCGAAACTCGCTTCGAGCTGGTCAATGATCACCGCGGTGGTCCGCACGTCGCCATTCTCGACGCGAAGCTGTTCGCGGGCCGCCGCCATCTCCGCGGGATCGAACAGGGTATCGGCGGCGTGAGCGGGGCCGCTGGTCGCCCCGGGCGGAAGGGGCATTTCCGGAGGGCGTCCCGGGTTGTCCGCGCTGGTCGGCACGTCGGGCGGCATCGCCATGGCCGACATGTCATGACCCGGGGGCATCTGCCCCATGGTCGACATGTCATGTCCCGCCGGCATGGCCGACGCGGGCGCGGTCTGCCGCATCGTCGACATGTCGTGCCCGGCGTGGGGATCCGGCTGAGCGGCGGTGGCCGGCTGTTGGCCGCTCTGCATGGTCGACATGTCATGTCCCGCCGGCATGGCCGGCGCCGGCGCGGTCTGGCCCATCGTCGACATGTCATGTCCGGCGTGGGGATCCGGCTGACCGGCGGCGGCCGGCCGCTGGCCGCTCTGCATGGTCGACATGTCGTGGCCCGCCGGCGTGGCCGGCGCGGGCGCGGTCTGCCGCATCGTCGACATGTCGTGCCCGGCGTGGGGATCCGGCTGACCGGCGGCGGCCGGCTGTTGGCCGCTCTGCATGGTCGACATGTCATGTCCCGCCGGCATGGCCGGCGCGGGCGCGGTCTGGCCCATCGTCGACATGTCGTGCCCGGCGTGGGGATCCGCCGACGCCGGCGCGCGCTCGGGCACGGCGCCGGTCGGGCAGACCGGCGCCCCGGGCGTTCCGACGCGGGACGGATCCGCCGTCGGCGCGCCGCGCCGGACGCAACCGGCGGGCAGCTGGACGGCGGTCTGGACGGCGTTAGCCGCCGCGCCGTGCCCGGCGTGGCTCTGGGCGAACACCGGGCCGGCCGAGGCCGCGAGGAGCAGAGGGACGAGACCCACGGACCGACGGATCATGACGAGGCTCCTGACATCGGGCGGACGGTGACGACGTTGAACATGCCCGCGTGCATGTGCATCAGCATGTGGCAGTGGAAGGCCCAGTCGCCCGGTGCGTCGGCGGTTAGATCGAAGGTCACCTTGCCGCCGGGGGCGACGTTGACGGTATGCTTGAGCGGCTGATGCCCGGCCGGTCCGCCCGTGACCAACTCAAAGAAGTGGCCATGCAGGTGGATTGGGTGAGCCATCATGGTGTCGTTGACGAGGGTCACCCGCACTCGCTCATTGCGCTCGAAACGGATGGGCTCGACCAACTCACTGAACTTGCGGCCGTCGAAGCCCCACATGAACCGCTCCATATTACCGGTCAGGTGGATTTCCATCGTGCGCGACGGGGGGCGCTGGTCCCTGTTGGGGACTAGCGACACCAAGTCGGTATAGACCAGCACCCGGTGCGGGACGTCTTCCAGCCCCATCGGCCGTTCACCCAGGCGATTGGCCGGATCCATGGCGATGGCGTCTACGCCGACGCCAACCGCCATGTCTGGCGGAGCGTTTTCAGGGTCGCGCATGTTCATTCCGCTCATGGACATGCCGCCCATGTCTCCCATCGGAGCCCCGCCTTGCGTCGAGGCTCCATGATCCATGCCGGTCATCGCGCCATGATCCATTCCGGACATGCCGTCCATCGAACCGTGATCCATTCCGCCCATGCCCATGTCGCGCATGGTGAGGTTCGGGACCTCGCGCAGGGGAGGGACCTCGGCGGTCATGCCCAGGCGCGGAGCAAGGGTCGCCCGCCCCATGCCGGAACGGTCAATGGCTTCCGACACGATGGTGTAGGCCCGGTCCTCGGTCGGCTGGACGATGACGTCGTAGGTCTCGGCGACTGAAATCTGGAACTCGTCCGTCTCGACCGGGCGCACGTTCTCGCCGTCGGCCTGCACCACGGTCATCGGCAAGCCCGGGATGCGAACGTTGAAGATGGACATGGCCGAGGCGTTGATGATGCGCAGCCGCACCCGCTCGCCGGGCCGGAACAGGCCGGTCCAGTTCTCCTGCGGCCCATGGCCGTTGATCAGATAGGTGTAGGTCGATCCGCTGACGTCGAGGATGTCGCGCGGGTCCATCCGCATCTGGCCCCACATGCGCCGTTCCTCCAGGCTCATGCGGTCCTCGCCGGAGAAGAGGCCCGCCAGGGTCGTGCGCTGCCGGTTGAAGTAGCCGGGGCTCTTCTTCAGCTTGTCGAGGATTTCGTGCGGATGCATGAAACTCCAGTCCGACAGGACCAGCACATGCTCGCGGTCGTAGGCGACCGGATCGGCGCCGGCCGGATCGATGACGATCGGCCCGTAGTGGCCGAGCGCCTCCTGCAGGCCGGAGTGGCTGTGATACCAGAAGGTGCCGGACTGCCTGATCGGAAACTCGTAGACGAAGGTCTCGCGCGGCTTGATGCCTGGGAAGCTGATCCCGGGCACCCCGTCCATCTGGAAGGGTAGAAGAATCCCATGCCAGTGGATCGAGGTGTCTTCGTCCAGGGTGTTCGTCACCGCCAGACGGACGTTCTGGCCTTCGCGCAGCCGCAACACCGGCGCCGGCAGCACGCCGTTGATGGTCGTGGCCGTCGCGGTGCGCCCGTTCACGGTGAAGGGCGTCTGACCGATGGTCAGATCGATATTCGGCCCAGTCAGGGTAGGCAGGTCCGACCGCAGCCCCGGCGAGCCCGTCTGCGCCCAGGCGGGCATCAGGCCCTGCAAGGCGGCGAGACCGCCGCCCGCGACGGCGCCGCGCAGCAGCAGTCGACGATCCAGCTTCATAAGATACTCCTCAAAGTCAGAACCGCGCCTCGGCGAGGCGACGATCTATATGGTTTTACGCAGGCGACCCGGTCGGCCCTCGCGACACGCTGCCGCAGAGCCGACCGGGCCGGAAACTCCCGTCGCCTAGCGCTGGATCAGCGCCTCGCCAGGATGGCTTTCATCTGGGCGATCTCCCTCTCCTGGGAGCTGACGATCTCCTCGCACAGACCCAGCACTTCCGGATCCGTCAGCGAGGCCTGCTGACACATCAGGATGGCGCCGGAATGGTGCGGGATCATCGATTTCAAGAACTCGGTGTCGCCCACCGCCGCCTGGGTCCGCATGCCGTAAAAGCTCACCGCGAACACCAGGGCGGCGGCTCCGCCGATCAGAAGGTTGGTCCGTTTCGACGGATACATCGATCGCATAAAGATCAGCATGAGGATGGCCATCGGCGACACCATCATCAGCGTCATGTAGACGTTGTTGAGGTTGAAATAGAAGTGATTGAGGGACGCGATCATCGTGTACATCACCAGGTACATGATGATGAAATCCACGATGAGCTCGACGCCGAAGGAACGGTAGCTCCCCTTCATCGAGTCCATCGTCTTCATCTTTGAGTCCATCGTCTTCATCTTTTCCATGGATCGGTCCTTTCGCGACAACGCTCTTCAATCACATTCCGATCGCCAATCAGGCAGCGCCGGCCGGATGGGAGTCCAGCCAGGCGCGCAACTCGGCGATGTCGGCGGTCTGCATCTCGATCGTTTTCTGCGCCATGCGCCGGATGTCGGCGTCCTGACTTTCGCGCAACACCACCTGGGCCATGTCGAGGGCGCCCTGGTGATGCGCGATCATCTTGCGAGCCCAGGTCTGGTCCGTGTCGGCCCCGGTCGCGGCCATCATGGCGTCCTTCATCTCGGCCTCGGCCGTCGCGTATGGATTTTCCGCGCTTCCGCCTGGAGCCGCCGCGCCGGCGGCGGCGCCCACGTTCGTTTCAAGCCAGCGCCGCAGCTCGGCGATGTCGCCGGGCTGCATCTCGATGGTCTTCTGGGCCATGCGACGGATATCCGCGTCCTGTGTGTCCCTCAGCACGATCTCGGACATGTCCAGCGCGCCCTGGTGGTGAGGGATCATCTTGCGGGCCCATGTCTCGCCCGCATCCGCGCCCATGGCGGACATCATGGCCTCGTGCATCTTGGCCTCGGCGGCGGAGAACGGAGTCTGCGCCATGGCCATCGGCTCCTGCGTCTGAGCCGAGGCTTCGGCCTCCGTGTTCGCCGGCGGTTCCGCCGACGGGCTGCAGGCCGCCAGAACGAGAGCGGAACAGCCGGCGACCAGGAGAGACGTGCGGGTGAAAGTCGGGATGAGCATAGGGCGTCTCCGCTTGAGGGGGTCGCCGGCGGATCGCCGGACGGCCAGACGAACGATGCGTCCGACAACGCTGCGGCGGGTGCGAGTTTGGTCCCTTGCCCCGACTGCCCACGCCGGACATCGTCCAGCGTAATCCAGCCCCGGCGCCACGGTTCCGCCGTGATTAAATATTCCCGAACGCCGTTGGATCAGGCGAGGGATCGGTCGCCGGAATGCGTATTGGCACCCCCCCCCCGCGGCTCTCGTCTGCGACGGCTTTCTGGCCAGGGGACATCCATCAGAGTCGGACGGCCCGGAGCCGCAGCGCGTTGGCGATAACACTGACGGAGGACAGGGCCATCGCCAACGCCGCCAGGGCCGGCGACAACAGAAGGCCGAAGACCGGGTAGAGCAGTCCCGCCGCGATCGGAATGCCGAGGGTGTTGTAACCGAAGGCGAAGACCAGGTTCTGACGGATGTTGCTCATCACCGCCCGGGACAGTTTGCGCGCCCGGACGAGGCCCTGGAGATCGCCTCCCAGCAGGGTGACGCCGGCGCTTTCGATCGCCACGTCCGACCCGGCCCCCATGGCCACCCCCACGTCGGCGGCGGCCAGGGCCGGGGCGTCGTTCACACCGTCGCCGGCCATGGCGACGATCCGACCCTCCGCTCTCAGCCGCTCGACGACCGCCGCCTTGTCCTGAGGCAGGACCTCGGCCTGGACGTCGTCTATGCCGAGCCGGCGCGCCACCGCCTCGGCCGTCGTGCGGTTGTCGCCGGTCATCATCACCAGACGCAGCCCCGACGCCTTCAGATCGCGGATGGCCTCGGCGGTGGTCGCCTTGACCGGATCGGCGATGCCCAGCACGCCGGCCGCAGCCCCGTCCACGGCCACGAAGATGGCGGTGGCGCCCTCCTGGCGAAGCGCTTCGGCCTCGACCTCCAGCGTCCCCACGTCGACGCCGATCTCGGCCAGATAACGGCTGTTGCCGAGCGCCACGCGGCGGCCGTCGACGACCCCGGTGACGCCGCGCCCGACGGGGCTGTCGAAGTCCGACGCCTCGGACAGAACCAGATTTTGGTCGCTCGCCGCCCGAACGACGGCGTCCGCCAGCGGATGCTCGCTGCTCCGCTCAAGACTGGCGGAAAGTCTCAGAAGCTCGGCCTCGTCGAACCCATCGGCTGGCCGGACGGCCGTCACCGAGGGGCGCCCCTCCGTCAGGGTGCCGGTCTTGTCGAGCACTAGGGTGTCGACCTTTTCGAAGCGCTCCAGCGCCTCGGCGTTCTTGATCAGCACTCCGGCGTGGGCTCCGCGCCCCACCCCGACCATGATGGAGATGGGCGTGGCGAGCCCCAGGGCGCAGGGACAGGCGATGATCAGGACCGAAACCGCCGCGACGAGCGCGTAGGAAAGCCGCGGTTCGGGGCCGGCGAGCCCCCACACGACCGCGGCCAGAACCGCGATGCCGATCACCGTAGGGACGAACCAGCCCGAGACTTTGTCGGCTAACCGCTGGATCGGGGCGCGGCTGCGCTGGGCCTGGGCGACCATCTGGACGATCTGGGCCAGCAGGGTGTCGGCGCCGACCTTGTCGGCCCGCATCACGAACGATCCCGTCTTGTTGAGCGATCCGGCGACGACCCTGTCGCCGATGTCCCGGGTCACCGGCATCGACTCCCCCGTCACGAGGGACTCGTCGAGGGTCACCCGCCCATCCAGAATCTCGCCGTCGACCGCCACCTTCTCGCCGGGACGGACGCGCAGCCGGTCTCCGACCGCGACCAGGTCGAGGGTGACGTCCTCGTCCCCGCCGTCGTCGCGAACCCGCCGGGCGGTCTTAGGGGCGAGGTCGAGCAGCGCGCGGATGGCCCCTGACGTCTGCTCGCGCGCCCGAAGCTCCAGGATCTGGCCGACCAGCACCAGGACGGTGATGATGGCCGCCGCCTCGAAATAGACCGGCGCGCTGCCGTCCATCCGCCGGACCGCCGCCGGGAACAGATGCGGCGCCAGCACCGCGACCACGCTGTAGATCCAGGCCGCGCCGACGCCGATGGCGATCAGGGTGAACATGTTGAGGCTGCGTTTGCGGAGGGACGCCCAGCCCCGCTGAAAGAACGGCCAGCCGGCCCACAGGACGACCGGCGTCGCCAGGGCGAACTGGATCCAGTTGGAGGTCTGGCCCGGAATCCGCATCGCCAGCCCGGTCAGATGGCCGCCCATTTCGAGCGCGAAGACCGGCAGCGTCAGAACCGCGCCGATCCAAAGGCGGCGGGTGAAGTCGATCAGTTCGTGATTGACCGGCGCCTCCGCGGTGACCGTCTCCGGCTCCAGCGCCATGCCGCAGATCGGA
Organism: Brevundimonas sp. DS20; assembly: GCF_001310255.1. Lineage (NCBI taxonomy): Bacteria > Pseudomonadati > Pseudomonadota > Alphaproteobacteria > Caulobacterales > Caulobacteraceae > Brevundimonas > Brevundimonas sp. DS20. The sequence continues at coordinate 1,796,369 of NZ_CP012897.1, read as the reverse complement.
CAGGAGCCGGGTCCCTCCTGGCGCACCTCCGGATGCATCGGACAGGTGTAGATCGCACCGGGCGTGACGGGAGCCGGTTCAGGCCGCTCGCCGAGGTAACGAGCCGGGTCGGCCATGAATTTGGTCCGGCAGCCCGCCGAACAGAAGAAATACGCCTGCCCCTCGTGGGCGGTCCGATGCGCCGCGGTCGCCGGATCGACGGTCATGCCGCACACCGGATCGACTGCCCGCCCTTCGGCCTGAGGCGCCATGTTCGAACAGCAGCCGCGGCCGGCCGGCTGGGAGGGGGAAGACATGGCCATGGCGGCTCCTCGGACGACTTCACCGCTAAAGATATACCCCGCATGGGTATCGCGCAAGGCGTGGCGGTGAGCTAGGATCGAACGATCGGAACGAGGAATAGGATGCAGATCGAGGTCAAGCCGAAGGTGTTGAACCGCCTGAACCGGATCGAGGGGCAGGTGCGTGGCCTTTCCAGAATGGTCGAGGAGGACCGCTACTGCATCGACATCCTGACCCAGCTCCAGGCCGTGCGGGCGGCGCTGGCGCGCGTCGAGAGCGAGGTCTTGAAGGACCACATGGATCACTGCGTCATGGGCGCGATCGCGGGTGACGATGTCGCCGACCGCAAGGCCAAGGCGACCGAACTGATCGAACTTCTCGGCCGCGCTTCCCGCTAGTCAGGGACGGACTTCCGGCGTTCGGTCGCCAGGCCAGGCGGTCGGCCTGGACATCCTCTCGTCCGGCTGAGGGACATGACATGTCTTGGGGGGCGGCCTCACCTAGAGCGCAGCGGTCCAGGCTGGCAAACCGGCCGAGGGCATTCCGAGCCCCGAGCCAGACTTGGACGTCCCGTATGACCGGCCGGCCCCGTCTGGCGTCGCGCATGAGGGATGTTTCCGCCCGATGCGTATCTCAATATGGCGGCGGTGCTGATCCGCCGCCCTTGGGGGGCCATCGCGAATGACATCCGTACCGCCGACCCGAGACGGCTACCCCGCCGATCTCAGGGCTCTGACCAGTCTGCGCGCCTTCCTCGCCGTGGGGGTGGTGCTGTTTCACTATCAGCTCCAATGGGATCCGGCCTTGGGCTTCAGCCCGATTATCGAGCGCAGCCGGCTGGCGGTGGACGCCTTCTTCATGCTGTCGGGCTTCATCCTGGCCCACGTCTACGGCCCGGCCTTCGCAAGCGGCGGTTTCAGCTACCGGCGTTTCATCGTCGCCCGGCTGGCGCGGCTTTACCCCTTGCACGTCGCGGTTCTGACGGGCGCCTTGATCATGGTGCTGGGCGCGACCGCCGCGGGCGTTCGCTTCGACGGCGAGGGCTATGGGCTGCTGGCCTTCTTCCAGACGCTGTTTCTCATCCAGGCCTGGTTTCCGACCGATGCGGAATTGAACTGGAGCGGGCCGAGCTGGTCGCTGTCGGCGGAATGGTTCGCCTATCTGCTGTTCCCCGCCTACGCCTGGCTGGCCCTGCGTCTGCGGACGCGGCCCTGGGTGCTGCTGGGGATCGGGGCCGCGGCGTTCGTCGTCCTCGACGCCTTCTACGTCCAGGCGTTCGGCAAGGTTCTTCCGCGAGCCGAGGACTCGCTCGGCATTCTCCGGATCGCCCCGGAATTCCTGGTCGGCATGGCGCTTTACGGGCTGGGCCATCGCTGGCGCTGGAGCCCGCCCGTGGCCGCCGCGGCCGCCCTGTCCACGACCGTCCTGCTGCTGGGCGCGATGCAGCTATCACTGGACGATCGCATCATCGTCGCCCTCGCCGCCCCCGTGATTCTGACTTGGTCCCTGCTCGCGCGGGCGGATTGCGAGGGCCCCCTCGCCGCCCCGGGCCTTGTCTTCGCCGGAGAAGCGTCCTTCGCCCTCTATCTGGTGCACATGCCGGTGATCGTGGCCTGGAAGGGCGTCGTGGCCGAACTGCGCGGCGTCGACAGCACCTTCCGCATCACGCCGGTCGAACTGATCGGATTGTTCATCGCCACGGCCCTGATCGCGGCGGCGCTGCATCTGCTCGTCGAAAAGCCCGGCCGAACCTGGATAAGGCGCCGGTTCGACAGGCGTCGCGACGAGCTCGCCCCGGCCGCGCTCAGCCCGCCGGCGCTCCGTGAGCCTGGCGACCGCTGAGCCGACCGGTCTCTTCGCTCTTCGCGACGGCCGTCCGCTCGTTGGCGATGACACCGCCGTCGTCGAGAACCGGCCGATCCCGACCTCCGATCGACCCGTCGCGAGGACCTCCGTCGCGGATAAACCGCACCGTCTCCGTTCGGAGATGCGGCTCGGCCACGAAGCCGGCGTCCGCCAGGGCGAGATGCTGTGGCGTCGCGGGCGCGCCGCGCTCAGGTTTCCACCAGCCCTCCGTCGCCGCAGCCTTCGGAAAAAGGCCGCTGATGATGCGTTCGATATCGCGGAACGTCAGCACCACTTCGGTCCGCCTTTGACGCCGCAGATAGGTTGCGAGAGGCGCGTATTTGGCCATCAACCTCTTTTCCTCTCGCCGCCCCGCAGGTCAAGCGCTGCTCGGCCCCTGTGATAGCCACGAAGAAGCCAACGCCAGGCTGGCTAGATGCGAGTGCGATTGACTCGCAAGAAGGCCTGTGGTCAGACGCCCTCTATGTCGTTCCCACTGAAGTGCTCCATGTCCCCTCGTCTCCTCGCCACCGGCGCCCTTCTGCCGCTGCTGCTGGCCGCGCTTCCCGCGGCGGCTCAGGAGGACCCCACCCCGGACACGACGCTTCTGGATCAGGTGGTAGTCACCGCCTCCCGGATCGAAGCCCCCCGTTCCGCGATCGCCGCCACGGTCGAGCTCATCGACGCCGAGGCCATCGCCCAGCAGACGGCGCTGGCCGCCTCGGCCGTCGACACGGTGGCGGCCCTGGTGCCCTCCTTCTCGCCGACGCGGCAGAAGCTGTCGGGCTTCGGCGAGACGCTGCGCGGGCGTTCGCCGCTCTATCTGGTCGACGGCGTGCCGCAGTCGACGCCGCTGCGCGACGACAGCCGCGACGGCTACACCATCGATCCCTTCTTCATCGACCGGGTCGAGGTCATCTTCGGCTCCAACGCCATCCAGGGCGTCGGGGCCACCGGCGGCGTGGTCAACTACGTCACCGCCCGCACGCCGGCCGAGGGCGAAGGCCTGACGGGCCGGATGATGGCCCAGATCACAACCGACGATGAGCTGCAGGGCGACGGCGTCGGCGCCAAGATCGCCGCCATCGGCGGACGTGACTTCGGCGCCTTGGACCTGACCCTGGGCGCCGTCTTCGAAACCCGCGGGGCCTATTACGACGCCGACGGCCGCCGCATCGGCTTCGACGGCGCCCAGGGCGAGGTGCAGGACTCGCAGGTCCTCTCGCTGTTCGCGCGCGGCGGCTGGGATCTAGACGGCGATCGCCGGCTGGAGGGTTGGGTCAACCGGTTCGATCTGGAAGGCGACGGCGACTATGTGACCGTGGCGGGCGACCGGGCGACGGGCGTCCCGACCACGGCCGTGCGCGGCGCGGCACCGGGTAGGCAGCCGTCAAATGCCGTGACATCGGCGGCTCTGAGCTACACCGACCGCGACCTGTTCGGCGGCGTCCTGCGGGCCCAGGTCTTCGCCCACGATTACCAGGGCGTATTCGGCGGCGGCAGCTTCCCCGACTTCCAGGATCCCCGCATCGCCCCGGTCGGGACCCTGTTCGACCAGTCGGCCAACAATTCGGAAAAACTGGGCTTCAAGATCGACTGGCAGGGCCAGGTTCCCGGCCTGACGGGCCTGAAGGCACTGGTCGGCCTCGACGGCCTGCGCGACCGGACCTATCAGGAACTGATCCTGACCGGGCGCAACTGGGTGCCCGAGACGGCCTACGAGAGCCTGTCGCCCTTCCTGCAGCTGAATCAGTCGGTCCTGGCCGACCGCCTCAGCCTGTCGGCGGGCGTGCGGCACGAATCGGCGAAGCTTAAGGTCGACGACTTCCAGACCCTGTACGCCTACGGCCCTCAGACGGTGGCGGGCGGCGAGCCGGGCTTCGAGGAGACCCTGTTCAACGTCGGCGCCGCCTTCGAGGTGACGCCGGCTCTCCTCGTCCACGGCTCCTTCGCCCAGGGTTTCACCATGCCGGACGTCGGTCGGGTGCTGCGCGGCATCAACCGTCCAAACCAGGACGTCGACACCTTCCTCAACGTCGAACCGGTCGTGTCGGACAACACCGAGGTCGGGGTGGAATACCGCGGTGCGCGCGTCGAGCTGTCCGCCGCCGTGTTCCGGTCCGAGGCCGAACGCGGCTCGCTGCTGAACCGCCTGCCCTCGGGCATCTTCGAGGTGCAGCGGCAGCCCACGCGGATTGATGGACTGGAGCTGAAGGGTCTAAGGCGCGCCACGGACGCCCTGACCCTTGGCGGCAGCTACGCCGCGCTCGACGGCCAGAGCGACAGCGACGGCGACGGCGACCTGGACCGCGACCTGAACGGGGCCAACATCTCGCCGGACCGCCTGCTGCTGTGGGGCGAGTACGAGACAGGCCCGATCGCCCTGCGCCTTCAGGCCCAGACCTTCCTCGCGCGCGACTTCGACGGCGAGCCCGCGGCGAACGGCTTCGAGGGTTATGCCGTGTTCGACGCCGTGGCCCTCTACGAGACCGGTTTCGGCGCGGTGTCGCTGGGGGTTCAGAATCTGCTAGACGAGCAGTACATTTCCTATTTCTCCGACACTCAGGGCCCGACCGACAACCTTCGCTATTTCGCCGGTCGCGGGCGCACGGCCACCCTGACCCTGACCCAGAGTTTCTGAGCCGGTGATGGGCGCGATCCGCACGTTCCACGCCTGGGCCGGGACCGCCCTCTCGATCCTGGCCGTGTTGTTCGGCCTTACGGGATCGTTGCTGGTGTTCGAGGACGACTGGATCCGCGCCACCGTCCCCGCCGCGCGCGCCGAGATCGATCTCGATGCCGCCCGTCTGGGTGCGGCGCTCAACCGGCTCGAGGCGGCCGAGCCCCGCCTCACCTCGGTGGTCCTGCCGGGCGGGGCGGTCGGCGTTCACCGGCTCTACCTGGCCGACGACGATTTCGGCTACGCCGACGCCGACGGCAAGGTGGTGGACAGCTGGCGCGGCGCGGCGCGAGCCGAGACCTGGATCTTCGACCTGCACCACGAGCTGCTGGCCGGTCACACCGGCAAGCTGGTCGCCGGCGGCGCCGGCCTGGCCCTCGCGCTGATGATCCTGACCGGCCTGATCGTCTGGATTCCCGCCTGGCGCGCCACCGGCTGGCGGGTCTGGCCCCGCTCGGGGGCCCGGCGCGAACTGATCGGCAGCCATCGTAATCTCGGCCTGATCTTCGCCATCCCGCTGGTCGTCTTCAGCCTCACCGGAGGGGCCATCGTCTTTCACGGCACGACCCAAGCCCTGCTGGGGGCCGTCCCGGCGCCGCCGGCGCCGGTGGTCGGGACGGGAGACGTCGACTGGGCTCGCGCGCTGACGGAAGCCCAGGCCCGCTTCCCTGAAGCGACCCCGCGCATGGCCGTCCGCCCCGCCGCGCCGGGCAGGCCCGCCACGATCCGTCTGAAGCAGCCCGGCGAGTGGCACCCCAACGGCCGCACGACCGTGACCATCGATCCGGCCACCAGCCGGGCGGTGGCGACCTCCGACGCCAACGCCCTGCCGAGCGGCGTGCGGGCCTACAATGCCTTCTACCCCCTGCACGCCAGTTCGGTCGGCGGCTGGCTCTATGACGCGGTGACGGCGCTCAGCGGCGTCGCCATGGCGGCGTTGGGGCTGGTCGGCGCCTGGGCATTCCTGGGAAAACCCCGACGGCGCTCGCCTCGGTCGAAACCGACCCGCCGAGGACAAGCGCGCGAGGGAGCGGAAGGGTCTGCCTGATCCACGGCCCTACCCTCCGCCGGTCGCCACTCCAGGCCTGATGCACTCACACGGCCCCGCGCGAACCCCTATGCGGGACCACCGGCGGCAAGGCCTCGTTCACCGTGTCGGGCAAGCCTTCCTTGGCGCCTGTAGGGGATGATGGCTGGATGACGGAAGATCCAGCACACCCTGAGCGCCGATGCCCGCCGCCGATCGCGCGCGGCGGCTGGCTCGATCTTCTGCGTTTCGTCGTAGGGGCGATGATCGTCCTCTATCACTTCCGCGAGGCCGCTCCGGTCCCCTTGCCGCTGTTCCATCCGGTCTTCGACCGCGGATATCTGCTGACCGACTTCTTCATCATCGACTCCGGCTACGTTCTCGCCCGCGTCTACGGCGAGCGGCTCGCGGACAGGCGAATTCCGCTTTCCGTCTTCTACCGTCAGCGCTTTCTCAGGGTGGTTCCGGCCCACATGACCGTCAGCCTCGCCCTGGCGGGGCTGGTACTGGCGGCGGCGATCCTGGGCCAGACACCCAGCCACCCGGAATGGTTCGACTGGTCCCGGTTTCCCGCCCAGCTCTTCCTGGTGCAGGCCTATGGGGTGCCCGGCGGAGAGGGATGGAACGCGCCGACCTGGACGCTCTCGGCGCTTCTGGGCTGTTACGTCAGCCTGCCCTTCCTCGCTCGCGCGGCGCGCGGCCTGTCCCCATGGCTGATCCTCGCTTTCGGGGTCGGCGGGCTGCTCGCCGCCAACCTGGCCGCCCACGCCGCCTTCGGTTTGCCGATCTACGAGATGCCATTGCGGCTCGGCTTCCTGCGGGCCTTTCCGCTGTTCGCCCTCGGCGTCGCCGTGGCTCTGTTTGCGCGGCACGTCTACTGTCCGCCCCGACTGGCGGCCGGTCTAGGTGGTTTCGCCCTGGTGGCTGTGGCGGGTCTGCAGGCTCTGGGACCCAATAATCTGGCGACCCTCGGCCTCCTGACCGTCATCATCTTCGCCACCGGGGCCTTGCCGGTCCGGCGCCCGTCCAGGCTGGTCGAGCACCTCGCCCTGATGGCGTTCGCGATCTTCCTGACCAACGAAGTGGCCCGGATCGTGTGGTTCGGCGGGCTCGAGGCCGTCGATTGGCGGAGTTGGAGTCCGTTAGTGCAATGGACCGCCTGGGCGGTCGGCCTGGCCGCGGCTTTCGGCGGCGCCGCCGTCTTCCGCTACGGCTTCGACCGGCCGACGCAGGTCTGGTTCAATCGTCCGAACTCGGAGACGCGATCGACCTCCGCCGCGGCCAAGTCGCCCGTTCCCGCGCTATAGGCCGGTCCTTCGCACAACCTCGGCGAGGTTCACATCATGGCGGCGGGGGGCGCCTGGGTGCCCATGATCGCCACGATCAGAAGCAACATGGCGGCCAGCACGGTCTCTAAAGCCAGGCTGCGCCGCAGGCGGCGCAAGGCGAGCGGACGGGCCTGCTCATCCTCAAGCGCCGATCCGAGATGCGGGGTCAGGACGAAGCGGTTCGACGCCGCGAGGGCCAGCATGCCGGCGAACAGGACGAGTTTCAGGACCAGAAGAACGCCGTAGGGCGTCGTCAACAGGCTCCCGAGCCGGCTGAGTCCGATGAGATAGGCGCTGTTCACCAGACCCGTGATCGTCAGCAGGACGACGGCGAGCGTTCCCAGACCGGAGAACCCCTCCAGGGCGGCGTGCGTCACCGACGCGCCCGCCGCGTGCCCGTGGCGGGTACGCAGCATCAGGAACAGCGCGACCAGACTGCCGAGCCAGAGTCCGGCGGCGAGCGCGTGAACGACATCGGCGATCAGATGCGGCCAGCGGCCCGCCCCTTCCGTCGCCGCGCCGTGACCGGTCCAGGCCAGGCTGGCGCTCAACACGGCGCCGACGACAGTCAGCGCGATCCAGCCGCCGCGTCCCGGTTTCGGGCTGAGCAGCAGCACGGCGGCCAGAAGAGCCATCGCCGCGCGAACCAGGAAGCCGACGCCCAAGCCCGTGCCGAAGGCCACGTAGGACAGCGACTCCGGCTTCAGCGCATCGGTCAGCGATCCCGCCATCACGGCGGTCTGGACCACTAGGTTGGCGAGAGCAGCCAAGACGGTCGCCACGGCGGCGACCAGTAGCGTCGTTCGCGGCCACCTCTCGGCGGCCGCGTCCGACATGGGCATCCTGAACGCGAAGAACAGGGGGACGCCAAACAGCAGGACGGCGCCGATGTACTGCCCCAGCCTCAGCAGGACGACCGTTGTCTCCATCTGATCAGCGGACCGAGAAGTTGGTGGACCCCGTCATCCGGTGCCCGTCCGGAGACGCCACCCGCCAGTTGACCACATAGGCCCCGGTCGCCAACGGCCTCGCCGGAGCGCCCGAGATCGTCTTGCCGTCCTCGGACACCCGCGTCTGGACACGAATGGTCGCGCCCGCGGCGTTGACGAGGTCGAACCCCGAGAAGGCCGGAGCCACGCGCTCGCTGAAGGTCAGACTGATGGTGCGCGGCGCCGCGACCGCGGCGCCGGCGGCCGGCGTGGCGCTCACGAGACGCGCGTGCGCGTCCGCCTGACCGGCGACCAGGGAAAGCGCCGCGACGGTCGCGGCGAGTGATGCGATCTTGAAACGGGTCAACTCAAACTCCTTGGAAGGGACGCCCCTACTGTCACTTACGCGCCTTGGAAATCTTCCCCTCGATTATTCAAGATCACACAAAGCCGCAGCTGCTTCATCCCGACCTGAGACACCTCCTGTCCGAGACGTCCGAGTGTTTAGTGCCGCTCAGATACAGTTTCGAGCCGATCCGCTTCGGACACTACGAGCGGGTGGAAGTCACCCGGGTGAACGACGCCCCGATGGTCCATCCCATGATGCTGAAGACGGTGACCCTCACCGCTCAAGGCCAGGCCCGGTGGTCGTCAACGGTCGTTTGGTTCCGCCCGCAGCCACAGCCAGCACCGCGCTTCCGCGCCTCGCCTCAGGAACCTATACCGCGGTTTGGGCCGCAGAGCGTCTGAATGGTCATACGACTACTGGCTCGGTCAGGTTTATGGTTGATTAGGAAGGAACGAATGAGAGTTTCCAACCTGCTGGCCGCAGCCGGCGCGATCCTGGCTCTGAGCGCGGGAGCGGCCCTGGCCGCTCAAGCTGATGAGTGCTGCACGGAGATGGCGGCCAATGCCGCCATGAGTTGTTGCGACAAGATGAAGTCCGATCAAGCTCCGGCGGAACCGGTCCAGCCGGCGCCGACGGCAGCTCCGTCAGACGCGCCGGCGCTTCAGGGCCCCGCCGACCCTCATTGACGCAAGCGGCGCCGGTCGTCTCCTGAGTCACCCGGAGCCGTACGATCACCGAGCACTTTCGGATTCGGCTCGACATCCGTCAGCACGACGCGACTTTGAGGCGACCCCACGAAACGCACGACTTCGCCGCGTACCTGCGGCTCAGCGACGAACCCTGCCTCTGCCAAGGCAATGTGCTGAGGCGCCGACGGCCCCGACGGGCCCTCGCGCCACCAGCCGTCGGCGGTTGCGGCTTTCGGAGAAGGGCGCCGACGATCCGTTCGATGTCCCGAAACGTCAGCGTCACAGTCGTCTGCTTTTGCCGGCGAAGGAATGTGGCGAGGGGCGCGTACTTGGGCATCTGGGTGTTTTTCCCCTCAAGGTCATCCGGTCAAGGCTGCTCGCGAAGTGCGTGGAAGCGGTATAGGATCAAGCGCGGCGGGTTCCGGGATCGATAGCCGCCGATCGAGAGCCAGGGGACGCGAGAGTGTCGGCGGCGATCGACGGTGAAACGCCGGGCTTCATCACAGAAGTTCCTGGCCCGCCCCCTCCCTCATCCGGGGTCGATCAGACCGCGCCGCACCCCTGACGCGACCGCCTCGATCCGGGTGCGGACCCGGAGTTTCGAACAGACCTTCTCGAGATAACTGTCCACGGTGCGGGGCGACAGGGACAGAATGACCCCGATGTCGGACGAGCTCTTTCCGCGACAGACCCATTGCAGGCATTCCTGTTCGCGCGGGCTCAGGGTGACAGCGGGCGATCCACGGTCCGGATCTTCGGAGACAGCTTCCATTACTACACCACCGGTTGTCCGACTTCTTCCGTACACGGCTAGTTCGGACGCGGGCAACGTCGATGAATTGCGGGTCGCCCGCAGGTTTCTTGCGGTCTGGCGGCCCTCCCGCCGGTTGAACCGCAGACAGGCTGGGCCTACGACGGAGGCGTCGGGCGCCGCGAAATAGGCGCGCAGCAGGAGCCGGGGTTCGTCGCTGACGGAGGCGGCGCTGTCCGCTGAATTAACGGGCCTCGATCGCAGAGGATTCCAACGCCCGACCCCTCCCGCTTGCTTCGGGATTCCGTTTGATTCATGCTGACCAAGCCGACCTTCGCGTCGGCAGGGGCCTGGAATCCCCTGTGCGATATCAATCATCGACGGCTTCCGCTCTGCGCGTGAGCCGGTTGCCGCCTTCTGAGGGCGCGCGTCCGCGCGCCTGCCCAGAATCGCGCGGCCACGCCGGGATTCCCGTCCCTCTCGTCGAGGGGTCGGAGATCCGTGGTGACCGATACGAAGCCGCTAGTGGCGGAGGCGCAGGACGGGATCAACCGTCTCTACCGGCGCTACGCCGTCTGGCTAGATCGCCGGTTGCGCTCTCACATCGGGGCCGACGCTGCGGCGGATGTCGTTCAGGAGACCTATCTCCGAGCGGCGCCTTACGCCCTGTCGGACATCCGACATCCAAAGGCGTTCCTGCTTCGGATCGCCCTCAACCTGGTCCGCGATGAAAGCCGACGAGAGGGCCGCCGCCGCCAGAGCCAAGCGCTCCAAAGACCTGCCGAGGCCGAGGCCGCGCCGCAGTTCGACCAAGTCCTTCTCGAGCAGGTTATCAGGTCCATGCCGCAACTCTACCGCGACGTCTTCGTCTTGAACCGCTTTGGCGGTATGACTTATCCCGAGATTGCCGTGTCGCTCGAGATCAGCGTGAAAACGGTGGAATGGCGAATGTCGAGGGCGCTCGAGTACTGCGCGTCTCGGCTGGACCTGTAGGCAACGGATGATGATCGAGGCTGAAGCCGACATCAGGCGTAAGGAAACCGCCGACTGGTTCAGCAAGTTGAACCAGCGCAAGGTCACGACCGCCGACATCAGGGCTTTCAGCGAATGGCGGCGAGACCCGGAGAACGCCCGCGCTTTCAGCCGTCTCGAAGCCATGTGGGACGCGGCAGGAACGCTGGCGCAAAGCCCGGCGATCGCGGGGCTCGCCGACGAGGCCCTGGGTCGGATTGAAAGGGCGCGCCCGCGGCGTCGGATGCGCGACGCCGGCCGTCTGATCCCGCTCGGCGTCGCGGGCGCCCTGGCGCTTGTGATTGGAGCCGGAAGCCTGACCTGGTGGTCCCTGCAGCGGCCAGACGCCTATGCTACGGCCATCGGCGAGCAACGCACCGTGCGGCTGGAAGACGGCTCCCGCATCGTCCTCGACACGGACTCCCGGGTCACCGTTCGCTTCACCGACGACCGTCGCGTGGTCACGCTCGCTGCAGGACGCGCCATGTTCGAGGTCGAGGGCGACACCGAGCGGCCTTTCCTTGTCCAGGCGGGCGACACGGAGGTCACCGCCGTCGGCACGCGGTTTGACGTTCGGCGATCCGGCTCCGGGGCGCGTGTCGTCCTGGTCGAAGGGCGCGTCGACGTTCACAAGCCGTCTTCGCCGACGGCCCAATGGACCCTGGCTCCCGGCCAGCAGGTCACGACCTCGGGTCCGACGCCCCGGGTCATCGCGGTCAATGTCCCGGCCGAAACCAGTTGGACCGTCGGCCGGCTCACCTTCGAGAACACGCCGATCGCCGCGGCGGTGACGGAGGTGAACCGCTACACCGCCAAACCGATCGAGCTTCGCGACGAACGCATCTCGTCGATCCGGGTCAGCGGCGTTTTCAACGCCGGGGACGTCGACGGCTTCGTCGCCGCCCTGCGCGACCTCTATCATCTGGAAGCCGCCACGGCGGCCGACGGCCATCTGGTCCTCTCCGGGCCGGCATGAAAATAATCTGCGCCCGGACTTAGGGGACGCCCCGCGACCCAACGTCTCCTCCACGCCCCGCAAAGCCGGGGGTAGAAACGAGGGGGAAATCATGGGTTACAGGTTCACTTCAACCGCGCTCGCCGCGCTCATGCTGGGTGTCGCGACGCCGGTCATCGCGCAATCGACCGAGGCCGTCCGGACTTTCAGCATCGGCGCCGGTCCGCTCGAGCGCAGCCTGCCTGTGTTCGCCCAGCAGAGCGGACTTCAGATCCTCTATCCCAGCGCGCTGGTGGCCGGCCGACAGGCCCGCGCCCTCACCGGCGAATACACCCCTGAGGCCGCGCTCGCGGAGCTCCTGCGCGGGACGGGCCTGACCTATCGCCAGAGCCGTCCGACGGTCTTTGTGCTCGTTGATCCCTCGGCCCGCGCCGAAGCCGAACCGCAGGCCACCCAGCTTGAGGAAGTCGTGGTCACGGGGACCTATCTTCGGGGCGCGGACAGTCCGTCGCCGGTCACCGTGATCACCCAGGACGACATCGCCCGGCAAGGCCGCGCAACAGTCGCGGAAACTCTCGCCGCCCTGCCGCAGAACTTCACCGGGGCGGCCTATGAGGGGTCGGCCGGGACGGGTGCGGATCGCACGAGCCGCAACTCGGCCTATGCGACCGGGGTGAACCTGCGGGGTCTCGGGGCGGATGCAACGCTGGTGCTGGTCAACGGTCGGCGGATCGCGGGCACGGGCAGCGCCGGCGACTTCTCGGACATCTCCAATCTTCCCAGCAGCGCCATCGCCCGGGCGGACGTGCTGCTCGACGGCGCGTCCGCCCTCTATGGGGCTGACGCGGTCGGCGGCGTCGTCAACATCATCCTGAAGTCCCGCTTCGACGGCGCGGAAACCCGGCTGCGCGTCGGCGGCACCAGCGACGGCGGGGCCGAGGAGACGCTCCTGTCCCATAGCGGCGGTTTCAACTGGTCCAGCGGCGGCCTCATCGCCGCTTACGAATTCCACGACCGCGGCGAGTTGCGCGCCGCCGACCGTCGCGCAACCGCGAATGCGGACCTGCGCCCGCTGGGCGGCTCGGACTGGCGCTTCACCTATGCGGCCCCGGGCAACCTGATGGCGTTCGATCCGGTCAGCGGATCCTATGAACCGGTCTACGCCGTCCCTCGCAACCAGAACGGCGTGGGCCTAACGCCCGGAGACTTTCGCCCTGGCGAAGTCAACCTGACCAATCAGATGGAGGGTCTTTGGAGCCTGCCGCACCAGCGCCGGCACAGCCTGTTCGTGGCGGGTCGGCAGGACCTTCCGGGCGGCTTCAGTCTGGACGGCGACCTTCGCTACACCGACCGGTCTTACAGCCAGGACTCGGTGGCCGACATTGGAATCCTGTTCGTGACGCCGGACAATCCCTTCTTCGTGCCGGTGGCGGGCGAGCCTTACCAGGAGATCGCCTATTCCTTCACCAACGACCTGGGGCCAGGCCGTGACGAAGGCTTCTCACGCAGCGTCGGCGGCGCCGTCGGGATCACGGGCGAACTCGCCGGATGGAACCTCGCGGCCTATCTGAGCGGCGGTCGCGAGACCACCGGGCTCACGGCCTCGAACCGAGTGCAGACGACCCGGCTCGACGAGGCGCTCGGCGCCACGCCGAACAATCCGTCGACACCCTTCAACCCGGCGGTCGACGGCTATTTCAATCCCTATGGCGATCCCGCCGCCCATAGCCCGGCCCTGTTGACCTTTATCGGGTCCGGCTACCTCCGGTCCGAGAACATCAGCACGGTCGGCTCCTTCAATCTCAAGGCCGACGGAGTCCTCTTCGCCCTGCCGGGCGGCGACCTGCGCATGGCCGTCGGTGTCGATTATCGCCAGGAGCGCTTCGAAACCTCCGGCGAGAATTTCATCTCCGGCGCGGCGCCGCGCGTCGCCCCCCCGACGGCGTTCGACCGCGACGTCTCGGCCGCCTTCGTCGAACTGCGCGCCCCGCTCGTGGGTCCCGACAACGCCCGGCCCGGTCTCGAACGGCTGGAGCTGTCACTCGCCGGTCGTATCGAAGACCATGAGGGGATCGGCCAGACCAGCAATCCCAAGGTCGGCATCCTCTACAACCCGAAGCCCGATCTGCTCCTGCGCGCCAGCTACGGCACCTCGTTCCGCGCCCCGTCGCTGAGGGAGTTGAACAGCGCCTACCGGATCGGCCCGGTGTTCCTGGACCGCGCCGGCGCCAATGTCATCAGCATCGTCCAATACGGAGGCAACCCGGATCTCATCCCGGAAACCGCGGAGTCGTGGACCGCGGGCTTCGTCTGGACGCCCGCCGCCGTCGAAGGGCTGCGGATCGAGGCCGGCTGGTTCCGGACGACTTTCGAGGACCGGATAGCGACCCCGGTCGCGGAGAACCTGATCAACGCCCTCAACGACCCGACCCTGGCGCCGTTCATCCGTTATGTGAGCCCCGGCTCCAACGCGGACGACCGGGCCTATGTCCAGTCCCTGCTCAGCCACCCGGGCAATTTCAATCCGAACGTCTTCCCGGCGACCGCCTACGGCGCCGTCATCGACAACCGCTACGTCAACGCCTCGGCCGTGGAGGTCGAGGGGCTCGATCTTTCGACCCGCTATCACTTCGCCCTGGGGTCGGACGACATCTCGCTCGACGCGAGCGTGACCCATCTGCTGACCAACGATCGGGCGGTCACCGCTGCGTCCCCGACCGAGGACCTGCTCGGCGCCCCGAACTTTCCGGCGCGGTGGCGGGGGCGCTTCGGGGCCCAGTGGCTGCGGGGTCCGCTCACCCTTGGCGGCGCCCTCAACCACGTCAGCGGAGGACGCGATCGGGTCAACGGACGCGGGATCGACGAGTGGATCACTCTGGACGGCCAGGTCCGCTACGACCTTCAGGGCGGATGGGGCGAAGGTCTTTCGCTCACTCTCAATGTGCTCAACCTGACCAATGAGGAGCCGCCCTTCTACGATGCACCGGCGGGAATCGGCTACGACGCCGCCAACACCAATGTGCTGGGCCGGCAGGTCTCACTTCAGCTCGTCAAGCGCTGGTGATCGACCATGCGCATGGTCGTTCTCGTCCTCGCGGGCCTGCTCGCGACGGCGTGCCCGGCGTTGGCCCGGCAAGAGCCGCTCACGGTGGATGTCATTCTGGGGCTGGAGAGCTTCGGACGGGTCGCGATCGATCCGTCCGGCGCGGTCGCCGTCTTCGAGGAACGGCGCGCCCGAGGCGACCTCCCCCGCCATGATCTGGAGGCCGAAGGCGCCAACCGGTACGCCCGGCTCTACCGCATCGACCTCGACGCCCCCGACCGTCCGCGCCCGCTCCTGGTGATGGAAGAAAGCGCCGGCTATTCTGTCGGCGCCTTCTCACCCAGCGGTCGGCGTCTGGCCGTGTCCCGGCTTCGGAACGACGAATGGCGGCTCGGGATCGTCGAGATGGCGACCGGACATGTGGTCTGGACCGAGGTGGCGCCGGAGCTCGGCCTTTGGGGCCGGTCCCTGGAATGGCTCTCCGACGACGCCCTCGTCGTGCTGGGCATGCCGGACGGGGCCCTTCCTCCAAGACTCGCCGGGCCCCGCGCCGAGCAAGCGCGCCTGCTGGCGCTGAGGGCGGCGGCGACGGCCGGGTCGCCGGCCGCGATCACGGTGGGAGGGGACGGCCCACCGGAAGCCTTGCCAGCGCGACGCCTCTGGCGGATCGACGCCGTCACTGGAGAGGCCGCCGCGATCGCCGACGGCCCCTTCCTCGACCTCGAGGCCTCCCCGGACGGACGATACGCCGCGCTGCTCCTGGATGGTCCCCTCCTGCCGCCGCCCTCCGCCGACACCGCGAGCGAGGTGCGCCGCGCCCGGGGGCTGGGGATCGTCGATCTGATCACCGGGGCCGCCGTCCGGCCGCCCGAGGCCGGCAACATCTCGACGAGCCTGCTCGCCTGGTCGCCAGCCTCCCACGCGCTTCTCGTGGCGGCCATTGGCGAAGCACCGGCCCGGATCCTGACCGTCGCTCCGGATGGCGCGGCGCGGGACGTCACCCCGGCCGGGGCGCACCCGACCACGCCGATCGACTTCCAAGGCATGGCGACGGCCGAGGGCGGCTGGCTGGGCGAGACCCCGATCTTCAAGGGCCGCTCCGGAGCCCGCGAGGGCTGGTTCGTCGCCAGAGCCGACGCCCCGCCGCTCGTTAGTCTGTCTCCGGACGCCCGGCTCGTCGCCGAGGGTCGGTCCTCGGTTCTGTTCACCAGCGGCGGTCGCATCATCCGCCTGGGTGCAGACGGCGAGCGCGCCGATCTCGGGGCCGCCATGTCGGCGGTGAACCCACGAGGTCCGTTCGGACTGCGGGCGCAGAGCGGTCCAATGAAGGCGGCCTTCGCCGTGGCCGCGCGTCCCGATGGGCGACTGTGCCAGGTCTGGGCCGATCCCGAGCCCGAGTCTCGATGCGTCGCGGCTACCCCCGGGGGTGCGATCAGCTGGAGCCGGGAGATCAGCCTCGACCGGAGCGTCTCTGAGGCGGAACCCGATATGCTGCGCCTGCAGCGCGGTCCTCGCCGGGAGGTGGTCTGGCGGCTGAACCCCGAACTCGACGAGATCTCGGTCGCGGCGCCCAGACGGATCACCGGCGTCGGCGGCGCCGGCGGTTGGCTCTATCCGCCGTCGAACCCGACAGCGGCGCCGCCCGTGATTGTGGTGCCCTACCAGGGCGAGGCCTACCCCGCCCCACCGTGGTGGATGCGGCGGGAGTCCACCAGCCTGTCGCTGGCGCCGCAGCTGATGGTCGCCGCGGGCTACGCCATCCTCATCCCGGACCTTCCCGCGACCCCGGAACCGGCTGACGGCCTCGCCCAGCGCATCCTGTCGGTCGTCGACGCCGCGGCGGCGGAAGGGCTGGTCGATGCGGACCGCATCGGCCTGTGGGGCTGGAGCTTCGGCGCATGGTCCGCCGTGATGAGCGCAGCCCAGTCGCCCCGCTTCGACGCCGTGGTGGCGCTGAACGGGCCGATGAATTTTTCGACGGTCATCGGGGACGTTGGTTCGACCCTGCGGCTGGAGGGCGGGCATGCGCTCGCCGCGACGGCCGGGGCCCGCTGGCTGGAATCCGGCCAGGCCGAGATGCGCGACGCCTACTGGCGCGCCCCCGACCGGTATCGGCGCAACAGTCCGTTCGAACAGGCGGACCGCATCACCGCGCCGACCCTTCTGGTGGTGGGAGAGTACGACCTGATGCTCGGCCAGTCGGAACAGCTCTACGGCGCCCTGCACCGTCTAAACCGCCCCGTCGCCATCACCCTCCTGATCGGCGAGGACCACGGCGTTCAAAGCCCGGGGAATATCCGGCTCTACTACGATCAAGTGCGCGACTGGTTCGACCGGCATCTCAGGGGATCCGGCGGTCCAGCCGTTCCCGCCAGCGACGCACCCAGGCCTCCGTCAGCGCCAGACTGAGCAGTTGGGAATGCCCGCCGCGCCAGAGCAGGGCGTCCCGGGTGAGGCGATCCTCTAGGGTGGGATCGATCAACCCCGCCTCCGCCAGCGCGCCGCCGAGCAGATAGTCGCGCAAGAAGTCCAGATGCGCGGCGACCGCGCCGCCATAATAGGCGCCCAGTTCGCCCTTGGAGCGGCGATCCAGGATCGACGGCGGCAGGACGTCCGCGAAGGCGGCGCGCGCGGCGGCGCGGTCGCGTCCGCCCCAGGTCAGATCGACCGCCGACAGGGCCAGCCCCGCCTCCACCACCGGCTGGCTGAGCAGTGGATTGACGCAGGGACCGAGGCGGCTGCGCACCGCCGGTCCCTGAAAGGTCTGGCAGAAGGCCAGGGCGGACATCTGCAAGGCCTTGGCCGGCGGGACGCCCTTCAGATCGTAGAGCCAAGGGTGGTCCCAGCCGGCGCGCTGGCGGACCTCCTCGCGCCAGTCCCGGGCCAGCGCCGTCGGCCACAGGGGGCGCCGCAGCCAGCGCGAGAGCCGATGCAGGACCGTCAACCGCGCGCGACCTCGCCGCTCCCAGATCTCGTCCAGCCCGATGAGCAGGCTGGGCATCTGGAAGAAGACCGCGTCGCCGCCCTGCCCCGTGAACGAGCCCCAGCCGCCCGTCGCCTCGATCCGGTCCGCGATGTCGTCGTTGTAGTCGGGATCGATGTCGTTTGCCGCCGGCCGGAAGGTCTCGGCGCACGCGGCCAGACGGACGGCGTCGAGCCTGATGCCGTCGCGACGGACTTCCGTCAGCGTAAAGCCGTGCCGTCCCGCGACCGCCCGGGCGTAATCCCGCTCGTCGCCCTCCGGCTGGTCGACGTAGTGGTTGACCCAGGCGGCGACCCTTCGGCGCTGATCGACGGTCAGGACGCCCGCCACGATGGCGGAATCCAATCCGCCGCTGACCTCGGCGATCCAGCGCCTGTCGCCCGCCAGCGCCCGTACCGACCGTTCCACCGCCTCTCGTAGATCGGGTGCCGGACGCGAGGCCCGGCCCCGATACACCTCGGCGGGCCGCCAGATCTGCTGCGCCCGGTTGACGCCCTCCGCGATCACCCGCAGCTCGCCGCCGGCGACGGCTTGCAATCCGGTCAGGGCCAGTCGATGTCTGTGCTCGCCGGGCCGGCCCACAAGGGCGGCGACCGCGTCCCAGTCCAGCGCGATCCCATCGGGCAGCCAGGGATCGATGACCGCCGCCGCGCTCGTCGAGATCAGGGTCACGCCGGCCTTGCGCCAGGCGACGCAGTCCAGAGCGCCCGACGGGTCACGGAGCACGGCGACGTCGCCCTCGACCCGCCGGACCAGAAGGTATCGCCCCCAGTGGTCCGAACAGACCGCGCGAGCCTGCGCCGCGTCCAGCCGCCGGCATCCCAGGGCGCCCCGCGCCCGCGGCGACAGCACCTGGCCCTCGCGGTCGTAGATCTCGCCGATCATCACGCCGTGCCCGTCGAGCCCGCGGGCGACCTCGAGCCGTCCGCCGGTCGGGGCGAACACCTGAATGAAGGGGTCATGTGATTTGCGCGACCAGCCGGCCCGGCTCAGACGCTGTCGAACGGGCGCGACCAGGCCGTCGAGCGCGGCCGGGTTGTCGCCGACGAGAATAATCGCACAATCCGCCCCCACCTCAGATCACCAGGATCGGCCGATAGACGGTCAGGGTTTCCGGGGCCTCGCTGACGCACCGGTCGCCGCTCTGGAGCCAGCAATGGGCGAGAAAGGGGAAGGTGCGAACCCCGAAGACCCAGTCCGCGTCCAAATCCGCGGCGTTGACGAAGCGCAGCAGCAGTTCCGCCTGGAGCAGGCAGGCGCCGGTCCAGGGCACCAGCGGCAGCAACTGGCGGAACACCTCGACCCGCGCGGCGAGCGCCTCGGGATCAGACCGGCGACCACGACGCCGGGCGTATCGCCGGCTGAGGTCCAGAAGCGTCGGCCGACGCCGCACCGCATCGACCCAGATGACGCCGAAGGTAATGAGATCTCGAAGCGTCGGCCGGATCGGTGGCGCGGGCGGAAGGCGCGCCGACGGCAGGGCCGGCGGCGGGGTGCGATCGTCCAGCGCTGACGTGGGATGCAGCAATTCCTCGGCGGCCAGGCGAAGAAGATCGTTCATCGATCCCAGAGCCCGCCGTCCCTCGATCCGGAGATCGCCGCACTCCGTCAGGCACAGATAGTCGTCTGCGGCGAGATCAAGCAGCACCAGATCGTCGCCGACGCGAACTGCGTGTATGCCCTCTGCGAGCCAGCCGCAGTGACCGTCCTCGGAGCGAAGCGCTTCGGCCATTCCTGACTTCTCCCTGTTACAGCTGAACCTGGCTGGTACGCCCGCCGGCGGGACCCGGCGGGGCCGTCCGGAACCGGGCGGCCCCCTTGGGTTCATTCCGGCGGCATCGTCCAGTGACGGGCCGGGTTCAGTTCGGTGAACGGTCCCATCAGGATCGCCCGGGTCAGCCGACGGGCGGCCCCCAGACGCAGGACGCGCGTCTCGTTCTGGATCTTCATGGATCCCTCTCCTGTGTCAGGATGGCCTCTGGTCGCGGCGTCCGGGGCGAGGCCGGGCCCGGACGTCCGGGCCGCCGAAGCGGCCCGTCCGGTCATTCGCTGGGCGGAATGGTGTACTTCAGCACCGGATTCAGCTCGTCGAATTCGCCGCGCGAGACCGCACGGGTCATGGTGCGGGCGGACCCGAGGCGCACGAGGCGCGAGGTGCTCTTGGTCATGGTCGTCTCCTGTTTTGAAGGTCGACAAAACGTCGACGACGAACCATCAGCGCCGGAAAGCAAATCGATTCAAACTATATTTCGCGTATACTTCGACTGATCTGGGTCGATCCGTCGGACGCGCGAGGCAAGCCCCATCGCTGCGATCCGCCAGCGCGCGTAGTAGGCCTCGATCTCGCTGGCCGGCGCGGGACCCGCGGCCGCGTGGGTCGGGCCGTTGAGGCGTCTGAGCGGCGACAGGCGACGGCGCACGCGAACGAGGCTTTCGATCAAGGGCTGGTTCTCACACGCGTCGATCAAGTCGTCGATCCACGCCTCGACCGCCGCGTCCGAACCGTCCCGGGGCTGGGCGACCGGCGCGCAAAGGGCCGCGAGACGGACATGGGCGGCCTCGAGATCAAGCAGGCCCAAAACATCCTCGAGAGGCGCGGCGCGGGTGAAATAGCCCAGACCGCGGCGCTCCTCGATGAGGCCTTCGCCGCACAGACGGGACAGGGCCTCGCGCACCGGGCTCGTGCTCAGGCCGAGCGAGGCGGCGATATCGACCACGGACAGATGCTGGCCGGGGGCCAGACCCTCCTCGAGCGCGGCGCGCAGACTGGCCAGCGCCATGCCAAAAGGATCGCGCTGTCTCACGGCCGCCTCCATATCGCTCCGTGACGCAGATCGACGACCGGCAAGCTTCGGGGCGATCGAGACACGCGCTTCCTATACTGATGTCCGCAAGAAACTTGCATGGTACCCGCAGCTTTTATGCTGTTGATCTTTCTAGGCTTTCATTTGACGCGTCGCTGAGGCATTTTTCAACCAGTAGGGGTGCACTCGCTTCGTGGTCGTGGGGCGCCGGAGGCGAGGGAGTAACTGGAGACATGGACGCCAGACACACCCAGACGGCGAACGCGGTGCTCTCCTCTAGCCTGCGGCTGATCCGGTCTCATCGGCGGATGCGGGCCGTGGACATCGCCCAGGGCATGAACATGGCGTTGCGGTCCTATGAGCATTTCGAGTCCGGGGCCGGTCGGATCAACCTCGAGCGCATTCATCGTTTCGCCGAGGTCACCGACAGCGATCCGCATGGGATTCTCGCCGCCCTCGCCCTCGGGTCGCCCGCTTTCGCCTTGCGGTGCGCCGACAACAAATTAGCGACCATCCTCGCCGTGGCGCTGCAGGAGTTCGACGAAGAGGCCGGAGACGCCATCGCCGATCTGGACGCCCGCACCATCATTAACGCCTTCACCAAAACTCTGAAGGACCTCGCCGATCAGTCCGTCAGGCGCGACGCCGAAGCCGAGGCCTGGCTTGAACAGCGTCGGGGACGGTTGATGGCCCCTGCCGGTGAGGATGGGACCGGCGACGGCGCGTAGCGGACCCTCTCCACGGTCGTAGACTTGCGGTCCGACACTCGCGGAATGGCGCGCGGGACCCATTGCGCGGTTGGATTCGGGGATGAAAGTCCTCACGCCCTATCCCGTCGCCGTCTCCGCCTCACCTTGCGACCGTCTTTCGGATCGCCAACGGGAATGTCTGGATCTGGCGGCTCTGGGTCTGACCTCCGCCAGGATCGGCGATCGGCTCGGCCTGTCGCCCCGAACGGTCGACGAGCATCTCATGGCCGCCTGTCGCGTCCTAGGCGTCCGCACCCGCGTCCAGGCCGTCGCCCGCCTCGCTGCGGTTCAGCGACCGCCGGAACCCCGGCCCTTCCTACCGTAAACGCCCGGCGGGAGGGTCGCGGGTCGCGGCGGCCGGCACTCATCGGCTTTGCTCGGGGCTCACGATGGAGCCTCCCTTGCTGGACCTCGCCCTCATCCTCAGCCTGTCCCAAGCCTGCGCCCCGCAGGTGGCCCCCGAAACCCTGGCGGCCGTCGCCTATGCGGAAAGCCGCTTCAATCCGAACGCCATCGGGGTCAACCGCGGCCCCCGGCCGGCGCGGACGCCACGCGACGCCGCCGAGGCGGCGCGCGTGGCGCGCGACCTTCTGGCCCGAGGCGCGAACCTCGATCTCGGCGTGGCCCAGATCAACAGCGACAACCTCGACTGGCTCGGCCTGTCGGTCGAGGCGGCCTTCGATCCCTGCCGAAACCTCGCCGCCGCCGGTCAGGTGCTTCGCGCGGGCTATCGGCCGGCCGAGGGCGTCGATCCGCAGACGACGTTGAGGATCGCCCTCTCCCGCTACAACACCGGTCATCCCGAGCGCGGCTTCCGCAACGGCTATGTCGCCCGGGTCGAGGCGGCCGCCGTCCGCCTCGGCGTTCAGGCCTTGCGCCCCGTCCAGCCCCTTGCGACCGCGCCGCTGCCCGACCCGGTCCAGACCGCGCCAGCGGCGGACTGGGACGTCTTCGCGCGCGCCCGGACCAGCCTGGTCCTGACCTTCACCGCCACCCAGACCGGGAGTTCTGAATGACCGCCTCCGTCTCCTCTCGCCGGTTCGGCGCCGTCGGCGCCATCGCCCTGGCGACCAGCCTGATCCTGGTCCAGCCGGCCTTCGCCTCCGCCAACGTCGAAGGCCTGCTTCAGAACGTCGTCGACATGCTGACCGGCAACACCGCGCGGCTGCTCGCCGTCCTGGCGGTCGTGGTCGTCGGCATTCTCTGGATGTTCGGCCTGTTCGACCTGCGGCGCGCGGCGATCGTGGTGCTCGGCATCGTGGTCGTCTTCGGCGCGGCCGAGATCGTCAATCTGATCACGGGCGGCGCCTGATGGACGACGCCCTCCCCTGGGTCGTGATTGGATCGGCGTCAGCGCTCCTGGCCCTTGTCCTGATGCTCGGCCTGAAGCTGATCTCGCCCAAGCGCTTCGCCCAGATCTTCGCCGGGCTCGCCTCCGGCGTCGCCATCGGCCTGGCCCTGTCGCGCCTGTCCGCCGGAGGCCCGCATGGCTGAAGAGCGACTGACCGAAGACCCCTTGTTCCTGGCCTGCACCCGACCGGCCATGATCCTTGGTGTCCCCATGGAAGCCATGGGCGTCAACGTCATCCTATCGGGCGTCGTCTTCCTGGTCGGCGGCAGCCTGCTCTATCTGCTCGTCGCGCCGGCCTTGCACCTGGTGTTCCGGGCGATCTGCCGGGCGGACCACAACGCCTTTCGGCTGCTGTTCGTCTATGTCGACACCAAGGGCCGGTCGCGCAACGCCGCGCTCTGGGGCGGCAGTTCGGCGACGCCGCTTCCGCTGATCCGGCGCTATCGTCCGGCGGAGCTGGCCCGTGGCTGAGGGCGGCGTCAGCGCGATGCGTCTGCGGCGCGAGGCCGACGCCCGGCCTCATCTGCCCTACGCGCGCCACGTCTCCGACGCCGTGGTGGCGCTCGACAACGGCGCCCTGATGATGGTTTTCCAGATCGACGGGGCCAGTTTCGAGACCGCGGACGCGCGCGATCTGAACGACTGGCACGTCAAGCTGAACCAGGCCTGGCGCAATCTGGCCGACGATCGCCTGGCGGTCTGGCACCATGTGGTGCGCCGCCCGGCCAAACTCGAGCGGTCCTCCGGCTTCCGCTCGGACTTCGCCGGCGAACTGGGCGCGCTCTACGACGACCGGGTCGCGGAGCGTCAGCTCTGGGTCAACGAGCTCTTCGTCACCCTCGTCCTCCACCCGGGCCGCGAGACCGGCGATCGCGCCGCAGCCCTGGCGCGTCGTCTGAAGGCGGCGCGGCGGGCGGAAGCCGAGGTCGAGACCGCCCACCTCCAGCGGATCGAGGAAGCGGGCCGGGACCTGATCCAGTATCTCGACCGCTACGCGCCGCGCCGGCTGGGCCTGTATGAACGCGACGGTCTCTGGTTCTCCGAGCCGATGGAGGTGATGCGGCTGGTTCTGACCGGTCGTCGTTCGGCGGTTCCGATCGTCTTCGGCCACCTCGGCGCGGCCGTTCATACGGTGCGCGCCATCTTCGGCCGCGAAACCCTGGAGCTGAGGGACGTCGCCGACGCCCGCTACGCCGGCGTCCTGGCGGTGAAGGAATATCCGGCGACGACCCGGCCGGGGCTGTGGGACGATCTGCTGAGCGTCAGCTTCGGCTTCGTGGCGAGCCAGTCCTTCGCCTTCCTGTCCAAGGCCGCCGCGCGGACGGTGATGGAGCGCAAGCAGAACCAGATGGTCTCCGCGCGCGATCGCGCCGCCTCCCAGATCATCGGCCTGTCGGACGCGCTCGACGACCTGGTCAGCAACCGCTTCGTGATGGGCGAGCACCAGGCCTCCATCCTCGTGCACGGCGATACGCCGGCGGCCCTGGCGGACCACCTGTCAAAGGCGCGCGCCATCCTCGCCGATTCCGGCCTGGTCGTGGCCCGGGAGGATCTCGGACTGGAGGCGGCCTTCTGGTCCCAGTTCCCCGGCGCCTTCGCCCGCCGCACCCGGCCCGCCGCCATCACCTCGCGGAATTTCGCGGCCCTGGCGCCGTTCCACGCCCATCCAGTCGGCAAGGCGCGCGGCGCCCACTGGGGCGAGGCCGTGGCGGTGCTGCGCACCACGGCTGGATCGCCGTTCTGGTTCAACTTCCACGTCGGCGATCTTGGACACACCTTCATCTGCGGGCCGTCCGGATCGGGCAAGACGGTCGTCCAGAACTTCATGCTGGCCCAGCTCGAACGCTTCGACGCCCAGCAGCTGTTCATCGACAAGGACCGGGGAGCCGAGATCTTCGTGCGCGCCTGCGGCGGCACCTATCTCGCCCTGCGCAACGGCGAGCCGACGGGCTTCGCCCCGTTCAAGGCGCTCGACCCGACGCCGGCGAACCGCGCCTTTCTGGTTCGCCTCGTCCGCGCCCTGGTCGATCGTCCCCACGAAACCCTGACGGTTCCGGAGGCGCGCGCCATCGATCAGGGCGTCGCGGCGCTGGAGGCCCTGCCTCGCGAGCGCCGATCCATCGCCGCCCTGCGCAGCCTGCTCGGCCAGGGCGACGTCGGGGGCGTGGGCGCGCGGCTGGAGCGTTGGCAGCGCAGCGGTCCGCTGGGCTGGGTGCTCGACAATGAGGAGGACGCCCTGAGCCTGGAGGCGCGGTTCGCCGGCTTCGACATCACCCAGATGCTGGACCACGACGAGGTTCGCACGCCCGCGATGTTGTATCTGTTTCATCGCATCGCCGAACGCGTCGATGGCCGACGCCTCGTGCTCGACATCGATGAGTTCTGGAAGGTGCTGGACGATCCGGCCTTCACCGAGCTCGCCCGGGATGGTCTCAAGACCTGGCGCAAGCAGAACGCCCTGATGGTGTTCGGCACCCAGTCGCCGGCCGACGCGCTCCGCTCGCCCATCGCCCATGCCATCCTCGAGCAGTGCGCGACCAAGATCTTCCTGCCCAACGCCCACGCCCAGGCCCGGGACTACATCGACGGCTTTGGCCTGACCCAGGAGGAGTTCCGGCTCGTCCGCGAGGTGCTGACCCCGGAGTCGCACCGCTTCCTGGTCAAACAGGGACACGACAGCGTGGTGGTCGAGCTCGACCTGCGCGGCATGGACGACGCCTTGGCCATCCTGTCCGGCCGGACCGAGACCGTCGCCTTGCTCGACCGTCTGCGCGCCGAGGCGGGCGACGACTACGCGCAATGGCGCGCCCCCTTCCATGACCAGAGGAGGTTCCTGTGAGAGCCCGAATCCTGTCCGCCGCGGCCGTCGTCGCCCTCGTTGTCGCTGGCGCTCCGGCCGCCCGGGCCCAGCAGATCGTCCACGACCCGAGGGCCCTCGCCCAGATGATCGAGGAGGCGCGCACCACCCTGGATCAGTTGAAAGCGCTGCAGACCCAGGTCGAACAGGGCCAGCGGCTGTTCGACAGTCTCAACGACCTGTCCGACGTCAACGCCCTGGCCGGCGAGCTCGGCCTGCCGACCGTGCGCAATCCCCTGCCCGATATGCGGTCGCTGCGAGCGGCGGCGAACGGCGACCTCGGCGCGCTCGGTGACCTGGCCGACCGCGCCGACGCCATCCGTCGCGACACCCGACTGTATACGCCGCCGACGGGCGATCTGAGCCCGGCCGGCGCCTATTACCGGGACAGTCTCGAGCGAGCGGGCGCCCGCACGGCGCGCGATCTCGCCGTGGGCGAGGCGGTGGCCGGAGCCGCCGACCGGCGGCTTGAAGGTCTGGAGACGCTGCGCTCGGCGCTCGACACCGCGCCCAACGCCCGGGCGGTGATGGATCTGGAGGCGCGGCTCGCGGCGGAACAGGCCCTGATCCAGAACGAACAGGTGCGGCTGCAAGGCCTGGCCCTGACCCAGGCGGCGGAGGCCCGGCTGGAGGAGCAACGCGCCCGGGAACGCGCCGAAGCCGCCCGTACGGCGCGCATGAGCGTCTACGAGAGGGCCTTCCAGTGACGCGGATCGCCCTGTTCGTCGCCGTCGCGCTCGCCGGCTGCAGTGCGCCGGACCGAACCGCCGAGAAATTCGCGGCCGACCCGGACGCGGCGGCCCGGGTCGTGGCCGCCTGCGACGCCGGCCGGACGGAAACGGAGTGCGACGCGGCGCGTCGCGGCCTGGCCGAGGCCCGGCGCGACGCCCGGATGGGCGCCTATGAGCAGGCTTTCTGAGGACCGGCCATGAGCTTCCGCGTCTTCGAGCCCAGCTACGACTTCATCGACGAGCGGTTGAACGTCTTTCTCGGCGACCGGCTGTCCTCGGTCATCGCCGAGGTCGAAGGACCGCTGCGCATCGCCCTGGTCCTCTATGTCGTGCTCTACGGCGTCGCCATCCTGCGCGGCGCGATCAGCGAGCCGGTGATGGATTTCGCCGTTCGCTCGCTGAAGCTGGCCTTCCTCTATCTGCTGGCGACGACGGCGGCCTATTCCACCTTCGTCACCGAGCCGTTGTTCACCGGACTGCCCAACGCCCTGACCCGGGCGGTCAGCGGTGCGGATACGCCCAGCGTCGGCGCGGCCTTCGACCAGTTCTTCGCCTACGCCGCCTGGCTGGGCGAGGACATCTCGCGCGACGCCTCGGCCTTCAATCCCGGCCCCTATGTGGTGTCGGCGGCGGTCTTCCTCGTCGGCGCCCTGGCCGCGGCCCTCGGCTTCGGCGTGGTGCTGGTGGCCAAGCTGGCGCTCGCCCTGCTCGTCACGCTCGGCCCGATCTTCATCGCCTGCGCCCTCTTCGACGCGACCCGGCGCTTCTTCTTCGGCTGGCTCAGCCAGGCGGTGAACTATCTCGTCCTGTTCGCCCTGATCATCGTCATCTTCCAGCTCGTGTTGTCGCTGGTGCGCGATCAATGGGGCGCGATCCAGGGCGCCGATCCGATGATTGGCGGCCTGATCTTCATCGCCCTGTGCCTGCTGGGCGCGATCTTCTTCCTGCAAACCCCCGCCATCGCCGCCGGGATCGCCGGCGGCGCTAGCGCCGGCCTGGCCGACTTCGCCAACGCCGCCGCCCTGGGCGGAAGCGGCTCGGGCCGCGCCCAGGGTCCGCAGGAATCCAGCCGCCAACCCCCGAGGAGCGGCGGCTCCATCCGACCGAGAGGCGCCTGACATGACCTACCGCTCACTTCTGCTCGCTAGCCTGTTGCTGCTGGGAGCCTGCGCCCACCGCGGCGATCCCTCGCTGCCGACCTGCGACGGCTCCGCCCGGCGACCGGCCAACCCCTACGGATCGGTGCTGACGCCCGCGTCCGAGCCTCCCGCCGAATCCGTCGCCTCACCGGACACGGGAGGCTGCGCATGAGCGGCGTCCACTCCTCAGAGCTGCAGCGCTATTTCGTCGAGGCGCGGCGCTGGGACCAAGACCGCCTGGCTTCGGCGCTCCGCTCACGCCGCCTGGCCTGGTCCGCCGCAGCGCTCGCCACGGGTCTGGCCGTGGTCTCGACCGGAGCCGTCGCCCTGCTGACGCCGCTCAAATCGACCGAGCCCTTCGTGATCCGGGTCGATCAGGCCACCGGCGCGGTCGACGTCATGCGCGGCCTCTCCGCCGAGGACGGGCCGGTCCGTTACGAGGAAGCGGTCAGCAAATATTTCCTCGGACAATATGTCCGCCAGCGGGAGGGCTATCTCGATCCGGCGGCGGAGGACGCCTTCCGGCTGGTGTCCATCCTGTCCGCGCCCGGCGAGCAACGCCGTTGGGCCGATCTATTCCGGGGTTCCAACCCGGCCAGTCCGCAGAATCTCTACGGTCCGGACGGCGAGGCCATCGTGGCGATCCGCGCCATAGGCTTCATCAACGACGGCGTCGCCAATGTCCGCTTCCGACGCACGGTCCGACAGGACCAGCAGACCGTCGAGAGCGACTGGATCGCCACCATTGCCTTCACCTACACGCGCGCGCCGATGTCGGAGCCTGACCGGCTGAGGAACCCTCTCGGCTTCCAGGTGACCTCCTACCGCGCCGATCCGGAGGTCATCCGATGACACGTCCCCTGCCGGCCCTGGCCCTGATCGCCGGGCTTGTTCTCGCCGCCCCGGCGATGGCGCAAACACCCCCCGATCCCCGGATCCGGGAGGCCGTCTACGACCCGACGGCGGTCTACCGCATCGCCGGCGCCTTCCGGACGGCGACCCAGATCGTCTTCTCCCCCGAGGAGATCATCCGCCACGCCGCGATCGGCGACAGCGTCGCCTGGGAGGTGGCCGCCGAAGGGTCGGTGCTGTTCCTGAAGCCGCGCGAGCGCCATCAGGCGACCAATCTGCTGGTGGTCACCGAGCGGGCCGGCGTCATCCGCCACTACGCCTTCGAACTGGTCGCGCGCGACCCTGGCGACCGCGCCGCCCTCGCCTATCAGGTGCGCTTCCGCTACCCGGCCGACGATCAGGCCCAGACCGCCCGCGCCCTTGCCGTTCAGGCCGAGGCGGTCGAACAGCGCCTGATCGGCCTCGAACTGGACCGCGGCGTGCTCGAGGGTCCGCGCAATCTGGCCTGGTCCGCACAGGGCGACGCGGCCCTGCAGCCGAGCGAGGTCAGCGACAACGGCCGCTTCACTATCCTGCGCTTTCCGGGGGTTCAGGCCTTGCCGGCCCTGTTCGAGGTCGCCGAGGACGGCTCGGAGCGGCTTATCCCCTACGACGTGCGCGGTGAGTTGGTGGTCGTCCACGGAGTCGCGCGCGGCCTGCGGCTGAGACGCGGATCATCGGTCCTCTGCCTGTTCAACGACGCCTTCGATCCGCGCGGCAGGGGCCTGGGCACGGGCACGGCCTCGCCTGTCGTCGATCGGGCTCCCCTCGGAGATCCGTCATGACCGGGGTCGCGGCGCCGCCTCCGGACGAGAGTCCGTCCCCGGCCTCGACGGCGGCGGACCGCGGCGTCTCGCCGATCGCCGGACGGTTTGGCGGACCGCGCGGCAAGATGATCACCCTCGCCGCGCTCGCCGCCGGTTGCGGCGTCTTCCTGATCGCGAGCTGGGATCGGGGCGACCGCGACGCCGAAGGCCCGACGACGCGTGATGACCCGCCGCGCCAGACCGCGCCGTTCGAGCCCGCGCGTCGCGACCCGGCGCCCTTGCTCAGCGACCCGATCGTCGATCCCCAGGCCCCCGTGCTCGACGACGGGCCTTCCGTTCCGCCGATCGAGGCCGGACCTCAAGGCGCGCCCCGCTCCGGTCCGTCGCCAGCGGAGGAACGACGCGCTCTGGCTGAAAGCGCGCGGCGGGCGCCGCTGCTGGCCTACAGCCGGGCGGGCGGCGGCTCCGCTATTCCTCCGCAGGCACCGGCGCCCGGCGCGCCTGCGGGACCGCAGACCTCTCTGGACCAGCTCAGGCAGGTCACCCCGGTCGGTCAGGCCCGCGCGCACCGCCTGCCCGACCGCAATCTGCTGATCACCGCCGGGACCAGCGTCCCCTGCGTGCTGCAGACGGCCATGGACAGCACCACTCCGGGCTATGTGACCTGTGTCCTGTCCCGCGATGCCTGGTCCGACAACGGCGCCGTGGTGCTGATGGAGCGGGGCACCCGGGTCCTCGGCGAGTATCGCGGCGGCCTCCAGCAAGGCCGGCGCCGTCTGTTCGTCCTCTGGACCCGGGCGGTGACGCCCACGGGAGTCGCCGTCGCCCTCGCCTCGCCGGCCGCCGATGCGCTCGGCCGATCCGGCTTCGACGGCGTGGTCGACACCCGCTTCTGGGATCGGTTCGGGGGCGCGCTGCTGCTGTCGATCGTCGACGACGGCGTCTACGCCGCCGTGGGCCGCGACGACGGCGGCGCGACCGCCCGCCTCCCGTCCGACGCGGCCGGGGTCGCCCTGCAGGGCTCGGTCGATATCCCGCCGACGCTGCGAAAGGGCCAGGGCGCGGAGGTATCGATCTTCGTCGCCCAGGATCTGGACTTCGCCGGCGTCTATCGGCTGCGATCCCGGTGATGGACGACACCTCCGTCCTCGATCACTACCTCGCGCCGCTGCGCCCCTTTCTGGAGCCGGAGACGGTGACGGAGGTCGTCGTCAACCGTCCCGGCGAGGTCGGGGTCGAAGCCGACGGCGTCTGGCGCTGGGCCGAGACGCCGGAGCTGACCGAAGCCTGGCTGCGCACGCTCGCGATCGCGGCCGCCGCCTACACCCGACAGGACGTCAGCCCCGAACAGCCAATCTGCTCGACCACCCTGCCCGGCGACATCCGTTGCCAGATCGTGTTGCCGCCCGCGGTCGCCGACGGCGGCCTGTCCCTGACCCTGAGAAAGCCGTCGCGGCGACGCCTGGGCCTGGCCGAGTTCGCGGCGGCCGGCCTGTTCGACCAGGTCGCCGACGCCCGCGCCGAGACCGCCGATCCCGTCGATGCCGAGCTGACGCGCCTGCGCGAGGTCGGAGATTGGCCGGGCTTCCTCACCCTGGCCGTCACCGCTCGCCGCAACATCCTGATCTCGGGCGCTACCGGCTCGGGCAAGACCACCCTGGCCAAGGGTCTGATCGCCCTCATCCCCGATCATGAGCGTCTGCTGACGATCGAGGACACCCGCGAGTTCGTGACGCCCCACCGCAACGTCGTCCATCTGGTCTATTCCAAGGACGGCCAGGGTCTGGCCCGGATCGGCCCCAAACAGCTTCTGGAAAGCGCCCTGCGCATGCGGCCGGACCGCATCCTGCTTCAGGAGCTTCGCGACGGCACGGCGTTCTTCTACCTGCGCAACGTCAACTCGGGGCATCCCGGTTCGATCACCACCGTGCACGCGGATTCGGCCGCCCTCGCCTTCGAGCAACTGACCTTGCTAGTGCGGGAGTCCGAAGGCGGGCGCGATCTGCCGCGCGAGGATATCCGCGCCCTGTTGCACCTGCTCGTCGATGTCGTCGTCCAGATGAAGAAGGTCGACGGCCGGTTCCGTGTGACGGAGGTCTGGCATGACCCGGTTCGCAAGCGCCAGCCCGGCGACTAGGGCGGCGCTGATCGCCACCGCGGCTCTCGGCGCCGCCGTGGTCCTGGGCGTCCTCACCGTGACCATCGCCCTCATCGGCCTGGGTCGGTTCTCCGGCGACATCGACCCGACGCGCGTCCCCGGCTGGCTCTGGTACTACCGTCACGATCCCGAGGTGCGACGCTGGCTGACCGTGGGCCTGTCATGCGCGGGTCTGGTCGGCGGGATCCTCATCGTCGCTGTCCTGCTCCGCCAGAGACGCCCTCTGCACGGCGCCGCCCGATGGGCGTCGGCGGCCGAACAGAGCCGCGCCGGTCTCAGATCGCGCTGCGGCGTGGTCCTGGGCCGGGCGGACGGGAGGTTCCTGATCGCCGACGGCCCGGAGCATGTGATGCTCTACGCCCCGACGCGCACCGGCAAGGGCGTCGGCGTGGTCATTCCGAACCTGCTCGCCTGGCCGGACTCGATCGTGGTGCTGGACATCAAACGTGAGAACTATCTCGCCACCGCCGGCTATCGGGCCGAGGCCGGCCAGACGGTCCATCTATTCGATCCGCTGGCGCCGGACGGCCGCACCGCCCGCTTCAACCCGCTGGATCACATCGACCGTTCGGACCCGATCCAGGTGCTGGACGAACTCCAGCGCATGGCGGCGATGCTGTTTCCAGCCCATGACAGGGCCGATCCCTTCTGGGCGGAGGCGTCGCGCACCGGCTTCATCGGCGTCGGCGGCTATGTCGCCGCCACGCCCGATCGCCCCTTCACCCTCGGCGAGATCTTCCGCCAGCTCACCGCCGGCGACGCCCGCGCCCGTCTGCCCCGCATCGTTGCGGCGCGCGCGCGGGAGGGACGCCCTCTTCCGGGGCCCGTCGTCGCCGCCCTGACGGACTTCACCAGCTCCAGCGAGAACACCTTCGCCTCCGTGCGTCAGTCGATCACCACCCGGATGGGCCTGTGGCTCAACCCCCGGATCGACGCCGCCACCTCGGTCTCGGATTTCGACCTGCGCGATCTGCGCCGCGGGCGGCTCTCCCTCTATCTGGGGGCCACGCCGGACAACATGCTGAGGATACAGCCACTCTACGCCCTGCTCTTCCAGCAGCTGGTCGATCTCAACAGCCGCAGCCTTCCGGCCCCCGCCGACCGTCCCACCCTCGTCATGCTCGACGAATTCGCTCGCCTCGGCCCGGCGCCGGTGCTGGCCCACGCCTTCGCCTGGGTGGCGGGCTACGGGCTGCGTCTGCTGGCCGTGCTTCAGAGTCCCTCCCAGCTCCGGGCGCTCTACGGACCCGATCTGGCCGAGGACGTGATGACCAATTGCGGCATCGAGATCGTCTTCGCGCCCAAGGAACTGAGGATCGCCCGGGAGCTCAGCGAACGGCTGGGCTATTATACGACGGACGGGCGAAGCCGCAGCCGGCCGACCGGCCTCGCGCGCGGCCGACGCAGTACGACCGTGTCCGATCAGCGCCGGGCGCTGATGCTGCCCCAGGAGCTCATGCAGCTTCCGCAGACCGCCCTGATCGTTCTCAAGGCCGGCCTGCCGCCCGTTCGCGGCATCAAGATCGCCTACTGGCGGGAGCGGATCTTCCGGCGCCGTCTGCGTCCCCCTCCCACGCCCGCGCCGACGGTCGATGCGCCGGTCGTCCCGTCCGCTCTCGAGGAGGACCCCATGGATTTCGACGTCATCGCCCGCGCCTTCGCCGCCGAAGGCCTTCCTCCGCCCCCGCCCGACGCGGATGAAACCGATGTCGCGGCCTGGCTCGACCGCGTCGTCGACGCCACCCCGCCGGAGCGCGAGCCATGACCCCGCCAGTGTCCGCGCCGGCGGCCAACCGCCTGCGGCCCGCGCCCGGCGCAGCCGCCCGCTCGACCGCCAAGGGCGACGTGCCCGACGCGGTGCTCGACCGCTATCTGGTCGAGCGCGATCTCAGGGGCCGGGCGGAGCGGTTCTTCCGGGATCATCGTGCCCCCGCGCCGATGTTCCGCGACCGGGGTGGATCGCTCACCTCGACCCAGGCCTATCCCGACGCCGTCATCGACATGCTCAAGATCGCACGGCACCGCGGCTGGGAGCGGATACAGGTCTCGGGCGACCCCGCCTTCCGGCGCGAGGTCTGGATCCAGGCCCAGAGCCTGGGTCTGGAGGTCCACGGCCATCGGCCCAGGGACCGCGATCGCCAGGCGGCCGGGATCGACCGGGCCTCCTCCCAGAAGCCCCTCCAGGATCCGCTCGCCGAGCGGCTCGCCCGCGCGGCCGTGGTGGTGGCCCGTCTCATCCCCGATCCCGCCATCCAGACCAGGCTGCTGGAGGCCGCCTGGGCACGCGCCGGCCGCGCGCGTCCGACGGAACGGGACACGACGCGCGACCGCGAGCGGCGGCGCTAGCGGTCGCGCCTAGAAATTGTTCTTCAGATACGGCGACACGGTGAAGGCCGGGAATCCGACGCCGTCCCTCATCCGGTTGATCAGGTCCCAATACATGCCCAGCGCCAGCGGATCGCGGATGTCCGCCGGAACATCGAAGCTGTAATCGCCCTCGAACCGGGCGCCACGTCGCTAGGCCCGGGCGAACTCCGGCGAGAGGTAGGCGAACAGGGCCCGGCGGATCTGGTCCAGGAACTCGCCGATGGTGCTGGCATGATAGGAGAAGACGTCGGTGTAGAACCACTGCTGGAAGTCCGGCAGGGACCGATAGACCATCCCCTCATCGATCTCATGGCCGTGCCGCGCGAGCATCGCCCTGATCTGCTTCACCCGTGCATCGAGCCGGGAGAAGTTGTGCTTGTTGGCGTCGCCCACGATCTTGAGCAGCCAGATGCGGGAGACGCGCAGGTCCACCGACAGGTCGAGTTCGGGAAGCCAGACCTTGGGACAGAAGCACTCCGCGTTCAGCCAGTCCGCGAAGGCCGAGGCGGAAGCCGCCAGACCGGAGGCGTCGGCGCCCAGGGTCGGCTGACGGCCGATGGCGTCCAGATAGAACAGATAGGTTCGATCGGTCTCGCGCGCGTCTGCCGTCGAAGGGGCGAAGGCGAAGGGCAGCGCAGACGGCCGGGGCTGGGCCAGGAAATCCGCCAGCAGGATGGCGAAGACTCGTTTATGGGTTCCCGACTTGAACACCAGATTGGTCGGGCGGGAGGTCATCGGGTAGTCGAAGATCTCCAGATTGACCATGTCGTCGATCATGTCCCA
This sequence comes from Brevundimonas sp. DS20, assembly GCF_001310255.1. Lineage (NCBI taxonomy): Bacteria > Pseudomonadati > Pseudomonadota > Alphaproteobacteria > Caulobacterales > Caulobacteraceae > Brevundimonas > Brevundimonas sp. DS20. The sequence goes on along the minus strand of NZ_CP012897.1, from coordinate 1,761,900 downwards.
GACCGCCTTCAGCAGGATCGCTTCCTGCTCGATCGGCGCGTAGCGCAGGATCACCGGGCCGTCGGGGCGTTGGCGCGGTCCGCGAGCGCCTCACAGGTGTCCATCAGCGTCTCGAAGGGCTCGGCGTCCGCCTCCAGCAGGCCGTCCTCGACCATCCGGCGGTAGTCGTCCCTGAGGGCCTCAAGCGAGGCGCCTTCAGGCTTCAGACGCAGCCCGCCCGTGACCGCCTGTCCATAGTCGATCTCCGCGCCGTCGGCGGTCTCGCGGAAGAACATCGCCTTGTGTCGCGCGACCGCCTCGGCGACCGCCCGATCCGCGATCGCGGTGTCGGCGAAGCCGGCCGCGTCCAGCCGCGACAGATCGTGCCAGTGGCGAGAGAAGCGATCGCCCCGCAGTCGTCCCTGCGCGCAATAGACATGGGCGGCGGTGGCCTTCTCCCAGAACGTCCGTTCGGCCGCCATCACCCGCGGCGTGGCGGTCGGGAAGACGATTCCTTGCAGATGAGCCGCCGCATCGCAGACCACCGGTCGCGGCGCGCTGGGCTCGCCGGTCGCCCGCGCGCCGAACTCGAGCATCACGCTGGGCGAGACGTAGCCGGTGCCGGTGCTGGTCGGCGCATAGTCGACAAAGGCTTTGGCGCCCTCGATCCGCACCGTGGCGCCGACGCCCTCGGCGGCGATCCGGGCTTCCAGAAGCGGCCGCACCTCGCCATCGACCCAGAGCGGCAACAGCCGCTGGACATCCCGGGACCAGCGCCGCTCCTCGGCGCGAGTCTCCGGCACCGGGTCTTCGGGCGCATTGGCCAGATCGGGAAGCAGGCGACGGATGTCCCAGGTCAGATCGATGTCTTCCGAGAACCGCTGGATGACGTCATAAGCCTTGGACAGGGACGTCCCGCCCTTGAAAACCAGGCCTTCACCCACGGGCGCCTCGAACAACGCGCTCAGGGCCCAGACAACCCAGACATCCTTCTCAAGGAGATGAGCGGGCCGGCCGGACTCCGACGCCGCCGCCGCGAGGGCTTCGGCCCGGTCCTCGGCTGAAAGCTGCAGGAAGGTCTCAGACATGGGCCGCCTGGCTGACCGACCGCGCCAGCCAGGTCGGCAGACGCGGTCCGACGGACACCAGTTCGCCGAAGGCGGCAGGCCCCAGTTTTCGTTTCAGGGCCTCCAGCGCCGTAGCGGCCTTCTCCGGCCCCAGCCAGGCCAGGGCGCGAACCGCTTCGCCGGCTGGACGATCGGCCAGGAGCAGCTGCCATGCGGGCGCGTGCTGAAACTCCACCGTCTGCTTGCCGACGTTTAGGAGCCGGCTCTTGCCGTTGGTCAGATAGACCATGCGGATCGGCACCTGGGTGGTCAGGCCCAGGGCGTTGGCGGCCGCCGCCCCATTGGAGGCGACGACCTCGCCACGCTGCTCGCTCACCGCGCGCACGACCGTTTCCACCGAAGGCGTCCGCGATCCGAAGCGGCTTTCCAGCGGACGCATGTAGACGCCGCGCCCGGCGCGCACGAGCCGCCCCCGTCGCACGAGGCGCGACAGGGCCTGATCCACCGCCGCGCGGCTGCCCAGATGGAGCAGCCCCTTGGCGGCGACCGGCGCGCCCTCCGGCAAGGCCTGGGCGCGCTCCATGATCTGTTCAGCGAGCACCTGCATGATCGTCTCCTTGTCAGAAATATAGTTCTGTTTCTGACACTCCGCAACCGAGCCCATGGAAACGCACAGCTTCATCGGCTTCGCTCCCGCCCGGTCGAGCGATCGACGGCCGCGTCCCTCAAGGCCTGGTCGCGGGTTTTCGGCCCGGGCCGCTCCCGCACGAACCGCTCCACCACCAGGGCCAGGGCGCGATCCGCCGGCCGATCGGACCGACCCAAGCGAACCGCTTCAGCGACCAGGGCGCGCCGCATCGCCAGCTCGCGCGCCTCGATCGCGTCCAACCACGGACCTCGACCGCCGCCCTCCCGAAGCGCATCGCGATAGGCGGCGGCGAGCGCGTCGGGCAACTCCCCCTTCCCGGCCAAGAACCGCTCTCGCATCTTGCGGATCGGCATCCGTTCGGCCTTGCGGGTCACGCCACGCGCGCGCCGCGGGGTGGCCTCCGCCTCGATGGACCGGTTGCGCAGCGCCCGGGCGAACCCCTCGCGCCAGATCTGCAGGTCGGCCTTTCGCGGATTGAGCCGTTCGCCGTCGCGTCCCAGCCGGCGCACCGTCAGATGCACGTGCGGGTGCCGTCCCTCGTCATGCAGGGCGAAGACATAGGCGAAGCGCTCGCCGAAGGTCTCGGCCGCGAACGCCCGGGCGGCGTCATGCAGACGCACCGCATCAGCCCCCGCCGGCATGCTGAGCACGATCGACAGGGAGATCGAGGCGTCGCGCCTGCGTCCCGGCTCCATCGCGAATTCCTCGGCCCAATCGCGGGCGAGCGCACGCACCTCGGCGCGGCCGTCCAACCGCTCCCCGTCCGGCCCTTCCAGAGCCACGGCGCCGTTGCGGCTGATGTAGTCGAGATGCGCCTTCAGGTGGTCGCCGTCCCGGGTTCGGCCGGTCACCTTGACCATCACCTCCGGCGCCCGGCGCGCGACGCGGACGAAACGAGCGACCGGATCCTGATCCCTGTTTCGGGACGGCCGAAGCACCGTGGGCGTGATCCGCGCGCGGCGAGGATCGACCGGCGGCCGCAACGCCTCCTCGAACCCACGCGGCGAGCGGAAATCGCTCACGGCCGCGCGGCCCAATAGGACAGGTTGCCGTCGAAGGCCTCGCCGAGCGCTTCCACCCAGGCCGCGATCTCGGCCTGGAAGGCGCCGAGCTGGGCCAGCTCAAGATCGAGCACCTGCCCCTCCATCACCGCCGTGTTCAGGGCGCGGGCGATCTGGTTGATGTTCACGCCGATGCGCCGCAGCTCGCGCCGCACCTCGATCAGCGCCAGGGCCTCGGGACGGCTGAACTGCGGACGATCCCGCAACCGCCGCCGGATGAGCGAGACACTCCATTGGGTTCGCGATAGCCCGACAGCGGCGGCCTCGGCCTCCAGGAGACGCAGGTCAGCCTCGCTGAGGCGCAGTGTCAGCTTGCCGGATCTGGGCGCGCAGACCGCCTCCAGCGACGTCGGGACGGGTGCCTGCGCAGCCCCCTCCATGAGCCGACGAAGCAAGCGGGAGCGCCCGCCCTGACCCGCCGCCGCGGCGTCGAACCGGCGGATCAGATCGGGCGAGACGCGAAGGGTGAGGCGGTTCATCGGGAGGTTGGTCTGTCAGACATTGCCGGCGCAAAGCCTATCCTGCCCTAGACCGTCACCACCCTCGCCCCGTAGGCCTCCGGTGCTGCCCGCCCTCCCCTCGGCGTCCGCTTCACGGCCGCTCGCCCGCCGCCCTGAAGGGCGCCCCAACCGAGGCGGCGCGACGCCGGGAGACGTCGCGTTTGTGGAGAACAGGGGATCGCGCCTAGGCTTGTGACGCGCGTTGTTCTGCACGCGCAGGTTTGCAGGATCCGGCGTCGTATCGACGGAGTGGCGAGACTATATGCCCGACGATTTCAGCCTGAAACGGTCAGCCCGTCTCAACGCGGCCTATGCCGACTACAGAGCCGCGCTCGATGCGTCGGGGGTCGCGAAACGCTTCATGCCGTATCGCTGGTGGACCCTCCCGAACCCCATCAGCGGCCTCTGGCTTGTGTACAGCAGCATGCTTGAGGACTACGCCACCGACCTCGCCAATGTGATCAACGACCTCACTCACCACGTCGCGCGTCTGCGAGCGTGGGCGATCATCGTCGAGCCGATGGATGATGACGCGAAGATGGAAGTCGCGCACGAGTTTATCGGCATCCTCGGCGTCGCCGCGCTCAGCGCGCCGTACGCGATCAAATCGCGCTTCGCGGTCGCGGCGGCCCACCTGTCCCACCAGGCGAACATGGCTAAAGACCTCGAGAACTGGAGAGACGAGTTTCCCGACAAGAACCTCTACTTGAACGACGTCGAGCCCTTTGGTCGCACCTGGGGGAAGTTTCTTCGCTTCAAGCTCAAGGTCGAACCCATCGCCGGCAGCGGCTTCAAAGCCCAAACCCACGACTTCCGGAACGCCTACAACCACCGCTTCTCACCCCGGCTCCTTCTGGGGCTGAGCAATACGGTGACCCGCTACGTCGATGGGGCGACGGGCGTCGTGAGCTACGGAGTCGGCGGAACGCCTCCTCTCGATTTGAACAAGGTCGCAGATTTGCTGCAGCTCGAGTGCGACCAATGCTACGTCGCCTTCGACGCCTTCCAAGCGCTGGTCGGGGAGCAGGTGGAAGCCATCACCAAGTTCGAGGCAAAGAACGCTCCAGAAGCGAAAGCCGTCTGATGTTGAACCAGGCCTACTTCGAAATGGGCGACGTTCCAGCCGTCGCGGGCCAATCTTGGATCCCCCTTAGAGCCAACCACGATGTTGATCTGGAGGCGCCCGAGGACCTGAGATCGGCGAAGCGCTTTGCGGGTGTCGCCACACTGGCGGTTTACGCCGGGAAAGAGGAAAGCGCGGCACGTCTGAACTGGGGCGACCTGAGCCTCCAGCCTCATCGCGCCTTCGTCTGGAACGGAGAGTACCATCCCGCCGACGTCTACTTGGACAATCGCTTCGACGGGCCGCTGGGGATCAACCTCGTCATAGATCAGGACCTCGAAGGCGCGGCGGACGGCGTCTGGCACCTTCACCCTGATCTGGTCCTGGCCCTCCGTCTGAGCCGCGATGGCGACACCTGGTTTCGGCCTGACGAAGGCTGGGCGGAGGTCGTACGCCTCATCCGCGATGAAGATCGCCCGGTTCGATTGGAGATCCGCGCCGAGTTTCTTGCCGACTATCTCGCTGCTCGTTCGATGAAACTCTACCTGTCCAGCTACCACGAGCGAGTTGTCGAGGCGGATGAGGCGCCCAGCTTCTCTTGGCCCGAAGAGGGGTACAGCCTCGAGAACAATCGCGACACGCATGAGGGCCGGATCGCCCCCAGACGGAAGTTGGGATTGGGCGGCGACGGGTTCCGGATCGCCGGCGTCTTATGGCGAACGGAGTGGTTCGAGCCAGGCGATTTCAGTCCGCGCGTCCGCGGCGATCGCGATCCCAACCCGATTGCATTTGCGTCAGGACCTCGCGGTGAGCGTGTCACCGCCGATGCGTTGCAGAGAGGCATCGACTGGCTTTTCTTCGAACCAACTCTGGTCGGGCATCTTTTGCGACACCGCGGCAGCCGGCTGCAGTGGGCCAGCGCAGAAACCGGCGCCGTCGGGGCAGCTGAGGCGCCGCTGCATTTCGGTTTGAATGAGCGAGGCCTCATCAATGTATTCGCCAAGGATGTCGGTCGCCTTCAGGCGTGGGAACAGCGCATCTGGGCTGCTCACAGCGTGGCTGAAGACGGCGGCGTTTCCGCCGAGCTCTTCCAGGTTCAGATGATGGTGAACCCGGCGGATACAACTGCCCCGGAGCATGTATTGCCAGAAGTGCTGGGTGCGTTCGAGGCGACATTCCGAGACGTGTTCGGAAGCGAGATTCTGCGCCCACATCAGTCAGTCAATGATCTGCTGAAGCGATCGCACCGGTTTCGTGCAGCGGAACCCGACGGTTTGCTATCCCTCGCGAAAGACGTCACGCGCTTGTTCATCGAGCGAGTAGATGTCGACGCCGTTCGCAACGCCGCCGTTGCGCGTGGCCATGTCATTGGGGGCGTCAAGGCGCTCAAGGCGCTTGAAGCCCTCGCGTCCACCGGTGTCGGCGAGATGGCGGCGAAGGCGCTCATGGCGCCGCTGTTCGGCCTCTATGATCTGCGTCTGGCCGATGCTCATCTCGGATCGGACGTCGCTTCGGCGCTCGACCGACTTCGCGTCGATCCGAAGGCCCCGGCAGTGATCCAGGGGCGTACTCTTCTGGAAAACGTCGTGATCGCGGTATCGGCGCTGACTGAGGCCATCGCGGCCCAACCCGGTGGGTCCGCGGCGTAGTCCATTGCGGTTCTGGCAACTTCTGGGTCCGCAATCGGGCGGTTAATCAGCCTCAGGGCGGAGGCTGAAGCGCCTTTAGGTGATCCACGGCCTTCTGCGCATGAGAGGCGGCCGAGACGACAAACCGTACATCGTCCTTCAGGACCTGCAGCCAGTTGGCGATATAGGCGGCATGGTCCTCGCGCGGTTCCAGGGCGAGCCCGAGGTCCGCGCAGAGGAAGGCGGCCCCCAGTTCGGCGACAAGTTCCTCGCGAGCGTAGCCCGGATCGCCGAAACGCTGCCGGCCGAAGTCCCGGTCCAGGCGGCTGGGATGACGCGTCCAGTGGGTCATCTCGTGGCAGAGCGTGCTGTAATAGGCATCCGCCGTCTCGAAACATTCGAACGGCGGCATCTGCACATGATCCGGACCCGGGGCGTAATAGGCGCTTCCACCGCCGTGACGAATGTCCGCGCCGCAGTGCCTGAAGAAGGCGTCGATGCGCGCGATCCGCTCGTCCGGATTGATCTCGATCGTCTCCGGCTCGCCGTAGCGATCTGGCAGGCCCTCGATCTGATCGACGTTGAAGACGGTGTAGGCCTTCAGGAACGGGATGCGCTGCTGGACGTCGGCTCCGGTGTCGTCTGTGTCCTCCCGGACGATCTGGTTGGCGTAGACGACCGTCGCGCCGCGTTCGCCCTTGCGGACGTGGGCGCCGAGGGCCAGCGCCTGGCGGAAGGTCATCCAGGTCGATCGGCTGAAGCCACGGCTCGCGGCCTCGCCCCAGAGCAGGACGACATTGATGCCGTTGTATGGCGTGCCGTCATGGCGCAGCGGGCGGCTGACGGAGCTCTTGGCTTTCCACGGCTGGGTCCAGGGGCGAACGCCGGCTTCGAGCTGGGCGATGATCTGTTGGGTGATCCGGCTATGGATGTCCGGGCGTGCGGGATCGGCGGGGCGCGTCATGGCGGCCTCCTCGAGAGGGATTTTCGGATGAAGGAGCGGCGGCGCGGTTCCCGCGCCGCCGCGGCTCTTGGGTCAGCGGGACCAGATCAGGCTGTGTCCGCCCTCGACCTCCACCAGGGAGGCGTAGATCGGCGCCGGGAAGCTGGGATCGTCGAGCTTGACCGAGAGGTATTCGCGGTTCTGCTGGCTCGTCTTCTTCCAGGCGGCGCCGAACTCGGTCTGGCCGGCGAAGATCCGGAAGTCGGGAGCCTTGTCGTCGGTCTTCTCGTTCGGCCGCAGGACCGCCGCCTTGACGTTGAGGGTGAGGGTCTTGATCGAACCGGTGTAGCCGTCGCCTTGGGCGGTGAAGGTGCCGATGGTGGCCATGTCAGTCTCTCCTTTGCTTCGGGCCACGCCTGTCGCGGCCTCGATGGCGATCGGGAGACCGGGGCCCGGGCGGCGCGCAGGGAGAGCGAAGCGAGCCCCCGCAGCGAAGCGAAGGACCGCAATGAGAGACTTTCTTGTTTCGCGAGGAAGGCCGTCAGGCCGGGGATGAAAGTCGAGCGAGCGGTTGCGCCAGCCGACCGGGTTTCGGTCAGATCCGCCTCATCGAGAGGCCGCGCCGACTGGCGCGATAAGTATGCGAGACAATGGCCGCCCCAACCGCCCCGTTCGCGCGCCATCGGCACTACGCGGTCGGCCGGGACCCTCCCCCACTTCAGGCTCAGGCCGCTGCCGGGAAGATCTTCTCGACGTCGAGGCTCCCTGCGGGCGGAGCCCGCAAAAGCTCGGCTTCGGGCCGTTCGAGGTTGAGCCAGGCCGCACCCTCCTCGGGCTTCAGCACGACGATCTGCCGGTTATGGTAGGGCGCAATGTCGGTCCCGGGCTCGGTGGTCAGCATGGCGAAGGCGCCATCCTTCACCAGACCCGCGACCCAGAAGAGGCGCTCGCCGGCGAGGGTGAACCGCCACTTGGTCTTCCGCTTCTGTCCAGGCTCCGGGTCGGTGAACTCGAAGAAGCCGTCCGCCGGGATCAGACACCGGACCGAGTTGGCGAAGGAACGGCCATCCGAGCGGAAGTTGAACACCGGCGGCCCCTGCGGCGAGCGCCACGCCCAAGGCGTTGTGACCAGCTGGGGACCGCTTCCGCCCAAGGTGATGATCGGCACCCGATCGCCGATCCGGATGGAGGCGGCCGGCCCAAAGTTCGGCATCCCGCCCGGGAACACAAGCGGGTCGCCGCTGCGATTGAAGGTTTCGATTACGCCGTCGAAGGGCAGGATGAGCTGGAATTCGTTGCACATCGCATCATCTCTCCCCGCATCGACGGTCGCCGTCGGTCCGACCGGTGTCGATTGCCATTGAGCGGATCCCGTCCGTTGTCACCGCAGTCGCTGACACGGAACCCGACTCGCCAGCGCGGATTCCCTTCTCATCGAAGGGAGACCGCCATGTCCAAACGCGAACTGATCGAACCGACTCCAGGCGACAAGCGCTATGTCCGCCGTGACAGCGAGGGCCGCTTCGATGAACAGGTCGATGTCGGTAAGTCGTCGGCGCAGGATCAGAAGCGCCAAGCGAAGACCGCGTCGAAGCCGGGCCAAGGCGACAAGGGCGACCGGCGTCACTAGCCCGCCCGCCGCCGCGCCGGCGCCCGCGCCGGCTTCGCGGTGGCGGCGGGCCGGCTTGCCGTCCGCCCGCGCCCGCTGCGCGGCGTGGCGGCGCCCTGGAGACTGGCGCGCAGCGCCGCCATCAGGTCTCCGACTTGGGTGTCGTCCGGCTCGGCTGAGCGAACCGGCGCCTGGCCCTTTTGCTTGGAGGCGATCAAAGCCTTCAGCGCCTCCTCATAGCGATCCACGAACTGATCCGGATCGAACGGGCCCGCCTGCTGCTCGATAATCCGCCGCGCGATCTCAATCATCGCCGGATCGGGCTGCTTGTCCGAGATCGCGCCGAAGACGTCCCGCGTGTCGCGGACCTCGTCGCGGGTGCGCAGGGAGTAGGCCAGAATGCCCTTGCCGCGAGGTTCGAGCGCCAGAAGGCGCTCCCGCGTAGAGAGGACGACGCGGCCAAGCGCGATCTTGCCTTCTGACCGCATGGCTTCACGAATGACGCCGAACGCCTCCTCGGCGATCCCGCCGGCCGGGGCGAGGTAATAGGGATTGTCCCAATAGACCCGGTCGATCTCGTCCTCGGGGACGAAGCGCTCGATGTCGATCGTCTTGGTGCTCTCCAGCTTGACCGACTTGATCTCCTCGTCAGTCAGCAGGATGTATTCGTCCTTGGCGACGGCGGAGCCTTTCACCAGGGACGAGCGATCAACGGGGCCCGTTTCCGGGTCCGTCGTCACCATCTTGATCCGGTTGTTAGTCGCCGGATTGATCAGATTGAAATGGACGTCGCCGCCCGAACTGGTGGCGGTGTAGAGCGCCACCGGGCAGGTCACAAAGGACAGACGCAGGTGTCCCTGCCATGTGGGCCGATAGGCCATCGTCGAAGCCTCCGCACGGGCCATCCGGCCCGCCAAGATTCGACTCAACACCGAGCGGGGTGATTCGCTCCGGCCTCCGGCCTCAGTCGCAGGGCTCGGCTTCGCCGTCGCTCAGGTCAACGGTGAAGCAATGCTCCTGGCCGTCGTCGACCCCCGTCACGAAGATCCGGATTTCGCCGTCGCCATCGACCGGCGGCGCATAGAGTTCAGTGTAGCCGACCGCCGCCGCTTCGTAGCTCGGCGCTTCCACGACGTGGCCATGGCCCCGGCCGACGCCGTCGGCCCAGGCGAAATAGCGGTGCTGTTCAGGATCGGTCATCGGATCTCCTCGGACGTCCAAACGCGAAACCAACCGAAAGGATTCACCGCGATTCGTCCGGGGATAAGGCGCCCGCCCCGTTGACTCCGTGACGAAATGAGAGCCAGAACATTTCAGGAACGTTTATGACACCGAACCACGGGAGGCCGACATGCACGCCCGGCCTTCCGCCGAGCTCGAAACCCTCAGGGCGCGCATCCGCGCGCTTGAGCACGACGGCCGGCCGGCCGGCGGGGCGCTGCCCTTCGGCGTGCCGCCGCTCGACGCGGCCCTTCCCGGCGGCGGGCTCGCGCTGGGGGCCCTGCACGAGGTCGCGGGCGGCGGGGACGGCGCGGTCGACGGCGCCGCGGCGGCGCTGTTCGCCGCCGGCATCGCCGCGCGCCGACCCGGTCAGGTGCTCTGGTGCGTGACCCGCCCGGACCTGTTCGCGCCGGCGCTCAGCCAGGCGGGGCTCGGTCCGGATCGGGTGATCTATGTCGAGGCCGGCGACGAGCCCAGCCTCATGGCCTGTTTCGAGGAGGGCCTGCGGCACGGCGGTCTCGGCACGGTCGTGGCCGAGACGGCGCGCCTCAGCATGACCGCCTCGCGGCGCCTGCAGCTGGCGGCGGAGACCTCGGGCGCCCTGGCTTTGGCGATCCGGCGCTGGCGCCGCGCCGCCGACGCCGCCGACTTCGGCCAGCCCACGGCCGCCGTCACCCGCTGGCGGGTCAGCCCGGCGCCGTCCTCTCCCCTGCCCGTTCCCGGCGTCGGCCGGGGACGGTGGTTCGTCGAACTTCTCCGTTGTCGCGGCGCCGAGGCCGCGGAATTCACCCTGGAAGCCTGTGATGAGACGGGTCGTCTCGCTCTACCTGCCGAACTGGTCCGTCGATCGGCTGCGCCGTCAGCTCGGGAACGACGCGCCGCCGCCTGACCAGCCCCTGATCCTCGTCGGCCGCGTCGGCCGGCGCCGGGTCGTGACGGCCGCCAACGCCGCCGCGCGTCAGGCGGGCGCCCGCGCGGGGCAGGCGGCGACCCAGGCCCAGGCGCTGATCCCGGGCCTCGACGTGCGGGACGCGGACCCGCAGGGCGACGCCGACGCCCTGGAGCGGCTCGCCGTTTGGGCCCTGAAACGTTATGCGCCCGTCTGCCAGACCGATCCGCCCGACGGCCTCGCCATCGACGCCACCGGCGCCGCCCATCTGAAGGGCGGTGAGGCGGCGATGCTGGCCGACATGGTCCATCGCCTCGCCGAGGCCGGCGTCCGGGCCGAGGCCGCCATCGCCCCGGCCTACGGCGCCGCCCATGCCCTCGCGCGCTTTCGCCGCGACCTCCGGATCGTGGACGACGGCGGGATCGACGCGGCTATTGGGCCCCTTCCTCTCGAAGCCTTGCGCCTATCCGGCGACCTGATCGCCGGCCTGAGGCGCATGGGGTTCGAGCGGATCGCCGACGTCGCTCATCGGCCCCGCGCGCCCCTGGCGCTCCGCTTCGGCCCCGATCTGGGCCGTCGCCTCGACCAGGCCTACGCCCGCACGGGAGAGCCTCTGATCCCGGTCGAGGCGCCGGAAGCGCCGCGGGTCGAGCGCGTCTTCGCCGAACCGATCGGCGCGCCGGAGACGCTGGCGCGCTACGCCGGCGCCCTGGCCGCTGACCTCTGCCGGGCGCTCGAGACCGCGGGGCTCGGCGTCCGTCGCCTCGACTGGCTCTGCTATCGGGTCGACATCCGACTCGAAGCGGTCCGCGTAGGCCTCGCCCGGCCGATCCGCGATCTGTCGCGGATCACCCGCCTGTTGACCGACAAGATCGAGACGATCGATCCGGGGTTCGGGATCGACCGGATGATACTCGTCGCCACCAGCGCCGAACGGCTGGACTGGCGTCCCGGCGCGACCGCCCTGGCGGAGACCGCGACCCCGGACGTGTCCGACCTCATCGACGTGCTCGCCAACCGGATCGGCGCCCGGCGTCTCTACCGGCTGCAGCCCGTGGAGAGCGACGTTCCCGAGCGCTCGATGCGCAAGGTCCCGCCCCTCGCCGCGCCGTCCGCCCAGGACTGGGCGCAAGACTGGCCCCGGCCGACCCGGCTTCTGCGCCGCCCCGAGCCCGTCGAGACCCTGGCCCTGTTGCCGGACAATCCCCCGACCCACTTCACCTGGCGCGGAATCCGCCGACGCGTGGTCCGCGCGGACGGGCCGGAGCGGATCTTCGGCGAATGGCGGCGCCGCGACGCCGAATTGCACGCCGTCCGCGACTACTTCCACGTCGAGGACGACGCCGGCGAACGCTTCTGGCTGTTCCGCGCCGGCGACGGCGAGGACGCCACAACCGGCTCGCAGGCCTGGTTCATCCACGGCCTGTTCGGATGACCCCCGCTCCCCGCCCGCACGTTGAACGATCATGACGCTGCAAACCGATCTGTTCGGGTCGCCGCTCGAGCCGGACGGCCTGCGATACGAGCCCGCGCTCGTGACGCCCGACGAACAGGCCGCGCTAGTAGCGGCCTTCGCCGGTCTGCCGTTCGCGCCGTTCGAGTTCCACGGCTGGCTGGGCGCCCGACGCGTGGTCTCGTTCGGCTGGCACTACGACTTCACCCGGGGGCGTCTCGACGAAGCCGCTCCGCTCCCTTTTTTCCTGCACGACCTGCGTGACCGGGCGGCCCACTTCGCCGGCGTCAATTCGACATTGGTCGCCCAGACCCTCGTCACGGAATACGCGCCCGGCGCCGGCATCGGCTGGCATCGCGACCGACCCCAGTACGACAAGATCATCGGCGTTTCGTTCGAGACGCCCTGCCGGATGCGGTTTCGCCGGAAGGCGGGCGCAGCCTGGGAGCGGCGTTACCTCGATCTGGAGCCGGGCTCCGCCTATCTCCTCGACGGCGTCGCCCGTCGTGAGTGGGAACACAGCATCCCGCCTCTGGCCAGCCTCCGCTACTCGGTGACATTCCGGACGCTTGCGCAAACCTGACGCCTTGCCGCCCCCCGGACTCGCCAAAAGAACAAAAAAGGAACATAGCGGCGCGATGCGCTACGCCGAGCTCCACTGCGCGTCCCACTTCTCCTTCCTGCGGGGCGCGAGCTCCTGCGAGGAACTGTTCGGCCAGGCTGCCGTCTGCGGCCTTGAGGCCCTCGCCGTCACCGACCGCAATAGCCTGGCAGGGATCGTCCGCGCACATGAAGCGGCGAAGGTCACCGGCGTGCGGCTGATCATCGGCTGCCAACTCGTCCTCGAGGACGAGACGGCCGTGCTCGTTTATCCCCGCGACCGCGCCGCCTACGCCCGCCTCTGCCGGCTTCTGACCCTCGGCAAGGGTCGAGCGGGCAAGGGCGGCTGTACGCTCGGCTGGGAGGATGTCGCCGTCTTCGCGGAAGGCCTTGTCGCGGTGCTGGTCCCCGACCGCGCCGACGCCCGATGCGAGTTGCAGCTCGAGCGGCTTGTCTCCGCCTTCGGCGCCGACGCTCACCTGGCACTGACCCTGAGACGGCGGCCGAAGGACCAACTCCGGTTGCACCAGCTCTCCGACTTGGCCCGGCGTCACGGCGTGAGAACGGTCGTGACCAATGACGTCCTTTTCCACCACCCAGACCGGCGAATTCTCCAGGACGTGGTCACCTGTATCCGCGAAGGGTGCACGATCGACGAGGTGGGCTTCCGCCGCAGCCGGTTCGCCGACCGCCATCTGAAGCGGGCCCAGGAGATGCACAGGCTGTTCAGCCGATACCCCGACGCCCTCGCCGCCACGGTCGAGATCGCGGACCGGTGCCGGTTCAACCTCGATGAACTGGCCTATCAGTATCCCAAGGAAGCGGCCCTGCCCGGCCTGACGCCGCAGCAGGCTCTGGCGCAGCTGACCTGGGAAGGCGCCGAAAGGCGTTACCCCGAAGGCATCCCGAACAAGGTGCAGGCCACGCTGCAGCACGAACTCGGGCTGATCGAGCGCCTCGGCTACGCGCCCTATTTCCTCACCGTGAACTCCATCGTCAGGTTCGCGCGCAGCCGGCAAATCCTCTGCCAAGGCCGTGGGTCGGCGGCGAATTCGGCGGTCTGCTATGTGCTGGGCATCACCTCGATCGATCCCGGCCGCAACGATCTGCTGTTCGAACGCTTCGTCAGCCAGGAACGCAAGGAGCCCCCGGACATCGATGTCGACTTCGAGCACGAGCGGCGCGAGGAGGTCATCCAGTGGGTTTACGATACCTACGGTCGCGATCGGTCGGCGCTCTGCGCCACCGTCATCCGCTACCGCTCGCGCGGCGCCCTGCGCGACGTCGGCAAGGCGCTCGGCCTGTCCGAAGACCTGATCAAGACCCTCTCGTCCCAGGTCTGGAGCTATTCCAGCGAGGGCGTCGAGGACAAACACGCCGAAGAGCTGAACCTCAACCTTAAGGACCGGCGGCTCAGAATGGCGCTGGACCTGTCGCGCCAGCTCATCGGTTTCCCGCGACACCTGAGCCAACATCCGGGCGGCTTCGTCCTGACCGATGACCGGCTGGACGATCTCGTTCCCATCGAACCGGCGGCGATGAAGGATCGCCAGGTCATCGAGTGGGACAAGGACGACATCGACGCCCTGAAGTTCATGAAGGTCGATGTGCTGGCGCTGGGCATGCTGAGCTGCATGCGCCGCGGCCTCGACCTGCTTCGCGAGCACAAGGGGATCGATCTCGATCTGGCCAGCATCCCGGCTGAGGATCCGAAGACCTATGCGATGATCCGGAAGGCGGACACGCTCGGGGTCTTCCAGATCGAGAGCCGGGCGCAGATGGCCATGCTGCCCCGGATCAAGCCCCGCACCTTCTATGACCTGGTCGTGGAGGTCGCCATCGTGCGACCGGGCCCGATCCAAGGCGACATGGTCCATCCCTACCTCGGACGCCGGGAAGGCAGGGAACCGGTCGACTATCCCAAGCCTGAACTGGAGAAGGTGCTGGGAAAGACGCTGGGAGTCCCCCTGTTCCAGGAACAGGCGATGCGGGTGGCGATCGAATGCGCCGGCTTCACCCCCTCGGAGGCGGACCAGCTCCGCCGCGCCATGGCGACCTTCAAGTTCACCGGCGGCGTCAGCCACTTCAAAGACAAGCTGGTCTCCGGGATGGTCGAGCGCGGCTATACGCAGGAGTTCGCGGAAAAGACCTTCGGTCAGCTGGAGGGTTTCGGCTCTTACGGTTTCCCGGAAAGCCACGCGGCCTCCTTCGCCCTGATCGCCTACGCCTCCTCCTGGCTCAAATGCCATCATCCGGATGTCTTCTGCGCCGCCTTGCTGAACGCCCAGCCGATGGGTTTCTACGCCCCGGCTCAGATCGTGCGGGACGCCCGCGAACACGGCGTCGAGATCCGGCCGGCGTGCGTCAACGCCAGCCGTTGGGACTGCACCCTCGAACCCACCGATCGAGACAGCCGGTTTGCAGTCCGTCTCGGCTTGCGCATGGTCCGCGGGCTGGCCAACGGCGACGCGGCGCGGCTCGTCTCCGGTCGAGCCGACCTGCCGTTCCGGACGATCGACGAGCTCTGGCGGCGAGCGCAGGCGCCGGTCTCAGCCCTGACCCGTCTGGCCGAGGCCGACGCTTTCCTGCCCAGCCTCGGCCTGCAGCGCCGGGAGGCACTCTGGGAGATCAAGGCGCTGCGCGACGATCCCCTGCCCCTGTTCACCGCGACCGCCGAGCGCGAGCATCAACGGATTCCGGAAATCCAGGAACCCGCCCCCGACCTTCTGCCGATGACGGCCGGTCGCGAGGTCGTCGAGGACTACACCCACCTTGGCCTCACCCTCCGCGACCATCCCCTCGCCTTCCTGCGAGATGAACTCCAGCGCCGGCATGTGATGACGTGCGCCGACGGGACGGCTATGCGCGATCGGCGCCTGACCCGGATCGCCGGCCTAGTGCTCGTCCGTCAGAAGCCCGGCTCGGCCAAGGGCGTGATGTTCATCACCATCGAAGACGAAACCGGCGTCGCCAACCTGGTGATCTGGCCCAGCCTCTACGAACAGCGGCGCCGGGTCGTCCTCTCCTCAAGCCTGCTCATCGTGGACGGCAAGGTGCAACGCGAAGGCGAGGTCGTCCACATCGTGGCCACCAAACTCCATGATGGGTCGGACCTGCTCGCCTCCGTCGGCGATCGAGGCGACACCTTCCCCCTGCCCCATGGCCGCGGCGACGAGGTCTATCACGGCAGCGCGCCAGACCCTCGCCAAGCCCGTCCAAAGGCGCGAGACATCTACATCCCCGACCTCCACCTCGACACCATCCGGCCTCGGACGCGGGATTTCCGTTAGGCGCCAATTCCGGACATTGGGGCGCCGCCAACAATCGGACGTTGGCGGCTTGGCTGGCGGAACGTCCGCTCCCGACCCGTTGCGGACATCGGGAATGTCCGATGTGTCTGCGACTGAGCCATCGCCGTTTCGAAGGCACGCTCCTTTCGTCATCGTCAGTTGGGCACGACCTCAGATGTCTCGATCAGAGAGCGTGTGCAGCCGTGCGATGTCTTGCCTGAGCTGTTGAATCTGCATGTCGGGTCTCATCGAGAGCTTTATCACCAGCGCCATCAGCAACAGCACCGCCGACGGCAGTCCCCATCGCATTGCATCAATGACTTGGTCGGCGTTGAAGAAGCGCCAGGCCGCGTATGCCCCGGCCACAAACATCAGGGCTTGGCTGATCATCATGATCCAGTTCACCCAAGCATTGCGTCGGCGGAACAGTCCCAACGCCTGATCGAGAAAGGCGGGCTCCTCGCCAATCTGCTCCAGCAGGCGGCGTTCCTCGTTGCGTAGCTCAGCGTCGATCCGGATGTCTGGGTCAGTCATTGGTATCTCCTTTCAGCGCGGCTCTCAGTTTCAGCCGAGCATGCATGAGGCGGGTCTTGATCGTGCCGACAGGCGCATCGAGGGCAACCGCGACTTCCGCGACCGACAGGTTCTCGAAGTGATGAAGTGCCAGCGCGGCGCGTTGGGCAGGTGGAAGGTTTCTGATGGCCTCGTGAAGCGCCGCTATGTCGGATGCCGGGGTCTCCTGGCCGTGAACGGCCGCCGGCTCGGTCTCTGCCGCCTGTTCCAAGGCGTTCGCCAGCCGGCGGTCCGACTGTCGCCGCCGAATGATGGCCGTCGCCTGACGCGTGGTGATGCGATAGGCCCATGCGGGAAAGGCTATGGGGTCTCGCAATCGCGTCAGCCCGAGCGCGATTTCGACCCATGCCCCCTGGGCGGCGTCGTTGGCCTGGTCAAAATCGCCGAGCAGGCGCCAAGCATGTGCGACCAGCTTCCGGTTCCAGCGCCCAGCTAGACGCCGAAACGCTAACACAGACCCGACTTGAGCCTGACGCACGAGCAATGCATTGTTGTGCCGGTCGTACTGCTCCATGCGCGGACTCTTCCCGGTCAGCGGAGCCTGCGGATCAGCCGCAACTCAAGTTCAACAACCTGGCGCTTGAGCCGGTTGATATGCATCACAGGCCAGAATGCGAACTTGATGGTGAAGGACATCAGGATCATCCCGAGAGCGGGGAAACCCCACCGCAACGCCTCCAAAGCCTCGCTCGACTGGCTGAAGCGCCATGCGCACCAGACGCCGCCTGCGAAGAGCCCGATCTCGGCAGTCATCATCGCAAGCGTTGGCCAGGCATTGCCCCCGCGGAATAGCCCTTTGGCCAACTCGAAAAATCCAGGCTGCTTCTCCAGCGGCGCCAAAGCAGCCAGTTCTTCAGTTGACCAGGTTGCAGGGGTCGTATCGGTCATCTTTGTCTCCTTGACCAAACCGTATGGGAAAGAGGTGTCACTCGCGCGCCGTTCGGTTCAATCCGTCGACCAAAAATCGGCAAGAAGCGTTCGCCACCGCGCAAGCTAACGGTTTGGAGCCCTTCAGCGGCGAGCTGAACGTCTACTTCCCGCCCCTAGCTGGTGCTGAGGCCGTCCGCTTTTCGGCCCGTCATCGACGTCCGCTCTCGACGAGGATGCGCGGGACCGAAATCGACCCGTTGCGGACAGTTGAGTTGACTGATCCCATCGGCCCGGGTCACAAAGTCAGGCTGACGCCCCTCGCCCCGAGGTATCGGCCTGCACCTCATCCGCCTCTGCATCCGGGTCGCGGCCTTGGCTGCGGTCAAACCATCGCATCACCGGTGTGACCGTGATGCCGTGCAGCAGGATCGACATCAGGCAGATCAACCCCACGATGGCCCACAGCCGGTCGCCGCCCTCGAACGGCGCGGCGTTCAGCCCATAAGCCAGATAGTAGAACGATCCCACGCCGCGGATGCCAAAGAAGGCCAGAATCAGCTTCTCGCGCAGAGGCCGCTTCCAGCCGATCAATCCGATCGTGCCGGTCAGGGGCCGCACCAGCAGCACGATCACGGCGGCCACCGCCGCGTCGACCGGCCTCAACGGCGCTAGCAGACCTGACACCAGCGCTCCACCGAACAGCACTAGAACCACCATCATCGCCATCCGTTCGATCTGCTCGATGAAGTCGTGCATCTGGGCTTGAAAGTCGTGGTCTCGATCGGCGTGCCGGAACGCCAGCGCCGTGATGAAGACCGCCAGAAACCCGTAGCAGTGCAGCATCTCCGTCACCGAATACGAGATGAATGTCGCTGCCAAAACGATGAAGCCATCACGTGTCGCTGCCAGCCGCGTGCTGACCGGGATGGCAAAGGTCAGCCACCCGAACAGCCAGCCGATCGCCCAGCCGATAGCCAGCCCCGCGCCGATCTCCCACAGCACGCTGACGGTCAGCCATTCCAAGAACCATTGGGTTTTCTGGCCCGACGCCACCAACGCCAAGGCGATGGCCATGTTGACGAACGGAAACGCCAGGCCGTCGTTCAGCCCAGCCTCGGACGTCAGGCCAAACCGAACCTCGTCTTCTCGCCCCTCGCGCGGCGCTCCCACCTGGATGTCGGAGGCCAGCACCGGATCGGTCGGGGCCAGCGTCCCGGCGAGCAGTATTGCACCTGCCAGCCCAAGCCCCAAGACCGTCCAGCCCAGTATCACGATCGCCGCGACCGACAGCATCATGGTCACGCCCAGCAGTCGCCAGGTCACCCCCCACCTCTGCAGGTTGAAAATCCTGTCGATCTTCAGTCCAGCGCCCATCAGGGCGATAATGACCACAAATTCGGTCAGACGCTCGGTGATGTCGGGATGGCGCTGAGGCAGCGGATCGAACACCACCTGTGGCAAAGCGAAGAGCCCGGCACCGAGGATCACGCAGACGATCGGCAGCGACAGTGGCGCACGCCGGAAAACCAGCGGCAACCACGCCACCAGAGCGACCAGCGCCCCCACCACAAACAGCATCAGGATATATGGATCGGGCATAGGTCTCCGGGGCCATCCGACTGGACCGCGCTTACTTAATGCGACAGCGCCCATAAGGTCGCCGATGCTGGCAAGAAGCTTCACCGGAGTGCCCGATGACCTCCACCCTTGATGCAAACGACCCTTCCGCGCTGCCTAAAGCGGCCGACGCAGGGCTCTAAAGCTTTGTCCGCTTCCCACCCATTGCGGACAGGTGCCGGGCCCGCTGAGCGAACCCGGCCGTCGTCAGAGATCTATTTGCTCAGAGAGCTCCAGGGCGTCGTCAACTTCGATGCCGAGGTAGCAAACTGTGCTCTCCAGCTTGCGGTGACCGAGCAGCAGCTGGCAAGCGCGCAGATTGCCGGTCTTCTTGTAGACCAATGAGACCTTCGTGCGCCTGAGGCTGTGCGTGCCGTAAGCCGCAGGCTCAAGATCGATCAGGCGTATCCATTGATCGACCAGTCTCGCGTACTGCCGTGTACCGATGTGGTGCCCGGCATGACTTCGGCTTGGAAACAGCCAGTCGTCTTCACGCTGCCCTCGAATTTCCAGCCAACCCGCAATGGCATCGCGGGCCGGCTCTGTGATCTCGAAGGGAACCGGGCGTCCGGTCTTCTGCTGGATGACCGTGGAGCGGAGCCTCAACGAACCGCCAGGCGGGACGTCGCTCACACGAAGTTTTACGAGGTCACACGCTCTGAGTTTTGCATCGAGCGCGCAGTTGAACATCGCAAGGTCGCGGACGCGCTTGGCAACCTTGAGCTGCTGTCGGATCGCCCAGATGTGCTTCGGCTTCAACGGAGCCTTCGGGCCGATGAGACGGCCCGCGTTCCAGGGGCGTCGAGGGATGATGAAAAGGTCAGACTGGCGCATGGCCAACCTCCCACGGATGGCCTCCCTGCCCCGGAAGATTGTACACCTGTTCCGTCAGCCGTCCGCCCCGAGCGGATATTGAGCCAGCATCGGAAATGAGACCTGTTGCAATGGACACATTGCGACGATGCCTGCGTCCTTCCCAGTTTGGCGTGGACGGCGCCGATGCGGCGGGTTGACCGGGGCGGCGTATCTTCAGCGGCGATGGATCTACGACGATCTCCCCGTGACCGGCCGCTTTCGATCCGTCGACGCGATGCGGGTCATGGGCCTGATGGACTATCCGGAACTGCCGCCCCCGTTTCGCATGTGGACCCACGCGGGCGACGCGTCGTTCCGCCGTAGGGCCTGACGCCGCGCCTCGACGGCGCGAGCCAATCAGACCTTGCTTATTCGCCCCCGGAAGGTAGGCAGGTTCTGTCCTCACCTGCCGACGAGCCCGGATGTTCAAGAACAAGACCCGTACCTTCCTGCGCCCTTCCCGGCTTGAAGTCTGGGCCGCCGCGGGCCTTGCGGCAGTTCTGGTGTTCTTCCTCGTTAGCGGGTTTATCGCCTACGCGAACGTTTCCGGGCTCCGCACAACCAATCAACAGGTCATCAAAACCCATACGGTGATGATCACCGCTGATGAACTGCTCAGTGCGGTGCAAGACGCTGAGACCGGCCAGCGCGGCTTCGTCCTGACTGGAGATGCCCGGTATCTCGCCCCCTATGAGCGGGCCCATCCAGTCGTCACGGACCGGTTCGAGACCCTCGTTGAATTGACCGCAGACAACCCGCGCCAGCGCGGGACCATCGCCCCCCTCAAACGCCACCTCGACTCCAAGATGGCCGAGCTCGCTCGCATTGTAGCGGTCCGACGCGCCGAGGGTCTTGAGCCCGCACGGGCGCTCATCCTGACCGACCAAGGTTTGTCCGACATGGATGGCATCCGCGACCACGTGGCCGCCATCCGCGCCGAGGTCCTTCGCCAGCGCCAGCAACTGCTCATTGACATGGAAGCGGCCTACCGGACCGCTCTGATCAGCGGCCTGCTTTCCGCCCTGTTTGGCGCGATCCTGACTGTCTCCGTCTTCCTGCTTATCCGCCGCAGCGCCCGGGCCCGCACCCGCGAGGACTGGCTACAGACCGGCAAGGTAGGCCTGACCGAAGCCATGGGCGGCGACCTGACCATCGAGGAGCTGTCCGACGGCGTGTTGGGCTGGCTTTCGCGCTACGTCGGAGCTCAGGCGGCGGCCCTGTTCAAGGGCGAGTCAGGTCACTTCCGCCGCGCGGCGCTTCTCGGCGCACCCGCCGGGGCTCGCGTCCCGACCGAGTTCCGCCTGCGCGAAGGGCTGCTCGGCCAGGTCGCTGCCGATGGACGCCCCACCTTGCTCAACGACGTTCCCGAAGACTATCTGACCATCGGATCGGCCTTGGGCGAAGGTGCGCCCCGCCACTTGGTCATCGCCCCGACGCGCGCCGAGGGCGTCATCAATGGCGTCATCGAACTGGGCTTCCTGCACGAACCCGACGCGCTGGTGCTGCAGCTCTTGAGCGAGGCGGAAGACGCCATCGGCGTGGCCCTGCGTTCCGCCCGCTACCGCTCCGACCTTCAG
Organism: Brevundimonas sp. DS20; assembly: GCF_001310255.1. Lineage (NCBI taxonomy): Bacteria > Pseudomonadati > Pseudomonadota > Alphaproteobacteria > Caulobacterales > Caulobacteraceae > Brevundimonas > Brevundimonas sp. DS20. The sequence continues at coordinate 1,740,456 of NZ_CP012897.1, read as the reverse complement.
AACGCCTTGGAGGAGACCCAGCGCCAGGCTGAAGAACTACAGGTGCAGAGCGAGGAGCTGCGCGTCTCCAATGAGGAACTGGAGGAACAGAGCCGCGCCCTAAAGGAATCCCAGGTGCGGCTTGAGCAACAGCAGGTCGAGCTGGAGCAGACGAACAGCCAGCTGGAGGAACAGGCTCAGACCCTGGAGACCCAGAAGGATGATCTGGAGCGCGCCAGTGCGGAACTAAACGCGCGCGCCGATCAGCTCGAACAGGCAAGCCAGTACAAGTCCGACTTCCTGGCGAACATGTCCCATGAGCTGCGCACGCCGCTCAACTCCCTGCTGATCCTCTCCAAGCTGCTAGGCGACAACGCCGACGGCAACCTCAGCGAGGAGCAGGTGCGCTACGCCGACACCATCCAGTCCTCGGGCAACGACCTGCTGACCCTGATCAACGACATCCTCGACCTGTCCAAGATCGAGGCCGGCCACGTCGAGATGCGCCCCGAAGGGGTGTCCCTGCAGCGCGTGGCCGCGGACCTGGATCAGCTGTTCCGGCCGGTGGCGGAGGAGCGCGGCCTTGAGCTGGCGATCTCGGTCGAAGGCGATGTGCCCGACATTCTGGAGACCGATCGCCAGCGGCTTGAACAGATCCTCAAGAATCTGCTGTCCAACGCCGTCAAGTTTACCGAGGCTGGCTCCGTACGGTTGTCGGTCACGGCTGATGACCGCCGGGTTCGCTTCGCTGTGGAAGACACCGGCATCGGTATCTCGCCGGATCAGCAGGCTGCGGTGTTCGAGGCCTTCCAGCAGGCGGATAGCGGCATCAGCCGGCGCTTCGGCGGCACAGGCCTGGGCCTGTCCATCTCGCGCGAACTGGCGCGCCTGCTCGGCGGCTCGATCAGCCTGCGCAGCGCGCCGGGCGAAGGCTCGACCTTCACCCTGAACCTGCCGCAGACCTATTCGCCCGCGGTCCAAGCGCCCGTCCCCGCACTGGAGGCCCGCGTCGGCCTTACGCCCAAGGCTGCCGGTGCTCCAACGAAAATCGGGCGCGTCGCTCCCATGCCGCGCGCCATCGAGGACGACCGCAATGCGCTCAGCGGGTCGCGCCGTCTCCTGCTGGTGATCGAGGACGATGACCGCTTCGCCGGCATTCTGCGCGACCTGTCGCGCGAGCTTGGTTTCCAGTGCCTGGTCGCCGGCACCGCCGCGGACGCTTTGGCGCTCGCCCGCCGCCATTCGCCCAGCGCCATCGTCCTCGACATCGGCCTGCCGGACCAGTCGGGGCTCACGGTGCTGGACAGCCTTAAGCGCGATGACCAGACGCGCCACATTCCCATCCACATTGTCTCGGCCGAGGATCATAGTCATACGGCCCTGGCGCTGGGCGCGCGCGGCTACACGCTGAAGCCGGTCAAGCGTGAAGACCTCGCAGAGGTGCTGTCGGGGCTGGAGAAGACCCTTGAGCGCACGGTACGTCGCGTGCTCATCGTCGAGGACGACCTTGTCCAGCGCGAGGCTGTCCAAGCCCTGCTCGCGTCCGACCAGGTCGAGACCGTCGGCGTCGGAACGGCCGCCGAATGCCTGACAGCCCTGGCGGAACAGACCTTTGACTGCATGGTGCTGGACCTGACCCTGCCTGACGCCTCAGGGACGGGGTTGCTGGAGACGCTCAGCCGGGACCACGAGCACGCCTATCCACCGGTGATTGTCTACACCGGCCAGGACCTCTCGGCAGAGCTTGAGCAACAGCTACGTCGCTACTCCAGTTCCATCATCATAAAGGGCGCCAAATCGCCCGAACGCCTGCTGGACGAGGTCTCCCTCTTCCTGCACCAGGTCGTGTCGGACCTGCCGCCCGAGCAGCAGAGTATGATCCGCAAGGCCCGCAACCGCGACGCAGTGCTCGAGGGCCGCAGGATCCTCATCGTCGAGGACGACGTGCGCAACGTCTATTCGTTGACGAATGTTCTTGAGCCGAAGGGCGCCGTGGTGGCGATCGCGCGCAACGGCCAGGAGGCGCTCGACCAGCTCGAGGCCGCTGCGTCCGATCCTTCGCAAGGGATCGATCTGGTGCTGATGGACGTGATGATGCCCGTGATGGACGGCCTGACGGCCACGCGCCGGATCCGCGAGGACAGCCGCTTCGGCAAGCTCCCCATACTAATGCTGACTGCCAAGGCCATGCCGGACGACCAGGAGCGCTGCCTCGCCGCGGGCGCCAACGATTATATGGCCAAGCCGCTGGATGTGGACAAGCTGCTGTCCCTCGTCCGTGTGTGGATGTCCCGCTGAGACCTGCCATGCCAGAAAGCTTGGAAGACCTGGAAATCCAGCTGCTGCTGGAGGCGCTCCATCAGCGGTATCATTTTGACTTCCGACACTACGCCCGCGCGTCGATAAAGCGTCGGCTGACCCAAGCCCGCGACCAGATGGGCTTCGCCAATTTCTCAGCGCTGCAGGCGGCCCTGCTGCACGAGCCTGCCATGCTGTCGCGCATGCTGGGCTATCTGACCGTGCAGGTCAGCGAGATGTTCCGGGACCCCGGCTATTTTCGGGCGCTGCGCGAGAAAGTGGTGCCGCACCTGCGTACCTGGCCGTCGCTAAAAGTCTGGGTTGCGGGCTGCAGCCACGGCGAGGAGGTCTATTCGCTCGCAATTCTGTTCAAGGAAGAGAGCCTCTACGACCGCACCCTGTTCTACGCGACCGACATAAATCCCGAAGCCCTGCGCGCGGCCGAGGCCGGGGTCTATCCCTTGGACAGAATTCGACGTTTCACCGAAAACCACCAGAAGTCCGGGGGGCGTTCCTCACTGTCGGACTATTACACCGCCGACTACGGCCGGGCCGTCTTCGATAAGAGCCTCCGCGAAAGGGTGGTTTTCTCCGACCACAGCTTGGTGACCGACGCCGTCTTCGCCGAAATGCAGCTGGTGTCCTGCCGCAATGTGATGATCTATTTTGATCGTGAGCTGCAGGACAGGGCCATCGGGCTGTTCCACGATACCCTTCCGCGCAACGGTTTCCTCGGCTTGGGTTCGCGCGAAAGCCTGCGTTTCTCCAGCCACGCAGGAGCCTTCACCGAGTTTGTCGGCGACGAGAAGATCTACCGTAAGCAGGCCGCATGACCGACGCCGTCGTCCCCGCCCGCGCCCGCTCCGCGATCGTCATCGGCGCCTCGGCCGGCGCTGTCGAGGCCCTTCTCGCCCTGCTGCCGGCCCTGCCCGCCTACAGCCCGCCGATCCTGGTCGCCGTCCACGTCCCGCCCGATCGCGACAATATGCTGGTCCCACTGCTGCAGACCCGCTGCGGCTTGCACATAAAGGAGGCGGAGGACAAGGAACCGGCCTGCCCCGGCACAATCTATTTCGCGCCGCCGGACTATCATCTGCTGGTCGAACAGACCGGCGACCTGGCCCTGTCCTCGGATGAGGCTGTGCACTATTCCCGCCCGTCGATCGATGTCCTGTTCGAAAGCGCCGCCGACGCATGGGGCGCCGGCTTGGCCGGGGTGATCCTGACCGGCGCCAATGATGACGGGGCGGCCGGTCTGGCGGCGGTGGCGCGCGCCGGCGGTTTCGCCATGGTGCAGGATCCGACGCAGGCCGCCGCCTCCGCCATGCCGGAAGCGGCCTTGACCGCCTGCCCACGCGCCCAGCCACTTTCGCTCGCGGCCCTCGCCGCCCGCCTCGCCGACTGGAGCGCCAGATGACCGCCCACCCCACGCCCGCAACCGTCTTGATCGTGGACGACCTCGAGGAGAACCTGGTCGCGCTTGAGGCTCTGTTGCGCCGCGACAGCTTACAGGTGCTCAAGGCACGCTCCGGCGACGAGGCGCTGGAAATCCTGCTCACTACTGACGTGGCGTTGGCCCTGCTCGACGTGCAGATGCCGGGTATGGACGGCTTCCAGCTGGCCGAGTTCATGCGCGGCAATACCCGCACCCGCCATATCCCGATCATCTTCGTCACCGCGGGCAGTGCAGACCGGCAGCGGCGCTTCCGGGGCTATGAGGCCGGGGCGGTGGACTTTATCCAGAAGCCGATCGAGCCGGACGTGCTGCGAAGCAAGGTAGAGGTCTTCATTGATCTCTACGACTACCGCCACGAGGTCGTGCGCCAACGCGATGAACTGGATGCCCATGCCGCCGCCCTGGTTGCCGCGGACCGACGCAAGAACGAATTTCTGGCGGTGCTGGGACATGAGCTGCGCAACCCGCTGATGGCGCTGCAGGCGGGTCTCCAACTGTTGGAGCGGGACGCTGGAGCAGACGCCGCCGTCGTGGTGCGAGCCCGTATGACCACTCAGGTTCACCACCTGTCTCGCCTGATAGAGGACCTCCTGGACGTCACCCGGATTGACCAGGGAAAGATTACCCTGCGGCTGGAGCGGGTGTCGGTCCAGACCGTGCTGGACTCGGCCGTCGACACCAGCCGACCAAAGGTGACCGCCGGTCGCCACAGCCTGAAGATAGAGGGCCCCGTCGAAGCCGCCTGGATCATGGCGGACTTCACCCGCGTGTCCCAGATCCTCAGCAACCTGCTGACAAATGCCGCCAAATACACCCCGCCGGAAGGGGTCCTGTGCCTCGTCACCAGGCTTGAGGCCGACACCGTCGACTTCGAGGTCTCGGACAACGGGATCGGTATTCCCCCCGAAATGCAGGACGGAATCTTCGACCTATACACCCAGGCCCCGGGCCCCGACGGACGCTCCGCCGAGGGACTCGGCATCGGCTTGGCGCTGGTCCGGCAGTTGGTCCAACTGCACAAGGGCGACATCACTGTCCGAAGCGATGGCCCGGGACGGGGGAGCACATTCAAGGTTCGGCTGCCGCGCGCACTTTGACCCGCACCTCGGCATCAGCGTGCAGGTCTATTCGTTGCGCGCCTCTGCCGAAGTTTCACCTGGTGGCGCTCGTACTGACACCCAAGAACCTGGCCGGTGAGCTTGTCGCCCCCTAGCGGAGTTCATCAATACGGACTTCAGGCCTGCGCCAACAGCGGACCGAGACGCCTCGGCGGAAAGTAGACGTTGCTTTCGATCAACTTGTAATCGATCTCAGCCCGCCGGCGAGCGTCTTCCGGGACTTGGCAGCCAATCCGGACGAAACTAGGCTACGCTGGCGGGCACACGCGGACGCTCGATCAGACGCTCGCTCGTCAAGCTCCGCTCCATTTTCCACGCCCTGCCAGCGTGGGCGGGAGCAATGCCTGTGACGAACATTGACGGTGAACCGACCCCGCCCGCACTGAGCCACCTCGATCTTTTCCTCCGCTTCCTGCGCTTTGGACTGCTCGCCTTCGGAGGCCCCGTCGCACAGATCGCCATGATCCGACGCGATCTGGTCGAGGATGAGCACTGGATTTCCAGCGCGCATTTTAACCGTCTCCTAGCCGTGCTCCAGATCTTGCCGGGGCCGGAAGCCCACGAACTCTGCGTGCATCTGGGGATGCGGGCGAAGGGTCGCCTCGGCGGGCTTCTTGCCGGGCTGGGATTCATGACGCCGGGTCTGCTGATCATGCTGGCGATCGGCTGGGCCTACGTCGAGTTTGCCCCCCTGATGGCCGTACTCGCAGGCGCCTTTCTTGGCGTTCAGTCGGCCGTCATCGCTATCATCGCCAGAGCCGTGCACAAGATCGGCTCGCACATCCTGGAGGACGGCTGGCTTTGGGGCGTCGCCCTGGTCGGCTTCGTTGCGACGCTTGCGGGAGTGAGCTTTTGGCTCGTGCTTCTGGCGGGTGGGACGACCTATGCCCTGGTCAAAGGCGGTCGATACGTCATCGCCGGAACGGCCGCAGTGACCTTCTGCGTTCTTGTCGCCTTGGCCCACAACCCGCTCGACGGCGCCCTGATCCATGCCGGGGAAGCCGGAGCCGGCGCGCTGGCGATGTTCTGGACGGGACTGAAGGCGGGGCTCCTGACGTTCGGTGGAGCCTATACGGCCATCCCATACGTCCGAACCGACACCGTCGGACGTGGCCTGATGAATGACGGGCAGTTCCTCGACGGCGTCGCTTTCGCAGGCGTCATTCCGGCGCCGCTCGTAATCTTCTGCACCTTCGTCGGCTTCATTGTCGGCGGCTGGAGCGGCGCCCTCGCAATGACGGCCGGCGTCTTCCTGCCTGCGTTTGCTTTCTCGATGGTCCTTTATGAGCGGCTCGAACGGGTCGTCGCCGACGAGAGACTGCACCGGGTGCTGGCGGGCGTTGCCGCCGCGGTCGTCGGCATCATCGCGGCGACCTGCGTTCAGCTGGGTTGGGCCACCCTGCAGCGCGTGCCGTCGGCGCCGGCCGCAATTGCAATCTTCGTCCTTGCACTGACGACCGTCTGGTTCTGGAAAAGTCGCTACGCTCCGGCCGTCGTCCTCTTGGGTGCGGCTCTGGCCGGATGGGCGGTGTTCAGATGATCGCTGGTGCAAGCCCTGTCAGGACAGCGCCAGTTTCGGACCTTGAGGGCATGCCGGAGCGCGGACTTTGGGGCGAGGAGGCGCGCGCGGTCTGGCGGAGACCATCAATTCAACTGGCGGTTCGCGGTCCGGAGCGGACTAGACTGGGCTGAACTGATTCGGCGGCCACATGTCTCGGGACACCATTTTCATCTGCCACGCCACGCCGGACGACAACGATTTTGTCCGTTGGCTCGGCGCGAGACTTACGGGCCACGGCTACAAAGTATGGGCGGACATGTTCGGCTTGAAGGGCGGAACGCCGTTCTGGAGCACGATCGAGGACGCGCTTCGGGAGCACGCCTGCAAGGTCATCTTCGTTGCCTCGACTGAGAGCGTCGATCCCCAGCGCCAAGGGGTAAGAAACGAGCTCTCCGTGGCCGACGCGGTGCGGAAAACGCTGGCGGACCCAAGCTTCATCATCCCGGTTCGGATCGACGGCGTCGCCTTCGCCGACTTTCCGATCCTCGTGCACCAGCTCAACGCCATCGATTTCAGCAAGGGCTGGGGTCCTAAACTCGTTGAACTGCTCGACACGCTCGACACCGCCAACGTGCCTCGCCTTGAGCACGACCAGACCGCCGAGTTCGAACGATGGCGACAGGACGCGGCCAAGACCGCAGCCCTCGTCAACGCCGAGCCGGAGCCTGTGCTGACCAGCCTGTCTCCCATCAACTCTCTGCCGGCCACACTGCGCTATCTAAAGGTCAACGCGGACGCCGCAATCGTCGCGCAGTCGCTGCGCCCGAGCGGGATTCCCTTCTCGGTCTTCTATCAGTTGCTTTTGACCTTCGCCGACCTCGATGAGGTGAATGCGGCCCTGCCGACGCCGTTTGTCGCCGAGCTCCGCGCCGAACGTCCGCTGGAGGACTTTCTGCAGGGCCCCTCAGCCGACGTCACGAGTCCCAAGCGCGGCGACGCTCACAATATCGCCACGGCCTTGTTCCGGGAGCATGTGGAGCGGCATCTGCTCAGCCGCGGCCTCAAACCCCTGGAGCAGCGCTCGGGATCGGCCTTCTATTTCCCGGCCGATCTCCTCGCCAACAACAAAGTCATCTATACGGCCGCGTCCGGAAAGCGGACCTACAAGAAGGTCGTGGGTCGCAGCGAGCGGAACCGCGTCTTCTGGCATCTGGCAATGAAGGTGACTGTCGTCCTCGGACCGCCGGCGTTCGTTCGGTTCAAGCCCTATGTCGCTTTCTCCGACGACGGGCAGGCTGCAATCACGGATCCGAAGCGAACGACACCGATACGCAGGCGGTTCTGCAAGAATTGGTGGAACCAGCACTGGCGCCAGCTTCAGGAAGCCTTCGCCGCCTGGCTGGCGGACGGACAGTCGGACTGCGTCATTCCACTCGACGGAGACCAGAGACTAACCCTCGCCGGTCGGCTGCTGCAGCTGACCGCCCAGAGACACATCGTCGGAGATCTCCAGTTCCAGGACGACGCTGAAGATCCGGACGAACCGGAGGATGATGACGACGACGGCGTCTTCGATGCTGATGCTGAGGACGAGGCATGAGCGACTGGACACTGACGCACATCGACGAACCGATGCTTAGCTTTGGCTTCAACCAGAAGACCGAGCATCCAAAGGACGGCCTATTCCTGTTCGGCCCGCCGGCCTCCAACCAGAATCCCGCGCGCATGGATGTGGGCGTGATCGGAACGCTGGAGGGGATCAGGCGGTACGAGACCTGGGTGAAGGCCTTGGGCGCGACGATCGCGGCTCCGGAAAGCGGCCGCGAAGAGAACAAGACGATGTGGCCGGGATTTCAGGCCGCGTTCGGCGTGCCCTGGCCCGCGACGCCCTTTGCCAAGATCACGATCGACGGCGATCTTCTGAGCCGCCGCATCCGCAGCGAGGATCGACATGACGGGATTTTCCGCGCGGTCGATGTCTATGGCGACGCCTTGCGGAAATACCTGCGCGAGCAGGAAGCCCGACCGCAGTTCTGGTTCGTGGTCATCCCCGAAGAGGTGCATCGGTTCGGTCGGCCGAAATCCATCGTGCCTCGAGAACAACGGGAGAAGGCATCAGGAACGATCGGGCGTCGAGCTGCGAAGTCCATCCTGTCGGCAGGCTCGCTCTTCGTCGAAGAGATGGAGGCCGCCGCGCTCTATGAGTATGAGCTCAACTTCCACAATCAGCTGAAGGCTCGGCTGCTCGACACGGGCCAGGTCTTGCAGGTGGTTCGGGAAACGACCCTGACCCCTTCCGAGTTCGAGGAAGGTGCCCGCAGGTCCCTGCAGGATCCGGCGTCGGTCGCTTGGAACCTCGCCACGACCAGCTTCTACAAGGCGGGCGGCCGCCCGTGGCGGGTCGCAGAGGTCCGCGAGGGCGTTTGCTATGTCGGGCTGGTGTTCAAACACATCGAAAACGCCAACGGCCGCGACAACGCCTGTTGCGGTGCCCAGATGTTTCTGGATTCTGGCGAAGGCGTGGTTTTCAAGGGCGCCGTCGGACCTTGGTTCTCATCCACCGACCACAGCTTCCACCTGAGCCGCGAAAAGGCCGCGGAACTGATGGGGATGGTGATCGCCTCCTACACCGAGATGCACGGCCGCCCGCCAGCCGAATTGTTCATCCACGGCAAGACGTGGTTTGAGACGGCGGAATGGGAGGGTTTCCAATCGACCGTGCCCCCGGAGACCAGACTGGTCGGCATTCGCATCCGGCGGCAGAACGAGTTGAAGCTGTTTCGCTACGGCAGTCGGCCGGTGTTGCGGGGGACCGCCATCCTCGCCTCGGATCGTCGCGCCTACCTCTGGACGACCGGCTTCACGCCTCGGCTTAACACCTATCCGGGCCGGGAGGTGCCGAACCCCATCACCGTAGACATCGTCCAAGGCGAGGCGGACATCCGGCAAGTACTCACCGACCTAATGTCGCTGACCAAACTGAACTTCAACAACGCCGGCTTCGCGGACGGCCTGCCGGTCACGCTGCGCTTCGCTGACCTGACCGGTGAAATACTTACGGCAGGCCCGACCGACATCACCGCGCCGTTGCCGTTCCGATATTATATCTGATCGCAATCGCGCCCGGGGCGTCGCGGGCCCGCATCCACTAGAGGCCGCCCGAAAGCAGAGCTTCCCAAGTTCGCCTTTGAGTCAGCAGCAGTCGTGTCGGCGACTCGTTAGCCTTCGGCTTCAGCTTGCCTACGGAGATCTTCCAGCCGTTCGGTGCAAATGGTCGCCGTCAGGCCGCGAAGCACATCGACCCGCTCGGCCAACCATGCGAGCTCCTCGGCAGTGATCTTGAAGTGCTCGGAGTAGCGCGCCTTCACATAGGCCTCACGGAGAAGCTCGAAGCAGCGGCGTTCGAACTTGGTTTCACGGGGCCACGCGTCGGCGAGCCGGGTGTCGATGCCCTCGGCCTTTTTCCGGAGGAAGGCGAGGTTATGAGCCTTGCCGCTGTACAGCGTCGTGACGAGCAAGACGCAGTGGTAGAGATGCTCTGACGCTTGATGCAAGGAGAAGGCGGCCAGGTTGGCGCTTTCACGTTGGATATAGAAGCGAGCACCAGCCTGAAACTCTGCCGAGCTCGCCATCCACTTCTCGTAGTGTCGCTGCGCTTCCTCCAGCGCGAGACGCGCTCTCAAATCGGCCGGCTTGTGCAGCTTGCCCGCCGGGGTATCGTAGACCACCACGCCTTCGCGCACGATGTCGGCGAAGAAGTACCGCCCACGGTCCAGCTGGTCGTTCACGTCGTCGAGCGAATGGACGATCAAGCTGACGGGGGTGCGAATGTCCGGACCGATGGGCATCGTCCGGTTCTCGGCCTCGTGCCAGAATTCGCGGTCGGTGAGGTCTTCATGATCGACGACGATCAGTAGATCGAAGTCCGAAAAATACCGTCCGACCGGGTCGTGCACCCAGTCGCCGCGCGCATAGCTGCCATAGAGAATGATCTTGAGGATCTTGCCGTGCTTGAGCCGATCAGCGCGCCGGGTGGCGGTCGCCTCCTCGAAAGCCGCGCGCACAGTCTCGACCACCTGGCGGAGTTCGGCCTGCTTGCGCGGCGGCAGATGATCAAGGCTCGTCTTCATGGCCGGAGTCTCCGCGATACGGCCGCACACGGCAAGGCTGAAACGGCCTTTCTGTCGACCTTAGCCTTGATGTCATGCCTGATTTCGCCAAACGAAAAAGCCGCGCGCCCCCAAAGGGCGCGCGGCGAGTTTTCGTCCCGGACGGTTCTATTCTGCGGCGAACGAATAGGCGTCGTCATCACTTGGCGCTTCGGCGCCCGGCTCTTCCGGCTCCGCCGCGTCCGACACCGTCCGCAGCGGCGCGGGCAACCACCCCTTGCCCTCGACCAGCCGCTCGGCGGCCTCGGCCATGTCCGCCTTCTTGAACCCGGCGATCCGCCCGGCCTCTTGGGCGCCTGCCGCCTCCGTCACCGCCTCCAGCACCTTGGGTTTGGCGACACGGGTGAAGTAGCTGGCCGCCGTCGCCGACCATGTGCCGGTCATGTCCAGTCCGACCGCCGTGGCCAGCGTCTCGGCCTGCGCCAAGGCGCCGGGCCTGCGGTCGTGCGGATCGCGCACGGCGTAGAGACCGACCCCGGCGCAACAGGCCATCAGGTCCAACTGGTCCGACGGGGCCAGCGCGGCCACGACACCCCAGAGGTCTTGGGGGCGCTCGGGCAGACGCGCGCCCCACGCCTCGCACCGGTCGCGGACCCGCCGACCGGCGGGACCGTCGTCCACCCCCGGCGCCAGCCGCTCCAGCCCCGTGGTCGTCAGCCGAAGCTGCAGGGGCGTCCAGACGCCGTAGCCCGGATAGAAGACCTGCAGGACGAGGGCGTGGACCACGGTCGCGAGCGCCGCGTTGACATCGGCCTGCACCGCGTCACGCAGCCCCATGGTCCTGTGGGCCGTCAGGTCGATCAGCAGCCGGTCCGACAACGCCGCTCCGCCCTCGTGGGGCGCGTCCGCGCCTGCCTGCGCCCCACCGTCCGCACCGTCGTCCGCCGCCTCTTCCTCCGACCACGGCGACGGCGGATCGGCGGGCACGTCCTCGGCCCGGACCAGACCGCGTTCGAAGCGGGCGAGGCCGTCGTGGCCGAGCATCACCATGACCCCGGCGCGCGCCCTGGCCTCGGGGGCGTAGGCGAAGTCGGGACCGAAGGCCTGCAAGGCCTTGTCGATCTCCTCCAGCCGCGCGTCGGCCTCGGGGGACAGGCCGTCGTCACCGGCCTCCGAAACGATGCCGTCGTACTCCTCGGACAGGGCCGCGATCTCGGCGGCGTCAGCCTCCGACCGTTCGACCGCGACCGGATAGACGCGACCGAACGCGGACAGGTCGGGATACTCCAGAGCCGCTTCGGCCCACTTCCAGCCCTCCCGCCCGCGCGCTTCGTCAGCCAAACCGGTCAGCTTCTCGCCGACGAGCCGGTCGAGCAGGACCACGTCCTCCAGCCAGCCCCCACCATCCTCAGTGAACAAATCCCGGAGGATTCCCCCGCCCGCCGCCTCATAGGCCTCGACGCCGACGAAGCGGACGCGCCGGTCGCCCACCGCCACCTTGGCCTCGGTCATGGCCCGGCGAATGGCGTGGACGGGACGATACTCGCCCAACTGCTCGAACACCTGCCGCTGCCGGTTCTGATCCTCGCTGACGCAGAAGGCCATCAGCTGGTCCAAGGCCAGCGCCCCGGCCCGATAGGCCGCCATCAATTCAGGCGCCGCCGCGCCCAGCCGCAGCCGCTGACGCACGACATGGGCCGACACCCCGAACCGGGCGCCGATCTCCTCGGCGCCGTAACCCCTCTCTTCGGCGAGCCGCTGGAAGGCCTCGAACTGGTCGGCGGGATGCATGGCCTCGCGCGTCATGTTCTCGTCGAGACTGATCTCGTGGGCGTCGTTCTCGGCGTCCACGATGCAGCGCACCGGATGGGTCCGCTTGATCGCCTTGCGCTTGGCCAACAGCCGCAGCCCCTGACGGCGGCCCTCGCCGATGGTCACGAGGTAGTTCCCGGTCGGAACGCCCTCCCCGTCCCGCTCGACCTCGACCACAGGCGGCTGCAACACTCCCTTGGCCTTGATGGAGGCCGCGAAGGCCTCGATGGTCGCCGGGCTGTGCGGGGTCTTCCTCGCATTCTTCGGCGAGGCCTTGAGCTGGTTCAGCGGCACGATCACCTCCGCGCCATGCTGCGGCGCGGTCGCTTCGGTCGGGGCGGTTTGGGTGGATTGAGCAGTCATGTCTCTGCCTCCTTTGGGCAAGGGTTGCAGGCACGCGAACCGCGCGCCTGAAACCCTGCCCGTCGGCGAGACCGGGGTAGCAAGGGCCAGGGCGGACCGGCCGGAGGGGGATCGCCCGACCTGCACAAGCCTGACCGTGATGATTGGCATGACGCCCTTCGCCTGCGCGGAAGGTCGGGGAGACCGGCCGGGCCGGCGGCGAAGCCGCTTTACCCTGGCCTGCGCGAGGGCGTCGCCCTTAGCTCTTGGCGGCGGCGTCGCCGGCGCGGTCGCGCGCCTCCAGACCTGAAGCGTCGCAAGGGCGTGGCGCGGACACTTTGCGCCCGGCCGATTGTCGCGCCGGGATCTCCGGCGGCCTCAGTTTTGTATCAGTCGAAGCAGCGTTCCGTCGGGATCGATCAGGGCGCCCACCCAGCCGCCCCAGTCCTCGACCCTCGGCGCATGCAGGCGCGGCTGGCCCCAGCAGGTTTCGGCGAGTCCCGTCGACTTGCAGATCTCATAGAAAGTGTCGAGATCGTCCAGTCGCAGGCAGCAGCTGAAGTCGTTGGTCGACGGGTCGAGGTCGGGATGGGGGAAGAACTCCAGCGTCAGTTCGCCACGCGTCAGGATCATCCAGCCGTCGTCGCGCCAACCCTGGACGAAGCCAAGGGCGATGTAGAAGCGCGAGGTCGCTTCGAAGTCGCGGGACGGGAGGTTGGGGGTTGCGTGATCGCTCATCGCGCCAGACTAAGCGCAGCAACCCTTTCCATCCACCTGGATCGGCGGACAGGGCACGTCGGCGTAGGAGCAGAAGACGCAACAGTCACCGGCCTTGGGCTTGAGCGTTCGACCGCAGCCCAGGCAGTCATAGAAATACAGGCAGGCGTTCGTGGGCATGGTCTCGGTCGCAGAGTGGCCGCAGTGCGGGCACACCAGCGTGGACTGCAACTCCACCGCGGCCGTCATCGGGCCACCGCCAGGCGGGGCAGCGCCCACGGCTCGATGATGGGTTGCCAGGCCAGAGACAGCGTGACCAGCACCGTGGCCGCCACGAGCAGCCAGAACGCCACACGCGACGGCCGCCGGCACGACGCATCGCGGCGACATCGCTGGCGCCGCCGCCAGTGAAGCGCCCATCCTGCGAGCAAGGCCGCGATCGCGACGAGCGTCAGCCAGCCGCGCATCCCGGCGATCACCGCCGCTCCCGCGAACGTGACCCCTGCGAGCGAGAGCGCGAGCGGCAGGACGCAACAGGCGGCCCAAGCGAACAGGGACGCGGCGGCGCCGGCGGCGGCTGACACGCTGACCGCCATCTCCGGAACGTTTCCGTTTTTGTTTTCTGGCGCGTCCATGGCTTTCCCTCGCTCGATCGATCGCTAGGATGCAACCCGTAGCGGCTACGGGATCAAGCGGAAATGTCGGCGAGTGTCTTGACGATCGGAAAGTTGGCGGCGGGCGCCGGCGTGAACCTCGAAACGGTGCGCTACTACGAAGGCATCGGCCTGATGCCGAAGCCGGGCCGCACCCGCGGCGGCCACCGCAGCTATGACCCCGAACATCTCGAGAGGCTGCGGTTCATTCGCCGCTCGCGGGAGCTGGGATTCGGCGTCGACGCCATTCGCAAGCTGATCGCGCTTAGCGAACCGGGCCTGCAAGCCTGCGCCCAGATCAGGGACCTTGCGAGCGAGCATGTCGCCGGCATCGACGCCAGGATCGCCGACCTTCAAAGATTGCGGGGTGTGCTCCAGCAAGCGGTCGACGCCTGCGAGGCGGGCCGGCGAATCCACTGCCCGGTCATCGCCGAACTCGGCTCATCGGAGCCGGCGAGGGCCTTGCTCCAGACCCGTCGATCTTGACTCGGCATGGCGTGAGGAGCCTAGTCGGGTTCGCATGTGGGCCCTGATCCGCTCCCTTCTCGTCGCCTTGGCCCTGACCGGCTTCGTCGGTCAGACGACGGCGCATGCGACCCCTTCGCCCCCGATGACGCCGGCGACGGCGACCACGATGGACATGTCGGACTGCTGTCCGGACTGCCCCGAAACGGCCGCGCCGGTTTCTGACCCGTCCTCCAAGTCCAAGGCGCCGTGCCGGGACATGAGCTCCGCCTGCCTCGCCAAGGTCGGCTGCGCCGGCCTGGCCGTTCCCTTCCCCGGCCCGGCGGCGCTGGCCGCCCCGTTTCCCCCACATCGTCTGGCCGTCCTGCGTCCGGCCGACACCGACCGCGACGGAGTCGGTCCGCGGCCGCTGCAAGGTCCTCCAAAGCCCCAGGCCTGAAGCCACGCCCTGAACGACTGCCGACGCCGTCTGGCGTCGCGCCGCCGTCCGTCGCGCTCGCTCGAGCCTCGTCAACTTTCGGACCTTGACCCATGTCGAACCCCATTTGGCCGACCGCGCCAGGCGTCGCGCCGCGCCGCGCCGGCCTCGCGGCGAGCCTGATCGCCCTGCTCCACGCGTCCGGGCCCGCCCTCGCCGACCCCCTTACGTTCGACCAGGCCCTGACCCGGGCCGAGTCGGCGCCGGATCTGAGAGCCAGCGACCTGGAGGTCGCAGCCGCCCGCTCCGGCGCCGACGCGGCCGGACGACTGCCGGACCCGGAGTTGACCTTCGGCGTCGACAATTTTCCGGTGTCGGGTCCGATGGCCGGCCGCTTCGGCGACGACGAGATGACCATGGCCCGCATCGGCCTGATGCAGAGCGTGCCGAGCGGCGAGCGGCGGCGCGCCGAACGCGCGGTCGCCGACGCCGACATCGGCGTGGCCGAGGCCCGGGCGGGCATCGCCCGGCGCGACGTCCGCCTCGCGGCGGGGCTGGCCTGGATCGACCTGCACTACGCCGACCGCAAGCGCCGCGCGGTCGAAGAGGTCCTGGCGACCCTGGAGCCGCTGTGGGAGGCCGCCCCCGCCGGCGTCGCCTCGGGCGCCGACCGGCCGGCGACGGGGCTGGCGCCCGTCCGCCTCAGGGCCGCCCTGGAAGATCGACTCGCGGGCCTGCGGGCCGACGAGGCCCGGGCGCGCGCTGAGGTGACCCGCTGGACTGACGATCCCGCGCCCACGACCGCCGGGACGCCGCCTCACGTCGAGGTCGATCCTGCGACCCTGCGGGCCGCCCTGGACCGCCTGCCGATGCTGCAGGCCTACGCCGCGGCGGGCACGCGCGCCGACGCCGATGTCGCCATGGCCCAGGCCGGGCAAAGGCCCGACTGGGCGTTCGAGGTCGAGTACGGCCGACGCGACCCGATGTTCGGCGACATGGTCTCGGTCGGCGCGCGTGTCAGGTTGCCTCTGTTCGCCGACCAGCGACAGGCTCCGGTGATCGCGGCCCGGTCCGCCGACGCCGCCCGGGTCCGTGTCGAGCGCGAGGCCGCGCTGCGGACGCTGCGGGCTCAGCTCGAGAGCGACCTCGCAGACCATGTCATGCATCACGACCAATGGCTGAGGGCGCGGGACGTGGTCCTGCCTGACGCCCTGCGGCGCGCGGACCTGGAGACCGCCAGCTACGGCGCGGGCCGCGCCGGGATCGGCGAGGTGCTGGAAGCCTTCACCGCCGTCGCCGACGCCCGCCTGGAGGCGTTGGACCGCGAGGCCGCCGTGGCCCGCGACGCCGTGCGGCTCACGCTCATCTATGGGAGCGCCGATCAATGACCCGCCTCATGTCCCCCCGCGCCCGGCTGGCGGCGGCGGCCGTCCTGTTGCTCGCCGTCGGCCTGGGCGGCGGCCTGCTGGCCGGCCGATGGCTGCCGGCCGCCAAGGCGCCGACCGCCGCCTCGGGCGACGGCCGCGCCGTGCTCTACTGGTACGATCCCATGGTCCCGGACCAGCATTTCGACGCACCTGGCAAATCGCCCTTCATGGATATGCAGCTGGTTCCTCGCTACGCCGACGAGGCCGGCGCGGCGCCGGGCGTCCGCATCGACCCGTCCCGAATTCAGGCCTTGGGCGTCCGCTTCGCCACGGCGCGACAAGGTCGGCTGGCGGACGATCTGACCGCCACCGCCGTGGTCGATTTCAACCAGCGCGACATCGCCGTCGTCCAGGTCCGAGCCGCCGGATTCGTGCAGCGGACCTACAATCGCGCGCCCGGCGACATCATCGTCGCCGGGGCGCCGCTGGCCGATCTGCTCGTCCCGGACTGGGGCGGGGCCCAGACCGAGTATCTGGCGGTGCGGCGCAGCGGCGACGATCGCCTGATCGAGGCGGCGCGCCAGCGCCTGGTGCTGCTGGGCATGCCCGAGAGCCTGATCACTTCGGTCGAGCGGAGCGGCCGGCCGCGCACCGTCATCACCGTCACCAGTCCCATCGGCGGCGTGATCCGCACCTTGGGCGTCCGGTCTGGCATGAGCGTCCCGGCGGGCGCGACCCTGGCTGAGATCAACGGCCTGTCGACGGTCTGGCTCAACGCCGCCGTTCCTGAAGCCCTAGCCGGCCGCCTGCGCACCGGTCAGATGGTGGACGTCACGCTCGCCGCCTTCCCGGGCGAGCGGTTCACCGGTCGTCTCACGGCTCTGCTGCCCGAGGTGGCCGGCGAGAGTCGCACGGTCACCGGGCGCGTCGAACTCGCCAACCGTGGCGGCCGGCTGCGGCCGGGGATGTTCGGCCAGATCGCCCTCGGCGGTGGCGGAACTGACGCCCTGGTCGTCCCTTCCGAAGCGGTGATCCGCACCGGAACCCGTACGCTGGTCATGCTGGCCGAGCCGGGCGGGCGGTTCCGCCCGGCCGAGGTCCGTATCGGCCGCGAGGCCGCCGGCCAGAGCGAAGTCCTCGCCGGCCTCGCCGAAGGGGAGCGGGTGGTGGCCTCCGGCCAGTTCCTGATCGATTCCGAAGCCAGCCTCTCAGGGGTCGAGGCGCGGCCGATCGGATCGCCCGGCGCCGCGACGGCGGCGGCCGCTCCGACAGTCCACCAGACGACGGGACGGGTCGAAGCCTTGACGCCCGGGTCAATCACCATTTCGCATCCGCCGATCGCCAGCTTGAACTGGCCGGCCATGACCATGGCCTTCGACCTTCCCGACGCCGCCCGTACGCGCGGCCTGGCCGTCGGCGACCGGGTCCGCCTCGACTTCGAGCTGAAGGCCGGCAAGGCGACGATCCTGCGTCTCACCCCCGTCGAGGCCAGACCGTGATCGCCGCCGTCATCCGCGCCTCGGTCAAGGCCCGCGTCTTCGTCCTGCTTGCGGCGCTGGCCCTACTCGCCGCCGGTCTGTGGGCCGCGCGCAGCACCCCGGTCGACGCCCTGCCGGACCTCAGCGACGTTCAGGTCGTCATCCGCACGAGCTATCCGGGCCAGGCGCCCCAGATCGTCGAGAACCAGGTCACCTATCCGTTGGCCACGACAATGATGTCCGTCCCGGGCGCGCGCACGGTGCGCGGCTATTCCTTCTTCGGCGACAGTTTCGTCTATGTGCTGTTCGACGACGGGACCGACCTCTACTGGGCCCGCTCACGGGTGCTGGAATACCTCAACCAGGCTCAGTCCAGGTTGCCCGAGAGCGCCCGACCGGCGCTTGGGCCGGACGCCACCGGCGTGGGCTGGATCTACGAATACGCCCTGGTCGATCGGACCGGCCGCCACGACCTGTCGCAGCTGCGGTCCCTGCAGGACTGGTTCTTGCGCTATGAGCTCAAGACCGTGCCGGGCGTAGCTGAAGTCGCCAGCGTCGGCGGCATGGTCAAGCAATACCAGGTGGTCCTCGATCCGGCCCGGCTCGCCGGCTACGGCGTCACCCACCAAGCCGTCGTCGAGGCCATCCAGCGCGCCAATCAGGAGACCGGCGGCTCGGTGCTGGAACTGGCCGAGGCCGAATACATGGTCCGGGCCAATGGCTACCTGACCGACCTGGACGATTTCCGGGCCGTGCCCATCCGCGCCGCCGCAGGCGGCGTACCGATCCGGCTCGGCGATGTGGCGACGGTCCAGATCGGTCCGGAGATGCGACGCGGCATCGCCGAACTGAACGGCCAGGGCGAAGTCGCCGGCGGCGTGGTGATCCTGCGCTCCGGCGAGAACGCCCGCGCCGCCATCGCAGGCGTCCGCGCCAAGCTCCAGACCTTGAAGGCGAGCCTGCCGCCCGGAGTGGAGGTGGTCACGACCTATGACCGCTCACAGCTGATCGACCGGGCCATCGCCAATCTGAGCGGCAAGTTGCTGGAGGAGTTCCTGGTCGTGGCCCTGGTCTGCGCCCTGTTCCTCTGGCACGTCCGTTCGGCCCTTGTCGCGGTTATAACCCTGCCCCTGGGGGTCCTGGCGGCCTTGCTGGTCATGCGCGTCCAGGGCGTGGACGCCAACATCATGTCGCTGGGCGGCATCGCCATCGCCGTCGGGGCAATGGTCGATGCGGCGGTGGTGATGATCGAGAACGCCCACAAGCATATCGAGCGCTGGGAGCATGAGCATCCGGGCGAGCGCCTCGCCGGCGAGACCCGCTGGCGGATCGTCACCGACGCGGCGGCCGAGGTCGGGCCGGCGCTGTTCCTCAGCCTGGTGATCATCACCCTGTCGTTCGTGCCTGTGTTCAGCCTGCAGGCCCAGGAGGGCCGGCTGTTCGCGCCGCTGGCCTTCACCAAATCCTACGCCATGGCCGCCGCCGCGATCCTGTCGATCACCCTGGTCCCTGTGCTGATGGGCTATCTGATCCGAGGCCGCATCCCGGCCGAGGCCGACAATCCGTTGAATCGCGCACTGACGCGGGCCTATCGGCCTGCGCTGGACTGGGTGATGGGCCGGCCCCGGCTGACGCTGGTTCTGGCCGCGCTCGTCCTGGCCACCACGGCCTGGCCGCTCAGCCGCCTGGGTGGCGAATTCCTGCCCAATATGGACGAGGGCGACCTGCTGTATATGCCCTCGGCCCTGCCGGGGCTGTCGGCGGCGAAAGCCTCGGAACTGCTGCAGCAGACCGATCGCATGATCCTGACGGTGCCCGAAGTGAAGACGGTGTTCGGCAAGGCCGGCCGCGCTGAAACCGCCACCGATCCCGCGCCGTTGGAGATGTTCGAGACCACCATCCAGTTCAAGCCGCGCGACCAGTGGCGGCCGGGCATGACGCCGGACAAGCTGGTCGAGGAACTCGACCGGGCCGTCCAGGTCCCGGGCCTGGCCAATGTCTGGGTGCCCCCTATCCGCAATCGCATCGACATGCTGGCGACCGGGATCAAGAGCCCGATCGGGGTCAAGGTCTCGGGCGCGGACCTGGCCGAGATCGACCGCATCGCCGCCGAGGTCGAACAGGCGGCCAAGAGGGTGCCCGGGGTCAGCTCGGCCCTGGCCGAGCGGCTGACCGGCGGCCGCTACGTCGATGTCGACATCGACCGCGCCGCCGCCGCCCGCTACGGCCTGAACATCGCTGACGTACAGTCGATCGTCGCCGGCGCCATCGGCGGCGAGACCATCGGCCAGACGGTCGAGGGCCTGGCCCGCTATCCGATCAACGTCCGTTATCCGCGCGAGCTGCGCGACAGCCTGGAGGGCCTGCGGGCGCTGCCGGTGCTGACCCCCGGCGGCCAGCAGATCACCCTCGGCACGGTCGCCGACATCCGCATCGCCGACGGCCCGCCGATGCTCAAGACCGAAAACGGCCGCCCTTCGACCTGGGTCTATATCGACGTGCGCGGCCGCGACCTGGCCTCGGTCGTGGACGATCTCAAGACAGCGGTCGCCCGGGATGTGCGGCTCACGCCCGGGGTCAGCGTCGCCTACGCCGGCCAGTTCGAATATCTGCAGCGGGCCGAGGCGCGATTGATGCTCGTCGTGCCGGTCACCCTGCTGATCATCTTCGGCCTGCTCTACCTGACCTTCCGCCGGCTGGACGAGGCCGCCATGATCATGGCGACCCTGCCGTTCGCCCTGACCGGCGGCGTCTGGATCCTCTACCTGATGGGCTATCACCAATCCGTCGCGACCGGCGTGGGCTTCATCGCCCTGGCCGGGGTCTCGGCGGAGTTCGGCGTGGTCATGCTGATCTACCTCAAACACGCCCTGGCCGACCGAGGCCCCGCGCCGTCGCCGGACCAGGTCGTCGAGGCCGTACGCGAAGGCGCGCTTCTACGGGTGCGCCCCAAGGCCATGACCGTGGCGGTGATCCTCGCCGGCCTCTTCCCTATCCTGATCGGCCATGGCGCCGGTTCGGAGGTCATGAGCCGCATCGCCGCGCCCATGATCGGCGGCATGCTGACCGCCCCCCTGCTCTCGATGCTGGTGATCCCCGCGGCTTACCTGCTCCTGAGACGTCGACGTTTCCCTTCCATCGCTTCAACTCAAGGAGACACCCCATGAAGCGCTACCTGACCCTGACCGCCCTGGCTTCAGCCGCCCTGCTCGCCGCCTGCGGCCAGCCCGCCGATAAGGCCGCCACGCCAGCGGCTGAACCCGCTGCCGCCGAACCCGGCATGGCGCCGATGGCGCCCGCCGCGACGGCGGACAAGACGGGCCACGGAACCGGCGTCGTGACCGCCATCGACGCGGCCGCCGGAACCGTGACCTTGGACCACGGGCCGATCCCGAACATCGGCTGGCCGGCCATGACGATGGCCTTCAAGACCCCCCCGGCGCTGCTGGCGACGGTCAAGACCGGCGACAGGGTCAGGTTCGACCTGGTGATGAAGGACGGCGCCGCCGAGATCACCGCCATCAGCCCGGAATAGATC
The DNA here is from genome assembly GCF_001310255.1 of Brevundimonas sp. DS20. Taxonomy (NCBI): domain Bacteria; kingdom Pseudomonadati; phylum Pseudomonadota; class Alphaproteobacteria; order Caulobacterales; family Caulobacteraceae; genus Brevundimonas; species Brevundimonas sp. DS20. The sequence goes on along the minus strand of NZ_CP012897.1, from coordinate 1,719,205 downwards.
GGCTGAAACGCCGGGGCCGCGACATCACGGACGTCGCGGCCCCGCCGTCATCGGCCTAGGCTCCGTGCGTCAGCTGAATGAAGGTTTCCATGACATCGGCCGTATCCGCCTCACGCCGCGCCCTGCTGGCCACCCTTCCGGCCCTCGCCATAGCCGGCTTTGCTCAGGCCGCGCCGGACAAGCGCATGACCGCCTACAAGACCCCCTGGTGCGGCTGCTGCGGCGGCTGGATCGCCCATATGCGCCAGGCCGGATGGACGGTCGAGGTCGTCGAACGCGAGGATCTGGCCCCGATCCGCGCCCGCTACGGCATTCCGGACCGCCTGGCGTCCTGCCATACCGCCGTCGTCGGCGCCTACGCCGTGGAGGGCCACGTCCCGGCCGGAGACATCGACCGCCTGCTCCGCGAACGTCCCACCGCCCGGGCGTTGAGCGCCCCAGGCATGCCGGCCGGTTCTCCGGGCATGGAGGCGGCCGGGCGCGAGCCCTATCAGACCGTTCTGATCCTCGCCGACGGATCGACCCGGGTGTGGGGTCGGCACAACGGCGGCTGACGCCGCCGGCGCGTGATCAGGCGATCGGCCGTTCGCGGCTCACGCCAGGCGCTGGGGTCGTCGATCCCGGCGGATTCAGCCAAGCCTGCACCGGGCGATCGAACCCGTAACGAAACACCGCCGCGCCGACGAACGCCGCCGCCAGACCGACCGCCCAGACGCCCCATCGCATCCCGACGGACCAATTCGCCTGACCGACAGCGTCGAACAGGCCGAACCAGACGATGCGGGTCACCTCATTGGTGAGGAACATCGCGAACGACATCAGGCCGAGATGTTCGATCAGGCGAGACGGGCGCACCACGGGCAAGGCGCCCGCCGCCCAGATGATGATCGTCATCAGCAACAGGGAGGCGAGGCCGAACGGGCCCACGGCCTGAACCAGCGTCAGCGCGGCGAAGGCCCCCAGTCCCAAAGCGCCCGCCACGGCCGGGCGGACATAGAGGCGCGCGCCGACCACCGCAGCGGCCACGCCGAGCAGGAAGAGCGGCAAGGCCCGCAGGAACCCGAAGCGCAGCGGCAGACGATAGACGGGGTCGCCGAGCCAGAAACGGCTCGCGAAGTCGGCGGCCAAAAGCAGGCCGACCGCCGCCAGCGTCGTCGCCCAGGGACGCGCCCACAGCGCCCGGCAGATCCACGGCAGGAGCAGATAGCAGCCGATCAGCGCCGATAACGTCCAGGTCGGTGCGTTCCAGCCGACGCCGCCGGGCACGCCGTAGGCCTGTACGAGCAGAGCCTGGGCGGGCAGCTGCGCCCAGTCGAACCATTGGGGATTGCTCGGCTGGACGCCGGCCAGCGCGGCGGCCGCGACCAGTGCCGCCAGACCGGCGATCACGACCAGATGGGCCGGAAACACGCGCAACAGCCGCTGGCGGGCATAGGCCCCGACGTCCATGCCGCCCGAGGCCAGACGCTCGCCGTAGATCCGGGCCAGCACATAGCCGGAGTCGATGATGAAGAAATTCGTCAGCAGGAACCCCCGGTCGAATACCGGATGAATCTGTCCGAGCGGCAGCGGGGCCGCCTCGCGGAAGTGATAGAGGATGATCAGCGCGCCGGCGGCGAACCGCAGCACGTCCAGCCAGCCGCCGCGCGCGATGCGCGCCGGTCGGCGTGTTGCGGACTCTGCCGAGGCCCGATCGCTCATTCCGCCCTCCCCGCGGCCTGGGGCCGCGCGTTCGAATGGGGATGATAGTGCACGTCCGGGCGGGCGCCGTAGAGGTAGAGCGTCCCGACGATGCACAGCAAGGCCAGGCCGGCGGCGATAATCAGCCCGCCGCGATCCCGGGGGCCCAGGACCAGACAGCCGATCGTCACGACGGCCAACAGCCCGCCGTAGCCGACGTAGAGCGGTATCCCGTAGGAGCCGGACAGGGAGAAGGCCATGCACAGGACAAGGAAGGCTGCGATCAGACTGGCCGCCAACGCGATCAACGCATCAACCGCCGGCCGTGACTTCGGATGTGGGCGCCGGCTCGACCGCCGACGCCCCTTGTAGCGCCCCTCGCGCCAACGGATGCTGCGGCTGCGGACCGTGAAGCGCTTGCCGGCCACGGCGTCAGGGCCGCTCGGGATCGGCCGGCGCATCCTCGTGCCGCGCCAGCATGATGCGCATGCGCACGATCTCGGCTTCCTGGGCGTCGATGATCTCCTGGGCCAGGCCGCGGACGTCCTCCGCCTCCCCTTGCTCGGCGGCGATCTTGGCCATAGCGATCGCGCCCTCGTGGTGGGCGATCATGCCGCGCAGGAAGTCGATGTCCGCGTCGCCGGTGTAGGTGATGTTCATCGCCTGGTGCATGCGGTCGGCGGCCTCGCGATAGGCCCGCGTCGAAGGCGCGTCCGAGGCCGCCTCGTCATGTCCGGCGTGGGCGTCCATCGCCCGCGCCTCGACCGGCGGCAAGGCCGGGGGTTCGGGTGCGCCGCGACGCGACAGCATGCCGAAGGCGAAGGCGGCGAGCGCGAGGAAGACCGCGATCACCGAGATCCATCCGAAGCGTTTCATGGCAGGTTCCTTGAGACTCGAGGCACGAGAGACGCGCGGATCAGCGGGACCGGCGCGAGGACCGGAGCGAACACCTCGCGCCAGTGCTGGACGGACCGACTCTCGGCGCCGGTCATGGCGACGGGCCGGGCGGGTTCGTCGTCGGGGGTCATGCGTGCAGACCTCTCGCGTCGCCACAGGGCTCGAGCTCGGTCTGAACGGTCGTGTGGTGCAGGTCGAAGCGCTCTTCCAGCATCTCGGCGACCGCCTGACGGACGGCGTCGGCGTCGACGCCCTCGACCAGGACGACGTGGACCGTGCAACTGGCCCGATCCGCGCCGGAGACCCAGACGTGGAGATCGTGCAGGCTGGCGACGCCCGGGGTGGCGAGAATGGCGGCGCGGACATCCGACAGGGCCACGCCGCGCGGGGCGCCCTCCAGCAGGATGTGGGTTGTGTCGCGCAGCAGGATCCAGGTCCGGGGCAGGACCCACAGGCCGATGGCGATCGCGACGATCGGGTCGACCCAGCGCCAGTCCGTCACGGTGATGACGACGGCGGCCACGAGGACGCCGAGCGATCCGAGCATGTCCGCCCAGACCTCGAGATAGGCGCCCTTGACGTTAAGGCTGCGATCCTTCCCGCTCGACAGGATGCGCATGGAGATCAGGTTGATGACCAGACCGGCGGCGGCGACGATCAGCATGCCGATCGAGCCGACGGGCTCGGGATCGACAATGCGTTTGATCCCCTCGTACAGAACGTAGCCGGCGACCACGAAGAGCAGCACGGCATTGAACGCCGCGGCCAGGATTTCGAAGCGGCGGTAGCCGAAAGTCCGCTTCTCGTCGGCTGGCCGCTGGCCGATCTTGATCGCCAGCAGGGCGATGGCGAGGGCCGCCGCATCGGTGAACATGTGGGCCGCGTCCGACAGCAGGGCGAGGCTGTTGAACACCAGGCCGCCGATGACCTCGACGATCAGGAAGGTCCCGGTCAGCGCAAGGGCGATACCGAGTTGCCGGGCGTTGGCTCCGGCGGTGTGATCGTGGGCGTGACCGCTGGAATGATCATGGCTGGTCATGAGGCGCGTTCCTGTTCGTGTTCGGAGGCCGTGTTCGCGTCCTTCAGAATCTCGACGCCGCCCTTGACCGCGATGGCGGCGACAAGGACGCCGACGACGAGGTCGGGCCAGGCTTGGTCGAGCCAGAGGACCAGGCCGCCTGCGACGAGGATGCCGCCGTTGGAGGCGAAGTCGTTGAAGCTGAAGGTCTCTGCCGCCTTCATGTTGACGTCGCCGCTATGCTGGCGACGGATGAGTTGCAGGCAGATCAGATTGACCACGGCGGCGGCGAGGGCGAGCGCCATCATGGTCGGTCCGATCGGCTCAGTCCCGGTGATCACGCGGCGGACGCCGTCGACGAGGACGCCGGCGGCGAACAGCAGGAGCATGACCCCGGACGCCCGCGCGGCGCCGCGCTTCCAGGTTCCGGCCCGACCGATGGCCAGGAAACTGATGAGATAGACCGCGGCGTCCGACGCGTTGTCGACCGCATTGGCCAGCAAGGCGCTGGAATCGGCGGTCACGCCGCCGATTCCGAGCGCCGCCGCCAGGCCGGCGTTGAGGCCGAGAACCGTCAGCAGCGTCCGGCGCTGCCGACGGTCATCCTGGGTGCGGGTCATCAGTCCTCGATCCCTTCGTCCTTGCGGTGACGCACCGCCTTGGCCGCGAAGGTCGGGAGGACCAGCAGGGTCAGGGCGGTAGCGGTGATCAGGCCGCCGATGACGACGGTCGCCAGCGGTTTCTGCACTTCGGCCCCCGCGCCGTGGGCGATGGCCATGGGGATAAAGCCGACGATGGCCACCATGGCGGTCGTCAGGACCGCCCGCAGGCGGCTGGACGCCCCTTCAATGGCCGCCTCCCGGGGCGGAAGTCCCGCCTGCAGCCGTTCTCGAATGGCCTGCATGAGGACCAGGCCGTTGAGCGTGGCCACGCCGGAAACGGCGATGAAGCCGACCGCCGCCGAGACGGAGAAGGGCATGCCGCGCAAGAGGAGCGCCAGAGCCCCGCCGACGAGAGCCAGAGGCACGCAGGCGAACACTAGACCCGCCTCGGCGAAGGAGCCGAGCGCCATGAACAGCAACACGCCGATCAGGACGAAGACGATCGGGATGACGAGACCGAGACGCTGTTCGGCGCGCTTCAGGTTCTCGAACTGACCGCCCCAGTCCAGGCGGACGCCCGGCGGGAGCTGGACCTGGTCCACCGACCTCTGGGCGTCGGTGACGAAGCCGCCCAGATCGCGACCCCGCACATTGGCCTGGACGACCATGCGGCGGCTGCCGTCGTTGCGGCTGATCTGGTTGGGCCCCTCTGCGCTCTGGATGCGCGCCACCGACGACAGGGGCACGGTCACGCCGGTCGAGGACACGATCGGCAAGGCCGCCAGCGCCGCCGGATCGTTCCGCGCACCGTCCGGAAGACGGACCACCACGTCGAACCGACGATCGCCCTCGAAGATGCGGCCCGCCTCGGCGCCGCCGATGGCGGCCGAGACCGCCTCGGAGACGTCCGCCGCCGACAGGCCGTAGTTGGCCGCGGCGAAACGATCCACGCTGATCGTCAGCGTCGGCAGGCCGGACGCCTGCTCCACCCTCACGTCCGCGGCGCCGTTGGTCTGACGCAGAGCGTTGGCGACCTGGTCGGCGACCCGCTGCATGGTGGCGAAGTCGTCGCCATAGACCATCACGGCGAGATCGGTCCGCACCCCCGAGATCAGCTCGTTGAAGCGGAGCTCGATCGGCTGGCTGAATTCGAAGTTGTTGCCGATCTGGCGCGACGCGACTTCCTCGAAGCGCTCGATCAGTTCTTCCTTCTCCAGCCCCGGGTTCGGCCAGTCCCTGCGGTCCTTGAGGACGATGACGCTGTCGGAGATGTTGGGCGGCATGGGGTCCACCGCCGCCTCGGCGGTGCCGGTCCGCGAGAACATGGTCTCCACTTCCGGCTGGGCCTTGATCGACCGCTCGATCGCCATCTGCATGGCCAGCGATTGTTCGAGCGACGCGGACGGGACGCGCAGCGCCTGCATGGCGATGTCGCCCTCGTCCAGGGTCGGGATGAACTCCCGGCCGAGGGTGGTAAAGGTGACGCCGCCGATGACCAGGGCGCCGAGGGCCGAGAGCAGCACGATCTTGGGGCGATCGACGGCCATCCGGATGGCGGGCGCGATCCCACGGCGCGCATGGCGCAGCAGGAAGGTCTCGTGCTCGTGAGCGTGGCCGTGCTCGTCGACCTTGATCGTCTTGGGGTCGCGGACCAGGAGCGCGGTCATGGCGGGCACGAAGGTGAAGGAGAAGATGAAGGCGCCGACCAGGGCCAGCATGACCGTCGCGCCCATCGGGATGAAGGTCTTGCCCTCGACTCCTTCCAGCATCAGCAGCGGCGTGAACACGAGCAGGATGATCAGCTGACCGAAGGCGGCCGGCTTGACCATCTGCCGCGCGGCCGCGGCGGCGACGCCGAGGCGTTCACGCCGGGTCAGCATCCGCCCGGCCTCCGCCCGCTTCTGGCTGAGCATCAGCAGGGTGTTCTCGACCACGACCACCGCGCCGTCGACGAGCAGACCGAAGTCCAGCGCGCCTAGGCTCATCAGGTTTCCGCTGATCCCGAAGCGATTCATGCCGATGACCGCGAACAGGAAGCTGATCGGGATCATCAGCGCCGTGATGCTCGCCGCCCGGATGTTGCCCAGCAGCAGGAACAGCACGACGATGACCAGGAGCGCGCCCTCGGTCAGATTGCGCGCCACCGTGCCGATGGTGGAATTGACCAGGGCGCTTCGATCGAGAACCGTCACCGCCTCAATGCCGGGCGGCAGGGTCTTCTGCACCTCCTCGAGCCGGTCGCCGGCCGCCTGGGCCACCGTCCGGCTGTTGCCGCCCGCGATCATCAGGGCGGTGCCCAGAACCGCTTCGTGCCCGTCGCGGCTCGCGCCGCCCAGACGCGGCGCCTGACCGATCTCCACCGTGGCGACATCGGCGACGCGGACGACCAGGCCATTCCGGTTGACGACCGGAGCCTGGGCCAGATCCTCCACCGTCGAGGCCAGGGCGTCGGTGCGAACCGTCAAGGCTTCGCCGGCGCGTTGCACATAGCCGGCGCCGGCCTGGGTGTTAGCCCGATCAAGGGCCTGGATCAGGTCGCCCATGCCGAGGCCGTAGGCCGACAGGCGGGCGGTGTCCGGACGGACCGCATACTCCTTCACATAGCCGCCGACGGTGTCGACGCCGGCCAGGCCGGGCGCCGTGCGCATCTGTGGAGCGATGATCCAGTCCTGCACGGTGCGCAGATAGGTGGCGCGCTGTTGCGGGGTGGTCAGGACGTCGCCCTCGGGCGTCAGATAGGCGCCCCCGGCCTGCCAGCCGGTCTGGCCGGGCTTGGCGAGATTGGCGCTATTGAACGGCTTGTAGTCGACCGTCCACATCAGCACCTCGCCCAGGCCCGTGGTGATGGGCGCCAAGGCGGGCTCGACGCCCTCGGGCATGGTCTCGCGGGCTTGCGCCAGTCGCTCAGCGACCTGCTGACGGGCGAAATAGATGTCCGTCTGGTCGGTGAAGATGACGGTCACCTGGCTAAAGCCGTTGCGGCTCAGCGACCGGGTCGAGGTCAGACCCGGAATGCCGGCCATGGCGGTCTCGATCGGATAGGTGACCTGTCGTTCGATCTGCTCGGGGGCCAGGGCGGGGGCGACGGTGGTCACCTGAACCTGGCGATTGGTGATGTCCGGCACGGCGTCGATCGGCAGCCGTGTCAGTTCGAGAAGCCCGTAGGCCGCGACGAGCGCCGTGGCCAGGACGATGAACCATCGGAATTTGACCGACAGCTCGATGATGAATTTGAACATGCGCGCGTCCCCCTAGTGGCCGTGCTCGGCCTCGCCCTTGGCGAGTTCGGCTTTGAGGAGGAAGGCGTTGGTTCCGGCGACCCGTTCGGACCCGTCGAGGCCACGCAGGATCTCCGTGCGTCCCCCGGCCTGACGGCCGACGAGCACGGGGCGCGCCTGGAAGCCGTTCGGGACCTGAACGAAGACGACGCTGGCGCCGTCCACGGTCTGGATGGCCTCCGTCGGGACCGTCAGCCCGCCGGCGGCCTCGCCGGTCACGATCACGCCGGTGACCGCGGAACCGGCGGGCGGCAGGGTCGCCCCCGTCGGCCGGGCCCGAATCACGGTGGCGCCGCTTTCGGCGCCGGCCCCGGCCGCGACGCCGGTGACGACGGCGTCGAAATCGCCCGCGGGGCTGGAGACCCGCAAGGTCGATCCCGCGCGGACAAGCGCCGCAAGGTGCGGCGGCGCATTGAACACGAGTTCGACGCGGCCCGGGTTTGTCACTTCGGCGATCACGCCGCCCTGCGGGACGAAGCCGCCCGGGCCGACCTGGACGCTGGTGACCACGCCGGTGATCGGGCTGTTCACGCTCAGCCGTCCGGCGGCGTTGGGCGATCCGGCCGCGTTCGACCGCGCGCGCGCCGCGCGGGCCGCCGCCTCGGCGCTCAGCAGCTGCGCTCGGGATGCCTCGACCTCTTGCCGGGCGACGACGCCCTGGTCGGCGAGGTTGCTGTTGCGCTGATAGGCCTGGCGCGCGGCCTCGGACTGGGCCGCGGCCGCGTCCGCGTCGGCGCGGAAGGTGGCCGCGTCGCCGCTCACGAGGCTGGCCAGGGGCTGGCTGATCCGAACGGACTGGCCGGGCGCCACCAGCACCCGTTCCACCCGTCCGCCGACGGAAGCGGCGACGGCGGCGCGGGCGTCGATCATCGGCTCCACGCGGCCGGAGAGCCGGGTTTCGGCGCCGCCGCCCCGGCCCACGCCGACGACGACGAGATTGGCGGCCTGGGCCTGGGTCGCGCTGAGGGCGATGAAGCCCTCCGGAGCCTCGGCCTCGCCTTCGGTGTGGCCGCCCTCCTCTCCGGCGTGACCAGCTTCGCCTTCAGCCGCCGCGCCTTCGGCGGCGGGCGGATCCGACCGTCCCATGGCGAGGTATAGACCCCCGGCCCCGAGGATGACGAGGGCGGCGACCCCGCCGATCAGCAAGGTCTTGTTGGAAGTGCGCGTGCGCATCATTGGGCTCCTTGGAAGGGGGCGCGGCCGTCCTGGCGCGCGAGATCGATTTCCGCGCGAACCCGGGCGAGGCGGGCGTCCACGGCGGCGGTTCTGGCGTTGACCAGGGCGGTGCGGGTCGCGCGAAGCTCGAGCTGCGAGATCCGACCCGCCTCGAAGCCGATCCGCGACAGGCGGTAGGCTTCTTCGGCGGAGCGCACGCCGGCGTCGGCGGCGTTGACGCGACTGACCGAGGCGCGAAGGCGGGCCTGTGCGGCGGCCCGATCCGCCTGGGCCTCCTGGCGGGCGGTCATCAGACGGGCGTCGGCCGCCCTGAAGTCCGCCTGGGCGGCTTCGATATTGCCGCGGTTCCGATCGAACAGCGGCAGGGGCAGGCTGAGGCCGAACGTCAGCGCGGTCGCGTCCTCCGCCTCATAGCGGCGAAGCCCGACGCTGGCGCTCACATCCGGCCGCGAGCGGGTGCGTTCGACCGCGATGCGGCTTTCGGCGGCCGAGCGCTCGGCCTCGGCCACGCGCACCGACGGCGTCTGGTCCGTCGGCGCGAGCGCGGCCGCCGGCGCCTGGTCCAGCAGGCTGGCCTCGATGGTCGTCACCGGCTCGATCAGCATGGCCACCGCCGTGAGCCGCGCGAAGGCGGCGTCGCGTTCGGCGATGGCTTCATCGAGACCGGCGCGCGCGGCGGCCGCTTCGCTCTCGCCCTGGATGCCGCGCAGAAGCGGCTCGCGCCCCTCCTCCACCAGCACCAGGGCGGCGCGGGCGTCGGCCAGGGTAAGGCTCAGATTCTCTTCCGCCAGCGTCGCTCGACGTTCGGCCGCCTCGGCGTCGGCGTAGACCAGCGCCAGCCGTCCGGCGGCGTCGACCACGGCGAGGTCCCGCCGCAGCGACGCGGTCCCCGCATCGGCGCGGGCCGCATTGATCCGGGCCGTACGCCGGCCCCAGAGCTCGAGATCCTGGGTGACCGACAGCGTGGTCTCGGCGTTGTCGTAACCCGAGAAGGGTCCGCTTCCGAACGCATTCTCGGCGTCCAGGGCCAGGGTCGGGTTGGGGCGGACGCGCGCCTGGCGAGCCCGCGCTTCCGCGGCGTCCACGAGCGCCCCGGCTTCCAGGGTCGCAGGGGTCTGATCCAGCCGGGCGAGGAGCTCGGCGAACGAAGGGGCGGGGTCAGCCCACGCGGGGCTGGCCAGCACAGCCGCGAAGGCGGCGAGCGCGCAGCCGACCGCGAAGCGCGGCGGCCGGCGATATGAGGGAGGCATGATTCATCTTCCAGAGGGAGTGACACGAGAGAGCCCGCGCGGACGCGCGGTCGTCGTGTCAGGCTCTGGGCGGTCGGATCAGGCCATCGGGGGCGATGGAGGCCCGCACTTCGCTGATGGGGAAGGCGTGCACGGGTCGCGAATAGACCTGCAGGGGAAGATCGTCCCCCGCCTCGGCCCGCGCGGAGGCGGTGTGATGGCAATGGCCGTGCGCGCAGATGCCGTGTTCGGCGGAGCCGGTGTGATCGCCCTGGCTCGGATCATGGTCGACCGAGGCGTGCGCCGCGGGCGGCTCCGGCATGCAGGTCGCGGCGTCGGCGACCGGCACGACGAAGAAGGCCGCGACCACCAAGGTCGCCGCCAACACCAGTCTCGCCCATGCCGTCATCGACCAGGTCATCGCGGGCTGCATACTTTTGTTCGTTTCGGGGAGCAATGCGTTACACAGTACAGAGCCCCGTCGGACCCGGCCCTGTTCACCTGACAGGGCTCGCAGGACGACTCTCTGCGACGACCCGTCACGGTCGCACGGCCCGGTAGAGGGAGATGGATCCGGTCGGGGTTGGAAACACCGTCGTCTCCTCGATCCCCGTGAACCCGACCTCGGCGAGCAATATCGGGATGACGCCTTCGGCGTTGGGCTGGGTGTCCGCGTAGCCGTCCAGTGTCTGGATAATGCGGAACAGCGCGCGCATCGCGGTTGTCCGTTGCAGGCCGTAGTCGGCGATGTGCAAACGACCGCCGGGCTTGAGGGCGCGCAGGCAGGCGGCCAGACCGGCGCGCTTTTCCGGCAGGGGCAGTTGGTGGAACACCAGACTGGAGACGATCTTGTCGGCGCCGGCGTCGCCGGTGATGCGGGCGACATCCCGCGCGAACCCCTCGACGAAATCGACCTCGGCCCCGAGCGACAGCGTCTTGGCGCGCGCGCGATCCAGAATGTCGCCGTCGGGATCGATCCCCAGCACCTCGCTTGCGGGCGCTCGCCTCTTGATCAGAGCGGCCAGGCTGCCTGTGCCGCAGCCGACGTCGATGATGCGTTCGCCGGCGCGGGGATCCAGCGCCTCCACCAGGGCGCGACGCCAGACCCGCTCCCGCGTCAGCAGGGCGATCGCGGGGTCGCAGACGTCGCTCAGCCAGCTGTGGCCCAGGGCCGGGGTGAAGGTGGTCGTCACCGCGCGGCCCTCAGTTCGGCCTGGGACTGGCGGATGATGGACCACGCCGACTGCAGGAAGACGACCGCCAGAACGGCGCCGGCGATCAGATCCGGCCAGCGCGAGGCCGTGAGCCAGACGAGCCCGCCGGCGGCGGCGACGACCAGGCTTTCGATCAGGTCGTTGCGGGTGCACAGCCAGACGGAGCGGACATTGGCGTCGCCGTCGCGATGGCGCACCAGCAGCAGGGCCGCGACGCCGTTGGCGACGAAGCCGAACAGGCCCAGGCCGGTGATGACCGTGCCCTCCGGCGGCGCGCCGGACACCGCGCGCCAGACGGCGAAGCCGAGGATGAACACCGCCAGCAGCGCCAGGCTCGCGCCCTTCAGGAGCGCCGCGCCCGAACGCACCTGCACCGACTTGCCGATGGCCCACAGGCTGATGGCGTAGGTCGCGCTGTCGGCCAGGAAGTCGAGGGCGTTGGCCCCGAGAGAGGCCGAGCCCTGCACAAGCGCGCCGCCCGCGACGGCGACGAAGGCGACGGCGTTGATGGCGATCACCGCCAGCAGGATGCGGCGATAGGCCGGCGAGGCGCCGTCGAACTTCACCGGCGCGCCGCAGCCGCAGCCCGAGGCGGCAGGGGCGTCCTGGATCAGGGGCTCGGTCATGGGGGCTCCGTGGTGTTCGGAAACCTCTATGCATCCTCTAGCCGCTAGAGGATCAAGCGACTATTTTGACCTATGGCCTCCACCGCCCCCTCCCCGTCCCTTCGCACCATCGGCAAGCTGGCCGCCGCCACCGGCGTGAAGGTTCCGACGATCCGCTTCTACGAACAGATCGGCCTGTTGCCGGAGCCGCCGCGCACTGCCAGCGATCGCCGCCTGTACGACGACACCGCCTCGCGGCGGCTCTCGTTCATCCGCCATGCGCGCCAGCTCGGCTTCGACATCGACTCGATCCGCTCCCTGCTCGATCTGTCGGACCATCCCGACCGCCCGTGCGGCGAGGCCAATGCGATTGCCGAACGGCATCTCGCCGATGTCGCCGAGAAGATCGCCCGGCTCCAGGCGCTCAGGACCGAACTCTCGCGCATGACGGCTGAATGCGCCGGCGGTCGGGTCTCCGCCTGCAAGGTCATCGAGGTGCTGCACGACCATGCCCTTTGCGGTCACGGGCATGACCCCGGCGGACGAGCTTCACTTTCGAGCGCGACACCCTGACGCACCGGTGATAATGCGAGCCGTTCACAGTTGGGCCCGCCATGCGTCATTTCCTTCGGTTGCTGTTCTTGACCCTGCTCCTGGGGACCTCGGCTCCCGTCCAGGCCCAGGCGCCCGCCGCTTCGGAGGCCCAGGTCGCCTGGCGACTGCTGGACTATGTCTCGGTCGATTACGCCGGCGCCGTCGCGAACGGCCAGATCGTGAACCCGGCCGAATACGGCGAGATGACGGAGTTCGCGGGCCAGATCCGCACCCGCATCGACGCCCTGCCCGCGACCACCGGCAAGGCCGCGCTCGTGCGCGACGCCGCCGTCCTGGAGACCAGCATCCGCGACAAGGCCGCGCCGGAGGCGGTCGCCGCCCAGGCCAAAGCCCTCGCCGCGGCGCTGCTCGCGGCCTATCCGAGCCCGCTGGCCCCGGCCTTCCCACCCGATCTCGCCCGGGGCCAGGCCCTCTATCAGGAGCAGTGCGCCGTCTGCCACGGCGTCACCGGACGAGCCGACGGCGAGGGCGCCCAGGGCCTGGATCCCGCGCCCATCGCCTTCGCTGACGTCGAGCGCGCCCGCCAGCGCAGCGTGTTCGGCCTCTATCAGGTGATCGACCAGGGCCTGGACGGCACCGCCATGGCCAGTTTCGCGCATCTGCCGGCGGAGGATCGCTGGGCCCTGGCCTTCTACGTCGGGCGGTTCGCCTTCACCGACGCCGAGGCCGCCGAAGGCCAACGTCTGTGGGAGAGCGATCCGGCGATCCGGGCCGCCTTCCCCACCGTGGCCTCCGTCACCCAGACCACGCCCGACGACCTGGCGTCGCGCATCGGCGAGACCAAGGCCCGCGCCGTCACCGCCTACCTCCGCCGGCATCCGGACGCCGCCTCTCCGGCCTCGGGCGGCGCGCTCACGCTCGCCCGCACACGCCTGGCGGAAAGCCTGACGGCCTACCGCGCGGGCGACCGCAAACAGGCCGCCGATCTGGCGCTCTCGGCCTATCTCGACGGCTTCGAGCCGGTGGAGCCGGCGCTCGGCGCCCGCGACGGCGCCCTGCTGCGCCGTGTCGAAACCGCTATGACCGGCCTGCGGGCCGCCATCGGGCGTGGCGCGCCGACCGAAGAGGTCGAGGCCCAGGTCGCCCGGCTCAACGCCCTGCTCGACACCGCCGAACGGGCCTTGGCGCCGCAGGAGGCGGACAACGTCGCCAGTTTCGCGGGCGCTTTCACCATCCTCCTGCGCGAAGGCTTGGAGGCTCTGCTGATCGTGGTCGCCATGATCGCCTTCCTGCGCAAGGCGGAGCGCCCCGAGGCGCTGCGCTATCTCCACGGCGGCTGGATCGCGGCCCTTCTCGCCGGCGGGGCTACCTGGGCGGCGGCGACCTTCCTGATCTCGATCAGCGGCGCGAGCCGGGAGCTGACGGAGGGCTTCGGCTCCCTGCTGGCCGGCGCGGTCCTGGTCTCGGTCGGCATCTGGATGCATGGCAAGTCCCATGCCGACGCCTGGCAGATCTATATTCGCGACAAGCTGTCCAGGGCACTGTCGGGGCGGTCGGCCTGGCTGCTGTTCCTGCTCGCCTTCGTGGTGGTCTACCGCGAGGTGTTCGAGACCATCCTGTTCTACGCCGCCATCTGGAGCCAGGGCGGCCACGTCGGCATGCTGGCCGGCGCCCTGACCGCCGTCGCCATTCTGGCGGTCGTTGCCTGGGCCCTGCTGACCTACAGCAAGCGCCTGCCGATCGGTCAGTTCTTCTCCCTCAGCTCGATCCTGATGGCCGTGCTTTCGGTCGTGCTGGTCGGCAAGGGCGTCGCCGCCTTGCAGGAGGCCGGCTGGATCGACGTCCACCCCGTCGCCTGGATACCGCGCGTCGAGATCCTCGGCCTCTATCCGACGTTGGAAGGTCTGGCGGTACAGGTCCTGACCGTCGTCGTGCTGGCGGTCGGCTTCCTCCGGTCCGGTGGCAAGCCGAAGACCGCCGCTGCGGCCTAGGGCTCTCCGACCCCAACCGTTCCGGAACCGTCCTGAAGGAGCGCTCGGGCTGACCTGGGAACGCAGCAGGGGTCTGGCCGCGCGATGGCGATCGCCGACAGGTCATCGGCTGGGTTGATCGGCGTGCTCGCCGCCTTGCGCTCGGAGTAGCGGTCGACCAGCCGGGCGGCGTGGGGCCGGGTCAGGATGGTGAAGCGGACCAGCTCCTCCATCACGTCGACGATGCGCTCATAGTAGGCGGAGGGCTTCATCCGCCCGGCGTCGTCGAACTCCTGGAAGGCCTTGGCCACGCTCGATTGATTGGGGATGGTGATCATCCGCATCCAGCGGCCGAGCAGCCGCAGGGTGTTGACGGCGTTGAAGCTCTGGGACCCACCGGAGACCTGCATGACGGCCAGGGTCCGGCCTTGGGTCGGGCGCACCCCGCCATGCTCAGGGGCAGATGATCGATCTGCAGCTTCATCAGGCCCGAGACCTGGCCGTGCCGCTCCGGGCTGCACCAGACCATGCCCTCGGACCACAGGGCGTGCTCGCGCAGGTCGCGCACCGCCGGATGATCGTCGTCCCCCGGCAAGCCCGGCAGAGGGAGGTCCGACGGGTCGAAGATGCGGGTTTCGCATCCCATCCACTGCAGCAGGCGGGCCGCCTCCTCGACGCAGAACCTCGAGTAGGACCGTTCGCGCAGCGATCCGTAGAGGAGCAGGATCCGGGGCCGATGATCGTGCGGCCCAAGACCGCGAGCCGGATCGGCCGACAGATAGGCCTTGTCCAGGGCCGGCAGGTGATCCGGATCGGGCAGCGCTCGCAGGCGGGCGAAGGTCATCAGAGGTCCTTGGTCAGATAGGCCGCCGACGCAGGGCAGAGCCCCGCGAACTCGCGGGTCCGCCGGATCGTCTCGGGCGCCGTCTGGCGGTTGGCCGCCCGGTAGCCGTGCCGGGTGAAGAAGGGTTCGGCCGTCGTGGTGAGCAGATGCAGGCGTGCGCCGCCCAGGTCGGCGGCGACGATCTCGGCGGCGGCCAGCACCCGACTTCCCAGGCCGCGCGCCTTCCGGTCGGCGAGCACCACCAGGGAGCGGAGCAGCAGGTCGCGCCCCTCCCCTTCCAGCCCGACGTAGCCCACGACGGCGCCATGGTGAGCGGCGCTGAAGTAGCGGCCGGCGTCAGGCGCGGGCAGGCCTTCGGCCCGCAGCGCGGCGATCAGGCCGGCTTCAGTCGCCTCGATCAGATACAGGACCACCATCACCCGGCGTCCGCCGGCGGGACGGTGTCCTGGAACCACCGCCGGCCCATCCAGAGAGCGACCGACACCAGCAGGATCAGCACCGGCACCTCCACCAGCGGGCCGATGACGGCGGCGAAGGCGACCGGCGAGGCCAGGCCGAACGCCGCGATGGCGACCGCGATCGCCAGCTCGAAATTGTTGGAGGCCGCCGTGAAGGCCAGGGCCGTGGTGCGCGGGTAGTCGGCCTCGATCAGCTTGCCCATCAGGAAGCTGACGACGAACATGACGAGGAAGTAGATCGTCAGCGGAATGGCGATGCGCAGGGCGTCGAGCGGCAGGGCCACGACCTCTCCGCCCTTGAGGCTGAACATGGCCACGATGGTGAAGAGCAGCGCGATCAGGGTGATCGGCCCGATGCGCGGCAGGAAGCGGCGCTCGTACCAGTCGGCGCCCTTGCGGGCGATCAGGCTGCGGCGGGTCAGGAAACCCGCCAGAAATGGAACGCCGAGATAGACCAGCACGGCTCCGGCGATGGTCCAGACGCTGACGTCCACCACGCTGCCCCGCAGGCCGAACACCGGCGGCAGGACGGTAAGAAAGAACCAGGCGTAGAGGCTGAAGAACAGGATCTGGAAGATCGAGTTGAAGGCCACGAGACCGGCCACATACTGGTTGTCGCCCCGCGCCAGCTGGTTCCAGACCAGCACCATGGCGATGCAGCGCGCTAGGCCGATCAGGATCACGCCGGTCATGTACTCCGGCTGATCGCGCAGGAAGATCACCGCCAGCGCGAACATCAGCACCGGCCCGAGAACCCAGTTCTGGATCAGGGACAGGGCCAGGACCCGCTTGTCGGCGAACACGCGCGGCAGGGCCTCGTAGCGGACCTTGGCCAGCGGCGGGTACATCATCAGGATCAGGCCGATCGCGATCGGGATGTTGGTGGTCCCGACCGAGAGGCTGTCGATCCAGGCGGGCAGGCCCGGCACGACGGTTCCGAGCAGGACGCCCAGCGCCATGGCGGCGAAGATCCACAGCGTCAGCCAGCGGTCGAGGAATGAGAGACGGCGCGGCGAAGCGGCGGGCGCGTCGATCATCGCGCCACCCGCCGGCCGTCGGCGTCGATGACGACCTCTCCGTCTTCCTTGGTGAAGGGCTTCAGGTTCTCGGTCGGCAGCAGGTCCAGCACGGCCTCCGACGGGCGACACAGGCCCACGCCCAGGGGGCTGACGACGATCGGTCGGTTGAGCAGGATCGGATGGGCCTCGATCGCATCGAGCAGTTGCTCGTCCGTCAGGCCTGGGGCGTCGAGACCCAGTTCGGCGAAGGGCGTGCCCTTTTCCCGCAGCAGGTCGCGCAGCGGGGCGCCGGTCCGCTCCGCCAGCCAGGCGACCATGGCGCGCGACGGCGGGCTTTTCAGATATTCGATGACGTGGGGCTCGATCCCGAGGTGACGGATCAGCTCAAGCGCATTGCGAGACGTCCCGCAGGTCGGGTTGTGGTAGATGATAATGTCCACGGCGGCCTCAGGAGCAACACGGCGCGAGTTCGGCCAACAACGGCTCGCACAGGTCCGCTCTGCCCCCACAGCAATCCTTGAGCAGGAACAGGACCAGGTCACCAAGCCTGTCCAGGTCGGCCCGATAGATGATCGACCGGCTGCGACGCTCCGACTTGATCAGCCCGGCCCGCGTCAGGACGCCCAGATGGGACGACAGCGTGTTGGCCGGGATGGCCAGATGGTTGGAGATGTCACCGGCCGCCAGACCGTCGGGCTCGTGGCGGACCAAAAGGCGAAACGCCTCCAGTCGCGTTGATTGCGCCAAGGCCGCAAGAGCGAGAATCGAGGCTTCGGTTTCCATATTTCTGAATTATTAGAAATATGGAAATATTCAAGCCGCTCATCCTCACATAGGCCGCAAATCTACGGTGGAGAGGGTACGGCTAGGCCTGTCGCAACCTTTCGAGTTCGATTCCCCGCATCAAAGCGGAGATATCGATGGCCCAGCGCAACCCACCCCTGCCCCGCACGATCAAGAAGCCTGAATTGCACCAGATGGTGCCGCTCGCCGACAGCACCATCTGGGAGATGGAGCGCCGGGGCGAGTTTCCGAAGCGGTTCCTCCTGACGCCCCGCTGCGTGGTCTGGGACCTGGCCGAGGTCGAGGCCTGGCTCGAGCGCCGCCGCAACCAGCCGATCCGCCGCGCGGCGCCGCCCGACGTCCGCCGACGCATCAGCCGACCGGTCAGAACTTCGGATCGAAGCGAGGTCCCTCTCCCTCCGGCACACTGAGTACCGGCGTGAACGTCCGCCCGGCCTCCCAAGCCTCGACCGCGTCTGACCACTGCTGCGCCATGTGCCGTCGCTGCATCTCGAACTCCGCCTTATTGTAGACGCCGCGCGACGACCGCTCCTCGTGAGCCAGGCCCTTCTCGATCCAGTCCGAGTTGAACCCCATCTCATGCAACAGGGTCGAGGCCGTCCGTCGCAGGTCGTGCACGGTGAACGGCTCCAACGGCAATCCCCGCTTCTTCGCCAGCTCGGCGATGGCGGAGGTCACACGATTGAAGGTCGCCCGCGACATCGGCGCGTCCGCGTCGTAGCGGGAGGGCAGGATGTATTTGGAGTTTCCGGCGCAGGTCTTCAGGGCGATCAGGATGTCGAGCATCTGGGTCGACAGATAGACGTTGTGGGGCCGAGAGCGCTTCATCCGCGCGGCCGGGATCGACCAGACGGCGTTCTCGAAATCCACCTCCGGCCAGACGCCGTCCTGCAGTTCGCTCTTTCGCACCATGCTGAGCAGGATGAACTTCAGCCCGAGCCGGATGGTCGGCAGGGTCGCCACCTCTCCGAGAAGCCCCAGCATGATGCGGATCTCGCTCGGTGACAGGCTGCGGTCACGCGGCCGGAAGGTCGCGATCGACGCCGGCCCGACGCCGTCCGCCGGATTATCGATCTTCTCGCCGTGCAGGATCGCCCAAGCGTAGATCTGCTTGACGATGTCGCGCACATGGATCGCCGTCGCCGGCGCGCCGCGGTCCACGATGGTCTTGCAGTGCGCCCGGATGTCATCGGGAGTGATCTCGCTGAGCAGGCGGTTTCGCCACTGCGGCAGCACCTCGCGATTGAAGATCGACCGGCGCATGTTCCGGGTGCTGTCCGCCATCGGGGCGGTGTCCATCCAGCGCTGGGCGACATGCTCGAAGCTGCGCGCCTCTTTCAGACGACGCTTGGCGCGCTGCTTCTCCAAGGCGGGCGACACGCCGTCCGCTATGGTCCGCTTGATCTCGAACAGGCGTTCCCGCGCCTGCGACAGGCTTAGACCGCCCCGCCCATAGCGCCCCAGGGTGAGCGTCTCCCGCCGACCGTTGAAGCGGTAGTCGTAGCGGAACGAGATCGCGCCGCCTGGCGACACATAGGCGTAGAGGCCATCCCTGTCGGTACTCTTGTAAGCCTTTGATTTGGGCTTCAAATTCCTCAGAGCGGCATCGGTAAGCACGGTAAAATCTCCTCGCACCGGACAGGCCCGGAAATCGGCGGTTCGAGGTCGATATTTTCTCGCCTTTTCAGCGTCTTGCGTGAAAAGAATACCGTCATCGGCTCGCCGTGGCCCAGACGGTATGAGCCGGAATCCACGGGAGCAACGGAGCGCGATACCGTCAGACAGGTCGGCATCACGAAAAAAAGACCCTCCGAAAGGCTCCGAAGGGTCTCGACAGAATTCACTTTTGCGTCAGTAACTTATGTCGCACATCGGAAGCGTTCTCGAAAGCTCTCGAAAGGCCCGAATTATTCCCACTCGATCGTCCCCGGCGGCTTGGACGTCACGTCGTAGACCACGCGGTTCACGCCCCGGACCTCGTTGATGATGCGGGTCGCCGTCTTGGCCAGGACGTCCCAGGGGAACTGGTAGAAGTCAGCGGTCATGCCGTCGGTGGAGGAGACGGCTCGGAGGGCCAGCACCTTTTCATAGGTTCGCGCGTCGCCCATGACGCCGACGGTCTTGACCGGCAGCAGGACGGCGAAGGCCTGCCAGATCTGGTCGTACAGACCCGCCTTGCGGATCTCCTCCAGATAGATGGCGTCGGCCTGTTGCAGGGTCTCGACCGCCTCGGGCGTGATCTCGCCGGGGATGCGGATGGCCAGGCCCGGTCCCGGGAAGGGGTGGCGGCCGACGAAGGCGTCGCTCAGGCCCAGTTCGCGACCGAGCGCCCGGACCTCGTCCTTGAACAATTCGCGCAAGGGCTCCACGAGCTTGAGCTTCATATAGTCGGGCAGGCCGCCGACATTGTGGTGGCTCTTGATGACGTGGGCCTTGCCGCTGGACGAGGAGACGCTCTCGATCACGTCGGGATAGAGGGTGCCCTGGGCCAGGAATTCGGCGCCCTCGATCTTGGCGGACTCGCGGTCGAACACCTCGATGAACAGGCGGCCGATGGTCTTGCGCTTGGTCTCGGGGTCGGAGATCCCGGCCAGCTCGCCGAGGAATTCCTTGGACGCGTCCACATGGATCAGCGGGATGTTGTAGTGCTCGCGGAACAGGGTGGTGACCTGTTTCGCCTCGTCCTTGCGCAGCAGGCCGGTGTCGACAAAGACGCAGGTCAGCTGGTCGCCGATGGCCTCGTGGATCAGCACGGCCGCGACGGAACTGTCGACGCCGCCGGACAGGCCGCAGATCACCTTGGCGTCGCCGACCTGTTCGCGGATCTGGGCGATCTTCTCGTCGCGATAGGCGGCCATGGTCCAGTCGCCCTTCAGCCCCGCAATGCCGTGGGTGAAGTTCTTCAGCATCTGGTGGCCGCGCGGGGTGTGCATCACTTCCGGGTGGAACTGGACGCCGTAGAAGCGCCGCGTCTCGTCGGCGATCACCGCATAGGGGGAGCCCTCGGACGAGGCCACCACGTCGAAGCCCTCGGGGATGGCGACGATCTTGTCGCCGTGGCTCATCCAGACTTCCTCATCCTCGCCCACCGGCGCCAGGCCGGCCAGCAGGGGAGAATCCTTCTGAACCGTGATGGCGGCGCGGCCGAACTCGCGCGTATGGCCGCCCTCGACCTTGCCGCCCAGCTGTTCGCACAGGGTCATTTCGCCGTAGCAGATGCCCAGGACCGGCACCCCGGCCTCGAACACGGCCTGGGGCGCGCGGGGGCTGCCCTCTTCGTGGACGCTCTCGGGCCCGCCCGAAAGGATGACGGCGGCAGGCTTCATCGCCGCCAAGGCCTGTTCCGCCTTCTGGAACGGGTGAATCTCGCAATAGACGCTGGCCTCGCGCAGGCGGCGGGCGATCAGCTGGGTCACCTGGCTGCCGAAATCGACGATGAGGACTGATCGGTGGTCGTGCGGCGTGGTCATGGCGTGATCGAATCCGGGGCGGGAGGTTGCGCGGGGTCTTGGCCGTGTAAGGCCGGAATTTCAAGCGCGGCGAGGCCGTCGGCCTCCAGGACGGCGATCAGACGGTCCAGGGCGGCGGCCAGGTTCTCGTCCACATGGCAAAGGGTGGAGGTCCAGTCCTCCAACGCCTTCAGCTCGCTCCGACCGTCCGACACGCCGCGCAGGGCGATCAGGGGCAGGCCGAAGGTCTGGGCCGCCCGGACCAGGGCCCAGGTCTCCATATCCACCATCTCGGCGTCGATGGCGTCATAGGCGGCGCCGGAGACGACGTTCGCGCCGGTCGACAGGGTGGCGGTCGGCAGGCCCGGGATGGGGCAAGGCAGGGGCAGGACCGCAGGCTGGTCCAGCAGAGGCGTCACCCCCTTGGGAAAGCCGAGAGGGCTGGCGTCCATGTCGCGATAGGCGACCGAAGAAGCTTGGTAGACGCAGGCGTGCTCCAGCACCCGCGAGCCGCACGACCCCAGGGACACGATCAGGTCGGGCGGATCGCCCGCCGCCTCCAGCCGGGCCAAGGCGGCGGTCAGGGCCACGGCGGCCTCCACCGGGCCGACGCCGGTCATCAGGGGCTGTATGCGGGCGCGCAGACAGTCGCCGTATTCGGCGGGCGCAGCCATGACATAGAGGACCGAAACCCCGCCGTGCCGCGTCGGCCCCGCCCCCATCAAACGGCCCGCTGATAGACGGCGGCGAAGAAGCCGTCAGTATCCGCCGAGGCCGGCGACAGCCGCAGACGCGCGCCCGACGCCCATTCCGCGATCCTGACCCGCGCGGCCTCGGTCAGTTGCGGCGCGGCCAGCAGATCGGCGACGGGAACCGGTTTGAACTCGGGATGGGCGGTCTCGAAGGCGTCGGCGCTGGCCTCGTTCTCACGCGCCAGCATGGAACAGGTGACATAGACCAGACGGCCGCCCGGCTTCACCAACCTGGTCGCCTGGCCCAGAATGCGAACCTGAAGGGCGTGCAGCTTTTCGACCTCGTCCGCCGTCAGACGCCAGGCGTCCTCGGGCCGACGCCGCCAGGTGCCCGAGCCCGAACAGGGGGCGTCGACGAAGACCAGATCGGCCTGTCCGTTCAACGCTTCCAGCCCCCCGCCGTTCTGACCGATCAAGATCAGGTCCGCCTCGACGCCGGCGCGTTGGAGGCGGGGGCGGATGTTCTCCAGCCGCTTGTTGACCACGTCGGAGGCCGTCAGCCTCCCCTGCCCCTTCATGGCCTGGGCCAGACCCAGGGTCTTGCCGCCGCCGCCGGCGCAATAGTCGACCACCGTCGCGCCGGGTTGCGCCCCGGCCAGCCAGCAGACGACCTGACTGCCCTCGTCCTGGATCTCGAACTTGCCGGCCTTGAAGCCGTCCAGGGCCTGGATGTTGGGCGGCGGTTCCGACGGCACGCGCAGGCCGACGGCCGACCAGGGCGTGCGCGAAACGTCCAGCCCGGCGGCCTTCAGTTCGGCCTCGACCTCATCGACCGTGACGGCCGCGTCATTGACCCGCAGGTCGATCGGCGCGCGCGGCGCCATCAGGGCGTGGGCCTCCTCGGCCCAACCGTCGCCAAAGGTCGCTTTGAAATCCTCAACCACGAAGTCGGGCAGGCCGGCGGCGACCCAGCCGGGAAGCTCCCCCTCCCCCGCGGTGATCCGGCTGCGCTCCTGTTTCGACAGGGGGCGCGGGCCGTAGCCGTCGCCCGCGTGCAGGGCCTCGATCTCTTCCAGCGACAGGCCGTCGATGGCGTGCAGAGACCCGATCACCAGGGCCCGGCCGTCCTCGCGCCCGCCCATGATCCACGACAGGCGGCCGCGCGCCCGCAGCACCTTGTAGACCCGGTCGGCGATGGCGCGCCGGTCCTTGGACCCGGCGTAGCGGTTGGCGGTCCCCCAGGCTTTCAGGACGGTTTCCGCCGGCTGGCGGCCCTGGGCGATGGAGTCCAGGACGGCGGCGGCGGCGGCGAGACGGGCGGCTGGGGTCAATGCGGACTTTCAGATGAAGAGGGCGGCGAAGATCATGACCAGGCCCGCAAGCGAGACCAGCCAGACCAGCGACCGGATATAGGGAAGGCCTAGGGCGTAGAGCGGCAGATAGACCACGCGCGCCCAGAAATAGAGGGTCGCCCCCCACACGGTCAGGGGGCTGTCCTGACCCGCCACATGGGCGATCAGCACGGCGCCGATGAACAGCGGCAAGGTCTCGAACAGATTGGCCTGAGCCCGTTCGAGACGGCCGGTCAGCGGCTTGGTCGCCACCGGCGTCTCGTCGCGGGGACCCGCGTTCCATTTCGAACCGAACTCGGCCGTGCGCGCCCCGGCCGGCAGGAAGACCTGAACCAGCGCCAGGATCAGCGTCAGGGCCAGATAGGTCAGTTCGGTCGTCATGGCCTTACCCCTGTCTGTAGTTCGGCGCCTCGCGCGTGATCATCACGTCGTGGACATGGCTTTCCCGCAGGCCGGCGCCGGTGATGCGCACGAAGCGGGCGCGCTCCTGGAAGTCCGGGATCGTGCCGGCGCCGACATAGCCCATGGAGGCGCGAAGCCCCCCGACCAGCTGATGCAGGACCGGACCGATGGGCCCCTTGTAAGGCGTCTGGCCCTCGATGCCCTCGGGCACCAGCTTCTCGGACGAGACCTCCTTCTGGAAGTAGCGGTCGGCCGAGCCGCGCGCCATGGCGCCCACCGAACCCATGCCGCGGTACGACTTGTAGGACCGGCCCTGATACAGGAAGACCTCGCCGGGGCTCTCATCGGTGCCGGCGAACATCGAGCCCATCATGGCCACGTTCGCCCCGGCCGCGATGGCCTTGGCCAGGTCGCCCGAATATTTGATGCCGCCGTCCGCGATCACCGAGGCGCCCGATCCCTTGGCCGCCCGCGCGGCGTCCATCACGGCCGTCAACTGGGGCACGCCCACGCCCGCGACGATGCGGGTGGTGCAGATGGACCCCGGACCGATCCCGACCTTCACCGCATCGGCGCCCGCGTCGATCAGGGCCCGCGTCGCGTCATAGGTGGCGACGTTTCCGGCGATGATCTGGATACGGTTGTTCTCGCGCTTTATCCGCTCGACCACCTGGCCGACCGAAGCCGAGTGGCCGTGGGCGGTGTCGATCACCACCACGTCGGCGCCCGCCTCCGCCAGGGCCATGGCCCGTTCGAAGCCGGCGTCGCCAACCGTCGAGGCGGCGCCGACCAGAAGCCGGCCCTGCTCGTCCTTGGCGGCGTTCGGGAAGGCCTGGGCCTTCTCGATGTCCTTCATGGTGATCAGGCCGACAGCCCGATAATCCTCGTCCACCACGATGACCCGCTCGATCTTGCGGGTGCGCAGCAGCTCGCGCGCCTCCTCGCGGCTCGCGCCCTCGCGCACCGTGATCAGGTCGCCGGTGGTCATCAGAGAGGCGGCCGTGACGTTCGGATCGCTCTCGAAACGCATGTCACGGTGGGTCAGCATGCCGACCAGCTTGCCCGACTTGGGATCGACCACCGGGAAGCCGGTGATCTTCTTGCGTTCGACGATCTCGCGCACCTCGCCCAGGGTCGTCGTGGGGCTCACCGTCACCGGATTGACCACCATGCCGCTCTCATAGCGTTTCACGGCGCGGACCTGATCGGCCTGCTCCTCGATGGTCATGTTGCGGTGCAGCACGCCCAGGCCGCCGGACTGGGCCATGGCGATCGCCAGGCGGCTTTCCGTCACCGTGTCCATGGCGGACGACAGCAGCGGGATGTTCAGTTTGATGTCGCGCGTCAGCTGGGTCGAGACGTCGACCATCGCCGGCATGAACTCGGACGGGCCGGGTTCCAGCAAAACATCGTCGAAGGTCAGTCCTTCGCGTATCTCCATGGGGAGTCTCCGTTTTGCGGGCCGCGTATAACGGGGTGCGGGGGTCGGGGGCAAGGGTCTTGCGGCTTATGCACCCGATAGATTTTATTGGTTTGCAACCCAGCGCCCCAATGACCATTCTCGCATCATGGTCGGCGTCATCCTCAGCACCGCGCGAAAACTGGCCCTGAAGATCGCCAGCTACGGGGTCATGCACCTCGTGGTGGCCATTCTCGTGGCCTTCGCCATCACCCGCGACTGGCGTATCGCCCTGGCCGTCGGCATGGTCGAGCCCTTCTTTCAGACCATCGCCTATTCGATCCACGACCGCGTCTGGCACCGGATCGAACGCCGCCGCATGGCCTCGAACATCGAAGAGGCGGCCGAGGCCTTCACCGCTCGGCTCGACATCATGTCGCCCGAGGAACAGGCCCGCGTCCACGACAACCACGGCCATGGCCACAGCCACGCCCTGCCCCGCTCGCTGAAACAGGTGGCGGTCAAGACCGTGACCTATGGCGTCATGCACTTCACCGTCGCCGTCCTGGTGGCCTTCGCCCTGACCCAGGACATCCGCGCCGCCCTGGCCATCGGCGTCATCGAGCCCCTGGTTCAGACGGTCTTCTTCACCCTGCACGACCGGGTCTGGTCGCGGATGGAAGAACGCCGCGCGGCCCGTAGACCCGCGACGGCCTGAAGGCCGCCTAGCGCTTATTGAACGCCACCAGAAACACCTCGGCGCTGTCCTTCCGACTGGACTCCGGCTTGACGTACTTCACCGTCTCGAACTCCTCGCGCAGTCGCGCCAGAACGCCCCCGGCGTCGCCGCCCTGGAAGTTCTTGGAGACGAAGGCGCCGCCGGGCCGAAGGGTGCGGATGGCGAAGTCGGCGGCGATTTCGATCAGGGCGATGATCTTCAGGTGGTCGGTCTGGCGGTGGCCGACCGTGTTGTGCGCCATATCCGACAGAACCAGGTCCGGCTGTCCGCCGATGGCTTCGATCAGCTGCTGATCCACGCCGGGGTGGGTGAAGTCGGCCTGGAACAGGGTCGCGCCGGGGATCGGCTCGATCATCAACAGGTCCACCCCGGCCACGGCGCCCGCGCCCCGGTTCAGCGCCACCTGGACCCAGCCGCCCGGCGCCGCGCCCAGGTCGATGACCTTGGACCCGCGCTTGATCAGGCGGAACTTGTCGTCGATCTCGATCAGTTTGAAGGCGGCGCGCGAACGCCAGCCCTCCGCCCGCGCCCGCTCGGACCATTTGTCGGACAGTTGGCGCTTGATCCACTGCTGGCTCGACATGGACTTGGTGTCGGCCGTCTTCATCTTCGTGCCCATGCCGCGACCGGCGGCCGTTCCGCCGCTGGGCGGCCGCACCATACGACGACGTTCTTGAGGCTTTTCGTCTTCACTCATCGTTCCCACATAGCCCCGACCGGCGTTGCGGGCTATGTCCCGCCGCAAATCAACCCCGAGAGGACGACCGAAATGGCCGACACCCTGACCTTCACCCTGGACACCGGAGACGGCGAAGCCCGCGACGTGGTCATCAAGCTGCGCCCCGACCTGGCCCCGAACCACGTCGCCCGGATCACCGAACTGGCCCAGGAAGGCTTCTACGACGGCGTCGTCTTCCACCGCGTCATCCCCGGCTTCATGGCCCAGGGCGGCGATCCGACCGGCACCGGCACCTCGGGCTCCAACAAGCCGAACCTGAAGCAGGAATTCTCGGCCGAGCCGCACGTGCGCGGCGTCTGTTCCATGGCCCGCACCGCCGATCCGAACAGCGCGAACTCGCAGTTCTTCATCTGCTTCGACGACGCCACCTTCCTGGACCGTCAGTACACCGTCTGGGGCGTGGTCGAGTCCGGCATGGAACACGTCGACGCCCTGCCGAAGGGCGAGCCGCCGCACAGCCCCGGCAAGATCGTCAAGGCGACCGTCAACTAAGCCGGCTCCACACCGAAAGATCGCGCCGGCCTTGGCCGTCGGCGCGATCTCAGGCGTCCGGCGCCGCCTTGTCCCGGCCGCCGTCGAACCGCAGCGTCTGCGCCTCGCGCCACAGCTGCCGCAGCCCCTCGACCGGCTGGTCCGCCCCCAGCAGAGCCAGTTGTTCGACCCAGACCGTCGCGAGTCGATCAATCGTTGACTGAGTCCAGCCCGGCGGCTGCTGGCGCGCCCAGTTCTGCACCGATCCCGCGTTGAAGATCATCAGGAAGACGCAGGCGACCAGCACGGTCTGGCTGGTCCACCGCCGCGCGCGCGCCGCCTCCCCTTCCTCGTCCAACGGCGGGGCGGGGGGAAAGGCGAAACGACCGAGGGCGACCAGGGCGTTCTCCCGCGTCGGCAAGTCATGGGCGTCGGCGGCGTCGATCCAGTCGCTGGGCGGATCGGCGGCCGTCGGCTCCTCCAGCGGCGGAAACGGCGACACCGGCGGCTGGGCGCGGGTGGGAAAGGGGTCGATCGGGTCCGTCGGCTCGCTCATCGTCGGATCAAGGCCTCAGAACTGGAAATAGATGAAGGGCGCCACGCCCTCGGGCCGCATCGCCTCGACCAGAAGGATCGCCAGTCCGATGAGGATGCCCAGGGTCGGCGACGGCGCCGTCTTCAGCCGTTCGGCCAGCCCCTCCACCGCGCGCGGCGGCAGTCCGTGCATCGCCAGTCCGCCGACGATCAACGCCAGCACAAAGGGCGTCAACAGGCTGAAGCCCTCGAACCGACCCAGGCCGACCAACATCTGCATCGCCAGATCGAAGGTTTCGGCGCGGAACAGAATCCAGCCCAGACAGACGACGTGGAAGGTGATCAGAACCCCCAGCCAGGTCGGGACGACCTTGCGGTCCTTGACCAACGCGCGCCCTAAACGCTCCACCACCTGCGCCCCGCCGTGCAGGGCGCCCCAGGCCACGAAGGTCCAGGCCGCCCCGTGCCACAACCCGCCCAGCAGCATGGTGATCATCACATTCATGCACGACGACCAAAGCCCTTTGCGCCCCCCGCCCAGCGGCACATACAGATAGTCGCGCAGCCAGCTGGACAGGCTGATGTGCCACCGCCGCCAGAAGGCCTGCATCGAGGCCGCCCGGTACGGCTGGTCGAAGTTGCGCGGGAAGGAATAGCCCAGCAAGGCCGCGACCCCGATGGCCATGTCCGAATAGGCCGAGAAGTCGCAGTAGATTTGAACTGCATAGGCATAGACTGCCGCCGCTATGTCGATCGCCCCATAGGCCGAAGGATCGAAGAAGACCGGATCCACCAGCCGCGTCGCCAGCTCGGACGCGATCACGGTCTTCTTGAACAGGCCCCAGACGATCAGCAGCAGCCCATGGGTCGCCATCTCGCGCGTCAGCCGCGGCACCCGGGCGAACTGGGGCAACAGGTCCGAGGCCCGCACGATGGGCCCAGCCACCAGGTGCGGGAAGAAGCTCATCAGCAGCATGACGTCCAGCAGGCTCTCGGCCGGCGCCGTCTTGCCGCGATAGACGTCGACCACATAGCTGATGCCCTGGAAGGTGAAGAAGCTGATCCCCACCGGCAGCACCACCTGCAACAGGGGCAGGTCCCGCTCCCAACCGAATTGGGCAAGCAGATCAACAGCCTGTTCGACGAAGAAGCCGTAATACTTGAAGAAGCCCAGGATAAGCAGATTGGCCGCCACGCCCAGACCGACCCACAGTTTGCGCCGTCCCGCCCGGTCGCTGCGCACGATCAGGGCCGCCACGCCCCAGTTCAGCACGGCCGAGACGATCAGCAGCCCCACGAACCGCCAGTCCCACTGGGCGTAGAAGAACCAGCTGGCCAGCAGCAGGAACAGTTTGCGCCGCCCGTTCTCTCGATCCAGGCTCCAGCTGACCAGATAGACGAACAGGAAGAAGACCGCGAAGGCCAGGGTCGGAAACAGCATCAGTCCGCCTCCCCCTTCGCCGCCTTCCAGCGGTCATAGGCGGCCAGCAGATCGTCGCTCAGCACCCCGCCGATCCACTCCGCCCCCTGGGAAGTGAAATGCACCCGGTCGGGCCGCATATAGGGCTCAGGCGCAGTCGCCAGCCGCTCCGCCGAACAGTCGCCTCCCATGCGTCCGTACCAGTCCCAGAATGCGACGCCCGTCTCGCTCGCGACGCGACGCTGCACGTCCCGGACCACCGCCAGAGATGCGGGCGCGGCCCGTCCGCCGCACGGTCCGGCGGTTCCGGCCTTCAGTCCCTCCGGCGCGCCGAGGATCAGTACAGGCAGGCCCGAAGGCAGGCCCGCCAAGGCTCCGCGCAGCCAGGACTCATAGTCGTCGGCGTTGAAGTTCGGCGCGAATCCATCATTGACGCCGAAGGCGATGATGACCAGGTCCGGCCGCCAGGCGTCCAGCTCCAATCGCGTCCAGTCGCCGTTCCTCAGCACCAGATCCTGAACGGTCCCTCCGACGACGCCGAGATTGGACAGCTCCACGCCCGGCCCCTGTCGCGTCAGCCGCACGTCATGGATTTTCACCCTGCCCGTCGGGCGAATCTCGAGCCGCGTCTGGAGCGTGTCGAACATCGCGGTCTGACACACGGGTTGCCAGATTTCGTCGCGGGGACCGGGAAACACCATCGTCCGCAAGCCCGCGCTGCCCGTCAGAGTCAGTTCGGCGTCCTTCGGCCAACCCTCTCCGCAAATCTGAACCTTGTCGAAGGCCGCGCCGTCCTCGGCCGCTATGGCCATCACCCCGCCGTCCGCGACGTCCGCCTCGCTGCCTGTGAACCCGACGCCGATCGGCAGACGCCCGGCGGACAAAACATCGGTCCGCATGGGCCAATCGGTCGTGCTCACCTCCACCTGCATCGGCGCATAGCCGGCGTAGGGGACGCCCGGCGGCAGAACGCCTCGTCCTCCAACGCCGAACCGGGCCTGCCAGCGCGCGCGCACGGCGCCGGTGATCCGGTCGCCGGCCGTATGGCTGTCGCCGATCTGCAGGATATGGACGGGGCGGTCGCGCGCGCCGGCCTCCGTCGCCTCCAGGGCTTGGAACAGCCCCTCCAGGGCCGCCTCGCCGCACAGGCCGTCCGGACAGATCGAAGACACGCCCGGCGTCGGCGCCGCGACCGGCCTATAGGCGACAGCGCCCGTTCCGGCCTGCGCTTCCGCCTGCCCCGCCAGTATCAGTATCGCCGCCCCCACGGCCCCCAGGCTCATGATCAGCCGGTGGGCGGGGTGCCGAGCCGGGGATCGGCCGTCTTGACTTCGATCAGGCCGGCGTCGCGCTTCAACCGCTCGGCCACCGGGGCGGCGATCCGAAGATAGCCGGCCATGCTCATGTGGATGCCGTCATTGGCCCGCATCAGCTGGGGCCGCCCGCTGGGGCCGGGCAGATAGGCGGCGTAGTCGCCCGCCGCATCCGCCGTCAGGGCGGACGTCTCGATCAGGGGCACGCCCAGAGCCTTCATCCGCTCGCGCACCACCGCATTGATCACGGCCATCTTGGCGTCGAACCCGGTGCGCTTCATCTTGGGCAGGCCGACCCAATAGACGGCGACGTCATTGGCGCGCAGCAGGCCGACCAGGTCGTCGATCCGCTTGGCGTAGGCGGCCTTCCAGCCCGGCGTGCCGAAGTCGTGGATCACCCCGTCCAGACTGATGCCCTGGGCGTCGTTCGTGCCGAACAGCACCACCGCCGCATCGACCGGCGTCTCGCGCAGCTGTCGCTCAGTCTTGGCCTGAATGTCCACATAGTCGTAGCGCGACAGACCGGTGGAGACCTCGCTGAACTTGGTCACGGTCACGCCGGGCTGGTGATTCAGATCGCGATAGAGGGCGGCCCACAAGCCGTCGGCCATGGAATCGCCGAACACCCCCACGCTCAGACGCCCCTGCGCCAGCCGAGCCTTCAAGGGCGTGACCAGGGGCTGAGCGGCCGGCGGCGGCGCGACGGGCGGCGCCGCGATTTCGGGCGAAGGCGCGCGGTTCGCCGGCGGACTGGCCGAGGCGACGGCCGACCCGCCCAGCATCAGGGTGGGATGACGCAGCCAGCCGCGCCCGTCCGGCGTCAGGGCCAGGCCGATCACCACCCCGACGACCAGCGCCCAGGTCAGTCCGTTTATGCCGACACGCAAAGTGGGGCGCCCCTCCGACGTAAAGCGGTTACCTATAGCTTAACATGCGCCGGGCGCCATGGCTGACTCTTGTCAGGCGAACGGAAGTTTCAGCCGAACCGCCCCTCGGCCCAGCGCGCGGCGAAATAGCCCCCCGTCGCCGAGATCGTCGTCAGGACCGTGCCCCACATCAGATCGACGACGGTCAGCTTGGTCTGCCACGCGGCCAGGGTGGCCTGGTTGGTCAGGTCATAGGTGGCGTAGGCGACGAAGCCCAGGACCGCCCCGTGGATCGCCGCCTTGGTCCAGCTTCCCTCTTTCAAGGCGGGGGCGATGGCGAGGAAGACCGTCCCGGCGATCGAGATCAGATAGAAGAGCACGGCCGCCTTCATGTCCGGCTTCTCGGCCAGGATCGGGCCCAACACCGGCTTGTAGAAGCGGTTGGTCATGGTGGTCAGCCAGACAGCGTCGATCACCGCGAAGGTGATCCCGGCGCCCAGATAGGCGAAGACATATTTGATCACGACAAACTCCTCAGACGGGTTTTCAGGCCGGTTTCAGGCGATAGTGGCTGACCGCCCAGGTGCGGCCGCCGTCGTTGCCGAACAGACCGGCGGTCGCCAGGTAGAAGCGCCGCCACCGCCGGGTCCAAAGCTTGGCGTCCGCCCCATAGGTCTCGCGCATCAGCACGGCGACCCGCCCGGCGTTGCGGTCCATATTGGCCAGCCAGTGATTGGCGGTGCGGGCGTAATGGCCGCCGTTCCAGGTCCACTCCTGCTCGACCGCGAACAGGTCGGGAAACTGCCGGATCAGTCCGCGGCTGGGCATGATCCCCCCGGTGAAGAAATGCTGGGCGATGAAGTCGCCGCTGTCGGTGTGGTCGAACCGATAAGGGGCGTCGCGGTGGGTGAAGACGTGGATGAACATCCGCCCGTCAGGCTTCAGCCAGGACCGGGCCTTGGTCAGCAAGGCGCGCCAATTGGCCATGTGCTCGAACATCTCGACCGAGACGATCCGGTCGAACCGCTGGTCGGTGTCGAACCGGTTCATGTCCTGGGTGACGACCGTCAGATTGGTCAGCCCCCGCGCCCTCGCCTCGCCTTCGATATGTTTGCGCTGGCCGTGGCTGTTCGACACCGCCGTAATCCGCGCTCGAGGATAGGTCTCGGCCATCCACAGCGACAGCGAGCCCCAGCCGCAGCCCATCTCGAGGATGGTCTGCCCGTCCGCCAGATCGGCGTGGGCGCAGGTCTCCAGCAGGGCCGCGACCTCTGCCTGATCCAGGGTCTCCGTCCCTGTCGGATACAGGCAGCATGAGTATTTCAGCCGCTCGCCCAGGCACAGGCGGAAGAACTCGGGCGGCAGTTCATAATGCTGCCGGTTCGCCGCATCCGCATGTTCGGCGATCGCCCGCTCGGCCATCTCGCGCGCAAAGCCCGCCGGATCGTGAGGGCCGTCGCGATCCAGGCGCCGACGCGCCTCCGTCACCAGACTGTCGATCGCCGGCCGGGTCACGAAGTCCGGAAACGGCGCGTCCTGCAACTGGCGAATGGCGACATTGGTCAGGTTCATCGACGGCTCTGATGCGGCGGTTGCGGCGGTCTCCACAGGCATACGCCCGGTCGGTCCGCACGGATGCCGCCTCGGCCCTTGCCGCCTCTCATCCGCTTCCCATCTGTCCCCAGGCGGCCTTTGGGGGAGGCCAATCGGACAGTCCGGACACTTCGGACACTGTTTTTTGCGGGCCGTCGCGCAGCCGCGACATCCCCGGCTTGCCCTGTCGTCCGCGCCGGGTTAGGCGTGGCCCAACACGCCGATATTCATCAGGCGATGAAAAGAGGGAGAGCGATGGGTAAGATCTACGCTGACGTCACATCCGCGCTGGAGGGCCTGACCTTCGACGGCATGACCGTCATGTCCGGCGGCTTCGGCCTGTGCGGCATCCCCGAGAACCTGATCGCCGCCCTGCGCGACAGCGGCGTCAAGGGGCTGACGGTCATCTCCAACAACGCCGGGGTCGACGGCTTCGGCCTGGGCCAGCTGCTCGCCACCCGCCAGATCGCCAAGATGATCAGTTCTTACGTCGGCGAGAACAAGGAGTTCGAGCGCCAGTATCTGGCCGGCGAGCTGGAGCTGGAGTTCAACCCCCAAGGCACCCTGGCCGAACGCATCCGCGCCGGCGGCGCCGGCATCCCCGCCTTCTTCACCGCCACCGGCGTCGGCACCCTGGTCGCCGAGGGCAAGGAAGTCAGGAACTTCAACGGCCGCGACTACGTGATGGAGACCGGCCTGGTCGCCGACCTGTCCATCGTCAAGGCCTGGAAGGCCGACGAGCGCGGCAACCTGGTCTTCCGCAAGACCGCCCGCAACTTCAACCCAATGATGGCCACCGCCGGCAAGGTCACGGTCGTCGAGGTCGAGGAGATCGTCCCTGTCGGCTCCCTCGATCCCGACCAAATCCACACGCCGGGCGTCTACGTCGACCGCCTGGTCCAGACCGTGTCCGAGAAGCGCATCGAACAGCGCACCGTCCGGCAGAGGGAGGCCGTCTGATGCCCCGCACCCGCGAACAACTGGCCGAACGCGCCGCCCAGGAGCTGCAGGACGGCTTCTACGTGAACCTGGGCATCGGCATTCCGACCCTGGTCGCCAACTACATCCCCGCAGGCATGACCGTGACCCTCCAGTCCGAAAACGGCATGCTGGGCATGGGCCCCTTCCCCTACGAGGGCGACGAGGATCCCGACCTGATCAACGCCGGGAAGCAGACGATCACCGAGATCCCCGAGTCCTCCTACTTCTCCAGCGCCGACAGCTTCGCCATGATCCGCGGCGGCCATATCAACCTGTCCATCCTGGGCGCCATGGAGGTGGCTCAGAATGGGGACATCGCCAACTGGATGATCCCCGGCAAGCTGGTGAAGGGCATGGGCGGCGCCATGGACCTGGTCGCAGGCGTCAAGCGCGTGGTCGTGGTCATGGAACACGCCAACAAGCACGGCCAGTCCAAGGTGCTGAAATCCTGCACCCTTCCCCTCACCGGAACGGGCGTGGTCAGCCGCATCATCACCGACCTGGCCACCTTCGACGTCAAGCCGGACGGCGCGGGGTTGGAGCTGATCGAGCTGGCCGAGGGCGTCACCCTGGACGAGGTCGCCGCCAAGACCGAGGCGGCCTATACTGTCTCCGAGGCGCTGAAGGCGGGCTGACCTGGCCCCCGCAACTGCCCGGAGGCCAGCGCCGTGGATGAACTGGAACCCCAGGTCCCCCGCCTGTCCCTGGCGGCCCTCTTCCTGAAGTTCCTGGGTTTCGGCCTACTGGCCTTCGGCGGGCCCGTGGCCCAGATCGCCATGATCCGTCGCGACCTGGTCGAGCGCGAGCGCTGGATGTCCAGCGCCCGTTTCAACCGTTTGCTGGCCGTCATGCAGGCCCTGCCGGGGCCGGAGGCGCACGAACTGTGCGTCCACATGGGGATGACGGCGCGGGGCCGTCTCGGCGGCCTGCTGGCGGGCCTGGGATTCATGGCGCCCGGCTTCCTCCTGATGCTGGCGGCGGCCTGGGCCTATCAGCGGCTGGTCGCCGACAGCGCCGCCTGGGCCGGCCCGCTCCTGGGCATGCAGATCGTGGTCCTGGCCCTGATCGTCTGGGCCGTGCGGCGGATCGGGCGTCATGTGCTGGAGGATCGGCAGCTGTGGCTGGTTGCGAGCTTCGCCTGCGCCGCCAGCCTGATCGGCGCCCCCTTCTGGGTCCCCCTGATCGCCGGGGGGCTGATCTACGCCTTCGGCGGCCGCCCCTGGGTTGCGGCAGGCCTGGCCGTCGCCGCCGTCGTTCTGGCCGTTGTCCTGCGCGGCGACGGGGCCTTCTCTACACCTCTGATCCAGCCGACCGGCGCGCCGGCGGAAAGCCTGGACCTCTTCCTGGCGGGACTGAAGGGCGGCCTGCTGACCTTCGGCGGCGCCTATACCGCCATTCCCTATCTGCGCGCCGACACGGTGGGGCGGGGCTGGGTCTCGGACGGCGCCTTCCTGGACGGGGTGGCGATCGCCGGGGTCCTGCCCGCTCCCTTGGTCATCTTCGGAACCTTCGTCGGCTATCTGGCGGGCGGCTGGGCCGGAGCCCTGGCGGTGACGGCGGGGATGTTCCTGCCCGCCTTCGCCTTTTCGATGATCCTGTTCGAACGACTGGAGGCGGTGGTCGACCACCCGCCCCTGCACCGCGCCCTCGCCGGGGTGGCGGCGGCGGTGACCGGCGTCATCGCCGCCACGGCCGTCCAGTTGCTCTGGTCCACCGCCCACCGCGCCCCGTCCCTGTGGGGCGCGGGCCTGCTGTTCCTCGCGGCCCTGTTGGCGGCCCTGTTCGCCAAGGGGCGCTGGGCGGCGCCGGTCCTCGTCGTCTCGGGCGCCTTGGGCGGCCGGCTGCTCTTCGGCTGAAGCCCGGCCTCAGCGCGCCGAGCGGATGGTCCAGTCGGCGATCTGGGTGTTGATGTCGCGCGTCGCCGTATCGAAGGCGGCGACGATGGCCGAGACCCGGTTCTCGCTCGCCGGCTGGGTCACGGTGAAGACCCGTTCGACCGAACGTCCCTCTTCCGGCCGGATGGCGCCCTCGCCCCGGCGCTCAGGCGTCGAGCGAAGCTGGGCCCTGGCCGTGATGACCACGTCCGGGGTCGCCCCCAGCGCGGCGTAGCGCGCCTCGAAGGTCGTCACCGTGACCTGCAACACGAGCGGCGGCGTACCCGGCTCGCGTCGGCCCAGCACGCGGATCTGGTCGGCCCGATTGGCGAAGGCCGCCTTCAGACTGTCGTCGAACAGGGTCGAGGCCGGCGACACCCAGCGCGCCCCGCCGATATAGGCGGTCTCGGTGCCCGTCACGCCGAGGATGCGGTCGTCGCTGCTGGCCTCCGGGAACTCAATGCGCCGGATCGACACCGACAGGGGCGCCGGCGTGTCGCCCTCCGCGGACGGCGCATCCATGGGCAGACCGAACCGATACAGTTGCACCGGGTCCGGCGTGGACAGCAGCGAACAGCCGCTCAGCGAGACCACGACGCCGGCGACGGCGCCCAGTTGAACCAGGGAACGGATCACGGCTGCACCTCCAGCTCTTTCGATTGCGGTTTCCCGATGAAGTCTCGCGGGCTGGCGCGGACGTCGTCGATCAGGGCCTGAAGCGACCGGGTCGCCTCCTGCAGTTCCTCGATGGTTCCGCTCAGCTGCGGCAGGCTGGAGGTGGCGAAGTCGCCCAGAGGCCGCTCCAGTCCGGTTATCGAGCGATTGGCCGAGGCGATGGCGACCCGCGCCTCCGCCGTGGCCTGGTTGATGTTGGCAATGGCTTCGCGGCCGTCGGTATTGACGACGGCGCGCATGTCGGCGCCCAGCCCCTGGTATTCCAGTATGGTGGCGTTGGCGTTCTTCACCGCCTCCTCCAGCTCGGCGAAGATGGCCTTGCGCGCCTCCAGCTCGGTCGTCAGGGCCTCGACGTTTTTCACACTGGTCGAGAAGCTGCGGATATTGTCGTCGGACATGACCCGGTTGATCCGGTTCAGCGCGTCCACCGTCTGGGCCAGGACCGTGCCGGACCCGCTCAGCAGTTCCGCGATCGGCGACGGCTGGCTTTGCAGAACCGGCACCACATTGTCCGGATACTGATCCTTCAGCAGGGCGCTGTTGGGCGAACCCGCAGTGATCTGGATATAGTTCAGACCCGTGATCCCCTGCGGCTCCAGCTGGGCGCGCGAGGTCACGCGCACCGGCGTCGAGGCGTCCACCCGAACCCGGGCGATGACCTGGTCGCCGCGCTTGGTGTCGATATTCAGGTCGGTCACCTCGCCCACGCGGATGCCGTTGAAATGCACCTCGCCCCCTTCCGACAGGCCGTTGACCGGCCCGTAGAAGACGATGTCGTACAGGTCATAGTCGCTGTTGAACTGCAGCCGGGCCAGCCAGATGGTGAACACCGCCAGGGCCGCCAGAAGGGCGACGGTGGCGATGCCGACGGCGGCGTAGTGTGCGTCTCTTTCCATACCTGGCTCTCCTCAAGCCGCCTTGACGGCCGCGCGACCGCGCGGCCCCAGGAAGTATTCCTTGATCCAC
Source organism: Brevundimonas sp. DS20 (assembly GCF_001310255.1). Classification (NCBI taxonomy): domain Bacteria; kingdom Pseudomonadati; phylum Pseudomonadota; class Alphaproteobacteria; order Caulobacterales; family Caulobacteraceae; genus Brevundimonas; species Brevundimonas sp. DS20. Next base: position 1,682,391 of record NZ_CP012897.1, on the reverse strand, counting down.
GGATGATCGGAGCCTTCCAGCTCTTTCACCGTGGCCTTTTCGACGACCCGCTTGTCGGCCAGCACCGCCACCTTGTCGCAGATGGCGTACAGGCTATCGAGGTCGTGCGTGATCATGAAGACGGACAGGCCCAGGTCGTCGGACAGCTGACGGATCAGCTCGTCGAAGGCCGCCGCTCCGATCGGGTCCAGCCCGGCCGTGGGCTCGTCCAGAAAGACCAGTTCGGGGTCAAGAGCCAGGGCTCGCGCCAGACCGGCCCGCTTCTTCATCCCGCCCGACAGTTCGGCGGGCTTCAGGTGATGGTGCTCGGGCTTCAGCCCCACCATGGCGATCTTCAGCTCGGCCAGCTCATAGATGACGGCCTTGGGCAGTTTGGTGTGTTCGACCAGGGGGGAGGCGACGTTCTCCAGCACGCTCAGCGACGAAAACAGCGCCCCCTGCTGGAACAGAATGCCGGTCCTGCGCTCGATGTCGGCCGCCTCATCGCTGGTCAGGGTGGCGCGGTCATAGCCCAGCACCTTGACCGACCCGCCCTCGGGCTCCTTCAGGCCGATGATGGTGTTCAGCAGCACTGTCTTGCCCGCCCCGGACCCGCCGACCACGCCCAGCACCTCGCCGCGTTCCAGATCGAGGTCCAGATTCTCATGGATGGTGCGTTCGCCGAATTGGCTCAGCAGACCGCGCACCTCGATCAGGGTCTCGGTCTTGGCTTGGGGAGCGTCGGTCATATGTCCAGCTCCAGGAAGATCAGGGCGAAGACCGCGTCCAGCAGGATGATGGCGAAAATCGCCTGCACCACCGCCGCCGTCACTCGTCGCCCCAGGCTTTCGACGTCGCCCGCCACCGACATGCCCTGGCGGCAGCCGATGGCCGCGATCACCAGGGCGAAGACCGGCGCCTTCACCAGACCGACCATCATGTGCTGGGCCATGCTGCCGTCCTCGACCAGCCGCTGGAAGAAGAAGGCCGGCCCAAGGTTCAGCGAGCTCCAGCAGACGATCAGGCCGCCGATCAGGCCGCCGATCATGCCCGCGAAGGTCAGCAGCGGCAGCATCAGCACCAGGGCCGCCAGGCGCGGCACCACCAGGGCCTGGAACGGATTGACGCCCATCACCTGCATGGCGTCGACCTCCTGGTTCATCCGCATCGAGCCGATCTCGGCCGCAAAGGCGGAGGACGACCGACCCGCCAGCAGGACCGAGGCGATCACCACGGCGAACTCGCGGAACATGGCCACGCCGATCAGCTGCACCGCAAAGACTTGGGCCCCGAAGTCGGTCAGCAGATCGACCCCGATGAAGGCCACCACCGCGCCGATGAAGAAGTTCGTCACCATCACGATGGGAATGGCGTCCAGCCCGGCCCGCTCGCCCTGGCTGACCCAGGCCGGCCAGCGGATGTCGCCCGGATGTTTGGCCGCCTCGACCACCGCCGCCATCAGCCGCCCCAGGAAGGCCAGGGACAGCATGGCCTCGCCGGCGAAGTCATAGACGCCCCGCCCGATCTTGGCGAAGCTGCGGGTGAAGGCGTTGGGTCTCTGCGGCGGGGGCTGGCTCTTGCGCTCCAGCGCCTCGATCATCGTGTAGATGCGCCCGGCTTCGGGCCGCTCCTTCCACGCCGCCTGGGGCACGCCGCACCGGGACGCCTGCACCAGGGCCAGGGCTCCGGCCGTATCGAAACGGCCCAGGTCGCGGGTGTCCAGGCTCTCGATCTTCCGCCCGTTCAGATCCGTGTCCAGTCGCTGCGGCAGCCGCCCCAGGGCCGTCGTCGTCCAGTCGCCGACAAGGCGCAGCCGCGCCGCGCCGCCGCCCGCATCCGTGATTTCGTAATCGGTCTGGCTCATCGCGCCCCGGCAGTCAGAAAGGCCTTCGAACGCTCCCAAGCCGCGCAAGGAACAGCCGAAATCCCGCCTCGGCTAATGGTGAAGCCTTGGAACTTAGTCAACGTGCGATGACATTGGCGCTGTGCTTTCCCCCTGCACTGTGTCGAACCTGCGCGCCTCATCACCCCTCCGGCCGCCACGCTGGCGGCGTGTTAAAACGCCGCCGACCCGGTTTGGTTCTAGGACCGGCTTATAAGCCCACGCGCGGCGATCAGATCATCGACAAATCCGCGACGCGCCTCCGCCCGCGAATCCGCATTCGGCAGGCGAAGCAGATAAGAGGGGTGAACGGTGACCATCCCGACCGAGCCGTCGTCCAGAGGCAGGGCCCGCCCCCGCTCCTTCGTCACGGCCGGCTTGCGACCCAGAACCGCCAGTCCCGCCGTCGCCCCCAGGGCCAGGACCAGCCTGGGGCGGATCAGGCGACGCTCGGCGTCCAGCCACCAGCGGCAGGCCTGGACCTCGCCCGCGTTCGGGGTCTTGTGCAGCCTTCGCTTTCCGCGCGGCTCATGCTTGAAGTGTTTGACCGCATTGGTGACATAGACATCGGCGCGTTCGATCCCCGCCTCTTCCAGGGCGGCGTCCAGCACCCCGCCGGCGGGGCCGACGAAGGGCTGGCCGGCCAGATCCTCCTGATCCCCCGGCTGTTCGCCCACGATCATCAGACGCGCGCCGCTGGGCCCCTCGCCGCAGACCCCCTGGGTGGCGTCGCGATACAGGGGACAGCGGCGACAGGCCTGCACCCCGCGCTCGACCTCGCTCAGATCGTCGGGAACCGCATCCGCTGTGGGCCGCCCGGCGTGCAGATCCGGCGCGATCACTCGGGCGAAACGGGCGTTGGGTTCAGGAGCGGGCTTGGCGACCATGACATCGGTCCGAACCGACGACGCGGCCACCAGTTCCGGGATCAGCCCCGCCTCGGGCAGGTTCTTCCAGTAGCCCTTGGCCATTTCTCCCTTCATCGCCTTCACCTTCAGCCGGGCGGGATTGAAGGTCGAGGCGTAATAGGTCTTCCAAAACGCCTCGATCTCGTCCTCGGCCGGCGCCATGTCGCGGGTGGCCGGCGGGCCGAAGGCCAGTTGCTCCCCGTCCCAAAACGCCGAGCCGTCGGGCGTCAGGATCGACCAGCGCATGGTCGGGAACCGGCGCTGGAAGAAGGGGGCGGTCTTCTCCAGCACCCGATGCGGCGGCTCGAACCAGGCGACCCAGGCTTCGCCCCGCCCATCCTCGACCTGCCGGAACCGGACGAAGGCCTTCATCTTGTGCGAGGCCCGGCTGACGGTCTTGGCCCGCTCCATCGCCTCGGCCACGTCCCGGTCGGAGATCATCTTCATCAGATCGGGCTCGTCCCGCAGCCGCCACAGCAGACGGTACAAGAGATCGAACCGGTCGGCGGACCGATGCAGGATGACGTCGCGCGCCAGGTCGACGAAGGCGGCGGGAACCGAGAACTCAGATTCCGCCCGTTCGCGATTCCCCAAATCCGTCATCCTCGGGCTTGTCCCGAGGATCCATACTCCCGGTGTCGCCAGCGTGCCCCCCCTCTTCGTCACGGCGTATGGATTCTCGCCACAAGGGTGAGGATGACGAAGTGTGGGGGGCGAGTGAGAAAAACGAGCTGGCTCGTCGAACAAGCCGCCCTGCCCCGACGCCGCCGCCCCCTCGACCACGAACCGCGCCGCCGCAGGCTCCACCCCCGCCAGCCGCATTTCGCGCGCCGCCGTCCGCCACCCGTCGAAGTCCGTTTCAGACGCCAAGACCGCAGTCCGCATCAGAACAGGCTCAACTGTTGCGGCGCCCCCGTCGCCACCCGCGCCTTCAGATCCGCCGCATCGGTCAGCGCGCCCGGAGTCCAATCCAGGGCCGTGATCCAAGGCCGGACCTTGTCCACCGATCGGGTCAGTCGCCCCACGTCCTCCAGCCTCAGCGTCCGATACCGGCGCACCGACACGATCCGGTCCACCGCCTTCACCCCCAAGCCCGGCACGCGCAGCAGCATCTCGCGCGGCGCCCGGTTCACATCGACGGGAAACTGCTCACGCCGATTCAAAGCCCAGGCCAGTTTCGGATCGACCGCCAGATCCAGCATTCCGCCCGCCGTCCCCTCCCCGATCTCGGGGGCGGAAAAGCCATAGAAGCGCATCAGCCAGTCCGCCTGATACAGCCGGTGCTCGCGCATCAGCGGCGGCTTCGACAGCGGCAGGACCGAGCTGGCGTCGGGGATCGGACTGAAGGCCGAATAATAGACCCGCCTCAAACCATAGCCGCCGTACAGCGAGGCGCTCCGGTCCAGGATCTCGGTGTCCGGCGCCCCGTCCGCGCCGACGATCAGCTGAGTGCTCTGACCGCCGGGTGCGAACTTCGGCGGCTTGATCTTGTCGCGCTTGCCCGGCTTGGCCGCCTGGACGCCCAGCCGCACCTGCCCCATCGCCTTCTTGATGACCGCGACGTCCTTCTGGGGCGCCAGCCGCGCCAGGGCCTCGTCGCGCGGCAGTTCGATATTGGCCGACAGTCGGTCGGCGTACAGGCCCGCCATCTCCACCAGTTTCGGGTCGGCCTCAGGGATCAGCTTCAGGTGGATATAGCCGCGGAAGTCGTGGACCTCTCTCAAGGTCTTAGCCGCCAGGACCAGCTGTTCCATCGTATAGTCGCTGTTGCGAATGACCCCCGACGACAGGAACAGCCCTTCGATATAGTTCCGGCGATAGAAGTTCAGCGTCAGGTCCACCACCTCGTCCACGCTGAACCGCGCCCGCTCCACATTCGACGAGGCCCGGTTGATGCAATAGGCGCAGTCGTAGATGCAGAAATTGGTCAGCAGTATCTTCAGCAGGCTGACGCAGCGCCCGTCCGGCGTATAGGCGTGGCAGATTCCCATGCCCTCGGTTGACCCTATCCCCCTGCCGCCGACCGAATCCCGCTTCGACGTCCCCGACGACGAGCAGGAGGCGTCGTACTTGGCCGCATCTGCAAGGATCGACAGCTTCTTTCGGAGATCGAGACGCGCCATATGTTCATGATACGTTCCAATCGGCGACGCCGTCCAGCGTGGCTTTAAATCTATTTTGGGGAAGGCTTAACGGAGCAGGTCAAGCAGGGAGGTGCTGCGCAGCGTGTTGATCACCTGGGCCGACGCCTGTATCGCGACCTGCGCCATCTGCAGATCAGTGACCGCCTGGGCCGGATCATAGCCCGTCTTGTCGTTCATCAGCTTTTCCAAGGCGATCTTCTGCGACTCATGGGCGTCCAGCGCGGACTTGACCTGGTTCTGAACCAGTCCGTTCTTCGCGGTCTGGTTGGTGACTTCCGTATTGGCGGCGTCCAGAGCCTTCAGCGTCGCCTTCAAAAAGGCCTCTACCTCAGCGGTCGGCTTGCCGGTGATCGAACCGGGCGCGGCGGGGGTATAGGTCACGCCGTCTATGACGACAGCATTGCCGTTCTGGTAGGATTGGATGGTGCGAAACACGTCCGTCAGACCGCCGCCCAGCTCGCTGGCCACAAAGCCCGTCTCGACCAAGGTGTTCTCGTCGATGCGCGACTTCTGTTTCAGGGTGTCATTGGCGAAGGTCGAGGCCGTGGAGGGAGCGGCGGCCAGATCAGCCATGGTGGAGGCGGTCGCTGGAGCGTCGTCGCTGTTGCCGCCGCCGAACAGATAGCTGCCCTGATGCTGAGCGTTCAGCCCGCCTTGGATGGTCTGATAGTGCAGTTGCAGCTCGGTCATCAGATTGGTCACGCCGCCGGCCGCCAGGGAGTTGGCGATGGCTTCGCGCGCGCCGGTGCCGCCTTCGTAGATCCGCCCCATGGCCAGGTCCTGCGCGTCCAACCGCGCCGCCGCGCTCTGGCCTGCGCCGATGAAGCCCTCCAGCCGTTCCTGGGTCGCGGTCAGGGTCGTCAACTGCTCGGCGCTGCGGCCGTAGCCCGCCATGTCGATGGCGATCTTTTCGCTGGCGATCCGCTCCTGGGCCTGCTGGGCCCGGCTCTGGGCGCTCATCAGGTTCAACAGGGCCGACTGATAGCCCGCATGCGTGGCGACACGTGTCATCTCAGGATCCCGATCAAGGTGTCGTACATGTCCTTGCTCGCCTGGATCAGGCGGGCGGAGGCGTTATAGGCCTGCTGGAAGGTGGTCATATTGACCAGTTCCTCGTCCATGTTCACGGCCTCGGCGGAGGATCTGCGGCTTTCGGCCTCCTTCGCCAGGGCCTCGGCCGTCTCGCTGCGGGTCTTGGCCGCAGACGCCTTGGCGCCGATGTCGCCGGCGAAATCGGCGGCATAGGCCGAAACCGTCTTGGTCGCGGCGCCCATACCGCCGGCGGCGGCGAAGTTGACGTTCTTCTTGCCGGCGTCGGCCAGCGCCAGGCCGCCGCGCCCGTCGTTCTTGCTCAGCGCAGCCGTGCCCGCCGCCGCTGACAGATTGAACTGGGACAGGGCCAGTTTGCCCGGATCCTGCTGAATGTCGCTGCGCACTGAATATGCGCCGGCGCGGGTCGCCCCGGTCCCGCCCAGGCCGAACAGCTGCGACATCGACAGGCCCGACGGCGCCTGGGTGGTGGCGTCCTTGACGATGCTCATCGTCGTGCCGCCGTCATAGGCCCTGAAGCTGAGCGCGCCGGCGGCGTCCAGGCTGAAGGCGCCGTAGCGTCCCATGCCGGTGACCGGATCGTTCAGGGCGGTCAACAGCTCACCCATCGTGCCCGTCCCGGCGGGCACAGCCACGGTGACGTCGCGCAGACGCGATCCCGTCTCGCTGCCGATGCGGAAGGTCAGGCTCTCGCCGGGGTCGAAGCCGTGTTGCGAGGCCAGGGTCAGACCCGTCTCATAGAAGGTGGGCGTGGTCGTGCTGACCAGATCGTTCAGTCCGAACCAGTGGGAGAAGCCCCGCCCGCCCTTTGCGCTCGGCGTCGCGGCGTCGTCGGCGACGGCCACTCCGTTCCCGCCCTGCCCTTCCAGCCTCAGACGGCCGTCCGAGAAGGTGGCGGTGGCCGTTCCGCCCAGCTGAGCGTTCAAGGTCGCCAGGAAGGTGGTCGGATCAGCCGCGATGCCGTTGATGGTCATGGTGGCGCCGGAGAAGACGATCGTCGCCGACCCCTGCACCACCCCGGCGCTGTTCACGGCTGAGATGGTCGTGCGGCCGGTGAAGCCCGTCAGCGCGTTTTCGAGCGACTGTCCGGTGTTGCGCCCGTTCAAACTGGCCGGCGCCGGCACGCTGCTGTGGGCGTTGTGCGCGCGGTTCATCTCATCGGCCAGCTTCGCCGTCAGCTCGCCCAGCCGCGCGGCGGCCTTTGGCGCATCTGTGTCGCGCAGATCGATCAGTCCGCGAATCTCACCCGACGACACCCCGTCCAGCAGCGGCCAGCGCGTGCCGTTGGGCTCGGTGATCATGATGTCGGCGAAGGCGGTCGTGGCGTCGACCGTGCCGGCCGCCTGATAGGACAGGGTGGCGTGCCCGTCGCCGACCAGGGTCATGCCGGTGCCCGTCCGCACCGTGACGCCGCCGTTCGGCCGCTGCTCGATCTTGACGTCCATATATTTGGACAGCTCGTTAATCAGCGTCTGTTGCGCGTTCTGAGCGCCGGTGACGTCCTGATTGATGATCGACCCGGCCGAGATCGTCTTGTTCAGCGTATCGATCTGTTCCAGTAGCGGATTCACCGTCTCGATCGCGCTTTGCAGCCGCCCGTCCGCCTCCTGCCGCGCCGACTGGATCTGGGCGGCGATGCCGGCGGCCTCATTGAACAGAGCTTGGGTCTTATAGACGGTGTCCTGACGCGCCGCCGACGACGTCGGACTTTCCGCCAGGGTGGCGTAGCTGGCGAACAGCTTGTCGATGTCGGCGAAGAAGCCGCCGTTGCCGCTGGGGTCGCCGAACTGGGTCTGGATCTGATCGTAAAGCTCGTAGCGAACGGTCTCGCGCGCCGCATCCGACTTGGCGGCCATGCCTGCGGCCTGAAGGAAGCGATCCGTCGCCAGCCGAACGCGCGCGGCGTCGACGCCAGCGCCGCGCCCCTGGGTTACGGCCGAAGTCTGATCGACGACTTTCCGCACATAGCCGGCGGTGTTGACGTTGGCGATATTGTCCGACGTGACCCGCAGCTGGGCCTGGGCCGTCTGCAGGCCCGACGTCGCAATATTCATGATGGACGTCAGCGACATGGACGCATCCTCTTCGCCTCGGGCGACCCGGCGCCCGGCAGCCCCTGCCCCGTCGCGCGCAAATCTTGCCTGGCGACGCATTGTCGACGCCCAGGGAGAGCGTTGTTTTTAAACGACATAGCTGACAACACAGGCTTCATGGTGAAGATGCGGCGCAAGGGTCAGGCCAGACTGCGGCTGTGTCGGCGGCGTCGGCTGGCGCGCCGTAAGCTTGCAGCGCCCTTCCGGCGATCGGCGCCGGGCAAAAAGGGGCGAAAGCACGGCAAGAAAGGCCCAGGCGGATGAGCGACACGAGGAGGGCGAGCGAGATTTTCCCTTACAAAACAATGAATGAGGAACTGGCCTGAGGCTTGCGACGGGCTAACGGAATCACCAGGCGCAGCAGGCGCCGCCCCATCTGAAAGCCGCCTGCGCCCTCATGCCGTCTGCATCCGCCCTGTTCGCCGCCCCGCTTCCGGTTTCGACCGGAGCGCCAGAGGCTGCGTCCGGCGCTGTGACCGAAGAAAGCGCTGGGCTGTTCTCTTCGAAATTGGGGGACGTGCTTCAGGCCGTGGGCAAGACCGAGGCGACGCCCGTCGAACCGGCTCACCGTGCGGCGACGCTTCTGTCCTTGGTGGTCGTCATGGCGGAAGAACAGGACGCGGCGCAGACCGCTGACCCTGTCGTCGAGGCGGCGACCGCTCAGCCCGGCCCCGTGGTCGCCGAGGCATCAGGCGATACGCCCGCGCCCGTCTTGCCTGAAGCCTCCGTCGAGCCCGCGTCCGACATGGAAGCGGCGCTCGCCGCTCCGCCGATTGCGCCCGTTGCGCCTGCGCCGATAGCCCCGCCGCCTGTGGTCCTTCAGCCCGGCGACACGGCCGAGATCAGCGTCGATCAAGCGACCGTCTCAGCCGAACCGGCGGCGTCCTTGGTCTCTTTCCCGTCGATCTCAAACAAAGAAGAGGCGGCTGCAACTGGCGACGTAAGCGGCGAGACCGCCGGCACGGCAGCCGGGCCAGAGGACGCGTCCACGCCAATGACGACCGCCCCGCAGTCGGCGACCCAGGCCGCGCCCGCTGCGCCGGTCCAATCGACGATCGCTCACGTCGCATTGAAGGCCGAGCCTGAAACAGCGCCGACTGCCGCGATGGAAACCGTCTCCGTCACGAAGACGCCTTCGTCCGATAAGCCCGAGACGTCGTCAGACGTCGCCGCGGCCCTGAAGGCGGCCGCCTCTATCGAACATGGCGCGACGATGAAGCCGACGCCGGACCTCGCCTCCAGCTCTTCCTCGCCCCCGCCCCTCGAGGCCAAGGTCGCAGAACAGCCTACGGTTACGGGGGCCAAGGTCGCTCAAGAGGCCAAGCCTCAATCGCCCGCGACGCCCCCCGTCCAGAGCCTCGCTCCAGACCTGGGGGCGAAACCCGACATCGACCCGACCCGACTGGACGTCAAGGTCACTGTTCGTCCGGCGATCACGCCTGCGCCTGCAGTAGCGCCGGCGTCGCCCGCGGCTCCGATCGTCGCGTCCGTCCTGACGGCGGCCGATGCCCTGGAAGCGATCGCAGCGATCAAAACGGCGGCCGTCCCCGCCCAAGAGCAAACGGCGCAGACGTCCGTGAACGCCGCGACGCCTGCGACCGCCGAGGCGGCGTCCCGAGACAGCCTCGCCAAGGCCGGCTCCACGTCACCGCAGCCGACGCCGCAACCGGCGCCTCAGCGTCGTCCGGCGGCAGAGTCGTCTCCCACGCCGGCCTCGGCCGAGGCGCTCCCGGCCGGCTCGTTGTCTAACGCCGACACGGCTGCGGCCTCAGCCCTGGCCGCGCCGGCGGCGCCATCCTCGCCTTCGTCCTCGGCTCAGACCGCGGCTCCCGCCGCTGCGGCGTCGGCCGAGGCCGCCGTTCCGTCGGCTCCTCCCGCCCCCTCCGATGCGGCGACGCCGATCGAAGGACACAAGACGGCCCACGCTGCGGAGACCCTCGCAGGATCGGGTCCGGCGCCGTCCGCCTCCGCCCTCTCGCACGCCACCATCGAAACCACGGCCCATCTGGCCGCCCAGATGGCGCGCAAGCTGGAAGGCCGCTCGACGCGGTTCGACATGGTTCTGACGCCCGAGGATCTGGGGCGGGTCGACGTCAGCCTCGAGATCGGCTCCGACGGCCAACTTGCGGCTCGACTGGCGTTCGACAATCCCGCCGCCGCCGCCGAACTGCGCGGCCGGGCCGATGAACTGCGTCGCCAGCTTCAGGACGCCGGTTTCCAACTGTCGAACGACTCCCTCGACTTTACTCAGCGCGATTCCTCGTCCGGCGGCGGCTTTGAGCGTCAGCACCAGCAACGCCAGGCCCTATTCACCGGCGCCGCCCGGCTGACCGCCGAGACCGATCTCCCCGTCTCGCCGCCTCCGGGCGCCTGGACCAACCATTCCCAGACGCGCGACCGCGTCGATGTGAGGGTCTGACACATGGCCACCGCGATTTCTTCCGTCGACGCCCAAGGCCGCCTGAACAGCGGCAAGGCGATGATGGCCTCGAACTTCGAGACCTTTCTGACCCTGCTGACCACCCAGATGAAGAACCAGGACCCGCTGTCGCCGCTGGATTCCAATGAGTTCACGGCCCAGCTGACCCAGATGGCGGGCGTCGAGCAGCAACTGCTGACCAACGACCTGCTGAAAAGCCTGGTCGCCGCCCAGACGGGGGGCGGCCTGGACAACGCCGCCAACTATATTGGCAAACAGGTGACCGCCGCCTGGACCGCCACCACCCTGGACGAAGGCAAGGCGACTTGGAGCTACGAACTGGCCTCCAACGCCGAGAGCGCGAAGCTGCAGGTCGTCGACAGCGCCGGCAAGGTCGTCTGGGAAGGCGACGCCCCGAACAAGACGACGGGCCTGCACGACTTCGTCTGGGACGGCAAGACGACCCAGGGCGATCAGCTGGACGACGGCGGTGTCTACACCCTGAAGGTCAGCGCCACCAACGAGGCGGGCGCCGCCGTCGAAAGCCAGGCCCTGATCCGCGGTCGCGTCACCGGCGTCGAGATGTACGACGGCGCCCCCTATCTGGTGATCGGCGATTCCATCCTTCCGCTTTCGACCGTGATTTCGCTGAACGAGATCACGGATCGCGCAGACAATGACGATACGGAGAAGCCGGACGTCCCGACCGAGGAGGCGGCCGCATGATGCGCTCCGCCGCCTTCCCGATGACTTCCATTCAAGGAGCGTATTCATGAGCTTGAACAGCGCAATGCTGGCCGGCGTGTCCGGCCTGGCCGCCAACTCCGCCGCCCTGGCGGCGATTTCCCAGAACATCGCCAACGTCAACACCGTCGGCTACAAGCGCTCGCAGGGCGAGTTCCAGACCCTGGTCAACAGCCAGACCCGGACCGGCGGCTCCTATTCCGCCGGCGGCGTGATGTCGGCGACCCGTTCCTTCGTGAGCCAGGAAGGCCAGCTTCAGCGGACGACCGAGAACACCGACCTGGCCGTCAGCGGCCAGGGCTTCTTCGTCACCACCACCCAGGCCGAGAACGTCGGCGCCACCGACACCCGCCTGTTCACCCGCGCCGGCGCCTTCCGGGTCGACAATCTGGGCTATCTGAAGAACAGCGCCGGCCTCTATCTGCAGGGTTGGCCGGTGGATTCGAACGGCGACATCTCGACCGATCCGTCCGACCTGTCGCGCCTGCGCTCGATCAACATCGGCCAGGTCGGCGGCACCGCCGAACCGACGACCCGGGTTCAGATCAACGCCAATCTGCGTTCGACCCAGACGGTTTCCTCCGCCGCCGCCGCCAATCGCTATAACGGCGTCGATGACGCCGCCACCCCGCCGGTCGAACATGATGTGGACGTCTCCTACGTCCGCACCGGCGCCAACACCTATCAGGTGACGATCAAGACGGGCATCACCAAGATCACCGGCACCGCGACCTACGCCGCCGGCGCCCTGACGGGCTTCACCCCCACTGCGGGAAGCAACGGTTCAGCCACCGCAACCGCGACGGCCCTCACCATCACCCCGACCAGCGGCACGCCGCCTGTCGCGGGCACGCCCTTCGCGATCAACTTCGCCGATATCGGCATGTCGACGGACGGCGTGGCCAAGACCAAGTACGACCCCTCGGCCAACTCCATGGCCATGTACAACGCCGAGGACGACAATCCGGTGGGCGTCAAGCCGGACTTCAAGATGAACATCCCGGTGTCGGACTCGAAAGGCGGCCAGCGCAACCTGGAAATCCGCTTCCTGAAGAGCGCCGAACCGAACCAATGGTATGCGGAAGTGGTGGCCGTGCCGGCCAGCGACGTCGTCACCGGCGCGCCCTACTCCCACGGTCAGATCAAGACCGGCCTTATCGCCTTCACCCCCTCAGGCCGCCTGGATATCGAGACCATGCAGGCTTGGCCCGCAGGCAAGGGGCTGTTCGACGATCCGGAACAGGCGAGCCTGAACTTCCTGGAATCCGATCCGAACAATACGATCGACCCCGCTGATCCGAGCGACAACGGCAAGGTCAAATGGGCCGACGGCCTGGGCATCGCGGCCCAGACCGTGACCCTGGACCTGAACACCTCCGCGGGCGGCCTAAGCCAGCTGAACACCGCCTCGGTGGTCCAATCGACGGTCACCAACGGCACGGCCTTCGGCAATCTGAGCGAGATCACCATCGACGAGGGCGGCTTCGTCACCGCCATCTTCGACAACGGCGTGATGCGTCGGATCGCCCAGGTCGCCATCGCCACCTTCCCCAGCCCCGACAGCCTTAAGGAGGTGTCCGGCAACGCCTATGCGGTCAGCCTTGAGAGCGGCACCTACAATCTGAAGGCCGCAGGCACCGGCGGCGCGGGCAAGGTCGCCGCCCAGCAGCTGGAGTCTTCCACGGTCGATCTGTCGGCGGAATTCACCGGCCTGATCACGACCCAACGCGCCTATTCCGCCTCGTCCAAGATCATCACCACGGCGGACGAAATGCTCGCTGAACTGATCAACATCAAACGCTGATCGGCCAGTAAGTAACCGTTAGTTCTAATGAATCGTCGCTCAAGCAAGGTTTACAGAGTCCCTCTGGCGAGGTCGGATTTTATCCGTTCCTTCACCACGACGCTTAAACCGACCTTAGAGGGGCAGGCCTACAGTCATCTCACTACGGTGATGGTGAAAGAGGCATAAGCCCATGTTGCAAGAGCGACGCCTGAATAGCAAAGGCGAACAATACGTGGTCGGACCGACTGGCACGCCCCTGACCCTGAACGATCTGCCCCCGGCCAACACGGACCGGTGGGTGATCCGCCGCAAGGCCGAGGTCGTCGCCGCCGTGCGCGGCGGCCTGCTCAGCCTTGACGACGCCCTGGCGAAGTACCGCCTGACGGCGGAAGAATTCCTCGCCTGGCAGAAGGCCATAGACAAATGGGGCATGCAGGGTCTGCGCACGACGCGGATTCAGAGCTACCGCTCCTAAGGCTTCTCCCCGAAGACGAAGAGGGCCGCATCCGGCGACGGGTGCGGCCCTTGTCGTTGGAAGCGCCTGTGTTAAATTCCAGGCATGACGACCTTCGCCGTACATCTCAGCGAACAGCTTGAGGCCTTCGTTGATGAAAAAGGTTGGTTCAGGCGCGTTTAGCGACCGATCAGCGGTCATCCAAAGCGCGCTGTCGGATATGTTGCAGCAAGAGACGCAGCTGACCGCGCTCAAGTCCAAAATCCAAGAAGGTTTGGACGAGTTGGACGCGGGCCTCGGTATAGAGGTTGAGAATATCGAGGCCTGGCTCGACAGCCTCGGCCGCTGACCCTTGCCTCTACGCCTCGTCGTGGCGCCTCGGGCGCAAAGCCAGATCGAGGCGATCCTTCGAACCAGCGCCGTTGATTTCGGCGAAGCCGCCGGCGCTCGCTACAGACTGCTGTTGACCACCGCTTTTCGCCTGCTGGCCCAACACCCAAACCATGCTGCGTCCAAATCGCTCTCGTTGGACCATGAGACGGTGAGACTGTTTAATCTTCGCCATGCGCGTCACCTGGCGCGCCAAGCGAGCGGGTCAGTTCGCCCAGACATGTCATCGCCTATCGTCACGACGATCTTCGCATCGAGAGCGCTCAGGTGTTGCACGATCGCATGGTTATTCCTGCACGCTTGCGCTGAAGCCTCGAAATCGCGCCAGTTCCGCACTAAATGGCGGCCATGACCCTGGTCGAAGATCTCTGCCCCGTTCCCGACATCCGCCGCACCGACATGGATGCGGCGGTCGAGAGCGCTCGGGCGGCGGTCGGCCTGCCGGTCGGAGCGCGCGTCGTCGCCGCCATGTCCGGCGGGGTCGATTCCACCGTCGTCGCCGCCCTGCTGCACAAGGCGGGCTATGACGTCGTCGGGGTGACCCTTCAACTCTACGACCACGGCGCGGCCCTGAAGAAGAAGGGCGCCTGCTGCGCGGGTCAGGACATCCACGACGCCCGTTTAGCCGCAGAAACCATAGGCATCCCCCACTATGTCCTGGACTATGAGAGCCGGTTCAAGGACGCGGTGATCGACCAATTCGCCGACTCCTATCTGAAGGGCCAGACCCCGGTTCCCTGCATCCGCTGCAATCAGACGGTCAAGTTCCGCGACCTGCTGGACGTCGCCCGCGACCTGGGCGCCGAGGCCATGGCCACGGGCCACTACGTCCGCCGCGCCGCCGTCGGCAATCGCTCGCAGATGAGGAAGGCGGTCGACCATTCGCGCGACCAGTCCTACTTTCTGTTCGCCACCACCCAGGACCAGCTCGACTATCTGCGCTTTCCGCTGGCCGATCTGGAAAAGCCCCAGGTGCGCGGCGTCGCCGCCGAACTGGGGCTGAAGATCGCCGCCAAGCCGGACAGCCAGGACATCTGTTTCGTGCCCTCCGGCGACTACCGCACCCTGATCGACCGCCTGCGCCCGCAAGGGCGCGAGGCCGGCGAGATCGTGCACATGGACGGTCGGGTGCTGGGACGCCATGCCGGCATCACCGACTACACCATCGGCCAGCGCCGGGGCCTGAACGTCGCGGTGGGCGAGCCCCTGTTCGTCGTCAGGCTGGAGCCCGAAACCCGCCGCGTCGTCGTCGGCCCGCGCGAAGCCCTGCTGACCGCGTCTCTGACGCTGGAAGAGACCAACTGGCTGGGCGACGAGGCCACCCTCGTCGAGGCCGCTGCGTCCGCCCTCCCCGTCCTGGCCCGCGTCCGCTCGACCCGCCAGCCCTCCCCCGCCCGTCTGGCCCTGATCGACGGCGACGTCTGCGTGGTTTTCGACGAAGGCGAGGAAGGCGTCGCCCCCGGCCAGGCCTGCGCCCTTTACGATCCGACCGACCCCGACCGCGTCCTGGGCGGCGGCTTCATCCGCGACACGACCGCCGTAGCGACAGCCTAGACAATTGTGGAGATCGGGTGGATTTTGAGTTGATTTTCGTCGAATATTGATTGAGACCCCATTCAACAATAATGCACAGCTGCGTTATATTTCTTTAAACTGATCATTGCAGTAATGCCCTAATCCCCGGCCTGACCAAGCAGGGGAAATAAATGCAACGTCAAAACAAACTCCGCCTCCAGCTTTTGCTGGGGACCGCGCTTCTCGCCGCGCCCGTTTCCGCCTTCGCCGGCAGCGATCCCGTCGCCGTCGATCCGACGCCGACCGGCCTGGCCGACATCGTCGTCACCGCCACCAAGCGTGAAACCAATCTGCAAGACACGCCGATCTCCATATCGGTCATGGGTTCGGAATCGCTGGAAAACCGCCACGTTCAGAGCCTGATGGATCTGGCCGACGGCGCTGTGCCCAGCCTTCGCGTCGCCACCTTTGAAGCGCGCCAATCGGCCCTAACCATCGGCATTCGCGGCATTGTGCCGAACGACGCCAACCAACCCGCCCGTGAACAGGGCGTCGGCGTCTATGTCGACGGCGTCTATCTGGCGCGTCAGCACGGCCTCGCTTCCGCCCTGCTCGACATCGAACGGGTGGAAGTCCTGAAGGGGCCGCAAGGCACCCTGTTCGGCCGCAACACCGAAGGCGGCGCCCTGTCGCTGGTGACCAAGAAGCCCACGGGCGAGTTCGGCATGCGCGCCGTCGCCGGCGTCGGCAACCTGGACTCCTACAACTCCGAACTGCACGTCGATTTTCCGGCCCTGGGCGACTTCGCCTTCAAGGTGGACGGCGTGATCGCGGTTCAGGGGCCCGTCACCAAGAACATCCTGCCGGGCGAGACGGGCTTTGGCCAGTACGACCGCCGCGGTCTGCGCTTCCAGACCCGCTGGACCCCGGCCGAAAACTTCACCGCCGATCTGGCGGCCGACATCGGCAAGGACAAGAACACCCCGTTCTACAGCCAGCTGCTGAACTTCAACCCGAACGGCCTGACGGTCGTGCCGTGGACCTCGGCCACCGTGCCGAGCGGCTCGATCCGCGCCCTGTCGCCCCTGGTGCAGGTCGAAGGTTCGGAGCGCATGACGCAGGCCGACATCGGCGTGCCTCAGCAGTGGAGCGTCGATGACACGCGCGGGACGGATCTGCATCTGTCCTATCGCCCCAGCGACGCGCTGGAACTGCGTTCGATCACCGCCTATCGCGACCTGGACGTCGAGCAGTACGACAATATCGCCGGCGCCCACCGTCCGCCGGTGACCGGCCCGAATGGCAAGTTCTCGCGCTACTCCCTGGCCGGCTTCTGGCAGCACCAGTTCAGCCAGGAAGTCCAGGCGGTCGGTTCGCTGGGCGACAGCATCGACTATGTCGGCGGCGTCTTCTACTTCAAGGAAACCGTGTCGGACGATGCGGCCACGCCTTCGACGAACCAATGGAACGCCGACGGCACGGGCTACACCATCCTGGACCCCACCCCGACCATCCGCGGCTCCCGCTCGCTGGACCGCAAGTCGACGGCTCACGCCGAATCCAAGGCGGTCTATGGTCAGGCGACCTGGACCCCGGCCCAGCTGGACGCCCTGCACCTGACGGTCGGCGGCCGCTACACCTGGGATGACAAGGACGGCAAGCTGGAGATGGTGAACAACGCGCCGACCAATCTCAGCTTCAACACCTCGGTCGATCGTTTCGATCCGCTGGTCACCCTGGCCTATGACCTGACCGACAGCGTCAACGTCTACGGCAAATATTCGACCGGCTATCGGGCCGGCGGCGCCTCGTCGCGCTCGCTGACCTATCGCTCCTTCGATCCGGAAGAGGTGAAGGCCTATGAGCTGGGCCTGAAGAGCGACCTGTTCGACCGTCGGGTGCGGCTGAACGCGGCCGTCTATGCGATGGACCGCACCGACAGCCAGATCGACTTCAGCCTTGTCACCGTGATCGGCGCCTCGACCCGCAACACGCTGGAAACGATCAACGCCCCCGGCACCACCAAGATCCGGGGCCTGGAGTTGGAAGGCCAGTTCCGCGCCAACGACTATCTGACGCTGTCGGCCTCCTACGCCTATACGGATGCCAAGATCCCGGACACGGTGAACCCGTTCAACAATCAGGTGCAGAAGGTGTTCATCGCCTATACGCCTGAGAACGCCGCCAGCGTGGCCGCGGACTGGAACTCGCCCTTCATGGGCGCGACGCTGAAGGCTCACATCGACGCCAACTACGCCGACGCCAGCCACAGCTTCGACCAGTTCGAAATCAAGAACGACTCCTCGTTCCTGGTGAACGCCCGCATCGCGGTGGCCGACATCGCCACCCGTGAAGGCGGCCCCGATCTGGAAGTGGCCCTGTGGTCGCGCAACCTGCTGGACGAGACCTATGTCTACCGCCGCGACCCCTCGAACCGGGGCACGCTGGGCGACTACGGCAACTTCAACAACCCGCGCACCTTCGGCATCGAGCTGCGCGCCTCCTACTGACCGTCCTCCTCCCGGTCAGATCGCCCCCTCCCGCCCAGCGCGGGAGGGGGTTTTCTTTGTCGGATTATCCAGATTTTGTGGAGAGCGGATGAAGTTTGTCCGAAGCCGCATGGTTCTGCTGGACGGGCCGGGCGCGCGGCGCGATGGCGGGGGACGGAGGTTTCATGAGCAGTCTTGTCTTGATCGCCGATGACGAAGGCGAAATCGTCGAAATTCTGGACGCCTATATGCGTCGCGAGGGCTTTCGAACCGCGACCGCCTCGGACGGGCAGCAGGCGCTTGATCTCCATGCCTCTCTGAAGCCCGACATGGTGCTGCTGGACGTGCGGATGCCCAATCGCGACGGCTGGGACGTCCTGGGCGAACTGCGCCGGCGCGGAGAAACGCCGGTCATCATGGTCACGGCGCTGGACCAGGATCTGGACAAGCTTCAGGCGCTTCGGATCGGCGCTGACGACTATATCGTCAAGCCTTTCAAACCCGTCGAAGTCGTCGCGCGCGTCCACGCCATCCTCCGGCGCACCGTGGGCGCGCCCGACGCCAAGGTGCTGAGGGTCGGGCCGGTCGAAATCCAGCTTGAGAACTACCTCGCCGCCGTCATCACGCCCGACGGACGTCGCCGACTGGACCTTACCCTGACCGAGTTCAAAATGCTGGCCCATATGGCGCGGATTCCGCTGCGGGTCTTCACCCGCGCCGAAATCCTGGACGCCTGCTTCCCAAACCAGGACGTTCAGGAACGCACGATCGACAGCCATTTCAGCCATCTTCGACGCAAGCTGGAGGCCGCCGGCGCCGTCGGTCTGGTCGCCAATGTCCGGGGCGTCGGCTACCGGCTGGAGCCTGACGCTTGCCCCTGACCGACGGCATAGGGCGCAATGTGGCGGCTCGGATCGGCCTGGTCACCCTGACCGGCTTCATCCTCAGCGCGTTCTGCGCCTTCTTCGTCTATGCCTGGGTGTTTGAAAACCATCCCGGCGTGGTCGCCGCGCCGCATCACTGGAAGCCCCAGGCCGTCGACTATGCGGTCATCGTTGCAGCGGTCCTGACGGCGATCGGCCTGGCCGTCATGGCCGGCGCCCTGCTGGCTCGGCAGATCGTCCTTCCACTCGCGTCCCTGGCTATTACGGCCCAACGGATTTCAGAGGGCGACCTGACCGCTCGCGCCACCGTCGGCAAACGCGCCCTTCGCGAAACCGCCCAACTGGTCGAAGACTTCAACCGAATGGCGCAACGGCTTCAGGCGCACGCCGAGGAACGCATCGCCTGGAACGCCAAGATCGCCCACGAATTGCGCACCCCGGTCACCATTCTGAAGGGACGTCTGGAGGGCGTCGCCGACGGGGTGTTCCAGATCGACGATCACACCCTGACCAGTTTGAGGCGTCAGATCGAGGGCCTGGCGCGCATCGTCGAGGATCTGCGGGTGGTCAGCCTGGCCGAAAGCAACCACCTGGATCTCCAGCTTGAGGCGGTCGATCTGTCCCAAGAGATCGGCGCCCTGCGCGAAATCGTACAGCCCAGCCTGAGCGCCGCCGGTTTCGAAGCCCAGTGGCGCCTGGAGCCCGCCCTGGCCGTCTGCGATCCGACACGCCTCAGACAGGCCGCCCTGGCCCTGCTCGAAAACGCGCGGCGACACGCCGTTCCGGGTCCGCTGGTGATCCGCACGGCCACCTTCGGCGCCTTCGCCCGGATTTCGATCGAGGACAGCGGCCCCGGCATAGACGCCGATCGCGCCGCCCACATCTTTCACCCCTTCAAGCGCGACCCATCGGCCACGGGCTCGGGCCTGGGATTGGCGGTCGTCCGGGCGATCGCGGAGGCTCACGGCGGGCTCGCCCTTCACCGTAACACCGTCGCAGGCGGCTCCCTCTTCACCCTGGAGATTCCACGTCAGCCCGCGCGCCGACCCGCGGTCTAGCCGGCGGCGAAGACCCGGATGCGGTTGCCGTCGGGATCGCTCGCGACGAAGGCCCGCCCCTGACGGGTGTCCATCGGCGGCAAGACGATCCGCGCGCCGCGATCCCACCAGTCCATATGCAGTTCATCCACCACGGACGGCGCCTTCATGCGCAGTTCCAGGGCGTCTCCCGGTCGAGACGCCGGCTGTGCCGAACGCCACAGGCTCAGCGTCCGCCGGGTCGACAGAATGAAGACGGCGCGATCCGGTCCCGCTTCCAGCGGCGTTCGCCGCAGCAGCCGGGCGTAGAAGCGCGCCGCGGCCTCCGGGTCGGCGACGCTCAGTGGAATGTCTTCGATCTCGGTCATGCGCCCTCCGGTTTTTGCGAGAACAAACCTAGACCGCCCTGCTGCCAGTTCCTGTCAGCATGATCCTGCTTCCGCCCGTTTTTCCTGCGCCTCATGCCAGGTCTTCAGCAGGGCCTGACGCCGGGCGGGATAGCGGGCCTCCGTCACCTCCGCCTCGACGATCCGGTCGGTGCGGAAACTGCGGAAATCCTGTCGCAACTCGCACCAGGCCAGCAGCAGCCGCACCCGGTCGAAGAAGACCAGGGCGAAGGGCCAGACCACCCGTTCTGACGCCTTGCCCGCCTCGTCGCGGTAACACAGCCTCAGCCGCCGCTCGGTGCGGATCGCCTTTCTCAACAGGGCGGGATCGACCAGATCGGTCGGAAACGGCGCCCCCGGCACGACCAGCAGGGCCGAGGTCTCCATCTCGTCGCGCAGATCCGGGGGCAGGACCGCCGCGATCCGCGCCAGCGCCCCCAGGGCGGCGTCCCGCATCCGCGCATCGGCCCGGTCCGCCACCCAGCGCGAACCCAGCACCAGGGCCTCCACCTCCTCCGGCGTGAACATCAGCGGCGGCAGCAGATAGCCCGGCTTCAGCACATAGCCGACCCCCGGCTCCCCCTCGATCGTCGCCCCCTGCGCCTGTAGGCTGGCGATGTCGCGATACAGGGTGCGCAGACTGACACCCATCTCCTCGGCCAGCGCGCGACCGCTGACCGGCCGGCGTCGTCGCCGCAGGGCGTTCAGAAGATCAAGCAGGCGTTCGGACCGGGACACGACGCGAGCCTAGCAGAGATGCTGACAGAAAGCGGCAGCATCAGGTTTTTTGGGATCAGGGGTTGCCGCGCACCGCCTTGGCCGTGTATCCGGCCGCCTCCGAAGAAGAGACACCCATGTTCGCCCAATACGTCGCCATGAACGCGCCCAAGAGCTTGGACCGCCTGTCGGTCCAAGGCGAGGGCGCGTGCGTGAGGGGCGCATAGGGAGCAGCGGGTCTATCGACTTCGGCTTTCCAGAAACCCCTCCCGCTTCCGGCCGGAGGGGTTTCTTGCGTCTGCGGGGCTCCTTTTCTCGCCGGTCCGGGAGGATCACAGACAGAGAAGGAGACGTCGGCCATGCGTGGTTATGACGTAATCGAAACCCCGGACCATGTGCCGATCAAGGCCTGGACCCGAGGGGTGCCCATCGAGGATGCGGCGCTGAAACAGCTGAAGAACGTGGCCTCGCTGCCGTTCATCCACAAGCACGTCGCGGTCATGCCGGACGTGCACTGGGGCATGGGCGCGACGGTGGGGTCGGTGATCCCGACCGTGGGAGCCATCATCCCGGCCGCCGTGGGCGTGGACATCGGCTGCGGCATGATGGCGGTGCGGACCTCGATCCGCGCCGAACACCTGCCCGACGACCTGTCGGCCATCCGCTCCGCCATCGAGGCCGCCGTTCCGCACGGCCGCACCGACAACGGCGGGCGCAACGACAAGGGCGCCTGGGCGGCCGAACCGCCGGCCTCGGCGGTCACCCGTTGGGCCGATCTGAAGGCGGGCTATGACGCCGTGGTGGAAAAACACCCCAAGGCGGCGCACCCGCGCGGCTTCGGCCACCTGGGCACCCTGGGCACGGGCAACCACTTCATCGAGCTGTGCCTCGACGAGGCGGGCGACGTGTGGGTGATGCTTCACTCCGGCTCGCGCGGGGTGGGCAACCGGTTCGGGACCTATTTCATCGAACGGGCCAAGCACGAGATGCGCCGCTGGCACATCAACCTGCCCGACCAGGACCTGGCCTATTTTCCGGAAGGGACGGACGGCTTCGTCGACTATGTGCGGGCGGTGTCGTGGGCGCAGAAATACGCGCGCGCCAACCGCGAGGTGATGATGGACAGCGTGCTCGGGGTGCTGAAGGCCTTCTGGCCGGATCTGGAGACGACGCAGGAGGCGGTGAACTGCCACCACAACTACGTCTCCAAGGAGAAGCATTTCGGCAAGGACGTCTTCCTGACCCGCAAGGGGGCCGTGTCGGCCAAGGACGGCGAACTGGGCATCATCCCCGGCTCGATGGGGGCGAAGTCCTTCATCGTCCGCGGCAAGGGCAATGCGGATTCGTTCTGCACCTGCTCGCACGGCGCCGGTCGGGCCATGAGCCGGACCGAGGCCAAGCGCCGCTTCACGATCGAGGACCACGTCCGCGCCACCGAGGGCGTGGAATGCCGCAAGGACGCCGAGGTGATCGACGAAACCCCGATGGCCTATAAGGACATCGACGCGGTCATCGCGGCCCAGACCGACCTGATCGAGGTCGTGCACACCGTGCGTCAGGTGGTGTGCGTCAAGGGATGACGGGAGCCGGTTTCACCGCAGGGTGGGGCCGGCTTTCGTCGTTCTGAACTTAGTGAACCGTGGTCAACGGCTCCGCTTTGGTCTCCCAACGCCGTCCTCCTGGGTGCATCAAAGCCGTATGTGTCGAAAGGGGCGCGCCCGTCAGATCCAGAAGCGAAGCTATGCGCGTGGTCTCGGCCTTCAGCATGGCCTCCAGACTGTCCCATTCGGCCGCAATGTCGTGGGCGTCCGCGTGGTGTGTCAATCGAACCCGTCCCTGGTCGTCGATGATAAAAACTCCGCGTGAGGACCAGCCGACCGCTCCGCCGATAACCATCTGACCCTCATCCATTCCGGCAGGTCTTTCGATGAGATTTCCGTAGTCGATGCTTATCGGCTGTCCTGCGCCAGGCCCTACCGACCGATCTATACTGTGGATCACGCCGTAGAGATTGAGGCTCACAAATCTAAGACCGTTGGCGGCGGTCTCCAGGAAGCGTGTGTAGTCATTGCGAGAACAGTTCGCTCCGGACAACCAGCCATTCAGATCGCCGGCGGCCAATGGGTCGTAAAGTCGCGCCATATAGGCGAACGGTCCGACATGAGGCTGCGGCCTCAAGAGATCACCCCCCGCGACCCGCCGAGGCGGTTCGCCGAGAAGATCAGCAAACCAGTTCAGAAGCGCAGGCCGGTGCAAGCGAGCCCCCTAAGCCGCCTCATCATCCTTCGGCATCACATCCCCCACCGTCGGCCGGTTCTCCGCCCGCGTCAGCCGGATGTCCCTCGGCTTGACGATCTCGCCGCAGCAGCCGCAGGCGATGCGCGGGGTCAGGGTGGCGCCGCAGGTCGAGTGGACCATGTCGATGCCGCAGTCGGTCTCGCCATAGACGTGTTTGGCGCCCCAGCCGTGCAGGGTCACCAGAACCCCGTACAGATCCTTGCCCTTGGGCGTCAGCACATATTCGTTGCGCGGGGGCCGTTCGGAATAGGGGCGCGGCTCCAGCACCCCGTGCTGGACCAGGCTTTTCAGACGCGCGGCCAGGACGTTGCGCGCCACGCCCAGATTGTCCTGCCATTGCTCGAACCGGCTGACCCCGTTGAAGGCGTCGCGAATGACCAGCAGGGTCCACGGATCGCCGATCACCTCCAGGGTGGCGGCGATGGAGCAGCTTTGGCGGCTGTAGTCTGCGGTGCGTCCCATGCGACAAAAGTGACCCCGCGTCAGGCGGTTGGCAAGAGGGTTGCCAATCCGAACCGGCTCGGTAAGTCTTGTTTGACAACGGACCTGCAACCCCTCCAGAACGCAGCGCCTTCCGTCCCTTCTTCGCCTGACGCAGGATGGCGCCCATGGCCGATACGACTCACCCCATCTCCCTCGACGCCGCCCTGAGCTTCCACACCCTGGACGACCGCGGCCTGTCGGCGCCCGTGCCCGGTCATTTCTCAAATGGCCCCTCGGGCCTGCCGCCGGAAAAGGGCTTCCCCTTCGGCGGCCTGCTGGCGGCCCTGTGCGCCCAGGCGATGCGGCAGGGCCTGTCCCTGACGGCGCCCTTACGCACCTTGTCGGTCCAGTATCTGTCGGCGGCGCAGTTCGGCGATCAGGTCGCCTTTCGCCCGCGTCTGCTGAAGGGCGGACGCAATGTGATCTATGCGGCGGTCGAGGCGGAACAGGACGGCCGCATGACCCATCACGCCACCGGAACCTACGGGCTGGACGGCGACGCCCCGCCGCTCGCCCCGCTTCATCGGCCGCCGCCCTCGCTGGACGGCCTGAACCCCGCCGCCACCATCCAGGGCCCGATGTCGCCCCATTTCGCCCAGCACGTCGAATACCGGTTCGACGGCGGGCCTAACATTCTGGGCGGCAATGCCGGCAAGCCGGTGATCGAACGCACCTGGATGCGGATGGCTGACCGCCGCCCGCTGGACGAGGTCGGCCTCTGCTATCTGCTGGACGCCCTCTATCCCCCGGCCTGGACCGCCTCCTCCACCCCCGCCCCCATGACCACCGTCGATCTGCGTATCGACATTCTGACCGACCCGACGCCGCAGACGGCGCCCGAGGGCTGGGCCTTCTTCGAGTTCCGGATGCTGGATCTGGGCCTGGGCTGGACGGTGGACGAAGCCACCGCCTGGGGCGCCGACGGAAGCCCGCTGGCCATCTCGCGCCAACGTCGCAAACTGTTGCCGCAACGGGCCGGCTGATCCCGACCACGGTCAGCCTGCGTTCATCATTATCAGGGACTATTCGAAATCTCTGGAGTAGGCTCCGGACGTCGCTGTCGTCGCCCCTATCCTCTCTTCCAAATCTCTGGTGTCTCACCCATGCGTCGCAGCCGTCTTATCGCCGCTTGTCAGACCGCCGTCGTCATGGGCGGAGCCTTGATGCTCCAGGGCTGCGTCGCCGGCGCCGTGGTCGGCGGAACCGCCGCCGTCGTGGGCGGCGCGGCCAAGGCCGGCGGCGCGGTCGTGGGCGCCGGCTTCGACGCCGTCACCACCTCCGACGAGGAAACCCGCGCCCGCCGCGAACGCGAACAGCGCGAGTACGAACGCGAACAACGCCGCTGCGAACAGCGGCAGAGGCAGGGCAAAAGCTGCTGACTACAGCGACAGCACGCACCGCTCGTTGATCGTCGGCCGCGCCACCTGCACCCGGCACAGGCCCGGCCAGTCCGGTTTCAGGGTCTTGGCGAACCACAGGCACAGGTTTTCCAGGCTGGGCAGCTCCAGCCCCTCGTGCTCGTTCAGCATGCCGTGGTCCAGCTGCTCCGCCGCCGACTTCAGCGCCCGGTCCAGCGCCCCCAGGTCCGCGACCCAGTTGTGCTCGGCGTCCAGGGTCTCCGACCGGATCGTCGCCTCGACCGTAAAGGAGTGGCCGTGGACGCGACGATAGATGCTGCCCTCGGGTTCGTTGGGGAAGTGGTGGGCGGCGTCGAAGGTCGCCTGTTTGGTGATTTCGAAGACGGGCATTAGCGGACGCCGATGTATTTGTGGGTCTGGACGCTCAGGCGCCACTGGGGATGGGTCAGGCAATATTCGATGGCGGCGGCGGTGTTCTCCGCCTGGTCGGGGCCGTCCAGGGGCTGGAGCCAGAACCGTTCGAACGCCAGGTGTTCGAACCGCTCGGGCGGGGCCTTGGGCTGCGGATAGACCAGCTTCAGCTCCTGCCCCTTGATCTGGATCACGTCTGCGTCCGCCTTTGGGCTGACGCAGATCCAGTCGATCCCGTCGGGCGCCGCCAGGGTGCCGTTGCTCTCTATGGCGATCTCGAAACCGCGCGCGTGCAGGGCCGCGACCAGCGGCGCGTCCAGCTGCAGCAGGGGCTCTCCGCCGGTGCAGACCACCAGTTTCGGATCGCCTTGCCGGCCCCGCCACATCGCCGCGACATGATCGGCCAGCCCGTCCGCGGTGGCGAACTTGCCCCCGCCGTCCCCGTCCACGCCGACGAAGTCCGTATCACAGAAGCTGCAGACGGCGCTCGCCCGATCCTGCTCGCGCCCGCTCCACAGATTGCAGCCGGCGAAGCGCAGAAAGACCGCCGGCCGCCCCGCCTGTCCGCCCTCGCCCTGGACCGTCAGAAACACTTCCTTGGCCGAATAGGTCACGTCTGAGCGCCTCGGCCGGCGCCCCATTCCGCATGCCCCGCCGCCCGCAACTCGCACGCGGGGCATTGGCCGCAGCCATAGCCCCAGGCGTGGCGATGCGTCCGATCGCCCTGATAGCAGGTGTGGCTGTCCTCAATGATCAGCTCGACCAGCGGCGCCCCGCCGATCGTATCCGCCAGGTCCCAGGTCTGGGCCTTGGTCAGCCACATCAGCGGGGTCTCGATCACCACCGGCTTGTCCAGCCCCAGCGACAGGGCCCGCGCCATGGCCTCCATCGTCTCGTGGCGACAGTCGGGATAGCCGGAATAGTCCGTCTCGCACATGCCGCCGACCAGCACCTCCAGCCCGCGCCGATCCGCCAGGGCCGCCGCCGCCACGAGGAAGATCAAGTTGCGCCCGGGGACAAAGGTGGTCGGCAGGCCGCGCGCATCCATCTCGATCTTGCGGTCGGCGGTCAGGGCGCTTTCGGCGATCCGGCCGTATCCGGTCAGGTCCACCACATGGTCGTCGCCCAGCCGGTCGGCCCATTGCGGCAGGGCCGTCTTCATCCCCGCACGCACCGCCTGGCGCGCCTTCATCTCCACGACGTGACGCTGGCCATAGTCGAAGCCGACCGTCTCCACCCGCCCGAACCGCTCCAGCGCCCAGGCCAGACAGGTGGCGCTGTCCTGCCCGCCGGAGAAGAGAACCAGGGCCGATGTCGTAGACTTTTCCAGGATGACGCTCATGACGAATCTGCGGTCGGCCGGTCGGCCGCGCGCATGCACAAAGGGATGAGGACCTCAGATGGGTCGGGCGGGCCTTCTACACCAGACCCGCCCCCGGCGCAAAATCCTGAAACAGCCGGCGCCCGCCCCTGAGATGACACCGAGGGTACAGGCCGAAACTTTCTGATCCGGCTTAACTAATCGGCA
This sequence comes from Brevundimonas sp. DS20, assembly GCF_001310255.1. Classification (NCBI taxonomy): domain Bacteria; kingdom Pseudomonadati; phylum Pseudomonadota; class Alphaproteobacteria; order Caulobacterales; family Caulobacteraceae; genus Brevundimonas; species Brevundimonas sp. DS20. Next base: position 1,655,436 of record NZ_CP012897.1, on the reverse strand, counting down.
AGCGCTACTGGTGCATATGGGAGGCGAGTAAGGAGTTCCAGGCAGTATGCCGACGATTGAGACCCTTTCAGAACAACCCGAGCCGGTAGGTCCGTCCACGCTCGGCTGCGAGGTTTTCGCCCGGTTCGAGCGCGAACCGGACACTTTGGTCATACCTGTCGTAGAGAACGACCGCCCCCTGGGCCTGGTGGAACGCACCACCTTCATACAGAAGATCGCCGGCCGCTTCGGCCACGCCCTCTACGATCTGCGCCCGATCACCTTCGCCATGGACCCGGAGCCGGCGGTGGTGGAAGGCGACGCTGAAATCGACGCCTTCAGTGAAATCCTGCTGAGGGGCGGTCCCGCCGCCCTGCTGCGCGGTTTCATCGTGACGAAAAACGGCCGCTATCACGGCGTGGGCACGGCTGCGACCCTGCTCCGCAGCGCGACAGACCGCCAGCGGCGCCACGAGGCGGAGTTGGCCAACCAAGCTGCAGCCCTCAACGACACGCGCGCCCAGGCCCTCATCGCCGCCCGCGCCAAGAGCCAGTTCCTGGCCATCATGAGCCATGAGCTTCGCACCCCGATGAACGGCGTCTTGGCCGTCGCCGAACTGCTGCGCCGCCAGCCCTTGAGCACGACGGCCCAGGCCCATGTGCAGACCATCGTCGAATCGTCCGAAAACCTGCTGCGCATCCTTCAGGACGCCGTCGACCTGGCCAAGGCCGAGGCGGGAGAGCTGGAGTTGACCCCCGTCGCCACCCCGCTGCGGGCCGTGATGGACGACGTCCAATCCCTATGGGAGCCGCGCGCCTCCCAGGACGGCGTGACCCTGCTGGTCGGCTACGAAGGCGACACGGAGCTGGCCGCCGTCATCGACGGAGTCCGCCTGAAGCAGGTGTTCAACAATCTGATCGGCAATGCGCTGAAATTCGCGCGCAATGGGGTGGTCGAGGCCGGGCTGAAGGCCTGGGTCGACGGCGACCAGGTGCGGATGGAGGCCCGGGTTCGCGACGACGGCCCCGGCGTCGACGCCGACCGTGTGGATTCCATCTTCGAACCCTTCGTCCACGGCTCGGGCCCGGACGGCGCCGGACTGGGCCTGTCCATCTGCCGCCAGGTCATCGAGCGTATGGGCGGTCGGATCTGGGCCGAGAACAACAAGGGTCGGGGCGCAACCTTCGCCTTCGACATCACCGCGCGCCGCGCCGCAGCGGTCGTCGAGCCCGCCTCCAATGTCTCGAGCCTGCCAGAACTCGATCTGAAGTCCGCGCCCCACGTGCTGATCGTCGATGACAACGCCACCAACCGCGTCGTGGCCCAGGCCTTGTGCGAAATGTTCGGCTGCAGTTCCGAACTGGCGGAGGACGGGCTGGAGGCGGTCCAGGCGGTTCAGGAAGGTCGCTATGATCTGATCCTGATGGACATCAAAATGCCGCGCATGGACGGGGTCCAGGCGACCCAGGCCATCCGCGCCCTGGGCGGCGAGGTGGGACGCACCCCCATCGTCGCCCTGACGGCCAACGCCGATCCCGAAGACGCCAAACACTATCTGTCCGTCGGCATGGCCGCCGTGGTGGAAAAGCCGATCAAGCCCGAGCGCCTGCGCATGGCGATGAACGCGGCCCTCGTCGAGAACAAGGGCGAGGACGAGACGCAGACGTCGGCGCCGGCCCCTCGCCGGGCGCGGCGCTGATCGCTCAGTCCGGCCGGACCTCCAGCGTCTCTTCATCCTCCTCGTCATAGCCGACTAGGCGCAGCGCGCGCGCCTTCTGGCCGTTCAGTTCGGCCCAGCGCAGAAGCCCCTCCTCCCGGCCATGGGTGATCCAGACCTCGTTGGGTTTCAGCTCCTCGAAGGTCGTGACCAGTTCCTCCCAGTCGGCATGGTCGGAGATGACCAGGGGCAGCTCCACCCCCTTCTGCCGGGCGCGCGCCCTTACCCCCATCCAGCCCGAGGCGAAGGCCACGACCGGATCGGCGAACCGCCGGGACCAGCGATCCTGCACGGCCGACGGCGGCGCGACCACCACCTCGCCTCCCAGCGCCCCCTTTGGGAGATCGCGCGTCGGCAGGATCGGCCCCAGATCGACGCCCTCGCGCTCATAGAGCGCGTTCAGCCGCTCCATGGCGCCGTGCACATAGATGGGTCGGTCCCAGCCCGCCTCACGCAGCGTGCGTATGATCCTCTGGGCCTTTCCCAAGGCGTAGGCGCCGACCAGATGGGCTCGGTCAGGAAACTGCGCCAGCGACCGAACCAGCCGACCGATCTCATCCTGCGCCGGCGGATGGCGGAATACAGGCAGGCCGAAAGTCGCCTCAGAGATGAAGACGTGACAAGGCACGGGTTCGAACGCCGGACAGGTCGGATCGCGCCGCCGCTTGTAATCGCCCGACACGACCATGGTCAGACCCTTCCAGCGCACCTCGACCTGGGCGGATCCCAGGACATGGCCTGCCGGAAACAGCCGCAGCTCGACCCCGTTGATCGCGGCCCTCTCTGCGTATTCGACCGCCTGCTCCCGCGCCGTAAAGGCGTCGCCGTAGCGCTCGGCCATGATGGCCAGGGTCTGGCGCGTGGCCAGCACGGCGCCGTGCCCCGCCCGCGCATGATCGGAATGGCCATGGGTGATCACGGCCCGATCCACGGGGCGCACCGGATCGACGTAGAAGTCGCCGGGCGGGCAATAGAGGCCGGCCGGCGTCGGATGCAGCAGATCTTCGGGTCGGATCATGGGGGCGTAACGCTCTCGACGCCGTCGGGTCGCCCCGTCATACAGAAGACTGTCACCGACTCCACGGACGCCCTTTCGCATGCACGACAGTTTCGTCGACGCCATCCTGCCACAACTCGCGGCGGGCGCCGCCCACACGGGCGCTCTGGGCTTCATCTTCGACGGGCTTCATGACGGCGCGCCGCGCATTCGGGTTCCCTGGCGGCCCGACCTGGTCGGCGATCCTGACACGGGGGTGCTGGCCGGGGGGCTGGTGACGACCCTCTTGGACCATATCGGCGGCCTGGCCGTCTGGACCGCCATGGACGCCTTCCACCCGATCGCCACCCTGGACCTGCGGGTGGACTATATGCGCGCGGCCCGGCCGGGCGTGGACCTTTTGGCCCAAGCCAGCTGCTATCGTTTAACCCCCACGATCGCCTTCGTGCGCGGCTGGGCGTTCGAGGACGATCCCGCCGATCCGGTTGCGGCGGCTCAGTCGGCCTATGTGCTGAACCGCTCGCGCAGCGCCAAGCCGGCGCCCGCAGGAGACGTCGGCGCATGAGCGAGCTTCTGGATCGGCTTCCCTACGCCCGCTTTCTGAACCTCCAGACCCAGATGAACGGCGACGAGGTCACGGTGGTCATGCCCTTTGCAGATCAGTTGATCGGCAATCCGATGCTGCCGGCCCTGCACGGCGGCTCAACCGCCGCCCTGTTGGAAATGACGGCCATGGCACAGATCGCCCTGGCGTTTCCGAGTTCGCGCCTGCCGCGGCCGATCAACGTCACCGTCGCCTATCTCAGGACCGGCCGTCCGGTCGACGTCTTCGCCAGGGCCGAGATCAGCCGCGCTGGCCGGCGGATCGCTCACGTCCAGGCTGAGGCGTGGCAGGAAAGCCGGAGCCGCCCCATCGCCTCCCTGACCGCGCACTTCCTTCTGGAGGACTCTTAGCCTTTTCAAAGACTTTTGCTTGAGCTGAGGAAGGCCGCACGACGCCTGCGCACCAGAACGCCTCCCCGCTCAACATTGATCGATTAGGTTAACAATATACTACCAGAAGCGGTTAAGCCGTGTTAGGATTTATCCATTGTAAACCTTGTTTGAGGGGCTTCCCAATGGACCGTACTGAAGTCATCGCCGGCGTGGCTGCTGATCTGCACGCCACGGAACACGCTATCGACGCCGCCATCGCTCAAGCGACGACGCTGGTTCAATCCTTCATCAGCGCGCGCGCCGACCTCTCGCTGTCGCCGGTCGCCGCCACGGCCTCGCAAGCCAAGGCCATGGAAACCATCGCCGCCCTCGCCGCCGCGCGGGAATCCATCGTGGCGTGCCACGGCGAGTTGCAGAAGGACCACCGTCGCCTCGGCTTCGGAACCTACGCCGCCGGCCCGATCGGCAAGCCGGACGACTGGCTTGACCCGAAGGACACGCGCAATCATCTCCGCTCGGTTGCATGAAATTAAGTTAAGGTTAGGCCTCATTATCACTTAACCTAACATCGCCTACAGTCGCCCCCTCGCGTAAACGCTTGGGGGCGACAACTATGGTAAACATGATGTACGCCGTCATAGGCGCCGTCTTCATGGTTACGATGGCGCTTTTTGCGCTGCTCAAGGGCGGAAATACTGAAAAGGCGGGCGCCAGCGCATACCTGATGGCGTGGTTTGCTTCGCTTGTCGTCCAACAGGAATCGCCCCGCGCCGATCAGGCTCCCCAGGGCGTCTTCTTCATCGACCTGATCCTGCTGGCCGTGTTTGCCGTTCTCGCTTTGAGATCAAACCGCGCTTGGCCCGTATGGGCCGGAGCCATCCAACTTCTCACAGTCCTGTGCCACCTCATCCTGCTGATGAACGGCCGGACGCCGGTCAGCGCGCTGTTCACCATCATGAATCTGAACGGCTACCTCATCATCATCTGCCTGACTGTCGGCACCTTCTGGGTCTGGCAGGAACGAAAGGCGGCGACCGAGCATCAGCTAGGTAGAAATTCCTAAGCTCTCACTCTAGGCTGGGCCGACTCATTGTCGGGAACGCCATGCCCCTGTCCCACGCAAAACTATGGAAGGCCGTCGACGCCCTGGCGCGGCGCGAGGGCCTGTCGCCGTCGGGGTTGGCGCGGCGGGCCGGGCTGGACGCCACCAGTTTCAATCCGTCCAAGCGGTTCAGCGCCGGGGATCCGCCGCGGCCCCGCTGGCCCTCGACCGAGAGCCTGACCCTGGTTCTTCAGGCGGCCGGCGTATCCCTCGCCGACTTCGCCGCCTTGGCCGACGACGCGCCCGCCACCCCGTCGACCGTGCCCCTGCTCGGCCTGGCCCGCGCGGGCCTGGACGGCTTCTTCGACGAGGCGGGCCTGCCGACCGGCGAGGGCTGGGACCAGACCGAACTGCCGCAGGTCAATCCCACCACCTTCAGTCTGACGATCAGCGGGGATTCCATGGCGCCCCTGTACCGCGAGGGCGACCGGGTGATCGTCGACCGGGGCGACCCAGCCGTGCGGCGCGGCGACCGGGTCGTGGCGCGTCTGACCTCGGGCGAGGTGGTGGCCAAGGAGCTGACGGCGCTGAACGCCCGCAGCGCCACCCTGTCCTCGATCAATCCCGACTATCCGCCGCGGGTGGTGCCCCGGCGCGACATCGAATGGATGGCCCGCATCCTCTGGGTCAGCCAATAAAAGACCCCGCCCGGCGAACCGGACGGGGTCTGGGCTCAAACGGCGAACCGCGAGCCTGGCGACCGTTCCAGCGGGATCGACGGGGGGAGGAACGACCCCGCTGGCGCGGTCTTTCGGGGCGCGACCTCAGCGGGTCACATAGTTGGCGTTCACCCAGCCGCCGCCGGCGATCTGGATCCAGTCGCCCTGGCGAGCGACGGCGGTGAAGGGCTGGCCGGCCGCCAGGCTGCCCGACTGACGGAAGCCGGTGCCGGGGCCGCTGCGGATCCGCAGAGTGGTTCCGGCGCGATAGGTGTTGGCGTTGGCCTCGGCTGCGACGCGGGCGCGCTGCTGGTTGCAGCCGATATAGGAGCCGGCCGCCGCGCCGGCGCCGGCGCCGACGATGGTCCCGGCCGTGCGCTCGTTACGCGCCAGGTTCGAGCCGACCACCCCGCCGACGACTGCGCCGATCAGGGCGCCCGCGCGCTGGCGACCGCCGGGGGCGTCGCAGTTGGTCACGCCATTGGCCTGGGCCTGGGCGGCCATGGGGGCTGCGGTCACCAGGGCGGCCAGAGCCGCAGCCGTGGCCAGACCCGTCTTCAGAAACTTGCTCGACATATTCATCTCCTGTCATCGGGTTTGCCGATGAGGGGAGAATGCCGAGCTGAACCTGAAGGCTCCCGGAGCTTCGCCGTTATTTTCCGTTCATCTTAAGGGACGCTCGGCGCGTCGGCGTTCGATCAACCGCCGCGCGGCCTCGACGTCGCGCTCGACCAAGTGTTTGCGGCGCAGAAATTGGAAGTCCATCACCCGGGCCCACAGGTGCAGCAGCCGGTCCTGAGTGACGAAAACGGTCAGCGCCTCGACCGTGGGCGGTGCGCCCCAGGCCTGGGCCAGTTTCGACAGATGGTCCACCGTCGCATCGTCGGGCAGGGGCTGGCATTCGACGATCCAGTCCCAGCTGCACAGCTCCGGCCGCGCCTTGATCAGCGCCAATGTCGCCGTCAGCACCTTGTCTGCGGACCCGGCCGAAACCAGGTCCATCCACAAGATCCGCGCCTGTTCGTCGATCTCGTACTGCACGTCGCCTCCCCGGCCACGTCGCCATACAAGCCCTTCGCGGTTAAGAAATATTACCTTGCGTCAAGCCTGCGCCAGTTCGCCGCGCGCGCCCTTTTTGATCAGGTCGATCGTCTGCGGCAGGCCGTAGATGGCCGCAAAGGAGCCGAAACGCGGCCCCTGGCTGGCGCCCAGCAACACTTCGTACAGCGCCCCAAACCAGGCTCGGAGCGGTTCGAACTCATGCGCCTTGCCTGCTGCATAGACCTCGTTCTGGATCAGCTCGCCGTCGGTCGTGTCCGCCGGCAGGGCCTTCAGCCGCTCCGCCAGGTCCTCCAGCGCCGCCTTCTCCTTGTCGTCCGGCAGGCGGTACGACTTCGAGGGCTTCACGAAGTCCTCGTAATAGTTCAGCGCGTGGTCCATCAGCCGGTCCAGAAGCGGCTCGTTCTCCGGCGTGGCCTCGGGCAGATATTTGGCGAAATAGGCCCACAGCTGCGCCTTGGTCGAGGCGTTGGCCACCCCCACCAGGTTCAGCAGCAGGGCGAAGGACACCGGCGAGGTATGGGTCGGCGGGTTCCCCGCATGGATCGACCAGACCGCATTGTCGATCCGCTTGGCCGGCTCCTGGGTCTTGTAGCTTTCGATGAAGGCCAGATAGTCGTCGATGGCGCGCGGAATGACGTTGAAGTGCAGGCTCTTGGCCGACTTCGGCGACTGGAACATGTACCAGCTCAGGCTCTCCGGCGTGCCGTAGCGCAGCCATTCCTCCATCGTCAGCCCGTTGCCCTTCGACTTCGAAATCTTCTTGCCCTCGATGTCCAGGAAGAGCTCGTAGTTGAAGCCTTCCGGCGGCGTCCCGCCCAGGGCGCGACAGATCTTGCCGCTCTCGCGCACGCTCTCGATCAGGTCTTTGCCCGACATCTCGTAATCGACGTCCAGGGCGGTCCAGCGCATGGCCCAGTCCGGCTTCCACTGCAGCTTCACATGGCCGCCTGTGACCGGCAGCTCGGTGCGCCCGCCCGCCGGATCGTCGAAGACGATGGTCCCCTTTTCGACGTTCCGCTCAAGCGTCGGGACCTGCAGCACATGGCCCGTAATCGGGCTGACCGGCAGGAAGGGCGAATAGGTCGCCCGCCGCTCTTCGCCCAGGGTCGGCAGCATGATGGCCATGACCGCGTCGAACCGCTCCAGCAGGGTCAGAAGCGTCGCGTCGAAGGCGCCGGACCTGTAGGTCTCGGTCGAGCTCATGAACTCATAGTCGAAGCCGAACGAGTCCAGGAACGCCCGCAGCCGCGCGTTGTTGTGCGCCCCGAAACTGTCGTGCGTGCCGAACGGATCGCGCACCCGCGTCAGCGACAGGTTCAGGTCCTCGCGCAGCATCTCGGGGTTCGGCACCCCTTCCGGCACCTTCCTGAGGCCGTCCATATCGTCCGAAAACGCGACCAGCCGCGTGGCCCAGTGGTCGCCGGTCAGGGCGCGGAAAGCGTTGCGCACCATGGTGGTCCGCGCCACCTCGCCGAAGGTGCCCATGTGCGGCAGGCCCGAGGGCCCGTATCCGGTCTCCAGCAGCACCGGCTTCTGCAGGGCCTCGAACTTCGCCAGGGCCTCGTCGGCCTTGCCCGCGTCGATCAGCGCCCGCGCCTCGGCCCGCTCGCTCTCGCCCAGCCGTTTCTTCAGCACATGGGCCAGCAGATTACGGGCTTGTTCGAACGGCCAGGACTTGGCCTCGCGGGCGAGAGTTTCGAGGTTCTGAAGCATGGCGGCGGTTTGACTTGTCCCGCCCCCCGGGTCAACGGCTCAACGCCGTCGGCCGGTCGCCATCGCCACCACCGCCGCCCCGGTCGCCACGATGATCGCATCCTCGATCAGACCGCTCTTCGTCTGCCCGATCCGCTTCATCGCCTTTTTCCGCCCGGCCAGCCCCAGATAGGCCAGCGGAACCGCCGTCCCCACCGCAAGCGCCGCGCCCAGCTTCTCACGCCCGCGCGGAGCCAGGGCCGAGCCCGCGATCCCCGCGCTCATCACCCGCGCCAGCAGGCCCAGAAAGACCGTCCGGTCCGGCGCCGACTTCATCTTGTCGCCGAACAGCTCGCCTGCGCCCATGGCCAGACCGCCGAACTTGAACAGCGGATGATCCAGCAGCAGCAACCGCCCCGGCGTCTTCCGGTGCGCCAGCCGGGCCCCGGCTATGGCCGCCATGGGCGTCATGGACCGGGCGCTGGCGACGGCGCCGATGAGGACGGAGGGGACAAGGGCGAGGGCTTTCATCTCCGCTGAACACGCGCCGGATCGGAAGGTTCAGCCGGATCATTCCCGCCTCGACCGCATTCCTCCTCAGGGACACCCGCCGAGGCCGCCCATGAGGTTCCCGTGAGCTATCGCCGCTTCGCCGCCATGATCGGGGTCTCCACCCTCGTCATGTACGGCCTGATGTATCTGAACACCTATCAGATCGACCACGTCCGTTTCAGCGAGACGCGGCTCTACATGGCCCTGCTGATGGGGGCGGTCATGGCCGCCATCATGATGGGCTTCATGTGGTCAATGTACGAAAGGCCGCGGATCAAACAGATGATCCTCGCCGGCGCCGTCGTCGTCTTCGCCGGCTCCCTGTGGCTGGTCCGCAGCCAGGCCACCGTCGGCGATGTCGCCTATATGAAGGCCATGATCCCGCACCACTCCATCGCCATCATGACCAGCGAACGCGCCCATATCCGCGATCCTCGCGTCCGCGAACTGGCGGACGAGATCATCGAGGCCCAGGTGCGCGAGATCGATGAGATGAACGATCTGGTCGCCGATCTGTCCCGGAATCCCCCGCCCCGCGACGCGCCTGACCTGCCGGCCCGCTCTCCCGCCCCTTGACCCCCCGCCCCCGGCGTGGCCTGTGCGCCGCCTGATGAAGACCGCCGATTTCGACTTCGACCTGCCCGAGGACCGCATCGCCCTGCGGCCCGCCGATCCACGCGATTCCGCCCGCCTGCTGGTGGTGAAGGACGGCGCCCTGGACGACCGGATCATCCGCGACCTGCCCGACTTTCTTCAGCCGGGCGACGCCCTGGTCTTCAACGACACCCGCGTCATCCCCGCCCGCCTGTCCGGCGTCCGCACCCGTCCCGGCCCCGAGGGAGAGACCCTGACCGTCGCCGTCGAGGCCACGCTTCACCATCGCGACGCCCCCGACGTCTGGTCCGCCTTCATGAAGCCCGGCAAGCGGATCAAGCCGGGCGACCGCATTCGCTTCGGACAGGGAGCCGACGCCGCCTGTGACCTGGGCCGTCTCGACGCCACGGTCACGGCCAAGGGCGACGACGGCCTGATCACCCTGAAGTTCGACCTGTCCGGCCCGGCCCTGGACGACGCGATCCGCGCCGTCGGCGTCATGCCCCTGCCCCCCTATATCGCCGCCAAACGGCCCGAGGACGACCGCGACCGCTCGGACTATCAGACCGTCTTCGCCGAACACGACGGCTCGGTCGCCGCCCCCACGGCGGGCCTGCACTTCACCCCCGCCCTGCTCGACGCGATCCGCGCCCGGGGCGTCTCGACCCACGCCGTCACCCTGCACGTCGGCGCCGGCACCTTCCTGCCGGTCAAGGTCGAGGATGTCGCTGAACACCGGATGCACAGCGAATGGGGCGAGGTCTCGCCCGAGACCGCCGCCGCCCTGAACGCCGTCCACGCCGCCGGCGGCCGCATCGTCTGCGTCGGCACCACCTCGCTGCGCCTGCTGGAATCCGCTGCGACCGAGACCGGCGAAATCCGCCCCTTCCACGGCGACACCGCCATCTTCATCACCCCCGGCTACCGTTTCCGCGCCGTGGACGTGCTGATGACCAACTTCCACCTGCCCAAATCGACCCTCTTCATGCTGGTCAGCGCCTTCGCCGGTCCGGAGACGATGAAGGCCGCCTACGCCCACGCCGTCGACAACGGCTACCGCTTCTACTCCTACGGCGACGGCTCCTTGCTGTTCCGGGCCTGAAAACCCCACGCCGCCGGCGCGAACCTTCTGCTGAGGCGGATCGAACCGCTTGTCCTGTGGCCTTCCGGCGCGCGAACCCTTAAATGCCGTCCTCTGACGAAAGAGACTTCCGTGACGCCTGACGACGCCGAGCTTGATCTGCCGCAAGAGCTCCGCGACGGCCTGATCGCCGTCGGAGAGGCCGCGCGCGACCTGGACCAGCCCTGGTGGATTTTCGGCGGGGCGGCGATGGCGCTTTACGGCCTGACCGACATCCATGTGCCGGACATCGACGTCCTGTGCGCCCCGCGCGACGCCCGCGCCCTGCTTGCCGCCTTGGGCGGCCAGATCGTGCCCGACCCCGGCGAGGGTCTGTTCCGCTCCGCCGTCTTCGGCCGCGCGCATGATCAGTCGATCCTGATCGAGGTCATGGCCGGGCTGGAGGTGCGCGACGGCGGCGACTGGGCGGACGTCCAGTTCGGGTCGCGCCGGCCGGTGTTTATCGACGACACCCCCCCTGTTTGTCCCCGATATCCGGGACCACATCGCCCTGTACCGCCTTTTCGGCCGTCCCAAGGATTTGGCGCGCGTCGAACAGCTTGAACGACTGATCGCCTGAATGCCCTTTCCTTTTGACATTGCGGCCGTCGAAGGCCGCGCGCGCACCGGCGTGCTGAAAACCGCCCGCGGCGAGATCCGCACCCCCGCCTTCATGCCGGTGGGCACCGCCGCCACGGTCAAGGCCCTGACGGTGGACCAGGTCAAGGCGACCGGCGCCGACATCATCCTGGGCAACACCTATCACCTGATGCTGCGCCCCGGCCCGGAGCGGATGGAACGTCTGGGCGGCCTCCACAGATTCATGGGTTGGGACAGGCCGATCCTGACCGACAGCGGCGGTTTCCAGGTCATGTCCCTGGCCGGCATATCGAAGGTCAAGGAGGAGGCCGTAACCTTCTCCTCCCACATCGACGGCTCCAAACACGTCCTGACCCCCGAACGCTCGATCGAGATCCAGTCCGACCGTATCGGCGCCGACATTTCGATGCAGTTGGACCAGTGCGTCGCCTATCCGGCCGAGAAGGACGCGGCGCGAAAGGCCATGGAGCTGTCGATCCGCTGGGGCGCCCGCTCCAAGGCCCGGTTCGGCGAGCGCGAAAACCAGGCCCTTTTCGGCATCCAGCAGGGCTCGACCTTTGAGGATCTGCGCCGCCAGTCGTCCGAACAGCTTCAGGACATCGGCTTCGACGGCTACGCCATCGGCGGCTTGGCTGTGGGCGAGGGCCACCAGGCCATGTGCGAGGTGCTGGACTACGCCCCCGAATTCCTGCCCGCCGACCGCCCCCGCTATCTGATGGGGGTCGGCAAGCCCATCGATCTGGTCGAGGCCGTATATCGCGGCGTGGACATGTTCGACTGCGTCCTGCCCACCCGCGCCGGCCGCCACGGCCAGGCCTGGACCTGGGACGGCCCGTTGAACCTGAAGAACGCCCGCTTCGCCGAGGACCAGGATCCGCTGGATCCCTCCATCCCCTGCCCGGCCTCCTCCGCCTATTCAAAGGCCTATCTGCACCACCTGATCCGCGCCGACGAAATCCTCGGCAAGGTCCTGCTCAGCTGGCACAATATCGCCTTCTACCAGGCTCTGACCGCCGCCATGCGCGCCGCCATCGCCGAAGGCCGCTTCGAAGCCTTCCGCCGCGACTTCCACGCGCGGCACGTGTCGAACGGATAAGCTCCTACCGTCTCGGGCGGAACCAGCTCGGCGCCGCCGGCGGGGCGCAGTTCCTCTGCATGCCGATCCCCTTCAGAAAGGCGCGCCGCATCCGCCCCGCCTGTATGGCCGACTGCACATGGCGGCTGTGCTGTTCGGCTCCGCTCAGTCGACGAATCCAGCTGCGGCCCGGAATAAAGTCGGTCGTCGTGCCGCGAATGGCGTCCAGCGTCGCCTTGGCCGCCGCATCGGCCGCCTGTTCGCTGCGATAGGAGCCGTCCTGGCGCGGCGGCTCGTCCGTGTCGGGCCCCAGGGCCTCGTCCAGCCGCGCCACCTCGGCGCCGATGGTGGTGCACTGGTTCAGATTGCGCAGATCATAGGGATTGGCCTCGGCCTGCAGGAGGACCGTCGGAATCAGCTGGCGACGCAGATTGAAGTCCTCCAGCGGCGCGGTGACCGCGTCTCCCAGCCCCGCGCCCACCTGCTCGGCCCCGCTCATGGCGGAACGACCGGCGTTGCAGCCGGCCAGCACGAGAAGGGCGGCGAGGACAGGCCACTGGATCAGCTTCATGCGGCCCTTAGACCACGGATGCCGCTCCGATCAAAACCCCTGGATGGATTCCCGCGCCATCAGCATGGCCCCATCCAGCCCGGCGTGTCCGCGCTCGGCCGCAACCAGATAGCCGCCCTCGCCCATCACGAGCGCCGCGCCATAGCCGTTGACCCAGCGCCGCGCCGCCGCCTCGACCTCGGCGATCAGGCCGGACGTCGACATCACACCGCCGCCCATGACGATCCGGTCGGGCGCCCAGGCGAAAACCAAGCCGGCGATCATCTGGCCCAGATAGTCCGTGACCACGGCCCGAACCGCATCCACTTCTTCCAGCCGACGCCCCGCCAGCCGCACCTGCACCGCCGGTCCCGCCGCCAGCCCCTCCACACAGTCAGCATGAAAAGGACAGGCGCTGACCTGGGCGTCGCCCGAGAGGCGCTGGACGAACAGATGGCCGATCTCGGGATGAAGTGCGCCTTTCAGGGTCTGGCCGTCCACACACAGCCCGCCGCCGATCCCGGTGCCGACGGTGACATAGGCCACAGCCCGCGCCCCGCGCCCCGCGCCCAGTCGCGCCTCCGCGACGGCGGCGGCGTTGACGTCGGTGTCCACGACGAAAGGGGTGTTCAGCCGCTCCGCCAGGGTCTTCGCCAGATTGAACCCGGTCCAGCCCGGCTTGGGCGTCGCCAGCATCAGGCCGCGATCCTGCGAGGCCGGATCGACCACCAGGGGGCCAAACTGGCCACGCCCAGTCCCGAGACCGCCCTGTCGCCCGTCGCGGCGATCAGGGCCTCGACCGCCGCCTCGGGCGCGCCAGTCGCAAACCGTCCCTGATCCAGCACCGCGCCGGCCGCATCCTCGACCCGCCACACGATCTTGGTCCCGCCGGTTTCGACGGCGAAGAAGACGGGCTGGGACATGGGGAGGCTCCTCCGAAGGGAGAAATGGTACGTCCTCTCGGGCTCGAACCGAGGACCCTCTGATTAAAAGTCAGATGCTCTAACCAACTGAGCTAAGGACGCAGCCAATACAAACAACGACTTAAGACACAGACTGTATAGTCGGTTTGTCATCGGTTTGTGGAGCGGGTTTCTGGTTCATTCTCGACAAGAGGTCAAGGGCGACCGCGTCGCTCGACACATATTTCGTTAGAAGGGCGTCAACTGCGGACTCCGACCATCCCATGATCGTCGCAATATCGCGCTTCGGGGAGCCGGATATGAATAGGCGGGTCGCGGCTGTCCCCCGGAGGTCGTGGAAGCGCAGTCCGGTGATTCCAGCTTCCGCCTTGGCCTTCGCAAACATCGTCTTGAACCCGCTGGGGGTCCAAGGCTCTCCCCGGCTATTGGTCAGCACCGTGAGAGCCCGCACGGGCATGGCCTTGATCAGCGCCTTGGCGCTCAGCGTCAGCGGCACGACGACCTGCCGCTTGCGCTTGCTGGTCTTCCAGACGATGGCCTGGGCCGTGAGCGCGGATCGTGGAAGCTCCAGCAGGTCGCCCATCCGAAGGCCGGTCTCTGCCGCCAACTGGACGGCCCAGCCGACTTCCCTGGATGCCTTGGAGACAATGGCAGCTATGTCTTCGTCAGACCAGATCGCGTCCGATCGGTCAGCTTCGTGAAGGCGCTCAACATCATCGGTCGGCCTGGCGCTGGCGAGCCCTCGACCCCGCGCCCATTTGAACAAGCGCCCAACGGTCTGAATGGCGTAGTCGGCGGCGCGGGGGCGGTCGGCCCATTGGTCGCGCCACTCCAGAAGTTCGGTCTTGGCCCGCTCGCTTGCAAAGGCGTTGACGGGCAGATCCCCGAACTCGGCATCGAACGCCTTGAGGTATCGGGTGTACTCGACCTGACTGCTTCGGCTTATCTTCGCCCATTCTGGGGAGGCCTTGAAGGCGTAGATCAGGCCCTTGACGAAGCGTTTGTCGTCAGTCCTGCGGATCGGGGCGCGGGCCTCTTCGATCTTCGCGGCCGTACCGCTTCGACCCAGCTCCAGCTCCATGAGGCGATTGGCTGCGACAAGGCTTCCGGCTTCAACGCGGGCGACCAGGGGGCCGCCCCGGAAGGCATAGGCGTAGATGGCGACGCGGCCCCCGCTAAGCCGCTTCGTCGCCTTGTGAAGTCCGGTCAGCCTTGCGCGCACGATACCTGTCCCAGGCTTGTTCTGACGCATCTGCGCCCGTGTTGTCGTTGGAGGTCAAGACCCGGAACCCGCCATCGGGCGCCATTTCAACGCCGGTGATCGTCAGGCCCAGCTTTTTCAGGCTGCGGATCGTCTTGCTGACGGATGGCTTCTGCGTCATCCCCCCTCTCCCTTCCCATTGCGGGCGAGGAAGGCGCGGGCGGCTCGGTAGATCAGCGCTCGGGCCTCGTCCTCTTCCATCCATCCGGCGCCATAGGGCCCGTCGTCCCATTCCTCTTCCATGTAGAAGCCATCGCGCGGAATACCCTTGGCTGGGTCTTCAAGTACGAATCCGCCGCCTATCTCAATGCTCCAATGCTCGCCCCGTGCTCGGAAGTAGAAGGGCTCGCCAGCAATTGTTCCATAGCCCTGTACGGGGCAGTTTCCGCCAATGCCGGTGATAGACACCGGCAAATCGAAATCCGCCAGCTTCTCCAGCGCGTCTAGGTCGATGACCTTTTTGTTGTCGTCAACAATATGGTTTGTCATTTCGCATCTCTCATTGCGTCGGCGGCCGATTTGAGAAACGCCTGCGCCATCACAAGCCAGATCATCCCAGGACTGTCGTCTACGGCCTTTTGAGCCTGTCCGGCCTCGACCATTTCAGGGGTGGCGTCCAGCGGGAGAGACTGGAGCTCATCAGCAAGCCGCCGATCGTTCTCGTTCAGCTTGCCCCAAAGGGCTTGCATGTCTGGAGTGACGCTCACTTCTGCGTCTCCTGCTGTAGGGCGGCTTGGATCGCATCGTCTGGTGTGTCGCCGCGACCGATCAGGGTCCATTCACGGTCGTTTCGTCCGCCGTTGACGCTGTGGACCGCCCAGCACCCAGGCTCGCTTTCGTCGTCCAGATAGCAGAACGACAGTTCCCAGTTAATGTGCCGACCGAACTTCGCCAGCCGATCCGCTCGGGCCTCTGCCGCTTGGGCTCGGTCTGCTGCTGCGCATGTGTCCGCCCACACGCGGTCAAAGCTGGTGTTGTCGTGATACCCACGCTCCGCCTTCGCTCGGCTCAACCACTGTCGCCGCTTAACAATGCTGTCGGTCTTGTCTTCTAGCTGGCGCTCCGCTGCTCCGGCCCGGCGGTCTGCATCGTCCCGCTCCCGTTCCAACTCAGCGATCCTCGCCTCTGCGGATGCGGGCGGCGGGGATGGGTGGGCGCTGACAAGACGGACAACGTCATCAGTGGCGGCATCCAAGAAACCGTCAGCCGCATAACCGGCGTCGTGATAGCCTCGGGCCTCGCACCCTGCCTCGATGATGCAGCCACACGGCTTGCCATCGCGTTCGTCCTGCATGGCGCGGGCGAGTGCGCTCTTGATCGGATACCATAGGCCCGACCGCTCCCCCGCCGCCCCTTCGTCCTGGGCCACGGACTGGACCGGCGTCGGTCGGTCTTTGTGCATCGAAAGCATTCTGTCGAGCTCTTCGTCCGTCAGTCCTTCACGAACCGCAATGGCGCGGCAGTCTCGTTCCCATTGATCCCAAGTCATTGCTCACCTTCCCCGCCGCTGTGGTGCCCCACAGGCGCGGGCTCCGCTGCTGGTGTGAGCAAGGACAGGGCCAGTTCCTCTATTTTCGACAACGCCCCGAGGGCCTGAACAGTGGTCCCTGATGCCCCGCGCTTGACCTCGTCCACAATCTCCTCAACGACAGCCGCCACACCGGCAGGCGCGGGGCTTATAAGGGCGAAAGCCTCCAGCGCGGCGTCTGCGTCGTAATAGTCTGAGGTCCACGGCTCGGGATGTCCGCGCCGTTGTCCCAGTGCAGTCGCCAGCGCCTCCCGCACGTCATCTGTCTTACTGGTCATTGGTCTGGTCCTTGGGTTGGGTGCGGAGGTTGAAGCCAGCGTGGCAGATGGTGAGTCCAACGACAGCGGAGAGGACGTCCACCCACGCGGGCATATCGACGACCGCCCCGAGCCGGATGACGTACAGCCCGAGAACCAGGACTATGACTGAGCCAATCAGTCTGCCCATCACCCTTCCCCCCGTTCGATTTGGGCGATGAGGGCTGGAAGCTGGTTGAGGGCGAGCCATGTGTCAGGCTCCATGGTCATTGCCTGAGCGCGACATTCTCCGAACCCGACCTCGGCATAGTCCGGCGTTTCCGTGATGGTGATCGGCAGCAGGCGGTCAATCGCTCGCTTCAGTTCAGCCAGATCGACAGCCGGGGCGGGGGTGGTGCGGAGGGCTATGCGCTGATTGATCTTGGCTGCGATCTCCGACACGTCCGCACGTTCGTCAAAAGTCGTCATGATCTCGTACAGGTCGTCGCCCGTAATCCACTCCCGCTCCGCCCCGCCCGTGTTGTCGATCAGCGATGTGATGGCCTCAACCCGATCAGCAGCCGTATGCTTGTTCTCTTCCATGGGTCAGGCTTCCTTGTCGGATTGGGTGAGGGCGGATTCGGCGAGCTCGTCACGAATGGCCCGCGCCGTTTCCTCGCCCCATTTGAGGACTGAAAGGCGCCAGTCTTCGGCTTCCTCGGCCGGCCGCTCGGACCATTCGATCGCAGCGACCGCCGATGACGGGTTGACCTTGAAGGTGCCGCACCATCCATGTTCGGCGCCCTCGTCCCGCCAGTTGTGCTCAAAGCCGGTTTTGACAGTGTTGAAGAGGGCGGCGAGCCAGCCGTAGGGCGGGCGCCAGGCGGTATCAAAAATCAAGGTCAAGGCGCCATCGTCAAAGGCCGCAGGCCTCTGATCGTAAGCGTTCCATTTCGTGCCCCAGTTGGCGGCACACCAGTCGAGAGCCGTCAGCTTGAAGGCGCGCTCATGGTTCTGACCGACGTTCCCCATCCAAGCGTTCAGCGGGATCGGCAGCAGGACTCCAAAATCAACCTCGCCCTCGGCATTGCAGGCCGCCGCTGTGATCTGAGCCCGCTGATCCTCGGTGATGCCCCTAAAGACAATCTCATTCGTCACGTGATTGGGCATGGGTCAGGCTTCCTCTTGCTGGGGGTCATTGGCCGCGCGTTGGCGCATGGCCTTCTTCGTGAGCTTGAGCCGGCCGTCGAAGCCGCGAGAGACGGAGCCGAAGCCCCGGCCCTGAATCTTGCGGGCCGGTTCGCCGGTACACGTTTCACCCGCGAGACGCTGGGCCTTCGCAATGTCCCTGCGGTCATGCGGGGTCTTCGACGCATGACAGCCCTTGTGTGCCGGGTAGAGGTTTTCGTCGCTGTCATCGGCGCTGATGGCGCGGGGGATGCGGTGCTCGATCTCGTATTCGGACCCATGGATCTTGAGCCCGCAGATGCCGCACTTCCCGCCGTGGGCGAGGAAGATTGAGGCCCGGCGCTTTGCCGAGAACTTCGGGCGCGGCGGGACGACGACACGGGAGCGCGCCGGGATCAGGCTGAAGTCGGGCTTCATCCGAAGCTCTCCAGCGCGTCCCGCATGGCCTTCTCGACCCGTTCGGCTTGATCCGGCGCCGTGGCTTTCAGCAGCTCGATACGGCCCCGATAGTTGCGGCTGGCCTCGATGGTCTTCAGTTCGGCAAGGTTCTTGAACGCCAGATCGGCGATGAACCGCTCAACCCCGTCTGAGACATCGACGGCCGAACCCGTTCCTTCATTGGCGCCATTCGCCTCAGCGGGTTCGGCCGTCTCTTCCCTGGTCAACGGAGGGGCTTTGTCACCAGGGAAGGTCTCGCCCTCATCGGTACGCGGGTCACTGTTCCCATCCGATGAGGGCTGTTCCGAAGCCGGTCTCTCAGCGGCTTCGAAATCTGTGTCTTCAGGCGCGGGCAAGGCGTCGGCCTCAAAGCCCGCGTGAAGTCGTCTTGCCTGCGGCTCGACAATCGAGACGGCGGCGGCGCCATACGCCTGCCCTTCCATCTCTTCGGCCGCGTATTCGTTTCCGATCTCCTCGGGGAAGGCCCGGCGCAGGGCGGCGGCCTCGGCGCACTTCTCGATCTGACCGCGCGGCCGCTTCAGCCACATGCTGTTAGGGGCCTTCGTGTCCCGCTTGGCGGTGGCGTAGGTCTCGATCCAGAAGACCTTGGGGCCGACGAAGGGGACGCGCTGTCCCGCGATCAGCCGATAGACCGTGCATTGCGCCCATTCGGGATAGCGGACCTCGACCCCGCCAAGGGTCTCTTCGATCATCGGGCCGTAGGCCGTGTCGTCGAACCCGGCGAAGTTCTTCGTCCGCATCGCCGTGGTGCGAAGCTCGGAAATCCCAGGCCAGACGGTATCGACCATCTCGCGGCGCTTGCTGTCCCAGATGGGGACGATCTGGACCGGCTTCTTGAAGATGTCGAGGTTGCGCGCCCGGCAATAGCCGAGGGCCATGATGATGCTCTCGGGCCGGTTCGCGGCCGGGAACACGGCGTCGGTCAGAACACGCCATGCGGTTTGATCGACCCCGAAGCGTTCGGCCACAGCCGGGTGATAGGGCAGACGCGGCCCTTGGATGACGACGGCGTTCATGATCAGGCGGCTTCCTGCTGGGTTTCGGGGAAGGTGACGGGTTCGTGGATGCGCTCCAGCCACGGCGGGAACTCATGGTCGGCGGGCTCTTCCGTCGTCTCGACCACGGCCCAAGGCACGTCGAAGCCGAAGCGGTCACGGAAGGCGACGAAGTTGGACATGGCCACGGCGACCTTCTTCTCGCCGGTCAGATAGGTGGCGTCCTTCGGAGCCAGGAGGATCGGCTTGACGACGGGGGCGTGTCCCTTCTCGTCGTCCTGGCGGCGGTAGAAGATCCAGCCCCAGCGCCAGGTTTTCACGGCCGCGACTTTGCGGAGCCATGCTTCTTGTTCGGGGCTGGCGCCGAAGATCGGAAGCTCGCCCATAAGGGACCGGGCCACGTCATAGGCGTAGCGCTGCACATCCATGGAGCGGCCGGCGACCAGACCTAGGCATTGCTGTTTCGTTGTGTCGCCCTTGGCGTCCCCGCCGAAGGTCTTCAGGTCGAGGGAAAAGGCTGGCAGCAGCTTGTCGATGCGGCAGCGGAGCCTCACCCCCGTCGCCGGGTCGGTATAGAGGATCGAGACCTCGGACATGCCCGCTTGCATGGGCTCGCCAAGCTCGGGATGGCGCCGGATCAGCGCATCCATGTGACGAACCCGGCGGTCTGTGTCGGCGTCGATGATCGAAACGCCGGGGCGGTCGTGTTGCTCGATCCAGGCTTTGCAGACCTTCGACCCGCCGTGCCAGGGCTTCACTTCGCCGGTCTTCTCGTCCTCATAGGTATCGGGACGGATGACGAACCCGGCCTTGTATGCGGCCTCGCCTTCCAGCAGCAGGGCGTGAAGGGCGGACCCGAAGAGCATTTCGGGAGACGGGTCTTTGGCTTTCCGGTTCGGGTTGTGACGGCTGCGATACCACCAATCCGCCGGGTCGCGGTGCAGGACGACCAGATCAGTCGAGCCCAAGCGGTCCTGTGCGAAGTAGTCCTCCGCAGGGAGGTTCACATAGACGCCATCGGGCAGGTTGTTGTCGTTCATGGCTTGCGCCTCAATGGAATGGAGAAGATCGCCAGCAGCCCGATGGCCACGGCGAGGATTTGAAGGGCGAGCACGGGCGGGACGCGGGCCTAGTCGACATATTCGACATCGCTCCGAATGATGCTTGGGTCGGCGGCGACCTGCTCCAGCATGTTCGCCAGCCCGCCACCGCAGATCGTGAAGCCTTGCCGGGTGTATTTGATCACCCGCCGAAGGCTGGACGCGCCGTAGCGAAGACGGCCGGGCACGAGCTTGTTGCTAGCCAAGTCCCAAAGGGTCCAAGCCCCGAAAGACAGTTGAGCGCCATCGAAACCGCACTGACAGATGCTGAAATCGAAGCTATCCAGAACCGCGCCTCAGGCTCTCGAAGTAGTCGATGCGTATAGCCTGCACCTTCAGTTCAGGGCCGCCCGGCGAAAACTCATCATCACCGATAGGCTTGGCCTTGACCGCTGGCAGGCAGAACGTGACGTTGAAATCGCTCTCGTTCGTCCGGAACGCGCCAGATTTCTCTATGGCTTTGCAGAAGGCATCAAACTGCGCTTCGTCCCGGAAGAAGAAGTCGAAGTCGCTGTCCTGCTTCTTCCGGGTGACTAGCCGACGCACCGCGCCGCCAGCGATCCATGGGCCATTAGGCGACAGGTTCGGCAGTCGCTCTAGCGCCTTTGCAAAGTCGGTCGTCTCGTATTCCCGATGCCCGTAACGACCCCAGAACGTGTCGAGGTCAAAAGTCTGAAAGGTCGCGGTCATGTGTTCATCCAAAGCGCAGTGATCACAGCGACCCCGACCAGAAGGACAGCCGAGACGCGGATCAGGTTGACGGGGTAGCGGCGGGGTTCAGGCTCACGTCTGGCGTCGGCCATGACCTGGGCGCAGTACCGTTCGTTCCAGCGGTCGCGCACACTGTCCCATTCGGGATTGGACAGGGCGCCGGTGATGGGGTGGCGGGTCATCACGAGGCCTCGCCGATCTTCCGAAGGATCAGGCCCCCGTTGAGAATGTGATCGCGGGTCGCGGCCTTCATGTCCGGCGTGAAGGCATCGGGGCGATACCATTCGAAGTCGGCGACGGTGTCTTGCGGAACTTGATAGGATCGGCTCTGCGCGTACCCGCCACAGTGACGACAAGAGGTCAGGAACGGGGTGACGCCAGGCTCTCGGTCAATGGTCCACATTGCCTGACCGCAGCCGTTCGCGGAGGTCGCGCCCACGCCCATGCTTTCGCCGATGCAGACGTACAGGTTCTTGCGTCCAGCGTTGGCAAAGCCATTCACGCCATTGAAGTGCTTTCCGGCGTTTTCGGCCGCAGCAACGATTTCAGGGGCACGGGCCATCATGCTGCCCTCGCCATGTTCGCCGGGGGCGTCGGATCGTCGTCGTTGTCGGGCTCGGCCAGCTTCCGGCGCGCCATGGCGTCGCCCAGCTTGACGGCTTGCTCAACGGACCGGACCTGAAGCTCAATCAGGGTTCCCAGGATTTCGCGGGTGAAGGCGTCTTCCTCGGGTTCATAGGTCGAGGCCCAGCGTTCGCGATGGTCGCGGATGGCTTCGATAGCCGCGTCAACGGCGGACAGGGCCGCGCCTTCCTTCAGGGTGTTGATGGCTTCGGCGCGGGTCAGAACCCGGCCTAGGATGGGTGTCGAGGCGTTCCATGGTCAGGCCTCCACCAGCTTGCCGCTTTCGGCGCGGTACCATATGTCGGCCTTAATGCCGTCCCGCCCGACGATGCCGCTGGCGGTAGAAAGGACCGGATAACCGCGACCGTCCCAATTGCCGCGCTCTACGGCGAACAGAGCCACACCATGAGCGCCCATGACACGGCCCGCCTTTACCCGGCGCCATGGCCGCGCCCTGATAGCCGGATGCGGTGGCCGCGCCCTGATAGCCGGATGCGGTGGCCGCGCCCTGATCGCCGGATGCGGTGGCCGCGCCCTGAGTGCCGGATGCGGTGGCCGCGCCCTGATAGCCGGATGCGGTGGCCGCGCCCTGAGTGCCGGATGCGGTGGCCGCGCCCTGAGTGCCGGATGCGGTGGCCGCGCCCTGATCGCCGGATGCGGTGGCCGCGCCCTTATAGCCGGATGCGGTGGCCGCGCCCTGATCGCCGGATGCGGTGGCCGCGCCCTGAGTGCCGGATGCGGTGGCCGCGCCCTGAGTGCCGGATGCGGTGGCCGCGCCCTGATCGCCGGATGCGGTGGCCGCGCCCTGATAGCCGGATGCGGTGGCCGCGCCCTGATCGCCGGATGCGGTGGCCACGCCCTGAGTGCCGGATGCGGTGGCCGCGCCCTGATAGCCGGATGCGGTGGCCGCGCCCTGAGTGCCGGATGCGGTGGCCGCGCCCTGATAGCCGGATGCGGTGGCCGCGCCCTGAGTGCCGGATGCGGTGGCCGCGCCCTGAGTGCMGGATGCGGTGGCCGCGCCCTGAGTGCCGGATGCGGTGGCCAGACCATTGAGCTTCATCGCCACCGGACCCTCAAGGGTCGCGCGGTCCATGACCCACTTGACCGCTTCCAAGGTCAGATCGCGAAGCCCAATCTCTTCACCGACCTTCAGGATTTCACCCGCGACCTTGATGTTGTCGTCGGTGTCCGTGGCGCCGGAAAGCGTCACACGGCAGAAGCGCGAACCGGCCGGGGCGTAGTATTCGAAGACCGACAGCGGGTGCGCGTCGCCGATGATGGCGTGAAAGCCGCTTTCGCAAGCTTTGACCTTCCCGGTGTGCGTGTAGGTCTTGCCGACCTCAAACTGAAACCCGCGACACGTCAGGTCGGCGTTGAAGCCCTTGATTGCGGACACGGGTGCGGCGTCGGCCGCCTTGGGTTTGCGGGCCATTAGGCGGCTTCCTTGTTGGTGAGATTGTCGTTAGCGGTCGATGCGCGCGGAGCCGTCGTGAACACGCCGACCAGCTTGTCCGTCCGGAACTTGCCGACCCAGCTTTCCGAGACGGCCCGGCCGTGTTGGCAGGAGATCATCTTGGGTTCGGGGCCGGTGATGTCGGACAGGACGGCGGCATGGAAACCGTCGCGGCCCATGTTGAAGACCAGAACGTCGCCGGGCTTGGCCTGCGCCAAGGTGATCGGGGCCATGCCGCGACCCAAGAAGGTGTTCAGGGCGATGGAGCGTTCGCGCGGACCCCAGCCAGGGGCGAAGGTCAAAGCCTTGCCGCCGAAGCAGCGGGCGATCAGCGTCCAGCCGTTGAAAGAGGTCTCAGCGTCTTGGGTGCTGGCGTAGGTCGTGCCGATCAGGGCGCGGGCGGTTTCCAGCGCGGTCTGACGGGTGATGCGGGCGGTCTTGAGCGACATGATTGCCTCCGTTGATGGAGGCATAATGCATCATGCATCACGGGATGCAAGTGCATTTTGCATCTTTTCGTGCCGCACGGCGCAAATCGCAGCCGTGGTTGACGGATGCGCGTCTTTCAGTGACCGTATGGTCACGTTCTGTTCTCGATGTTCGAAATCAGGCGTCCGGGCGGCGGCTAGAGGTAGCTAACAACACCGCCGCCCGGCCTCTTCCCCTTGGCTCCGAGGAGCCGCTTTAGAAGGTAGCCATTCATGGCACGCAAAAATCCCAAGATCAACGCCCCGGCCGAACCATCCGCCTATCCAATGCCTCGCCCAGGCAATGGAAGCTCATCAACGGCAAAAGCCAACGACAACGGTGGCGCACTCCGCACCATGTCATCGGTCGAGATCGCAGAACTGACCGGGAAGCGGCACGACAACGTCATGCGTGACATCAAGTCGATGCTGGACGACCTCGGAGCGGCAGCCCTCACTTTTGAGGGCTCCTATCAGGGTGCCAATAGGAAACAGCTTCCCTGCTTCAACCTCCCCCGCCGCGAATGCCTGATCCTCGTATCCGGCTACAGCGTCGAGCTTCGCGCCCGAATCATCGACCGATGGGAGGAGCTGGAGAATGAACGCGCTCACGCTCTTACCAGCTTGCACGACGGGATTGTCACAGGCCTCGATCCAAGGGTCGCCGCTCAGATCGGCGGCATACTAAAGGGCATCGTGAACAACCAACTGGCCGTCATCCTGCCACAGATGATTCAAGCGGCCGTCTTGACTGACCACTATGTGGCGGTGCGCGGGCTTACGGCTGGCGAAGTTCTTGACCTGGCGGGATATACCGACCGCAGAGGCTTGCGGCAGCTACCCAGCTTCGTTTCCGGCAAACTGCGCCCCTACCATGCGTCTCGGGAAGTCGTCGCACCGAAGGCGAAGCTCGGTCGAAGCGAGGCTTACGTCTTCGACCGGAACCTCTGTCGAGAATGGCTGGACACCGGAGGGCGTAAGGCAATCGACATGAAGATTGCCGAAATCCGAGGCCAACTGACACTCAAGCTCGTCCGCCCCTAAGCCTACAGGCCCCGGCTTCGGTCGGGGCCTACTATCGCGGCCGCACGTCTTTCACGCGCGCGGCCCATCCCACCACTTGGTTCAGTAGGGGCTCATCCATCGTATTCGAAAACAGATGGAACGTCCCGTCTCCTGCACTGCGAAGGATCTTCACCAAGACCCGCCCGTCTTCCAAGCCGACCACGCAAAGCCGTCCGTGCAGATCGGGCGTGACCGGCGAACGAACGTCATCATAGAAGACGATCCCCTCATCAAAGGCCGGGCCTAGACTGGCGCCTCGAATGCCGAGTGCGACCGTGTTTGGGGTTGCGTTTGCTGGAGCTTCCACTTCGTCAAGTTGTCCCTGGCCCTCTGAGAACAGGGTCGCGACCGACCCCGCCCCAACTAAGCCGACCAGCGGGACAGAATCGGACGTAGGCGCGTCTTCGATCTCTCCACGCCCATACAGAAGCCATTCCGGCGTCACCCGATAGAACCTGGCGTACCTATCAGCCTTCAGCCTAAACCCGCGCTGACCATTCTCGTGCTGGACATAGGTTGCTACCGGAATGCCCATGGCTTCCGCTGCGTCCTTGGCGGTAGCAAGGCCCGCTCGTTCGCGAGCGTCCTTGAGTCGGTCGTGCGGCTCTCTCATGCAAAACGCATACTTCGTAGCGTGATGCATTTGGCACTTGCCAAGTGATGATGCATTTAGCATCATAGATGCATGAGAACGCATGACCAAATCATCGCGGACGCGGGCGGCCCCATGGCGGTCAAGAAGCGTCTTGATCTGTCCAAGCCGATCCACACCGTGCGGAGCTGGTCGGCGCGGAAGAGCATCCCCGCCGAATATTGGCATGGCTTCGCGTCAACAGGTCTTGCGACCCTAGAGGAGCTTGCGGAGGCGGCCGCTCTTCGTCTCGCCGCAAACGACGACACCCAATCCAGCGAGGCGGCGTGATGACCTACTGCGATTTTAAGCCGGGCGATGAGGTGGTGTGCATCGCGAAGATCAAGATCACGCGCGCTCCGAAATGGATGTTCTGGGCTCGCAGGGTTTGTGCCACCTCTCCTTTCGGAGATCAGGTTCTCACCGTGGCGGACGTGACGTTCGGAACGAGCGAGACCTTCCCCGAATACGGGGAAACCGCATGGTTGCGGATCAACGGTTGGGGCAAGACGTGGTTTGCAGCGCGCGCCTTCCGCAAGGTCCAGCGCCGCCGCGACCTGTCCGCATGGCTTGAAACCGCGACCGACTTTGAAGAGCCGAAACGGGCGCCCGTCGATGCTCCGGTTAGCGAGGGATGCTGATGTCACAGCGTCCCCCTTCCCTGGTTCTGGAAACCCTCTGCGTCGCCGACGCCGCCTATGGAACGGTCATCGCGCTCCAGCGAATGGCCGCCGATGGCCGCCAAGCGGAGGTGTTGGACTCGCTGGCGTTTCTGGCCGCATCGCTGGAGGCGCACCGCCCCATCCTCCGGGGCGTCATCACAGCCCAGCGCGAGGCCGCAAAGCTCCGTGATCTCTCGGAGCGGATGCCCGGCCCACGCCTGATCTGCGGGGCCTTTTGGGGTGTCCCCCATCCATATCCGCACACCCCGCAATCTGAACACAACGCCACTCCCGACACCACTCAACCCGCAGCGTGACGGTACGGGGTTTCCCCTACCTGATCATCTGGAAAGACGCATGGAACGTCCGCACAACAAGGCCCTAAGCCCCCGTGAACACGCCCGCCTCGCTCATGACCTGATCGACGCTTGCGGAGGGCTTGAAGAAGCCGCTCGGGCCTGTCGGGTCCGCAAGTCGGCCCTGTCTGGCTATCAGACGGTCTCCGACCCTTCCACCATGCCGGCCGATGTTATGGACGCGCTGGAAGAATACGCGGGTCAAGGCCCGATCTACTCCGGCGCCATCGCGGAACGTCGGATGTTCCCGACCCCGATAGCCAACCTGTCCGATCTGGCTTGTGAGCTTTCGGAGCAATCGCTCCAAGCCCAGGCGGTGATCCGCAAGGCCCTGGCAGACGGCAAGCTGACCCCGCGCGAACTGGATCTGATCGCCGAGGCCGAGCGTGAAGCCGAGGAAGCCCTTGACCGGCTGAAGGCGGCCCGTCGTGCGGCTGAAGTCGCCCACCCCCTCGCTTCGGAGCGTCGCGTGATGGTCCGGGCCTTCAAGTTCCTCCGCTCCGGCGGAAACAGAAAACCCGCCGTTCCTAGCGGCGGGTCTCCCGAGCCTGCGGGCTCTGTCTCTAGCGAAAAGGACGAGACGACTATGGCCGTAACAGCTCTTAAATTCAAGGCGACCACCACGCCCGAGCAACAGCTCGCCGAGTGGATCGAGCGCGGCAAGCGCGAGGTTTTCACCGTCACCACCATGCTCACGCCTGAGTTGGCCCGCCTTCTTCTGGCGAACAACCCGAACAACCGCCCGCCGCAATGGGGGAAGCAACCGGGGCACCCGGTCCATCGCCGCCTACGCCGCCATGATGGCGCGCGGCGAGTGGATGCTTAACGGGTCCACCCTTGTGGTCGCTTCGTCCGGCGAGCTGAACGATGGCCAGCACCGCTGCGAAGCTGCGATCCTCGCTGAAGCCGCCGTCCCGGTTCAGATCGTGTTCGGTGTCGAGCGCGCGACGCGAGCCACCCTGGATCAGGGGATAGCCCGCACCGGCGGGAATGTGCTGGCGATGGAGGGCGTCAAAGACGCCAACAACGTCGCCGTTTACCTACGTTTCCGCATCGCTGTGGCGCGGGGAGGACACCCTTCTACCACTGTCGCGCCTGACGAACTGTTGAGCGCGCTTAACACCTTCGCGCCGTTCGAATCTTACACCGTTCCGATCAAGGGATGGGCTTCGCGCAACAAACTGTCGAACGGCTTTATGGTCGGCGCCCATGCAATTTGCGCCGAAGCCAACCCTCTGGCCGCGCAGGCATATGCGGATCAGGTCGCCACCGGCGTCGGCCTCGCCACGGTGAATGCCCCGGCCGCGCGGTTTCGCAAACTGGTCGAGGATATCCGCCTCGGGCGCGTCCGGCGTACCCCCTATGAACTCGCCGCCCACTATGTCGTCGGGTTCAACAACTTCTGCCGAGGCCGGACGGGGCCACTTGGTTGGCGAGACAAGGACGTTCGCGAGCCCTTCCCGACCCCGGTGCGCGCATGACACCGGAGTCCATTCTTCTGCTGGACATCGAAACCGGCGACCGCCTTCGGGCGGTCGATCCGGCTCGCGTGTCTGCATTGATCGCCTCTATAACCGACCTAGGGCTTCGGACGCCGATCACTGTCGTTCGGGCGCAGAGGGACGGCGACGAGTGCTTCCGTTTAGTGGCCGGGGCGCACCGGCTTGAAGCGGTTCGCCAGTCCGGAGAGGACTATATCGACGCCTTCGTGATGGATGGCGACGCTGACGACGCCGCCCTGTGGGAGATCGACGAGAACTTCGCCCGCGCCGAACTGACGGACGCCCAGCGCGCCGAACACCACGTCCGGCGGGAGGAAATCCTTGTCCGCAAGGGTGCGGTTGCCAAGGGTGGGAAAGGAGGCGACCGCCGATCAAAGGACAAAATGTCCGTTGGTTACGCCAAGTCGGCCGCCGCAAGCCTGGGCGTTGACGAGCGCACCGTCCGCCGCGACCTCGCCCGAGGCAAGAAGATCGTCCCTGACGTTCTGTCCGAAGTCGCCGGAACGGATCTCGACAAGGGCGTGGTGCTGGACGAACTGGCCCGCACCCCGGCTGAGGAACAGCGGGCAAAGCTGGCCGAAATCACCCTACGACGCCAAGAGGCCGAACGTGTGAAGAAGGACGCCGAGGCCGCCAATCGGGCCACTGACCGCGTGATCGCCATGACCGAAGCCGAACGCTTCGCCGAATGGATCATGAACCGGACGGACCTAGGCGAACTCCCCGTCATCATCGGGTGGCTGACGGCCGCCAAGAGCGCCGACATAGCCGCCGCCCTGCGGAGGATAGCCCAATGATTGGCTACATCCTGGATCGTGCCCACGTCGCTTTCCAAGCCGTCACCCGGCCGCTCCGTGAGCGTCGGTCCAACAAGACGCTGATCAAATGCCTCGCCGCCGTCTCTGACGCCAAGGACGCGCTTCGTCGGGCAAAGGTCCGGGGCGACACCCGCGCCCAGCACTACGCCTACGAACGGCTGTGCAAGGCCCAAACCGATCTGCTTCGCGCCGAATGCAAATGGAGAGCGGCGCGGTGATCAGTTTTGTCCTGCCCTTCCCGCCTTCGGTCAACGGCCTGTTTCCTGGCGACGGGAAACGGCGCTGGGCTTCCAAGCCGTACAAGGCGTGGAGGGTCGAGGCCGGCGCATCCGTCCCGAACGAAACGGTGAAGGGTCACTACGCCCTGATGATCCGGTTCGACCGACCCGACCGCCGCGCCCGTGACTGTGCCAACTATGAAAAGGCCGTGTCCGATTTGCTGGTCTCCAAGGGCGTCGTTGAGGACGACAGTCTTTGTGACCGCCTGATCCTCGAATGGACCGGTCCCGACCCTATCAAGCCTGCAAAGGCTCACGTCAGCCTGGATGCCGTCACCGGCCCGCTGGCGCCCATCAACTTCCAATCTCAGAGGGCCGCATAATGGGGATGACCGCCAATTTTGATCGCGAGGCGTTCGAGCGCATGTGGGCGCAGGGCGTCAGCGTCACCGCCATGGCTGAACGCCTGATGATCAGCAAAACGACGGTGCTGAAATATCGCCATGTCGCTGGTCTTCCCGATCGGGACACTGACTCCATGGTCCATAGCCAAGAGACCATTGAGCGCATTCGCAGGCTATGGATGGACGGAAAGTCAGGGACCGAAATCGCCCGTACTTTCGGCGGTCGCTGGACCCGCAACAAGGTCATGGGCCTGGTCATCAGAAACAAGATGACGCGACCAGAGCGCGCGGCGGCCTCGCTCAAGAAGTCTACCGTCAAGAAGCCCAAAGCGGTGAGTCCCAGCGTCGCCAAAGCCCCCACTCCCAAGGCCGTGAAGGGCCTTGTCGTCGGCGTCACCTTCCCGCCGATGAAGCCGGAAGAACTGGATCAGAAGCGCGCCCAACTCGCCGCCGAAGGCAAGAAGACGATCAAGGGCATGGACGCCGCCGCCAATGACGACGCCGTGCCTCTGATGAACGCTTTATTCGGTCAATGCAGATGGCCGGTCGGAACCCCGGATCGGCCGCGCAATCAACTGGTCTGCGGTCAGCCTGTTTTCGAAGGCGTCGAGAAGTGCGCCTACTGCCTCACCCATGCCAAGCGGGCCTTTGCTCGGGATGTGTCCCTGCCGAAACCCAACTCTGACCTTGAGCGCGCGGCGCGGAGGTATGCGGCATGAAACCCCTCCGCAGAGACTTCTCCGAAACCGTCATCGCCAAGATCGACAAGACCAAAAAGACCGAGGCCCAAAAGGCCCGGGAAGCCAAGATCACGGCAGACGCGAAACTAGCCGCACAGAGGGCCATCGCACAGGCCGGGACCGATGATGTGGTCCTGCACTGTGAAGGCGTCCTGCTGGCCGTCAAAGACGCCCTGTGCGCCAATCTCGACCCTGAAGGGGCCGCTTCCACCTTTGGACGCTTCGCCAAGGTCTCAATCTACACCGGGCCTATTCGCAGGGCGGCGGCTGAACAGGCGTTCGCAAAGCTGACCCAGGCGGACAATGATCGGGGGGCGGAATGACAGCTTCTGCCCGTGGTTTGTTCCGAGCAACCGGCAAGGCCTCCAGGCCTGTTCCGGTGCGTCTCCTAGACGGATCCTACGAGAAGGCGGATTCGCTTGAGCGGGAGAAGGACGACTTCTATCCGACCCCGCCCGAGCCGATCCGCGCCTTGCTACATGCCGAAATAGAACGGCTGCGCGACTTCCCGGCGATCTGGGATGCGTCGGCCGGCGACGGCGCGCTGGTCCGCGAAATGGAAGCGATGGGCCTGACGGTGATTGCGTCTGATCTGATCGACCGTGGCATGGGTGCGGAGATCCGCGACTTCTACGACTTCGAGACGGCACCCGCTCGCGCGTCGGTACAGAATCCGCCGTTCCAAGAGTGCGGCTGGGGCAACGGAAAAGCCCGCTGGCTGACCCACGCGCTGGACACGCTCGATCTCGAATACATGGCCCTGCTGCTGAACTGGTCATGGCCGGGCGCGGGAGGTCTTGCGCCGTTTTGGGCCAAGCACCCGCCCGCCCGCGTGTACCTGATGCGCTGGAAGATCGACTTCACCGGCCAAGGCGCGCCGCCGATGTTGAACGCATGGTTTGTCTGGGACCGGAAGCACAAGGGCGAAACCGTGCTGCGGATGCTGGATCGAAAGGACGCGCGCCAGGGCCAGCTCTTCGGAGAGATCGGATGAACCGCCGCGACCTGATCGCCTTCGAACTGTTCTACGCCGCCACAGTCCGCCGTGAAGCCAAGGCCAGGGCCAAACAAAACCCGGCCGCTGCTGAACAACTGAACCGCTTTGCCGAAGCTGCTGTCCAGCGCGTCGAGGCGATCAAGTGTGGTCCGCTCTTTGATCAGGAGGGACGGGTATGACCGACCCCCGCGACGAAGCCCAGGCCGCCCGCGCCATGCCTTCCAACGTCGAAGCGGAACAAGCCCTGCTGGGCTGCGTCATGTTCGATAACGCCGCATTCGAGCGCCTTCCTGACGGGCTTAAGGGCTCGCACTTCTATGAGCCGTTCCATCAGCGGCTTTTCGACGCCATCGAGTCCAGCATCGCGGCCGGCGCATTGGCTGAACCCACGATCCTGATGGATCGGTTCAAGGCCGACCCTGCCTTCGAAGAGTTCGGCGGTCTTCGATACCTTGCCGATCTGGTGGACCGAGCGCCCCCAGCCTTCGGTATCCTCGACTACGGCCGCTCCATCATGGATTTGGCGATGCGCCGCGATCTGATGCGGATCGGCGGGGAGATCATTGGCGAGGCCGTTAACCCGGACAAGACCGCAAAGGACTTGCTCACAGAGGCCGAGGGGGCGCTTTTCGGACTTGCCGAGACCGGAGGACGTTCCGAGGGCGTCCAGACATTCACCGTCGCCCTAGACGGGGCCATGGAAGCCATTGAAGCGGCCTTCCTGAACGATGGAAAGCTTACCGGCATTGCCACCGGCCTGACGGATCTGGATCAGAAACTGGGCGGACTGCACCCGTCCGATCTGCTGATCCTGGCCGGTCGTCCGTCGATGGGAAAGACGGCCCTGGCGACGAACATCGCATTCAACGTCGCCAAGAACTACCGTTGGGAGCCCGATCCCGAAGCGCCGGATGGCCGCAAGACCATCGCGGGCGGACGTGTCCTGTTCCCCTCCTTGGAAATGTCCAAGGAGCAACTCGCCCAGCGCATCCTAGCCGATGCTTCCGGCGTGTCGTCAGATCGGATGCGGAGGGGCCAGATCAACGAGGCGGAGTTCCGGCGCATCAAGGAATGCCGCGATCTCATCGCCTCGATCCCGCTTCACATCGACGCCACGGGCGGGCTTCACATCGCCAAGCTCGCCGCCCGCGCCCGGCGCCACAAACGCCAGCATGGCCTAGACCTGATCATCGTGGACTACCTCCAACTGATCACGACGGACGGCGGCAAGGGCAATGGACGAGTGCAGGAGGTGTCGGCCATCACCGGGGCGCTTAAGGCCCTGGCGAAGGAGCTGAACGTGCCGATCATCGCCCTGTCCCAACTCTCGCGCCAGGTCGAGAACCGTGAAGACAAGCGCCCCCAGCTTTCGGACCTTCGGGAATCCGGCTCCATCGAACAGGACGCCGACTGCGTCATGTTCGTCTATCGCGAAAGCTACTACCTCAGCCGCGCCGAGCCTAAGGAAGGCACGAACGAACACCTGCTCTGGCAATCCGAAATGGCGGTCAAAGAGCATGAGGCCGAGGTGATCATCGGCAAGCAGCGGCACGGCCCCATAGGGACGGTCAAGCTCGCCTTCGACGCCGACACGACCCGGTTTGGAAACCTCGCTCGGGCTTCTGACTATGACAGCGCCGGGAGGGTGCTATGAGCGGCACCACCTGGTCCAAATTCTTCTGGTCTGATTGGGAAACCGATCCGGCCTTGAAGCTCTGCTCCTTCGCGGCGCAGGGCCTATGGATGCGGATGCTCTGCATCGCGTCAGCACACGACCCAATCGGCTACGTCGCGGTAGCAGGTCGGCCCCTTGATGAAACTGCCATCGCTCGCATGACCGGTGGATCGGAATCCGAGGTGCGCGACCTGTTAGGCGAGTTGGATCGATACGGCGTGTTCTCACGCGATCGGCAAGGCCGCATCTTTTCACGTCGCATGGTCTTAGACGCCAAGCGCGCCGCAATCGCGCGAAAAAACGGAAAGAAGGGAGGAAACCCAAACCTCGGAAAAGGCGAAGGAAATAACGGCTCGGATAACCCACAGGATAACCAGGGCCTTAAGCCCCAAGAGCCAAAAGCCACTTTCCAGACTAAAGAGGATGCTGACGCATCCTTTGTCCGGCCCGAGCCGAACGATGCGTTCGCGCAAGCCTGGAAAGCCTATCCAGCGATAGGCCGAACCCGGTCCAAGTCTCAGGCCAAGACGAAGCCGCTTTGGATGGCCGCCGCCCGATCAGCCGGTGGCGAGGATCGGCTTCTCGCCGCCCTGCGTCGCTACCTAGCCGAGGACACGACCCACAAGGGCGAGTGTGGCCCGCCTGGATTCCACAAATGGCTGACAGATGGCCGTTGGGAGCACTGGCTTTTCGATGGTGTCGGGAATTCCGACGCCGCCACCTCGGCCCCGGCCTTCGACGGCCCGCCGGACATCCGCTCCTGGGCTGCGAACAATCATGGCGAAGCCTTCGCCAAGAACTACATCGACCCGAGCCGTTGGGCTGCTGGAAGCCGAACACTCCTAGCCGCCAACCCCTTTGCCGAGGGCAAGCTCCGGCGTGACCTCGCCCCGATCTGCGAGAAGTGGAAGTTCACCGTCAGGCTTGGCGCCGCAAACGCCAACGACCCAGACCTGTTTGAGAAAGGAGCGGCGTGATGGCCCCCGCCAACGACACCAAACCCAAGGAGAGTGCGGCATGAGCCAGCTAACCGCCACCCATCGCCAAAAGGTCGAACTCGCCCGCCGTAAGATCGCCCAGCGCCTGGAGATCATCCGAGGCCGGGTTGAGGTCGATCACGGCTGCAACCTGATGGCCCAGGTCGAAAAGGCCGCGATCCAGTTGCACCTGCTGAACCTTCGAGACTGCGAAGAAATCCTGAACCGGGTCGATGAACGGCTGATCCAGCGCGAAGCGGAGCGGGCCGCATCCCAGGTCGCCAACGACATCGGGGAGCAAAACGAACTGCTAGCCTCTCGCGGAGTGAAGACGGAACCGGCCGGCAACAGCTTCAGCCGGGACGGGTTTGTCTGGCTTGAGAGCAAGCGCCGCCTATCGCCCGACCACATCGCCACAGGCCGAAAGGTCCGCGCCCTCCATGACCGGGCGACATGGGACGGTCTGCGGTCCAAGGCGGACAACGACAACGGATCTGGGGAAACAGCCACCTTCCTCCCGACCGAAGCGTCTATGCAGGCCAAGAGCGAGATCGCCCGGCTTCGCGAGCATATCGTGATCAGCTCCGGCAGCTCCGGCCCGTTCGACCTGATGATGGCGGTGTGCGGCGAAGGCGTGACCCTCCGAACCATCGCGGGCTGTGACGATCGCAGGGCAATCGTCCTTGAAGGTCAGTTGATCGTCGCCCTAGAGATGGCGGCCGTCGCCTTCCGCCGAATGGGAGACAGAAACGCCGCTTGACCTTTTCCGAAAAACACACGAAAGAAAGCGTAACGCACAAGACGTGCGACTGACACAGGGCTCCCGGCAACCGCTCGGAGCCCTTTTCCGTTTCCAAACCCCTCCACGCAATGAGCTACGGCGATAAGGCTGGCTGGGGTGGTGAGAGACGGGGAGACAGGCCGATCCCTTACGGGACTTGCAAGACCTGCACACTGCAGGCCGTCCGCTACGGCGGGCGTTGATACAGACACGGACATCGGAGGCGATGATGACTGCAGCCATCGTCGAAACGAAGATCAGCGTTGGCAAGGACGCCTACGGCCGCCCCGTCACCGCCACCCGCACGAAGTCCTATGACGGTAAGATCGTTTGGACCATTCGTAGCGAGCCGATGAACCAGCGCGACGACGGCGAGCGGATGGCTGGCCTCACCGATGAAAACCTGCGCTCGCTCGTGGAAGCGGTCGGGCTGATTCCAGCCTAGCCCACGACCCACAGGGACAACCCGCCCCCAAAAGGCGTTGATACAGCGGAGCCCGTATGGCCCGGCTATCTCACCTATCATCTCGGGTGAGCTTCGCCCCCGATCGTCGAACCTTCCCCACTGACGCAGCCAAAGGCCCGGCCCCGATCCAGCACTCCTCCCCCTGGAAGGCGTGGTACAAGACCGCCCGCTGGCGTCGGCTCCGGGAGC
Source organism: Brevundimonas sp. DS20 (assembly GCF_001310255.1). NCBI lineage: Bacteria > Pseudomonadati > Pseudomonadota > Alphaproteobacteria > Caulobacterales > Caulobacteraceae > Brevundimonas > Brevundimonas sp. DS20. The sequence continues at coordinate 1,620,375 of NZ_CP012897.1, read as the reverse complement.
AAGTCCTGATCAGGGACGCCTACACCTGTCAGAGGACAGGCCAAGTCCTGGCCGGAAAGCACCCGGCCCCTGACAGCCCCGTGGTCAACCACAAGCGCCCCCATCGTGGAGATGAGCGGCTGTTCTGGGACATCAACAACCTGGAGACGGTCAGCAAGGCCGTTCACGACTCAACCATTCAGGCCGAAGAGCAGGCCAGCCTGCACCAGCGGGGCGACTGGAGCTGAGCCGACCGGGGGGGCTATAAAAAGTCTGAAAAGTCCGTGGCTTAGAGACCGGCGGCCCCCTCACGGACAGAAAAAATCCCCCTGGGCGCTTTTGGGGCGCGCGCACCGGCCGCGAACGAGGGCTCCATGACCGACGAAAAGAAGCCGATTGATTGGTCTGAGATCGAGCGCGATTACCGCTCAAGTCCAATGTCTGTGCGGGAAATGGCCCGTTGGTACGGGATCAGCGAGGCCGCTATTCGGAAGCGGGCCGGGCGTGATGGCTGGGAGCGGCCTGAGAAGCCCGAGAGTGCGCGCGAACAAGCCCGCGAACCGGAGCCGCCGAAGGTCTACGTCGGCACCGTCCTGACGCCTGAGAACACAACGCCTGAAGCGATTATCGGCCGGGGTCGAAATCTCGTGATGCGGATGCTGGACGAACTGGACGCCTCGACCTCTCGGATCGGCGAACTGGAGGGACTGATCGAGTCTGCCTACGACACAGGCGACGACGACAAGGCGAGGCAGGCGGCGCTTGCGGCGGTCTCGCTCAAGAACCGGTCAGAGGTTCTGAAGGCCCTGGCGACGGCGGCGAAGACGCTCGGTGAATCTGGAGCGGCGCCTGGGGTCAAGAAGCAGCGTCAGGCCGCCGGGGAGCATATCGCGAAGACCAGTAGCCGTTTCGCCACTCCATCGGCTCCGAAGTTGATCGTGGATAATCGGCACTGATGGAATGGTCCACCGCCTGCCTGGACTGGCGAGACCGGATTGTCGCCCGGCGAAGCCTGATACCCTCCCCGCTCTTCGCCGATGAGGCCGAGGAGGCGCTTGAAGTCTTCAAGGCGCTCAAGATCGTTGATGCGCCCGGCCAGCCGACATTCGGCGAGGCTTGCGAGGATTGGGTCTTCGATTTCGTCCGGGCGATCTTTGGGGCCTTTGATCGGGACGCCGGTCGGCAACTGATCAGAGAATTCTTCCTTTTGATCTCAAAAAAGAATTCTAAGTCCACCATCGCCGCCGGGATCATGGTTACGGCGCTGATCCGCAACTGGCGGCATTCGGCTGAGCTGCTGATCCTGGCGCCGACGATCGAAGTCGCGAACAACGCCTTTCAGCCCGCCTGGGACATGATCAAGGCGGATGATGAGCTTGGAGAACTGCTTCAGGTCCAAAGCCACGTCCGAACGATCACCCACCGGGGGACGGGCGCGGCGCTGAAGGTGGTCGCGGCGGATTCCGACACGGTGTCCGGCAAGAAGGCCGGTTACATATTTGTCGATGAGCTTTGGGTCTTCGGAAAGCGCGCCAAGGCGGACGCCATGTTGCGCGAGGCGACGGGCGGTCTGGTGTCTCGGCCCGAGGGTTTCGTCATCTGGGCCAGCACTCAGTCGGACGAAGAGCCGGCCGGGGTGTTCAAGGCTAAGCTGGACTATTTCCGGGGTGTGCGCGACGGGAAGATCAAGGACCGGGAGAGTCTGCCGGTCATCTACGAGTTTCCCGAGGACATGGCGGAGACCGAGGCGTACCTCGATCCGAAGAACTTCTACATCACGAACCCGAACATCGGTCGTTCCGTCGATGTGGCCTATCTGGAGCGGGAACTTGAGAAGGTCCGCGACGCCAACGACGGAACCCGTCAGGTCTTCCTCGCCAAACATCTGAACGTCGAAATCGGGCTGAAGCTGGCGAATAACCGCTGGGCCGGGGCCGACTATTGGGAAGGCGCGGCCGACAAGAGCCTGACGCTGGACGAGGTTCTGAGGCGTTCGGAAGTCTGCACGGTCGGGATCGACGGCGGCGGCTTGGATGACTTGTTTGGTCTCGCCGTCTTGGGTCGGTGCAGTGAAACCCAGAAGTGGCTTCTCTGGACCCACGCCTGGGCTCATGACGACGTGCTGAAGCGGCGCCAGGACATCGCCAGCCGACTGAAGGATTTCGAGACTGACGGCGACTTGACGATCTCCGAAGATCCGATGGCCCCGATCATGGAGGCCGCCGCCTATATCGAGCGGGTCAAAGAGGCCGGTCTGCTTCCTGAAGCGGAAGGCGTCGGGATCGACCCTATTGGTGTTGCGGCCCTTGTGGACGAACTTGAGGCGCGTGGGATAGCTCCAGGCCAGCAAGTCGCCATACGCCAAGGCTTCGCCCTCTCCCCGGCATCCTGGGGTTCTGAGATCAAGCTCAAGAACGGGTCTCTGAAGCACGGCGGTCAACGGATGATGGCCTGGTGCGTCGGGAACGCGAAGGTCGAGGTTCGCGGCGGCGCCGTGATCATCACGAAACAATCGGCCGGCCGGGCCAAGATCGACCCATTGGTCGCGGCCTTCAACGCAATGATGCTGATGTCGCGGAAGCCTATGGCGAAGGGGGCGGGATGGAAGGAATATCTCGCGAGCCTGGGGGTCGCGGCTTGATCGCCAAGGCTCTTTCAGCCCTTGGATTGAAGTCCTGGGACCCGCCGTCTCGCCAACTGTCCCTGACAAACACGGATGGATGGCTTGACCCCGTGAACGCCGGGGTGCCGGTGACGGAGGTCGGCATTCTTGGCCTCTCGGCGGCTTGGGCCTGTGTCAACCTCCTTGCCGGTACGATCGCCTCCCTGCCCTTGATGGTTTATCGGACGGATGCGGCGGGCAATCGGGTCGCTGCGAGAGACCATCCGCTCTACCGGGTTCTGCACGACAGCCCCAACTACGACCAAACCGCGCTCGATTTCTGGGAGGGTGGACAGGCTGCGCTTGAGCTTCGCGGCAACATGCACGCCCGGATCGAGAGGATCGGCGGCCGTGTCGTCGCCCTTCATCCGATCTACAGCCCGTCGATTACGCGGCAGGCTGACGGGTCGCTGCGCTACCGCTGGACCGACAACGGCACGGCCTATGATGAGCCGCAGGAAAACGTCTTCCACGTCCGGGGCTTTGGCGGCTCCCCCTTGGGCGGCCTTTCGACGCTGAGCTATGGCCGTCAGGTCTTCGGCCTGTCGCTTGCAGTCAACGCCGCCGCACAGACGACGTTCGCTAATGGGGTTCGCCCGTCTCTGATCTTGACCACGCCCGCCGAAAAGACATTGGGCGAAAGCATCCGGGTTCCGCTGGAGAAGGCTCTTCAGGAGAAACACGCGGGCGCCATGAACGCGGGGCGCCCGATGTTGCTTGAGGGCGGCATCGTTCCCCATCAGATCTCGTTCACGCCTGAAGACGCCCAGATGCTGGAAAGCCGGTCGTTCAGCGTCGAAGAGATTTGCCGCTTCTTCGAAGTTCCCCCGCACATGATCGGGCACACGGAGAAGTCCACCAGCTGGGGTACTGGCCTGGAAGAGCAGACCCTGCGTTTCCAGAAGTTCACCCTGCGCCGCCGCCTGAAGCGGATCGAACAAGCGATCATGAAGCAGCTTCTGAGCCCAGCGGATCGCGCGGCTGGGATCGTGGTCGAGTTCAACCTTGAGGGCCTGCTTCGCGCCGACAGCAAGGGCCGGTCAGAGTTCTACCAGAAGATGACCCAGATCGGCGCGATGACGATCAATGAGGTTCGCGCCCTCGAAAACCTGCCGCCGGTTCCGGGCGGCGATGTTCCCCGGATGCAGTCGCAGAACATTCCGATCAACATGGCGAACCCGCCAGCGCTCGTCGCAGGAGGCGAATGATGACCTTGCAGTTCAAAGACGCCGGCCTGCCACTCGACGTGAAAGCGGTAGGCGATGACGGCGTGATCGAGGGCTACGCCTCTGCATTCGGCGTTGTGGACAGCTATAACGAGGTGGTGGAGCCCGGCGCGTTCACGGCGTCCTTGGTCGATGGCAGGCGCAAGGGGCGGTCGGTCAAGATGCTGTGGCAGCATGACCCCGCCCACCCGATCGGTGTCTGGGAAGACATCGCTGAAGACGCCAAGGGCCTGTACGTCAAAGGCCGCATCCTGAAGGACGCCTCGACGCAGGCCGCTGAGGCGTACGGGCTGCTAAAGGGCGGCGCGTTGGACGAGTTGTCGATCGGCTATCGCACGGTTCAGACCGCGCCCGACGACGATCGCGCTGGAGTGCTGCGCCTGATCAAGTTGGACCTTCGCGAGGTTTCGCTCGTGACCTTCGGCGCGTTGGGTCGCGCCGCCCGCGTGACCGACGTGAAGAGCATCCTGGCCGGCGGCAATCTGCCGACCGTCCGTGAGTTTGAGGCCTTCCTTCGGGATGAAGGCGGGTTCTCGAAAGCCCTGGCGACGGCCATCGCCGCCAAGGCGACGCCACACCTTCGGGGGGAGCCCGAGGCGAAGGCGGATGACGTGCTGGAGTTCCTGGAGCGCCTGCGCGGCTGACCACCCTCGCCTGACCGTCTCGCGCGGCAGGCTCATCAACACCCCTTATCGGAGAACCACTATGACGAACCGTCATTCCCTGGCGGTGGGCGCGCTCGCGCTTGCCGCAACCCGCGCCATGGCTTTTCAGGTTGTCGGCGCGCCCCTGATGCTACGCGGCCTTCAAGTCGCCTACGGCCCCGACGATGATCGCGGCCAGAAGTCGGCGGCGGACCTCGCTGCCGAGATCAAGGGCGACTTCGAGAAGAAGTTCGACGAGGTGAAGGGCCTCGCCGAAAAGGCCGTCGCCGAAGCCCAGAAGGGCGTCGATGCGTCGGCGTCGCAGAAGGAAACCATCGACGGCGCCCTGACCGCCATGAATGAGGCCAAGGCCCGTCTGGACGATCTGGAGCAGAAGATGGCGCGCGGCGGCGGAAACGCCGATGACCGTCAGAAGTCCATCGGCGAACAGTTCGTGGAGTCGGAAGGCTTCAAGAACTTCGAAGCGACGGGCTTCTCCAAGTCGGCGCGCGGCGGCGATTTGCAGATCAAGGCCACCCTGACCTCCGCTACGACCGATGCGGCCGGCTCCGTCGGCGACGCGGTTCAGACCACCCGCCTCCCCGGCATCCTGCCCCTTCCCCAGCGCCGGCTGACGGTGCGTGACCTGCTTTCGCAGGGCCGCATGGATGGCTCCACTCTGGAGTACGTCAAGGAGACCGGCTTCACGAACAGCGCCGCCCCGGTTGCCGAAGGCGCCGCAAAGCCGGAATCGGACCTGAAGTTTGATCTGGTGACGACCTCCGCCAAGGTCATCGCTCACTGGATGAAGGCTTCGAAGCAGATCCTGAGCGACGTGTCGCAACTCCGTTCGACCATCGACCAGCGCCTCCTTTACGGCCTGGCCTATGTCGAGGAGCAGCAACTGCTGAACGGCAGCGGGTCGGGTCAGAACCTGCACGGCATCATCCCGCAGGCCACCGCCTATTCGGCGCCGATCACCCTGTCCTCGCCGACCAGCATCGACCTGATGCGCCTCGCCATGCTGCAAGCGGCTCTGGCGGAGTACCCGGCGACGGGTCACGTCATGAACCCGATCGATTGGGCCTGGATCGAGACGCTGAAGGACGGCGAAGGTCGCTACATCATCGGCAATCCGCAGGGCACGATTTCGCCCACACTGTGGGGTCTGCCCGTGGTCGCGACGCAGGCCATTGCGGTCGATAAGTTCCTGACCGGCGCCTTCCGCATGGGCGCCCAGGTCTTCGACCGCTGGGATGCGCGGGTCGAAACCGGCTACGTCAATGACGACTTCACCAAGAACCTCGTGACCATCCTGGCTGAAGAGCGTCTGGCTCTGGCGGTCTACCGTCCTGAAGCCTTCATCTACGGCGACTTCGGCCGGGTCACCTGATCCTCCTGAACTGAAACAGCCCGGCGGGTTCGCGCCTGCCGGGCCTCTTTTTGTGGCGGCCGAGAAGATCGACCCCCTCACAAGGAGGCCATCATGATCCAGAAGTACGAAGTCACCCGTCAGGTGCTTTTCGACCGCCTCTACCACGCGGGCGAGACCTACGAAGGCAACGCCGCAGAGGTCTCGCATCTCGTCGCCAATGGGGTCTTGAAGCCGATCCGGGCTAAGGCGGACGCCGCGCCGAAAAACAAAGCCGAGCCCAAGCTCAAGAACAAGGCGGGCTGACCGTGGCGCTCAACGTCGTCGTTCTGACCACTGGACCGCTCCTCAGCCTTGACGAGGCCAAGCAACACCTTCGCGTCGACATCGACGATGAGGACGAGCTGATCCAGCTTTACACGGACGCAGCGGTTCAAGCCTGTCTGACATACTGCGATTTGAAGTTGGTGCCGGTCGGCGCCGAACCGTCATTTAAGGCGGCTGCGTTGTTGAACCTGGGCGACCTCTACGCCAGCCGCGAGTCTGTAACGGCCGGACAGTCCTATGACGTGAACCCCACCGCCGAGAACCTGCTGCGCCCTTTCCGCACCATCAGGATTTGAGGAGATCGCCATGCGCGTCCGCTTCACCGACGACTTCCCCTACACCCCCGCCGATAATCACCGCGTCCTGATCGAGTACCGCAAGGGTCATGAGCTGACCGTGAAGCGCGAGGCCGGCGAGGCTGCGGTCGCGGCTGGCAAGGCGGTCGAGGTGAAGGCCCCGGCCCGGAAGTCGGACGATGCCGAAGCCTAAGGGTGCAGGCGACTTAAAGCATCGTGTTTCCTTCTCCCGAAGGAAGGAGGGCGGGGACATCTACGGAAATCCGGTCGAAGATTGGGCGCCTCTCGGCATCAGCCGGGCCGCCAGCCTGCTCCCAACCCGAGGCAGCGAAACGGTTCAGTCCGACCGCTTGTCGGGCCGGGTGCAGTGGGACTGCTGGGTTCGCTCGGACAGCGGGACGCGCTCGCTCCAGACAGGGGACCGGATGGTCGATGCGCGCGACACAAGCCGCACCTTCAACATCGGCTTCATCGGCGACATGGACGGCGACCGGACGTGGCTGCTGATCCAGGCGACGAGCGGTGGCGCTGATGGCTAAGGGCGGTTTGGAGGGCGTCGAGCGCCTGACCCGCAAGCTGTCAGCCATGACGCCGGCCGTCCGCAAGGCGGCGGGTCAGGAAGCCTTCATGCAGGCCGAGGAGATGGCCGCCCAGATGCGCCGGATCGCCCCTCGGGATGAAGACCCGAACAACGGCGAACAAGTCCGTGACCACATCCACGTGGAGGAAGGTCGGTTGGGCGACGTGTCCTATGTGGTGATCAGCGACGCCAAGGACGCCAAAGGCCGCCCGAAAGCGTCTCGGGTCGAGTTAGGCCACGTCGCCGTCAACGGCCGATATGTCGAGGCCAGCCCGTCGTTCTACCCTGTCGTCCGGGCGAGCCAGCGCAAGGTCAAGCGGCGGATCGCCAACGCCATGCGCCGGGCCATCAAGGCGGAGGCCGCCAAATGATCGACCCGCAACTTCCGCTCCAGGCGGCCATCGTCGCGGCCGTAAAGGCCGACACTGAACTGAACACCTTGATCGCCGGCCGCATCTTCGACCGGGTGCCTGTCAATCAAGACGGAAGCCCCCAAGGGCCATTCCCGTATCTGAGTTTCGGGGCGGCCGACACGACAGACGAAGGCGCGTCCTGTGTCGGGCCGTCGGATTGCTACATCGACCTCAACGGCTGGTCCCGCGCGGTCGGCTATCCCGAGGTCAAGCGCATTGGCGCCCGCGCCGCCTTCGTCCTGAACACACGACTCACGGTCGCCGGGTTCGAAGTCGTGACGCACCGGGTCGATCGTCTTTCCTATCAGCGTGAACAGGACGGGCTCACCAGCCGGGCCATCCTTCGTTTGCGCTACGGCCTGCGTAAGGCCGCCTGATCCCGCACTCAGCGGGCCATCCCGCCCCCTCGGGGGTTTCCTTCGACAGAGAAAGGCATCCGCATGTCGGACGTTTTCGTGAGCGTCGTCTCGGGCGAGGAAATCCTCGTCATGATCGGCGATGGTGCTGACCCCGAGGTCTTCACCCATGACTGCATGATCAACGGCTCGCGCGGCTTCAACCGCACCGCCACCACGACGGATCAACAGATTCCGAACTGCACTGATCCGTCGAAACCGCCCAAGACGATGCGTCGGGTGGATTCCACGGACACCACCATTTCGGGCGAGGGCCTGCTTCACTCGACCTCGGTGCTGGCATGGCTGAACCGGGTGGGCCAGGTGGTCAACTGTCGCGTTCGCCGGACCGGGTCGTTCCAGGTTGAGGGGGCATACATCCTGACCGAGTTTTCGCTCACCGGGAACGCGCGGGAATACGCCACGGCGTCGGTCACCCTGGTCCAGGCTGACGAGCCGACGATCACGGCCGGCGCATAATGAGCCGCAGCGCCCGCATCACCGCTCCGTTTGGCGACGACACCTACACCTTCCGGCTCGACATCGGCGGACTGGAAGAGCTTCAGGAGAAAGTCGACGCCGGGCCGGAGCAAATCTATGCCGACATCGCGTCGGGCCAGTGGCGGGTCGCTCACCTTCGGGAGACGATCCGCATTGGCCTAGTGCGAGGCGGCATGGATCCGATGCGGGCGCTGGCGCTCGTATCTCGCTACGCCGCTGAAGGCTACCTAGCGGACCTGAAGCCGCTGGCCCTAAACATCATCGCCGCCGCTCTTGTGGGAGCGCCGGAAGAGGAAAAGTCGTTGGGGGAGCCAGAGGCGGGGGCGAAAGACCCCTCCCCCGCCGCAAGATCAGATTCGGCGAATTCTACGCCGCCGGCGCCCAAATCGGGCTCTCCCCGCGCCAGGTCGAAGAAAGTAGCATCTGGCAGCTAGGCGAGGCGCACCGGGGCTGGCGCAAAGCCCAGGGCATCGAGGAGAAGTCAGGCGCCCCGTCGATCGAGGCGTTTGAACGGGCGGTGAAAGCGGCTAGGTCTTAATCTGGTCTGTCGGTTCGATCTTCGCAATATCGTCAAGGAGTGCGTCGTACCCTGCGATCAAGGCCTCTGCCGCAGCGTTGTGGCGATGGTCTTCCGACGCATGGTTACGAATGCTGTATGCTGAACGCAGTCCCGAGAGGAGACGTTTTCGGAGATTGCCGAGGGTAGAGGCCTTGCGCACATCGGCCGCGCGGAGACGAGCGACGGATTTCTCAGCGGCTTCGAGCTTTTCACGATCCCTCTCGATCCATGCCGGAAGACCCGCAGCGATCTGTTCTTCGCGTTTTTCCCGGTTGCTCTTATAGAGCGAGCGTTCGCCACTGATCATGGCGAGCGCCTCGTGTACGGCTGCTTCCTTTGTCGTGTACGTTTCAGAGAAAAACGGATCATCGTCTCCGTTTGCATTGGCAAGGCAAAACTTCCATGCCGATCCATCCTGAAACACCGTGACGCGGCTTCCGCCAGAAATCATGGTGTCGTTCCCGGCTTCCGACTGCTTCCATCCTGCTGCGCTGTCGGCCCGACCAAATAGCCATGACAAAAGCCCCATTGCGCTCCCTCCCGCTTAGTTCAACGGTAGCTTGTGGTTCGTCTCTGAGTCGAGACGGCGTTCGGAGGACGGTGATGAGGCTCTGGTTTCTAGGTGCTCTTGTCGGACTAGGAGCGTGCCAATGGGTGCCTGGCTCGGAGCAACAGCAGATTCATGCGGCTCAAAAGCGTGTCGCTGAACAGCTTCGTGACCCCGCCAGTGCGCAGTTCAGGGCCAGCCGCGTCAACGATGGTTGGGTCTGCGGTGAAGTGAACGGCAAGAATGCCTATGGCGCCTACGCCGGGTTCCAGCGCTTTGTAACGGGGCCGAATGTTGTCTCGCTCGAACCTACAGGCACCGGCGAAGATGATAAGGAGGCAAAGCGCTATTTTGAGGTGCTGTGGATCGGCTGTGATTAGCCGTCCAGTCCGCCGAGCCTAATCAGCGCCTCGATCCCCGCCCGCAACGCCTCCGGTCGCGTGGGTTTTGGCGCGGGCTGGCGATCAATCCAGTCATCCACCTTGGCTAGCTGATCGGGCTGAAGTCGAACGCCAATCAATGTCCCGGTCCCAGTAGCTGGACGGCCGCGCTTCGATTTTTTGTTATCACCGCTTGACTTCATGATAACGCGATAACATAAAAGACGGGCCGGAGGGAAGCGCCAACTTCTCCTTCGGCCCTAACCGCAACGGATCGCAAGAGGATCACGTCATGGCTTCCCCAGCCAATAGCACACGCGTGCCGCCTGGACGAAAAGCAGTCAACATGGGGGATGTCGTCACATGCTCCCGCTGCAAGGCGGGGCTGTCCAGATCTGCTTTCTACAAATCATCCTACAAGAAAAATGGCCTCCAATCGGCATGCAAGGCTTGCACCGATGCGTGGCGAGCAGAGAAAAAGGCCGAGAGCAAAGAGTTCAGAGACCGTCAGCGCGCGGCTTCGCGTAAGTATGCGGCAAATAACCGCCAGAAAATGCTCGATCTCTATCGGTGCTACAACATGAGGCGGAAATACGGGCTTTCCGCTGAGGATGTGACCGCGTTCCATTCGGCACATGATGATGGGTGCGCCATCTGCGGCGAGAAGAAGCCGCTTTCGATCGACCACAACCACGCGACCGGTCAGGTGCGGGGTTCACTTTGCGCAGATTGCAATTTCGGCGTCGGTAACTTCAAAGACTCCATATCGCTGCTTGCTAGGGCGGTTCTATATCTTTCCGTTCAGCCAGAACACGCGGAGGCGGTGAATATAAATGTCCGACGAGATAGAAAGGCTTCTAGTAAGGGTCGAGGCTAACGCGTCTCAGTTCGATGCGACGATGCGGAAACTGAACAAGTCCCTGCACGCGGGACAGGCCGATAATCGCAAAGCGCTCAACGCGATCCAGCGAGACACCGAGACCATTTCGAAGCGGATGTTCGCGCCGATTGGCGACAGCTTCCGTGCCGAGATCGCCAGCCTGTCGGGCATCCTCGCGGGGCTGTTCACGACGCAGCAGGTCGCCCGGTATGCGGACCAATACACGGGCCTGCAAAACCGCCTTAGGGCGGCCGGGCTTGAGGGAGAAAATCTTAAAAGGGTCGAGGATGCCTTATACGAGACGGCGAACCGGAACGGCCTTCAGGTGCAGGCCACGGCTGAACTCTATCAGCGCGCCTCGCTTTCCCGTCAAAGGTTGGGCGCCAGCGAGGAACAGCTTCTGGCCCTGGTGTCAGGAACGGCGGCCGCGCTGAAGGTGCAGGGCACGTCGGCCGAAGCCGCGTCCGGCCCGCTGCTTCAGTTAGGCCAGGTCTTGGGCGGCGCAAAAGTCCAAGCCGAAGAATACAACTCCCTGATCGACGGGCTTCCGGTGCTGCTACAGGCCGCCGCGAAGGGATCAGATCGCTTCGGCGGCGACGTGGCGAAACTGACCGAGGCGGTGAAGGCTGGCAAGGTCACTAGCCAAGAGTTCTTCCAAGCCCTGCTAAAGGGCTTCCCCGAGATACAGAAACAAGCCGAGGGTGCGGCAACCACCATCAGCAGCGCCCTTCAAACGCTCGATAACGAGTTCGGTAGGTACATCGGCCGCGCCGACGAAAGTCTTTCGGCTTCGCAGAAAGTGGCGCAGGGCATCCAGGGACTGGCGGAAAATCTCGACACCATCATTCCGGTAGTGATCACGCTCGCCTCGCTGATCGGCGGTGCCTACGCGATTTCGCTGACGACAGCAGCGGTTAAAACCGCGCTCGCAACCGCGAGCAACATCGCCTATCAGGCCGCCCTCATCCGGCTCCAAGCCCGCCAAACCGGCGCGACCGGCGCCCAAATCGCGCTCAACGCGGCGATGGCGGCGAACCCTGTCGGATTGGTCGTGACCGTCGTTGCAGCGCTCGCCGCTGGCCTCTACATTCTCGCCACCCGGTACAACACCACGGCCATCGCCGCGCGCGAGTTGGACAAGGTCGTCGGTGATGCGGATGAAGCGATAGAGGCCTACCGAAAGGCCAAGGACCGTGAGCGGGAGGCAACTGATAAAAACCGCGCAGCATTGGAACGCGAGACTGCTGCTCAGCGCGCCAATACGCTGGAGAAGATACGTGCGCTCAAGGTAACGGCCCAGCAGCAGATCGACGAAGCAGTGGCGGCGCGTCGCCAAGCCGATCAGGCAATCCAGCGTTCGGGTCAGACCCGTCGCGATGTCGGAACCAACGCCGGGTCGAACGCGGGGGCGGCATTGGTGGGTGGGGCGCGGTCTTCCGCTCAAGGTGCAATATCGCTTGCTGTTCGAGCCCGTGAGGAAGCGGACACAGCTATCCAGTCCTATGAGCGCTTGAAAAGCGCGATGGAGGACATTGAAAATCCTCGCGGACCTGGCAGCGTTGCCGCCGCACCTGCATCAACGGGTGCTGGATCGTCGGCCGGATCATCCGGCGCTGACCGCACGTCAGACCTGCGTGAACGCCTATCGCTTGAGGAAGACTTGGCCCGCGTTCGCGCCACTGGTGACGAGGCAGCCATCAAGCGCGAGGAGGAGCGTCAGCGGATAATCGAGGCGACTGAGCGCTACCGTGAGGCTGGCTATGCAGACGCCGAACAACGCGCTCTCAATCTGATCGCGGCGGAAAATCAAGCCGAGGATGTCGCAGAGCAGCGCGAGAAGACACAAGCGCGTATTCGCGAGGGCCTTGAACGTGAGGCCGATCTGAAACGCGCAGCGGCGGACTGGACTGAGCGCCAGCACAGCGCCGAGTTGGAGATCGCTCGGCTACGGGGGGACGAAAGCGCCATCCGACGTCTTGAGCGTGAAGCGGCCCTGCGCCAGCGGATTGCCGAGTACGTCGAGCGCTTCGGCGTTGCCGGTGTCGGTCTGGCGGTTGCGGAGCAGCTGCAGTTCGATCAGGCCGCCGCGGATGGCGACATGAACTATACCGCCGAAAACGCCGCCCGGACCTTTGTGGATGTGATCGCTGCTGACGACCCTTGGTCAGCCGCAGGCTATGCGTTCAAGCGCGCCGCTTTCGAGAACTTAGAGAATATGTTCGCGAACGTCTTCAAGTCGCTGATGAACAACGACAAGGGCGGCGATTTTCTCGGCTCCATCGCCTCGGGCATCGGTTCCTTCTTCAGCGGCGGCGCCCGTGCGACTGGCGGTCCTGTCACGGCCGGCCGCGCCTACAAGATCAACCACAACAACCCGCAAAGCGAGTGGTTTGTCCCTGGGATGAACGGATCGGTTCTGACGAACGGACAGATGCGCGGGCTTCAGACCGGTGGCGTGCGCGGAGGCGGCATTGTCGAGCACCGCGTGATTGTCGTGCCGGAGCGAGAGAGTTTCATCGCCCTCTCCACGTCAGCAGCCCAGCCTGTCGGCTTCGTCGCGGCGTCGGCGGCCATCGCTCAGGGACGCGCCGACAACCAGAACGCCCAGCGCATTGCACCTTACCGGAGGGGTTGATGGCTTTCGATCTCCAACCCCTGCCAAGGCAGACGACCCACGATCTGCGCGAGATTACAGCGTCCAACATCCTCCGCTCGGCCATCAACGGCGACAGCATGGTTCGTCATCGCATGGGCGACCGCTGGGCGATGGATGTCAACGTTCCGGCAGTGGATGCGGCCAACTGCGGCCCCGGCCTTGTCGCGGACCTCGTGCGGGGGAAGAAGGAGGCCGTCCGCGTTCCCGTTCCCGAGCACTTTCCTGCCGAGAACTACGGCGCCACGCCGACGGTCAACGGCTCGGCCGCCGGGACTTCGCTGCCGATCAAGGGCCTGACGCCCGGCGTCCTGATCCGCAAGGGGAAGTGGCTGAACGTCATCTATGGCTCGCAGCGCTTCCTCTACCAGACGGCGGCCGAGGTAACGGCGAACGGCAGCGGGATCGCCACGTTGACCCTGACGCAGATGCTCCGGCGCCCTGGAGTGAACGGTCATCAGATCATCCTCAATAAGCCGGTGATCGAGGGCCTGATCCCGCCCGGTCAGTCCTGGTCGATGGGCTCCCTGCCCGCCATCGGCGTCAGCTTCTCCATTGAGGAGGTGGCCTGATGGATACTGCCTACAAGGCGGCCTTACAGCAGCCAGCACCGACCGTCTGCACACTGGTACGGATGGAACTTAAATCTGGCGTGGTCCGCCTGAAGGATGGCGGCTTCGCCGTCTATGCGGGCGAACTTTACCTCGGAAAGCAGGACGGCATCGGCGCACTGGAAAGCGTCGGCTCCATGACCGAAGGCGGATCGGGTACGACGACGCGGGTCTCGCTGACCATCAACGCTGACAGCCAGCAGGCCGTTGAGGACATCGCCAATCCGCTGAATCAGGGTGGCCTCGTCCAATGGTGGGAGGGCGCGGCTGATCCTGTGTCGGGCGCCCTGATCGGTCAGCCTCTTCTCAAGTTCCAGGGCCAGTTCGATTTCGGCGTGTGGTCCGTGGACGAGTCCGGGTGGTCGATCATCGTCGAATGCGGCACCGAGGGCGAGCTTCAGCTGATCCCGAACACCGACTGGCGGGCCAACGATGCCACCCATCGCCGTATCTGGGGCGAGCTGGGCCACGCCAATGTCTCCCGCCTGACCGATGACGATTACTGGCGCACGGAAGCCCCCAAGGGCGCGATCCAGTCGGGAGGCGGCGGCTCGTTCTATCCGGGCAACCCGATCCTGAGCGGGATCAGCTTCCTCAATCAGAAACACTGAGGCCCCATGAATATCTGGGATCAGAGGGTGCATGACGCCCAGCTTTGTGCTGACCGCTTCGTCGGTAAGCCGCTGGACTTCAAGCAGTACGATTGCGTCCGCCAGGCCCGCTACGTCATGCACCTGAGGAAGCAGTCCACGTCCATCCTAAAGGGTGTGAAGTGGGGCTCGCTGACGGGTGCTTACAAGGCGATGCGCAAGCTCGGCCACACGTCCCTGGATCAGGGCGTCGATGCCGCCGGCCTGCTGGTGATCCCGTTCGCCATGATCCGCCCGGCTGACCTCCTGTCCCTTCCGAGCGACGACCGCTTCGGTTGCTCCATCGCCGTCTATCTCGGTGACCACTATGTCAGCGGCTACCAGGACGGGGCCGAGGTCGGGGTGACGATCAGGCTGGCGGACGACTTCGTTCCCGAACGCGTCTGGATGGTGCCCTGATGGCTAAGGCGTTGAAGGCGGTCGGCACCGCCATCCTGATTGTCGGTGCTGTTGCGACGGGTGTCGGCGCAGTTGCCGGCCTCGCGCTCGGTACCGCAGTCACGGCCTCTGTGGCCGTTGGCTCGTTCGCTGTTTCGGCCTCTACCCTCGTGACCGTGGGCTCGCTGGTGTCCAGCGTGGGCGGCGCGCTGTCCCAGCCAAAGGTTTCGACGGCGGGCAACGCCCTGGGTTGGGTAGGCGACCCGAACGGCCCGATGCACTTCGCGGCTGGTCGGATCGCGGTCGGCGGCGATCTTCGCCACAAGAAGGCCTACGGCCCCAACGACCGCATGTATTTCAGCGCGGTCACCGTGGTGTCCGACGCCGGGCCGATCACCGCATTCGAGAGCTTCACCGCCAACGACGTGCCGGTGACGTTCGACGGCTCGGGCAAGGCGAACAGCTCCTACTACGCCAACGTCATGTGGCGGCGGACGCAGCTCGGCAATCAGCCGGAGCCGTCCTATCTCGCCTCGCCTTCGGGCCTTGAGGGCGGCGCGGCGCTGCCGAATTGGGGCGCCAGCCACAAGCTGTCGGGCAAGGCCGCGTTCATCTTGACGCTGTCGGAGAACAGCAAGCAGTCGGCATACAAGGGTCAACAGCCGAAACCCCGTCACGTCATCCGGGGCTTGAAGGCTTATGACTGGCGGCTGGACAGTACCTATCCGGGCGGTTCCGGCCCTCACAGGCTCGATCAGCCGACGACGTGGACCTACACCGCGAACCCGATCCTCTGGGCGGTGAAATGGATTCTAGGCCTGTGGGAAGGGCCTGACCATGGCGGCGCGCCTCAGTTGGATACTCAGGTCGGCGGCATGGGCGTGAAGGTCGAGAACATCGACCTTGCCGCCTTCACCGAAGCCGCCAACATCGCGGACGCCCACGGCTGGACCTGCGCCGCCTGGCCCTCGACGGACGACGACAAGGCCCAGGTACTCGACGCATTCCTGCAAGCGGGAGGGGCCTATTACATCCAGCGCGGCGGCAAGGAGTCCTGCATCCACAGGGCGGCCCCGCGCGTCTCGGTCGCCACGATCTCAGCGGCGGACACGGCCGGCCCCATCGAACTGGACACCGGCGCCAGCTTCACCCAGCGCAAGAACACCGGCGTCCCGACTTACCTCTCGGAGGCGGACGGCTGGAAAATGACCGCTCTCGGGCAGGTCTCGGCCCCCGAGTGGCTTGAAGAGGATGGGGGACGTGAGCGGTCGGTCCCCGTGACCTACAGCTATGTCGACCGGGCCAAGCAGGCGGCGGAGCTGATGTGCTTGGCCGTCGCGCACACCCGCGAGGGCATCCGGGGCCGCATCCCGCTCAAGCCCTACATGCAGGGCATCCAGCCCGGTTCGGCCTTCACCATCATCGAGCCTGAGTTCGTCCTGAACGGGCTGAAGTGCCTTTGCCTGGAGACGAACTATGACGCCATGACGGGCGTCCACACCGTGACCTTCGTCTCGGAGAGCGACGGCAAGTACGCGTTCGCCTTCGGTCAGGCTCCCAACCCGCCCGCGCCGCCTGCGTTGGAGGCCGTCGACCCCACCTACGTCACCCCGCCACAGATCGGCGACTGGACCATCGTCCCCCGCCCCCCTGCTCCCGGCGGCGGCCAGCTTCCCGGATTTGACCTGGGCGGCATCGTCTCCAACGAGACGGCGACCGCTGTGGAGTTCGCTGTCTGGGAAGTGCCGTCTGGAGTCGATCCGAACGATCCGCCTCCCGCCGGCGCAGACTGGCAATCGTTGGGTACCTACGCGCCAACGGTCACGCAAATCCCGTTCACCGGCCAGCCCGACCGCTACTATTGGGTCGGTGTTACCTACATCCGAAACCAGAACTCCTCTGAGCGGCTGCTGATCGGGCTGTGGCTGAACGGCAAGCTGATCTCGGACGACGTTGACCCCAACGCCCCTGGCCTGAACCAGATCAAGGCGGACATCGCTGCGGCGTTCGGCGACATCTTCGATGTGTCGGAGCTGATCGGAGACACCCGCGCCGATCTGGAAGCGGCGGATGCGGCGCTCGGTTCGGCCATCGGCTCACTCGACAGCCGCGCCGACACGCTGGAGACCCAGACCGCAAGCCTGGATGCGAACAAGGCGTCCGTCTCATCGCTGAATGCGCAGATCACGCGGATCGACAACGCGGAGGCCGTCAACGCCAGCCAAGCGCTGGCCCTCGTCGATCTGGAAAACGGCAAGGTCGCGCTCAGCGAGTACGACACGCTCAGGGGCGAGGTGACGGCGGCGCGGGACGGCGCTCCTTCCCTGCTGGGCCAAATCCAAAACCTGAAGTCGGTCGATCTGGACCTTCAGGGCAACAAGGCCAGCGTGGAGTCCGTGAATGCGCTGACGGCGCGCACGGCGAACACAGAAGCCGACATCATCGATCTGGAGCTTGCGCTCGCGACGGAGACAGGCGCGCGGGCGCAGGCGATCCAGCAGGTCAGCGCCAGCAGCCGTAATCGTCCCAACATGCTAGCGAACGGCTCGGGCGAGCTGGGTTTGCGAGGGATTTCTTGCATCCATATCGGCGGGGGCGGCGTGGTGACGCCGCTGGCTCTATTCGCCGAAGATACCAGCTGGGGTCGGATCATCCGCATTGGCCCATTCGGCGGCGGAACATACATCTTAGAGTGGGATAATGTGACCGCGGTCGGGTCCACATCATTCACGATTACGGGGGATGCTGTCGTCTTGGGCCTCGCGGCGCAGGATCGCAGCTATTTCGACATCCAGTGTCTGGATGGCAACGGCAACCTCGTTCCCGGAGGGGATGGCGACCAGAACCCCATCTACGGTTCGCATGACTTTTCACCAGATGACGCCAACCGAAACGCCTATGCGGTGTCGTTCACGACGCCAGCAGGGACCGTCCGGGTGCGCAGCCGGTTCATCGTAGAGGCTCAGAACAGTAACCCATCCTACATCGCCGTCCGACAGGTGAAGACCGAGCGTGGCTCGCTGCCTGCGAGTCGATACAGCGCCGACGCGAGCCAAGCTGTGATCGAAGCCTCCGTCACCGAACAGTCCCTCGCCATCATCGATCTGGAGACCCAGCAGGCGCTGGCCTCCTACCAGCTGATCGCGGCGGCGACGGGGGGCAAGCCCGCCCGGTTCGCCCTCGTCTCGTCCACGGCTGGAAGCTACGTGGCGATCGACGCGCCCTATATCTTCTGGGGCGACAACACCGTTTTCGACGACGCGACCGACACGCTTCAGACGACTGTTGGTCCCAATATCCGTGTCCTCGCCTTCGGCGCTCCGTTCGGCGCAAGTGGGAACTTGCTGGAATGGTGGGGTCCCTCCAGCATCGCGATCGGATCCATGACCACAGCGAACGGCCTTAATGGCCGGATGACGACGGCGCCCTACGTGTTTGACAATGTCGTCGTCACGGTTGCCGCGCGCTTCGCCGCCGGCACGGTGACAGTCTTCCGGACCACATCTTCGACGACGGCGGCCCAGCTGACGTCCACGGGTACGGTCCTGGTCGAGGCGTCCGTGACCAGCACCAGTGAAGACGACGTAACCGCACCGATCGTCACGGCCGACGTGGTCGGCGTCAGCAGCGGCGGCGTCGAAACCGTGTTGGCGACCAAGTCCGTGGGATCGGGCCTGCCGGAAGATCCCCTGGTCTACACCTTCGCCCCGGTCCAGGGCTCCTATCCGACCTATCGCGTCAAGGTGCGCGGCAGCGGGCCGGTCAGCAAGAACGGGCAGTCAACCGTAGAGGTCACACTGAAGACCTCTCCCGTGGCGTGATCGTCAATCTCTGTTCAGAACTGGAAATTCTCATGACTGATTTGCCTGCGTCATTTGGAACCAAGGCCGCCGTAGAAGAGGCGATCCGTTCTCGATTCTCAGAGATTTCAGCCATCCTGTCAGCGGTCGGGGTCAATCCAGCGCTGTACCCGGCCGGCTTGCCGGCATCGCTCGAGCGAGCGATGCGGTTTTCCGCCACCATGGCGTCCACTCTGACGCCGCCGGAACCCCTGACGCCGGAAGAGGTGGTGGCGCGCCTTTGCATGGCCGTTGATGCCGAGCGTGATCGCCGTCTCGCTTTGGATTTCATCTATGACTTCGGAGAGACGCAAGCGGTCGATGACAGCGGAGACGAGATCCAAGCCGGCGAGCGCCGTCTCCAGATGAGCCCCCTGGACCGTTCAAACTGGCAAACCTTGCAAGGCGCGGCGTTGACGGCAGTGGTCGGCGGCGCGCCTGAAACAATCCTGCCCATTAGGGCTGAGGACAACTGGAATATCCAGACGAATGCGGCGCAGGTGTTGCAGGTATTAGCGACCATGACGGCATATGGCGAGGCGTTGCTGTTCCACGGCGGCGCACTGAAGAGCGCCATCCGAGCGGCGGAAGACCCGGCATCAGTCGACATCCTGGCGGGATGGCCAGAACCGTCGTGAGCCGCTTCACCGAGGCGACCTGGGAGCGAACCGGCGAGATCAAGAACGCCCGCCCGGTCTACTTCCTCACCTCGCCGCTGGCTTATGAAATCGGCTTCCTGGGATCGGGATGGACGATCACCGCCCCGGAGGGGTTCTGTACGGACCTGGCCAGCCTGCCCGTCTGGTTCGCGCGCACGGCGGCCGGGATGAGGCTGTCGGATCAGATCGCCAGATCCGCCGTCGTCCATGATCGGATGCGGACCGACCGCAGATGGCCGAAACTGTTGGGCGATTACGTCTTCTTCGAAGCCTTGGGCGTCGATCGGGTGCCACTGGGCTGGCGGCTGATCTGCCTCTTCGCCGTCGCCCTGAACTTCAGCCGATATTGAACCCTGGAGGCGAGATGCCCGAACGCGCCCGCGACATCGTGGAACTGCTGGTCGCGGCCGGCGGCGGCGCCGGGATCACCGGCTTCTGGGCCTGGCTGAACGGTCGCCGGCCGGGCCAGGCCGCCATCCTGGGCGCGGCGGCCCAGTTGCAAGAGGCGCTGAACAAGGCGGCGGAGAACACCGTCGCGGGCCTGCGCGAAGAGGTGGACGGGCTGCGTCAGGAGATCCAGCGGCTGGAGGGCGAACTGCGTCAGGAGCAGCAACGATCGCTGAGCCTGGAGAGCATTCTGCGCAAGAACGGCTACGACCTGTCGGACGCGACGCAGCCGGGCGCCTTCACCGCCATAGACCCAGCCGCCGGGACCGCCTCTGTCGTCCCGCCCCGCCGCAGGAGAAAGCCATGACCGACCCGGAAGCCGCCAAGGCCATGGAGGCCGTCGCCGCCGCGACCAAGGGGGCCGACACGCCCGAGGCCGCCTCGGTCGTCGCCCGGCCGCCGGAAGCGGCGGTCAAGATGCTGGCCTGGGCCGGGCCCGCCCTGTCGGTTATGATCATGTCGATCGTGGCGGCCCTGGCCTCGGCGCCGGCTTGGCGCTGGCTGGGCCTGCCTGAATGGCCCGATGAGGTCGCCGCCGTCCGGGTTCAGGCTCTGGCCTGGATCGCCGGGGCTCTGGTCGCCATCCTGGGCGTGGTGGTGTTTCGGCTGGCGTCCGGCGGTCTGAAGCGGGTCGAGGCCAAGGCCGGTCCGGCCGGGCTGACGGTCGAGACGGGCGACTGACGAACCGGGTTCGCGAACGCCGCTAGAACCAGCTCGCAACCGTCAAGGCGGCGCCGGCCAAAAGAACGACCGCCAAGCCGATGCAAAGCACCCAATCCGTCCTGTCGCGCCGGTTCATGCGGATAGGCTGACACGCGAACGCCGTTCGCATCAATCCCAACAATCTGGAGACTGACCATGAGCGACGTATTCGCGCGCCTCATCGAGGGCGTATTGGGCCGTGAAGGCGGCTACGTAAACCATCCTGACGACCGGGGCGGGGAAACCATTTGGGGGATCACCGTCGGTACAGCGCGCCGCTTTGGCTACGCCGGGGCCATGCGGACGATGACGCGAGCCCAGGCCATCGAAATCTATCGGGCGCAATACTGGACCGCCCCCGGCTTCGATCGCATCGCCACCCTTTCCGAACGCATCGCGGAAGAGATGTTCGACACCGGGATCAACATGGGGCCTGCGGTCGCCTCGACCATGCTTCAACGGTGCCTGAACGCCCTGAACCGCCAGGGCAAGGACTATGCAGATCTGAAGGTGGATGGCGATGTCGGCCCTGCCACCATCCGCGCCCTTGAGGCTTTCCTGCGGATTCGCGGCAAGGAAGGCGAAGCCGTGATCCTAAAGGGCCTGAACGGGCTCCAGGCCGAACGCTACATCTCGCTCGCCGAAGGCCGGGCCGCAAACGAGAGCTTCGTTTACGGTTGGCTTCGAACGCGAGTGGAGATGGCCGCGTGATCGCGTGGCTGAAGGGCGCAGACAGCGCCGCCAGGGCCATCCTCGCCCTGTTTGTAGCTGCGATAGCCCTGTGCCTGATCCTGGCCGTCCTGAACGTGTGCAGCGCCCGAGACGACGCCCGGAAGGCAGAGGCAGGCCAGACAATGGCCGAAGGCCGCACCGGAGCCGCTCAAGACGCCAGCGGCATTCGCGACAGGGCTGACGCCCGAAACGACCAGATCACCCAAGCCGTAACGAAAGGAACGACCGATGTCCGTCAAGCCCCTGATCGCTCTGCTGCTAATCTCGCCGCTCGCCGGGGCGTGTGCCGGGTCAATCCGAGTGCAGGCCCCGACTGTAGGATGCTCCTCTCTGATTCCGGCCGGGTGGACTGATCCTGTACCGTCCGCCGCCCTGCCGACGCCCGACGCCGTGGAGGCCGATTGGCAGGTATTTGGGATCGAGCAAACCGGGCAACTCGCCCGCGCCAACGGTCGCACGTCGGACGTGGTGGAGATCGTGACGGCTTGCGAGAAGCGAGACGCCCAGGCCATTCGACAGATTGAGCGGCCGTGGTGGCGCCGCCTCTTGCCGGGATAGGAGAGCCACATGGCGACCGAAACCATCTAGCGTCGAGCCCCGGCTCCGTATTCGAGCCCCCGCTCTCTTCGGAGGGCGGGGGTTTCGTCACGTCTGGACCCTTGCAATCCCCCATAGATCAGGCATGATTCAGGGGCGAGCGGCGCTGAAGGAAGCGCGGCGGCTGGTAAGGGAGTTGCCCTCCATTGCGGAGGCCCTGAAGCCCCTAGCAATAGCCGGTATCAAGCCCGGCCTCGCAGTAAGACCTGCCTCGGCAGGCTGGCCGGAGTTGATCGCCGGTCATAGTAAGCGCCCTCGGTTCACGCCGGGGGCGTTTTGCTGTGTCTAGCTGTCAGTTTCGGTTTGCGCCGCCACCATAACCAACTGAATTGACTAGAAGTCAAAATAGATCGGTTTGTGCAAAAACACGAACGAAATCAACAACACGTCCAGATTAAAAGTCAGATGCTCTAACCAACTGAGCTAAGGACGCACCGCGCGACGTTCGGGCCTGGCCCAAACCGTCGAAGGGCGCCTTCTGTTGCAATCCGCCCTTCCGGTCAAGACCGGGTCTGCTACTCAATGCATATGAAACCGCTGAACGGACTTCGCATCCTCGAATTCGACGGACTGGGGCCCGTCACCTTCGCGGGCATGATGCTGGCCGACATGGGGGCCGAGGTGCTGCGCCTCACCCGCTCGGAAGCGGCGGCTTCGGCCGTCTTTTCCGAGGTGGGCGGCGCCGTCCTTCATCGCAATCGCGCCGCCGTGCCGGTCGATCTGAAGTCTGCGTCGGACCGGCGCGGGGTTCTGAGCCTGGTCGAGTCCGCCGACGCCGTGATCGAGGGTTTTCGTCCCGGCGTCATGGAACGTCTGGGCTATGGTCCGGCCGATCTGCTGGGCCGAAACCCCGCCCTTGTGTTCGGGCGGATCACGGGTTGGGGACAGAGCGGCCCCTTGGCCCAGGCCGTCGGACACGATCTGAACTACATCGGACTGACCGGTCTGCTTCACGCCATGGGGTCGCCGGACCGACCGCCGACGCCGCCCTTGAATCTGGTCGGCGACTACGGCGGCGGGGCGATGATGCTGGTCGTCGGCGTTCTGGCGGCCCTGCTGGAGGTCCGAACCACCGGGCGCGGACGCGTCGTGGACGCCGCCATGACGGACGGGACCGCCCTGCTGGGCGGCCTGTTCCACGCCCTGCGCGCCCAGGGCTTGTGGAACGACCGCCGCGGCTCCAACCTTCTGGACGGCGGCGCGCCCTTCTATCGGTGTTACATCTGCCGGGACGGCGGCTATGTGGCGGTCGCGGCGCTGGAGCCCCGCTTCTATCTCGCCCTGCTCTCGGGTCTGGGGATCGACCCCGCCGAAGCGCCTCAGTACGACACCTTCGCATGGCCGGATCTCCATCTTCGCTTCGCCGCCCTGTTCGCCGCCCGGAACCGTGACGACTGGGCGGAGCATTTCGCGGGGACGGAGGCCTGCGTCACCCCCGTGCTGAGCCTGGGCGAGGCGCCGGCTCATCCGCACAATCAAGCCCGTGGGACATTCGAAGACGGCGCCCCGGCCCCGGCGCCCCGCTTCGACGACCAGCCCTCTACGGTCGCAAATCCGCCGCCCCTTCCGCTCGACGCGGCCATACTGCGCTGGGGGGGCTGCGAACCCAGATGACCGAAGGCGTTTTCGGCGCTATGGAACGGAGCCGCGCGACAGACGTTGCAGAACCAACCCAGGGGAACCGTTTTTCATGAGACGCTCGATCTTCATTCTGGCCGCGACAGCGCTGGCCGCGTCCGCATTGGCGGGCTGTGAGGATCGCCAGTCTCGGCCCGAAGACGGCTACCAGCCCCCCGTTGAACAACCCGCCGAGACCGACGAGGCCGCCGGCGAGCCAGTCGTCGCCCCTGAAGTGACCGATCCCGCGCCCACGCCGCCTGAGGAGACCCCGCCGCCGCCGCAAGAGCGGACCTCGGAACAGTCGGTTCAGCCCGAAAGCGAAACCCTGTTCTACTGACGGGCCTTGTCCCTCCCTCCTGCGGTCGGATAGGGGCTAACCTAAGTGCTTGAAAGGGCGTGCCGAGGCGCCGATCCGGAGGCCGTGATCTTGACGAAAGCTGTAGTTTGACGATCCGGCCCGCCCTGTTTCTCACCGCATTGACGACCTGCAGCCTTCTCGCCCAGGCCGCCGCCGCAGATCCCCGCGCACAAATCCGCGGCGAGGTCGACACCGAGCTGCGCCGCATGTTGGAGCGGGCCATCGGCGAGGTGGACGGCCCCCCCGAAAGCCGGTTCGACGCGCGGCGCCGCGCGCGCAGCGCCATGTCGGCGGCCGAGGCCCTGCTGCGGTCGGAAGCCTATTATCAGCCGGTGCTCGAAGACATCGTCGAAGGCGAAGAGCGGCCGACCGCCATCGTTTCGGTCGAGCCGGGTCGCCGCTTCGTGCTGACCCCGCCGACCATCAGCTGGATCGACCCCGCCCCCGACGCCGAGGCGGCCGAGGACGCCAGAGCCGCGATCGGGTTGAAGGCCGGCGATCCGGGCCGGGCGGTCGATGTGATCGCGGCGGAAGGGCGGATCGTCGCGCGCCTGGTGCGGGACGGCTATGCGGACGCCAAGGCCGATCCCCGCCGCGTCGTGGTGGATCACGCCGCCTTCACCGTCGCGCCCGAATACCGCATCGTATCGGGCCGGCCGGTCCTGTTGGACGGCGTCCTGATGCCGCGACCCGGTCGAACCAACCAGGCCTGGGTCGCCGCCCTGGCGCCCTGGCGGGAAGGCGACCGGTATGCGCCCGACAAGGTGGGGGAGCTGGAACGCCGCCTGTTGGACACCGGCGTCTATGACGGCGTCGGCGTCGCCCTGGCGCCGCCGGAACAGACCACCGCCGAAGGGCTGCGTCCCGTGATCGTGACGCTCCAGGACCGGCCCCGCCGCGTGCTGGAGGCCGGCGCCACCTGGGCCACCAAGGAAGGCGCCGGGGTGGACTTCATCTGGACCCGCTACAATCGGTTCGGCCGGGCCGACACCCTGGCGCTTGAGACCCGGTTCGCCCGGCTGGACAGCCGCATCGGCGCCGA
Source organism: Brevundimonas sp. DS20 (assembly GCF_001310255.1). NCBI lineage: Bacteria > Pseudomonadati > Pseudomonadota > Alphaproteobacteria > Caulobacterales > Caulobacteraceae > Brevundimonas > Brevundimonas sp. DS20. The sequence goes on along the minus strand of NZ_CP012897.1, from coordinate 1,595,326 downwards.
TCTGTCCCTGCCTCACTGGCGCAAGCCCGGCCGCACCCTGAAACTGAGCGGGGGCGTGGTGAAGGAGGACACCGACGCCTATGAACGCACCGCCCTGGTGCTGGCGGCCGAGTTGCAACAGCGGATCGGCCGGACCTCCTACTTCAACTACGGCATCGGCCTGGACGCGGGTCAGTACCGCGAGAACCGATACGACTATGCGTCCGTCCCCCCTAGGGCGGTCAGCTTCGACCGGGATCTGGCGATCGTGACCGGCCGCACCAGCGCCTATATAGACAACTCCAACGATCCTTTGAATCCGACGCGGGGATGGCGCGTGACCGCCTCGGTCCAGCCGACGGCCGTGGCCGGGGAGGACACGGTCCTTTTCCTGCGTAATGAGGCCCAGGCGACCGCCTATCTGCCGCTGCAAGATCAGGCGCGGACCGTTCTGGCCGGGCGCCTTCGTCTCGGCGCCATCATCGGCGGGGGTGAGCTGAGCGTGCCGTCGGACCGTCTGTTCTACTCCGGCGGCGGCGGGTCGGTGCGGGGCTATTCCTACCAGGGGGTCAATCCGCAACTGCCGGATCAGACCCCGCGCGGCGGTCTGTCGCTGTTCGAAACCTCGCTGGAGGTTCGTCACGACATCGGCCAGAGCTTCCAGGCTGTGGCCTTCGTCGACGCCGGCGCCGTGGGTTTTCAAGAGACGCCGAACCTCAGCAACATGCGCTACGGCGCGGGCGTCGGGGTTCGTTATAAGCTGCCGTTCGGCCCCATCCGCGCCGACGTCGCCATCCCCCTGGACAAGCGCGAAGGCGACTCGGCCTTCCAGATCTACATCAGCATCGGGCAGGCGTTTTGACCCAAGAGCCGCCCGAAAAAGCGCCTGAAGCCGCGCCCGAAGAAACCGCCGCCCAGGTGCGCCGCAAGCGCAGCCTGCCGCAGCTGATCGCCCTGATCGCCGGTGGAATAGTCGGCGGCGTACTGGTGCTGGCGCTGATCGCCCTGATCGGCGGCCGGATGTACATCGTCTCGGATGCGGGGCGAGAACTGGTGTCCGGCTTCGTCCAGGGCCAGAAGATCAGCCGTTACGGCCGGATCAACGTCTATGGGCTGAAGGGCGATCTGTTCGACGACTTCACCCTGGAGCGGGTCACGGTCACGGACCGCGACGGGGTCTGGCTGGACGCCCGAAACGTCAGGGTCGACTGGTCCTACTGGCCCCTGGTCACGCGGCGGTTTCACGCCACCGAGATCAGCGCCGATGTGATCCGACTGATCCGCCGTCCCATTCTGGACGCGCCGAGCGGCGAACCCGGCGGCCCTCAACCGATCGACGTCGATATCGACAAGTTCTCGGCGCGGATCGAGCTGCTGGAAGGCTTTTCCAAGGAATACGGGCGCTGGGACCTGTCGGGAATGGTCGACCTGCCGCGTCGCGGGGCCAAACACGCCGAGCTGAAGGCCGACAGTCTGAACCGCCCCGGCGATCTCTTGCGCCTGGCGGCGACCTTCGGCGGCAAGCTGGAGGACACGCGCGTCGATCTGCGCGCCAAGGAGGCCCAGGGCGGCCCCCTGGCCGGCGCCCTGGGCTATTCGCCCGACGAACCCTTCTCGGCCGTGGCGGTCGTGAACGCCGACCTGGTGCGGGCCAAGGTTCAGACCGGCCGCTTCGTCCCGCTGACGGTGGACGGACGGTTCGGCGAGGCCGGGTCTCGGGTCTCAGGCTATTTCGATTTCAGCGGCTCGGACCTGTTCGCCCCCTTCGTCGAGCGGGTCGGGCGCACGGCGCGGTTCGGCTTCGCCATGGTCCCGGCCAAGGACAAGGCCTTCCAGGGCGTGGGTTGGAAACTGATCTCCGACAACGTCGCCTCCGAAGCGCGGGGCGTCATCCGCATGTCCGACCGCAGTTCGCCCGACGGAATTCGACTGGACGTTCAGACCGCGTCCCTGAGCCGATTGACGGGTGCGGACGTCGCCGGTCCCGCCGCCTATTCCGGTCTGTTCAAGGGCGACGCGCAGACCTGGAGCCTGGAAGGCCAGGCCACCCTGTTGAACGCCAACCTGGCCAGCTACAGGGCGACCCGCATCGCAGGGCCGCTGAACGTGCAGGTCCGCGACGGACGGATGGATCTCGACGGCGACGTTCGGGCCTTCGGCGGTTCGACCCAGGGCCTGATCGGCGGTCTGCTGGGCGCAGCCCCGCGCGTTCAGCTTGAAGCCGCACGCATGAAGGACGGCGCCCTATTGCTGGAGAAGATCGATCTGGACGGCCAGGGGCTGTCGGTCGAGGGATCCGGCTCCCGCAATCTTCTGGGCGGCATGGGGTTCCGCGGCGATGCGCGGCTGACCGACGTTTCGCGCATCCAGTCCGGCGGCAAGGGGTCTTTCGGCGGCTCCATTCGCGCCGCCTCGGCCAAGACGGGCGCGCCCTGGACCCTGAGTTTCGACGGCCGGGGCCGCGAGCTGAGCGTGGGCATGGACGAGTTGGACCGTCTTCTGGGCCGCACGCCGCGTCTCCAGCTGGACGGCAAGCTGAACGGCGGGCGGATCGAACTGGATCGCGGCGAACTGACCGGCGCCGCCGGACGGGCCGGCGCCAAGGGGCTGATCGAAACGGACGGCCGCCTGCGGCTGGCCCTGAACTGGAACGCGCGCGGCCCCTTCGCCGCCGGTCCGGTCGAAATCGCCGGCGACATGAACGGGCAAGGCGCCCTGACCGGAACCCTGTCTCAGCCGCGCGTCGATCTGACCGCAGGGTTCGACCGGGTCACGGCCGGCGGACTGATCCTGACCGACGCCGACCTGATCCTGAGCTTCCGCAAGGGCGCGGACGCCTCGGACGGCCGGATCACGATCACCAGCGGCTCCAACTACGGCCCGGCCCGCGCGTCGGGGAACTTCGCCCTGGGCGGCGACCGGATCAGGCTGAGCGATCTGGACGTCAACGCCGGCGGCGTCACGGCCCAAGGCGCCGTGGCCTTGTCGGACAACCTGCCCTCCAGCGCGGACCTGACCTTCACGGCGCGCACCGGCGCCTTCCTGACCTCCGGCGAAGCCAACGGACGGGTCCGTTTGACCGAGGGCGGCGGCTCCGACAGCGCCATCCTGGACGTCAGCGGGCGAAACATCCGGCTGTCCGGCCAAAGCTGGGTCATTCGCACCGTCGATCTGGACGGCCGCGGAACCCTGAACAATCTGCCCTTCACCCTGGCCCTGGACGTCGGCGGCGGCACGCCCGCCCAGTTCAATGGCACCGGCGTCTATGCGCGACGCGGCGACGCCCAGACCGTGAGTTTGCGGGGCGGCGGCCGGGTCCGCGAGGTGGCCTTCACCACCCGAACCCCCGCCACCTTGACTCTGAACGGCGCGGAACGGGCCGCCCACCTCGACCTCGGCGTCGGAGGCGGGGTCCTGATGGCGGACCTGCGTCAGGATTCGCGGATCGCCGTCATCCAGGCCGACCTGACCAGCGTCGACCTCCAGACCATTTCGCCGGATCTGCGCGGGCGCGCGACGGGCCGGGTCTCTCTGCGCGGCGCCGGGGACGATCTGTCCGGTTCGGCCAACGTCACCTTGCAGGACGTCCGCAGCATCGACGCCCCGCGCGGCCTGGCGGTCGACGGCCGCCTGGACGCCACCCTGATCAACAACAGCCTGACGGTGAAGGCCGTCGCCTCGGACGAGGACGCCGTTCAGGCGGCCGCCGACATCACCTTGCCGGTCGAAGCCTCGGCGGCGCCGCTGCGGCTGGCGATCGCCCGCCAGCGCCCGATGTCCGGCAATGTCTCGATCAATGGACAGATTCAGCCGATCTGGGATCTGTTCCTGGGCGGTGACCGCACCTTGGCGGGTCAGGTGGACGGCCGGGCGACGATCGCCGGCACCCTGGCGTCCCCGCGTCTGAACGGCCGGTTCGACCTGTCGCAAGGCTCCTATCGCGAGAAGTCGGTGGGGCTGGTTTTGGGCGACCTCAATCTGAGGACGCGGTTCGACGACACCACGGCCTTGATCGAAGCCTTCAGCGCCAATGACACGGCGGGCGGCACGGTGAACGGCCAGGGTCGGATCGGACTGCGCGAAGGCTCGGGCTCGACCGCCCAGCTGAACCTGACCCGCTTCCGCGTCATCGACAACGACATAGGCGAGGCCCGCGCCACAGGCCCCGTGACCATCGTCCGCGGCCAGGACGGCAACATCCAGCTGTCGGGTCAGATCAATGTCGATGAAGCGCGGATCGAGCCGGAGGTGCCCGGTTCCACCGGCATCGTCTCCATGGACGTGGTCGAGATCAACCGGCCCGGCGGAGACGACCAGGAAGCCGAGGTGCGCCAGCGCGGCCCTCAGATCGGCCTGGACATCGCCCTGCGCTCCAGCGGGGGCAAGGTGCGGGTCAGCGGCCGTGGCCTGAACGTGGTGCTGGACGTCAACGCCCGGGTGCGCGGTACAGTGGCCCAACCCCAGCTGACCGGCACGGCCAATGTGGTTCGCGGCGACTATGAGTTCGCCGGCAAGCGCTTCGTCTTCGACGAGTCCGGCCGCGTCACCCTGTCCACCGATCCGGAGGACATCCGCCTGAACCTGTCGGCGACGCGAGAGGACGCGGCCCTGACCGCCACCATCAATGTCACCGGCACGGCGGCCCAGCCGAAGATCGCCCTGACCTCCACCCCCGCCCTGCCCCAGGACGAAATCCTGTCCCAGGTGCTGTTCGGCCGGTCGGCCGCCCAGTTGTCGCCGTTCGAGGCGGCGCAGTTGGCGGCGGGGGTTGCGGCCCTGGCGGGCGGCGGCGGCTTCGACGTCATCGGCAATCTGCGCGAACTGGCGGGGCTGGACCGGCTGTCCTTCGGCGGACAGGCCAGCGCCCTGACGGTGGCGGGCGGCCGCTACATCACCGACGACGTCTATCTGGAGGTCATCGGCGGCGGTGAGGGCGGGGCGGCGGTCAAGGTGGAGTGGCAACCGCGCCGGAATCTGGCGATCAGCTCCCAGTTCGGCGGCCAGGGCGAAACCAGCCTGTCGATCCGCTGGCGTCGGGAAAGCCGCGACCCCGGCCAGCGCGCCGACCGTCGTCCGAACCGGTAATCTGTCGGCCCGACCTTCACCTTTGGACGCGCGGCGTCTAGGGTCCGGCCATGCGGATTCTGAACGCCGACCAGGCCGTCCTGGACCATGTCGCCGGGCGACGTGACGCCATCATCGGCCGCACCATCGACTGGGCGAACATCAACTCCGGCAGCCGCAACGCCGCCGGGTTGAACGCCGTGCTGGACGCGCTGGAGACTGAGGCCCGGCTCCTGCCTGCCACGGTCGAACGCATCCCGACCCAGGGCTCCACCACCGTCGCCGACGACGGATCGGTGCGGACCGAGGCCCACGCCGACGCCCTGAAGATCACCGCCCGGCCGGAGGCGCCGATCCAGGTGGTCCTGACCGGCCACTACGACACCGTCTTCCCCGCCGACAGCCGCTTCCAGACCGTGACGACGCGCCCGGACGGCGCTCTGAACGGTCCCGGCGTCGCCGACATGAAGGGCGGCGTCAGCGTGCTTCTGGCCGCGCTCGAAGCCTTCGAGACCCACCCCGACCGTCACGGCGTGGGCTGGACCGTTCTGCTGAGCCCGGACGAAGAGATCGGCTCGCCCGCCTCCGCCCCCCTGCTGGCCGAACTGGGCGCGCGGGGCCATGTCGGCTTGACCTATGAGCCGGCCCTGGCGGACGGCACCCTGGCGGGGGCGCGCAAGGGCAGCGGCAACTATCACCTGATCGTCACGGGCAAGGCCGCCCACGCCGGCCGGGCCTTCGACGAAGGCCGCAATGCAGTGGCGGGCGCGGCCATGATCGCCGCCGCCCTGCACGGGCTGAACGGCCGGCACGAAGGCGTCACCGTGAACGTCGCCAAGATCGCCGGCGGCGGCGCCCTGAACGTCGTCGCCGACAACGCCGTGGTCCGCTTCAACGTGCGGGTGCCGGACAAGGCCGCCGCCGACTGGATCGACGCCTCCGTCCGCGCCATCGTTTCCGCGCCGCCGTTCGAGGGCCTGACTCTGGATTTGCACGGCGGCTTCACCCGCGCCCCCAAGCCGATGGACGCCGCCCAGACTGCGCTGTTCGAAGCGGTGAAGGAAGCCGGCGCCCTCTTGGGCCAGTCCATCGCCTGGAAACCCTCGGGCGGCGTCTGCGAGGGCAACAATCTCCACGCCGCCGGCCTGCCCAATATCGACACCCTGGGCGTCCGCGGCGGCGACATCCATTCGGACCAGGAGTTCGCCTGGCCCGACAGCTTCGTCGAACGCGCCCAGCTCAGCGCCCTGATCCTGTGCAAGATCGCCTCCGGCGAAATCGACGCAGCCAAACTCAAAGCCCTTCGGATGGAAACTCTCTGAATGCTCGTCGTCCGTCCCGCCGGCCCCGCCGATCTCGACCATCTGCTCGAACTGGCCATCCTGTCCGGCCCCGGCTTCACCAGCCTGCCCGAGGATCCCGACGCCCTGGCCGAACGGCTGGACCTCAGCCAGGCCAGTTTCGAGGGTCGGGTTCCCTGGCAGGAAGCCTGGTACACATTGATGCTGGAGGACGGCGACACGGGCGACATCGACGGCGTCGGCTCGGTCAAGGCGACCGTCGGGCTGAAGCGGCCCTTCTTCTCGTTCCGCGTGGTCAACAACACCGTCCAGTCGCCGTCCCTGGGGGTGAAGCTGGACCATCAGACCCTGGTGCTGGTCAATGAATGCACCGGCTGGACCGAGGTCGGGTCGCTGTTCCTGAAGGCGGATCGGCGAAAGGGCGGCGCCGGCCGTCTGCTCAGCCAGTCGCGATACATGCTGATCGGCGCCCAGCCCGACCTGTTCGCCGACATGGTTCTGGCCGAGTTGCGCGGCGTCTTCACCCCCGACGGCGCCTGCCCCTTCTGGGACCACGTGGCCCACAAATTCTTCCCGATGGAGTTCGACGACGCCGACCGGATGACCGGCTCCACCGACAAGCAGTTCATCCTCGACCTTGCGCCGCGCCACCCGATCTATGTCGAACTGCTGCCCGAACCGGCCCGCGCCGTCATCGGCAAGGTCCATCCGCAGGGCGTGCCCGCCATGGCCCTGCTGGAAAGCGAAGGGTTCCGGCCCAACGGTCTGGTCGATATCTTCGACGCCGGTCCGACCGTCGCCTGCGGCCGCGACAATATCCGCACCGTGCGCGACGCCCGCCGACTGAAGGTCGAATTGGTCGATACGGTTCAGGCCGAACTGCCGGCCCTGATCTCGACCGACAGCGTCGCCGCCTTCCGCGCCGTCCGCGCCAAGGCCGACATCGAGGGCGAAACCGTGAGACTGACCGCCGAAACCGCTGCGGCGTTGAAGGTGGATGCAGGCGCCAGCGTGCGAGTAAAATCGTGATCCACTCTCATCCGCTCATCCCGGCGAAAGCCGGGACCCAGTACTTTGGGCGAAGGATATGTGAGATCAGAGGCCGGTGGTCATCCGATGCACTGGCGATGCGAAAGAACTGGGTCCCGGCTTTCGCCGGGATGAGCGGAGTCTCTGTGCCATGACCGTGTTCAAATCCACCGATCCCGCCACCGAAGCCGTCAACTGGGAGGGCGAGGCCGCCTCTCCCGCCCAGGTCCAGACCGCCGTCGACGCCGCCCGCGTCGCCTTCCCTGACTGGGCCGACCGCCCGCGCCAGGAGCGGATCGACGCCGTCAAACGCTATCAGGCCGTGCTGAAGGACCGCGCGCCCCAGATCGCCGAGGCCATCGCCCGCGAAACCGGCAAGCCCCTGTGGGAGACCAAGACCGAGGCCGCCGCCATGATCGGCAAGGTGGACATCTCGATCCGCGCCTATGACGAGCGCACAGGCGAACGGACCAGCGACACGGCGTTCGGCCGGGCGACCCTGCGCCACCGTCCGCACGGCGTGGCGGCGGTGTTGGGCCCGTTCAACTTCCCCGGCCATCTGCCCAACGGCCATATCGTCCCCGCCCTGCTGGCCGGCGACACGGTCGTCTTCAAGCCGTCGGAAGAAACGCCCCTGGTCGGTCAGGTCATGGCCGAAGCCTTCGCCGCCGCCGACCTGCCGACCGGCGTGGTCAATGTGGTCCAGGGCGGCCGCGAGACCGGCGCGGCCCTGCTGGACGCCGGGATCGACGCCCTGATGTTCACCGGCTCGGGCGCGGCGGGCGCCCACTTCCGGCGCAAGTTCGCCGACGATCCCCACGTCATCCTGGCGCTGGAGCTGGGCGGCAACAATCCGTTGGTCGTCTGGGACGCCGCCGACGCAGAAGCCGTCGCGGGCATCGCAGTCCAATCCGCCTTCATCACCACCGGCCAGCGCTGTTCCTGCGCCCGACGCCTGATCGTGCCGGAAGGGGCTCAAGGCGATGCGATCGTCGAAGCCATAGCCGCCCTGTCCGACCGCCTGGTCTTCGGCCCCTGGGACAGCGATCCCGAACCCTACGCCGGACCTCTGATCTCGGCCCGCGCGGCCGAGGCGGCGCTGAAGGCGCTGCAGGAGCGGATCGACAGCGGGGCCAAGGTCATCCGCGCCTCCGGCCCCGTCGCCAACCTGCCCAATTCCGTAAAGGGGGGCGCCTTCGTCAAGCCGGCCATCATCGACGTGACCGGGATCGACGTTCCCGACGAGGAAATGTTCGCCCCCTTCCTGTCGGTGATCCGCGTCCCGACATTCGACGCTGCGATCCAGGCCGCCAACGCCACCCGCTACGGCCTGTCCGCCGGTCTGGTCAGCGACGATCCGGCCAACTGGGACCATTTCATCCGCCGCATCCGCGCGGGCGTGGTCAACTTCAACCGTCCGACCACCGGCGCCGCCGGCGACATGCCCTTCGGCGGCCTGGGCGCCAGCGGCAACCACCGCCCCAGCGCCTATTACGCCGCCGACTATTGCGCCTATCCGGTCGCCAGCTTCGAGGCCGACGCGGTCGCGAACATCGAAGGCGAGATCAAGGGGTTGAAACAATGACCCTCTCCCGCCTGCGGGAGAGGTGGCCCGTCGTTCGCGAAGCAAACCAGGGTCGGAGAGGGAAGTCTTCTGGAGCAGAACTTCCCCCATCGTCACGCGTCTCGCTTTGCTCGACGACGCGACACTTCCCCCGCAAGCGAGGGAAGATTTTATGACCACCGCCGTCGAAGCCAACGCCGACGGCCTGATCGGGCCGACCCACTCCTACGCCGGTCTGTCGCCGGGCAATCTGGCCTCCAGCCTGAACAAGGGCGAGGCGTCAAATCCCCGCGCGGCGGTGCTGCAGGGGTTGGACAAGATGAAGACCCTGGCGGACCTCGGCCTGCCCCAGTTCGTCCTGCCGCCGCATGAGCGGCCCAATATCCCCTTCCTGCGCACCCTGGGCTTCACCGGCTCGGACGCCCAGGTGCTGGAACAGGCCTGGAAGGATGCGCCGTCGTTCGCCGCCGCCGCCTGTTCCGCCTCGCCCATGTGGGCCGCCAATGCTGCGACCGTGACGCCCAGCGCCGACGCCGCCGACGGGCGGGTGCACTTCACACCCGCCAATCTGGTCACCAATCTGCATCGGTCGCTGGAACATCAGCAGACGAAGCGGGCGCTGGACGCCCTCTTCCCCGATCCTGAGCGGTTCGCCGTCCATGACGCCCTGCCCTCGGTCGCCCATCTGGCCGACGAAGGCGCCGCCAACCATGTGCGCCTGTGCGCCGAACATGGGGCGCCCGGCGTCAATCTGCTGGTCTGGGGCCGAGAGGCGTTCGAGCCCTGGGACGGCCCCTACCCCGCCCGCCAGACGCGCGAAGCCTCACAGGCCATCGCCCGTCGGCATGCGGCCGGGCGCCCGGTTCTGGCTCAGCAGTCGAAAGCCGCCATCGCCGGCGGCACCTTCCACAATGACGTGGTCTGCGTCGGCGCGCTGGAGACCCTGTTCTTCCACGACCTCGCCTTCGAGGACACGGCCGCGACCCAGGACGCCATCCGCCGCGCCGCCGACGGCCTGTTCGACCCGATCTTCCTCGAGGTCTCGTCCGCCGACCTGCCCCTGGCCGACGCCATCAGCTCCTATCTGTTCAACTCCATGCTGATCCAGGTTCCGGGCGACGACCGCCTGACCCTGATCTGCCCGACCGAGACGCGCGACAATCCGCGCAGCCATGCGGTGGCGCAAGCCCTGGCCGCCTCCAACGGCCCGATCGGGCAGGTCCGCTATGTCGACGTGCGCCAGTCGATGCGCAACGGCGGCGGCCCCGCCTGTCTGCGCCTGCGGGTCGTCCTGAACGCGGCGGAACTGGCCGCGACCAACCCGGCCATGCGTTTGACCAACGCCCTTTACGCCCGACTGTCAGACTGGGCGCGCCGCTGGTACCGCGACGAACTGCGCCCCGCCGACCTGGCCGATCCCGCCCTGCTGGACGAGAGCCGGGGGGCGCTGGATGAACTGACGGCGATCTTGCAGTTGGGCGGAGACTTCTATCCGTTCCAGCAGGTTTGAAATGAAGGCCCTCTCCCGCTTGCGGGAGAGGTGGCCCGTCGTTCGCGCAGCGAACCAGGGTCGGAGAGGGAAGTCCACTCAGACGGAAGACTTCCCCCATCGTCAGGCGCGTCGCTGCGCGCCACGGCCTGACACTTCCCCCGCAGGCGGGGGAAGAACTCTAGGCCGCGAACCGTCCGCCCTTGGCCGCATAGGCCTGGGTGCCGCGCGTGAAGACCTGATCGCTGGGCAGGACGGTTTCGATCGGCAGGTCGGCCTGCCCCTTCAAGGCGTCATAGACCGGGCCGAAGTCCTTCAGCGTCTCGTCCTTCAGCGCCTCCAGGCTGTCGATGACGAAATAGACCTGCTGGAAGTCGTCGATCCGATAGAGCGTCCGCATCACCCGCTCCAGGTCGAAGCCCAGACGGTTCGGCGACGGATCTTCAAGCGCGAAAACACTCTCCGTGGCCGAGGAGACGATGCCGGCGCCGTAGATGCGCAAGGCCCCCGCCTCCTTCATCAGGCCGAACTCGACCGTGTACCAATACAGCCGCGCCAGGTTCGGCAGCATGCCCAGGCCCGCCGCCCTCTGTCCGCCCTTGCCATAGGCCTCCATATAGGCGGCGAAGTCCGGGTCGGTCAGCATGGGCACATGGCCGAAGACGTCGTGGAAGATGTCGGGCTCCTGCAGGTAATCCAGCTGGTCCGGCTTCCTGATGAACTGACCCGAGACGAATCGACGGTTGGCCAGGTGGTCGAAGAAGACCTCGTCCGGCACCAGACCGGGCACACAGACCACGGTCCAGCCGGTCAGGGCCTGGAGCTTGGGATTGATGACCTCAAAGTCGGGAATGCCGCCGGCGTTCAGGTCCAGGGCGTCCAGGCCGCGCAGGAAGGCGTCGCACGCCCGGCCCGGCAGGATCTTCATCTGACGAGCGTACAGGGTGTCCCAGGTGCGGTGTTCGACCTCGGTATAGGCGTCCCAGTTCTGCGGAATGGTCCAGTCGGCGGCCGCCCCTTCCGGGGGCTTTTCAAAGACATGTTCGAAGTCGGACATGGAGCGCTCCTCTTTGCCCCATCCTAACCCTCCGCCCGCGCCCGTTCCATCGCTTCCTCAGTGGATGCCCGCATGGAGCGGCGCATGATGGCCCTGTCCATCGACGGTGAACCAGCGTCGGACGTCGTCCGTCAGCAGCGCCGACCGAGCGTCTTCCAGAACGGATTCCGCCGCATAGGCGACGAAACCGCCGTCCTCGCCCAGGGCGAAGATGCGATAGAAGGGTTGATCCGGCGAGACCGCGCCGGTGTCGGCGGCCGGTCCCTGATAGGCCGGATCGACATCCATCACCACGCCGCGAAAGACGTCGTCGCGGTGGCGCACCATATGGCCGATGGCGAACCGGGCTGTGTGAATCTGGTTCATGCCGCCTGTTACGCTTGGCCGGATGACCCTGACGCCACAGACCTGTTCATCTTCCTGACAGAATGGCTTGGCGCGGACGATCTTGCCGGGCTAGGTTGATCGGGACGGGCGCCGCTTCGGACCGCCCACATCGGAATGACGGCCCATGCCGGAGACCCGCGGCGCGCCCCGACGGCGCGACGAGCGGTCCCAGCCTTCCCGCGAGCGGGATGCGTCGGGTCGGGACGCGCCCCTGTATGGCGCGCTCGATCTGGGGACCAACAATTGCCGGCTGCTGATCGCCAGACCGTCCCGCGACGGTTTTCGGGTGGTCGACAGCTTCAGCCGTATCGTGCGGCTGGGCGAGGGCCTGTCGCGGACAGGGCGGCTGGACACGCGCGCCATGGACCGCGCCTATGACGCCTTGGCCCTTTGCGCCGAGCGGATTGTCAGGAAGGGCGTGGATCCGGTCAGGCTGAGCGCGGTGGCCACCCAGGCCTGCCGGGCGGCCGAGAACGGGGCCGAGTTCATCGACAGGGTCCGCAAGGGCACCGGGCTGCGGCTGCGGATCATCGATCCGGCCGAAGAGGCGCGGCTGGCGGTCGAGGGCTGTCTGAACCTGATCGACCCGAAAGCCGAGGGGGTGGTGATCATCGACGTGGGCGGGGGGTCGACCGAACTGTCCTGGCTGAGGCGCGACGGGCCGAACTGGAAGACCACCGACTGGATGTCGGCGGCCCTGGGGGTCGTCACCCTGGCGGAGCGGCATCCCGAACCCGAAGGGGCCAGTCCTGCGGACCACGCCCAATGGTATGAGACCATGGTCGCCGACATGGGCGCGGCCCTGGCCGGAGGCGGCGTCGAGGATCCCGAGATGCTGGACCTGCTGCGGCGAAACCGCGCCCATCTGATAGGGACATCGGGCGCCATCACCAGTCTGGCGGGCATCCATCTGAAGCTGCCCCGCTACAACCGCGATCGGGTCGACGGCCTGTGGATGACCCGGGCCGAATGCGAGGCGGCGGCGGAGCGGCTGAAGCGGCTGGGGCCGGACGGGCGCGCCAAGGAGGCCTGTATCGGGCCGGATCGGGCCGATCTCGTCCTGGCGGGGGCGGCGATCCTGGAGGCGATCCAGCGCGCCTGGCCGTCAGAGCGTGTCAGGGTGGCGGATCGCGGCCTGCGCGAAGGCCTGCTGCTGCAACAGATGCGGGCGGACAAGGCCCCGCCCAAACGCCGCAGGCGGCGCCGGGGCCGGGGGCGAGGACCTGCCGGCGCCTGACGCACCGTCTCCTCCCCACGACGTGGGAAGGTGGCGCGACGCCTCTTCGCGTCGTGACGGAGGGGTTCTTCCCGCATCGCAGACGCCTGTGCGGCGTTCAGAACCCTCCACCACGCTTCGCGCGGCCCCCTCCCCATTGCATGGGGAGGAGACAGTGCGGGCTCAGCCCGGCGTGGCCACCCGCACCGGCAGGTCGATGTCGCAGACCGAGAAGTCCGCGCCCTTGGCCTGGCGCGCCTCATCGAGCAGGGCGCGGAAGGCGGGCGAGGCGGGATTCAGCATCTGAACCGCCGGGCGTTCGGCGGCGGGCAGGTCGGAGGCCAGGCGGACGCGGGTCATCCGGTCGGGATCGGTGACGATGCCGCTCGGCTCAGGACTGGCCTTCAGGGCGCGGACCACCTCAAGCCCCACGACCACCCGCCCCCAGACGGTGTAGCGCTTGTCCAGCGCGGGATAGGGCTGGCGCATCAGGAAGAACTGGCTGTTGGCGGTGTCATTGCCCTCGTCGCGGGCCATGCCGGCCACGCCGGGACAGTAGAGGCCCCAGCCGTGGACCTTGCGATCCGAGGTGCCGGCCATCAGGGCGTCGGGCTGGGTCTGGACCGGAATGGAATGATAGAAGCCGACCAAGGCCCCGGCCGGCGCCGCCACGGGGGTGAAGGCCATGTCCGGCCCACGCCGGAAGGTGAACTCGGCCTTCAGATCCGGATACCAGCTCTGGCCGTCGCCGGTGCCCAGGGGATCGCCGGTCTGGGCCATGAACCAGTCGATGACCCGGTGCCAGGCCAGATTGTCGTAGAAGCCGCGCGAGGCCAGCAGCTTGATCCGCTCGACATGGGCCGGGGCGATCTCGGGCGCCAGCTCGACCAGAATCCGCCCCTTGGTCGTGTCGATGACCAGCAGATTGTCGGGGGCGACGGCGCGCCATTCGGTCGGGCCGGGCGGGGGCGGCGGCGCGGCCGCCTCCTGCGCCTGGGCGGCCCCGGTCAGCAGGGCGGCCAGCCCCGCGGCGATCAACGTCTTGCGAAAGATCATCACCCCTCCCCTGTCGCGTCTCAGCTCCCGACGACCTGGGCCACCGGCTGGACGTCGCAGATGGTGAAGCCGCCGCCGCGCGCGGTGCGGGCCGCGGCGATCCGTTCGGCGAAGGCGGCGCTGGCGGGGTTCAGCACCCGCACGGTCGGGCGTTCGCCCTCCGGCAGGGCCGAGGCCATGCGGACCTTGGTCATCACATCAGGATTGGCCACCTTGCCGTCTTCCGCGTCGGAGCCCTTGTTCAGCTTGTTGACGACGTCCAGGCCCGAGACCACGCGGCCGAAGGCGGTGTAGGCGCCGTTCAGCTGGTCCCTTTCGCCCACCATCAGGAAGAACTGGCTGTTGGCGCTGTCGGGCGAACCCGCCCGCGCCATGCCCAGAACGCCGGGGCAGAACAGGCCGTGGGCGTCGACCTTGAAGTCGGCGGTCACCATCATCTGGGCGTCCGGCTGGGTCTCGACCGGCAGGACGCCGACCAGGCCGCGCACGCCCTGACCGGCGTTCGGCACGGCGACGAAGCCGGCGTCGCGGCCGCGTCGGAAGCTGAACTCGGCCTTCAGATCGGGCAGGTCGCTGCCGCCCTCGCCCGTGCCCTGGGGGTCGCCGGTCTGGGCCATGAAGTCGGGGATGACGCGGTGGAATTTCAGCCCGTCATAGAAGCCCTGGTCAGCCAGGGTGCGGATGCGTTCAGCGTGACTGGGCGCCGCCACCGGCGTCAGTTCGACCAGGATCCGCCCCTTCGACGTGTCGATGACCAGCAGATTCTCGGGCGCGACGGTGCGCCAGTCAGAGGCGGGCGCCTGAACCTGAGCCTGGGCTTGGGCCAAGGCCGGAGCCTGGGCCGAAGCCGTCGCCAGAAGAGCGGCGGCCGCCGCCGCGATCGCACCAAGACGCATTGCCGAACTCATCCCTTGTTCTTGACCTTGTCCCGCACGCGCGCGGCGATGGCGGGGCTGACGAAACTGTCGATCGCGCCGTCCAGACGGGCGATCTCCTTGACCAGGCGCGAGGCGATGGCCTGATGCCGAGGATCGGCCATCAGAAAGACCGTCTCGATGTCCTGATTGAGGCGCTGGTTCATGGCCGTCATCTGGAACTCGTATTCGAAATCGGCGACCGCGCGCAAACCTCGGATGATGACATTGGCGTTCAGCTCTTCCGCAAAATGCATCAGCAAGGTCGAAAAGGGCTGGACCACGATGTCCCCGCCCAGGCTCGCGACCTCGGCCCGAAGCATCTCGACCCGCTCGGCCGTGCTGAACAACGGTCCCTTCTCGTCATTCTGGGCCACGCCGATGACGACCCGATCGACCAGCTTCAGGGCCCGTTTGATGATGTCGGTGTGGCCGTTCGTGACCGGATCGAAGGTGCCCGGATAAAGTCCGATGCGCATGGCGTTTCTCCCCGGCCTGTCGCCTGCTGTCGGGGGTGACTTAGCAGGTGCGAAATCAACGGCCTAGACGGCTGACGCGATCGTCATGCGTCATCGGCGACGGATTGAGGCGGCTGCGAGGTCCAGGCCCGGTTGAGCCGCTCAAGGACGGCGGGATCATTGCCGAACGTCGCGTCGTCAACATGAGTGATTGGACACACGGGTGTGGCGCTGTTGCACAGGAAGGCGCCGTCGAAATCCGCGAATTCGGACACATGCACCGGGCGGGTCTGAGACGACAGCCCCTGCCCAGCCAGCCCCCGGTCGATCAGGACCTGGGTCACGCCCGCCAGCATCGGCGCCTGGGGCCAGACAATGCGATCCCCCTGAATGAAGCCGATGTTCCAGGTCACCCCTTCGGACACATGACCCTGATCATCGACGAACAGGGCGTCGTCAAAGCCCGCCGCCCGGGCGGCCCGGCGCACGCGCGTCTGACCAAAGGTGGCGACATGCTTCAAATGCGGCGTCTCGCGCACATAGGGGACGGCGGTGACCCGCATCGAGGTCGCCAGCGGCGGCGGCGGCGAGACGACCGTCATCACCTTGGGCCGTCCGACGAAGGACGGATTGCGGTGGCCGATCTCGGGCGAGAATAGGCTGACGCGCATCCAGCAGGCGTCGCGCCCCTCGACGGCGAGGGCCAGCAGACGCCGGAACTCGGTCTCGCCGGGGCTTTCGCCGAACAGTTCGACACCGGCCTGATCTAGGCGGGCGAGATGCAGGTCCAGCCCCCGCACCGCGCCGTGCTCGACGCGGAAGGAGGTGTAGGCGCCGTAGTTGACCAAGGCCTGGTGCGCCAGGTCGTCAGGGGCGGCGGGAAGGCCGTCGATCAGGATCGACATTATCGGTATGTACCTATATATAAAGTTATATAACTTTGGAGTCGCCGACATGTCGGTTTACGCCCCGCTGGAATACCGCCTCGCCCAAACGAAGCAAAACGCCCTCACCCTGTCGTTCGAAGAGATCGAAGCCCTGCTGGGCCGAAAGCTTCCCCAATCCGCCTATGACGAGCGGATAAGGCGTCAATGGTGGGCCAATACCGACACCCATGTTCAGGCCAAGGCCTGGCTGAAAGCGGGCCGCAAGGCCAAGCTCAATCCCGCTCGGAACGAGGTCACCTTCGTAAAGGAACAGACCGAAACGGGGGTAGAGGGCGCCCTTCTATCCTTGGCCGCCCTGACGCCCGCTGCGCGCAGTTTAGTGGAGCGCACCTGTCAGGAGCGCGGCGTCGATCTTGGAACGGCCGTCGCCCTCCTGTTGAACGAAACCGCACGAAGCCGGAACGAGGCGTTTCTGGACCGGATGGACCGCTCACGCAGCCGCTCGACCTATTCAAGCGTTTCCAGCGTCGATCTGATCCGGGAAGATCGTGATGGCCGATGAGGTGGTGATCGACGCGTCGGTCTTTGCGGCAGCCCTGTTCGACGAGGAACATTCCGCCGCCGCCAGACGGTTTCTGGGCGACTGCGTAAGCTCGGAGCGGATCATGATCGCGTCCGACCTGATGCCGATCGAAATCGCCAGCATCGCGGCGAAGAAGGTCTGGCGAGGCGAATGCTCCGAGCAACTCGGGGCGGAAGCCGTCGATACGGCGCATGGCATGATGGCCATGCCGGTGTCACTGCCGGAGCTGTTGGCGCGCGCCTATGACCTGGCCGCGCATCACCGGTTTTCCGTCTACGACGCGACCTATATCGCTTTGGCGGAAGTGCGAGACAGCCAGGTCGCGACGCTGGACGCCCGACTGGCTCGACGCGCCGAGGCGGAAGGCTTCGCCGACCGCCTCGTCCTCGTCGCCTGATCAGGCCTCGCCGCCCTCTTCACCGGCGACGTCCGCCTCATCCGAACCGCCGCTTTCCGGCAGGCGTTCGACCGAGACGACCTTCTCGTCCTTGCCGGTTCGGAAGATGGTGACGCCCTGGCTGGAGCGGCCGACGATGCGGACCTGATCCACGCGGGTGCGGATCATCTGACCGCCCGAGGTGACCAGCAACAGATCGTCCGACTCCTCGACCGGGAAGGCCGCCGCCAGGCGCGTGCCCGCGCGACCGCCCAGGCCGTGGGCCGTCAGACCCTGGCCGCCGCGACCGGTGCGGCGATACTCGTAGGCCGAGGACCGCTTGCCGAAGCCGGTTTCGGTGACCGTCAAAATGAACTGTTCGGCGGCGCCCAGTTCGGCGATGCGCTCGACCGTCAGGGCAGCGTCCGCGACCTCGTCTTCAGCCTCGGCCGGAGCGACCTCCTCCTCGCCGTCCGCGCCGGCCAGGGCCTTGCGCATGGCGTTGGCGTGTTTGACGTAGGCGGCGCGTTCTTCCGGCGTGGCGTCGACCCGGCCCAGGATGGCCATGGAGATGACCTCGTCCCCGTCCTGCAGGCGCACGCCCCGGACGCCGGTCGAGTCCCGGCCCTTGAAGACGCGCACGTCGTCGGCCTTGAAGCGGATGGCGCGGCCCAGGGCCGTGGTCAGCAGCACGTCGTCGTCCGCCGTGCACAGGCCGACGCCGACCATGCGGTCGTCGCCTTCCAGCTTCATGGCGATCTTGCCGGCGCGGTTGACCGTGGCGAAGTCCGACAGCTTGTTGCGGCGCACGTCGCCCGAGCGGGTGGCGAACATGATGTCGTAATCGCCCCAGGTCGTCTCGTCCTCGGGCAGGGGCAGGACGTTCATGATGCTGTCGCCCGGCTCGATGGGCAGCAGGTTGACGAAGGCCTTGCCGCGCGACTGCGGATTGCCCAGCGGCAGGCGCCAGGTCTTCAGCTTGTAGGCCTTGCCGTTGGTGGCGAAGAAGAGGACCGGGGTGTGGGTCGAGGCGCTGAACACGCCGGTGATGGCGTCCTCGTCCTTCATCGACATGCCCGAACGGCCCTTGCCGCCGCGATGCTGGGTCCGATAGGCGTTCAGGGCCACGCGCTTGACGTAGCCGCCGTGGGTCACGGTGACGACCATGTCCTCGCGCGGGATCAGGTCCTCGTCCTCCATCTCGCCGTCGCCTTCCCCGATCAGGGTGCGACGCGGCACGGCGAACTTGGCCTTCACGTCGATCAGGTCGTCGCGAATGATGGCAAGGACGTTCTTGCGGTCCGACAGGATGGTCAGGTGGCCCTGGATGGTGTCGGCCAGGCCGTGCGCCTCGCCGAAGATGTCGTCGCGGCCCAGGCCGGTCAGACGCGACAGGGTCAGGGCCAGGATGGCGCGAGCCTGTTCGTCGGTCAGGCGGATCTTGTCGCCCTCGACGATCACGCTGCGCGGGTCGGCGATCAGCTCGACCAGGGCCATCATGTCGCCGACGGGCCAGGCCTTGCCTTGCAGCCGCTCGCGCGCCTCGGTCGGATCGGCCGAGGAGCGGATGATGTGGATGACCTCGTCGATATTGGCGACGGCGACGGCGAGACCGACCAGGACGTGGCCGCGGTCGCGGGCCTTGTTCAGCTCGAACTTGACGCGGCGGACCACCACCTCCTCGCGGAAGTCGAGGAAGGCTTCCAGAAGAGCGCGCAGGCCCATCTGCTCCGGTCGGCCGTGGTTCAGCGCCAGCATGTTGACGCCGAACGAGCTCTGCATGGCGGTGTAGCGCCACAGCTGGTTCAGGATGACGTCGCCCGAGGCGTCCCGTTTCAGCTCGATGACGATCCGCATGCCCTGACGGTCGGATTCGTCGCGAACGTCGGAGACGCCCTCCAGACGCTTCTCGCGAACCATTTCGGCGATGCGCTCGATCAGCGTCTGTTTGTTGACCTGGTAGGGCAGTTCGGTGACGACGATGGCCTCGCGATCCTTGCGGATCTCCTCGATCGAGGCGCGGCCGCGCACGACGACCGAGCCGCGACCGTCGCGCAGCGCATTGCGCGGCGCGGTGCGGCCCATGATCTCGCCGCCGGTCGGGAAGTCCGGGCCGGGCACGATGTCCAAGAGGGCGTCGTCCGAAATGTTCGGATCGTCCAGCAGGGCCAGGGCCGCATCGACCACCTCGCCCAGATTATGCGGCGGGATGTTGGTCGCCATGCCGACGGCGATGCCGCCCGCGCCGTTGACCAGCAGGTTCGGGATTCGGCTGGGCAGGACGACCGGCTCCAGCTCCTTCTCGTCGTAGTTCGGCTGGAAATCGACCGTGTCCTTGTCGATGTCGGCCATCAGGGCCGTCGCCGCCGGCGCCATCCGGCACTCGGTGTAACGCATCGAGGCGGGCATATCGCCGTCGACCGAGCCGAAATTGCCCTGGCCGTCGACCAGCATCAGCCCCATGGAGAAGGGCTGGGCCATCCGCACCAGGGCCATATAGACCGAGGCGTCGCCGTGGGGGTGGAACCGGCCCAGCACGTCGCCGACCACGCGGGCGCATTTCGAATAGCTGCGCTCGGGCGTCATGTTCAGGTCGTGCATCGAATAGAGGATGCGACGGTGAACCGGCTTGAGCCCGTCACGGGCGTCTGGAAGCGCGCGCGAGACGATCACGCTCATGGCGTAGTCGAGGTACGAACGCTTCAGTTCGTCCTCGATGGTGATCGTGGAAATGTCTGAGCCGCCGCCTCCCGGAACAATCGGAGTTGCGGCGTTTTCGTAGCTGTCGTCGGTCAAGGAAGCGTGGCTTTATGCGGCCGGAATCGGAACGTGATCCGCTGTCGCGTTTTCTAGCATTCTAGCATCGCGGTGGCAAAGCGACGCCGCCGTGAAAGCCCGTCTCTGAAAGGACTTTTCGCATGCGCTTTCATCGCCTCGCCGCCGCCCTGCTTCTCGCCTCCCCCCTGGCCCTGGCTTCCGCCTGCGCGACGGCCGCCGACGCGGCCCAGTCCGAGGCCCCGCGCGCGCCCGTGGGGGCCACAGGCCAGGCCGTGCTGGTCAACGCCCAGGGTCAGACCATCGGCCGGGTCGACCTGCGCCAGGGCCCGACCGGCCTGGTGATCAGGGTCGAGGCTTCCGGCCTGACGCCGGGCTGGCACGGCATCCACATCCATGCGACCGGCGCCTGCGCCGCCCCCTTCACCTCGTCCGGCGGCCATATCAACCATGGCGAGCCCAAGGCTCCGCACGGCCTGCTGAACGCCCAGGGGCCGGACGACGGCGATCTGCCGAACGTCTATGCGGGGGCGGACGGCAAGGTGAACGCCGAACTGTTCACCACCCGCGCACGCATTTCCTCGGAAGGCCCCGGCCAGTGGCTGTGGGACGAAGACGGCTCGGCCATCATCATCCACGCCAATCCCGACGACCATTCGACCCAGCCGATCGGCGGCGCCGGCGATCGGGTGGCCTGTGCGGCCCTGAGCGCGAGCTGAGTTCTCTCGCCCTCCTGCGTCATCCTCGGGCCTGACCCCGAGGATGACGGGGGTGTGGCGTCATCGCCCCTTCTGGATCAGCAGCCGCTCGATCATGCGGGTCTGTTCCTCCTGGCGCGTCGCCAGCTGCTCAACCTTGTCCAGCAGGGCCATGATCTCGATCTCGGCCTTCAGATTGACCTGATAGTCGTTGCTGGCGTCCAGCCGGTCCTTCGCCGCCTGGCGGTTCTGGCTCATCATGATCACGGGCGCCTGCACCGCCGCCAGCATGGACAGGACCAGGTTCAGGAAGATGAAGGGATAGGGATCAAAGGCGGCCTTGCGCAACAGCAGGTTCCCGGCGGTCCAGACCGCCAGAAACACGCCGAAGGCGATGATGAAGGGCCAGGATCCGCCGAAGGCGGCGACCCGATCCGCCAGTCGGTCGCCGAAGGTCTGACGCCCCTGAAAGGCGGTGTTGACGTCCTCGGAAATGGGACGTCGGTCGGCGGTGCTCTGCATCACGCTGGCGGCGTTTGCGGGCAGATCGTGTTTGGCCTTGCCCAGCCAGCGGCGGGACAGATGGTCGGCGTCAATCGGGGCGTGGGACAAGGGCGGGCTCCTGAGGCTTGCGCCCCAGATCAAGCCTTGGCGGCCCCCGCGCGCAAGCCCCGTTCGGCCAGGGCCACCAGGGCCACCCCGCCCATGGCGATGGCCGAACCGGTCAGGATCTGGGGCGTCAGCACGTCCCCCATGAAGCCCCAGCCGATCAGCATGGACACGACCGGCGTCACCAGCAGATAGGGCGTGACCCGGCCGGCCTCGCGCCTCTGCACCAGCCAGAACAGCAGGGTGGTCGCCAGCACGGACGAGGTGATCCCGGCCCACAGCAGCGAGGCCCAGACCAGGGGGGTGGCGGCCTTCACCGCCTCCCACTGGCCGTGTTCGAACACCGCCGAGCCGAAGGCCATGACCGGAAAGGCGCCCAGCGCCAGAAGACCCTGCATCTTCAGCGGCGGGATCGAGGTGGTGCGCCGCGCGACCACCGTCGTCACGCCCCAGGCGGCGCCCGCCGCAATGGCGACCAGAATGGCCTTCCAGTCCTGAAGCGCATGGGCGTCCAGGGTCATCCAGGCCACGCCGACAAAGGCCACCCCCATGCCGACCAGGGCCGCCTTGTTCAGCCGCTCGCCCAGGATCAGGAAGGCGAACAGGGCCGTAAAGGGAATCCACAGCTGGTTGGCCACGGTGACTGGACTGACGTCGGTGGCCAACCAGTAGGCGGTATAGGCCAGACCATATTGGATCGGCCCGCCCAACAGGACGATCAGGGTCAGGCTGCGCCAATCCGGGAAGGGCGGACGGACGAAGACGATCAGGCAGGCGGTGGCGATGCCGAACCGGATCGCCCCGACCAGAAGCGGCGGCAGGGTCTCGGTCGCCAGCTTGGCGCCCGCATTGTTCACGCCCCAGACGATGATGATCGCCACGATGGCGGCGATCTCCAGCCCGGTCAGGGCATTGGGCTTTGCAGGCGGCGGGGCGGCGGCGGCGGCGTCGGACATGCCCCGCCTATGGCACGGTGCGCGCCAGAACGCCCTTCACATGCCGTGTCCGGGCGTTGCATTGACATGTACAGGCCTGACGCCCAACATGTACATATGACCGAAGTCACCCTGACCGCCTTGCGCAAGGACCTGTTCCGGCTGGTCGACAGCGTGCTGGAGACCGGCGAGCCGCTGGTGATCCGGCGCGGCGGGCGGCGGCTGACCTTGATCGCCGAGACCCCCGCAAAACCGATGACGCCCGAAGAACGCTGGGACGCCTATATGGCCCAGGGCGTGCGGGAAGGCGCCGACGACTGCCCCGACGACATCGACACCAACAAGAGCCATTGGACCTGGGATCCGGACACCAAGTTCGACTTCGAGGACAAGTGATCCACCTCGACACCCAGGTCGCCCTCTGGCTCTATTACCGACTGGATCGGCAGATCAGCCGCGCGGCGAAGGCGCAGTTGGCGCGGGCTCGCGACCTGCGTCTGTCCCCCTTGGTCGTGGTGGAGATCGAAATCCTGATCGAGATCGGTCGGGTCAAGCTGAAGACGGCCGACCTTCTGCTGCATGACCTTCAGGAGCGTCTGGATTTGGAGTTGTCGGACGCCTCGGCCGCCGCCGTCGCCGAGGCCGCCTGCCGCTTCGCCTGGACGCGCGATCCGTTCGACCGGCTGATCGTCGCCAACGCCATGGCCGACGGGGCGACGCTGATCACCGCCGACCGGGTGATCCTGCGCCATTTCGATCAAGCGGTCTGGTAGAACTTAGAACGTCGGCTTGGCGACCATCAGCCAATAGATGGCCAGGACGCCGGCGAAGGCGGGCCAGCCCAGGGCGAACCACCAGCGGAACAGGCGATGATAGGCCGGCGGCAGGGCCGCCCCCTGCCCCGCCGCCTGCTGGGCCAATTCCATCATCCGGTACTGGATCCAGACGACCGGCAGCCAGCAGAGGCCGACAAAAACATAGAGCCCGTAAGCCGCCAGCAGCCAGGGACTGGTCAGGGACCAGCCCTGCAGATGGATCAGGCCCAGGCCGCTGATCGGCTGGACCACGACGGCGGTGGCGGTGAAGACGAAATCGGCCAGGACCACGATACGGCCGACCTCGGCCACCGTCCTGGCGTCGCGCGTGGCGTGGGCGCGCAGCATGAAGAAGGCGATGCCTGCGCCTGTGCCGAACAGGACGGCGCCGGACAGGATGTGGATGATCTTCAGCGCGAAATAGAGGCTCATCGACGGGAGTCCGTGGCGGCGACGAACAGGCAGAGGGCCATCATCGGCAGGACTTTCAGCCACGGCCCCAAGGGGTCGATCCAGTAGTGCGGCAGGCTGAGGCTGCCGGCGATCAGATAGCCCACGGTGGCCACGCACATGAGGATCGCCACCCGCGCCGTCCAGGGCCGCACGAACAGGGCCAGGCCCAGAACCACGTCCAGCAGGGCGCCCCACCCGGCCACCGGCCCGGCCCAGCGGCCATAGCCGCCTTCGTGCAATATGGCGACGGCGCCGCTCCAGCCGGGGCCGAAACTGATCAGGCCGGTGATCAGCCAGAACAGGCCCAGGGTCAGGATCGAAATCGGGCGGACGAACCACAGGCGGGCGTGCCAGACGTCCTGGACCGAGGCCGGGGTCTCGGCCAGGAAGCGGGAAAAGCCGCGCGACGATACGCCCAGCCGCTCGGCCCAGCCGCTGTCGCGACCGGCGACGTCGTGATCCATCTGGCGCATGGCCGTGGTGCGGATCGGCGAGGACCAGCCCAGCCGTCCCAGCAGATCGCCGATCGCCAGGGCGGGCGCGGCCAGGGCGCGGGGAACCCGAACGACCGGCGCCGGCTTCAAGCCCAGCCAGCCGCGATAGAGGCGCACCGTCTCGGCCATGGTCACCGCCTCCGGCCCGGGCATGTCCAGGATCAGGCGCGACGGGGCGCCGGGCCGCAGGGCTGCGACGACGGCGACGGTGAGATCGCCCAAGGGGATCGGACGGAAGATCTGGTCGCCGCCGACGACGGGCGAAAACAGCGGAAAGGCCGCCAGCGCGCGGATCAGACCCGTGCCGCCGAAGGCCGCCCGGTCCACCACCAGCGACGGCCGCAGGATCAGCCAGTCCAGCGCGCTGTCTGCGACCCGTCGTTCGGTCTCGGCCTTGGTGCGGGCGTAGTCGGTGCCGACCGCTTCGTCGGCGCCGACGGCGGAGATGTGGATCAGTCGGGCCACGCCCGCCGCCTCGCACGCCGTGATCAGGGCGCGCGGGCCGTCGACATGGGCGGCGCGGGTGCTGTCGCCGCCGCCGTCCTGCAGGACGCCGACGCAGTTCACCACGGCCGACACCCCCTCCAGAAGCGGCGCCCAGGCCTGGACCGTCGTCAGTTTCGAAAAGTCGGCCGCGACCCAGTCGAACCTCGGGGCGCGACGGGACGGTTCGGCGATACGCCGCGCGCCCGCTCTTAAGCTCCAGCCTTCTGCGGACAGGGCCGCCGCCACGTGCGAGCCGATGAAGCCGTTGGCGCCCAGCACCAGCACGCGACCGCTCATCCCAGCACTCTGTCCTTCAGATCGACGCTTGCCGGAGGGAGGGCGCACCAGGTCGCACCCGGAAACCGGCGACGGCGACGCGCCACGAAATCATACAGGCGGTCGCGAATGAACCGGGGCGCGATCCGACCGATGATCGCCCACCGATAGGGTGCAGGCAGCTGGGCGGCGATGGCCAGGACGGCGTCGGAGCGTTCGCGCGCCATGCCGTCCTGGATCAGCAGCATGGTGGCGGGGTCGTCGGGGCTGACGCCGTAATGCGTCAACAAAGCCTGCCCCAGAGCCGACTGGGTCGGCGCCAACCGGAACAGCCCGGCCCGGTCGGCCGTCAGGATTTTGCGCGCCGAGCTGGAGCAGAGCGCGCAATCCCCATCGAAAAGAACCACGGGCCGGTCGTCCGGGAACACCGGCACGGCGGGATCCTCACGATAGCTGTAAGGCCCCCGCCCCACCTCGAGCGCTTAGAACGGAATGTCGTCGTTCAGGTCGTAGCTTTCCTTGGGGCCGCTGGGGCGGTTGGCGCCGCCGGTGGAGAAGCCCGAGGAATAGTCGTCGTCGCCGCGACCGCCGCCGTAGCCGCCGCCCTGAGAGGCGCCGCCCTCGGACCGGCCGCCCAGCATGGTCAGTTCGCCCTTGAAGCGGCTGACCACGATCTCGGTCGAATATTTCTCCACGCCCTGCTGGTCGGTCCACTTCCGGGTCTGGAGCGCGCCCTCGACATAGACGGTCGAGCCCTTCTTCACATAGTTCTCGACCACCTTGACGATGTTGTCGTTGAAGATGACGACCCGGTGCCACTCGGTCTTTTCCTTGCGCTCGCCGGTCGACTTGTCGCGCCAGGTTTCCGAGGTGGCGATGGACAGGTTGGCGATGCGGTCGCCGTTCGGCATCGACCGGATTTCAGGATCGCGGCCCAGATTGCCGACCAGAATGACCTTGTTGACGCTGCCCGCCATGGAAACTTCCTTCTCGCCCAGACCGGCGATCACCTCGCCCGCCCTTCAAATTCAGTCGGATGTCTTAAAGCCGCTGCGGATCACCGTCAGCCGCATTCGACGCCCAACCCGCCAAAACGGTGGATTAACGCTTTGTTCCACTTTTGTTCGAGCGCCGCAAGTCCCTCGGCGGGGACTTGCGGCGCTGTTAGGGCCTCTCAGGCGGCGGGGCGGCGACGGCGACGGGCCTGCCCGTCTCGTCCCGCTGGATCGCACCCGGTATCGCCAAACGCCCGTCGCCGGTGCGGGCCATGGCGAAGAAGCGGCTTCCCGTCAGGCTCTTGCCGAACTTCACCCCTTCCCGGTCGATGAAGATGAAGCGGCCCTGATAGGCGCCGGCCACCTCCTGGTTCGATCCGCCCATGCGCAGGAAGCGCAGGCGCATCTCCTCCAGCTGGGCGGCGCACAGTTCGATCTGGGCGACGTTTTCGCTCATCTTCTGAAGCCGCGGCGGCTGTCCGTCCGGCGTGGCGACGAAATAGCAGACGCCGGGCTGGAACTCGAACTTCGGCGCGTTGGAGCAGGCGCCCAGAGCGGCCGCGGCGATCATCGAAAGGGCGAGCACGCGCATCAGTTCAGACCCGGGAATTGGCAGTTGCGGTCCTGCTCCGCCAAGGTGCGGAAACGGGTGTTGTCGCTGGACTGTTCCACGCGACGCGGCACCAGACGCAGGGTGGTCTCGCCCCAGCGGCCGTACTGGGCGTCGCCGGGACGGACGCAGGTTCCGGCGTAAAGGGCCTGGACGCAGGCGTTCAGGCTCATGCCGCTGGACAGGACGCGCCAGTCTGAGCCGGTGTGGCGCAGACACTGCGCGCCCGCCGTCGCCGGCGCTGAAGACGCAGGCGCGCTGGGCGTCGTGGGCTTGGGTTCCATGTGCGGCGCGGGTTCCGCCTGGGCCAGTTCGACGGACGGCAGCTCCGGCGGCGGGGCGAAGGCGGCGGTCGGCGCGGCGGCCAGGGCGCCCGTTTCGTCAATGCCGACGTCCAGGGCGTCGGTCGCCAGGCCGTTGCGCTGGGCGCAGTCCGCCAGGGTCGCCATGCCCACGAACCGGCCGTCCACGAAGCAGCGCAGCTCGCGCGTGGGCTCCAGGGTGGGCGCGTCGGCCAGATCGACCGTCAGACCGCCCTTGGCCGCAGGCGGCGTCTGGGGGGTCTTGTCGCCGCCGCTGGTGAAGATCAGAGCCAGCACGACGGCGGCGATGATCACCAGTCCGGCGCCGACGGCGATGATGACGCGATTGTCTTGAGGAAGGGCCATGGCGAACTTTCGCGACTGAGGCGTCCAATAACCCGGAACCGGCGCCGGCCGTCAACCGGGAACCACGCGCCTTCGCAATCAGCCGACAAGACGGCTGAGCGCCGCCTGATAGTTGGCCAGTTGGGTCTGCTGATAGACGGTGGACGAGCCCTTGTTCGTCTGGGTGTTGGTGATCGTCCCAGTGGAGGGAGCCAGGGCGCGATAGCCGGAGCGGACCGCCGTCAGGGCGGCGGCCAGGGCGTCGTTCGCGGCCTTGATCGAGGCGGCGTCGTTCAGATTCAGAGTGTTGGGCAGATTCAGCCCGATCGTCTTCTTGTCGCTCGTCGCCGTTTTGCTGATGAGGCCGGGCGTCAGACCCAGGGCGCCCAGAGCATCCTTGCCGGCGGGTCCGGCCGTGATGACCGCGCCCTCGCGATTGGCCGCGGGGGTGATCTGCAGCCTCTGGGTCGGCGGATTCGATTTCAGGTCGGAGACGATCTTGGCCTCCAGCTGACGCCCCGAGGCGACGGAAATCTTCTTGGCCAGGGTGTCCAGCGTATCCTTGGCTTCGATGGTGACGGTCAGGGCTCGCCCCCCGCCGGCCGGGGTAATCGAGAACTGATCCCCGACACGGGCGGAGGTCGCCACGGTCAGAAGTTTGGAGTCCGCCTGCATGACTTCGCCCTGCGGCAAGCCCAGCCGATCCAGAACGCTGGCGCCGCCGGAGACGATGCTGAGGCTGGCGGGTTTGGCCTGGTCGCCGTCGGCGCGCCAGGTCTGGTTGGACTCCACCGCGCCCGTCGCCAGATCCAGCCGCGCCAGATAGGCGCGCGTCGGATCGGTCTTTGTCGCCCCCTCGTCCCGGTTGGAGCCGGTGATCCAAACCTTGCCGTTGCGCACCTCGACATCGGCGGCGGTGTCGTCCCCCGCCCCGCCGAAATAGGTCAGGCGATCGGCGCCGGTGTCCTGAAGATCGGTCGAGAAGGCGGCGACGAAGACGTCCGTGCCCCCCGCATGCGCCTGGATCGGGGTTCCCAGGTCCAGGGCCGGATTGCTGGTTTCCCCCGTCAGCACCACCTTGCCGTTTTCGACGGAGATTCCCGCGATCTTGCCGCTGGCCGATCCCAGGTCGCGCGTCGCGGCCAGGGTGGGAACGCCCGAGGCGTCCAGTGTGAACCGGCGAACCACCGCGCGGCCGTTCTCCACGCCGGCGGTGAACAGATCCGCGCCGGACACGGTCATGGCCTGGATCGAGTCATCTCCGCCCGTACCGAACTGCTGGGTGGACATGTTGATCGCCGTCACGACGCCTTTTCGATTCGGCGCGGTCTGGGAAAAGGTCTGGACATAGCTGTCCCAGCCGCCGAGAGCCATCGTGCCCGGCATGGCCGACTTCGACCGACCCGCGACATAGACCAGGCCGTCGGCGCCGAAGCCCACCTGGGTCGCTTCGTCCGCCGCCTTCGCGCCGCGGCGTTGGGTCCAAAGCTCCTGGCCCGAACTGTCGAAGACGGTGACGAAACTGTCGGCCACAGCCGCATCGGCCCCGCTCTTGCCCGGCTCAAGGGCCCCGGTGACAGAGCCCGCGACAGCGATGCGGCCGTCTGCCGCCGCCGCCAGAGAAAAGCCGTTGGCCTTGCTGGCGGCGCCCAGGAGCTTGGTCTGCACCAGATTTCCGGCGCTGTCGTACTTCATCAGGGCGACGTCGCGCGTCCCCTTGATGGGCTGATTGGCCTCCCCCGCCTTCAGGTCAGCCAACACCCAAACCGAGCCGTCGGCGGTCGTCACGCTGTCGCGGACGGATTCGACGCCCGGCGGAAGTTCGGATCGGCCCACCCGGCCTTCGACCCAGAAGGGGTCAGCCACGCCCTGCTGCGGCGTCGGGGCGGCGCCCCCGTCCGTCTGAAACTTCAAAAGCTGGCTCGAACCCGTCGTCCCGCCGACATTCTGCGTCACATAGACGGCGTCGGACGTATCGACGGCCTGATAGGAGACGGTCTCCCCGGAAGAACCCCAGACCTTCAACGCCCACTGGTCCGGCCCCGCCGGCAGGGTGATGGTCTTGTCGCCGCTCTTGATCGTCTTGGGCTCGACCTTGATCATTTCGCGGCCCATGCGGCTGGCGACCCCGGCCGCTTCCAGCTTGCCGTTCATATAGGCCACGACATTGTCCAGGGTGCGCGTCGTATCGCCCATCTCCGACAGGTCCATGGACACCGAGACGGTTCCCGTGGCGCTCTTGACCGACATGGCGAACTTGACGTCGCCGGCGAAGGCGGCGACCGGCGCATCCAGGGCGCCCTCATGGATCGGCTTGGCGACGAAGCTGGCGGGCGCCTTTTCCTGGGCGTAGCCGGTCTTCACACTGGTTTTAGAGACGCCCTGAACGACCTTCAAATCCTCGAACTTGGCAGTCTGGAGATATTTGGACACCTCTTCGAGACCGGCGGAGAAGCGCCGGTTCAGCTGATCCGCCTCGAGCTTGGTCAACCCCTTGTCGTCGGCGCGATCCGCCAGGGCGCTCAGCGTGTTCAGTCCCTGGTAGATGGCGAAAAGCTTGCGATAGTCGGGGGACGCGCCCGCCATATCCAGATCGACGGCGCTCTCGTCGATCACCTTGCGCCCGGCCAGGGCCGCCCGCACCAGGTCGCTGGCCTTGGGCGCCGTCGCAGCAGAGGAATTGGCCCAGGGCGCGGTGGGCTGGGTCTTCTTGGCCTTGGCCGGAGTCGCAGAGGCGCCGATCAGCGAGGACGAGTCCGCCGAAATCCCATACAGACCTAGCAAATAGCTGTTGCTTATCATAGCGCGGCTCCGCTCAGGGGCAGCCTACGACGCAAGCGATAACGAGCTGTTAAGTCGCCCTATCAGCCCTTGAACAGCGACAGGATCATCTGCGGCGCCTGGTTGGCGATCGCCAGGGCCTGAACCCCCAGCTGCTGCTGGACCTGCAGGGCTTGAAGCCGCGCGCTTTCCTTGGCCAGGTCGGCGTCCACCAGATTGCCGATGCCCGCCTCCAGCGAATCCGACAGCTTGCCGACATAGGTGGTGTGGCGTTCGATCTGTTTGGCCTGGGCGCCCAGTTCCGACAGGCGCGAGCCGGCGACGGTGATGGCCGCATCGATACGCTGAAGGGCGAACTTGGCCTTTTCCTGGGTCAGCAGGTCGGGCGCGGCATTCAGCAGGGTTTCGTCTTCCGGCGTGGCGGCGTTGTTGGTCCAGGCCTGAACGCCGGCGGTGGCGGGATCGGAATCGAAGGAGTTGGCCGCCAGACCCAAGCCCACCAGGCCGAGGTTCTGACGCTTCAAGGCGATCGTCTCATTGCCGTCGGCGCTGGCGAGAAAGTTCAGATCCGCCGTCGCCGAGCCGTCCAGAATATTGGCGCCGTCGAAGATGGCGTTGTCGGCGAACGACTGGATCGACTTCAGCAGCGACTGGAATTCCTGATCGTAGGAGGCGCGCGTCGCCGCCGTGGCGCTGGGGTCGGCAGCCGCAGTGGCCTTCTGCTTCAGCTCCAGGAGGATGTCCGAAATCTGCTCCCCGGCGGCCAGGGAGACGTCGGCGATCGAGGTGGCGCGGTTCAGGCTGGTGGTGACCGCCTCCAGCGACCCTCGGTCCGCCCGCTGGCCCTGGGCCACAGCCCACACCGCAGCATTGTCCTTGGCGCCCTGCACCTTCAGTCCCGTATTCACCCGGCTCTGCGTCGACGCCAGGTTCTCGCTGGTGCGATTCAGGTTCTGCAGGGCGATCATCGCCGAGGTGTTGGTGTGGATACTGCTGGTCATGGCTTCAAGCCCCGGACTTTCTGTTCCTGCCAGTATTAATCATGAGTCGTGAGCGGATGGTTAACGCCCCGGAAACCATGATTGCGCCGTCCGGCGGGCCGGCGGCGTTAAAAAATTCAGGCTCTCCCGCCGGCTCAGACGGCGGTGTCGACCACCCGGCCTCCGCGATAGGTCGGATCGCTGATCAGCTTCTCGACCTCCTCGCGGGGCAGTTGGCGGATCACCTCCCCCGTCACCCGATCCAGAACCTTGTAGACAAAGCGGTGACGACCGACCGCCTCGATCGTCAGACGATAGCGTCCGGCGTCTGCAAGACTGTTGGGCGTCTGGGGCGCTTCATCCGCGGTCGGCGCGGGGGCCGAGGCGTTCACGGGCTTCACCTCCAAGGGGGCTTCAGCCGCCTTGGCGGGTGCGACGGGTGCAAGAGCGCTGCTTATTCTGGCGACATTCTCCGTCATGGCTCCTTGCGCGGATCACTCCGCGTCTCCTTGATGAAACGAGGACGATGGCCGGGGCGGTCGCGAAACCGCCCCGGCCGCTCGCCTTAACGGAACAGGCCGAGCAGGGTCTGGCTCGACGAGTTGGCGATCGACAGCGCCTGCACGCCCAGCTGTTGCTTGGTCTGCAGGGCGGTCAACTTGGCGCTTTCCTTGGCCAGGTCGGCGTCCACCAGATTGCCCACGCCGGCTTCAAGAGCGTCCTGAAGCTTGTTGACGAAGCTGATCTGACGGCCCAGCGACTTGGACTGGGTGCCCAGGGTCGACAGGGTCGAGGTCGTCGCCGCAATGGCGGCGTCGACGTTGGCGGTCGTGGCGTTGGCGGCGGTGATGCTGCCGGTGTTCACGGCGGTGATCGCCGCGTTCGAGCCGAGCGCCGTCAGGCTGTTGACGCCGTCAAAGGAGGCGCCGGTGATCGCCGAAGCGATTTCCGTACCCAGGGCGTTGTATTCGGCCAGGTAGGAGGTCTGGGCCGCGCCGGTGGATCCGGCGATGCTGACCGCCAGCCCCTTCATTTCTTCCAGAGCGGCCGTGATCGTATCGCCGGCGGCCAGGGCCACGTCGGTGATCGATTGGGTGCGTTGCAGACCGGCGCGGACCGCGTCTTGCGAAGCGGCGGCGGCCCGTTGCGACGTGGCGATCGAATAGATCGCCCCGCTGTCCTTGGCCGACGAGACCTTCATGCCGGTGTTGATGCGGTTTTGGGTCCGCTCCAGCTCCGAGTTGGTCTTGTTCAGGTTTTGCAGCGCGATCGAAGCGCCGTAGTTCGTATTGATGCTCGCCATTTTGGCGTTCCTTCTTCACTTCGTGATGGCCGACGCCGTTTTGGCGACGGGAGCGTTTTGCTCGGGGTTCAAGACCTTGGCCCTGCCGCCGAGGCGACCGGGCCTCCGGGTCTTAGCGGAAGAGGCTCAGCACGGTCTGGCTGGAGGAGTTGGCGATCGACAGCGCCTGCACGCCCAGCTGTTGCTTGGTCTGCAGGGCGGTCAGGCGCGCGCTTTCCTTGGCCAGGTCGGCGTCCACCAGATTGCCCACGCCGGCTTCAAGGGAGTCCTGAAGCTTGTTGACGAAGCTGATGGTGCGCCCCAGCGACTTGGACTGGGTGCCCAGGGTCGACAGGGCCGTCGTCACGGCCGTCATCACCAGATCGACGTTGGCCGAGGTGAAGTCAGCCACCGTCGGAGACGCGGCCGTGAACTTGGCCAGGTCCGTATTGGCGCTGAGATCGGTCGTGATGCCGATGGTCTTGGTGTCGGTGGCGCCCGTGCCGATACGGACGTTGACCGCAGTGCCGCCGGTTGAGGCCGTCTTCAACAGGTTGACCCCGTCGAAGCTGGCGCCGTCCAGCGCGCTCTTGATTTCCTGACCCAGGGCCGCGAACTCGTTCTCATAGGAGGTCTTGGCCGAGCCGGTGGAACCGGCGATGCTGACGGCCAGGCCCTTCATCTCTTCCAGAGCGGCCGTGATCGTATCGCCGGCGGCCAGGGCCACGTCGACGATGGATTGGCCGCGCTGGATCGAGCTGCGGACTGAGTCCTGAGCGCTGGCGGCGGCGCGTTGGGACGTGGCGATGGCGAATATCGCCCCGCTGTCCTTGGCCGAAGAGACCTTCATGCCGGTGTTGATGCGGTTTTGGGTCCGCTCCAACTCCGAGTTGGTCTTGTTCAGGTTCTGCAGCGCGATGGACGCGCCGTAGTTGGTGTTCACACTCGCCATTTTGGCGTTCCTTCTTCACTTTGTGAGGGCCGACGCCGTTTTGGCGTCGGGAGCATTTTGCTCGGGGTTTCAAAGCCTTGGCCCGGCTGCCGAGGCGACCGGGCCTCCGGGCCTTAGCGGAAGAGGCTCAGCAGGGTCTGGCTGGAGGAGTTGGCGATCGACAGCGCCTGCACGCCCAGCTGTTGCTTGGTTTGCAGGGCGGTCAGCTTGGCGCTTTCCTTGGCCAGGTCGGCGTCCACCAGATTGCCCACGCCGGCTTCAAGAGCGTCCTGAAGCTTGTTGACGAAGCTGATCTGACGACCCAGCGACTTGGACTTGGTGCCGAAGTCGGACAGGATGGCGGTGAAGGCCGTAATGGCCCCGTCCACCGTCGCGCCCAGGGTCGCCGCATCGCCAGACGTCGCCGTCGTCGTCGTGGCGACCGAGGTGGCGGCGCCGGCGATGGCCTTCAGCGTATAGGTGGTCGACGGCCCGGTCTGCACCGTGATCGCGGCGGCGTTGGCGGAGAACAGATTGACCCCGTCAAACGTCGCCCCGGACAGGGCGCTGGCGATTTCAGTCCCCAGGGCGTTGTATTCGGCCAGGTAGGAGGTCTGGGCGGCGCCGGTGGATCCGGCGATGCTGACCGCCAGGGCCTTCTGCTCTTCCAGAGCGGCCGTGATCGTATCGCCGGCGGCCAGGGCCACGTCGACGATGGATTGGCCGCGCTGGATCGAGCTCCTCACCGCGTCTTGCGAAGCGGCCGACGCCCGTTGAGACGTGGCGATGGCGAAGATCGCCCCGCTGTCCTTGGCCGAAGAGACCTTCATGCCGGTGTTGATGCGGTTTTGGGTCCGCTCCAACTCTGAGTTGGTCTTGTTCAGGTTCTGCAGCGCGATGGACGCGCCGTAGTTGGTGTTCACACTCGCCATTTTGGCGTTCCTTTCACTTCGTGATGGCCGACGCCGTTTTGGCGACGGGAGCGTTTTGCTCGGGGTTCAAGACCTTGGCCCGGCCGCCGAGGCGACCGGGCCTCCGGGCCTTAGCGGAAGAGGCTCAGCAGGGTCTGGCTGGAGGAGTTGGCGATCGACAGCGCCTGCACGCCCAGCTGTTGCTTGGTCTGCAGGGCGGTCAGCTTGGCGCTTTCCTTGGCCAGGTCGGCGTCCACCAGATTGCCCACGCCGGCTTCAAGAGCGTCCTGAAGCTTGTTGACGAAGCTGATCTGGCGACCCAGCGACTTGGACTGGGTGCCCAGGGTCGACAGGGCGGCGGTCACGGTCGAGATGGCGGTGTCGACCTTGGCGGTCGTGGCGTCGGCGCGCGCCTTGCCGCCGCCGCTGACGTCGGTCACGCCGGCCACGCCCAAGGGGGTGGTCAGGCTGTTGACGCCGTCGAACGAGGCGCCGGAAATCGCCGAGGTGATTTCGAGACCCAGGGCGTTGTATTCCGCCAGGTAGGAGGTTTCGGCGGCCGAACCCGCCGTCGTGCCCGCGATGGACACGGCCAGGCTCTTCATTTCTTCCAGAGCGGCCGTGATCGTGTCGCCGGCGGCCAGGGCCACGTCGGTGATCGACTGAGACCGTTGCAGGCCGGCGCGAACCGCGTCCTGCGAAGCCGCATTGGCGCGTTGGGACGTGGCGATGGCGAAGATCGCCCCGCTGTCCTTGGCCGAAGAGACCTTCATGCCGGTGTTGATGCGGTTTTGGGTCCGCTCCAACTCCGAGTTGGTCTTGTTCAGGTTCTGCAGCGCGATGGACGCGCCGTAGTTCGTATTGATGCTCGCCATTTTGGCGTTCCTTTCACTTCGTGAATTCCTTCGCCCTTTTGGCGAAGGGAGCTTTTTGCTCAGTGGGTAAGAAGCAATTGCCGGGCCAGAGGCGACGGCGAGAAGTCACGGTAAGCCACTGTTTTCATTAGTTTACTATTGATTCACCCTCCTTCTTGCCCGGCAGAACTTGCCGACCCCCGCCGTTCACTGGGCACATCTTGCCGACCCGAGCCCCAAAAGGACCCGACGAACGCCCCTCGAACGGGGCGGCGTCGGCCCTCAGACGCGGCCTTCAGGGCCAGCCTTCAGGGCCGACCTAGTTGCGGAAGAGGCTCAGCAGGGTCTGGCTGGAGGAGTTGGCGATCGACAGCGCCTGCACGCCCAGCTGTTGCTTGGTCTGCAGGGCGGTCAGGCGCGCGCTTTCCTTGGCCAGATCCGCATCCACCAGATTGCCGATGCCCGCCTCGGTCGCGTCCTGCAGCTTGTTCAGGAAGGTCACTTGCCGACCGACCGACTTGGACTGGGTGCCCAGGGTCGAAAGGGCTTCCGTCACCTTTGCGATGGCGGCGTCGACCGCGCCCGTCGTCGCGGCGCCGGCGGCGATGGCTTGGTTGGTGATGGTGGTGATGGCCGTGTCGGCGGCCATGCCGCCTGCGACCGTGAAGCCGATCGCCGTCGTGCCGCCGCTGACGTCCTTGATCAGATTGGTCGCCGTCGCGCCCGTCCACAGGTTGACCCCGTCGAAGCCCGCCCCGGCCAGGGCCGAGGTGATTTCGGCGCCCAGGGCGCGGAAGTCCGTCAGATAGGAGGTCTGGGTCGCCCCGGTGGAACCGGCGATGCTGACCGCCAGCCCCTTCATCTCCTCCAGGGCGGCCGTCACCGTATCGCCGGCGGCCAGGGCCACATCGACGATCGACTGGCCGCGCTGCAGGGAGGCGCGCACGGACTCCATTGCGCCCATGTTGGCGCGCTGTCCGGTGGCGATGGCGTAGATGGCGCCGCTGTCTTTGGCGCTGGAGACCTTCATGCCCGTGTTGACGCGGTTTTGCGTCATTTCCAACTGGGCGTTGGTCTTGTTCAGGTTCTGCAGCGCGATGGACGCGCCGTAATTGGTGTTGATGCTCGCCATTTTGGCTGCCCTCTTTCACTTCTGTGCATGTGCGACGCCGTTTTAGCGTCGGGAGCATTTTGCTCCGCCCTCCCTAGAGCAAGGGCGGGGCCAAGCCGGTGAGCCGAGCCCATTTCATCAAGCCATTGATTTATCTGCCTTGTTATTGATGGAAAGGCGGAAAACTCGGCAACTTCTGTCGTGCGGCGGCAGAAGTTGCCGAGTCGTTTTTGCCCCATGCCTTCTTAAGGCGGCGGGACGGACGC
The DNA here is from genome assembly GCF_001310255.1 of Brevundimonas sp. DS20. Taxonomy (NCBI): domain Bacteria; kingdom Pseudomonadati; phylum Pseudomonadota; class Alphaproteobacteria; order Caulobacterales; family Caulobacteraceae; genus Brevundimonas; species Brevundimonas sp. DS20. The sequence continues at coordinate 1,559,057 of NZ_CP012897.1, read as the reverse complement.
CCGTCCCGCCGCCTGCATCGCCCGCTCGGCCAGAAGCGTCTCCACCGCCAGCCGGCGAGCGCCGTCACAGGCCACCACCTGGGCGCCGCGCAACATATAGGCGGCCTCAAGGTCAGCCAGGGTCGGCTCCGCCGGCAGGGTCGCCAGGGCGCAGGGGCGGCTCGCCGTCTCGGGCAGGATCAGACGCGCGGGCGCAACCGGCGAGGTCCGGAGCGAGCCGGCACAGCTCGCGGTCATGAGCGCGCAGACGATCGGCGCGGCGGCTTTCCAGAACAGTGTTTGCATCATCGGCCCTTTTCGCCTCAGAGACGGCGGCGGCGGTCGCCCGCCCCGCCTCGATCTCCTGCTGTTTGAAATGCTCCAATCGACGGAGTTGCTCGACGGTCCCCGCCTGCTCATGGCGGCGCGCCTCGCCCTCCGCCTTCGCCGAGGCTGCGGCCTCGGACGCCCGGGCTTCGGCCCGAACCCGCCGGCGCTGCTCGAGGTTCAGCGGGTCCCAGCGAAACCCCAGTCCGTTCAAGAGGACCGCCGTCAAGACCAGGGCCGCGCCGACGGCGGCCATCCAGCCCCCGGCCCGCAGACCCTTCCTCAGAGCGTCCGGGGTCATGGGAAGACCCTGCGATCCAGTTCGAAATGAGGCCCGTCGCGCAGGGTCCGCCAGTCGCCGCCCCAGATGATCGGGGTCTCAAGCTCCTGGGCCGCCGCCTTGAAGGCCGCCGCGATCCGGCCGTAGAGCGGCCAGTCCCAGCGGATCTGGCCCTCCACCAGCGCCGCCACATCGACCGCGTGGCCGGTCAGATGGCGCGAGCGTCGCGTGCGGCTGGCGCCGGCGGCGACCAGGGCCGCTTGTCTTTCGGGCGTCCGAACGCCCTCCGTGACCAGGAAATCGACCGGGCTCCGCGCGATGGCGGCCTCGACCACGGCGACCAGGGCGGGATGCACGCCCAAGAGCCGTCGGCGTGAGCTTTGGGACAGTCCGAAACTCATGGCCGACCTCCCGGCAGGCGAGGACGGGCGGTGGCGATCATGGCGGCCAACTGCTGCGCCGTCGGCGCGACCAGATAGAGCACCAGGATCAGGGCCAGCAGCCCCATCAGCCCGTCCGTCATCTTGGGCAGCATTTCGGGAGGCGTTCGCCCCACCGTCCGCATCAGGAGGATCCACAGGCCGGCGCTGACCATGAAGGCGTAGAGCCTGCGCCACAGCCAGCGCGCCTCCGCCAGGGGCGGACTGAAAGACCGGTCCGAAACCGGCCGTCTGCATCTGATCATTCGTCATCCTCTTCATCAAAAGGCGCGCTGAAGTGTCGGCCGTCCCAGCCGGTGTGCGTGCGGCGGTCCCAGTCGTTCAGCGCCTCCGGCGCATCCCAGGCTTCCGAGTCCAAAACCTCGATCGGTTCAGGCGCAGCGGGCGAACGGCTCATCCGATCGCCGTGATGCGGATCACGCCTCCCGCGCCTGCACCCCCGGCGCCGGACTGACTGAGGCCCGCGCCGCCGCCCCCGCCCCCGCCGCCGAACCCGCCGCCAGGGCCGCCCGCCCGGCCTGGACCTCCAGCCTGGGCGTCGCCCCCGCCGCCGCCGCCGCCGACCCAGGCCAGATTGGGCGTCGAGGGCGTTTGACCGGGTTGGCCCGCCGCTCCGCCGGGACTTTGTCGGCCGGTCCAGCCGCCGATCCCGCCCGGACCCCCCGCGCGGGGCGTATCGGCGGTCGACAGGCCCCCGCCGCCGCCGCCGCCGCCGGGGCCGTCGGGACATAGGGTTTCGCCCCCGCCTTGGGCGGTCGCCGTGATCGAACTGTCGCCGCCGGGATCGCCTCTCCTCAGCCCCAGGCCGCCGATCCCGCCAAGGCCCGCGGCCGCACCGCCGCCCCGGCCGCCGCCGCCGCCGTTCGCGCCCAGCAGAATCGTTCCACCCTCCGCCAGGGCGGTCCCTTCTCCGGCCGAGCCGTCCGCCCCGGCCCCAGAAGCGGCGGCCCCGCCGGCTCCGCCGGTCCCGACCGTCAGCACCAGCGTCCCCGCCAGATCCTCGACCGCCCAGCGTCCTTCGCTCAAGCCGCCCGCCCCGCCGCCGCCGCCGCCGAACCGCGCCGTTCCCGAAGGCCCCGCCATGCCCGATCCGCCCCCGCCGCCGCCGCCGACGCAGACGACCTCGATCCACCGCGCCCAGGTCGGCGGGGCATAGACGCCGTCCGCAGTGAAGACGCTGGTTTCGCGCCGGGTGGCGCCTTGATCGAAGGCGACCCTGCCCGTCGCTCGATCCACGGCGAAGGCGCGGCGCCAACCGCCGCCGTCGGCGCTGACCTTCAGGCTCAGATCCTCGTCGCCGACCAGACCCAGTTCCGCCCGGCCGCCGTATCCGCTCTGGAACAGCAGCGACAGCACGTCGCCCGCCGCCTCCTTGTTCAGGGTCAGGCGCAGATCGCCGTCGCCGCCCTCGCCCGAGCCGCGCGCCGTAAACAGGGCGGCGTTGCTCTTGATCGCAAGGGGGTTTGCGGCGTCCGCCGTCGTTCCCACCCCCAGGCGCGACAGGCCCTGGGCCTCGCCCAGACAGTCGCCCAGCGGTCGCCAGCCGGCGGCGCTGCGGACCACGATCACGCCCGCGTCCAGAACCAGGGCGATCAGTCCCACGGGCGCGGCGACCTCGGCCCAGCCGCCCGCCTCGAACCGCATCAGGGCGCCGGCCGGACGCCCGCTCCAGGCCGGGCCGACCGGCGCCTGCGGCAGGATGTAGAGGTCGCCGTCCGCGGGCGTGGCCGGTTGGTTCGAAACCGACCGGCTGATCACCGCCGTCTGCACCAGAGCGTCCAGTCGGCTCAGGGCGGCGTTCAGGGTCACATGCTTCTGCATCTGCCCCGCCGCCAGATAGGGCAGGCCCAGACGCGCCGTGAAATCTTCGCTCATCGCGCTCTCCGTTTGTCGTCGGAGACCAATCTGCCGCCGCCGCGAACCCAGGCGCGTCAGACGGAGAAGGTGCGGATTACGAGATTGTTTTCACTTGAACATTTTTCCCGCCCCCAGCGGGATCAAGCCCCCATGCCCATAGGGCTCAGTCGTGCAGATAGACCACACGACGCAGGGACTTGTGGTTTCTGACCGTCTCCAGATGGCGTTCATGCTCGCCGCTGGCCCGGGCGTTGGCTTCGGAGTCCTCGACCCAGTGGCTGGTTTCGATGTCCTTTTGCAGGGCCTTGGCCGCCAGCAGCTGGCCGGGGAAGAAGGTGTCGATCAGGTCGCCGGCGATGGGGACCGTGCCCGTCGCCGTATCCAGCGCCATATAGGCCGCCATTCTGGCCAGCGTCCCAGGCGCCGCCTTGGCCCGAATCCCCTGCAACAGCAGCCAGGCGCCCGTGCCCGCCGTATAGGCCGTGCCGACCACTGGCGCCCAGGTCAGCAGGGCGTCCATGCCGAAGCCGACCGGACCTATGCCGATGACCCGGTCCGACAGTTTCTTGACGCCCTCGACATTGGACCAGATCTTCTCGATATCCTTGATCGACCGTCTGGCCATGTCGCCCCCCACCGCAGCGCCTCAACGCGACACAGCCAACAGCGTTCATCGAGAAAGGCAATAAGGGATGTCGTTGCTGAAGACCGCAGCCAACGCCGCCGCCGGTCTGGTCTTGCTCGGCCTGGCGACCGTCGGCGCGGCGGCGCTCAGCGGCGTTGGACACCGCTGGGTGGACATCCTGGCCCAGTTCACGGCGCCGGCCCTGCTGGCGGCGTCCGGCGTGACCCTGGCCTGCCTGGTCCTTCGCCTCTGGCCCGCCGCCGGCCTTGGCCTCGCCTCCGTCCTGGTGCTGGCGATCGCCGTCTGGCCCCAGTGGGCGCCGTCCCAGGGCCGCGCCGCGCCCGGCCAGTCCGTCGTTCGACTGTATTCCGCCAACCTCTGGGTGGAAAACACCGACGTCGCCGCCATGAAGCGGTCGATCGCAGCGGCGGACGCCGACATTCTGGTGCTGATCGAGGTGGGCGATACGGCGTCGGATCATCTGGACGACCTCCTGGCCGGCTATCCGCACCGCGCGGTCATGGGGGCGGCGGAGGCCCCGGGCGGCCGGGCCCTTTCGGTCGTTGCGTCCCGCTATCCGATCCTGCGCCGCCTGCCCGCCTCTCGCGACGGCCTGTCGGCCGTGGGCGCCGTGGTCGAGACGCCCCTGGGCCCGATCAACGTCTTCGGCGTCCACCTGACCCGGCCGTGGCCTTATCAGTATCAGTGGGGTCAGATCACCCAGGCCATGGCCCTGGACGCGCGCAGACGCGCCGCCCCGCCGCATCCGGTCATCGCCGCCGGGGACTTCAACAGCGTCTCCAGCGCCCGGATCGGCCGCCAGATCAAGACGGACATGGGTCTCCTGCCCGCCCCCGGCTTTCCCGGCACCTGGCCCACCGCCCTGCCCGCCTTTGCGGGCATCGCCATCGACCAGGTCTATCGCTCGCCGGACCTGGCCCTGCTCAGCCGCCGCATCGGCGAACCGACCGGCTCGGACCACTATCCGGTCGTGACCGAGTTCACCCGCGCCACGCCCTGACTTCGGGGTTCAGCCGCCGATCAGGGCCTTCAGACGGGCCTCATGGCCGTCCGTCGGAAAATCGTCGGCGACCCAGCCGTCCTCGAACGCCTTGAGGATGCGTCCCGTGTCCGGTCCCGGCTGAAGCCCCAGCCGCGCCAGGTCGCGGCCGCCGACCGGCAGCCTGGGGGGCGTCCAGTCCTCGGCCAGCCGCCGCAGCGGACCGCCGTCGCCCCCTTCCGCCGCTTCCGCCCGCGCCAGCCGATCTTCAAAGGCGCGGCGCCCCAGCCGATAGAGGGCGGCCCGCGCCTCGGCCGCGCCCATGCCGGGCCTCACCACAGGCCCGTCGGCGACGGCGGCCGCCAGCCGGTCGCGCACGGCGTTGGACAGTCGCAAGCCTTCCGCAATCCCCCGCACCGCCGCCTCATCGACGGGCAGAAGCGCCGACAGCCGCAGGACAGGATCGCCGCTGCGTCGGCTCAGGGCCTCGAACATCGCCAGGGGTCGAACCTCCGGCAAGACCTGGCTCAGCACGCCCGTCCTCTCCATGGCGCGCACGCTGGCGACCGGGTCCGGCGCCGCCAGCAGTTTCAACAGCTCCTTGGACACCCGCTCGGCCGAGAGCCGCGCCATGCCGCTTTTCAGAGCGGCGCAGGCGGCCAGTCCCGTCGCGTCCGGCGCGCCCCGCCCATACCAGGCTTGAAACCGGAAGAAGCGGAGGATGCGCAGATAGTCTTCGCGGATGCGCGTTTCGGCCTCGCCGACGAAGACGATCCGCCCCTCGGCGGCGTCCGCCAGCCCCCCGCCCGTCGGATCGAACACCACGCCGGTCGCATCGGCGTAGAGGGCGTTGAGGCGGAAGTCCCGCCGCGCGGCATCCTCCGCCCAATCCTGGGTGAAGGCCACCACGGCGCGCCGGCCGTCGGTCTCCACGTCGCGGCGCAGGGTGGTGATCTCATAGGGCGCCCGCTCTGAAACCGCCGTGACCGTGCCGTGCTCAACACCCGTCGGCACAGCCTTCAGCCCTGCCGCCTTCAGCGCCGCCATCGTCTGTTCGGGCGTCAGCCGCGTGGCGATGTCGATGTCGTCCACCGCACGGCCCATCAGGCTGTTGCGGACGCAGCCCCCGACGAAGCGGGCGCAGTCGGCGCCGCCCGCCGCTTCCAGCGCCGCCATGACGGCGCGGGTGGCCGTCGCCTCCAGCCAGGGCTGGCCTTGCACCGAGGCCGTCATGCCTCAACCTCGGCGGCGTCCCGCTCGGCCGCGCGTTCCGGGTCGACATCGTCGCCGTAAAGACGCGCGTGAAGTCCCTTCAGAATGCCGGCCGTGACGCCCCAGATGTAGCGCTCCTGCCAGGGCATGGCCCAGAACCACCGCCGCAGACCGTCTTCCAGATCATAAAAGTCCCGCCGGTGATTGGCCGCGTCCATCAGAAAGTCCCAGGGCGTCTCGAACACCTCCGCCACCTCGTCCGGCGACGGCCGGGTCAGGGGCGGCTGGTCCAGCCATCCGATCACCGGCGTCACCAGAAATCCCGTGCCGGTCTCATAGGCGTCCGACAAACCCAGAACCTCGACCGCAGCGGGGTTCAGCGCCACCTCTTCGTCGGCCTCGCGCAGGGCGGCCTGGACGGCGGTTTCACCAGGGTCCAGCCGACCGCCCGGAAAGGCGATCTGTCCGGTGTGCCGGGCCAGGGTGTCGGCCCGACGGGTCAAAAGGACCGTCGCCCCCTCGGGTCGCGCCACGACCGGGATCAGGACGGCGGCTGGCCTCAACTCCCGTACAGGCCGCGCCGCCTGGGGATTGAGATCGAAATCGGAACGCGCCGGCGCCGCCTCCGCCCGCCAGGCCCCGATCGGCGCAAGCCGCTCCGAAAGTCTGCGCCTCAGGGTCTCCAGACTCACGCCACGGCTCCCAGAGGAAACACCTGCCCGCCGGACCGGACCACCAGCCGCCCGTCCGCCTCCTCGGCCGCCTCGACCAATTCATAGAAGACCGCCCGCGTGATCCGCGCCCACAGGTCACGGCGCACATGCACGCGCGGCGCCGGCTCGCCGGTCTCGGGATCTTCGTCCACCACCAGGGGATCATCAGCCCCGGCCCGCACCTCGTCGCCGACGTCGGTGGTGAAGATCAGGTCCTCCCCCTCGCGCCGCACCGCCACGGCGCGAAACGGCAGGTCCTCGACCTCGATCTTCATCTTCTCGACCGGCGTGACCAGATGATAGCCGTCCGGGTCCAGACGCAGAACGGTGGAGAACAGCCGCACCAGGGCCTCGCGCCCGATCGGCGATCCTTCGTGCATCCAGACGCCGTCGCGGCGGATCACGATGTCGATCTCGCCGCAATGGGCCGGGTTCCACAGATGAACCGGGGGCAGTCCCCGGCCGGGCGCCTGTTTCGCCGCCTCTGCGACCGCGTTCAGACCTTTGGGCGTTTCATCCGGTTCTGTCATGACGCCCCTGACTTAGTGGCTGATCGTCCTGGACGGAACCGCGAAGCGATTCTTCTTCAGCCGATCCGGCTGGCCCTCCCGTCCGATCCGGGCGAGGCGTCGCCCGCCTTCATCCCCCGCCCTCTCCCTCCCCCGGCGTCCCAGGGCCTGACCTCGAACGCCCGCGCGATGTGGCCAGAACACGCCCTCTGTTTCAACGGCTTGCGGCCTCAGCCGCCGAACGATCCGGCGCCCCGCCCGACGCCCCTATAATGACGCCCGGTCTTTGACATCGCAGAGAGAGAGAGAGCAAGGCGGGGCCGCCGCCGGACAGTCCGATCAGTGTCCAGCTGTTTTAGCAATAAGATCAAAGGCCGTCGGACAGATCGGACACATCGGACACCTTTTTTCTGGTCCGATCCCTCGGCCTTGTCAGACCCTCGCCGACGCGACGGTCAGCCCACAGCCGTCGCGGACCCCATCATCGGACAGCCCGATCAGGGCCGGTGAGATTCCGCTTGAAAAACAAGGAGCGTCGGACAGATCGGACACATCGGACACCTTTTTTGTCGGACACATCGGACACATCGGACACTGTTTTCGCGTTCAATGAGCCCGCCGGGGGAAGGTCAGCCGATGCGGACGCCGCCGGCCGCCGTTTCACTCCCGACCGCCAGCCACAGCACGCGCCGCTGATCGACCGGCCCCGGCAACTGGGCCTCGGGCGCCCCGACGAAGCCGAACCGCTCGAAATAGGCGCGGTCGCCGACCAGCAGAACCCCGCCGGTCGCCGTCATCCGGGCATGATCGACGCAGGCCTGAACCAGACGCGCCCCCAGCCCTTCGCTGCGAACCGCCGCCTCGACCGCGATGGGGCCTAAGAACAGGCCGGGCGTCGCGCCGATCACCACGGGCCACAGCCGGACAGACCCGACGATCCGGCCCTGCCGATGGGCGACGAAGCCCACGGCGGGACGCGTCCCCTCGCGCAGCCGCTCGGCCGTCTTGGCGAAACGGCCTGGGCCAAACGCGGCCAGAACCAGGGCGTCCACGCCCGCCGCGTCGGCGGGCGTTTCAAGGGCGATGGGCTCGGCGACCAGGTCAGGGGCCGAAATCTGGATAGAGGCGTGCGACATGGGCGCTCCGACGGGGGCGCGCGCACCTAGAACCAAAGCTGCGCTGAATCAAGGCGCGGTCTTGCGACGCCTTCAGCCCGCCTTCGAAAAGTCGGGCGCCCGCTTCTGGGTGAAGGCCATGAAGGCCTCCATGGCCTCGGGGCTCCGCATCTGGGATCCAAACGCCTCGCCCTCGCGCTGCATCAGGGCCCACAGACCTTCCGCATCGCGCATCAGCCGCTTGGTCTTGCGGATCGAATTGGGCGCACGGGCCGCCACCTTGGCCGCCAGATCCGCCGCCGTCGCCTCGACCGCCTCCGCCGGAACGACGCGATTGGCCAGGCCCCAGGCCGCCGCCGTCCGTCCGTCGACGGGCTCGCCCAGGGCGAACAGTTCGAACGCCCGCTGATGGCCGATCGCGGCGGGCAGCAGCAGGCTGGACGCCGCCTCCGGCGCCAGGGCCAGATTGACGAACGGAACCGACAGCAGGGCGTCCTCGGCCACCACCACCAGGTCGCAGTGCAACAGCATGGTCAGGCCGATGCCGACCGCCCGACCTTTGACCGCCGCCACCAGCGGCTTGTCGAGATCGGCCAGCGCCTTCAGGAAGCGGAACACCGACATGTCGAACGGCCTTTCCGTCTGCGAGCCGATGGCGATGAAGTCCCCGATGTCGTTGCCGGCCGAGAAGCTGTCGCCCTCGGCGCGCAGCAGCAGCACCCGCACCGTATCGTCGGTGCGCGCCTGTTCGACGGCCTCGGACAGGGCCGAATACATGGCCTGTGTGATGGCGTTCTTCTTGTCGGCCCGGTCGAGCGTCAGGGTCAGGACGCCGTCGGCCAGTTGGGTGCGGATATGTTCGCTCACGTCGTTTCCTCGTCCCGTTTGACGGCCGTCCACCAGTCGACGCCGTTCTCATCGCGCGTCCGTTTGGCGCGGCCGCGCTTTTCCAGATAGTTCAGGTGCGCCTGGGCCTCGCCCGTGGCCATGCCCAGCACCCCGTCTCCGACCGCCCGACCGAACACGGCCGGGAAGCCGTCGATCACCCTAGACGGTTGACGCAAGGTCCGTTCAAGCCGTTTCAGCGCCGTCTCATGACCGCGTTTCAGAGCGTCGAGCCGGGCGTGAACGCCCAGGAAGGGCTCCCCGTGCGACGGCAGAATGAAGGCTCCGTCCGGCAGCAGGCGCCGCAGCTTCTCCAGCGAATCCATCCAGTCGCCCAGCGGATCGGCTTCGGGCTCGGTGGGCCAGACCGAGACGTTCGACGAAATCCGGGGCAGGATCTGATCGCCGGAGATGAAAACGTCGTCAGACCTACGCCACAGGCAAACGTGCTCCGGGCTGTGTCCTGACCCGACCACCACGGTCCAGTCGTCGCCGTCGATCTGGATCACATCCTCATCCGACAGCCGCAGATAGCTGCGCGGCATCGCCGACACCCCCTTGGCGAAGCCGCCGTAATCCTTGCGCCAGCGGTCGATCTGGGCCTCGCTCCATCCGGCGGCCCGATAGTAGCGTTCGCCGTCTTCGGGGGCGTCCCCGGCCTCCTCGGCCATCAGCATCCGGGCGGTGACATATTCCAGCCGCGACATCAGCAGCGGCGCGCCGCTCCGCTCGCACAGCCAGCCGGCCAGGCCGATGTGATCGGGGTGCATGTGGGTGCAGACCAGGCGGCGGATCGGGCGCCCTTCCAGCGCGCCGGCCAGCGCTGCTTCCCAGGCCGCAATACTGTCAGGCGTGCGCAGGCCGGTATCGACCACCGTCCATCCGTCGCCGTCCTGAAGGGCGTAGACGTTCACGTGGTTCAGCTGGAACGGCAGGGTCAGCCGCATCCACAGGACGCCGGGGGCGACTTCGATCGCCTCCCCTCCCGCGGGCGTCTGGGGCATGGGGTAGGTCAGCCCTCTTGCGTCCATCCCCGTCTTCACCGCCGTCGCATCGTCCGCCAAGTGGGTCTCCAATCAAAACGCGCAGACCTTAATCCCGTCAGCCCTCCATCGTCCACAGCCGCCTTGACCCTGCCCGATTAGAAGGCCACGAAGCGTTCAGTCCTTTCAGATCTCCAAGGTGTTCCATGAAAGCCCGCTTCGCCGCCGTCCTCGCGGCGCTGATGTTCAGCGCCGTTACGGTCGCTCCCGCCGCGGCCCAGACCCGCGCCAATGACGATCGCCAGGCTGTTGCAGAAGGCTCTTCACGAGCCGCCGCAGCGCGCCAACGGCGCGAACGCCGCCCTGCGCCGCCGACGCCTGAGCAGATCATGGCGGCGGCTCAGGAACAGGCCACCCTGGCCAACACCAACTGCCAGGTCACCGAAGCCAAGCTGCTGGGCGAAACCGCCGCCAAGACCTCGGTCTATGAGGTCGCCTGCGCCACTGGCCCGGGCTTCATGATCGAATCCAAGACCCCGCCGTCGGCCACGGATTGTGTGCTTCTGGCCCATTCGGCCTCGGTGGTGCGCGAGCGCGATCCCGCCGCCGACGTCGGCCCGCAATGCACCATCCCCGCCAACACCGACACCCAGAAGGTTCTGCGCGAATACGCCCAGAAGGCGGGCGTCCCCTGCACCGTGGACCAGGCCAAGGTCCTGGGTCAGTCCAACGACGGAGGCGTCATGTATGAGGTCGGCTGCGCCGACGCGGCGGGCTTCTGGGTCAAGCAGTTGAACGACAACTGGACCAAGACCCCCTGTATCCAGGTGCTGGCTGAAGGCGGCGCCTGCGCCTTCACCACCGCCGCCGAGAATGCGGCTCAGGTGAAGCAACTGCTGGCGGGATCGGAAGCGGCGGGCTGCGACGTCACCGAGGCGCGCCTGATGGGCCAGAACGCCAACGGCATGTTCTATGAAGCCAAATGCGCCGGCGCCGACGGCGTCATCGCCCGCGTGAACGCCGAGAACGTCGTGCAGCAGATCTACCCTTGCGCCACCGCTCAGCGGATCGGCGGCGGCTGCACCTTGACGCCGGCCCCTGCTGCGGCCCCCGCCCCGGCCGGCGGCCGCCCCTAAGACAGACCGATTGACGGCAAGGGGCCGCCGGAGCGATCCGGCGGCCCTTTTGTTTGCGGCGCCTCTTTCCCGAAACCGAGACGCAGCCTAGCGTCCCCGTCATGCGCATCGCCACCTGGAACGTGAACTCGGTCAACGCTCGCCTGCCCACCGTGCTGGCCTGGCTGGAACAGGCCGCCCCCGACGTCGCCTGCTTCCAGGAGATCAAATGCGTGGACGAGAAGTTTCCGCGCGAGGCATTCGAGAGCCTGGGCTACAACGTCGAGACCCACGGCCAGAAGAGCTACAACGGCGTGGCCCTGCTGTCGAAACACCCGCTGTCGGACATCCGGCGCGGCCTGCCGGGCGACGAGACCGACGAACAGGCCCGCTATCTGGAGGCGGTGGTCGAGGCGCCCCGGCCGATCCGGGTGGCCTCCATCTATCTGCCGAACGGCAATCCGATCGGCACCGAGAAGTTCGACTACAAGCTGGCCTGGTTCGATCGGCTGAACCGCCACGCCCGCGACCTGCTGGCCTTCGAGGAGCCGCTGGCCCTGTGCGGCGACTACAACGTCATTCCCGAGCCGGAAGACGCCAAGAACCCCGCCGCCTGGACCGATGACGCCCTGTTCCAGCCCCAGAGCCGCCGGGCGTTTCGCGCCCTGAAGAATCTGGGCCTGGCCGATGCGCACGAAGTCGCCAACGAACCCGCCGGGACCTACAGCTTCTGGGACTATCAGGCCGGCGCCTGGCAGAGGAACCACGGCATCCGCATCGACTTCGCCCTGCTGTCGCCCCAGGCCGCCGATCGGCTGAAGGGGATCGAGACCCACCGCGACGCGCGCGAGATGGACAAGCCGAGCGACCATGTGCCGGTGGTGGTCGATCTGGACCTCTCGGCCGGATCGGAGGGCTGACCCATGGCCGAGGTCGTTCGGGTGGTCCTGCTGATCGCCTTGGCGGCGGCCCTGCTGACGACCCTGGCCCTGGCCCTGTCCTGGTGGATGGAGCCGCCGCGCCGGATACGCCGGGCCCTTCTGAAGGCCCTCGGCGCCCCGCCTGAGGTCGAGGCCGTTTCCCCCCGCGAGGGCCGGGCCTGCGCCCTGAACTTCGACGTCGAACAGGTGGTGGTCCTGTGGGCCAACGGCGCCCACGGCCTGGCCTACGCCTTCGAGGAGGTCGAGGGCGGCGAGATCATCGTCGACGGCCATGTGGTGGCCCGCATCCGGCGCGGCGAGACACGCAAGTCGCTGGACGTCATGGCGCCGGACGCCGAACAGGTGGTGCTGCGGCTGATGTTCGCAGACGCCCGTCATCCCGAGTTCGAACTGGCCCTGTGGGACGCCGCCCTGGCCGGCGGAACCGGCTCGCCCGGCGAGGCGCTGCGGCTGGGTCGGCGGTGGCTGTCGCACCTGGAAGCCCTGTTGAAGAGCTGATCGCCCCCTTCCGATTGGGCGGCGAGCGGTCTAGAACCCCCGCTCATTCCTAACGACACGCCTTTTTACGGGAGGCCGCCTTGGCCCGCCTATTCGACGCCTATGTCGTCGCCGACTGGACCGCCGCCGAGACCAAGAAGCTGGGCGACAGCTCGCTGTGGATCGGGGTGGCCAAGCGCGACGTCCGCTTCCGCCTCTATACCGAGACGCACAATGTCGCGACCCGGGCCGAGGGCGAGGCCCTGCTGGCCTCGATCCTGGCGGACCACCGAAAGCGCGGCGACCGGGTTCTGGTCGGGCTGGACTTCAACTTCGGCTATCCGGTCGGCACGGCCGCGCGGCTGAAGCTGGAGGGAACCCCCTGGCAGGCCATGTGGAAATTCATCGCCGCCAATGTCGTGGACAAGGCCGACAATACGAACAACCGCTATCAGGTGGCGGCCAAGATGAACCGGCTGATGACGGACGAGGCCTGGCCCCTGTGGGGCGCCCCGGCCAAACAGGCGCAGCGCTGGCTGACGACCACCAAGCCGCCCGCCGGCGCCGGCGCCGACATCCCCGAGTTCCGGGCGACCGAAAATGCGGCGCGCAAAGGCAAGCTGCAGCCCAAGAGCGTGTGGCAGATGCACGGCGCCGGCGCCGTGGGCGGCCAGACCCTGGTGGGCATTCCGGCGGTGCGCAGGCTGTTGGAAAGCCTAGGCTCTTCGGGCGCCGTCTGGCCGTTCGGCACCGGCTGGCGCGCGCTTAGCCCTGAGGATGTCGAGCCCCTGTCGGCCCTTGTGGTCGAGGTCTGGCCCTCGATGTTCGACGGCAAGCCCCATGAGGGCGAGTTCAAGGATCAGGCCCAGGTCCGCTGCACCGCCGAGGCCCTGGCCCATATGGACGAGGCCGGCGAACTAGCCAAGGCCTTCGGCCCGCCCAAGGACGCCACGCCCGAACTGATCGCCCAGGTGGAGCAGGAAGAAGGCTGGATCCTGGGGGTCTAAGACCCCCAGGTCCGTCAGGACAGGCGGTCGCGGAACTCTGACCAGTTGAATTCGCGAACCAGCTTCAGCGTGTCGGTGTCGCTGTTCCACAGGGCGATGGCCGGCAGCGGCACCCCGTTGAAGGTGTTGGTCTTCACCATCGAATAGTGGGCCTGGTCCAGAAAGGCGATGCGGGTTCCGGCGGTCGGCGCCGTGGCGAAGCCATAGTCGCCGATGATGTCGCCGGCCAGGCAGGAGGGCCCGCCCAGGCGATAGGTCACCCCGCCTTCCGCCTCGTTCAGCATGGCCGGACGGTAGGGAGCCTCGATCACGTCCGGCATGTGGCAGGTCGCCGAGATGTCGGTGATGGCGATGGGCAGGCCGTTGTGGAAGGTGTCCAGCACCTCGCCCACCAATATGCCGGCGTCCAGAGCAATGGCCTCGCCCGGCTCGATATAGACCTGAAGCCCGTAGCGCCGCCCCAGATCCTTCAGGAAGGCGACCAGGGCGTCGATGCGGTAGTCGGCGCGGGTCACATGATGACCGCCGCCCAGGTTGATCCATTTCAGATCCGGCAGCAGGGGCGCCAGCTTCGGCTCAACGGCCTGCCAGATCCGCTCCAGCGGCTCGAACCCCTGCTCGCACAGGGCGTGGATGTGAAGGCCGTCGACGCCGTTCAAGTGTTCCGGCTTCAGCTGCGACACCGGGAAGCCCAGGCGCGAGCCAAGCTGGCAGGGGTCGTATTTGGCGACCTCGCCCTCCGAATGCTCCGGGTTCAGCCGCAGGCCGATGTCGAACGTCTCGCCCTCCGCCCGCGCGGCGGCGATCAGCTCGGCGAAGCGGGCGATCTGGTCGGGGGCGTTGAAGATGACCGTGTCCGACAGCCGCAGGATCTCGGGCAGGTCGGCGGGCTTGTAGGCCGGGGAATAGGTGGTCAGGTGGCCCTTGTAGAACTCCCGCGCCAGCCGCGCCTCCCACAGGCCCGAGGCGCAGACGCCGTCGAGATATTCCCCGACGACATCGGCCAGCGACCACATGGAGAAGGCCTTCAGGGCCAGCAGCACCCGGGCGTCCGCCCGCGCCCCGACGTCCTGAAGGACGGCTAGGTTGCGACGCACCGCGACCTCGTCGACCACGAAGGCGGGCGACGGGACGCGGTTCAGATCGAACCGGGCGAAGGCGCCCGGTCCGCCGGCCTGGGTCTGCATGACCATGGGGCTTATCCTCAGAAGTCCAGCGGAGCGGACAGTTCCTCGACCGTCCAGGGCAGGCCGTGCTTGTTCAGCATGTCCATGAAGGGATCGGGGTCCAGCTGCTCCATGTTGAACACCCCCTCCCCCTTCCACTGGCCGGTCAGCATCAGGGCCGCGCCGATCATGGCGGGGACGCCGGTGGTGTAGCTGACGGCCTGGTTGCCGGTCTCGGCATAGGCGGCTTCGTGGTCGCAGATGTTCTTGACGTAGACCGTCTTCTGCGCCCCGTCCTTCAGGCCGGTGGCGATAGTTCCGATATTGGTCTTGCCCTTGGTGATCGGGCCGAGCGACGCGGGCTCGGGCAGCAGGGCCTTCAGGAACTCGATCGGAATGATCTCGCGGCCCTGGAACATCATCGGCTCGATCGAGGTCATGCCGACGTTCTCCAGCACCTCCAGGTGCTTCAGATAGGAGTCGCCGAAGGTCATCCAGAAGCGGATGCGCTTGATTTCCGGATAGAATTTGGCCAGCGACTCCAGTTCCTCATGGTACATGAGGTACATGTTCTTCGGGCCCACCCCCTCGAAGTCGAAGGTCTGTTTGTGGCTCAGCGCCGGGCCCTCGACCCACTGGCCGTTCTCCCAGTGACGCGAATTGGCGGTCACTTCGCGCAGATTGATCTCGGGGTTGAAGTTGGTCGCGAACGGCAGGCCGGTGTCGCCGCCGTTGCAGTCCAGGATGTCGAGCGTCTCGATCGAATCCAGCAGGTGCTTCTTGGTGTAGGTGGTGAAGACCGAGGTCACGCCGGGGTCGAAGCCCGACCCCAAGAGGGCCATCAGACCGGCGTCCTTGAAGCGGTCCTGATAGGCCCACTGCCACTTGTATTCGAACTTGGCCTCGTCGCGCGGCTCATAGTTGGCGGTGTCGAGATAGTTGACGCCGGCGGCCAGGCAGGCGTCCATGATCGACAGGTCCTGGTACGGCAGGGCCAGGTTCACGACCAGGGCCGGCTTGACCGACTGGATCAGGGCGGTGGTGGCGGCCACGTCGTCGGCGTCGATCGCCGCCGTGTCGATGGTCACGCCGAAGCGCGACTTCACCGATTCGGCGATGGCGTCGCACTTGGCCTTGGTGCGGCTGGCCAGGGTGATGTGCGAGAAGATGTCCGAATTCATCGCCATCTTATGGACGGCGACCGAACTGACGCCGCCGGCGCCAATGACCAGCACCCTGCTCATCTGTGCTTCTCCTGAAGTCTTGAAAGGCCTCGGCGACATCGCCGCCCGTATAAAGGGCGGGGCTCATAGCACGATGATGACAGGATCGCTAATGGGCGGGGTGACGTGACCCCCGTTTCTCATCCAGCCATAACGAGAGTCCTAGGTTGATCTGAGCTGTGATCGGCTGGGTTGGCAAGAGGCCGGTCTGCGCAGCCATCAACCAGCGCAGCAGGCCGGCCGATGTGTCCGGTGAGCGCTTCTGCATAAGCCTGCGGCGTCAGCCACCCGAGCTTCGAGTGCGGACGCTGCTCGTTGTAATCGCGTCGCCACGCCTCCAGCACGGCGCGAGCGTGCGGCAGCGAGCGGAACAGCGTCTCGTTCAGCAGCTCGTCACGCAGCCGCCCGTTGAAGCTTTCGTTGAAGCCGTTCTGCTGGGGCTTGCCCGGCGCGATGTAGTGCCAGCCGACGCCGGTGTCGTCGGCCCAGGCCAGGACCGCGTTCGAGGTGTACTCCGTGCCGTTGTCGCTGACGATGGTGTCGGGCCGCCCTCGCTGCCGGATGACGGCGTCCAACTCCCGCACGACCCGCGCGCCCGACAGCGAGGTGTCGGCCACCAGCGCCAGGCACTCGCGCGTACAGTTATCGATCACCGTCAGGATGCGGAAGCGCCGCCCGTCCGTCAGCTGGTCTGCGACGAAGTCCAGCGACCAGCGCTGGTTGGGCGCCAGCGGCAGGTCCAGCGGTCGCCGCGTGCCCATCGCTCGCTTCCGGCCGCCGCGCCGGCGCACCGTCAGTTGCTCGTCGCGATAGATCCGCTGGACCCGCTTCTTGTTGACCGCATGGCCCTCGCGCCGGAGCATCACGTGCAGACGTCGATAGCCGAACCGCCGACGCTCCTGGGCCAGGGCCTTCAGCCGGTCGCGCAGAGCGCCGTCGTCCGGGCGCGTCGCCTGATAGCGCACGCTCGTCCGATCGACGCCCAGAACACGGCACGCCCGCCTTTCGCTCATCTCGTAGGCGGCCTGCAGATGGCCAGCCGCCTCGCGATAGCCGGCGGGCGTCACCACTTTTTTCCCAGCAGGTCCTTCAGGGCCACGTTGTCCAGCATCGCGTCCGCCAGCATCCGCTTCAGCCGGGCGTTCTCATCCTCGAGCGCCTTGAGCCGCCGAGCCTCCGACACGTCGAGCCCGCCAAACTTGGCCTTCCATTTGTAAAAGGTCGCCGAGCTGACCCCGTGGCGTCGGCACACCTCCGCCGTCGCTACACCGGCCTCCTGCTCCCGCAGGATCCCGATGATCTGCTCTTCCGTGAACCTCGATCGCTTCATTCTGTCCGTCCTTCGTTGGGCGGACTCTAGCTATTCCTGGAGGAGTTTCAGGGGGTCACGTCATTAACCTTAGGACCGGTGACCGCGCGGCACCTCGAGCAGATCGCGAACCGTATCGGTGGAGGCCGCGTATTCCTCGTGGAGGTGCTGAGTCCGACCAATGGATCGGAGGGACGAAGCTCCATCTCGCTCAGCGAAATACTGGCCGAGGACCAAGCCGAAGGAGTATTTTCGATAATTCACGCCGCGGTTGATCTAGCGACCTATCAGTCAATCATCGCTGAGTTCAAAGCGGCAGGTTGGCCCACGGTGCGTACCGTCGGTGTCGGCGCGCCGATGGAGGTCAATATCCTGCGTGCGAACTGGACAGCTGCGAATGAGCCTTCCGAACCACCGTATTGACTTGACGCCGCCAACAGACATTTCCGCAAAGCTCCCCTCTAAGCCGCCTACCCGATCAACGCCCTTGCCGCCGCCCGCGCCTCATCCGTGATCTCCGCCCCCGCCAGCATCCGCGCGATCTCTTCCTGACGCCTCGCGGCGTCCAGGGCGAGGACGGTGGTGGTGGTCAGGCCGTCGCGGTCGGCTTTCAGCACCTTCCAGTGGGCGTGGCCGCGGGCGGCGACCTGGGGGCTGTGGGTGACGACCAGGACCTGGGCGCCGGTGGACAGGCGTTTCAGGCGCGAGCCGACGGCCTCGGCCACGGCGCCGCCGACGCCCTGGTCCACCTCGTCGAAGATCATGACCGGCTGGCGCATGTCCTCGCGGCTGGCGAGCGCCGCCTTCATGGCCAGGGCGAACCGGGCCAGTTCGCCGCCCGACGCAATGGCGTCCAGCGGGCCGAAGTCGGTTCCGGCGTTGGTGGCGATCTGGAAGCGGACGGTCTCAACCCCGTCGGGGCCGCGCCGGCCCTCGATCGGCTCCAGCGCCACGCGGAACCGCGCCCGCTCCAGCTTCAGCGGGCCCAGTTCGCCCATGACGGCGGCGGTCAGGCGGTCGGCCGCCGCCTCGCGCGCCGAGGTCAGGAAGGTGGCGGCCAGATCATAGGCTTCGGCGGCCTGGGCGGCCTCGCGGCCGGCGGCGGCTAAAGCCTCCTCCCCGTCCTCGATCAGGCGCAGCTGTTCGCGCAGGCGGATGCGTAAGGACGGCAGGGCGTCGACGGTGGTGTGCAGCTTGCGGGCGGCGGCGCGCAGGGCGAACAGCCGTTCCTCGGCCTTGTCCAGGCGGCCGGGCTCATAGTCGAAGGCGTCGGCGGCGGCGTCCACGGCGGCGATGGCCTCGGCCGCCTCGACCAGGGTGCGGTCGATGGCCTCGACGGCGGCCGACAGTTTGACAATGACCGGATGGTCGCCCTCGGCCCCGGCCTGACCCGCACGCTGGCGAGCGTGTTCGACGGCGCGCAGGGCGGCGCCCAGCTTCTGGCTCAGCTTGTCGCCGCCCAGCTGGGTGCGGGCGTCGGCCAGATCGGCGATGGCCTTTTCGGCGGCGCCCAAGAGGGCGCGTTCGCCGGCCAGTTCCGTCTCCTCGTCGGGGCGGGGGTCGAGCGCGTCCAGCTCGGCCAGGTTCAGGCTGATCTCCTCGGCGCGGGCGGCGGCGTCGGCCGCCTGGGCCTTCAGCTCGGCCAGTTTGGCCTCGGCGGCCTTCAGCTTTGTCGAGGCGGCGGCGACGGCCTGCAACTGCGGCTGAAGCCCGCCATAGGCGTCCAGCAGTCCCCGGTGGGTGCGCCAGTCCAGCAAGCCCACGGTTTCGTGCTGTCCGTGCACCTCGACCAGGGCGGCGCCGATCTCGCGAAGCGCCGTGACCCCGGCGGGCTGGTCGTTAACATAGGCCCGGCTGCGGCCGTCGGCGTTCAGGACCCGGCGCAGGATCAGCTCCTCGCCCGGCTGCACCTCGAACCCCTTGTCGGCGATCAGGGCCAGCAGGTCGGGATCGTCGGGGGCGCTGAAGACGGCGGTGGCCACGGCCTGTTTGGCGCCGTTGCGCACCAGGCCGGCGTCGCCGCGTCCGCCCAGGGCCAGGCCCAGGGCGTCCAGAATGATCGACTTGCCCGCCCCCGTCTCGCCGGTCAGCACGGTCAGGCCGGTCTCGACGTCGAGATCCAGCACGTCGACCAGAACGACGTCGCGGATGGAAAGGGCGGTCAGCATGACAGTTGGTCGCCGGTGGAACGAATCAGGATCACGCCGTCAGAATCGAGAGATGTGCAGGGATACACAAGGCTATTTCCCCGCCCCCCGGGCGATCAGCCCGGGATGATCCGTTGCAGCCAGCTCTCGCGCTTGGCTTCGGGCGCCTTTTCCGGGGTCTGGCCGTTTTCGGTCAGCAGGGCGTAGGCCTCGGCGTACCAAGGGCTGCCGGGGAAGTTGTAGCCCAGGACGGCGCCGTTGCGGGTCGCCTCTTCCTTCAGCCCCAGCTGCAGATTGACCTCGACCAGGCGGTACAGGGCCTCGGGCGTGTGGGAGGTGCGCTGGAACTCGGGATTGGCGATGACGGCCTTGTAGCGGTTCAGGGCCGCCAGGGGCTGGTTGGCGCGCTGATAGTAGCGGCCGATGTTCATTTCCTTGCCGGCCAGCTGGTCGTTGACCATGTCGATCTTGACGGCGGCGTCGGTGGCGTAGGGGGTGCCCGGATAGCGGCGGGCCACGTCCTTCAGACCGGCCAGGGCGGCGGTGGCGTAGCCCTGGTCGCGGCCCACGTCGGTGATCTGTTCGAAGTTGCAGACGGCCTTCATATAGAAGGCGTAGGCTGCCGACGGATTGCCGGGGAACAGCTGGATATAGCGGTCAGCCGCGGCGATGGCGTCCGTATAGTTGTTGTTCTGATAATAGGCGTAGATCTGCATCAGGATCGAGCGGCGCGCCCAGTCCGAATAGGGGTGCTGGCGTTCCACCTCCTGGAAATAGTCGACGGCGTCGGCCCAACGGCGCTGTTCCAGCCGCTGATAGCCGGTGTTGTACAGCGCCTCGACCGGGCGTTCTTCATAGGCGAGCCTGGGCCGCTTGTTCCCGGCGCAGCCGGAAATCGTCAGAGCGGCGGCCGCTGCGGCCATCAGCACCAGGCCGGAACGGAACTTGGAAACGGACAAGGACGACCCCATGACGAGCGAAAGCGGGGCCCCAAGCCCAGCTTCCAAAAACCAACGCGGCGATCTCTAGCACCCGCGACCGGGGCGCGCCATGCCGAGGAAATCTCCGTGCACGACTTGCCCTGACCGGCTCCGCTGGTAAAGAGCGCGCCAACCGACACCCGTTCATGGGGGGCGGATGACGGCGAAAGGATGACCAGCCGATGAAGCTGCTCTCAGGCAACTCCAACCGAGGCCTGTCTCAGGCCATCGCCGACCATCTGGACGCGCCCCTGACGAAGGCCCAGGTCAAGCGGTTTGCGGACAATGAGGTCTTCGCCGTCATCGAGGAGAACGTCCGGGGCGAGGACGTCTTCATCCTTCAGTCGACCAGCTATCCGGCCAACGACAATCTGATGGAGCTGCTGATCATCACGGACGCCCTGGTGCGGGCGTCCGCCAAGCGGATCACGGCCGTCATGCCCTATTTCGGCTATGCCCGTCAGGACCGGAAGACCGGCGGCCGCACGCCCATCTCGGCCAAGCTGGTGGCCAATCTGATCACCCGCGCCGGCGCCGACCGGGTGCTGACCATGGATCTGCACGCCGGCCAGATTCAGGGCTTTTTCGATATTCCGACCGACAATCTGGTCGCCATTCCGGTCCTGGCCCAGGACGTGAAGGAAAACTACGCCCGGGGCGACGACCTGATGATCGTCTCGCCCGACGTGGGCGGGGTGGTGCGGGCCCGCGCCCTGGCCAGCCGACTGAACGCCGACCTGGCCATCGTCGACAAACGCCGGCCCAAGGCGGGCGAGAGCGAGGTGATGAACATCATCGGCGACGTCGAAGGCCGTCGCTGCATCCTGTTCGACGACATCGTCGATTCGGGCGGCACCCTGGTCAACGCCGCCAAGGCCTTGATCGACCAGGGGGCGACCGAGGTCTCGGCCTATATCAGCCACGGCGTGCTGTCGGGCCCGGCGGTGCAGCGGATCACCGACGGGCCGCTGAAGGAGCTGGTGATCACCGACTCCATCGAACAACCCCACGAAGTTTTGAACTGCGCGAAAATTCGCAGGGTTTCCGTGGCTCCGCTGATCGGTGAAGCTATCCGTCGGATCGCCAACGAGGAATCGGTATCGAAGCTGTTCGATTAATCTTCGGCAAACCACTTTCGACAC
Source organism: Brevundimonas sp. DS20 (assembly GCF_001310255.1). Taxonomy (NCBI): domain Bacteria; kingdom Pseudomonadati; phylum Pseudomonadota; class Alphaproteobacteria; order Caulobacterales; family Caulobacteraceae; genus Brevundimonas; species Brevundimonas sp. DS20. Next base: position 1,537,625 of record NZ_CP012897.1, on the reverse strand, counting down.
GTTATAAGCGCCTTCCAGTACGCGCCCCCGCCGGGGCCTCCTTTCAGTTCTGTGGACGCGCCCTATGCCCAAGGCCTTCATGACCCGCGGCCTTTCGATCGCCGCCATCGCCGCCGCCGCCCTTCTGGCCAGCTGTTCGACGAAAGAGGCCGAACCGGCCGCGCCGCCTCCGCCCCCGCCGCCCCCGCCCGTCTCGCTGAACGAGGGCGTGGCCCAGGCCGCCTCCATCTATGTGGCCTTCCTGCGCGAGGCCGAAACCATCCAGCCGGGCGGCTTCACCGACGCCGAGGCGGTTCAGGCCGCCATCCGCAAGGGCGTCGCCTTTGAGCCCGCCCAGCTGTCGCGCGGCCTGATCGCCTATGGTTCGATCATCGCGCTTCAGTCGCCCGAGTTCGTCGCCGGGGTGCGTCAGTTCGCCGTCGATCCGGTCCAGCGCCAGGAGATGGTCGCCCGCATCGTCGCCGATCCGGCCTATGCCGCAACCCTGCCCGGCGCCGATGCGGCCGCCGGCCTGATCTCGGCGACCATCGCCAAGGACGCGGTCGTCATTCGCGGCATCGCCGAGGCGGTCGAGGCCGACGCCTATACGATCCAGGAGCGCAACGACCCGCGCCGCCGCTGGGCCGTCACCCATATCCCCAACCGCGAGGTTCGGCTGGAGACCGCCAAGACCCTGTCGGCGGCGGCCATGCTGCCCTCGGCGGATGAATCGGCCAAACTGTTCGCCGCCGCCAATTCCGGCGCGGGGCTGGAAGCGGTCGAGGCGTCGCGCAAGGCGCCGCCCTATACGCCGCCGGTCGTGCGGTCCCTGGCCATCGCCGCCCTGGCCGCCCTGGGCGCCGCCGGCGAAGAGGCGCGGGCCAACACCGACGCCCTGGTGGTGGAGCCGAACAACGAATTCTGCCTGAACATGTCCAAGCTGATGCTGTTCCAATGCCTGGCGGCCTCGCGCCCCAGCTATGAGGACATGTTCTGCCTGGGCCGCCACATCACCCGCGACCTGGCCACCTGCACCACCCAGGCGGTGCTGAACACCACCATCACCGTCGGCGCCCCGGAAGAGACCGGCACGCCCCCGCCCCCGGCCCAGACGCCGGTGTCCGTCACCCTGACCCCGACGCCGGCCGCCGCCTCGGCCCAGGCGTCCGCGCCCCCGCCGTCGGGCGCCCGCTGAGCCCCCGCAGCCCCAGCCGGTTCGACGCGATAAAAAAGGCCCGCCCCGAGCGATCGGGGCGGGCCTCTTCTCTTTTGCAGGCAGCGCGCGGCCTATTCGTAGCCGTGGGCGGCCTCGTTGATCACCTGGGACGGCATAGACGAGAAGTCCACGGCGATCGGCCTGGCGACCTTGGCCTGATAGGTCCGCAGGACGTGAGTCAGGCGGCGGCGCACCTCGCGTTCGGCCTCGGTCCCGGCGTCGAGCGCCAGGGGCGCCAGGCAAAAGTCGATGATGGCTTCGGTTTGGGTCAGAGGTTCCATGGCGGTTCCCTTTCTTAAGCCGCGTGGGTGAACTGGGCGGTCTCGGTCGAGTCCTTCAGCGCCGTGGTCGAGGACGTGCCATTGGAGATGACCGTGGCGACCTGGTCGAAATAGCCGGTGCCGACTTCGCGCTGGTGGCGGGTGGCGGTGTAGCCGCGCGCCTCATTGGCGAACTCGCGCTGTTGCAGCTCGGAATAGGCCGCCATGCCGTTGTCGCGATAGCCGTCCGCCAGCTCGAACATCGAGTTGTTCAGGGCGTGGAAGCCGGCCAGGGTCACGAACTGGAACTTGTAGCCCATGGCGCCCAGCTCGCGCTGGAACTTGGCGATGGTGGCGTCGTCCAACTTGGCCTTCCAGTTGAAGGAGGGCGAGCAGTTGTAGGCCATCAGCTTGCCCGGATATTTCTTCTGGACGGCTTCCGCGAACTTCTTGGCGTCGTCCAGATCCGGATGCGAGGTCTCCCACCACAGCAGGTCGGCGATGTTGGCGTAGGACAGGCCGCGCGCGATGCAGTGGTCCAGACCCGTGCCTTCCTTCAGGCGGAAGAAGCCCTCCGGCGTGCGGTTGTCGCGGTCGATGAAGGGCTGGTCGCGCTCGTCGATGTCCGAGGTGATCAGCTGGGCGCTTTCGGCGTCGGTGCGGGCGACCGTGATGGTCGGCGTACCCATGACGTCGGCGGCCAGACGCGCGGCGACCAGATTGCGCTCATGCGCCTGGGTCGGGATCAGCACCTTGCCGCCCAGGTGGCCGCACTTCTTCTCCGAGGCCAGCTGGTCCTCGAAGTGGACGCCGGCGGCGCCCGCCTCGATGAAGGCCTTCATGATCTCGAAGCTGTTCAGCGGCCCGCCGAAGCCGGCCTCGGCGTCGGCGACGATGGGGACGAACCAGTCGCGTTTGGCGCCGCCCTCGGCATGCTCGATCTGGTCGGCGCGCTGAAGGGTGCGGTTGATGCGGCGGCACAGTTCCGGCGCGGCGTTGGCCGGGTACAGCGACTGGTCGGGATACATGGCGCCGGCCGTATTGGCGTCGGCCGCGACCTGCCAGCCCGACAGATAGATGGCCTTCAGCCCGGCGCGGACCATCTGCATGGCCTGGTTGCCGGTGACGGCGCCCAGGGCGTTGATGAAGGGCTCGTCGTGCAGCAGCTGCCACAGGCGATTGGCGCCCCGCTCGGCCAGGGTGTGGGTGATCGGCACCGAGCCGCGCAGGCGCAGGACGTCTTCGGGCGTATAGGGGCGCTCGATGCCGTCGAAACGGCCGGCGGGCGAAGGAACCAGGTCGGCGAAGGTGGTCATGGTCGAACTCGTCTTCTGAAAGGGCGCGGCCGCAGCCGCCGTCTCAGGGACAAGAACACGCCGAAGTCACGAATGACACAGGATCGCGCCGATCAATGAAGTCAGTTTGTCACATCATGACTTTGCATCGGCAGTCATAATATGACATTCTTCAGCCATGGACACCGCCGCCGATCGCAAGCTGTTTCTGGGGGCCCGGCTGAAGCGGCTGAGGCGCGACCTTTCCCTGACCCAGACGGCCATGGCGGCCGACCTGGGGGTTTCCCCCAGCTATCTCAACCACATAGAGCGCAATCAGCGACCGGTGTCGGCCCAGTTGCTGCTGCGTCTGGCCGAAACCTATGACGTCGATCTGCGCAGCCTGAACCAGGGCGGGGCCGTCGATGAGGCGCGGCTGGGCGAGGTTCTGGCCGATCCTCTGTTCAAGGGCTTGGCCCTGCCCCGTCACGAACTGGTGCAGGTGCTGGAAGAGGCGCCGGGGGTGGCCGACGCCCTGCTGCGCCTGTATCGGGCCTTTGACGACGGCCGCGCCAAGGCCCGCGCCGCCGCCGAGACCGGCGAAGGCCTGGTCGAGGCCAGTCCCGCCGAATGGGTGCGCGAATATATCCAGTCGCGCGGCAACCACTTTCCCGAACTGGACCAGATGGGCGAGGCCCTGGCCGAGGTCCTGGCGGCCGAGGCGCCGGCCCATGCCGACGGTTTCGAACCCGCCGCCCGCCAGCGGCTGGCGGCCAAACACGACCTGGGGGTCCGCACCCTGCCGGCCGAGGTCATGGTGGAATGGACCAGGCGCTATGATCTGCACCGCCGCCGTCTGCTGCTGTCCGAGACCCTGGGCCCGTCGTCTCGCGCCTTCGCCATCGCCTATCAGCTGGCCCTGGCCGAGCACGGACAGGCGCTCCACGACATGGTCCAGGCGGCGAACGCCCCGGACGGACCGACGCGCTCCCTGCTGAAGGTGGCCCTGACCAACACCCTGGCCGCCGCGATCCTGATGCCCTACGCCGCCTTTCAGCGCACGGCCGAAGAGACCGGCTATGACCTGGCGCGGCTTCAGGCGCGGTTCGGGGTCAGCTATGAACAGGCGGCGCACCGGCTGACGACCCTGTCGCGGCCGACGGCGCGGGGCGTGCCCTTCTTCCTGATGCGGGTGGATCAGGCGGGCAATATCTCGAAACGCTATGCGGCGGGCGCCTTTCCCTTCTCGCGCTTCGGCGGCGCCTGTCCGCGTTGGCGCCTGCACAGCGCCTTTCGCACGCCGGGCCGGATCATCACCCAGATCATCGAGACGCCAGACGGCGGTCGCTGGTTCACCTTCGCCCGCACCGTCGAACGCCAGGGCCAGGACGGATACGGCGAGACCCACGACCTGGCCGTCGGCCTGGGCTGCGAACTGCGCCATGCGCACCGGCTCGCCTATGCCCACGGCCTGGATCTGGACCGGCCCGAGGTGACGCCAATCGGCCCCGCCTGCCGCCTTTGCCACCGCCATCCCTGCGCCGAACGCGCCGCCGCGCCCATCGACCGGCCCCTGGCCGTGGACGACTGGGCCAAGTCGGTCAGCCCCTATCCGTTCGCAGCGATTTGAGTTCACAACCACTCATAGTTGTGAGATGATGCGGTTATGGCCGATCACGTCCTGACCCTTCCCCTGACCGAAGAGGCGCTTGAGCGGCTCAAGGCCGCTGCGCGCGCAGCGGGCCTGACGCCGGAAGCCTATGCCGGCGCGGTTCTGGACAGGGCGTTCACTGAACAGTCGTTTGGCGTCCGAGAAGACCAGGCGGCTTTCGAAACAGGGCAGACCGAACTTTACGCCTCGCCTCCAGACGGTCCCACAGCGGCCGAGGCGCTCGCCGAGTATGATCGCACGGGCGTCTACGAGACATTCGAGGAATGGTCCACGGCGTTCGAGACGGACCTGAAAGCACGCCTCGACGCCCGGCGGTGAAGCTCCGCTTCTCGCAACAGGCGGTTCGCGACAGGCGACGGCTCGCCGCCTTTTTGGCCGAGCGTAATCCACGCGCCGCCTTGCGCGCGTTGCGGGTCATCACCCGGTTCGTGTCTCTGTTGGCCGGCACGCCGTTCATGGGACGGGAAAGGGGAGATCGCCGCGAGCTCTACATCCCCTTCGGCGACAGCGGCTATGTGGTCCAGTACCGCGTCGATGCGGACGCCGTCGTCGTCGCCCGCATCTTCCACGCCCGCGAGGACCGCTGAGGCCTCAGTGGCTGAACAGCAGCCAGGACTGGCTGCGGTTCAACAGGGCCTGGGTGACGCCGCCCAGGACCCACTCGCGCATCCGCGAATGGCCCCAGGCGCCGGCGACGATCAGATTGGCGCCCGTCTGTTCGACCAGGGCCAGGATGCGGTCGCCGGCCGGACGTTCGTCGCGGACCTTGGCCTCGCTCTCGGCGACGACGCCGTGCCGACGCAGCCAGGCGGCGACGTCGGCGACGCGGGCGGCCGCAGCCGCGGCGTCGGCCGAGGCGCAGATCTCGACCACCTGGACCTCGCGCGCCTGTTTCAGCAGCGGCAGGGCGGCGGCGACGGCGCGCTGGGCCTCGCGCCCCTCCTTCCAGGCCACCAGGGCGACGCCGTCGACCGGCGCGGCCTGGGCGCGCGGCGGAGCGACCAGGACAGGGCGACCGAGATTCATGATCAGGTCGCCCGCGTCCGGCGCCCGATAGGGCAGACGGCCGGCGTCTCGGCCGATCAGGATCAGGTCCGCCGCACGCGCCTGGTGCGCGACGCAGGCGGCGGGATAGCCGGTTTCGGCCCGCCATTCGTGGGCGATGCCGGTGTCCTTCAGGGCGTCCAGAAAGCGGGTCTTGGCGGCAGCCAACTCCCCTTCCGCCTGATCGCGCCGCAGGGTCAGGATCTCGCCCGCCATGCCGCCGGCGACATAGGCGTCCACCAGGGGCGGCTCCGGCTCGCTGACGGATATGCCGATTAGGGTCGCGTCGAAGACGACCGCGAGATCGCGCGCAAAACCAATCCGGGCGACATTGTCGGCCTCGTCGTCCACATAGACCATCAGGCTCGAATAGGTCATGGCGATGCTCCTTGTTTCCGGAGCCTGGATGCGCCCGCCGGGCCCGTCCCGCCTTGATCCGCGTCAAACCTTCAACTGAGCACCACCCGGCCGTTCTCCAGGCGGAAGGCGACGCCGGTGCGCTGGAACAGGCGGGCGATGACGGCGGACGGATCGGCCACGCCCCGGTCCAGCAGGGTGGAGATGTCGTTGGCCAGGGTCGGGTCGCGCGACAGGCGGGTCAGGGCGCCCAGCCATTCCTCGCGGCTGAGGATCCCGTCGTCATTGTCCCGCCGCTGGAAGTCCGCCACCACGTCGAAGAAGTCTCCCCCGCCCGCGCGCCGCTCGGCCCCTTCGATGACCAGGCCGAACACTGCGCCGCAGGCGTAATAGGCGCGGTTGTCGCCCCGATCGCCCGCCGAGGCCAGGGGCCTGCCCGCCGCCAGCCGAACGCAGTCGTCCACCTCGCGCTGAAGCTCGGCCCGATCGTCATAGACGGGGTCGATGGCCTTCAGGGCGCGCACGGCCATCAGGTCGGCGCCGCCCTCGGTGATCCAGGCTTCGCGGGCGTACTGATATCTGAGCCCCTGCGAGCCCAGCCAGAAATGCGCCGCCTCATGGCCGATGAACCAGCGGGCGCGGGCCAGGGCCTGGGCGTCGGGGTCCAGCACCCCCTCGCCTTCAAAATTCATCGAGATCAGACCCGGCAGAACGCTGCCGCCCATGCTGGACAGGGATTTGGTCGGGCCGGTCCAGCTGACCATCAGGGTCGGGGGCTCGCCCTGGGCCGGGCCCAGACGGCGGGCGTAATAGGCCATGACCTGGGGCGTGAAACCGGCCAGTTGGTCGCCCAGCCAGCGCGGCAGACCAGGGTCGATGACGGTGGTGATCCCGTCGCCCCGGCGCGTCGTGGCGTCGCCGAACAGGACATAGGTCTGGGCGTCCACGGCGGTCGCCTCCGGCTTGCGCTCGCCCTTGAACAGGATCGGCCCGGACCGGTCGCGCCAGGTCACGGCCGCCGGGCCGCCCGGCACCTCGACGCCGTTCAGATCGCGCGGCAGGGCGCGGGCGGCGGCGACGGACTCCAGCGGAATGACGTCGAACTGGCCGGAAAACAGCGCCACCGTGCCGTCCGAAAAGACGAGAGCCGGATCATATTCGGCCTCAAGATCGCCGGGGCGCGGCGTCATGACTATGCGCACGTCGCGCGGCACAGGACCGCCGTCGGTCGAGCGCAGCACGTCATAGTCCCCCACCCGCTCCAGCACGACGCCCGGCGTCTCCACCCGCCACCAGTCCGGCCGCCAGGGCCGGCGGCTCTCGCGCAGCAGGGCCGACCGGAAGAAGGCCCAGACCGGCGCGTCGCGGTCCAGCACATAGTCGGCGGTCCACCGGTCACCGTCGCGCTGGACGGTGACGGCCACGCGGCCGTCCTCGGCCGTGACCGGAGCTTGAACCGCAACGACGGTGGGCGAGGCGCAGGCTGTGACGGCCGAAAGTCCGATCAAGCCTGCACAGATGAGGGCCGTCTTCAGACGCATGAAGCTCTCCGATAGGTCATGGCGGCCATAGCGACGGCCGGCGACAGCGTCACCTTAAGCCTTGTTCATCCGCGGGCCGCGTCCAGAGCGCGTCCGGCCGCCGCCAGTTCCCCGGCCATGACCGCCTTCAGCCGTTCGGGCGCCAGAATCACCGCCTGTTCGCCCCAGGTGAACAGGTGCCAGGCCAGTTCGCGCATGCCGGACGCCCGGAACCGCACGATCACGCCGCCGTCCGCCTGGTCCTCGAAGGTCTGGGTCGGGTGCCAGCGCCAGCTCTTGGCCTCGGCCGCGCCTTGCGGGGCGATGCGCAGGACCACGTCCTCGATCTCGTCCTGATAGATGCCGAAGGACTGGCTGGCGAAGACGCCCAGGTCGAAATCGGGCGGCGGGATCGCCACCCCGTCCTGAGCGGCGACATGGCTCATCCGGTCCAGACGGAAGGTCTGGATGCGGCCGGTCTCGCGGTCGGCGGCGACCAGATAGTTGGCGCGGCCGAACATGACCCCGCAAGGGGCGACGCTGCGGCGGCGCGGCTCGGCGCCCGGCCGGGAATAGGTGAAGCCCAGCGGCTGTTGCGCCAATATGGCCCCGCGAATGGCGGTCAGCATGGCCTCGTCAGCCGAGGGGCGCGGCCCGGCCTGGACGGCGATGGTCTCGGCCCGGACCAGGGCCTCCAGGTCCGGCGCCATCCGGTTCAGGGTGGTGGAGCGCATCGCCGCCTTGAGTTTCCGTTCGAGCGCCTCCAGCGCCGCCGCCCGCGCCGGTTCGCCCGCCGCGCGCAGGGCCGCCGCGGCCTTGGTCAGCTCCAGCATCTCGGTCGCGGTCGGCGCCTGTTCGAAGGCCGACAGGCCGCCGCGAATGCGCCAGCGTTTCGACGGCGGGTCCGACACCTCCTCCACCGTCGGGAACAGCATGAAGACGGCGTCGCGCATCCGCTCGGCGGTGCGGCGGCTGACGCCCATGTCGCGCGCCATCTCGTCCAGGCTCAGGCCCTCGGCGCTGGCGGCCAGGCGCCGCGCCAGGTCGATCACCATGGCCGCCTTGTCGTGTCTCACCGTCGCTCCTGAAAGATACGTCCGTTTCTGACGCATCAGTGCGCCATAACACAATCATCGACAAGAGGCCGACCGCTTCAGGAGATCATCAGATGGCTCAGTTCCAACCGACCGCCCCCCTGGCCCACAAGGCCGTCAACGCCAACCGCTACATCATCGTGCCGTGCGAGGCCGACGGATCGTCGGACCTGGCCGTCATCTGGGATCGGCTGGAGGAGCAGGTGGTGGACGTCATCTCCGCCGCCGCCAGCAGCCGCTATTCGGACGAGGACATGCTGTGGGACGAGGCCCGGTCGGAATGGGACGCCCCGGAATGGCGGATGGCGGCCTGATCTCAGGCCGGCTTCATCAGGCGGCTTTCGGCTTGGTCCAGCGATCAATCAGCCGCTGGGCCGGGCGTTCGACGTGATTGTGCGCCACCACCGCGACCCCGACGATGAGGCCGAACAGGCCGAGCGCGAACAGGTCGTTCAGCCAGACCGAGCCGAAATCGACACGCCGCCCGCCGGGCATCCAGTCCAGCTTGCGCGCGATGATCAGCATCACGGTCAGGATGAACATATGGACCATGTAGATGGAGAAGGACCATCGACCCAGCGTGACCAGGGCGGGATGATCCAGCAGGCGCGACACCCGCCCCTCCTCGCCCGCAAAGACCCAGACCAGGACGACGAAGACCAGGGTGACGGCGACCGTCACCGGTCCTTCGGCCCAGGCGACGAACAGACAGACGACGGCGACGGCGGCGATCTCCAGCCCCGTGGCGGCCAGCCCCTTCAAGCGGGGGATGTTCGTCCATAGGCCCTGCAGCAGACAGCCCAGGAAGAAGCCGTAAACCGCGCGAGGCACGGCGAAGTCATAGGTGGTGTTCATCCAGCGCCGGGCGTAGCTGACCACCAGAACCCCGCCGATAATCGCCAGAACCAGCCCGATCCAGCGGAACCGCCGGGGCGCGACCAGCACCAGGCCGGCGAAGATCAGATAGCAGGCCCATTCGGCGCTGAGCGTCCACGACGGCCCGTTCCAGGTCAGATAGGGATGGACATGCCAGGCCTGAACCAGGGCCAGATTGGTGAAGATCGCCCCCACCGACCGATCGCGTGTGAAGGGCTCGGCCCCATCGAAGTGGAAGACCAGCCGCGCCACCTCCAGCCCGATGAAGGCGGCCAGCATCAGCACATGCATCGGCCAGATCCGCCCGAACCGCCGCACCATGAACCGGCCCGCGTCCTGCGCCGTCTTCAGCCGCTCGGCATAGGCGTGGGCGATGACGAAGCCCGAGAGGACGAAGAAATAATCGACGAACAGATAGGCGTGCTGGATGAAATCCCAGGTCCGCCAGTGGCTGGCCACCGGCATGTGGAACATGACGACCAGAACGGCGCACACCCCGCGCAGGGAGTCCAGGGCTTCGAACCGGCGATGGGCGGCGGGGGCGGGTTTGGACAGGACGTTCACGGTCGCGTGATAGCGCCGGTCAAGCTCGGACGATAGGGGTTTCAGCGGTTGGCGAGACGATGGGAGCCGCGAGCGATGTCGGCCTCCCCTGCGCCTGTGATCCCACCCCATTTCCCGTCATCCCAGGGCTCGTCCCTGGGATCCATACGCCCGGTGTCGAACATCGACGCACGACGTCAAAACCGGGAGTATGGATCCTGGGCACAAGGCCCAGGATGACGACGGTGGAAGGTCACAGCCCCTTCACGATCCCCTCGACCATCTTCTTCGCATCCGCGAACAGCATCATGGTGTTGTCGCGGAAGAAGAGCTCGTTCTCGACGCCCGCATAGCCCGAGCCCATGCCGCGCTTGATGAACAGCACGGTCCCGGCCTTTTCGACGTCCAGGATCGGCATGCCGAAGATGGGCGACTGGGGGTCGGTCTTGGCGGCGGGGTTGGTGACGTCGTTGGCGCCGATGACGAAGGCGACGTCGGCGGTGGCGAACTCGGCGTTGATGTCCTCCAGCTCGAACACCTCGTCATAGGGGACGTTGGCCTCGGCCAGCAGGACGTTCATATGGCCCGGCATTCGGCCGGCGACGGGGTGGATGGCGTATTTCACCTCGACCCCCTCCTCCTTCAGCTTGTCGGCCATTTCGCGCAGCGCATGCTGGGCCTGGGCCACGGCCATGCCGTAGCCGGGCACGATGATGACCTTGGACGCATTCTTCATGATGAAGGCGGCGTCCTCGGCCGAGCCCTGTTTGACCGGCCGCGTCTCCCTGGCGCCGCCCGCGCCGGCCGCCGCCGCATCCCCGCCGAAGCCGCCCAGGATGACGCTTATGAAGCTGCGGTTCATGCCCTTGCACATGATGTAGCTCAGGATGGCGCCCGACGACCCGACCAGGGCGCCGGTGATGATCAGGGCGATGTTCTCAAGGGTGAAGCCCAGGGCCGCCGCCGCCCAGCCGGAGTAGGAGTTCAGCATCGACACCACCACCGGCATGTCGGCGCCGCCGATGGGGATGATCAGGGTCGCGCCCAGCACCAGGCTGAGGATGAAGACGCCCCAGAAGGCCCAGACGGCCGAGCCGCCCGTGCCGATCAGAATCCCGATCAGGAAGACCAGGGCCAGGCCCAGGCCGACATTGATTAGGTGCCGCGCCGGCAGCAGGATCGGCGCGCCCGACATATTGCCGTTCAGCTTGGCGAAGGCGATGACCGAACCGGTGAAGGTGATGGCGCCGATGGCGACGCCCAGGCTGAGCTCGACGATCGACAGGGTTTTGATGCCCGTCCCGTCCTCCGACAGAATTCCAAACGCCTCGGGCGCATAGACGGCGCCGATGGCGACCAGGCAGGCGGCCATGCCGACCAGGCTGTGGAAGGCCGCGACCAGCTGGGGCATGTCGGTCATGGCCACGCGCCGGGCGATCAGGGCGCCGATCCCGCCGCCGACCACGACCCCGCCCGCGATCAGCCCCAGGGTCAGGGGGTCCAGGGCCCGCGTGGCGCCGAGCGTCAGCAGGGTCACGCCGATGGCCAGCGCCATGCCGATCATGCCGAAGGTGTTGCCCTGGCGGCTGGTCTCGGGGCTGGACAGGCCGCGCAGAGACAGGATGAACAGAACGCCGGAAACCAGATAGGCCAGCGCGGCCAAGGATGCGTTCATCACGCCCCTCCCCTCAAGACGTGCGCGCCAGCCGCCACAGGGCGGCGGCGATGAACAGGGGGCCGATGAAGAACAGGGCCCATTCGAAAACGCCCAGCTGCCGGTCCTGGGTCACGACCCGGACCAGAATGGCCGAGAACACCAGGGCGATGCCGCAGTCGTGCAGCCGCTGGCGCTTGATCGGAACCTTGGTCCCGAACCAGCCGTACAGCCACAGGCCGAAACCGACGCCGGTGGCGATCCAGGAGCCGGTTATGGCGATCTGGGCGGGGTCGATCATGCCGCGCCCTTGGGAGCCGGCCGCTCCTTCTTCTTGTACATGGCCAGCATCCGTCGGGTGACCATAAAGCCGCCGAAGATGTTGACGCTGGCCAGGGTCACGGCCGCCACGCCCGCGCCCTTGGCGATCCAGGCGCTGGGGCCGGTCGCATCGCCCGACACGGCCGCCGCCGCGATCAGGCCGCCGACGATGATGACGCTGGACACCGCATTGGTCACGGCCATCAGAGGCGTGTGCAGGGCCGGGGTGACGCTCCAGACCACGTAATAGCCGACGAAGATGGCCAGGACGAAGATGGCCAGGCGGAAGACGGTGGGATCGACGTGTTCCATGGTCAGGCTTTCTGCTCCAACCGAGCATCAATGCTGATGAGAAGTCGCAGGACTCCGCCATTAATGACGCTACCGAAAAAGATCGGACCGACATTGGTAAGCGCCCTGCCGAACGCGGGACCCGAGGTGTCCTGAATGAAGCCGAAGATCAGCAGGATAAGCCAGAACAAGGCTCCACCGAAGATCACGATCAATGAGAAGATCGAAAGAGCATTGCGCAAACGGCCTGTAATCATCCCCGCACTCCTTCGTGCACCACGGCCTCGCCGTGCGTCACAACGGCCGCCTTCAGGATCTCGTCCTCCAGATCCACGGCCAGAGCCCCGTCCTTGATCATCAGCCCCACAAAGGCCGTCAGATTGCGGGCGTACAGGGCGCTGGCGTCGGCGGCGATGCGGCCGGGCAGGTTGGACCAGCCGACGATGGTCACGCCGTTCGCGGTGGTCACGACCTCGTTCAGCTTCGAGCCCTCGACGTTGCCGCCCGCCTCGACCGCCAGATCGACGATGACCGAGCCTGGCTTCATCGAGGCGACGTGGGCCGCCGTCAGCAGGCGCGGCGCCGGACGGCCGGGGATCAGGGCGGTGGTGATCACCACATCCTGTTTGACGATGTGAGATGCGGTCAGTTCGGCCTGTTTGGCCTGATATTCCGCCGACATCTCCTTGGCGTAGCCCCCGGCGGTCTGGGCGTTCCTGAACTCCTCGTCCTCGACGGCCAAGAATTTGGCGCCCAGGCTCTCGACCTGTTCCTTGGTGGCGGGGCGGACGTCGGTGGCGGTGACGACGGCGCCGAGACGCCGCGCCGTGGCGATGGCCTGGAGACCCGCCACGCCCACCCCCATGACGAAACATTTGGCGGCGGCGACCGTGCCGGCCGCCGTCATCATCATCGGGAACCCTTTACCATAGGCGTAGGCCGCCTCGATCACCGCGCGATACCCGGCCAGATTGGCCTGGGACGACAGGACGTCCATCACCTGGGCGCGGGTGATGCGGGGCACGAACTCCATGGCGAAGGCGGTGGCGTTCGCCCCCTTCAGGGCCTCGACCGTGGCCTTGTCGCGCCAGGCGTCCAGCATGGCGATCACGATCGCGCCGGGCTTCAGGGCGCTGATTTCCTGGGCCGTGGGGCCGCGCACCTTCAGCACGACGTCGGCGCCGTCCAGCACGGCGCGGGTGTCAGGCTTCACCGTCGCGCCGGCGGCGGCGTAGTCGGCGTCGGGAATGGAGGAGCCCAGGCCGGTCCCGGCCTCGACCGTGACGGTCGCGCCCAGGGCGATCAGCTTCTTGACCGTTTCAGGCGTGACGGCGCAGCGCGTCTCGCCTTCGCGACGTTCACGGGTGGCGGCGATAGCGACGGCCAAGCGAATCCCCTCTCATTGAAGCTGGGAGACGAGCCTAGGCCGGTTCCACCGACGCCGTCAAAGACCCGTGTCGGGCGAGCGGATCAGTGGCCTGCGCCGCCCTTGGGCTTGAGAGCCCAAAAGCCGACGGCGGCCAGGACCGCCGCCCCTATGAAGCCGGCGACGAAGGTTCCGCCCGGATGGAACCACAGGGTCAGGAACACGAGCACGCAGGCCACAGCCAGGGCGCCCCATTTGGTCAGGCCCATGAACAGGTGGAAGGTCGAGACCTGTTCATTGATCTGCATATCCCCCCGGACATAGGCGCTCGCATCGGCGTCGGCCTGGGCGGTGGCGGGGTTTTTGGCCTTGGCCATGAGAGCTCCCTCGGTCTTGTCGTTGGCGCGACTATAGCGTGGGTTCGACGCCGCTCAAGCACACACCGAGGAATGGCGAGGGGTGCGGGGTGTGGGGTGTGGCGGCAGCGGCCCACACCCCGCACCCCACATCCTCACCCCAGCGCCTCGAACTGATCCACCAGCCGCTCCAGACGCTTGCAGCCCACGCTCCAGAAGGCCGGGTCGCGCGGATTGAGGCCGAAGGGCTTCAGGGCCTCGACATAGGTCTTGGCCCCGCCCCCGGCCAGCAGGTCGCGGTAAAGGGGCGTGAAGCCCTTGGGATCGGCCCGTCGCGCCTCCATCAGGGCCGCCACCAGCAGGTCGCCGAAGGCGTAGGCGTAGACGTAGAAGGGCGAGTGGACGAAGTGGCTGACGTAGGCCCACCAGTGCTCATAGCCGGGATTCAAGGTGACGGCCGGCCCCAGGGACGCGCCCATCTCGGTCAGCCACAGTTCATTGATCCGCTGCTGCGAGACCTCGCCCTTCTGCCGCTCGTCGTGGAAACGGGTCTCGAACCGGTGGAAGGCGATCTGTCGCACCACGGTGTTCAGCCCGTCCTCGATCCTCCCGGCCAGCAGACCACGCTGCTCGCGCTTGGGCGCCGTGGCCAGCAGACGGTCGAAGGTCAGACCCTCGGCGAAGATGGAGGCGGTCTCGGCCAGGGTCAGAGGGGTGTCGGCCAGAAGCGTGCCCTGGTCCGCCGCCAGGGTCTGGTGCACCCCGTGGCCCAGTTCGTGGGCCAGGGTCAGGACGTCGCGCCGCTCGCCCATCCAGTTCAGGAAGACATAGGGATGGCGGTCGGCGGTGACCGGATGGGCATAGGCGCCCGATTGTTTGCCCGGCCGGGCGCGGCCGTCGATCCAGGGCCGGTCGAAGAAGCCGGCGGCGCGTTCGGCGAACTCGGCCCCCAGGTCCGAGAAACTGTCCAGAACGATCTCCCGGCCCTGGCTCCAGGTGAAGGCGCGCGGGGCGGTGGTCTCGATCGGGGCGTTGCGGTCCCAGTGATCCAGCCGCGCCTTGCCCATGGCCTTGGCCTTCAGGGCGTAATAGCGGTGGGACAGGCGCGGATAGGCTTCGGCGACGGCCTCGGCCATGGCGTCCACCGCCTCGCCATCGACCTCATTGGCCAGGTGTCGGCTGTCGGCGGGGCGTTTGAAGCCGCGCCAGCGATCCTCCATCGCCTTGTCGGCGGCGACGGTGTTCAGCACCAGGGCCAGGGTCGGGGCGCGGGCGGCCAAGGCCTCCGACAGGCCCTCGGCGGCGGCCTTGCGCCGCGCGGGTTTGGGATCGGACAGGCGGTTCAGGGCCTCGGCCAGGGTCAGGCTTTCATTGCCGGTCCCCTTCTTGCCGACATGGGCGCGCAAGGCCGCCAGCTGTTCGTCGAACAGGCGCGGCCACTGGGCCGTGATCGGGCCGCGCTCGGCGATGAAGGTCTCCAGCTCGCTGGACAGTTCATGCGGCTTCATGGCCCGCACCCGCCGCAGCCACGGCCGCCAGCGCGCGGCCCCCGCGTGGGCCTGAAGCGCGGCCTCCAGGGCGGCGTCGTCGATCTGGTTGATCTCCAGCGTCAGCCAGACGGTCGGGGTGGCGATGACGGTGATCTTTTCGCGCACATCCGCCTCGAACCCCTGCGCCCCCGCGTCGTCCCGCGCCGTCGAGGCCGACAGGAAGGCGTAGGCGCCGAGCGCGCCCAGGATGTCGGAGGCCTGCTCATAGAGGCTGATGGCCTGATCCAGCACCGCCCCCAGGGCGGCCGGATCGCCCGACGCCCCCGCCAGCCGCCCGCGCAGGCCGTTCATCTCGTCCACCAGGGCGCGCGCCCGCGTCAGGTCGTCGGCGAGCCGGGCGTCGTCCCGCGAGGCGTAGAGGTCGGACAGGTCCCACAGGGGGGCGTCGATGTCGGGGGTCTTGAAGGGGGCGTTCATACCCCTGTTTTGGGGAAGGTTCGGCCGTGCCGCAACCGCGCGCCGCTATCTTGCCGTATCCAGCTGCCTCATACTGGGCCGCAACACGGGGGCGAGCGTCATGAACGAGTGGATGCAGGACGGCGGGCGCAAGGGGCTGGACGGGCAAGGTCGGCTGTTCGCCGCGCGCCTGGCGACCGGTCTGATCCAGGGCGGCGCCCTGTATCTGCTGTACCGGGCGGCCGAGGTCGGGATGTGGCCCGACACCCGGCCCGAGGTGTTCGGCGGGCTGGCCCTGGCCTTCGGCTATGCGCCCGCCGTGCTTCTGGCGGCGGTTGGACGGCTGAAGCCCCTGCCGCTGGCTCTGTGGGCGGCCGCAGCGGCGACGGCCCTGTTCCTGATGGGCTGGCACGACGTGGCGCGGCGGGTGATCCCCGAAAACGACCAGGCCCCCTATCTTGAGGTTCCCGTCCTGGCCTTCAGCGCCGCCGCCCTCTTCGTGGCCCACCACCTGATCCTGCCGGCGATCCGCGAACGGCGCTGGCGGGCCGATTATCACGCCTATTTCGACGTGGCCTGGAAAGCGGGCGTGCAGCTGGCGCTGTCCCTGGGCTTCACCCTGGCCTTCTGGCTCCTGCTGCAACTGGGCGCTGCCCTGTTCCACGTCATCGGCGTCAAGGCCCTCAGCTCCCTGATCGGCGAGGCCTGGTTCGCCATACCCGTCACCTGCCTGGCCTTCGCCCTGGCGGTCCAGCTGACCGATGTGCGCGACGGCCTGATCCGGGGCGTGCGGACCGTGGCCCTGATGCTGCTGTCCTGGCTGCTGCCCGTCATCGCCCTGCTGACGGCGGGCTTTCTGGCCGCCCTGCCCTTCACCGGCCTGGAGCGCCTGTGGGACACGGGCAGCGCCACGGCCCTGGTGCTGGCCGCGGCCGCCGCCCTCATCATCCTGATCAACACCGCCTATCAGGACGGACGGCCCGACAATCTGCCGCCGGCGGCCCTGCGGATCGCCACCCGGATCGCCGGGGTTCTGGTCGCGCCCCTGATTGGCTTGGCCTTCTGGGGTCTGGCGCTGCGGATCGGCCAGCACGGCCTGACGCCGGATCGGATCATCGCCCTGGCCTGCGCGGTCGTCGGCGCCGTCTATGCGGTCGGTTATCTGATCGCGGCCGTGCGGCCCGGCGGCTGGATGCGCCCGCTGGAGACGACCAATGTCGCCGCAGGCGTTCTGGCCGTCGCCGCCGTCCTGGCCCTGTTCAGCCCCCTGCTGGACCCCGCGCGCCTGTCGGTCGCGGACCAGGTGGCGCGGCTGGAGCGCGGGGCGGTGAAACCTCAGGATTTCGACTTCGACTTCCTGCGCTTTGACAGCGGCAAGGCCGGTCTGGCGGCTCTGGACCGGCTTATGCGGTCGTCGGATGCGAAGACCGCCGAATTGGCACGCGAGGCCAGGGTGCGCGTAAATCGCGAGGCCTATTCCATCCAGGACCGGAATGAACGGGCGGCGGCCGTCCGCATCCAACCTGTCGCCGGCCAGACGACGCCGTCCAGCTTCACCGCACAACTGAGCCGGCAAGACAGTCTCATGTACGCCTGCAACAATGAGGCTCCCTGCCGTCTGCGCACCCTGGACCTGGACGGCGACGGCCGGGTCGAGGTTCTGCTGGCGGCGCCGGGGAGCATCATGGCCTTCGCCCAGGACGCCGGGGGACAATGGTCGCAAACCGGGTCCTACAGCGCCGTATGCGGGACGGCGGCGCCGAAGGATCTGCTGAACGCCTTCGCCGAGGCTGTGACGGTCGCCCCCGCCAGCCTGCCCAACCTGGTCGTGGGCGGTCGGACGCTGAAAGCCCAGCCGCAGATCCGATGCGAAGAGCCAAACACCCGTTAACCCCCCGGTCACCACGCCCCCTCACCCGATTTTCACCTCGTCCCCCTAGAAATCGTCCCGAAACGGGCCAGTCCGATCCACGGGCGGCCCCTCGGTGATGACAAGGGACGCCCCATGGCCAAGACCGTTCTGGTGGTCGACGACGATCCGACCCAGCGCCGCCTGTTGCAGGCTGTGCTCGAACGCGACGGTCACGCCGTGGTCCATGCCGCAAGCGGCGGCGAGGCCATCGACCGGATGACGCGCGGCGGCGGCGCCGACGTCATCCTGCTGGACATGATCATGCCCGAGATGTCGGGTCTGGAGTGTCTGGCCGAGCTGCGCAGCGGGGGCTTGACCACGCCGGTCATCGTGCTCACGGCCAACGGCGGCATCGACACCGTGGTCAAGGCCATGCAGGCCGGCGCCCAGGACTTCTTCGTCAAGCCGGTCGGGCCCGAACGCCTGCTGGTCGGGGTGCGCAACGCCCTCAAGCTGGAGCAGCTGACCACCGAGGTCGGTCGTCTGACCAAGCGGGTCCAGGGCCGCGCCAGCTTCGACGACATCATCGGCGACAGCGCCCCCATGCGGATGGTCAAGGCCCTCGGCGCCCGGGCGGCCAAGTCCTCCATCCCCGTCCTGATCACCGGCGAGAGCGGCGTCGGCAAGGAGGTGATCGCCCGCGCCCTGCACGGCGCTGGCGACCGGGCCGGCAAGCCCTTCGTCGCCGTCAACTGCGGCGCCCTGCCCGCCAATCTGGCGGAATCCATCCTGTTCGGCCACGAGAAGGGCGCCTTCACCGGCGCCGTCGACAAGACTCTGGGCAAGTTCCGCGAGGCGGACGGCGGCACCCTGTTTCTGGACGAAATCGGCGAACTGCCGCTGGATCTTCAGGTCAAGCTGCTGCGCGCCCTGCAGGAAGGCGAGATCGACCCCGTCGGCGGCAAGCGCCCGGTCAAGATCGACGTCCGCATCGTCTCGGCCACCAATCGCGACCCCGCTCAGCAGGTTAAGGACGGCGCCTTCCGCGAGGATCTGTTCTATCGGCTGAACGTCTTCCCGATCGAGGCGCCTTCCCTGCGCGACCGGCGCGAGGACATCCCCGCCCTGATCGATCATTTCATCGCCCGCTTCAACGCCGAGGAGGGCCGCCGCATCGCCGGCTGCGCCCCCGAGACCCTGGCCATGCTCCAGGCCTATGACTGGCCCGGCAATGTGCGCCAGCTGGAGAATGCGGTGTTCCGCGCCATCGTCCTGGCCGACTCGCCCTTCCTCCAGCCCTATGACTTCCCGTCCATCTCGGGCGTGGCCGCGCCCCTGCCCGATGCGACGCCCACGCCGCCCGCCGCCGCGCCGTCCTACGCCGACCTGCCGCCCCTGCCGGAACAACCGATCCGCATCCTGGACGACCGCGGCCATCTGCGGACCCTGGAAGACATTGAGCGCGACCTGATCCAGCACGCCATCGAGGTCTACGCCGGCCATATGAGCGAAATCGCCCGCCGCCTCGGCATCGGGCGCTCGACCCTGTACCGCAAGGTCCGCGAACAGGGGCTGGAGGGGCAGCTGAAAGAGGCGGGGTGAACGTCACTCGCCTGTTTCCAGCCGCTTCAGAAACGCCTTCACACCCCCCTCACCGTCATCCTCGGGCTTGACCCGAGGATCGGGCGCCCAGCCGCACAGACTGGGGTAAAGGTCCACCCACTCAGGGT
The DNA here is from genome assembly GCF_001310255.1 of Brevundimonas sp. DS20. Taxonomy (NCBI): domain Bacteria; kingdom Pseudomonadati; phylum Pseudomonadota; class Alphaproteobacteria; order Caulobacterales; family Caulobacteraceae; genus Brevundimonas; species Brevundimonas sp. DS20. Next base: position 1,518,274 of record NZ_CP012897.1, on the reverse strand, counting down.
TCGTCCGCTCGATCAACTCGAGCTTCCACACGCGATTCCAACGCTTCAGCGCCTTCTCTTTGCGGATGGCGGCGGTGACCAGCTCGAACTGCTCGTACCAGACCAGCAGACCGCAACCATAGCGACGTGCGAAACCTTCGAACGCTCTGTTCCTGTGTTGATGGCCGCGCTCATACAGGTTCGAGGTCATGCCGATGTAGAGGACGCCGTGTGGGCGGCTGGCCTCGATGTAGGTCGCGATGAAAGGTCGACGCTCACTCATCAACTCTGAGTTGCGGACAACCCGATCCTCGGGTCAAGCCCGAGGATGACGATCTATTCGATATCTTTTGGCTTCCGCCCCCACCGCCGCTTCGGCTCTTCGCCCTTCGCCTTGGCGGCGATCTCCTTCAGCTTGCGGCCCTGCATGGCCGACAGGGCCTGACCGGGCGCGCCCTTCTCGGGATCGGCGAAGGCGCGGCCGTGGGTTTTGACCCGCTCGCTGACCGAATCGAGGAACTCCCCCTCCCATTCCGACAAGGAAACGCCCGCCTTCTCGGCCGAGCGGCGGGCGCGTTTGAGAGCATTGAGCGCAGACCGCTGGGCGGCCTTGCGCTGCTGATCCCAAGGGCTCAGCAGCTCCTTTTTTGAGGCGCTACCGCCCTTCGGGCTGCTTGAGCGCGACAGCCGGCCTTTCGACGAATCGGTGGGCGTGCGCTTCAGCCCCTAATCTCCTCAGACCTCGCCGAGGGCCGACAGATAGAGGTCCAGGATGGCCTCCTCCTCCTGGCGCTTGGCCTTGTCCTGCTTCCTGATGCGGATGACCTTGCGCAGGACCTTGACGTCATAACCCTCGCCCTTGGCCTCGGCGAAGACCTCCTTCATGTCGGTCATGACGGCCTGTTTGTCCTCTTCGAGGCGCTCCAGCCGCTCGATGATGGTGCGCAGACGGCCCTGGGCCGTTGCGGTCAGGACGTCGGGATTGCCGTCGAACGAGGCGTCATCGGCCATGGGGAATACTCCAGAAATCAGGCGCGGACGCTAACCACGCCGTCCGGCGCGACTCAACCGCGAACACGAAAAAGGCCGCGGACAGAATCCGCAGCCTGTGGATCGTCAGGGCTTTTCCTGCCCTACCGCCCCTTGGGCGGCTTGGGCAGACCTGCGTGCGCGCGCCGCCGAGCAGTGCGCCTCGAACGCAGCTTAGCCTTGCTTGGCCTTGAAGCGCGGGTCGGTCTTGTTGATGACATAGACCCGGCCCTTGCGACGCACGACCTTGCAGTCGCGGTGACGGGTCTTCAGGGACTTGAGCGAGCTACGGACCTTCATGGTCGGACGTCCTGAGAGAAACCAATAGAAAAGCCGCTGACCCGGGCGGATCGCGGCGGAGGCGGTCGTATAGAGAGCGGCCCTTAGAAGGTCAAGCCGCTACGGCCCAAAACCCTACAAAAGCCGATGTCCGCCTGCCCGGCGGTCACTTTCCTACCCGTGCTCAAACACCCCGAAGGGCGGTAGCACACAAAAAAGAAAGATGGAGGCCTGACCTCCGAGTCGAACGGAGGGTGTTCGGGTTTGCACGCCCGTTGCGTCGCCACTCCGCCATCAGGCCGTTGGAGAAGTCTGCGCCCTTACGCCGCAGCGGACGTCTTCGTCGATGAAAATGAGGGTTAACGACGCTGATGAGGGATTCCGCAGGCGGACTTTTCGCCTGACAGGCGGATGAGAACGCGAGAAACCGCTTCGCGCGTATGTCATTTCCCCTATCCGTTCGGGAACTGTAGTCTGAATCTCATGCGCTTTTCCTATCGTCTTCTCCTCATCGGCTCCGTCGCGGCCTGCGCCCCCATGTTGCCGGAGCCGCCGGTGTCCCTGCCGACGCCGCAGCCCGATCCGGTTCCCGCCGCCGTGGTTCCGCCGCCGACGCCGCAGGCGCCGCCGCTCGCCGCCTATGACCAGGAAGGATTCGAGGGCTGGAAACAGGGTTTTCTGGCGCGCAAGGGCGGCGCCCGTCGCGCCGACTATGAGCGGGAACTGGCCGGTCTGACGCCGGACTCCAGCGTGGTGCGGCTGGACCGGAATCAGCCGGAATTCTCCAAGCCCGCCGGCGCCTATATCCAGAACGCCGTGACTGCGGTGCGGATCGCCCAGGCCAAGCAGCGGATCGACCGGGTGCCCTGGGCGGTGGTCCAGCGTTTCGGCGTGCCCTCTGAAATCCTGGTCGGCGTCTGGGCCCAGGAAAGCGCCTTCGGCCAGGTCCAGGGCGACTATGACGTCATCCGCTCCCTGGCGACCCTGGCCTATGACGGGCGCCGCCGCGACTGGGCCGAATCCCAGTTGAAGGACGCCCTGGACATCGTCGTCGACGGCCGCCGCGAACGCGCGGGCCTGAAGGGCAGCTGGGCCGGCGCCATGGGCCAAACACAATTCATGCCCGACAACTATCTGCGCCTGGGCGTGGATCAGGACGGCGACGGCAAGGTGGACATCTGGGGCGACGACGCCGACGCCCTGGCCTCGGCCGCCAATCTGCTGGCCCAGGCGGGCTGGAAGCGCGGCCAGACCTGGGGCTATGAGGTCGTCCTGCCCGCCGGCTTCGACTACGCCCTGGCGGAAGGGCCCAAACACGACTGGGCCTATTGGGCGGCCAAGGGCGTGCGCCTGGCCCAGGGCGGCACGCCGAACGGCGCCGAGGCGGTGGAGGACGCGACCATCCTCCTGCCCCAGGGGGCCAACGGCCCGGCCTTCCTGGCCCTGCCGAACCACTATGTGATCCGCAGCTACAACAACTCGGTCTCCTACGCCCTGGCCATCGGCCTGACGGCGGACGGGATCATGGGCAAGCCGGGCCTGACCAAGCCCTGGCCCAACGACGCCTCCCTGTCGCGCGACCAGCGGATCGGCGCCCAGGCGGCTCTGACGCGGCTGGGCTACGACACCCGCGGCGTGGACGGGGTGATCGGCGCCAACACCCGCGCGGCCCTGCGCCGCTGGCAGCTGGCCAACGGCCGCATCGCCGACGGCTATCTGACCGCCGCCCTGGCGGATGAGCTGATCCGCAAGGCGAACTGAGCGGTAACGCCCTGTCTCCTCCCCGTTTGGCGGGGAGGTGGCTCGGAGCGAAGCGGAGAGACGGAGGGGCTCTTCACCGCATCCCAGGCGTCAATGGGGCGTCCAGACCCCCTCCACCACGCTGTGCGCGGTCCCCCTCCCCCAGAGGGGGAGGAATGCGAATGGCGGAGACCAAAATCCTCCCCCCTTGGGGGAGGTGTCGGCGAAGCCGACGGAGGGGGCCGGCCTCCTTAGGCCGCCTTGTCCCAGTTCAGCACCACCTTGCCCGACTGGCCCGACTTCATCGCCTCGAAGCCCTGGCGATAGTCGGCGTAGTCCAGCCGGTGGGTGATCAACGGGCTCAGGTCCAGGCCGGCCTTCAGCAGGCCCAGCATCTTGCGCCAGGTGGTGAACATTTCGCGGCCATAGACGCCCTTGATCGTCAGGGCCTTCAGGATGATCGCGCCCCAGTCGGTCTCCATGGGTTTGCCGGGGATGCCCAGCATGGCCATGCCGCCGCCCATGATCAGGGTGTCGACGCACTGTCTGAAGGCGACGGGCGAGCCCGACATCTCCAGGGCCACGTCGAAGCCGACCTTCAGGCCCAGCTCCTTCATGACGTCATGGATGTCTTCCTTGGTCGTGTTCACGGTGCGCACGCCCGGCGCCACCTTCTGCGCCAGCTCCAGCCGGAAGTCGTTGATGTCGGTCAGGACCACGGTGCGCGCCCCGGCGTGGCGGGCCACGGCGGCGGCCATCATGCCGATGGGGCCGGCGCCGGTGACCAGGACGTCCTCGCCCAGGAGGTCGAACTGCTGGGCCGTGTGCACCGCATTGCCGAACGGATCCAGGATCGAGCCGATCTCATAGGGCACGTCGTCGGGCAGTTCGATGACGTTGAAGGCCGGCGCCACCACGAACTCGGCAAAGGCGCCCTGGCGGTTCACGCCGATGCCGCGCGTATGCGGGTCCAGGTGGAAGTGCCCGGCGCGGGCCGCTTCGGAGTTCAGGTCGATCACATGCCCCTCGGCCGAGACGCGCTGACCGATCTTCAGCGGACGATCCACCTCCTTGCCGATGGCGACGATTTCGCCGGCGAACTCATGGCCGGTGATCATCGGGGTCGGGACGTTCTTCTGGGACCACTCGTCCCAGTTCCAGATATGGATGTCGGTGCCGCAGACGGCGGTGCGATGGACCCGGATCAGCACATCCTCCGGCCCCGCCTCGGGGATCGGGGCGTCGATCAGTTCCAGGCCCTCGACCGGTCCGGTCTTGGCCAGGGCTTTCATCGTTTCGGCCATTACGGCGTCTCCTAAAAACTCTAAGATCGTCATCCTCGGGCTTGTCCCGAGGATCCATACTCCCGGTTTTAGCCGGTGCGCACCGTCCTCAACGGAGTCTATGGATCCTCGGGACAAGCCCGAGGATGACGGGAATAATGTGGCCGAGCGTGACGGAGAAAGGGGTCAGATAACCCCCAGCTCCCGCCCCGCCTGCGTGAACGCCTCGACCGTCCGGTCGATCTGTTCGAACGTATGGGCCGCCGACATCTGGGTGCGGATCCGGGCCTGGCCGCGCGGCACGACCGGGAAGGAAAACCCAATCACATAGACGCCCAGCTCCAGCGCCCGCGCCGCGAAGTCCTGGGCCAGTTTGGCGTCGCCCAGCATGACCGGGATGATCGGATGTTCGCCGTCCAGCAGGGTGAAGCCCGCATCGGCCATGGCGTTGCGATAGCGATGGGCGTTGGCCGACAGGCGAGTGCGTAGCGCATCCCCCTCCGCCCCTTGGGCGATGCGGATCGCCTCCAGCGAAGACCCGCACACCGCCGGCGACAGGGCGTTGGAGAACAGATAGGGCCGCGCCCGCTGTTTCAGCAGGTCGACCACCGCCTTCTTGGCGCAGATGAAGCCGCCCATGGCGCCGCCCAGGGCCTTGCCGAAGGTGCCGGTGACGAAGTCCACCTCGACTCCGTGATAGGCGAAGGAGCCCCGCCCCTGCGGCCCCAGGAAACCCGTCGCGTGGCAGTCGTCGACCATGATCAGGGCGTCGTATTTGTCGGCTAAGGCGCGGATGTCCTTCAGACGGGCGATATAGCCGTCCATCGAAAAGGCGCCGTCGGTGGCGATGATGACATCGCGGGCGCCGGCCTCGCGCGCCTCCTTCAGCCGGGTCTCCAGCTCGTCCATGTCCGAATTGGCGAAGCGATAGCGCTTGGCCTTGCACAGCCGCACCCCGTCGATGATCGAGGCGTGGTTCAGGCTGTCGGAGACGATGGCGTCGTTTTCGCCGAACAGGGGCTCGAATATCCCGCCGTTGGCGTCGAAGGCGGCTGCGAACAGAATGGCGTCCTCAAAGCCGAGATAGCCGGCGATGGCCGCCTCCAGCTCCTTATGGATCTCCAGGGTGCCGCAGATGAAGCGGACCGAGGCCGTGCCCGCCCCCCACTTCTGTTGCGCCGCGATCCCGGCCTGGGCGACACGCTCGTCGCCGGCCAGGCCCAGATAGTTGTTGGCGCAGAAGTTCAGCACCTCGCGCCCGCCGACCTGAATCACAGGCCCCTGGCGAGAGGCGATCACACGTTCGGGCTTGGTCAGGCCCTGGCCGTCGATCTCGGTCAGTTCGCCGACGATGCGGTCGTAGAAGCTCTGGGTCATGGCCGCGACCTACGCCCATTTCGGCCGGGTTTCCAGACGTCTCGACGCGATGTCAGGTCGCGGCCTGGGGGTTTTCCTCGGCCCTGATCGGACTGACGCGGATCTTGCCGCCGCACGGCTGGAAGGCGAAGGGAAGGCTGACGCCGGCCGTGTCGCCCGGCGCCGTGACCCGAAGGCTCGCCACATTGGGACAGGTCTTCTGCATCGTCTCGTCGGGGATGACGTTCCAGGCGGTTTCGAAATAGGCCTTGGCCTGGGGCGCCAGTTCGACCGGCGTCGGAGCCTGGCCCTGGCGGAAATAGCTGCCGGGGCTCTGGTCGGCGCGGATCGAGGTCAGGGTCCGCCCCTGCGCGTCCAACAGGGTCACGCCGGGATAGCCGGTCAGGCTGCACGCCTGGCGGCCGATGTTCTGGAGGCTGAAGTTGCGCACCCGATTGCCCGCCCCGGCGTCGCCGCCCTCGGTCGCGAGCTTCAGCTGCGGCCCCTTACAGGGGGTGGAGGCCGGCAGCACCCCGCCGGGCGCCGGCGTGACCGCCGGATCCGGCTGGGCCTCGGCCAAGGGAGACGGCGTCCCCGCCGGTCGGGCGCAGCGTTCCAGGACGGCCACGCCGACCTGGTCGTTCGGGCTGAGCCGGCTGAGGGTGGCCGTCTCCTGGCCGTCACGGGTGGCGGTCCACCATTCGACGCCGGAGCCGACATAGCGGGCCCCGCTGGCGGCCTGGGCGGACCGCAGATCATAGGTCCGGCCCTTATAGGCCAGCTGGGCGGTGGCGCTGTCGGCATAGCGGGCCTCGACCGTCGCGCCGCTTTCGCAGGCGTAGCCGACGCCCGGAACCGGCGGGGCGGGCACGGGCTGGGCCTCGACCGGGGCGACCGGCTGCTCCGGCTCGGCCTGCTGACAGGCGGACACGCCCGTCAGGGCGGCGATGGCGAGCAGGGCGGTCAGGCGGCGCGTCATGATCAGGTCTCCTGTTCACGCCCTTAACGGTCAAGCTGGCGAAAAGCTCCAGCGACCCGTGATCGGTCTTCAGTGATCGCCTTTCGGCGTCTCCATCAGCTCGATCAGCACCCCGCCCATCTCTTTCGGATGCAGGAAGACGACCGGCGTTCCGTGCGCCCCGATGCGCGGCTCGCCCGTGCCCAGGAGGGTCACCCCCTTGGCCCGCATCTCGGCGACGGCGTCGTGGATGTCCTCGACCTCGAAACAGACGTGATGCTGGCCGCCCTTGGGATTCTTGGCCAGGAAGCCGACGATGGGGCTGGTCTCGTCATAGGGCTCGATCAGCTCGATCTGGGCCGTCGGGGTGTCGATGAAACAGACCTTCACCCCCTGCGCGGGCAGGTCGAAGGGCTCCCCGATCTTCGTCGCGCCCAGCACGTCGCGATACAGTTTGATCGAGTCCGCGATGGACGGGGTCGCCACCCCGACATGGTTCAGGGCGCCGATCATGCGGTCTCCTTAGGCGCGGGCTGGGCGTAACCCAGGCGCTGGTTCAGCTTTTCGATCAGGTCAACCGCCGTATCGGCGATGGCCGAACCGGGCGGATAAACGGCGGCCGCCCCCATATCGAGCAGGGGCTGCACGTCCGAGGGCGGAATGACGCCGCCGACCACGATCATGATGTCGGGCCGCCCCAGCTTCTCCAGCTCGGCCTTCAGTTCGGGAACCAGGGTCAGGTGGCCCGCGGCCAGCGATGACGCGCCGACCGCATGGACCCCCTTCTCCACGGCGTCCTTCGCCGCCTCGGCCGGGGTCTGGAACAGGGCGCCGGCGGTGACGTCGAAGCCCAGGTCGCCGTAGCCGGTGGCGACCACTTTCTGGCCCCGATCGTGCCCGTCCTGACCAAGCTTGGCGATCAGGATGCGCGGCGGCCCGCCGTCGTTCTCGACGAAGGTCGCCACCATCTCGCGGGCGCGGGCGAAGCGGGCGTCCGTCCCCGCCTCCTTGGCATAGACGCCCGACACGGTCTGCACCGTCGCCACATGGCGGCCGAAGGCGGCCTCCAGCGCGTCGGAAATTTCACCCACCGTCGCCTTGGCCCGCGCGGCCTGGACCGCCAGCTCCAGCAGATTGGCGGTCCCCCGCGCGCCGTTGGTCAGAGCCTCCAGCGCCGCATCGGTCGCCGCCTGGTCCCGCTCGGCCCGCAGCCGTTTCAGCTTGTCGATCTGGGCGGCCAGCACTGCCGCGTTGTCGACCTTCAGCATCGGAATATCGTCGACGACGGGGTTCAGATATTTGTTCACCCCGACCACCGTCTGCTGGCCGGTGTCGATCCGGGCCTGGGTCTTGGCGGCGGATTCCTCGATCCTCAGCTTGGGGATGCCGGCCTCGATGGCCTTGGCCATGCCGCCCAGGGCCTCGACCTCGGCCATGTGGGCGCGGGCGCGCATCGCCAGTTCGTGGGTCAGCCGCTCGACATAGAAGCTGCCGCCCCAGGGGTCGATGACGCGGGTCAGGCCGGTCTCCTGCTGCAGCAGGATCTGGGTATTGCGCGCGATCCGGGCCGAGAAGTCGGTCGGAAGCGCCAGGGCCTCGTCCAGGGCGTTGGTGTGCAGGCTCTGGGTCTGACCGCCCGCCGCCGCCATGGCCTCGACCATGGTGCGGGGCACATTGTTGAAGACGTCCTGGGCCGCCAGCGACCAGCCCGAGGTCTGGCAGTGGGCGCGCAGGGACAGGGACTTCGGATCGACCCCGCCCTCTTTCCGCACCGCCTCGGCCCACAGCAGGCGGCCCGCTCGCATCTTGGCCACCTCCATGAAGTAGTTCATGCCGATGGCCCAGAAGAAGCTCAGCCGCGGCGCGAAGCGGTCGATCGGCATGCCCGCCGCGACGCCCGCCCGCAGATATTCGATCCCGTCCGCCAGGGTGTAGGCCAGCTCGATGTCGGCCGAGGCGCCCGCCTCCTGCATGTGATAGCCGGAGATGGAGATGCTGTTGAACTTCGGCGTCTCCTGCGCCGTCCAGGCGAAGATGTCGGCGATGATCCGCATCGAGGGTTCGGGCGGATAGATGTAGGTGTTCCTGACCATGAACTCCTTCAGAATATCGTTCTGAATGGTCCCGGTCAGGGCCGCGTGCGGCACGCCCTGTTCTTCCGCCGCGACGACATAGAGGGCCAGGATCGGCAGCACCGCCCCGTTCATCGTCATCGACACCGACATCTGGTCCAGCGGGATCCCGTCGAACAGGGTCCGCATGTCATAGATGCTGTCGATGGCCACGCCGGCCATGCCGACGTCGCCCTTCACCCTGGGATGGTCGCTGTCATAGCCCCGGTGCGTCGCCAGATCGAAGGCGATGCTCAGACCCTTCTGCCCCGCCGCCAGATTGCGGCGATAGAAGGCGTTGGACTCCTCCGCGGTCGAGAAGCCGGCGTACTGGCGGATGGTCCAGGGATTGCCCGCATACATGGTCGGATAGGGCCCACGCACAAAGGGGGCGAAGCCCGGCAGACCGTCCTGGTGATCCAGCCCCTCCAGGGCCTCAGGGCCGTAGGCGGTCTCGACCGTCAGCCCCTCGGGCGTCGCCCACGGCTCGCGCGCCGGCCCCTGCCCGGTCGGCGCCAGGTCCAGGCTGATCTTGCTGAAATCGGGGAAGCTCATCCGATGACCTCCTCGAAGGCCGCCGCGAAGCGGATCGGGCTCAGGGGTTCGCACACCCGCACCCCCGCAACCGCCGCCTCATCGACCGCCTCGACCGGCGCCGGCCGCACCTCGGGGTCCACATATTTCGTCACGCCGATGATCTGGGCCGCGCCGTTCTTCAGCGCCGCCTCACGCTGGGCGCGGGCGCGGGCGATGCGCGGCTGGATCACCGAGCCCTTCAGGGCCTCGACCAGGCCGCCCTCGGCCTCGATCATCTGGAACTCGGCCCAGCCGGCCTCGGCCAGATCCCGCGTCCGGGCGTCCAGATACCAGCTCCCCGCCGCCGGATCATCGACCCGGCCCAGATGCGCCTCCTCCATCAGCACCAGCTGGGTGTTCCTCGCCTGCCGCCGGGCGAAGGCGTCGGACCGCCCGGTCGCGCGGGTGAAGCCGTCCAGCACCACCACGTCCGCGCCCCCCACGGCGCCCGCAAACCCCGCCGCCGTCAGCCGCAGCAGATTGGGCCAGGGATCGCGCGCCGACAGCATCCGCCGCGACGACCGCGCCTCGATCACCGCCGGCGCCTCAACCCCGAAGGCTCGCGTCAGGCCGGCCCAGATCAGCCGCATGGCCCGGACCTTGGCCAGGCTGTCGAAATATTCCGCATCGACCGACAGGCCGACCACCGTTCCCCGCAAGGCCGCCTCGACCGACATCCCCGCATCCACCGCCGCCTTCGCATGGGCCACGACGCTTGAGGCCGCAAAGGCCAGCTCCTGCGCCGCCGATCCGCCCGCCTCGTGCGCCACGCGCCCGCCGGCCATGAAGAAGCTCGCCTCGGGATAGGCCCCCGCATGCCGGGCCGCCGTATTGGCCGCCAGGCTCAGATGCTCTTCGACCGAACGCGGCGCCCCGCCCGCCTCGGCGAAGGCCGAGACCGGATCCATGTGGAACCTCAACTTGGCGCGCGGCGACCCCTTGGCGACGACCGCCAGGGCGTTGGCCGCATCCGGCCCGTCGATCCCGGCGTCCAGCGCCACCGGCGCCAGCTCCAGCGCCACGCCTTCCAGCGCCCGGCCCAGCGGCGCGGAATCCGCCAGCACGCGGCCCTTCAGCACCACCGACGCCGCGCCGTTCTCCAGATCGGTCAGCACCGCTTCATTAACCGCCTCGGGATCATCCCCCTCGACCAGGGTCCGCAGATCCCAGGCCCGGCCTTCGGAATCGGACGGACGCGGGGCGAAGATCGGCTGGACCCCGGTCGCCCCGGCGTAGAGGGGCCGCGTCGCCAGCTGGTCCGCATCGAGGTGCATCAGCGACTCGATCGGTCGATCCTTCAACGCCTTCTGGGCCGCCTCGCGCCATTCGAGGGGCGTGGGGATGGGGAAGCTCATGCGCCCGCCCCCCCTTCTACTTTCGTCATCCTCCGGCAAGCCGCGAAGCGGCGCAGACCGGGGGAGCCAGCGGCGCGCGAGAGCGCGAACCTGCCGCACACGCCGGCCTGCCCGTCGAGGCGCTGACGCGCCGCCCTGCGGGCTTTCGCCTTCGCTTCGCTACGGCGCCGCTGGGTCCCCCGGTCGCTCCTGCGGAGCGCCGGAGGATGACGAAAGAGGAGAAGGGCAACCATCACCCGAACTCCACCAGCACATCATCCGCCGCCACCGGATCCCCGTCCCTGGCCCCCACCGCCTTCACCACCCCGTCACGCTCGGCCTTCAGGATGTTCTGCATCTTCATCGCCTCGATGATCGCCACCGTCTCGCCGGTCTTGACCTCCTGGCCCACCACGACCGGGATCGACACCACCAGACCCGGCATCGGCGACAGCACCAGTTTGGACGTATCCGCGACCGCCTTCTCCGGCAGGCGCGCATACAGTTCGGCGATCTGGGGCCGCAGCACCCGCACCCGCGCCTTGGCCGCGCGATGGCGGATGTCGAAGCCGTCGGCGGCGCGTCTGACCTCGGCGGTGAAGGCCTCGCCGTCCAGTTCGGCCTTGAACTGGGCCAGGCCGGGCCGCCAGTCGATCTCCGACAGGCGGATGTCGCCCCCGCCCGTCAGGGTCAGGATCATCGCCTCGTCCGCATCATAGGACAGGGCCACCCCGTGCGGCGTCTTGTCGATCATCACGATCCAGTCGGTGCGGTCCGACGGATCGCCGTCCTGTTCGGCGATGATTTCGTGCATGGCCATGGCGGAGGCGATCAGGATGCGTTCCTGGTCCTGCGTCGGCTTGAGACCATGGAAGCCGTCCGGGAATTCGTCCTTGATATAGCTGGTCGACAGCCGGCCCGACCTGAACCGCTCCTGGTCCATCACCGCCGCCAGGAAGGGCACATTATGCCCCAGGCCCGACAGGTGGGTGTCCTCCAGCGCCCGAGCCATGCCCGCGACTGCGGCCTCGCGCGTCTCGCCCCAGGCGCACAGTTTGGCGATCATCGGGTCGTAGAACATGCTGATCTCGTCGCCCTCGCGGACGCCGGAATCGTTGCGGACCACATAGCCGTCCTGCTCGCCCTCCTCCGGCTGCTCGTATCGGACCAGCCGACCGATGGAGGGCAGGAAGCCGCGATAGGGATCCTCGGCATAGATCCGGCTCTCGATGGCCCAGCCGTCGATCTTCAGATCCTTCTGTTCGAAGGCCAGTTTTTCACCCCAGGCCGAACGGATCATCTGTTCGACCAGATCGACCCCCGTGATCAGCTCCGTCACCGGATGTTCGACCTGAAGACGGGTGTTCATCTCCAGGAAATAAAACGACTTGTCCTGCCCCGCGACGAACTCGACCGTGCCGGCCGAGTCATAGTTCACGGCCTTCGCCAGAGCCACGGCCTGGGCCCCCATGGCGGCGCGGGTGGCCTCGTCAAGCAAGGGGCTGGGCGCCTCCTCGATGACCTTCTGGTTGCGGCGCTGGATCGAGCATTCGCGCTCGAACAGGTGGACCACATGGCCGTGCTTGTCGCCCAGCACCTGGATCTCGATGTGGCGCGGATCGACGATGAACTTCTCAAGGAAGACCCGGTCGTCGCCGAAGGCGTTCAGCGCCTCGGCCTTCACCGCCGCGAAGCCCTCGGCCATGTCGGCGTCCGAATGGGCCACGCGGATGCCCTTGCCGCCGCCGCCGGCGCTCGCCTTGATCATGATCGGATAGCCGATCTGGTTGGCGATCCTGACCGCCTCCTCCGGCGTCTCGATCAGCCCCATATGCCCCGGCACGGTCGAAACCCCCGCCTCGGCCGCCAGCTTCTTGGAGCTGATCTTGTCGCCCATGGCCTCGATGGCCTCGGGGTTCGGGCCGATGAAGGCGATCCCCTCGTCCCTCAGCCGCCGCGCGAACCCGGCGTTCTCAGACAGGAAGCCAAAGCCCGGATGCACGGCCTGCGCCCCCGTCTGGCGCACCGCCTCGACGATCTTGTCCGCCAGCAGATAGGACTGCGCCGCCGGCGCCGGCCCGATCAGCACCGCCTCGTCGGCCATCTCGACCGCCAACGACCCGGCGTCGGCCTCCGAATAGACCTGCACGGTTTTGATGCCCATGCGGCGGCAGGTCTTGATGATCCGAACCGCGATCTCGCCCCGGTTGGCGATGAGGATTTTGGAGAACATTTTAAAGCCTAGCCTCGAATGGCGTGGGTAGTGCCGAAACGACCCCTAGTTGATATTGACCAATCGACGATTTGCGAAGATTGTTCACGATCGTCTTTGGCGTTGGAGATTCGCCGTTGGCCTTGAGAACTATCGAGTATCTGGTTCCACCCGAACGCTCCGAAGCTGGCGTTTTCTCGCTGGTCATTGAATATGACCCTTTGCGAGAGTCGCCAGGAAGACTCCTGAGATCGACAGCTAATTTCATCGATGCTTTTGCGAATTTGGATGCTGCATTTGCAGCGGCTATCGATCCAAATATCGAAACATCAATAGCTCTCCTAGGCATTGAGCAAGGCTCAATAAGAGCTTGGCTTGCGTCTTTAATTAGAAGCTTCGATGATGAGGCACTGAAGGACCTCGATTGGAAAAAGCTAATAGGTGCATATTTAGTCAGAGCGAAATACAGGACTCTAGAGTGGCTAGAAGATGACAGCGCCAGCAAACGCATCATCGACCTCCAGGCTGTTATTGTCGAGGAAGCAAAAAAGACAGATGCACTTCTTATTCCTGCGTACCACCAACCAAGCAGAGCGCTATTGCTCGAAGGGCTTCGACGAGCACAGCTAGCCAAAGACGGCCTCATGGAGGCTGACAAAATCATTTTCGATGCAGGCCCTGACAAGCTCGAACTCAATCCTTCAAAAAGACTTGACCTCAGCCAAATCTCAGATGTGGAAATTCAATCCACCGAGAAACACAAACTTCACCGCGCATCGTTGAAAGTTAAGAAGCCTGACATGCTGGGACACAGCCAATGGCAGCTTAAGTTTCATGAACGCACCGTCCCTTCAGCCATTGAAGATCGCGGCTGGCTAAGCAGATTTCAGTCCCGCGAAATCACACTTCGGCCCGGCGACGCTCTCATCTGCGATGGGGAATTGACGAGGTATTTTGACCGCTCTGGCACTCCTGTTAGCGAGAAAGTCGAGGTGACCAAAGTTCATGGAGTTGAATATCAGGCACCGCCTCAAGACGACATGTTTTGATCACAGCGGAATATTGTCGTGCTTCTTCCAGGGGTTCTCCTGGACCTTGTTCTTCAGCGTCCGCAGCGCCTTCACCAGCCGCCGCCGCGTCCCGTGCGGCATGATGACGTCGTCGATGTAGCCCAGCCCCGCCGCCACGAACGGATTGGCGAACCGGTCCTTGTACTCGGCCTCTCGCGCGGCAAGGGCCGCCGGATCGCCGGCCTCCTTGCGGAAGATGATCTCGACCGCCCCCTTGGCGCCCATGACCGCGATCTCGGCGGTGGGCCAGGCGTAGTTGACGTCGCCGCGCAGGTGTTTCGAACTCATCACATCATAGGCGCCGCCATAGGCCTTGCGCGTGATCAGGGTCAGTTTCGGCACGGTCGCCTCGGCATAGGCGAACAGCAGCTTGGCCCCGTGTTTGATCAGGGCGCCGTACTCCTGCTTGGTCCCCGGCATGAAGCCCGGCACGTCCACCAGCGTCACCAGAGGAATGCCGAAGGCGTCGCAGAAACGCACGAACCGCGCGGCCTTGCGGCTTGAATCGATGTCCAGCACCCCCGCCAGCACCTGGGGCTGGTTGGCGACGATCCCGACCGTCTGGCCGTCCAGCCGGCCGAAGCCGCAGATGATGTTCTTGGCGAAGTCGGCCCCGATCTCGAAGAAGTCGGCCTCGTCGACCACCTTCAGGATCAGCTCCTTCATGTCATAGGGCTGGTTGGGATTGGCCGGGATCAGGGTGTCCAGGCTCGGCTCGTCCCGCTCGGGCTCGTCATAGCTCTCGCGCACCGGCGGCTTTTCGCGGTTCGACAGGGGCAAAAAGCCGATCAGGCGACGCACCTCCGACAGGGCCTCCAGGTCGTTCTCGAACGCCCCGTCCGCCACGCCCGACTTGCCGGCATGGACCCGCGCCCCGCCCAGGTCCTCGTGGCTGACCACCTCGTTGGTGACCGTCTTCACCACATCGGGGCCGGTCACGTACATGTAGCTGGTGTCCTTCACCATGAAGATGAAGTCGGTGATGGCCGGGGAATAGACGTCGCCGCCCGCGCACGGTCCCATGATCACGCTGATCTGGGGAATGACGCCGCTGGCCAAAGTGTTCTGCAGGAAGATGTCGGCGTAACCGGCCAGGCTCTCGACCCCCTCCTGGATCCGCGCCCCGCCCGCGTCGAACAGGCCGATGATCGGCGCCCCCGTGGTCAGGGCCATCTTCTGCAGCTTGACGATCTTGGCCGCATGGGCGCCCGACAGGCTGCCGCCGAACACCGTGAAATCCTTGGAGAAGACATAGACCAGCCGCCCGCCGATGGTCCCGCGCCCCGTCACCACCCCGTCGCCGGGGATGCGCTGGTCCTGCATGCCGAAGTCGTGGCTGCGGTGCTCCACGAACATGTCGGTCTCCTCGAAGGAGCCCTCGTCCAGCAGAACCTCGATGCGTTCGCGCGCCGTCAGCTTGCCCTTGGCGTGCTGGGCGGCGATACGCTTTTCCCCGCCGCCCAGTTTCGCGGCGGCGCGACGACGCTCCAGTTCTTCAAGGATGGCTTGAGTCATGATCGGTTTAGGCCTCGTGTTCGCTGCGAAAGGCGTGGCGCCTTCATCGCAAAATGGCAAACGCAACTTTGCAAAAGGTGCGGAACTGTGCGGATTTGCAAAGGTGACGGCTATGAACTGCAAATTTGCGAATGGCTGAGAAGCTCTTCCTCGGTCCCAAATTGCGCAAGCTGCGCGAGGCGCGCGGCTGGACGTTGGAGGCCTGCGCCGAGCGGCTGGGCCTGTCGCCGTCGTATCTGTCGCAGATCGAGACCAATCAGCGCCCGGCCACCGCCCGCGTCCTGATCGCCCTGACCCGCGCCTTCCACATCGACGCCAGCCTGTTCGATCTCGAGGGCGACGCCCGACTGATTGCCGACCTGCGCGAGGCCACCACCGACATCGCCGGCCCGGTCAGCGGCGGGGCCGAGCCCCCGACGGCGGCCGAGCTGAAACAGGCCGTCGCCAACACCCCGCGCCTGGCCCATCAGTTCCTGGCCCTGCACCAGGCCTTCCGCCAGCTGGACGAGCGGGTGAAGGCCCTGGACGACACCCTGGGCCGCGACGAACTGGGCGCCCGCGTCGCCCTCCTGCCCTATGAGGAGGTCCGCGACTTCTTCCACTACCGCGACAACTACGTCGACAGCCTGGACACGGCGGCCGAGGCCCTGGCGGCGGACATCCCGCAGGACGGCCCGATCGAACGGGCGCTGGAGACCCTGCTGGCCGACCGGCACGGGGTCCGCACCGTCTATGTGGCGGGTCAGGAGGCGCTGCGCCGCTATGATCCCGCCAGTCGCATCCTCACCCTGGACGCCTGGCAGCCCGGCGCCACCCGGTCGTTCCAGCTGGCCCACCAGCTGGCCCTGCTGTCCTTCCGCGACCTGATCGAGACCGAGCTGGACCGCGCCGCCTTCCGCACCCAGGCCGCGCGCGACGTGGCCCGCGTCGGCCTGGCCAACTACGCGGCCGGGGCGCTGCTGCTGCCCTATCGCGCCTTCCTGGAGGCCGCGCGGGCGGAAAAGCACGACATCGACCGCTTACGCACCCGGTTCCAGGTCAGTTTCGAACAGGTCTGCCACCGGCTCTCGACCCTGCAACGGCCCGGCTGGCGCGGCGTGCCCTTCTATTTCGCCCGCGTCGACATGGCCGGCAACATCACCAAACGGCACAGCGCCACCCGCTTCCAGTTCGCCCGCTTCGGCGGCGCCTGCCCCCTGTGGAACGTCCACGAGGCCTTCGCCACGCCCGACCGGATCGGGGTCCAGCTGGCCGAAATGCCCGACGGCTCGCGCTACATCTCCATCGCCCGCTCCGTGTCCAAGCCCAGCGGCTCATACCTCGCCAACGACCGCCGCTACGCCCTGTCCCTGGGCTGCGAGATTGAGCACGCCGGGTCGCTGGTCTACGCCGCCGGTCTGGACCTGAACGGCCCCGCCGCCCGGATCGGCGTCAGCTGCCGCATCTGCGAGCGCACCGACTGCACCCAGCGCGCCTTCCCGCCCCTGGACCGCGCCCTTCACGTCCCCGAGAATGAGCGCGGCGTGGTGCCCTATGTGCTGGATGGCCCCCGCCCGGACCGCTATTGATCGGGGCATGACCTCACACGCACCCATCGGCGTCGCCGTCGTCGGCTACGGCCTGGCGGGCCAGACCTTCCACGCCCCCCTGATCGAAGCGACCCCAGGCCTGCACCTGACCGCCGTCGTCTCGTCCCGGCCCGATGCGGTCCACGCCGACCTGCCGGACGTCGCGGTCCTGCCAGACCTGGACGCCGCCCTGGCCCGCGACGACATCGGCCTGATCGTCGTCGCCACCCCCGACGCCCTTCACGCCGAACAGTCGATCGCGGCGCTGAAGGCCGGAAAGTCCGTGGTGGTGGACAAGCCCTTCGCCGCCACGCTTGAGCAGGCCGAGGCCGTCGCCGCCGTCGCGGCTTCGTCGCCCGGCGTCTTCAGCGTCTTCCAGAACCGCCGTTGGGACGCGGACTTCCTGACCCTGCGCCGGCTGATCGACCAGGGCGAACTGGGCGAGATCGCCGTGTTCGAAAGCCATTTCGACCGCTTCCGCCCCGCCGTCGCCGACCGCTGGAAGGACAGGCGCGACGGCGGCGTCTGGGCCGATCTGGGCCCGCACCTGATCGACCAGGCGGTGCAGCTGTTCGGCCTGCCCCTGGCGGTCTACGCCGATCTCCAGCCCCAGCGCGTCGGCGCTGCGGCCATTGACTACGCCCACGTCCTGCTGCGCTACGACCGGCTGCGGGTCATTCTGAACATGGGCCACCTCGTCGCCGAGTCCGGCCTGCGCTACCTCGTCCACGGCACGGGCGGCAGCTTCATCAAACACGGGCTGGACGCCCAGGAGGGCCAATCCAAGGCGGGCCTGCGTCCCGGCGACGCCGACTGGGGCCTGGACCCGTCGCCCGGCGTGCTGACCAGGCAGATCGACGGTGAGATCGTCCGCACCACGCCCGCGCCCGAACGCGGCGACTACCTCGCCTTCTACGCCGCGGTCCGCGACGCCATCCGCGGCGCGGCGCCCGCGCCCGTTCCCGCCGACCAGGCGCTGGTCGTCATGCGCGTCCTGGACGCCGGCCTGCGCAGCGCCGCAGAGCGGCGGGAAATCCCCCTGTGAAGACGGTCTGAAAGCCGATTTGAACCGAACGCGGCATGGACGCCGCAACCATGGCGGAACTGTCACGCTATAGGTCCATGCTCAAGACCAAGATGAATCCGCGCGTCTTCTGGGGCGCAAGCCTGATCGTCGGCCTGCTGCTGGCCCTGGCCGTCGCCGCCCCCGGCGAGTCCGACCGTCTGTTCCAGGCCGCTCAAGGCTGGGTGATCGACACCTTCGGCTGGTTCTACATCGCCGCCGTCGCCGGATTTCTGCTGCTGATCCTGTTCCTCGCCCTGGGGCCGACCGGGGCCCTAAAGCTGGGGCCGGACGATTCGGAGCCGGACTTCCCCTATGTCTCCTGGCTGGCCATGCTGTTCGCCGCCGGCATGGGCATCGGCCTGATGTATTTCGCCGTCGCCGAGCCGATCCAGCATTACGCCAGCCCGCCCGAGGCCCAGCCCCGCACCTTCGAGGCGGCGCGAGAGGCGATGGTGATCACCTTCACCCATTGGGGCGTCCACGCCTGGGCCGTCTATGCGCTGGTCGGGCTCAGCCTGGCCTATTTCGCCCATCGCAAGGGCCTGCCGCTGACCCTTCGCTCGGGCCTGTCGCCCCTGTTGGGCCGGAGGATCAACGGACCGATCGGCGACGCCGTCGACGTCTTCGCCATCTGCGGCACCCTGTTCGGCATCGCCACCTCCCTGGGTCTGGGGGTGTCGCAGATCAACAGCGGGCTTAACGATTTGACCGGCCTGCCCAATACGCCCTGGGTGCAGGTGGGGCTGATCGCCTTGGTCATGGCGTGCGCCACCGCCTCGGTGCTGACCGGACTGGACAAGGGGGTCCGGCGGCTGTCGGAGCTGAACCTGGTGCTGGCGGTGCTGCTGATGCTGTTCGTCCTGGTCGTCGGGCCGACCGGCTTCCTCTTGAAGGCCCTGGTCCAGAACTTCGGCCTCTATCTGGACCATTTCTTCATCCGCACCTTCAACCTTTACGCCTATGAGCCCCGCGGCTGGATGGCGAGCTGGACCCTGTTCTACTGGGCCTGGTGGATCGCCTGGTCGCCCTTCGTGGGCATGTTCATCGCCCGCATCTCACGCGGCCGCACGGTGCGAGAATTCGTCATCGGCGTGCTGCTGGTTCCCACCGGCTTCACCTTTCTGTGGATGACGATCTTCGGCAATACGGCGGTCAATCTCGATATGGGGGTCGCGGCGGGGGCCATCGCCGATGCGGTGACGGCGGACCTGTCCACCGCCATATTCCGCTTCTTCGAGGAACTGCCGGGCGCCGCCGTCACCTCGACCCTGGCGGTGCTGCTGGTGGCGGTCTTCTTCGTCACCTCGGCGGATTCCGGCTCATTGGTGATCGACACCATCGCGTCGGGCGGGGCCGACGATACGCCGCGTTGGCAAAGGGTCTATTGGTGTTCGCTGGAGGGGCTGGCCGCCGCCCTGCTGCTGTTGGCCGGGGGCCTGGGCGCGCTTCAGGCGGCGACCCTGGTGGCCGCCCTGCCCTTCGCCGTCATCATGATCCTGCTGGCCGCCGGACTGGTGCGGCAGATGAACGCCGACCTGGCCGGACGCGCGGTCGAGACCGAAGGCCCGCCCCTGTCCGAACAGCTCAAACGCATTCTGTCGCCCGCGAACCGGCGCGACATTGACCGCCAGCTGGACCAGGCCGGAGCCCCGGCCCTGGAGACGGTTCGCGCGGCCCTGTCCGCCGAAGGACTGGAGGCCGAGGTGGCGCGCGAGGCGGCCGGCCTGGTCCTGACCGCGACCGGTCAGAACGGGCCGACGTTCCATTATCGCCTCGCGGCGCGTGAACGTCCGCGACCCGCCATGACCGCGCTGGATGCGCCCGAGAAACGCCGCGCGATGGAATGGCGGCTGTCCGCCTATTCCGACGCCGCAGGGCGGGCGCGCGATCTGACGGGGTTCACGCGGGAACAGATCGTCGCGGACGTGCTTGAACATCTGCGTCTGTGGCGCATGGGTTGACGTCGCCCGGACGAGGTCGGCGATACGGATAAGCGATCGGAACGGCCATGCTGAGCCAGGTTCACGCCTTCATCCAACCGTTTGCGGTGCTGCTGGAGTTGGCCGGCGCCGGCATCATCGTGGGCGGAGTCCTGCTGGCGACCGGGCTGTTCGCCCTGCACGGCGTCCGGGATCGAAACTGGCGCCAGGCCTATACCACCTATCGGGCGAACCTGGGCCGCGGCATCCTCCTCGGCCTGGAACTCCTGGTCGGGGCGGACATCATCAGCACCATCACCGCACCCCTGACGCTTCAGCCGGTCGGCCTGCTGGGTCTGGTCGTCCTGATACGGACCTTCCTCAGCTTTTCTCTGGAAACGGAGATCGAGGGCTGCTGGCCCTGGCGCCGGGCCGCGAGGGCGGAGCCTGGGCGAGCCGCGAGGGCGGAGGCTGGGAGAATGGACAGGCGCTGACGCCGGCAAACCCCCTCAGTCGACCTATTCGTCGACCGGCTGGTGGGTGAAGCCCTTGACCCCGCTGAGGGGTTTGGCGTCACGGCCGATTTCGACCTCGCTCTCGGCATAGGCGATCAGCAGGCGCGTCAGATCCGCCAGGGCGGTTTCGTGGATCCGCTCATAGCCGTGGCTGGCGTCCACGCCGAAGGTGATCAAGGCGGTGCGGATGTCCGCCCCGGATTCCAGCGCAGAGGCCGAGTCCGAGCGGTAGTAGCGGAAGACGTCTTTCTGATGCGCGATGTCGTGGTCGCGCGCCAGTTGGACCAGTTTGCGCGACAGGTGCCAGTCGAACGGCCCCGTCTGGTCGGCCATGGCGATGGTGACGCCGAACTCCGACGAGTTCTGGCCCGGCGCGGTCGTGCCGTTGTCGACCGTGACCATGGCCGCCACGTCCGGGATCAGCACGGACGAGGCGCCCAGCCCCACCTCCTCGGCGATGGTGAACAGCCACCAGGTGTCGACCGTGGGGGTGCGCTCTTCACGGATCATGCACTCCAGAGCGGCCAAAAGGACCGCGACCCCCGCCTTGTCGTCCAGATGGCGCGAGACGATAAAGCCGGTGTCGGTGAACTCGGGCTGGGGGTCGATGGCGACGATGTCGCCGACGTCGATCCCGAGAGCCAGGGTGTCGTCGCGCCCGTGGGTCACGGCGTCGATGCGCAGCTCGACCTGACGCCAGCTGACCGGCTGGGTGTCCACCTCCTCATTGAAGGTGTGGCCCGAGGCCTTCAGCGGCAGGATGGTGCCGCGCCAGGCGCCGCCCTCCGAAAAGACTGTGGCCCGCGCGCCCTCCGCGAAGCGCGACGACCAGTGGCCGATGGCCACCAGCTCCAGCCGGCCGTTGTCCTTCACCTGTTTGACCTGGGCGCCCAGGGTGTCGACGTGGGCCACGACCGCGCGGGCGGGTTTGGAGGCCCGGCCCGGCAGGCGGGCCCGGATGGCGCCGCGTCGGGTCAGTTCATAGTCCAGCCCCAGCCGCTGCAGCTCCCGGCACACCTGCCACACGGCCTCGTCGGTATAGCCGGTGGGGCTGGGCGTGTTCAGCAGGTCGGCGAGGCGGGACTTCAGATAGTCAAGGTCGATCGCAGGACGGGCCAAGGGGCCTCCTTCAGACGTCGGCGCGAACCACGGCGCGCGCCGAGGTCGGGGCGGACAGGGGGAACAACAGGTCGATGAAACGCTCGGCCGTCGGCTGGGGTTCGTGATTGGCCAGACCGGGGCGTTCGTTGGCCTCGATGAAGGCGTAGTCGGGCTCGCGTGGCGACTTCACCATCAGGTCTATGCCGGTGACCGGAATGTCGATGGCGCGGGCGGCGGCGACGGCGGCGCGGATCAGAGTCGGGTGCACCTCCTCCGTAACATCGTGAATGGTGCCGCCCAGGTGCAGATTGGCCGCCTTGCGCACCAGAACCTCGACGCCCTCGGGCGCGACGTCGTCCAGGCCATAGCCGGCCTCGCCCAGGGTGCGTTCGGTCTCTTCGTCAATCGGTATGGTCGATTCTCCGCCGGTCGCGGCGGCGCGGCGGCGGCTCTGATGCTCGATCAGAGCCCGAAGCGGGGTGCGCCCGTCGCCGATGACGCGGGGCGGGCGACGCAGGGCGCAGGCCACGACCTTGTAGTCGATCACCACCAGACGCAGATCCTCGCCCTGGACCTGTTCCTCGATCAGCACCTCGGAACAGATGCGGCGCGCGCGGACCAGGGCCGACTGGACGGCCTTCATGGTCGTCAGACCCACGGCGACGCCCTGCCCCTGTTCGCCCCGCGCCGGCTTGACCACCAGGGCGCCGAACCGCTCCAGGGCCGCGTCGATGGCGGAGGGATCGTCGGGATCGATCCGCTCGGGCACGCGCACCCCGGCCGCCTCGACGATGCGTCGCGTCATCCGCTTGTCGTCACAGATGCTGAGCGCCACGGCCGAGGTCAGCTCCGACAGGCTCTCGCGGCACCGCACCGACCGCCCGCCCCAGTTCAGGCGAAACAGCCCGCCCTCGGCGTCGATGATCTCTGTATGGATGCCGCGCCGCCGCGCCTCATTGACGATGATCCGGGCATAGGGGTTCAGGTCGTGGTCGTCGGTCGGACCGACGAACAGGGCCTCGTTGATCGGGTTCTTGCGCTTGACCCCGAAGAAGGAGACGCGGCGAAAACCCAGCTTTTCGTACAGGGCGATGGCCTGGTCGTTGTCGTGCATGACCGACAGGTCCATGTAGGCCAAACCCTGGGTCTTAAAATGCTCGGCCAGCCGCCGGACCAGGGCCTCGCCGACGCCCGGCTGGGTCGCCTGGGGATCGACCGCCAGACACCAGAGCGACGAACCGCATTCGGGATCGTCGAAGGCGCGCGCGTGATTGACCCCCGTCACCGTGCCGATGACGGCGCTCGTCGTCGCATCTTCGGCGACGAAATAGGTGATCGTCCGGTCGTCGCGACGGGACCAGAAGAAGTCGGGCGGGACCGGCACCATCCTGCGCTTGGCGTAGATGTCGTTGACCGCCTGGGCGTCCGCCTCCGACGTCAGACGGCGCACGGTGAAGCCTCTCGGCTGGCGACGACCGGCGCGATAGGTGGCCAGTTCCAGCCGATAGGTGTGCGACGGGTCCAGGAACAGCTCCTGCGGCGCCTGGGCCAGCAGGACATGCGGATTGCGGACGTAGAAGGCGATGTCGCGCCGGTCCGGCCCCTCGGCGCGCAGGGCCTCGACCAGGGGCTCGGCCGTCTCGAAGGTCTGGGCGAACAGCAGCCGGCCCCAGCCGCAGTCCAGCACGGCGTCCGGCCTCGGTCCGTCTCCGGACTGCACGGGTGGCTTCAGCCCTTCGTGACGCAGCCGCTTCAGCCGGTGCGCCTTGGACCGTTCGGGTCGAACGTCAGACGCCATGCTGTTGCATCCACATCTCGAGCACGGCGACCTGCCACAGTTCGGACCCGCGAAGCGGCGTGATGTGCTGGGTCGGATCGGCGAACAGGGTGTCCAGATACCCCCTGTCGAACAGACCCCGGTCGCGGGCGGCCTGATTGGTCAGGGCCTCGCGCACCATCTCCAGATACGGACCCTGGATGTATTTCAGCGCGGGAACGGGGAAGTAGCCCTTCTTGCGGTCGATCACCTCGGACGGGATGACCAGGCGCGCCGCCTCCTTCAGCACCCCCTTGCCGCCCTGGGCCAGCTTGTGCTCAGGCGGAATCCGGCCGGCCAGTTCGACCAGCTCGTGGTCGAGGAAGGGCACCCGCGCCTCCAGCCCCCAGGCCATGGTCATGTTGTCGACCCGCTTCACCGGATCGTCCACCAGCATCACCTGGCTGTCCAGGCGCAGGGCCTGGTCGACCGGCGTATCGGCGCCCGGTTGGGCGAAATGGGCCTCGACCAGGGCGCGACTGACGTCGGTGTCGGCCATATAGGCGCCGTTCAACTGGGTCTTCAGCGTCGCATGGCTGCGGTCGAAAAAGGCCTTGGCGTAGGTCTCGACCGGGTCGGTCGCCTCCATCATCGGCGGGTACCAGTGATAGCCGGCGAAGACCTCGTCCGCCCCCTGGCCCGACTGCACCACCTTGATATGTTTAGAGACTTCCTGGCTCAGCAGATAGAAGCCGACATTGTCGTAACTGACCATCGGCTCCGACATGGCCCCGATCGTCCCCGGCAGGGCCTCCATCAGCCGCTGGTGCGGCACGAAGATCTGGTGGTGTTTGGTCCCATAGTGTTTGGCGATCAGGTCGGAATAGACGAACTCGTCGCCCTTCTCGCCATTGGCCTCTTCGAAGCCGACCGAGAAGGTCAGCAGATCCTTCTGGCCCAGCTCGGCCAGCAGGCCGACGATCAGGCTGGAGTCCACCCCGCCCGACAGCAGCACGCCCACCGGCACGTCCGCGACCATGCGACGCTTCACCGCCTCGCGCAGACTGTCCAGCACCCGGTCGCGCCAGTCCTCGGCGGTCAGGGCCGCGTCCTCGGCGTGGCGGGTCATGTCGGGCCGCCAGTACAGCCGGTCCTTGGCCGTGCCGTCCGCCTCGATCACCCGGATGGTCGCCGGGGGAAACTTCTTCACCCCCTTCAGTATGGTGTGGGGCGGCGGAACGACCGCATGGAAGGTCATATAGTGGTGCAGGCCGACCGGATCGATGGTCTTGTCCACATCCCCCGCCGCCAGCAGGGCCGGCAGGGTCGAGGCGAACCTCAGCCGCTTGCCGCTCTCGGCCAGATACAGCGGTTTGATGCCGAACCGGTCGCGGGCGATCACGGTTCGGCCCGTGTCCCGCTCGTGCAGGACGAAGGCGAACATGCCCTTGAACCGTTCGACGCAGGCCTCGCCCCAGGCCTTCCAGGCCTTGATGATGACCTCGGTGTCGCCGTGCGAGAAGAAGCGGAAGCCCAGCCCCTGCAGCTCTTCGCGCAGTTCCGGATAGTTGTAGATGCAGCCGTTGAAGGCCAGGGTCACGCCCAGGTCGGCGTCCACCATGGGCTGCTGCGCCGCCTCCGACAGGTCGATGATCTTCAGGCGACGGTGGCCCAGCCCCACCGGGCCGCGCATTACGATGCCGGACCCGTCCGGTCCGCGGGGCGAGAGCGCATCCGTCATGCGTTGAACGGCGCCGGCGTCGGCCGGGCGTCCGTCGAAATTGATCTCGCCGCTAAGACCGCACATGGGGCCTCCTTGAATTGTGGATGCAGCGGGTACAAATGGTTCGTGTACGAAAGAGTTCAACCCTATGCGTGATTTTTCAGCGGCGCCGTTTCGAGAGGAGCCGACAGAGCCCATGACGTCTCTGGTGCGCTCCGTCCGGCGAATCGCCCAGGCGATTGACGTCCGATCGCGGGAAGTCGC
Source organism: Brevundimonas sp. DS20 (assembly GCF_001310255.1). Taxonomy (NCBI): domain Bacteria; kingdom Pseudomonadati; phylum Pseudomonadota; class Alphaproteobacteria; order Caulobacterales; family Caulobacteraceae; genus Brevundimonas; species Brevundimonas sp. DS20. Next base: position 1,492,920 of record NZ_CP012897.1, on the reverse strand, counting down.
GCGCCTGACGGGCCTGACCCTGCCCCAACTTCTGGTGCTGCAGTCGATCCGCGACCTGGGCGAGGTCAGCACCAGCGCCATATCCCGCGACGTCTCCATGTCGCCGCCCACGGTGGTCGCCGTGTTGGACAAGCTGGAAGCCAAGGGGATGGCCGTGCGTTACCGCTCAACGATTGACCGTCGGATCGTCCATGTCCGGCTGACAGAGGCCGGGCGGGACGCCCTCGCCTCCTCGCCCGGCCTGTTCGGCGACGGCTTCATTTCAGGTTTCGGCCGATTGTCGGCGGACGACAGGGCGGCGATGGCGACGGCTGTGGATCGGCTGGCGACTATGATGCAGCCGCGCCCGCCTGCGTTTTCAGAAGACGGCGAAAGGGGCTGAGGACAACCGCCGTCAGCCGCCGCGCCACTCGCTGAGCAGCCTGCCGCTCGCATCCTCAAAGGCCACGCGGTCCAGGCGAACTGCGCCGATACAGACCGGCCGCTGATCGGGGCCGGCGGCGCGGCAGCGGATGGCGCGGCCGTCGGCGAAGGCGGCCATTCGCCCTTCCAGCACCAGCCGGTAGCCGCCGGACGGCGCCGGGGGCGGCTGGTCCCCTTCGCCCCTTACGACATATTCGTAGGCGCGACCGTTGCGGCGGCCGGTGCGCGGACCGTCCTGGTCGAAGACCGCCGCCAGGCCCACGGTCTGGGGAGACGGGGCAACGGGGCCGCCGGCCAGGGGATCGCCCTGGACGCCGGGACACCGTTCGGTCCTGAGCCAAGGACGGCTCACCCAAAAGCCCTCGACAGCCTCCCAGCTGTCGGCGCCCCCGGCGATCAAGGCTGAATCGGTCCAGTCTCCTGGAGCCAGCGTCAACTTGAGGGTGCGACGCCGGTCCCCCCAGGTCCAGCGGGCCAGGCCGCCGCCGGACACAGCGTCCCCGGCGGGCGGTGGAGTGGGCCCCGTACAGCCGAAGACCTGTCGCACCGAAAAGCGCCGACCGACCAGATCGGCGCCGCCGGGATCGCGGCCCGCCGCATAGGCCGAAGCGGCCACGTCCATGGCCTGCAGCAAGCTCGCCCGGTCCAGGGTCGGCGCAGGCGCGACCGAAACGACCGGGGCCTGGGTCTGGGCCTGGGTCTGAGGCGGAGCGGCTTCAGGCGCCGGCTCCTCGCGCTGGCAGCCCACCAGGACGGGACCAAGGAGGAGGACAGACGCCGCGAGCGCGACGACCGACGGGCGAGGCGACGCGATCGGTTCGAGCATGAACCAAGCCTAGCATAAGGTCGGTCGCTTTTGGGGCGGCCCTGCGAAAAAGGTTGACGAAGGGCGCGGAGAACGGTCTGCACACCCTATGACTTTCGACCAGATGGTTGCCCTGGCGGTGCTGATCGGCGTGGTCGGCGTCCTGATCCACGGCAAGCTGCGCGCCGACGTCGTCGCCCTGAGCGGCGCGGCCGTCCTGCTTTTGCTGGGCGTCGTGCGGCCGGTCGAGGTGCAGAGCGCCTTCGCCAGTCCGGCCGTCATCGCCCTGGCCGGCCTGTTCGTGATCGCCTACGCCATCGAATTGTCGGGCCTGCTGGGCCTGCTGATCCGGCAGGCGACCGGTCTGGCGGCCCGCGTCGGAGCCCAGGGGATCTGGATCGTCATCGGCCTGTGCGGCGCGGTGGGGGGCTTTTTGAACAACACCCCGGTGGTCGTCTTGGCCGCGCCGGTGATCCGCGACGTGGCCCAGTCGCTGAAGCTGTCGCCCAAACGTTTTCTGATGCCGCTGAGCCACGTCACCGTCATGGGCGGGCTTCTGACCTTGATCGGCACCTCGACGAACCTGTTGGTCAACGACATGGCGCGCAACGCCGGCCAGCCGGTCTTCGGCCTGTTCGAGATCACGCCGGTGGGTCTGTTCATCGCGATCGTCGGCGGCCTGTGGCTCTACTTCTTCGGGGCGCGACAGCTGGGTCGTTCCGTCGCCCAGGACGAGGCCCAGGCCGCGCGGCTGGCCGAGATGGAGGCGGCGCGACGGCGCGCCGAGGCCGAGGCGGCGAAGCGGCGCAAGCGCATCATCCCCTTCGGCCTGCCGCGCCTGGGCGAATCCCGCAATCAGGCGGACGGGTCGGGGGACGCCCATCTGGGCGACGTCACCCTGTATGAGGCGGCGGACCGCCCCTTCCGGCTGCGCCCGGCCATGATGTCCCTGGCGGTCTTCGTCCTGGTGATCGCCTCAGCGGCCCTGGGCTGGGCGCCGATCGCCGCCTCGGCCTTCGCCGGGGCCGTGGCGCTGATCCTGCTTCGGGTCATCACGCCGGAGGAAGCCTACGCCGGTCTGAGGCCGGAAATCCTGCTGCTGATCGCCGGCATGGTGGTGGTCGGAACCGCCATTGAGGTGACCGGCCTCGCCGCAGCCGGCGCCGAGCGACTGATCGACGTCATCCGCCCCATGGGGCCGTTCGGCGCCCTGGTCGTGCTCTATGGCGTCACCCTGTTTGCGACGGAGCTTCTGTCCAATGCGACCGTCGCCGTGCTGATCACCCCCATCGCCGTCGCCCTGGCGGAGAGCCTGGGCGTCGATCCCCGGCCCTTTTTGGTCGGGGTCATGATGGCCGCCTCAGCCGCCTTCGCCACCCCCTTCGGCTATCAGACCAATGTGCTGGTCTTCAACATGGGCGGCTACAGCTACATGGACTTCGTTCGCGTGGGGCTTCCGTTGAACCTGGCGACCTGGGTCGCGGCCATGGTGGCGATCCCGATCGTCTTTCCGTTCTGATCAAGCCTCAGGCTGCGGCGGCGTAGATCCGGTCCAGGGTCCGGGCCACCTCCACCAGCCGCTCGACCCCAGGGTCGTATCGCTTCCCTTCCGCAAGGGCCTGAGCCCAGGCCTGAGCGGCGCGGCCGCCCCAGTCGTCCGGCGGCGACGCCAGAACGCGCCGCGTCACGCCTTCAAACGCCGTGGCCTCGAAATCATAGAAGGAGCCGCCGAGATTGCGCAGGGCCGCCCCGCCCTTCTCGCCGTAGAAGGCCGCTTCGATCACCGCGTCCTGGCCCGCAGGCAGCCGCCATGAACAGGCCAGGCGGACAACCGCGCCGGATTTCAGGATCAGGGTCGCGACGGCGTAGTCTTCCGCCTCCTTGCGACCAGCCAGGGGACGACCCTGTCGCCGCAGATGCGCCTCGACCCCCGCCACCGCGTCATCCAGCAGCCACAGACACAGATCGACCAGATGGACGCCTAGATCCATGACGCATCCGCCGCCAGAGAGAGCCGCGTCGTAGAACCAGGGCTTGTCCGGTCCATAGGCGTTATGGAAGGTCAGATCGACCGCATGAACACGGCCCATGGCCCCCAACTCCAGCTGCGTCTTCAGAGCCTGAACGGCTGCGGTGAACCTGTAGCTGAGGTCCACCGCCAGCAGCCGGTTCGCGCGGCGGGCGGCGGCTATGGCGGCCTCGGTCTCCTGCGCGTTCCGGCCCAGCGGCTTCTGGCAGAAGACGGCGACGCCGGCGTCCAGGGCCCGTTGCGCCTGATCGGCGTGAAGCGCGCTGGGTGTGGCGATCACCAGACCGTCCAGATCCTGGGCCAGCAGATCGTCGAGGTCGGCGCAGACCGTCGCGTCAGGGGCGAGAACCAGGGCCTCGCGCGCCATGTCCGGGTCGGGCTCGGCGACGGCGACCGCCTCGATCCGGCCGGCGTCCAGCATGGCCGCCATCCGATGCCGCCCGATCCAGCCCACGCCCAGGAATCCCACGCGCGGGCGACGCAGTTCAGACGACGCGCCGCGTTGCAGAAGCAGATCGGTCATCGCATCCTCACCACCGCCTTCAGGAAGCCGTCCGGTCGGTCGCGGGTGGCGTCCAGCGCCTGGGCCAACTGTTCCAGCGGATAGGCGTGGGTGATCAGGTCGTTGAGGTCCAACTGCCCTGAGCGCACGGCCTCCACGGCCTCGCGCACCCCTTCAGCATAGACGGCGGGGTCGCGCTCATGGGCGTTGACGACATCCAGGCCGCGCCAGTTCCACAGCTGCATGTTGATCTGCCGCGGGCCGTCCTGGTGATAGCCGGCGATGACCAGCCGACCGCGTTCACGGGTCAGTTCGGCCGCCAGGTCCAGCGGCCAGGCCTTGCCGACCGCCTCGATCACCACATCGCAGAACCGCCCCTCCGTCAGTTCGGAGACCCTGGCGATCAAGGCGTAGTGGTCGTCCAGCGCCAGGGTTTCGACCGCCCCCATGCGACGGGCGACGTCCAGAGAATAGGGCCGCCGGGAAAGGGCGATGACGCGGGCGCCCGCATCAGTCGCCAACCGTGTCAGGATCGCCCCCAGAAAACCAATTCCGACGATGGCGACGGTCTGACCGGGCGAGATCCCGCTGCGCCGAAAGATGTTCATGGCGCAGCCCAGGGGTTCGCCCGCAAACGGCAGGCCGTCCAGTTCGGACGGCAGGGGCACCACCGCCGCCTGATCGGCGACGTCATATTCGGCGAAACTGCTCTGGGACAGGGCCGCGACCCGGTCGCCGACCGCGACACGCGATACGCCCTCGCCGACCGCATCCACGACGCCCCACCCTTCGTGGCCCAGCCCGCCGGGCGGCGTTGGAAAGGTCATCCAGTCCGGCCCCGCCCAAGGCGTCAGATTGGAGGCGCAGACGCCGCAGCCCTCCAGCCTGATCCGGACCTGACCCACGCCGGGTTCAGCCTGGGCACGCGCTGCACCTCCAGTTGACCGGGGCCTGTGACGACCGCCGCGCGCATGGTGTGCGTCTGGTCAAGAACCTCTGTCATCGTCTTCCTCATTTGATCGCGTGATCTGATCGAGAACGGCGTCCGGCGCGACGTCGCGGCGCAGCTCGTCCAGGTCTGGGTCCGTCTCCGAAAGTCCCGCGTGCGCGGCGAGGCGACCGACCAGATCAATCAGCCGGGTGATTTCGTGTTCGGCCAGCAGATTGATCTGCAGATCCAACTCCGCCCGCCCGTGCTCCGCCGCCGCCATCCGGTTCTGGCTGATCAGGACGAAGGTCGACAGGAAGATGGCCTCCACGGAGGCGGCCATGGCCAGGACGACCAGGGTCTCGTCGAAACGCCACGGCTCCGGAGCCAACAGGTTCCAGAGGATCCAGCCGCCGAAAATCAGCAGGTGCAGCAGCACGAACCCCATGCTCCCCGCGAATCCGGTGATGCGCTGGGCGAGCCGTTCCGGCCATGGCGCCGCCTCGGCCGCCTCTTTTCGCTGCGCACGCATGGCCTCGATATTGCGCCGCAGAACCTCCGCCATGTCGCCGTCGGCCCGCACCTCAGGCGCTGAGGGCCGGACGGTCGCTGACCACAATCGGGCGATCGGCGTCGAACCAGTTGATGGTGCGGCGCAGACCGTCAAGCAAGGCGGTGGTCGGGCGCCAATCCAGGACTGCATCGGCCTTGGCGATATCCGGACGGCGACGCCGCGGGTCGTCGGCGGGCAGCGGTCGGTGGACGATTCCGGAGCCGGAGCCGGTCAGATCAAGAATGACCTCGACCAGTTCGGACACCGTCAGCTCGACCGGATTGCCGAGGTTGATCGGTCCCGGCTGCGGTCCCTCATGCTCCATCAGGGCGATCAGGCCGCCGATCATGTCGTCCACATAGCAGAAGGACCGGCTCTGGCTGCCGTCGCCATAGATGGTGATCGGCGCGTCCGAAAGGGCCTGGGTGATCAGGTTGGAGACGACCCGACCGTCGGCCGCCGACAGGCGCGGCCCATAGGTGTTGAAGATCCGCGCCACGCGAACCTCGGCTCGCCCCGCCCGATCATAGTCGAAGACCAGGGTCTCGGCCGCCCGCTTGCCCTCGTCATAGCAGGCGCGCGGGCCGATCGGATTGACGTTGCCGCGATAGGTTTCCGGCTGGGGATGGACCTCCGGATCGCCGTAGACCTCGCTGGTGGAGGTCAGCAACAGACGCGCGCCGGTCTTCTCGGCCAGTTGCAGCAGGTTACGAACCCCGAGGATGCAGGTCAGCATCGTATGCTCCGGATCCTGCTGATACTGCGGCGGCGAAGCAGCGCAGGCCAGGTCGTAGATGCGGTCGAACCCACGGGCGGCGATCCGCTCCGGCAGGGGGTCGACGATGTCGTGGCGCACGAACTCGAACCGCGGCTGTTTCATCGCGTCCTTGAGGTTCGCCAGGTCGCCCGTCTGCAGATTGTCGAGGCAGACGACGTGGCGACCTTCCGCCAACAAACGGTCGCACAGGTGCGAACCGAGGAAACCGGCGCCGCCGGCGACCAGGACGGTGCGGGTGTCGGATATGGACTTCATAGGTCGGTCCTTCGTCTTGGCCCGTGGAGCCGCGATCAACTCACGCTCCAGAGTGTGGGCGCGGTGGGAGGGGGTGTGTTCGGACAGGATGCGACGGCGCGCGGCCTCGCCCATCGCCCGAGCCTGATCCACAGGCGCGGACAGCGCCTCGATCACCGTCTCGGCGGCGTCGGCCAGCAGGATCTCCTCGCCCGGGGTGAAGAGCGTCTCGATGCCAGGCCAGGCGTCTGAAATGATCGGGCAGCCGCAAGAGCCGGCCTCGAACAGCCGGATCGAGGGGCTGTGCCCGGCCGCCCGCATGTCCGCGCGAGTGACGTTCAGGGTGAAGCGGCTGGCGGCGTAGAAGGCCGGATGGTCGGCCGGGGGCAGATGGTCGATCCGCTCGACATTCTGGGGCCAGTCGATGTCGTCGGGATACTGAGGGCCCGCCACCACGAAGCGACGATCCGGCATACGCCGGGCCGGCTCCAGCAGCAGACGCTCCAATGTCGGCTGACGATCCGGGCTGTAGGTGCCGAGGTAGGACAGATCCCACCGCGGAGCGGCGGCTTGCGGTCGATAGGCCTCGGGGTCCGCCGAACAATAGAGGGCGCGGGCCGCCGGCGCGCCGTGGTCGCGCTCCAGACGCTCGAGCATCGCCCCGCCGGTGAAGGAGAAATAGATGTCGTAGTTCGCAATCTGGTCGGCTCGCAGATAGTCGCAGTCGTCTTGCGCCAGCCGGGCCAGGGTCACAGGGGTGTCGATGTCGTAGAAGGCGACCACGCCCGTCGCCGTGCGACGCGCCCACCGGCCGACCTCGATCCCCTGGGGCACATATGAGCCGACCAGGACGGCGTCTGCGCTGCGCACCTCGTCGGCGAAACGCTCCAGATCCTGCAGATCCGAATAGAAGTCGAGGCGGCAATAGGGCGGGTCCGACACATCGCGGTGCGCCGCATACCAAGGGGTTTCCCGCTCCAGGAACACCACCTCGTGTCCCCGGTCCGCGAAGGCGGACAGCAGGGCGCGGAAGGTCACGGCGTGGCCATTGCCCCAGGCGGACGACAGGCTGAGCCCCAGCACGACCAGCTTCATGCCGCGCTCCTTTCGCGGCGCGCCGCGAGCCGTTCGCGGAACAGGGCGTCCACCGCCTCGGCCCGCTGGGCGTAGGTATGGTCCGCCAGGACGCGGTCGCGCGCCGCCCGGCCGATGGCCTGCGCCCGTTCCGGCGTCAGGGCGGCCAGATGCGCCGCCACGTCCTGGCCGTCGCGCGCCACCAGCACTTCGACGTCCGGCTTCAGAAACTGTTCGACGCCTTCCCAATAGTCGGTGATCAGGCAGGCCCCGGCGCCGGTGGCCTCGAACACCCGCGTGGCGGGCGAGAAGCCGACCTCGGCCATGCTGTCGCGGGCGACGTTCAGCACCGCCAGGGGCGTACAGTTGAAGGCGTTGTGCTGGGCCGTGCCCACATGACCGATGGTCTGGACGTTCGCCGACATGGCCTTGTCGGCCCAGCCGTTGCCGCCCAGCAGAAACCGGCGTTGCGGCAGGGCGGCGGCGGGCTCCAGAAAGAAGGTCTCGATCCGGCGTTCCCGATCCGGCAGTCGATTGGCCAGGAGCGCGAGGTCGGCGGAGAAGCCGGGGTCCGGCTGGACGGGATGATGGGTGGCGGGATCGAGCGCATTATAGATCGGACGGCAGTCGCGGGCGCCGAGCGCTTGGAACGCCTGCACGACCGGAGCGCCGCCGCCATAGGTCAGGACGTGATCAATCTGCGGCAGGACCCGCCGCAGCGGATGATCGGGCGCGGCCTTCACCTCCGCCAGGGTGGCGGGGGCGTCCACGTCCCAGTAGACGGTCAGGGCGTCGGGGCGCGCCAGGTCGAACACGCCCAGCAGGACGTCGTCGAACACGCCGACGCCGGAAGCCTTGACCACTACGTCGGCCTCCACGGCGCGCGCCATGGCTGTCTTGCAGCCTTCGACGGTGTTGTCCCACACCACCACCTCAGCCCAGTCCGGCGCATCAATGTCGCGATGCTGCTGCCGGTCGAAGGCGTCGGGTTCCAGAAACAGGATGTCCCATCCGCGTTCGGCCAAGGCGCCCAGCAGGCCGCGATAATAGGTGGCCGCGCCGTTCCAGTAGGACGACAGCAGGCTGGAGCCGTAAAAGGCGATCTTCATTCCGCAATCTCCATGACGGGGTGGAAGGTTGGAACGGGATCTGCGGCGGGCGCGCCGAGCCGCCCCAGCACCGCCATCAGTTCATCGACCCGGTGTGCGCAGGTGTGGCGGGCGCGGATTGCAGCCAGTCCGTGGTCGGTCAGTTCCGCGCGCAGGCCTGCGTCCGACTTGACCGCCCGGAGCGCCGAGGCCATTTCGCTGCCGGACCGCACCATCAGGAAGTCACGACCGACCTCGAACAGGCCCTCGCTGTCCGTCCACGGCGCGCTGATCAGGGGGATTCCACAGGCCAGGGCTTCGAAAACGCGAATGGTCGGAATGCCCGGAAGCGTCTCGACGTAGAAACGGCGCGGGACGTGAACGGTCGCCAGGCGCCGTGCGAACACCCCCGGCGCGGCCGCATTGGCCAGCCAGCCGTGATAGCGGACGTCGTAGCGGTCCAGCAGGCGCCGCGCCGCCTCGGGATAGCGGACGCCGTAGAGATCAAGGGCAAGGCCGCTCGCCGCCGCCGGGGCGAACAGAAATCGCTCCAGCTCCGCAGTCCGCTCCCCGTCGCCCCAGTTGCCGACCCAGACCAGTCCTTCCCGGCCCTGCTGCTCAAGCGGAGGATGGAACAGGCGGACGTCGGCCGCCTCATGCCAGACGAAGACGCGATCGCCCCAGCCCCATCGGCGGTACACCGCCGCCAGGGTCTCACCGAAGGCGAGCACTCCGTCATATTCCGACAGGTCGAAAGCCTGCATGGCCTCCGGCTCGCTGACGGCCCGGTGGTGGGTGTCGTGAAACAACAGAGTAAAGCGGCCCCGCCCCCGCGCGCGACCGACGGCCGCCACCAGCGCCGGATCGTTCCATTCATGCACGATGACCAGGTCCGCCCCGTCCAGCGCCCGATCCACATCGAGGGGCGGATGGAAGCGGCGGCTGACCAGTTCGGGATAGGCTTGCCGATAGGGCGCCAGTCCGTCTTCGCCATGGTCCGCGATCAGATTGGCGCGGCTCCAGGCGTCGTGCGGCTCCCACGCCTCGACCTGATGGCCGCGGGCGATCAGTTCGCGCAGCACCCCCCGCAGGAAATGCACATTGCCGTGGTTCCAGCACGACTCCAGCGAATGGGTGAAATAGACGATCTTCACGCCGCCGCCTCCCCGAAGGGGGCGCGCTGGGCCAAGGCCTCGGCATAGACGGCCAGGGTTCCCTCGACCATGGCCTCGAGGCTGAACTGTTCGGCGCGCTCGGCCGCCAGCCGTCCCAGGCGGCGCGCGCGGTCGGCGTCTTCCAGCAGTTCATCCAGAACGACCGCCAGCGCGGCGTCGTCTTGCGGAGAGACGAACAGCGCCGCCCCCTCCCAAAGCTCGCGGAAGGTCGGAATATCGGCCAAGACCAGGGCGCATCCCGCCTGGGCCGCCTCCAGCACGCCCAGGCCGAAGGGCTCGTAAAGCGACGGGGCGCAGAAGATTGACGCCAGTCGAAGCCTTTGCTGCAAGTCGGTGGGGCTCAGCGCGCCCAGGGGCTGGATCCGGTCCAGATGAACCGACTGACCGTTCGGTCCTTCAAGCGGACCGGCGGCCTCGACCCGGCCCCGCATCCGTCGGGCGGCCCGTTCGAGGGTCGCAATATTCTTGCCCTCGTCCCACAGCCGGCCCGAGGTCAGAACCTGCCGGCGCCGGGGAACCGGGCGGGTTCCAATGGGACGGCGGCCGTTTCGAACCGTAGCGGGCAGGACGCCGTAGCGCGCCGCCGTCGTCTGCATGAAGGCGAAACTGGGGGCGATCAGACGGTCACAACGCCGGTAGCCCTGGGCGAGCCGCTCCGTCCGCCAGGCGAAATCCTCCGGCAAGGCCGTTCCACGCACCGCGTCCCACCAGGTCGCCACGCAGGAGTGACAAACCCCGACCACGGGCGCGCCCCAGTCCTCGTCGCCCCGCAAGGCGGGGCTGTTAAGGTGCACCAGATCCACGCCGTTCTGGGCCGCCAAACCGCGCAGGGCCCGCGCCGTCTGGTCCAGCGGGCGGGGACCGTCCGCCAGCCAGTCGAGCGTCCCCCCCCGCATCGACCAGCGTGAGCCCCCCAATCTGTTCGGCGGCTCGTCGCTGGGCGGGACGGGGCGCAGGGCCCGACACGGCTAGGGTGATGCGGACGCCGCGCGCCGACAGGCCTTCCGCCAGATCCAGCGCATAGGTCCAGACGCCGCCCACGGCGTCGGTGGTCATCAGCACGTGACGGGGGACCAGACTCATGCCGCCGCCGAGCCGATGCGGGCGTCCAGTCGCCGTTCCGCCCGCAGCCAGTCCGCCAGGTCCGACACGCCCGGCCGCCAGGACTTGACCGCGCCCAGCCCCAGGGCGCGGTGGGCCGCCGAGGCGTCGGCGACGAAGTAGCGCTGATCCCCGGCCCGCCAGTCCTCAAACTGCAGTTCGGTCGCGCGACCGAGCAGTCGGTCGATATGAGCGATCAATCCCCTCAGGCTGACGGCGTTCTCAGGCCCGCCGCCCAGGTTGAAGGCGCGGCCCGACACGGCCTCGATCCGCTTCCAGGCCGCGACATAGGCGTCGACCGCGTCGGACACGTCCAGAATATCGCGCACCTGCCGGCCGTCGCCGTAAAGGGTGATCGGGGCGCCTTCCAGCGCCCGGATCAGGAAATGGGCGACCCAGCCCTGGTCCTCCGTACCCATCTGACGGGAACCGTAGATGCAGCTCATCCGCAGCACGCAGGTCGGCACGTCGTAGCTGCGGGCATAGTCCAGCACATACTGGTCGGCCGCGCCTTTGGAGCAGCCGTAGGGCGTGTGGAAGTCCAGCGGCCGCCGTTCGTCCACGCCCCGCGTCCGCAGGGCCGCATCCGTCGGCAGCCAGGCCTCGTTCTGAACGCCCAGCTCGATGTCGCCCAGGTCGCCGTAGACCTTGTTCGTGCTGGCGAAAACGACCGGAGTGCGTCGCCGGCGCGCCGCCTCCAGGACGTTCAGCGTCCCGACCAGATTGACGTCGAAGTCGTTGCGGGGATCAGCCAAACTGGTCGTCACCGCCACCTGGGCGGCCAGGTGAAAGACCACGTCCGCCTGGGCGATCGCCGTCTCGACCGCCTCGGCCTGGCGCACGTCGGCCGCCAGGTGCCGGACCTGTGCGCCGTGGCGCAGCAGCAGCCATTTGAGGTTTCCCTCCACCCCCGGCCGCGCCAGGGTGTCCAGCACCACGATCTCATGCCCCTGGCCGGCCAGGCGGTCGGCGAGGTTGGAGCCGATGAAACCGGCGCCGCCCGTGATCAGGACCCGGCTCATGCCACCAGCCCCCGACGTTCCAGCTCGCCGCGCGCCTGATCGACCCGGTCCTGGGCTTCCTGACGCGCCACCCATTCGGCCAGTTCCTCAAGACCTGCCGCGAAGTCCTGACGTGATTCATAGCCGAGTTGCTCGCGGGCCTTCGTCAGATCGGGAATATTGTGGCGGATGTCGCCCGCCCTGGCCTTGTTGGTGATCAGTGGCTCGATATCGGGCCGCCCCATCGAGGCCGCCTGCAGCCGCGCCACGTCCTCGACGGTGCGGTCCTCCCCAGAGCCGATGTTGAAGACCTCCCCGTTCGCCTCCGGCTTCTCCAGCGCCAGAAGGAAGGCGCGCGCGACATCCGAGACATGCACGAAGTCGCGCCTCTGCAGGCCGTCCTCGAACACCATCGGCGCCTGACCGTTGGCGATACGGGAGGCGAAGATGGCCAGGACGCCGGTGTAGGGATTGGAAAGGGCCTGCCCCGGCCCGTAGATGTTCCAGAGCCGCAGGGCGCAGCTTTCCATCCCGTATTGGGCCGTCAGGGTCAGGGTGAGCCGTTCCTGAACGAATTTGTTGATCGCATAGACGCTCTTCAGCGCCGGCGACTTGGTCTCTGGCGTCGGCACGGGGATCAGCGCACGCCCCTGGTCGTCCGTGGGGTCCCATGAGCCGTCCGGGTTCCGGGCGCCGCGCACCACCTCCTGACGCAAATCGCCGTCTTCAGTGCGGTACAGGCCCTCGCCGTAGATGCTCATCGAGGAGGCGACGACCACCCGCTGCACCGGCTGGTCGATCAACTGCTGGAACAGCACCGCCGTGCCGTAATCATTGACCGAGGTGTAGCGGTCGATCGCATACATGCTCTGGCCGACGCCGACCTCCGCCGCCAGGTGAACGACCTTGTCCACCCCCTGAAGCGCCGCCCGGACCCGGTCCTCGTCGCGAATGTCGCCGACCACCAGTTCGACCTCGGGGTCCAATTCGTCGGGCCGCGCGCCGGTGGGGTGGACCTGCTCGATCAGGCTGTCCAGCGCCCTCACCCTGTGGCCCTGTTCAAGCAAGGATCGGGCGAGATGACGGCCGACGAAGCCCGCGCCGCCGGTGATCAGGACAGTGTTCGCCATGGGGATCTCCGGCTCAGCGCTGCACGAATTTGGAGAAGCGGCTCGTTTCGCCGCCGCTCGTATGGTCCTGCGCAAGCAAGGCCAGGTCGCTGTCTTCGAAGATGCGGAAGAAGTCGTCCCAGGAGATCTCCTCCAGCGCCTCTTCCTTGTCGCCGAAGTCGAACCTCAGCACCCCGCCGCCGTCGGCGTCGGCCGTGCTGGCCACGCGAGAAGGCCTGGCGCCGCGGGCCTCGGCCCAGGCGCGGATGTCGTCATGATCAGTCAGGCGGTTCGCTTCGGACATGGTGCAGCTCCGGCAGGTTCACCCGAGCAACAGCTTCTTCTACCCATCTGTTCCGATATTCGGAGCGTTCAATTTTGAACATATTGCGCTAGCACTTCCCTTTCCGCCTTTTCTTTCAATGTTCAAAATTCGACACAAGAACATATATCGTCCGCTTCGATCCTTGATCTGACGGATACTTGGCCAGTTCACGGAACCGGGAGCTTTGTAGATCCTTCCTCTTGCTGCGGCCGATCGGGTCGCGGAACGGCGAAGGGACCAGCCAATGCAGCGAAAATCCGTTCGGATCGGCGTCGTGGGCGTGGGCAACTGCGCTTCGTCCTTCGTGCAGGGCCTGGCCCATTACGCGGCGGCCCCCAGCAACGCCCCTCCGCCCGGGCTGATGAACGTCGAACTCGGCGGTTATCGTATCGAAGACATGGAAATGGTCAGCGCCTTCGACATCCATGCGGCCAAGGTCGGCCGCGACTTGTCGGACGCCGTCTTCGCCCCGCCGAACAACACCTTCCGCTTCGCCTCCCCCGGCCCCTCGGGCGTCACCGTCCAGCGCGGACCGACGTTGGACGGGATCGGCCGATACATGATCGACGACCTGGAAGAGAGCGCCGCTCCCCCCGTCGATGTGGCCCAGGCCTTACGCGACAGCGGAACCCAGGTGCTGGTCTCCTACCTGCCCGTGGGATCGCAAAAGGCCACCGAATATTACGCCGAACAGGCGCTGCGGGCCGGCTGCGCCTTCGTCAACTGCATTCCGGTATTCATCGCCTCTGACCCAGGCTGGGCGAAGCGGTTCAGCGACGCCGGACTGCCGCTCGTCGGCGACGACATCAAGAGCCAGGTCGGCGCCACCATCGTTCACCGGGTTCTGGCCAATCTGATGCGTGAGCGGGGCGTGCGCGTGGATCGCACCTATCAGCTCAACTTCGGCGGCAATTCCGACTTCAAGAACATGCTGGAGCGCGAAAGACTGACGTCGAAGAAGATTTCCAAGACCCAGGCGGTCACCAGTCAATTCGAGACGCCCCTGGCCGACGACGACGTCCATGTCGGCCCCAGTGATTTCGTCCCGTGGCTGACCGACCGCAAATGGGCGCACATCCGTCTGGAGGGCACCACCTTCGGCGACGTGCCGATCAGCATGGAGGTCAAGCTGGAGGTCTGGGACAGTCCCAACAGCGCCGGCGTCGTCATCGACGCCGTCCGATGCGCCAAGGTGGCGATGGATCGCGGCGTGTCAGGGCCTCTGATCGGGCCGTCCAGCTGGTTCATGAAATCCCCCCCGGAACAGTTCACGGACGAGGAGGCGCGCGAACGGACGCTGCGCTTCATCCGCGGCGAGGAGCCCGCCCCTGCCCCGCGCGCCGCTCGCCTGGTCTCGTGACGATCATCCACCTGATCCGACACGGAACCCACGATCTTGTGTCCCGACGGCTTTGCGGACGCACCCCTGGCGTGGGTCTGAGCGACACAGGAAGACGTCAAGCTCAGGCTCTGGCGCGCGCCTTCCCCCGACTTGATCGGGTGCTGACCAGCCCCCTGGACCGGACGCGAGAGACCGCCGCCGTGATAGCCGCCGCCCACTCCGGTCGGCTCGAAGAGGAAGCCGCCTTGAACGAAATTGATTTCGGGGACTGGACCGGCCGGGATTTCGCCCAACTGGACGCCCTGCCCGAATGGCGCCGGTGGAACGCCGCCCGCGACCAAGGCCGGGCGCCGAACGGCGAGTCGATGCTGGAGGTCCAAGGCCGCCTGTCCCGCTGGCTGGAGACGATGGCGGCCGCCGACGCCGGAGCCGTGGCGGCGGTCAGCCACGCCGACGTGATCAAGTCGGTCGTCGCCCTGACTCTGGGGCTTTCGCTGCGACACCACGATCGGTTCGAGATCGCGCCGGGGTCGATCACCACCGTCTCGGCGACGCCGGAACACCTGTCCCTTCTTCGCCTGAATGAGGTTCCTCATGGCTGAACTCAGCGCCGCGCAGGTTCGCGCTCGGGTGGCCGAACTCGGCCCCTGGTTTCACAATATGGAGCTGAAGGGGGTTCGCACCGCGCCGGATCACTTCCTCCACGACTATCCCGCCAACAAGTTCGCCCGCTTCGCCCATGTGATCCCCGATGATCTGAGCGGGCGCAGCGTGCTCGATATCGGCTGCAACGCCGGCTTCTACTCGCTGGAGATGAAGCGGCGGGGGGCGAACCGGGTGCTGGGCGTCGATTTCGACGACCGCTATCTGGACCAGGCGCGGCTCGCCGCCGAGGTCGAAGACGCGGATATCGAGTTCCGCAAACTGTCGGTCTACGACCTGGCCAAACTCGGCGAACGGTTCGACCTCGTCATCTTCATGGGCGTCCTCTACCACCTGCGCCACCCGCTGCTGGCGCTGGACCTGATCCACGAGCACGTGGCCGACGACCTGCTTCTGTTCCAGTCGATGCAACGCGGCGCGAATGAAATCTTTGAACCCGAAATCGACTACGACTTCAGCCAGACTGCGCATTTCGACCGGCCCGACTATCCGAAGCTGCACTTCATCGAGCACCGCTACGCCGGGGACTGGACCAACTGGTGGGCGCCCAACGCCTCGGCCAGCGCGGCCATGCTGCGTAGCGCGGGGTTCCAGGTGCTGGATCGACCGGAGGAGGAAGTCTTCCTGTGTCGCCGCACAGAACGACCGACCGAGGCCGGCGCCGTCTATCCCGCCCGCTCGCCCCTCAACGGCCATGACAAGACCAAGGAGCCGCGCCGATGATCGAGGCCGTCAAGATCTGGAACGAACCGAACAACAAGTCCCACTGGGACCCCCTGCTGGACCCCGAATGGGCGCGTTTCGCCGAGATGACGCGGCTGGCCGGGGCCGCTGTCCGGGCGGAGAACTCCACGGTGACCCGCGTCCTGGGCGGGATGTCCCCCATCGACCCTTCCTTCGTTCGGCGACTGGAGGAGATGGGGGTGATGGAGGCGATCGACGTGGTCGCCGTCCATGGTTTTCCCCTGGACTGGAACCTGTGGCCCATCGACGAATGGCCCGCGCGAATTGACGAGATCAAGGCGGTCGCCGACAAGCCGGTCTGGGTGACGGAGGTCGGGGTCTCCGCCTTCGGCTCCGAAGAGGTTCAGGCCTGGGGTGTGAAAAAGACCGCCGAACTGCTGATCGGCAAGGCGCCCCGCATCCACTGGTACAGCCTGTACAACCTGCCCCGCACCTGGGAGGCCACGACACGGCATCGGGAGGCTGAGGGATCGTCCTACTACCGGCACTTCCACATGGGCCTGTTGCGCGAGGACGGCTCGCCCAAGCCGGCGCTGGAGGCCTTCCGGCCCTATGCGGCCGACATGGGGGTCTGCCAGTGGTTTCACTTCCAGGATCACAGGCTGGACGATGCGGTCCGATGGCTGAAGGACCTTGGCGTGCGTCGGCTGCGCACCGGCCTGTCCTGGGCGGACCGTTATCGCGACGGCGCCCTGGATTGGTTCGACCGGCAGATGGAGACCTTAGCCGACTTCGACGTGACCGTGACCTTCTGCTTCACGCCCGAGCATCGCGGCCTGGAGCCCCACCACACCAGCCCGCCGCAGGTCGCCGAAGAGTTCGCAGACTTCTGCGCCGAGATGACCGCCCGCTATGCGCCGGCCGGACCTCAGGATGCGGCGATCAGCCCAGCACGGCTGATCGCGTGATGCGCCCCGCCTCGTCTGCAGACAGGCGGCGCCCCCGCCCAAAGTCGGCGGCGCCCGGTCCGGTCGAGCCGAAGGTCGCGAATCGCGCCTCCTCCGGCTGAAGCATGGTGCGCGGATTGCCGTCGCGCCCCGTGTACCACATCTCCGTCCAGCCCTCCCGGGCGATGTGGTCGTCCATCCAGCAGTCCACAAAGGCGGCCGCGCCGACGTAACGGGGATCGCCGTATCGCCCATCGGGAAAGGCGCTGGACGGCCGCCAGGGTCGGCCCAAGAAGACGGAGCCCGGACGAACATCGGCGTCCTTGGTCAACCGGCAGTCTTTGAAGACGAAGCCGAACGGCTGATCGATCGGGGTGCTGGGCGCGGTGACGTAACCCTCGATCGGATCGGCCGGACGTGTGCGCGATCGGATTTCGCAGCCTTCGAACCAGGCGCGCCCGCCGCCGAAGATGAAGTCATAGCTGCCGGTGATCAGACAACGGTCGAACAGGGTCGATCCCGCATCGGGGAACAGGGTGTCCTGGTAGCTGAGGATGTCGCAGGCGCGCACCACCGCCCGGTCGGAACCCTTGTCCATCATCAGGGCGACCGCCTGAGGACCGGCGCCGTTGTGAGAATGCAGGCCGTTCGACTTGGTCATCTCCGCCAGGCCGTCGAAGGCGTTGTTGATCGTCAGGGTCTCGGCGTGAAAATCCGGGGCGCGGACGAACAGAGTCGCGGTGCGGAAGGTGCCCCAGGGCCGCCCGTCCGGCGCCGCCAGACCGGAGGCGGCCAGATGGTTGATCACTGAACCGCTGCGGTCTTCACCGATCAGATGGACGAAGGGCTTGTCCACCACCACCTGTTCGGTCCAGATCCCGCGCGTGATCAGGATGCGGAACGGCCGCGTCCCGTTCGCCGGGGCGGCGGCGATGGCGGCCGACAGGCTGGAATAGGCCGGGGCGGCGAAGGTCCGCCCCGAGGCGGGTTTGGCGACCACCGCATCATAGGCCCGCGCCCTCGACCAGGCGGGCGGACTGACCGTCGCGAGCGGCAAGGCGGCGCCGGCGGCCAGGACAGAACGACGATGAAGCAGCGGGTTCATGGCGTCTCCGAATGAAAAGCGGGCGCCGACCGGCGAACCGGCCGACGCCCATCCTCGGGAGGGGAGAGGATGACTAGAAGCTGTAGCGGACGCCGAAGTTGTACTGCCGGCCGGTGTGCGAATAGACGTAGATGCTGTCGCGACGGCTGTCCGTATATTGCTCGTTGAAGGCGTCGGTCAGGTTCAGCCCTTCGAACGTCAGCTTGATGCGGTCGTTCAGGGCGTAGGAGGCCGAGGCGTCCACAGTGACGATGTCGCGCACCCCGTCGATGTCGTTGGTGCTGGTCCCGCTGGGCACGGCCGTCAGATAGCGGTCGCGGTAGGCGGCCGAGACGCGGGCGCTGAACCGATCGTCCTCGTAATAGAGGGTGGCGTTATAGGCCGTTTTCGACAGGCCGATCAGGTCGTTCTCGACAAAGCCGGTCGGGGACCGCGACGAGATATAGCTGATCTTGGAATCCACCAGGGTGACGTTGAAGATGGCGCCCAGATTGTCGAAGGGTCCCGGCAGGAAGCTGAACGGCTGCTGGTAGCTGACTTCGATCCCCTTCAGCGGACCGCCCTCGGTGTTGACCGGCTGGCTGAACAGGAAGACGTCGCTGGGCGAGACCCCCAGGCCGTTCAGCAGTTCGAGCGGCAGACCCGATTCATTGAACGGGCGCGAGATCCTGGACGTCTGAATGTAGCTGTCGATGTCCTTGTAGAACAGACCGACCGACAGCAGGGCTTCCGGCGCGAAATACCACTCGGCCGAAAGGTCGTAGGTGGTGGCCCGGATGGGGTCCAGATAGGGGTTGCCCGAGCTGACGCTGAAGACGCCCACGGTGCTGAGGCTGCCGCCGGGCGTGACACTGCCCAGGTTCGGGCGGGTCATGACCTTGGCCGCGCCGAAGCGGACCAGGAAGTCCGGCGTCACTTCAGCAGTGACGTTCAGGGCGGGCAGGACGTCGTCATAGTCGCGGTCCACCGTCGTCTGCTGCGCCGCTCCGGCGACCAGCTGATAGCCGGTCGAGCTCTGTTCCGTCTTCACATAGCGCACGCCCACGTCGCCGCGGATCGGCACGCCGGCCAGTTCGGTGCTGAAGTCCAGTTGCAGATAGGCGGCCGAATCCTTCTCCGTCACGCTGCGGATATTGCCGCGCGCATTGCTGTTGGACGCCCCGCTCAGCTCGAACAGGCCCGTGTTGCTGTAGATGTCGAACAGGTCGGCGAAGGCCTGAAGGTTCGGCGCGATCCAGCTGGTGACCGTTCCGGCCGGCGCATCCAGGTTCCGGCCGAAGCCGCTGACCAGTTCGGTCAGGCTGGCCAGGGTCACCCCGGCCGGCAGCTGGGGCACCACGCCTTCGTTGACCCGCGCCAAGGCCCAGGAATCGAACTCATATTCCTTGTAGTTGACGCCGGCCTTCAGGGTCAGGGACGGATTGAAATCATAGCCGGCGTCAAACTGGGCCGTCTTGATGGTGTTGGTCACGCCCTGAGGCCGCAGACGGATTTCCGAGCGGGCGGCGCCGAAATTATAGGCCAGCGGATCGGTGACGTCATAGCCGAAGCCGATCAGCGGCGCGTTCCGGTTCTCACGGTAGTCGTAGAAATAGTTGTCCGAATTCTCGCGGTTCAGGATGACCGTGGTCTGGATCGGATTGTCGAAGTCCGACTTGGAGTAGCCGACCAGACCCTTCACCCGGAAGCGATCGCTGAAGTCGTGCTCCAGGCTCAGCGTCGCCTGGGTGTATTTGGTGTCCAGCTCGTCAAAGCGGGTTTCGGTCTCCACATCGACGTCGTCGAACAGACCATAGACCATGTCGCCGTTCGCATCGATGACGCCGTCGCGAACGATGATTTCAGGCCGGCCGCCCTGGGAGGCGTTGCGGGCGAAGGACAGGGCTTCCAGCCAGTTCTCCTGCCGCGTCGCCTTGAAATCGGAATAGAGGAGATCAAGGTTGATCAGCGTCTGTTCCTGCGGGCGGAACTGCAGCGAACCCGTCAGGCCCAACCGCTCCTGATCATGGGTCAGACGGCCGTAGCGGGGAAAGCGCGGCGAATAGACGTCCGCCCGGCGCGCATCGGCGAAGGGTGAAGCCGGGTTGTATCCGCCCGCCTCGGTTCCGTTCAGCCAGCCGCCGGACCCGTGGCCTTCCTCCAGCAGACGCCGCTTGGTGTAGGCGACCGAGACCAGGGCGCCCAGGCGGCCGTCCATCCAGGTGTTGCTGGCCAAGGCGGCGAACCGGGGGTCCCATTCCTGCGACAGATCATTGTAGCCGTACTGACCCGACAGGACCAGGTTGGCGCCGGCGTAGTCGAAGGGCCGGCCGGTCTGCAGATCGACGGTGGCGCCCAGCGAGCCTTCCTCCGTCTCGGCCGAGGCGGTCTTACGCACGGTGATGCTGTTGAAGAGTTCCGAGGCGAAGACGTTGAAATCGAAGGCGCGGTTGCGGTTGGCGCCGCCCGAGCTGTCGGTGCCCGAGGCCGTGCTCTGACCCTCCACGCCGTTGATGCGCACGCGGGTGAACTGCGGTCCCAGGCCGCGCACGGTGATCTGTCGGCCCTCGCCGGCGTCGCGGGCGATGGAGACGCCCGGCACCCGCTGGATGGATTCCGCCAGGTTTGCGTCCGGGAAGTCGGCCATGTCCTCGGCCTTGATGACGTCCACGACGCCGTTGGCGCGGCGCTTGGTCGTCAGGGCGCTGCTGAGCGAGGCGCGGAAACCGGTTACCACAATCGAGTCGACTTCAGAGACCGGATCCTGCGTCTCATCCCCCTGGGCGACGCGGGTGTCGCGGGCGAGGACGGCGGTCCGTCCGTCGTTGGACGCGACGACGAGGTTGGTGCCGGCGAGCAGTCGGTCCAGGCCCTGCTGCACGGTCAGCACCCCCTGAACCGCGCCGGTCTGCTGCCCCGCCACGGCGTCAGAGGACGCCAGGAGCTGGAGATCCGCCTGCCGGGCGAAGGCCGGCACGCCGGTCGCGGCGGGTTGGGCCGGCACGTTGAACTGCCGCGTCTGGGCGTGGGCGGCTCCGGCCGAAGCCAGGGCGATGGTGCTGACGGCGATCATGAGCGACGCGCGAGCGTCGAATTTTGGCGCGAATGGCATGCGCAGGCCCTCCCTTATCTGTTTCCTGTTCCCGGACCCTTCTGACGAGGGTTCCATTCAAGCGATGCTCAGGCGCGGACTTTCCGTCACGCGCCCGTCATTTTTCTTCTTCAGCCGCCCAAGACGATGACGGTGTCGGCAACCTGGACCGATGCGCCGTGCGCGACGGCGACCGCCCGTGCGAAGCTGTCGGGCTCGTTCGTGCGGAACCAGCCCACCACACGGCGCCCCTCCAGGGCCGGGTCGCTGATGATGATCTTGCGGCTGTTGTAGCGATTGAACTCGGCGGCGGCGGCGGCGACCGTGTCGCCGTCAAGCACCACCTGACCGTCGCGCCAGGCCAGGGCGCGCTCCGCCTCCAGGGGGCGGCTGACGGGACGCGCCGCGCCGGCCTTGTCGCCGATGAAGACCTGTTCGCCCGCCTTGACGCGCCGCCGCGCGCCGCCGGGGTCGTCGACGCTCCAGACCTCGACGACGCCTTCGGTCACCATGACCTGGGCGCCGATGGTCTTGCGGCGCACGGAAAAGGCAGTGCCGACCGCCTGCACCCGCACAGCGCCGGCCTCGACGACGAAGGGGCGGGCGGCGTCCTTGGCGACCTGGAACCAGGCCTCGCCGCGCTCGATCGCGACCTCGCGGCGGCGCGGCTTCAGGCTGACCTCGACCACCGTATCGGTGTTGATCGCGGCCAGAGATCCATCCTCCAGGGGCACCCGGCGGATCTCGCCCAGACGAGTGGACAGTCGCTGGCGTTGCAGGGCCGAGACGAAAACACCGCCGGCCGCCAGCGAGGCGGCCACGCCGGCCGCGCCCGCCAGGACCCAGCGCCGAGCCGGCCGCTCTGTCGGCGCCCCGGGTTCTGCCGCCTGGGCGGGCGCGGCG
The DNA here is from genome assembly GCF_001310255.1 of Brevundimonas sp. DS20. Lineage (NCBI taxonomy): Bacteria > Pseudomonadati > Pseudomonadota > Alphaproteobacteria > Caulobacterales > Caulobacteraceae > Brevundimonas > Brevundimonas sp. DS20. The sequence continues at coordinate 1,471,081 of NZ_CP012897.1, read as the reverse complement.
GCTAGACAATAGGCGGCCTGCGCTCGCGCCAGCGCTCCGCGGTGACGTCGATCCTGGGCCAGCCAGTTCTCCAAGGCCGAGCGTTCGCAATCCGGCAACGGGCGATCCAGCTTCACCGCCCAGGCGGCCGCTTCCGCATCGATCGGATTCAGGTCGGAAGCGCTCATGCCTTGCGCCTCGTCATGGCCGGCGCCTCCTCGGCGGCCAAGGCGGCCAGAATCGCCTTCAGCCCACGCGCGGCTTCGTTCTCGACCACATTCTCGCTGACGCCCAGTTGGCGTGCGATCTCCCGCTGCGACAGACCCAGAATGCGCCGCATCTCGAAGATGCGCCGGCATCGGTCGGGCAGACGGCTGATGATCTGCATCACGCGTTCAAGTTCCTTGCGCCCGGCCGCAATACGCTCCGGAGACGGTTCGTCCCACTCGATGTTCAGACCGTCGATTTCCGTCACGGTTTCGAAGCGGACGACGCGTTGCCGACGCAGCTGTTCGAGAACGATCGACCGGGCGGTCTGGAAGAAATAGGCGCGGGGGCTGCGGATGCGGCCTGGATCGTCCAGATCGACCAGTCGACAATAGGCCTCCTGGATCACATCATCCGTTTCGGAGGCGGCGACCAAGGACTGGGCCAGCCAGCGGCGGACGTCCGCCTCATGCGGCAGAACCTCGCGCGCCAGCCAGCGCACGGCCTCCTCGCTTGGAATGCTCAGTCTGGTCGCCACAGGCCCCTCCATCTGATGACGATGAGCGGCGCGGCCGTTTCCGTCAAAGGCCGCCGAACGAGGGAGGAAAAAGTTCGACGGCCGGACGCCCCCGATCAGCCGTTCTCGGCCGACCAGGCGGCGTACAGATCAAGCGCCCGTTGCGGCGAGGTGATCCACCAGGAATAGCCGTTGCGCCGCCCGATCGAAATCTCGTTCACGTCGTCGTGGATGGTCTGGTCCTTGTCGCCGAAGATCGGCCGTCCGGTCACCAGATCATAGTTGCGCGACCAGATCGGACCGGCGCCGGGCTTGTCGATCAGTTTGCGGCCCTGATCTGTCATTTCGAACGACTTGTCATAGACCCGGACCGCCTCCAGCCAAGCCGCCGCGCCGCGCACGGCCGCCTTGACCTCGGCGGAAGGGTTCGGCTCGCGCATCAGGAAGATCAGGATGTCGGTGGTTTCGCCGCTGGCGATGGAGCGAGGCTCATAGTTGCGGGCGCTGGTCGGAACCAGGCGCATCGGCTCCACCTGCTGAGGCCAGCCCAGCAGGCGATCGCCCTGACGCACCTGGGCCGCCAAAATGACTTCGACCGCCTTGTGCGTCGCCTCCCCTGCCCTGGACTTCAAATCGTTCGAAACGAAGTCGAAGCCCTCGCGTCCCTGCGACACGTCCCGCAGCAGCATGGCGGCGTTGGCGACAGCGTTGTCGTTGAAGGTGATGGAATCGTGGAAGCCGCCTTCCAGAGGCCAGATCTGCGGCCAGCCGCCGTTCAGATATTGGGCGTTCAACAGATAGCGCACGCCGCGCTCGATACTGGCGCGCCAGGCGTCGCCCTGGGCGTCCGGGGCGTGGGCCGCGACCTTGGCCAGGAAGCGCATCTCAGTCCAGGTCGCCTCATTGTCGAGGGTGCCGACGAAGGTCCAGAACCGGTCCGCGGGGGCGTCGAAATTGGCCGGATTCTGCTCCATGGTCTCGGCGTCGTTCGAGAACCGCTGACCAGGCAGACGGGCGATCGTTCGATCCTGGTTCTTGCTCCACCCGCCGGCCGGCGTCTGGAAGCTGACGATGGCGTCGGCGATCCGGCGGGCCTGCGCCGATCCGTACCAATTCGACGGCCGGTCCAGAGGCATGTTGTACTGGCTAGGCCCCACGGCCTGAGGCGGCGGCGGCGGGGTGGCGCCCGGCGGCAGTTCGGCGGCCAGAGCCGCCCGGTCCGCCAGATGCTGGGCCTGGGAACGAGCCAGATACTCGACCCAGGCGCCGCGCTCCCCATCCGGCAGGGCGCCGATCCGATCAATGGTCAGACCAACGGCCGGGGTGTTCAGGCGAAGAACCTCGGCCTCAGCCGGCGCTCCGGCCATGGCGACCAGGGTCAGAGCCCCCAAGGCGGCGAAGGATCGGGTAAAAACAGAACTCACGAGCGTACTCCCAATATTTTGGAAACACTTCTACATAATGAAACATGAGACGCAACCGCCCCCCGGTTGGCGGGCCATGCGCCGTCACGCCACGATCAGAGTGCGATCCAGGGCGGAGACGGACTTTGCTCCCGTCAGGGTCATGGCCACGCGCATCTCCTTTTCGAACAGATCGAGAAGGTCGCCCACGCCCGCCTGCCCCCGCGCCGCCAGGGCGTAGATGAAGGCCCGGCCCAGCATCACGGCGTCCGCGCCGAGCGCCAGAGCCCGCACCACGTCTAGGCCGTTGCGGATGCCGGAATCCACGAGGATCTTCAGGTCGCCCTGAACCGCGTCGGCGATGGCCGGCAAGGCCCGCGCCGAGGAGAGAACGCCGTCCAGCTGACGCCCGCCATGGTTCGACACAACGATCCCGTCGGCGCCGAAGGCCACGGCGTCACGCGCATCCTGGGGATCCAGGACGCCCTTGATGATCATGGGACCGTCCCAGGCGTCGCGGATCCACTGAAGATCCTTCCACGAGATCGACGGATCGAAATTGGCGCCCAGCCAGCCGATATAGTCGGCCAGACCCGTCGCCTTGCCCAGATATCGGGAAACGTTGCCCAGGTCGTGCGGCCGCCCCCTCACCCCGACGTCCCAGGCCCAGGCGGGATGGGTCATGGCCTGGATCATGCGGCGCATCTCGGCGTTGGGCCCGCTCATGCCCGAATGGGCGTCGCGATAGCGGGCGCCGGGGGTGGGCATGTCGACGGTGAAGACCAAGGTCTTGACGCCCGCCGCCCTGGCCCGCTCCAGGGCGTTCTTCATGAAGCCCCGATCGCGCAGCACATAGAGCTGGAACCACATCGGCCGGTCGATGGCGGGCGCCACCTCTTCGATAGGACAGACCGAGACGGTGGACAGGGTGAAGGGCACGCCGCGCGACGCCGCCGCCCGGGCCGCCTGCACCTCGCCGCGCCGGGCGTACATGCCCGTCAGGCCGACCGGCGCCAGGACGATCGGCAGGCGCAGTGTTTCATCGAACAGCCGCGTCTCCAGACTGAGGCTGGACATGTCCTGCAACACCCGCTGGCGCAGGGCGACGTCGCTCCAGTCCTCGACGTTGCGGCGCAGGGTGTGTTCGGCATAGGCGCCGCCGTCGATGTAGTGAAACAGGAAGGGCGGCAGCTTGCGCCGCGCGGCCTCGCGGTAATCGCTGGGCGACGAGATGATCATGGGCCTGTCTTACTGAAAGTTGGCGAAGGCCCCGCCGTCGACCAGCAGGGCGGCGCCGGACATGTAGCCCGCCATGTCCGAAGCCAGGAAGGCGACCACCGAGGCGATGTCCTCGGGCCGACCCAGCCGCCCCAGCGGAATCCGCCCTTCCATATAGGTCCGCTTGGCGGGATCGGACAGGTCGTCCTTATTGATGTCGGTGGCGATGGTGCCGGGCAGGACCGAGTTGCAGCGAATGCCGTATTGGCCCAGGGCCACGGCGCAGGATTGCATCAGGCTGTGAACCCCGGCCTTGGTCGGGGTGTAATGGGTCTGCATCTCGCCGCCGACCAGGGCGGAGATGGAGCTGATCGCCACGATGGCCCCGCCGTCGCCCTGCTTCACCATCTGGTTGGCGGCGGCCTGGGTCATGAAATAGGCCCCGTGCAGATTGACCTCCATGGTCCGGCGCAGGGTCTCCACCGGCATGTCCAGAAAGGCGTGGAAGGGGCAGATCCCGGCATTGGAGACGAAGACGTCCACCCGGCCCAGGGCCTGGACCGACCGGTCGATGAAGTCGGCGGCGCTGTCCGGCAGGGCCACGTCGCCATCGACGGCGACGGCCCGGCGGCCCAGCCGCTCGATCTCGGCGACGACATCTGCGGCGGCCTCGGCGTCGCGAAAGGTGTTGATCGCCACGTCTGCGCCCTGGCGCGCGGCCTCGATCGCGGTCGCCCGTCCGATGCCTCGCGACGCCCCGGTGATCAGGACGACCTTGTTCTCAAGCAGCATGGGGGCTCCAGCGGTTCTGTGGGTTTGGATCAGGTTTTGGGCGACCAGCCGAGGTCGGCGCTGATGGCGTCAGCGGCCTCCGTCACCGTCTTGGTCAGTTCGCTCATTCGCGCGTCGGACATGTATTGAGCGGCCGAGGACACGCTGAGGGCCGCGACGATTCGGCCGTCGACTGAGCGGATCGGAGCGGCGACGCAGCGTATCTGGTCTTCGTTCTCCTCCAGATCGAAGGCGTAGCCCTTCTGGGCATAGCCGCGCATCCGCTCCAGCCAGACGGCGCGGGCGGCCGAGTCGAACTTGGCGTCCGGCTCGGCGTAGAAGTCGATCCACTCCGCCTCGGTCTTGTCCAGGATCAGCGCCTTGCCCAGGCCGGTCGAGGCGATGGGGTGACGTTCGCCCAGGCGCGAACCGATGTTGATGCGGCGACGCCCGGCCACCTTGTCCAGATAGAGGGCATGACGGCCGTCCAGCACGCCCAGATGCACGGTGTCGTCCGTGGCGGCCGACAGCTGCTCCAGCCAGGGTCGGGCGACGCGCGGCAGATGCATCTGCTGGCTGGCGGCGTGACCCAGCTCCAGTAGTTTCGGCCCCAGGGAATAGCCCTCGCGCGGCCGGAACGACAGCAGACGACGCTCGACCAAGGCCGAGGCCAGACGGTGGGTGGTGCTGCGGGTCAGATCCAGCTTTTCCGACAGTTCGGCCAGCGGCAGAGAGCCTTCGATCAAGGCGTCGATGACATCCAGACCGCGCAGCAGGGTCTGGCTGCCGGACGCCTTGGCCCCCGCCTCGTCTTCACCTGCGACCTGCATGGTCTTGATTGACGCCGTTCGTCCCATTTCGTAATCCTCATTCTCAGAATGTAGCAAAACGCGCAAGTCGTCCAAAGCTATGCAGGGAACCTTGGCGTGTCGCAGGGAGGAAAGCCAGTGAAATCCCGAAATATGGGAGCGGATCGCCGCTTTTTGGCTGGTCCGCAATGAGCCGCCTGCCCCGGATCAAGCATGTCCGCGCCTTCGTCGTTAAAAACGACGGGACCGGCGGCGGCGCCGACTATCACGATCAGGGCGACGGCCACTGGATCGACGACCATATCGCCACGCCCATGGCGAAATATCCCGAGTATCGTCAGAGCCGCCGCAGCTTCGGCATCAATGTGCTGGGCACGCTGGTGGTCGAGATCGAGGCCGAGAACGGCGTCGTCGGTTTCGCGGTCACGACCGGCGGCGAACCCGCCGCCTATATCGTCGAAAAACACCTGGCCCGTTTCCTGGAAGGCCGCGATCCGTCCGAGGTCGAGAAGATCTGGGACCAGATGTATTTCTCGACCCAGTATTACGGCCGCAAGGGTCTGGTGGTGAACGCCATCTCGGGCGTCGATCTGGCCCTGTGGGACCTGTTGGGCCGTCTGCGCCAGGAGCCGGTCTTCGCCATGCTGGGCGGGGCCGTGCGCGACGAACTGACCTTCTACGCCACCGGCGCCCGGCCCGACAAAGCCAGGGAACTGGGTTTCATCGGCGGCAAGATGCCCCTGCACCACGGCCCCGCCGAGGGCGAGGAGGGCCTGAAGAAGAACCTCGCCGAACTGGAGGCCATGCGGAACGCCTGCGGCGACGACTTCTGGCTGATGTTCGACTGCTGGATGGCGCTGGACCTGAACTACGCCACCCGCCTGGCGCATGAGGCGCACAGGCTGGGTATGAAGTGGATCGAGGAGGCGCTGAGCCCCGACGACTACTGGGGCTATCAGGCGCTGAAGAAGAACGCCCCCAAGGGGATGCTGGTGACCACCGGCGAGCATGAGGCGACCCGCTGGGGCTTCCGCATGCTGCTGGAGATGGAATGCTGCGACATCATCCAGCCGGACGTCGGCTGGTGCGGCGGCGTCACCGAACTGCAGAAGATATCCGCCCTGGCCGATTCCAAGGGCGTGCTGATGATCCCCCATGGATCGAGCGTCTATTCCTACCACTTCGTCGTCACGCGCCATAACAGCCCCTTCGCCGAGTTCCTGATGATGGCCCCCGGCGCCGACGAGGTCGTGCCCATGTTCCATCCGCAGCTGATCGGCGAACCCGTGCCGGTCAACGGCAGGCTCAAGGTTCCCGACACGCCAGGCTTCGGCGTGGAGCTGAACCGCGACATCGCCCTGCACCGCCCCTACGCCCGCTAGTCGAGAGTCCCCCCGTCTCATGAAACTGCTGCGTTACGGCCCCAAGGGCCAGGAAAAGCCGGGCACGCTGGACACCGAAGGGCGCATCCGCGACCTGTCGGGCGTCATCGCCGACATCACCCCTGACCAGTTGCACGGCCCGGCGCTTGACGCGCTTAAAGCCATCGACCCGACCACATTGCCTTTGGTCGAGGGCGACCCCCGCTATGGCGTGCCGGTCAACGGCAGCCGCAAGTTCATCGCCATCGGCCTGAACTTCGCGGATCACGCCGAGGAATCGAATTTGCCGATCCCGGAAGAACCCGTCGTTTTCACCAAGGCCATCACCTGCCTGAACGGGCCGAACGACGATGTGGTCATTCCGCGCGGGTCTGAGAAGACCGACTGGGAAGTCGAACTGGGCGTCGTCATCGGCAAGACCGCCTCCTATGTCACCAAGGAGGAGGCCCTGGATCACGTCGTCGGTTACGTCCTGATCAATGACGTGTCCGAGCGCGCGTTCCAGACCGAGCGCGGCGGCACCTGGGACAAGGGCAAGGGCTGCGATACCTTCGGCCCCGTCGGCCCCTGGCTCGTGACGACTGACGAGGTGGGCGACGTTCAGAACCTGGACATGTGGCTGGATCTGAACGGCCAACGCATGCAGACCGGCAACACCAAGACCATGATCTTCGGCGTCGCCGAGATCGTGTCCTATCTGTCGGAGTTCATGACGCTGGAGCCCGGCGATCTGATCACCACAGGTACCCCGCCCGGCGTCGGCCTGGGCCAGAAGCCGCCGCTCTATTTGAAGGCCGGCGACACGGTCCGTCTGGGCATCCAGAAGCTCGGCGAACAGGGCCAGACCTTCGTGGAGTGGACGCGATGAGCGCCTATCAGGGCCGTTTTGCGGGTCGTACCGCCGTCGTCACGGGAGGCGCTTCGGGCCTGGGCAAGGCCTCGGCCGCCCGCATCGTGGCCGAAGGCGGTCGGGTCGTGCTGTGGGACCTCAATTCTGAAGCACTTAAGGCGGCGGCCGAAGACGTCGGCGCGACCCACGTCGTCGCGCTGGACGTTTCCGATCCTGAGGCTGTCGCCGCCGCCGCCGAAGCCTCGACCCAAGCTCTGGACGGACGCATCGATATTCTGATCGCGTCGGCCGGCATCACCGGCGCCACCGTGCCGGTGCAGGAGTTTCCGATCGACAGCTGGAAACGGGTCGTGGACATCAACCTGAACGGCGTCTTCTATTGCTGCCGCGCCATCGTGCCCTTCATGCTGGCCAACGGTTATGGCCGGATCGTCAATGTGGCCTCGGTCGCCGGCAAGGAAGGCAATCCCAACGCCAGCGCCTATTCGGCGTCGAAGGCGGGGGTTATCGGCCTCACCAAGTCCCTGGGCAAGGAGTTGGCCGGCAAGGGCGTCATCGCCAACAGCCTGACCCCCGCCACCTTCGAAAGCCCCATCCTGGAGCAGTTGCCCCAGAGCCAGGTCGACTACATGCGCTCCAAGATTCCGATGGGCCGTCTGGGCGAGGTCGAGGAAAGCGCGGCCATGGTCTGTTTCATGGCCTCCGAAGAATGCAGTTTCACCACCGCCTCGACGTTCGACACGTCCGGCGGGCGCACCACCTACTAGGGCGCTGACGGTGGCGTCGGACCTTCGCATCGTCGACGGGCATGTCCATCTGTGGGACCTGTCGCGCGCTCGCTACGGCTGGCTTCAGGACGATCCCCTGCCGAACAATCCGGCCGGGGACATGTCGTCCATCGCGCACAAGAACTATCTGCTGGACGACTATCTGTCCGACACGGCCGGCTGGCGCGTGGACAAGATCGTCCATGTCGAGGCCGGTCAGCCCGTCGGTCAGCACCTGGCCGAGACCGACTGGCTTCAGTCCTTGGCCGACGCCAGGGGCTATCCCCAGGCCATCGTCGCCGGCGCCGACCTTCTGGATCCGGAGTTGGACGCCCGACTGGAGGCCCAGGCCGCCCGTCGCAACGTGCGCGGGATCCGCCAGATCGTCTGCTGGCACGAAGATCCACTGAAGACCTATAATTCGCGCGATCTGCTGCGCGATCCGACCTGGGTCGAGGGTCTCGCCAAACTGGCCCGATACGGCCTGTCTTTCGATCTTCAGCTCTATCCATCGCAGATGGCGACCGCCGCCATCCTCGCGGCGCGCCACCCCGAGATCCCGATGATCGTCAACCACGCCGGGCTGCCGACCGACCGCGACGCGACGGGAATGGAACGCTGGAAGCGGGGTCTGCGCCTGCTGGCCGCCCAGCCCCAGGTGTCGATCAAGATTTCCGGCCTGGGCATCACCGACCGCGCCTGGACCCCCGACAGCATTCGCCCCGTCGTCCTGGAGTGTATCGACGCCTTCGGGACCGAGCGGGCCATGTTCGCCTCCGACTTCCCGGTCGAGCGGGTCCACGGAACCTTCGACGCCTTCTATTCCGCCTTCGACGCGATCACGGCCGACTTCTCGGCCGACGAGCGCGACCGGCTGTTCGCCGCTAACGCCGAGGCGATCTACCGCATCTGACATCCACCCGCCCAGGCCGCGACAAGACGGCCGGGCCCCGAGAAAACACCAGGAGAGTTCCCATGGTCATCGAGACCGACGCCGCCCACACCCCCGGAGGCCTGGCCAAACCCGCCGGGTCGCTTAAGGGCCCCCTGGCCTTCGCCATCGCCTGCTTCCTGATCTGGGGCCTGGCCTATGGGCTGTTGGACGTGCTGAACAAACATTTCCAGGAGACGCTGAGCATCAGCCAGGCCGACAGCGCATGGCTGCAGATCGCCTATTTCGGGGCCTATCTGCTGCTGTCGATCCCTGCGGGCATGCTGCTGCACGCCCGGGGCTACAAGTTCGGGATCGTCTCGGGCCTGGCCGTCACCGCGATCGGCGCTCTGCTGTTCATCCCGGCGGCGGGCGCGGGCGCCTTCCTGCCCTTCGTCGGCTCGATGTTCGTTCTGGCCGCCGGCCTGTGCATCCTGGAAACCAGCGCCGACACCTATGTCAACGTCCTGGGGGATCCGGCCAAGGCGTCTCAGCGCCTGAACCTGGCCCAGTCGTTCAACGCCCTGGGCGTCTTCTTCGGGCCGCTGATCGGCGGCGCCGTCTTCTTCAGCCCGACGACGACCCAGGCCCTGGGCGGGGCGACCCGCTCGATCCAGATCGTCTACGGCCTGATCGCCGTCGGGGTGATCCTGTTCGCCCTGGCCGTCTGGCGCGCCCGCCTGCCGGAGACCGGCCTGTCGGACCATGGCTCGGCCGAGGGCGACGTTCCCGCCCTGCCCCTGTCGAAACAGCCGCACTTCGTCGCCGGCGTGATCACCCAGGCCCTTTATATCGGCGCCCAGGTCGGCATCGGCGCCTATTTCATCAATCTGGTCACCCACAACTGGCAGGGCCTGACGTCGCAGCAGGGGGCCTTCATGCTGTCCCTGGCCGCGATCGGCTATCTGGTCGGCCGCTTCTTCGCCACCGCCCTGCTGCTCCGGGTCAGGCCGCGCGCCCTGCTGACGGCCTATGGCCTGATCAATGTCGTCCTGACCCTGATCGTGGCGGCCGGGATCAATGTCGTGTCGCCGGTCGCCCTGATCGCCGTCTTCTTCTTCATGTCGACGATGTTCGCGACCATCTTCGCATTGGGCACGACCGGACTGGGCGCGAGCACAAAACGGGCGTCCTCCTTGATGGTCATGGCGATCGGCGGCGGCGTGCTGCTGCCGTGGCCGATGGGCAGGATCGCCGACCTCTACGGCGCCAACGTCGCCTTCCTGATGCCGGCGATCTGTTTCGCGGTCGTCGCCTGGTACGGATGGAAGGGCGCAGGCTTGGGGCTGAAGGCGGAGGCGAAGTGATGGGTTTCCGCGCCGCCCTTCTCGCCTTCACCCTGCTGGCCGGCCCCACTGCGGCCTGCGCCCAGACAGTCGCGCCCGTCACCGTCGCGCCTGTCGCGCCGATCGACCGACACGCCCTGGTCACGCGCCATAATGTGACGCTGACCTCGATAGACCCTCATGCGCCGATCATGCTGGGCAATGGGAACCTGGGCTTCACCGCCGACATCACGGGGTTGCAGACCTTTCCGGAGCAGTATTCGGAACTGTCCCCCCTGCTGACCATGGCGCAGTGGGCCTGGCACAGCTTTCCCAATCCGAACGGCTATACCGAACAGGACGGCCTGATCGACGTGCCCGTGCCGGGACGGGGGGAACAACCCTATGCCTGGATGAAGTCGTGGGCGGTGGCCGAGACCCAGCCCGCCTACACCTGGCTGCGGGCCAATCCGCATCGGTTCTCTCTCAGTCGCATCGGCCTGACCTTCGCCGACAGCAGGCCGCTGGACTTCGCCAAGGTCGCTCATACCCGCCAGACGCTGGACCTGTGGTCTGGGACCCTGACCAGCCGCTTCACCTATGACGGCCAGCCGGTCGAGGTCGTCACCCGCGTCCACCCGAGCCTGGACATGGTTATGGTCGAGATCGTCTCCCCCTTGGTCTCCACGCGAGGCCTGGGCGTTCAGATCCGCTATCCAAGCGTCGCCCCCGCCATCAATCCCGATCCGACGTCGTTTGACGCCTCGGGAGCCCAAGGCCTGACCGTCGTCGCCCAAGACGCGGGCGACGTCCGCATTCGCCGCACCCTGGACGACACGCGCTATTATTCCGGCATCACCGCTTCCGGTGAGATCGAGCAAACCGGCGCCGACGCCTTTCGAGCGGGCGCCGCCGGTCGCGACCGGCTGACCGTCATGGTCCGCTTCGATCAGCAGGAGCGAGCGCCCGCGACACCGGCCTACAGCGCCGGCGTCCAGGCGACGGCCGCCCACTGGAACGGTTTCTGGACCCAGGGCGGCGCCGTGGATTTCAGCGGTTCCACCGATCCCCGCGCATCCGAGTTGGAGCGCCGCGTGGTCCTGTCGCAATACCTCTCGGCCCTGAACGGCGCCGGCGAACTGCCGCCCCAGGAAGAGGGTCTGTTCTCCAACAGCTGGTACGGCAAGTTCCACCTGGAAATGCACCCCTGGCACGCCGGCTGGCAGGCCATGTGGGGCCATGCCGACATGCTGGAGCGGAGTCTGCCCTGGTATGTCGGCCATCTGGACCAGGCCCGCGCCGAGGCCGCCCGCCACCGGGTCAAGGGCGCCTGGTGGCCCAAGATGGTCGGACCCGAGGGCCGCAACAGCCCCAGCCTGGTCTCGCCCTTCATCATGTGGCAGCAGCCGCATCCGATCCTGCTCGCCGAGCTGGTGTGGCGGGCTGAGAGGGATCCCGCCGTACTGGATCGATACGGCGAATTGGTCGAGGCCACCGCCGACCTCCTGGCCTCCTGGCCCATAGAACGCGACGGCCGGCTGAACCTGGGACCGCCGATGATTCCGGCGCAGGAAAATTATGATCCCCTGACCACGGTGAACCCCGCCTTCGAGGTCGAGTATTTCCGTTGGGGGCTGGAAACCGCGCAGGCCTGGCGCGAGCGCAAGGGCCAGGCCCGCCGCGCCGACTGGGATCAGGCCCTGGCCAGGATGGCGCCGCCGCCGATGAAGGACGGCCTCTATCTGCCGGTCGAAAACGTGCCGGACTTCTGGGAGACCGCAATGTCCGACGCCTGCCGCAGACACGCTGCGGCGGCTCAATGCAAGAACCGCGACCACCCCTCCTTCCTAATGGCGTACGGCTTCATCCCAGGCGCTCGGATCGACCCGGCCGCCATGCGCCGCACCTTCGAAGCGGTGGAGCGGAACTGGGACGTGCGCCAGACCTGGGGATGGGACTTCCCCATGATGGCCATGACCGCCGCCCGCCTGGGTGAACCCGACAAGGCCGTGGACTGGCTGTTCGCGGACCTGAAGAACAATCAGTGGGGCGTCACCGGCATGACGCCGCGCGTCCATCTGGACGAGCACGCCGACGAGCTGGTGCCCGTCTCGGCCGGCGCCGGCGGAGTCCGGATGGCCGTCAATCCCGACGGCCCCGGCTATCGTCGCGCGGCGGAGACCTACTTCCCGTCCAACGGCTCCTTACTCATGGCTGTCGGCCTGATGGCCGCCGGATGGGACGGGTCCAGCGGCCATGCGCCCGGCTTCCCCAAGGAGGGCTGGACCGTGCGGGTCGAAGGCCTGACGCCCGCCCCCTGAACCCGAAAGACAGGATCGCCCCCATGACGACCTCCAGACGCTCCGCCCTGAAGGCCCTGTTGGCCGGCCCCGCCGCCGGCGTGCTTGCCGGCCAGGCCCAGGCCGCGACGACCCAGGCCACGACGGCCCAGGCTGGGCCGCCCCAGGCCGGGCCGGCCGGCGCGCCGGTCTTCCCCGCGCCCAACACCGCCCCGCCCATTCATCAGGTCAGCGAAGCGCCGCCGCCTTGGCCGACCTGGGAGGGGCCGGTTCCGACCGACTGGATTGACCCCAAGACCGGCCATCGCATTGTGCGCCTGTCCGGGGACGAGGGCGGCAGCAAGCTCTACTTCTACCGCAACAGCTTCACGCCCCAGGGGGATGTTCTGCTCTTCTCCTCGCCCCAGGGCATCATCAAGGTCGAGCTCGACAACGGCTTTCGACGCTCTGTGCTGGTGGCCGACCCGGACGCGGACCTGATGGTCACGGGCCGCAAGACGCGGACCGCCTACTATACTGTCTCTGATGCCGGCGAAGGCCAGCCCACCGATCGGCCGCGCACCCTGTTCGCCGTCGATATCGACACGGGCCGCACCCGACGTCTGGCCCGGATCGAACAGGGCCAGTTCAGTTCGATCAACGCCGACGAGACCCTGGTGGTCGGGACGGTGGCCTATGGCGACGCGCCGCTCCAGCCCGACGCCGCCGATCCGCGCAATCGCCGCGCAGGACAGGCCGAGTACGCCGCCGTCGGCCCCGACGGCCGCCCGCTGAACTTCGCCAAGGCCAAGGGCGTGCGGATGCTTCAGCGCTGGGCCGCGCGCGTGCCGATGGAGTTGTTCGTCATTGATCTGCGGACCGGCGAACGCCGCGTCGTCCATGCGGCCAGAGACTGGCTGAACCATCCGCAGTTCTCGCCCACCGACCCTGAGCGCATCATCTTCTCGCACGAAGGGCCCTGGCGCCGGGTCGATCGCATGTGGACGATCAAGACGAACGGCGCGGACCTGCGCAAACTGCACCAGCGGACGATGAATTTCGAAATCTTCGGCCACGAGTGGTTCAGTCCTGACGGACGCCAGGTCCTGTACGATCTGCAGACGCCGCGGGGTCAGGTCTTCTGGGTGGCGTCCGTGGACCTGGAAACCGGAAAGCGCGTCTATCGCCGGCTGGAGCAGAACAGCTGGTCGGTGCACTTCAACAGCTCGCCCGACGGGAGCTTCTTCGCCGGCGACGGCGGCGACGCAGACATGGTCGCCCATGCGCCGGACGGCAAATGGCTGGTGCTTCTGCGCCCCGAACCGGTGGTCGATCATGACCCCGAAAGCGATCAGGACGACCTGATCTCGGTCGAATATCTGCGGACCGAGCGGCTGGTGGACATGGGCCGCCACGACTATCGGCTGGAGCCCAACGTCACCTTCACGCCGGACGGACGGTGGGTGCTGTTCGTGTCCAACATGCACGGTCGCAATCACGTCTATGCGGCCTCTGTCGCCCGAAACTGACAGGGCGCAAACCAGCCTTGCCCGGCTAAATCCGCCACGTATTGCAAAATACGAGAAGCTGTTGCACAAAACGGTACGTTGCGCGTCCGATCATGTGCGACGCCATACCAAGAAATGACACCGGTGCCACAGACGCCGGATGGGGAGAGAACAGGATGCAACGGATCAACCTCCGCAATTCGTGGGCCGTCGGCGTATCCCTTGCGGCGCTGTCTTTGGCGCTGCCGGCCGTTGCGCAAACGGCGCCGCAGGAGCCCGTGCCGACAGGGGTCGCCGATCAGCCCGCAGCCCAGGTCGAGGACATTGTCGTCACCGGCTTCCGCTCCAGCCTTCAGCAGGCGCTGAACATCAAGCGCAGCGAAGCCGGCGCCGTGGACGCCATCCTGGCCGAGGACATCGCCGATTTTCCGGATCAAAACCTGGCCGAAGCCATCCAGCGCCTGCCCGGCGTGACCATCGACCGGGTGAACGGCCAGGGCACGACCATTTCGGTCCGGGGCCTGAGCTCGGACTTCACCCGCACCCGCATCAACGGCCTGGAAGCTCAGGCGGCGTCCGGCGGCAGTCGCAACCGCAGCTTCGACTTCTCCATGTTCGCCTCGGAGCTGTTCAACAGCATCAAGGTCCGCAAGACTCAGTCGGCTGAGATCGAAGAAGGCTCCCTGGGCGCCACGGTCGATCTGCAGACCGGCCGGCCGATGGATTTCGGCGGCAGCGGCCTCAACTCGGCCCTGTCGGTCCAGGGCTCCTATAACGACCTGTCCGAAAAGACGGTGCCGCGCCTGGCCGGTCTGTTGAGTTGGACCAATGAAGACCGCACCTTCGGCGCCCTGATCTCAGCCGCCTATTCCGAGCGGTCGCCGATCCTGGAAAGCTTCAACACCACCCGCTGGCAGCGGGGCGACGCGAGCCGGCCCTACGGCGTGGGTCAGAACCTCGGCGGCTGCATCCCTTGCAACACGGCGGCCCAACGCACCGAGGTGCTGAACGCCTTTTATCCGCGCATTCCGCGCTACACCTTCGGCAACACCCAGGAGGACCGCCTGGGCGTGACCGCCGCCCTTCAATGGCGGCCCAGCGCCCGCACCGAGGTGGCGCTGGACCTTTTGTGGTCGCGCCTGAACTCCGAACTCGAAAGCCCGAACCTGGAGGCCTGGTCTTTCAGCCGCGCGGCGGTGAACAGCGTCGTCGTGCGCGACTATGCGATCGACGCCTCCAAGAACGCCTTCTCCTACGGCGTGTTCGACAATGTCCTGGTGCGGTCGGAAAACGGCTTCACGCGAAATGAGAGCACCTTCGCCCAGGCCTCGCTGAACGTCCGCCACGACTTCACCGACCGGTTCCGCGGCAATCTGAAGCTGGGCGCCAACAAGTCGGAGGCTCGCACCCCGCTGAACGTCGCCTACGCCTTCGAGCAGTCGGATGTGGACGGCTACACCATCGACTTCCGAGGCGACGACCGTCTGCCGCTGATCAACTACGGCTTCGACACCACCTCGGGCGAAGACTTCACCCTGATCCAGGCGACCCGCAGCACCAGCGGCGGCGACTTCGACAACCAGGTCGCGGCCGGCGCGCTGGAATACGACTGGTCCGACGCGGTCACCTTCAAATTTGGGGGCGAATACCGCACCTATGGTTTCAGCAACTTCGGTGTTTCGCGGGCCAACACCGCGACCGTCGGCGCGGACCGTCTGACCGGGGTCGACTCCATCGGCAAGGTCGTCAGCATCGACGGCAAGATCGGCGTGCCGGCGGGCTCCAGCCTCAACTTCATCGTGCCTGACATCGGCAAGATCGCCGACTTCCTGAGCGTCTATGACGACCCATTGACCCCCAACCGCAGCGAGCGGGAAGTGGACGAAACCGATCAGGGCGTCTTCGTTCAGACCGACTTCAACACCCAGCTGGGCGCCGTGACGGTGCGGGGCAACGTCGGGGTTCGCTACGCCCGGACCGAGGTCGAATCCAAGGGCTGGCAGACCATCACCACCCCGGCCGGTCCGACCTATGAATACGTCACCGCCAACAATGACTATGACGACGTTCTGCCGTCGTTCAACCTGGCGATCGAGCCGCGCGAAGACTTGGTGATCCGGCTGGGCGCGGCCAAGGTGATGTCGCGGCCTTCGCTGGGCGATCTGACTCCCGGCGGCGGCGTTTCGCCCACCACCCGCACCGTCTCCTACGGCAATCCGCTGCTCGATCCATTCCGCGCCACCAACTATGACATGTCGGTCGAGTGGTACTTCCAGAACGAGGGCCTGCTGGCCGCCGCCGTCTTCTACAAGGACATCGACAGCTTCATCACCTCGGTGACGGAATCAATCGTGTGGAGCGACCTTGGCCTGCCGGACGAACTGCTGCAGGGGGCGGCGCGCCCGACGGACGTCTTCCAGGTCACGCGCAAGCTGAACGGCCAGGGCGGCACGCTGCACGGGCTGGAGATTCAGTATCAGCAGCCGTTCACCTTCCTGCCTGGCTTCTGGTCGAATTTCGGCTTCATCGGCAACTTCACCTATGTGGACTCCGAGGTCGACTACGGCGCCGCCGGCAAGAACCGCCTTACGGGCCAGTCCAAGAATACGGTCAACGCCACCCTCTATTACGAGAAGGGCCCCTTCCAGGCGCGCACCTCGGCCGCCTATCGCAGCAGCTATCTGATGTCCTTCCCAGGCAGCAACGGCAACTCCGAGGAAGGCATGAACGACACGGTCTATCTGGACGCCTCGATGTCCTACGACATCACGCCCAACCTGACCTTCTCCCTGGAAGGGATCAACCTGACCGACGAATACAACGATCGCTATGTCGATGTGGCGGACCGCGTGTCCGACTACCGTCACACCGGCCGAGAGATCGCCGTGGGATTGCGCTGGAAGTACTGACCTTCCCTCTCTGACCTCTTCAGCGCAATTGACTGGGCCCGGAGCGCAATGCTCCGGGCCCGCTTTTTTGTCGCCTGGCCTGGCCGTGGGAGGCTGGGTTCAGGCCCTGTCACGCAGACCCGTGACGCGCACCGAATCCGTCACACGCGGCGCCTTGCCGTCCAGGGTGTCGATGTTGCAGTCGACGAAGCGCCAGTCCTCGGCGTTGGCGATGGTCCCGGCGTCGTGAACGTCCCAGTCCAGGCGCTCGAACAGGAAGTCCTTGAGCGGCGCCTCGGGATAGGCGGCGGCCTCGAACCCAACCTTGCCCCCCACGGCCTTGATGTCGGACAGGCGGACGTCGTGGATGCGCGGCACGCCTCGGTCGCGGGGCACCGGCGTCGCCAGCGCCCGCCAATAGTCCGGGACGTCCGCGACGCCCGGCGGAATCCGAGCGTAGCTGTAGTTGGGGTACCAGTTCAGGTTGACCCGGAACAGGGTGCGCACGTCCTGCAGATGGATGTCGCGCAGGCGGATGTTGGAGATGACGCCGCCGCGCGTGTGGCCCGATTTGAAGAAGATCCCCAGCGGCACCGGATATTCGATCCTGAGGCCCGAGACCTCGATGTCCTCGAACCCGCCGGAGGTTTCGCTGCCGAAGGTCATGCCGGCCAAGGCGTCGCGCACGACACAGTCCTTCACCCGCACCTGACGGCAGGGCCGGGCCACGCGCAGCCCGTCCCAGTCGCGCCCGGCCTTGATGCACAGGGCGTCGTCATTGACGGCGATGTCGCACCGCTCGACCAGCACGCGTTCCGAGGAATCGATGTCCACCCCGTCGGTGGACGGGCCGCGCCCGCCGATGTTGTTGCGGATGATCAGGTCCGAAACGGTGACGTCGCGCGAATAGCAGACGTGGACGGTCCAGAAGCCCGACCGCGCCAGATTGAGGCCCGAGACCTCCGCCTGATCCGCCTCATAAAGATGGATCAGACGCGGGCGGCGGCAGTCATAGTCGGCGGCCCAGCGCAGATCGCGCGGATCATAGTCGCGCCGCAACGCCCAATAGCTGTCCCAAAAGACCTGGCCGTCGCCGTCCACCAGCCCCTCGCCGGTGATCTTCGCATTCTGCTGACGATAGATGTTGAGCAGCGCGGCCGGCCAATCCATCTCGATCCCCGCCACGCGGGTCCGGATCATCGGATAGGCGGCGATGTCCTTGAGGCCCCGGATCGTCGCCCCTCGCCCGATCATCAGGGTCACGCCCGACTTTACGAACAGCGAACCCGACAGGTAGAGGCCGGGCCTGATCACCACCGTGCCGCCGCCCTCGGCCGCCGCAGCGTCGATGGCCGCCTGGATCGGGCGCGTATTGATCGTCTGGCCGTCTCCGACGGCGCCGAAGTCCGCTGCATCATGAATTTTTCCGCCTTGCGCTCGGGCGACGGCGGGCAGAAGGGCGGGCGCCGCCGAGGTCAGAGCGCCGGTCAGGCCGAGGTGAAGCAGGGATCGACGATTCATGGCGGGCCTTTTCGCACTGTGCAAAGGGAGGAGCCGGGCGCGGCCATTTGACCGCAGAAAGCCGCTTCCCATATTCTGCTCTTTCGTCTCACGATAGCGGACGGTATGGTCCTGGCAAGCCGAAGCGGCGCGTGCGGCCGTGCGCCGCACAGGAAAGACACCGGTTACCACGCGCGCCGGCGCAAACGACAACGAAGAGAGAGCGACGCCTTCACGCGCCGCCGGAGGAAAGCCAATGCCCCTGCCCTCGCGCACCCGTCTGGCGCTGACGACCGCCCTGACCACCGGCCTGACCACCGCCCTCGTCCTCACCGGCCCGGCCCTGGCCCAGACGGCGTCCCAAACCCCGCCCCCGACCCCGGCCGCGTCTGAGGCCATCGCCTCGAGCGCAGCCGCACTGCCGCCCGGCGTCGAGGCGGACTGGCTGAGCCCGCGGCCCCGGGCGACCCTCTATACGGAAGCCGCCGGCCTGCCCTCCCGCCGCGATACGATGGCGGCGGTGGACTATGTCGCCTCGTCCCAGATCGCCGCCATGGCCGCCGAGCCGATCGCTCTGTCGACCGGCAGCAATCTGACGCAGATGTCGTCCAACTGGGTGGCTGCGACCTTCTATGTGGGGGCGGCGCGCCTGGCGCGGGTGACGGAAGATCCGAAGACGCTGCGGTTCCTCAGCGCCGTCGCCGACCACTATAACTACAGCCTGCGGGGGGGCCGGTCCGGCAAGACCCTGCTGAACGCCGACGACATCGCCATCGGCGATCTGTACGAAGAGCTTTACGCGCGACGCGGCCAGGAAGGCGTTCTGATGCCTCTGCGTCAGAGGCTGGACTGGCAGATTCCCCATCTGGCGCGGGCGGAGGAGACGCCCGCCCTGGTCTGGTGGTGGGCCGACGCCCTCTATATGGCGCCGCCGGTTCTGGCGCGCATGTCGGCCATCACAGGCGACCCCAAATATCTGAACGCCGCCGACAAGGAGTGGCGGCGCACGGCCGATCGGCTTTGGGTCCCAGAGGAGCGCCTGTTCCTGCGCGACGAACGATTCAAGGACCAGGACCACCGCGACGCCGACGGCGACCGCATCTATTGGTCGCGGGCCAACGGCTGGGTCATGGGCGGGTTGGCGCGCTGGCTGGAATCGGTCCCGGCCGACCTGCCGAGCCGCCCCTTCTACGTCGATCTGTTTCAGACGATGGCGGGACGGATCGCCGAGCTGCAGCAAGACGACGGGCTTTGGCGCGCCAGCCTTCTGGACCCGGGGGCCTATCCGGAGGCTGAAACCTCCGGCTCGGTCTTCTACGTCTACGCCCTGGCCTGGGGCGTCAATCACGGCCTGCTGGACCGAGAGGCCTATCTGCCCCACGTGCTGAAGGGCTGGGCCGCACTGAACCGTCATGTCCTGCCCAGCGGCCTGTTGGGCGCCGCCCAGAAGACGGGGGACCAGCCGGTCTCGACGGCGGCGGACGACGCCGGCCTCTACGCCACCGGAACCTACATCCTGGCGGGGCTGGAGATCGCCGATCTGAACGGATCGGCCCAGTCCCTGCCCGAGCCGGAGCCTGCGCGGGACACCGCTGAGGTGATCGCCGCCACCACGCCGACGCCGCCCGCTCCGGTCACCGTGAGGGGACCGGAAGAGACCCGCCGCCGCGAGGCCGAGATGCGGGCCACCGCCGCCCTGTCCTATGATCCCGCCGTCCTGGGCCGCCCCTCGACGATCGCGCCGCTGGTCCCGCCGCCGGCGGATCTGCAGACGCCGCGCGCCGTCGCCCGCTTCGCGCCCGATCGGCTGGACGATCTGTTGTGGGAGAACGACCGGGTCGCGCATCGCATCTATGGTCCGGCCCTGGAGGGGCGTGAACCGCCGTCCGGGTCGGGGATCGACGTCTGGGCCAAGCGGGTCCGCTATCCCTTCATGGACCGTCAGCTGAAGTTCCCGAACTACCACGTCGATCGGGGTGAAGGGCTGGACTATTACGACGTCGGCCGCGGCCGCGGCGCAGGGGGCCTGGGCGTCTGGTACGATAACAAGCTGTGGACCAGCCGCAACTTCTCCGCCCACGCCATCACCCGCACCGGCGGCGATGAGGCCCGGTTCAGCGTGACCTACCGCCCCTGGCCGGTCGATGTGGTCCGCAACGTTTGGGAGACGCGGGCGTTCAGCCTGCCGCTGGGGTCGAACTTCACCCGGATGACCTCGACGCTCAATTCGAACTCCGACGCCCCGCTGATCGTCGGCATCGGCATCTCAAAGCGACGGAACGCCAACGGCGCCGGCTTCGTCACCCGCGACGCCGCAAACGGACGGATCATGTTCTGGGAGCCGGAAGATCCCGAGCACGGCAGCCTGGGCATAGCCGTCGTCGCCGACCCGTCGATGGTCGAAGGCTTCGCCGAGGATGCGGACAACTATCTGATGCTGGTGCGGGTCACGCCGGGCCGGCCCTTCGTCTATTATATGGGCTCGGCCTGGTCCCGCGGCCTCGACTTCCCCGACCGCCGGTCATGGGAGGCCTTCGTCGCCGACCAGGCCTTCGACTTCCGTCCGGCGCCCTGAACGCGGCAAATCCCACCCCCGAACCGAGGCAGAGCGACATGTACGACAAGATGTACGACAAGGTTTATCAGGCCACTCATCCGGACATGGTGGACGGCGCCACCAATGAGCAGCTGCGCGACCGCTATCTGGTGTCCGGCCTGTTCCAGCCCGGCCGGATCAGCCTCAACTATTCGCATCATGAGCGGCTGATCATCGGCGGCGCCGTTCCGACCGACGCGCCGCTGTCCCTGCCCCGCCACTCAGAGCCGGCCTCCCTAGCCGGCAAGCCGTTCCTGCACGCCCGGGAACTGGGCGTCGTCAACATCGGGGGCGCAGGCTCGGCGATCATCGACGGCGAGACCGTGCGACTGGGCTTCCGTGACGGCCTCTATGTACCGATGGGCGCGGCCGAGGTGATCCTCGGCTCCGACGACGCGGCTGATCCGGCGCGGTTCTATCTGGTCTCAACCCCCGCCCACGCCCGCTACGACCTGGTCAGGATCCCCATCGAGGCGGCGACGCCGCTGGAGATGGGCGCGCTGGAGACCTCCAACGAACGCACGATCTACCAGTATATCGTGCCGGGCAAGGTCAAGTCGTGCCAACTGCTGCTCGGCGTTACAGTGCTGAAGACCGGTTCGGTGTGGAACACCATGCCGCCCCATCTGCATGACCGCCGATCGGAGGCCTATCTCTATTTCGGCCTGAGCGAAACAGACCGAGTGTTCCACTTCATGGGCCAGCCCGACAAGACGCGCCACATCATCGTCCAGGACGGCGAAGCGGTGATCAGCCCGCCGTGGTCCATCCACATGGGCGCAGGCACCTCCAACTACACCTTCATCTGGGGCATGGGCGGCGAGAACCTGGACTATGCCGATATGGACAAGCTGGATCTCTGCCAGCTGAAGTAGCCGCCTGGTTGGCGTCTCCGCAGGCGGCCCTGCGACCTTGTTCGGCTGACGCGCCATTGAGGCCCCGCCGCAGGTCGCAGGCTTACTGGGCGGCGATCATCCGATGGGGTCGCAGACGTTAGGCGTCGGCGGCAGGGGCAGAGGGTTCATGTGGGACGGACGCGCATAGCTGAGGCCATAGCCGCGGGCGAACTGCACCACTTCGCCCTCATGCTCCCCGGTGCTGCAAGCCGACCCCGGCCAAGCGAAGGACAGACGACCGGTGAAGTCATAGGCCCCGCCGGACAGGACGTCGGCCAGCCCCGCCCCCTCCGTGCCGGGCAGGAAGGCGGCGACGAAGGCGTCCGACAGGTTGATCAGGTCGTTCACATAGGCGGGACGGCCCGAATAGAGCACCGACACCACTGGAACCCCCTTGCCCGAGACGGCGTGCAACAGGGCCAGGTCGTTCGGGCGGCGATGGCTGTACTGGACGGGCGCCGGGAAGCGTACGTCGCCATGGTACTCGGCATAGGGGGTCTCGCCCAGGACGACCACCACCTTGGCGAACCGGGTCACGTCCACCCCGACCGCGTCGCGGGAATAGACGATGTTCTCGGCGCCGAACTGGGCCGTCAGGGCTTGCAACAGGGTGGCGCCGGTGGCGAAGTCGGCGTTGACGTTTTCGGTCCCCTGCCAGGTCAGGGACCAGCCTCCGGTCTGGTTGGACAGGCTGTCGGCGCTGTCGCCCACGACCAGGATCTTCTCGCCCTGGACCAGAGGCAGGGCGGACTCGTTGTTCTTCAGCAGGACGACCGACTTGCGCACCGCCTCGCGCGCCAGGTCTGCGGCGGCGACGGCCTCCGCCCGGCCGTTGTAGCGGCTTTCCGACGGGGCGTGCTCGAACAGGCCCGACCGCATCTTGACCCGCAGGATCCGCGTCACGGCGTCGTCGATGCGCGACATTGGAATGCGCCCAGCCTCCACATCGGCGATGGTGTTCTGGATGAAGGCCTTCCAGTCTTCGGGGACCATGACCATGTCGATGCCGGCGTTGATGGCCTGGGCGCACTCGGCCTTGGCGCAGCCGGGCACCTGTTCGATCCCGTTCCAGTCAGACACCACCAGGCCGTCGAAGCCCAGCCGGTCCTTCAGCACATCGGTCAGCATCTCGCGGCTGCCGTGCATCTTGCCGTAGTCGTGGCCGGCGGCGACGTCATTCCAACTGCTGTAGGAGGCCATGACCGTCTGCACGCCCGCCTCTATGGCCGAATAATAGCCGGCGGCGTGGCGATTGATCATTTCCGCGCGGGTGGCGCGGGTCTCGCCCTGGTCCTGACCGTTATAGGTGCCGCCGTCGCCCATATAGTGTTTGGCCGTGGCGACCACGTCGCCGTCGCCGGTCAGGTCGCCCTGAAGCCCGCGGACCAGGGCCTCGCCATATTCGGCGACCTGCTGAGGATCGCTGGAATAGCTCTCATAGGTGCGGCCCCAACGGCGGTTCTCGCCGACCGCCAGGGTGGGGGCGAAGACCCAGGTGATGCCGGTGGCGCGCACCTGGCGCGCGGTGGCGCGGCCGATCCGCTCGATCAGATCGGAGTCGTGGGCGGCGCCCAGGCCGATATTGTGGGGGAAAAGCGTGGCGCCGGAGACGTTGTTGTGGCCGTGCACCGCGTCCGTACCCCAGATAAGCGGGATCTTCACCGCCATGTCGGTGGCGAGGGCGGCGTCATGATAGCGGTCCGACAGGGCCGCCCATTCGGCGACGGTCGCGTGCTTGTTCATGGCGGGCCAGGCGCCGCCGCCGTTCAGGACCGAGCCGATGTAATACTGGGTCACCTCTTCGGGCGTGATGTAGCGGACGTCCGGCTGGGTCATCTGACCGATCTTCTGCGCCAGGGTCATGCCCGCCACGATCCGGGCGATCCGCGTCTCCATGGCGGCGTCCGGCGCGTGGGCGGGGGTCAGAGCCGGCCAGTCCGGGAGACTTTGACCGGGGGCGGTCTGCTGGCCGACGGCGCTCATCGGCGCAAGGGCGCACCCGGCCAGAAGCAGCAGGGATAGAAGCTTGGTCTTGCGAAGGGTCATGCGCCGTCTCTCGATGCTACAGGGGCCGAATGAGCGAATAGAGAGGGCGGGACGGCCAGGCCGCCCCGCCCCAGTGTCCAGGGCCGTGGGAGGGGCGCCCTAGAACCGGTAGTTGACGCCGAACAGGAACTGGCGACCGTACTCCTCGTAGGTCTCCGGCAGGGAGCCGCCGTCGGCCGTCGTCGTGCCGCCGCTGTCCAGACCCAGGCGGGTCCGGTAGGGCGAGTTGGTCAGGTTGTTGACCTGGAACAGGACGCCCAATCCCTCCAGAGGCCCTTCCTCGAAGGTGTAGCCGATCTGGGCGTCGATCTGCTCGTCGTCCAGGATTTCGGTGTAGCCGCGCGTCGCGAACAACTGCACCACCTCGCCCTTGAAGGCTTCGCGGAACCGCTTGCTGA
The DNA here is from genome assembly GCF_001310255.1 of Brevundimonas sp. DS20. NCBI lineage: Bacteria > Pseudomonadati > Pseudomonadota > Alphaproteobacteria > Caulobacterales > Caulobacteraceae > Brevundimonas > Brevundimonas sp. DS20. The sequence continues at coordinate 1,446,871 of NZ_CP012897.1, read as the reverse complement.
TCCGCGCCTGGAAGCCGCCGTGTTCGTAGTAGGCGGTGACGTTGTAGACCGTGCCGGACAGGCCGGGGATGCGAACCGTCTGTCCATCCGGAGCCGGATTCAGATCCGACTCCGTGAAGGAGATGCTGCCCAACAAGCCCAGTCCATCCAGCGGCGCCCACACCGTACCGAAGTTCAAGGCGCCGCTGACCTCAAGCCCCTGAACCGTTCCACCATTGCCGTTGGCCGGCAGGCTGATCTGTCCGATCGGGCTGATGTTCACACCCGCCGGAATAGAGGACGCCGTCGACGGCAGGGGTATGCCGGTGAAGTCGAAGGTGCCGTTCTGGACATAGATGTAAGTCTCCAGATCCTTGTAGAATCCGGCAATCGACAGATAAGTGGTGGCGTCGACGTACCATTCATAGGCGAGGTCGAAGGCGTTCGCTCGCCAAGGCTCCAGGTTCGGATTGCCGCCCGAGGCGGACCAGGGATTGACGGTCGAACCCGGCGGACAGGTCTGGCCCGTGCAGACCAGGGCGTTGAAGCCCGGCGTCACATTGGCCCGCATCTCGTCCATGCGCGGCCGCGCCATGGTGCGTGACGCAGCGAAACGGAGACGATGCCCGCCGCCCAGATCATAGATCAGGTTCAGGCTCGGCAGGATGTCCAGATAGTCCGCCCCCTTGGTGACGGAAATCGGCGTGATCGGCGCGCCGGGCTCGGTGCCGTTGATCACGACGCCGGTCGATTCCTGGTTCTGGACGACGGCCTGCATGCCGACATTGCCGCTCCAGCGACCACCCATGAAGTCCAGCTTCACGAAGGCCGTGGTGACCTGTTCTTCGATATCCCAGTTCTTGTCGAAATAGTTGGCGTCGAGGATCGGCGCGCGATCGTAGTACACGTCAAGCGCACGGCTCAGATCGACGGCCAGGACATTGCCGAAACCGGCCCAGTCCAGCGACACCGGCGTTTCCAGATACTGAGCGTCAACATAGACCTGCTGCCGGCCATTCTTCAGGAACAGGTCATAATCATCGACCCTCTTGGACTTCTCGCGCTTGGCGTAGTTTACGCCGGCCGTGAAGGTGTTGAAGAAGCCCTCCATGTCGCGCTCGATCTTCAGATCTGCGGACTGGATGGTCTCCTCGACGTCGGGGAAGCGAATGGCGCCGTCGTGGCCCCAGCCGCCCCAAGGCGCCCGGTCACCCAGCGACACCTGCGAGGCGTCCGCATAGTCCAGACCTTCGGCATAGGTCGGATAGCCGTCGTCGTTCACCGTGAAGTCAATGACGTCCAGGGTGCGGCCGACGTTCGGCGTCGATGGCGTCACGCCGCCCGTCCCCCGTCCATAGCCGGCGTAGGTTTCCAGAATGGTCTCGCGGCGACGATTGTTCGAATAGGACAGGTCGGCGACGAGGCGGGTCCGGTCGTTCAGCTCGTACTGGGTGTTGAAGCCGACCGAGAAAATCTCGTCTTCGCGGGTGTTGCGGTCGTTGCGGATGATGGGAACGGCGTTGTGGATCGTGCCGCTGCGGCCGAACGACGAGCCGCCGCGATCCTCGGTCACGACCCCCGTAAAATAGGCGTCGTCAGCCCAGGCGTTCGAAAACCACTGCGCGCCCCGCGTGGTCTCTTCCTGCTCGAATTTCGAATAGTAGAGATCGAGGATCGAATGGACCCGCTCGTTCGGACGCCATTCGACAATGCCGATGACCGCGTCGCGCTGATTCAGGCGTGACGTCGAGAAGATTTCCTGTCCGTTCAGCAGCAGGGCCGTGTCGGCGCTGTCCGGTTGGACGGAATCGACAGTGCAGGTCGATCCGGGCGCGCTGGGTTCGCAGACCCCGCCGAACGACTCATAACCATAGGCCTTGTAGTGTTTGTTCTGCGACGGGGAATCCAGGTGGGCGTATCCGAGCGCAATGCCAAGCGTCCCGTCCGCCAGCTGGTCGATATAGCTGACCGAGAAACGTCCGCCATAGTTGCGGATATCATCGTTGAGGGCGTCGCCTTCGGTCATCTCGCCGCGAAGGTTGACCGCCACGGCGCGGTCGCCGAACGTCAATGGCCGCACGGTCCGCAGATCGGCCGTGCCGGACAGCCCCATGCCCGAGACCTCGGCGTCCGGCGTCTTATAGATGACGACGCCGGACAGCAGTTCGGACGGGTATTGGTCGAATTCCACCGCCCGGTTGTCGCCCGAACTGGCCTGTTGACGCCCGTTCAGCAGGGTGGTGGTGAAATCCGGCGCCAGGCCCCGAATCGAAATCACCTGGGCGCGGCCGTTGACGCGCTGAGCCGCCAACCCAGGCAGACGGGCGATGGATTCCGCGATGGAGACATCGGGCAGCTTGCCGATATCCTCCGCCGAGACCGCTTCGACGATCGAAGTTTCCCGCCGTTTGATGGAAATCGAATCCGCCAGTCCTCGCCGAAGACCGGTGACGACGATCTCCTCGACCTCCGTCGGAGCGGCGTCGGCGCCCGACGGCGGCGTCTGGGTTTGGGCGACGGCGACCGTCGGCAGGACGGAAGCCAGCGCCAAGGCCGAAGCCGTGACGCGGAGGCGACGGCGACCCTGGTTTGAACGAATGGAACTGCCCCCAGCGAATGCGCTGCGCATTTGATCTCCCCTCACGTTTCCTCGGCGCAGCGCCCCTTGGGCCTGCGTCCTTCTTTGTTGGCGCTCATTGGAAGCGCTTCCAACACGCTACCACCTTTTGCATTTTTGACAAGATAGGCCTTAGCGCGGGCTGCTCCATACGTAGGTGGCGGCGCTGGAGGCCGGCAGGAGGACCTGGGCCCGCCGGCCCGCTTCGCCGACATCGAAGCGCGCCTCAACGTCCGCCGGATTCAGGACCACCAGCACCCGTCGCCCATCCGGATTGACGAAACCGACCGCCTCAAGCCCCTCCGGTTTCGCCACCGCCACGCGCCTGGCGCCTTGGCGTACAAATCGGCTGGCGTGCCCAAAGGCGTAGTATTCTTGGTTCTTCTGAACGGCGCCGGTTCGGCTGTCGATCGTCACCACGCCGCGGCAGTCACTGCATCCGCCCGCGTGCGGACCATGGTTTTCGTCCAGGGCGATGTTCCACATCAGAACGCCGCGCGCATGGTTTTCCACTGCGCCGATGATCAGGCTCTTCATGGTCCAGACGAAGCTGTCCTTGAAGGCGGGGGCCCACTCGCCGCCGGAGCATTCCGTGAAGAAGACGTCCTTGTCGGGATAGGCGTCGAACACTTTCGACTGGGCCGAGACGTCGCCTGCATAGCAATGCCAGGCGACGCCGGAGACATAGGCCCGGGCCTCAGGGTCGGCCAATACGCCCAAGGGCTGCTCCGGCTTGTCCCAGTTGTGATCCCAGTCGAGGATCTTCGTCTCCACCCCCGACCGCTCCAGTCGGGGTCCCAAGTCCCGCCCGATGAACGTCGCGCGCCCCTGTGGTCCCCACCGCATGCCGGGATAGGAGTCGGGCTCGAAGTCAGGCTCGTTCTGAATGCTGATATAGTGGGTCGGCACGCCCTCTGCCGCAGCCTCTGCAATATAGCGCGTCAGATACTCGGCATAGGTCGAATAGTATTGGGGCTTCAACTCTCCCTGGATCAAGGAGCCCGTCGTCTTCATCCAGCCCGGCGCGCTCCACGGCGTGGCCATGATCTTGAGCTGAGGATTGATCGCCAGGGCCTGGCGAACCGTGGGGAACACCTCCGCAGCCATGGGCGCGACCGAAAACCCCGCCAGCGAGGGATCGGCTTGATCTGCGAGGCTGTAGTGGCTCAGTGAGAAGTCGGACGCGCCGATCGTCACGCGCGTGAAGTCGAATCCCAGCCCGCCGTCCGCCCGGCCGAACAAGTCTCGCATCAGGGCGTCGCGTTGAGCGGGCGTCATCCGGCTCTGGATAAGATGCGCCGAGGCATCCGTTATGGCGGCGCCGAAGCCGACCATGGTTTGAAGCGGCGTCTGCGGGTCAAGAAGCACCGCCTGGCCCGTCGCCTGGACAGCCGCCCGCCTCATCATCAGCGGTTCGTGTTGCATGAGGCGGGACTGGTCCCCGGTCGTGATCCAGCCGCCATCCGGCGCCGAGGCGCATCCTGCCGCGCCTGAAGCAGCCAAAAACAAGGCGCAAATCGCGGCCGTGTGAGCTTTCATGCCTTCCTCCCTGCAGACGTCTGACGCGCCCGTCGATTTATTGGAAGCGCTTCCATAATGACGGTGCGGCTACGCGCGTCAAGGCCTCCTGCCTTCTATCCCGCCCAGCTTCCCACCGACTCCCGCGCGACCACGGCGTGCGGCAGAGTGCGGAAGGTCCAATCGCCGGCGTCTCTTCCTGCGATCCGACCCGAGAGCAGCCGGACCGCCTCTCCGCCCATCTCCTTCAGCGGTTGGTGCACCGTCGTGAGCGGCGGCCAGACGATGCCCGAGACGGGCGTGTCGTCAAAGCCGGAAATCGACAGATCACCCGGCACCTGAAGGCCGCGCGCATGGGCCACCGACAGGGCGCCTGCGGCCATATCGTCATTGGCGCAGATCAGAGCGGTGGGGCGAGGGCTGAGCGAAAGGAGGCGCGAAGCGATTAGCCCGCCCGATCGAAAGGTGAAGTCGCCCGGCTCCACCACCAAGGCCGCCTCATCCAGCCCCGCTTCTCGCATCGCGCGCCTTACGCCGTCCAAACGGCTCTTGGCGGACAGATGGCCCGGTATCCCACTGAGATAAGCGAGCCGTCGATGCCCCAGATCGATCAGATGGCGGGCGATGTCCCGTCCTCCCGCCTCGTCGTCGATGCCGACGGCGTCGATCAGCCCCCGTCCGTCGCCGCCGGGCGACACGGCGGCTAGATGAACGCCTCTGGTCCTGAGTTGCCGGATCAGATCGACGTTGTCGCAAAAGGGCGGCGTCAAGATCACCCCCTGGCACCTCTGACTGGTCGCGATCTCCAACAACTGCTGGACCGCCGCAGGATCGTCCTGCGGCACGTGGCGGGTGATCAGTTGAAAGCCCGCCAGCAGGCATTCCCGTATCGCGCCAAGCTCCAGCGCAGAGGCGTAGAAGGAGTTGGGCTCCGCATCCAGGTCCGAGGCCAGGATCAGGGCCAGAACGCCGCTGGCGCCGCCGGCCAGCGACCGCGCCTGAGGATTGACGCGGTAGTCCAGGGCCTTCACCGCCTCCAGCACCTTGCGTCGCACCGGATCGCGAACATTCGGGCCGCCGTTGAGAACGCGCGACACCGTGGTCCGCGCAACGCCCGACAGCCGCGCCACATCATCGATTGTGGGCTTCTTGGGCGCCCGCCCATGCTCCGGTGTCCGCATCCTGTCTGGATGGCTCATGGCGGCGCTGACTGCAAGGCCGCCCGCAGCGATCGAGCGCGCCAAGCCAGCGTTGAGTCCAGACCGGACTTGCGTCCAGGACCGTCGAGCGGGTTCGCTCGAGAACAAACCTCACTTCAGCTGCTGGGACGCTGGGCGTTTGGGTCCGGGATGGGGGGGCGCGGGCTTGGGGTTTCAGGCAGCAAAAAGCCGCTGGATCGTTGATCCAGCGGCTTGATTGTTTGGGTGCGGGAGCAGGATTTGAACCTGCGACCTTCAGGTTATGAGCCTGACGAGCTACCGGGCTGCTCCATCCCGCGGCAGGGGTGGTTTGTGGAGGAAGAAGGGGTTCGACAAGGATTTTTCATCATCGGCTGTCCGCCTGGTAGACCCGGCGGCGACCTACTCTCCCGCGCCTTGAGACGAAGTACCATTGGCTCTGGAGGGCTTAACGACCGAGTTCGGAATGGGATCGGGTGGGGAACCTCCGACATAGCCACCAGGTCAACGAGGCGGACAGCGGATGATGAGAAGACATTGTCGTGACGATCATCGGGTCATTGATGATCATCGAATGAGTTTTGCTGAGAAACGATCAAACCGATCGGATTATTAGTACCAGTAAGCTTCACGCGTCGCCGCGCTTCCACACCTGGCCTATCAACGTGGTAGTCTTCCACGATCCTCAGCGAAGCCTTGTTTTGAGGTTAGTTTCCCGCTTAGATGCTTTCAGCGGTTATCTATTCCATACTTAGCTACCCTGCTGCACAGCTGGCGCCATGACAGGTACACCAGAGGTATGTCCATCCCGGTCCTCTCGTACTAGGGACAGATCCTCTCAAGCTTCGAACACCCACGGCAGATAGGGACCAAACTGTCTCACGACGTTCTGAACCCAGCTCACGTACCACTTTAAATGGCGAACAGCCATACCCTTGGGACCTGCTCCAGCCCCAGGATGTGATGAGCCGACATCGAGGTGCCAAACTTTGCCGTCGATATGGACTCTTGGGCAAAATCAGCCTGTTATCCCTAGAGTACCTTTTATCCGTTGAGCGATGGCCCTTCCACTCGGGACCACCGGATCACTATGGCCGACTTTCGTCTCTGCTCGACTTGTCAGTCTCGCAGTCAGGCGAGCTTATGCCATTGCACTCGACGAGCGATTTCCGACCGCTCTGAGCTCACCATCGCGCGCCTCCGTTACACTTTGGGAGGCGACCGCCCCAGTCAAACTACCCACCACGCCATGTCCCGGGACCGGATAACGGTCCTCGGTTAGACGTCAACGACAGTAAGGGTGGTATTTCAAGGACGACTCCACCAGAGCTGGCGCCCCGGTTTCATAGTCTCCCACCTATCCTACACATACGGTCGCTAACGCCAAGGCGAAGCTATAGTAAAGGTTCATAGGGTCTTTCCGTCTGACCGCGGGAACCCCGCATCTTCACGGGGAATTCAATTTCACTGAGCCTGTGCTGGAGACAGTGGGGAAGTCGTTACGCCATTCGTGCAGGTCGGAACTTACCCGACAAGGAATTTCGCTACCTTAGGACCGTTATAGTTACGGCCGCCGTTTACCTGGGCTTCAGTTCGGAGCTTTCACTCCTCCCTTTAACCTTCAGGCACCGGGCAGGCGTCAGACCCTATACGTCGCATTGCTGCTTCGCAGAGCCCTGTGTTTTTGCTAAACAGTCGCTACCCCCTGGCTTGTGCCACTCAGTCCTGGTTGCCCAGGGTGAGTCACGCTTATTCCGAAGTTACGCGTGCAATTTGCCGAGTTCCTTCAGCACAGTTCTCTCAAACGCCTTGGTATGCTCTACCTGACCACCTGTGTCGGTTTCGGGTACGGTCTCTGCTGGAGTTATTTCCTGGGACGACGCCCCTGCACGGACAATCCAATAAGCCCGTACAAGTTATGCCATCCGTCACTTCCAGCTGGTGCAGGAATATTTACCTGCTTCCCATCGACTACGCTTTTCAGCCTCGCCTTAGGGGCCGACTAACCCTGCGCAGATTAGCTTTACGCAGGAACCCTTGGTCTTTCGGCGAGAGTGTCTCTCACACTCTTATCGTTACTCATGTCAGCATTCTCACTTCCGATACCTCCAGCCAGGCTCACGCCTGACCTTCACCGGCTTACGGAACGCTCCGCTACCGCTTGCACAAAGTGCAAACCCATATCTTCGGCGACTGGCTTGAGCCCCGTTACATTTTCCGCGCAGGATCGCTTGATCAGTGAGCTGTTACGCTTTCTTTAAAGGATGGCTGCTTCTAAGCCAACCTCCTGATTGTCAAAGCAATCCCACATCGTTTCCCACTTAGCCAGTACTTGGGGGCCTTAGATGATGGTTAGGGTTGTTTCCCTTTTCACGACGGACGTTAGCACCCGCCGTGTGTCTGCCCGATAGTTCTCTTAGGTATTCGGAGTTTGGTTAGTATTGGTACCGCTCGCGCAGCCCGCAACCATCCAGTGCTCTACCCCCTAAGGAATTCGTCGGACGCTCTACCTAAATAGATTTCGCGGAGAACCAGCTATGTCCAAGTTTGATTGGCCTTTCACCCCTATCCACAAGTCATCCGAGAATTTTTCAACATTCACCGGTTCGGTCCTCCAGTTGGTGTTACCCAACCTTCAACCTGCTCATGGATAGATCACTTGGTTTCGGGTCGTCATACGTCGAACTTAGCGCCCTATTCAGACTCGCTTTCGCTGCGCCTACACCTAACGGCTTAAGCTTGCTCGACACATGAAGTCGCTGACCCATTATACAAAAGGTACGCCGTCACCCCGCTTGGGGGCTCCGACTGCTTGTAGGCTTCCGATTTCAGGATCTGTTTCACTCCCCTTGTCGGGGTGCTTTTCACCTTTCCCTCACGGTACTTGTTCACTATCGGTCGTAGAGGAGTACTTAGGCTTGGAGGGTGGTCCCCCCATGTTCAGACAGGATTTCACGTGTCCCGCCCTACTCGAGTCTCTTGCTGTTTGATGACTACGGGGCTTTCACCCACTATGGCCGACCTTTCCAGATCGTTCGTCTTTATTTCACAAGAGCACTGGCCTGGTCCCGGTTCGCTCGCCACTACTACGGGAGTCTCGGTTGATGTCCTTTCCTACGGGTACTGAGATGTTTCAGTTCCCCGCGTTCGCTTAATGAAGCCTATGTATTCAGCTCATTATACCTTTCAACAATCCGCCAATCGCTGACCCGACCGAAGCCGGAACAGAGTTGGAAGACTGTAAAGGTGGGTTCCCCCATTCGGAAATAACCGGATCAAAGGGTGCTAGCGCCTCCCCGGTTCTTATCGCAGCTTGCCACGTCCTTCATCGCCTCTCTACGCCAAGGCATCCGTCAGAAGCCCTTCAACGTTTGATCGTTTCTCAGCAAAACTCATGCTTGGTGTTTTCCGCCCGACTGGAAAGATGCCGGGGGACCAAGCCTGATTTTTGTCAGACAATGTCTTCTTATCGAACCAGACCTAAAAGCTCAGGGGAGCCGGCCTCATTCTTCCTTCACAATATCAATGCACATCACCTATTCAGGTAACGGCAAACTTGTATGCGATGCGCGCCTCTGGTCATTCGCCTCTCGCCGCTCGGCGAGTGGTGGAGCCAGACGGAGTCGAACCGACGACATCCTGCTTGCAAAGCAGGCGCTCTACCAACTGAGCTATGGCCCCTTCTCAGGGTCAAGCCAGGAGAGCTGTCGACGAACCGTCCAGATGGATCCTAGAGGGCTGGTAGGCCCGGGCAGACTCGAACTGCCGACCTTACGCTTATCAGGCGTACGCTCTAACCACCTGAGCTACGGGCCTAGGGCAGCGCGACAGCCAGGAGTTCCGGGCTCGCGATCGCGTCACCAACCCCGCGACCCGTATAGCCGAGGCGTCGATGACGAAAGTGGAAAGAGAAACGGAGACGGCGGCATCCTGCCGTTTTTGCTTTGCGCTACCGCATTGCTGCTTGAGCGCACCGCTATGTGGAGCCTCAATAGTCTCGTGAGAGGCTGGAGAAGCATCCTTAGAAAGGAGGTGATCCAGCCGCAGGTTCCCCTACGGCTACCTTGTTACGACTTCACCCCAGTCGCTGACCCTACCGTGGTCGCCTGCCTCCTTGCGGTCAGCGCAGCGCCTTCGGGTAGAACCAACTCCCATGGTGTGACGGGCGGTGTGTACAAGGCCCGGGAACGTATTCACCGCGGCATGCTGATCCGCGATTACTAGCGATTCCAACTTCATGCCCTCGAGTTGCAGAGGACAATCCGAACTGAGACGACTTTTAAGGATTAACCCTCTGTAGTCGCCATTGTAGCACGTGTGTAGCCCACCCTGTAAGGGCCATGAGGACTTGACGTCATCCCCACCTTCCTCCGGCTTAGCACCGGCAGTCCCATTAGAGTTCCCAACTGAATGATGGCAACTAATGGCGAGGGTTGCGCTCGTTGCGGGACTTAACCCAACATCTCACGACACGAGCTGACGACAGCCATGCAGCACCTGTGTCCCAGTCTCCGAAGAGAAAGCCACATCTCTGTGGCGGTCCGGGCATGTCAAAAGGTGGTAAGGTTCTGCGCGTTGCTTCGAATTAAACCACATGCTCCACCGCTTGTGCGGGCCCCCGTCAATTCCTTTGAGTTTTAATCTTGCGACCGTACTCCCCAGGCGGATTGCTTAATGCGTTAGCTGCGTCACCGAAATGCATGCATCCCGACAACTAGCAATCATCGTTTACGGCGTGGACTACCAGGGTATCTAATCCTGTTTGCTCCCCACGCTTTCGAGCCTCAGCGTCAGTAATGAGCCAGTATGTCGCCTTCGCCACTGGTGTTCTTCCGAATATCTACGAATTTCACCTCTACACTCGGAGTTCCACATACCTCTCTCACACTCAAGACACCCAGTATCAAAGGCAATTCCGAGGTTGAGCCCCGGGATTTCACCCCTGACTTAAATGTCCGCCTACGCTCCCTTTACGCCCAGTAATTCCGAGCAACGCTAGCCCCCTTCGTATTACCGCGGCTGCTGGCACGAAGTTAGCCGGGGCTTCTTCTCCGGGTACCGTCATTATCGTCCCCGGTGAAAGAATTTTACAATCCTAAGACCTTCATCATTCACGCGGCATGGCTGCGTCAGGCTTTCGCCCATTGCGCAAGATTCCCCACTGCTGCCTCCCGTAGGAGTTTGGGCCGTGTCTCAGTCCCAATGTGGCTGATCATCCTCTCAGACCAGCTACCGATCGTCGCCTTGGTGAGCCTTTACCTCACCAACTAGCTAATCAGACGCGGGCCGCTCTAAAGGCGATAAATCTTTCCCCCGAAGGGCACATTCGGTATTAGCACAAGTTTCCCTGAGTTATTCCGAACCTAAAGGCACGTTCCCACGTGTTACTCACCCGTCCGCCACTAAGTCCGAAGACTTCGTTCGACTTGCATGTGTTAGGCCTGCCGCCAGCGTTCGCTCTGAGCCAGGATCAAACTCTCAGGTTGAGTTGACTTCTGACCTAAAGCACTAAGACCATCCCAAAGGACGTCTTGGCGTTAGTTCTACGTATTTGTTTGACGAGTTCCCACCCGTCGATCCTAAGACCGACGCATGGTATCTTTTCAAAAAGACCGCAGATAGTCAGTGTCGTATGATAGCCCCTAGGACTATCGCAAGGACACCGCCGCCTGCGTTTCTCTTTCCATATCAACAATGTCAAAGACCAGAACCGCCAAAGCGGCCCGACTTGTTTAGCGCCTCGTCGTCGGCGGAGGCGGCGATTTAGAGACCGCCGAACCTCATGTCAACCGCTCTTTTCAGAGATTTTGCAGATCCAAGACCAAGGCCTCAAAACCACAAAAAACCACCGCAAGGAAAACCAAGAGGCCTTCCTCTTAACCGTTCGGCGATTCGATTGGAGCGCGGAACCTATTGAAACCAACCCAGGAAAGCAAGAAGTTTTTCAACCCCTCAACTCCCCCAAAACTCCCGAAACCAAAGTCCCAAAAGCCTCAAAGGCCGGCCCGTCTCCGAGCGAGGCAGCCCTATACGGGCCACCATTTTACACCGCAACCAGATTCTGAAGGCGGAGGAAAGATTCTCACCGACTCTCGGTCGGTCGAGCCGCAGCCCCGCCGCTCAGCCCGCCGCTATATAGGTCTTGAGGCTTTCGGCCTCGCGGGCGTGTTCTTCGATCTGGCGTTTGACGAGGTCGCCGATCGAGACGACGCCGACCAGGGTCTCTCCGTCCAGGACCGGCAGATGGCGGATCCGCCGGTCCGTCATCCGACTCATGACGGTCGACAGGCTCTCGCGCGGCTGGGCGAAGATGACCTTGGCGGTCATATAGTCCTGAACGGCGCGCGCGAGGGCCTTCGGCCCGTCGGCCGCCACGGCCTTGACCACATCCCGTTCCGAAAAGACGCCCACGACGGCGTCTCCGTTCTGGACCACCAGAGCGCCTACGCGTTTGGCGTCCAGCGCCTGACACGCCTGGGCCACCGTCACATCGGCGGTAATGGAATAGACGGCGTTTCCCTTGGTCTTGAGGATCTCGGCGACGAACATCGCGGCTCCTTCTCTCTGTTAGGAGACGACCGCAGGGCCGGGATGGCGACAGGGCCGCTCGGACCGATGATCGCTCAGGGACGCCGGGGAATCAAATGGCCGAATCGGCGCCTGAGCGTCCCGCCTGCGACGTCGTTCCGAAAGCGCGTCCCAGGGGGCCGATCGCGAGCAGCCCGGCCAAGAAGCCGAAGGCATGGGCCTCCCAGGCGATTCGCGCGCCGTCGGCGCCGGGGGCATAGCCGATCAGGCCGGTCACGGCGTTGACCGCCATCCAGGCGATGGAAGCCGCGATCACACGCCGGTCCAACAGGCTGAGGACTCTGCCGCCCCTCCAGCCCTGTGGCGCTCCCATCAGTCGGGTCGCCCCGCCGATCAGCCCAAAGACGGCGCCCGACGCTCCCACCATCGGATCGGAAGATCCCCAATGCACCAGCCCGTAGCCCAGGGCCGCGATGACGCCACACCCTATATAGAAGAGCAGAAAGACGCTCGATCCGAAGCGTTCGCCAAAAAGCCGCGCGACCGGCGCGCCGAAGGCCAGGGCGCCGACCGCATTCATCAGGGCGTGGGCCCATCCACCGTGCAGCAGCATGGCGGTGAACAGCCCGCCCCAACGGCCGTTCTGCAGGTCGATCGGCGCAAAGGCCATGCTGGCGCCCATGTCGGGCAACTGGCGCTGAAAGAAGAACAGCACCGGCATGGACAGGGCGACCACGACCACCGACAGAGGCGCGTTGAATACAGCCTCTGATTTGGGCGGATCTGAAAGCGGGGGGCCGTCGAATCGGTCGTCAGGTTCGGACATGGTTTTCAATGGGTGACGATTTCGCCGATCTCAAGCGCTTCTTAATAACCTTAACCCAGTTTAGCGGGTGGATCGCGGTTCGATCCCTTGGTTCGTCGACGCGCAAGGAGTCCCCATGCCGGTCCAGAGGCCGATCGCCCCCCTGACGATGGCGCTTGCGGTCGTCCTGGCGGTCCCGACGCTGGCGGCCGCCCAGACCACGGGCTCGGCCGGCGCAGCGCGCTTTCAACAAGGCTATGGGGCGGCGCGAAGCGCCACCCAGGCCGCCGCGACCGGCTCGACACGCGACGCCAACGGCAACCGCATCATCGTCAACGGCCTGATCCAGTCCGGCGCCTCCTCCTATTCCAGCCAATCCGGCGGCGTAGCCTCGGCCTATGCTGGCGCCGGCGCATCGAGCAGCGGGGGCGCGGCCATCGGCGGCTCGACCGCCGTCGGCAATCAACTGAACGTGGTGGTTCAGGGCAGCCACAACACCGTCATCGTCAATTCGAAACAGACCAACAACGGCGACGTCACCGCCGGCACGGCTCTGAACGGAAGCCTCACCCTGCCATGAGCCGACCTGTCTTCATTCGCACCGGCGCTGCGTCGATTGCGGCCGCCCTGCTGCTGGCCGGCTGCGTCAGTCCGGTCGCAGGGCCGTCGGGCCAGTATGCGACGCCGATCGGCAATGCGCCGGTCACCGCCAACCCAACCCCCTATTCGACCGCCCTCTACTGCCTGGCCGACTACGCCCGCCGCTATAATCTGCCCTCGCCGCGCATGGCCGTGGGGCGGATCAGCGACTATACGGGCACCGTCTCCTCCGACGGCGGGCGCCAGATCACCGGCGGCGCCTCGCTGATGGCCAACTCGGCCCTCGCCAAGGCCGGCGCGCGGATCGTCGAACGTTACGACACCTCGGTGTCGGAGCTGGAGCTGCGCTACGCCAACAACAAGCTGATCGGCGACAGCACGCCCAGCGCCCAGGGGCCGGAAGACACCCAGTACCGCCGCATCCTGGCCGGCCAGGTGCCGGGCTCGGACTTCTACATCGTCGGCGGCATCACCGAGGTGAACTACAACATCCGCTCGGGCGGATTCGACGCCGCCGTGGGCGAGGTGGACAGCGACCGGCCCGGTTCCGGCATCGCCACCCACCGCACCTATGTGATGAACATCGCCATGGATCTGCGGCTGGTTCAGACCACGACCCTGGAGGTCGTGGACGTGGTCTCCTATCAAAAGCAAATCATCGGCCGCGAGATCTCGGCGGGCGTGTTCGACTTCCTGAACGGCAATGTCTTCGACATCTCGGCCGGGTCCGGCGGGATGGAGCCGGTGCAACTGGCCGTCCGCGCCCTGGTCGAACGGGCCACGGTCGAGTTCATGGCCAATCTTTACGGCGCCCCCGGCCCCGAAATCTGCCTCAACGCCGCCAATGATCCGCTTGGCGATTCCACCGTCGGTCCGACCGGCGGCTATTATCCGGCCTATCCCACCACGGAGACGAACAATGGCCACACCCGCGCCGATCCGTCTCGCTGGCATGATCGCCGCGACGGCGACGTTCGCCGTTCTCGCTACTGAGACGAGAGCGCAGCAGACGCCGGTCTGCGACGCCCAGACCGGCTCCACCTGCACCAGCACCCAGACGATGACCGGCGAGGTCACCGGCGCGGTGAACCTGGACGTCGCCGTGGGCCAGCTTCAAGTGACCAATGACGTTGCGGGCAATCTTCTGGTCGGAGGCGTCGATCAGGCCGCCGCCGACCTGACGGCGCGCCAGACCATGACGGGTCCGTCCGTCTCGGCCCGCACCGCGGTACAGGCGCCGACCGCCCATATCGAAGACGGCGCCGCCGTCGCCACCACGGCGGCGGCCAATCGGATCGCGCTCAGCGGATCGTCCGCCGCGATCACCGGCGCCCTAGACCAGTCGGCCCAGACCCCCGTCCTGGCCGAGACCGTCGCCGATGTTCAATATATCCCTGCCCCCGCCGACTTTTCCGCCCATGCGGCGGCCAACCTGGTCCAGGTTTCGACGGACGGGGCCTCCCACCAGGATCTGACAGTGCGCCAGACTAACGCCCCCTCGACCATCGAGGCCCGCACCGACGTCTATGTCGACAACGCCTGGAACCTGGCCGCCCGGGCCGGCGCCGGGGGCAACCGGATCGTCCTGTCGAACGCCGACGGCTCTCTGGTCGCGACGAGTGACCAGACCAACCAGGGCCGTATCCGCGCAGCGGCCCGCGCCCAGACCGATCTGCAGGGCCAGACCACCGTCGCCGCCCGCGCCGTCGCCAACGAGACCGTCGCCGGCAACCAGGACGTCTATCTGGAGCTGGACAACACCCAGCTGAACACCGGCGGAGTCGAGGCGACCGCGACCTATGCGGGCGTCAGCGGCTATGACGCCTATGTCGGCGCCGAGGCCGTGGGCAACAGCGTGACCGGTTCCGCCTGCTCGCAATGCGGCGGCGAGGTCCATGTGACCAACAGCCAGACCAACGACGCCAATGTCACGGCCACGATCAACGCCACCATCGGGTCCGGCCGCGCCGCCGTGGTCGGCGCCACCGCCGTCGGCAACAGCGCCACCTTCTATGTCAGCCGGCCGGGCGGCTGAGGGAGTAAGGTCCGCCGAGAGACGCAGCCGCCGCGATATCTCGCCCAGCGCGCCCCTTTTGCCGAAAGGCCCCGCCGTGAACGACGGGGCCCTCCTTAATATCTATCAGCGGCCAAGCTTAGTGGGGCCGGGCGCCGCCGCTGGCGGAAACGCCGGCCGAGACGGCTGCGCCGTTGCGGTCCGCGGACGCCGATCCGTTGACGCCGGCGTTGGCGGAGGCGCGGTGCGTGGGGGTTTGGGTTTGACCCGAACCCGATGAGGAGCCGCTGACCGAACCGCCTCTGCTGGACAGGGCGCTATTCACCAGACCCGACCCCTGGGCCTGGCCTTCGCCTTCAATGGAGCCCGCAGCGTTGGCGGCGCCGTTGACGGTTCCGTTCAACGCACCCTGGGCCTGGCCTTGGGCGGCGGCAGCGGTAGAAGCGACGCGGTTTCCAGCCGTGACGGCTGCGTCCTCGGCCCGAGCGCGCGTGCGCTCGGCGGCTGCGGCGGCGCGGGCCTGGGCCTGCTGAGCGCGACGTTCCGCGCGGGTCAGGGTCTGATCGGTGGTCGAGGTGACGCCGTCACGGATGCGCGAACCGTCCACCGCACCGGATACGCTGCCGGCCAGGGAACCGGAGCCGCCGATCTGGCCGCCCATCATGCTCCCGACCTGGCCTCCGAGCCCGCCGGTCAAACCACCGGTCAAGCCGCCGGAACCGCCCAGAACCTGGGCTTGCGATGCACCGGCCAGAGCCAGGCCAAAAGCGACGGTCGCGGTCATCAGGGTCTTCTTCATGGTCAATCTCCTGCATGTCTCGGGCATCTCGCCCTCACAGGATCCAACGACCGGCCGTCGAGGTTTCATCCCGACCGCTCGAATTTTTACCGAGCCAGCCGCCCGGGCGCGCCCATGGTCTGTGGCGAAACGCGCGAAGCGACGCCGACCAGTCCTTGGCCATAAATCGGGTCGCGGCCCCGCGCGCCCAGATCCTCGGCGCTACGTCCCAAGGCGGCCTGGCCCTGGCGCGCCAGAAGTCCAGCCACGATCGGCGCGGCGAAGGAAGTTCCCCGCACGCTGGTCCACCCACCGCCCGGAGCCGCAGCGGCCATATCGGCGCCGGGCGCGGCGAAGGCCACCTGAGGGCCGCGCGCGGCCTCCGGCAGAACCTGGTTGCGGGCGTTCACGGCGGTCACGCCGACCACCCCGTCGTAGGCGGCGGGATAGAGGGCCGGGGCGGCCGGGCCGTCGTTGCCGACAGCGGCCACCACGGTCAGGCCACGGGCTTGGGCCCGCTGAATCGCGCGTTCGACTAGAGCGTTGCGCGGGCCGACCAGGCTGATGTTCACTACCGACACTCTTTGCTCGACCATCCATGCCAGAGCCTGGGCCAGGGCGGTCGATGAGCCGTTCGCCGCTTGTCCACCATAGATGTCTGCGACGCGCAGATCGGCGCCCGGCGCGCCGCCGGCGAATGGGCCGGCGCGGCCGACCATCAGGGAGGCGACCGCCAACCCATGGGCGCCCATACGCGGAGGGCCGGCGAAACCTCGCTGCACGATCTGCGCCCCGGCCAGGGCGGGATGGGTGGCCTCGACGCCCGTGTCGATCAAGCCGAGCGTGGGGCCTGTCTCTCTACGACCGTTGGAGGATAGATCCACCAGTCCGGTCTCCGCCGACGGCACGGCGCCGGCGAGGTCATGGACATGATTGAAGGTGATCTCCGCCTGCGGGTCCAGTCGCTTCAGTTGCGCGACGGCCCGCGCCAAGGCCAGACCCCGCGGCGGGGCCAGAATGACACTGGACAGGTCCAAAGCGTCCAGCCGCTCCTCCCGCAGCAGCGTAAACCCCGCCCTCATCGCCTGGTCGCGGGCGGCGGGCGACAGGTCCAGGGCCACGATCTCGCCGCGCACCACAGGCCAGCCCTGAGGGTCGGCCTCCAGCGCCCCATTGGACCGCCGCACCAGTTGCGCCAGACGCGACGGCGCCCTCAAGGCGTCCTCGACCGCCTGGCGGCCCATGCGATCAATGTCATCCAGACCCGGTAGTCCCTCCGTCAAACGGTCAGGCAGGCGATCCGGCAGACCCTGCCCCGATCCCGGAAGGCTGGGAACGGGCAGCGATCCGATCTGTGCCCGTGCCGGCGTGCCCGCAGCCAGCGACACCAGCAGCAGCGCCGCCAGGCCGGCCCAGGCGGAGGTCCATGTCCATCTCATCGTCGGCTCCTTCGACCGCCCACGCCAGTTCGCCCTTGCCTCACGCTGCGTTCCGTTCTCGATATGCCATGGATGAAACGCTTGGGCTCATTCGTTTCATCCGCATGGAAAAGGACGACACGTGGACGATTTTCAGAGGGGGCTGGTGGAGCTTCTGCCGCGCCTGCGCCGATTCGCCCGCGTCCTCCGCTCCCACGACGCAGACGCTCAGGATCTGGTGCAGCAGACGGTGGAGCGCGCCCTGGCGTCGCGGCGCGGCTTTAAGCCCGGCACTCGGCTGGACAGTTGGACCTTCACCATCATGAGACGGATCGCCATAGACGACGGTCGCGCACGCCAGCGCTGGGGCCAGGTCCTGACGCCCGAGGACGAGGCCACGGCCCGTGTGCCCGACGCCGCCCAGGCGGACGAAGGTCTGCGCGCCGACGCCCGGCTGGTGCGCGACGCCATCCACGCCCTGCCCGAGGATCAGAAACATGCGGTCGCCCTCGTCCTGGTCGAGGGCCTGTCCTACGCCGAGGCAGCCCAGGTTCTGGGCGTGCCCGCCGGCACCCTGACCAGCCGCCTGGTGCGTGGCCGTCAGACCTTGATGCAGACGTTGGCCGAACAGGGAGTGACGGGATGACCATCGACGACGAAACCCTGATGCGATGGATCGACGGCGAACTGGCGCCCGATGCGGTCGCACGGCTGGAAGCGGCGGCCCGGACCGACTCCGCCCTGGCCGAACGGATGGCGACGGCGCGACGGTTGCGCGCGGCGACGCAGGCGGCCTTTCTGGTCCAGGTCGATCCCCGCGACCGTGATCTGTCGCGCCTGATCGCCAATGGCGGCCACGTCCGCGCAGCGCCGTTGGCGGGTTTGAAAGCCTGGTTGTCCCAAGCCCTCGCGCCGCGCCAGGCGCCGATCTGGGGCGGGCTGGCTGCGGCGGCCTTCGTCGCCGGGGTGCTGATCGGGCCGGGCCTGAACAGCGGCTCCGGCATCCGTGTCGCCGAGGACGGCGTCCTTGCCGACAGGGATCTGGTCAAGGTCTTGGATCGCCGCCTCGCGTCAGAGGGGGCGGACAACGCCGGTCGGGCCGTCGGTCTGACCTTCCAGGACGGCGAGGGCCGCTGGTGCCGCACGTTCCAGGCTCGAGACGACGGGCTGGCGGGCCTGGCCTGTCGCCGGTCGGACGGCTGGACCGTCCAGGCCCTGGCGCCCCTGTCGAGTCCAACGGGCGAAGTCCGCACGGCCTCGTCCGACACCCCCGCCGCCGTCCTTAGCGCGGTCGATGCCCTGATCGCCGGTCCCTCCGCCGACGCCGTCACTGAGGCGCGCGCCCGCGACGAAGGCTGGCGCTAGTCCGCGAACGGATTCCCTCTTCAAATTCACCGCTTGCAAAGCGCCTTCGACCCCGGAGGGGGCGTCGGGCGGTGCAAAAGGTCGCCTTGCCCTCGCCCCCACGCTCCCCTACTGCGGACAAAAGCCGCTCCGTCGGGGGTTGCGGCGTTGGGAGTGAGTTCATGCGTTCTGCGCGTCGTCTGATGCTGCTGGCAGCCTCCGGGTTGGCTCTGTCTGCGGGGGCCTTCAGTGTTCCCGCCCTGGCTCTGGCGGCTTCCCCCGCCGCCGTTCAGGTGGAAGGACAGGTCGCGCCGTCCGATCCTTGGGCCCAGTCCGCCAGCGACGTTCCGGCCGATCCGGCGGTGCGGTACGGCCTGTTGCCGAACGGAATGCGCTACGCCCTGATGCACAACGCTACCCCGCCCGGCCAGGCGTCGTTCCGGCTGCGGATCGACGCGGGCTCCCTGATGGAGCGCGACGACCAGAAGGGGCTGGCCCACTTCATGGAGCATATGGCCTTCAACGGGACCAAGGACATCCCCGAGAATGAGATGCTGCGGATCCTGGAGCGACTGGGCCTGGCCTTCGGCGCCGACACCAACGCCTTCACCAGCTTCGACCAGACCGCCTATATGTTGGAGCTGCCCAACACCCAGGACGAGACGGTGGATACGTCGCTGCGGGTCATGCGGCAGATGATGGGCGACGCCCTGATGGCGTCGGACTCCATCGACGCCGAGCGCGGCGTGATCGAGGGCGAGGAACGCAGCCGCAACAGCCCGCAGATGCGGGTGCTGAAGACCCAGCTGGCCCTCCTGGCGCCGGGTCAGCGCCTGTCGCAACGCCTGCCGATCGGCGACCTGGAGGTGATCCGCACCGCGCCGCGCGAGCGCTTCGTGGACTTCTATGAGGCCTACTATCGCCCGTCGCGGGCGACCTTCATCGCCGTGGGCGACTTCGACCTGGACGCCATGGAGGCCAAGGTGCGCGGCGCCTTCGCCGACTGGACGCCCAAGGCGGCGGACGGGCCCGAGCCCGACCTGGGCCAGGTGCAGCCGCGCCAGCCCCAGACCAGCATCATTGTGGAGCCGGGCGTGCAGTCGTCGATCCAAATCAACTGGATCAAGGCGCCGGACCTGGACCCCGACAGCTTCAACGAGCGGGCCGAGGACATTCGCCGCAGCCTGGGCTTAGCCGTGCTGAACCGACGGCTGGGCGAGATGGCGCGGGCCGACAATCCGCCCTTCCTCGGCGCCGGCGCCGGCTATCAGTCGCTGTTCGACAGCCTGGACGCCGGCGTCCTGTCGGTCAGCTTCACCCCGGGCCAGTGGAAGCGCGCCCTGGAGACCGTCGAACAGGAGGCGCGCCGCCTGACCCAATACGGGGTGACCGCGCCTGAACTTCAGCGCGAGATCACCGAATACCGCACCTCGCTTCAGAACGCCGTCGCCACCGCAGCGACCCGCTCCACCCCCGCCCTGGCCGGCGCCCTGCTGAACGCCGTCAACAGCGACACGGTCTTCACCGCGCCCCAGCAGAGCCTGGACCAGTTCGAACGGATCGTGGCCGACCTGACGCCTGAACAGGTAGACGCCGCCGTCCGCCCGGTATTCGAAGGCCAGGGGCCGCTGGTGCTCTTCACCAGCCCGGTCCCGGTCGAGGGCGGCGAGGCCGCCGTCACGGCCGCCCTGGAGGCGTCGCGTCAGGTGCCTGTGGCGGCTCCGGCCGATCAGGCGGCCCTGGAATGGCCCTACGCCGACTTCGGCGCGGCGGCGGCCCCGTCTTCGCGCACCGAGGTGTCGGACCTGGGGGCCGTGCTGGTGCGCTTCCCCAACGGCACGCTGCTGAACATCAAGAAGACCGACTTCCGTGACGATCAGATCCTGATCAGGGCCAAGACCGGCATCGGCTCCCTGGGGCTGCCGACAGACCGGTTCTCGCCCCTGTCCCTGGCCGATACGGTGCTGAACGCCGGGGGCCTGGGCAAGCTGACGGTGGACGAGGCGGATCGGGTCCTGGCGGGTCATGTGATCAACACCTCGGTCAGCCAGGGCGAGGACGGCTATGTCTTCAGCGGCTCGACCCGGCCTGAAGATCTGGCGCTGGAGCTTCAGGTGCTGACCGCCTTCCTGACCGATCCGGGCCTGCGCCCCGCCCCGCTGCAGCGCGCCCAGGCGGCCTATCCCCAAACCCTGGAGCAATTGACGGCCACCCCCGGCGGCGCCTTTGCGGTGAAGGGCGGCGCGATCCTTGCCGGGGGCGACAAGCGCGCCGCCACGCCGACGGTCGAGGAGTTCCAGTCGGTTGAGATCGAGCCGCTGCGCGAGCAGATCAAGGCCGCCCTGGCCTCCGGCCCGGTCGAGATCACCGTCGTCGGCGATGTGGACGTGGATGCGGTGATCGCGGCCGTGGGCTCGACCTTCGGCGCCCTGCCCGCCCGCGGCGCGGCGCCGACGCCGCCGGCCGGTTCGGCCGAACGGCGCTTCCCCGCGCCCACGGCGACCCCGGTCCGGCTGACTCACACCGGCCAGGCCGAACAGGCCCTGGGCGTCGTGGCCTGGCCGACGACGGACCAGATCGGCGACCGCACCACCTCGCGTCAGCTGTCCCTGCTGTCGGCGGTGCTGCAGCTGCGGCTCAACGAAGACATCCGCGAGAAGCAGGGTCTGGCCTATTCGCCCAACGCCGGCTCCAGCACCTCCGACGTCTTCCCCGGCTACGGCTATATGGTCGTGGCGGCCGAGACGGCGCCGGAGTCCCTGCCGAAACTGTTCACCGCCGTTGACGCCATCGCCGCCGATCTGCGCGACAATCCGATCGGTGAGGACGAACTGAACCGCGCCCGCCGCCCGGCGCTGGAGCGTCTGCGCCGCAGCATGGCCGACAACGGCTATTGGCTGACCCAGTTGTCCGAGGCCCAGTCGGACCCCGCCTCGCTGGACCAGACCCGCAACAATATCGCGGTACTGGAAGCCGTCACAGCGGCCGACCTGCAACGGCTGGCGCAGCATTATCTGAAGCCGGACACGGCCTGGCGCGCCGAGGTCGTCTCGGACAAGCTGGCCCGGTAAGAAAAACGGCCCCGGTTCGAAAGAGCCGGGGCCGAGCCCTTTCCAGGGCAGTTTTCAGGATCATCGACGGAGACGTCGACGCCCCCATATCTCGCACGCGGCGCCTGAGCCGAGGCTGAACGGGGCGTGTCAGCTCCGGTTCAGAAGACCCGGCCGCCGACGCCGCCGTCCAGGGTGATGGCGCCGGTGACGACCGTCGCGCTCTGCACCTCTTCGCGGTATTCGGTGTATTCTTCCTCGCGATACATCGTC
This sequence comes from Brevundimonas sp. DS20, assembly GCF_001310255.1. Taxonomy (NCBI): domain Bacteria; kingdom Pseudomonadati; phylum Pseudomonadota; class Alphaproteobacteria; order Caulobacterales; family Caulobacteraceae; genus Brevundimonas; species Brevundimonas sp. DS20. The sequence continues at coordinate 1,424,769 of NZ_CP012897.1, read as the reverse complement.
AGGATCTTCACCCCGGCGCCGTAGCGACGCAGCAGGGAGCGCTCGTTGCAGTCGCGCTCGGGCTTTTCGGGGCGGCATTCCAGCCGACCTTCGCCGCCGAACCACAGGGCCTCGTGCTTGTTGCAGGTCAGGGTCGTGCCGTGGTCGAATTTGATCTCACCCTCATAGTCGGCGATCGTCGCCTGAAGCCAGGTGCCGGCCAGGCAGCGGTAGATTTCGCCCTCATAGCCGTCGGCGATCTCGCGGTCCGGCTTCACCTGAGAGGCGGGATGCGGCACCTGGCGATCGTCGATACAGACGGCCTGGATCACCACGCGCTTCATCATCCGGCGATAGGCGGTGAAGGGCGTCCGCACCGTCTGGGCCAGACCCTCGACGGCCAGGCCCTGAATGGTGGTCGGATAGGGTTGGTCCACGGTCACATAAGCCGCACCGCCGCCCCCCCCGTAGCCATAGCCGCCCGCGAACCCGCCGGCTCGCGCGTTGATATAGGCCCGCGCGCCAGCGTTTGCGTTGGCGCCGGCGTTGGCGGACGCACCGGCGTTCACATTGACGTTCACATTGACATTGGTGTTGGACGACCAGTGGCCCCCGCCCCCGCCGCAGGAACCGCCGTCTCCGCAAGAGGGCGGGGGCGGGGGCGGCGGCGGCTCGCAGCAGGGCGGCGGCGGCGGCTCGCAGGCCGGTTGGCCGCAGCTCTGGGCGGCAGCCGCGCCGGCGACGCCCAGCATGGCCGCGCCGGCCGCCAGACCCAGCATCCAATTCCTGATCCGCTGCCGCATCGGCGGGACTCCCGAACGAATTCTCATCTCGCCCGAACAGACTTCCGGACGATCCAAACTTAACCAAGACGGCAAAAGCCTTTCGTTTCCGTTGAGACGCGGCGGTGTTCGGGATGGCGCAATGCCGCATCCGTCTGCTAGACCGCCTCCACAATGACCGTCCGCGTCCTCATTCGCCTGATTTCGATTAGCCGCCCGGCGTAGCGCCTCTGGGCCCTTGGCCCCGTGCACGCCGGGAACGACCGCCCTCAGCAGCGCGATAGGGCGAACGAAGACAGCGAACGCTCACCCCACGACGCCGAGACGACCCATGGCCGACGCCACCGACACCACCGACACCCCCTCCGGCCGCGACTATCGCGACACCGTCTTCCTGCCCGAAACGCCCTTCCCCATGCGGGGCGGCCTGCCGCAGAAGGAGCCGGCGATCCTGGAGCAGTGGGGCGACCTGTACGGCGCCCTGCGCGCCGAGCGGCAGAAGCAGAACGCGCCCCTGTTCGTCCTGCACGACGGCCCGCCCTACGCCAACGGCGACATCCACATCGGCCATGCGCTGAACAAGACGCTGAAGGATTTCGTGGTCCGCAGCCGGTTCCTGCTGGGCTATGATGTTGACTACGTCCCCGGCTGGGACTGCCACGGCCTGCCGATCGAGTGGAAGATCGAGGAACAGTTCCGCGCCAAGGGCCGCCGCAAGGACGAGGTGTCCAAGGACGAGTTCCGCGCCGCCTGCCGCGACTACGCCGGCAAATACATCGACCTGCAACGCGACCAGTTCCTGCGCCTGGGCGCCGTCGGCGACTTCGCCAACCGCTACGCCACCATGGATTTCAAGTCGGAAGCGGCCATCGTCGCCGAGTTCCACAAGTTCAAGAACTCGGGCCAGCTGTATCGCGGCTCCAAGCCCGTCATGTGGTCGCCGGTCGAGCGCACCGCCCTGGCCGACGCCGAGATCGAGTACCACGACCATGTGTCGCCGACGATCTGGGTCAAGTTCCCGGTCACGGGCGCATCCGACGACCACCCCGACGATCTGCTGTCCTTCCGCAGCGGCACGCCCTCGGTCGTGATCTGGACCACCACCCCCTGGACCATCCCGGCCAACCGCGCGATCAGCTACGGCCCCGAGATCGCCTACGGCCTGTACGAGGTCACGGCCATGGAAGAGGGTCTGGAGTTCGCGCCCTGGGCCAAGCCGGGCGACCGCCTGATCGTCGCCGACAAGCTGGCGGAAGACGTGTTCAAGGCCGCCAAGATCGCCGCCTGGACCCGGATCTACGACATCAATCCGTCGGGCCTGGAATGCGCCCACCCGCTGGCGGCGCTGGACAGCGGCTACGGCTTCTCGGTGCCCCTGCTGGCCGGCGACCACGTCACCGACGACGCCGGTACGGGCTTCGTCCACACGGCGCCCGGCCACGGCGCCGACGACTTCGAGGTGTGGAGGGCCCACGGTCATCACGAGGTGCCGGACACGGTCGATCCGGACGGCGCCTATTACCCCCACGTCCCTCTGTTCGCCGGGCTGAAGGTTCTGGAGACCGAGGGCAAGAAGACCGGCAAGTTCGGTCCCGCCAACGGGGCGGTGATGGAGAAGCTGATCGAGGCCGGCAATCTCTTGGCGCGCGGGCGGCTGGAGCATTCCTATCCGCACTCTTGGCGGTCCAAGGCGCCGATCATCTTCCGCAATACGCCGCAGTGGTTCATCCGCATGGACCAGCCCTTGAAGAGCGGCGACACCCTGCGCGAAACGGCGTTGAACGCCATCGACGACACCGCCTTCCACCCGGCGGCGGGCAAGAACCGCATCCGGTCGATGGTCGAGGGGCGTCCCGACTGGCTGGTCAGCCGCCAGCGCGCCTGGGGCACGCCGCTCGCCATGTTCATCGACAAACAGACCGGCCAGCCCCTGCATGATCCCGAGGTCGACGCCCGCATCGTCGCGGCCGTGGCCGAACACGGCGCCGACATCTGGTTCACCGCGCCGGACAGCGACTTCCTGGGCGCTCACGACCCGACCCGCTACGAAAAGGTCGAGGACATTCTGGACGTCTGGTTCGACTCCGGTTCGACCCACGCCTTCACCCTGGATCCGCGCCTGCCCGAGCACGGCTATACGGGCGACCGCCCGGCGCATTGGCCGGCCGACCTCTATCTGGAAGGGTCGGACCAGCACCGCGGCTGGTTCCAGTCGTCGCTGCTGGAAGGTTGCGGCACCCGTGGCCGCGCCCCGTTCAAGGCGGTCCTGACCCACGGCTTCACCCTCGACGAGAAGGGGGAGAAGATGTCCAAGTCCAAGGGCAATACGACCGATCCCCTGACCATCATCAAGGAGAGCGGCGCCGACATCCTGCGCCTGTGGGTGGCTCTGGTCGACTATTCCGAGGATCAGCGGATCGGCAAACAGATCCTGCAGACCACGGTCGACGCCTATCGCAAGCTGAGGAACACGGTCCGCTATCTGCTGGGCGCCTTGGCCGACTTCGACGAGGCCGAGCGGCTGACCGACTACGACCAGTTCCCGCCGCTGGAGACGTTCATCCTGCACCGCCTGTGGGAGCTGGACGCCCATGTGCGCCAGGCCTACGCCGAATACCGATTCCAGGACGTGGTGCGCCCCGTGCTGGAGTTCTGCTCCAACGACCTGTCGGCCCTGTATTTCGACATCAGGAAGGACAGCCTGTACTGCGACCGCCCCGACGCCCTGCGCCGCCGGGCCGCCCGCACGGTGATGGTCGAGGTGTTCGCCCGCCTGACCGCCTGGCTCTCGCCGCTGACGCCCTTCACGATGGAAGAGGCCTGGACCACGCGGTTCCCGGAAGGTGGAAGCAACTGCCTGCGGGTGATGCCGGAAACGCCGGCGGAGTGGGAGAATGCGGCCGAGGCGGCTCGGTGGGCGAAGATCAACACCGTCCTGGAAGTCGTCAACGAATCCCTGGAGGCCGCCCGTCGCGACAAGCGGATCGGCGGGGCGCTGGACGCCTGGCCCACCGTAACGGCCCCGGCCGGGACCTTTGCCCCGTTCGACGGCCTGGACGCGGCCGAGATTTTCCGCACCTCTGGCGCTGAACTGGTCGAAGGCGAGGCCCTGGCCGTGACCGTGAACCTGGCCGACTATCCCAAATGCGCCCGCTCCTGGCGGCGCGTCCCCGACGTCGGCTCCGACCCCGACTACCCCGACCTGTCGGCGCGCGACGCCGATGCGGTCCGGTACTGGGACCAGACGCGACGCTGACCTCAAGACCCTCCCCCGCCTGCGGAGGAGGTGGGCCGGCGTCCGCGCAGCGGACCAGGCTCGGAGGGGGAGGTGTCGCCTGAAGGAAGACCTCCCCCATCGTCAAGCGTATTGCTGTGCGCCTCGACCTGCTGCTCCCCCCGCAAGCGGGGGAAGGTCTGAACGCGACACTGCGTCATCTTGAAAAAGCGGCCTGCGGCCACCAACTGCGACGTCTCCGAACAGCGCGCCCTTCCCCTTCGCAGGAGCCCCGATGACGCATGCCGACAGCCTGATTCTCACCCTGGTCGGAGGCTTCGTCCTCGCCTTCGTGTTCGGCATGTTGGCCAATCGTCTGAAACTGTCGCCTCTGGTCGGCTATCTGGTCGCGGGGATCGTCGTCGGTCCCTATACGGCGGGGTTCGTCGCCGATCTGGAACTGGCGCCCCAGTTGGCCGAGATCGGCGTGATCCTGCTGATGTTTGGAGTCGGTCTGCATTTTTCGCCCAAGGATTTGATGCAGGTGCGCAAGGTCGCCGTGCCCGGCGCCCTAGTCCAGATCGCCGCCGCCACCGCCCTGGGCTGGGTCCTGGGCCGGACCTTGTTGGGCCTCGGCGACGTCGAGGCCCTGCTGATGGGCTTCTCCCTTTCGGTCGCCTCCACCGTCGTTCTGCTGCGGGCGCTGGAAGAGCGCAAACAGGTCAAGGGCGAAATCGGGCGGATCGCCGTCGGCTGGCTGATCGTCGAGGACATGGTGATCGTCATCGCCCTGGTCATGCTGCCGATGATCCTCGTCCCGGCCGGAACCCAGGCCGACCTGGGCGCCCTGGGCATGAACATCGGCTGGACCCTGTTGAAGGTAGGCCTGTTCGTCGCCGGCATGCTGGTGGTCGGCGGGCGTCTGATCCCCTGGCTCCTGGTGCGGATCGCCCATACCCGGTCGCGCGAACTCTTCACCCTGGGCGTCCTGGCGATCGCTCTGGGCATCGCCTGGCTGGCCTATTATCTGTTCCATTCGTTCGCCCTCGGCGCCTTCCTCGCCGGGCTGGTCATGAACGCCTCTCCCCTTGGGCATAATGCGGCCGAACGGTCCCTGCCCCTGCGGGACGCCTTCGCCGTCCTGTTCTTCGTCTCGGTGGGCATGCTGTTTGACCCGATGATCCTGGTGCGCGATCCGCTGGCGGTTCTGGGCGTCCTGGCCATCGTCATCGTCGGCAAGTCGCTGGCGGCCCTGGTCATCACCCACGGCTTCAGGCTGGATCGCTCGACCGGCCTGACCGTCGCGGCCTCCCTGGCCCAGATCGGCGAATTCTCCTTCATCCTGGCGGCCTTGGGCGTCTATCTGGGGGCCATGAGCCGAGAGACCCACGATCTGATCCTGGCGGCGGCCCTGCTGTCGATCTCGCTGAACCCCTTCGTCTTCCTGCTGACGGATCGGATGGGAGGGCGGCCCCGCCCGCCCGTCGCCGGCTCGCCCGAGGCCAAACAGGCGGCGATCGACCACGCGGCGGAAAAGGCCGCATCGAATCCGGCCACCGCCTGAGCCGACGCCTCTTGGCGGGCGCTCGGGATCGTCGTTAACTGCGGCCATGGACGAGACCCTTTCAGCCCAGGCGGTGCTTCACTACGGCGACGGGGAGTTCGCAGTGCTGAAGCCCGGCCGTTTCGTGCGCTGCGCCGTGACGGAGAAGCCCATTCCCCTGGAGGTGCTGCGGTACTGGAGCCCCAGCCGGCAGGAAGCCTATTTCGGCCCAGCCGAGTTCATCGCCCGGATGCAGCCTGAATGATCGGCCGCCGGCCGCTGCTGCTGGGCCTGGCCGCTGCGGTTGCGACGCCCCGCGGCCTGGGCGCCGCCGCGCGCGGCGAGACGCCGTCCGCCCTGCCCCTGGCGATGAACGGCGCCTGGCGACAAGGCGGCTACGCCCTGGGTCGCACGGCGCCGCGCGCCCTGATCTTCGTGGACGGAGATGCCTTGAGCACCGCCTCCGCCGACGGCCTGTTCATCGTGGGCTTTGACCGAGACGCCGCCGCAGAGGTGGACATCGAAGCCCGCGACGGCGCGCAATCCACCCGACGCCGCATCGCCGTGGCCCCCTATGACTTCCCCTCGACACGGATCGACGGCCTGCCGCCGGCCACGGTCGAGCCCAGCGATCCGGCCCTGCTGGAGCGCATTCGCCAGGAGGTCCTGGTCAAGACCGAGGCCTTCGCCAGCCGGGCTGATACGGACGACTTCCGCGACGGCTTCGTCTGGCCGCTGGAGACCTATCGCGTCTCCAGCGCCTGGGGCGCCCAGCGCGTTTTGAACGGCACGCCCGCGCGGCCCCATTACGGCGTCGATCTGGCCGCGCCGATCGGAACCGTCATCCGGGCGCCGGCCGACGGCCGCGTCATCTTCACCCGGCCCGACATGCATTTCGAGGGCGGTCTGACCCTGATCGATCATGGTCAGGGGCTGATCAGCGCCTATCTTCACCAGTCGCAGATCGACGTCGCGGCCGGTCAGACCGTTCGTCGCGGCGATCCGATGGGGCGGGTCGGCATGAGCGGCCGCGCGACCGGCCCGCACCTGTGCTGGCGCTTGAAATGGCGCGACCGCAACCTGGACCCCTCGCTTCTGATCGGCGCCCGGCCGCCCGAGCGCCTGGCCTGATTCGCGGCCGCTTGCCTGCCTAAGGGAAATCCCTTATATTGCGCCTTCGTGCTAGGCGGGGGGCCGAATGCCGCATCTTCAATCGCTGAATGTGCTGCTGGTCGATGACAATCAGCACATGCGCACCATCGCAGCGGCCGTCCTGCATTCCGCCGACATCCACCGGGTGTATGAGGCCGGCGACGGGGCGGAAGCCTTCGAGGTTTTGCGCCGTCAGCCCATCGACCTGGCTCTGGTCGATTACAACATGTTCCCGATGGACGGGGTCGAGTTCACCCGGCGGGTCCGGAACCGCCCCGACAGCGCCAACATCTATCTGCCCATCATCATGATGAGCGGCCATGCCGAGAAGCACCGCGTCTACGCCGCCCGCGACGCCGGGGTCACCGAGTTTCTGGTCAAGCCGATCACGGCCAAGGCCATTCTGGACCGGATCAACGCCGTCATCTTCCGACCCCGTCCGTTCGTGAAGACCGCCACCTATTTCGGACCCTGCCGCCGTCGCCGCGAGGCCGACGACTACTGCGGCCCGTTCCGCCGTTCCGCCGACGGGGCGGCCGCTTCCAACGCGGCGTAAACCCGGTCGGGCCACCGTTTGTGGACCCAGAACCAGTCTTCGGGAACTTCGCGCACCCGGTCTTCGACGAAGCGGTTGGCGGCCTGGATTCCGGCCAGGACGGCGGCGGCCTTGTCTTCGGTTTCACGCACTGTGATCGGCTCATGGGCGGTCACGCGAAAGCGCGCCCCAGGCAGCCGCACCACCGACAGCGGCTGCATCACGGTTCCGAACTTCAGGGCCAGCCGCGCCGCGCCCGGCGAGGCGTTGACGGGCTGACCGAAAAACTCGACCTCCGGCCCCTGATTGTATTTCTGGTCGACCAGCAGGGCGATGGAATCGCCCCGCTTCATCCCGGCCATCAGATCGCGCGTCCCGTCCCCCTTGGGCGCGAACAGCCGGATGCCGTAACGCTCTCGGCTCTTGCGGATCTGGGCGTCGACATAGGGATTGTTGGCGGCGCGATAGGTGACTTGGCACGGCACGCCCGAGGCCATGATGACCGCCGCCATGACTTCGAAATTGGCCAGATGGCCCGAGATCAGGACTGCGGGGCGCCCGCTGTCGCGCAGAGCGTGCAGCCGCTCCATCCCCACCACCTCAACCCGCCCACCGGCCGGGGTCAGCTGATCCATCACCGCCAGTTCGGCGAAGGTGCGGCCCGTGCGGTCCCACTGTTCGCGCGCCAGGGCCTCGCGACGATCCGGCGGCATCTCGGGAAAGGCGATGCGCAGATTTCGCATTACCGTCTTCTGCGTACCGGTCAGCGGCCCCAGGGTCCTCAGCAACCAGCCCCCCAGGGCCGAGGCCCGCTCGACGCCCAAAAGGCGCAGGAAGGCGAACAGGGCCTGAAAGCCGACGGCCTCTAGGCGCCAGATGACGTCCTGCTTCCAATCTGTGGCGCGACCGCCCCTTGGGCCGTCTGCGCGCGTGTCTTCACCAGGCAATCGTCAATCCGCCGTCCACCACCAGGGTCTGTCCGGTCACATAGGCCGAAGCAGGGCTGCACAGATAGACCGCCGTGCCCGCGATTTCATCGGGCTGGCCGATCCTTTTCAGCGGCGCCGGCTCAGTGACGGTCTTCAGCAGCTCCGGATTCTCCCACAGATATTTGGCGAAGTCGGTCTGGACCAGGCCCGGCGCAATGCAGTTGACGCGCACATTGGACGGCCCCCACTCCACGGCGAGATTGCGCACCAGCTGCATGTCGGCGGCCTTGGAGATGTTGTAGGCGCCGATCAGGGCGTTGCCGCGCAGGCCTCCGATCGAGGAGATCACCAGGATGGCGCCGTCCTCGCGCTCCACCATCTGGGGGGCGACCATCTGGATCAGCCAATGGTTGGAGATGACGTTGTTCTGAAGGATCTTTTCGAACTGCTCATCGGCGATCCCGGCCATCGGCCCGGCGTAGGGATTGGTCGCGGCGTTGCAGACCAGGATGTCGATTCGGCCGAAGGCGGCGTTGGTTTCATCGACCAGCCGTTGCAGGTCTTCCTTGGAGGCGATGTTGGCCGGAACCGCGATGGCGCGGCCGGCTCCGTACTTTGCGTTGATCTCGGCGGCGGCCTCATCGCAGGGTCCGGCCTTGCGCGAGGATATGACGACCCGGGCGCCGTGTTCGGCCAGACGCTCGGCTATGGCCTTGCCGATGCCGCGCGATGAGCCGGTGATGATGGCGACCTTGCCGGTGAGATCGAACAGTTCCATTGCGTTTCCCTTGAGTTTCGCCGGGTTATTTGCAGCCCGGCTCTAGCCGAACGCCATTGATAGCCTGATACTCAGGCGATTCCATCCGGGAGTGGCCACCGCCAGCCGATGCGCAACCTGACCACGGGCTTTCTCTACTTCGCCTATCTGTTCCTCGGCATGACCGTGGGGGCCTTCCTGTGGCGTGCGGGTTTGGGCGCCGGCGCAGGCGTGGCGGGGGCGATCGGCGCCCTGGGCCTGTTGGGCGCCTTCCACGGCATCGTCACCGGCATGGCGGCGCGCCGCGCTCTGAAGAAGGAAATCGATCAGGTCCGCGAGGCGCATCGGCTGCTGGCCGATGCGATGGAATCGACCCAGGGCGCCCTGACCGAACTGGCCCAGGCCATCGAAAGCGGCGCCTTGTCGGATACTGACGCCCTGACCGGCGAGGTTCGGATGCTGGAGACCCTGGTCCAGCAGATGAGCGACAGCATCGACCAGCGTCTGGCCAGCGCGCCCAATCTGGGCGTCGAGACCTTTGAAGGCCGCCGCCAGGCCCAGTCCAACGTTCTGCTGCGGACCATCCACGAGGCGCTGAGCCAGGGGCGGGTCGATCTCTATCTCCAGCCCGTCGTCTCCCTGCCGCAACGCCGCACCCTCTTCTACGAGAGCTTCACCCGTCTGCGCGACGCCTCCGATCGGGTGATGATGCCGGCGGAGTATCTGTCCCTGGCGGAGGGCGAGGGCCTGGTGCCCGCGATCGACAATCTGCTGCTGTTCCGCTGCGCCCAGATCGTGCGCCGGTTGTCGCGCCAGGACCGCAAGGTCGGGGTCTTCTGCAACGTCGCCCTGACGTCTCTGGGCGACGAGACCTTCTTCCCGCGCTTCCTGGACTTCCTGAACGAGAACCGCGACCTGAACCAGGCCCTGATCTTCGAACTGGGTCAGGCGACCTTCGACGCGCGCGGCGCGGTCGAGGCCCGCAACATGGCCAAGCTGGCGGACCTAGGCTTCCGCTTTTCGCTGGACAAGGTCCAGACCCTGGACCTGGACTTCGCCGATCTGCAGCGCTCGGACGTGAAGTTCATCAAGGTGGCGGCCGATCTGCTGATCGAACAACTGCTGGACCTGGACGGCGGGGCGCCCTTGCGCTCCATGCCCGACATTCAGGCGGCGGACTTCGCCGCCCTGACCCGCCGCTACGGCGTCGAGGTGATCGCTGAAAAGGTCGAGGCGGAACGTCAGGTCGTCGACATCCTCGAACTGGACGTCGCCATGGGCCAGGGCCATCTGTTCGGCGAACCCCGCGCCATCAAGGAACAGGTGCTGGCCGAGACCGACCCTCCGGCCGACTTCATGCGCTCGACCCTGCGCACGGCGGAGCAGCGGCGTCGGTTCAGCTGATCGCCCCATGTCTATCACCTCCCCATGACATGGGGAGGTGGCGCGGCGCGCCTTCCGCGCCGTGACGGAGGGGTGCTTTTCGCAGCCCAGGCGCTTAAGCGGCGTCAAGAGCCCTCCACCGCTTCGCGGTTCCCCCCCCATTTCATGGGGAGGAGACTTTCGTCACGGCGTTAAACCCCCTACTTGCCTGCCCATGACCCTCCCCCACGCCCTGCCCCATCTCCAAGCCGTCGCCGGCGACTACGACATCCTGCTGTGCGACGTCTGGGGGGTGATCCACAATGGACGGGAGAGCTGGGCGGGTCCGTGCGAGGCCCTGACCCGGTTCAACGCCCAGGGCGGCCATGTGGTGCTGATCTCCAACTCGCCGCGTCCGGCTTCTGACGTCGTCGCCCAGCTGGACGGGCTGGGCGTGCCGCGTGAGGCGTGGAAGGCCTTCGTCACCTCGGGCGACGCGACCCGCGCCGAACTGGCCAAGCGCGCCCCCGGCCCGGCGTGGATCGTCGGGCCCGAGCGCGACGCTCCCCTGTACGCCGGTCTGAACCTGGCCCGGACCGACAGCGCCGAGGACGCCGCCTTCATCTCCGTCACCGGGCCGGTCGACGACACGGTGGAGACGCCGGAGGACTATCGTGAACGACTGGCAGTCGGCGCGGCGCGGAATCTGGAGCTGATCTGCGCCAATCCGGATCGGGTGGTCCAACGCGGCGATCAGCTGATCTATTGCGGCGGGGCCTTGGCCGACCTCTATGAGGCCTTGGGCGGCCGGGTCGTCATGGCCGGAAAGCCTTTCGGCCCCATCTACGACCTGGCCTTGAGAGAGGCGGAAGGTCTGCTGGGACGGCCCGTGGACCGGTCGCGCGTCCTGTGCATCGGCGACGGCGTCGTGACCGACGTCATGGGCGCCAACGCCCAAGGCCTGGACTGCCTGTTCATCGCGCAAGGGATCCACGGCGACCAGGCCAGGGGCGAGGACGGACGCCTCGATCCCGCCCGCGCCGGCGAACTTCTGAAGGCTGAAACAACATATGCGCGCTACGCCGCGCTCGAACTGACCTGGTAAGGCTCGCCATTTTGTCGCACCGCCGCTAAAGCCTGATCCATGGTCGAATTGGTTCAGCAACATCCGTCCGGCGGCTACATCCTGGACGAGCTTCACATCGGCATGGCGGCCGAAAAAATCGTCGTGGCGACGGAGGACCGGATTCGGCTGTTCGCCGAGGCGTCCGACGATTTCAACCCCGTGCATCTGGACGAGGCCTTCGCCTCCAAGACCGCCTACCGCGGCCGGATCGCCCACGGCCTGCTCAGCGCCTCCTTCGGCTCGGCCGTGGTCGGGACCATCCTGCCGGGGGCGGGGTCGATCTACATCTCCCAGACCCTGGCCTTCCATCAGCCGGTGCGGATCGACGATGTGGTCCGTATCCGGATCACCGTGATAGAGATCGAGTCCGAGAGCGCACGGGTCAAGCTGAGCTGCGAAGGCTTCGTCGGCGAGACGATGATCATGGACGGGATCGCCGTGGTTCGCGTTCCGCGCCGGCGCAAACCGTCCCAGCGCTGATGCGGAGTACGCGTAATTGGCGCGACTGGCGCGACCTGCCGGAAGCCCTGAGGGGCGCGTCGGTCGCGGTCGGCGCCTTCGACGGCGTGCATCGGGGGCACCAGGCGGTCATTGCAGGGGCGAAGGCCGCCGCCGAACGACTGGGCGCCCCGCTGGGCGTGGTCAGTTTCGATCCCCATCCGCGCCGCTGGTTCCAGCCCGAGGCCGCGCCCTTTCGCCTGATGACCGCCGACCAGATGGCGCGGGCTCTGACGCCCCTGGGGGTCGACATCCTGTATCTGCTCCCGTTCGACGGCGAGATGGCGGGCATGAGCGACGCCGACTTCGCCGAACAGGTGCTGGCCCAGGGTCTGGGCGTGCGACACGCCGCCGTCGGCTTCGACTTCACCTTCGGCAAGGGGCGGTCCGGCTCGCCCGAGGCGCTGCGGGCCTATGGCGAGCGGCTGGGATTCACGGTCTCGGTGGCCGAACGCCTGGACGACGCCGACGGGCTGAAACTGTCGTCCAGCGCCGTGCGCGAGGCCCTGAAGGCCGGGGACATGGACCGGGCCGCCGCCATACTGGGCCGCCCCTTCGCCATCCAGGGCGAGGTGATCCACGGCGACAAGCGCGGCCGCACCATCGGCGTGCCGACCGCCAATATCGCCCTGGGCGACTATATGCGGCCGGCCTACGGCGTCTATGCGACGCGCAGCCGCCTGCCTGACGGCCGTGTGATCGACGGCGTCGCCAGCCTGGGCGTTCGGCCCATGTATGCGCTGGAGAGCCCGCTGCTGGAGGTCTGGCTGTTCGATTTCGACGGCGACCTGTACGGCCAGATCATCGAGACGGAACTGGTCGCCTGGCTGCGCGGCGAGGAAAGCTTCGACGGGCTGGAGGCCTTGAAGGCCCAGATCGACGCCGATGCGGCGGCGGCGCGGAAGATCCTAGCCTCCTAACTTCCGCTTCCTCCCGGCGGGATCAGAGCGGGCGCAACTCCGCCGCAAATCGCTTCCAGTTCTGGACATAGTGTTCGGCCGACATCTGCAACACGGCGATCTGGTCGGGATCGCGTTCGCGCACCACCTTGCCCGGCTGGCCCACCACCAGACTGTTGTCGGGGATGATCTTGCCCTCGGTCAGCAGGGCGTTGGCCCCGATGATGCAGTTGCGGCCGATCTTGACCCCGTTCAGCACCACCGCCCCTATGCCGATCAGGCTGTAATCGCCGATCTCGCAGCCGTGCAGCATGGCCTGGTGGCCGACGGTGACGCCCCGGCCCAGGGTCAGGGGCGAGCCCATGTCGGTGTGCAGCACGCTGCCGTCCTGAATGTTGCTGTCGGGTCCCACGCTGATCGGCTCATTGTCGCCACGCAGCACCGCCCCGAACCAGACGCTGGCGTTGGCGTGCAGAATCACGTTTCCAATCACGGATGCGTTCGGCGCCACCCAGTATTCGCCCTGCGGCGGAAACTGAGGTTTGCTGTCGCCTAATGCGTAAATGGTCATCAGAATGCCGCCTAATCTTCGAAAATTGAGGGCTTTAACAGATTTCTAACCACGATAGCATCTAACTGTTGATGCGATTCGAGGGTCGCCATTTCGGCCCCGGATCCGAAGCCGGATCAAGCCCGATCCGGTCAATTGTCGGGGCTTTCGCTTGGCGCGTTGGGATCCTGGTTCGGTTGTTCGGGAACGGGTTCAGCCCGTTTTGGACGGCCCGGCCGTTGATCCCGGTGGTCGCCGCAGCGCAGGCCGCGACCCCTTCCTCCCCAAGACCAGCCAAGGCGGAACCCGTGTGGGTCCGCCTTTTTTCATGCCCTGGAGGCGTCCATGACCAAGCGTGCGGCAATGAAGCGTCAGTCCCGTGAAAACGGACTCCTGGATTCGCGAGAGTTCATGGAGGAATCAAAGGTGCGGCGCCTGCACGCCCCCCACAACGAACGGTCAGGCTGGTCGCCCTATCCCAACAATGACGACCGGGACCAAGGCTATCTGAAGACGCTGAAGCCCAAGTCGGACGGTCAGCACGAACTGATGGCGGCCATCGACGCGCACAATCTGGTCATGGCCCTGGGACCGGCAGGGACCGGCAAGACCTATCTCGCCGTCGCCAAGGCGGTCGAGGCGCTTGAGGCCGGCAAGGTCGGCCGCATCGTCCTGAGCCGCCCCGCCGTCGAGGCCGGCGAATCGATCGGCTTCCTGCCGGGCGACATGGAGGACAAGCTGGCCCCCTATCTGCGCCCGCTCTACGACGCCCTGTCGGACCGGCTGTCGATGAAACGGGTCAAGGCCCTGATGGCCGAGGGCCTGATCGAAATCGCCCCCATCGGCTATATGCGCGGCCGCACCCTGAACAACGCCTTCATCGTCGTCGATGAGGCCCAGAACTGCACCTATGTGCAGCTGAAGATGCTGCTGACGCGCCTCGGCTGGCATTCGACCATGGTGGTCACGGGCGACCCCCACCAGTCGGACCTGCTGCCCGGCGTGTCCGGCTTGGCGGATATTTCCGCCAGGCTGGAGGCGGTCGACAACATCGCCGTGGTGCGTCTGGCCGAACGCGACATCGTCCGCCACCCGCTGGTGGCCTCGATGATCGGGGTGCTCTGAACGCCCTGCGGGTCTGAGTAGAGGGAGGGCCGGCGTCCCAGTGCGCCGGCCCTCTCTTTTTGCGCGCCCGTCGCCCCATCCGCAGAAGGGCCCTGAAACGACATGTGAACTGGGGGTGTCATAACCACGTTCGATCATGGCCGTTTCGTGTTGTGAACGCTCTCAATCCATGCTTACCTGTTCATGCGAGGGGCCGAAGAGTCTCCGCACAGGGAGCGGAAAGTTGACGGCCTCTCCAGGTCGTCGAACCTCGGCGTCGAAGACGCTATCCGCAAACAGGATCGAAAAGCCTGCGACAGCAGGCGATGCTGTCGGCTGCCCGCCGCCATCATCGATCCTGTGCGGCGCATCCCAACTCTTGTCCTGACGGCGGTCGCCGTCGCGCAATCGGTTCGGGGCGTCTCTTGAAGTTTTCCAAGTCCTTGATGATCAGCCGTCTCGCCCTGGCCTTCGCCGTGGGCGTGACGCCCGCCGGCGCACTCGCGCAGCCGGCGCAGTCTGCGCCCCAGACGGAGACGGCCGCCGCCCAATCGCGCGCCGACGCCCTGCTGGCGCGAATGACGCAGGACGAAAAGCTTCAGCTGATCCACGGCTATTTCCCGCCCATGGCGGCGCGGACGCCGGGCGCCCCAGTCGCCGACATGATTCCCTCGGCCGGCCACATCCCGGGAATTCCCCGCCTGGGCATACCCAATCTGCGCGAAAGCGACGCCAGCCTGGGCGTCGCCAACCAGGTCGAGCAGCGCAAGGGCGACGTCGCCACCGCCCTGCCCTCCAGCCTGGCGACCGCCGCCACCTTCGATCCCGAGATCGCCTACGCCGGCGGGGCCATGATCGGCTCGGAGGCGCGGGCCAAGCGGTTCAACATCCTGCTGGCCGGCGGGGTGAACCTGACGCGCGATCCGTGGGCCGGACGGAATTTCGAATATCTGGGCGAGGATCCTCTGCTGGCCGGGGTCATGGCCGGGGAGCATATCCGCGGCGTCCAGTCGAACAGGATCGTTTCGACCATCAAACATTTCGCCTTCAACGCGCAAGAGACGGGGCGGATGATCATGGATGCGCGGCTGGACGAGGCGTCCCTGCGCGAAAGCGACCTCTTGGCCTTCCAGATCGCCATAGAGCGGGGGAACCCCGGCTCGGTCATGTGCGCCTACAACAAGGTCAACGGCGACTGGGCCTGCGAGAACGACGTCCTGCTGAACCAGGTGCTGAAGCGCGACTGGGCCTATGACGGCTGGGTCATGTCGGACTGGGGCGCGGTCCATTCGACCGAGAAGGCGGCCCTGGCGGGGCTGGACCAAGCCTCGGGTCAGGAGCTGGACCGGGCGCTTTATTTCGACGCGCCCTTCCGGGAGGCTCTGGAAGCCGGACGGATCCCACAGGCGCGGCTGGACGACATGGTGCGCCGCCTGCTGGTCGGCCTGATCCGGACCGGGGTGCTGGACGCGCCCGTGGTGACGACCGAACAGCCGATCGACTACGCCCGCAACGCCGAGGTCGCCCAGCGCGCGGCCGAGGCCGGAATCGTGCTGCTGAAGAACGACGGCGGGGTCCTGCCCCTGGCCAGGACGGCGAAGCGGATCGTGCTGATCGGCGGCCATGCCGACGTCGGCGTCCTGTCGGGCGGCGGATCGTCCCAGGTGCGGTCGGTCGGCGGGGCGCCGGTCGAGATTCCCCTGACCTCGGGGGCCGCAGCCTCGTTCGCGCGGATCACTTGGCATGCGTCCTCACCGCTGAACGCCATTCGGGCGATCGCGCCGGAGGCGACCGTGACCTATGTCGACGGCAAGGATCCGGCGGCTGCGGCTGCTGCGGCGCGAGCGGCGGACGTCGCCGTCGTCTTTGCGACCCAGTGGACCACCGAGGCCCAGGACGTCGAGACCCTGTCCCTGCCCGACGGACAGGACGCCCTGATCGAGGCGGTCGCCGCCGCCAACGACAAGACCGTAGTGGTGCTGGAGACCGGCGGGCCGGTGCTGATGCCCTGGCTGGAGAAGACCCCGGCGGTGATCCAGGCCTGGTATCCCGGCCAGCGCGGCGGCGAGGCCGTCGCCCGCATCCTGTTCGGCGAGGTCAATCCGTCGGGCCGTCTGCCGATCACCTTCCCCGCCTCGGCGGATCAGGCGCCGCGCCCGACGCCGCCGGGCCTCGAGGCGCTGAAGAGCGCCGAGGCCGCAGCCGCCGCCAATCCCGGCGCACCCCAGGCCGGCGAAATCCAGGGTTTCGCGGTGGACTATGCCGAAGGCTCGGACGTCGGTTACCGCTGGTACGAACGCGAAGGCAAGACGCCCCTGTTCCCGTTCGGATACGGCCTCAGCTACACAAGCTTCGCCTATTCCAACCTGGCGGCGTCCAGCGCAGACCAGCTCAGCGTCAGCGTCGATGTGACCAATACCGGCGCGCGGGCCGGCGCCGAGGTTGCGCAACTCTATGTCGCTTCGGGCGATCGGCCCCGCCGTCTGGCCGCCTTTGCGCGGGTGAACCTGGCGCCGGGCGAGACGCGCCGCGTCACCCTGACGGCCGAGCCCCGCATCCTGGCCGAATACGACACCGCCCTGCCCGGCTGGCGCATCACGCCGGGCGATTACCGCATCACCGTCGCCCGCGACGCCGCCGAGCCGGGGTTGAGCGCGACGACCACGCTTTCAGGGTCGACCATCAAACCTTGAACCAATGCCGCACAACAAAACGCGGCGCCACCGAGGAGGGAGAAAGAGATGAGAATCCACAAGAGGCCCATGGTTGCGGCCTTGCTGGCGAGTTCGGCGCTGGTCGCGCCGGCCTACGCCCAGACGGGGGCCCAGACCGCTGAACCGGCGGCGACGCAGGAGCCGACCGAGGTCGGCGAAATCGTCGTGACCGGCATCCGCGCGTCGCAGACCCAGTCGATCAACGTCAAGCGCAATGAGACCGCTTTGGTCGATGCGATTTCGGCGGAAGACATCGGCAAACTGCCTGACGTCACCGTGGCCGATGCCCTGCAACGCATCGCCGGCATCCAGATCCGCCGCACCGCTGGTGAGGGCTCCACCGTCAACATCCGCGGCCTGCCGCAGGTTGTGACCCTGCTGAACGGCGAACAATATCTGAGCCCCGGCAACCTGGGCAGCGCCCAGCCGAACCTGAACGACGTGCCGTCGCAGCTGATGAGCTCGATCGTCGTATTCAAGTCGCAGGACGTGACGAACGCCCTGTCCGGCATCTCCGGCACCATCGATCTGCGCACCCGTCGTCCGATGGACTTCAGCTACGGAACGACCGTCACCGGCGCCGCCGAATACCAGACGGGCGAACGCACTCGTCAGGACGACTACCTGATCAACGGCCTGCTGAACTGGCGCGGCGACCGCATGGGCGTCATGGTCTCGGGCGTGCTCAGCAATTCGAACCTGGGCAATAACTACGCGGGCACCGCCGGCAGCCTGTTCGGCAGCAACGACTGGGGCGGTTCGGGCAACGCTTGGCTGGCGCCCCACGGCTACGAAATGTTCAACCGCGTGGTCGAGCGCGAACGGGTCGGTCTGAACGCCGCCTTCCAGTTCGACATCGAAGACGGCATTCGTCTGACGGCCGAGGCCTTCTACACCAAACAGGACGAGTACAATCGCGCCGCCGGCCTGAACGTCTCCAACCGCTGGAGCGGGCTGGGGTGGACCACCCCGACCGAGTCGACCGACACGGGCCTGGGTTGGCTCGACGTCGAGGAATATGATCTGGACGCCTGGTGGGTGAACTCCTTCACCGTCAACCGCGTCACCAACAATGAGTCCAAGAACTTCAACCTGGAGCTGGACTACGACAAGGGCGGTCCCTTCACCTTCAATGCGCGGGCGATCAAGGCCGAGGCCTCGCTGCTGAGCATGAACGGTCAGGTCCAGGGCGACCTGTCCAACTGGGAGTACGGATCGGACCGCGCCTTCACCCTGTTCCGCCAAGCGGCGGACCGCACCCGCGGCACCTTCTACCCCGCCTCGATCGCCGCCCTGTATCCGGCCTCACGCTATTCCAACAACGTCGTCGGCAGCCAAGGCGGTCGCTACATCACGCCCAACCCCTTCGGTTATGGGGCGGACCCGCAACTGCATATCGATACCGGCGGTTCGAAACTGACCTGGAGCGGGTTCGAAAACAACATCGTCGGCGGCTTGGGCAATGTGCCGCTGAGCCAATATATGTCGAACCTCGATTCCTATACGGTCGGGGCCTATTCATCCGAAGGCAACCAGCGCAACAACTCGGATCTGACCGTTGTCCGTTTCGACGGCTCGTATGAGTTCCAAGAGCGCCCTGCTTTCGGCTTCCTAACCCGCGTCGACGCCGGGGTTCGCCACAGCGGTCGCGAGGTGGAGATCACCAACTTCCATCTGTTCTCGGACTTCTACGCCAATGCCGGCGCCGGCAACCAAGCGGGCTGCTCGGCCCAGTGGAAGGCCATCGACGTCGTGATGGACAATCCGCAGTGCCAGTCTGGCGAGTTCGTGACTAACCCCGGGTTCAATCCGGCCTTGGCGGTTGCGACCACGCCCAGCAGCTGTACGGCCGGCACGGTGGCCAACGCCCCCACCTGCTTCCAGGGCTATACCGTCAACCGCCCCACGCTGCTGCGCGAAAACAACAATACCTACTTCCTGACCGACTTCGGCTCGGTCGCCTCGGGCATTCCGGGGGTGTGGGTGGCTGATCCGCGCGATTTCGACGACCCCCGCGCCTTCCAGCAACGGGTCTTCGGCAACGCCTATGACGTCATCATTCCCGGCAACTCCTATGACGTCGATCTGTATGAGGACAGCGCCTATCTGAACGGCGCCGTCGAGTTCGGCGCCCTGCACGGCGACGTGGGCGTGCGGATGGTCCGGACCGAGCTTCGGGTCCGTCAAAATCAGACCGGCGACGTGCGCGCCTATGGCGACACGAACAACGATGTCGGCGACACGATTTCGAGCCGCAGCTACACGGACTGGCTGCCGTCGGTGAACCTGGCCTACGACTTCAGCGACAAGCTGCGTCTGCGGGCCGCCTACGCCAAAACCATGATCCCGCTGGATCTGGGCAACTACGGCGGCGGCGTCACCATATCGACGGCGGACTCCCAAGGTCCGACGCCCGCCGATCCGACCGCTCCGCCCGTCGGCGTTCGTCGGGTGACCGGGGCCACCCTGTCCGGAAGCCCGGACCTTGACCCTTGGCGTTCGGATAACTTCGATCTGGCGCTGGAGTACTATTACGGCCCGGCGACGATGTTCAACATCGCGGCCTTCCGCCTGAACATCGATAGCTTCGTCACCCGCGCCACCGTCCCCCAGAGCGGGTCATATGCGGACGGCGATGGCGTCATCCGCAGGCTGGTGGACGTCAACCGTCCGGTACAAGGCGACGGCGGCCAGCTTCAAGGCATCGAAATAGGCGCCAAGATCGGTCTGTCGGATTTCATCGACACGCCCATCTGGTCCGATTTCGGCTTCGACGGCAGCTACACCTTCTCGGACAGCTCCTCCAACTCGACGGCCCTGAACGGGGACGAACTGCCGTTCCAGGACAACTCGAAACACTCGCTGAACGCCGCCGTCTGGTACCAGGGCGACAAGCTTCAGGCGCGGGTCGCCTGGAACTATCGCACGCCGCGCCTCAACAGCACGTTCGGCAGCATCCCGATCTATCAGGATACGTCGCAATACGTGGATGTGAACGTGACCTATGACGTCAACGACATGGTCACGGTTTACGCCAACGGATCGAACGTCCTGGGCGAAATCGAGGAGTACTACCTCGA
Organism: Brevundimonas sp. DS20; assembly: GCF_001310255.1. Lineage (NCBI taxonomy): Bacteria > Pseudomonadati > Pseudomonadota > Alphaproteobacteria > Caulobacterales > Caulobacteraceae > Brevundimonas > Brevundimonas sp. DS20. The sequence goes on along the minus strand of NZ_CP012897.1, from coordinate 1,404,545 downwards.
GTTCAAGCCGGGTGCGGAACAGTTCCAGAGCCGCAACGAGTTCGAGCCGCGCTACACCATCGGCGTGCGCGCTCGCTTCTGATCTCTTCCTGAGCAGACTGGCCGGCGGCATTCGTGTCGCCGGCCTCTTTTTTCGCGTATTGGGATCAGGCCATGGATGAGATCGACGATCCTCGCATCCGTTCCGTCGTCATCGTCGGCGGCGGCACCGCCGGCTGGATGACGGCTGCGGCCCTGGTCCAGCATTTCCGCAGCACACCGCTGAAGATCACCGTGGTCGAGTCCTCCGACATCGGCACGATCGGCGTGGGCGAGGCGACCATTCCCACCATCCGTCGCTTTTATGGCCAGCTGGGTCTGCACGACGAGGACGTGATGCGCGCCACCCAGGCGACCTGCAAACTGGGTATTCGTTTCATCGACTGGTCCGGGCCGGGCTCGGACTTCATCCATCCCTTCGGCCTGTACGGGCAGGACGTGAAGGGGATCGGTTTTCATCATTACTGGCTGAAGCAGAAGCGCGCGGGCGACCCCGCGCCGCTGGCGGCCTATTCCTTGGGCGCGTCCCTGGCCGCCGGGGGCAAGTTCATCCAGCCCTCGCCTAATCCGCCGTCCCAGCTGTCGGTGTTCGACTGGGCGCTTCATCTGGACGCCGGCCTGTTCGCACAACATCTGCGCGCCTATGCCGAGGCCGGGGGCTGCGCCCGGATCGACGCCCGCATCCGCTCGGTCGAACTGCGGCCCGAGGACGGTTTCGTGCGCGCCCTGACGCTGGACGACGGGCGCGAGGTCGAGGGCGATCTGTTCGTCGACTGTTCGGGTTTCAAGGGCCTGGTGATCGGCGAGGCTTTGGGCGTCGGGTTCGAGGACTGGAGCCGCTGGCTGCCTTGCGACGCCGCCTATGCGGTGCAGAGCCAGAACCGGCCGGACGACGCCCCCGCCCCCTTCACCTGCGTCACCGCCCGGTCGGCCGGATGGCAATGGGGGATTCCGCTGCGCCACAGGGCCGGCAACGGCCTGGTGTTTTCCAGCGCCCATCTGAGCGACGATCAGGCCCTGGCCGAGCTGATGCCCCATCTGCTGGGCGATGCGCTGACCGAGCCGCGGCGCATTCCCTTCCGCCCCGGCCGGCGGTCGCAGGCCTGGGCCAAGAACTGCGTCGCCATCGGCCTGTCGTCCGGCTTTCTGGAGCCGCTGGAAAGCACCAGCATCGCCCTGATCGAGACGGGCATCGAGCGGCTGAAGGCCCTGTTCCCCGACCGTCGCTTCGCCCAGCCGATCCTGGACGAATTCAATGATCAGACCGCGCGGGAGATGGAGCGGGTCCGGGACTTCATCATCCTGCATTACAAGCTGAACCGGCGGACCGACACTGACTTCTGGCGCGACTGCCGCGAGATGGCCGTCCCGGAGACCCTGGAGCGCAAGCTCGCCCTGTGGACCGCGCGGGGTCAGTTCGTCCGCTATCGGTGGGAGATGTTCCACCCGGCCAGCTGGCTGGCCATCTATGACGGGTTCGGCCTGTATCCCGACCATTACGACCCCGCCGTCGACGCCATGGACCCCGCCTATCTGGCGCGCAGCCTGTCCGAGATGCGGACCAATATCGCCGACTTCGTCGCCCGGACCCCCGATCACGCCCAATTCCTGGCCGGACTCGATCCCGCCGCCTCCGCCGCATGAGACCCCAGATGGACCAGCCCCGCCGCCCCCTGAAGAAGATCTGCATCGTCGGCGGCGGGACCGCCGGCTGGATCGCCGCCGCCCTGATGGCCGAGCATTTCAAGGGCCGGATGGCCCAGGTCGAACTGGTCGAGTCCGACGACATCGGCACGATCGGGGTCGGCGAATCCACCGTGCCCCCCTTCCTGGAAATGCTGAAGAAGCTGGGGATCAACGAGCAGGACTTCATCCAACAGACCCAGGCCAGTTTCAAACTGGGCATCCAGTTCGACGACTGGACCGAGAAGGGCGAAAGCTATTTCCACCCGTTCGGCGCCATCGGCGTGCCGGTGGACGTCAGCGACTTCTATCCCGTCTGGCTGAAGGCGCGGATGAACGGCTATCAGCGCCCGCTGATGGACTTCGCCTCTGCGGCGCGGATGGCGGCCCACGAAAGGTTCATGCTGCCGTTCAAAGCCCAGCGCAGCCCTATCGGCGGGGCCTCCTACGCCGTCCATGTGGATGCGAAGCGGGTGGCCCGCTATCTGCGCGACTTCGCCGAAGCGCGGGGGGTGAAGCGGACCGAAGGCATCGTCGAGGATGTGATGACGCGGCCCGACGGCTTCGTCACCGGCGTGAAACTGAAATCGGGCCAGACGGTCGAGGCGGACTTCTTCATCGACTGCACCGGCTTCCGCGCCCTGCTGATCGGCAAGACCCTGGGCGTCGGCTATACAGACTGGTCCGAATGGCTGATGTGCGACCGGGCCATCGCGGTCCAGACCGAGAATGTCGGGGCGCCCAAACCCTATACATTGGCCCAGGCCCAGGACTGCGGCTGGCGCTGGCGCATCCCGCTGCAGCACCGGACCGGCAACGGCCATGTCTTCTGCAGCCGCTACATGTCGGACGACGAGGCGACGGCGCGCCTGCTGGCCCAGGTCGAGGGCCGGCCCGTGGTCAATCCGATGGTGGTGCCGTTCAAGACCGGGGTGCGGGAGAAGATCTGGGACAGGAACGTCCTGTCCCTGGGTCTGGCCAGCGGCTTCATCGAGCCGCTGGAATCGACGGCCATCCATCTGATCTATCGCGGGATGGACTTCTTCTTCCGGCTGATGCCGGATCTGGACTGCGATCCGAAACTGGCGGCCGAATACAATCGGCGGATGACCGTGGACTATGAGGAGATCCGCGACTTCATCATCCTGCACTATGCCCTGACGCGGCGGGACGACACGCCCTTCTGGCGGGCATGCCGCGACATGGCCCTGCCCGAGGGGTTGCAGCACAAGCTGGACGTCTTCCGCGCCAACGGCAGCCTGGTCGAGGCGCTGGACCCCCTGTTCCGCAATGTCAGCTGGTATGCGGTGATGGACGGCATGGGGGTGACGCCCCGCTCCTATCCGCCGCTGGTCGACCGGATCGACTTCGCCGGCCTGACCGCCGAGATGGACCGGGCGGCCGATATTCTGAACGCCTTCGTCAAGGACCTGCCGTCGCATCAGCAGTTTCTGCAGGACAACTGTCCCGCCCCGCCGGTCGACCTGGCGCCGGTCGCCCCGGCCGCCGTACCCGCTTGATGCCGGCGCGCTTGCCTTGTCGCCGCCGAGCCTGACAGTATGAGGCGGGGATAAGGAACCAGAGTTTGCGCCGCGCCGTCACCATCAAACACGTCGCCGCCGAGGCGGGCGTTTCGCTGCAGACAGTGTCGCGCGTCATCAACAACGAACCGAACGTGCGGCCCGTGGTGCAGGAGCGGGTGCGCGCCGCCGTGGCCAAGCTGGGCTATGTGCCCAGTCTGGCGGCCCGACGGATGGGGGGCTCACGCTCCTATCTGCTGATGGCCCTGAACGACCGGGACCGGACCATCGAGGGCTGGAAGTCCGGCGAGGGCACCGACTGGGTCGATCAGATGCTGATGGGCGGCATGCTGAAGTGCGAGTCCCACGGCTATCGGATGATCTTCGAACTGGTCGACACCCATTCCGACCATGTGGATCGCGCCGTGCGCGCCGCCCTCGCCGCTCTTCACCCTGACGGGGTCATCCTGACCCCGCCGCACAGCGAAAACCCGGCCATCACCGGCCTGCTCAGCCAGTTGGGCCTGCCCTTTGCGCGGATCGCGTCGATCGCCGAGGGCGACGGTTTCGCCGTATCGATGGACGACGCCGAGGCCGCCGCCCACGCGACGGATCATCTTCTCTCCCTCGGCCATAGGCGCGTCGGCTTCGTCACCGGCAGCCCGCAATATGCGGTCAGCGACGCCCGCCTGTCCGGCTATCGCGCCGCCATGATCGCCTCGCCCCATGGGCTGGACGAGACCCTGATCGGACGCGGCGACTTCTCCTATGAGTCGGGTGTCGCCGCTGTGGACGCCCTGCTCGATCTGCCGTCGCCGCCGACGGCCGTCGTCTGCAGCAATGACCGCATGGCCCTGGCGGCGATCCGCACCGCCCAGCGGCGCGGTCTTTCCACGCCGTCGGATCTGTCGGTCGTCAGTTTCGACAACACGCCCCTGGCGCGGTTCGCCGACATGACGGCGGTTATCCAGCCGGTCGCCGAGATGAGCGCGGTCGCCGCCGACCTGCTGATCCGGTTCAAGGCGGGGGAAACGGACCTGCCGTCCCAAAGCAGGGTGGCCTTCGGCTTTGCGCCTCGCGGCTCGACCGCCCCGCCCCGGTCTGGCGGCTCACGCTAGGCGACAGTCTTTTCGCGGAGGCCTTAATAAGTCCAGCAGCGCCCGGATCACATGATATAGGGCCGTCTCTCCTGTTCGTTTGAGGATGTTAGGATGCGCGTCGCGATGATCGGCACCGGCTATGTGGGCCTGGTGTCTGGGGCCTGTTTCGCCGATTTCGGCCACGTCGTGACCTGTATCGACAAGGATCCCTCCAAGATCGAGCGTCTGGAACGCGGCGAGATTCCGATCTTCGAGCCGGGGCTGGATGATCTGGTGGCCGCCAACGTCAAGGAAGGTCGGCTGTTCTTCACCCTGGACGGGGCCGAGGCGATCCGCCGGGCCGATGCGGTCTTTATCGCCGTGGGCACCCCGACCCGCCGCGGCGACGGTCATGCGGACCTGTCCTACGTCTATGCGGCGGCTGAGGAAATCGCGGGTCTGATCGACGGCTTCACCGTGATCGTCACCAAGTCCACGGTCCCGGTCGGCACCGGAGACGAGGTCGAGGCGGTGATCCGCAAGGCCAATCCCAACGCGGACTTCGTCGTGGTCTCCAATCCCGAGTTCCTGCGTGAGGGCGCCGCCATCGGCGACTTCAAACGCCCCGACCGGGTGGTGATCGGCGTCAACGACATCGAGGGCGACGCCGGCGCCCGCGCCAAGGCGGTGATGAGCGAACTGTACCGTCCGCTGAACCTGAACGAGAGTCCGCTGCTCTTCGTCGGCCGGCGCACGTCCGAACTGATCAAATACGCCGCCAACGCCTTCCTGGCGATGAAGATCACCTTCATCAACGAGATGGCGGACCTGTGCGAGGCGGTGGGCGCCGACGTGCAGCAGGTCGCGCGCGGCATCGGCCTGGACAAGCGCATCGGGTCGAAATTCCTGCACGCCGGCCCCGGCTACGGCGGCTCCTGCTTCCCCAAGGACACCCTGGCCCTAGTCCGCACGGCCCAGCAATATGAATCACCGGTGCGGTTGATCGAGACCACGGTCGAGGTCAATGACGCGCGCAAGAAGGCCATGGCCGGGCGGGTTGAAACCACCCTCGGCGCCGCCGTCGCTGGCAAGACGGTGGCCCTGCTGGGTCTGACCTTCAAGCCGAACACTGACGACATGCGCGACGCCCCAAGCCTGGACATCGCCCAGGCCCTGATCGCCGCCGGGGCCCAGGTCCAGGCCTTCGACCCCGAAGGCATGCCCGAGGCGGCCAAGCTGCTGCCGGACGTGAAGATGAAGGCCAACGCCTATGACGCGGTCGAGGGCGCCGACGCGGTGGTGATCGTGACGGAATGGGACCCGTTCCGCGCCCTGGATCTGGACCGGATCAAGCTGCTGATGAAACAGCCGGTGCTGATTGATCTGAGAAACATCTATCGTCCCGACGACATGGCGCGGCGTGGGTTCAAATACTCCGGGATCGGCCGCGGATGAGCGAAGGGCCGATCCTCGTCACCGGCGCCGCCGGCTTCATCGGCATGCATACGGCCGAGCGATTGCTGGCGCGGGGCGAGACGGTGGTCGGGATCGACAACTTCAACACCTATTACGACCCGGCCCTGAAGGAGGCCCGCGCGGCGCGGCTGCAGGCCCGCGAGGGCTTTCGCCTGGTTCGGGCCGACATCGCCGAACATGAGCAGGTGCTGGCCCTGGTGCGGGATCAGGGGATCAAGCGGATCGTCCATCTGGCCGCCCAGGCCGGGGTTCGTTATTCGCTGGAGAACCCCTTCGCCTATGAGCGGTCGAATCTGGCGGGGCATCTGTCGATCTTAGAGGCGGCGCGTCACAACGCGGTCCAGCACCTGGTCTACGCCTCGTCCAGCTCGGTCTATGGCGATCGGCCGCTGGAGGGCTCCGGCTTTCGCGAGGACGATCCGACCGTCACGCCGGTCTCCTTGTACGCCGCCACCAAACGATCCTGCGAACTGCTGAGCCAGAGCTACGCCAAGCTGTACGGCTTTCCCCAGTCGGGTCTGCGCTTCTTCACCGTCTATGGCCCCTGGGGCCGGCCGGACATGGCCTATTTCAGCTTCACGCGGAAGATCGCGCGCGGCGAACCGATCGAAGTCTATGGCGAGGGCCGCATGGCGCGCGACTTCACCTATATCGACGACATCGTGGACGGGATCGTCGGGGTCTTGGATCATCCGCCTGCACTGGGCGGTCATGAGGTCTACAATATCGGCGACAGCCAGCCGGTCGGCCTGATGGAGATGATCTCCACCCTCGAAGCGGCGCTCGGCGCCGAGGCCGAAAAGATCATGCGCCCCATGCAGCCAGGCGACGTCACCGCCACCTATGCGGACGTCTCCAAGCTGAACGCCCTGATCGGCTATCGGCCAAAGGTGCCTCTGAAAGAGGGGCTTGAGAAGTTCGCCGCCTGGTGGCGCGGGTATGAAAACGGCTGAAGATCGAGGGCTGAGGCCGGAACGGACGGCGCTGAAGGCGGTTTTCAGCCCATGCCCAGACGCGCCCCCAAACCCCCGATCCTGAAGAGCAAGCGCGGCGTCGCCATCCTGCTCCTCGTCCTGGCCCTGATCTTCGGCCTGCTCTACTTCGGCGTCGGCGCCACCGCCTTCCTGCGGACCCAGCCGCCGATGTAGGCGGGCCTGCTCAGCCTTCGTTCAGATCGTCCACAGCCTCGTCCTTGGCGGTGGTCGGGACGGGCGTGCGCGGATCGCCGCTGATCGGTCCCTGGGGCAGGTCGCCTTCGGGGCGCTGGTCGTGCGGCGTCTTCTGAACCGCCAGCGTATTGGGATCAGGGCCGATCTGGCCGCCCGGACCGACGCCGCCGGCCCGTTCCTGCAGCGCCTCGGACGGAGTGTTCAGCGACCGCCCGCGCGCCACGCCCGGCGGCAGGGCCGCCTCGGCCTCTTGTTCCTTGTTCATGTCGAACCTCCATCCAATGGGACCAGGAGGTAACCGACCCCTGCCTGCCCGGTTCCTGCATCGTGTCAGGGCGTCGGGCTCCGGTCGCAAATTGACACCGGTAGCAAACCTGACAAGCTGTCCGCAAAACTGGGACAAGGGAAACGCCCATGAGGTTCATCGACCGTCGCACCGCACTGACCGGCCTTCTGGGCGGGGTCGCCGCCTCCGCCCTGCCGATCCGGAGCGTCCTGGCCCAGACGCTGGAAGAGGCCGCGCCGCTCGGCCGCGAATGGGCGAACATGAAATGGCGTCGCGGGATCGAAAACCAGCGGATGGCGGATCTGGGCGACGGGACGTTCCTGAACCCGATCCTGTCCGGCGACCACCCGGACCCGTCGATCCTGAAGGACGGCGACGACTATTACATGACCTTTTCGTCGTTCGAATCCGTGCCGGGCATCCATATCTGGCATTCGCGCGACCTGGTGAACTGGCGACCCGTCACTGCGGCCCTCACCACCAATATCGGCTCGGTCTGGGCGCCCGAACTGATCAAACACGAGGGGCGATTCTACTGCTACATCCCCGCCCGCTTCCCGGAGTACCGGTCGAACTACGTCATCTGGGCCGATCGGATCGAAGGGCCCTGGAGCGCACCGATCGACCTGAAGCTGCCCGCCCATATCGACCCCGGCCATATCGTCGGCGAGGACGGCAAACGCTATCTGTTCCTGAACGGCGGCGACCGGGTCCGGCTGACCGACGACGGCCTGGCGGTCGATGGTCCGGTGGAGGAGGGTGTCTATGACGCCTGGCGCTATCCCGAGGACTGGATCGTCGAAGGCTTCGCCCAGGAAGGCCCCAAACTTCTGAAGCGCGGCGACTATTTTTACATGATCACCGCCATCGGCGGCACGGCGGGGCCGCCGACGGGGCATATGGTCATCGCCGCCCGTTCCCGGTCCATCCATGGCCCGTGGGAGGACTGCCCGCACAATCCGATCGTCCGCACCCGTTCCGGCGCTGAAAAATGGTGGTCGCGCGGTCACGCCACCCTGGTCGAAGGTTCGGCCGGCGACTGGTGGATGGTCTACCACGGCTATGAGAACGCCTATTGGAGCCTGGGCCGCCAGACCCTGCTGGATCCGATCGAATGGACCGACGACGGCTGGTTCCGCGCCAGGGGCGGCGATCTGTCGCAGCCGATCGCCAAGCCGCGCGGCGGGCAGGCCGTACCCCACGGCATGGCCCTGTCGGACGATTTCTCAACCGACAAGTTCGGCCTTCAATGGAGCTTCTATGATCCGCAGCCGAACGAAAAGGACCGTCTGCGGCGAGACAGCGGCGTGCTTCATATGCGCGCTAAAGGCAGGGCGCCGGCGGACTGCTCGCCCCTGACCTTCGTCCAAGGCGAGCAAGCTTATGAAATTGAATGCGAAATCGAGATCGACCCCGGCGCGGTGGCGGGGCTGATTCTGTTCTACGATCGCGCCCTTTACGCCGGTCTGGGGTTCGACGCTCAGCGCTATGTCACCCACCAATACGGAATCGAACGCGGCCGCCCGGCCAATCCCCACGGACGGCGCATGTTCATCCGCCTGACCAACGCCTATCAGAACCTCTATTTCGACACCTCCGGCGACGGCGTGACCTGGCGACGGTTCGATCGAGGCATGGAAGTTTCCGGCTATAATCAAAATGTTAGGGGCGGCTTCATGATGTTGCGTCCGGGCCTCTACGCCGCCGGAGAAGGTGAGGCGCGGTTCAGGAATTTCCGCTTCCGCGCGCTCGGCGCCTAAGCCGCCCGGGCAGCGTCGATGGGCGGGGATCGCCTCGTTCTTTCCCGGCCCCTTCCAATCAAACGCTGATTTTTGCCCTGGCGTTCGCCACATTTTCACCATATGACACCGGTGACATTGTCCTGCCTCGCAACGGCGGGGGGACGAATTCAAGACGATCCCCTCATCAAGAGGGGGACAGAGGATGTCGGCATCCGGCCCGCCAGAGGTCGGAGCGCGACAGCAACGGAGGGAACGGATGCACAACCAAACCACAGGACAACTGCGCGCGGCGGCGTCCCCGGCGGCGCTTCTGATCGGCGCCCTGCTGCTGGCGGCGCCCACTTGGGCCCAGGCTCAACAGGCCGATGATCAGGAGGCTACGACCGTCGATGAGATCGTCGTCACCGGGATCCGCGCCTCTCTCGCCAGCGCCCTGAGCGAAAAGCGTCGGTCGAACACCATCGTCGACGTCATCAACGCCGAAGACATCGCCGACTTCCCCGACGCCAACCTGGCGGAGTCGCTTCAGCGGATTCCCGGCGTCTCGATCGACCGCGAAAACGGCGAGGGCAATTCGATCTCGGTCCGCGGCCTTGGCGGCGACTTCACCCGCGTCCGGCTGAACGGGCTGGAGACCCTGTCCACCTCCGGCGCCAGCAGCGCCGACGGAGCCCTGCGGCGCGACCGCGGCTTCCAGTTCAACACCTTCGCCTCCGAGCTGTTCAACTCCCTGAAGGTCCAGAAGTCCGCAGACGCCCAGACGGACGAAGGCTCCCTGGGCGCGACCGTCGATCTGATCTCGGGCCGCCCGTTCGACTTCACCGAACGCCGTCTCGCCCTGACCCTTCAGGACGCCTATTACGAGAACGGCGGCAACCACAGCCCGCGCGTGGCCCTGTTGGCGTCTGACCGCTGGACCAGCAAGATCGGCGAGTTCGGCCTCTTGGGCTCGGTCGCCTACAACGAGCGTAAACAGGTCATCGACAGCTACGCCCGTCAGGTGGGCTCGATGGACTACGCCTATCGCGGCGCGACGTTCAATAACGCCGGCGCCAACGCCGCAGGGGACCCTCAAGGCTTCGCCCTGCCGATCGGCACGCCCAACTCGGCCCTGCCGCGCGTCACCAATCCCGAGGCGCGCAACTATCTGATCGGCTCGAACCCGGCCGCCTATGCCCTGATCAACGGAACGGGGAACCGCGGCTCTCTGGTTCGCATCCCGGCCCTGGCCACCCTGAATCACCGGGAGGTGGATCAGGATCGCCTGGGGGTCACCCTGTCCGGCCAATGGCGGCCGACGGAGCGGACCACGATCAGCTTCGACAATCTCTATTCGGAGATGACCCAGACCTCGACCAACTATCAGATCGGTCCGGTCGGCCTGAACCGCAACAACACGAACGGCAACCGCACCGCTACGGCCTTCAGCTATCAGACCGCGACGACCGCCAGCAACTCCAACAACAGCTACAATAACCGCCGCAGCGTCTACGCCAACTGCACCGCCCAGACCGCGACCGAGTTTCGCGACGCCATCGACTGCGGGCAGTCCCTCTATGGCAATACGCCGATCTTCACCACGGCGCCGGGCGCCACGAACCAGACTCTGGCGCCCGGCGTCGGCAGCTTCAATCCGAACAACCTGGACGTCTACGACTACTATAACCAGCCCGGCTCGGTCGGCTATGTCGCGCATCCGCAGTATCTGGCCATGCGCGGCGCCTTCATCGGCCGGCCCTCGGTGCGCCTGATCGACGCCGGCCTCAGCGAGACCGGGGCCAACGCCAACTATCTGGTGCTCGGCAACGTCGACATGCGCTCGGCGGTCGATCAGGGCTCCTATACGACCAAGTTCCGCCAGAACTCGATCAATATCGAGCATGACTTCAGCGACCGGTTCAGCATGTCCCTGCTGGTCGGCGATTCCGAATCGACCAACGAAAACATGGGTCTGCTCGCTGACTTCATCCGGCTGGACTCCGGCCAGGGCGTCGCAGGAAACGACTACTTCGTCTATGACGACCGCGCGGGCGGCGACATGCCCTTCATCGACTTCGGCTTCGACGTCGCCGATCCCAACAACTGGGACTTCGTGAAGGGCTATTCCGCCCTGCGCGCCTTCCGCACCGTCACCGAAAACGGCTATCAGACGGCCAAGGCCGACTTCCGTTGGGATTACAACGACTACGTCACCCTTCGTTTCGGCATCGGCAAGCGGAAGTTCGACTTCTACTATACGCGGTTCGAGCGGCTGGTCAGCGACACCATGAACCCCAGCCTGCTGGAGGGGGTGCGCAGCGGCCTGGCTCAGGCCACGACAGTGGCTGACATGGGCCAGACGGTCAGCTGGGGAGACGGTCTGAACGTGCCTGACGGCATGCCGACGTCCTTCTTCGCCCCCAATCTTCAAGCCTTCCAGAACCGCTTCGGCTTCGACTGCGACTGCATCAACGAATGGGGCGACTGGCGTCTGTCGGACCTTCGCAACGGCGGGGTCAACACCTTCTGGGTCGATGAAGAGAGCCTGTCCTACTACGGCCAGATGGATTTCAACCTGCCTCTGTTCGCCGGAACCCTGCGCGGCAACGCCGGTCTGCGGAGGGCCGAGACCAGCGTCGACTCACGGGGGCGTTCGCCCAGCGGCCGCCCCATCAGCAACGACAACGACTATAACGACACCCTCCCCTCGCTGAACCTGGCGTGGGAGGTCAGCGACAGCCTGATCCTGCGCTTCGCGGCGGCCAAGGTGATGGCGCGCCCGCAGATGATGGCCTTGCAGCCCGGCGTCACCTCCTTCACGGTGCCTGTGGGCGTCGCTGGGGCGGCGGCCGAGTTCGACGGCTCAAACGCCCAGATCAGCCTGGGCAACACTAAGCTGAAGCCGTTCCGAGCCACCAACCTCGACTTCAATGTCGAATGGTATTTCGCCAAGGACGCCTTGTTGTCGGTGGCCTATTTCCACAAGGAAATCGAAAGCTTCCCGCAGGTGGTGCTGCGTGAGGGCAGGCTGAGCGAGGTTTTCAGCAGCGAGCAGATCGCCAATCTTCGGGCCGCCTATGACGACCTGACCGACCTGGCCTCCGACAGCCGCCGCGCCTATATCGACGCCGACCTGCCGTTCGTCCTGCGTCAGTACAATGACGCGCCGGGCGGGACCCTGTCCGGCTTCGAGGTCGCCTATCAGCAGAACTTCACCTTCCTGCCGGCGCCGTTCGACGGTTTCGGGGTTCAGGCCAACTACACCAACATCGAATCCGAGCTGGAATACATCCTCGATCCCGCGCGGAACCTGACCGGAACGGCCCCCTTCCTGGGCGCCTCGCCGGAATCCTTCAACGCGACCGTCTTCTATGAGGTGCCGCGCTGGAGCGCCCGCGTTTCGGCCGCCTATCGGGCCGCCTACCAAACCACCTATCCGCTGGCCTCGGGCGGCTGCGATCCGGGCCAGTGCGACTCGCCCCTGATCAACGACTTCATCGGCTCCAATGAGACGCTGAATGTGGACGCCGCCTTCACCTACAAACTGACCGACAACGTCACGATCACCGCCGAGGCCCTGAATCTGACGGATCAGCCGGACGAACGCTGGGCCTATCAGGCCGATCCGCTGGTCAACAGCTATGGCAGCACAGGTCGCCAATATTTCGTCGGCGCCCGCTTCATCTTCTGAGGCGGACCGACGCTCCCTGCCCCCTGAAGGGACGTCGCCCCGGCGACGTCCCGCTTTTTTTGCCCTTCGATCCAGGAAAGCGCCATGCTGAGAGCCACCCTGATCCTAAGCCTGACGGCGATCGCGGGCGCCGCCTGCGCCCAGACCCCGCCGCCCGGGTCCCAACGGGTTGCAGCGGCCTCATCCATGGTCTGGGGGTCGTCCGCCGTCAGCCGTCCGGCGGGCTGGTACGGCTCGGATGAGGCGCGTCGCCTGGCCCTTCAGGTCATCGCGCATCAGTCGCCCCAAGGCGGCTGGCCCAAGAACACGGATCTGTTCGCGCCGCCCGCGCCGGATGCGGATCCGACCCTGACCAACACCATCGACAACAACGCCACCACCCTGCCCCTCGCCTTTATCGCGCGGGTGATCGAGGCCGGCGATTCGACGCCGCGCGCCGCCTTCGACAGGGGTCTCGACTATCTGCTGGCCGCCCAATATCCGAACGGCGGATGGCCCCAGTACGCTCCGCTGCGGGGCGGCTATCACGACGCGGTCACCTATAATGACGACGCCATGGTGCGGGTGCTGCGCCTGCTGGACGAGGTCGCCCAGACCAAACCGCCTTACGGCTTCGTCGACGGCGCGCGGCGCGAGCGGGCGGCCCAGGCCGTGCGGCGCGGCGTGGACGCCCTATTGAAATCCCAGGTGCGACAGGACGGCCGACGGACCGTCTGGTCCGCCCAGCACGATCCCGTCACCCTGGCGCCCGTCGGCGCCCGCCGGTTCGAGCCGGCGTCTCTGTCGGGGCAGGAAAGCGTGGGCCTGGTGCGCTTCCTGATGGGGATCGACCCGCCCGGTCCTGACGTGATCGCCGCGGTCGAAGGCGCCGTTGCCTGGTTCCGCGCCACGGCCCTCTACGACATCCGCATCGAGTCCTTCACCGACGCTGAGGGACAGGCGGACCGACGGGTCGTGCCGGCGCCGGGCGAAGGCCCGCTGTGGGCCCGATTCTACGGGCTCGAGGACAATCGCCCGCTGTTCACCGGCCGCGACGGCGTTCCGCGCCCGGCCCTGGCGGACATCGAGCGGGAGCGCCGCGCCGGCTACAACTACTATGGCGACTGGGCGAAGACGCTGCTGGAGCGGGACTATCCCGCCTGGCGCGCGCGCCTTGCCCGGCCGAACTGACAGGGCCGGCGAAGCGAAGGCCTCGCTGGCTCTAGAGCATGATCGTTTCGGACGGAACCGCTTCGCGGTTCCGACAGAAGCGTGAATCATGCTCTCGCTTTAACCTGGAGCCTCAGAACCGCTTGGTCAGCTGCACGCCGTAGGTGCGCGGCTCGTTGACGAAGGCGGTCAGGTTGTTGAAGTCGATCGCGCCGATGACGTTCTCTTCGTCGGTCAGGTTGCGGACATAGGCCGCCGCTTCCAGGCCGCGGCCCAGGTCGCGCCAGCCGGTCCGCAGACCGCCCTCGAAGTGCGTATCCTGCATGAACTCGACCGATTCATAGAGGAACAGGTTGAAATCCTTCTGCATCGCCCAGTCGGTCGAGGCGAAGAACTCGGTGTCGGCGCTCAGCGGCAGGACGTAGTTCAGCGTCAGATTGGCGGTGTATTCCGGCGCCTGCGGGAAGGGGTTGCCGTCGACCTTGGCGCGACGGGTCGCGCCCACGGTCACGATCGGGTCGGTGACGGTGCAGTTGGAGCCGCAGATGGCGACCAGCAGGTCGCCGTCCTTGATCTCCGTGTGGTTCCAGGCGGCGCCGGCCGTCAGGCTGAAGCCCGCACCCAGATACAGGTCGCCGTCCAGCTCCAGGCCGTAACCTTCGCCCTTGTCGGCGTTGATCAGGCGGTTGGTGTTGTCCGCCCCGCCGATGGCGGTGAACTGCATGTCGCTGACCTCATAGGCGTAGGCCGTGCCGTTCAAACGGCCGCGGCCGTCGAACAGACGGGCCTTAAAGCCGGTCTCATAGGACATGACGGTTTCGGAATCGGCCGTGGTCAGGACCGGCAGGTTGCGGCCCTGGATCGACGGACCGCGATAGCCCTTGGCCACCCGGGCGAACAGGTTGAGGCTGTCGTTGACCTCATACAGGGCGCTGACGTCCCAGCTGACCTGCTCGTCGCCGACCGAGACGGCGCCCGTCCCGCCGGCGCCGGCTCCCAGGACGATCCGACCGAAATAGTCGCGGTTGTCGTCGGTATAGCGCAGACCCGTCGTGACCTTCAGGGCCTCCGTCAGCTTGTAGCTGCCCTGACCGAACACGGACCAGGAGTCCGACTTCTGCACGATGTCGGTCACGCGCGTCGGCTGAAGCCCGCCTACGCCGTTGAAGGAGCCAGAGACCAGATTGATCCGCTCATCCCAGTAGAAGGCGCCGATCTGCCAGCCCAGGCGCGCATCGCCGTTCGAGGCCAGGCGCAGCTCGTAGGTGTTTTGCAGCAGGTCGCTGGACAGGGTGCCGGTCTCGGAGTTGAACGGCGTCTTGTAGGAGGCCGTCGCCGGGGCGCTGGCCACGCCGCCGTCGATGTCGCCGTCGCCCTGCGACCAGCCCTGGTAGGAGCCGACGATGCCGGTCAGGGTGGCGGGGCCGAAGTCATAGGCCACGCGCAGCGACTGGGACGTGGTCTTCTGCTTCTGGAAGTTGTTGCGGCCGCCGTCGTAATAGACGGTGTCCCGGTCGAAGTTGTCGTTCAGCTTGTTGGAGCCCTTGGTCAGGGCATTGGCGCGGTTCATCGTGCCCGTGCCTTCATAGTCGCGAGCCTGAAGGGTCAACAGGGTCGACAGACGCGGGGTCGGGGTCCAGGCGACGTGAACGCGGCCGGCGATGTCATCAAAATTGCCCAGGTCGTCCTTGTCCGGATTGGCGAAGGACGGGTTGTAGGCGTTGTTCACCCAGTCCTCGCGGTGGTTCCACAGGAAGGCGCCGCGCACCTGGAGCGTCTCGGACGCCGGCAAGGTGACGGCGGCCTCGGCCCGGGTCGAACCCAGGTTGCCGTAGGTCAGGGAGCCGAAACCGGTGAAGTCGTCCGACGGCTTGACGCTGTCGATCTTGATCACGCCCGCCGGGGTGTTGCGGCCGAACAGGGTGCCCTGCGGTCCGCGCAGCACTTCCAGCTGCTGCACGTCGAACAGCGGAAAGCCCTTCAGATAGACGCTTTCCAGAACCACGTCGTCCAGCACCACCGAAACCGGCTGGGAGGCGGTGAAGTCGAAGTCCACATTGCCCAGGCCGCGGATGTAGAAGCGCGGCGCATAGCGGCCGTTCGAGCTTTCGACCTGAAGGCTGGGCACGCGGCCCGACAGGGCCAGAACGTCGGCGCCGCCGGCCGAGATGTCCTGCAAGGTCTGGGGCGTCAGGGCGGAGACGGCGAAGGGAACGTCGCGGATGTTCTCGCTGCGACGCTGGGCGGTGACGACGATGTCATCGACGCCGGCCGGTTCGGCGGCGGTTTGCGTCTGGGCCTGGGTCTGAACCTGAGCGAGGGCCGAGCCGGCGCTCAGCAGGGCGATGCTGCTGACGGTGGCGGCCAGAAGGGCGGGACGAAGCATGGCTGAACTATCCTTGGCGTCGTGGGGAGGAACGATCGCGCGACGCCGTAAAGCTTCGAAAAGGGAATCGCCAGCGTCAGACGGGCCGCTTTGTTGAAGCTTTGAAGACGCGGACACAGCGGTGTGACAATCGACTTCAGACAAGGCGCCGCGCGGCCCCCCAGTCTTGTTCGAACAAGGTTGAAGTGCGACGATGTAAGGGTGCGTCCCTCCGCTGCGCGCCCCTTCCCCATATCCTGGATTGCGAATGTCTCTCGTCAGGCCTTCCCGCCGCCGTCTTCTTCAACTGGCCGGGGCGACGACGCTGGCGCCGGGCCTGATCGGCCTGAGAGCGAAGGATCAGACCGAAACGATCGGCCGGGTGCTGGCCGTTTCGGACATGCATTCGGCCTATGAGCGCACCGCCCAACTGCTGGCCGCCTTTGAAACCGAGGTGCGGACCCACCCGGTTCCCCATGTGATCGCCGTCAACGGCGACCTGTTCGAACACGGCAACGCCGTGGCCGTGCGGTCCGGGGGTGTGATCGACTGGGCCTTCGTCGAGGCCCTGCCGCGCCTGGCGCCCACGGTGTTCAACCTGGGCAATCACGACAACGACCTGACCCCGGACCTGGCTGAGGTCGTGGCGCGTCTGCGGACCCTGGGCGTCCAGGTCGTCAGCACCATAGGCGACCGGCGCACGGGCGAAGGCTACGCCCCCTCTTCGACCACCCTGCCCTTCGGCGCCCGGTCCTTGCGCGTCGTGGGCATAGGGACCGACGCCCTGAACACCTATCCCAAGGTTTCTCGCGACCAACTGGACATTCCAGCCCCTGCGGACTGGGCCAGGGCCGAGCTTGCGACCGCCTTGGCGGGCGCCGATCGGATTCTGATCCTGAGCCATGCGGGTGTCGCGGCCGATCGCGACATCCTGCCCCTGCTGCCCGACGGCGGCCTGATGATCGGCGGCCACAACCATCTGCTGTTCCAGCATCAACAGGGCCGCAGCGCCTATGCCCACACCGGCTCGTGGACCAGCGCCTATACGGTCGCCGAATTCCACGCCGACGGCTCGGTCACGGCCGCCTCTCACCCAGTCGCGCTGGACGCCGCGGTCGATCAGCCCCTGGCCGAACTGATCGCGGCGACCCTGGCCGCCCAGATGACGGCGGAGGAGCGGGCCATACTGGGCGTCAGCCCCCGCGCCCTGTCGCTGGGCGACACTGGACGGAGGGTCGCGGCAGGCCTTGCCCAGGCCGCAGGCGTCGATGCGGGCTTCATCGGCCACACCACCCTGGGCGCCGGCCTGCCTGCGGGGCCGGTCAGCCGCTACGTTTTCGACGCCGTCGTGCGTTTCGACGGCCGGCTGATGACCGCCGTCGTCCCGCGTGATCGGTTCGACGCCTTCCTCGCCCGCGCCAACCAGGACCGGCCGATGCCGCTCAGCGCGCGCAACGGCGATTTCCTCTACGCCGCCGGCGCCGCGCCGACGGACGGCCCCGTGCACATCGTCACCACCGACTGGTGCGCGACCAATCAGGCCGGATATTTCGGCGTCGCCGACCTCGTCTTCGCCGAAGCGCCCGGCCTGACGGTCAAGACGGCGGCGGCGGCGGCCCTGTTGGAGCCGCATTGACAACGGCCGCCCAGCCGGAGCCAAGATGGATCATGGCGATGCGCTCGATACTGTCGACCATCCTGGCGCTGGCGGCCCTGGGACAGGCTGGGACTGCGGCTGCGCAGACGACGGGGCGTTGGACCGTCGATCAGGCCTACGCCGTCATCGACTTCCAGACCCGCCACGACGGCCGCAGCGTCGCCCAAGCCTTGGAGCGCCATCTTCGCCGTCAGGGATTCCGGGTCGTCACCCGCCGCCAAGCCTCCGGCGCCCCGCCCCGCACGCCCGGTCGTTTCACCCTGGCGGACCCGGCCGCGCCGACGGGTTTCGGGCTGGAGGGTCCGACGACGCGCGCCGCGGCGGGCTGGCTGCGGCCGGTCCGCACGGTCGTCTGCAACGGCGCCGCCTGGCGCGCCGAAGTCAGCCCGCGTCAGGTCGGGCCGGTCGGGACCCGCTACACCCTCTGTCTCTTTCCCTATCGCGACGGCGCGCGCCAGGGACTTCAGCTCGACATCTACGCCGCCGCCGTCCTGCACGGCGATCCGGAAGCGCCGATCGCGCCGCAGTCCGAAGCCGTCTCGCCCGAAGCCTTCATGCGCGGCGCGGTTCAGGCGGTCGAACAAAGGATCCGTCAGCCCGGCGCCTGGATCGAACATCGCCCGGCCAATCGCGACCGGCCCTTCTTCCTGGACGACGACGCCCTGTCCGCCGGTCCCCACTGAAGTCTTTCGACTGAGCCTGAAACGATCGCGCCCCTGACGGAGCCGTCAGGGGCGCGAAAGTCAGCGTTCAGGCGGGAATCAGAACTTGACGCTGAACCGGCCGAAGATGCGGTTGTCGCGGTATTCGTCCTTGTAGAGGCCGGTGTAGCCCATCTCCAGCGCGGTGCGTTCGGTCGCCTGGACGGTGAAGGCCAGGCCGCCGGAGATGACGTCGTCCCCCGGATTGGCGCCGTTGATCACGAAGCCGGGTCCGTCGGCGAAGGCGGCGTCGAACACGGGCCCGTCGCCGTTCAGATCGTGGGTATAGGCCAGGTGGGTCACCGCCGACAGACGCGGACGGCCCTGACCGCCGGCCAGGACGGTGCGGGTGCGGAAGCCGGCCGTGACCAGATCCGCCGTCTGTTCGACCTGGCCCGACAGGGCGGCGTCTCCGCCGACCTCGACGACGTCGGCGTCGTACTGGACATGGCTGAAGGCGCCGTAGGGTTCGAACATCGTCGCCCCGACCGCTCGGCTCCAGGCCAGTTCGCCATAGACCTGCCAGACGTCGCCGTCGTAGTCGCCGGCCAAGGCGTTGCTGAACTGATTCAGTTGAGCGGTGCGGTCGGTGCGGACGTCGGCCTTGGCCCAGGATCCGCCGACACGGACCTGGAAGTCGCCCAGGGCGCCGCCGCCGTAGACGCCGATCTGTTCGCTGTTGACACGACCCGTCGAGTTCAGCCGCGCCGACCGCAGTTTCGAACGGCTTTCGCCCAAGGCCAAGCCGATGTGAACATCGTCCGACAGCGCCTTTTCGGCCCCGACCAGATAGCCGGACGATTCGCTGCGGAAGGCCGCCAGGCCGTCATGACGCGAGCCGCGGCCGTCGCCGAAGACGCCGCTGCCCCAGACCGAAACCCCGTTGCCCGCATAGGTCTGACCGCCGGCCTGACCCCGGCCGCGGTCCGACATGGCCTCGCGGATCGCGCGCGTGTCGGACACCGCCAGGCCGGCCAGAGAGGCGTGAACCTCGCCAGTCAGGCTGGGCAGGGCGGCCTGAACCGCGGGCACGCTGGCGTCCAGCAGGGCGTTCTCCAGCGACAGGTCGCGGCTTCCGCTGGTCGCCGATCCGTTGATCATCACGTCCAGGGCTGCGCCCGCCGACTTCTGGTTCGAGTTGGCGCCTAGGGACGCCACCGTCACGTCGTTGCGGCGCACCGTCAGCGTGACCCCGTTGGTCGAATAGGTCAGGACCGGCGTCAGGAAGGCCAGATCGCTCTGCGCCCCGGTGAAGGCGCCGGTGACTGCGCCCGTCGACTGAATGATGTTCATCCGCGAGCGCAGGTTCCATTCGCCGCTGTCGGCCTTCAGCACGACCTGACCGCCCTCGAGGCGCGTCGCCCCGCCGACGTTCAGCCGCGAATAGGCGCCGCCGTTGACGCTGGAGCGGATCCACAGGAAGGAGCCCGGCTTGAAGTTGACGTCGCCGGCGACGGTCAGGGTTCCGAACGGATTGGCCCCGTCGCCCGGCGCGACCACGCCGCCGCTTTCCGCCGTCAGGTTCAGCAGACGACCGACGCCGCCGATCATGCCCACGCCGCCGACGGTGGCGTTCGAACGCAGCAGGCTGCCGTTGACGGTCAGAAGACCGCCCTCGACGCGGGTCGGGCCGCTGTAGTCATTGGCGCCGGTCAGGATCAGCTGCCCCCCGCCCTTCTTGACCAGACCGCCGATGTCATTGCCGAAGTTGGCCCGCACCTCGGCCGAATAGCGGTCGCGGGCGTCGCCGATGTTGTTGCTCCAGACATCGACGGTGCCGACCGCCACGGTGACGTCGCGGGTCGCCCGCAAAGCGGTCGGGCCGCCCAAGGCGACGTTCATCTGGGGCGCGCCCCAGCCGGACTTCAGATCGACGCCCGGCGTGTCCAGATCCCGCGAGCTGGACACCAGAATGTCCGAAATCAGGGCCGTGGAATATTCGGGGAAGTTCTCCATCAGGAGGGCGGCGAAGCCCGACACGTTCGGCGCCGCCATCGACGTGCCGGTATAGGCCGCATAGCCGGCGCCGGTGTAGCGGATGTACTGGTTCAGCACCCGCTGCAGTTCGGCGTTGGCGTATTCGAGCACGGCGCCGGAGAAGGCCGGGGTCAGGATCGCCATGTTGTTGGTCGAGACCAGCAAGCCCGCCAGGGTGGAGGTGAAGCTGTCGGGATCGCCCAGGCGGGCTCCCGCAACCAGGGTGATGGCCGCCGCTTGTCGAGCCACTTCGCGCCGTTGCGCGTCCTCGTCATAACCGGGTCCGCCGGCTTCTCGCGCGTCGAGATAGTTGTTCAGCACGACCAGAAACTGGTTCACGGCCGCAGATTGCAGGGCCGAGACGGTGGTCGCAGCATAGAGTCCCGTATAGTTCGCCCGGGGATATAGGGCCAGGATGCCGGCCCGGTCCATCGTATAGGCGGGCACGGACGAGACGACGGCCGAACCCGGTCCGGCGACGCACCAGGTCGCCGTCTGACCGCAGAAGCTGGTCGACGGGTCGGCGGCGGCAAAGCTGGAATAGTTGGCGACCGACAGCCAGTTGGAGCGCAGGCGCGGATCCGACAGGGGCGCCACGGCGTCGATGCTGGCGTGGACGCCATAGCCGTTGCCGGCCGAGAAGACCACCAGCACGTCCTTGTCCAGCACCGGCTTGTAGTAGTCGCCGTAGTTCCGATTCATCGACGCCAGAACGGTCGACAGCGACGCATTGTACGGCAGGGAAGTGCCGCTGCCCCAGCTGTTGTTGATGATGCGCACCTGCCCCGTATTGGCCAGATCGACGATGTTCTGGTTCGAGGTCGCGACGATGTCGCCGTCGATATAGACGTCCTTGAACCACAGGAAGTCGCCGGCCGCGAAGTTGGTGGTGGCGGCGTAGAGCTTGGCGCCGTAGGCGTTGCCGAACATGGGCTGACCCGCGACCCGGTCGCCGGCGATGGTGCCCGCCACATGGGTGCCGTGGCCCTCCCATCGACGACGCGGATTGATCCGCCCGTCATTGCCGTAGCCCTCGACGACCTGGGTTCGCAGCCCCGTCACCTTGCCCGCCGATCCGAACAGGGGGTGGTCCATATAGACGCCGGCGTCATTGACCCCGATCGTCTGACCCCGCCCGGTCAATCCCATGGCGTAGGCGTGCTCCAACCCCAGGAAACCCTTGGAATAATCAACCGAGAACTGGGCGTCCGCACGCCAGGAAGCCAGGGCGGTCTGATAGTTGGTCGTGCGTGTCCCATCGGCCATATAGAAGCCGCCGGCCGGCGGGGTCGGCGCCGTCTGCGCCGCCGCCGCGCCCGCCAGGACCGACACGCCCGCCGTCGCAGCCATCAGGCCGATTTTGAAACTGAAAGCCACTCTTTCCCCCTCTTCGGCCGACGGCCGAACGCTTAAGCTTGCAACCCCACGGCGCAATTCAAACACTCAATCGACCGGCGCGAGCACCGTCGTCAACACATTTCGGACAAAAGACGGGCGCGGCGTTTCGTCTTTTAGGGGATAAAATTCCGACGCGTTCTGCGCGGCCAGCCGTAGCCTTCTCCGCATTGTCATGCGCTATTCGGTTCAGCGGCGCAGGTCCAGACCATCGCCGGGCCGAAGCAACTCGCTCGCAGGGGGGGGTAAGGAGGGAAAGCCGTGGCGGACAGAGAGGAAGTCGTTTCCTCGTTTAAAATCAAACTTTTGGCTCGACTAACGGGGACTTGGGCGCACTTTGAAATCTTTATAGATTTTTCCGCTTTGGCTAACCCGATGAACGGTCATGCCGACACGAAAAACCCCGCCAGCGTTGCAGCGCACGGCGGGGTTCAAATGGGCTTGGCACAACACTCAAGGCCGAAGGCATTCGGCCCCATGCCCTGCCCGGCCGCAACGTCGGAGGCTCGCTCATGACCCGCCGCCTCGATCCCGAAAACTTCGTCGCCGAGAAGCTGGCCTGGCATCAGCGCATCGCCAGCGACCCCAAGATCAGCCTCCAGGCCAAAGCCGTAGCAGGCTTAATCCTTCACGACCTGAACCCTTGCGAAGGCGGCGCCTGGCGCGGCCAAGAGAGCATGGCCACCAGCCTGGGTGTCAGCCCCCGCCAACTGCGACGCCTGCTCGAAGAGTTGAAGACCGCAAACTATCTCGAGATCGAGGTCCGCAAGGGACGCGGCCGCACCAATATCTGCCGCGCGACCCTGCCCTACGAAAAGGCAGAGACGCCGCAAAGCCGGTCATCCGCGGTCGATCAAACCCGCGAAAAGCGGCCACTGGTGACCGCTCAAACGCCAGAAAAGCGGACATCAGCGACACGAAAACCGGTCACCAGCGACCGACAATACCTTTATGAACCCATTAAAAGATTTCGCGCCGCCGAAAACCGACGACCGGATGGCAGCGCCGGAACGCCGGCGCGGCTCATCCCGTTCGCCCAGACCGACATCCGCCAGGCGGTCGTCCAGATCGCGGGGGAAGGTGCGGCGGTAAGCTACCTGGATCACGCCAGATGGGAGCCCGATGAACGGCGCATCCTCTGCACCAGCCCCACGGCGTTCGCCCGACTGAAGGATCTCGTCGGCACGCCGCCAGCCGCGAGAGGCGTGTCTATCGCATTGCAGCCCTGCAAATCCCGTCAGCTCGCGGCCTGATGAAAAAGCGTGCGGCGAATACTCACAAAATTTACCGCAAATGTTGCGTCGATTACCCCTTACTGCGAACAGCCTATAAGGTTGCCGGCCTACTTCTAGAACAGCTGCCTTCGTCGGCTGCGCTAGCGAGGGTTAGAGCTGCCGCACTAGCTCGAGGGCATTTCAAGCAGCTACGGGCCAATACCGCTCGTTTACTGAGTACCAACAACGCGAGGTTCAGAGCGCGTTCCGCGTGCGGCCTTTAACCTCCATATGCCCAGGGCGACGAGCGCGCCGAGGGTGAGGACGACGACGGACAGCAGGGGACGAACGACCAGCCAGGCCGTCGCGATCGTCAGGGCCGAGAGGATTAAGCCGAAGATGAAGGCGAGGGCGACGACGCCGAACCCGACGATCGCGCCCGCCGGCGGGAACACGTCGGCCGCCACCTTGGCCGGATTGAGGATCAGGGCGAGGCCCAGGATGATCGCGACCGCGCCGCCGAGCCGCACAAGCCAGGTCAGGACCTGGTTGGCCGCCTTGGCGTCCTGCAGCATCGTCTCGGCGTCGAGCCGTCCGGCCCGCACCTCGTAAAGGCGGCCGTGGCGCGTGGCGTAGGGAACCAGATCGGCGCCCTGCTGGCCGGCGATGACGCTGATCGGCCCCCAGGGAGCCGCCGCATAGCGGATGCGGGCGTCGCCCACGGCCGGCTGGGCCGGATCTGCGCCCACATAGAGGGCGTCGCCGCTGACGACGACTTTGCGCCCCAGGCGCCGCTCCGCCTCCTGGGCGTCGCCGGCCAGAAGGACGACGGTTTCCGTCGCCGGCAGCCCCGCAGCCGCCTCTGGCCCGAGGCGCCGCCGCCCCAGCCTGATCTGCGGCGTCGAAAAGTCCTGATCCTTCAGAATCGGTTCGGGATTGACGTGTCCCTGCGGCTGCTTGAACCCGTCGGAATCCACCGGAAGCGACGACCATTCCAGCCGGTAGTCATAGGTGGCGACCGTCTCCTCGCCGCCGCCCAACCGCGTGCGCGTCTCGGTGCGAACCGTCTCGACCCACTGATAGAGTTCGACCTTCCGAACCAGCCGGAGGCCGGAGATTCTGAGACCTGTGCTCTCGTCGCTCAGCGGTCCGGCGGCCTGGGCCATGCCGACGACGTGAATGGGCCGCCCCTCCTGGGCCGGGTCGATCCGGTCGGGCGAGGCCGAGGTCGCCAGACGTCCGCCCTCGTCCAGCGTCTGGGCCGCACGCACGGCGCGGCCTTCGTTGCCGAACAGAAGCGTCAGGCCTCCCAGCACCAGGATGACGCCGACCGCCATGCCCGCCAGGGCGCCGCCCAGCCGTTGCAGCCAGGAGGCGTGGGTCGTCACGACGAGGGGATCTTGGCTCATGTCCGGCTTCACGGGGTTTCAGTGATTTGCAGGACAGCCGGCGCCGTGCCGCCGCCGAAGACGCCGACCCAGATGTCGTAGACGCCGCTGCGCGGCGCGTTCAGGCGGATCTCTGCGTTGGTGCCTTCGCCGCCGTCGTCGTCGCACAGCCACTCGCCGTCCGGCGTATTGACCATCAGGGTGACGTCGCGGTCGGCGTTCGCGCGAATCGCCAGCGGCATGCCGGCCGCGTCGTAGGTCAGTTCGAAACTGGGCGCGATCGCCGTAAAGCCGGAACAGCCGTTTTCGACACGCGAGGCGTCGACCGTCCCTCCAGCGGTCACGGCGCGACGGAAGGGATCAGGCGTAAAGCCCGCGCGAAGCCGGCGCGAGCCATAGGCGGCCGGTGCGGCGTGATCGGGAGCGTCCCGGCCGTCGTCGCTCGCCTCGGGGCCGTACCGGCCGCCGCCCAGCATTTCCGAAATCCGGACCTCGCCGATCGGGCGAGGCTGACCGAAGGCGCCCAGCCAGATGCGGTATGTCCCGGACTGGGGGCTGGAAATGACGATGCGCGCGTTGCGGCCGTCGAGGCTGTCGTCGTCGCAACGCCAGCGCCCGTCCGGTCCCTGGACGACCAGGCTGGTGTCTGCAGGGCTGTCGCTGGTCAGGACGAGCGGGGAGGCGCCGGCTTCGTAGCGAAGCTCGATATTGGCGCGACGGGCCACCATGCCGACGCATCCGGGCGCCAGGGATGCGGCCGACCGGGCGCCGCCGGCGCGGAGCTGCACGACCTCGGGATCCGGCAGGAAGCCGGATTCGAGCTCGACAATCTGGAAGTCGGGCCTGTGCTGAAAGGCCTGGGCCGAGACCTGACCGGCGGCGAAGACCAGGCCGAAGCCGATGAGAATGGATCGAAAAGCCATGGGACTGAACGTTCGGCGCGGCCCCGGATCGATCCGGGACCGCGCCTCTTTCTTCAGGGGGTTTCGGTGATCTGCAGGGTGGCGCTGGTCGTGCCGCCGCCGAAGGTGCCGACCCAGACGTCGTAGGTTCCGCTCTGCGGCCGGTTGAAGCGCACCATGGCGTCGCCGTCGCCGTACGAGTCGTCGTCGCAGTGCCAGCGTCCGTCCGGGCCGTTGATGATCAGGGTCGTGTCTTCCGACGAGACCGTGCGGAACACCAGCGGCAGGGAGCCCGCCTGATAGGTCAGCTCAAAGTCGGGGGCCTGGCTGATCATGCCGGTGCAGGCGCCCGGCAGACGCGCTCCGTCGACCGATCCGCCCGCCTGGACGCTGACGCGGTAGGGGTCGGGGGTGAAGCCGGAGCTGAGCGAAATCTCGCCGAAGTTGGCGGTGAGGCTGGCGTCCTGGGCGAGCGAGACGGTCGGGGCGGCGGCGGCCAGCAGGGCGGCGGCGAGAAGACAGAGTTTCAAGTTCGTGGTCCTTCCAAATGGGCCCGCCGTCGAGACCGGAGCCGGTCGGAGGCGGGTTCGACAGAAAGCTTGACCGTTGGGGGAGGCGCTTGGAATACCATGGGTGCGCGGGCCGCCTCCCATGATCATGGGATGCGGTTCGACGCCTTCCCGCTAAGCTTTGCGGTCGTTCATCAGGAGAGGGCCGTGCCCCATCGCATCGCCGTCGTCGAGGACGACCCCTTCGTCCGTCGCCACCTGGCCCGCCTGATCGACGCCCATCCCGAGCTGCAGCTGATCGGCGAGGCCGGCGGCGTCTCGGCCGGACTGGCG
This sequence comes from Brevundimonas sp. DS20, assembly GCF_001310255.1. Classification (NCBI taxonomy): domain Bacteria; kingdom Pseudomonadati; phylum Pseudomonadota; class Alphaproteobacteria; order Caulobacterales; family Caulobacteraceae; genus Brevundimonas; species Brevundimonas sp. DS20. The sequence continues at coordinate 1,378,291 of NZ_CP012897.1, read as the reverse complement.
CTCGCCGCCAAGGGCGCCGACCTGATCATCGTCGACCTGGGACTGCCCGACGGCTCCGGTCTGGAGGTCATTCGCACGGCGGCGGCCCTGCCGTCCCCGCCGCGCCTGCTGGTGCTGACCGTTTTCGGCGACGAGACCAGCGTGGTCGAGGCGGTCGGCGCCGGCGCGGACGGCTATCTGTTGAAGGACAGCGCCGACGAGACCCTGTGCGCCGACATTCTGGAGACCCTGAACGGCGGGTCTCCCATATCGGCCTCGGTGGCGGCCTATCTGCTGCGGCGCATGCGCCGCGCGCCGCAACCGGCCCAGCCCGAACCGTGCGAGAGCGCCGCCGCCGTCACCCCTCGCGAGGTCGAGCTGCTGAATCTGCTGGCGCGCGGGCTGAGCTATCGCGAGGTCGCCTCGGCCCTGTCGATCTCCCACCATACGGTGGGCGCCCATGTGAAGGCCATCTATCGCAAGCTGGCGGTCAATTCGCGGTCCGAAGCGGTGTTCGAGGCGGTCCAGACGGGCCTCATCCAGCTTTGACCACGCCCCTGTTCAACCTGGATCTCGAACGCCGGCCTGTCGCCGGCGGCCTGATCCTGACGGTCCTCATCCAGGTGGTCTTCTGGACCTTCGTCTTCGCGGCCAACCGGCCGGCCCTGCCGCCGGCCCAACTCGCCGCCCTTCAGATCTCAAAGGCCTATGTGGCGCCGGTCCCCGGCCTTGAGCCGGAACCGATCGAACGGTCGGGCCGCACGCTGAAACGCCTGCCCTTCAACACGCGCGAGAACGACGCCTCTCCCTGCGTCCGTGGCGCGCGCTTCTCGGCCTATCAGCTGAGCGCCGACGTCAGCCTTGCCGATCCCGACGTCGTCTACGGCGTCCATGTCAGCGGGATCCGCGACAACTACGCCGTCTGGCTGAACGGTCGAATGGTCGCCACGCCGCGCGGACGCTTTTCATCCCAGCCGACCCGGGAAGGCAATGAGCCCCTGACCCTGGGGCTGACGCCCGAACTGATCCAACCGGGCAAGAACCGGCTCGACATCGTCGCCGTCGCCAACGGTTGCCATCCGAATTTCGGCCGGATCTATGTCGGGCCGGAAAACGTCCTGCGGCGCCTTCAGCAGCAGGAAAGGCTGACGAAGACCGTCCTGCCCTTCATCACGGTGATCGCCTCCTCGACCCTGGCCCTGACCGCCGTGTTCCTGCTGCCGCTCAGCGGTTACAGCGGCGTCTTCTTCAGCCTGGCCGCCTTCATGATCTCGCTGGCCGTCCGGGGCTGGACCTTCATCTGGTACGACGCCGACATCGACCGCGCCCTGAGGGACGTGGCGGCCTATTCGATCTCGGCGACGGCCATGGCGAACGCCGCCTTCTTCCTGAACCGCTGGACCCAGGCCCCGGCGCGCCATCTGGTCTTCGTCTACGGCTGGTGCCTGGCCTGCATCATCGGCCTCTGGTGCGGCTGGGCGGCCAAGGTCGTCTGGGTCCCGCAGATCACCGAAACGGCCTGCATCGTGCTGTGCGGCCTTTATTTCATCTGGCGGATGACCTGTCTGGCCAAAGCCCGGCCGGCCGTGGCGGCGCGCACCTTCGCCTTCCTGTCCGTCGCCCTGACGGCGACGATACATGATCTGATCATCGCCCTTTTCGGCCTGCCCCGATGGACCATGGCGGGGCTCTATTTCCCCTTCGTCCTGATCGGCGCCATCGCCTGGGAGATCATCATCAGGGGCATAGATCTGTATCGCGGCGCCGCCATGGCGCGCGACAGCCTGGCGGAACAGGTGCAGCTCAAGGAGGCCGAGATCCGCTCCACCTATCTGCGCCTCAGAGAGCAGGAGCGGATGATCGCCATCAACGAAGAGCGCCAGCGCCTGGTGCGCGACATGCACGACGGAGTCGGCGGCCATCTGGTCTCGCTGCTGGCCCAGTTGAGAGGCGGCGCGCCCGATGTCGAAACCCTGCGCGAGGGCGTGCGGATCGCCATCGACGATCTGCGGCTGATCATCGATTCGATGGACGGCGTGGATGACTCGCTGGAGGTGGCCATCGCCATCTTCCACGAACGCATGGCGCCCCGCCTGCGTCTGGCGGGGATTGAGCTGACTTGGTCGGCCGAGCCGGGCGCGCCCGTCGAGGGTTTCGGCCCGGAGGCCAGGATCAATATCTACCGCATTCTTCAGGAGGCGATCACCAACGCCGTGAAACACGCCAAGGCGTCCAGAGTCGATATTCGCTTGAAGATGGAACGCGACGCCGTCGTTATCTCGGTCTCGGACAACGGTGTCGGACTGCCCCAGTCGCTGCGTGAAGGCGGCAAGGGCCTGCCCAACATGAACCGCCGCGCGGACCGGATCGGCGGAACGCTGGATCTGGTCCCGCTGAACCCCGGACTTTCAGTTCGGCTGCAGGCGCCTCTCCCTTCTGCGCCGGAACCAGGGCGTTAGGAGGCGAAAGCGAGCCGAAGAGAGCCCGTAACACCAGGCGCTGGCGGACAGAGAGGGATTCGAACCCTCGGTAGGCTTTCACCTACACACGCTTTCCAAGCGTGCGCGATCGACCACTCCGCCACCTGTCCGTTTCACGCCAGCTCGTGCGCGCCGCCGGAGGTCGATCCGGCGGGAGGCGGGCCTGATAGAACACCATGGCCCCCTCGGCAAGCGCCTGTGACGTCCCCATATGGGGGCGGACGACATTTTCCTTATTGGGGAACCCCATGCTGCTGACCAAGACCGCCGAACTGCCCACCGCCGAGACCGCCCTGCCCGGACGCGCCGAGCCCCTGGCGACGGACGAAACCCATTTCGTCAGCGGCCATCCGCTGAAGGGGCCCTATCCCGAGGGTTTTGAAACGGCGATCTTCGGCATGGGCTGTTTCTGGGGCGTGGAGCGGGTCTTCTGGTCCCTGCCGGGCGTCTGGGTGACGTCGGCCGGCTATTCGGGCGGAATCACGCCCAATCCGACCTATGAGGAGACCTGCACCGGCCGGACCGGGCATGCCGAGGTGGTCAAGGTGGTGTTTGACCCGTCGGTCATAACCTACGGCGACCTGCTTAAGGCTTTCTGGGAAAACCACGACCCGACCCAGGGCATGCGCCAGGGGAATGACGTCGGCACCACCTATCGGTCCGCCATCTACACTCTGAACGACGATCAGCAGCGCGAGGCCGAGGCGTCGCGTGACGCCTATCAGGCGGCCCTGACCGCGGCCGGGCGCGGCGCCATCACCACCGAGATTCAGCCTGCCGGCGAATACTATTACGCCGAGGGTTATCACCAGGGCTATCTGGCCAAGAATCCGGCCGGCTATTGCGGCATCGGCGGCACCGGCGTGGTCTGTCCGATCGGGATCGGCGTGAGGGCCTGACCGACGTCCTTGGATGACGGTCGGGCGAAATGTCCTGTCCGCCTCCGGCTAGGCGTCGGCGGCGGACAGGCGTAGGGAAGCCGAAAACGCCCAAGGGAGAGCCGCCATGTCCGCCTTCGTCCATCCCGATGAGATCCGCAGCCGTTTCTCGGCCGCCTTGTCGGCCATGTACCGAGCGGAGGTGCCTCAGTACGGGGAGCTGCTGACCCTGGTGGCCGAGGTCAACGCCGAGGCCTTGAAGGCCGATCCGGCGGGGGCGGACCGGCTGGCCGCAGCCGGCGAACTGGCGCGGCTGTCTGAGGAACGGCACGGCGCCATCCGCGTCGGCACGGCGGACGAACTGGCCACTATCGCCCGCGCCTTCGCCGTCATGGGCATGGCGCCGGTCAGCTATTACAATCTGGCCCCCGCGGGGGTGCCGGTCCATTCGACCGCCTTCCGCCCGGTCGATCCGGCGGCCCTGGCGCGCAATCCCTTCCGGGTCTTCTGCTCCCTGCTGCGGCTGGAGCTGATCGCGGATCAGGACCTGCGTCAGGAGGCGGCCGCCGCCCTGGCCCGGCGCGACATCTTCACCCCGGGCGCGCGGGCGCTGATCGAGACGGCCGAGACCGCCGGCGGTCTGGACGAGGACCAGGCCGACCGTTTCGTCTCCGAACTGCTGGAGACCTTCCGCTGGCACGCCGAGGCGACGGTCAGCGCCGAGACTTACGAGCGCCTGGTCGCCGCCCACCGGCTGATCGCCGACGTGGTCAGCTTCAAGGGGCCGCACATCAACCATCTGACGCCGCGCACCCTGGACATAGACGCGGCCCAGGCCGCCATGCCCGAACGGGGCATCACGCCCAAGGAGACGATCGAGGGGCCGCCCGCCCGCGCCTGCCCCATCCTGCTGCGCCAGACCAGTTTCAAGGCCCTGCAGGAGGCCATCGCCTTCCCCGGCGCGGACGGGGCCGTCCAGGGGGTGCACACCGCCCGCTTCGGCGAGATCGAGCAGCGCGGCTGCGCCCTGACCCCGACGGGACGCGCCCTGTACGACGCGGCCCTGGCCAGCAAGGACTTTTCGGCCCTGCCCGACGACTGGACGGCCCTGCGCCGGAACGGCCTGGCCTGGTTCCGCTATCGCGCGACGCCGCAGGGCCTGGCCGGCCGCGCCGAGACGGCCGATCTGGAGGCCCTGATCGCCCTGGGTCACGTCGTCGCGGAGCCGATCACCTACGAGGACTTCCTGCCCGTCAGCGCCGCCGGAATCTTCCAGTCCAACCTGGGCGCCGAGGTGCGCGAAGCCTATGCCGTCGACCCGGCCAAGGCCGATTTCGAACAGGCCCTGGGCCGGTCGGTGCTGGACGAGATGGTCCTGTATCAGGCGGAGCAGGAGGCTTCGATCGCCGCCGCCCTGAAGGCCTTGGGTCTGGCCGAGGCCGCGGCCTGAGCAAATCCGAGACCATCCGCCGTATTGCCTGACGCCCCGCGCCGGATCATAGACGCGGCCGTGCCCCCCTCCGCCCCCTCGTCTGCGCGTCGTTATGATCTGGACTGGATCCGGGTTGGGGCGTTCGGCCTGCTGATCCTCTATCACGTCGGCCTGGTCTATGGGGTCTACGGCTGGCACGTGCACAGCGTCCACACCTTCGAGTGGATGCGCGAAGCCATACTGATCACCAATCCGTGGCGGCTGACCCTGCTGTTTCTGGTGTCGGGCGCGGCCCTGCGGTTCATGACCTTCCGCCGCACGCCGCGCCAGGTGGCCCGGGCGCGGTTCGAGCGGCTGGTTCCGCCGCTTCTGTTCGGGGCCGTGGTCCTGGTGCCCATCCAGTCCTGGATCGAGGCGATGGACAAGGCCGGCTGGCCCGGCGGCCTGGCCGGCTACGCCGCCTGGATGGTGCACGAGTTCAGCTTCAGCGGCCTGGCCGACGGCGTGCCGGTCAACCACCTGTGGTTCATCGTCTATATCGCCGCCTACAGTATCGTCGCCATCCTGCTGTGGCGGCGGCCCGGCCTGATCGACCGGATCGGCGGATGGCTGGAGACGGCCCTGGCGGGGCCGCGCCTTCTGATCCTGCCGATCCTCTATCTGATCGCCATCCGCATCCTGCTGTTTCCCTGGTTCGGGGTGACCAATGTCCTGCACTGGGACTGGTACAATCACGCCCTGTCGCTGGGCGCCTTCGTCTTCGGCTTCAGCATCGTGGGCCGCGAGACCCTCTGGCGCGACATGGAGCGGTATCGCTGGGTCGCCCTGGGGCTGGCGGCGGTCGCCCTGCCGATCATGATGGCCCAGGTCTGGCATCCGGGCGGCCGGGCCTTCTGGGGCGTGCCCAAGGCCATGGTCTACGGCCTGGACCAGTGGGCGACGATCGTCGCCATCCTGGGCTTCGGCAGCCGGCATCTGCGGTCGCGCGGCGGGCCGGTCCTGACCTATCTGACCGAGGCCACCTTCCCCCTCTATCTGGCGCACCAGACCATCCTGGTGGCGGCGGTCTGGATCATCCGCCCCGCCCGTCTGCCGGCGGGGCTGGAGGCCCTGTCCCTGCTGCTGATCACCTTCGTGGGCAGTTTCGCGGTCTATGAGATCGTCAAACGCATCCCGGCCGTCCGCCCGCTCTGGGGCCTGAAGCCGCTGGACGGCCGGCCCTGGCCGCTGGACCTCCAGGCCCTGCGCAAACCTTCCGCCCGGTATCACCGGCGCCGCCGCCTGCTGGCCGTCGGCGTCGCCGCACCGCTTCTGGCCCTGACCGTGGTGGCGGCCGCCATCGCCGCCTATCCGGGGTTCGACAACGCCACCCAGTATCTGAGCGAGCTGGGCGGGGCGACCGCCCCCCTGCCCCTGATCTTCAACGGCGGGGTCTTCGTCGCCGGGGTGATGGCGGGGCTGGCGGGAATCGGCTTCGGCCTGGCCGTCTACGCCCTGACCGAGAAGCGCGCCGCCGGGGCCGTGATCGCCGTCGTCTTTGTCCTAGCGGGCGCCGGCATGTCGGGCTCGACCCTCTACCCCTGGCCGGACCCGCGCCACATGATCATCAACCTGGCCCTGGGCATTCAGCTGGCGCCGGTGCTGCTGCTCTGGGGTCTTGCGTCGCGCCGAGATCTGCCCCGGCTCAAAATCTTCCTGACCGCCATCTTTGTCATCATGGCGTGTCTGACCGTTGTTACAAAACACATGATCTTTCCCGGCACGGTCAACGACGCCAACGTCGGCTGGTGGGAGCGGGCCTACGCCCTGGTGCTGGTCGGCTGGGTCGGCGTCGCCGCCTGGCTGCTGGACCGCAAGTTGTTGCAGGAAGCGATAAAATCCCCGTCTGGCGGGTCCGTCGCCCAGGTCGCGGCGGCGGGTGAGTAAAAAAACCCCGAATTTTTCGCCCCTATCAACATTGCGTGATTGAAAATCGCGCGAATGTGATCGACTATAGGGGTCGTGCTGCGATGCAGCGCGCACCGCCTTCCTGCCTTCGGAAGCGCGGCTGGTCAACACGGGGGCGCTCAGAGCGGCATGAACAAGCTGGCGATCCGGCCTGTCGAACAGGCTGAAATCGAGACCCTGAACCCGGCGCCGCAGGGCCCGGCCTGGTCCTGGCTGCCCGACGAGGCGCCGCTGGCCATGCCGGTCCAGTCCCTGACCGCGCCCGACGCCGTCGCCGAGGCCATCCCCGCCACCTCCCCGCGCGCGGTCGGCCTGCGCCGGCTGATGCTGCTGGCCGGCACCCTGGTCCTGACCGGCCTGTCCGCCATCGCCCCCTTCTATCTCTACGCCCGCAAGGGTTGGGACGGGACCGAGGTTCTGGCCTTCGGCATCTTCATGGTGCTGATCACCGCCATCTCCTGCTGGTTCGTCAGCGGCCTGATGGGCCTGTTCGTCATGCTGCGCGGCAAGGACCAGGCCGACCTGTCCTTCGCCCCCCACCCGGCCCTGCCGCGCACCCGCACGGCCCTGCTGATGCCGCTGTACAACGAGGACGCCCGCGCCTCCTTCGCCCGTCTGGCGATGATCGACGCCTCGCTGACGCGCCTGGGCGCCGCCTCGGCCTTCGACATCTTCGTGCTGAGCGACTCGACCAAGGAAGAGGCCGCCGCCGACGAGCGTTCGGTCTTCCAGGCCTTCCGCCAGACCGCCGGCTGCAAGACCTTCTATCGTCGCCGCACCGAGAACACCGAGCGCAAGGCCGGCAATCTGGCCGAATGGGTCCGTCGTTTCGGCGGCGCCTATGAGACCATGATCGTCCTGGACGCCGACAGCACCATGGCCGGCGAGACCCTGCTGCGCATGGTCGACGCCATGGAGCGCAATCCCGGCGTCGGCCTGATCCAGACCGCCCCCGTCATCATCAAGGCCCGCACCATCTTCGCCCGGGTGTCGCAGTATTCGGTGCGCCTGTACGGCCGCGTCGCCGCTGCCGGCCTGGCCTACTGGACCGGTTCGGAATCCAGCTACTGGGGCCACAACGCCATCATCCGCACGCGCGCCTTCGCCGCCTGCTGCGGCCTGCCCCACCTGAAGGGCAGGAAGCCCTTCGGCGGCCATATCATGAGCCACGACGTGGTCGAGGCCGCCCTGATGCGCCGCGCCGGCTGGGCCGTCCACGTCAGCGCCGCCCTGGACGGGTCGTGGGAAGAGACCCCGCCGTCGATCACCGACTTCATCCGCCGTGACCACCGCTGGTTCCAGGGCAATCTGCAGCACCTGGGCCTGATCACGGCCAAGGGCCTGTCGCCGATGAGCCGCCTGCAGCTGGCCATGGGCTGCATGGCCTATCTGTCCTCGCCCCTGTGGCTGGCCTCGCTGATCGTGGGCCTGTTCATCCAGATGTTCTATCCGGTCGACTGGACCAGCTTCTTCTACATCCTGAACCCGCAGTTCACCCCCTTCATGCTGGCCTCCTTCCTGTCCGGCGTCCTGCTGATCGGGCCCAAATTCATGGGCGCCGCCCTGGTGCTCAGCCGCCCGGCCGAGCGGCGCGCCTTCGGCGGACGCCGCGCCATCGCCAAGGGCATGGCCGCCGAGATCGCCCTGTCGGCCATCCTGGCCCCCATTCTGATGGTCGCCAACACCAAGGCCTTCATCCAGATCCTGTCCGGCCACGACACCGGCTGGACCACCCAGCAGCGCGAGGCCGACGGCCTGGCCTGGTCCGACGCCTTCCGCGCCATGCGCTGGCAGATGGTCGCCGGCGTGGGCTTCATCGCGCCCCTGTGCGTCCGGCCCGACCTTGCCACCTGGTTCGCCCCCATCGTCCTGCCGCTGCTGCTGGCAGCCCCCATCGCGGTCTGGACCTCGCGCGTCCGTTCGGGCGACGCCCTGGCCAAGAAGGGCTTCCTGGTCACCCCGGCCCAGGACGGCGTCAGCGTCAATCCGTCGGTCCTGCACACGCCGCGTTCGCCCCTGCGCGCGGTCGCCGGCGGCGTCCTGGCCCCGGTCGCAGCCCCGGCCATGGTCCCCGCCCGCGCGCCGGAGCTGTAAGCCCCGCTCTATCCGCCCGACCGATGCAGGACGGCCACAGAACCGTCATAACCGCTACAGCCACGCTCGACGCAGGGCTCGGTCTTGATCATCTTCAGTCATCAGCTCTGCTGAGGACCGATTCCATGACCAAGAAGACCAGCGCCGATTCCAAGCCCGAGCTGCGCATCGTCGGGACCGAGGCGGCCGTCTATGACCTGATGCGCGCGCCCGAGACCACGGCCGAGCGCGTTAAGCGCCTGCAGATGGAGGCGCATGCCCTGGCCCTGGAAGAGATCGACCAGTTCGAAAAACTGCTGACCCAGGCGGCGCAAAAGGCCAAGGACATCGCCTCGGGCGGCGACGCCTATCCGGTCGGCGTTCGAGAAGTCGCCACGCGTATCGCCGCCGATCTGCCGACACGGGCCGAGACCATACGCACGATCGTGGGCCGTCTGGGCTGATTACGGCCCCCGTCCGCCTTCTAGGCCAGGACGTCGTCGTAATCGGGGTGGCGCTTGTGCCAGGCCACGGCGTAGCTGCACTGGGGGAACAGTTTCATTCCCTGTTCGCGTGCATATTCGGCCATCGCCTGCATGAAGCGCCCGGCGGCGCCGGAGCCGCGCAGGCTCTGGTCCGCCTCGACGTGCAGGATCATCCGCGCCCCGCCGCGCACGGCGTAGTCGGCCCAGACCCGTCCGCTTCCGCCCTCGCCGTCGAACACCTGTTCGAAGCGGTTGTCGCCCCTGGCGTCGGTGAACGGTCCCATGCTCAACTCCCTTTCTGCCTCAACAGCTTGGGGCGCCGGGACGTTCCATCGGCGAGTGCGTCAGATCGGCTTGTTCTGCAACAGATTGATCAGGCCCAGCACGCTCTTCACCGTGAACCAGACGCTGAGCAGGAACCAGATCAGCAGGAACAGCAGCAGGAAGGGAATGCCGATCAGCACCACCGAGGCCAGGGCGCTGACGAAGATGCCGACCCAGGCGGCGATGGTCCACCAGAAGACCGACCAGAACAGGCGGATCTGGGCGTCGATGTGTTGGCGGGCCACGCCCGCCGCCGTGCCGCGCGTCACATAGGCGACCACCAGCCCGACCAGGACCAGCACATTGGCGCTGGGGATGGACAGGATGAACAGGGCCCAGGCGATCAGGGTGCCGACCTTGCCTTCCGGCTCCTGGCCGGGGGTGAAGTTGGGTTCGGTCGTCATGGTCGTCCTTTCAGAACAGCCAGCTGCGCGGGCGGTCGATCGGCCGTCCGGCCTTCAGACGCATCACGCCGAAGACGCCCCGCGCCAACACCCACAGGGCCAAGAGGAACAGGACGAAGACGCCGATATTGACGATCACCAGCAGACCGCCCAGCACCACCGCCCCGGCGGCGATCCACAGGGTGCGCCGCTGATACAGGAAGTGGCTGGCGGCCAGCCGCTCCTCCGGCCCGTCGCGACCGGTCACGGCCAACAGGGCCAGCACCGCCGAAACCCCCAGGGTCGGCACCGCCAGAAGGATCAACACATAGACGGCGTAAAGGCTCATCGGCGCGGCCGGCTGTTCCTTTCGGCGCTCCAGACTGTCACGCAGGGCGTCCACCGGGCCGGGCCGGGCCGACCGTTCGAAGGGCCCCGGCTGGGCGGGGGCGGGCGCCGCAACGGGCTGGGGCTCGGGCGGATCGAACAGATCGGCTTCGCGCTCAGGGGCCGGCGTCACGGTCTCGGCCCTGGTCGGCGCGGAGACCGGCGCAGCCGGCGTCGCCTCCGGCTCTCGGCGCCGCCCCGCCAGCGAAGCCGCCGAGACGAAGCCGACCAGGGCGTCGTGATCCTGATCGTCGGACGCGGCCTGGGGCTGTGCGGACTCTGAGCCTTGCGGATCGCCGGGTTCGGCCATGGACAGGATACGCTTCTCTCGCGCCGCCGAGACGGCTGGACTGTTAAGGACAATGGCCGCCCAGGCGGGCGGACGCAACCTATCGCGCCAGAACGATCTCGCATCCCGGCGCGATCACGGCCGAAAGGGCGCCGGGCTTTTCGATCCGCACCGTGGCCCGCATCACCCGCCGGTCGTCCAGACAGGCCCGCGCCAGCCGGTCGGCGAAGGTCTCGACCAGTCCCACATGGCCCTCGGCGGCGATGGCGCGCGCGGCCTCGGCGACGGTCTCATAGTTGATGGTGTCGCCCAGCCGCTCGATCGGCCGGGGCTCCAGCTCCAGGGTCACGTCGATGACCAGGGTCTGAAGCCGCCCCTGTTCGTGGTCATAGACCCCGATCCCCGCCTGAACCTCCAGCCCGCGCACGAAGACGCTCAGCCGCTCGCAGCGCAGCGGTTCGTCCGCCGGAAACGGCGACACCGACGACGACTGAACCACGCGATCTACTCCTGGATGTCCGGGGTGCGCCAGGCCAGATGCTGGCCCCCGTCGACGGCGATCATCTGGCCCGTCACCATCCGCGCGTCAATGAGCCACAGCACGGCCTCGGCCACCGCCTCCGGGCTGCCGGGCGTCTGCAACAGGGTGGCGCGCGCCTCGGCGGCGAATTCCTCGGGGGTCTGATGGATCGACGGCAGGGTCGGCCCCGGCCCCACGCCGTTGACCCGAATGCCCGGCGCCAGGGCCTGGGCCAGGGTCTGGGTCGCCCACCACAGCCCATTTCGCGACAGGCTGTAGGAGAAGAAGCGCGGGTCCGGCTTCAGCACCTTCTGGTCCAGCAGATTGACGATCGCCCCTTCCACCGTCTGGGCGGCGAAGGCCTCGGCCAGCACGATCGGCGCCCGCAGATTGGTCTCCAGATGCTTGTCCCAGCTGTCGCGCGTCAGGCCGCCGATCCGGTCGTCCTCGAACACCGAGGCGTTGTTGACCAGCACCGTGACCGGCCCCAGGGCCTCGGCCGCCGCCGGAACCAGGGCGCGCACCCGCGCCTCGTCCGTCAGATCGGCCTGCAACAGACAGGCGCGCCGCCCCAGGCCGCCGATGACCTCGGCCAGATCCCGCGCCGCCTCGCCCGAGGCGTGATGATGGATGGCCACATCGAACCCGGCCCTGGCCAGGGTCAGACAGATGGCCCGCCCGATCCGCCGCGCCCCGCCCGTAACCAGGGCGACGCCCCGCGCCGCAGAAGCGCCCGAAGCCGCCGGGACTTCAGTCAACCCGACCGAACTCGACCAGGTTCATCATGGCCATGACGGCGATGAAGCCGAAGATGATGCCGAGAGCCAGCATGGTGATCCTCCTGTTTCCCCAAGGCTTAGAGGCAGGCGGGGCGCGGTTCAAGCGGGGATGGGGGTGGGGGTGGGGGTGGAAGTTGACTCATGGCAGACGTCCGGAAGGTCCGCTCCCCGAGTGGCGCTTCTCCGAACGGAGCGGCGACGCGCAGGTGGAGCGCGACATGCGTGCAGCCAAGGCGCTTGCAACCTTGCATCGCAAGCTGCACCCTTCAGCGAGGAGTCGGGGAACTCCGTTGCCACCTTAAGCTTGGATGCCATCTGTGCGATCGATCTTTACGCAGAGTCCGTCTCGATGACGGGGCTAGTGTTTGACGTCCTTATCGACGATGCGCTGTCCAACATTACCTCGGCTGAACAGCTCAAGGGTCTCGTCAAAAAGCGAGTTCTTAGTCTGGTGAACGACTTCGAGGATACGAACTGGCGCTATCCCAAGTTCAAAAATTTTCTTTGGGATAACATCGCTCAGACGGCGCTATCCCAAAGGGAGCGCGCCTCGCTCGTCAATCAAAGCCATAGCAGCCTGGTTGCTGCGGCCAAGAACCTACGTCTGACCGACAAGGATGAGGTCGGGCAGGGCAGCGAGATCGCTGAAGTCTTCCTGTATGGGATCATGCGGCACCAATTTCATGCGCTGCCGGTCGTCCCGAAAATCTTCTACAAGCAGAACGTTCAGGACAATGCCAAGGGCGCCGATAGCGTCCACATTGTCGTTGATGGAGATGACTTCACACTCTGGTTCGGGGAGGCGAAGTTTTACAACTCCATCGAGGACTATCGCCTCGACGCCATAGTAGGGTCCGTCCTGGCGTCCCTTTCGACGGATAAGCTCAAAAAAGAAAATGCGATAATCACCAGCGTGTCCGATTTAGACGGACTGCAGATTGATACAAAATTACGCGGAAATATTCGAGCCGCGCTCAGCAACAGAGAGTCGATAGATAAACTCAAATCTAAAATTCACATTCCGATCCTAATATTACATGAATGCGGCGAAACGGCGAAATCTACGGATCTGTCGTCCTACTATAAGGATACAATAAAGTTATATCATCAATCAAGGGCGGAGGCGTACTTTTCTAAGCAGATGGCAAAGGCTAGTAACGTCCATAAATACGACGACGTCAGCTTTCATATCATTCTATTTCCGGTGCCGGACAAGAAGGTAATCGTCGACGCTTTTATGAAAACTGTTGCCTTCTACAAGGAGCAGGGATGATGGATGTTTTCGAAACCTGCCAGGAGATCAACAGCCTTCTCACCGCGCATAATGAACTAGCGGCGCGAAATCTTCTAATTCGTTTGCTGGCCGACCTCGAGCAAGCCGGGACGCCGTATCCGCAAGTCGTGAACCATATGATCCGGGAGACTGGCCTGTTTCCCTACCTCCAACTCGATGGCGCGCCTTGGGACGTCAAATACGTCCACCAGGCTTTCGAAGTGGATGTCGGCCGTCGGGTCGCAACTTTGCACCGAGAGCAGTCGAGCGTTCTGGCAAAGCTCCTGGACGGCACGAGCATCGCTGTCAGCGCGCCAACCAGCTTCGGTAAGAGCTTCATCATTGACGCATATATCGCGGCTAAGAAACCCGACACCGTAGTGATTATCGTGCCGACCATCGCGCTCATGGACGAGACGCGCCGACGTATATTCAAGAAATTCTCCAGAGATTATACGGTGATAACCGCGCCAGATACGGCGCTGGGCTCAAAGAATATACTCATTTTTCCGCAGGAACGGGCATTCGGATATTTGGACCTTCTCAACAAGATCGACCTACTTGTTGTCGACGAGTTCTACAAGGCAAGTCAAAAGCACGATAAGGAACGCGCACCCTCGCTGATAAAGGCGATATTGAAGCTCTCGAAAAAGTCGAAGCAGAGGTATTACCTAGCGCCAAACATCAAGAAGCTTGGAGACAACGCCTTCACTAAAGGCATGGAATTTATCGAATTACTTGACTTCAATACTGTATATCTCGCGATAAATGACCACTATACGGATATCGGTGGGAATGAAAAAAAGAAGGCCGAAAAATTGATTGAACTGATCTCGGCTGGAGATCAGAAAGCGCTCATCTATGCGGGAACATACGCTGATATTAAGCGAGTTTCCGATCTTGTCATAGATCACATGCCGAAAGTGGATAACTCTTACACTAACAATTTCGCGCAATGGCTTCGTGATAACTATAAGCCAGACTGGATATTGGCGGATCTCGCGGACCGGGGCGTCGGCGTTCACAATGGACGCATGCATCGTTGCATAAGTCAGCTTCAAGTAAAGCTTTTTGAATACGATAACGGCTTCAGCAATATTATCTCAACTTCTTCAATAATAGAGGGCGTTAATACATCTGCAGAGAATGTAGTTCTGTGGAGAAGTAAGATCGGAAAGAACAACCTTAAGGATTTTACATACAAAAATATCATTGGTCGCGGCGGCCGTATGTTCAAATATTTTGTAGGAAATATTCATCTACTTGACGCACCTCCAGCGGCTGAAGACGCTCAACTTGAGATCGAGTTCCCAGAGGAAATTCTTGGGACCTTGGACGAGACGGATGACGCCGACCAGCTGACTGATCGCCAAGTCGAGAAAATCATCGAATATAAAGTTCAGATGTCTTCGATTGTCGGTGAAGAAAATTTCGCTCGGATCAAGCGTCAAAACCTGCTCCACGACAGCGATGCGGATTTTTTACTGCGACTTGCAACGGACATGCGAAACTCTCCAGAAGACTGGAAAGGGTTCGCCTTCCTCAATTCCAACAACTCGTCCAACTGGGAAAGCACGCTGTACAAGGTGCTCAAGCTGAAGCCCAATGGCTGGGAGGCGCCATGGAGCAACGTCGTTACCGTAACCAAGGCTATCGCTAACAATTGGAAGCAGGATCTCTCTCAGATCATCCGCGCTTTAGAAGATTCAGGGATCGATATCGAGGAATTTTTCAAGCTCGAACGGGCGGTGACTTTCAAGCTATCGGCGCTGCTAAGCGATACGAACGAGTTGCATAAGTTGATCATCAACCCGTCCGTGGACGTCTCCGGCTTTGTCGGCCGCATGAGCCGCGCGTTCCTGCCCAGCGCTGTCTACCACCTTGAGGAATATGGTCTCCCACGGATGATCTCCAAGAAAATCCACCGTGCAGGCCTCATCAACTTCGAAGACCCTGACGTGGACCTTCTAGTTGCCTTGGAGCGGTTTAAGCAGCTAGGGCAGGGAAAGATCCTCGCGACGCAGTCGTTGAGCCGGTTTGACCGCTATGTTGTCAAATTCTTCTTTGACGGCATCACCGTGGACTGATGGCAGGGGCAAACGACTCGACGCGACTGCGAAGAGAACCATCACCAATCTGCAGCCCATCCTAGTTCCGGGCCAGAGTCTAGCTCGCCCCTGCTCCTCACGGTCCCAATGTCTGTTTTTCTGGAGCGGTGCCAACTTCCGGTGATGGCGCAATGCGCCCATGCTCCCTTTCAAAAGACCAGCCAATATCCCGCCCCCGACGGTTACCCCCCCCATGAACTGGCGCATCCACGTCGAACCCTTCACCCGTCCGCTCTTCTTCGCCTGGTCGCGCCTGACGCGCGGCAAGACCCTGGGCGTGCGGGCCGTGGCGACGGACGCCCAGAGGCGGGTGCTGCTGGTGCGGCACACCTATCTGAACGGCTGGTGGCTGCCCGGGGGCGGGGTGGATCGGGGCGAGACGACGCAGGCCGCCGTGGTGCGCGAACTGCGTGAGGAGGCCGGGCTGATCGCGCGGTTGGCGCCGGGCCTGGTGTCGATCCATTCCAATGAGCGGTTCTTTCCCGGCGATCACGTCGCCGTCTTCCTCATCGACGCCTTCGATCCGGGCGAACCGACCAGCCGCGGCGAGATCGCCGAGATCGGCTGGTTCTCCCCCGCCGCCCTGCCTGCCGACGTCAATCGGGGCTGTCGCGCGCGGCTGGCCGAAATCTTCGACGGCGCCCCAGTTTCCGACCTCTGGTGAGACGGAAACGATCCGCCGATCCGTTTCAGAACGGCCAAGCCTGTTCGGAAAGGATCGTTCTATGCCCGTCTCCCGTCGCCTGGCCCTGATGGGGCTGGCCCTCGGCGCCCTCTTGCCCAATGCCGCTCTGGCCCAATCGCGCGGAGATCGGCGGCGCCGTCGAACGGGGCCGCCCGCGGCGACCCCGGGGCCGTCCCAGACCGTCGCCTTCGGCCCCGATCCGCTTCAGGCCTATGACCTCTATGCCGACCGGGGCGCAGGACCGGTCCTGATGTTCGTCCACGGCGGCGGTTGGTCGCGAGGCGAGCGGACGCGGGTCAATGAGCTGCCGGCCTATGCCCGCCGCCACGGCCTGACCCTGGCCTCGACCGGCTATCGACTGGCGCCCGCCGTCAGCGCCCGCGAGTCGGCCATGGACGTCGCCGCCGCCGTGGCCGACCTGAAACGCCGCCTGCCCGGCCGGCCGCTCTATCTGATGGGCCATTCGGCCGGGGCGCATCTGGCCGCCCTGGTCGGAATCGACCCCGACTATCTGGGCGCGTTCGGGCTGAGGCCGTCGGATCTGGCGGGGGTGATCCTGCTGGACGGCGCCGGCTATGACGCCACGGCGCCGCGCGGGGACGGCCGCATCGACCAGTGGCTGGGCCAGACCTATGACCAGGCTTTCGGCGATCAGGCCGCCGCCCTGTCGCCCACCCTGCGCGTCCGCCCCGGCGTCGCCTATCCGCCCTTTCTGATCTTCCACGTGGCCCGGCGTCAGGATTCGGCCGTCCAGAGCCGGGGCCTGGCCGAGGCCCTGACCCGCGCCGGCGGCCGCGCCGAGGTCGTTCCCGCCCCCGACGACAGCCATATGACCATCAATCGGGGCTTCGGCGCCGCCGGCGATCCGGAGGGCGAACGCGCCGCCCGCTTCATCTCGGGCTAACAAAAGGCCGGCGACGTGCTAGCCAAGGCCCATGAACCCGTCTCTGTTCGCCATCCTCGTCGTCGTTCTGGCCGGGGGCGCCACCGCCCTTCAGGCGCCGACCAACGCCAAGCTGGCGACCGCCGTCGCCTCGCCGGTCAATGCGGCCTTCATCTCCTTCGCCGTGGGCACGACGGTGCTGGGCATCCTCGCCGCCCTGATGCAGACCCGGCCCGACATGGCCGCCGCCCGCGCCCTGCCCTGGTACGCCTGGCTTGGCGGGGTCTACGGCGCCTGTTTCGTGGTGGCCGCCGCCTGGGGCGTGCCGCGCCTGGGGGTGGCCATGACCATCACCCTGATGGTCGGGGGCCAACTGCTGCTCAGTTTGATCCTGGATCATTTCGGCGCCCTGGGGGTGCCGCGCCAGCCGCTGAACCTGGGCCGGATCGCCGGTGTGGGCCTGGTTCTGGCCGGCGTCCTTCTGGTTCGCCGCTCGTAAATCCAGACCCTCTCCCGCTTGCGGGAGAGGCAGCGCGTCGATCGCGCAGCGATCCAGCGACGGAGAGGGAAGTCTTCTTCCCTGAAGTGAAACTCCCCCATCGTCAGCCGTCTCGCTACACTCGACGAGCTGACACTTCCCCCGCAAGCGGGGGAAGGACATGCGCCGCCTCGCGCGAAGCCCTATATCCATCCCGATGACCGAGGAGACGCTCGATTCGACCTTGAAGGCCGCCGCCCTGATCGCCGACGAGGCGCGTCGGGCGCCCGACAAGCCGGGCGTCTATCGCATGTATGGCGAGGACGGCTCGTGCTTGTATGTCGGCAAGGCCAAGTCGCTGAAGAAGCGGATCGTCCAGTACGCCCAGGGAAGGTTCCACACCCAGCGGATTGGCCTGATGGTCTCGCTCACCCGGTCGATGGAGCTGGTGGTCACCGCCACCGAGACCGAAGCCCTGCTGCTGGAATCCAACTTCATCAAGAAGCTGAAGCCGCGCTTCAACGTCGTGTTGCGCGACGACAAGTCCTTCGCCGAACTGATGATCCGCAGCGACCACCGCGCCCCCCAGATCCGCAAGCATCGCGGCGCCCACACCACGCCGGGCCAGTATTTCGGGCCCTTCGCCTCGACCTGGGCGGTGAACCGGACCCTGAACACCCTGCAGAAGGCCTTCCTGCTGCGCTCCTGCTCAGACAGCGTCTACGAGACCCGCACCCGCCCCTGTATGCTGCACCAGATCAAGCGCTGCTCGGCGCCCTGCACCGGCCTGATCTCGCTTGAGGACTATGGCGAATTGGTCACCGAGGCCGAAGCCTTCCTGCGCGGCAAGTCACGGGCCGTCATCAGTCGCCTGTCGCAGGAGATGCAGGCCGCGTCCGACGCCATGGACTTCGAACAGGCCGCCCGGGTCCGCGACCGCATCCGCGCCCTGTCGGCCATCTCGATGGAGAACTCGGTCAGCGCCGACAGCGTGGCCGAGGGCGATGTCTTCGCCCTGCACACCGACGGCGGCCAGGCCTGCGTCCAGGTCTTCTTCTATCGCGCCGGCCAGAACTGGGGCGGCCGCGCCTACTTCCCCCGCGTGGACAAGACCGACACCGACCCGGAGATCCTGGCCGCCTTCCTGGGCCAGTTTTACGAGGACAAGCCGATCCCCCGCCTGATCCTGTCCAACGTCCGGCCGCACGAGCTGGAACTGCTGGAAGAAGCCTTTTCGATGAAGGCCGACCGCAGGGTCGAGATCGCCAAACCCCAGCGGGGCGAGAAGCTGGCCCTGGTCGACCACGCCCTGACCAATGCGAAGGAGGCCCTGGGCCGCCGTCTGGCCGAAAGCTCCGCCCAGGGCAAGATCCTGGACGAGGTGTGCGAGGCCTTCGGCCTGGAGGCCCGGCCCGAGCGGATCGAAGTCTACGACAACGCCCACATCCAGGGGACCAATGCGGTGGGCGGCATGATCGTGGCCGGCCCGGAAGGCTTCCAGAAGTCCCAGTACCGCAAGTTCAACATCCGGGGCGAGGACCTGACGCCCGGCGACGACTACGGCATGATGCGCGAGGTCATGCGCCGCCGCTTCGCCCGTCTGATCAAGGACGAAGAGGAGGGCGAGGAAGTGGTGCGCCCGGACCTGCTGCTGATCGACGGCGGCGCGGGCCAGCTGGCCGAGGTTCTGGCCGTCATGGCCGACCTGGGCCTGGACGACATCGCCGTGGTGGGGGTCGCCAAGGGACCGGATCGCGACGCGGGGATGGAGAAGTTCTTCATGCCCGGCAAGCCGCCCTTCATGCTGCCGCTGAAGTCCCCGGCCCTCTATTATCTCCAGCGGCTGCGCGACGAGGCCCACCGTTTCGCCAACGGCGCCCACGCCAAGCGCCGCTCGATGGACATCCGCAGGAATCCGCTGGACGAGATCGAAGGGGTCGGCCCGGGCCGCAAGAAGGCCCTGCTCCACGCCTTCGGCTCGGCCAAGGGCGTCGGCCGCGCCTCCGTCGCCGACCTGGTCAAAGTGGACGGCGTCAGCCAGGCCCTGGCCGAACGCATCTACGCCTTCTTCCATCCCCAGGCGCGGTGATTCAGGGCTAGGCGCGATCCGGCGCACGCTCCAGGCTTCGAAACACCTCCTGCGCCAGCAGCTTGGCGGGACCGCCCGAGCCGCGCGCCGACACCAGGGCGATCTCGCTGTCGTGCAGGGCGGGCAGGGTCTTCACCACCGCCAGATCGCGCGGCGCCATGGCGGCCGGCAGAACTCCGACGCCCAGCCCCGCCCGTAGCGCCGCCATCTGACCGGCAAGACTGGGCGAGGTGAAGGACGCCCGGAATCCGATCCCCGCCGTCTCCAACGCCTGTAGCGCGCGCTTGCGATAGATGTCCGGCGCAGGCGCGATGATCAGGGGCAGCGGCGAGGCCTCCGCGACCGAGGCGTCTTGGGCCACCCAGACCAGCGGCTCGCTCCACACCTTCAGCCCCAGGTCGGCGCCCCCGGCCTCGCGCTTGACCAGGGCCAGGTCCAGCAGTCCGCGCGACAGCTGATCCAGCAGATTGGCGGTATAGTCGCATGTCACCGACAGCCGGATGCGCGGATGGCTGCGCGCGAAGGCCCCCAGTATGCCCGGCAGATGAACCGTGGCGATGTCTTCCGGCGCCCCGAACCGCACCTCGCCCTCGGGCTCGCCGTCGCTCAGCGTGGCGATGATTTCGTCGTTCAGCTTCAACAGCCGCCGCGCCTGGGGCAGCAGGGCCGCCCCCTCGGTGGTCAGCCCCACCCTGGCGCCGCCCCGGTCCAGCAGCGGCGCCCCGAGCTGCTGCTCCAGCCGCCGCATCTGCAAGCTGACGGCCGGCTGGGTCAGGCCGCGTTGCTGGGCCGCCCGGGTGAAGCTGTGGGTTTCGACCACCGTCACGAAGGTCCGCAGCAGATCGATGTCGAGACTGGTCACGCCATAACTGTTCGTTATGTCGCACATCAAGTCAATAAACTGGCGCGTCTGGCGCGGGGCGGGCAAAGGGCCCGCCACTGAGTTTTGGAGCCCCCATGCCCGATATCGCCGCCGGTCTCGGACTGCTGTCCTCGCCCGCCATCCTGTTCTTCTTCGTGGGCGCGGCTGCGGCCTTCGCCCGGTCCGACCTGTCCATACCGGAGCAGGTCGCCAAGGCGATCTCCCTTTATCTGATGCTGTGCATCGGCTTTCGCGGGGGTGTGGAAGCGCGCGAGGCTGGGCTTCAGGGCGACTTTCTGACAGCCGGGGCTCTGGGATTGGCGCTCAGCGCCCTCATGCCGCTCCTGGCCTTCATCCTGCTGCGGTGGACGTCGCGACTGGATCGTCCGACCCTGTGCGCCCTCGCGGCGACCTATGGATCGGTGTCGGTTGTGACCTTCGCCGCCGGTCAGCAGCATCTGACCGACCTGGGTCTGGCGCCCGGCGGCTATATGGCGGCGGTGCTGGCCCTGATGGAGACGCCGGCGATCCTGACCGCCCTGGTCCTGATGCACGGCGCCGGCCGCGAGCCGTCGACCGGCCGGGGCGTCGTCCTGCGCGAAGTTCTGGTCGGAGCGGCGACGGTGATGCTGCTCGGCAGCTTCCTGGTCGGCCTCATTTCAGGCGAGGCGGGGCTGAAGAAGCTGGACCTGTTCGTCAATCCGCTGTTCCAGGGCGCCCTGTGCTTCTTCCTGCTGGACCTGGGTCTGACCGCCGCGCGCAGCCTGATGACGGATCGGCGCAAGCTGACCTGGCCGGTGATCGGTTTCGCCCTCGGCTTCCCCGTCCTGTCGGCAGGCGTCGCCCTGGCCCTGGGACGACTGGCGGGTCTCGGACTCGGCGACGCGGCCATGCTGGCCGTCCTCGCGGGCTCGGCCTCCTACATCGCCGTGCCCGCCGCCATGCGGGTCGCGGCGCCCAAGGCCGATCCCGGCGTCTTCGTCACCGCCTCCCTGGCCGTAACCTTTCCCTTCAACCTCGTGATCGGCATCGCCCTCTATACGGCGGCCGCAGTCTGGCTGTGGGCCTAGACGCCTGACCCACGGGGGAGCGGAACCGGAGAGGCGACGGCGATTTTTCCCGCTTTCACCTCTCCCCCGTCCCGAGATTGGGTCCTATACCCCCCCCATGTCCGATCCGTCCAAAGACCCTCTCCTGTCAGGTTATCGCCGCTTCCGCGCCGAACACTGGCCCGAGGCGCGCGCCGAGTACGAAACCCTGGCTGAAAAGGGCCAGACGCCGCACACCCTGATCGTCGCCTGTTCCGACAGCCGCGCCGATCCGGCCCTGATCTTCGACGCCAAGCCGGGCGAGTTGTTCGTCGTCCGCAACGTCGCCAATCTGGTTCCGCCCTATGAACCGGACGGCAAGCTGCACGGGGTTTCTGCGGCCCTGGAGTTCGGGGTCAAGGTTCTGGGCGTCAAACGCATAGTCGTCATGGGCCACGCCCACTGCGGCGGGGTCAACGCCATGATCCACGGCGCGCCCGACGTCGTCGCCGACTTCGTGGCCCCCTGGATCGCCCAGGGGACGCCGGTGGTTCAGCACGTCGCCGAAACCGTCGCGCCGAACGAACTGGAGCGCGCCGCCGAAGAGGCCGTGGTGCGTCTGTCGATCCGAAACCTGCGCACCTTTCCCTGGATCGCCGAGCGTGAAGCCAAGGGCGAACTGGAGCTCAGCGGGCTTCATTTCGGAATCGCCGACGGCGTCCTGACCGCCCTCACCGACAAGGCGAGGTTCGAGCCGTTGGGGTGACGACCGCCTTCCCCGGCTCACCTATTCTTGTTATGTTCACCCCATGGCCACCAACGTCCACCTGACCCCGGAACTGGAGCAGTTCGCTCGAGATCGTGTGAAGACAGGCCGCTATGCCAGTATGAGCGAAGTGGTTCGCGACGGTCTGCGCCTTCTGCAGGATCAGGAAGTGGCGCGTCAAAGCGCGGAAGCTGCTCGACGGGAAGAACTGGCCCGGCAGCAGGAAGAAAGCGCGCGCCGTCAGCTGGCGTTCAAGGCCATGTTGGACCGGTGGAGCGCCATGCCCTCGATCGACATAGGCCCCTGGACCCGCGAAGAGCTGTACGATTGAGGATCGCCCTCGATACGAACGTCATCGTCTACGCTGAAGGGCTCAACGGTCCCGCACGACGCGCTGCGGGCAGACGACTGATCGACCGGCTTCATGCGGATCATGAGCTCATTGTCGCCGCCCAATGCCTGGGAGAGTTGCACCGCGTGCTGACCGGCAAGGCGCGAATGACACCCGCAATGGCGTCGGAGATCGCGGACAGTTGGCGACGCCTCGCAATCGTGCCCGCGACCAGCGAAGCCGTCGTCTTCTCGGCCTTTGAACTAGTCGCCACCCACCCGCACCAGATCTGGGACGCCATCATCCTATGCGCTGCCGCCGAAGCCGGCTGCGGCCTTCTGCTTTCCGAAGACATGCAGGACGGCTTCGTCTATCGAGGCGTCACCGTCGCCAATCCGTTCGCGGAGACGCTTCACCCCCTGCTCGCGTCCCTGCTGGAGATCCCGTCATGACCGCGCCCGCCCTCCGCGCCAATCCGATCCCCAACATCCTGACGGGCATCCGCCTGTTCGCCGGGGTGGTGATGTTCGCCATGCTGGCCGGCGCCGCGCCGGGGGCTCTGGACGCCTGGCTGTCGCCGGAAACCCAGCTGAAGTTCGGCCTGTGGGCCTTCTGGATCTTCGTCATCGCCGCCTCGACCGACTGGGTGGACGGCTTTTTGGCGCGGCGCTGGAACGCCACCACCCGCTGGGGCGCCATTCTGGACCCGATCGCGGACAAGGTTCTGATCACCGGGGCCATTCTGGGCGTCTTGGCGTCCGGCTCCCTGCCGGGCATCGCCCTGCCCTGCGGCCTGATCCTGTTCCGTGAGTTCGCGGTCTCGGCCCTGCGCGAGACCATGGCGGGGCGCATCGAACTGCCCGTCACCCTGGCCGCCAAATGGAAGACCACGGTCCAGATGGTGGCGCTGGCGGCCCTGCAACTGACCCTGCTGTGGGACGCCTTCGGCCTTCAGAACGAGGACGGCTCGCCCCTGTCCTGGCAGCCGGCCTTCGAATCCTTCGCCGTCTTCCTGATCTGGTTCGCCGCCGTCATCACCCTGTGGACCGGCTGGCAGTATTTCCGCGAAGCTCGGCGCCAGATGCAGGATCTTTAGGGTCTCAGCGTCAGACCCGCAGGCGTCGCCTCAAAGGCCGACAGCCGCCCCAGATAGCTCATGCCCAACAGGGAATAGGCAAGCCCCTCTTCGACCACCAGGGCCTGGACCCGCTCGACCCGCGCGCCTGCGACCGAGACCGCCGCCAGTTCGACGGGCGCGGCGCGGGCCAGGCCTGAGGCGGTCTGCACCCGCCCCGTAAAGGCGTCCGGCTCCGGATCGACGCCCAGCCGTCGCGCATCGGCCCGCGTCAGGGCCACCACGCTGGCGCCCGTGTCGATCAGAACCCGCACGGCCCGGCCCTCGATCGTCGCCTGGGCCCAGTAGTGACCGTCCGGCCCCTTCACCACCTGGGTCGCGGTCCCAGAAGCCGGCGCGGGCGCGACGACGAGGCGTTCCGGCTGGGCCGCCGCCAGGGCGGGGTCGCCGCCGTCCAGGTGACGGATCGCCAGGGCCGTCGCGAACGAGGCCGCCAGAGAGGCGCCCAGCACGACGACAGACTGAAGATCGATACGGATCATGCCCTTTCAATAACCGTCGCCCGTTGGGATGCGGTGAAGCGACGTGGCTGACGAAGTCTTAAACGCCCATCCCCCCGACCCCGCCCCCTCAGCCCAGTTTGGCGGGGTCGATCCGGCCGCGCCGCGACGGCAGTTCCGCCATGATCCGCGTCCGCTCTTCCTCCCCCAGGGCGCGCCAGCCGGCGATCTCCTTCAGCGTGCGAAAACAGCCCAGGCACAGGCCGCTTTCGCCATCGACCGCGCACACCATGACGCACGGCGTGGCGATCGCCTTCGGCGGAAGCCGGGGCGGGCTGGGCGCGCTCAACGCGACATCTTCATAAAAATTGCTCCGATTACTGACTTAAAAATTTGCATTTTGGACGGAGATGGCTATCTTGGTCATCGACGCGAAACGACTGATGGTGAGATCCCTAGGTACGACGCGTCTCTTTTCATCGTTCTGCGAAAGGAGACGCCAAGATGAACGATAAGGAGCGCAACCTCCAACACGCCATGATGTCCTTCGCCCTGTGGGGCGGGATGCTGGTCAACAGTCGGCACATGCCGTCTAACTCGGGACGGGCGGCCAGCCATCCGTCCAACTTCGTACCCTATACGCCCAAGAAACGCTGACGGCTTCGCGAGCCGGACGTGCAGGAGCCCCGGTCCCGACCGGGGCTTTTGCAATTCCGACCTTGCCTGACGCGACGGCGGCGGACGATGAGAGGGGGAACAAGGGAGACGACCCATGGGGCTGATTGCCGAAACCCGCCAGGGCGCGGTGCTGATCTGGACGCTGGACCGTGAGGCGCGGCTGAACGCCCTGCCCGACC
The DNA here is from genome assembly GCF_001310255.1 of Brevundimonas sp. DS20. NCBI lineage: Bacteria > Pseudomonadati > Pseudomonadota > Alphaproteobacteria > Caulobacterales > Caulobacteraceae > Brevundimonas > Brevundimonas sp. DS20. Next base: position 1,353,400 of record NZ_CP012897.1, on the reverse strand, counting down.
TGGGCGACGGCGATGAATTCGCTGAGGGCTGCGCCCGCGCGAATGCGGACATGACGGTCAAATGCGTCGTCCTGACCGGGGCGGGGCGGGCCTTTTCGGCCGGGGGCGATCTGACCGCCATGCGCGACCGGCGGGACCTGTTCGAAGGGTCAGGCGCGGAGATTCGCGCACGCTATCGTCGCGTCGTCCACCGGATCGTCCGCAGCCTGTATGATCTGGAGATTCCGCTGGTCTCGGCGGTCAACGGCCCGGCCATGGGCCTGGGCTGCGGCATCGCCGCCACAGCCGACATCCGCATCGCCTCGGACCGGGCCAGCTTCGGCGTGCCGTTTATGAAGCTGGGCATCATTCCCGGCGACGGCGGGGCCTGGCGGCTGCCGCGCGACGTCGGCTACGCCCGCGCCGCTGAAATGCTGTTCACCGGGCGCAGCATCGACGCCGAGACGGCCGAGCGCTGGGGTCTGGTCAACCGCGTGGTTCCCCACGACCGGCTGATGGACGAGGCCCTGATCACCGCCGGTGAAATCGCCGCCCAGCCGCCCCAGGCCCTGCGCATGGCCAAGACCCTGATGCGCCAGGGCCGCGACCAGACCTTCGAACAGATCCTGGAGCTGTCGGCGGCCATGCAGGCCCTGGCCCATATGACCGACGACCATCTGGAAGGCGTCGCCGCCGTGCTGGAAAAGCGGCCGGCGGATTTCACCGGCCGCTGATCCGACCCCTTACTTCTGTCCCGCCGCGCGCATGGCCTGGTCGGGGCCGACGCCGGCGGCGACCGGACGGGCGACGCCGGCTTTTTGACCAGGCTTCATGAACTTCACCAGGACGCGCTGGCCGATCAGGAAGGGGGTGTCGTCGGCCGAGACCACGACCTCGACCACCCGCTCGTCGGTGCGGGCCGAAGGATCTTCGGACTGCAGCTGGCGGGCGCCGAAGACGGCGGCGCGGCGCAGGACGCGGCCGACTGAAATCTTGGTGGGATCGCCTTCGGGGGTCAGTTCGACCTCCTGGCCGACCGTGACGTTGGGCAGGTCGGCCTCGACGATCTCGGCGCGAACGATGCGGTCGGTCTCGGGCTCCAGATCGAACATGGCCGTGACGTTCAGGGTCGAGGCGCCGGCGCCCGGCTGGGCGTAGCGGCGGGCGATGCGGCCGTTCATCGGGGCGCGGATCACCGTCAGCTCCTGATTATAGCGCGCCTCGTCCAGGCGGGACTGGGCGGTCTGGACGGCGGCGTTCTGGGACGCCATACGGGCCTCGGCCTGGGCGATCTGGTCGCGGGCCTGGTCCAGACGCTGGGCGGCGACGAAGTTGGTCGCGGCCAGTTTCGACAGCCGCTCATATTCGCGGCGGGCCGTCGCCAGCTCCACCCGCGTCATGCCCAGCTGGGCGCGCGCCTCGGACACCGCAGCCGCCGCGCTCTGGGCCGCCAGACGGGTCTCGTCGTCTTCCTGGCGGGCCAGGATCTGGCCGGCGACCACCTTGTCGCCCTCATTGACGAAGACTTCGCGGACCACGCCGCCGCGACGGGCGGCGACCTTGATCACCCCGCCCTCGACGTCGGCCTTGCCGTTGGCGATGGCGGCGTAGGGGCTGTCGATCTTCTGGGCGGCGGCCTTTTCGACCTCGGCCTTCTTGGCCGCGCCGGCCTTGCTGAAGGCCATGAAGCCGACGACCAGGATCACGATCAGGATCAGGCCGATCCAGAGCCACTTGTTTTTGAGAAAGGCGGGCATGACGGTTCAGTCCGTTCGAAAAGAGCTTAGTGGGACGCCAGCTGGGCGTCGGGATCAGGGATGCGGCGTTGATCGTCCAGGATCTTGCCGTCTTCGATGTGGATGACCCGGTCGGCCCAGGCTTCCAGGCGCGGGTCGTGGGTCACGCAGATCACGGCGGCGCCGTGTTCGGTGGCGGCCCGGCGGAGCAGCCGAATGACGACCTGGCCGTTTTCGCCGTCCAGCGCCGAGGTCGGTTCGTCGGCGAACAGGATCTGCGGGTTCTTGGCCAGGGCGCGGGCGATGGCGACACGCTGCTTCTCGCCGCCTGACAGGGCGCTGGGCCGTTGGTTCAGGCGATGGCCCAGGCCGACTTCTTCCAGGGCGGTGGTGGCGCGCTTCTTGGCCTCCGACGGCGACAGGCCCTGATATTTCAGCACCGTCATCACCTGTTGGAGCGCCGTGAGCGACGGGAACAGGTTGAAGCCCTGGAAGATGAAGCCGCAGTGATCCAGCCGGAACTTGTCGATCCGGCCGGAGCCGTATTTCCACAGGTCGTCGACGTCCAGAATGTCCACCCGCCCCTCTTCGGGTTTCAACAGGCCGGACAGATTGGCGATCAGGGTCGACTTGCCCGAGCCGGACGGCCCCATGACCATGGTCAGGTCGCCGTGCCGCGCATCGAAATCGACGCCCTTCAGCACCTCGACCCAGCTGCGGCCCGTCTTGAACCGCTTGACCAGACCCTTGGCCTCGATGGCGAAGTCGCCGTGCTTGCCGTGGACTTTGGTATGAACGCTCATCGCAGCAGGTCCGCAGGCTGGCTCTTCTTCAGGACGCCCAGCGACAGGAAGCCGGACACGAGGGCGATCACCACCAGCATGGCCGAGACCATCATCACCATGGTGGGCGGGAAGGACATGGTCAGACCCGAGCCGGCGGCCAGCAGGCTGACGGCCCAAGTCAGGACGAAGGCCGCCAGGACCCCGGCGATCCCGACCCAGAAGCTGAGTTCCAGCACGATCCGCCGCAGCGACCCCATGGAGACGCCGAGCGCCCGCAGAGAGGCGAACTCCTTGATGTTCGCCATGATGGCGCCGCGCAGGGTCTGCCAGGTGATGGCCACCCCGATCAGAATGCCCAGGAACAGCGAGAAGCCCAGCATGATGGCGATGAAGCTCTCCTTCATCATCGCCCCCTCATTGGCTTTCGCCAGATCCTGGCGCGTCCAGGCCTTGAACTGGCCGTTCGAGATGGCGTTCAGCTGAGCCACCACGATCGGGGCGCGCGCCGGATCCTTGATCTGGACCATCAGCGGCCCGACCCGTTCGCCGGTGTTGGCCTCGCCCAGCATCCGCAGGGTGTCGCGCGACATGACGACCGTGGCCTGCATCATATTGGGATAGCCTTGGGTCACGGCCGCGACCCGCACGGTCTTGCCGTTATAGGTGGCCTGGTCGCCCAGTTTGACGCCCAGCCGTCCCAGGGCGGTCTGGTCCACCGCCACCGCATAGGGCTGGCGCAGGGCCTCGACCAGATCGTCGGAATAGTCGACGGGCACCGTCACCGCGCCGGGCATGGCGTCGATGGTGGTGACGTTGACGAACTCCATCTTCTTGGCGCCGGGGGCGGCGGGCTCGGCGCCCGGCTCCTTGTCCTTGACGATGTTCTGCCAACGCCCGCCGGACCCGTCCAGGTCGGCGACGGCCAAGACCTCGGGGTGCTGATAGACCACCGGCATGATGCGCCGCGGCACGCCCGAGGGGCCGCCGTTGAACAGGGCCGTGGCCCCGGGGCTCAGGATCATGATGTCGGCGCGGGCGCGGTCGATCTGGGCCGTGAAGGCCTTGCCGATCCCCATGAACATGCCGACCTGGGCCAGCACCAGCAGGCCGGAAAAGGCGAGCGCCACAATGGCCGCCATGTAGCGGCGCCACTCGTAGAGCAAGGTTGATAGTGCAAGCGACATGGTCGTCGATAAACCCCCGGTATGGGGTCTATCTGACCGGCGCGTGCCTCAGCGCCAAGTTAAATCGGGGTAAGGCTTCGCATCGGCGCGATTGCGAGGGACCGATCGAAGGACTATCGGCGTCTGGCTCTTGGCGGCGTCGATGAAACGGCGCTAGTTACAAGATAACAGGCGGATCAGCCCGGTCCCGCGCTCTGGAGGAAGTTTCCAAATGTCCCTGCCGTCCCTTCGTCTCACCGCCTCGCTGGCCGCCCTGGGCGCCGCGACCGTCGTCCTGTCCGCGCCTGCGACTCCCGCCAAGGCCGATGAGGGCATGTGGACCTTCGACAACTTCCCCATCGCCACGGTGAATGAGAAATACGGCACGAACCTCGACCAGGCCTGGCTGGATCGGGTGCGCAACGCCGCCGTGCGTCTGCAGGGCTGTTCAGCTTCGCTGGTTTCGGGCGAAGGCCTGATCCTGACCAACCACCACTGCGTCGTCAGCTGCGTTCAGGACCTGTCGGACGCCCAGAACGACTACGTCAAGAACGGCTGGATGCCGGCGACCCGCGAGGAAGAGAAGAAATGCCCCGGCCAGACGGCCGAGATCCTGACCGACATCACCGACGTCACCGACCGCGTCACCGCCGCCGGCGCCGGGCTTGAGGGCGCCGCCTTCGTGCGCGCCCGCGCGGCCGAGATCGACAAGATTCAAAAGGAAGTCTGCGGCGACGATCAGAAGCTGACCTGCCAGGTGATCAGCCTCTATCGCGGGGGTCAGTACAAGCTCTACAAGTTCCGCAAGTACGAGGATGTGCGTCTGGTCTTCGCGCCCGAGTTTCAGGCGGCCTTCTTCGGCGGCGATCCGGACAATTTCAACTTCCCGCGCTACGCCCTGGATGCGGCCTTCCTGCGCGCCTACGAGGACGGCAAGCCGGTCTCCACGCCGAACCACCTGACGTGGAACCCCAATGCGCCCAAGGAAGGCGACGTCACCTTCGTCGCCGGCAACCCCGGCTCGACCTCGCGCCTGTTGACCATGGCCCAGCTGGAGGTCCTGCGCGATCAGCAGCTGCCGATCACCCTGATCCAGACCTCGGAACTGCGCGGCCGCCTGCTGGAATATGCGACCACCAGCGAAGAGGCCAAGCGGGTCTCGGTCGATCCGATCTTCGGCCTGGAGAACAGCTTCAAGGTCTATTACGGCCAGCAGGGCGCCCTGACCGACCCCGCCTTCATGGCCAAGAAGCGCGCTGAGGAGCAGGAGCTGCGCCAGCGCGTCGCGGCCGACCCCGCCCTGGCCCAACGGATCGGCGATCCCTGGGCCGAGCTGGAGCGCGCCGCCGCCGCCCAGCGCGACCTTTACCTGCCTTATCGCCAGCTGGAATCGGGTCCGCGCTCGCAGCTGTACAGCTACGCCAAGGCCATCGTCCGCGCCGCCAAGGAGCGGGCCAAGCCTGCGGCCGAACGCCGCGCCGGCTATTCCGAGGCGGACATCGCCGCCCTGGGCCGCCGCCTGGCGCAGGACGCCCCGATCTCCGACGACATCGAGAAGATTCAGATGTCGTTCTGGCTGTCCAAGACCCGCGAATATCTGACGGTGGACAATCCCAGCGTTAAAGCCCTGCTGGGCAAGGAAAGCCCCGAGCAGATCGCTGAGCGCACCGTCGAGGGCACCCGCCTGGCCGATCCGGCCTTCCGCGCCGAAGCCCTGGCCATGACGCCGGAACAGCTGGCCGCCTCGGGCGATCCGATGATCCAGTTCGTTCTGGCCAATGACGACGCCGCCCAGGCCGTCCGCACCCAGTGGGAAGCGGCCGTGTCCGGCCCGACCAGCCGCGCCGCCGAAAAGATCGCCCAGGCCCGGTTCGCGGTCTACGGAACCAACCTCTATCCCGACGCCACCTTCTCCCTGCGCCTCTCCTACGGCCAGGTTAAGGGCTGGACCTATCGTGGCGTGACGGTGGAGCCCTTCACCTATATCGGCGGTCTGTACGAGCGGAATACGGGCGCCGAGCCCTTCAACGCGGCCGAAGACTGGCTGGCGGCCGAGGGCAAGGTGAACAAGTCGACCGTCTATGACTTCGTCTCGACCAACGACATCATCGGCGGCAACTCGGGCTCGCCCGTGATCAACGCCAAGGGTGAAGTCATCGGCGCCGCCTTCGACGGCAACATCCACTCGCTGGGCGGCAGCTTCGGCTATGACGGCGAGTTGAACCGCACGGTCACGGTCTCGACCGCCGCCATCACCGAGGCCCTGCGCACCGTCTACAACCAGCCGCGCCTGCTGCGCGAACTGGGCGTGCGGCGGTAAAGGCCGGGTCATAAAGTCTCCTCCCCGCTTTGCGGGGAGGGGGACCGCCCCCGGGTCCCGCCTTCGGCGAGCCCGAGGACAAGCTCCGCGGTGGAAGGGCTCTTCACCACCGCACCGGCGCCTGTCATGTATCTCAGAGCCCCTCCGTCACGGCGCGAAGTCGCGCCGCGCCACCTCCCCATCGCGGAGCGATGGGGAGGAGACTTCAAGGACCACCCCCATGCGCCTCGCCCTTCTCGCCTCCGCCGCCGTCCTCGCCGTCGCAGCCGCCTCTGCGGCCTCCGCCGAAGAAGGCATGTGGACCTTCGACAACTTCCCCATCGCCCGCGCCAACCAGGCGCTGGGAACCGACATCGACCAGGCCTTCCTGGACCGGGTGCGGTTGTCTTCGGTCAAGTTCGGCGGCTGTTCGGCGGGCGTGGTCTCGGGCCAGGGCCTGGTGATGACCAACAATCACTGCGTCGCCACCTGCGTCGCCAACCTGTCCACGCCCCAGGTGAACTACGCCGAGACCGGCTTCCTGCCGAAGTCGCGCGAGGAAGAGCTGAAATGCCCCGGCGCCACGGCCGAAATCCTGACCGACATCTCGGACGTCACCGAGCGGATGCACAAGGCCGGCGCCGGTCTTGAAGGCCAGGCCTTCACCCAGGCCCGCGACGCCGAGGCCGGGCGGATCGAAAGCGAAGCCTGCGGAAACGACCCCAAGATCCGCTGCCAGGTCGTCAGCCTGTACCGGGGCGGCCAGTTCAAACTCTACAAGTACCGCAAATATTCCGACGTCCGCCTGGCCTGGGCGCCTGAGGATCGGGCCGCCACCTTCGGCGGCGATCTGGACAACTTCTCCTTCCCCCGTTTCGCCATCGATGCGGCCTTCATCCGCCTGTACGAGGACGGAAAGCCGGTCGAGACCCCGACCCATTTCGCCTGGAACCCGAACAAGCCGACCGAGGGCGAGGCCGTCTTCATCTCCGGCAACCCCGGCGCCACCCAGCGCCTGCTGACCATGGACCAGCTGACCACCATTCGCGACGTGGTGCTGCCGCTGGACCAGTTGATCGCGTCGGAGCTGCGCGGCCGGCTGATCCGCTATTCCGAAGAGGGCGAGGAGCAGGCCTTCATCGCCATGGACCCCATCGTGGGTCTGGAGAACACCTACAAGCGCGGCCGCGGCCGGATGGCCGCCCTGATCGATCCGGCCTTCATGGCTCGTAAAGCCGAGCAGGAAGCCGACTTCCGCGCCCGCGCCGCCGCCTCCGGCGTCGATCCCTGGTCCAACCTCAGCGCGGTCCAGCCGGTCGCCCGCGAACTCTATCCCTCCATGGCGCTGCTGGAGGGCGGCACGGGCCTGGGCACGACCTCGGTCGCCGGGGGATCGCAACTGTTCAGCTATGCCCGCACCCTGGTGCGCGGCGCCCAGGAGCGGGCCAAGCCGTCCGACCAGCGTCTGCCCGAGTTCGCCGACAGCCGTCTGTCGGGCCTCGAGTCCCGCCTGTTCGCCGAACGTCCCACCTATCCCGAGCTGGAGCAGATCCGGCTGGAATGGTGGCTGTCCAAGACCCGGGAGTGGCTGACGGTCGACAATCCTTCCGTCCGCACCCTGCTGGGCAAGGAAAGCCCCGAGGGCCTGTCGGCTCGCCTTGTCGCCGGCACGACCCTGGCCGATCCGGCCGTGCGCCGCGCCCTGTGGACCGGCGGTCTGGCAGCCGTCCAGGCCTCGACCGATCCGATGATCCAGTACGCTTTGGCGATCGACGCCGATGCTCGCGCCGTCCGCAACGCCTGGGAGACCCGCGTCCAGGCCCCGACCGACCGCGCCTCGGAACAGCTGGCCGCCGCCCGCTTCGCCGCCTATGGCGACGCCGTCTATCCCGACGCCACCGGCACGCTTCGCCTGACCTACGGCCAGGTCGAAGGCTCCGACGTTCCGGGCCAGCGGTTCGCCGCCTTCACCACCTTCGCCGGCCTGTGGGACCGCGCCACCGGCGCCGAGCCCTTCGCCGTCGCGCCCAAACTGCTCGCGGCCAAGGACCGGATCGACCCGAACGCGGTCATGGACATGGCCGTCTCGACCGACACCATCGGCGGCTCCTCCGGTTCGCCCGCGATCAACGCCAGGGGCGAGATCATCGGCGCCAACTTCGACTCCACCGTCCTGACCCAGCGCAACGCCTACGGCTACGACCGCGCCGTCAACCGCAGCGTCATCGTCACCACCCAGGCCGTCACCGTGGCCCTGCGCGACGTCTATGGCATGGACCATCTGGTGCGGGAGCTGGGCGTTTCCCCAGACCGGGAGCGGTGAGCGACATCGCCTTCCGCGCGGCGATCCTCGACGACGTCGCCGCGCTTCATCCCCTGATCGAGCGCGCCTATCGGGGCGAGACGGCCAAGGCCGGCTGGACGCATGAGGCGGACCTGCTGTTCGACACCCGCACCAGCGCCGAGGAACTGTCGGCCCTGATCGCCGATCCCGACCGGGTCATTCTGCTGGCCCACCGCAACGGCGCCCTGGTCGGCTGCGTCCAGGTGGCCCGCGTCGGCGACGGCCGGACCTACCTCGGCATGCTGACGGTCGAGCCCATCCTGCAAGCCTCCGGCCTGGGCCGCCGTCTCCTCGCCGCCGCCGAGAGCGAGGCCGTGACCCGCTTCGCCGCCCGCCGCATGGAGATGACCGTCATCCACCGCCGCGCCGAACTGATCGCCTGGTACGAACGGCGCGGCTACCGCCCCACCGGCGAGACCCGCCCCTTCCCCGTCGACCCGCCCCGGTCTGAGCTGGAGTTCGTGGTGTTGGAGAAGGGGCTCTAGGCCTCTTCTTCTTTCGTCATTCCGGGCGAAGGGCCGCTTGGCCCGTAGACCCGGAACCCAGCGGCGCCGAAGGCGAAATCTATCCGCCGCATGATGTTGAAAGACATTATCCGCGACAGGTTCGCGCTCTCGCGCGCCGCTGGGTTCCGGGTCTCCGCTACGCTTCGCCCGGAATGACGAAAACAAAGGGTCCTTGCAAAACGGACACCCGTGTCCATTTAAGCGCGTCACCATGTCGCGCCCCGCCCCCAAAACCCTCCGCAAGGACGTCATCCACAACCGCGCCGCCCTGCTTCAGGCCGCGCGCGCGGTCTTCGCCGACCACGGCCTGGACGCCCCGCTGGACCTGATCGCGGAAAAGGCGGGCGTCGGCCGGGGCACCCTGTATCGTCATTTCGCCGACCGCACCGAACTGGCCCTGGCCGTGCTCGAGGCCGACGTCGCCGACCTGGGCCGCCGCACCGCCGAACAGGGCGAGGCGCCGGAGACCTTCTTCTGGTTTCTGGACCGGTTGGCCGAGGACATGATCCGCAACGCCGGCCTGGCGGGCCTGGTGCGGAACGTTCGGTCGCCCGACGCGCTTACGCCCCTGCGGCAAAGCTTGATGGAGGCGGGCGCCGCCCCTCTGCAACGCGCCCAGGCGGCCGGCCTGGTGCGAAAGGATCTGCGGCCGATGGACATTCGCCTGATCGCCACCCTGCTGGGCGCCGGCTTCCAGGGCGCCGATGAAGCCGAGCGTCAGGCTGTGTCCCAGCGCACCCGCGCCCTCCTCATGGACGGCCTGCGCCCCCGGGCCGAGGCCTCCTGATGGCTCGTCGCGCCGATCACAACTGGCATCTGCCGTGGGACCAGTATCTGGCGACGCTGAAACCGCACGAGCGGCCCACCCTGCCCGGCTCGCCCGCCACGCCCGACCACACGGCCTGGCTGAGGCTTCAGTACGCCCTGACCGGCGTCCTGGTGGCCCTGGTCGGCAGTCTGGGCAATGCGGCCGTGACCGCCAACCTCTCCAATCTTCAGGGGTCGTTGGGGATCACACCGAGCGAGGCGGCCTGGTTGCCGGTCGTCTTCGTCATGACCAACGCCTGTATGAACCTGATCCTGTTCAAGTTCCGCCAGCAGTATGGCCTGCGCCTCTTCACCCAGATCTGCCTGACCGCCTTCGTCGTCACCTGCGCCGCCCACCTGGCCGTCGACAACTATGAATCGACCCTGTTCGTCCGGGCCGTGGCCGGCATGGCGGCGGCGGGGCTCAGCAGCCTGGGCTTCCTCTATATGATCCAGGCCTTTCCGGCCCAGCATCGGCTGAAGGGCCTGGTGATCGGCATCGGCCTGTCCAGCTTCGCCGTCCCCATCGCTCGCCTGATCATGCCCAGCCTGCTTCAGCTGGACGACTGGCGCGCCTTCTATACCTTCGAACTGGGCATGGCGCTGCTGGCCTGGGCCGCCGTCCAGGTGTTGCGACTGCCCCCGTCCGAGCGGCTGAAACTGTTCGAGCCGCTGGACTTCGTCACCTTCGCCCTGTTCGCCCCCGGCGTGGCCCTGCTGGCCGCCGTTCTGGGCCTGGGCCGGATCGTCTGGTGGACCGAGGCCGCCTGGATCGGCTGGGCTTTGGCGGGGGCGATCCTGCTGCTGACCGCCGCCTTGACGGTCGAATACAACCGCAGAAATCCGCTGATCAATGTGCGCTGGCTGACCGGCCCCGACATCCTGCGCCTGTTCGGCGCCATCCTCTTGATCCGGATTACCCTGTCGGAACAGACCTCGGGCGCCGTGGGCTTTCTGACCGTTGTGGGTCTGGGGCCGGATCAGCTGCACGGCCTGTTCCTGGTCATCCTGCTGGCCATGATGGCCGGGACGGCGGTCGCCGCCCTCACGCTGGACATGACCCGGCTGAACCTGCCCATCGCCATTGCCCTCGGCCTGATCGCCGTCGGCGCCTATATGGACAGTCACGCCACCGTCCTGACCCGCCCGGCCCAGCTCTATGTCAGCCAGGCCCTGGTCGCCTTCGCCTCGGCCCTGTTCGTCGGCCCGGCCCTGCTGATCGGGGTGGGCAAGGTGCTGCAACAGGGCGCCCGCAACATCATCAGCTTCATCGTCATGTTCAGCGTGCTTCAGAACCTGGGCGGCCTGGCCGGTTCGGCCCTGATCGGCACCATCCAGGTGGTGCGCGAGAAATTCCATTCGAACCAGCTGGCCGCCGACATCACCAGCCTGGCCCCCCAGGTGGTTCTGCGCCTGCGCCAGCTGTCCGGCGCCTACGCCTCGACCGTCACCGACCCCGCCCAGCTGAACGCCGAGGGCGTGGCTCTGCTGACGCGCCAGGTGACGCAGCAGGCCAATGTCCTCGCCTATAACGACGTCTTCTTGATCATCGCCGGGGTCGCCGGCCTGGGCTGCGCCTGGGTTACGGCGGTCCATCTGCGCCCCCGCCTCAAGGCGCGCCGTCAGGCGAAACGGGAGGCCCGAAACACGCCCACGCCCGACGCCGCAGCTGTCGCCGCCGCCGACTGATCTCCGAAAGCCCCCCATCCGATGACCGACACAGCCCCCGCTCCCTCCGCTCCGCCCGCCTCTGCCGCCCCTGCCGCGCCGGAACCCCGCAAGCGCGTCCTCTGGGCCGTGGTGGCGGCCATCGTCGCCGTCTTCGCCGTCGGCCTGGTCCTCTACGCCTGGCGGCTGCCGCCCTTCACCGGCCATGTCCAGCGCACCGACAACGCCTATGTGCGCGGCCAGGTGACGATCATCAGCCCCCAGGTCAGCGGCTATGTGACGGCCGTGCCGGTCCAGGACTTCCAGAGGGTCCAGCAGGGCCAGCTTCTGGCCCAGGTCGACGACCGTATCTACCGCCAGAAGCTGGAACAGGCCGAGGCCGCCCTGCACTCCGCAGAGGCGGCCCTGTCCAACTCGACCCAAAGCCAGGCGTCCGCGCGCGGCGCCGTGGCCCAGCAACGCGCCTCGATCGCCGCCGCCCAGGCCGCCCTGACCAAGGCCCAGGCCGACGCCGACCGCGCCCGCACACTGAAGGCCGGCGGCTGGGTGTCGCAATCCAATGTCGATATCGCCGTCGCCGCCCTGCGCAGCGCCCAGGCCCAGCTGGCCCAGGCCCAGGCCGCCGAGGGCGTGGCCCAGACCGGCGTCACCTCGGCCGTGGTCAACCGCGACAGCCTGGCCGCCTCGGTCGAGAACGCCCAGGCCGCCGTCCGTCTGGCCCAGATCGACTTGGCCAACACCCGCATCATCGCCCCCCGCTCCGGCCGCCTGGGCGAGATCGGCGTGCGCCAGGGCCAGTATGTCACCGCCGGAACCCAGCTGATGGGTCTGGTCCCCGACGTGGTCTGGGTCACGGCCAATATGAAGGAGACCCAGATGCGCGACATCCGGGTCGGTCAGCCGGTCGAGATCACGGTCGACGCCCTGGGCGGTCAGAGCCTGCGCGGCCGCGTCGAACGCATCGCCCCCGCCGCCGGCAGCGAGTTCAGCGTCATCCGCCCCGACAACGCCACCGGCAACTTCACCAAGGTCGCCCAGCGCATCCCCATCCGCATCCGGCTGGATTCCGGTCAACCGGCCCTGGAGCGCCTGTCGCCCGGCATGTCGGTGGTGGCCAGGGTGGATACCGGTCGCTGACGGAACCCGCCTGCGCGCCCCGCGCTCCCTCATCAGCAAGGGAGACCATCATGGATGACATTCAGACCGAGGGCCGCAAGAAGAACGGCGCTGAGCCGTTGGGCAAGCCGGACGCCCTGACGCCAGAGGCAGACGTGAAGAAGGTGGGCGACCAAGAGCGGCGCAGCGCCGGGCCCGACGGGCCTGATGCGGCCGAAGTGGGCGACACCTTCAAGCGACAGCCCTGATCGTCCCGGCCTGATCACTCCGTTCTGATTTCTCTCATGACCGGCCGGACGACAGGCGCGCGGCCAGCAGATGCACGTCGTGCGCCCGCATCCGTTCGAAATTGCCCAGACCCAGGGCCAAGGCGCGCATCACCTCGGTCTGGCGGGTGTGTTCGGGATGCTGCGGCAAGGACGCCTCGGCCCGCGCCAGCTCCGCATCCAGCTCGGCCATCATATCGGCCAGAATTCCGTCATTCATCTGATCCTCCGTCACGCCGCCGACCGCCGCAGTCGGTTTAAGCACGAAGAGAACAAATCAGGAACACGATACGCCGACGTCCTTGTGGACGATTGTGACTCTCGACGCACGAACGCCGGCGGCCCGAAGGACCGCCGGCGGCCTGTCTTCACTCCCCCAAGGGACGGAGAATTTTCTCTCGTCAGCTCTCGGCCTGCCAGCCGCCGGCGAGGGCGCGGAACAGGGCGATCTGATAGGTGGTGACCAGGGCGTCGGACTGGGCCAGGGCGGCGTCGGCGGCGGCCTGGGTGCGTTCGGCGTCCAGCACCACCAGGAAGCTGTCGGCGCCGGCGTTGAAACGCTGACGCGACAGGATGGCGGCGCGGGCGGCCTGATCCCGCGCCTCGGTCAGGGCGGCGCGGCGGTCCAGTTCGTTGGCGTAGTTGCTGAGCGCCGTCTCGGTCTCCTGCAGGGCCGTCAGAACCGTCTGGTCGAAGGTCGCCAGGGCGGCGTCCGAGCGGGCGCCGGCGGCCTGGATCTGGGCGCGGGCGGCGAAGACGTTGGGGAAGGACCAGCTGATCAGCGGACCGAAGCTGAAGCGATAGTTCTGGTCGTCGCCCAGTTCGCTCGACTCCAGCGCCGTCGAGCCGAAGGAGCCGCCCAGGCTGATCTGCGGATAGAGGTTGGCGGTCGCCACGTTCACGCGGGCGGCGGCGGCGGCCAGATTGGCCTCGGCCTGACGCACGTCGGGACGACGCGCCAAGAGAGCCGCGCCGTCGCCGACCGGGATCGGCCGGCTGAGTTGCGGCGGCCGGACGCAAGCCGCGGCGGCCTGGTCGGCCTCGGCCGGGGTGCGGCCGGTCAGGGTGGCCAGGCGGAACAGGGCCTCGTTCCGCGACGCCCGCAGGGTCGGCAGGGTCGCCGCCGTCTGGGCCAGGGCCGCGCGGGCGCTGGCCACGTCCAGACCGGTGCCCGCCCCGCCGTCGAGCAGGGTTTGGGTCAGGTTGGCGGTGTTGCGCTGAAGCTCCAGCGTCCGTTCGGCCACCGCGATCTGGGCGTTGGCCGAGCAGACGTCGGCATAGGCGCGGGCCGTCTCGGCCGCGACCGAGACCTGGACCGTGGCAAGAGCCGCCTCGGCCGCGCGGGCGTCGGCGCGGGCGGCGCGGATGGTGGATTCCACCCGTCCGAACAGATCGACCTCGTAGCTGGCCGACAGACCGACGTCATAGGTGTCGATCTCGGGGGCGTCCTCGCCGGCGGGCAGGCCGGTGACGGTGGCGGCCGAGGCCCGGCTGCGCTGGGCCTGGGCGCTGGTGGTCGTGGTCGGGAAGCGGCCGACTCGGGCCTCCGACAGGGAGGCCCGGACCGCGCGCAGATTGGCGAAGGCGGCCTCCAGCTCGTTGTTCTCGGCGAAGGCCTGACGGATCAGGCCGTCCAGCGTCGGGTCGTCATACAGCCGCCACCAGTCGTCGCGGGCCGGGGTCGTGGCGGTCACGGCCGGATTGGCCGCGCCGATGAAGCCGCCGGTCCCCGAGGTCGGCAGAGCCGCCTCGGGCGCCTTGGGCCCGACCGCGCAGGCGGCGAGCAGGGCGCCGGCGGCTGCGGCGGTCAGGAAGCTGAGGGTCTTGGTGCGGGTCATCAGATGTCCCCTCCCCGACCCGTGGCCGGAGCCGGCGCATTAGGATCGGTCAGGCTGGAAGTTTGATCGTAACGGACGGTCTCGGCGCCGGTGGGCGTCGGCGTCTTGCCCTGCGGCAGTTTGGACGACAGCCAGCGGGTGACGACATAGAAGACCGGGGTGAAGATCAGGCCGAAGAAGGTCACCCCCAGCATGCCGGAGAAGACCGCCGTGCCGAGCGACTGGCGCATTTCGGCGCCGGGCCCGCTCGCCAGCATCAGCGGCACGACGCCGAGGATGAAGGCGAAGGAGGTCATCAGGATCGGGCGCAGACGGGTCCGGGCCGCGGCCACGGCCGCGTCGAACCGGTTCATGCCCTGCTCTTCTTCGGCCTGTTTGGCGAACTCCACGATCAGGATGGCGTTCTTGGCCGCCAGCGCGATCAGAACCACCAGGCCGATCTGGACCAGGATGTTGTTGTCCAGCCCCCGCAGGTTCACACCGATGATGGCGGCCAGCAGACACATGGGCACGATCAGGATGACCGCCAGCGGAAGCGTGAAGGCTTCATACTGGGCCGCCAGCACCAGGAAGACGAAGACCACGGCCATCAGGAAGATCATGGTCGCGCCCGAACCGGCCGCCTTCTGCTGGTAGGCCAGCTCGGTCCACTCGTAGGTGAAGCCTTGCGGCAGGGTGCTGGTCGCCATCTGCTCCATGACCTGCAGGGCCTGGCCGGAGGAGACCCCCATGGCCGGGTTGCCCTGCAGCTCGGACGCCGGGAACAGGTTGTAGCGGACCACGCGCGACGGGCCGGAGTCATTGACCAGATTGGCCACCGACCCGATCGGCACCATGGCCCCACTGGAGGAGCGGGTCTTCAGGTTGGCGATGTCGGCGATGTCGTCGCGGTACTGGGGCTCGGCCTGGGCGGTCACCCGATAGGTGCGGCCCAGAAGGTTGAAGTCGTTGACGTAGGACGAGCCCAGATAGACGCCGAGTGTGTCGAAGACGGCGCTGGGCTGGACGCCCATCATCAGGGCCTTGTCGCGATCGACGTCGGCCGAGATGCGGGGCGAGCCGGTGTTGTAGGTCGAGAAGACCTGGCTGACCTGATCCGGGGCCTGGGCGGCGGCGCCCATCATGGCGAAGGTCGCCCCCTCCAGCGCGCGGTAGCCGGCGCCCGAGGTGTCCTGGATCATCATCTTGAAGCCGTTGCCGTTGCCCAGACCCTGGACCGCCGGCGGGGCGATGACGAAGATCTGCGCGTCCTCGATCTGACCCGTGGCCTGGGTGATGGCCCCGGCCAGGGCGGCGGCGGCCTCTTCCTTGGAGCGTTCTTCGAAGGGATCGAGGCGCACGAAGATGGTGGCGGCGTTCGATCCGAACGAGAAGCTGGCGCCGTCCAGGCCCGCGAAGGCCACGGTGCCGTTGACCCCGTCGGTGCCCTCGATGATCTGACGGGCGCGGGTCATCACCGCCTCCGTCCGGTCCAGGGAGGCGCCGGCCGGCAGCTGAATCACGCCGATCAGGAAGCCCTGATCCTGTTCGGGAATGAAGCCCGAGGGGGTGTCGACCAGACGCCAGGCGGTCAGGCCCAACAGACCGGCGTACAGGATCAGCACGATGCCGACCGTGCGCACCAGACGCGCCGTCAGACGACCATAGCGGTCCGACAGCCAGTCGAAGCCCTCGTTGAACTTCCGTCCGCCCCAGCCGACGTAATAGACGGCGGTCCCCAGGACGCCGGGCTTGCGCACCGGGCCGTGGTCCTTGTCGTGCGGCTTCAGCAACAGGGCGGCCATGGCCGGCGACAGGGTCAGGGAGACGAACAGGGAGATGACCGAGGCCGAGGCGATGACCACGGCGAACTGGCGGTAGAAGATGCCCGGAATGCCCGGCACGAACATGGTCGGCACGAACACCGACACCAGCACCAGGCCGATGGCGATCAGGGCGCCCGAGACCTCCTGCATCGATCGATAGGCGGCTTCCTTGGGCGACAGACCCTCGCTGATCGCCCGCTCCACATTCTCGACCACGACGATGGCGTCATCGACGACGATGCCGACCGCCAGAACCAGAGCGAACAGGGACAGGGAGTTGATCGAATAGCCGAGCGCCAGCTGCACTGCGAAGGTGCCGACCAGGGCGACCGGGATGGCCACGATCGGAATGATGGCCGCGCGCCAGGTCTGAAGGAAGACCATGACCACGATCACGACCAGGACCACGGCCTCGATCAGGGTGTGCTGAACCGACTCAACCGAGGCGGCGACAAATTCGGTGGGGTTGTAGGGCACCGAGACCTGCATCCCGGCCGGCAGTTCGGCCTTGACGGCCTCGACCTCGGCCAGGACCCGATCGGCGGTGCCGAGCGCATTAGCGCCCGGCTGCTGCACGATGGCCAGGCCGACGCCGCGCTGGCCGTCAAAGAAGCCGCGAATGCCGTAGTCCTGGGCCCCCAGTTCGATCCGCGCCACGTCGCGCAGATAGGTGACACGGCCCTCGCTGTCGGTCTTCAGAACGACGTTGGAGAACTGGTCGGGATCGGTCAGACGGCCTTGGACCTGGACCGGCAGTTGGAAGGCCGAGGCGCTGTTCGGGAAGGGCGGCTGGCCGATGGAGCCGGCGGCGGCCTGGACGTTCTGGGCCCGCAGGGCGGCGACGATGTCCGGCCCGGTCAGGCCGCGCTCGGCCGCCTTGGCCGGGTCGATCCAGACCCGCATCGAATAGTTGCCGCCGCCGAAGACCTGGACCGCGCCCACGCCTTCGATCCGCAGCAGGCGGTCCCGCAGGGTCGAGTTGGCGTAGTTGCCGACATAGTCGTTGTTCAGCGAGCCGTCGGGCGAGGTCAGCCCCAGGATCATCAGGAAGCCGCTCTCGGCCTTGTTGACGACCACGCCGGTTTGGCGGACCGCCTCGGGCAGACGCGGTTCGGCCAGGGCCACGCGGTTCTGGACGAGCACCTGGGCGGCGTCCAGATCGGTGCCCGGCTGGAAGGTGACGGTGATCGCCACCGCCCCGTCCGAGGTGGACGAGGAGGTGATGTAGAGCATGTCCTCGACGCCGTTCACCTCCTGCTCGATGGGGGCGGCGACGGTCTCGGCCAAGGTTTCGGCCGAGGCGCCGGGATAGGCGGCGTTGATGGTGATCGTCGGCGGCGCGATCTCCGGATACTGCGACAGGGGCAGCAGCGGATAGGCGAAGACGCCGACAATGGTGATCACCACCGCGATCACGGCCGCGAAGATCGGCCGGTCGATGAAGAAGCGGGATATGTTCATGGCTTAGTCGCCGGTCGAAAGGCTGGTGGCGAACGAGGCGGTGGAGGCCGGGGCCGCCTGGGTGACCGGGGCGTCCGGCGCCTGTTGGGCGACGGGTTGGATCTTGCCGGTCTTGGGCGTGACCTTGGAGCCCGGCTGGGCGGCGCGTTGCAGGCCGGCGATGATGACGCGGTCGGTCGGGGCCAGACCCGACTTGATCACGCGCAAACCTTGGACGATCGGACCCAGTTCGACGGGCTTGGTCGTGACCGACCCGTCGGCGTTGACGACCGAGACGACGCGGCGCGCCTGATCGGTGCCGACGGCGGTGTCGGGCACCAGCAGGGCGTCATAGGAGCCGGCGCCGGCGACCTGGGCGCGGCCGAACAGGCCGGGCCGCAGGAAGCCGTCGGCGTTCGGCACAATGGCGCGCATGCGGATCACGCCGGACGAGGTGTCCAGGGCGTTGTCCGAAAAGTCCAGCCGGCCGGTGCGGGTGAAGCCGCTCTCGTCCTGCAGGCGGATGCGAACCGGGGAGCCCTGGCTGGCGCCGCCGTCTCGCATATATTTCAACAGCACCGCTTCCGAACCGTCGAAGACGAAGTGGATCGGACCGCCCGAGACGATGGTGGTCAGGACGTCGCCCGCCGAGGAGCCGCCGGCAACCAGATTGCCCGGATCGACGCGACGATCCGAGACCCGGCCCGAGGTCGGCGCCGTGACGCGGGTGTATTCCAGGTTCAGCTGGGCGGTGCGAACGGCGGCGTTGGCCGCCGCGAGATTGGCCTGGGCCGCATCGACCGCCGCCTTGTTGGCGTCATATTCGGCCCGGGAAACGGCCTGGGAGGCCAGCAGGGTCTCGCTGCGCGCCAGATTGGCGCGGGCCAGGGTCAGCTGCGACTGCATCTGGGCGACCTGGGCCTGGGCCTGGGCCAGGGCGGCCTGGGCGGGGCGCGGGTCCAGGGTGAAGAGCAGCTGGCCCTTCTGGACCATCTGGCCGTCGCGGAAATGGACCGCCTGGATATAGCCGCCGACGCGGGCGCGGACATCCACGCTCTCGATCGCTTCGAAGCGTCCCGTGAACTCGTCCCAGTCCACCACCTTCTGCTGCAGAGGCGTGGCCACCGTCACCGGCGGGGCGCCGCCGGGCGCCTGGCCCTCGGCCTTGGGGGAACATCCATAAAGCGCGCCCGTCACCATGACGGACACGGCCGCAATCTTCAGCCCGCGCATCTGCGCAATCTCCCTGTCGGAGGTAAATCCCTGTCGTGCGGATGAGGACCGGTGGGGAGCCGGCCTTGTCAACGCATGGTGACTTAATGGGTGGCGTCGTGACGCTTGTCAACAGGCGTTGACAAAGCCATATGGAGGCTACGGTTATTCATTCTGGAGTGTCGCCCCCTTGTTATGTCCCGGCCCCCGCCCGAGGAACGCCGCCGCCACCCGCACGGCCATCCTCGAAGCAGCACGCGACCGTTTCGCGGCCGAGAGCTATGACGATGTGGGCATGCGCGACATCGCCCGCGACGTCGGCGTCGATGCGGCCCTGATCAGCCGCTATTTCGGCTCCAAGGACGATCTGTTCCTGGCGGCCCTGGACAGCTGCAGCGACGGCAGCACCCTGATGTCGGGCGACAAGTCCGAGTTCGGCCGGCGCGTCGCCCACGAGATCGTCTTCGAGCCCAAGAAGGCTGAAAAGCTGAAGGGCATGGCGATCATGCTGCGCTCCATCGGCTCGAACAAGGCCGCTGAAATGGTTCAGAACACCTGCACGGCCCGCTTCTTCGGCCCGCTTGAGGAATGGATCAGCGGACCAGACGCCCGGGTCCGCGCCCGCCTCTTGGCCGGTTTCATCATGGGGATGTCGGTCAGCCGCGAACTGGGCGGCGGCAGTTTCAACATCGACCAGGCCGACTGCGAAAAGATGCGCGACCGCCTGGCCCCGATCCTTCAGGGCCTGATCGACGGCTGACCGTCCGCGCGGAATTGAAAAGGGCGCGGAGATGGCTCTCCGCGCCCTTTGTCGTGTCTGAAGACCGGCCTCAGTGCGAGACGGTGGTCGTCACCTCGGTCTTGGCCTTGGTGCGGATGCAGGCCACGGCGAAGATCGTCAGGCCGACATAGCCCAGCATCGGCACGACGAAGGCCGGCTGAAGCGCGCCGGCGGCGTCGGCGATGCGCGCCGCCACCTGGGGCAGCAGGGCGCCGCCGATGATGCCGAAGACCAACAGGCCCGAGGTGGCCGAGGTGGGGGCGGTGGACCGCTCCAGGGTCAGGGTGAAGATGGTCGGGAACATGATCGAGTTGAACAGGCCGATCGACAGGGCCGCATAGGCCGCCGTCGGTCCGCCGATCCGGCTGACGACGAAGCAGAGGACCGCCGCCGTCACGGTGCAGACCGCCAGGACGATTCCCGGCCGGACCTGGGTCAGGACGGCCGAGCCGATGAAGCGGCCGACCATGGCGCCGCCCCAGTAGAGGGCGACCATCTTGCCCGCAGTCTCGATGGGGGCGTTCAGGATTTCGGGGCTTTCCAGGAAGTTGGTCAGCATGCCGCCGATGGCCACTTCAGAACCGACGTAGAGGAAGATGGCCAGGGCGCCGAAGATGGCCCAGGGCGAAGACAGAGCCTTCAGCGGGGAGACCGCCTCGGTCGAGGCCGGCGCCGCCGCATTGATCTTCTTGCGGGCGGTGAAGATGAAGAAGGCCACCACGGCGAAGAAGGCGCCCATGCCCAGGAAGGCCATGTCGATGCTGCGCAGCGACTGGGTGCGGGTGGCGGCCGTGACCACGGCGCCGGCGGCGAAGACGCCGCCCGTCAACAGGACGTGCGACCCCAGCCACGGACCGACCGTGGTGCCCAGGGAGTTGAAGGCCTGGGACAGATTCAGACGGCTGGAGGCGCCCTTGGGCGCGCCCAGTTCAGCCACCAGCGGATTGGCCGCGACCTGAAGCAGGGTGACGCCCGAGGCGATGACGAACAGGGCGATCAGCACGCCCGGATACCAGTCGGCGGCCGTCGCGGCCGGCACGATCAGACAGCCCGCCACCATGACGACCAGGGCGCCGATGATCGAACGGCTGTAGCCCAGCCGGCCCAGCACCGCCGCCGCCGGCAGGGACATCAGTCCATAGGCGATGAACCAGGCGAAGGTCGTCAGAAAGGCCTCGGCATTGTTCAGATCGAACACCCGCTTCACCGCCGCGATCAGCGGATCGATCAGCGAGGTGGCGAAGCCCCAGGCGAAGAAGAGCGTGGTGACATAGGCGAAGGCCAGGTTTGTGCCCTGACGTCTTGCGGCCTCTGGTGCGGACATGAATATTCCCCCTTACGGATGATACGAAGACGCCGCGCTGTGCCCGCGCGGTTCTGGTCGCCTTGGTTCGGCCATAGCGGACGCGCCGTCCAGCGGAAAAAGGGCGCCTGTAACCAAACTTTGGCGCGCAGTGGGCCCACAGAAGAAAAAGGCCGCCTCGTTTCCGAGGCGGCCACAGTTTGCTCAGGGGAGAAATCAGAAGCGGTAGTTCATGCCCACCGCGAAGGTCCGGCCATAGCTCTGATAGTCGATGGTCCGGCGCTCATCGCCGTTTTCGAAGGTTTTGAACGGCTCGTCGGTCAGGTTGTTGACCTGGGCCAGGATCGACAGGCCCTCCAGCGGGCCGGACTGGAATTCGTAGCCGATCTGGGCGTCCACGACGGTTTCCGCCGCGACCGACCGCAGGGTGCGGCCGTTGCCGAAGCCGGCGACCTCGCCCAGGAAGTCCGACCGGTAGCGACCCGAGACCCGCGCCTGGAAGCCGTAACGCTCATAATAGAGGGTGCCGTTGACCACCGTCTCCGACAGGCCCGGCAGGGTGGTCGGGGCCTGGGTCGGGTCGGGCTGGACCTCGCTGTCGGTCGCCGAGGCGCTGAAGACGCCCCCGAAGCCCTCGAGCGCGGGGTGGAACAGGTCGAACGGAGCCGACACCGAGAACTCCAGACCCTTGATCCAGCCGCCGTCGCCGTTGTCCGGCGCACCGACCAGACCTTGGCGCAGAGCCGGTTCGGGGTTGGTCGGCGAGATCACGCCGATCGGATAGCCGCTGAAGTCGAAGATCTGGTTGCGGTTATAGACGTAGCTTTCGAGGTGTTTGTAGAAGCCGGCCAGCGAGACATAGCCTCGGCGGTTGGCGAAATACTTCTCGAACGACAGGTCCGCGACGTCGGCGATATAGGGCCGCAGTTCCGGATTGCCGCCGCCGCCGCCCCACGGCGAACGGTTGATGTCCGTCGATTGGGCCAGGCTGGTGTTGTAGCTGTAGTTCCGCGAGGCGCGCATGTCGTCCATCCGCGGACGCGCCAGGGTGCGCGAGACCGCAAAGCGGGCGAACATGTCGTCGCCGACCTCCAGGATGAAGTTGGAGCTTGGCAGGATCTCCAGATATTCCGCACCGCCGTTGACGGCGACCGTTTCAGCAACGCCGGGGCCCACCTGCCGCGCCGAGAAGCCGCTGGAGCTCTGATCCGTATAGACGAACTGCATGCCGACATTGCCGGTCAGGGGCATGCCGAACAGTTCGTGGTCGATGTTGGCGCGGATATAGGCGGTAGAGACCTTTTCGGTCACTTCCCAGTTGCCGGCGGCGACGTCGGCGTTGGGATTGCGAACCCGATCCAGCAGGCCGCTGTTGACCACGCCCAGGGCGTCATAGCTCAGCACCTGCGAAATGCCGAGATAGCCCAGGTCGGTCGGGGCCAGCAGATATTCCGACGGCACGAACAGATCGCCGCCGCCGGGGACGCCGATATAGTACTGGTCGTTGACGAAGCTCTTGTTGCGCTCGGTATAGTTCAGGCCGAAGTCGATGGAGCTGAACGGGCTCTGGTGCAGAGTCCGCTTGGCGGTGATGCGGGCCGCCTTCAGCTCGTCCTCGATCGAGGGCGTGTTCATATAGCCGACCTGGCCGCCCGGAATGACGTCCGAACCCCAGCCCTGGGCCGAGGTGATGCGGATCAGGCTGGCGTCGGCGTAGTCGAGCCGGCTGTTGAACCGGGTCACCCCGTCGTCGGTCAGTTCGAAGCCCAGGGTGTCCAGGGCGCCGTTGATGTTGCGGCCCGTCCCGGCGTTGGTCTCCAGGATGATGTCGTCACGCTCGACCTTCGAATAGCTGAGGTCCAGACCCAGGGTCCAATCGTCATTGGCGACGAATTCGGTATTCCAGCCCAGGGCGGTGATGTTGCTGTCGCGCTTGTTCAGGTCGTTGCGGACCACGCCCTTGATGTTGTCCCAGGTGCCGGCGACGATCAGGCCGTCTTCCACGGTGTAGCCGGGGCGCAGCGACGGCGCCGGACGGCAGACGGGCGAGGCGACGTTGACGGTGCAGTCGCCCGAAGAGCCGCCCCAGGCCAGCGGAAATTCGATGCCGCGCAGGACCTGGGTGTTCTTGAACTCGGAATAGAAGGCGTCGATCGTCGAATGGATGCGGTCGTTCGGGCGCCATTCCAAGACGCCCATATAGCCGTCGCGCTCCAGCTCCGAGGACATGACGTAGGGCTTGACGCCGCCGGTCAGCAGATTGCCGTCGGAATAGGTGGGATAGCCCCAGGCGTTGAACCGCTCGGACTGATAGGGCGAGCTCATATGGGCGTAGCCCAGGGCGACGCCCAGGGTGCCGTCCATGAACTGGTCGATGTAGGAGACGGTGTAGCGGTCGCCGCTGTCGGTCGTGCCCGAGTTCAGGGCGCCGATGTCGTTCCACTCATGCCGATAGTTCAGGGCGATTGCCTGACGGCCGTAGGCCAGGGGCCGCACGGTGCGCAGATCGACCGAGCCCGCCAGACCCTGACCCAGCAGGGCCGCATCCGGGGTCTTGTAGACGACGACGCTGCCCAGCAGTTCCGACGGGAACTGGTCGAACTCGACGCCGCGGTTGTCGCCGGTGGTGACCAGTTCGCGGCCGTTCAGCAGGGCGGTGGTGAAATCCGGGCCCAGGCCGCGGATGGAGATCTGCTGGCTGCGGCCGTCAAGGCGCTGCATCGTCACGCCGGGCAGGCGCGCCAGGGATTCGGCGATCGAGACGTCCGGCAGCTTGCCGATGTCTTCGGCGGAGATGACTTCGACGATCGAGGTGTTGTTGGCCTTGGCCGAGATCGAGGCCTCGATCGAGCGACGGATGCCGGTGACGACGATTTCGCCGACTTCGGTCGGCGCTTGGTCAGCCTGAGCGGCGGTGGTCGCGGTTTGAGCCTGCGCCGCCCCGACGGCGACGAAGGCGGCGGCGCCGACAGCAGCGCCCGACAGCAGGCGCACGCGCCGGTTAAGACGTTGAGACATGGTCATCCTCCCTGGGGCCGCCGCGATTCTGAATGTCGCAGCCGAAGCCTTCGCAAAAATATGCAAATGTTCGACAAGGTTGCAAGCCGTTAATGTGGACGACGCATTTTCGTCGCACACGCCGAGGCCGCGAAAGCCCCATATACGCGGATTTACGGATCGATACGGCCAAGCTGTCGCTGCATCGCAGCATTCTAATCCGCGTTGACAGGCAGGGCTTGGGCTGCAAAATCTTGCAAATCGATCTGGAAGGCTTTGCACTTTTCAGACAGGAGGACCGACAGGATGAGCCTTGCCCCCCGCAAGACGAACCGCGCCCGCGCCTTAGCCGCAGCGACGGCTCTGATGGCGAGCCTATCGGCCCTGCCCTTTCAGGCCCGCGCCGAGACCCCGGCCGCGTCGCCTGCAGCCGCCGCCCTGACGGCGCTGCGTCAGCGTCCGCCACAGGACGAGGTCATTTACTTCCTGCTGCCCGACCGGTTCGCCAACGGCGATCCCTCGAACGACCACGGCGGCTACACCCCCGAGCGGCTGAAGAGCGGCTTCGATCCGTCGGACACCGACTTCTACCACGGCGGCGATCTCGCCGGAGTGACGCAGCGGCTGGACTATATTCAGGGCCTGGGCGCCACCGCCGTCTGGCTGGCGCCCGTGTTCAAGAACAAGCCGGTGCAGACGCACAACGGCTACACCGGCGCGGCGCACCACGGCTACTGGATCACCGACTTCACGGCCGTCGATCCCCATTTCGGCGACGAGACGGCGATGCGGGCCCTGGTCGATGCGGCCCATGCGCGGGGCATGAAGGTCTATCTGGACATCGTCGCCAACCACACGGCCGACGTCATCCGCTACCGCGAATGCCCGGACCGGCCGTGCGAATACCGCAGCCGGGCCGACTATCCCTACACCCGCCGCGGCGGGGTGGACGGGGCGGCGATCAACGCGGGCTTCGACGGACGGGACTTCTCGCGCCTGACCCGGCCCGACTACGCCTACACCCCCTATGTCCCGGCGGGCGAAGAGAACGCGAAGGTCCCGGCCTGGCTGAACGACCCCATCCGCTATCATAACCGGGGCGACAGCACCTTTGCGGGCGAAAGCTCGCTGGACGGGGATTTCGCCGGTCTGGACGATTTGCTGACCGAAGACCCCGTCGTGGTCCAGGGCATGATCGACGTCTTCGGCGGCTGGATCGACAAATACGGGATCGACGGCTTCCGCATCGACACCGCCCGCCACGTGAACCCCGAGTTCTGGCAGGCCTTCATCCCCGCCATGCTGGAGCGGGCGCGGGCCAGGGGCATTCCGAACTTCCACATCTTCGGCGAGGTCTATGACCCCGACCCGGCGGTGACGGCGCGGTTCACGCGGGTGGACGCCTATCCGGCCGTGCTGGACTTCCCCTTCCAGAAGACGGCGGTGGAGGTCGCATCCGGCAAGACGGGGACCGACGCCCTGGCCCGACTGTTCGCCGCCGACGCGATCTACGCCAAGGGCGCCGAGACCGCCGCCGTCTTGCCGACCTTCCTGGGCAATCACGACATGGGCCGGGTCGGCTTCTTCGTGAAACAGGCCAATCCCGACGCCGACGAGGCCGAGATCCTGGCCCGGGTGAAACTGGCCCACGCCCTGATGATGTTCAGCCGCGGCGTGCCGACCCTCTATTACGGCGACGAACAGGGCTTCGCCGGCGCCGGCGGCTATGGAAACTCGCGCCAGGACATGTGGCCCAGCCGCACCCAGGTCTATGCGGCGGAACAGCCGATCGGCGGACGGCAGGCGCCCTATTCCACGACAGCGCCCCTCTACACCGCCATCGCCGAAATGGCCCGAATTCGCGCCGCTGATCCCGCCCTGCGCCGGGGCCGACAGGTCGTCCGAGCGGCGGGCGACGCGCCCGGGATCTTCGCCCTGTCCCGCCTGGATGAAGCCGGCGGGGAGACCCTGGTCCTCTTCAACAGCTCGACCGCCGAGGTGACGGCCCAAGTCGAGGTGGAGCCCGGTTCGCTGCGGTGGCAAGCTGTGCGCGGCGACTGCGAATCCCAGGCCTCGGCGCCGGCCAGCTACGCCGTCCGCATTCCTCCTCTCGACTATCTGATCTGCAAGAGCACGCCCCAGTGAACGCCCACAGCCTCGACCTCGCGACCGCCGCCCAGCCGGCGACCGCCCATCACGAATGGTGGCGGGGCGCCGTTCTGTACCAGATCTATCCACGCAGTTTCGCCGATGCGAACAACGACGGGGTCGGCGATCTGAAGGGGATTACGGACCATCTGGATCACGTCGCCTCGCTGGGGGTGGACGGCATCTGGCTGTCGCCCTTCTTCACCTCGCCGATGAAGGACTTCGGCTATGACGTCGCCGACTATTGCGACGTCGATCCGATCTTCGGAACCCTGGCCGATTTCGACGCCCTGGTGGCGCGCGCCCATGCGCTGGGCCTGAAGGTCGTGATCGACCAGGTCTTCTCCCACACCTCGGACGAGCACCCTTGGTTCCTGGACAGCCGAGCCTCGCGCTCGGGCCCGCACGCCGACTGGTACGTCTGGGCCGACGCCAAGCCGGACGGATCGCCGCCGTCGAACTGGCAGTCGGTGTTCGGCGGCCCGGCCTGGACCTGGGACGCGCGGCGCGGCCAGTACTATATGCACAACTTCCTGGCCTCGCAGCCGCAGCTGAACGTCAGGAACCCCGAGGTCCAGGACGCCCTGATCGCAGCGGCGCGCTTCTGGCTGGACCGGGGCGTCGACGGCTTCCGCCTGGACGCCATCAACTTCTCCATCCACGACCTGAAGCTGACCGACAATCCGCCGATCAAGGACGGCAAGAAGCGCACCCGGCCCTTCGACTTCCAGGACAAGATCTACAACCAGAGCCAGCCGGAGATCCTCGGCTTCCTGAACCGGATCCGCGCCCTGACCGACAGCTATGAGGGGCGGTTCACCGTGGCCGAGGTCGGCGGCGATCACGCCGATCGCGAGATGAAGGAATACACCGCCGGGACCGATCGCCTGCACTCGGCCTATGGCTTCCTGTATCTGTACGCCGACACGCTGAAGAGCGAACTGGTCGCGCGGGGCGAGACCATGTGGCCGGATCAGCAGGGCGAAGGCTGGCCGTCCTGGACCTTCTCCAACCATGACGCGCCGCGCGCCGTGTCACGCTGGGCGCAAGGGCGGGACCGCAAGGCCTTCGCCGAGATGGCCCTGATGCTGCTGGTCTGCCTGCGCGGCAATGTCTTCGTCTATCAGGGCGAGGAGCTGGGCCTGCCCCAGGCCGAGGTGCCGTTCGAGCGGCTGGTCGATCCCGAGGCCATCGCCAACTGGCCCGAGACCCTGGGCCGCGACGGCGCCCGCACCCCCATGCCCTGGCATGCGGATCAGGCCAACGCCGGCTTCTCGACCGTCGAGCCCTGGCTGCCGGTCGACGCCCGCCATCTGCCGCTGGCGGTGGATGCGCAGGAGGCCGACCCGGCCGCGACCCTTCACGTCGCGCGGCGGATGATCCGGCTGCGTCATCAGCACCCGGCCCTGCGCTTCGGCGGCATGATGCCGATCAAAACCTCGGACCTGCTGGTGTTCGAACGCCAGGAGCGCGGCGGCGGCGGAGAGCGGCTGCTGTGCGTCTTCAACCTGGGTCACGCGCCGGTCGACTGGAGCCCGCCCGCCGACGCGACGCGGATCGAGGCGATCAACTGGACCGAGGCCGACGGCGCCGCCCTGCCGCCACTCGCCGGACTGGTCTTCAGACTGGCATGAACCGGTCAGCCGCCACAGGTTTCGCGCACGATCAGATCGGTGGGCACCCGTTCCGACCGACCGGCCGTCGCGCCCCCGTGGTCCAGCAGTTTGGACACCATCAGCCGTCCGGCCTTCATCGTGTCCTGGGCGATGGTGGACAGGGCCGGGCGCGAATAGCGGCTGAAGGGCACATTGTCGAAACCGATCACCGAGACGTCGCCGGGCACGGTCAGCCCGGCGTGTTCCAAAGCCCGCACGGCGCCCAGGGCGATCTGGTCGGAGGCGGCGACCACCCCGTCGAACCTGACTCCCCGGCGCACGAGGGCGTCCACGGCGGCCTCGGCGGACTCGACCTCGAAATGGGCGGGGACGATCAGTTCGGCGTCGACCGACAGGCCC
Organism: Brevundimonas sp. DS20; assembly: GCF_001310255.1. Classification (NCBI taxonomy): domain Bacteria; kingdom Pseudomonadati; phylum Pseudomonadota; class Alphaproteobacteria; order Caulobacterales; family Caulobacteraceae; genus Brevundimonas; species Brevundimonas sp. DS20. The sequence continues at coordinate 1,325,192 of NZ_CP012897.1, read as the reverse complement.
GCCGTCTCCAGCGCCTCCAGATAACCGCGGTGCCTCTGCATGGCCTCAGGCGGATCCAGATCGCCCAGGAAGACGATGCGCGTCCGCCCCAGCCGCGCCAGGTGCGCCGTCGCGCGGCGGCCGCCCGAGAAGTTGTCCGAGCCGATCGAGCAATAGTCCTGCTCCGGCAGGTCGGCGCCCCAGACCACAAACCGATGATCTCCCGCCGCCAGTCGGTTGAAGGCGCCGTGCAGGCTGGACTGGCCCAGGAAGATCACGCCGTCCGCACGACTGGTGTTCATCGCCGCCGCCAGCTCGTCATAGGTGGCGGGCGAGATATGGCTCATCAGCAGGTCGCAGCCGCGTTCGCGCGCCGCCTCGCCCACCCCGGCCAGCAGCTCCAGGAAGAAGGGGTCGGAGATCCGACCTTCCCGTCCTTGGGGTCGCGGCGTCACCAGGGCGATGGTGCCCTGAGCCCCGATCGGACCGGCGGGCATGTAGCGGCGGAACGGATAGTCGTGCTCCTTCGCCAGCTTCCAGATCAGCTGTTTGGTGCGGTCGTTGACGGCGGGGCTGTCGTTCAGCGCCCGCGAGGTAGTGGCGACGGAGACGCCGGCCAGGCGCGCGATGTCTTCAAGTCGGGTTGTCTTGCGGCTCAAGGTCGCGGGTCCTCAGCACAGGCTTTCGAGCCTGCAAATTTTTCTGCAAACGTTTCAGCCACCGTTCGCAGCGGTTGGCAAGAGGCGGCGTAACGGAGTTCACAGATGAAGCGCAGATCCTTCCTGGCCCTCGGCGGCGCCTCGATCCTGGCCTTCGGCGCGACGGGCGTTCGCGCCCAGACCGCGCCGACCCACGCCCGCGCCAGTTCGCCCGGCGGCGTCCTGACGGTCGAGGCCTTTACCGACAACGACGGGCGGCCGATGTATGCGGTGCTGCGTCAGGGGCGGATGGTCGTGGCCCCCTCCAAGCTCGGCTTCCTGCTGACCGACGCCCCCGCCCTCGAGCGCGGCCTGGCGATCACGGCCGGTCAGCCCGTGACCTTCGACGAGACCTGGGAACAGCCCTGGGGCGAGCGCCGCTTCATCCGCAACCATTACAACGAGTGGCGGGTCCGCTACGCCGAGACCGGCGGCCTGCAACGGCGCGTCGATGTCGTCTTTCGCCTGTATGACGACGGCCTGGGCTTCCGTTACGAATTCCCGGACCAGCCCGCCCTGAAGACGGTCCGCATCGGTTCGGAGATCACCGAGTTCAATCTGGCCGAGGACGGCGAGGCCCTGTGGTGCCCGGCCTGGGAATGGAACCGCGAGGAATATCTCTACAGCCGCACCCCGATCAGCGCGGTCGGCAGCGCCCAGACGCCGATGACGGTCAAGGGACGGTCGGGCCTGCACGTCTCGATCCACGAGGCCGCCTGCATCGACTACGCCGGCATGAATCTGCGCCGGTCTGAGGAAACCAGGTTCCGCGCCCAGCTGACGCCGGGCCTGACCAACGCCGCCGTGGTGCGCCAGGCGCCGTTCAACACCCCCTGGCGGACCCTGCAGATCTCGGACAGCGCCGCCGGCCTGATCGAGTCCAGCCTGATCCTGAACCTGAACGAGCCCAACAAGCTGGGTGACGTGTCCTGGTTCAAGCCGATGAAATACGTCGGCGTCTGGTGGGAGATGCACCTGGAGCTGAAGAGCTGGAACTCCGGCCCCAAACACGGCGCCACCACCGAGAACGCCATCAAACACATCGACTTCGCCGCCAAGCACGGCCTGGGCGGGGTCCTGGTCGAGGGCTGGAACAAGGGCTGGGACGGCCAGTGGTTCGCCAACGGCTCGGACTTCAGCTTCACCGAAGCCTATCCCGACTTCGACATCGAGGCGGTCTGCGCCCACGCCCGGTCCAAGGGCGTCCAGCTGATCGGCCACCACGAAACCGGCGGCAACGCCTTCCACTATGAGCAGCAGCTCGAACCGGCCATGGCCCTGTACGAGCGGCTGGGCGTCCATTCGGTCAAGACCGGCTATGTCGCCGACGCAGGCGGCGCTCGCGTCGCCGGGCCGGACGGCCGGATGGTGATGGCCTGGCACGAGAGCCAGGCCATGGCCCAGCACCATATGAAGGTCGTCGAGGCGGGCGCGCGCCACAAGGTGGCGATCAACGCCCACGAGCCGTTCAAGGACACCGGCCTGCGCCGCACCTATCCGAACATCATCAGCCGCGAGGGTCAGCGCGGCATGGAGTATTCGGCCTGGGGCAATCCGGGCAATCCGCCCGAGCACGAGCCGAACCTGGTCTTCACCCGCCTGCTGGCCGGCCCGATGGACTATACGCCCGGCATCTTCGGCATGGAGACGCGCAGCCCCGGCGGAGTCCAGACCACCTGGGCCAAACAGCTGGCCCTCTATGTCGTCATCTACAGCCCGATCCAGATGGCCGCCGACCTGCTGGTCAACTACGAGGCCAATCCCGGCCCCTTCCAGTTCATCAAGGACGTGCCGGTCGACTGGGCCGAGACCCGCGTGCTCGCGGCCGAGATGGGCGACTATGTCGCCATAGCGCGCAAGGATCGAGCGTCGGACGTCTGGGCCCTTGGGGCCATCACCGACGAGCATCCGCGTGTGCTGAAGGCTCCGCTGGACTTCCTGGACCCCGGCCGCCGCTACCGGGCCGAAATCTATCGCGACGGGCCGGACGCCGACTATCGCGGCAAGCGCGAGGACATCGTCATCGAGCAGCGCGAGGTCACGTCGGCGGACGTTCTGACCCTGGCCCTGGCGCCCGGCGGCGGCCAGGCGATCCGGTTCGTGCCGTTCGGGCGGGGGCGGCGGTGATGGGCGACTTTCAGATCCTCTCCCGCTTGCGGGAGAGGTGGCCCGTCGATCGCGCAGCGATCCAGGGTCGGAGGGGGAAGTCTTCTGAGGAAAGAAGACGCTTCCCCCATCGTCAGGCGTGTCGCTTCGCGCCACGACCTGACACTTCCCCCGCAAGCGGGGGAAGATCATGACCCTCCTCTCCCGCCGCCCGCGCCTGTCCGGCCTGGCGATCTGGAACATGTGCGTCGGCTTCTTCGGCATCCAGATCGGCTTCGGCCTGCAGAACGCCAACACCAGCCGGATCTTCCAGACCCTGGGCGCCGAGGTCGACAGCCTGGCCATCCTCTGGATCGCCGCCCCCCTGACGGGTCTGTTGGTCCAGCCCCTGGTCGGCCATTTCAGCGACAAGACCTGGACCCGGTTCGGGCGTCGCCGCCCCTATTTCCTGGTCGGGGCGATCCTGACCACCCTGGCCCTGATCGCCATGCCCAACAGCCCCGGCCTGTGGTTCGCCGCCGCCATGCTGTGGATCATGGACGCCTCGATCAACATCACCATGGAGCCGTTCCGCGCCTTCGTCGGCGACAATCTGCCGGAGGAGCAGCGCACCGCCGGCTATGCGATGCAGAGCTTCTTCATCGGCGCAGGGGCGGTCTTCGCCTCGGTCCTGCCCTGGCTGCTGTCGAACGTCTTCGGCGTGGTCTCGACGGCTGAGGCGGGCGTCGTGCCCCTGTCGGTCAAGATCGCCTTCTACGTCGGCGCCGCCGGCCTGTTCACGGCCGTGCTGTGGACGGTGCTGAGCACCCGCGAATACAGCCCCGAACAGCTCGCCGCCTTCGAACGCGCGCGCCTTGAAGCCCTGGGCGCCGCCCCGGCAGACGATGCGCCGGAGCCGCCGGCCCGCAGCGTGCGGGGCTGGATGGGTTCGGGCCTGGTCTGCGCCGTTCTGGGGGGGCTCGGCCTGGTGCTGATCGCCGCCTTCGATCTGGAGAAGGAGCTGCTGGTCCTGGCCGGCTTCTTCGTCGGCTTCGGCCTGTTGCAGATCGCAGTGGGCCTGATGCAGCGCCGCCGCATCGCCAACGCCGTGACCGAGATCCTGAACGACGTCTATCGCATGCCCCAGACCATGCGCGACCTGGCGGTGGTCCAGTTCTTCAGCTGGTTCGCCCTGTTCGCCCTGTGGATCTACACCACCGCCGCCGTGACCAGCGTCCATTTCGGCACGGCCGACACCACCTCGGCCGCCTACGCCGCCGGGGCCGACTGGGTGGGGGTTCTGTTCGGGGTCTATAACGGGGTCGCGGCCCTGGCGGCCTTCACCCTGCCGGTTCTGGCCAGGCGGATCGGCCGCAGGGCGACCCACGCCCTGATGCTGGCGCTCGGCGCGGCGGGTCTGTTCGGCGTCTTCCTGATCCGCGAGCCGGGCCTGCTGTGGTTGCCCATGGTCGGGGTCGGCTTCGCCTGGGCCTCGATCGTCTCCATGCCCTACGCCATCCTGTCGGCGGCTGTGCCGGCGCGGAAGATGGGCGTCTATATGGGCGTGTTCAACATCTTCATCGTCGTGCCCCAACTGCTGGCGGCCACGGTGCTGGGCCTGATTCTGAAGCACTTCTTCAGCGGCCAGGCGATCTGGGCCCTGGTGCTGGGCGCCGCCTCCTTCCTGCTGGCGGCCTTCAGCGCCCTGAGGGTGCGGGAGCAAAGGGCGTGAACCGCCGCGCGCTCCTGGCCCTGGCGGCCGCCCTGCCCTTCGCCGGCGCCGCACGGGCGCAGACGGCGGCCGGTCGTCTGATCCTCCACGAGGCCGTGAGCTCGGCCCATGTGAAGGCGAGGAACGTCTCCGTCTGGCTGCCGCCCGGCTATGAGGCGTCGGATGCGGCCTATCCCGTCCTCTACATGCACGACGGACAGAACCTGTTCGATCCCTCGACGGCCAACTTCGGCGAATGGGGGGTGGACGAGCATCTGACGCGGCTGATCGCCGGCGGTCAGGTGCGCGCCCCCATCGTGGTCGGCGTCTGGAACACGGATCTTCGCCTGCGGGAATATGTCCCGGCCGATCTGATCGCGGCCCTGCCCGAGGACATGCGCGGCGATGTTCAGGCCGTCTATGGCGGCCCGCCCCTGTCGGACGGCTACATCCGCTTCCTGACCGAAGAGCTGAAACCCTTCGTGGACCGGACCTACCGCACCCTGCCCGGCCGCGAGGACACCCTGATCAGCGGCTCCAGCATGGGCGGGCTGATCTCACTGTACGCGGTGATGAAACGGCCGGACGTCTTCTCCGCCGCCGCCTGTCTGTCGACCCATTGGCCGCTGCGGGTCACAGGTCTGGACGGCCCAGGCCTGGAGGCCTGGCGCGAACGTCTGGTCGCCGCCTGGACCGGGGTGATCGAGCGCGGCCTGCCGGCGCCCGGCGCGAACCGCTTCTACTTCGACCGGGGCGATGAGACCCTGGATCAGTTCTACGCCGCCTTCCAGACCCAGGTGGACGCCGTCTTCCGCCGTCGCGGCTACGGCCCCGGCGATTTCCAGAGCCTGGTCTTCCCCGGCGCCCAGCACAATGAGGCCTCGTGGAACCAGCGGCTGGACGTTCCCCTGAGCTTTCTTCTTTCCCCCGCCCCCACGCGCAACCCGTGAGGACCACAATGCGTCACTTCCGTTCCTTCTGCCTCGCCGGCGCCGCCGGCCTGGCGCTCGCCTCGGCCGCCTCGGCCCAGTCCGGGATCGCTCCGGGCGCGCCGGGTGATCCGCCTACCTGGTCCAGCGCCGCCAAGACCGGCGCCGGGGCCTCCTATGAAGCCTATGTCGACGGCCAGTACCGTGACGGCGGCCCGACCGGCGCGGTGTCGAAGGTCTGGTTCTCCATCGCCGACGGCGTTCTGACCGAAACCATGTACGGCCTGATCCACGAGGCCCAGATCAAGGCGCTTCGCTTCGCCGTCGTCACCCCTGACGGCCTGGCTGTGGAGGGCGCCGACACCACCGAGCAGACCGAATATCTGCATACGGACGCCCAGGGCCGCCCCCTGTCGCCGGCCTATAGGGTCACCACGCGCGACAAGGCCGGCCGGTTCGAAATCGAGAAACGCATCTTCACCGACCCGGACCGCAACGCCCTGGTGCTGCGGGTCAAGATCACGGCCCTGAGCGGAGAGGCCACGCCCTATCTGCTGCTGGAGCCGCACATCGCCAACACCGGCGTCGACGACCGGGGTCAGGTCACGCGCCAGGCCTTCCATGCCTGGGAAGGCGACACCCATCTGGTGCTCAAGCCGAGCCGTCCGTTCGACAAGGCCGGCGTCGGCTTCGTCGGCGCCTCGGACGGTCTGACCGACCTGAAGGACGGCCGGATGGACTGGACCTACGCCTCCACCGGTGAGACGGCGGGCAATACGATGATGACGGGCGCCCTGCCGCGCCTGCGTCAGGGGCAGAGCCTGACCCGCGATTTCGTGATCGGCTTCGGCTCCAGCGAGGCCCAGGCCCAGGCGGCGGCGGACGGCGCCTTTGCGACCGGCCTGGACGAGGTCCTGGCCCGGTTCAACGGCGAGAGTGATCGCATCGGCTGGGAGGACTATGTCGCCTCCCTGACCGAACTGCCGCGCATCGCCGAACAGGCGACGGACGGCGGCAAGCTGGCCTACGCCTCGGCCCTGATGCTGAAGGTGCAGGAGGACCGCACCCATGCCGGCGCCCTGATCGCCTCCCTGTCCAACCCCTGGGGCGACACGGTGGACGCATCGAAATCTTCGACAGGCTACAAGGCCGTCTGGCCGCGCGACTTCTATCAGGTAGCCATGGCCCTGGCGGCGCTGGGCGACAAGGAGACGCCGCTGGCGGCCTTCAACTATCTGCCCCAGGTCCAGGTCGGCCCGGACACGCCCGGCAATACCGGCGTCGGCGGCTGGTTCCTGCAGAAGACCCATGTGGACGGAGAACTGGAATGGGTCGCGGTCCAGCTGGACCAGACGGCCATGCCGATCATGCTGGGCTATCGTCTGTGGAAGCTGGGCTGGCTGTCCGACGCCCAGATGGCCGACCACTATCGTTCGATGCTGAAGCCGGCGGCCGACTTCCTGGTGGACGGCGGCAAGATCGGCCTTCTGTGGAACGACGCCGAGATCAAGCCGCCCTTCACCCAGCAGGAGCGCTGGGAGGAGCAGCAGGGCTATTCCCCCTCCACCACCGCCGCCGTGGTGGCCGGGCTGACGGTCGCGGCCGAAATGGCGCGCGCCTCGGGCGATGCGGCGGGAGCGACCCGCTATCAGCTCGCCGCCGACAGCTACGCCTCCAAGATCGAAGAGCGGATGTTCACGACCAGCGGCGACTTCGGCGACGGCCGCTATTTCATCCGCATCACTCGGAACGAGAACCCGAACGACAAGGCCCCGATCGGCGCCGCCAACGGCCAGATCGCGCCCCAGGAGGACCGGGTCGTGGACGGCGGCTTCCTGGAACTGGTCCGCTACGGGGTGCGCAAGGCCGACGATCCGCACATCGTTTCGACCCTGCCCGTCTATGACGATCAGAGCCTGGAGGACCTGTACCGGGTCCGCTACGACTTCGGGCCGGAGGGCGACCAGACGCCGGGCTGGCGCCGCTACGGCGTCGACGGCTATGGCGAGGATCATGTCACGGGCGCCAACTATGGCGTCGGCGGGCAGATGAGCCCTGGTCAGCGGGGTCGGGTCTGGCCCTTCTTCACCGGCGAGCGCGGCCACTATGAGCTGGCCCGCGTCAGCCTGAACGGCGCTCCGTCCGCCGCCGACATCGCCGCCATCCGCCAGACCTATGTGCGCGGCATGGAGCGGTTCGCCAATGACGGGCTGATGCTGGCCGAACAGGTCTGGGACGGGGTCGGCGAGCCGACCGCGCGCGACTACGCCCTGGGCCAGAACACCGACTCGGCCACGCCCCTGGCCTGGACCCATGCCGAATATCTGAAGCTGCTGCGGTCCTTGGCCGACGGCAAGGTGTGGGATCGGTACGAGCCGGTCGAAAGCCGCTACGCCCGCTGATACGAAAAAGGCCCCGGAGCCAGTGCTCCGGGGCCTCGTTTTTGACCGAAGACGGGCTCAGTAGGTCAGCTTCAGACCGACCACGAAACGGTCCCCGGCCACGGGCACGCCGTCCACGTCCGTGTCGTAGTAGCGCGCATCCGCCGACAGATTCTCCGTCAGAGCATAGCCGATCCCGGCGTTCCAGGTCAGATAGTCGTCGGACACGTCCAGCCATTGCTGACCCACGGCGCCGGAAATCGTCCACTTGTCGGCGGGCGAGAAGGCGGCGTTGACCTCGGCGTAGGTCGCTTCCTTATCCGCCGCGCCGAAGAAGTCGGGCGAATAGTAGACGGCGGCGCCGAAGGTGGCCGGGCCCACGGCGCGCGAGGCCGCAGCCTTGAACTCCGCATAGTTGTAGTCGGCGCCGTCCGGTTCGCCCGCATAGAGGTAGCCGATCACGCCGAAGTCCAGGGCGAAGCCGGCCGCCTCGGTGCGGTAGCCGCCATAGACGTCGACTTCCGCGTCGGTGTCGTCGCCGAAATCAACGTTTGAGGCCCAGGCGCCGGCATAGAAGCTGCCGGCCGTCAGATCGACGCCGCCCTGGATGGCGGGATCTTCGTTGGTCTGGCTGTAGCCCCGGAAGACATAGTCGCTGGTCACGCCGACATTGAAGGCCACCTTGGCGTCCTGAGCCGAGGCGGGCGCGGCCAGGCCGGTCAGCCCCAGAGCCAGGGCCGCAGCGGCGGCCGTACCGAACAGTTTCATTCTCATTATCTATCCCCTTGGTTTCGTTATTTTTGTTCCAGCGCCCGATGGGATCGCCGGGAGGGAGGGCGCGGCCGGCGGGCCGCACCCTCTGGTTTCAGTGTTCCAGAGCCTCGCCGTGCAGCGAGGTGTCCAGACCGGCGGCTTCTTCCGCCTCGCTGACCCGCAGACCCGTGGTGAACTTGCAGATCACCAGGATGATGAAGGTCCCGACCGCGCTATAGGCGATCGTCCAGGCCAGGCCGATGGCCTGGGCCCCGACATTGGCGCCTTCCGACAGGCTGTTGATCGCCGTGGTGGCGAAGACGCCGGTCAGCAGGGCGCCGATCAGGCCGCCCGCGCCGTGGATGCCGAAGGCGTCCAGCGAGTCGTCGTAGCGCAGCAGCTTCTTGATCCAGACCGACGAGATGTAGCAGACCGGACCAGCGATCAGGCCGATGATGACCGCGCCCTTGGGATCGACGAAGCCCGCCGCGGGGGTGATGGCGACCAGGCCGGCGACCACACCCGACAGCATGCCGATCAGGGAGACCTTCTTCTTCTCAATCAGTTCGATGATCTTCCAGGTCAGGGCGGCGGCGGCGGCGGCCAGCACCGTGTTCAGCAGGGCCACGCCCATCAGCTCATTGGCCGCGCCCGCCGAACCGGCGTTGAAGCCGATCCAGCCGACCAGCAGCAGCGAGGCGCCGATCATGGTCAGGACAGGGTTGTGCGGATTGATCGGCTCGACCCCATAGCCTTTGCGGCGGCCCAGGAAGATGGCGCAGACCAGACCGGCCACGCCCGAGTTCACGTGAACCACCGCCCCGCCGGCGAAGTCCAGCACGCCGGCGGAACCGAGGAAGCCGCCGCCCCACACCCAGTGACAGATGGGGGAATAGATCAGCAGCGACCACAGGGCCGTGAACAGCAGCAGGCCCGAATATTTCATCCGCTCGGCGAAGGCGCCGGTGACCAGGGCCGGGGTGATGATGGCGAAGGTCATCTGGAAGGCGATGAACAGATATTCCGGAATGCCCGTCAGCAGGCTGTTGGCCGTGCCAAGGGTCACGCCGTTCAGGAACAGCATGTCCAGGCTGCCGACGTAGGGCTGAAGCGCGGCGTCGGCGTTGGCGCCGAAGGCGATGCTGTAGCCCGCGATGAACCAGACCAGGGAGACGACGGCGAAGACGCCGACCGACTGGGTGATGGTGGCGATGACGTTCTTGCGCCGCACCATGCCGCCGTAGAACAGGGCCAGTCCCGGCAGGGTCATCAGCAGGACCAGGGCCGTGGACGTGCCCAGCCAGGCCGTGCCCGCGCCGTCCAGCTCCAGCGCCGACTGGTGCGCCAGCAGGGCGGGCGCCGCCTCCGGCGTCTGGGCGAAGGCCCCGCCGGCGTAAAAGAGCCCGATGGTCAGAAGCAGGAGCGCAGCGACCCCCGGAAGTCGATTCCAAACGTGCGACATAAGCAAATACCCCCTTGGCAATCTCGCAAGTGCGAAGGTTTTACTGCAATCGCGTTCGACGCAAGGGGGTCAGGCTGAAACGGTGCAACTTTCTTGCAACGGTCCTGTCAAAAAAGTTAAGCCTCGCATGATCCATTCGTCGTGCGAGGCTTAAGGTTCAGATTCATGTTTCAAGGAACGCTGTTCCCGGCATGAAATTCAGGGGCGGCGCGACGCCCTCAGGCCCAGTGCATCTGCACCCGGTGCGCCGTCGCCCAGTGAATGGCGCGGATGGCGTCGATGACGGCCTCGGTCGCCCCCCGCGTGCCCAGGGCTCCGCCGAGATCGGCGGTCACGGCGCCGGCCGCCAGGACGGCGGCGACGGCGGCCTCAATGGAATCCGCCTCGTCCTCCAGCTTCAGACTGTGACGCAGCAAGAGGGCCGCCGACAGAATCGTGCCGACCGGATTGGCCAGATCCTGACCGGCGATGTCCGGCGCCGACCCGTGGATCGGTTCGAACAGGCCCGGCCCTTCCGTGCCCAGCGACGCCGACGGCAGCAGGCCGATGGAGCCGCCCAGCACCGAAATCTCGTCCGACAGGATGTCGCCGAACATGTTCTCGGTCAGGATGACGTCGTATTCGCGGGGCTTCCTGATCAGGTGCATGGCCATGGAATCGACCAGGGCGTGCTCCAGCGCGATCTCGGGGAACTCCTCGGCATGGATGCGGGTGACCACTTCGCGCCACAGGCGGCTGGTCTCCATCACATTGGCCTTGTCGACCGAAGTCACCTTGCCGCGGCGCTGGCGGGCCGTCTGGAAGGCGGCGCGGGCGACGCGCTCGATTTCAGGGACCGTATATTCGCACAGGTCGGTGGCGCGGTCGGCGGTGCGGGTCTTCTCCCCGAAATAGACGCCGCCGGTCAGTTCGCGAAAGACGATCAGATCGACGCCCTCGACGATCTCCTTCTTCAGCGGCGAACGGTGCGCCAGGACCGGCGATACCTGCAGCGGCCGCAGATTGGCGAACAGACCCATGGCCTTGCGGATCGCCAACAGCCCTTCCTCGGGCCGGCGCTTGCCGCCGTCCCATTTGGGACCGCCCACCGCGCCCAGCAGGACGGCGTCCGCGGCGACGCAGGCGGCCCGCGTCGCCTCCGGCAGGGGCTCGCCCGTCTCGTCTATGGCGGCGCCGCCGATCAGATGTTCGGTGAAGTTGAAGCTGTGGCCGTAGAAGTCGCCGATGACCGCCAGCACGTCGCGCGCGGCCCGCGTCACCTCCGGCCCGACGCCGTCGCCGGGCAACAGGACGATCTCATAGGTCTTGGGGGCGGCTTGGGTCATCAGACGGTCTCTCTCGAACGCTCGAAGGCTTCGATCTCTGGCAGGTTTGATTGCAGCCAGCCCAGGGTGTCCACCCCGTTCAACAGGCACTGGCGTGCGAAGGATTCGACCTCGAACGGCACGGGCTGGGCATTGCCGCGCCGGATCTGCCGGGCTTCGAGGTCGATTGTGACCGGCTGGTCGGGCTGCGACGCCAGATCGTCCCAGACATCCTGGCTGACGACGACCGGCAGCAGGCCGTTTTTCAAGGCGTTAGATGTAAAAATGTCAGCGATTTCGGTCGAGATCACCGCCCGGAACCCATAGTCGTACAGGGCCCAGGGGGCATGTTCGCGCGACGAGCCGCAGGCGAAATTCTTGCCCGCCAGCAGGATGCGATGCTCGGCCGGATCGATCCGGTTCAGAATGGCTTCGGGCTTTTCCGAACCGTCGGCCTCATAGCGCCAGTCATAAAAGGCCGCCTTGCCCAGCCCCTCGCGCGTGGTGGTGGTCAGGAACCGCGCCGGAATGATCTGGTCGGTGTCGATATTGGCCTGGCTGAGCGTGACCGTCTTCGAGGTCAGGGTGGTGAAGGGCTCAGACATCAAAAACTCCGCTCATCCCGGCGAAAGCCGGGACCCAGTTCTGTGGGCGATAGGCGTCACCCGTCGCGCCCTGTCGGCGATCCCGCGCATTGTGCTTCGCGAAAGCACTGGGTCCCGGCTTTCGCCGGGATGAGCGGAAGGGGGTGTCGCTACGCATCCACGACCTCGTTCAGAAAGACGCGCGGATCGGTCAGCACACCGGCCACCGCCGTCGCCGCAGCCGTCGCGGGACTGGCCAGTATGGTGCGGGCGTCCTTGCCCTGGCGGCCTTCGAAATTGCGGTTGGAAGTCGAGACGGCCAGCTGACCGGGCGCGACGACGTCGCCGTTCATGGCGATGCACATGGAACAGCCGGGAATGCGCCATTCGGCCCCGGCGGCGATGAAGACCTCGTGCAGTCCTTCCGCCTCGGCGGCCCGGCGAACGGCCTCCGAACCGGGAACCACCAGCATGCGCAGGCCCGGCTTGACCTTGCGGCCGCGCAGAACCTCGGCGGCGGCGCGCAGATCGGGCAGGCGGCCGTTGGTGCAGGAGCCGATGAAGACCACGTCCACCGGCTGGCTGGTCGTCGCCTCGCCGGGGGTGAAGCCCATATAGGCGATGGCCTTGCGGTCGCTGTCCGACTGGGGCTGGGGCACGGGCGCGCCGATGGGGGCGCCGGCGTCCGGCGTCGTGCCCCAGGTCGCCATCGGCCGGATGGCGGCGCCGTCGATCACGACTTCCTTGTCGAAGGTCGCGCCCGGGTCCGTGGCCAGCTTCAGCCATTCGGCGGTCGCCGCCTCATAGTCGGCGGGGACATGTTTGCGGCCCCGCAGCCAGTCGATCGTGGTCTGGTCCGGGGCGATCATCCCCGCGCGGGCGCCGGCCTCGATGGACATGTTGCACAGGGTCATCCGCCCTTCCATGTCCAGCGACCGCACCGCCTCGCCCGCATATTCGATGACGTAGCCGGTGCCGCCGCCGAAGCCGATGGCGGCGATCACGGCCAGGGCGACGTCCTTGCCCGACACGCCCGACTGCAGTTCGCCGGTCACCGTCACCCGCATCGCCTTGGGCTTGCGCTGCAACAGGCATTGGGTCGCCAGCACATGGCCGACCTCGGAGGTGCCGATGCCGAAGGCCAGGGCTCCGAACGCCCCATGGGTGGCGGTATGGCTGTCGCCGCAGACGACCGTCATGCCCGGCTGGGTCAGGCCCAGCTCCGGCCCCATGACATGGACCACGCCCCGATCTTCGGACCCCCAGCCGGCCAGGGGAACCCCGTGGGCGGCGCAGTTTCGCTCCAGCGTATGGACCTGGGCCTCGGCCTGCGGGGTGACATAGGGTTTCAGCCCGTTCAGCCCCGCCGGCAGGGTCGGGGTCGAATGGTCCAGGGTGGCGTAGGTCCGGTCGGGCCGGCGCACCTTCAGGCCGCGGGCCTCGATCTCGCTGAAGGCCTGGGGACTGGTGACCTCATGCACCAGATGCAGGTCGATATACAGGACGCCCGGCGTATCGGCCGTTTCCGGCCGCACCACATGAGCGTCCCAGACCTTGTCGAACAGGGTCTTTGGATCAGGCATACTGGGCCACCGTCTCCTCAACGCCGTCGACGCGATCAATGATGGCGATCAGTTCGGCGTCGCTGATCTCGCCGATCTGGTCGGCGCGCTGTTTGAAGCCGGCGACGACGGCCGCCAGACGCTCGCCCTCGATCGGACGGCCGATGGTCTCGGCCCGCTTGGCGATGGCGTGGCGGCCCGAGTGCTTGCCCAGAACGAACCAGCTGCCTTCAAAGCCCACGTCCTGGGGCCGCATGATCTCATAGGTGCGGCTGTCGGCCAGCATGCCGTGCTGGTGAATGCCGGCCTCGTGGGCGAAGGCGTTGATGCCGACCACCGACTTGTTGCGGGCGATGACCGTCTCGGTGATTTCGCACAGGATCTTGGAGGCGCGGACCAGATGGCGGCTGTCGGCGCCGATGGCGACGCCATAGCGGTCTTCGCGCACCTTCAGGGCCATGATGACCTCTTCGATCGAGGCGTTGCCGGCCCGTTCGCCGATGCCGTTGATCGCGCCCTCGACCTGACGCGCCCCGCCCTGGACCGCAGCCAGGGAGTTGGCGACCGCCATGCCCAGGTCGTCGTGGCAGTGGGCCGAGAAGATCACATGGGGGTGGCGCTTGTGGATCCGCGCCGCCAGGGCGCGGAAGGTCTCGCGCACCTCTTCCGGGGTCGCATAGCCGACGGTGTCGGGCACGTTCAGGGTCCGGGCGCCGGCGTCGGCGGCGGCCTCCAGCACATCGGCCAGGAACTCGGGTTCGGTGCGGAAGGCGTCCTCGGCCGAGAACTCGACGTCGTCGAACAGGCTGGCGGCGTATTCGACCGCCCGGACGGCCGTGGCCAGAACCTCGTTGGTCGACATCTTCAGCTTGGCCGAGCGATGGATCGGGCTGGTGCCGATGAAGGTGTGGCAGCGACGGTGCGACTTGGGCGCCGGCTGCAGGGCGCGGAAGCTGGCGTCGATGTCCTTTTCGTTGGCGCGCGACAGGGAGCAGAAGACCGGCCCCTCGACCTCGCCGGTCACGCGGCGGATGCAGTCCTCGTCGCCGGGCGAGGCGGCGGCGAAGCCGGCCTCGATAACGTCGACGCCCAGGTCCTTCAGGACCTGGGCCATCTTCACCTTGGCTTGGGCGGTCATGGAGAAGCCCGGTGCCTGCTCCCCGTCCCGCATCGTCGTGTCGAAGACGATGACCCGGTTGGGGTCGGCGGCGATCTCCTCAGTTCGGGATACGCCGGATACTCGTACTTGTTCGGCGGTCATTACGCAGCCTCGGATTGAATAATGTCGTTGCCGATCCGGCGCACGCCGAACAGGCGGTCGATCTGGCGACCCAGATTCTCCATGCACCGACCGGCGTCTCGGCCGCGGATGGTCAGGGAGATACGGCGGAAGGCCCCTTCGTCGGCCATGTTGATGCCGTCGATGTGGAAGCCCCGGCGCTCCACAAGACCGATGAGACGCTGAAGCGAACCGTCCGCACGGTCGATCTGGATGTGGATCGTGTTGCTCATCTCAGGAGCCCTCCATCATTTCAGCATTGCTCTTGCCCGGCGGAACCAGCGGCCAGACATTGTCTCGGGGATCGATGACCACATGGGCCAGGCAGGGGCCGTCGGCGGCCAGCAGGCGCTGGATGCCTTCGGACACCTGATCGCGGCGATCGATACGGAAGGCCTCGATGCCGAAGGCCTCGGCCACCTTCACGAAGTCCGGATTGTCGGACAGGTCGATCTCGGAATAGTTCTCGGCGAAGAACAGCTCCTGCCACTGGCGCACCAGGCCCAGCGAGGAGTTGTCGATCAGCACGATCTTCAGCGGGATGCCGTAACGCCTCAGCGTCGCCAGCTCCTGGATGTTCATCATGAAGCCGCCGTCGCCGGCGATGGTGACGACCGTCGCGGACGGATCGGCCAGCTTGGCGCCGATGCCGGCGGGCAGGCCGAAGCCCATGGCGCCCAGACCCCCCGAGGTGATGTGGGCCTCGGGCTTGGAGAAGCGGCAGTGCATGGCCGCCCACATCTGGTGCTGGCCCACGTCGCAGGCGGCGACGAAGGCGTCGCCGGCCGCTTCGGACACTTCTTTCAGCAGAGCCGGGGCGTAGACCCCCTCGCCCGGCGCGTCATAGCGATAGGCGCTGGTCCGGGCGGCGTCGACGCACGCATCGACCCAGGGCTGGATGTCCAGGGCCGGTCCGCCGGCCATGCGCGCCGTCAGGGCCTCGATCCCGTCCTTCAGCTCGCCGACCACGGCCACATTGGCCGCCCGCAGCTTGCCGACTTCGGAGGCGTCGATGTCGAAATGGACGATCCGGGCGTTGGGCGCGAACTCGGCCAGCTTGCCCGTGGCGCGGTCGTCGAACCGGGCGCCGACGACGATCAGCAGGTCGCTGTCCTGAACCGCATGATTGGCCGCGCGGGCGCCGTGCATGCCCAGCATGCCCAGCATGCGCGGCGCGTCGGTCGGGACGGTGCCCAGGGCGTTCAGGGTCGAGACCTGGGGGATGCCGGTCGCGGCGACGAAGGCGCGCAAAGCCTCGGTCGCGCGGCCGATCTTCACTCCGCCGCCGACATAGACCAGCGGCCTCTTGGCGGCGCGGATCGCGGCCTCGGCGGCGGCGACGGCGTCGTGATCGATGCGCGGCGTCTCGTTGGGGATGTGGAAGCCGTAGTCGTCGCTGGTCGTGGCGAACTGCACGTCCTTGGGCAGGTCGACCAGGACCGGACCGGGACGGCCCGAGGCGGCGATGTGGAAGGCCTCCTCGACGGCGGCCGGAACATCGGCCGCGTCGCGGACCAGGATCGAGTGTTTCACGATCGGCAGGGTGACGCCCAGGATGTCGATCTCCTGGAAGGCGTCGGTCCCCATCAGCCCCTGGGCCACATTGCCGGTGATGCAGACGATCGGCGCCGAGTCCATCATCGCATTGGCGATGCCGGTGATCAGATTGGTCGCCCCCGGTCCCGAGGTGGCCAGACAGACCCCGACTCTGCCGCTCTTGCGCGCATAGGCGTCGGCGGCGAAGGCGGCGGCCTGTTCGTGCCGGACCAGAATATGTTTCAGCTTAGACCCGGCCAGGGCGTCATAGACCGGCATGATGGCGCCGCCCGGATAACCGAACACCACCTCCACGCCCAGCCGCTCCAGGGTGGAGACCAGCAGGCGCGCCCCCGATTGGGGGGCGGCCTCGGCTGAGGATTTGAAGGCGGCGGCGGTCATCAGGGTCATCCGGTCTTTCGCTCGGGCTCAGGCCGCTTCAGATTTGGGCGTGTTCAGCCAGGCCATCCGCTCGCGCAGACGGGCGCCGACCTGTTCGATCTGGCTCTCGCGGTCCGCCTTCAGCCAGGCCTCGTACTGGGGCTTGCCGGCCTCGTTCTCGGCGATCCAGTTGCGCGCGAAGGTTCCGTCCTGGATCTCGTCCAGAATGGTCTTCATCCGGGCCTTGGTCTCTTCGTTGACGACGCGCGGGCCGCTGGCGACGGCGCCGTATTTGGCGGTTTCCGAGATGAAGTGGTGCATCTTGGAGATGCCGCCTTCGTAGAACAGGTCCACGATCAGCTTCAGCTCGTGCAGGCATTCGAAATAGGCGATCTCGGGCTGGTAGCCGGCCTCGACCAGGGTGTTGAAGCCCTGCATCACCAGTTCCTTGGCGCCGCCGCACAGGACGGCCTGTTCGCCGAACAGGTCGGTTTCGGTCTCTTCGCGGAAGGTGGTTTCCAGCAGGCCGCCGGTCGCGCCGCCGTTGCCCTTGGCGTAGCCCATGGCCCGGTCGCGGGCCTTGCCGGTCGCGTCCTTCTCGACCGCGAACAGGCTGGGCACGCCGCGGCCGCGCTGGAATTCGCGACGGACCAGATCGCCCGGTCCCTTGGGCGCGACCAGGATGACGTCCATGTCGGGGCGCGGGGTGATCCGGCCGTAGATGATCGAGAAGCCGTGGGCGAACAGCAGGGCGGAGCCCTGTTTGGCGTTCGGCTCGATGATGTCGCGATAGACCTGATCCTGAACCATGTCGGGGGTCAGGATGGCGATGATGTCGGCGCCCTTGACCGCTTCGGCCGGCTCGGCGGTCGGGACGCCGTCGGCGGTGGCGTGTTTCCAGCCCGTGCCGCCGTGACGAACGCCGGCGACCACGTCATGGCCGCTGTCCTTCAGGTTCTGGGCGTGCGCCCGACCCTGCGAGCCATAGCCGATGATGGCGATGCGCTGCCCGGCGATCGCGCCCGGCTTGATGTCTTCGTTGGTGTAGATGGTGATGGCCATGAGAATTCAGGCGTCCTGAGCAGCAGCGGATTTGTGAGAGGCCGGGATTTGCGCCGGCGGCGGGTTGGGGATGGTGACCGCGCCCTGGGCGGCCGAGGCCACGGAGGCGCGGTATTTGGCGAAGACGCCTCGCGCCGGGCGGACCACGTGGGGCGTGAAGCCCGCCCGGCGCGTCGCCAGATCGACGTCCACGTCGATCCGGCGGTTGGTGACGTCGATGGTGATGCGGTCACCATCGCGAATGAGGGCGATCGGGCCGCCGACGGCGGCTTCCGGCGAGATATGACCGGCGACGAAGCCGTAGCTGGCGCCCGAGAAGCGTCCGTCGGTCAGGAGGGCGACATTGTCGATCTTGCGGCCCTTCAGGGCGGCGGTGACCTGCAGCATTTCGCGCATGCCCGGGCCGCCCTTGGGGCCTTCGTAACGGATGATGATGACGTCGCCCTCGCCGACCGAGCCGTCCTGAACCGCGTGGAAGGCGTCCTCCTCGCTGTCGAAGACGCAGGCGGGGCCTTCGAACTTGTCCACCTTGTGGCCCGTCAGCTTGATGACCGCGCCCTCGGGAGCGACATCGCCGTAGATGACGGCGAAGCTGCCGCGGTCCATCACGGGGGCGTCGAAGGTCGTCACCACCACCTGGCCGGGCGTCTCCTCGGCCTCGGCCGCCTCGGCGAACAGGCTGCGGCCGCTGACGGTCGGGGTGTTCACGATCTTGCCGGCCTGGGCCATCCGCTGGGTCACCAGACGGGTGCCGCCCGCGGCGTACAGGTGCGAGGCCAGAAAACGGCCGCCCGGCTTCAGGTCGCAGATGACCGGCGCCTCGACGCAGGCCTGGTGGCAGTCCTCGACGCCGAAATCGACGCCGGCCTCGGCCGCGATGGCCGTCAGGTGCATGACGGCGTTGGTCGAGCCCCCCGAGGCCGAGACGGCGACGGCGGCGTTCTTCAGGCTGGCGCGGGTGATGTATTTGCGGGCCGTGTCGCCGGCGAAGACCCGCTCGACGATCAGACGGCCGCAACGCTCGCCTTCAGCCGCCTTGCCGGGATCGACCGCCGGCACGTCATTGGCGCCCATGGGGCTGATGCCCATGACCGACAGGGCCATGGCCATGGTGTTGGCCGTGAACTGGCCGCCGCAGGCGCCGGCGCCGGGGCAGACGGCCTGTTCGACCGCCTTCAGCCCTTCGTCGTCCAGGGCGCCGGCCGAATGGGCGCCGATGGCCTCGAACACCTCCTGGACCGAGACCTCCTTCGAGCCGATCACGCCCGGCATGATGGTGCCGCCGTAATAGACCAGGCCGGGGATATCCATCCGGGCCAGGGCCATGGCCGCCGCCGGAATGGTCTTGTCGCAGCCGACGATGCAGACCACGCCGTCCAGCTGGTGCCCCTCGATCGCCAGTTCGATCGAGTCGGCGACGACCTCGCGGCTGATCAGCGAGGCCTTCATGCCCGCCGTGCCCATCGAAATGCCGTCGGTCACGACGATGGTGTTGAAATCCACCGGATAGCCGCCCGCCGCGATGATCCCGGCCCGCACGTCCTTGGCCAGACGGTCCAGGTGCATGTTGCACGGGGTGACCGTCGACCAGGTGTTGACGATGCCGATCATCGGCTTGTCGAAGTCGGCGTCCTGCATGCCGGCGGCGCGCAGATAGGAGCGGGCCGCCGCCCGGTTCGGACCGGCCGTCACCGCCGCGCTGCGCGCGTTGGGCTTTCTGGGCTCTGAGGTAGAATCTTGCGTCATCGGTCCGGTTCGTTTCGAACCGCCAAGCACGAAAAACCCCGCTTCCTTTCGGGAGCGGGGTGGTGCGAGGCGATCCTGAGTGTGTCTAGGTCAGGTCGCAGGCATCCACGCCGCTTGCGTAAGCAGGCCGAGGAGTACGAGGATAATAAGGGTTACGGGGCTTTCCAGGCCGATCGGCGCGCGAACGACCGCCACCGCCTTCGCGGTGCGTCCCTTCGTCATGTCGCGCGTCATCACAGCCACGGGCGGCTCCCTGTTCTGACGCCAAGAAACCATATGGGCCGGGGCCGCACAACCCCTGTCGCAAAAATTTTGCGCAAAAACCCGGCGGCGACCACCATGGGGGTGTTTCTTACCTTGCGTCCGCAAGTCTCTCCGCCGACCGTAACGGTTCCTAACCGCTTGTTAGGGCCGCAGGCCCCGCGCGGGGTTGAAACCGGGCCGCGACAGTTCCATTGAGACCCCCAACAACATAATCGTTCAGAGGAGCCCCCCATGACCGTTCGCGTCGCCATCAATGGTTTCGGCCGCATCGGCCGTCTCGTCCTTCGCTCGATCATCGAGCACGGCCGCACGGACATCGAGGTGGTGGCGATCAACGATCTGGGCCCGGTCGAGACCAACGCCCACCTGTTCCGCTATGATTCGGTCCACGGCCGCTTCCCCGGCACGGTGACCTCGGGCGAGGACTGGATCGACGTCGGCACGGGCAAGATCAAGGTCACGGCCGAACGCGACCCCGCCAACCTGCCCCACGCCGAGCTGAAGGTGGACATCGCGCTGGAGTGCACCGGCATCTTCACGTCGAAGGACAAGGCCAGCGCCCACCTGAAGGCCGGCGCCAAGCGCGTCCTGGTCTCGGCCCCCGCCGACGGCGCGGACAAGACCATCGTCTTCAAGGTCAACCACGAGACCCTGACCGCCGACGACATCGTGGTGTCCAACGGCTCGTGCACCACCAACGCCCTGGCCCCCGTCGCCAAGGTGCTGAACGACCTGTTCGGCATCGAGCGCGGCTATATGACCACCATCCACTCCTACACCGGCGACCAGCCGACGCTGGATACGATGCACAAGGACCTGTACCGCGCCCGCGCCGCGGCCCTGTCGATGATCCCGACCTCGACCGGCGCCGCCAAGGCCCTGGGCCTGGTTCTGCCGGAACTGAAGGGCAAGCTGGACGGCTCGTCGATCCGTGTCCCGACCCCGAACGTCTCGGTCGTCGACCTGAAGGTCGTCGCCGGTCGCGAGGTGACGGTGGAAGAGATCAACGCCGCGCTTCAGGCCGCCGCCGACGGCCCGATGAAGGGCGTGCTGTTCACCACGACCGACCCTCTGGTCTCCAGCGACCTGAACCACATCGCCGCCTCCTCCACCGCCGCCCTGCCCCAGACCCAGGTGGTCGACGGCAAGCTGGCCCGCGTGCTGAGCTGGTACGACAACGAATGGGGCTTCGCGACGCGGATGAGCGACACCGCCCTGGTGATGGCGAAGTTCCTGTAAGAACCGCGCGTCTCCTCCCCGTTCGCCTCTTGGCGAATGGGGAGGTGGCTCGAAGCGTAGCGGAGAGACGGAGGGGCTCTTTCTGCGCGCACGAAGGACCCCCTCCGTCACGGCGCAAGAGGCGCCGCGCCACCTCCCCATCGCTTCGCGACAGGGAGGAGACAGGGAACCGATCAATGACCTTCCGCACCCTCGACGACGCTCACGACCTCGCCGGCAAGACGGCCCTGGTCCGCGTGGACTTCAACGTCCCGATGGAGGACGGCAAGGTCACGGACGACACCCGTCTGCGGGTCGCCCTGCCGACGATCCAGCGTCTGCGCGACGCCGGCGCCAAGGTCGCGCTTCTGGCTCACTTCGACCGTCCCAAGGGCCAGCGCGTCCCGTCGATGAGCTTGAAGCCGGTCGTAGATGATCTGGAGACCCTGCTCGGCGCCCCCGTCCGCTTCGCCGACGACTGCATCGGCCCGGACGCCGTGGACGCCATCCGCGAACTGGACGCCGGCGGCGTGGTCCTGCTGGAGAACGTCCGCTTCCATGCGGCGGAAGAGGCCAATGATCCGGTCTTCGCCCGGAAGCTGGCGGATCTGGGCGATCTCTATGTCAACGACGCCTTCTCGGCGGCGCACCGCGCCCACGCCTCGACCGAAGGGATCGCCCACCACCTGCCCGCCTACGCCGGCGAATCCATGCGCCGCGAACTGGACGCCCTGGACGCGGCGCTCGGCAATCCGCAAAAGCCCGTCATCGGCATCGTCGGCGGCGCCAAGGTCTCGACCAAGCTGGACCTCTTGAAAAACCTGGTCGGCAAGCTGGACCGCCTGGCCATCGGCGGCGGCATGGCCAACACCTTCCTGTACGCCCAGGGCATCGACATCGGCGGCTCCCTGGCCGAGCGCGACATGGCCGACACGGCCCGCGAAATCATGGCCGAGGCCGAGGCGCGGGGCTGCAAACTGCTGCTGCCGGTCGATTTCGTGGTGGCGACCGAGGTCAAGCCGGGCGCCGCCGCTCGCCCGGTCGCCGCCGGCGCCGCCCTGTCGGCCGACGACAAGATCCTGGACGCCGGCCCGGCCACGGTCGCGCGTCTGCTGGAGGCCCTGACGGCCTCCAAGACCCTGATCTGGAACGGCCCTCTGGGCGTGTTCGAGGTGCCGCCCTTCGACGCCGCCACCGTGACGGTCGCCCGTCATGCGGCGGCCCTGGCCAAGGCCAGCGTCCTGACCGCCGTCGGCGGCGGCGGCGACACGGTCTCGGCCCTGAATCACGCGGGGGTGTCGGACGACATGACCTTCGTCTCCACCGCCGGCGGCGCCTTCCTGGAATGGATGGAGGGCAAGCCCCTGCCGGGGGTCGAGGCCCTGCGCGCCTGAGCCTGACGCAGCGGAAACGGCTGTAACACGGCGTGACTTTGGTCGCGCCGCCCGCTAGTCTCGCGCCCAATCAAAAAAGACTTTCGGCTCAGGAGACTTCATCATGGCGCGCATCACGCTGCGACAGCTGCTCGACCACGCGGCGGAGAACGGCTACGGCCTTCCCGCCTATAATATCAACAACATGGAGCAGGGCCTCGCGATCATGGAGGCGGCCCATGAGGTCAATGCGCCCGTGATCATCCAGGCCTCGCGCGGCGCCCGGAACTACGCCAACGACATCGTCCTGGCCAAGCTGATCGACGCCCTGGCGGAACTCTATCCCGACATCCCGGTCTGCATGCACCAGGACCACGGCAACGGCCCGGCGACCTGCGCCACCGCCATCCAGTACGGCTTCACCTCGGTGATGATGGACGGCTCGCTGGAAGAGGACGCCAAGACCCCCGCCTCCTATGAATACAATGTCGAGGTCACGCGCCGCGTCACCGAAATGGCCCACGCCTGCGGCGTCTCGGTCGAGGGCGAATTGGGCGTGCTGGGCTCGCTGGAGACCGGCATGGGCGAGGCCGAGGACGGCCATGGCTTCGAGGGCAAGCTGGACCATTCCCAGCTCCTGACCGACCCGGATCAGGCCGTCGAATTCGTCGCCGCCACCAAGGTCGATGCCCTGGCCATCGCTATGGGCACCAGCCACGGCGCCTATAAGTTCACCAAGAAGCCGGACGGCGACATCCTGGCGATGAACGTCATCGAAGAGATCCACCGCCGCCTGCCCAACACCCACCTGGTCATGCACGGCTCGTCCTCCGTGCCGCAGGAGCTTCAGGACATCATCAACCAGTACGGCGGCGAAATGCCCCAGACCTGGGGCGTGCCGATCGAAGAGATTCAGCGCGGCATCCGCCACGGGGTGCGCAAGGTGAACATCGACACCGACAACCGGATGGCCATCACCGGCGCCATCCGCAAGGTCCTGGCCGAAAAGCCGGGCGAGTTCGACCCGCGCGCCTATCTGAAGCCCGCCAAGGAGGCGATGAAGAAGCTCTGCAAGGAGCGCTATCAGCAGTTCGGCTGCGAGGGCCAGGCCTCGCGCATCCGCCCCCTGTCCACCGCCCACATGGCCAAACGCTACGCCTCGGGCGAGCTTGATCCGTCCTTCCGCAATGCGGCGGTCAAGGCGGCCTGACGACCGCCCCTCCCTGATCAGACCGGGTAGCGGCCGCTCAGTTCGAACCGCACCCGGTCCTCTTGCCAGCGCGCCCGGTCCAGCTCGTCCCTGGCGTCGCGGGCGTTGCGGCGGGCGTCGCGGATCTCGCCGCGCACCTCTTCGATGCGGTTGCGGATCCGCTCCTTCTCCTCGTCGGTCAGGCCGTCCTGACGCAGTTCGCGCTGTTTGGCGTCCAGCTTGTCCTCGCGGTCGTCGATCCGCGCCTCGGCGCTTCTCAGCGCGCTCTCGGCCGCCTCCACCGCCGCTGCCGCCTCATGCAGTCGCCGCCCGTCGTTATAGGCCGGCAGGAAGGCCGCCTCCTCCTCGGGCCGACAGACGCCGTAATAGGTGTTGCCCGCCCGCCCCTCGATCCAGCCGCGCTGGAAGGTGCAATAGCCGCGCAGCCCGTCTTCGCGTGCTCGGCTGTAGGTCGCCGGATCGGGCGCGACCTGATATTTGGCGCAGGCCTGGGCATGGTCGTCCAGCCGGCTCATCGGATAGCCCGCCGCCCCATCGGCGTAACCCTTGTCGCCCCAGGCGCCGGCCAGACACTCTTCCTGGCTCATGGTCGAGCAACTGCCCAGCAAGACGGCTACGACGGCGACGCCGCCCGCGATCATCAAGGTCTTCATCACGGTTCCCCACGCCCCCGAGCGCCACTATTCACGTCAGATCAGGCCCGACGCAAGCGCCCTCGCTGGCAGCCGATCTTCCGATGCTTTACGGATAGAGGGTGTCCGACCCCGAACTGATCGACGACGAAGACCCGGCGCCGGCCGCCGAGACCCTGGAGGCCCGGATCGACGCATCCGGCGTCCGCCTGGACAAGGCCCTGGCCCAGGCCTTTCCCGACCTGTCGCGCGCGCGTCTCCAGGCCCTGCTGGCCGAGGGGGCGGTGCGCCGTGACGGGGTCGTCCTGACCGGCGGCTCGGCCAAGGCCCAGCCGGGCCTCTATCGGGTCGATCTGCCGCCCGTCGCCCCCGCCGCTCCCCAGCCCCAGGTCCTGCCGCTTGCGGTCCTCTATGAGGATGCGGACCTGATCGTCATCGACAAACCCGCCGGAATGGCCGCCCATCCGGCGCCGGGCACGCCCGACGGCACCCTGGTCAATGCGCTGCTGGCCCGTTGCGGCGACAGCCTGTCCGGCATAGGGGGCGTCGCCCGACCGGGCATCGTCCACCGGCTGGACAAGGACACCTCGGGCGTCATGGTCGCGGCCAAGAGCGACCGCGCCCACCAGGGCCTGTCGGCCCTGTTCGCGACCCACGACATCGAACGCACCTATATCGCCCTGACCCGCGGCGCGCCGACCCCGCTCCAGGGCCGGATCGAGACGCGCATCGGCCGCTCGACCGCCGACCGCAAGAAGATGGCCGTGCTGAAGACGGGCGGGCGCGAGGCGATCACCGACTATCGGGTCCAGCGGACCTTCGGCGAACCGGCCCGCGCCGGCGGCGCGCCCCTGGCGGCGCGTGTCGCCTGCACCCTGCAAACCGGCCGCACACACCAGATCCGGGTTCATCTGTCGTCCAAGGGCGCGCCCATCCTGGGCGATCCGGTCTATGGCTCCAGCAGCCCCGCCCCCCCGGTCCGCGCCGCCCTCGCCGAGGTCGGACTGACGCGCCAGGCCCTGCATGCCGCCGTCCTGGGCTTCGTCCATCCGATCACCGGCGCGCCCCTGCGTTTCGAAACCGATCCGCCCGCCGACATGGCGGCGCTGGAACGCCTGCTGTCGGCGCTGTAGGGCCGGCCCCCGATCGCCGCGAGAGACCGGCCGGGCACGACCTGGCCCTCGCCGACCCCCTGCCGCCGGAGGCGCGTCTTGAATAGCAACTGACTAAGTTCTATATTGAGCCGGTCGGCGTGAGTGGCGCCGGGGTCACGGTCACGCTTTCGTGTGACGATCCGCCCCTAAAAATGGCGGCAACCCATCGCTACTTTACCGGTTGAGGGGTGAGGCGTCGGCGCACATGCCGTGGCCGACGGCGAAGCGCCCGCTCGTTCTAGACGGTCGGAGGGACCATATGGCTGCCAATAGCACGCTCGCGGTGATGTCGCCTGAACAGGGCCTGTCGCGTTATCTAACGGAAATCCGCAAGTTTCCGATGCTGACCAAGGACGAGGAGTTCATGCTCGCCAAGCGCTGGTCCGAGCATCAGGACCCCGAGGCCGCCCACCGTCTCGTCACCTCCCACCTGCGCCTGGTCGCCAAGATCGCCATGGGCTATCGCGGCTACGGCCTGCCGATCGGCGAGGTGATCTCCGAGGGCAACGTCGGCCTGATGCAGGCCGTCAAGAAGTTCGATCCGGACAAGGGCTTCCGGCTGGCGACCTACGCCATGTGGTGGATCAGGGCCTCGATCCAGGAATACATCCTGCGCAGCTGGTCCCTGGTGAAGATGGGGACCACAGCGGCGCAGAAGAAGCTGTTCTTCAACCTGCGCAAGGCCAAGAGCCAGATCTCGGCCTTCGAGGAAGGCGATCTGCGCCCCGAACACCTGTCGGCCATCGCCACCAAGCTGGGCGTGTCGGAACAGGAAGTCACCGACATGAACCGTCGCCTCGGCGGCGACGCCTCGCTGAACGCCCCGCTGCGCGCCGACGGCGAGAGCGAATGGCAAGACTGGCTGGCCGACGACACCGCCGTCTCCCAGGAGACCCAGCTGGCCGACGACGAGGAAAAGGGCATCCGCATGAGCCTCCTGCAGGAGGCCATGGAGGAGCTGACGGATCGGGAAAAACACATCCTCACAGAGCGCCGCCTCAAGGACGACCCCGTCACGCTTGAGGAACTCGCCGGCCATTATGGCGTCTCGCGCGAGCGGGTGCGTCAGATCGAGGTCCGCGCCTTCGAAAAACTGCAAAAGGCCATGCGGGCCGCCGCCGAAGAGCGCAATCTGGTCGACGCCTGATTTCCTCGGGTATCAGGACGCCCTGGCGACCGGCGCGTTCGACGCCGGCGTCTGGGTCAGGGCCAGTATGGCCCCGACCGGCTGGGCCAGACCGGCCTTGGTCACGCCGCCGCCGTCCATGAATGCCTCCAGCCCACCCGCCGCGATCGCCAACCGGGCGTCGCCGCTCTTGATCGCCACCGCCTTCAGCGTCTGCGCCTGCTGGCGGATGGCGCGGGTGGCCTGGGCCGGGTCCTGGTCGAACTGGGCCATGGCCGCAACGAGGATCCGCATCGCCTGATCCTTTATGTCCAGCCCGCCCTTGGCCGACGCATCGGTGCGGCGCTTGGGCGCTCCGGCGTATTCGCCCGAGTTGAAGCGCCGACGATCCGGCCCGACATAGCCGACCGCCTCGATCCAGGGGCGGGGCTTCAGGGCGACGTTCTCCACCCGTTTGAACAGATCGCCGGTCGTATAGGGTTTTCTCAGAAACTCGTGAACGCCCGCGTCGCGCGCCCCCTTGATGGCCGCCGCCGTCGCCTCGTTCGTGACCATGATGATCGGCGCCATGCGACAGACCATGGAGGAGCGCCGGACCCGCCGCGCCAGCCGCTCCCCGCTCAGGGTCGGGCCGGCGTATTCGGTGAAGATCACGCCGGGCTCGACGTCGCGCAGCAGCTCCACCGCCCGCTCCTCGTCGCTCTCCACATAGATTTCGCGCGCGCCCAACCCCTTGATCAGGTCCGACATCAGACGCGCAGAGGCGGCGTTGGGTTCGATGATGGCGACGCGCCGCACCGTGGGCTCGATGCGGCTCAGGGTCTTTGCGTCCGCAGTGAACAAGGGGTCGGCTCCGTTTGACTCCTCGACCCTATCTGACCGCCGTTAAGACTCGCTGAATTGCTCAGCCTTGGAAGGGATCACGCATCAATATGGTGTCGTCCCGCTCGGGGCTGGTCGACAGCAGGGCCACCGGCGCCCCGATCAGCTCCTCGATCCGACGCACATATTTGATGGCGTTGGCGTTGATGTCCTTGAAGCTGCGCACGCCTCCGGTGCTCTCGCTCCAGCCTTCCAGCTCCTCGAACACCGGCTCTGCGGCCGCCTGATCCTTCAGGCTGGACGGCAGATAGTCCAGCACCTCGCCGTTGACGCGATAGCCGACGCAGATCTTCAGCGTCTTCAATCCGTCCAGCACGTCCAGCTTGGTCAGGGCGATGCCGTCGATGCCGTTGATCGCCACCGACTGGCGCACCAGCACGGCGTCGAACCAGCCGCAACGCCGCGCCCGTCCGGTGTTGACCCCGACCTCGCGGCCGACCGTCGCCAAATGCTGACCGACCGCGTCGTCCAGTTCGCAGGCGAAGGGCCCTTCGCCGACCCGGGTCGTATAGGCCTTGACGATGCCCAGCACATAGCCGACGCCACGAGGCCCGATGCCCGACCCCGCCGCCGCCTGCCCCGCCACCGTGTTGGAGCTGGTCACATAGGGATAGGTGCCGTGATCCACGTCCAGAAACGCGCCCTGGGCCCCTTCGAACAGCACCCGCTTGCCCGCCTTCTGCGCCTGGTCCAGCACCCGCCAGGCCGGCTTCACATA
Source organism: Brevundimonas sp. DS20 (assembly GCF_001310255.1). NCBI lineage: Bacteria > Pseudomonadati > Pseudomonadota > Alphaproteobacteria > Caulobacterales > Caulobacteraceae > Brevundimonas > Brevundimonas sp. DS20. The sequence goes on along the minus strand of NZ_CP012897.1, from coordinate 1,297,163 downwards.
GGGCAGGATCTTGGGCGCGATCTCCAGCAGTTGGGCCAAAAGCGCCTCCGGATCGATCGGCTCCAGGCCCAGACCGGCGCGCAGCGGATCGTGGTGCGAGCGCAGCCGGTCGATCTTGACCTTCAGGTCGTCGGCGTTGGCTAGGTCGCAGACCCGAATGGCCCGTCGCCCCACCTTGTCCTCGTAGGCAGGGCCGATGCCCCGCCCGGTCGTGCCGATCTTGGCCCCGGGCGCGCTGGCCGCCGCCTCGCGCGCCACGTCCAAGGCCGGATGGATGGGCAGGATCAGACAGGCGTTGTCGGCGATGGTCAGGATGTCGGGGCTGATTGCAACGCCCTGGGCTGCGATCTTCTCGATCTCGCCGACCAGATGCCACGGATCGACGACCACCCCGTTGCCGATGATCGACGGCTTGCCCTGCACCACGCCCGAGGGCAGCAACGCCAGCTTATAGACCTTGCCGTCCACGACCAGCGTATGGCCCGCATTGTGCCCGCCCTGGAACCGCACCACCATGTCGGCGCGGTTGGACAGCCAGTCCACGATCTTGCCCTTGCCCTCGTCGCCCCACTGGGCGCCGACCACCGCCACGTTCGCCAAAGTCCGTACTCCGCCTCGCGTCCTCGTCGGAGAACGCATCAAAACCAGCAGGCGCCGCAGCATTGCGACGGTCTGAATGCGGGCGCAGCCTATAGCGGGGGAATCGTCCGGTGTCGTCCCGATCCGTCGTATTTTACGACAGTTCCCCCACCGCCGTCTCGAACGCCCATTCGAGCCACGGCGTCGCCGCCACTACATCGGCCGTCTCGACGGTGCAGCCGCACCACAGCCGAAGGCCCGGCGGCGCGTTCCTGTGGGGCTCCATATCGAACACGGCGCCCTCGCCTTCCAGCAGGGCCTTGAAGCGTTTGACGAAGCCCTTCTGCCCCGCCTCGTCCAGGCCGGTCACGCGCGGATCGACGAACTTCAGACAGACTGAGGTGGTCGAGCGGATCTCGGGCCTCTCGGGCAGGAAGGCGATCCAGTCGGTCCGCTCCACCCAGTCGGCCAGGGCGGCGAAGTTGGCGTCGGTGCGCCGGATCAGTTCGCTCAAGCCCCCGATCCCTTGCGCCCATTCCAAGGCGTCGATCCAGTCCTCGATGGTCAAAACAGAGAAGGTGTTGATCGCCACCCCGTCGGCCAGGGCGCGATCGAACCCCTTGCCGTCGGTCAGGCGCAGCAGTTTCGGGACGGGTCGTTCAGGTCGATAGGAATCCAGCCGCGCCACCGCTCGCGGCGACAAAACCATCACCCCGATCCCCGCCTCGCCGCCCAGCGCCTTCTGGAAGCTGAAGGTCACCACATCCAGCTTGTCGAACGGCAGGGGCATGGCGAAGGCGGCCGAGGTGGCGTCGCAGATCGCCAGCCCCTCGCGATCGTCGGCGATCCAGTCGGCGTCCGGCACGCGCACGCCCGAGGTCGTGCCGTTCCAGGGGAAGACCACGTCCTTGGACCAGTCGGCCCGGCTCAGGTCCGGCAGCTCGCCCCAGGGCGCCGTCAGGGCCTCGGGCTCCAACCCCAGATGATCGCGCACGTCCGCCAACCAGGTCAGGCCGAAATTCTCGAAGGCGACCACCTGCACCGGCCGCTGACCCAGCATGCCCCACAGGGCCGCCTCGACCGCCCCGGTGTCCGATCCCGGCGTATAGAGCAGCACATGGCTGTCCGGCACTTCCAGCACCGCCCGCGTCAGTCTCAGCCCGTGGGCGAACCGCTCCACCACCTCGGGCGCGCGGATGCCGCGCCCTAGCAAATCCTGCGGCAGGCCGCCCAGGCTGTAGCCCGGCCGTTTGGCCGTCGGTCCGGCCGAGAACCACGGCCGCGCCGGTTTGACATCAGGCTTTGCGATCATGGTCTCTTCCCCTTGCGCGACCGCGCGTCACCCGGCCCAAACGCCGCTCAACGCCCCGGCGTATAGGGCCGCTTGGCCCGCCAGTCTTCGGCGAACTTGATCAGGGCCGCATCCGGCGTCTCGGGCAGGGTCACGACGATGCGGGCCAACAGATCGCCGCGCCGCCCCTGGGCGAAGGCGCCCCGTCCCTTCAGCCGCAACAGCTTGCCCGAGTTGGAGCCCGGCGCGATCGTCACCTGCACCTCCCCTTCCGGCGTCGGCGCCCGCACCTTGGCCCCCAGAACCGCATCGGGCACCGAGACCGGCAGGTCCATCGTCAGGTCCGCCCCGTCGCGCTTATAGATCGGGTGCGGCTCGATCTTCAGCTCGATCAGGGCGTCGCCGTTCTCGGCGCCCCGCCCCGGCGCCCCCTGGCCGCGCAGGCGGATGGTCTGGCCGTCCGACGCGCCCTTGGGAATGGTCACGTCCAGGGTTCGACCGTCTGAGAACTGGATTCGCCGGGTCGCCCCCGAAATGGCGTCCTCCAGGCTGATGTTCAGGCTGGCGCGCACGTCCTGGCCGCGCGCGGTGAAGTCGCGCGGACCCCGCTGGCGGCCCGCGCCCCCGAACATGCCGAACAGATCGTCCAGGTCGATGCCTTCGAAGTCGGCCCGACCGCCCGGTCCGCCGCCGCCGGAGAAGCCGCCCTGGCCGAAGGGATTGCCGCCCGGCCGTCCGCCCCCGCCGAAGCCGCGATACTGTTCATTGCCGTCGGCGTCCAACTGGCCCGCGTCATACTTGGCCCGCTTTTCCGGATCGCCCAACAGGTCGAAGGCCGCCGTCACCCGTTTGAACCGTTCCTCGGTCTTGACGTCGCCGGGGTTCTTGTCGGGGTGCAGTTCCTTGGCCAGTTTGCGGAACGCCTTCTTGATCTCGTCCGCGCTCGCGCCCTTTGAAACGCCCAGTTCCTTATAGGGGTCGCCTGCCACGTCCGTTGCCGCTCCAACTGAAAACACCTGAGAGGCCGTCAGTTAAGCCATGCCCCCGCCCCCGCAAAGGGCCGGACCCGGATATTTGCTCAGGCCAGAGCCTGATCCGTTGAGGAGGAACCGCTTCGCGGTTCCGCTGAAACGGTGAATCAGGCTCCAGATTAGAGCGAGAGCCTGATTCACGCTTCTGTCGGAACCGCCGCGCGGTTCCGTCCGAAACCATCAGGCTCTAAGCCGATTTCCGCCTCGGCGCCCCAGCCGAACCCCTCCCCCCACTGGGCCACGGCGATCCGCGCCGTTGGCGGCGCCCCGTCCGGAAAGTCCGCCGCCGCGTCCGCTGCGGCGTAAAGGGCCGTCGCCCCATCGACCTCCATCGTCCGCACCACCGCGCCCCCGTTCGTCACCCGGAGACGAAAACGCATCGGATCGACCGGCGTCGGCTCGCCGTCCCAGCCGTCGCCGTACAGCCGCACGCGCGGCGTCCAACTGATCCGCCGTCCCTCGGCCGAGACCCGCACCGTCAACCCCGCCGGCGACCACGGCCGGTCGTAAAGCCCCCGCAGGGTGAAGCCTGCCTGGCGGAACCCCGCCCCGCCCGGCGCCGCCCCCGCCGGTCCGGCGCGACAGACCAGGGGCAGGCCCCGTTCGGCGCGCCCGATCTCCGCCCGCGCCGGGCGCGGCTCCAGGAACACCACCACCGCCCCGGTTGCGGCCCCCGCCTGCATCTCCGCCTCCGTCCCCTGCTGGCCGCGCAAAAGGCCGGTCAGCCGCCAGACGTCCGGGGCGATCAGGGTCGCGGATCGGTATTGCGCCACCTCCCATCCCCCCGCCGTCTGGATCGCCAGTGTGTTGGCGCCGCCCAGCACCGCCGTCTCCGCCGCGCTCTGCGGCGCCGCCCCCTCGACCCGCACCACCAGGGTGTTGACCGTGTCCCAGCGCCCGGGCGCCCCCGGCCGCAAGGGCTCGACCAGCACTCCCACGGGCGTCGGCGCGTCCAGATCGGCGCGCGCGGTCAAGGCGCCGGCCGACGGCCCGGCGTGCAGCCGCATCGGCCGCCACGGCTCCACCGCCGCCGCCGCCACCGGCCGTGCGTCGTCCTCGCTCCCTATCAGCGGCGGCAGATCCAGCAGGGCCAGAAAGGGCGCCCCGGTCGTCGCCGGACCCTCGCCGCCCCTTCCTCCCCCCTGATCCTCATAGAGTCTTCGCGCGCCGACCGGCTCCAGAGTGATCGCCGGCGTCTCCTCCGCCGCGACGCGCGCCACCCGCCAGTCGCCGTCGCGGCCCTCCAGCCGCACCACGTCCCCAGGCTCGGCCGCCAGGGCCTCCAGCGGCCCCAGGGTCAGGACGACCGTCTCGGCCTGCTCCGCCTCCAGCGCCCGCTCCGCCACAGCCCGCGCCAGGCCGTCGCCGCAGACCAGGGGCAGGTCCAGATCGACGCCGCCGCCGGTCGCGGCCCGCCCGTCCTCGGCCCGCCCGTCCTCGACCCGCGCAGTCACCGCCCCCGTCTGATAGTCCGCCGTCTCATCGACGAAACGCACCCGCGCCGCGCCGGGTCGGGCCTCCAGCCGTCGCGTCGCCGTCTCGGCCCCGCCTGCCTTGGGCAGGGCCAGGCCGTCGCGGCTCAGCACCGTCCCGCTCGCCGTCCGTCCCAGGACGGCGACCCGCCCGTCCCGCTCCGCCGCCACGGCGTCGAAGGCGGCCAGCAGCGGCTCCAGGGCGTCGCGCGTCCGCATCGGTCGGTCGATCACATAGCCGGCCGCCGCCCCCTCCACCCCTTCGATGATCCGTTCATCCGCCGCCAGGCCGCCGCGCGCCAGGACGGCGGCGACCAGATCGGCGCCGTCGCCCGCCAGCCGCCCGTTCAGCCAGTGACCCGCCCGCCACGCCCCGGCGTCGGCCCAGACCTCCGCCCGCGCCGGAAAGGCCGGATAGGGCCGGGCGTCCCAGCACCAGGCGTCCGCCCCCTCCAGCATCGGTCGGCCATAGACGGCCGAAACCGGATTGTTCTCAGGCGCCGCGAAATGGCCCAGCACCGCCTCCAGCGCCGCCCGCTGCACTGCATCGTCGCGCGCCCCGGTGGAAAAGGGCGGCAGGGCGCTTTCGCCGCTCTTGGGGTCCTGAAACAGATTGGGCGCATTGCCGCCCCGATCCACGGCCGCACAGCCGAACTCGGTCAGCCGCACCGGCTTCATCCCCGGCCGCCAGGCCGTCGGCGTCGCCGCCCGCACCCCGCCCGGCCGCTCATAGTGCAGGTTCGACCACCAGCCCTTCAGATCCTTGGGCCTGAACAGCCAGTCCTCTCCGTGCGCCCCGTCGATGATCGGCGTGCGCACCTGGGCCGCCCGGTCGGCCGCGCTGGCGTAATACCAGTCGAACCCCTCGCCGCCCGCCACGCCCGCCGCCAGATAGGCCGGGTCCGCCGCCCCGTCGAACCGGGCCGCATCCACGCCCCCGGGCCCGTCACGCCAGTCGCTCAGGGGCGGGTACCAGTCGATCGACACATGGTCGATGTTCGGATCGGCCCACAGGGGATCCAGGTGAAACCGCACCTCCCCGCCCGCCTGCCGTCCGAAATATTCGCTCCAGTCGGCGGCGTAGGACAGTTTGATCCCCGATCCGACCACCGCCCGGCACTCGGCCGCCAGGGTCCGCAACTGATCGACCGCCGGAAAGCCGCCCGCCGCATCCCGCGTCCAGGTCACGCCCCGCATCTCCGATCCGATCAAGAGGCCGTGCGCCCCCTCCTCGGCCGCGATCCGGGCGTAGTGCAGTCCCATTCGCCGCAGGCCCCAGTCTTCCGGCCCGCCGAAAAAGGCCGCGATCTCGGCCGCCGCCCCCGCCCCGTCCGTGCCCGCGATCCGCCCCCGCCACGGATAGCCGGGACAGTCCATGAAGACGAAGGGATACAGGGTCACCTCCAGCCCCCGGCTCTTCAACTCTCGGATCGCCTGGCGCACGCTCTCATCCGACGGCGTCCCGCCATAGGCCGGCCCAGATCCTCCCCCTCTGGGGGAGGTGGCGGCGAAGCCGACGGAGGGGGCCGATCCTCCCCCCGTGGGGGAGGTGGCGGCGAAGCCGACGGAGGGGGTCCGACTGACCTCATAGGCCTCATGCCGCGCCACCCCCGCCACCGACCAGATCATCGGCTCGGTCGGCTTGTCGCGCCGCTCCACCCCCGGCCGCACCCGACACTGACCGGCCCTCAGATCATCCCCGAACCAGCCGACCACCAGACTGACCCGTTTCAGATTCGGCAACTGGGCCTGAAGCTGATCCAGCGACACGATCAGGTCGGCCCGCCCCTCGCCGTTATGGACGTTCTCCGCCGTCGTCCGCGTCAGCCCTTCGCGCCGCACCACCGCCTCGGTCGCCAGGGCGAACTCCCCGGCGCCGGGGATCAGACACACCCCCTCCAGCCGGTCCTCCAGCCGCGGCCCCGCCCCGCGCGGCCGCCGGAACACCTCGAAGCTCAGCTGCGGAACCCGGTCCCCGAACGGCCCCAGCGGCAAATCTTCGAACACCACATAGGCCACGCCCCGATAGGCGGGAGCCGCGCCTTCGACCGCCTCGATCAGCGGGTCCGGCCTCTGGTCCTCCCCGCCGCGATGCACCCGCATCGCCACGCCGTTCAGCTCCATCAGCCGACCGTCCGCCCAGACCCGGCCGATCCCGTCGATCTCGCCTTCGCACAGGGCCACGGCGAAACTCAGCGAATAGGCGTAGTCGACCGTTTTCGGCCCGCCCTTGCCCGCCCGTCCCTTGACCTTGCCCTCCAGAAACCGCGCGGCCCAGATCACCTGACCCGTCACCCGCGCCCGGCCGAAGACGCAGGCCATCGGCGCCCCCTCGGCCGTCCCCTGGATCTTCAGCCCGTCCAGCCTCGGCCCCAGCTGTCGCGCCGGCGACAGGGAGCCGATCACGCGATCGTCGATCACCCGCCCGATCGTCGCCCCGATCACCCGACCGACCGGCCCGCCGACCGACTGCCCCACCGCGCTCAGTACGACTTGCGCCATCTACGCCTCCTCGGGAAATCGAAACGCCGCGACCAGCCGCCGCCGCCACCAGACCCCCATCCAGCTCTCCACCACCGCCCGTCCCCAATAGGCGTGGATCATCTTCGGCTCCGGCCCCTCGACCGCGCTCAGCACGGCGCAGTGTTTGGCCGCCACGCCCGGCGACATGCAAAACAGCAGCACATCCCCTGCCCGCATGGCCTCGACCGAAACCGGCATCAGCCACCGCTCCAGCGCCTCCCGCAACAGCTCGCGCCCGCCCGCCTCGGCCCAGTCCGGCGAATAGGGCGGAACGCCTTCCGGCTCCGCCCCCGCCACCTCGCGCCACAGCCCCCGCACCAGACCCAGACAGTCCGCCCCCACGCCCTTCACACTGGCCTGATGCCGATACGGCGTCCCCAGCCAGGCCCGGGCGGCGGCGGCGATCGCCTCGCCCCTCACCGCCGGCTCCCGCCGTCATGGCGGCCGCCCTGCGCCGGCCAGGCCGTCAGGAAGTCATCCCCCGGCACGTCCGGAAAGCCCCGAAAATTCACGCCATTCCCAAACGTCCCGACGCAGGTCCCCCACCGCTTGTCGCAGGTCCGGCCGGCGACCGCCGCCACGCCGCACCGCTCGTCCCCCAGCCGCGCGTCGCACAGCCGGCCATAGGTCCGCCCGACCACCCGCTCCAGCTTGGCCAGCGGCCCTTCCAGATCGGCGACGAAGGCCCCGTCCTGCCGCCTCAGTCGCGCGATCGTCCCCGACCACAGCCGCACCCCCAGCCCCGGCTCGGACCAGTCCAGGCGCCACAGCTCGACCGCCGCTCCGTCCAGCCGGCCCGCCGCCACATCCGCCTCGCGGATCGAGGCGTCGTCCAGCACGCCCGAGGCCGAGGCCGTCCCCGCCGCCAGTCCGACCGCACTCTCCGCCGCCCCCGCCGTCCAGCCGCTCGCCGCCCGACAGACCACCCCGTCCAGCGTCAGACCCCGGTCATGGTCGGTGAAGCCCGCCCGCGTCCCGTCGACGCGCCGCACCAGCCAGACATGGCAAAGCCGCGCCGCCCCGCTTTCGATGCGGGCGGCCAGATCGTCCGGTATGTGTCTCATCTTCGCCTTCGCTCAGTGGTCAGTGGCGAGTGGCGAGTGAGCGGGCCGACCATTCGTCCCGACGATCAGGTCTCGGCGCTCCCGCATCCCGAACCGCCTCGCCACTCGCCACCGACCACTCGCCACTCTCGTCAGACCCGCACCTCGATCAGCGGAACCGCCGCCATCCGCCCGGCCTCAAAACTCTCCAGGGTCGTCTCGATCCGGTCGGTGTCGAACCGCACCGGCGTGTCGAACTGAAAGCCCGCCGTCACCGTCACCCCCGGCGCCGGCGCGGCCGCCAGGGTCACGGCCCCCGTCGTCCAATCGACGGAAAGGCCCTGGGTCTCCACGCCCCCGACCGCCACCCGAACCGACCCCTCGACCGGCTTCCGGATCGGCCGTTCGACGTCGCCGTAGGTCTTGATCAGCGGAAACACGGTCCGCGCCCCGTCGCCCAGGCCCAGAACCTGATCCCCGGCCGAAACCGTCCCGCTGGGCGCGCACGATTTGAAATCGGCGAAGTCCTTGAACCGGAACCCGTACAGCCGCCCCCGCCGCGCCTCGAAGAAGGCGATCAGGGCGGCCATGTCGTCCAGCGATCTCAGGTTCGCCCCGATCAGATAGCGCCTGCGCCCCAGCGCCCAGGGCGTGGACCGCCGCTCGAACCCGGACGCCAGGGTCGCGATCTCCGTCCGCCGCTCCACCCCGCCGGTCGAGCCGAACGCCAGCCGCGCGGGCAGGCGCACCTCATGAAAGCTCATTCGAACCTGTCCCCTGTTTCACTTGTCCGAACGGCGCCGCTCGTCCATGCTCGGCTAACGACGGCCGAGGGGGCCGTCTCGAGACGGGAGCGAAGACTTGCGCGGCGAAATCCTCAGCTATGACACCACGGCCGGCGCCGGCCTGATCAGCGGCGACGACGGCGTCCGCTACGGCTTCAGCGCCGCCGGCCTGCAGTCCCCCGCCGTCCCCGCCCCCGGCGTCCGCGTCGATTTCGTGCCCGAGGATGGCGAGGCGACCCAGATCCTGATCCTGGCGGGCGGCCCCTCCACCGTCGGCGTCGCCGGCGGCTACGCCAGTTCGACCGACACCACCGTCGCCGGTTTCGACTGGCAGAAACTGTTCCTGTCCTTCGAGGGCCGTACCCGCCGCAGCCATTTCTGGATCGGCTGGCTGATCCTGCTGGGCGTCGGCGTCGTCGCCGGCTGGCTGCCGATCATCGGCGCCCTGATCTCCCTGGCCCTGATCTGGCCGAACCTGGCCATTTCGGTGAAACGCCTGCACGACATGGGCAAGACCGGCTGGCTGGTCGCCATTCCCTGGGTCGCCGCGACGGTCTTCACGATCATCGGCTTCGTCATGGTCATGGGCGCCGCCTTCGCCGGCGGCATGGGCCCCGACTATTACGAAGACAATCCCGCCGCCTTCTTCGCCCTAATGGGCCCGGGCGTCGGCGCCTTCGCCCTGGCGGGCCTGGTTCCTCTCGCCTTCCTGCTGTGGATCGGCCTGGTCGAGGGCGACAAGGGCGACAACCGCTTCGGCCCCAACCCCAAGGGGGAATAGCAAGACAGTGACGAGTGGCGAGCGGTCAGTGGCGAGACAGGCCGCATCCGCATCGCCGCTCGTCACTCGCCACTCGCCCCTCGCCGCTCGCCACTCAAAAAAGCCTACCTCCCCCGCGCCCCCAGGCTGACCGCCCGCGCCAGCATCTGGGCGATCTGGGCCTCGGATCGCAGCAGGGCCTCGGCCCCGCCGTCCACCGCCACATGGACGGTCACAGCCCCGCCCGTCGCCGGTCCGATCTCGCCGCCGACGCTCGGGCGAAACACCTCCGGCCCCCGTTCCCCGACCAGATAGGCGCCGCCCCCCAGCACCGGCCCGCCGTCGGCCCTGGCCCCGCCGAAATTGGCCCCGCCGAAACTGGACGCCGCCGCCTGGATGGCCGCGCTCAGACCGCTTCCCGATCCGCCGGACCCGGCCGCCGCATTCACCGCCTTCAGCACGGCCTGGGCCAGCTCCGACAGGGACACCTCTCCGTCCGCCGCCGCCCGCGCCAGCGACCGGGTCAGGCTTTCGCCCGCCCGGCCGAAGGCCGCCTCTATGGCGTTCGCCGCCGCCTCGGCCGGCCCCTTCAGCGCCTCCAGCGCCGCCCCCGCCTCGGCCGCCTTCAGCGGCAGGTCGTCGATCCCGTCCCTTCCGAACTCATCCGTCATCGGGCCAGTCCTCCATCAGTTTCGCCAGGCCCGCCCGGCCCATCGGCGCCGTCCCGCGCGGCGCCTCGGTCAGCATCCGCCATTCCTTCAGCGACAGCCGCCAGAAGGCCTCGGGCGCAATCCCCATCCGCATCGCCGCCCGCATCATCTCGCCCCAGGGCGTCGCGCCCGTCATCTTCCGGCTTGACCGGAGGACGCCTCAAAGGCCGCCGCCACGGCCCGCGCCGCCTCGCGCGGATCGACCGCCTCGACCTCCGGCCGGGCCTCGCCCCCGCCGCGCAGCACCGCCGCCAGGACCACCATCAGATCCCGCGCCGACAGGGTCTTCATCCGCTCGGCCGCCGCCGCCAGACCCTCGACGCCCAACCCGGTCTCGATCTCGGCCAGGGCCCCCAGGGTCAGACAGACCCTGCGCCGCACCCCGCCCAGCATCACCGCCGCCTCGCCCCGCGCCTGGTTCATCGTCGCTTCCAATCTCAAGTGAAAAACGCCGGGGCCAGTGCTAGTGCGAGTACGAGTGCTAGGGCCAATCGACATTGGGCCTGCCGCCGTCCTGCGCGCAGCCGCCAACCCAAGAGAGGCGCCTCGGGCGTTGAAGACTCTATTCGATTGAGTGTCGGTCTTCCTTCCCGCGTCAGCGGAAGGGAAAACGTCTGGCGGCGTAACGCCGATTGAGGGTGGGTTCATCACAACGGGCACGACGAGGTCACGGCGAACACGGCGCGTTCCGATGGCGTCGTGACCGCTGTGAATCCGCCGTGATCGCTGTGATGAACCCGGTCGCCGCATCAAGGCCCTCTGACGCGGGAAGAGCGGCCTGACCGCAGTAAGCTGAATGTCGATTGAACCTAGCGAGCGTCTACTCAGCCGCCCCGCCGTTCTCCGCTCACCGGCGAAGCCCGCTCACTAGCACTAGCACCAGCACTCACCCCCTCACGCCGCCGAAAACCCGACCGCCCCAGCGCTGGCCAGGCTCAGGGCGAAGGTCGCCTCCCCCTCATGCGTTCCGGCGTATTCCAGGGCCGCTACCAGGAACGGCCCCTCCAGCACGCCGAAGTCCGGCACCACCAGCCGCCACCGCTTGGCCGCCTGATCGAAGAAGGCTTCCCGCACCAGGGCGTCCGAGGCCGCATCGCGGAAGATCCCCTGGCCCGACACCGCCGCCGACTTGACCCCGGCGCCGGCCAGCAGTTCGCGCCACCGTCCGGCGCTGTCGCCGTCGGTGGCGTCCACCGTGCGCGCGTTCAGCGAAATCGTCCGCGCCCTCAACCCCGCCACCGTCGTGAAGACGCCCGGCGCGCCCTCGATCTTCAGCAGCATGTCCTTGCCCGCCTGTGCGGTCATCTTGTCCTCGCTTTGCTCCTGAGTGGCGGGTGGCGAGTGACGAGTGGCGAGGAAGGTCGTCGCAACGGCTCCCCCCGCTGCTTCCGCCTTCCCGACCCAACTCGCCACTCGCCACTAACCACTCGCCACTTCCTCGGTCACCGCCCTCAGCCGCACCACCGCATAGGTCCGCCGTCCGTCGCTCGCCCCGAACACGTCGGCGAAGGTCGCCCTCAGGGTCGCGGTCCGCACCCCGTCCGCCTCCAGCACCGCCTCGTGCAGACAGGCCCGCACCGCCGCCGCCATCGCCTTGGCCTCTTCCGCGCCGAGGAAGCGCGACACCCCGGTCAGGGTCAGCCTCTGCTCCACCCCGCCCCCGTCCGCCGCCAGCGGCCGGCTCTCGCATCGGCCCAGCGCCAGATAGGGGCAGGCCGCGCCCTCCGGCGGCCGGTCGAACACCCGCCCGCCGATCAGGGCCGACACCGCCGCATCCGCCTTCAGGGCCGCGACCACCGCCTTTTGCAGGGCGCTCTCATGATCCTTCATCGTACCCGCTCCAGCTCCAGCCGCAGCCGCCCCGGCCGCAGAGGATCAAGGCCGACGATGTCCCAGTCGGCGCCGCCGAACCGCAGCACCCGCCCGACCGCCAGCCGCGCGTCGGCCCGCGCCTCGGCGCTCAGCCGCTCGACCGTCCGCCTCTGATCGCCCTCGCCCCGTTCGACCCGCCGCCGCGTCCCGCAGGTCAGCCAGGCCGAGCCGACGGGTTCGAAGCTCACGCTGCGCCCGCCATAGGGGGTCTCGGCCTCCACCGGCCGGAACAGGCTCGCCAGAACCCTCACAGCCGCACCGTGCGATAGGGGGCGGTCCATTCGTCGATCGACAGGTCCGCCGCCGCCTCGCCCCGCTCATAGGCCCGCAGCACCAGCATCAGGATCGCCAGCCTCAGCCCCGCCGGCGCGGTCGAGGTCAGGCTCAGCCCCACCTCCGCCTCCACCCGCGCCTGGGCCGCCTCAATCAGGGTCTGGATCAGGCCGTCCTCGGCCTCATGCTCGACCCTCAAAAACAGCTTCGCCTCCGCCGCCGTCACCGGTTGCGCCATCGAAAATCTCCGTCGTCAGAAATCAGTCTCCTCCCCATGCAATGGGGAGGGGGACCACGAAGTGGTGGAGGGGCTCTTCAACGCCCGCAGAGCCCCTCCGTCACGGCGCGAAGACGCGCCGCGCCACCTCCCCGTCGCTGCGCGACAGGGAGGAGACGACCCGATCAGCTCGCGGAGAACTTCATGACCTTCACGGCGTCGAAGTTCTGCACCCCGCCGCCGACCCGCTTGGTCGTGTAGAACAGGACATAGGGCTTGGCCGAATAAGGGTCGCGCAACACCCGCACCCCCGCCCGATCCACGATCAGATAGCCCCGCTGGAAGTCCCCGAAGGCGATCGACAGACTGTTGGCCGCCACATCCGGCATGGTCTCGATCTCGGTGACCGGATAGCCCAGCAGGCTGGCCGTCTCGCCCAGCCGCGTCGCCGGCTGCCAAATATAGTTGCCGTCCGCGTCCTTGAACTTGCGCACGGCCGAGACCGTCTTCCGGTTCATCACGAACCGGCCGTTCGGCCTATACTGGGCCTTGGGCGCATAGATCAGGTCGATCAGCCGGTCGGTCGGACTGTCGGCCGCGAACCCGCCTGCGGCGCCCGAGGCCACATAACCGATCTGGCCCCAGACCTGACCCGCGTCCGCCGCCGTCGGATAGGCCAGAAAGCCCTTGGGCTTGTTCACCCCGTCGCCGGCCACAAAGGCCTGGGTCTCCTGGGCCGCAAAGGCGTCCTCGACCTCGGCCGCCAGCCATTCGTCCAGATCGACCATGGCGTCGTCCAGCAGGGCCTGGGTCGCCGCCGGATTGGCGTACAGATCCGCCGAGGGGAATTCCAGCAGGGCCAGGGTCGCCGGATCGGTCTCGGGCCGCGCCGCCGTCTCCGCCACCCAGCCGCAGGCCACGCCCGCCGTCGAGACCGGCTTTCGGAACACGCCCGCCGCCACCGTCCTGACCGTCGCGATCTCGCGCATCGGCGAGGCCGCCATCAGCCGCCGCTCGATGGCCCGCTCGGTCTCATAGGGCGCGACATAGCCGCCCGAGGTCGCCCCCGTCGAAAGTCCCGCCTTGACCTCCAGGGCGCCGGCCAGTTGAGGCGAGTGGCCCGTCTTCAGATAGCCGTCCCACGCCGCCTTCGCCTCGGGCGCCGACACAGGCTCCACCGGCTCGCCGCCGATCGCCGGACGCCGGTTCTGGCTCATCACCCGGTCCAGCCGCGCCTGGGCCGCCGCCACCGCCTGGTCGATCCGGGCGACCTTCTCCTCCAGCAGCACATCGGCCGCCGCCTTCTTCTCGATCTCGCCCAGCCGGGCGTCATTCGCCCCTTTGAACGCCTCGAACGCCGCCATCATCTCGCGCACGGCGCCGTGCGCCTCGGGATGGCCCGAAGCCTGTTTGGTCTCTTTCATGATGTCTCCGGTGTGAAGGCGCCCGTCTTCGGCGCCGCGTGATCCGGGCGTGGCCCGAAACCTGTGATGGACGGCAGCCGTCCCTCGAAAATCGTGCTACTCCGCGTGACGGAGGAGCTTCACCCATGTTCAGTCTCGTTCTCGCCTTCGCCGGCGCCCTGGCGCTTCAGACGCCGCCCGACACCTCCGGCCTGCCGCCCGAACAGGCGAAACAGGTCAATCAGGTCTTCGCCGGCATGACGCGCATGTTCGAAACCCTGGGCACGTGCGAACGCCAGTTCCCGCCCGACGTCGCGCAAGAGGTCCGCGCCGCCCTGGCCAATGAGACCGATCCGGAAAAGAAGGCGGCCTCCGAGTTCCTCCTGGCGGCCTATGAAAAGGGCAAGGCGTCCCCGCGCGCCGCCACCATCTCCTCCGACGAATGCACGGCGGAAATGGAAGCGATCACCGCCGAAATGCAGGCCCTCCAGGCCAATATCGAAGCCGCCACGCCCAAAAGCTGAAGCCGCTAGAATCGGGATCGCGGTCATCTGGCGCGATCCGCCCACGGCCCAGACCGCTCAGCCAGACCCGTCATCCTCGGGCTTGACCCGAGGATCGGCCCCTGGCCAGGCTCTGCGCCCGCGTCTTTGCTCAAGCGGCGGATCGCTCGATCCTCGGGTCAAGCCCGAGGATGACGGTCTTAGAGTATCATTCACGATCGGCCCGGCCCCGTCACACCCCCGACACCCTAAACCGCGCCCCCGGCAGCATGGGAAACGTCACCAGCGACACCTCCCACAGCTCGACCCCGCTCAGCACCCTCAAACGTCCCTGACGCCGCGCCCGCGCCGTGCGGTATCCGATGGACAGCCCGTCCATCGCCCCCGCCCGGCTCAGGGCGGCGGCGAAGCGGGCCTCGGGCGACCAGTCCTCGATCCGGCCGCGCACGAACAGGCCGCGTTCGTCCTCGCGCACCTCGTCCCAGACCCCGACCGGCGCCCGGCCGTCGTGCTGGTTCAGCATCCGCACCCCTTCGGCGCCCGTCTTCGCCAGACTGTCGGCGAACGCCCCCGCCTGGACCACGTCCCCGTTCAGATCCGCCACGCCCCACAGGGAGGCGTAGCCCTGGATCAGGAGTGGCGAGTGGCGAGGGGCGAGGGGCGAGCGAAGTCGCGCCTGCCTTCGTCCAATCGCCTGGTTCGCCTCACCACTCGCCACTCGCCACTCGCCACTAACCACTCACCCGCCCCCCTCCAGCCGCCGTTCGATCCGCTCGACAGCCGCCGCCGTCGCCTCGCCTTGGGTCTCCAGCCGCGCCAGCCGTTCGGCCACCAGCCTCTGTTCCCCGACCCTCTGCTCCAGGGTCGCGATCCGCGCCGCCGCCCCGCCCGCCCAGACCAGTCCGCCGATGGTCTGCACCACCACCGCGATCACCAGGGCGGTCGGCACGCGCCGGACCTGAGAGTCGTCGCTCATGCGTCACGTCTCCCTCGCCACTCGCCACTCGACACTCGCCACGCCTTCCTCATCCCTCCACCCCCGCCATCCGTCGCCGCTCCGCGTCCGTCAGGAAGCTGGCCGCCTCCAGCCGCGCCCACAGGGCGTCGCGTTCGGGCTGCAAGGCCGGCACGGCCTCCAGATCGGCCCGCACCTCGCAGCCGGGGAACCGTCCGCCCAGCCAGCCGGTCATCGCGCCCGCCGCCTTGCGCACCAGGGGGATGACCGTCTGTCGCCAGAAGGCGGTGTTGGCCTCGCGATAGTTGGAATAGGTGGCGTCCCCCGGTATCCCCAGCAGCTGCGGCGGAACCCCGAAGGCCAGGGCGATCTCGCGCGCCGCCGCATGTCGCCCGGCGGTGAAGTCCATCTCGGCGGGGGTCAGGCTCAGGGGCTTCCAGTCCATCCCGCCTTCCAGCAGGATCGGCCGCCCGGCGTTCTCCACCCCGGCGTAGGCGCTGGACAGTTGGGCCTTCAGCGCCTCGAACTGTCCGTCGGTCAGCCGCTCGCCGCCCTTGGCCCCATAGATCAGGGCGCCGGACGGCCGCGCCCCATTGTCCAGCAGGGCCTTGTTCCAGGCCCCGGCCGCATTGTGCGCATCCACCCCTTGCGCCGCCGCCTCCAGCGGCGACAGGCCGTACCAGTCGTCCAGCGGATGCCACAGCTTCAGCTGCATCACCGGCGCCCAGCCGTCAGCCGCCCGCCCGATCCGGATCGACCGTCCGTCTACGGAATAATCCCACGCCTCGGGCCAGCCCGACCGGCCGGGAACCACCTTGACCCGGTCCGACCTGAGCGCCCACAGCTCCTCGGGAACCGCGTCCCCCACCGCTTCCACCCAGGCGTTGCCCGAGACCTGAAGCGATCCGTAAACCGCCTCCATCAGCTCCGCCCCCGACTGTTCGGGATTGGGCCGGCGGATCAGCCGCGCCAGCGGATGGGTCTCGTCGCGCACCCCGTCCACAAAGACCGCAAAGGGCGCCGAGGCCGCCGCCTCCGCGATCATGCGGATGCAGCGATAGGCCACGGCGTTCTTCTGATAGCCTTCGCGCGCCAGGCCGGCGTAGTCATTGCCCGTCCACCGCGCCCGCCCGACGCCCGACAGCAGCACCGCCGTCCGACTGGTCTTCGCCTCCGGCGCGCCCGGATCGGGCGCACGCCCGCCCCGGCCGAACGGCCACCGCATCCCACCCATCGCACTCTCCTGAAAATGTCTCGCCGCAGCGGAGGCGGCGGCCGGCGCTCGGCGCCGCCGTTTCGCCTCCGCCCCGCCCGTGCTAGTCTCGGCCTATGACGATCCACGTCGACATCGCCCGGTCTCAGGCCACCCTGGCCGAACTCGCCGCCCAGGCCGAACAGGGCGAGGAAATCGTCCTGTCCCGCGACGGCCACGCCGTCGCCGTCATCCGCGCGGCCAAAGCTCGCCCCAGCCTCCGCATCGGCGCCCTGGCCCACCTGGGGCCGCTGACGGATGAAGAAGCAACCCTCTTCCTTCAGCCGGACCCCGAGATGGAGCGTTTGGCTCGTTCGGAAGACGAAGATCATTTCTACCGCTGAATGGCGGTCCTGCTCGACACTCAGGCGCTGATCTGGGCCGTCTTTGACGACCCTCGGCTGTCGCCTGCCGCCGCACGGCTCATCGCCGACAGCGATGTCGCCCATGTCAGCGTCGCCAGCATCTACGAGATCGACTTCAAACGACGCGACCCGCGTCGCGTCCGCGCGCGTCGCGACGATCTTCTCCTTAGAATGCCGCCAGACCTGACGTCCTTCTTGCCGAGCCACGACTACAGACTTACGCCCATCAGCGCCGAAACGGCGCAGTTGGCCGCCGCCCTGCCCATTGATCATGGCGACCCGTGGGACCGCATCATCCTGGCTCAGGCTCTCCTCCTGGGCGTCTCCTTGATCAGCGCCGACACCGCCTTGGCGCGGGCCGCAGCCCAACATCCCGAAACCTCCGGCGTCATAGTCTTCTGATCCACGGCCCCTCGCCCCGCGGCTCCAGCATCAGCCGCGACACGCCCCAGACCAGGGCGTCGGCCCGGTCGGGGCTGGGTCCGCCCTCGCAGCCCAGGGCCAGCATCTCCTCCTCCAGGGCGGGAAAGTCGCCGCAGTGGACGACCCGCCCCTGTTCGTACAACAGGGCCACCGGCTCGGCCCGGGCGGCCTTGGAGCGGCGGGCGTGGACCAGGGCGACCGGGGCCGGACAGTCCGCCTGGCCCAGAACGTTTCGCACCATCTCCCCGCCCTGATTGGCCTCGGCCGCCACCTCATGGGCGTCGAAATCCCGCGCGGCGCGACAGACGGCGGCGGCCCAGCCGCCGGGCGACAGGCCCCGCACCGTCCGGTCGGCCAGGACGAAGGCCCGCCGTTCGCGCCGTCCCACCACCACTATGCCGCAGGCGTCGCCGTGGGCGCTGGCGGGCGGATCGACCGCCACGACCACCCGGTCCAGCTCGGCCGGCCGGCTTCCGCGCGCCTGTTTCAGATCGGCGATGCGGAACAGGGCGCCCTCGCCCTCCACCACCTGTCCCTCCAGCTCCTGAGCCGCCAGCCGCGTCCCGCCGTAAAGGTCGGTCAGATGATCGACATAGCCCGGCGACAGGTTCTCGGCGTTGTCCGCCGTCGCCGCCCGGTCCGTCACCGTCCCCGCCTCGGCCATCAGCCGGCGCAGGGCCGGAATGGGCCGGGGCGTGGTCGTCACCGCCACCCGGGGATCGGGCCCCAGCCGCAGGCCGAACCTCAGGTTCGACAGGACCGCCTCGGGCTTGCGCCAGGTGCAGAACTCATCGGCCCAGGCGGCGTGGAACTGGGGTCCGCGCAGACTGTCCGGGTCCTCGGCGGAAAAGGCGTAGGCGGTCGAGCCGTTGGCCCACACCAGCCTTCGCCGTCCGGCCTCCCAGCGGGGCCGGTCGCCCGGCTCGGCCAGGGCCTTGATGCCCGCCTCCCCCTCGACCATCACCTCGCGCACGTCGTGCAGGGCCGGACCGACCAGGGCGATGACCGCGCCGGGCCTGAACCGCGCCGCCACATCCATCCACACCGCCCCGGCGAAGGTCTTTCCCGACCCGCGCCCGCCCAGCAGCAGCCAGGTCCGCCAGGGCTCATCCAGGGGCGGGCATTGGTGAGGATGCAGCCCCGTCGCCCGCACCATCCGCCTCAGTTCGCGCGCGTCCATTTGGTCGGGCGCCTTTCGTCTCCAGAATGCGGTCCAAACGCTCGGAATGGAGGGTGAGCCGGCGTCGCAGCCGCTCGTCCTCCTCGGGTCTGTCGGTTCGCCCACCCATTTCGTCCTCTTCGCTGTCTTTTTCGGCCCTGCGCTCAGCCTCCATGCGGCGGCGGATCGCATCGACCGCCAGGGCGGCGCGCGCCACCACGCCGGCGCGCCGCGCCAGCGTCTCCGCATCCGCCTTTTCCTCGGGATCGTCCTTGGCCAGCACGGCGGCGGCGCGCTGAACCGCCCCCTTCAACTGCTCGAACAGCGGCGCCAGCCAGTCGCCGCCCGCCTCGCTCTCTTCGCTTTCTCCCGTCATGCCCAAACCCTAGCGCACCAGCGTCCCCAGGCCGGAAGTTCGCGCTTGGAAAGGCGTAAGTCTTTGGAATGACAGGATTTCAGGCAACGTCATCGCAACAGTCGCCGTCGAGCACACCCCATCAGACGGGGGCTCACCCCCGCTCGACCATCCATTCTGGTGCCTCGAAGTCCAGGGCGTCTTCCGGCTCGGCCAGGGCCAGTTCCGAGATCGTCTGCCCCCGGACCGAAACCCCGGCCGCATGGACGGTCTCGGGATCGCCCGAGACCAGCGGGTGCCAGGCCGCCAGCGGCCGCCCCTCGTGCAGCCGACGATAGGCGCAGGACTTGGGCATCCACTCCAGCGCCTCGATATTGTGCGGCGTCAGCTTGATGCAGTCCGGCACCTGGGCCTTGCGGTTGGCATAGTCCGAACAGGCGCAGGCGTCCGGGTCGAACAGCCGGCAGTGGACCCGCGTCGGGATCACCTCGCCCGTGTCCTCGTCCTCGAACCGGATCACGCAGCACAGGCCGCAGCCGTCGCACAGCCCCTCCCACTCGGCCGGGGTCATCTCGGCCAGGGTCTTGGTTTCCCAATAGGGTCGGGTGGGCTCGGGGATCATTGGACGGCGCGCCTAATCGACGGATGCGGCCATCAGATGGCGACCGCGTCCTGAACCAGGCATCCATACCACCCCAGGCCCTGATAGGTCTCATAGCCCGGCGTGCGGGCGTAGCCGATGGTGCGTCCCCCCTTGGCGTAGCTGCCCATGGCGCCGCCCGCGACGTCCAGCTTGACCGTCTCGTTCAGCACCCCGACCCCGTCCGAGGCCGCCAGCACCCGGTGCGTCTGGTCCAGCAGCAGCACCCGGGTCCGGGCCTTTTCGTCGGGCGTCAGCCGCACCCCGTCCACCACCGTCTGGGCCTGGGCCTGCCAGTCGAAATGGACGCCCAGAACCCCGATCACCGCCCCGTTCGCCAGGCCGCCCTGGCGGATGGCGGTGGCGTAGGTCGCCGTCGGCGCCCCGTTCAGCGCCTCCAGCCGGGCGACGTCCGCCACGGCGAAATCGTCGCCCGACTTGGTCGCCAGGGCGTCGCGGAACCAGGCCATCTCCCGCGCCGACTGACCCCTGACCGGATAGCGGTCCGGCCGACCGTTGGCGACGATCGTCCCGGCCCTGTCGCAGATCCAAAGGTCCAGATAGACGGTGTAGGCGTCCAGAATGACCTTCAGCCGGCGGCCGGCGTGGTCCGCCTTGGCCGCGTCCGGCTGGGCGACGCAATCCACCACGGCGCTGTCGGTCGCCCACCAGCGCACGTCGCAGGTCCGCTCGTACAGGTTCCGGTCGATGATCTCGATGGCGTTCAGCGCCAGGTCCGCCAGCCTCTGGCCCCGCAGTTGGCCCAGGATCGCCCCGCCGATGGCCGACAGCTCGGTCAGGTCGCCCCGCACCTGCTGCTCCAGGGCGCCGGCGATGTCGTCGATCTGGCCCGAGATGCGCTTGAACTCCTCGGCCACCACCATGAAGCTGCGCCCGGCCTCGCCGCTGCGGGCGGCCACCACCTGGGCGTTGACCACCAGCATCTTGGAGGCCCGGTTGACCGAGGCGATCTCGCCGATCTTCTCGCCCGCCACGGCGTTCAGCCGTTCGGACAGCTCGAGAATACGCTCTGGCCTGACGCCCGCGTCCGCTTCACTCATGGAGACCCCCGTCCCGCGCCCGGCGCGCCACAAGGGGAGGCGGGCGAACCGAAGCGAGCGCGAAGGCTAGAACGATAAAACTTAACGCCAGATAACCATGGTTCAGTGAGCCATGCTCTTGGAAAACAACTGGATCACCACCACTCCGCCGACGATCAGGGCCAGGCCGAGCATCGCGGGCGCGTCCAGCCTCTGGCGAAAGGCCACGGCCCCGATCACGGAGATCGCCACCACCCCCAGGCCGCTCCAGATCGCATAGGCGATCCCCACCGGCATCTGCTTCAGGGCCACCGACAGCAGATAGAAGGCCAGGCCGTAGCAGACCGCCGTCCCCGCCGTCGGCCAGGGCCGGGTGAACTGCTGCGAGGCCTGAAGCAGGCTGGTGCCCGCCACTTCGCAGGCGATGGCGGCCAAGAGGGCGGCCCAGGTGACGGGGCTCACGGCTCGTTGGCCGTGATCGTATGGCCCGGCGTCAGCAGGGACAGCAGGGCCTTGCGCTGCTCGTCCGAGACCTGATGCAGGCCGAACAGGTCCGACATCCACAGGCCGTCGGCGATCAGCCGCAGCATCAGGGCGTCGTCGGCGCCGACCGGATCATCGGGATCGTCTGTCTTGATCCGCTCCATCCAGGCGTTCCAGCGCAGCACCAGGTTGGGTTCGATCGCAAAGGCGGCCAGAACCACCCGCCCGATGCTGACGTCCTGCAAGGTCACCGGCTCATTGACCGTCACCCTCAGATAGGCGCGGGCGTTGCGGCCGTAGGGCTCCGGATCGCGCGCCGCCTCGGCCAGGACGCTCTCCACATGCATGGCCCCCAGATGATCGATCATCCCCTCCAACAGGGCGGTCTTGCTGGGAAAGTGGTGCAGCAGGGCGCCCTTGCTGACGCGGGTGCGCGCCGCCACCGCATCCAGAGTAAAGCCCGTCGCCCCCAGTTCGGCGGCGACCTCCAGGGCCTTGTCGATGATTTCGGCGCGGGTCTGATCGGGCGCGCGGCGGCGGGAGGGGGTGTCCATAAACGCTACATACCGGCCGGACGGTAACTGTCAAGCTGGGCGCCGATGGACGATCTTTCCGGTGGCGTCTCGGCCCTCCAGCCCTTAGATCAACGCCCTTCCCGCCCCTTCCCCGCCCGTACAGCCTCCCCAGGGAGGATCGAAAGTCAGATGGCCGCCAGACCCCCTCTCGTCGCGCTCAAGGACGTCCGCCTTCAGGACGGCCCCCGCCCCCTGTTCGACGGCGTCGATCTGGCGGTCGAACCCCGCAGCCGCGCCGCCCTGGTGGGCCGCAACGGGGCGGGCAAGTCCACCCTGATGAAGGTGGTCATGGGGCTGATCGAGCCCGACAGCGGCGACCGCTCGGTCCAGTCCGCCACCCGTTTCGCCTATGTGCCGCAGGAGCCGATCATCACCGGCGAAACCTTGCTGGACTACGCCTCGTCCGGCGAGGCCGAGCCCTGGACCGCCGAGGCCTGGCTGACCACCTTCGGCCTGGACCCGGCCAAGTCCACCCAAGGGCTGTCGGGCGGCGAAACCCGCCGGGCGGCGCTCGCCAAGGCCTTCGCCGAGGAGCCCGATCTGCTCCTGCTGGACGAGCCGACCAACCACCTCGACATCCTCGCCATCGAGCTTCTGGAGACCGAGCTGATCTCGGCCCGGTTCGCCCTTCTGGTCGTCAGCCACGACCGCGCCTTCCTGAACCGGGTCACCGACACCGTTCACTGGCTGGAGGGCCGCCGCGTCCGCACCCTGAACAAGGGCTTCGTCGAGTTCGACGACTGGGCCGCCAAGACGCTGGAGGAGGAGGCGGAATCCCTGCGTCGCCTGACCAAGACCATCGAGCGCGAGACCGAGACCTTCTACCGCTCCATCACCGCCCGCCGCAGCCGCAACGAGGGCCGCGCCCGCGCCCTCCAGGCCATGCGCGCCGAACGGGCCGAGAAGATGAAGGACGTCCCGCGCGAACTGTCCCTGGGCGTCGATTCCGGCGCGACCTCGGGCAAGCTGGTCGCCGAGATCAAGGGGGTGTCGAAGGGGTTCGACACAGTGGCGAGTGGCGAGTCGCGCGTGGCGAGCGACGGCTCCGCCGCCCCGACCGCCGAGCAGGACCCGTCGCTCTCGCCACTCGCCACTCGCCACTCGCCACTTCCTGCCCGCCGCACCCTGTTCAAAAACCTGACCACCCGCATCATGCGCGGCGATCGCCTGGGCATCGTCGGCCCCAACGGCGCGGGCAAGACCACCCTGGTCAAGACCCTGCTGGGCGAACTGCCCCCTGACGAAGGCACGGTCCGCCTGGGCGCCAATCTGGAGCCCGTCTATCTGGATCAGTCGCGCGAGGGGCTGAAGTCCGACATGACCCTGTGGGACGCCCTGACGCCCGGCGGGGGGGACAGCATCATCGTGCGCGGCGTGTCCAAACACGTCGCCGCCTACGCCAAGGAGTTCCTCTTCTCCGAGGCCCAGCTGCGTCAGCCGATTTCGACCCTGTCGGGCGGCGAACGCAACCGCCTCCTCCTGGCCCGCGCCCTCGCCAAGCCCGCCAATCTGCTGGTCCTCGACGAACCGACCAACGACCTGGACATGGACACGCTCGACAAGCTCGAAGAGCTGCTGGAGGGCTATGACGGCACCCTGATCCTGGTCTCCCACGACCGCGACTTCATCGACCGGCTGGCGACCTCGACCCTGGCCCTGAACGGCCGCGGCGACATCGTCGAGACCCCCGGCGGCTGGACCGACTTCCTGCGCCAGAATCCGGGATTTCTTAATCCTGCCCCCGTTGGGGGAGGGGGACCGCCGAAGGCGGTGGAGGGGGCTCGGGCCGTCCCCGCCCCTCAAAAGAAGACCGCCAAACTCTCCTACAAGGACGCCCGCCGTCTGGAAGAGCTGGAAAAGCTGATCGAAACCCTGCCCGCGACCATCGCCCGCCACGACGCCGCCCTGTCGGACCCCGACCTCTACGCCCGCGACCCCAAGGCCTTCGACGCCGCCATGAAGGCCGCCGAAAAGGCCCGCGCCGAGCTGGAGTCCGCCGAGATGGAATGGCTGGAGCTGGAAGAGAAGAAGGCGGCCCTGGCTGGGTGAGGGGCGCCGCTTGAATCGGATGCGCCAAACCCAATCTCATGCTAGGGTGAAGCCCTGAAGGAGACTCCATGTCGACGATGCAGATCGCTTCTGAAGAGACCCTGCGCGCCGGTCGCAGGATCGTCGAACAGTACGGCAGCTGGTCGGCCGCCATCGCCAAGGGCGAGCGTCGCGACGACGGCGTCGTCATCCTGCCCGCGCCGCCCTCTGTCGCGACCACCGCTCAGGCCGAGGCGCCCGCCCAGGCTCAGGCCAAGATGCAGGCCAAGACCCCGGCGCGCGCCGTTTGACCGTCACGCTCGGGGTCGCCTGGGCGCTGTTCATCCTGGCTCCAGGTCTGGCGGTGTTCGCCGCCCTCTACACCTCGGGCGGCGGCAAGGTGGTGGCGCCCGCCCCACCTGCCCCCAACTCCTTCACCGCCCTGTCCATCGTCATCTTCGGCGCCCTGACGGCCCATGCGGCGGCGGCCTTCGTCTTCGTCCTGGGGGACGGCGTCGCCTACTCCCTTCCGGCCTTGCGTCCGCCGTGGAACCCCAATCCTTACGCCTATTTCCTGGCCGCCCCGCCCAAGACCGACCCCTTCCTCGGCCTTGAGGTCTGGTCGCTGCTGTTCGTCCTCCTGGTCCTTTCGATCGGCGCCTATCTGGTCATGCGGTGGGCGATCGGCGGCGCGGAGCGGACCAGCATCGCTCGGGCTCGGCTTGAGCCGCCCCAGCCTGCGGTCCCCCTGTTCCGATTTCTGTACGGCGGCTGGGCTTCGACCCTGGTTCAGCTCAGTCCCGAAGCCGCCTACGACAAGCATCTGGCCGCCTATGTGGTGACCGACATGGAGACCGAGAACGGCTGGGTCGGCTATGAGGGCGAGGTCGCGAGCCTGTCTCTCGACACCGACAAGCAGATCGTCGCCCTGACCCTGAAGAACTGCCAAGCCTTCCGGCTGGAGCCCACAAAGACCAGCCTCAGTCACAGGGTGATGGCCCGCGCGGCGCCCATTCCCCTGCTGCTGATCGAACGGTCGCAGATCAAGAATGTGGCGCTTCAGGTCGTCTTTCAGCGCAAGCCCAGTCCTCGTCCGGCGGACGGAACGGTCGTCTAGCCCTGCGCAGGTCCGCCGTCCTGATCCTGGGGCGGCGTCTTGCCCTGGCCCCGGTTCTGCATCACCCCGACCACGATGAAGGCGACCAGGCCGAAGGCGAACCACAGGCCGAACTTGTCGGTGAGCAGGCCGATCAGGCCGAAGATCAGCAGAACGCCGAAGGGGGTGAGCTTCTTCATGGGGCGGACGTTAGCCGGGTTTCTTTCGGCTGACGAGACCTTCCGAACCTCCGCCCTTGAAACCAAAGCCGCCCTTACCCACTCCAGCCTCATGACCCTTTCCACCCATGTCGTCGACTTTCCCCCGGCCCAGCAGGCGGCGGTGCGGCGGATCAACGCCGTCCTGGCCCGCGCCCCGCGTCTGCGGACCGACCCCTGGCGGATCGAGGCGGGCCAGCGCCTGTCCCTGTGGTTGGACGCGGCCGCCGGGGCCGTCACCGTTCCCCGCCTGCGCAAGCGCGGCGTCACCGTCGAAATCCGCCAGACCGACGGCGAGACGCCCGTTCCCTTGCGCATCCTGCGGCCCGAAGGTCCGCCCCGCGCCGTGGTGCTGGACATTCACGGCGGCGGCTGGGTTCTGGGCAGCGCCGGGCTGAACGACCGGCTGAACGCCCATCTGGCGCGCCACGGCTTCTGTGTCGTCTCGGTCGATTACCGCCTGCTGTCCGAACGGCGCGGCGTCTATATCGACGCCGCCATCGCCGACTGCCTGGCCGCCGCCCACTGGACCGTGACCCATGTCGACGATCTGGGCGCCGCGACCGTCTTTCTGACCGGGGAATCCGCCGGCGGCCATCTGGCGGCCCTGACCGCCGTCGCCCTGCGCGACCAGGGCCTGATCGACAAGGTCAAAGGCTGCGTCTTCACCTATGGGGTCTTCGACCTGTCGGGAACCGAGGGCGTCCGCTCGGCCGGGCCCGAGACCCTGCTGTTCAACGGACCGACCATGCAGGCGGATCTGGCGCGGCTGGCGCCCGATCGGGACGAGGAAGCCTTGCGTCGGCCCGACGTCTCGCCCCTCTACGCCGACCTGACCGGCCTGCCGCCGGCCCTGTTCCTGGCGGGCGAATACGACCCCCTGTTCGAAGACAGTCTGCTGATGGCGACGCGCTGGGGCGAGGCGGCCGAGGCCGATCTGATCCGCGTCCCCGAGGCGCCGCACGGCTTCCTGCATTTCGGCGGCCCAGCCGCGCGCGGGGCGCGGGCGGCCGTCCGTCACTGGCTCAACAGGCGCCTGAAGTCATAAGGAAAATTCCCGATTGTGGGACTGAGGGATTTCCCTTACCTCACGAAGCGTCACCACCGCGCGATCCGGACGCGGGAATCGGGGAGAAGTGAGGCTTTGAACCCGGTCCTGTTTCGCCGTCCCCTCTATGGCTACGGCCTGGCGGTCTGCGCCTGGCTGACCGCGCTGGGTGTGCGCATGGCCCTGGCCGACTGGTTCCCGCCGGGCTTCCCCTATCTGACCTTCTTCCCGGCCGTGGTGGTGATCGCCTATTTCTGCGGACTGGGGCCGGCGGTTCTGACCGCCGTCCTGTCGGGCCTCAGCGCCTGGTGGTTCTGGATCGGGGCGCCGGGGTTCGACTGGAGCGCAGCGACCGGCCTGGCCCTGGCCTTCTACGTCTTCGTGGTGGCGGTCGACATCTTCTTCATCGTCGGCATGAATGCGGCGACCGACAGTCTGAAGCGCGAGGTGGCGCGCAACGCCGCCCTGGCCGAGAGCCGCGACCTGTTGCTGAAGGAGGTCCAGCACCGGGTGTCCAACAACATCCAGGTGGTCTCCAGCCTGCTGCGGCTGGAGGCGGGCATGACCCGGGACGAGACGGCCCGGCGCGTCCTGTCGGAGGCTGCGGCCCGCACGGCCCTGATCGCCAAGGTGCAGCGCAGCCTGCTGGACGCCGACGGCGCCGCCGCCCCCTTCGACGACCTGGCCCGCCGCCTCGTCGCCGACGCCCTGGAGGCCACGGGCCGCACGGATGTGACGATCGAGGTCGAGCGCGCCTGCCACGCCCTGACGGCGGAAGAGGCGACGCCGGTCGCCCTGATCCTGCTGGAATGCGTCAACAACGCCCTGGAGCACGCCTTCCCCGGCCGCCCCGGCCGGATTGACATCCGTCTCTACGAGGTGGACGGCGAACGCCGGCTGGAGGTGCGCGACGACGGCGCCGGCCCGCCGCCCGCCTTCGACCCCGGCCAGAGCCGCAGCCTGGGCCTGCGGATCGTTCTGGGCCTGGCCGAACAGCTGCGCGGTCGGTTCAGTCTGGTCGACGGCGCGCCCGGCGCCCTGTGCCGCCTGACCTATCCGCGTCCCGCCGATCACTGATCGACCGGCCGCCGTTTCTGTGGACAGCCCAAAGCCCT
Organism: Brevundimonas sp. DS20; assembly: GCF_001310255.1. NCBI lineage: Bacteria > Pseudomonadati > Pseudomonadota > Alphaproteobacteria > Caulobacterales > Caulobacteraceae > Brevundimonas > Brevundimonas sp. DS20. The sequence goes on along the minus strand of NZ_CP012897.1, from coordinate 1,269,949 downwards.
GATCCGCAAAAGCGAATTTGATCCGTCCACCGATATTCACAGGCTTGTCCACCGCCGCCGGGCCGGTCATGCACATGGGGGCGAGTTCGGGCGCTTGCCTCATACCGGCTTTCGCGAGAACGTCAACAGGCCGAGGGACACGGCGGCGCGGAAAACGGGGGAGACCCCGGCTTCAAGCGGACCGGCCCGGCTCTCCGACCCGGCGTAACGGGCGATCTTCAGGATCGTAACGGGCGTCAGGCGGGATCCAGGCTTCCGGCCTTCGACGGTCTTTCAAGACCGGCGGACGCAGGGAGAACCGGATCGGGATCGACGGACGACGCGGACGCAATCCGCGGGACGCCTGAGACCAGGAGCGCGACAGGATACAGCCGACCGTCTTCGCGGGCTCCCGCCCCGACGACGCCCAGGCCGAGGTCCGAACCCGCCCGGCCAAGTCCAACCCGGACTTGGCGAGGGGACGAAGCACACGGGCTCCCCCGCACGCTTCGTCCCCTCGCTCAATTGGAGCGCTGCGCGGTCGCCGCCGTCGGATACGGCTTCATCGCTCCCCCGCCTTCCCAAGGCCGCCTTCCCCTCGTAAAGCAGGGCCATGATCCAGCGTGGGAATCGCCTGCTGAGCCGTCGCCGCGCCCTGCTCGCGGGCGGGGCGGCCGTGGTCGCGGGGGCGGCCCTGGGCTTGAGGGGCTGCGGCCGGTCCGAGGCGCCGGTGGACGAACAGGGCCGGGTGCGGCTGCGCTTCGCCACCGACTGGCGCGCCCAGGCCGAACAGGGCGGCTTCTATCAGGCCCTGGCGACCGGCGCCTATGAGAAGCGCGGGCTGAACGTCCAGATCGTCCAGGGCGGACCGGGCGTGAACGTGCCCCAGCTGCTGGCCTCCGGCGCCGTCGAACTGGGCATGGGGTCCAACAGCTTCATCCCGATGAATCTGGTCGCGGCCGGGGCGCCCGTTAAGGCCGTCGCCGCCTTCTTCCAGAAGGACCCCCAGGTCCTGATCGCCCACCCCGATCCGGCGCTTGAGACCATTGCCGATCTGAAGGGCCGGCCCTTCCTCCTGGCCGACGCCTCGATCAACGCCTTCTGGGTCTGGCTGAAGGCCAAATACGGCTTCACCGACGATCAGGTCCGCAAATACACCTTCAACCTGGCGCCTTTCCTGGCCGACGAGCGGGCGGTGCAGCAGGGCTATCTGACCAGCGAACCCTACACCATCGAACAGGAGGCGGGTTTCGAGCCCAAGGTCTTCCTGCTGGCCGACGAGGGCTATCCCTCCTACGCCGCCATGGTCCTGGCCCCCAACGCCTTTGCGCGAGACAACGCCACGGCCCTGCGCAGCTTCATCGCCGCCTCGGCGGAGGGGTGGCGCGACTATCTGCGGGGCGACCCGGCGCCGGGCGACGCCCTGATCCGCAAGGACAATCCGGAGATGACCCAGGCCATCCTGGACCAGGCCCGGCAGAAGCTGCGCGACAACGCCATCGTCGACGGGGGCGACGCCGCCCTCTACGGCCTGGGGGCCATGACCCCCGACCGCTGGCAGGCCTTCTTCGACGTGACCAGTCAGGCGGGCGTCTTCGATCCGGGCCTGAACTGGCGCGAGGCCTTCACCGACAACTATCTGCCGGGCCGTGGCTGAGCCCATCGCCGCCCTGCGCGGGGCGACGGTCGATCTGGCCGGGCGCGCGCCGCTCGGGCCGCTGGACCTGACCGTGGCGCGGGGCGAGATCGTGGCCCTGGTCGGCGCCTCGGGCGCGGGCAAGTCCACGACCTTGCGCCTGCTGGCCGGGCTCCAGTCGCCCAGCGCCGGAACCGTCACGCGCGCCGTCGGACCGGGCCGCACCGCCTTCGTCTTGCAGAGCCCGACCCTGACGCCCTGGTCCGACGCCCGGGCCAATGTCGCCCTGCCGCTGGAGCTGGCGGGACGACCCCGCGCCGAGGCGCGCGAGCGGGCGGCCGCCGCCCTGAGCGCCGTGGGTCTGGGCGACCGGCTGGACGCCCGGCCGTCGGAACTGTCGGGCGGCATGGCCATGCGCGTCGCCCTGGCCCGCGCCCTGGTGACGGGGCCCGAGCTTCTGCTGCTGGACGAGCCCTTCGCCGCCCTGGACAGCGTCACCCGCCGCCGTCTGATCGAGGATCTGCACGCCCTGTGGGCCGCGGCCGATCCCCGTCCCGCCGTCGTCTTCGTCACCCATGACGTCGAGGAGGCCGTCTATCTGGCGCAGCGGATCGTGGTGCTGGAGGCGGCGACCGGCCGGCCCGTCGCCGATCTGCCCACGCCGGGCGCCCCGCCGCGCCCCGTCCGCTGGCGCGCCGATCCCGCCTATCGTCAGGCCGTGGAGACGACGGCCGAGGCCCTGGAGGCGGCGATGACGTCTCAGACGGCGGAGACTGCGGCGTGAGGCGGTCGGCCGAGCTGATCCCGCCCCTGCTGCTGGGCGTCGTCCTGCTGGCGGCCTGGGAAGGGGCCTGCCGTCTTCTGGACCTGCCGCCCTATTTCCTGCCGCCGCCCAGCGCCGTGGCCGCCGCCCTGATCGAGGCGGGGCCGCGTCTGGCCGCCTCCGCCTGGATCACCTTCGTCATGGCGGTCCAGGCCCTGATCGTCGCGGGCTTGGTCGGGGGCGGCCTGGCGCTTATGGTGTCGCTGCACGCCTCGGCCGAGCGGGCGGTGCGGCCCCTGGCGGTGGCGCTTCAGGTCACGCCGGTGGTGGCCGTCGCCCCCCTGGTCCTGATCTGGGCCGGGCTGGACCACGCCGACCGGGCGGTGGTCGCCCTGGCCGCCCTGGTCGCCTTCTTTCCCCTGTTCTCGGGCGTCCTGACGGGGCTGAAGTCGGCCGATCCGGATCTGGAGCGGCTGTTCGACCTCTATGGCGCCACGCCCCTGCAGCGGCTGTGGCGGCTGCGCCTGCCCTCGGCCCTGCCCTTTGCGCTGGAAGGTTTGCGGGTCGCGGCGGGCCTCGCTGTCATCGGCGCCGTGGTGGCCGAGTTCGTCTCGGGCTCGGGCGCGACGCAAGGCTTGGCTTGGCGGCTACTGGAGGCGGGAAACCGGCTGAGAACCGCCGAAATGCTGGCCGGGGTTCTGTGCCTGACCCTGCTGGGCCTGGCGCTGAACGCGGCCGTGGGATTGGTCGAGCGAATCGTGACGGTGCGAATCCGGGTCCGCCGTTAGCGGCGGATTAAGCGATGGCCGCCTAGGCTTGCCCGATGTCATTCGCCCGAGGCCGTCTCTTGCGCCCTGTCCTGCTCCTGTCCAGCGTCCTGTTCGCGGCCCTTATGGGCGCGGGCGCGGCTGCGGCCCAGGTCGCCACGACGTCCGAGGGGCTGCGCTATCTGTCCTGGCCCGGCAAGCCGCCGGTCGCCCGCGGCCCCGACGCCCGCGCCTCGTCCGCTCAGACGACCGCTCCGCGCGCGACTCTTGCCGCGCTTCCCCTGGCCCGGCTGGACGCCCCAGCCTCCACGGCCGTCGCTGCCCGGCGGGGCCTGACCCCCGCCAGCGACTGGCTCTCGCCCGCCGTCGCGTCCCAGCCGGTGTCGCAGCCCCGCCCCTATGAGGCGACGACGCCCCAGCCCGCTCCCGTTCAAGTCGCTTCTGCGCAGCCGGAACCTGTTCAAGCCCCAATCGTCCGGGCCCCAGTCGTCCAGGCCCCAGTCGTCCAGGCCGCTGCGGACCGGACCGCGCCGGCCCCCCAGAACGCGCCCCAACCGGCGCCCCAACCAACGCCCCAGGCCGACGCCCCGGGCGATCCCATGGCGCCTCGCCGCGACGCCCCGATCTTCCGCCTGACGCAGGCGAGCATGGCCGCCGCCGCCCCGGCCGCGACGCCGCCGGTTCAGACGGCCGCCGTTCAGGCCGAGGCGTCGCCGCTCGCCTCTGTCCCCTCGGCCGTTCCCCAGGGGGCCCGCTTCTATTCCGTCCATCGCCAGGCGGGTCATCGTCCTGACCCCATCCCCCAGGCGCAACCGGTCTATCTGGACGCCCTGCCGGTCGAGATGAGCCAGACGCCGTCCTCGGCGGACCTGGCTCAGCCCGACGGCCCGCCGGCCCTGATCCGCAATCGCGACGGCTCGGTGCGAGCCGCCCCGCCGTCGGCGGGCGGGTCCGACGCCGTGGACGAACGCTCATGAGCGAAGCCCTGCCCCCCGAAGACGCCGAGGCGATCAAGGCCTCGCGCCTGCCCCAGCTGATCGCCCTTGCGGAAGAGGCGTCCAGCGAGAAGCGCCGCCTGCTGCTGCGCGAACTGACCGACCAGTTCTTCGGCGACGTCGAGCATAGCGCGGCCGAGACCGACCTCTACGGCGCCGTGCTGGAAACCCTGTGCGAAGACATGGAGGTCGCGGTTCGGGCCGAGCTGGCCGCGCGGTTCGCCGTCGCGCCCGATGCGCCCCACAGCCTGATCAAACGGCTGGCCCATGATGCGATCGAGGTGGCCGAGCCGGTGCTGCGCGGCTCCACCGTCCTGACCGACGCCGATCTGATCGGCGTGGTCTCCAAACACGGCCAGGACCATCTGCGGGCCGTATCCGGCCGGGTCGAGGTGCCCGAGGCGGTGTCCGAAATCATCGTGGCGCGCGGCGACGACCACACCCTGGGCGCCCTGTTGCGCAACGACGGCGCCCGGCTGTCGCGCGCCGCCTCCGAGACGGCGGTCGAGCGGGCCAAGGTCAATCCGGCGCTTCACGCCCCCGCAGTCGAGCGCAAGGGCCTGCCGATCGACCTGCTGAACGACATGTATTTCGTCGTGGAGGCCCGGCTGCGCCACCAGATCCTGGAGCAGAACGCCAGCCTGGACCCGGCCCTGCTGGAGGCGGCCCTGGCGGCCGGGCGCACCCGCGTCGCCACCAGCGACGGCGCCCTGCCGCCCGACTACGCCGAGAGCCAGGCCTATGTCGAAGAACTGCATGCAGCCGGCCAGCTGACGCCCCAGGTGCTGATCCGTTTCCTGCGGTCCAAGGGCCGGACTCCTTTCCTGGTCGCCCTGTCGCGGCTGGCCGACATCGACTTCCACACCGCGCGCGGCATCGTCGATCGCCGCGACCTGGACGCCCTGGCCGTGGTCTGCAAGGCGGCCGACATCGACCGGGCCATCTTCCTGACCTATGCGGTGTCGCTGCTGGGCGCGGATTCCAACCCGATGGGCAAGGCCGCCGCCTATGGCCGGATGTACGGCGAACTGACCACGGAGGCCGCCGGGCGCACCCTGCGCTTCTGGCGCATGCGCCGCGTCGCCCAGGCGGCCTGATTCCGACAGGTCGCTCTCCCTTTCCCTGCCGGGAGGGAGAGATGCGCCTCGTCCAAACAAAAACGCCCGCCTCTGGAAGGAGGCGGGCGTTCTATACCGATCAGTCCGGGCTTACTTCTTGGCGCGCGGCGCGCGGGCCGGCTTACGGCCGCCCTGGCCCAGGCCCATCTGCTTGGCCAGTTCGGAACGCGCCTTGGCGTAGTTCGGCGCGACCATGGGATAATCCTTCGGCAGGTTCCACTTGGCGCGGTATTCTTCCGGGCTCATGTCGTATTTGGTGCGCAGATGGCGCTTCAGCGACTTGAACTTGCGGCCGTCTTCCAGGCAGATCAGGAAATCGGGGTTGATCGACTTGCGAATCGGCACCGCCGGTTCCTTGGGTTCCGGCTCGGCCTCGACCGGACCGCTCGAAACACCCGACAAGGCGGCGTGAATATTAGCGATCAACGCCGGAAGGGCCTCAGCCGTGACGGTGTTGTTGCCGACATAGGCCGATACGATGTCGGCGGTCATCTCGAGCAGTTCGGGCTTTTCTTCCATGCCTTGCGTCGCTTTCTGATTCTATTCAACTCGACTGAAACGCCAGCCGCGTTTTCACACCAGTCTCATAGAGTTATTGGTCGGCAAAAGCAATCGCAGAAGGAAACGCCGATTTTCGGCGGAAAAGCTTCGCGGAAAGCTGACAGGGATCAGCGGCCGAAGTCTTCGGCCAAGGCCAGCATCGCCGCTCGTTCCGGGGCTGAATATTCATCCACCTGTTCATCATCCCCGGCGCGAATAGCCTGCAACAGCGCCGGTGTCAGGGCCGATGACAGCGACCAGTTCCAGTAACGCAATACCGTCTGGGCCCGATCAACCGCCAGCAGGTCATAGGTGATCTGAACCCTCTCCCAGTCGGGATGAACCGAGCCGTCAGGCTGAACCTCGGGGCGACGCATGGATCTCCACAAGTTGTGGACGTCGGTCTTGGACAGACCGGTCGCCTTACACAATATGGCCAGGGGTTCGCCCCCCGCGTCGCCCAGGATCTTGGCCCCCGTCAGGGGTTTGATCCCGGACAGATACGCTATTTCACTGGCGATCTCGCGCGACAGGCCGTCGCGGGCGGCCGTGGCGACCGCCTGTTCCAGACTGTCGAAGGGGCTCTTTTCGATAGCGGCGCGGTTGCGCTGGCGCCGTTCGATGAACTGCAGGGCCTTGCGCGCGACCGGATCGGCCCAGCCCTCGCTCGCCGCCATGGGAAAGACGTCCTCAGCGACCTCCTGCATGACGTCGCGCGAGACGCCGAAGCGCTGGAGGATGGTGCGCCGATCATCGGCGCCGCACCACCAGAACATCACATAGGCCCCCGACGGCCGCAGCTCCGGCCGTTTCAGCAGGCCGCCGCACAGGCCCGGGTGGGTCCGGCTGAGGGCCACCACCGTCTCGATCCCGGCCTGGGACAGGCGGGCGGTCGAGTTGCGCAGCAAGGTCTCGATCACCTCCGGCTCGCCGAAACCGACCAGGGTCTCGCAGACGATCTCCGACAGGCCGCGCCGCGCGGCCATGACGCGCCGGTGCTCGGAACCCGCGTCGCGGGCGCAGGCGACGAGGTCGGCGTCGCTGAGGGCGGCGCACTGTTCGATCAGCACCTGAGCGATCTCGATCTCGTCGCGCAGCAGCAGCCGGGCCAGGGCGTCGGGCAGTTCGGCCAGGGCGGCCAGCCGCCCCGCCACCCGGCGACGCTCCTCCGGCCAGGCGAGGCGCAGCATGTCGACCAGCAGGTCCCCGACCACCGACCGTTCGAAGGCGTTGATCCGGCTGGCGGGCAGGGAGACCACGTCGGCCAGCCGTTTCAGCAGGGCCCGGCGCGCCCTCAACGGCGGCGGCCCGGCCTCCTCTTCCTCGATCAAGGTTGGCGGCTGGCTCATGGCGCCACCCTAAAACCTGGCGGGTTAAGCCGAAGTATCGCCGATCCTCACAGGCCTTCGAACAGGGCGGTCGACAGATAGCGTTCGGCGAAGGAGGGGATGACCACCACGATGGTCTGGCCCGCGCTCTCGGGCCGGGCCGCCAGACGGAAGGCGGCGACCAGGGCCGCGCCCGAGCTGATGCCGACCGGAATTCCCTCCAGCCGGGCCGCCTTGCGGGCCATGTCGAAGGCCTCGTCGTTCGACACCTGCTCCACCCCGTCCACCACCGACGGATCATAGATGGCCGGGACGAAGCCGGCGCCGATGCCCTGGATCTTGTGCGGGCCCGGCGCGCCGCCGGACAGGACGGGCGAGGCCTCGGGCTCGACCGCGATCATGCGGATCGAGGGCTTCTTGGCCTTCAGGGCCTGGCCCACGCCCGAAATGGTGCCGCCGGTGCCGACGCCGGCGACCACCACATCCACCGCCCCGTCGGTGTCGTTCCAGATCTCCTCGGCCGTTGTGGCGCGGTGGATGGCCGGATTGGCCAGGTTTTCGAACTGGGACGGGCTGACGGCGCCGGGCGTGGAGGCCAGCAGCTCCTCGGCCCGGGCGATGGCGCCCTTCATCCCTTTTTCAGCCGGGGTCAGCTCCAGCTGGGCGCCCAGCAGGGCCAGCATCTTGCGCCGTTCGATCGACATGCTCTCGGGCATGCACAGGATCAGCTTCAGCCCCTTGGCGGCGGCGACGAAGGCCAGGGCGATGCCGGTGTTGCCGCTGGTCGGTTCGATCAGGACGGTCTCGGGCGTGATCTTGCCCGCCGCCTCCAGCGCCTCGACCATGGCCACGCCGATCCGGTCCTTCACAGACGCGATCGGGTTGAAGAACTCCAGCTTGGCCAGGACCGTCGCCCCTTCGACCGGCGCCAGCTCGGCCGACAGGCGCGGCAGCCGCACCAGGGGGGTGTCGCCGATGGTGTCGACGATGGTGTCATAGACCTTGCCCCGGCCCTTCTTCACGTGACGGGACGCATCATAGTGGAAGTCGGACATGGGGCGGGCTCCGGGGTAGGGGACGGGTCGTTCAGGATGCGTAACAGATAGACGGCGCGTCCGATCCGCAAGGGGTCAGAGGCGATGATTTCTCTTGCCCGCGCTCAGTTCCGGCGCCGCCAGCCAGCCCTCGGCCCGCAAGGGGGCGACGCGGGCGCGTGAGACCGGGGCGGTCAGGCCGCCCTTCAGCTTCAGGACCAGATTGCGGCCGTCCTCCACCACCCCGACCACGGCGGCCGTCGCCACCCACCAGGAGCGGTGGGTCTGACGCCCGTCCAGATCCGCCAGGCCGGCCATGGCCTGGGACAGGGACATCAGCACCAGTTCCGAACCCAGAGGGGTGTGGAGGCGGACATAGTGGTCCTCCATCTGCAGGCACAGAACCTCGCGCCCCAGGCGGGCGGGCAGGCGGTCGCGGGGATCGGTCGAGGCGGGCGCCGGGCCGGACTCCCGCCGGACCTCCTGGTCTCGGATCGGCCGCCGGACCAGCAGCCACAGGATCGCGCCCGTCGCCACGGCCCCGACGATCAGGCTTTGCCCATACCATTCCAACAGCCCGACCTCGAAGGTGCGGCCCCAGACGAGGCGCGCCAACTCTCGGCTGATCAGGGTCATCGGCGCCGCCAGGCCGGCGACCGCCAGCGGCGCCCACAGCCAGGGCGACAGACGTCGCCTGAGCGCCCAGCGCGCGATCAGGGGCAGGGCCAGGCCGAACAGAAGCCAGCCCGCCCACAGGCTGGCGGTCCAATAGACGATCCGCACCGTCGCCGGTCCGTTCATATAGGAGCCGAACGGGCCGATCAGGCCCAGCAGCACGCCCAGGGCCGTGGCGACGCCCAGCCCCAGCCGCGCCGCCCGCCTGACGTCCGTTCGCGAATCCCCGATCTTCATCCGTCTGTTCTAGCGCCGGAACGGCCTTGGCGGAATCGGCCGACCCCCTGCGCCCGTTCGCCCGGCGGCGAACCCGTTCGCCCATTGGCGCAAAGCCGGATGCGGACCGCCCTCGCCCCCGGTCAGAAGGCGGACCGCAACCGCCGCAAACGAGGCTCCGACATGCTCCTGACCGCCGCCCTCCTGACCGCCGCCCTGACCCTTCAGGTCCAGCCGACGCCCCCGGTCCCACAGCCCCCAACGCCCGCCGCACCCCCGTCCGAGGCCGCCGTCGCCTTCGCCCGTTTGGAGATCCCGGACGGCGCCGGTCCGGCGATCGAGGCGGGGGTCTGGACGCCCGGCGCAGACGGCGGCGCCCGACGCCCCCTGATCGTCATTTCCCACGGCAACGGCGGCGATTTCCGCAGCCATGAGGCGACGGCGCGCGCCCTGGCCCAGGCGGGCTTCGTCGTCGCCGCCCTGACCCATACGGGCGACAACTGGCGCGACCAGAGCCGGGCGACCGACGTGGCCCAGCGCCCGCGCCAGCTTCGCGTCCTGATCGACTATCTGCTGAGCGACTGGACCGGCCGGACGGCGATCGACGCCGACCGCATCGGCGCCTTCGGCTTTTCCGCAGGCGGCTTCACCGTCCTGACCGCGGCGGGCGGCGAGCCCGACCTGGGCCGGATCGGCGACCACTGCATCGCCCACCCCGGCTTCTACGACTGCGGCCTGATCGCCGCCCGTGGCGCGCCGAAGACGGATCAGACCTGGGTGCACGACCGGCGGATCAAGGCCGTGGCCGCCGCCGCCCCCGCCCTGGGCTTCGCCTTCACCCGCCAGGGCCTGTCGGGGGTCGCCCAGCCGGTCCAGCTGTGGCGGGGCGAAAACGACCGGGTCCTGCCCAGCCCCTTCTACGCCGAACCGGTGCGCGACGCCCTGCCCCGTCCGCCGGAATACCGCTCCATCCCCGGCGCCGGCCATTTCGACTTCATGCCGCCCTGTTCGGCGCGCCTGGCCGAACTGGCGCCGGCCATCTGCGCCCCCACCCCCGGCTTCGACCGCGCCGCCTTCCAGCAGACCTTCAACCGCGACCTGATCGCCTTCTTCCGCCGCACCCTGACGGCGCCGGGCGGCGGCCGCTGAGCCGCCTCAGAACGCTTCCCAGCCGTCCTCGTCCGCTGCGGCGGAGGGGGCGGGGGCGGCGCCGCCGCGGCCGACGCTCTTCAAGGCCGTGACGGCGGCCGAGGGGGACGGCGGGGGCGTGACCGCGACGGGCGTCGGGGTGGAACTGCGGGCGGCGGCGGGGGCGGCGGCGCCGACCTTGAAGCGGGCGACGGCGGCGTGCAGGCCGTCGGCCTCCTGGGACAGGGCGTGGCTGGCGGCGGTGGACTGTTCGACCATGGCGGCGTTCTGCTGGGTCATCTGGTCCATCTGATTGACGGCCGTATTGACCTCGGCCAGGCCGGTGGCCTGTTCGGCGGCCGAGGCGGAGATGTCGGTCACCAGGCTTTCGATCTGGGCGACATGGGCCACGATCCGGTCCAGGGCTGCGCCGGTCTCGGTCACCAGTTTGACGCCCGATCCGACCTGGGCGGTCGATTGGGTGATCAGCCCCTTGATCTCCTTGGCGGCGTCGGCCGAGCGTTCGGCCAGGGCGCGCACCTCGGAGGCCACCACGGCGAAGCCGCGGCCGCTTTCGCCGGCCCGCGCCGCCTCGACCCCGGCGTTCAGGGCCAGGAGATTGGTCTGGAAGGCGATCTCGTCGATGACGCCGATGATCTGGCTGATCTGGCTGGACGAGCGTTCGATCTCGCCCATGGCGGCGACGGCGTCGCGCACCACCGAACCGCTCTTGTCGGCGTCGTCGCGGGCGGCCTGAACGGCGCCGGCGGCCTGGACCGCGCCTGAGGCGGTGGCGCGCACCGTGGCCGTGACCTGATCCAGGGCGGCGGCGGTCTCCTCCAGGCTGGCGGCCTGCTGTTCGGTGCGGCGCGACAGGTCGTCGGCGGCCTTGGCGATTTCGGCGGCGCCCGCATTGATGGCGCCCGTATTGGCGGCGATGGTGGCGATGGCCTGTTGCAGCCCGTCCACCGCCCCGTTGAAGTCGGTGCGCAGCCGTTCATAGGCGGCCGGGAAGGGATCGACGATGCGATAGGTCAGGTCGGCGCGCGCCAGGGCCTCCAGCCCGTGCCCCAGGCCGGCGACGATGGCGGCCTGTTCGCGGGCGGTCGCCTCGCGCATCGCCTCGTCCGCGCGGCGGCCCTCTTCGTCCTTCAGCCGCAGTTGTTCGGCCTGATCGGCCTCGGCCCGGACGCGGGCGGCGATCAGGGCCTGGATGTCGACCACGGCGCGGGCGATGTCGCCGATCTCGTCCTTGCGGGCGGCCTCGCCCAGCTTGACCTCGGTCCGGCCCTGGGCCAGGGCGCGCAGATCGTCGGTCAGGCGGCGGATCGGCGCCACCATGCCGCGCACCCCCGCCAGGATCAGGCCCGCGCTGATCAGGAGGGCGGCGATGACGGCCGCGATCATGACGATGCGGCTGACGGCGGCCGTCGCCTCGGCGGCGGCGGCGTCGGACTGGGCCTCGGCCTCGATCTTCTCGGCGGCGGCGCCCATGGCGGTTTCCAGCACGCCGAACTGTTCCTGGAACTCGCCCATGCGCCGCTGGGCGGCGGCGGGATCGGCTTCAGCCAGATCGACCATCTGGCCCGCAGCCTGGACATAGGTGCGAAGCGGCGCCTCCACCTCCTGAAGCGCAGCCTTCAGCTCGGGATCGGTGGCCAGCTGCGTGTTTTCGGCGACGGCGGCCTCGAACGTCTCGCGGTGCTCCTTCAACCCGGCCTTCATCTCGGCGGGATCGACGCCGTTGGCCGGGTCCGACGACAGCAGCGCCCCGAAGACGTCGGAGCGCAGGGCGTCGTGCATCATGTCGGCCTGCATATGGTTGCGCAGGATCGAGGCCGAGACCGTCGCCCGGTCCAGGGCGTCGCCCAGGTCGGCGTTCATCTTCAACCCCAGGCCGGCGGTGCCGACGGAGAGGACCAGGACCGCGATCCCGGTCGCCGTCACCTTCTTGCCGATCGTCCAGTTCATCGCGCGCGCTCCCACACAATTCCGAACGGGGTTACGGGAGTTTGGGTTAACGCGCCGTTGCCGGTCCGATACGGCTTGCCCCCAATGCAATGCGAAGGTCCGTGTTCACCTTCCGAAGCTAGGCTGGAGGTTCAACATCACGGACTTCCGGCCATGCAGAATGCTAAGCCCCGCTCCCTTCTCCGCCGTCTGGCGGCCCTGGCCGGTCTGGCCGCCGTCGCGGCGCCGACCTTCGCCCTGGCCCAGGCCGAGACGGAGATCGAACCGACCTGGGCCTTCGCGGCCGAGTACGCCGCCGACGTCACGGGCGTCGTCTCGGGCGGGGCCGCGCGGGCGGGCCGCTATCTGGACAATCTGAGCGTCAGCCTGGACGGGGATCTGGAACGGGCCTGGGGCTGGCGCGGCGCGCGGCTGCATCTGTCGGGCCTTTACAACGGCGGGGGCGAACCCAACGCCCTGGCCGGAACCCTGCAAGGGGTCGACAATATCGAGGTCTCCGCCCAGGGCGCACGACTGTACGAAGCCTGGATCGAACAGGACCTGGGCTGGGGAAGCCTGCTGGGCGGCCTGTATGACCTGAACAGCGAATTCTACGCCACCGAGGCCTCGGACCTGCTGCTGGCGCCGCCGTTCGGCATCGGCTCGGAACTGGCCTCCACCGGTCCGAACGGCCCGGCCATCTTCCCCTCCACCTCCCTGGCCGCGCGGCTGCGGATCGGGAACGTCGAGACCTTTTACGCCCAAGCCGCCGTGATCAACGCGGACGCCCGCACCATCGGCGACCGGGGCGGGGTGGCCACCACCCTGGATCACGGCGTCCTGGGGATCGTCGAGGTCGGGGGCCGCGTCAACGGGGCGGGCCGCTACGCCGTCGGCGTCTGGCGCTATGACCAGCATCAGGACGACATCCGCGACCTGACGCCCGAGGGCGAACCGGCCCAGAGCCTGGCGCGCGGCGCCTACGCCCTGGCCGAGGGGCGGGTCTATGGGACGGCGAACCCGGACGGGCCCCAGGTCGATCTGTTCGGCCGGATCGGCGCCTCGGACGGGGACACCACCGATTTCGAAGGCGGCTGGCAGGCCGGCGTCCTGGTCAGCCAGGTCTGGGCGGGCCGCCCCGACAGCCAGGTCTCCTTGGGCGTCCATCAGGGCTGGCTGTCCGACAAGGGCCGCGCCAACATCGCCGACGCCGGCGACGACCCCGCCCATTACGAAGAGGGGCTGGAACTGACCTACGCCGACCGGATCGGCCGTTCCAGCCGGACGTCCAGCTGATCCGCTACGCCGGGGGTCTGCGCGACGCCGACACGGTGGTGGTGGTCGCGCTGCGGATCACGACCGCCCTCTATTAATCCACCACGGCGCGGGCGGGGTCGAAGCCGACCACCTCGCGGATCACGATCATGCTGCGATAGCTGCGGACCCCCTTTTCCGGGACCAGTTCGCGGATGCCGAAGGCTTCGTAATCGGCCATGGTCGGGACGGCGACGGTCAGCAGATAGTCGGTCTCGCCCGTCACGTCCCAGGCGCCCTGGACCTCGGGACTGGCCTTCATCGCCTGCTGGAAGGCGGTGATGACCTTGCGATCCTGGGTGTTCATCTCGACCAGGACATGCAGGACGATGCGCGGCTTGATCCGGGCCGGATCGACCAGGGCGACGTCGGCGACGATGACCCCTTCGGCCCGGAGGCGGCGCATCCGTCGCAACACCGCCGATTCCGACAGGCCCACCGCCTGGGCCGTGACCCGCGCCGGCTCCTGATTGTCGCGCCGCGCCCGCGCCAGCAGCCGACGGTCGAACTCATCCAGGGTGACGAAATCCGTCATATCATGCTCTTTGACGCCGTTTTTCGGCGCAAGGAGGCCGGAAATCGGCGAGATACGCAAGCGGCTTTGGGCTATCTCTCGTCCCATGACCGCGCCCAGCCTGAGCCCGAGCCTGCAGTCCCCGCTGATCGCGCGGCTGATCCCCTACGCCGCCCTGTTCGCGGGGATGATGATCCTGGCGGGGGGCACATCCTTCGCCAAGAGCCTGTTTTCGGTGATCGGGGCGCAAGGGGCCACCGCCTATCGCGTCGGGATCTCGGCCCTGCTGCTGGTTCTGGTGTTCCGGCCCTGGCGGTTCGCCCTGACCCGGGCCGATCTGAAGGCCGTCGTCCTGTACGGCGCCGTCCTGGGGGCCATGAATCTGAGCTTCTACATGGCGCTGCGCACCATTCCGCTGGGCGTGGCCATCGCCATCGAATTCATCGGGCCGCTCAGCCTGGCCCTGATCCATTCGCGCCGGCCGATCCATTTCGTCTGCGTCGGCTTTGCGGTGCTGGGCCTGGGCCTGCTGCTGCCGCTGAAGGGCGGGACAGGATCGCTGGACCCGGTCGGCGTGGCCCTGGCCGCCTTCGCGGGCCTGTGCTGGGCGCTGTACATCATCTTCGGCAAGCGGCTGACCCATCTGCATCCGGGCCAGTCGGTGGCCCTGGGCATGAGCGTGGCGGCGATGGTGGTCGTCCCCTTCGGCCTCGCCCACGCCGGGGCGGCCCTGTTCAACCCGGCCATCGTCGTCGCCGGCCTGGCCGTGGCGATCTTCTCCAGCGCCCTGCCCTATTCGCTGGAGATGGTGGCCCTGCGCGGCATTCCCAAACGCACCTTCGGCGTGGTGCTCAGCGCCGAACCCGCCATCGGCGCCCTGGCCGGCCTGATCGTCCTGCACGAACATCTGACCGGCCAGCAATGGATCGCCATCGCCGCCATCGTCATCGCCTCGGTCGGGGCCATTGCGACGACGCGGGAGACGCCGGTCGCAGGAGATCCGGTTTGACGGCGTGCTACAAAAGTCGCGTGAGCCTTCCACGTCACGAGTTGATGTTATTCTAGCCCTGCGTCCGCGTTTGACGCCGCCCGATCTTGAACCCAGGCCGACACTATGCATTTCTATACACAGGCAATGCCTAGAGGTTCACCGTATGGGGGCCGCGCGGAGGCCGGGATTAATCCCGGCCTTTGTCGTATCTAGATCACAGTCCGTCGAAGCAGTAATATTTAATTCCTTCGACCTTTGCCCGCTCTGCGCCGACATAATCATCTGCCCGACGCTCGGATTTACTGATCGCAGCATAGGTGGAAAAGTCGCTTTGGTACCGCCCCCTGGACAATGCAAGCGCAAAGGTGTCTGCAATTTGCATCAAGCCTGACCGCTTATCCTTTCTCTCAAGATCAATCAGAGTTGCAGCCAATTCATCAGGTGGAAAAGGATCGTACTTCGCCGAATTAATCGCGTTGAAGCCCAAACCGTCCCCCCTCTTCAGAAGCGCCCAGTAACTGCGAAGCGCAGCATCGGCCTTGGGATCGCTCCCCTCATATTTCACTCTGAGACGCCTCCCCTCACCGTAGGCGATCTTGGCGGATCGTTCGACAACGATGTTGAACGCGGTTCTGCAGAGGTTCCATTTTGCGTCTCCTTCTCGCGATCCATAACCACGATCCCGATAGCCTGGACGGTGCACTACGCAGCCCTGGCCGATCACAGGCAGGGCGCCTAACATCTGGTGGAATTCGCTCCAGAAGGCGCTTCTGTCGGCTAGGGACAACTCCTCCAGCCAAGCAAATCCCTTTCGACGACTGTGCATGTCTGTGAGATGAAGCGGTTGTGTCAACTTTGGCCAGCGTGCGACAAAACTCGCACGCATTTCCTTGCATTGGGCCTCGTCTTCCTCCCTCACCAGAACGCCCGCTAAGCTAAACCAGCGGGGATTGCTGTCCGCATCTACAGCGAGCCGGTCGAGAAACCGAGAACCGCTATCGTCGATGTAGAGATGGTAAACGGGCTTTGAGCGATTTTGAGGCGGTATGGCAGCGGTCATACCCTTGTTCTAGCGGAGAGGTTGCGCCTCGACCACCGCCCGAAACGCCCCCTTCACCCCCCGTTAACCATGATGGCGCAAACGGTTAACGCCTGTTTCTGGGGTTCGTCTTGCATAATCTCGTCGCCGCCGTCGAAGCGATCGACCCGCTGGTCGTCACCGGCAAGGTCGCGGGCGTCTCGGGCCTGCTGATCGAGTCGCGAGGGGGTCTGTCGCGGCTGGCGGTCGGGGCGCGGGCCGAGATCGGGCGGCGCGGGCTGGAGCCCTTGCCGGCCGAGGTGGTGGGGTTCCGCGACGCCAAGGCCCTGTTGATGCCGTTCGGCCCGGTCGAGGGGGTGGCGCCCGGCGCCGAGATCCGCATCGTCGATCAGGCGGCCAGCGTGCGCCCGACCACCGCCTGGCTGGGGCGGATCATCGACGCCTTCGGCAATCCGATCGACGGCCTGGGCCCCCTGCCCCAGGGACCGGCGCCCTATCCCCTGCGCACGCCCCCGCCCCCGGCCCATTCGCGCGGCCGGGTGGGCGAGCGGCTGGACCTGGGGGTGCGGGCCATGGACGTCTTCACCACCACCTGCCGGGGCCAGCGGCTGGGCATCTTCGCGGGTTCCGGCGTGGGCAAGTCGGTGCTTTTGTCCATGCTGGCCAAACAGGCCAGCTGCGACGCGGTCGTGGTCGGCCTGATCGGCGAACGGGGCCGCGAAGTGCGCGAGTTCGTTGAAGAGACCCTGGGCGAAGAGGGGCTGAGACGCGCCGTCGTCGTGGTCGCCACCAGTGACGAGCCGGCCCTGAAACGCCGCCAGTCGGCCTATATGACCATGGCCATCGCCGAATATCTGCGCGACCAGGATCTGGAGGTCCTGTGCCTGATGGACAGCGTCACCCGTTTCGCCATGGCCCAGCGCGAGATCGGCCTGGCGGCGGGCGAGCCGCCGACGACCAAGGGATACACCCCCACCGTCTTCACCGAACTGCCCAAGCTGCTGGAACGCGCCGGACCGGGACCGGTGCGGCCCGACGGCACGACCGCAGCCCCCATCACCGCCCTGTTCACCGTCCTGGTGGACGGGGGCGACCATGACGAGCCCATAGCCGACGCGGTTCGAGGCATTCTGGACGGCCATATCGTGATGGACCGCAAGATCGCCGAGCGTGGACGTTTCCCCGCCATCGACGTGCTTAAGTCGGTCAGCCGGACCATGCCCGCCTGCCAGACCCCGCCCGAGCGCGAGCTGAACAAGCGGGCGCGCCAGTGTCTGTCGGCCTACGGCAATATGGAGGAGCTGATCAAGATCGGCGCCTACCGCACCGGCGCCGACCCGATCGTGGACCGGGCCATCGCCCTGAACCCCGCGCTGGAGGAGTTTCTGAGCCAGGACAAGGACGACGTCACCCGTCTTTCCGATTCCTTTACCCGGCTGGAGACTATTCTGAACCAAGGCATGATCAGAGAGTGACGAAATGACCGCTTGGGCCCAATCCCTGATCCGCATCTCCAACTATGAGGTCGAAACCCTGCAAAAGCGCCTGGCCGAGGTCAGCGCGCGCCGGGCCACGGCCGAGATGCGGCTGGCGGTTCTGGACGCCGAGGTCGAGGTGGAGCGCGAGCGCGCACGCCTGGACGCCGACGCCAATATGATGCTGGCCGCCTATCTGAACGGCTGGAAGGCCCGCCGCGCCGCCGCCGAAAGCGATCTGAGCGTCATCGACGCCGAAGAGGCCGGGGCCCGCGACGCCCTGACGGGCGCCTTCGAAGAGCTGAAGAAGTTCGAACACGTCGCCGAAACCACCCGGCTGAACAAGCTGATCGCCATCGCCAAGCGCGAAACCGCCGCCTTCGACGAGCTGGGCCTGCGGAAGCGTGCGGTCTGAGGACTCTCAGACCTTCCCCCGCTTGCGGGGGAAGTGTCAGCTCGTCGAGCGGAGCGAGACGGCTGACGATGGGGGAAGTCTTCTGTTGAGCAGCACTTCCCTCTCCGACCCTGGTTCGCTTCGCGAACGCCGGGCCACCTCTCCCGCAAGCGGGAGAGGGTTTGGTCTCTCTCGCCGCGCCGTGATCGCCTCGTCGCTGGCCCTGGCCGCCTGCGACCGCACCTCGGCCGAACCGACGCCGCCGAACCTTCCCGCGCTGAAGTCCGTCGCCCCCGCCCCGTTCGGCACGGCGATCAGGGCGATGCAGATCGACGACCCCGACTGGGTCGCCCTGGCCCGCGCCCAGGTCTCTCAACTCACGCCCGAGTGGGAGATGAAGATGGAATATGTCCTGGCCGACGGGCTGAACCGGCCCCGGTTCGACCGGTCGGACCGGATCGCCGCCTTCGCTGCCCGGCACGGCATGGCCCTGCACGGCCACACCCTGATCTGGTATTCGCAAGGGGCCGAGGCCTTTGCGGGCCTGTCCGGCGCGGCCTTCGACCGGGCCTTCGACGGCTATGTCGCCGCCGTGGCCGGCCGGTATCGCGGCAAGGTCCGCAGCTGGGACGTGGTCAATGAGCCGATTCTGGACGACGGCTCGGGCCCGCGCGACTGCCACTGGAGCGCCCGATACGGCCACGACGGCTATATTCTGCGCGCCTTCGAACAGGCGCGGGCGGCCGATCCGGACGCGGTGCTGTTCCTCAACGAATACAATCAGGAAAGCGTGCCGGCCAAGGGCGTCCAGTTCCTGAAACTGGTCGAGCGGCTGTTGAAGGCGGGGTGTCCGCTTCAGGGGCTGGGGCTGCAGTCGCATCTTTGGATCGACATCCCCGAGGGGGCGATCAGCGCCTTCATGCGCGAGGCGGCCCAGTTCGGCCTGCCGATCCATGTGTCGGAGCTGGACTGCACCTTGCGGACCGAGAACCGGCTGGACCTGCGCGGCGCGGGTCAGCGCACGACCTTGCAGACGGCGCGGGTGCGGGAGTTGGCGGAGGCCTTTACAGCCCTGCCGGCGGCCCAGAGGTTCGCCTTCACCGTCTGGGGTCTGCGCGACACCGACAGCTGGTATCGTCAGGGCGACAAGGACGACGGGCGCGACCGGCCCCTGCCCTTCGACGGCGCGGCACGACCGGGGCCGATGGCGGCGGCCTTGGCCCAAGGGTTCGCTTAAAGTCGGATCGCCTCAAAAAAAGGCCGGCTTCGGGCGGTCGGCCGGGAGACCGCCCGAAGTCGGATCAGGGTCTCAGGACTTCTTCTTGGCCGTTTGAGCCGGGGTCTCGGCGCGCTGATGACGGCTGTGGCGGGCCGGACGCTGCGGACGGGCGGCCGAGGTCGTCGAATGGGCGGTCGAGGCGGTCGCGGCCGGGGCGCGGCCAGAGGCAGAGGCGGGGGCCGAGGCGGGGACGGTTCCGGCGAAGGCGGCGCCGCTGCTCAGGGCGACGACGGCCAGGGCGCCCAGGACGGCGGAGGTGCGGAAGGATTTCATCTGAAGTCTCTCTGTGTTGAGAACGTCCGTTCGTTTCGGACGACCCGTTTCTCGACGCCGGCTCCGGCGGGCGATGGGCGGTTCGGTGTCGGCCCGTGTCGGCGGGGCGGAGATTTGTGTCCGACTGTGTCGGCCGCCTTTTCGCCATCAGCCGGGCGGACAGAGACGACCGACCCGCCACGCTGAACCCGCCCCATGACCGCCGCCCCGCCCGTGCTTCTGGTCGTCGACGACGACCGCGATATCCGCACCCTTCTGGCCGATCATCTGGAGCAGCACGGCTTTCGCACCTTAAAGGCGGCCGACGGCCGGGCGGCCAAGGCGGCGCTGGAGGCCGGGCCGGTCGATCTGGTGGTGCTGGACCTCAATCTGCCGGACGAGGACGGCCTAAGCCTGTGCCGCGCCATCCGGGCGACGTCGCGGACCCCGGTCATCATGCTGACGGCGCGGGGCGATCCGATCGACCGGATCGTGGGGCTGGAGATGGGGGCCGACGACTATATGGCCAAGCCGTTCGAGCCGCGCGAGTTGGTGGCCCGCATCCGCACCGTCCTGCGCCGCGCCCGCCCGGAGGCCGAGCCGGTCCAGGGGCGCTGCGCCCAGTTCGCCGGCTGGTCCCTGGACGTCGCCGCCCGCAGCCTGACGGCGCCGGACGGGCGGGTGGCGCCCTTGTCCGGGGCCGATTTCGACCTGCTGCACGCCCTGGTCCGAAACGGCGGGCGGCCCCTGTCGCGCGAGCGCATCCGCGCCCTGTCCACCGTCGCCGACGCCGACGACCGGGCGGTCGATCTGAGGGTCAGCCGCCTGCGTCAGAAGCTGGGCGACGACGCCAAGAACCCGGTCCTGATACGCACGGTGCGCAGCCTGGGCTATATGTTGTCGGGGCCGGTGACGTGGCGCGCCTAGGCCGGGGCGTGAGGCGGGAGCTGGGCGGCGCCGTCGACGGATCCACGGTCCGGCTGTTCGCCCTGGTGCTGCTCGGGGCCTTGGCGGCGGCGGCGGTGACCTTTCTGGCGCTTCAGCTGGGCCGTCATCACTGGCTGAAACAGGCCCATGACTTCACCACGGCCGAGCGGATCGGCGACCTGGCCCAGGCCGACGACGATCCGGCCGCCGCCGTGGCCGTGGCCCTGACCCCGGCCGACGGACAGCGGCGCGGGCCGCCCGACCCCGCCCTGACCCAGGCGGTGGCCCAGGCCCTGGCCCGGCGCGGCGTGACCGGGGTCAAGGTGCGGGCCTATGAGGCGGCCAAGGCCGCCTGCGGCGCCCCGGCGGACGCGGCCCTGCGCTGTCGCATCCTGACCCTGGACCCCCAGGACGGGACGGCCGTGGCCCCGGTGGCGGTCAGCCTGCCGCCCGCCCCGCGCCCGTGGAATCTGGGGCGGGACAGCGCCCTGCTGCTGGCCGTGGGTCTGGCGACGGTGGCGGCGACGGCCTGGCTGGCGTCACGCCGGGCGGCGGCGCCCCTGGCGCGGCTGTCGGCCGGGGCCGAGGCCCTGGGCCGGG
The DNA here is from genome assembly GCF_001310255.1 of Brevundimonas sp. DS20. NCBI lineage: Bacteria > Pseudomonadati > Pseudomonadota > Alphaproteobacteria > Caulobacterales > Caulobacteraceae > Brevundimonas > Brevundimonas sp. DS20. The sequence goes on along the minus strand of NZ_CP012897.1, from coordinate 1,249,035 downwards.
ACCTGGACGGCCCGCCCCTGGCGGTGGAGGGGACGCGCGAGGTGCGCCAGGCGGCCATGGCGCTGAACGCCATGCAGACCCGGCTTCAGGCCCTGATCGCCGAACGGGCCCGCGTCCTGGCCGCCGTGGCCCACGATCTTCAGACGCCCCTGACCCGGCTGAGGCTGCGGGTCGAAAAGGTGGCGGACGAGACCCTGCGCGCCCAGCTGATCGCGGATCTGGCGGCCATGCAGCATCTGGTGCGCGAGGGGCTGGACCTGGCGCGGCTGGAGACCCGGATCGAGCCGATCGTCCCGGTCGATCTGGACGCCCTGCTGTCGGCCCTGTGCGAGGATGCGGCCGAGGCGGGCCAGCCGGTCGTCTTCGTTCAGGGCTGCGGGGCGGTGCGGCCGACCCGGCCCCTGGCTCTGAGGCGGTGCCTGACCAATCTGATCGACAACGCCGTGCGCCACGGCGGCGATGCGGCGGTCCGGGCCGAGGTCGAGGGCGAGACGGTGCGTCTGATCGTCCGCGACCACGGGCCGGGCGTGCCCGAGGACCGGCTGGAGGCCCTGTTCGAGCCCTTCTACCGGCTGGATCCCTCGCGGTCGCGCGACAGCGGCGGCTCGGGCCTGGGCCTGACCATCGCCCGCCGCATGGCCGAGATCGCCGGCGGCCGCCTGACCCTGGCCAATGCGGCGGACGGGGGGATGGAGGCGACGGTGACCTTCGCGCCGGACGAAAAACAGGGCTGATCGACAGGTGTCGGCCAACCCTTGAGTTCCCATATTGGAAACTTCTCCTTGTTTCCAGATTGGAAACATGCGATACGAATCCATGAACGTGATCGCGAAATCAGTCCTGGTGAAGTTCTGGGAGGCCCAGCCGAAGGGCAAGCCCCAGGATACGGCGAAGGCGGCGATGATCGAGTGGCACACTGCCGCCTCGGACGCCGACTGGAACAACTACGCGGAGCTGAAGGCCACCTTCAGCAGCGCCGACTATGTGGTGGACGGCAAGATCGTCTTCGACGTGGGCGGCAACAAATACCGGATCGTCGGTCTGGTGGGGTTTCGGGCCAAGAGGATTTTCATCCTCTTCGTCGGGACTCACGCTGAATACGACAAGATCGATGTAGCGAAACTATAGGATTGGAGAGAGCGAAGATGACGATGGACATGAGCACGATCCGCACCCTGGCTGACGAGGCCGAATACCAAGCGGCGCTGAAGGCGGTGCGGCCCTATTTCGAGAACGAACCTGCTGAAGGCTCCGAGGCGGCCGCCCATTACGACGCCCTGGTCCTGCTGATCGAGGACTATGAGCGCCGGCACTATCCAATCCCACGGGCCGAGCCGGTCGATGTGCTGAAGTTCGTCATGCAGGCGAACAACTATACGCAGTCAGATCTGACCGAGATCCTCGGCTCCAAGGCGCGCGCCTCCGAGCTGCTGAACGGCAAGCGGGAGATCAACCTCGATCAAATCCGAAAGATCAGCCGGGCTTGGCGGATTCCGGCCGGATCGCTTGTCGGCGACTTAGCCGCCTAACACGGTCAAGGGCGCCCATGTCCTCCACGCCAGGAACACAACTAGAAGCGACATCGGTCCTGCTCACCACCGGATCGCCCAGCTGCATCCGAACGCCCGGTTCGCAGCCTCTAAAGGCTTAAAGCCCTTTTCAGGAGACGCCCGTGCCCCTTTTCCTTCGCCTTCGTCGCGGCCGTCTCGCGGCCTCCGTCCTGACCCTGGCTCTGGCCCCCGTCCTGGCGGCGGGCCCCCTCGCAGCCCAGGATCGGGCGCCGGACGTGGCCCGAATGGACCAGATCGTCCGGGCCTCCAGCGAGGCCGACGCCTTTTCCGGCGCCGTCCTGGTCGCGCGCGACGGGGAGATCCTGCTGGACCGGGGCTATGGTCTGGCGAACCGGGAATGGGGCGTCCCCAATGACGGCGACGTCAAATTCCGCCTGGGCTCGCTGAGCAAACAGTTCACGGCCGTCGCCGTCCTGCTGTTGAGCGAACAGGGCAAGGTCGATCTGGACGCCCCGATCAAGACCTGGCTGCCCGACGCCCCGGCCGCCTGGGACGCCGTCACCCCGCGCCGGCTTTTGAGCCACACCGCCGGCCTGCCCAACTTCACCACCTTTGCCGACTATGAGGCGCTGAAGACCCGGCCGGCCACGACGGCCCAGCTGATCGCCCGGTTCAGCGGGCGGCCCCTGGACTTCGCGCCGGGCGAAGGCTTCGCCTATTCCAACTCGGGCTATATCCTGCTGAGCGCGGTGATCGAGGCGGCCAGCGGTCAGACCTACGCCGACTTCATTCAACAGGCGCTGTTCACCCCGCTCGGCATGGCCGACAGCGGCTATGACCGGCACGACCGCATCCTGCCTCGACGCGCCTCGGGCTATACGAAGGAGGCGTCCGGCGTGGTCAACGCCGACTATGTGGACATGAGCATCCCCCTGGGCGCGGGCGCCCTGTATTCGACCACCCACGACCTCTTGAAATGGGAACAGGCCCTGTTCGGGGGCCGGGTGCTGAAGCCCCAGTCCCTGACCGCCCTGACCACCCCGGTCAGGAACGGCTACGCCCTGGGACTGGCCGCGACGCCGGACCGGAAGCTGGTCTGGCACAATGGGGCGATCGAGGGGTTCAACACCTATATGGCCTATGCGCCGGACGACCGGATCGCCGTCATCGTCCTGGCCAATCTGAACGGCCCGGCGCCCGACAAGCTCGGGCCGGACCTGATGACCCTGGCGCGCGGCGGGACCGTGACCCTCGCCTCGGAACGCCGCGTCGTGACCCTGCCGCCCGAGGCCCTGGCCGCCTATGTCGGGGTCTATTCCCTGTCGCCGACCTTCGCCCTGACGATCACCGCCGCAGAGGGCGGGCTGAAGGTCCAGGCCACCGGCCAGCCCGCCTTCGAGCTGAAGGCGCAAGGGGACGACGCCTTCTTCCTGACCGAGGTGGACGCCCAGATCACCTTCACCCGTGACGCCGAGGGCCGGGTCGACGGCCTGGTCCTGCACCAGGGCGGCCGCGACATGCCGGCGAAGCGGCAGTAGGCGCAAAAAGAAAACGCCCGCCGGGGGACCGGCGGGCGTTTTCAGGATCGGGACGGAGCGGCCTTTCAGGCGGCGACGCTGTTTCCGGCCTCGGCCGGGTCGCGCAGGACGTAGCCGCGGCCCCAGACGGTTTCGATATAGTGTTTGCCGTCGGCGGCGGTGGCCAGCTTCTTGCGCAGCTTGCAGATGAAGACGTCGATGATCTTCAGCTCGGGCTCGTCCATGCCGCCGTACAGGTGGTTCAGGAACATTTCCTTGGTCAGGGTCGTGCCCTTGCGGAGCGAGAGCAGCTCCAGCATCTGATATTCCTTGCCGGTCAGGTGGACGCGGTGACCGTTCACCTCCACCGTCTTGGCGTCCAGGTTCACCGCGATCTCGCCGGTGTGGATGATGGCCTGGGCGTGACCCTTGGAACGACGGACCACGGCGTGGGTGCGCGCGATCAGCTCGTCCTTGTGGAAGGGCTTGGTCAGATAGTCGTCGGCGCCGCCGCCGAAGGTCTTGACCTTGGTTTCGATCTCATGGGTGCCCGACAGGATCATGACCGGGGTGTTGATCTTGCCGACGCGCAGCTGACGCAGCACCTCAAGGCCGCTCATGTCCGGCAGGTTCAGGTCAAGCAGAATGAGGTCGTAGTCATAGATCTTGCCCAGATCGATGCCTTCTTCGCCCAGGTCGGTCGTATAGACATTGAAGCCTTCCGACTTCAGCATCAGCTCGATGCTCTGGGCGGTGGCGTGATCGTCTTCAATCAACAGGACGCGCATTCGTGCCCCTCCAGGCAAAAGCTTTGCGGTAATCACCCTGGCGCACGACCGGGTAACCTTGTTCGCAGGTTAAGACCCGAAAACCTTAAGAAGGGTTAACGGCGAGCTATGAGTCGTTCCTAAGCTGATTTGCGAATCGGCGTCGAGAGTCCCGAGTCAATGATTCGAAAATAATTAACCATGATGCGGACCGGACTCAGCCTGCGGCTCCCCGCGCAGAGCCGGTCGGAACGCGGATCCGCCCTGACGCAACCTCAAGTCCAATCCGGCGCCACGTCCGATTCTGACGCGGAGTAGGACGATATTCCTATCATGACGCCGTACCCGCCTAGGATGGGCGTCGAGGTTCGTGAACGGGAGTGAGGCATGGTTGAGGCATACAGGGCGCCGGTGCGAGAGGCGGACCGGTGCAAGGCGGGGCTGGCCCTGCATCTGGTGGCGGCGCGGACCGGGGCCAGCCCGGACCGGATGACGGCCCGTCGGCGGATCGATCCGCTCAACGCCCGGTCGCGCTGGCTGGCCATGTATCTGGCCCACATCGCCTTCGGCTGGACGCTGGAGCGGGTCGGCCACGTCTTCGGGGTCAACCGCAGCACGGTGGGGGCGGCCTGCCGCTGGGTGGAGGACGAGCGCGACCGCCGGGCTGTGGACGAACTGCTGTCGCAGTTGGAGGCCTGTCTGACCACGGTCTACAGCGCGCCCCGCTGGGAGGCCGTGCAATGAGCCGGACGGTGGAGCGGGCGCGCTGTCTGCTAGCCCGGCCCGGCGCCTGGCTGGGCGCCGAACAGGGGGTCTATGCGCTGCGTCTGGGGCCGGACCGGCGGGGACGGATCAGCCTGACCCTGAGCGAGCCGGAGTTCCGCGCCCTGATCGAACGGCCGGGACTGAGGCGGCGGCCGCAGGGCGGATGGACCGTGCGCGCCGGGAGCGAGGCGGCCCCCGGCAAGGCCGAAACCCCGCCGCCCGGCCGCCCCGGCTTCATCGCGGGCGAGCGGGAGTTGATCGGGGCGGACGGGCGAATGGTCCGCCACGCCGCCAATCTGGGCGAAAGCCCGATCGCCTGGCTGGCGCGGCGCAAGGATGCGGCGGGCCGACCCTGGCTGAGCCCCGCCGAGGTCGCCGCCGGCGAACGGCTGAGGCGGGAGGTCGAACAGGCCGGCGCCGGCCCGGCCCTGACCATGGGCTGGGACGCCCTGCCCCGCGCCGGGTCGGGCGGAACGATGCAGGTCGAACCCGGCGACCGCGCCCTGTCGGCCGGACGACGGGTGGAGGCGGCCCTGTCCGCCGTCGGCCCGCGCCTGAGGCCGATGCTGACGCGGATCTGCATCCACGGCGACAGTCTGAAACTGGCCGAGACGGGCCTGGGCCTGCGCCGCCGCCAGGGCAAGACGGTGCTGAAACAGGCGCTGGCCGCCCTGGCCGATCACTACGGCATCGGCTGAGGTCAGAGGTATTTCATCCAGGGCCGGTCGCTGGCGCGCTTGATCCGGGCGAACCAGCGGCAGGCGAACCAGCAGGGGACGGCGACCACGGCGGCCAGGGCCCACAGGGCGGCGACGCCCGGCACGCTGAAGCCCTGACCCTGATTGGGACCGAACAGGGCCAGGGCCGCCAGATTCAGCAGATGCAGGCCGTAGAGGTGGATCAGATAGAAGAACAGCGGCGCCCCGCCGAAGACCGCCAACAGACCGATCAGACGGTCCGAGGCCCGCTCCAGTCCCGCCAGGATCAGGGCCCCCAGGCCCAGGGTCAGCAGCAGAAAGTCGGCCGAGGGCGGATATTTGGTGACGTTCAGCACGCTCATCGCCGTCCGCAGCGGCGTGTCCTGCACGCTCCAGGGCGTCGGGTCGCCGTACAGATTGATAGACCTGAGCAGGGCGAACAGGGCCAGGGCGCCCAGGCCGGTGACGACCAGACGCCGGAGCCGCGCCCCCTGGGGCCCGACGAACCACGGCCCGATCGCATAGCCCAGGGCCGCCACCCCGATCCACGGCAGCAGGGGATAGGAGGTGCGAACCTGTCCGCCCCAGGGCAGGTCCATCAGGCTGCGGTCGTGCAGCACGGCCCACAGCACATGGGCCGGACCTTCGGCGAAGGCGATCGGGTCCAAGAGATTGTGGCCCAGGGCCAGGACCAGGCCGACGGCGATCAGCCAGGCGCGCGGTAGATGAGCCAGGCCCGCCAGGGCGATCATCGACAGCCCGATGACCCAGATCACCTGGAGATAGAGGATCGGCGGCGTCAGGGAGAAGCCCCAGGCGAAGTTGACCAGGGTCAGCTCCAGCACCACCAGGAACAGGCCCCGCTTCAGCAGAAAGGCCGAGGCCGCCCCGGCGGCGGACCCTCCGCTGACCTCGGCTGTCTTGTTTCCGTAGAGCCAGGCGCCCAGGCCCGTCAAAGCGACGAAGATCGGGGCGCACAGATGGGCCGACAGACGGGTGAAGAACAGGGCCGGATCGGTCGCCTCGACATTCATCGGGTCCGGGACCTGAGCGTGGAAATAGAAGAACTCGCGCGTGTGATCGACCAGCATCAGCAGGATGACCAGACCGCGCAGGGCGTCGATCGAACGAATGCGTGCGGCCGGGCGGACGGCCGGAGCGGCGGGGACGGAAACGGGAAGGGCGGCGGTTGACAGCATGAGGCGCGAACGGATAGCCGCTATAGTATAACGTTTCAACGGAGTTCGTCCTTGCCCCTCCTTTCGAGCTGCGCCGGCCTGTGTCTTATTGCCGCCGCAACCGCCCCGACCCCAGTCCTGGTCCCCGTTGATGCGGCTCAGGCCGAGCCCCACGCCCTGGGCGAGATCGTGGTCCTGGGCCGCCGGGGTTCGCCGCACGACCATACGCTGGGCGTCGGGGCGGTCACGGAGCGGATGTCGCCGTCCAGCCGTTCCATCGAAAGCGACCTGCTGCGCGCCGTGGGCGCCACCCGCCTGTCCGACGCCCTGGAGCTGGTCAGCGGGATCAGCCAGCAGAACAATCGCGGCGGGGTGATGGACAATTTCGCCATCCGCGGCTTCCTGGGCACGCCCGACGGCGGGGCGGAATATTATGTGGACGGCTTCCTGGCGAACCGGGGCATGGCGCCGCCGCGCGACCCGGCCACGGCCGAACGGATCGAGGTGCTGAAGGGGCCGGCCGGCGCCCTGTTCGGGGACATCGACCCGGCCGGCCGGATCAACATCGTCTCCAAGACCCCGCGTTTCACACCCGACGCCGTCTTCACCGGCACGGTCGGCTCCTTCGGCCTGAGGCGGGGGGAGTTGGACGTGACCGGCCCGATCTCCGAGACCCTGGCCGGGCGGCTGGTCCTGGCCGGCGAGACCAGCAACGGTTGGCGCGACCATGTCGGCCTGGACCGGACGGCGGTCGCCCCCTCCCTGACCTGGCGGCCCAATGAGGATCTGCGCCTGACCTATGTGGGCGAGCTCACCGTCTTTTCGACCCTGTTCGACCGGGGCATGCCCGCGATCAACGGCGACGCCCTGGCCCTGCCGGAATCCAACTACTACGGCGAGCCCGGCGACGGCCGGACCCGGTTCCGCAACGCGCGGCACCAGATCACCGGCGAATACCGCCTCAACGACGGCTGGAGCCTGAACGGAGGGGTCGCCTGGCGGGGCGGCTCGCTGAAGGGCCTGTCCAGCGACCAGTCCCGCCTGGTCGGCGATGCGCTGTGGCGCCAGCGCCGGGGCCGGGACTTCTCGGTCGAGGACCTGTCGGCGCGGCTGGAGCTGAACGGGGAGGTCCAGACCGGCCTGGGCGTCCACACCCTGGGCCTCGGCGTGAAGGCCTATCGGCTGACCTATGGCGAGAAATGGCTGCGCATCAATCCGACGGCGGCCAATCCCTATCCGATCTCGGTCTTCAACCCCGTCTATGGGGCGGTCGTCCCGCCGACGCCCCTGCCCTTCACCGACAATCTGGAGACGCGGGACGTCGTCACCCTGTACGCCCAGGACCTGTGGGAGGTGAACGACCGCCTCAGCCTGGTCGCGGGCCTTCGCTGGGACGACTACAGCCAGACCATCCGCAACAACCGCACCGGCGCCGTGGGCGAGACCAAGGACAGCCCGCTCGATTACCGGTTCGCCGCCCGTTATCGCCTGACCGACGGCCTGACCGCCCACGCCAGCTATGGCCGGTCCTTCGTGCTGAACTCGGGCACGGGGCGGACCGGGTCCGGCTTCGCCCCGGAAGAGGGCAAGGGCTATGAGATCGGCCTGTCCGGCGCCTGGCAGGGGATCGACCTGGCGGCCACCCTGTTCGATATCGAAAAGGCGAACATACTGACCACCGATCCCGTCGACCCCAACTATCTGGCGCCGGTCGGCAAGCTGACCTCGCGGGGAATCGAGCTGGACGGGTCGGTCCGGCTGGGCGAGGCGTGGCAGGTGGTGGCCAACTACGGCTGGACCGACGCCAAGGCCGACGACGACGCCTTCCCCACCGACCGGGTGCTGAACGTGCCCGAACATTCGGGCTCCCTGTTCGTGGTCGGCCGTTTCCCCACCCCGCACGGCACGGACTGGTCGATGACGGCGGGCGCCGCCTATGTCGGCGACCGGGCCGGCGGCCTTGCGCTCGGCGCGCCCGAACTGCCGGCCTATTGGAAGGCCAAGGCGGCGGTGGACTATGGCCTGACGCCCCAGGTCACGGCGCGGGTCGAGGTCGATAATCTGCTCGACGAACGCTACGCCGCCAGCTCCTACAGCGCCCTGTGGATCTTCCCCGGCGCGCCGCGCAGCGTGCGGGCCTCGCTGCGGATCGCCCTTTGACCTGCGCCTTGCCGCATCGAACGGTTGGCGCGCGAGCGGCGGTCCGATAACACCGGACAGGGATGGGGAGACCGAGATGGGCCTTGGGCGGCGGATCAGAGCATGGCTGGGCGCCAAAGGCGACGTCCAGGGCGGCGCAAGGCGCTCAGCCAAGGCGCGGCGGATCCGGACCCTGCCCGACCGGCGGGTGATGGCCGAAAGCTACGTGCCCGCCCTGTCGGCCCTGGGCGGGCGCATCCTGTGGGTCGGGTGCCGGGAATATACGCTGGACGACTACGCCGCCCTGGAGGCGGGCGGGGGCGAGGTCTGGACCACCGACATCGACCCCGGCGCCGCTCGCTGGGGCCGGGCGGGCCGCCACCGGACCGGAGACGTCTGTCAGGCCGACGCCCTGTTCGCCGACCTGACCTTCGATACGGTGGTGTGCAACGGGGTGCTGGGCTACGGCGTGGATCATCCCGAACAGCAGCGTCAGGCCCTGGCGGCCCTGGCGGCGGTGCTGCGGCCCGGCGGGCGGCTGCTGCTGGGATGGAACACCGACAAGGTCGAGGATCCGCTGGGGGCGGGCCTGATCGACCAGGCGTTCGAACCGGCGCCCCTGGGCGATCGGCCGCCCCGCGTGACCTTCGAGGCGGTCACCCACGTCTATGACAGTCTGATCCGAAAGGGCTGAGCGGCCCCTCCCCTCAAGCCCGGCCGAGCGGCGGCAGGCCCAGACGCGGCAGGCTGAAGCGCGGGCGCGGCGGCGCCTCCGCCCGCCGTCGGCGCGCCTGTTCGGTCCAGGCTTCGCGCAGCCGATCCAGCTGGGCCGCCCGCGCCTCGGGGGCGTGGACCTCGGCCACGAAGGTTTGGCCGGACCGGGCCAGGGCCAGCCGTGTCTCCGGGTCCGTGATCAGCCGCTCCAGGGCGGCGGCGAGGGGGTCGGGTCCGTCCACCTCGACATAGAGGGCGTGGTCGCCGCTGGCTTCGCGCAGACCCCCGCGACCGGAAGAGACCAGGGCGCAGCCTGCGGCGTGGGCCTCCAGAGCGGTCAGGCCCAGGGCCTCGCGCACCCGCGACGGGGTCGCCGCGATCGCCGCCCGCCGCGTCACCGCCTGAACCGCTTCCAGCGGGGCCGACTTCAGGATTTCGACCCGGTCGCCGAAGCGGTCGAGCAGGCCCAGATAGGGGTCGGCCCAGGCCTGGTGCCGCTCCCAGTCGCCCAGGACCAGGGCCCCGCGCCAGTCGGGATGGGCGTCCAGGGCTCGGGCCAGGGCGATGCAGAACAGGTCCAGCCCCTTGTCCGCCATGGCCCGGCCGCAGAAGAGGATCAGCTTCTCCTTGTCGGCCGGGTCGGCGCGCCAGGCCCCGACGTCGATCGGATTGCAGACCACGCTGACCCGGTCGGCCAGGGCCGGATAGTCGGCCGCGAACTCCTGCCCCGCCGCCTCGCTGACGAAGACCAGCCGGTCGAACCGCGCCAGCCGACGTCCGTAGCGCCAGGCGTCCAGCGGATGGCGGGGCGGCTTGATCCGGGTGTGGCGGTAAAGGACATAGGTCGCTGGCGGCCCCTCGGCGGCCAGGTCCGAGGCCGACTTCAGCTGCTGGTGATATTCGACCACATCCGGCTGGAGGGTCTCCAACAGGGCCTTGATCCGCCGGTTTCGCGCCCGCCCGCCCAGGCCGGGAGGCACCGTCAGAAGCCGGGGATCGGGGGCGGTCGCCTGGTCCGCGTCGCAGATCAGGGTCACGGCCGACTGGGACCGGGCGTGGGCCGCCAGGGTCCGCACCACCGTCTCCATCGAATTGGCCCGGTCGGGGCGGAAGCCGCAACCGCGCGGCAGGACGACGGCGACACGCATGGTCAACTCTGAGACGCGGAGGGCGGAGAAAAGAGGGCCGGATAGACGTCCACGCCGGTCCGGCGCGAACCGTTCAGCCCCAGAGCGCGGCGCAGCTTGTACTGTGTCTTCAGCCAGGGCTCGGCGCGGTCGCGGCGCACCGACTTGAGGTCGAGGAAACTGACGCCGCCCGCGCCCGACAGGGTGTGCAGCCCGTCGGAAAAGCCCGCCGCCAGATCGCCCGGTTCGAACCGCCGCACCACCGTGGCGGCGAAGTTCTGGGGCGTCAGGACGTCGATCCGCAAGAGGTTGACCGCCGCCCCATAGGCGGGGGCGCAGTCCTGGACTGGCAGATGCAGGGCGCCGTCATGGACGAAGGCCGAGCCGCCCGGCCGCGAGGTCTGAAAGCCGCTCATCACCGGGCGACCGGCGTGAGGCGTCCAGGGCCCGGTCAGCCGCTCGGCCCAGGCCAGATGCAGTTCGCGCATGGCCCGGTCGTCCGGTCCCGGCAGGGCGTGGAACATCCACCACAGGCCGTCGTGGCGCACCACCGTCGCATCAATGGCCGGCGCCTGGCCCAGCCGCGCCAACGCCTCCCAGTCGTCCGGGAAGCGCCGGCAGCGATAAAGGATCAGGCCGCCGCTCTTATAGGCTTCGGGCAGCATATAGAGCTCGCCCCCGTCCTCGATCAGGGTCGGATAGGACAGGTGCCAGGGCTCGGCCAAGGCCACCCCCTGCCCCACCAGCCGGTCGTCGGCGTCATATTGGCAGTAGTGGATGTCGCCCCGCCGGACCCGATAGTCGAAAGCCTCGACAAAGACCGTCAGAACCCCGTCGCGTTCCAGGCCGAAGGGGTCGGCGTAAAAGGCGTGGGGGCCGCGGTCGGGCAGCCAGACGATCTCGTCGGGGCGAGGGGGCCGATCCATGACCTCGGTCAGGGGACGCCTCAGATATCCGGACCGCCAGATGTCGAACATTCGGAGTTGAAATCCTGGCCCGACGCGCGACGGCCGATGGGGAAGAGGGTGACCGACCAGCCGGCCGGACTTGATTGCAAGCCGGGCCATGACGCCGTTAAGCCGCGCCTGTGTCAACTAAGCGACATTACTCTAAAAGCGTGGCGCACTATGACCTTAGCAAGCGTCAGGCCGTCCCCAGGGCCGCCTCGCGGATGCGGCCGACCATGCTGTTCAGGCCGTTGGCGCGCTGGCGGGTCAGGGCCGAGGGCAGGCCCAGGCGGTCCAGGGCGGCCTTGGCGTCGAAGGCCAGGATTTCGGCCGAGGTCCGGCCCGAATAGAGTTTCAGCAGAAGGGCGATATTGCCCTTGGACAGGGCGCTGTCGCTGTCGGCGTCGAACCACAGCCGCCCCTCGGCCGGATGGACCGCCAGCCAGACCTGGGCGGCGCAGCCCGGCACCTTGTTGGCCTCCACCCGATCGGCCTCGTCCAGGGGCGCCAGCCCCTTGCCCAGTTCGATGACGTATTCGATCCGCTGCTCCCAGTCGCCCAGGAGGTCGAAATCCTCGGCGAGGTCGGCCAAGGTCTGGTCCAGGCTGTCGGCGGGCGGCGTGCGATCGGTCATGGCCGCCAGATAGGCCGCCCGGCCGTTAACGACAACCGGCCGGTTTGTCCCCCGAAATTCATGGTGAACGCGCGGTTGCAGATCGCCTGACACGGGAGGGGCCTCGCGCCGACTCGGCGCGGCGTTTAGTCTGGGGACGACCCATGATGGCGACGGCGCTTGCATAATCACCCTCCACAACCCGGGCTGGCGGTCCCGACCGCAGCGGCGTCGGCGGCTCAGCCGTCGGCGGCGCCGGCCGCCCTGTGGCATGCGGGCTGGGCGGCGGCGGTCGCCCTGACGGCCCTGGCGGCCCAGAGCTTCGCCCGGCTGGAGCCCACGGTCCTGGCGGCCCTGCTGCTGACGGCCGCGCCGGGCGTGGCGGGCGTGGCCCTGATGGTGCGCGACACGGCGGGTCTGAGGTTCAGCCTGATGGGCGGCTGGCTTCTGGCGACCGTGGCGGCGGCGGGCCTGACCGGCGGGGCCACCGGGGCGACGCCGGGGCTTCTGCTGCTGCCCCTGGCGGCCGGGCTGGTGCTTGACGATCCCAGGATCGGCGAAGACCGGCTGATCCGGCTGGGCACGGCGGGCCTGGCCCTGCCGCTGATCTCGGGCCTGATCTCGACCCTGCTGATCGGATCGACCGCCCAGCCGCCGGTCCTGGCGGCGGCGTCGGGCCTGTTGGCGGTTCTGGCCCTGGCCGGGGCGGCCCGTCTGTCGAGCCACCGCCGCATGGCCCGTCTGACCCGCGCCGAACAGGACGGCGCCCTGGTCCAGGCCGTGCTGAACGCCCAGCCGGGCCTGACCCTGCTGCTGGAGCCGACCGGCCGCGCCCTGGCCGCCTGGGGCACGCCCCCGCCGTCCGTCTCGGTCCCGGCCCTGATGGACCAGGGGCTGATCGCCGCCGTCCACGCCCCCGACCGCCCCGGCGTCGCCGGCGCCCTGCAACGCGCCGCCCAGGGCCAGCCGGCCGAGGTGATGTTCAGCCCCCGGATCGCCCTGGACCGCCGGGTGGTGCTGATCCTGCGCCGGTACGACGGCGAGACGGGGGCGGTGGCGGGGGCGCCGCGCCTGATCGCCCAGGCCTTCGACGGCACGGCCCAGTTCGCCCGCGAGCTGGGGCTGGAAAGCGCCCGGGTCGAGGCCGAGGCCCAGAGCGCGGGCAAGACCCGTTTCCTGGCCAATATGAGCCATGAGCTGCGCACCCCGCTGAACGCCGTGATCGGCTTCGCCGACATCATGCGCCAGCGCCTGTTCGGCCCCCTGCCCGACCGATACGCCGACTACGCCGAGTCCATCCATCAGGCGGGCGGCCATCTGCTGGACCTGATCAACGACGTTCTGGACCTGTCCAAGATCGAGGCCGAGCGGTACGAACTGGCCCTGGACCGGTTCGACGCCCGCGATCCCGTTTCGGCCGCCGTGGCCCTGATCCGGCCCCAGGCCGACGAAAAAGGCGTGCATCTGGCCCCCGTCCTGCCGCCCCATCCGCTGGAGGTCGAGGCCGACGCCCGCGCCCTGAAGCAGATGGCGCTGAACCTGTTGTCCAATGCGGTGAAATTCACCCCGGCGGGCGGGTCCGTGACCCTGACGCTGGACGGGATCGGCCCCTATCTGGAGCTGGTGGTGTCCGACACCGGCGTGGGGATCGCGCCCGAGGATCTGCAAAGGCTGGGCCGCCCGTTCGAACAGGCCGGCGGCGCCGATCAGAAGGCGCAAGGGACGGGGCTCGGCCTGTCGCTGGTAAGGTCCCTGGCGGAACTGCACGGCGGTCGGCTGACGATCGACAGCACCCTGGGCGAGGGCGTGGCGGCCATGGTGCGCCTGCCGGTCGCAACCCTGTCGCCCGCCATCGAAGCCGACGAAACGCCGGGCGCCGCCGTCGAGGCGTGAGACGATCCAGGCCCTAAGTCTGGCCCATCGCCAGAAAGGCGCGGCCGGCGGCGAAGTCGCCCGCCTCGAAGACCGTGCGCGCCACGCTGCCGTCGCGGAAGACGAACTCCACCGTAAAGACCTCTCGCGGATCCAGGCCGGACAGGGCGTCGGCCGCCGCCAGGGGGAAGCGCCAGGCCTGACCCGCCGTGCGTCCCTGGACCAGCAGGCCGGGATCGGCCGTCGTCACGCCCGAGGCCCAGAAGACCCGGCGCTGGGCCGCAGGCGGCAGTTCGCGCGCCAGCCAGGGTCGGGGCGCCACCGTCGTGTCGCGCATGACCAGCCGCACCCCGGTCGGTCGCGACCGCCCCTGCCAGGAGACCACCGCCGTCAATTGATCCGCCCGATCCATCGCCCCGACCAGGCCGAACCGCACCGGCGAGGCGCCGACGGCGGTTCCCTGCATCAGCCGCCAGGTCGGCCGGCTGTAGGCGGCGCGGTCGGCGCTCCAGCCCGCCCGGTCGCCGGGAAAGTTCATTCGCGCCGTGCGCGACCAGCCGGCGAAGGCGGTCTTCACCCGACCGCTGACCGTCTTCATGTCGGCGGAATCGCAGGCGGCGGCGGCCGCCCGGGCGCGGGCGCGGGCGGCGGTCTCGGACAGCTGACGCGGATCGGCGCCGGCCCGCAGGGCCGCGCCCCGCGCCTGCCAGGTCGAGGCGTTCAGGGCCGCCGTCAGCTGAGGCTGGAACAGGCCGCACCGCTCATTGGCGGCCAGGACGAAGCTGCGTTCATAGAAGCGGTCGGCCGCCCCCGAAGCCGCCCCAGACGCGGCCTGGGCCGCGACCGGATCGCCCGCGATCACCGCCGCCCCGACCACGGCCGCGCCGATCAGGGCCGCGCCGATAGGGACTTGGGTTCGCCGGGGATAAGGCCGTAAGATCATGGGCCGAGCCTAGCGGCCGGGCCTTTGAGTCTGGTTTCCTTACAGGGTTAGCGAATTGCTTCTGTCCAGCGACCTGTGGGTCGGCGCCCTGATCCGCCGCGCCGAGATCGAAGGCGCCCACGCCGTCGTGGTGAACAAGGGCGACGCTCGCGCCGGCGCCGTGATCGTCAAGGCCTATGACACCTCGACCCGCACGGCCCGCCTCTATGCCGAAGCCTTCGGCCCCGACGGCGAGCGGCTGTGGATCCAGCCCGTGACCTCGGACAGCGAGGCCGAACTGGACGCCTATATCGCCCGCCAGCGCCAATACGACCCCGACCTGTGGATCGTCGAAATCGAAGACCGCCAGGGCCGGCATTTCCTGACGGAGAAGGTGCAAGGGTAGGGGGCGGAAGCGCAACCGAGACCTGTTCCCAGCCCCCTTTAAAGTCGTCTCCCATCCTGTTTCCGGCTAGGGTGATCCATGGCGTGCAGGCGCGGCCGGGGAGGATGCGGATGGACGATTTCGACAAGTTTGAAACGCAGCTTCGCGGCGACGCCCGCGACGTCCTGACCAAATATTCTGACCGGGTGCTGCATCTTGAGCGGTATCGGCCTTGGCTGATCGGCCTCGGCGCCCTGGGCGCCTTGATCGTGGCCCTGTCGCGACTGGATCCGACCGGCACGCCCGGTCTGGTCGCCCTGATCGCCGGTGTCATTCTGGCCTTCGTCAGCGCGGCGCTGGTAGGCGCCATGGATTTCAAGAAGATCGAGATCGGCGCCCAGTTCAAATCGACGGAGGACGCGGCCGAGCAGGCGATCAAGCTGGGCCGGGAGATTGCGGCGGACCGTCGGAAGGTCGAGGACGGCGCCACCGCCCTGGACGAGCGACGGCGGAAACGGCTGCAAGCCATCGAACAGATGCTGCAGGCCGTCGAGGCCGGGCTTCTGTCCTCGGACGAGGCGGCGAAGAAGGCGACCGCCGCGACCCTGCTGAGGCGATCCATCACCTCCATCCGCAGCGCCGTCGACTATAAGGCCGCCGACGTCTTCACCGTCTCCATCTTCCGACGCGAAGGCGATCAGATGGTGCGCATCGCGGCGGAGTGGACCGATCCCGAGCTTGCCCGGACCGGGGGGCGCAGTTGGCGAAAGGGCAAGGGTTTCACCGGCGCCGCCTGGCACAAGGCCGAGGCCAATCCAGACGGCGAGGTCATCCTGCCCGACACGGCCCAAGACTACATCCTCTCCGAATATCCCGTCCCGGACCGCGATCCCCGGCGTGAGGAACTTTACAGGTCGGTTGCGTCCATCCCGATCCTGATCCGGCACAACAACGAGGTCTGGGGCGTGGTGACGGCCACAAGCAATCGGCCGGGCGTGTTTGATCGCAGCGGTCCAGGGCTCCAGAACGTGGATGTCGTCCGCGACATCGCTCGGATCGCGGCCCTGCTCGCCGGGCTGAACGCCCCTGCGCCGCCCGGCCGCACCCGCGGCAAACCCGCAGCGGCCGATTGAAAATTGGGCTGGGATCGGCCATTGTCAGACCTGATCCCATGCCCCTCTCTAGGAGGCGAAAGTGCAAGACGACGAAACGCTCGAGCGGGAATATCGCATCCTGTCCGCAAAGGTGACCTATGCGGAGGTCGCCGGACAGAAGGTCGAGCCCGCCGATGAAAAGCGGCTGGAGGAGCTGGCCGAACTCAGGGTCAAAGCGGTGCAGCCCGACTTCCGCGATTACGCCGCCGCCTGATCCGGCCCAGACGGCGACGTCATCGGGCGGATCGGCCCCTCTTCACTTCCTCGCGTCGAACGCCGCCCGCGCGGCTTCGATGCGGTCGATATTGGCCTCGGCCCAGGTCCAGACGCCGCAGAAGGCCTCGGCCAGGGTGAAGCCCAGGTCGGTCAGGCGGTATTCGACCTTGGGCGGGATGACCGGATGGACCGTGCGCACCACCAGGCCGTCGCGCTCCATCTGGCGCAGGGTCTGGGTCAGCATCTTCTGGCTGATGCCGCCCACCAGTTCGCCCACGCGAGTGAACCGGGTCTCGCCGTGTTCGGCCAGGACCTCCAGGATCAGCATGGTCCATTTGTCCGCCACACGCCCGATCACCTCATTGACCAGGGCCTCGACGCGCGGATCGGCGACCTCGCCGGTTTCAGGATGCGAAATTCTTGCGGGCGGATAGGCCGTCATGTCCATTTCTTTCCTGCGGGTAAGTATGGCGGGTTTCGGTGCCTACTTTCCAGTGGAGAGCGACCGTCATAACTGAGTTTCCGCACTGACGCATCCCCTGAAGGAGAGCCCCATGAACATCAGCGGAAACACCATACTGATCACCGGCGGCGGCACGGGCATCGGCCGCGCCCTGGCCGAGGCCCTGCATGCGCGCGGCAATCAGATCGTCATCACGGGTCGCCGCGCGGACGTGCTGAAAGACGCCGCCGCCGCCAATCCCGGCATGGCCTGGGCGACGCTGGACGTCGCCGATCCCACAGCCGTCGCCGCCTTCGGCGAACAGGTGGTCAAGGACCACCCCGCCCTGAACGCGGTCATATTGAACGCCGGGATCATGAAGACCGAGGATTTGAAGGCCGAACCGTTCGACCTGGCGACGGTGGAGGCGACCATCGCCACCAACCTCCTGGGACCGATCCGGCTGACGGCGGCCCTCCTGCCCCATCTGACGGCCCAGCCCCGGGTCACGGTCATGACCGTCACCTCCGGCCTGGCCTTCATCCCCCTGACGGCCACCCCGACCTATAACGCCACCAAGGCGGCCCTCCACTCCTGGACCCAGTCCCTGCGCCATCAGCTGCGCGACACGGCGGTGGAAGTGCTGGAGCTGGCGCCGCCCGGCGTGGCCACCGACCTGATGCCCGGCCATGCCCAGAACCCCGCCTCCATGCCCCTGGCCGACTATACGGCCGAGGTGATGGACCTGATCGAACGGGGCGAAACGCCGCGCGGCGAAATCCTGGTCGAACGGGTCAAGCCGCTGCGCTTCGCCGAGGCTGACGGCTATCAGGCCGTGTTCGAGGCCCTGAACGGAGCGGGGTGAACCCCAGCCGCGGCGGCGGCTCAGCCCGGCCGCCGCGCCAGGGCGTCGCGGATGGCCTGGGCCAAGGTTTCGATCAGGGCGGGGTCGGGCGTGCGGTCCTGGGCGAAGGCGTCGTCGCAGTCGCCGGCCGCTTCGCTGATCGCTGGGAAGCCGAAGACGGCGCCGGCGCCGGCGAGGCTGTGGACCAGGCGGCGCAATTCATCGGCGTCCCAGGCGCCCAGCGCGACGTGACGGTCGATCCGCGCCAGATCGCCGACGCACCGGTCTAGGAACCGGGTCCGCAGATCGGCCATGTCCGCCGTCACGGCCCCCTCACCCGGCCTGGGCCAGAATCGTCCGAATCTCCTCCACCAGGGTCATGGGGTCGAAGGGTTTGACGATGACGTCCAGGGCGCCCAGGGCGCGATAACGGCTGATCTCGCTCGACTGAGCCCGGGCGGTCATGAAGATGACCGGCGTCGTCTCATGTCCCGCCCGTTCGCGGATGCGCGCCAGGGCGGCGGGACCGTCCAGAACGGGCATCATCACATCCATCAGGACGACGTCGGGACGAAGCCCGCCGTCCAGCGCGGCCAGGGCCGCCTCGCCCGAGGCCACCGAGGTCACCGTAACCTGGGGGTCCAGCGTCAGGGCGAAGGCGGTCACGTCGCGAATGTCCTTGTCATCCTCGACGTGCAGGATGTGGAGAGCGGTCATGCAACACCTCGGGCGCGGGGGGCCAGGCGACGCACGGTCCGCGCCAGCTGGGTCAGGGACATGCGGGACTTGATCAGGACCGCCTGAACGGCCGGGGCGGCCTCTCGGTCCATGTCCTGAGCCGAATAGATGATGACGGGAATGGTGCGGCCGTCCTCCTCGGTCAACAGCGGCAAGAGGTCCAGGCCGTTGCCGTCGGGCAGGCCCAGGTCCAGAATCACCAGGTCCGGTCGCCGCCGCGCCAGGGCCTCGCGCGCCGCGGCCAGGCTCTCGACCGGCACGACCTCGACCGTATCCAGGGCCTGGCGCGTCACCTCCAGAATGTCGCGGTCGTCGTCGACGTGCAGAACCACCGGCTTGTCGTCGGCGCTGAACAGGGCGCGGACGGCCTGGCGCAGCCGGTCCTGATCGACCGGCTTTTCGACCCAGTCGGCCACCTCCAGCGAGCGGCCGCGCACCCGGCCCCGGGCCACGTCGCCGGAGACGACCACCACCGGCATGGCGCGCGTCGCCTCATCGGCCTTCAGCTGCCGGATCAGGCTGACCCCGTCGGCGTCGGGCAGTTGAAGGTCGATGAGGGCGGCGGCGTAGGGCGCGCGGCGGGCCAGGGTCAGCGCCTCGCGCGCCGTGTCGGCCACATCGGCCTTGAACCCTTCATAGGACAGCATCTCGACCAGGATGCGCGCGGCGTCCGGATCGTCTTCACAGATCAGCAGCCGCACCGCCTCCTCGTCATGCGCCGCATCGGCCTGGTCCAGCGGCAGGTCCAGATGGAAGGTCGCCCCCTCGCCCTCGGCGGATTCGAACCACAGCCGCCCGCCGTGGCGTTCGGCGATCTCCTTGGCGATGGCCAGGCCCAGGCCCGTGCCGCCCTTTTCACGCGCATCGGTCGAATCCGCCTGGGCGAACTTGCCGAAGATGCGCGAGCGGAACTCGTCGGCTATGCCGGGGCCGCGGTCGGATACGCTGAGCCGGGCGATCCGGGTCTCGGGATTGACCGTCACCCGGACCTCGCCGCCGGACGGCGAGAACTTGACCGCGTTTGACAGAAGATTGGTCGCCACCTGGATCAGCCGATCGCCGTCGCCCCGCACCGGCGCCGGCGGGCCGTCGTTCAGGCTGACGCCCACGCCCAGCTGATCGGCGTAGCCCTGGATCCCCTCGACCGCTCGGGCGGCGACGTCGCGCAGGTCCAGCGGGGCCAGGGTCATCTTCAGCTGCCCGGCCTCCAGCTTCTCCACATCCAGGATGTCGTTGATCAGCCGCACCAGACGGCGGCTGTTGGCGTGGGCGATGTCGATCAGTCGGGCCGCCTTTTCCGGCAAGCGTCCGCCCGCCCCGGCCGCGACCAGGCCCAGGGAGCCGGCGATGGAGGTCAGGGGGGTGCGCAGTTCGTGGCTGACGGTCGAGACGAAGGCGTCCTTCATCTCGGCGATGCGGCGGCGTTCGGTGGCGTCGCGGATCACCGCCACCACATGGCGGCCCGTCGGCAGGTCCATGGCCGCAAGAGCGACGTCGACCGGGAAGCGCGCCCCGTCCCGGCGCTTGCCGGTCAGTTCGAGCAGAAGCCCCTGCTCCAGATCGCCGTGGCTGGCGTCCAGCCGGTCCAGAAAAGCGCCCTCTCCGTTTTCGGCCAGATCATCGACCAGAAGGCCGACGTCGCGGCGCTCGATCTCCGGCGCCGACCAGCCGAACAGCCGTTCCGCCGCCGGATTCAGCGTCTCGATGCTGCCGCTGGGGTTCAGGGTCACGATGGCGTCGAAGGCGCTGTCCAGGGTGGCGCTGTGGCGGGCGGCGGCGGCCTCCAGCCGCTCCAGCAGGGCGCTGCGGGTGGCCAGATAGCGCCAGACCAGGAAGGCGGTCCCCAAGGCGGTCAAGACCAGAACCTTGAACATCAGGGCCACCAGGAATTCGGTATGCCGGGTCCGTTCGCGCGCGTCGGCCGACAGCGCCGACAGCAGGTCGGCCTCACGCTGCGTCATCCGATCCACGATCTGGCGGATATCATCCATTGTCAGCTTGCCTCGCCCGCTGATCACGAGGCTGATGGCGGCGGACGCCTGGCCGGATTCGCGCAGCGCGATGGTCCGCTGCATCTCCAGCCGCTTCTGCCGGACCCGTTCCGACAGAAGACGCTGGTTCTCGGCCTGTGGCGGGTCCTTAGCCGAAAGACCCGCAAGCTTGTTCATCTGAGCGTCCAGCCGGTCGAGGGCGCGATCATAAGGCTCAAGGAAGGTCTCGTCCCCGGTGATGATATAGCCGCGTTGGCCGGTCTCAGCGTCCTGAATCAATGAGAAGACGGACTGAATCTGTAGCCGGGTGTCATAGGATTGCTCGACCGCATCGCGCAGAGCGTCCGCGCTGGAGAATTCTCGTTGCAGCGTCACCCCAGTGGCCGCCAGAAGCAGGGTCACGACCGCGCCCGCCAAGGCGATGGCCAGTCGGAAACGCCGTCTTCCGAGTTGACGCAACATGGGATTCATCCGTTAGTTCCCCCTGATCGCATCTGGAGGTTGGGCGTGAAAGTCTGCGTGATCGAGGACGATTCGCTGGTTCTGCTTCATCTGGAGGAGATGCTGAAACGGCTGGGTTGCCAAGTCCTGACCGCAGCAACGGTCAACGAAGGGTTGCGGATCGTCGAGGACTGGTCGCCCGACGCCGTGCTGGTGGACATTCTGATGCCGGACCGCGACGGGCTGAACTTCATCATGGACACCCGGCATTTGAGGGACTCCCTGCGGGTCATCGCCATGAGCGGCGGGGGACGTCTGGCCTCTTCGTCCATACTGCAGATGGCGACCGGCCTGGGCGCCCACGCCGCCCTGACCAAGCCGATCACCGAAGAGGCGCTGAGGGCCGCTCTGGAGGGATGACCGGGGATGGTCGCGAGGGGGCGGCCGAAACCTCAGTCCCGGCCCAGCGGTCCCAGAACTGGAAATAGAGGCCGTAGTTTCCGTTGAACCGCTTGTGGTGGGCGTCGTGGTGGGTGGCGGTGATCAGCCAGCGAAGCGGCGCCCGCTCCAGCCAGGCGGCGGGCCA
This sequence comes from Brevundimonas sp. DS20, assembly GCF_001310255.1. Taxonomy (NCBI): domain Bacteria; kingdom Pseudomonadati; phylum Pseudomonadota; class Alphaproteobacteria; order Caulobacterales; family Caulobacteraceae; genus Brevundimonas; species Brevundimonas sp. DS20. Next base: position 1,227,468 of record NZ_CP012897.1, on the reverse strand, counting down.
GACCTCGCGCCCCGCATGGTTCAGGGCGGCCGTCAGCGACATCAGCGTCAGCAGGGTCAGGGCCACGCCCCAGTGGATCGGCACGATCAGGGCCAGGGCGGGCAGGAACCAGGCGGTGGCCGCAGCCTCGGCCGGGTCGAAGGCGAAGGAGGCGAAGGCGCTGGGGTCGCGCGACCGGTGGTGTTCGGCATGGGCCCAGCCGAAGACGCGCGGGTGATGCAGGGCCCGGTGCACCCAATAGTAGAAGGCGTCGTGCGCCAGCAGATAGACGATCAGACTGACCGGCAGCCACCACAGGGGCCAGGCGTGGGGATCGCTGTAGATCGCCGTCCCGCCCCGCTTCCACAGCTCCAGCACCAGGGCCGCCGGCAGGGCGTAGATGGGGCAGGCGATCAGGGAGGCGACGATCTCGGCGCGGATGCGCTTGATCGCCGGCGGCCGCAGGTTCAGCGCCCGTCCCCGGCCAGCCCCGGCCCACAGCAGCCCATGGGCCGCCGCGCCGACCAGCAGATAGCGCAGGCCGATGATCAGGCTCAGCGCCAGGGTGGTGATGAGCAGATCCCTCAACATGGGGGCACAGACGGTCAAATCCCTGCGGCGGTCAAGTCGTGGCTAAGGCGGATCAAACCGCCTATGCTGGGGCCATGGCCTGGCTGACGTGGATCGCGCTGTTCCTGACCGCCTTTTTGGGCATGGAGGCGTTCGCCTGGATCATGCACCGCTATGTGATGCACGGTTTCCTGTGGTCCTGGCACCGCAGCCATCATGAGCCGCACGATCACCCCCTGGAGAAGAACGACCTGTTCGCCGTGGTCTTCGCCGCCCCGGCCATCGTCATGGTGGCCGTGGGTCTGCACCTGTGGCCCTGGGCCCTGCCGGTCGGCCTGGGGATCACGGCCTATGGGATGGTCTATTTCTTCTTCCACGACGGCCTGGTGCACCGGCGGTTCCCGACGGGCTTTTCCGGGCGGTCCGGCTTCTGGACGCGGCGCATCCAGGCGCACCGTCTGCATCACGCCGTGCGCACGCGCGAAGGCTGCGTCTCCTTCGGCTTTCTGTGGGTGCGGTCGGCGCGGGCGCTGAAGGCCGAACTGGCTCAGAAGCGGGGCTCTTCCAGCAGCGGCGCCTGAGCGAGGGCCGCCAGATCGGCGGAGCCCGTGCAGAAACAGGCGAGCCGCAGCTGGGCCGCCATCAGCTCGAAATGATCGACCACCGCCTGGGTCGAGGTCAGGGCCGCCTCCAGCACCCCGGCGGCCTGGCCGACCAGATCGGCCCCCAGACGGACGGCGCGGGCCGCATCCAGACCGTCCTTGATCCCGCCCGAGCCGATCAGCCCCAGGTCCGGGGCGGCCTGGGCGCAGTCGCGGAGGCTGCGGGCCGTCGGCACCCCCCAGTCGGCGAAGGGGGCGGCCAAGGCCTCGGCCCGCCCGCCGGTGGCCCGCGCCCCTTCGATCAGGCCCCAGTTGGTGCCGCCCGCCCCCGCCACGTCCAGGGCCGCGACGCCCATGTCGGCCAGGCGCCGGGCGACGGCGGCCGACAGGCCGGCGCCGGTCTCCTTGACCACCACTTGGCCCGGAAAGGCGGCGGCGATCCGCTCGATCCCCTGGGCGACGCCGCGCCAGTCGCGGTCGCCCTCGGGCTGGACGCCTTCCTGAAGCGGATTCAGATGCAGGATCAGGGCGTCGGCGCCGATCATCTCCATGGCCCGGCGCGCCTCGTCCACCCCATAGCCCAGGGCGAACTGCACCGCGCCCAGATTGGCCAGGATCAGGGCGTCGGGCGCCAGGCGGCGCAGATCCGGCCCCAAGCCCGAGCCGCCGGACCCGCCGGCCGTCTCCAGGGCGACGCGCTGGGAGCCGACCGCCAGGGCCACGCCCAGGGCCTGGGCCGCCTCGGCCAGCCGCGCATTGATGGCCTCGGCCCGCGACGGGCCGCCGGTCATCGAACTGATCAGGAAGGGCAGGTTCAGCCGCCGCCCCAGGAAACGGGCGGACAGGTCGATCTGGTCGAGGGCCAGGTCCGGCAAGGCGTCATGGACGAAACGCACCGCCTCCAGTCCCGAGGACGCGCCGCTGAGACCCCGTCCGGCCCGCACGTGGTCGATGTGTTCGTCCTTGCGTCGGATCAGGGCGTCGTCGGGGGTGGGCATCGCAAACGCTCCTAGCGGTTCCCTCCGAAACGATCATGCTCTGGCGGGTTGCATCCGACGCAGTCGTGATGCCGTATGTGATCATAATGCGTCAGCCCAGGGTCGCAACGCGACTGTCGAAGGACATCAGGAGACCCGTATGGCGATCGTCGGCTTAAGGCCCCAGCCCGTGTCGGACCCCGAACCTCAGTCGCCCGAGAATCTGCGTGGCCTGGTGCAGGACCGGCTGGCCGAGACGGCGCCCTCATCGGACGGTCTTTTAGCCCTCGCCGCGCGCGAGGCCCTGCTGGGACCGGGCAAGCGGGTCAGGCCGGTCGTGGCCATGTTGGCCGCCGCGCACGTCGGCGGGCGGGCCGAGGACGCCCTGGATTTCGGTTGCGCGGTCGAAATGGCCCATGCCGCCTCCCTGGTTCTGGACGACCTGCCCTGTATGGATGATGCGGCCTTGCGGCGCGGTCAGCCGACCCTGCACCGCCGCCACGGCGAGGATGCGGCCGTGCTGGCGGCCGTGGCCCTTTTGAACCAATCGACCCGGCTGATTCTGCAAAGCCGGGCGCCGTCGGAGGCGCGGCTGGGCGCCCTGGACGATTTGACGCAGGCGATCGGCTTCGACGGCCTGGCCGAGGGCCAGATGCGCGATCTGCGCGACGATCCCGTTCAGCGCGACGTGGTCGCCCTGCGTCGGATCAACGATCTGAAGACCGGCGCCCTGTTCGTCGCGGCCGCGCGGGGCGGCGGCCGGATGGGCGGCGGCGATGCGGACGACCTGGCGCGTCTCGCCGCCTTCGGCGAAGCGGTCGGCTTCGCCTTCCAGCTTTGCGACGACCTGATGGACGCCTGTTCGACGAGCGAGGCCTTGGGCAAGGACGTGGGTCAGGATCAGGGCGTGACCACCTTCGTGGACCTGTGGGGCGAAGGCCGGGTCCGCGCCGGGGTGCGCCAGTCCCTGGCCCGGGCGGCCGAGGCGGTCGGGCACGACAGCCCCCTGACGACCTATGTCCTTCATCTCTTCCGGCAGGCCGAACTTGGACGCTAGCGTCGCGCCGGCGCTGGTTCTGAAGGACGTCGAGGCGGGCTACGGCGAAGGGCCGGTGCTGCGCGATTTCAACCTGACCGTCGCGGCCGGAGAGGTTTACGCCCTGCTGGGTCCGAACGGGGCGGGCAAGTCCACGGCGGCTCGGGTGGCCTGCGGCCTGATCCCCGTCCGGCGCGGGCGGGCGACGGCCGGCGAAGGCGCGCCCCGTCGCGGACGCATCGGCCTTGCGCCCCAGGACTGCGCCCTCTTTCCCGCCCTGACGCCGCGCGAGAACGTCGCGGCGGTCGCGGCCCTGTGCGGCCTTCCCCGTTCCAACCGCCCTGCGGCGGTGGAGCGGGCCCTGGCCCTGACCGGATGCGCCCCCAGGGCGGACGAGCCGGTGCATTCACTGTCGGGCGGATGGCGTCGGCGCGCCAACCTCAGCGCCGCCCTGGTCGGGCGCCCGCGCCTGCTGATCGCCGACGAACCGACCGAAGGGGTGGACGCCGCCGCCCGCGTCGTCCTGTCGTCCGCCCTGCGCGAGACGGTCCAGGCGGGCGCCGGCTGTCTGCTGATCAGCCACGACGAGGCCTTCGTCTCCGAAACGGCCGATCGGATCGGCGTCCTGGCCCAGGGCCGGCTGCTGGCGGAAGGACCGCCCAAGGCCCTGCTGCGTCAGGCCTTCGGCTTGGCGCGGCTGCTGGTCGTCAAACTGCCGCGGCCCGCCTCGCGCCCGGCCGCGAGCCGGTTCGCCCAGTCGGGTCTGGCGCCCTCCAAGGACGGGCTGGAATGGCGGCTGCTGTGCGAGGACGCCCTGGGGGCGGCCCAGAGGGTTTCGCCCGAGGCGGACGCCGAGGGGGGCGAGGTGGCCGTGCGTCGTCCCGGCCTGGACGACCTGGTCGCCCATCTGTCGGACGCCTTGTCATGATGGCGGTGGCGGGCGCCTGGGCGCGCGGCTTCTGGCGGGACCGGTCTGGCATGGCCCTGACCCTGGTTTTGCCGCCCCTGGTCTATCTGCTGTTCGCCGCCGTCTTCGGTGCGGGGGCGCGTGGCGACATCGACGCCAGCGTGGCCCTGCACGATGCGGCGCGCACCCCGGCCACGGCCGCCGTCGGCGAGGCCCTGTCGCGGGACCTGGGGCCGCGCCTTCGCCGTCTCGACGACGTCCAGGCGGTGGAGCGGGCCGTGATCGACGGCCGCGCCGACGCCGGCGTTCTGATCGCCCGCGACGAGGCAGGCGCGCCCCAGGTGACGGTGGTGTCGGCGGCGGGCCGAGACGTGGCGGCGGCGGCGCTTCAGGCGCGGCTGGTCCCGATCGCGGCCATGCTGGCCGGCCGGCCCGCGCCCCCGTCGCGCGACGTCCCCGTCCGCCAGGTGGGGCCGCAGGGCGACGTCCAGGGCGCCTATCACGCCGGGGCGGTCAGCGTGATGTTCGTCTTCTTCGCCGCCATGCACGGCGCCATGGGCGGGCTGGACGAGCGGCGCTCGGGCCTGCAGGCGCGGCTGGTCCTGGCGCGGGGCGGAACGGCGCCCATACTGGCGGGACGGGCGATCTGGCTGACGACGGTCGGCCTGATGCAGTCGATCGCCGTCTTCGTCGCGGCCTGGCCCCGCCTGCCGGATCTTTCGCCGTGGCAGGCGGCGGCGGCGCTCCTGACGGCGGCCTTGGTGGCCCTGTGCGCGGCGGGGGTGGCCTTGGCCCTGACGGCGGCCTGCCGGTCGCGCGAACAGGCCCAGCCCTTGACCACCTTCGTCGCCCTGCTGCTGGCGGCCCTGGGCGGGTCGATGGCGCCGCGCTTCCTGATGCCCGAAGCCTTCCGCGCCCTGGGCTGGATCACGCCCCATGCCTGGGCCGTCGAAACCTATCAGGCCCTGATCTGGCGCGGCGACTTCAACGCCGGGGTCCTGGCCGGCTGGGCCGCCCTGGGCGGCGTGGGTCTGGCCGGGATCGCCCTGGCCGTGATGATGGAGCAGAGACGCGCCGCGCGCTGAGCGTCGTCAGATATGGGTCCAGAGGGCCGGGCGCGGCGGCGGTTCGCGCCAGACGTCCAGGGTCTTGCACCACAGGGTGATCAGGGCCCCGCGCCCCACCAGGGCCAGCTTGCCCGCCTTGTCGACCGAGGTCCGGCCGTCCCAGGCCTTGGCCCCCGACCGCGAGACGTGGCGGCCGATGGCGCGATAGACGCCCCGCGCCGTGGCGATGGCCCAGGCCGACCGTGGATTGAGATCGCGCAGACCCCACCGCGCCGAGGCGTAATAGGGTTCGGCCGCCGCCACCAGCCGCTGGGCGGTGTGGGCGACGGCCTGACGGTGCCGGGGCTGATCGACCTGATCGCGCGGCACGCCCGCCTCGTCCAGCCACTGACCGGGCAGATAGACCCGTCCGCCCCGGGCGTCCTCGACCACGTCTCGGGCGATGTTGGTCAGTTGAAAGGCCAGGCCCAGGTCCTGGGCGCGGCGCAGGGTCGGCGCGTCCTGAACCCCCATGATCCGGGCCATCATCACCCCGACCACGCCGGCGACGTGATAGGCGTAGTCCAGCGTGTCCTCCAGGGTGTCGTAGCGGCGGCCCTCCACGTCCATCTCGAACCCCTGCAACAGGTCCATCGCCTCCTCTGCCGGAATGGCGTGGCGGGCGGCGACGCGCTGAAAGGCGGTGAAGACCGGGTCCGTCTGCGGCTCTCCGGCCAGGGCGGCGGCCGTGCGTTCACGCAGTTCGACCAGTTTGCGCCCCGCCAGGACCGGGTCGATGCCGACCGCCCCATGGCCCAGGACCTGGCCGTCGATCTCGTCGTCGCAATGGCGGCACCAGGCGTAGAACATCCAGGCGTCGTCCCGGATGGCCGCCGGAAACAGCCGGGCGGCGGCGGCAAAGCTCTTGGAGCCCTGCTCCATCGACTGGCGGCTGTGGTCGAGGACGGCGTCGCTCATGCGGTCCGCCCCGCGTCTTCGATCATCAGGCCGGCGGTGGCCTTGGCCGAGCCCACCACCCCCGGCACGCCCGCGCCCGGATGGGTCCCGGCGCCGACGAAATAGAGGTTGGGGATCTGGTCGTCGCGATTATGGACGCGGAAATAGGCGCTCTGGGTCAGGATCGGCTCCAGCGAGAAGGCCGAGCCCTGGTGGGCGTTCAGCTGGTCGCGGAAATCCACGGGCGTGAAGATGCGGCAGGTGTCCAGATCGGCGGTCAGGCCGGGAATGTAGTGCTGCTCCAGATAGGCCAGGACCCGGTCGCGATAGCGCGGCCCCTCGACCGCCCAGTCGATGTCGGCCGAGGCCAGGTGCGGCACCGGCGCCAGCACATAGAAGGCGTCGCATCCCTCGGGCGCCAGGGACGGATCGGTGCGGGTCGGGGCGTGCAGATAGAGGGAAAAGTCCTCCGGCAGGTCCGGCCCCTTGAAGATTTCGCCGATCAGCTCGCGGTAGCGCGGCCCGAACAGCACCGTGTGGTGGCGCACCTCCGGGTGGACGCGCTTCAGGCCGAAATAGATGACGAACAGCGACATGGAATGCCGCTTGGCGGCCAGACGCGCCCCCTCCTTGCGGCCGCGCGGCTCCTGGCCCAGCAGGCGTTGATAGGTGTGGACCACGTCGGCGTTGGAGGCCACCATGTCGAAGGCCAGGGTCTGGCCGCCGACCACCACCCCGTCGGCGCGCCCGTTCGCCAGGGTGATCCGCTCGACCGGACTGTTCAGCCGGATCTCGCCGCCCAGGTCCTGAAACAGACGTACCATGGCCTGGATCAGGGCGCCGGTGCCGCCGCGTGGGAACCAGACGCCCCAGCGCCGCTCCAGCGCGTGGATCAGGGCGTAGATCGATGAGGTGGCGAACGGATTGCCGCCCACCAGCAGGGAGTGGAAGCTGAAGGCCTGACGCAGGTGCTCGTCCTGGATATAGCCGGCGACCTTGTCATAGACCGACCGCCAGGCCTGGAGCCGCATCAACTCCGGCGCCGCCTTGACCATGCTGGCGAAGTCCAGGAAGGGCACGGCCCCCAGCTTCAGATAGCCTTCCTTCAGCAGGTCCTGGGAATAGGCCAGGAATTTGCGATACCCCTCCTTGTCCGCCGGGTTGCGGGCGACGATCTGGCGGTCCAGCTCGTCCTGGTCGTTGACGTAGTCGAAGACGTCGCCGTCTTCCCAGCACAGCCGATAGAAGGGCGCCACCGGCAGCAGTTCGACATAGTCCGACAGCTTGCGCCCCGCGCCCTCGAACAGCTCCTCCAGCGCCGAAGGATCGGTAATGACGGTCGGCCCGGCGTCGAAGGTGTAGCCCTTGTCCTTATAGACATAGGCCCGGCCGCCCGGCAGGTCGCGCGCCTCGAAGACCGTGGTCTGAATCCCCGCCGTCTGCAGGCGGATGGCCAGCGACAGCCCCCCGAACCCCGACCCGATCACTGCTGCTCGCATTACGCACGTCCTCTTTCGACCAGACAGGTCAGGGCGGCGCCGATCGGCACCGGGGGTTTGCCGCTGAGGATCCGCGCCTTGTCGCCCAAGGTCGTCTCCCCCGCATAGAAGCGTTCGATCAGCGGCTGGGGCAGGCGGTAAAACCGCTCCAGCACCCTGTACCTCTGATCCGGCCGCGCGGCCCGAAACAGCATGCGGTTCAGCAGCCGATAGAAGCCTCGATTGGACCATACGTCGCAAGCCTGGCGGCGGATGACCTGAGACAGGTCCGAACCGTCCCGCGCCGCCGTGATCCGTTCCACCAGATGGTCCGCCAGCCGCACCGCATCCGGCAGGGAATAGCCCGTGGTGGGGTGGAACAGGCCGGCGCGAAGACCGCTGACCGCCGTCGGCCCCATGCGCCGCAGATGGGCGGCGATGTCGCCGTCCAGGGCGACGGGCAGCACCCCCTCCTCCTCGCGCAGGACCGCCTCTATGACCCACCCCTTCTGGGCGGCGTAGTCCCTGACGCCTTGCCGAAACACGTCGCGATCCAGGTCCGCGCCGTCGGTATAGCGGGTGTCCTCGATCAGCAGGGTCCGGTCGTCGAAGGGCAGGACATAGAGGAAGCGATAGCCCCCGGCCTGATCGACGCAGGCGTCCATGACGATCGGTTCCTTCAGCCCGTGGGGCGCGGTCAGCCGCACCTCCAGGCCGACGAATTTCTGAAACCCCAGGGCAAGGTCCGGCGCAGCGGTCGGCCCCCGGCCGTCGATGACCGCCCGCGCCGTCAGCCGGCGACCGTCGGCCAGAACCGCCTCGGTCGGCCCGGCCGATGCCACCGAGACGCCCGTCAGGATCCGTCCCGGCAGGGCGCGGTCCACGGCTTGGGCGAACCGCGCCGCCGTCACGCTGGAATATCCGGTCGCCAGACGCCGTTCGAACGCCGGAAACCGCACGGAATAGCCGGGCCAGCTATGGGCGATCAGCGGCGCGATCCACGCCCGCTGCCTCGGCGTCAGATCGGGTTCGAAGAAGGACCAGGTGTGAACCCCGCCCAGCCGGTCGGCCGCCTCCACGATCCGCACGTCCAGTTCGGGCCGGACCTGGGACAGGCGCAGGGCCAGAAGGCCGTTGGCCAGACCGCCCCCCAGCAGCAAAAGGTCCGGCGCGGAACTGTCGGGGGCGGCGGCCTGCATCCGCGACAGGTGGCACGGGCGGACGTGACGGGCAAGCCGCCTGGATGCCTCCGACGCCGGCATAGGCTAGATTGAAGTCCATGACCGCCGCCGTCGCCGAGCCACGCATCGTCCCGCGCCAGACCTGGATCGGTCTGACCCTGGCGGGAATGATCGTGGCGGGATGGGCGGTTCTGCATGTCTACGGCGTCTATTTTCACCGATGGGGGCCGTTGACCCTGGTGATCGCCCCGGCGATCGTGGCGGTCCAGACCTGGTTGTCGGTCGGCCTTTTCATCGTCGCCCATGACGCCATGCACGGCTCCCTGGCGCCGGGACGGCCGCGGCTGAACGCCGCAGTCGGCCGGCTGACCCTGGGGCTCTATGCGGGCTTCCGCTTCGATCGGCTGAAGACGGCGCACCACGCCCACCACGCCGCGCCCGGCACGGCCGACGACCCGGACTTTCACGCCCCAGCGCCCCCCGCCTTCCTTCCCTGGTTCCTGAACTTCTTTGGCACCTATTTCGGCTGGCGCGAGATGGCGGTCCTGACCGCCCTGGTCCTGATCGCCCTCTTCGGCCTGGGGGCGCGGCCGGCCAATCTCCTGACCTTCTGGGCCGCGCCGGCCCTGCTTTCAGCGCTTCAGCTCTTCACCTTCGGCACCTGGCTGCCGCACCGCCACACCGACCAGCCGTTCGCCGACGCCCACCACGCCCGCAGCAGCGGCTACGGCCCCGTTCTTTCCCTGCTCACCTGCTTCCACTTCGGCCGCCACCACGAACACCATCTGACCCCCTGGCGGCCCTGGTGGCGTCTGTGGCGCGGCGAGTCTTGATCCAGGGCTGCGGCGCGGGCCGCGAAGACCTGTTCGGCGACCTTTGTATCGACGAAGGGAACACGGCCGCGTTCAGGGCCTTATAGGTGAGAAGGAACTCGCCCATGCCCCTCGCCCTGCTGTTCGCTCTTGCCGCCCTGAGTTCGACGCCGACGCCCGCCCCCGATCTGGCGAAGGCGCAGCCCAAGACGTCTGGCGGGATCAAGACGGCGGCCCAATCCTCAGCGCCCGTCTTGGACGACGTCAGGGTTCGACTGCGATGCATCGGGCGTGCCGACGGCCGGGTTTCGGATTGCGTGGTGCTGTCGGAGAGCCGGCCGGGCTATGGATTCGGCGAGGCGGCTGTGGCCCTGATGAACGGAACCGCGACGCCCCCCTCGCGCGACGGCGGCCGCCCGATCGACCGCCCGTTCGAACATACGATCCAGTTCACCCCTTGAGCGCCGACGCCGATCGTGGGCGTCCGGGCTGGGGCGGCGCGGGCCTGTAGGTTCAGACAGCAAAAAGCCGCTAGATCGTTGATCTAACGGTTTAAAACTTGGGTGCGGGAGCAGGATTTGAACCTGCGACCTTCAGGTTATGAGCCTGACGAGCTACCGGGCTGCTCCATCCCGCGGCAGGGGTGGTTTGTGGAGGAAGAAGGGGTTCGACAAGGATTTTTCATCATCGGCTGTCCGCCTGGTAGACCCGGCGGCGACCTACTCTCCCGCGCCTTGAGACGAAGTACCATTGGCTCTGGAGGGCTTAACGACCGAGTTCGGAATGGGATCGGGTGGGGAACCTCCGACATAGCCACCAGGTCAACGAGGCGGACAGCGGATGATGAGAAGACATTGTCGTGACGATCATCGGGTCATTGATGATCATCGAATGAGTTTTGCTGAGAAACGATCAAACCGATCGGATTATTAGTACCAGTAAGCTTCACGCGTCGCCGCGCTTCCACACCTGGCCTATCAACGTGGTAGTCTTCCACGATCCTCAGCGAAGCCTTGTTTTGAGGTTAGTTTCCCGCTTAGATGCTTTCAGCGGTTATCTATTCCATACTTAGCTACCCTGCTGCACAGCTGGCGCCATGACAGGTACACCAGAGGTATGTCCATCCCGGTCCTCTCGTACTAGGGACAGATCCTCTCAAGCTTCGAACACCCACGGCAGATAGGGACCAAACTGTCTCACGACGTTCTGAACCCAGCTCACGTACCACTTTAAATGGCGAACAGCCATACCCTTGGGACCTGCTCCAGCCCCAGGATGTGATGAGCCGACATCGAGGTGCCAAACTTTGCCGTCGATATGGACTCTTGGGCAAAATCAGCCTGTTATCCCTAGAGTACCTTTTATCCGTTGAGCGATGGCCCTTCCACTCGGGACCACCGGATCACTATGGCCGACTTTCGTCTCTGCTCGACTTGTCAGTCTCGCAGTCAGGCGAGCTTATGCCATTGCACTCGACGAGCGATTTCCGACCGCTCTGAGCTCACCATCGCGCGCCTCCGTTACACTTTGGGAGGCGACCGCCCCAGTCAAACTACCCACCACGCCATGTCCCGGGACCGGATAACGGTCCTCGGTTAGACGTCAACGACAGTAAGGGTGGTATTTCAAGGACGACTCCACCAGAGCTGGCGCCCCGGTTTCATAGTCTCCCACCTATCCTACACATACGGTCGCTAACGCCAAGGCGAAGCTATAGTAAAGGTTCATAGGGTCTTTCCGTCTGACCGCGGGAACCCCGCATCTTCACGGGGAATTCAATTTCACTGAGCCTGTGCTGGAGACAGTGGGGAAGTCGTTACGCCATTCGTGCAGGTCGGAACTTACCCGACAAGGAATTTCGCTACCTTAGGACCGTTATAGTTACGGCCGCCGTTTACCTGGGCTTCAGTTCGGAGCTTTCACTCCTCCCTTTAACCTTCAGGCACCGGGCAGGCGTCAGACCCTATACGTCGCATTGCTGCTTCGCAGAGCCCTGTGTTTTTGCTAAACAGTCGCTACCCCCTGGCTTGTGCCACTCAGTCCTGGTTGCCCAGGGTGAGTCACGCTTATTCCGAAGTTACGCGTGCAATTTGCCGAGTTCCTTCAGCACAGTTCTCTCAAACGCCTTGGTATGCTCTACCTGACCACCTGTGTCGGTTTCGGGTACGGTCTCTGCTGGAGTTATTTCCTGGGACGACGCCCCTGCACGGACAATCCAATAAGCCCGTACAAGTTATGCCATCCGTCACTTCCAGCTGGTGCAGGAATATTTACCTGCTTCCCATCGACTACGCTTTTCAGCCTCGCCTTAGGGGCCGACTAACCCTGCGCAGATTAGCTTTACGCAGGAACCCTTGGTCTTTCGGCGAGAGTGTCTCTCACACTCTTATCGTTACTCATGTCAGCATTCTCACTTCCGATACCTCCAGCCAGGCTCACGCCTGACCTTCACCGGCTTACGGAACGCTCCGCTACCGCTTGCACAAAGTGCAAACCCATATCTTCGGCGACTGGCTTGAGCCCCGTTACATTTTCCGCGCAGGATCGCTTGATCAGTGAGCTGTTACGCTTTCTTTAAAGGATGGCTGCTTCTAAGCCAACCTCCTGATTGTCAAAGCAATCCCACATCGTTTCCCACTTAGCCAGTACTTGGGGGCCTTAGATGATGGTTAGGGTTGTTTCCCTTTTCACGACGGACGTTAGCACCCGCCGTGTGTCTGCCCGATAGTTCTCTTAGGTATTCGGAGTTTGGTTAGTATTGGTACCGCTCGCGCAGCCCGCAACCATCCAGTGCTCTACCCCCTAAGGAATTCGTCGGACGCTCTACCTAAATAGATTTCGCGGAGAACCAGCTATGTCCAAGTTTGATTGGCCTTTCACCCCTATCCACAAGTCATCCGAGAATTTTTCAACATTCACCGGT
>NZ_CP012897.1:0-1212500 GCF_001310255.1 Brevundimonas sp. DS20 | reverse complement strand
ATCATTCACGCGGCATGGCTGCGTCAGGCTTTCGCCCATTGCGCAAGATTCCCCACTGCTGCCTCCCGTAGGAGTTTGGGCCGTGTCTCAGTCCCAATGTGGCTGATCATCCTCTCAGACCAGCTACTGATCGTCGCCTTGGTGAGCCTTTACCTCACCAACTAGCTAATCAGACGCGGGCCGCTCTAAAGGCGATAAATCTTTCCCCCGAAGGGCACATTCGGTATTAGCACAAGTTTCCCTGAGTTATTCCGAACCTAAAGGCACGTTCCCACGTGTTACTCACCCGTCCGCCACTAAGTCCGAAGACTTCGTTCGACTTGCATGTGTTAGGCCTGCCGCCAGCGTTCGCTCTGAGCCAGGATCAAACTCTCAGGTTGAGTTGACTTCTGACCTAAAGCACTAAGACCATCCCAAAGGACGTCTTGGCGTTAGTTCTACGTATTTGTTTGACGAGTTCCCACCCGTCGATCCTAAGACCGACGCATGGTATCTTTTCAAAAAGACCGCAGATAGTCAGTGTCGTATGATAGCCCCTAGGACTATCGCAAGGACACCGCCGCCTGCGTTTCTCTTTCCATATCAACAATGTCAAAGACCAGAACCGCCAAAGCGGCCCGACTTGTTTAGCGCCTCGTCGTCGGCGGAGGCGGCGATTTAGAGACCGCCGAACCTCATGTCAACCGCTCTTTTCAGAGATTTTGCAGATCCAAGACCAAGGCCTCAAAACCACAAAAAACCACCGCAAGGAAAACCAAGAGGCCTTCCTCTTAACCGTTCGGCGATTCGATTGGAGCGCGGAACCTATTGAAACCAACCCAGGAAAGCAAGAAGTTTTTCAACCCCTCAACTCCCCCAAAACTCCCGAAACCAAAGTCCCAAAAGCCTCAAAGGCCGGCCCGTCTCCGAGCGAGGCAGCCCTATACGGGCCACCCTCCTAACCCGCAACCAGATTCTGAAGGTTCGATGAAAAAACTGCCCAAGTGGCGGTCAACGAACGAGGACGCCTGACGGTTCCCGCCCCCGTCCCTCCGATATCGACTGAGCCTGACGCGGCCGCGTCGTTCGGGCGAGACGGGGGCGTCCGGTTCAGGCCGCGCGTTCGACAGGGGCGAAGGCGGCGAGATCGGCCGCATCGCCGGTGGTGGACAGGAGGCGAGGCAGGTCGATCAGGACGACGAAGCCGTCGTCGCGCCGCACCACGCCGGAGATGTAGTTCGAACGCCATTTGATCCCGATGTCGGGCGAGGGCTCGATCTGGTCGGCGGCGAAGCTCGTCACCTCGAACACCCGGTCGGCGACCAGGCCCAGGCTCAAGGTCCGGTCCTCCAGCGGGATGTCCAGGACCAGGATCCGGGTGTTCAGGGTCGGTTCGACCGGCGCCATCCCCAGGCGGATCCGCAGATCCGCCGTGGGAACGCCCTGGCCGCGCACGTCGGTCAGACCCATCAGATAGGCGGGACTGTTGGGGATGCGCGACGGGGGCTGATAGGTCAGGATCTCCCGCACCAGCCCGACCGGGGCGGCGAAGACCTCCTCGCCCAGGCCGAAGCTGACGTATTGACCTTCAGCCGCACCCGCTTTTTCCACGGGGCCGGACATCAGGCGCTCTCCCGGAAGTCCATGTCCTCGGCGTCGGCGCCGCCGCTGGTCAGGTCCAGGGCGAAGCCCTGGGCTCGGGCCTGCTGGGCGTGGACCGGGGATTTGGCCGAAGCCGGGGCCGACGTCGATCGGGCCGCGGAGCTGAGCACGGTGACCCTGGCGCCCGTCGCACGGTGGCGCGGCGAGGCTGAGGCGCGCGGCGCCGAACGCCCTTCGCCCGAGGCGTCGGTGCGGAAGAAGGCGATCGAGGTCTGAAGCTCTTCGGCCTGGGCCGCCAGTTCTTCCGAGGTCGCCGACATCTCTTCCGAGGCGCCCGCGTTCTGTTGCGTCACCTTGTCCAGCTGCTGGACCGCCTCATTGATCTGGTTGGCGCCGATGTCCTGTTCACGACAGGCGGCGGAGATTTCCGAGACCAGTTCGGCGGTCTTGCGGATGTCCGGCACCAGACGCTGCAGCATGTCGCCGGCTTCCTGAGCGGCCTTGACCGTGTCGCATGAGACGGTGCCGATTTCAGCGGCGGCCGTCTGGCTGCGTTCGGCCAGTTTACGCACTTCCGAAGCCACCACCGCGAAGCCCTTGCCGTGCTCCCCGGCGCGGGCGGCCTCGACCGCCGCGTTCAGGGCCAGCAGATCGGTCTGACGCGCGATCTCCTGCACGATGCCGATCTTGTCGGCGATGGTGCGCATGGCGTCCACCGCGCGGTTGACCGCCTCGCCGCTGGCCTCAGCGTCCTTGGCCGACTGGCGCGAGATCTTCTCGGTCTGGGCGGCGTTGTCGGCGTTCTGTTTGATGTTGGCTGCCATCTGCTCCATCGAAGAGGAGACCTGTTCCGCCGCCGCCGCCTGTTCTGTGGCGCCCTGGCTCATCTGTTCGGACGTCGAAGACAGTTCCTGGCTGCCGGACGACACATTGTCGGCGGCCGACAGGGCGTCGGACACCACGCCGCGCAGCCGTTCGATCATGGTGTTCAGATTGCCCAGCATGTCGCCGATCTCATCGCGGGTGGTGACGGCGACCGTCCTGGTCAGATCCCCCTCGGCCACGGCGCGGACCGCCTCATTGGCGCGATGCAGACCCCGCTTGATGATGAAGGACACCAGGGTGCAGCCGCCCAGGGCCACCAGAACCGCCGCCACGGCGGTGATGATCAGGCCGGTTCGGGCGTTTTCGAAGACGGTTGTGGTGGCCGCCTCGGCCTCCTTCATCTTCTCCCTGTCGATTTCAACGATGCGGTGGGTGGACTTCTCCAGTTCGGCCGCCAAGGTCCGGGCCTCGTTCAGCATCAGGGCGCCGGCGCCGGCCTTGTCGTTCGCCAGGGCCAGACGATGAACCTCGTTGCTGATCAGCTTGTACTGGGCCCAGGTGTCGGCCAGCTTGGTCCAGTCGCCCTTGGCCTCGGGCGAGGCGGCGGCGAGGGCCTGGTTCAGCTGATCTTCAAGGCGTCCTGCAGCCTGTTTCGCCTCTTCCGAAAAGGTCCGGACCTGTGCGGGGTCGGTCGCCAGCACCATGCCGCGTTCGCGCCGCACCACGCCGCCGAACTCGGCGTCCACACTCTGGGCGCGGCTCAGCTGCGCCGCCGGCCCCTCGATCAGTTCGGTGATGGATTGGTTTAACGTCCCCAGTCGGCTGATCGACAGGGCGACGATGCCGACGAGGGCCAGGATCAACAGGCCGAAGGTTACGGCCAGCTTGGCCTTTATGGTGAAACGCATGATCTCTCTCCGCAATGGCCGGTTAGGGGTGGGCGAGGGACGCGACCGGCCATGGGGCGTCCTGAAAATTGAAGAAGGGGCGAAGTGCGGTCAGGTCAGACCTCGCCGGGGGCGCGCAACGCCCCCTCTTGGTCGAAATAGTAACAGTCATCTCAGTCCCCTTCCGCAGCCTTAGCCACACAACCAGAAGCATCATTAGCTTGCATGGTTAAACCGGC
Source organism: Brevundimonas sp. DS20 (assembly GCF_001310255.1). Classification (NCBI taxonomy): domain Bacteria; kingdom Pseudomonadati; phylum Pseudomonadota; class Alphaproteobacteria; order Caulobacterales; family Caulobacteraceae; genus Brevundimonas; species Brevundimonas sp. DS20. Next base: position 1,208,968 of record NZ_CP012897.1, on the reverse strand, counting down.
TTCAACCCTGGGTTAGGGGGTTGTACTTAGCGCAGCAACTATACTGAAAACCGCGCAAAGAGGCTGGGCCGCGCCCTGATCGTGCAAGGCTAACCATGCAGCCCTGAGTGTTCGCCATAGACCCAGGCGGCGTAGGAACGGCCTTCGGCGGCGCCGACCGCCTCGCTCCTAGAGCCTGATCCGTTGAGGAGGAACCGCTTCGCGGTTCCGCTGAAACGGTGAATCAGGCTCCAGATTAAAGCGAGAGCATGATTCACGCTTCTGTCGGAACCGCGAAGCGGTTCCGTCCGAAACGATCATGCTCTTGCCGAGCGAAAGATGCCGCCGGACCAAAGACCGCAAACGTCAATAAGTCTGCGTCTGATTCTCATCAGTAATCCGATCATCGACCAAGGTCGTAATCCATTGCACAGAGACGCAAGGCATCTATTCTCAATGGTGACCAGGACTCGACCATCGAGAAGCGGGCCGGCGTCGAAGGAGGAGGAAAGCTGTTGGAAGATTCGCTGGCGAGCAGCGTCTTTGTCGGCGCGCCGATGGCGATCGTGGCCGTCGATCGGACCGGCCGTGTCCGCAACCATAATCCGGCGGCTCAACAGCTGTTCGGCGCCGTTTTGGACGATCCGTCCCTGAGCATCGACGCCCTGTTTGAAGGCTTTAATCTGGACGACGTCGCCACCCCCGAGGCGGCCCAGGCCTTCAATGGCCGCCGCGATCCGTCGGGCCAGGCCCCCATCTGGCAAGCGCGTCGCGCCGACGGCGAAGACGCCTTCGTCGAGATCCAGGCCACCCGCTTCACCCACAAGACCTGCGACTGCGCCACCCTGTTCATTCAGGACGTGTCCGCCCGGGTCGCCGCCGAGACCGCCGTCCAGGATCTGCGGCTTCAGATCATGTACAATTGGCGGCTGAACTCGCTGGGCGAAGTGGCCTCGATGGCGGCCCATGATCTGAGCCAACCCCTGTCCGCCGCCGCGAACTTTCTGGAGGCGGCCCGGCGGATGGCTGAGGCCCGGCCGGAGGCTGCGGACGACCTCCCTCAGGCGCTGATCGCCGCCAAGGGCCAGATCGACCGGGCGTCAGCCATCATTCGCCGCCTGCGCCAGATGATGCGTCACGAATCCGGTCCTCGGGTTCGGGAAAATGTGTCGGAGGTGGTCAAGGAAATCCTGCCGATCCTCAGGATGCACGTGGGCGGGACGAGGGCGGACATACAGGTGCGGCTGGACCCGGCGGATACGGCCTGGTGCGACCGCGTGCAGATTCAGCAGGTCCTGATCAATCTGATCCGCAATGCGCTCGACGCCCCGGAGAACGGCAAGCGCCGCTGGATTGAGATTACGGGCGGCCCGGTCGACGGCGGCTACCAGCTGTCGGTCGCCGACAACGGCCCCGGCGTCGCCCCTGACATGGCCGGCAAATTGTTCGAGCCCCTGGCCAGCAGCAAGCCCGGCGGCATGGGCCTGGGTTTGTCGATCTGCCGCACCCTGGTGGAGGCCCACGGCGGAACCCTCGCCCTGACGCCCAGCCCCTTGGGTGGGGCGGCCTTCGCCTTCAACCTGGCCGACGAGACCTTGACCGAAGCGCCCCGCCCCGCCGAATCGAACCGGAGCGATGACTTGCTCCTGCTGGCGCGCGCCTCCAGCGGCGGCGCTGCGGTGGTCAGCCGGGCGCCGATCGGCCCGGGCGCCGTGTTTTCACGCCTGAATTAGAACCGCCCGAAACGGCAAGCGGCTCGCCTCGGTTGCGCCTCAGCCGACGAAATGGGCGTGGAAGCCAGCCGGTCCCAACACCCACAGGTCGTAGCGTCCGCCGTCGGCCGACAGGTCCCAGGCGCCCGTCAACCGTCCGCCCGCCCCCACCGTGTAGCGCCGGGGCAGCCGATCCAGGTGCAACCGGTCATAGACATGGAAGACCGCGGCCAGATCCCCCTGCGACACGAAGGTGAGTTCCGCGCGCGCCGCCGCCGCATCGACGTCGCAATGGGCCTGAAGCCGATAGCGATGCGGCCGCATGGGCCTCTGGCCCGGCTCCTGCACCGGGCGCGCCGGCCGGACCGGAGCGGTCGGCGACGGCTGTTCGGGAATGGCGGCCGCCCGCGCCCGGACCTCTGCGGTCTCGGGCAGGCGATCGACGAAAGGCGTCTGGTTCGGCGTGGCGAAGTCGAAGGCGGTCGTCAGGTCGCTGCACACCGCCCGACGCCAGGGCGAGATGTTCGGCTCCATCACCCCGAAGCGACGCTCCAGAAACCGGATCACCGAGGTGTGGTCGGCCACCTCCGAATGGACGAAACCGCCGCGCGACCAGGGCGACAGCACATACATGGGCACCCGCGGCCCCAGGCCGTAGGGCCGCCCCCGGAACTGGGCCTCGTCCCCGTCGGCGCCGGGCGCCGGCAGGCGGTGGTATTCCCCCTCGGTCGAGACGGTGGAGGCGCCGGCGAAACCGCCGGGCGCATCGGCGTCGGGCGACGGCGGGGCGGGCGGCGGGACGTGGTCGAAGAAGCCGTCGTTCTCATCGAAGTTGATGAACAGCACCGTCCGCGCCCAGACGGCGGGATCGGCTGTCAGGGCGTCGATGACGCGAGACATATAGTCCGCCCCCTGGGCCGGGCTGGACGGGCCGGGGTGTTCGGACCCCTCGGCCGTGCCGATGATCCACGACACCTGCGGCAGGCGGCCGGCCAGGACGTCGGCCTTCAGCTGATCCAGGTCGCGGGTGGACAGGGCCCGTTCCTTCAGCGCCGGGTCCGAACCCGGCTCGCCACGCCAGGCGCGGCGATAGGCCATGAAGTTCTGGACCGGGTTGTCGCCGAAATTGTCGGCCAGATTCTGATAGTGGCGCCAGTCGATCCCCGCCGCCTGAAGCCGCTCGGCATAGGTGGTCCAGTCATAGCGGGGCTGGTCGGCGTCGGGCTTGTTCAGATCGTCGTCGACATTATCGATGACCGGGCCGCCGGCGCGGCCGTGCGGGTCGTTCGTCCCGCTGAACAGGAACAGGCGGTTGGTGTTGGTCCCCGTCTGCACCGAGCAGTGATAGGCGTCGCACAGGGTGAAGGCCTCGGCCATGGCGTATTGGAACGGGATGTCCTCACGCCGATAGTAGCCCAGGGCGCGCTGGGTCTTGGCCTCGGGCCAATGGGCCATACGCCCCTGGTCCCACGCCGCCTGGGCGTCGGGCCAGTGGTGGGGCGTCCCCTCCATCCGCATCAGGTCGAAGTCGGCGGTCGTCGCCAGGTGGAAGGGACCGACCTCGGCCGGGGGCTGGACCGTGCGGTCCACCTGGGTCCAGACGTCGCGCGGGGCGCCGTCGGCGCCGGGTGCGACGGGAATGGGATGGGGATCGCCAAAGCCCCGCACCCCGGCCAGGGCGCCGAAATAGTGGTCGAAGCTGCGGTTCTCCTGCATCAGGATCACCACATGGGCCACGTCCTCGATCGTGCCCTTGCGGACGTCGGCGGGGATGGACAGGGCCCGCGCCAGAGAGGCCGGAAGCCCCGCCGCCAAGACCGCGCCCAGGCCGCCTGCAAGGCCGCCCGCCAGAAGAGATCGCCGATCGACAGACATCAGATGTTTCCGAACAAGGCCCGCGCCGATCTTATGACCGGCGCGGGCGACAGGTTTGCGACGATGAGGGCGAACGCCTCAGTGACGCCAGGTCAGGCCCAGACCCAGCATGCGCGGGGCGGTCTGATAGCCGATGGTGTAGCGTTCCGACTTGCCGCGCGTGGCCCAGTATCCGGCCTCGCCCGTCAGGTTCTCGCCATAGGCGCTGAGCACCAGCTGGTCGGTCAGCTGGAAGCGGGCGCCGAAGTCCAGCGTCGCCTGGGGCTGGATGTATTCATCCAGCGCATTGGCGCGCAGGGTCGCGATGTAGCGGCCGCGATAGCTGTAGCCCAGGTCGGCGTCGAAGCGGTCGCGCTTGTAGCTCAGGCCGACGTTGCCTAGGACCTTGGGCGCATTCGGCAGCCCCACCTCGACGCCTTCGCGCCAGGCGATGCCGGGATCGGCCTTGCTGGGCTGGTAGGTGTAGTTGGCCCAGGCCGAGAAGCCGGCGATCAGGTCGCGGCGCCCCGCAAGCTCGACGCCCCAGATGGTGGCGTCCTTGCCGTTGGCCGAGGTGGTGATCGGCACGCCGTCGGCGCCGACCATCACCTGCGACCCCGCCGACTGGTAGATGAAGTTGTCGATCTCCTTGCGGAACAGGCCGGCGGACAGGAAGCCCTGGTCGCCGGCGTACTGGACGCCCAGATCGAAGTTCAGCGCCTCGGCCGGCTTCAGATCGGGGTTGCCCTTGGAGATGGAGACGATCCGCGGACCGTTGGACTCGATGTTGATCCTCTTGGAGATGTCGGTGAAGTTCGGACGGGCGAAGGAGGTCCAGACGGCGGCGCGCACGGTCCAGTCGGCGTTCGGGCGCCAATCGACGTGCAGGCTGGGCAGGACCTGGGTGTAGCTGGCCTCGGTGGTGCCGGCGGCGCCGCCGAACTCGCGTTTCACCTTCTTGGCGGCAGGGTCCTCGGTCGTGACCAGGGCCTCGTTGTGGATGTCGGTCCGCTCCACCCGCGCCCCGGCCGTGGCCGACCAGGCGCCCCGCTCCAGAACCGCCATGGCGTAGCCGCTGTAGCTGGTCTCGCGGCCCGAGGAGTCGTTCAGGTTCCAGGGGTATTCGTCGTCGGTCACGCGCGGCGCGGCCTGCAGCACGGCCAGGACGCGGTTCATCTCAAGGATCGTGCCGAAGCGCGTCAGGCCGCGGTAGTGGTCGTCGTCGAAATGGTCGATCGAACCGGCGATCAGGTCGCTGTGATCCGACAGGGGCGACCCGCGGGTCAGACCCGGAATCGCGCGCGTGCCGCTGTCGACGTCCTGCTGCTGATCATAGTCCCGTTGCGACCGGCGGAAGCGGAAGCCGCCCTTGACGGTCTTCAGCACGCCCTTGTCTTCCGGCGACCAGGCCAGGTTGACGGCGGCGTAGGCCTGAGAGTCTTCGGAGATCCGGCGATACAGTTCGGCGTAGTCGAATTTCAGATTGGCCGGGTTCAGCATGGCCGACGACTGGGCCTCGCTCATGATCCAGGTCGGATGTTTGCTGTCCGAGGCGTCGAAGCCGATCGGGGTGCTGTAGATCGGCAGGCTGTCGTCGGTGACATACTCCATATACCACTCGTTCGGCGTCTCGGTCCGGCCGTAGGTGTAGGCGACGTCGTAGTCCAGCTCGAAGGCGCTGCGGACGTGGCGGCCGCCCAGGTTCAGCACGCCCAGGCGGTTGTCCTCCTGCTTCAAGTCGGAACCCATCAGGGACGAGAAGCTGTTGATGGCGCCCTTGTCGTCCTGACCGGTCCTGACGTCGATATAGTCGTGCAGCTGATCGTTCTTCCACTGGGAGTACAGGCCGCGCAGGTGAAGTTCGTCATTCGACGTCGGGCGGTATTCCAGGGTGAAGTTGCCGCCGGTGCGGTCGATGTCGTTCACGAACCGGTCCAGGCCGTGCGAGACCAGCCGCAGGGGGGTGTCTTCCGACAGGACGGTGTCGCTATCCGGCAGGAGGCCGTCCGGACGCCAGCTGGTGTTGTAGCTGATGTTCTCGTTGCGCTCGCCCGTAATGGTCCGTTCGGTGTGGAAGACCACGCCGTAAAGGCCCAGGGTCCGGTCGGAATCGAGGAAGGTCGAGAAGGCGCCGGTCAGGTCGGTCGCCGTCTTGTCCGCGATGTTTTCCCGGCTGGCGCGGACCGAAAGGCTGGCCATGCCGTCGCCGAAGTCGAAGGGGCTGGGCAGGCGGAAGTCGATGGTGCCGCCGACCGCGTCGCCGTCCAGATCCGGGGTCACGCTCTTGACCACCCGCACCGTGTCCAGGCCGTCGGGCGGCAGCAGGTCCAGGGCCACGGCGCGGTTGTCGCGGCCCGAGGTCGCCAGGCGCACGCCGTTCATCGTGTAGACGTTCAGGGCGCTGTCCAGGCCGCGAATGCTGACGTAGCGGGCGTCGCCCGTGCCGCGGTCGTTGACGGTGCTGACGCCCGGCAGACGCTTCAGCGCCGCCGCCACGCTGGTGGACGGGATGGTCAGCAGCTCATCGGCGGAGATGACTTCCGAAACGATGTCGGCCTGGCGCTGCTCCGCCTCGGCGCGGCGGGTGGCGCTGCGCGAACCGGTCACGATGATGTCGGCGAGGTTGGCGGCGTCCGCCGTCCCGCCTTGGGCCGGCGCGGTTTGAGCCAAGGCGGCGGCGGGCAGGATCGCTGCGAGCGCTGCGCCGCACAGCAGGGCGCGCGCGCAAAAGCGCGTGTTTGAAAGAACCATGATGACATCCCCTGACGTTTGGACGGCGCTGAGCCGTCTTCGAACGATCTACGCCGGGCCTGTGACATCGATGTGAACTATTGTGGCATTTTGTGTTTTTGTGTGGATTTTGACGAAGGCAGGCGCCACATGTCACACGAGTTGCATGACCCAAGGCACGGCGTTGAATCAGTCCGCACGGCTCGAAGCCCTATTGTCCGCCCTGGCTGATCAGGGCGCCTGTTCGATCGCCGATCTGGCGACGGCCTTTGATGTGTCCGAGGAGACGATCCGCCGCGACATCCGACGGCTGGAGCAGGAAGGGGCGGTGCGAAAGGTGCACGGCGGCGTCCGCCTGCCTGATCGCCGCGCCGAGGCGCCGTGGCGGCAGAGACTGAACATCAACGCCGAGGCCAAGAAGCGGATCGCGGCCCGCGCGGCCGAGTTGGTCGAACCAGGCATGACCCTGCTGCTGGATTCCAGCACCACCGTCTTCTGGCTGGCGCGCCGGATCGCCTCCGTGCGCGATCTGACGGTCGTGACCAACAGTCTGGAGACGGCGGGCGAGCTGGCGGCCCTGTCGGACGCCCGGATCTTCCTGGCGGGCGGGGCGGTCAACCCCGCCTATCGGGCCAGTTTCGATGCGGACGCCGCCGCCTACGCCAACCGGTTCGTGCCGGACCTGGCCTTCTTCTCCATCGTCGCCGTGGACGCCGCGCACGGCTTTCTCGATCACGAGCCGGAAGAGGCGGCCTATGCCCGGGCGGTGCTGCCCAATGCGCGCAAGGCGGTCTGTCTGACGGACGCCTCCAAGTTCGGGGCGGCGGGCCGCGCCCAGGCGGCGGACTGGTCCCAGGTGGCCATGATCGTCACGGACCAGCCGCCCCCCGCCGCCGTCGCGGCTGCGGCGCGCGACGGCGGGGTCGAGGTGCGGATCGCCTGATCCGCACCGGCCGATCAGTCGATCGACATCACGATCCGGCCCTCGATCTGGCCCCTGTGCATCCGGGCGAAGATGTCGTTGATGTTGTCCAGGGGCTCCACGGCGATGGTGGACTTGACCTTGCCCTGGGCGGCGAAGTCCAGCGCCTCCTGAAGGTCCAGGCGGGTGCCGACGATAGAGCCGCGCACCGTGGTGCCGTTCAGCACCATGTCGAAGATCGACAGGGGGAAGTCGCCGGGCGGCAGTCCGTTCAGGGCGACCGTCGCCCCGCGCGCCGTCATGCCCAGGGCCTGTTCGAACGCCTTGGGCGAGACGGCGGTGACCAGCACCCCCTGGGCGCCGCCGTCGGTCTGACGCTTGATCTCGGCGGCGGGGTCGTCAGAGGTCTTGGCGTTGACCGTCACCGAGGCGCCCAGACGCCGCGCCAGGTCCAGCTTGGCGTCGTCGATGTCGACGGCCGCGACGTTCATCCCCATGGCCTTGGCGTACTGCACCGCCAGATGGCCCAGGCCGCCGACGCCCGAGATCACCACCCAGTCGCCGGGCTTGGTCTCCGTGACCTTCAGCCCCTTATAGACGGTGACGCCGGCGCAAAGGATCGGCGCGATCTCTTCAAAGCCGATGTTGTTCGGCAGATGGCCGACGTAGTTCGGGTCCGCCACCACATATTCGGCGAATCCGCCATTCACCGAATAGCCGGTGTTCTGCTGCTCGTGGCACAGGGTCTCCCAGCCGCCGAGGCAGTGTTTGCAATGGCCGCAGGCCGAATAGAGCCAGGGCACCCCGACGCGGTCGCCCTCCTTGACGTGTTTGACGCCGGCGCCGACGCCCGAGACGTAGCCGACGCCTTCGTGGCCCGGAATGAAGGGCGGATTGGGCTTGACCGGCCAGTCGCCCTCGGCGGCGTGCAGATCGGTGTGGCAGACGCCGCTGGCGACGACCTTCACCTGGATCATGCCGGGTCCGGGGGTGGGGATCGGCGCATCCTCGATCACCAGGGGCTTGCCGAATTCGCGCACGACGGCGGCCTTCATGGTTTTGGCCATGGTTCATCCTCGATCAGAAGGGGGAACGGGCGGACCGGAAGCAGGACACCGGCCCGCCCGCCTGGGAGCCGCTCTCCGGACAGACGGATCAGAGAGCGATCGGAGGATGGCCGATCCGGAGCCGGCCATCCTTGATGCAGATCAGAAGAAGCCCAGCTTGTTCGGGCTGTAGCTGACCAGAAGGTTCTTGGTCTGCTGATAGTGATCCAGCATCATCCGGTGGTTTTCACGGCCGATGCCCGACTTCTTGTAGCCGCCGAAGGCCGCGTGGGCCGGATACTGGTGATAGCAGTTGGTCCAGACCCGCCCGGCCTGGATGGCGCGGCCGGCGCGATAGGCGGTGTTCATGTCGCGCGACCACACCCCGGCGCCCAGGCCGTATTCGGTGTCGTTGGCGATCTCCATCGCCTCTTCGAAGGTCTTGAAGGTGGTCACGGCCAGGACGGGACCGAAGATTTCCTCCTGGAAGATCCGCATGTCGTTCGTGCCTTTGAACACCGTCGGCTTGACGTAGTAGCCGCCGGCCAGATCGTCCTGAAGCTGGGCCTGGTCGCCCCCGGTCAGGACCTGCGCGCCCTCTTCGCGGCCGATCTTCAGATAGCTCAGGATCTTCTTCAGCTGCTGGTCCGACGCCTGGGCGCCGATCATGGTCGCAGGGTCCAGCGGATCGCCCTGGACGATGGCCTCGACCCGGGCGATCGCCTTCTCGATGAAGGCCTCATAGATGTCTTCGTGGATCAGGGCGCGGCTGGGGCAGGTGCAGACCTCGCCCTGGTTCAGGGCGAACATCGCAAAGCCTTCCAGCGCCTTGTCCAGGAAGGCGTCGTCGGCGTCCATCACGTCCTTGAAGAAGATGTTCGGCGACTTGCCGCCCAGCTCCAGCGTCACCGGAATGATGTTCCGGGTCGCATATTCCATGATCTTCTGGCCGACGGCGGTCGAGCCGGTGAAGGCGATCTTGGCGATGCGCGGATTGGTGGCCAGCGGTTCGCCCACCTCGGCGCCCGTGCCGGAGACGATGTTCAGCACGCCGGCGGGCAAGAGATCCTGGATCAGTTCGATGACGACCAGGATGGAGGCCGGGGTCTGTTCCGCCGGCTTCATGACGATGCAGTTGCCCGCCGCCAGGGCCGGCGCGATCTTCCAGGCGGCCATCAGGATCGGGAAGTTCCACGGGATGATCTGACCGACCACGCCCAGCGGTTCATGGAAGTGATAGGCGACCGTATCGTGGTCCAGTTCCGAGATCCCGCCTTCCTGGGCGCGGATGCAGCCGGCGAAATAGCGGAAGTGGTCGATCGCCAGCGGAATGTCGGCGGCCAGGGTCTCGCGCACCGGCTTGCCGTTGTCCCAGGTCTCGGCCTCGGCGACGGCCTGGAGGTTGGCTTCGATCCGGTCGGCGATCTTGTTCAGGATCACGGCGCGTTCGGCGACGCTGGTCTTGCCCCAGGCGTCCTTCGCCGCGTGGGCGGCGTCCAGGGCCAGCTCGACGTCGGCCGCGTCCGAGCGTGCGACCTCGCACAGGACGCGGCCGTTCACCGGGGAGGTGTTCTCGAAATACCGGCCGTTGACGGGGGCGACCCAGCGGCCGCCGATGAAGTTGTCATAGCGCGTCTTGAACTTGGGCGTCACGGCGCGGGCGAATTCGGGCTTGGTCACGAGTGCGTCTCCTTGCGGTTTCCTCGGGCGCCGACTGTCCGGCGTCGTTTGAGGCAAACTCGGTCCGCAGGGCGCGCGGCGCCAGAAGCCCGTTTCATGATGCGGCGCAAACCTGTCGCAGATCTGCGACAGATCACAGGAGGCTGTTACTGGGCGTCGTTCAGACCCAGGCGATGCAGCTTGCGGTGCAGGGTGGCGCGGCTGATGCCCAACAGGCGGGCGGCGGCCGAGACATTGCCCCCGCTGCGCGCCAGGGCCCGGCGCACCGCGCCCCGTTCCGCCTCCAACAGGTCCGCCTCGGCCGCGCCGGGCGTCAGAAGGTCCGAGGCCGGCAGTTGGGCGGCGATCCGTTCGTCGGTGATCGACAGGGACAGGCGCGCCGCCCGCGTCGCCCCGATCACCAGATCGTCGCGATCCACGGCCAGCAGGGCCGCCGCATTCCGTTCGCCCGCGCTTCCGGCCAGGACGATGCGGGCGTCGCAGAAGGTCTGACGGAAGGCCTGGGCCTCGATCGACCGGGCGGCGTCGGCCACGGCGGCCGAGATCAGACCCAGTATGGCCTCGGTCGCATCCGCCCGGCAGGACGAGACGTCCAGCGCCCCCGCCAGCCGGCCGAAGGGGTCGTGGATCGGATGGGTGACGCAGCTCAGGCCGGTGTTGCGGGCGTGGAAATGCTGGTCGCGGTGGATGGTGACGGGGCGGTGTTCGGCCAGGGCCGTGCCGATGCCGTTGGTGCCCTCATGCGCCTCGGACCAGACCGCGCCCGGCCACAGGCCCCAGCGATGAAAGGTCTCGTCGTCCGCCGCCGCTCCGCGCCGCTCCACCGGCACCCCCTCGGCATTGGTCAGCAGGACGCAGCAGCCGACCCCGCCGACCGCCAGAAACAGCCGGTCCAGCACCCCCTCGGCCGCGCGGGTCATCGGCTCCATCGCCTGACGGGCGTCCTGCAGCGCCTGTTCAGAGATCGTCTCCACAGCCCCGGCCCGCACCGGATCGAGGCCGTAGAGGGTGATGGACCGACGCCAGGAGGCCGCCAGGGCGGAGCGCGCGCCGGCGCCCTCGTCCAGCGCCTGCTGGATCAGGCTGGCGTGATCGGTCTGGGACCGCAGGCTCATGGACGACCTCCGAAAGATCGACAGTCCCCGGATCAGACGCCTGCAAAGCCTCCGCGTCAATCCGACCTTGGTCCCCCTCCCCCGCCTCGTCGCCCGGTCAGCCCAGGTTGGAAAGACGACATTGGGAACCGGCTGCTGATCCCCGGCCTTGTCTCCGCATCGCAGGAGACCCGAATGTCCATCATCGACAAGGCCTTGGCCGCCGTAACCCCCCAACCCGGCCAAGAGGCCCGCGCCGAAGCCACAGCCCAGGCGCGCGCGGCCGCCGCGCCCGGCGACTGGCTGTCGCTGGTTCTGGACCATCACGACGAAATCCGCGACGCCTTCGCCCGCGGACGCCAGGTGAAGTCGGCGGCCGACCGCCAGGCGGCCCTCAAGGCCCTGGCCCTGGTGCTGAACGGCCATTCGATCGCCGAGGAGCTGGTCCTGTACCCCGCCCTGGGACAGGCCGGCGAGAAGATGCACGCCGCCCACGCCTATCTGGAACAGACCACCGCCAAGGCGCAGATGGCCGAGCTGGAGAACATCGCCCCTTCCGACACCGCCTGGCGGGACAAGTGGGAGCATATCGAAGGCGCCGTCCTGACCCATATGTATGAGGAGGAGAAGGGCTGGTTCATCACCCTGAAGCAGAAGGGCGAGCACCAGGCGCGGCTGACCGACCGCTATTGCGAGGAATATGAACGCTACACCGGCGCCCCGGCGCGTCAGGCCGCCTGAGCCGATGAGCGACCGCAACCACAGCCGCGAATCGGCCGCCTCGGGTCTGGCCCAGGGCGGGCTGGGCGGGCCGGAGGATCAGCTGCTGGAGGCCGGACAGGAGGAGGTCTTCGCCCGCGAAGAGGTCGAGACGGGGCGGATCGAACACCACTCCAACACCCAGACCCCGCCCGACGCCGAGGAGATCGAACCCTCCTCTCCGAACGCCGGAAGCGGCGCGGCAGGCGCGGCCTGACCATGGCCGAGGGTCTGCGCGAGGCCGTGCCGGAGAATGCGGTGCATCTGTGCATCGACATGCAGCGGATGTTCGTCGAGGAGACGGCGTGGCGACTGGACTGGGCCGAGCGGGTCATGCCCCAGATCGTGCGCCTGTGCGAACGCCGGCCCGAACGGACGGCCTTCACCCGCTTCATCCCCGCCGCCCGACCGGGAGAAGGGCGGGGGGCCTGGCGCCGCTACTGGACGCGCTGGGCCTCCATGACCCTGGAGCGAATCGACCCCGGCCTGGTCGATCTGGCCCTGCCGCTTCAGCGGTTCGTCCCGCCCGGCCGGCTGATCGACAAACACGTCTATTCGCCCTGGGTCGGCTCGGACCTGGACGCGGTCCTGAGCCGCAGCGGGGTGGATACGCTGATCGTCACCGGGGGCGAGACCGACGTCTGCGTTCTGGCGACCGTCCTGGCGGCGGTCGATCTGGGCTATCGGGTCGTGATCGCCCAGGACGCGGTCTGCAGCTCGGCCGACGGGCCCCATGACGATCTCCTGCGCCTCTATCACGACCGCTTCTCGCAGCAGATCGAGACGGCGACGGTCGACGAGATCCTGGACGGCTGGCGCTGACAGGCGGACCGGTCAGGGGCCGGTCCGCCCTCTTCGTCAGGCGATGCCCGCCCCGCCCGTGACGCCATAGACCTCGCCGGTGACGTAGCTGGCCTCCTGGGACGCCAGAAGCACATAGACGGGCGCGATCTCGACCGGCTGGCCGGGCCGGCCGTAGACGCTCTGTTCGCCGAAGTGGACCACCTTCTCCATCGGCTGGCCGCCCGAGGGCTGAAGCACGGTCCAGAAGGGGCCGGGCGCCACGGCGTTGACGCGAATTCCCTTCTCCAGCAGCTGTTTGGACAGGGCCTTGGTGTAGGCGACGATCCCCGCCTTGGTGGTCGCATAGTCCAGCAGAATGGCCGAGGGCTCATAGGCCTGGATCGAGGCGGTGGTGATCACCGCCGCCCCGGCCGGCAGGTGGGGGACCGCCGCCTGGACGATCCAGTGCAGGGCGTAGAGATTGGTCTTCATCGTCCGGTCGAAATCCTCGGTCGAGACCTCGCCGACGCTCTCGCGGTACTGCTGGCGACCGGCGTTGACCACCAGAATGTCCAGCCCGCCCAGACCCTCGACCGCCTGGGACACCAGATCGCGGCACCAGGCCTCGTCGGTCACGTCGCCGGGCAGGCGGACGGCCTTGCGCCCTTCGGCCTCGATCAGCTGCGCCACCTCGGCGGCGTCCTTCTCTTCGGACGGCAGATAGGACAGGGCGACGTCCGCCCCTTCGCGGGCGTAGGCGATGGCGGCGGCCCGGCCGATGCCGGAATCGCCCCCGGTGATCAGGGCCTTGCGCCCAGCCAAGCGGCCCGAGCCCTTGTAGCTGGTCTCCCCATGGTCCGGTTTCGGGTCCATCTCCACCGCCAGGCCCGGCGCCGGCTGGGGCTGCTCGGGGAAGGGCGGGCGGGGGTATTGGTCGCGGGGGTCCTGCATCGTCAAACGATCGGCCATGACGTCTCCTCTCGGCTGGGTCGCGTGAACAACACGAGGCTCCCGCGCCCGTTCCGATCAAAAGCCGTCACAGAGCCCAGCGCGGACAACTGACGAAGCCCGCGTAACGCCGATCTGTGGTTGCGAAACGCAAGAAGCGGATTTTTAAGGTTTTTTCGAAATAACTGCTCAGGTCGGCCTGACAGTCGTCGCAAATGAAAGTTGAGCGGACGACGCCATGACGATTCTGAGCCGCAACAACGTCGCCGTCACGGGTCACACGGGTCCGGTTCTTCTGTTCTCGCACGGCTTCGGCTGCGACCAGGGCATGTGGAGATCGGTCGCCGATCGGTTCGACGGCGTGGCCCGCATCGTCCTGTTCGACCATGTCGGCGCCGGCGCCTCGGACAGCGCCTGTTTCGATCCCGAACGTCACGCCGATCTGGGCGGCTACGCCGACGACCTGATCGAGGTGATCGAGGCGGTCGGCCTGGGTCCGGTCGTCTTCATCGGCCATTCGGTGGGCGCCAGCATCGGCGTCATCGCCGCCGTCCGGCGACCCGACCTGTTCCAGTCCCTGGCCCTGGTGTGCGGTTCGCCCCGCTATACGGACGCCGAAGGCTACCGCGGCGGTTTCGCCCCGGCTGACATCGCCGATCTGCTGGCCCTGATGGACAAGAACATCGCCGAATGGACGACGGCCGTGGCGCCCGCGATCCTCGGGCCGTCAGCGGCTCAGGGCCAGGCCGACTGGAGCGCCAGCGTGTGCCGGGTCGATCCCGACATCGCCCGCCATTTCGCCCGCACCACCTTCCACGCCGACGACCGCGACGCCTTTGCGGCCCTGGCTCTCCCCACCCTGTTGCTGGACAGCCGCGACGACGCCGTGGCGCCGACCTTCGTCGGGGATTGGATGGAGCGCCACATCCCCCAGGCGCGCCGGGTCGTCCTGCCGACCGAGGGCCACTGTCCCCATATGACCGAACCCGATCTGGTCGAGGCGGCCCTGCGTCGCCATCTGGACCTGCCGCCGCTGGACCTGGCGGCCTAGATGCAAAGTCCGTCCGTCCTGCTGGATCTGTTGAGCCAGGCGCCGGGCGGCCTGGGCCTGGTCGATCCCCATGGTCGGTTGCTGTGGCTGAACGACTATCTGGCCGACCTGCTGGACCTGCACGCCGGAGACCAGGCCGAGGATCGCCGTCTGGTCGATCATCTGACGCCCGCCAGCCGGATCATGGTTCAGACGCGGCTTCGTCAGGAGCTGGCGATGGGCGGGCGGCTGGAGGAGCTGGCCCTGGATGTGCTCGCCTCCAACGGCGATCGGATTCCGGTCATGGTCAGCGCCGCCCAGACCCAGGGGACCGAAGGGCCGCTGATTCAACTGTGCGTCTCGCGCGCGCCCGTTCGTCGCGCCTATGAGGCTGCGGCGCCCCTGGCCGAAAAGCGCGCCGAGGCGGAACGCCGGTCCGCCCGCGACGTCATCTCCGCCTTCGTGCGCCATTGCCCTGTGCCCTTGATCATGACGGATGCCGACCTGGTGGCGACCGGCGTCAGCCAGGCCTGGGAAAAGACCTACGGCCGACCGGCGCAGGACATGGTCGGACAGAGGGTGGACTCGCCGGCCAGGGCGCGCCCGGCCCAGATCGATTGGCCCAAGGTCTACGCCCGCGCCCTCGCCGGAGAGGCGATGAGCAGCGAGGGGCCCGTCCGCTCGGCCCTTGTCGACATGTGGTTCGAATGGGCGGTCATACCCTGGCGCGACGCCGAAGGGGCGATCGGCGGCCTGCTGCTGATGAATTTCGACGTCTCCGCCCTGGTCCGCGCGCGCGACGCCGCCGCCGCCGCCGACGCGGCCAAGTCGCGCTTCCTGGCCAATCTGAGCCATGAACTGCGCACGCCGCTGAACAGCGTCCTGGCGCCGCTGGAACTGCTGCGCGGACACGCCCTGCCCGAGGCGGCCCACAAGGCGCTGGAGACCGTGGCCCAGGCCGGGGCCGAGGTGACGCGCCGCATCACCACCCTGCTGGACTTCTCGCAGCTGGAAGGCGGAGGCTTCACGCCCCAGTCGTCGCCCCTGTCGGTGCGGACCCTGTGCGACGAGGTGCTGACGGAATGCGCCGACCTGATCGGCGACCGGCCGATCGTCCTGAGCGGCCCGGACGCGGGCGCCGACGTCCAGGTTTCGGCCGACGGCGACGCCCTGAAGCGCATCCTGATCCAGCTGGTCGCCAATGGGGTGAAGTTCACCGAGACCGGCGCAGTTTCTCTGGATGTCCAATACGAAGACGACGCCCTGGTCTTCACCGTCGCCGACACCGGCTGCGGTTTCGACATCGACAGTTTCGACGCCCTCGTCCGCCCCTTCCATCAGCGCGACGTCACTGCGACACGGAAACACGGCGGCATGGGTCTGGGCCTGGCTCTGGCCGACGGCCTGGCCCGCGCCGTTGGCGGCGAACTGACCGCCCAGAGCACGATCGGCGTCGGCAGCCGCGTGACCTTGCGCGCGCCGGCGGTTCTGCTGTCGACGCCCGGGGGCAGGTCCGCCGCGACCGATGCGGAGCCCGCCGCCCTCCGCATCTTGGCCGTGGACGACAATCCCGCCAATCTGGCGGTGCTGAACGCGGTTCTGGCCGCTACGGGCGCGGAAGTCACCTGCGCCGAGAACGGGCTGGAAGCGGTCGAACTGAGCCGGTCGATGGATTTCGACCTGGTGCTGATGGACGTTCAGATGCCGGTGATGGACGGTTTGACGGCGATGCGGACGATCCGGGCCGAACACCCCTGTCCGCCCCCGATGATCGTCGTCAGCGCCAACGTCTCTCGCCCCGAGGTCGCCGAGGCGCGGGCGGCCGGCGCGGTCGAGGTGCTGGGCAAGCCCGTCGGCGCCGCCGTGCTGTTGCAGACCGTCGGCGCCGTCCTTCAGGCGGCGGCGGAACAGGCGTGGAGAGCCGCCTGAACGGCTACTCCCCCCGCTCGGCCTTCAGCAGGAAATAGGGCAGCAAGCCGGCGACCACCTGGCGGCTGGCCTCCTCGTCCTGATCCAGCATGTCGCGCAGAGGCGGGCCGATCAGGGCCTCGCCGAAGGCGCTGAGCGCAATGAACAGAACCGCCGACGACAGCTGTTTGGGCGAGGTGGTCAGGGGATCGCCCAGCTTGTCGCGGATCGCCTCGACCAGACCGTTCACCGCCGCCCGCACCGGTTCCAGATGGGTCAGGTCGCCCTTCAGCACGATCCAGGCGGCCAGCTTGCCCGCCCCGCCTTCCGCAAAGGCGTCGAAGACGGCGTTGATCAGCTCCAGCGGCGCCCCCTCGTCGGTGCGCAGCCGGGCGATGGCGGCGTCCAGGGCGTTCGACAGATCCGCCACCATCGACCCCATCAGGGCCGACTGCAGCCCCTCGGCCGAACCGAAATGGTGGATCAGATTGGCGTGGGTCATGCCCAGGTCGTCGGCGACGGCCTTCAGGGTGACCGAGTCCGGCCCGCCCGCCAAAAGGCGCGCGCGCGCGCAGGCCAGAACCTCCAGCCGGGCTTCTTCAGGGGTGCGACGACGGCGACGAACGCGCTCTATTGACATTTTTGTTAGTTACAGCCATGTAGATAGCACTGGTTAAGCTCAGCGCCCGGAGAGAGCAAGTGACGGCTGAACTACTGTTGGACCAAGCTCCCATCGACGACCGGCCCCAAGGGGACAGTCTGGTGCGCCCCCGTCGGATCGAAATCGGCCGGGCCTTTCGCGCCCTGCGCCGCCTGATCGCGAACAAGGAAGACACCACCCAGGTCTTCGAGATCATGAACGCCCTGGCCGGAAACTCGGTGCGGCGCGGCTATATGCGCATGTTGGAGACGCCCGAGGGCGCGCGCCAGGCCTTCAAGATGGTCGAGCTGGCGGACCGGCTGCACGACCGCCCCTGGCTGGAATCCATGCCCGCCGGCTCGGTGGGCCGCGCCTATCTGGACTTCATCGACGAACGCAATCTGTCGGCCTACGGCCTGGCGAACGAGAGCCGCAAGGTGGCCGACAGCGACATAGAGGCGGCCCACCCCTACGCCTGGTACGCCCGGCGCCTGCGCGACATCCATGATCTGTGGCACGTTCTGGCGGGCTATCGCACGGATGCGCTGGGCGAGGCCTGCGTGGTCGCCCTGTCGCTGCCCCAGACGGGCAGCAAGGGCTTCGGTCTGATCGCCATCGGCGCCGCCGTCGAGATCACCAAGGCCCGCACCGGCTATCCCTGCGCCCGCGCCGTCTTCGAGGCCTGGCGCCGCGGGCGGCGGGCGGCCTGGCTGCCGGCCCTGGACTATGAGGCCCTGATGGCGGAGCCGCTGGATCAGGCGCGGGCGCGGCTGGGCCTGGGAGGGCCGACCCTCTACGACCGCATCCCGGTCGAGGTCCGCAACCGCCTGCTGGTCCGGGGCTGATGCGTCGCCCGACCTGGCCCGCCGCCCTGACCCTGGCCGGCGGGGTCCTGACCGGAGTGGTGATGGCCGCCGCCCCGGCCTCGGCCCAGGACAATCCGCTGCTTGGGCGGTGGCGCACCGCCGCCCAGGGCGGGGTGGTCGAAATCAACCGCTGCGGCGCCGCCCTGTGCGGCCGAGTGGTGGACGCCGCCCCCCTGCGTCGGAACCCCGATCAGACCGATGTGCGCAACCGCGACCCGGACTTGCGGAGCCGGCCGCTCAGGGGGCTGCGCGTTCTGGACGGCTTCACCGGCGGCCCCACGACCTGGTCCGGCGGCCCCCTCTATGATCCGGACAGCGGCCAGCGCGCGTCGCGCGGAACCCTGACCCTGGTCGAGAACGATCGTCTGTCCGTGCGGGGCTGTATCGCCCCCCTTCTGTGCCGCACCCAGACCTGGACCCGGCTGCGCTAGATCAGCCCGCCATGGCCCGTCCCGCCGCCCGTCCGGTGAACAGGCAACCGCCCAGGAAGGTCCCCTCCAGGGCGTTGTAACCGTGGGCGCCCCCGCCGCCGAACCCCGCCGCCTCGCCCGCCGCATAGAGACCCTCCAGCACCGTTCCGTCGGCCCGCAACACCCGGCTGTCCAGATCCGTCTGCACCCCGCCCAGGCTCTTGCGCGTCAGAACGCTCAGCTTGACCCCGATCAGGGGGCCGGCCGCCGGGTCCAGCAGACGGTGCGGTTTCGCCACCCGCGCCAGCCGGTCGCCCAGATAGCGGCGGGCGTTGTGGACCCCCTGGACCTGCAGATCCTTGGCGAAGGGGTTGGCCATCTGGGCGTCGCGCGCCTCCACCACCCGCCGCACCGCCTCGGCCTTCAGCAGGGGCGTCGGCGTCAGGGCGTTCATGCCCGCCACCAGGGTCTCCAGATCCCGGGCTGCCACGAAGTCCGCCCCCCTGGCCTTGAAGGCCTCGACCTCGGGCGAGGCGCCCTTGCCCAGCCGCGTCTTCAGCACCCGCAGCCAGTCGCCCGAGGTGATGTCGCCGTTCTGCTCCGACCCTGAAAGGGCGAACTCCTTTTCGATGATCGACTGGGTCAGGATGAACCAGGAATGGTCGTGCTCAGCCAGGTCCGGCGCGGTGCGCAGATAGCGCAGGGTGGACAGGGTGTCATAGCCCGGCAGGGCGGGGAAAGGCAGCCGCCGCCCCAGGGCGTCCAGCCACAGGGACGAGGGGCCGGGCAGGATGCGGATGCCGTGTCCGGGCCAGATCGGGTTCCAGTTCCGCAGACCCTCGACATAGTGCCACATCCGGTCGCGGTTCACGAGCCGGGCGCCCGCCGCCTCGGCGATGTCCAGCCCCCGTCCGTCCACATAGGCGGGCACGCCCGTGACCATCTCGCGCGGCGGCCGCCCCAGCCGCTCGGGCCAGAACCGGCGCACCTTTTCGTGGTTCCCGCCGATGCCGCCGGTGGCGATCAGGACCGACGGGGCGCGCAGGGTGAAATCGCCCACGACCTCGCGGCTCGAGGCCGCGCCGCGCGGAGTCTCGCTGGGCGCCAGGCGGACGCCCGCGACGCCGGTCACACGGCCCGCCTCGACGATCAGCTGATCCACCCGACTGCGGAAATGGAAGGTCAGCCGACCCTGGGCCTGGGCCTCCAGGGCGCGGGCGGCGAAGGGACCGCTGACGCCCGTGCCCGTGCCCCAGGCCACATGGAAGCGCGGGACGGAGTTGCCGTGCCCCTCGGCCCGGCCGTCGCCCCGCTCGGCCCAGCCCACCATGGGCGTCAGCCGGATTCCGTGTCGCCGCAGCCAGTCGCGCTTTTCGCCGGCGGCGAACTCGACATAGGCCCGGCCCCAGCGGGCGGCCCATTCGTCCTCGGCCAGGGCGCCGTCCAGCCGGTCCCAGCCGGCGCTGCCGCGCCAGTCGGACCAGGCCAGGTCGAAACTGTCGCGCACCCCCAGACGCCGCTGTTCGGGACTGTCGACCAGAAACAGGCCGCCGAAGGACCAATAGGCCTGGCCGCCCAGATTGGCGGCGTTCTCCTGATCCACCACCGCCACCCTGCGCCCGGCCTGGACCAGTTCATTGGCGGCGACCAGGCCGGCCAGGCCCGCCCCGACGACTATGGCGTCACAGTCCATTTCGTCCCTCCTGATCCGCGCCCTCAGCCCTCGCGAAAGTCTGAAATCGCACCGTCTGCGGATGGCCGTCAACCGACATCATTGTCAATAGGTATTGACATGAGAGTGAGTAGTGCGAAGCTGGCGACAACCGCCGGTGGCCCCGCCCCGCCGAGCGGAAACATCAGGCGGGAGGAAACGCACATCAGGACGCCGTCTCAGCCCGGCGTGCTCAGGGAGGATCACATGGTTTCAGCCGTCCGCACTCGCGCGCGCCTTGCGCTCTCGGTCTCCGCCACAGCCCTGCTGATGGCCGGGGCGCCCGCCCTGGCCCAGACGACGCCGCCCGCAGCCCCAGCGCCGCAGGCCGGTCAGTCGCCGCAGGCCGCGCCCGCCGTGGTGGACGACATCATCGTGACCGCCCAGAAGCGCGAACAGTCGGTTCAGGACGTGCCTATCGCCGTCTCGGCCCTGTCGGCCGAGGCCCTGGCGTCGCGGCAGATCGAGGGGGGATCGGAACTGCTGCGCGCCGTGCCGAACGTGGCCTTCTCCAAATCCAACTTCAGCATGTACAACTTCTCGATCCGCGGGATCGGGACCAAGGCGGTGTCCGCCTCCAGCGACCCGGCCGTGGCCGTCAGCTTCAACAACACTCCCCTGATCCGCAACCGGCTGTTCGAGCAGGAGTATCTGGACGTCGCCCGGGTCGAGGTGCTGCGCGGGCCGCAGGGGACGCTTTACGGCCGCAACGCCACCGGCGGCGTCGTCAACATGTTCCCCGAACTGCCCAAGTTCCGGTCGGAGGGCTTCGCCACGGGCGAACTGGGCAACTATGACAGCCGGCGCGGCCAGGCCATGCTCAACGTCCCCTTCGGCGACACCTTCGCCGTGCGCGGCGCCTTCGGCTTCACCCAGCGCGACGGCTTCGACTACAACAGCTTCAACGACACCCATGTGAACGACCGCGACCTGTTCACCACCCGTCTGTCGGCCCGGTGGGAGCCGACCGCGCGGTTCCGCGCCAATGCGATCTGGGAGCATTTCGAGGAAGACGACCACCGCTCCCGCACCGGCAAACAGCTGTGCACCACCGATCCGGGCCCGACCCAGGTCGGATCGGCGACCATCACCACCCCTTACAATCAAGATCAGTTGAGCCAGGGCTGTCTGCCGGGTTCACTGTATTCCGACGCCGCCTATGGAGCGCCCAACGGTGGTTCCTTCGGGCCGATCCGGCTGCTGTCCGGTTTCTTCAGCCTGGGCGGCTTCGACGCAAACGGCGCCAGCGTCTATCCGATCCCACAGGGCTTCGACCCCTATGAGGGCGTCGTGCAGTCGCGAGACCTGCGTGAGATCGCCACCAACTACGATCCCGTCTTCCGGGCCGAGAACGACGTCGTCCAGGTCAATCTCGAATTCGACCTGACCGACACCCTGACCCTGTTCTCACAGACCGCCTACGCCAAGGACGACTATTATGCGTCGCAGGACTATGCGCGCTACGTCTCCAACCCCGCCTTCTCGGACAGCAGCCAGGTGTTCGATTTCTTCGGCGACCTGATTCCGTCGCCGGCCGCGCCCGGCGGCGTCTACACCGATCCGCAACTGGGGCCGTCAAACCGGATCCTGTCGGCCGACATCAGCCAGTCCGACAATCGACAATGGTATCAGGAGTTCCGCCTTCAGTCCGACATGGCGGGCGATTTCAACTTCAGCCTCGGCGCCAACTATTTGGACTTCAAGTCGCAGGACGATTACTACGTTTTCAACAACACCTTCTCCTACCTCGCCGAATATTTCTACAACTTCGAGCTGGGTCCGGACGGAAGTTCGCAAACCGTACCCTGCGATGACGATCGCGTGTTCGAATGCGTCTATGTCGACCCCAATCCGCTGAGCGAAATCAACGGCGAAGGTCACAACTATTTCCGCAGCAAGAACGTCGTCCACACCCGCTCCTGGGCCGTCTTCGGCGAGGGCTATTGGGACCTGACGCCAGAACTGCGGCTGACGACCGGCCTGCGCTATACCGAGGACCGCAAGGACACGACACCCTATCCCAGCCAGCTGCTGCTGGGCGCGCCGCTCGGCGGCGGGTCCGGTCCGGGGTCGGGCGGATTCGTGCGTCGGGGCTATTACGCCCTGCCGGACATCGAACAGAAGTGGGAGGCGGTCACCGGCCGGATCGTGCTGGATTGGACACCCGATCTGTCCTTCACCGACGACACCCTGGTCTACGCCTCCTTCTCCCGCGGCTATAAGGGGGGCGGCACCAATCCGCCTCGCCTGGAGCTGGACCCCAAGGTCGTCCAGTACCA
The DNA here is from genome assembly GCF_001310255.1 of Brevundimonas sp. DS20. Classification (NCBI taxonomy): domain Bacteria; kingdom Pseudomonadati; phylum Pseudomonadota; class Alphaproteobacteria; order Caulobacterales; family Caulobacteraceae; genus Brevundimonas; species Brevundimonas sp. DS20. Next base: position 1,186,617 of record NZ_CP012897.1, on the reverse strand, counting down.
GCCCCTGGCCAGCACCTTTGATCCCGAATACGTCAACGCCTTCGAAATCGGCGCCAAGAATACGCTGATGGACGGGGCGCTGCGGCTGAACGCGACCGGCTTCTACTATGACTACAAAGACTATCAGGTTTCCCAGATCGTCGATCGCATCTCATTGAATGAGAATTTCGACGCTGAAATCTGGGGTCTGGAGCTTGAAGCGGTCTACCGGCCGACGCCCAGTTTCCAGATCGACGGCAATCTCGGCTATCTGAAGTCCCGCATCGCCGACGGCGAGCGGTCCATCAACGTCATGGACCGCACCCAAGGCGACCCCGACTGGATCACCATCCGTCCCTGGATCCAGGTGCCGTCGAACTGCATCGCCCCGCGCGCCTATGCTGAAACCATCCTCAACAGCGCTTTCGGACCCGACGCGGCCAATCTGGCTCTGAGCGCCCTGTGCGCCGGCTCGTCGCGGTTCGGCACCTTCAACCCCAACTTCGAGTCCATCCTTCCCTTCTGGGCCCTGTACGGCTTCACCTACGACCCGCTGACCGAGGCGCCGAACGGCGGACGGGGTTTCGAGGCCGACCTGGGCGGCAACGAACTGCCCAATTCGCCCAACTGGACCGCCAACATCGGAGCCCAGTACAGCTGGTTCCTGGGCGATTGGGACCTGACCCTGCGCGGCGACTATTATCGCCAGGGCGAGAGCTTCTTCCGCGTCTACAACACCGAATACGACCGGCTGGAGGGCTGGGACAATCTGAACCTGTCGGTGTCCCTGACCAATGAGGCGCGAGGCCTGAAGCTCCAGGCCTACGTCAAGAACGTCTTCGACGATGCGCCCATCGTCGACGCCTTCACCAACTCGGACGACACTGGGCTGACGACCAACGTCTTCACCCTGGACCCGCGGCTGTTCGCCGTGCGGCTGACCAAGTCGTTCTGAGGTTGACGACAGGCCGGTCTTCCCGGCCGCCCTGTGAGGCCGTCCCCGGCGTCGAGAGACGCCGATCGGACGGCCTTATGTCGTTTTATGTCATTGAAAAATATACGTATTTCTCCTTGACTCCGACCTACCTTCCGCGTTGTAAGTACATCGCCCCTAGCGGGTGAACACACGCTCAACGGGTCCGGCCAAGGACCCACTCAAAGGGAGGACTATCATGATCAAGACGCTTTCCATCGCCGCTGCGGCGCTCGCTTCCGTCGCCGTCGCTTCCCCCAGCTTCGCCCAATCCTTCTCGCCCAGCTCGGGCAGCGTATCGGGATCGGGTTCTGTGACCCTGTCGCAAACGATCAGCGTCACCTGCAACGTCTCCATCACCGCAAGCCCGCTGAGCGCGACCAGCGCGCCCATCCCGACTCGCAGCATCTCGCCCGGCGGCATCGCCTGCTTGGCCGTTGCGCCGTCCGGCGCTTGGAGCGCGGCCGTGGTGCCGGGATCGACCACCTCGATCGCCCTGACCATCGGCGCCAACACCGTGGCCAACGATCCCTGCTACGGCACGGTGGTGGTCGCCTGGAACAATGCGACCAGCACGGCGACCTTCAACAACAACGTCCTGCCCCCCGTGAACGCCGGCGGTCGCAACTGCACCATCGTCAGCGGCTCGATCCGTATTCCGGGTCTGCAAATCCTCTAGGCTCGGCTGGTCCCCGGATCCTAAACCTGAAAGCCTGGCCGGGCGTCCGCGACGCCCGGCCTTTTTTCTTTCCGCGCGGTCCGGCTCGCTCCTAGATTGTCCCTGTGATCTCCCTCTGTCTCACGCTCGCCGGGTTCAGCGCCGCCGCCGTCCAGGCGACGCCGGCGCCGCAGGCCGATCCGCCCCCGGTGACCGTCCTGCCCGACGTGGAGGTGGCCGCCCGGCGAGGAGCGGCGCGCACCCCGCCCCAGTATGAATATGACGCCGCCCGCATCGACGCCCTCGCCGGCGGCAGCGTCGGCGACGTCCTGGGCCAGGCCGCGCGTCAGTTCAGCCCCGGCCAGCCGCCCGTGATCATCATCAACGGCGTCCGCATGCCGGACCCCTCCGTCTTTCTGGACCTGCCGCCCGACGCCCTGGAGCGGTTGGAGGTCCTGCCGGCCGGTTCGGCGGCGGAATACGGCGGCTCTCCCTCCGGCCGGGTCTTCAACCTGGTCCTTCAGCGCAGTTTCGCCAGCCGCGACGGCGCCCTGACGGCGGCCGCTCCGACCGCCGGAGGATTCCGCGAGCTTTCCGCCACGGCGCGCCAGTCCGGGCTCCAGGACCGCAACATCACCAACCTGACCCTGACCCTGCGCGACGTCTCTGCGCTTCTCGCCGATGATCGCCAGGCCTATCTGCGTGATCACCCCGACAGCGCGGGCGTCAGCCTGACGCCCGAGAGCCGGTTTCTGTCGGCCAACGCCGCCTTCAACCGCAGCCTGGGCGACTGGGCCGCCAGCCTGAACGCCTCGGCGAGCCAGACCTCCAGCCGATCGACCACGCGGGACGCCGACGGCCTGACGGTTCTCTCCACCGACACCCGCCGTTGGGAGGTGCGCAGCGGCCTCAGCGGTTCGGTTCTCGACTGGACCGCCCAGGTCAATCTCCTCGCCACGGCCGATGTCGTAAAGGCCGAAGGCCCGACGCCTTCCCAGACCGACCTGATGAGCTGGAGCGGCGCGGTCGCCCTGAACCGCAGCCTGCCGGGCCTGGGCGCCGGCCCGATCGCCGTCAATCTGTCCGCCGATGCGAACCGGAACCGAACCCGGACGGAGGCTGTGGGAGAGGCGGACCGGCGCGCCACGACGGCCTCCGCCTGGCAGGGGCAGATCACCGTTCCCCTGTCCCAGCCTGCGCCGCCGCCTGGTCTGGAGGACGAGGCGAAGACCCTCAAGATCGGGGGCGTGAGCCTGGGCGGCCTGTCCGTCAGCCTGGGCGCGGGGGGCCGCGACACCGACGCCGGGGGCGGAAGCAGTCTGGACCTGGGCGCCGCCTGGCAGCCGCGCGACAAGGTCAGCCTCAGCGCCAGTTGGAACCGCACCCTGACCGCGCCCAGCGACCTGGACCGCTTCGCCCCGCCGCGCCAGGGCCCGAACGCCGTCGTCTATGACTTCCGCACCGGTGAGGCGGTCGAGGTCCAGACCCTGGTCGGCGGAAATCCCGACCTGACCGCCGCCCGGTCCGAAGGCGCGGCTCTAAACCTGTCGCTGGGCCCCTTCACCCGGTGGAGCGTCGGCTTCAACCAGGGCCTGTCCCTGGCCCGCGCGCGCGACGGGATCTCGTCGAGTCTTCAGCCGACGCCACAGACCGAGGCCGCCTATCCCGACCGGTTCCTGCGCGATGCGTCGGGCCGTCTCGTTCGGATCGACCTGCGCCCCTTCAACGCCACGGCTTCAGAGACCCGGTCTCTGACCACCAGTCTGAGCCTGAACCCGCCGGCCGATCCGACCGAGGCCTCCGCCGCGACCTGGACGGTCAACCTGTTTCACACCTGGCGGCTGACCGACCGGACCGAGCTGGGCCGGGGCCTGCCGGTCCTGGATCGTCTGGCCGGCGACGGCGGCGGCGTGTCCGGCCAGGACCTGGGATGGACGCTCAGCCGGATGAAGGGTCCGCTGAAAATCGACGTCACCGGCCGGTGGACGGCGGGCTATCGCAGCCGGGCGACCATCGGTGAAGACGGCCCGGCCGACCTGCGGATCAGCGACTTCGCCCGCCTGGACCTGAAGGCGACCTATCGCCTCTTCCGGGACGTGTCCGGGCGGCGGGCGGAAGGGGCGCGGCTGGAGCTGTCGATCCAGAACCTGACCGACGAACGCCCCTCCGCCCGCCTCGCCGACGGCGCACCCGCCGCCGGCTACGGGCGCGACAGCCGCGACCCCGTCGGCCGCCGCATCGAGATCACCCTGGGCAAGCGGTTCTAGATGTGGAGGCCCCACAGCGAGAACCCGCATGTCGATGTCTATGAACACCCGCCCGGATCGCACCCCTGCCAGCAGCCCTTGACCGAAAGCTCGGGCATAGGGCCGTTCTAGCGCATTCAGCGCCTCGGGCCGGGGGTGTCGGCCATCATTGGGCCTCCAGCGCGTCCAGCCGTCCGCGCAGCATCTGCAGCATGGCCGAGAAGTCGCGGCCGCCGTGGCCCAGGCCGTCGAACAGGGCGTAGAGGGCCTCGGCCTGGGCGCCCAGGGGGGTGGAGGCGCCGGACTTGGCCGCCGCGTCCTGGGCCAGTTTCAGATCCTTCAGCATCATGGCGGTGGCGAATCCGCCCTGATAGCCGCGGTTCGACGGGGCGGCGGGTACGGGGCCGGGCCAGGGGTAATAGCTGGTCACGCTCCAGCACTGGCCCGAGGATTTGGAGGCGATCTCGAAGAAGCGCTCCGGGTCCAGGCCCAGCTTCTCGGCCAGGGCGATCGCCTCGCACGTGCCCAGCATCGAAATGCCCAGGAGCATGTTGTTGCAGATCTTGGCCGCCTGGCCCGCGCCGTGATCGCCGGCGCGGATGGTGATCCGGCTCATCGCCTCCAGCGCCGCCTCGACCCGGGCGAAATCGCCCTCGTCGCAGCCGACCATGAAGGCCAGGGTTCCCGCATCGGCCGCCGCCGTCCCGCCCGACACCGGCGCGTCGGCGAAGGCGTAGCCGGCCGCCTTGGCCAGGCCCGCCACCTTGCGCGCCGTCTCCACGTCGATGGTGGAGCAGTCCAGCAGCAGGGCGCTGGACGGCGCCGCCCCGATGATCTGTTCGGCATAGACCTTATGCACATGGGGGCCAGCGGGCAGCATGGTGATCACCACCTCGGCGTCGCGCACGGCCTCGGCGACCGAAGCCGCAGGCGTGCAGCCGGCGGCGGCGGCCCTGTCCAGGGCCGCCTGCGACAGGTCGAAGGCGGCGACGGCGTGGCCGGCCTTGGCCTGGTTGGCGGCCATGCCCCCGCCCATATTGCCCAGGCCGATGAAGGCGATCTTGGTCATGGTCTCTCTCTCCCTATTGTCGCCCGCTCATCCCCGCGACAGCGGGGACGCTGTCAGGGCAGCGGCGTCCATTGTTCATGTTCAGGCAGAGGCGCGAACAGGGCGGCCAGCGTCGCCTCGGTAACGCCCGACAGGTCCGCGGGGGACCATTTCGGCGCATTGTCCTTGTCGACGATCACCGCGCGGACACCCTCCTGGAAGTCGTGGGTCCGCACCATCCGGCCGCCCAGGGCGTATTCCATCGCCATATTGTCGGCGAAGGCGGTCAGCCTGGCCCCGGTGCGGATCTGGCGCAGCGAGACCTTCAACGACTGGGGCGACTTGGTCTTCAGGACCGCCAGCTGAGCCAGTGCCCAGTCCGAACCGTCCGCCTCCAGGGCTGCGAAAATCTCTTCGACCGTGTCGAAGGCGAACAGCCGGTCGATGGCTTTGCGCTCGAACGTGAAGCCCGGCGGAATCGGCATGTCGTGCTTGCCCACGGCCTCGATCGGCTCGCCGCCGTTCACTATGTCCGCCTTCAGCGCCTCGATCTGATCGGACGGAACATAGTGGGTGTGGATGCCCAGTTCGATCGTCTGTTGCGCCTTCAGCCGCGCCCCCGTCAGCGCCAGCCAGACGCCGGTCTGGCCCGGCAGGCGCGGCAGGAACCAGCCGCCGCCGACGTCCGGGAACAGGCCGATGCCCGTCTCGGGCATGGCGTAGGTGGTCCGCTCGGTGGCGATACGGATGGCGGCGGGTTCCGATATGCCGACGCCGCCGCCCATGACGATCCCGTCCACGATCGCCGTGATCGGCTTGGGATAGTCGAACATCAGATGGTTCAGCCGGTATTCCGCCAGGAAGAAGGCCCTGGCCTCCGACGCATCGCCCGCCCCGCTCTTGGCGAGCGTGCGGATGTCGCCCCCGGCGCAGAAGCCGCGCTCGCCGGCATGGTCGATCAGCACCGACGTGACCGCCGCATCGTCGCGCCAGGCCAGCAGGGCCTGGGTCATGACCTCGCACATCGGCCGGTTCAGGGCGTGGATGGCCTTGGGCCGGTTCAGGGTGATGCGGCCCACGCCGTTCTCGATGCGGGCGATGATTTCGGCTTCGGTCATGGACGTTCCTTTTCCCTGAGATCGAGAACATCCTGGCCGGCGTCCGCCACGGCGTTCAGAAGATCGGCGTCCCGCGACGCCAGGCCGGCGTCCCTTTCGAGCGTCAGCCACAGATAGGCCGCGTCAAACAGACTCAAGCCCCGACCCTGGGCCAGAAAGGCCATCCGCCGCACCTCGGCAGCGGACATGACAGGGGCGAGACCGATCTCATACTCGTCCAGCCGCGCGAAGGCTTGGGACAGGTCGAACCCGGCGTCGCGCCGCGATTGCCGGACCAGCAGATTGCCGATTTCCCACTGAAAGACATCTGGCGCGATCAGTTCATAGTCGTCCAGCGCCGCCAGCAGACGACGCGCTGGAGCCGTGGATTGGCTCGCCAGCAGCCAGGACGCCGCCGCCGAGGCGTCAACGACCAGGGTCTTCATCGCGCGCAATCGCCTTCAACTGGTCCCAGCTCATTTGCGCCCAGTCCGCATCCGCCGCCTGCCCGGCCATAAAGGCCTGAGACCGTGCGGCCAGTTCGGCGCCGGACAGTCGGCGACGACGCGGCTCGGGCGTCAGCCGCGCCACTGGTCGCCCGTGTCGGGTGATGACGATGGTCTCGCCTGAGGTCTGAACCTCGTCCAGCAAGGCCGACAGCGACGTCTTGGCCTCGAGAACCCCGATGGAGCGCATGGTCGAATTCCTGATCAGAATTCTGGTCAGAATAACAGATCGCGGCGCCGACCGCCATCATCCCCGTCCCATCTCCCGTGCGATGATCACCCGCATGATCTCATTGGTCCCTTCCAGGATGCGGTGGACCCGCAGATCCCGCACGATCCGTTCCAGCGGATAGTCCTTCAGATAGCCGTAGCCGCCGTGCAGTTGCAGGGCCTCGTCCGCGATCTGGAAACAGGCGTCGGTGGCCATTCGCTTGGCCATGGCGCACCATTTGGTCTTTTCCGGATGGTCGGCGTCGATGGCCCAGGCCCCGCGCAGCACCATCAGCCGCGCCGCCTCCAGGTCGGTCGCCATGTCCGCCAGGCGGAACTGCAACGCCTGGAACTCGCCGATCGGCCGACCGAACTGTTTGCGGGTTGCGACGTAATCCTGCGCCGTCTCCAGCGCCAGCCGCGCCCCGCCCAGCGAACAGGCGGCGATGTTCAGACGCCCGCCGTCCAGACCCGCCATGGCGTAGCGGAAGCCCGCCCCCTCCTCGCCCAGCAGATTGGCGACGGGCACGCGGCAGTCGTCGAACTGGACGATGGCGGTCGGCTGGGCGTTCCAGCCCATTTTCCGCTCCTGGGCCCCGAACGACAGGCCGGGCGTCCCAGCCTCGACCACCAGGGCGCTGATCCCCTTGGGCCCTTCGCCGCCGGTGCGGACCATGACGACATAGAGGTCGCTGGTCCCCGCGCCCGAGATGAAGGCCTTGGAACCGTTCAGCACATAGTGGTCGCCGTCGCGCACCGCCGTGGTCCGCAGCGCCGCCGCGTCGGAGCCGGAGCCCGGCTCGGTCAGGCAGTACGAAGCGATCTTCTCCATCCCGACCAGATCGGGCACGAACCGCGCGCGCAGAGCGTCCGATCCGAACCGGTCGATCATCCAGGTCGCCATATTGTGGATCGAGATGAAGGCCGCCGTCGCCACATCGCCGCGCGACAACTCCTCGAAGATCAGCGCCGCCTCGACCCGGCCGAGCGCCATGCCGCCGTGTTGCTCTCCGGTATAGATGCCGCAGAAGCCCATCTCGGCCGCCTGTTTCATCACTTCGACGGGGAACTGCTTCTCCTCGTCCCAGCGGGCCGAATGGGGCGCCAGCTCGGCCTCGGCGAAGGCGCGCGCCGCGTCCTGGATGGCGCGTTGGTCGTCGGTAAGGGCGAAGTCCATCTATCGTCACTCCCCGCCCCGACCCCGTCACCCTCGGGCTTGACCCGAGGATCGGAGGCGGGCGCGTCTGTTCATCCGCGTCGGCGCACAAGCGCGGACAATCCGGCCCTCGGGTCAAGCCCGAGGGTGACGGCGGCGAAGGGTCAGCGCATCGTCGGAATGACGAACGAACTGTCCGAATGCTCCAGGGCGCTGTCGGGCCAGCGGGCGGTCACGGTCTTGGTCTTGGTCCAGAAGCGGACCCCTTCCATGCCGTGCTGGTTGATGTCGCCGAAGGCCGAACGCTTCCAGCCGCCGAAGGTGTGATAGGCGACCGGCACCGGGATAGGCACGTTTATCCCGACCATGCCGACATTGACCCGGGCGGCGAAGTCGCGGGCTGCGCGGCCGTTCTGGGTGAAGATGGCGACGCCGTTGCCGTACTGGTGGTTCGACGGCAGGGCCAGGGCCTCCTCGAAGGTTTCGGCGCGGACGATCTGGAGCACCGGGCCGAAGATCTCCTCCTGATAGGACGACATCTCGGGCTTCACATGGTCGAACAGGGACGGGCCGATGAAATAGCCCTTCTCATGCCCCTGCAGGCTGAAGTCGCGGCCGTCGACGACCAGTTCGGCGCCTTCCTGGACGCCCTTCTCGATCCAGCCGGCGACGCGCTCGCGGTGCTGGGCCGTGACGACGGGACCGTAGTGGGCGCCGGCGTCGGTCGAGACGCCGACCCGCAGCGAGGGGATTTCGGCGACCATCCGTTCACGGAGTTCGTCCGCCGTCTTCTTGCCGACCGGCACGACCACCGGCAGGGCCATGCAGCGCTCGCCGGCCGAGCCATAGGCCGCGCCCGCCAGATCCTTGATCACCTGATCCATGTCGGCGTCAGGCAGGACGATCCCGTGGTTCTTGGCCCCGCCCATGGCCTGGACCCGCTTATGGTTGGCCGCGCCTGTCTGATAGACATAGTGGGCGATGTCGGACGAGCCGACGAAGCTGACGGCGTGGACCAGGGGATGGGTCAGGATGGCGTCGACCGCGGTCTTGTCGCCATGCACCACGTTCAGCACGCCGTTGGGCGCCCCGGCCTCCAGCATCAGTTCGGCCAGCCGCACCGGCGCCGACGGATCGCGTTCGGACGGCTTCAGCACGAAGGTGTTGCCCACCGCGATCGCCACGCCGAACATCCACATCGGGATCATGGCCGGGAAGTTGAACGGGGTGATGCCCGCCACCACGCCCAGCGGCTGGCGCATCGAATAGACGTCGATGCCGGGCCCGGCCCCTTGGGTGTATTCGCCCTTCAGCGCATGGGGGATGCCGCAGGCGAACTCGATCACCTCAAGCCCGCGCTGGATGTCGCCCTTGGAGTCGGCGATGACCTTGCCGTGCTCGCTGGACAGCAGTTCGGCCAGTTCGTTCATGTTCGCCTCGACCAGGCGTTTGAAGTCGAACATGACTCGGGCGCGACGCTGGGGATTGGTGCTGGACCAGCCCTCGAAAGCGTTCTGGGCCGCCTGGACGGCGCGATCGACCTCGCCGGCCGTGGCCAGCTGGACCCGCGCCTGAACCGCCCCCGTATTGGGATCGAACACCTCGCCGAACCGGCCCGACGCGCCCGCGAAGACGGCGCCGTCGATGAAATGGTTGATGTCGCGCATGAGCGTTCCTGCCTTTTTTTATCTTGCCCAGACCTAGACTGTTCATCTACGGACTTGAACTGCGTTTTTGCGTGTTTGAGATTGCATTTCTGCATGTTCGATTGGGACGATCTCCGAGTGTTCCTCGCCGCAGCCCGCAGCGGCTCCCTTTCGACAGCGTCCATCCGGCTCGGGATTGACGCGGCGACCGTGGGCCGCCGGATCGCGAGGCTGGAGTCGGCCCTGAAGGCCACTTTGCTTGTGAGGTCCAAAAGCGGCCTTCGGCTGACAGCCGCCGGCGCCTACCTCCTCGAAACGGGCGCCCAGGCTGAGGTGGCGATGGAAGCTGCGGCGAGCGTCGGCCATCCCGATCGCATCGCGGGCACCGTGCGGATCAGCGCCGCCGAGGGATTCGGCGCCACCATCCTGGCGCCTGCCCTTTCCGGGCTTCGCCGACAGCATCCTCATCTCCGGATAGAACTGGCGGCCAGTTCGGGCTTTCTCTCTCCCAGCCGTCGCGAGGTGGATATGGCCGTCACCCTGAGCGCGCCCGACAGCGCTCGCCTGGTCGTGGAGCCGCTGACGCCCTATCAGCTCGGGCTCTACGCCTCGCCGGAGTATCTCGAGCGACACCCGACGCCCCAGGACGCCAATGACCTGACCGGGCACGACATCGTCGGCTATGTCGAGGATCTGATCTATGCGCCGGAGCTCAGGTATCTCGATGAGGTTTCACCGGGTTTGAAGCCCGTCCTTTCCTCTTCATCCATCCGCGCGCAGAGGGAAATCATCGCCGGGAACGGGGGAATCGGCGTCCTGCCCTGCTTCATGGCGACCGGCCTCCAACGCGTGCTTCCAGACCTCTGGATAGAGCGTCGTTTCTGGCTCAGCACCCACCGGGAGGTCCACGGCAGTGCACGGATCAAGGCTGTTCACGCCTGGATAAAGGACATCTGCGACATGCACCGCACACGACTGTCTCCCCACGAGCGTCGCGGGTCCGATCAGGACCGTCCGGCTCGACAGGGATCGAAGCGGCGCTGACGGCCGCTGTCCCGCGCATCATCGCGTTTGAGGACGGTCTCGCCTATATAGCGACCCTTCCTCCTGGACTCGCATGTTCCGGACGGGAGCTTCGAATACCTCGCCATTTTCGTGTGCGCCCTGCGTGCGCTGAGATGTCGAAAAGCCGGAAACAACGTCGCAAACCGGCGCAAGATCGAGCGCACAGTCTGCCAACCAAAGTTTTGATATTACTGAACAATGCCTATAACCCACGCACGTAGGCTGTCCGTGGCCCCGATGATGGACTGGACCGACCGGCATTGCCGGGCGTTTCACCGCGCCCTCAGCGCGCGGGCCCTGCTCTATACGGAGATGGTGACGGCGCCGGCGGTGCTGCATGGGGATCGGGATCATCTGCTGGGGTTCGATGCGGTCGAACATCCGGTCGCCCTGCAACTGGGCGGGTCCGATCCTGAAGAACTGGCCCAGGCGGCCAGGATCGGCGAAGCCTACGGCTATGACGAAATCAATCTGAACGTCGGCTGTCCCTCGGACCGGGTTCAGTCGGGCCGGTTCGGCGCCTGTCTGATGCGCGAGCCGGCGCTGGTCGCCGACTGTATGGCGGCGATCCGGGAGGCCGTGTCCGTGCCCGCCACGGTCAAATGCCGGATCGGCGTCGACGACCAGGACCCCCAGGTCAGCCTGTTCGCCACCGTGGACGCCTGCGCCGCCGTCGGGATCGAGGTCTTCATCGTCCATGCGCGCAAGGCCTGGCTTCAGGGCCTGTCGCCCAAGGAGAACCGGGACGTGCCGCCCCTGGATTATGGACTGGTGCGCCGGCTGAAGCGCGAGCGGCCCCAGCTGAACATTTCGATCAACGGCGGGATCGCCGATCTGGATCAGGCCGAGACCCTGCTGGACGACACCGACGGGGTGCGGCTGGACGGGGTGATGCTGGGCCGGGCCGCCTATCATGAGCCGGCCCTCCTGGGTCAGGCGGATCGGCGCCTGTTCGGGGCCGAGACGATCGACGTCGACGCCTTTACGGCGCTGGACCGTTATCGCCCCTATATGGCGGCCCGGCTGGCGGAGGGGGTGCGGCTGGCGGCCATGACGCGCCACATGCTGGGGCTGATGCACGGACGGCCGGGCGCGCGGGCCTTCCGCCGCATCCTGACGGTCGAGGCCATCCGGCCGGGCGCTGGGCTGGAGGTTCTGGACCGCGCCGCCGAGGCGGTGCGCGAGGCCGAGGCGCGGCGCGACGCGGCGGCCTGACGCCCAGCCGGGACGGGAACCGTCCGGGTCGCCGCGCCTTTCAGCGTCGAACCCTTTTCGCGACCGGAGTCCGCCATGAAGCTCATCGCCCTCGCCGCCGCCGCCGCGGCCGCCCTCCTGCCCGCCGCCCAGGCCGCAGCCCAGACGCCCGTTTCCAGTGCGGAGCGGGGCCGGTTCGCCCTGGGCGCCCAGGTCGGCACGCCGGGCGCCGGGCTTCAGGCCCAGTTCGCCGTGAACGACTATCTGGTGCTGCGCGGCGGCTATGACGCGCTTCAGTGGGACCGCGACGACACCTATGACGGCATCGACTATGAGGCCGACATCGACTTCAAGTCGCCGGGCGCCTTCGTGGATCTGCACCCGTTCAAGAACCCCTTCTTCGTCTCGGGCGGCGCCTATTTCGGCACGCGCAAGGTCGATCTGAACGCCACCCCGACCGAGCCGGTCAATATCGGCGGCCTGGTCTTCACGCCTGAGCAGGTCGGAACCCTGACCGGCCGCATCGACCTGGAAAGCACGGCCCCCTTCGTCGGCCTGGGGTTCGACAACACCTTCACCCATGACGGGCGCTGGGGCTTGAGGCTGCTGGCCGGCGCGGCCTTCGGCGATGCGCCCCAGGTCGATCTGAACGCCTCGGGCGGGACCCTGTCCGACCAGCCGGCCTTCCAGGATCGTCTGGCGGAAGAGGAGCGTGAGATTCAGGCCGACGCCGACGACTACAAGGTCCTGCCCGTCGTGCAGATCGGGCTCAACTACCGGTTCTGATGGTGAAGGCGCCCCGCGCCTGCTAAGGGCGCGGCATGTTCGGCCTGCCCCTGTCTGAAATCGCCCTGCTGGTTCTGGCCCTGATCGGGGCGGGGCTGTTCGGCGGGATCATCGCCGGCCTGTTCGGGGTGGGCGGCGGCACGGTTCTGGTGCCGGTGCTGTTCTACGCCTTCACCGTCCTGGGCGTCGGGGGAGAGGGCGATCTGCACACCGCCATCGGCACCTCGCTGGCGACCATCGTGGTCACCGCCCTGCGATCCTTGGCCGCCCACCGCAAGCACGGGGCGGTGGACGAACAGGTGCTGCGGACCTGGACGCCCTGGGTGGCCCTGGGCGCCGTGGCGGGGGCGGCCATCGCCGGCGTGACCTCCATGGAGGGGCTGGCCCTGGTCTACGGCGTCCTGCTGATCCTGGTGGCGGCCCAGATGGGCCTGCTGCCAGAGCGCTACGTGCTGCGCAAGGACATGCCGACGGGCTGGTCCCGAGGCGTCCTGGGAAGCCTGATCGGCCTGTTCTCGGCCATGATGGGCGTGGGGGGCGGCAGTCTGGGCGGCATGACCATGAGCCTGTTCGGCCGGCCGATCCACCAGGCGGTGGCGACGGCCTCGGGCTTCGGGGTCGCGATCGGAGCGGCGGCGGCGGCCGGTTTCGTCGTCTTCGGCTGGGACGCGCCGGGCCGCCCGCCCCTGTCGCTCGGCTATGTCAATCTGCCCGCCGCCGTGATCATGGGGACGATGACGTCCCTGTCGGCGCCGCTGGGCGCGCGGCTGGCGCACCGGCTGGATCGGCGCGTCCTGAAAAAAGCCTTTGCAGTCTATCTGTTGGCGACAGCCCTATCGGTCGTCATCAAGGCGTTTTGAGCCGCGCCCCTTTCTGGCCACAAGTCCCGGCGACAAAACGCGCGCCGGCGGCGTTGGGAGCCGGCGCCTCTATGAGCAAATCGGATGATCGGCGCCTCCGCTGCCTTCGCCTTGTTGTGGACCGCTCTGTCCTCGGTTTCGAGCGAGCCTGTCCCTTACAATGTCGCTGTCGCGGCGGATGCAGCCAGGGTTGAAACCCCGGCGGACGACATCGGTTCCCCCGATCTGGAGGCTGCGGCCCTGACCGAGGAACAGGCCGAGCTGATGGCCGGCGATCCCGACTGGCGCGCCTCGGCCCGGTTGTACCACGCGGGCGGCGGCGGGGCGACGGGCAACGACTCCCTGGGTTGTCGCCCCATCGCCATGCGCACCGTGGCGGTCGATCCGCGCGTCATTCCGCGTCGCACCAAACTCTTCATCCGCGAAACTGTGGGGATGCGTCTGGCCGACGGTTCGATCCATGACGGCTATTGGTACGCCTCCGACACCGGCGGGGCGATCAAGGGTCAGAAGATCGACCTCTATACCGGGAACGGCCGCGGCTCGATGGCCCAGGCGCGTCGTCTGAACATGCGGACCCTGACCATCGCCGACGCCGGTCGTTTCGACGGCTGCCCCCCGGCCTGGGAAAGCGCCGCCCGCTAAATCACCTTCAAGACGTGAAAAACGCCGGCTCCGTCAGGGGCCGGCGTTTTCATGTGCGGGATTTGCGAAGGCTCAGTCCAGTTCGCTGACCTTCAGCGTCGACTGGACCATGTCGTCGCCATAGGTGCCGACCCAGACGTCATAGCGGCCGCTCTGCGGATTGGTGATCTGGACCTTGGGGTTCAGACTGCCGCCGCTGTCGTCGTCGCAGTACCAGCGGCCGTTCGGCGTATTGATCAACAGGGTGGTGTCTTCCGACGCCTCGACCAGGAAGGTCAGGTCCAGATTTCCCGCCTCGAAGAAGACCTGATAGTCGGGCGCCGCGCTGACCGAACCTTCACAGCCCGCCTTGGCGTTGGCGGCCGGGACCGAGCCGCCGGCCAGGATCGACTTTTCGTGGGGATCGGGGGTGAAGCCGGTGCGCAGGCGCACCGAGCCGTAGTTCGGCTCCTTATCCGTATCGGGGCTTTCGCCGCCGCCGCTGCTGGAGCCGCCCAGTTCGCTGACCTCCAGCGTCGCCTGGACCATCTTGTCATTATAGGTGCCCAGCCAGATGTCGTAGCGGCCGCTCTGCGGATCGGAGATCAGCACCTGAGGGTTCAGATCGCCGCCGCTGTCATCGTCGCACAGCCACTGACCGTCGGGCGTATTGATCAGAAGCGTGGTGTCTTCCGAGGCCGTGGCCCGGACGGTCAGGTCCAGTTCGCCGGCCTCATAGGTCAGTTGCAGATCCGGCGCGGCGCTGACCGAACCTTCGCAGCCCGAACGGGCGGCCGAGGCGGCCACGGAACCGCCCGCCAGGATGGACTTGGTCCAGGGATCGGGGGTGAAGCCGCTTTCCAGCTCCACCTCGCCATAGTTGGGCGACAGGGTGAAGTCCGGCCGGCCGCCCGACTTCTGGGCCAGGGCGACGCCCGGCGTGAGCATGAGGGCGGCGACGGCCGCGGCGGCGATGCGTTTCATGAAGCTGGTCCCCTTCCCTGCGGCCCCTCGCCGCGCTCCTTGCATAACTCATTTTTCAGAATGGCGCAGCTTTGGGAAGCGGCCCCGCAGCGTCAGAATTTGCGTCGGCCGGACACGGTCTCGAAGAACAGGCGGAAATCGCCCATCAGGCTCCACAGCGGATATCGGAATGTCGCAGGCCTGTTCTTCTCGAAGAAGAAATGCCCGATCCAGGCGAAGCCGTAGCCGACCAGGGGCATGGCCAGAAGCCACCAGGGGTTCAGGGTCACGACGAAGGCGAGAAAGGCCAGGATCACCAGTCCGGTGCCCACGACGTGGATGCGCCGACAGGCCCGGTTGGAATGCTCATGGATGTAATAGGGATAGAAGGCCTCGAACGAGGCGTATCGGCCCTGGGGTTCGGACGGCGTGGTCATGGGCGGAGGGTGCGCCTCCGCCAAGGATCAATCAAGTCTCAGCCCTTGGGCTTGCCCTTGAATCCGTCCTTCTTGAACCCGTCCTTCTTAAAGCCCGGCTTGGCCTTGAACGGCTTCTTGGCGAAGGGCTTGTCGCCCGCCGCATTCGAACGCGGATTGGCGGCGCCGTCTGTCTTGGGCGCCCAGGGCTTCTTCTTGAACGGCGGACGGGCGTCGCCCTCCCCGCCTTCGGCGCGCTTGTAGGGCGTCTTCTTGAAGGGGCGGTCGCCGTCCTCGCGCGGCTTGCCGGCGTAGCGGGACGCCTTCATCGACCCCGGCGTGGGCGCTTCCGACGGCGTGATCTTCACCTCTTCCTTCGAAGCGGCGACCGCCTCGCGGAAGGCCTTTTCATGGGTCTTGGCGATCTCGAACCGGGTCTCTTCAGGGAAGGTGCGGATCGAGCCGATCTGGGGTTTGGAAATACCGCCGATGCGGCAGATCAGCGGGATCAGCCATTTAGGGTCGGCGTTCTTGTTGCGGCCCACGTCCAGGCGGAACCAGACCACCTCATCGGCGCCCAGGCGTTCGCCGGGCCAGGGCTGGGCGGCGGTCCCGTCGTCGGTGCGCGCGGCCCGGTCGCGCTTGGCCGGTCCGCGATCGGCGCCCGGATCGGACAGTTCTTCCGGCGCCGGCTGTTCCTTGCGCAGCAGGCGAACCAGGGCGGCGGCGATCTCGTCGGGCGTGCGCTCGGCGATCATCCGCTTGGCGACGATCATGTCCTCGTCCGACACCTCGGCCTCGAAATGCGACGGCGACAGCAGACGGTCCTCATCGGCCTTGCGGATCTCGTCGAAGGTGGGCGCGCCGGACCAGACGGCGTCGATCCCCGCCTCGTCCATCAGACGCTCGGCCTTGCGGCGACGCGAGTGGGGCACCAGCATGACCGAGACGCCCTTCTTGCCCGCCCGGCCCGTCCGGCCCGAACGGTGCAGCAGGCCGGCGCGGTTCATCGGCAGTTCGGCGTGGATGACCAGGCCCAGGTCGGGCAGGTCCAGACCCCGCGCGGCGACGTCGGTGGCGACGCAGACGCGGGCGCGGCCGTCCCGCAGCGACTGAAGCGCGTCGGTCCGCTCGCGCTGGCCCATTTCGCCGGACAGGCTGACGGTCGAGAAGCCCCGCTCCAGCAGCGACGATTGCAGATGCCGCACGCTGTCGCGCGTGGAGCAGAAGACCATGGCCCGCGGCGCCTCGAACCAGCGCAGGGTGTTGACCACCGCATGTTCGATCTCATTGGGCGCGATGCGATAGGCCCTGTATTCGATGTCGGCGTGCTGGCGCGACTTGTCGGTCGCGTCGATCCGCACCGCATCCTTCTGGTAGCGCTTGGCCAGGGTCACGATCTCGCGCGCCAGGGTGGCCGAGAACAGCAGGGTGCGGCGTTCGGGCGGCGCCTGGTCCAGGATGTGCTCCAGATCCTCGCGGAAGCCCATGTCCAGCATCTCGTCGGCCTCGTCGAGCACCGCGACCTTAAGCTGCGACAGGTCCAGATTGCCCCGGTCGATATGGTCCTTCAGACGGCCGGGCGTGCCGACGACGATATGGACGCCGAAACCCAGGGCGCGGGCTTCACGACGCGCATCCATGCCGCCGACGCAGGTGGCGATCTTGGCGCCGGAGTCGGCGTACAGCCATTGCAGCTCGGCGGCGACCTGCATGGCCAGCTCCCGCGTCGGGGCGATGGCCAGGCACAGGGGCGCGCCGCCGGGGCCGAACTGGGGACTGTCGCCCAGCAGGGTCGGCGCGGCGGCCAGACCGAAGGCGACCGTCTTGCCCGACCCGGTCTGGGCCGAGACCAGCAGGTCGCGGTCAGCGTGCTCGCCTTCCAGGACGGCGGCCTGAACCGGGGTCGGTTCGGCATAGCCCTTGTTGATCAGAGCGCGGTCGAGCGCGGGGTGAACGGCGGGAAAGGGCATCGGCTACCTGGAATGACGGACGAGGCGGTCGTCGAAACGACCGCGCCCGGCCGAGGACAGACCTCAGGCCGGGCGAATGAAGGGCGCTCTATACACGGATAAAGGCTGAAGCGGGGCGGAAAACGCCGTTCACCCTGTTCCTTCAGGCGACGTTGACCGGACAGACGCAGTCTGGCGATCAAACCCGCCTCGCCTGGAGCTTCATCATGCAAGCGCTTTCCATCGCCGCCGCCGGAATGACCAGCGCCCAGACGCGGTTCGACGACAGCGCGCGCCGCACTGCGACCGCGCCGCTCGACAACCTCGCTGAGGAAACCGTCGAACGCCTCCAGGCCAAGACCGCCTTCAGCGCCAACGCCGCCGTGGTCCGCACCGCCGACGAAATGACGGCGACCCTGCTGGACATCCTGGCCTGAGCCGCGTCGCCGCTTAGAACTCTTCCCAGCCGTCGGCTTCGGGCGCCGCCTTGGACGCAAGGGCCGCGCCGCCGCGCCCCAGGGTCTTCAAGGCCGCCGCCATATGGGGCGTAGACGCCCGCGCCGAAGCCGGAGCCGGCGCCGCCGGACGTTGCGCCGCGGACTTGGCGGGGGAAGCCTGACCCACGGTCCCGACCTTGAACCGGGCCGCAGAGGCTTGCAGGGACTGGGCTTCCTGATCCAAGGCGTGGCTGGCGGCGGTCGACTGTTCGACCATGGCCGCATTCTGCTGGGTGACCTGGTCCATCTGGTTCACGGCCGTATTGACCTGGGCCAGGCCGATGGCCTGTTCCTGGGCGGAGGCGGCGATTTCCGACACCAGGCCGTCGATCTCGGCCACCCGGTCGACGATCCGTTGCAGGGCCTCGCCGGTCTGTCCGACCAGGGTCACGCCGGTGCCCACCTGGCTGGTGGAGGTCGAGATCAGGGTCTTGATCTCTTTCGCCGCCTCCGCCGACCGCTGGGCCAGGGCCCGGACCTCGGAGGCCACGACGGCGAAGCCGCGACCGGCCTCGCCCGCCCGGGCCGCCTCGACCCCGGCGTTCAGAGCCAGAAGATTGGTCTGGAAGGCGATCTCGTCGATGACGCCGATGATCTGGCTGATCTGGCTGGACGAGGACTCGATCGCCTGCATGGCTTCGACCGCGTCGCGGACGATGACGCCCGACGTCTCGGCGTCGCCCTTGGCGGCGTCGACGACGTCAGCGGCCTGGCGCGCGCCCGCGGCGGTCTTGTTCACCGTGGCGGTGATCTCGTCCAGGGCGGCCGCCGTCTCTTCCAGAGAGGCGGCCTGCTGTTCGGTGCGGCGCGACAGGTCGTCGGCGGCCTGGGAAATCTCGGCCGCGCCCGAACGGATGCCCGCCACATTGCCCAGGACGACGCCCATCGCCTGTTGCAGCTGGGCGATGGCGGCGTTGAAGTCGGACTTGAGCTGGGCGGCCTTGGGCGCGAACTCGGTTTCGATCCGATAGGTCAGGTCGCCGTTGGACATGGCCGACAGCCCCTCGGCCAGGGCCGTAAGCGCGATCCGATCCTCCTCGGCGATCCGGGCCTTTTCGGCTTCATTGGCGCGATGTTCGGCCTCGCTGACCGCCCGCTGCGACTGGGCCTCGGCTTCCAGCCGGGCCTTTTCGACGGCGTTGTCGCGGAAGGTGCCGACGGCCGCGGCCATCCGGCCGATCTCGTCGCCACGCTCCTGGGCCGGGATGGAGACCTTCAGATCGCCGCCGGCCAGCTGCGCCATGGCGCGGGTCATGGCGACGATCGGCTGGCTGAGCGCCCGGACCAGCCAGACCGTCATGGCGGCGGCGACCAGCAGGGCCAGGATCCCGCCGACGACCAGGGCCGCATAGCCCCGTCCGAAAGCCGCCTTCTTGGCGGCGCTTCTCTGACTCAGCACCGCATCGGCGGCCTGATCGACAGCGGCGACGGCGGCGCGAATGTCCTTCAGGTCCGCCGTCTGCAACAGCCGCGCTTCGGCCTGGAGCCGGGTCGCCGGATCGGCGGCCTGGGCCATCAGCCCCTGCGACTGCTGGTGAAAGGCGTCGCTGGCGGCCTTCAGCGCCTGATGCTGGGCGGCGTAGACATGATCGGCGTCGCTGGCGTCCAGGGCCTGGGCCGCCTGGTCGAAGGCGGCCTTGCGCGCCAGATAGTCCCGTCGCGCCGTCTCCTGGCCCGTCGCCACATAGGCGCGCAGGGCGTTTTGCTGTTCGACGGCGGCGGCCAGGGTCAGAGTGGCCGCCTCGCTGATCTGATAGGCGGACCGTTCGGCCGTGTCCGACCGTTGCAGCGTCACCAGGCTGAACAGGACGACCAGGGTCGCCACGCCGCACGCGCTCATCATCGCCCCGAGCGCGATCATCAGCTTGATGGATATGGACAAGGACTTGAACACGACCGGCTCCGAAAGCGGTTAACCCGTCGCAACTACCGGACAAGCCTTACCAAACCTTCTAAGGCGACGCTTCCAATCCGACCTTTTCTGGTAGGTGGAAATACCCAGTGAACTGTTCGAAGACCGCCCGGTCGCCGACGATCCTCAGCCCGCCTTCGGCCTCAAGCGCCGCCGTCGGAACCTTGCCGTAAACGGCCGCCGCCACCAGTTCGGGGCGGGTGGTCAGGACCACGGCGGTGTCGTCGATCGGCCCCCGCCGCGCGTCCAGACCGCCGTCCCGGATCTCAACCCGGAAGGTCTCGTCTTCAAAGACGAAGCCCAGGACCAGGGGCGCGTCGCCGGCCAGGGCGGGATCGAACATGGTCTTGAACGACAGCATGATCGAGACGGCGCTGATCGGCAGGGTCGGATCATGCTGGGGCGACCGCGCCGCCCAGCGCCCCAGGACGATGAAGACCGGCTCGATCTCCAGCCCCCAGTCGGTCAGCTCATAGACCTGGACCGAGGCGGGCGGTGGCAGTTTGCGACGCCGCAGAACTCCCGACGCCTCCAGCCCCTCCAGCCTCTGGGTCAGGACATTGGCCGATATGCCGTGCAGATCCTTCTTCAGATCGCCGAACCGGCGCGGGCCCAGCATCAGCTCGCGCACGACCAGCAGGGCCCAGCGTTCGCCGATCAGATCCAGCCCATGGGCGGCCCCGCAGGCGTCATGATAACGACGCCCTGGCTTTGCAGTTACTTTTTCTAACTTCATTATTGACTATTCTAACTACCAAAGGCACGGTCCGCAAAGAGGGAGAGGACCGCCGCATGACCCAACTGATCTTCATCAACCTGCCCGTCGCCGACCTTGACCGTTCGATCGCCTTTTATGAAGCCGTCGGGGCGACGAAAAACCCGATGTTCAGCGATGAGACGGCCGCCTGTATGGTGGTGTCGGACGTGATCCACGTCATGCTGCTGACCCACGACAAGTGGCGCAGCTTCACCGACCGGGCCATTCCCGACGCCCAGGTCTCGGCCCAGATGCTGCTGTGCCTGTCGCGCGAGGACAAGGCGGCGGTGGATGCGACGGTCGCCCAGGCCGCCGGCGCCGGGGGTCTGCCCGACCCGAACAGCCCCCAGGATTACGGCTTCATGTACGGCCGCAGCTACGCCGATCCCGACGGCCATATCTGGGAGGTCATGTGGATGGACCCCACAGCCGTCGCCGCCGGGCCCGAGGCCTTCGCCGCCCATGACCTGACGCCGGCCTGAGGCGGAGATCGTCATGTCCGAGATTTTCGAACTCCGCATCAGCCGCCTGATCAGGGCCGCGCCGGAAACGGTCTGGAACGTCTATACGCAACGCACCGCCGAATGGTTCTGCCCCCGCCCCTGGACCACGCCGGTGGTGGACTGGGACCTGCGCGTCGGCGGCCGGGCCAATGTCGAAATGGCCTCGCCCGAGGGGGAGCGTCATCCCTATTCCGGCGTCTTCCTGGAGGTGGTTCCGGGCCGCAGACTGGTCTCGACCGGCGCCTTCACCGAGGGCTGGGTTCCCCAGGCCGGCGAGATGAACTTCGTCCGCATCGACACCTTCGAGGCCGAGGACGATGCGACCCTCTACACCGCCGTCGCCCGCCATTGGGACGAAAAGGCCATGTCGGCGCACCGAGCCATGGGCTTCGAACAGGGCTGGGCCGCCGTCGCCGATCAACTGGCCGAACTGGCCGAGGGCGTGGCGTGATGGCCGACAAGATCGTTCCCTGCCTGTGGTTCGACGGCGAGGCGGAAGCCGCCACCGCCTTCTATGTGTCGCTTCTACCCGACAGCCGTATCACCGCCGTCAACCGCTCGCCGGTCGACACGCCGTCCGGCCCGGCCGGTTCGGTCCTGACGGTGCAGTTCGTCCTGGCGGGCCGTGAGTATCTGGCCCTGAACGGAGGGCCGAACTTCCGTTTCACCGAGGCCGTCTCCTTCATGGTGATGACCGAGGATCAGGCCGAAACCGACCGGCTGTGGGACGCCCTGACCGCTGACGGCGGCCGCGAGAACGCCTGCGGCTGGCTGAAGGACCGCTGGGGCCTCTCGTGGCAGATCACGCCTCGGCGCCTGATGGAACTGACGACCGACCCGAACCCCGCCCGCGCCAAGGCCGCCATGCAGGCCATGATGGACATGATCAAGATCGACGTCGCGGCCCTGGACCGCGCCGTCGCCGACCTCTGACCCCTCAGCAAAGGACGACCCCATGACCTATGTGACCGGCTTCCTGACCCCCGTGAAATCCGAGGACAAGGCGCGCTACGTCAAGTCCGCCCAGGCCTCCTGGCCCCTGTTTCAGAAATACGGCGCCCTGTCCCAGGTCGAGACCTGGGGCGAGGACGTGCCCGACGGCAAGCTGACCAGCTTTCCCATGGCCGTGAAGCTGGAGCCGGGCGAGGTGGTGGTCTTCTCCTGGGTCACCTGGCCCGACCGCGCCACCGCCGACGCCTGCTGGGCCCAGATGGAGACCGACCCCGGCTTCGCCGAGATGGACATGCCCTTCGACGGCAAGCGGATGATGTGGGGCGGTTTCGAAACCATCTTCCAGTCGTAGGGGGCTCAACGACGCGCCGTCTTCAGGGCCGCCGTCAGGGCCTTGCGGCGTTTTGCATGGGTCCGCTCCCGCTCGGCCTGTTCGTCCTCCAAGGCCTTCAGCCGATCCGCCAGATCCGCCATCGCCTGCTGATGTTCGGCGTCCAGGGTCTCAAGCTCGGCTTCCAGCCGCTGGATCTTGGCGCGCCGGGCCTTGGACGGACCGGCGGCCTTCTTCGGTCCGGCCGCCTTCTTGATCTTGCCGACGTCGATGGCCAGGCCGCGTTCGATCACCTCGCCTGGAGCGGCTAAGGCCGCCTCATAGTCGGGGCCGCCGCTCAGTTCGCTGGCCAGGCCCGTGGCGAACAGATCCTGTTTGGAGCCCCAGGCCTCCAGCGCCTTGGGCCGCGAGCTGACCGCCACCGTGAAGGCGTGAAATCCGTCCGACCAGGTGAAGACCTTCAACCGTTTCGCCATGCGCCTCTCCCGGCCGACGGCCCCACTCGGCGCCGCCTCAGCGGCAGAAACGTGTGTCGGTCGCTTCCAGATGCAGATGGTCGAAATGGACGGCGTTGTAGTCTGGGCTCAGCACTGTTCCGAAGATGCGGCAGGCGTCGTCGCGGATACGGCGCAGGAATCGGGCCTCGGGCGCGTCGCCGCTCCAATCCTTCGTCACCGTGATCCGCCGCCCGTCCCTCAGCCGCACCCCGGCGAAGTCCAGGGCGGCCGCCTGGGCGTGGGCGCTGATCCGGCTGGAGCCCACGCCGTTGTTCACATTGCGACAGGCGTAGGCGCCCATATGGTCGATCTGGACCACGTCCGACCCCAGGATCTCGCGCGCCGCCGGTTCCAGCGACTGACGCCGCCAGACGCTCAGCGCCAGGGCGGTCTGGCAGGTCATCTCGACGTCGCCGGGCGCCATCCGCGCCACCGTCCCCAGGTCCGGCCCCAGCACCCCGCCTTGTCTCAGGCCGCAGACGGCCGAGTTCTGCCGATCCGGCACGGGGCTGAACCGCACCCGCGCCGCGGTCAGCTGGGCCATGCACCGCCCCAGCTCAGAGCCTTCGCGCACCACCGCCGCCTGGGTGCCCCCGTCGATCGGCCGGTCGATCAGCCCCCCGACGAGAGGCGCCGCCGTCTGGCCCGGATAGGGCGACGGCCGCAAGGGCTCCGGCGCGCGCCGGACGCAGCCGGCCAAGACCAGCAGGACCGAAAGGCCGGCGCAAAGGCGCATCAGACGAGGCGACGAGGACATGGCTCCGGTCCTAGCCGATTCCCGCCGGGTCCGCCGGTCACGAGGCGGAGAGCCGCCTATCGCCGCTCTTCCGACACGCCCTTGGCCCGACAGCGGTCCGAGCAGAACCGCACACGATCCCAGTCCCGCGCCCATTTCTTGCGCCAGACGAACGGCAGGCCGCAGGCGTCGCAGACCTTCTGCGGCAGATCGGCCTTGGCCGGCGCCGTGCCCAGATTGACGTGTTTGCGGCCCATCCGGTCCTCTATTTGAAACGGCGGGCGAGGGACCGCGCCGCCATTGTTGCGAAACACTCTCAACCTTGCTACAGGGCGCACGTCGCCTCGGCGGCCGTAAGCGTCTCACGTCAGGCAACGCATCCATCCCGGTCTTCGGCCGGGGCCGGTTCGTCCGGCGGATGCCCGCGCCGAAGACCTGAGTTTAAAGAGAGACGCAAACCATGCACCCTCATCCCGCCGTCGTCCGGTTCCGACGCCTGCCCGCGCGTTACGCCGGACTGGTCATGCCGCTGATCCTGTCGCTGATCATGACCTTTGTGGTCTCAGCCATCGCCACCGCTCGAACCCTGGGCTTCGCCCCGGCCTTTCCCAGCGCCTGGATGCAGGCCTGGGGCCTGTCCTGGCTGATCGCCTTCCCGGTCCTGCTGCTGATCCTGCCCCTGGTCCGGCGCATCGTCGCAGCCCTGGTCGAGCCCGCCCGCTGAACGAAAAAGGGGCGGCCCTTTCGGCGCCGCCCCTGATCGTCTTCAGCTGTCCAGGAAGGACCGCAGCTTGCGCGACCGGCTGGGGTGTTTCAGCTTGCGCAGGGCCTTGGCCTCGATCTGACGGATCCGTTCGCGCGTCACCGAGAACTGCTGGCCGACTTCTTCCAGCGTGTGGTCGGTGTTCATGCCGATGCCGAAGCGCATGCGCAGCACCCGTTCCTCGCGCGGCGTCAGCGACGCCAGGACGCGGGTGGTGGTCTCGCGCAGGTTCGACTGGATGGCGGCGTCGATCGGCAGGACGGCGTTCTTGTCCTCGATGAAGTCGCCCAGGTGCGAATCCTCTTCGTCCCCGATCGGGGTCTCCAGGCTGATCGGCTCCTTGGCGATCTTCAGGACCTTGCGCACCTTCTCCAGCGGCATGGCCAGCTTTTCGGCCAGCTCTTCCGGGGTCGGCTCGCGGCCGATCTCGTGCAGCATCTGGCGGCTGGTGCGGACGATCTTGTTGATCGTCTCGATCATGTGCACCGGAATACGGATGGTGCGCGCCTGGTCGGCGATGGAGCGGGTGATCGCCTGACGGATCCACCAGGTGGCGTAGGTCGAAAACTTGTAGCCGCGGCGGTATTCGAACTTGTCGACCGCCTTCATCAGGCCGATGTTGCCCTCCTGGATCAGGTCCAGGAACTGAAGGCCGCGGTTGGTGTATTTCTTGGCGATGGAGATCACCAGGCGCAGGTTGGCCTCGACCATCTCCTTCTTGGCCTGACGGGCCTCACGCTCGCCCTTCTGCACCGTCTGGACGATGCGGCGATAGTCGTCGATCGGCAGGCCGGCCTCCAGGGCCACGGCGGCGACGTCGGCGCGGATGGTCGCGATCTGGCTGGCTTCGTTCTCGCTGAACTTGGTCCAGCGCACGCCCTGATCCTTGATCCGATCGGTCCAGGTGGGGTCCAGCTCGGAGCCGAAATAGGCCTTCAGGAATTCGGGGCGCGAAATGCCGTAGCTGTCGGCCAGACGCAGCAGCCGGCCTTCCAGACCGATCAGGCGCTTGTTGATCGCATACAGCTGCTCGACCAGGGCCTCGATGCGGTTGTTGTTCAACTTCATCGTCTTCAGACGATCCGAAATGGTCGTCGTCAGGGTCTGATAGGTCTTTTCGTCCTTGGCGCTCAGGGTCTCGCCCTTCAGCCGGGCCTGGACCAGCTTGTCCTGCAACGCACGGAAGGCGCCGAAGTCGGCGGCGATGGCGTTCAGAACCTCCATCACCCCGTCGCGCAGCTCGGCCTCCAGAGCCGAGATCGACATGCCGCCGCCGTCGTCGAAGTCGTCCTCGTCCTCGTCGTCGGATTCGGGCTTGTCCTCGGCGACCGGCTTGTCCTCGGCCTCTTCCTCCTCTTCGCCCTCAGGCTGGGCGGCGCCCGGCAGGGAGGAGGGGTTGAGCACGCCGTAGGTGGCGTCCAGGTCGATGACCTCGCGCAGCAGGATGCGGTTGTTCTCCAGCTCGTCGCGCCAGACCATGATGGCCTCAAAGGTCAGGGCGCTTTCGCACAGACCCGAGATCATGGCGTCGCGGCCGGCCTCGATCCGCTTGGCGATGGCGATCTCGCCCTCGCGGCTCAACAGTTCGACCGAGCCCATTTCGCGCAGATACATCCGCACCGGGTCGTCGGTGCGGTCATAGGCGGCCTTGGCGGGCGTCTCGGCCACGCCGGTGGAGGCGGCGGCGGCGACGTCGGTGGACTGCTGCTCCTGCGCGTCCTCCTCGGCCTCGACGACGTTGACGCCCATTTCCGACAGCATGGCCAGGGTGTCTTCGATGGCGTCGGGGGTGACTTCTTCGGACGGCAGGACCTTGTTCAGCTCCTCCATCGTCACATAGCCGCGCGCCTTGGCCTGTTTGATGAATTTCTTGACGCCGGCGTCGGTCAGATCGAGCAGGGGCCCGTCGGTCGAAACCTCGGTGTCCTGCGTCTCGGTCTGTGCGTTCATAGTCAGTCTGTCTCCGGCCGGAGGGGGTGATCAATCCGCCCCGGCGAAAATACAATGCTTGGCGAGGCGTAAGGTTACGCGCCCGCGCTGTCTTCCCAAATCGTCCCGGCTTTGATCGCACGGCGAAGCGCATCCCGCGCAGCTGCCGCCGACGGAACCCCCTCATCCCGCCCCGACGCCTCTCGCGCCGGGACCGAGGCGTCGTCAAACGCCTGCGACCATCGGACCCTTGCCTCGGCGAGGGGCGCATTTGCGGCCAGGAATGGCGCACCGGACTTCGCCGCCGCCTTCTCGACCTCGCGCACTAAGGCGTCATGATCCGATTGCGCCAGATGGCGTCGCAAGGCGGCGGAGTCAAGGCCGCCCTACGGCTCGCGCAACCAGTTTTCGACGCGCAGACCCGGAACGCGCGAGAATTCGCGTTCATTGTCGGTGATGAGGATGCAGTCCAGCGCCAGGGCGTGGGCGGCGATCAGCAGGTCGTTGGCGCCGATCAAGCGGCCCGAACGCTGAAGTTCCGCGCGAACCTCCCCATAGAGGCGATCCGCCGGGGCGTCCCAGGCCTTCACCGCCAATCCTGACAGCACGCGCTCCAACTGCATCGCGATCCTGGGAGAACCGGATTTGCAAGTCCCGAAGCGGAGTTCCGCCACGGCGATCAGACTGACGCAGACGTCCACGGGGCCCAGAAGGGCCAGTCGCTGACCGACGGGGCCGATCGGATCATACATCAGGTCCGACACCGCGTTGGTGTCCAGCATATAGCCGCTCAAAGATCCACCGGTTCAGGCGGTTGATCATCGAAGGGGTCGAGACGCTCATCGATCGGCTGCAGAGTCGCCAGCACCGCCAGAAGACGGGCGGAAGACCCCATCGACGGCCCGGCCTTCTCGATGATCAGCCGCTCCCCCTCCTGACGCACCACCGCGTCCGCCGGAACGGCGACGCCGCTCGGCAGGTGGACGACCTGATGATCGCCTTCGCGCGTGATCCTGACGGGTTGGGAGCCATCCATGGGGCGAGACTACTCCAGATCGTGAAGCCCGCCAATCGGCGCGGCTCAAACCAGGGTCGTCCAGAAGTCGGGGGCCGCGAACGAGCGGGTGATGGCGTCCCGCTCGGCCTTCAGCCGGATCAGAGCCTCGATGCCCGTCCCCTGGCCCAGGTCCTGTTTCGCCGTCTCTATGGCGCGCGACAGGGCGGCGAGATGGGTCATCAGGCCGAACACCTTCAGCCATTGGGCGCGCGCCTCGGCCACGGGGAGATCGGACGACAGGAAGGAGGCGCCCGACTTGGACGCCGCCTTCTCGATCTCTTTCAACAGCGGATCAAAGCCGGAGTCACGCAGCCGATGTCGCACCACGGCCGCGTCCGACGCCTGGCCCGACAGCCGCAGCCGCACCAGCTCCTGGGCCAACCCCTCCAGGGCTGCGTCGCCAAATCCCTGGACGCTGACTTCTTCCAGATGATCGTCCAGCCGCTCGATGTCGTCGATGGCGGCATAGGCCAGGGCCGCCGCCACCGGACTGACGGCGCGGAACAGCGACTGCATGGCCTGGGCCCCCTCGACGGTCTGGCCCAGCTTCGGCGGCGGGCCCAACCGACCGCCGCCCCGTCCGGGCGTCCAGGGCGCGCGCGGAGGGTTGCGGGGAAACAGGGCGTCGAACCGGTCGAACAGGTCGCGGCGATACTGTTCCGCCAGATCCTTGTCCTGAATGGCGCCGGCCGCCGCCCGCAGCCGCGCCTTGAACCCGGCCTTGCGCTCGGGCGTGTCCAGCGGCTCCACATCCTGTTCGCGACGGAACAGGACCTCGGCGAAGCCGTATGTCTCGGCCAAGGCCTGGCGCAGGGCCGGCGCCCCCTTGTCGCGCAGTATGTCGTCGGGGTCCTGCCCGCCGCTGAGCAGGGCGAAGCGGAACGACCGCCCCGGCTTCAGCAGCGGCAACGACCGCTCGATCGCGCGATAGGCGGCCCGCAGGCCCGCCGCATCCCCGTCGAAACACAGCACCGGCTCATGGCTGACCCGCCACAGCCGCTCCATCTGTTCTTCGGTCAGGGCCGTGCCCATGGGGGCCACGGCCGGCAGGCCCGCGCGCTGGCAGGCGATGACGTCCATATAGCCCTCGACCACGATGATCGGCTGGTCATTCCGGCTCTCGGCCCCCAGAATGCGCCGCGCCTCAGGCAGGCCGTAGAGGGTGGAGCCCTTGTGAAACAGCGGGCTTTCCGGCCCGTTCAGATATTTGGCCCGGTCGTCGGGGTTCATGGCCCGGCCGCCGAAGCTGACGATCCGCCCGCGCGCGTCCAGAATGGGGAAGATCAACCGGTCGCGGAACCGGTCATAGGGCTGGCCGCCGCTGTCCGGCGCGATCAGCAGCCCGGCCTCGACCAGTTCGGCCGGCCGCGCCCCGCGCTGGACCAGGGCCTGTTTCAGCCCCTCCCGGTCATTGGGCGCATAGCCCAGGCCGAACCGCTCCCATTGATCCTCGGGCAGGCCGCGTTTCTCAAGATATTCGCGCGCCGCCTTGCCCGGCGTGCGGCGCAGATTGGCGGCGAACCATTTCTGGGCCAGGTCCATCCACTCGGACAGGCCTAAGCGCTTCTGCTCGCGCTCGGCCTCCTTGGGGTCTTCGGCCGGCAGCTGCATGCCCGCCTCGCCCGCCAGCCGCTGCACCGCCTCGACGAAGCTCAGCCGCTCGGTCTCCTGCAGGAAGGAGATGATGTCGCCGTGTTTGCCGGACGAGAAGTCGTGGAAGAAGCCCTTGTCGTCATTGACGAAGAAGGACGGCGACTTCTCCTTCGAGAAGGGGGACAGGCCGACATATTCCCGCCCCTGCCGCTTGAGCTTCACCGTCCGCCCGATCACGTCGGACGGCCGAAGGCGAGCCTTCAGTTCATCAATGAATCTTTCGTCGAAACGCACCCGGCGATCCATAGCGCCCGCAGCGCTCACAAGCGACTCTCGTCAAACGGCTGCGGCGCTTGACTGGACTAGTTTAATATTTAAAGTAGTCACGTCGCAATGGAGACAGTTCATGACCGATGCCCCTTCTCGCCAAGACGACGATCTCGCCTACCTCAAACGACTGGCGGTTGCGGGTCGTGGAGAACCGGCGCCCTTCCTGTTGCTGATCGCCGTATTCGGCGGCGCCTATGGTTTTGCGCTTCTGGCGATCCTGGCGGGCGTCATGATCGAGGGATTGCCCAAGCCCGGCTCTCCTGTCGAAGGACCAATCTCCAACTTCGTAGGCCGTTGGGCCATCATTACGTCCCACCTGGCCTTCTTTGGAACCCTGATCTGGACCGCCTGGCGCACCCTCGGTCCGAACCGGGTTCGCCTTCGCCGAACAGCCTCCGCGACATGGTCCGCCAGCTTCGTGGCGCTGATCGTGACCTATATCGTCTTCCGCATCTACACACGCGACGAGCCCTTTACCGACGCCGTTCACACCAGCCCCGTCATGCTGTCGATCATACTGGTCCTTTGGGGCGCGGCGTGGTGGATCACCGCCCTGTCAAGCGATCGGCGATGGCTCTTTCTGGTGGCGGTCGGGAGTTTCGCAGCGGCAGGAGGCTTGGCTTGGTCCCGCCTAGAGTCTCCGATCGCCCTGCCGATCATCTGCGCCAGCCTGATTTTCCTCGCCTTCGTTCCGGCCGTTCTTCTCATACGCGAGAAGCGGAGGTGACTGCACACGCCGCCGTCGATCCCGCTTTCGCTCACCCGATAAGGACCGGGGTGATGGCCTATCTGTCGGCCGCGGAGGCCGCCGACTTCACCGAACTCGCCCAGGCCCTGGCCGTCCCCAACAACAGCCTGTCCAGTCACCTGTCGCGGCTGGAGGACGCCGGATACGTCGAACTGCGACGGGGCTTCCTCGGCCGCAAGCCGCGGACCCGGGTCGTCCCGACCGACGCCGGACGAGCAGCGTGGATGTCGTATCTGGATGAGCGGAGTAGGACTGAATGACTGTCGCAGAACGATCAGGCGGTTCGTCCGGGCATCCCCCGAGGTCCGAACGAACCGCCGCATCGCAGAAGGCGTAACCGCAGCGTCCCCCAACGCCTTGGCTAACGAAGTCCTAACGCCTCGCGGACCTTCATCTGACGTTCACTCGCACCCTGTGTCGAGAGGGCGCCGACCGACGTGATGCGGATCATGGCCGGACTGTGTCTTTCACGTCGCGCCGTCTTTTTACCTATGGGGGCCGAAGGGCACGATTTTGTTGGCGGCATCATGCCCGATATCAGCCGACCCGAGAAATTCTATGCCGGACCTCAAGCACCAGTAGCGAACGATCTCCTCCGGAGTCTGGCCGAAGTCGGGATCGTTTGGCGTGACATCAGAAACACGTCCCAGGCGAATTCCTGCAACACGTCGGATGGAGTCCTGACCCGTCAAGTGAAACATCATCCGGTCGATCCGGTAGGCGGCCTCCGACACCTCCTCCAGCATCAGCACGTGCCCGGACAGATCGGGCTCCAGATCCGTGCCGACCAACTGGTCGATAATAGTCAGGTTGAAGGCGACGGCGGGTCGGGGGTCGCCGGCCAGCGACGGCTCGATCCAGTCCGTCCGCCCGGTCGTCAGCCAGGCCAGGGCGCCCTTGGCCGTCGCGTCGTCCCGCACCGAATCCGACGCCATCGGCCCGTGGGCCAGATGTTCGAACCCGGCCCTGTACATGCCGGCCAGCAGGCTGCCGGCGTCGGAATAGCCCAGATAGCGCTTCTTGCGCGCCACCGCGTTCAGGCGCGGAATCACCGAGGCGGCGATGCGGCACGAGCCATAGCCGCCGCGCGCGAACCAGACGGCGTCGATGCGCGGGTCGTTGGCGAACTCCACGAAGGCGTCGGCCCGCGCCCGGTCGTCGCCGGCGAAATGGCCGTGTTTCAGGAAACAGGCGGGGTGAAACACGACCGAGACCTCACGGTCCGGATGGTGCTGGGCCATCCAGGCCTCGACCGCCTCGGCCCGCTCCTTTGAGAAACGCGAGCTGGCGCAGACCACGCCGATCTTGAAGGTGTTGCTCGTCACGTCGTCTTCTTCGTCGAAATTGCAGTCCGCCTCTGGCGGATCGGCCCGATCCCCTGTTCTAAGGGGGCATGAACCAAGACGCCTCCTATTTCTTCTGCGGCATCGGCGGGTCGGGCATGCTGCCCCTGGCCCTGATCGTCCAGGCCCAGGGCGCCCGGATCGAAGGCTCGGACCGGGCGCTGGACCAGGGCCGCACGCCTGAAAAGTTCGACTGGCTGCGCGCCCACGGCGTCACCCTGCACCCCCAGGACGGATCGGGCGTCACCCGGCCCGATCAGATCGTGGTCGCCACCGGCGCGGTCGAGGAGACGGTGCCCGACATCGGCGCGGCCCGCCGCGTCGGGGCGGCGATCAAGACCCGGCCCGAACTGCTCAGCGAGCTGTTCAACGCCGCCCCCACCTCGATCGGGGTGGCGGGCACCAGCGGCAAGTCCACCATCACCGGCATGATCGCCTGGATCCTGCACCAGACCGGCCGCGATCCGACCGTCATGAACGGGGCGGTGATGAAGAATTTCGCCGACGCCGACCATCCGTTCGCCAGCGCCCTGATCGGCGGGTCGGATCTGTTCGTGTCCGAGGTCGATGAATCGGA
This sequence comes from Brevundimonas sp. DS20, assembly GCF_001310255.1. Classification (NCBI taxonomy): domain Bacteria; kingdom Pseudomonadati; phylum Pseudomonadota; class Alphaproteobacteria; order Caulobacterales; family Caulobacteraceae; genus Brevundimonas; species Brevundimonas sp. DS20. Next base: position 1,154,714 of record NZ_CP012897.1, on the reverse strand, counting down.
CGGCTCGATCGCCCGTTACGTCCCGACCGTGGCGGTCGTCTCCAACATCTCGCTTGACCACAAGTCGATGGAGGAGCTGCGCGACCTGTTCGGCGGCTTCGTCCAGCGGGCGGCCACGGCGGTGCTGAACCTGGACAATCCCGAGACGGCGGCTCTGGCGCAGGAATTGACGCCCGGAAAGGCGATCACCTTCGCCCTGGGCGAGGAGGCGGCCGACCTGTCGGCCCACGACCTTCAGCCCCAGCCGACCGGCATGCGGTTCCGCCTGATCGAGGGCTGGAGCGAGTTCGACGTCAGGCTGAACGTGCCCGGCGCCCACAATGTCGCCAATGCGCTTGCGGCGCTCGGCGCGGTCAAGGCCCTAGGCGTTTCGACGGCCGAGGCGGTCAAGGCCCTGGAAAGCTTCGCCGGCATCCGGCGGCGAATGGAGGTGGTGGGGACCGTCGACGCCGTCACCGTCATCGACGACTTCGCCCACAACCCCGACAAGATCGCCGCCACGCTGAAGACGCTGCACGCCTTCGACGGCCGCCTGCTGATCCTGTTCCAGCCCCACGGCTTCGGCCCCCTGAAACTGATGCGGCGGGAGTTCATCGACGGTTTCGTCGGCCTGATGCGCGAAGACGACGTCCTGCTGATGCCCGAGCCGGTCTATTACGGCGGAACCACCGACCGCAGCGTCGGCAGCGAGGCCGTCGCTGAAGGGGTGCGCGAGGCCGGCCGCCAGGCCGAGGCCCTGCCCGACCGTGCGGCCTGCGGAGACCGCATCGTCGAAATGGCCCGGCCTGGCGACCGCATCCTGGTCATGGGGGCGCGCGACGACACCCTGTCCAGCTTCGCCGCCGATCTGCTGGAGCGGCTGGGCGCGCGCTGACGCCTGACGTTCGGAGCCAAGGCGCCGCTTCGGACGTTGGCGGAAGATGAGCGCCGCCGCCCTGATCGATCTGAGCCGAGAACGCGCCTATCTGCGCGACCTGGGCCGCGCGTTCGGGGGCGCCCTGGTGTTCAGCATCCCCCTGCTGATGACGATGGAGATGTGGGAGCAGGGGGTGGCCATGGACCGGGGCCGGCTGCTGGCCTTCATCGTCGCGGGCCTGCCCCTGCTTTACGGCCTGGCCTATTATGCGGGCTTCTCCGACCGGCGGGGGCTGGTGAACGATCTGATGGACACGGCCGTCGCCCTGGCGGTCGGCTTCCTGACCGCCGGCCTGCTGTTGAGCCTGTTCGGCGTGGTCCGATGGGGCGATCCCCCGCGAGAAGCCCTGGGCATGATTGCGCTTCAGGCCGTTCCGGGCGCCATGGGCGCCCTGCTGGCCCGCCGCCAGCTGAGCGGCGACGCGGACGGCGGCGAGACCCAGGAGGATCAGGCCTCCTATGTCGGGGAGCTGTTTCTGATGGCGGCCGGCGCCCTGTTCTTCGCCCTGAACGTCGCCCCGACCGAGGAAATGATCCTGATCGCCTACAAGGCCGGCGCCCTCAACGTCCTGGGGCTGATGGCCGTGTCGATCCTGCTGCTGCACCTCATCGTTTTTCGCGCGGGCTTCGCCGGTCAGGAAGAGGCGGATCGACCGGCCCACGCCTTCTTCCACTTCACCCTGCCCGGCTACGCCATCGCCCTGGGGGTCAGCCTGTTCGCCCTGTTCGTCTTTGGGCGGATCGAAGGGCATTCTCTGGCCGGGGTGGTCCAGGCGACGGCGGTCCTGGGCTTTCCGGCCGCGATCGGCGCGGCGGCCGCCCGTCTGCTGGTCTGATCCGATGAACCGAGCCACGCGCCGAAAAACCGCCCCGCCCCGCCCGCTTTTGCAGACCGCCATGGCCGCTCTGGGCGGGGTGGTGACCCTGGCCGCCGTCGGGGTGATCGTGTGGGAGGCCGTGCAACCCGCCGCCCCGGCGACCCTGAGCGCCCGGATCGAGAGGGTCGAGACCACCGCCCACGGCCACGTGGCCGCGATCAAGGTGGTCAATGACGGCGACGAAACCGCCGCCGGGGTCGATGTCGAGGCCGTGGCAGGCGACCAGACGGCGACCGCCACCCTGGACTATGTGCCCGGCCGCGGCCATGCGACCGCCTATATGCGGTTCGACGCCGATCCGCGCGCGGCGGTGGTGACGGTCAAGGGCTGGTCGGCGCCCTGAAGGGCTCAGATCAGCAGCAGGGGCAGGGTCTGAAACACCACCCCGACCCCGCCGATGAAACAGCCGCCGACGCCGATGGCCGGCTCGAATCCCCGACGGGTCTTCAGGATCAACAGGGCGAGCCCCGCCTCGCCCGCCAGACAGGCCAGGCTGAATCCCCCGCCGATCAGGCGCCACAGGGGCGCCTCGGCCCTCGCCACCACGTCCGCCGTGGACGAGATCAGATAGACGCCCAGGAAATGGGCCGCCCAGATCAGCAGCCCGCCCGTCAGGATCAGCCAGCGTCCGATGTCAGCCTCCCGGGAACAGATGGGTCAACAGGGCGGCGGCCGTTCCTTGCGCGGCGGAAAAACCGATGAACAGGGCGATCAGCTGATAGGTCGCCGGCCTCCGGGCTGACAGCAGGCCGAAGACCCAGCGCATCAGGGCGAAGACCGCCATGATGGCGCAGATGGCCGCGAACAGCCCCTGCCAAGCGATCAGGGCGAAGACGGTCGCCCCCTGGCCGCTGGCCTGGGGACGCAGGCCAGCCCCCCACCAGGCGGACGCCTCGACCGCCCAGCCCGCCCCGATCGTCAGGCCCGCCAGCAGCATCAGGACGGCGGCGATCATCCCGCTGCGGGGACGATCCAGTCCCAGGACCCTCAGCGCGGCCCAGGCCAGCAGCGCCGCCGCCGCGCAAAGGCCGACGACCTGGATCAGAGACCCCGTCTCCGGCGGCGCCTGCCACAGATCGGGACGACGGCTCCACAGGAAGACGTAGGAGAAGCCGGCCATGACCGCGACCATGCCGGCGACGATCAGGGTGATGACCATGGCCCACCAGCCGTGGCTGGTCGGGCCCGAGACATAGGTCGGCAGGCGCACGCCCGCCCCGACGTCCACCACACCCGCCCCGCCCTCGCGCCGGTCCGGCCGGTCCGGCCGGTCCAGCTTCCAGCACCATTTGAGGATGCAATATACGGCCAGAATTCCACTGATCACCGAAGCCAGATAGGCCTGGATGGTCAGGATAAGGAAAAAGCCCGCCGTAAACACCGCCCCCCAGACGTGCCAGCTGGAGGGCCGGGGGATTTGCAGCAGATACTGGGGTTCGGCGTTCAGCGGGCTGGTGACGATGGTCTCGCGTTCGCCGCGCGGGGCGCCGGGCAGGAAATAGCGGCCGGCCTCGACGTCCTCGGCCAGCCCCTTCTGCTCCCAACCGGGATAGAGGCTCTTGATCACCGGAATGGAGCGCAGCGAATAGAGGCCGGCCGGCAGCCACTCCAGCCCCGGCCCATTGAAGACATTGCCCGCCTCGCGTCGCCCGAAGGGGCGGAAGTTGCGGATCATGTCCACCCCCCAGATCAGCACCGCCAGGCCGAAAAGGAAGGCGCCGACGGTCGAGATCATATTGGGCAGGTCCCAGCCCCGGTCCGGCAGATAGGTGTAGACCCGCCGCGGCATACCCATCAGCCCCGTCAGATGCATGGGCAGGAAGGTGACGTTGTGGCCGACGAACATCAGCCAGAACACCCACTTGCCCCACCGCTCGCTGAGCGGCCGGGCGCTGGACATGGGGGTCCAATAGTAGATGGCGGCGAACAGCGGAAAGACCATGCCGCCGATCAGGACGTAGTGCAGATGGGCGACGATGAAATAGCTGTCGTGGGCCTGCCAGTCGAAGGGGACCATGGCGACCATCACCCCCGTCAGCCCGCCCATGACGAAGATGACCAGCCCCCCGACGGCGAACAGACCGGGCGTGTTGAACCGCATCTTCCCCGCCGCCAGGGTGGCGATCCAGGCGAAGACCTGAACCCCTGCGGGCACGCTGACCGCCATCGAGGCCGCGCTGAAATAGTTGATCGAGATCTGGGGCATGCCGGTGGTGAACATGTGGTGGGCCCAGACGCCGAAGCTGATGAAGCCCGTCGCCAGCATGGCCAGGACCACCAGCCTGTGTCCCACCAGCCGGGTCTGGGCCACGGCCGGGATGATGGTGGACATGGCGCCCGCCGCCGGCAGGAAGATGATGTAGACCTCCGGGTGACCGAAGAACCAGAACAGGTGCTGCCACAGCATCGGATCCCCGCCCCGCGCCGCGTCGAAGAAGGGCCAGCCCAGGGCGCGTTCCAGCTCCAGCAGCAGGGTCGACAGGATGATCGACGGGAAGGCGATGATGATCATGCAGGCGAAGATCAGCATGGCCCAGGCGAAGATCGGCAGCTTGTCCAGGGTCATGCCGGGCGCCCGCGTCTTCAGAACCCCGACGATGATCTCGATGGCGCCGGCGATGGCCGAAATCTCGATGAAGCCGATGCCCAGGAGCCAGAAGTCGGCGTTGATCCCCGGCGAATAGGCCATGGAGGTCAGGGGCGGATACATGAACCAGCCCCCATTCGGCGCCAGCCCGAAGAACAGGGAGCAGAAGAAGCACAGCCCCCCGATCAGATAGGCCCAGAAGGCGTAGGCGCTCAGACGCGGGAACGGCAGGTCCCGCGCCCCCAGCATCTGGGGCAGCAGCAGCACGCCCAGGGCCTCGACCGCTGGCACGGCGAACAGGAACATCATCACCGTGCCGTGCATGGTGAAGATCTGGTTGTAGGTCTCCTGGGCCAGGAAGCCCGTCATCGGCAGGGCCAGCTGGGTCCGCATCAACAGGGCCAGAACCCCGGCCAGCACGAAGAACAGCATGGCCGCGCCGACGTAATAGACGCCGATATAGTTGTTGTTGATCGCCGTGATCCATTCCCACGGCTTGCGCGGCGCGCACCAGACCTGTTCCAGCTGCTCCAGCTCGCCCTCGGGGCGGGGTTCGCGGGTCGGCAGGCGTTTGTAGAGTTCGGGATCGAACCCGGTTTCCGAACTCATTTCAGACTGTCCAGATAGGCCGAGACGGCGCGCAGGTCCTGGCCCGTAAGGACCGGATAGGAGGGCATGCGGTTGCCGGGCTTGATCCCTTGGCTGTCCGAAATCCAGCCCGCCAGAGTGCCCTGATTGTTCGGCAATATGCCCGCCCCGATCGTCTGGCGCGATCCGACATGGGTCAGGTCGGGACCGGCCAAACCATTGGCCTCGGTTCCGCGAATGGTGTGGCAGGCGCCGCAGCCGGAGGCGGCGAAGACGTCGCGGCCGCGCGCGATCATTGCGGCGGTCGGCGCGGCCGCATCCAGGGCTACGGCCGGCCCGGCCTGACGCGCGCGCCAGGCGGCGAATTCCTGGGGCGTATGGGCCACCACGACCAGCCCCATCAGCGCATGGGGCCCGCCGCAGTATTCGGCGCACTGGCCGCCGTAGGTTCCCGGCTGATCGGCCTGCAGCCGCATGAAGTTGCGCCGGCCGGGGATCATGTCGGTCTTGCCGCCCAGGCGCGGAACCCAGAAGCTGTGGATCACGTCGGCGCTTTCCAGCTCGAACACCACGGGCTGACCGGCGGGGATATGGACCTCATTGGCGTCCTGAAGGATTTCGCGCCCCTGGTCGTCCAGATAGGCGACCCGCCACCACCACATCTCGCCGGTGACGCGGACCCGCATCTCGCCCGGTCGCGGCGCCTCGGCGACCCGCGCGGTCGTGGTCAGGCCGTAGATCAGAAGGCCGGTCAGAACCACGATCGGAAAGGCCAGGCCGCCGATCCAGACCAGACGCTCGCCGCTGACCCGCCGCTTCCACCTTCGGGGGCCGAACAGGGCGATCCCCAGCGCGATCAGCACCACGGTCATCACCACCGCCGCCATGACGAACAGCACCCAGGCCACCACCTCGATCGGCCCGGCGAAGGGGCCGGCCGGGTCCAGCACAGGCGGGGGCCAGCCCGCGGTTCCCGGCGTCGGTTCAGTCGTCATCGAGCGTATACAGATAGGCCGCGACGTCGCGGGCTTGGGCGTGGTTCAGGGGCATGGGGGGCATGGCGGTTCCGGGATCCAGGGACGGCGCGTCGATCAGCCAGCGGGTCAGGACGCCGGGCTGGTTCGGCAGGCGCCCGGCGATGAAGGGGCGCGCCCCGAAGCCCGCCAGGTCGCCGCCGCTGCGGCCTTCGGGCCAGGCGACGCCGGGAATCGTGTGGCAGGCGGCGCAACCGACGGCCTCGATGACCGCCAGGCCGCGCGCCGGATCGCCCTGGGCCACCGGCCGGGGCTGATCCGCCTTGTCGACGCAGGCGCCAAGGCCCGCCGAGGCGAGCGCGAGCAGAGCCGCGGCGGCGGTCCGCCCTGCCTCGCCCTGTCCGCCCCATCTCATCGCCGCCCGGTCCCCCGCCCTGAATCGCCTCGGGCCAGGCCTCGAAAGCTTCGCCAGACCAATCCCCGCAGGAGGAGGAAGTTCCCCGGCTGCGACATGGCGTCTCCGTCGGGCGGCGCCTTCGGAACCGGGGCCGTAGGCGGGGGTTGGATGCAGGTGCGCGCGCCCCTTGCCCCTCTGATGCTCCTGATGCTGCTGGCCGGATGCGAGGCGGCGGCGACCGACACCGACCGCGTTCTTTCGGCCAACGGCGAAGTCATCGCCCTCAGCGGCGGCGCCGGCGGTGCGGCCAACGCCTGTTTCACCTGTCACGGCCTGGACGGCGGCGGCGACGGGGCCGCCGCGCCGCGCCTGGCGGGCCTGGACGTCGGCTATCTGCAGAAACAGATGGAGGACTACGCCTCGGGCCTCAGGGCCGACGACCAGATGACGCGCATCGCCAAGGCCCTGGATCAGAGAAGCCGACGCGAGGTGGCGGCCTATTACGCCGCACTGCCGATCCCGCCGACGGAGCTGAACGCCGCCGCCGCGGCGCCGTCGGTCTATCTGAGGGGCGATCCCGCGCGGGGGGTGGTGGCCTGCGCCGCCTGTCACGGCTTGAACGGCGAAGGAACCGGCCTGGGCGGCAATCCTCAGATCGCGGGCCAGCCCTACCCCTATCTGGTCGAACAGATCGAGCGGTGGAAGTCGGGCGAACGCCGCAACGATCCGCGCGGCGTCATGGCCGCCGCCGTCAAACCGCTTTCGGACCCAGAAGTCCGCGCCATAGGGCTTTGGCTGTCCGCGCAACCTGCTTCTCCAGCGCCCGCCAGCGCCTCTGCCACCGGGTCCGCTTCCGTCGACGCAGCGGCACGACCGGCAGCATCGCGTGAAACACGTCGTCCCGATCGATCAGATGGTGCTTGAGGGCGGCCCCGGCGTGGATGGGGATCATCAGCAGCAGGGTGACCACCAGGCCCCAATGCATCCATTCCGCCGCCGCCTCGATCGCCCATAGCTGACTGTTGGACAGGTCCTGGAACGGCAGCAAGGGCCAGGGGATGAAGCCCAGCGCCTCCAGTTCGCGCGTCCGGTCCGTCGCCGAGATCATGGCCCAGCCCGACAGGGGCAGGCCGAACAGGCAGATGTAGAAGACATAGTGGGTGACGTGGGCGGCCCAGCTCTCCCACCCCGGCTTGTCGGCGTCATTGATCAGGTCCGGCGCCAGCAGCCGCCAGGACAGCCGCCCGATCACAAGGATCAGCATCAGGACGCCCACGGCGAAATGCAGATCATAGGCGGCCAGCATCTGACCGCCGACCGGCTGACGCCCCATCCACCAGCCCCAGCCCAGCTGAAAGATCACCAGGGCGGCCATGACCCAGTGAAACAGGATGCCGACCGGCGAATATCGGCCCTGGTCATGGTGGCCCGCCGCCCATTCCAGCAGTTGGGTGAAGAGCTTTTCGATCACGCCGGACGCACCCCGGCCTCGGCGGGAAGGTCCGGCCCCAGCATCCGGCCCAGCCGCCACAGGGCCGCCAGCAGATAGAGGCCCGCCGCCGGCGCCCACATGATCAGCCCCGCCGCCTGCTGGTCCTCCAGCGGGGTCAGGCCCCAGGCCAGGGTCGTATAGGCGTGGGGCGCATAGACGGCCTGGCCGGCGAAGGTCAGGACCGCGCCCAAGAGCCCCATCGCCAGCATGGCCGCCAACAGGCCGACCACCGCCGCAGGCGCGCTGGCCGCCCGCGCCGCCGCCCAGAACCAGACGGCGGAGGCCAGAAGGCTGAGCTGCATGATCCAGTAGACCAGGTCGCTGGACAGGGCGGCGCCATAGGCGGCGGGCGCATGCCACACCCACAGCACCGCCGCCTGGACGAAGTTCGCCAGGGCCAGAGACCCGTATCGCCGTCGCGGCGCCATCTCGGCCAGCAGGGGGGCGGCCACGGCGACCAGCAGGACGTGGTGCACGGTCCGGGCCGAAAACAGGGCGGAGCTGAGGGCGCACAGGGGCGAGACGAAGCTGACGCCCAGCACGGCCATGGCGGCCAGGCCCAGGCCCCGCGACCGACCGTGCGTCCGCATCAGGATCAGGGCCGTGGCCCCGGCCATGATCAGAAGCAGGACGGGGTCCAGGTTCCAGCGCCAGTCGCCGGCGGCGGGCGCGGGGCCGCAATAGGGCGCCCAGCCCGAAATGGGGGTCAGGCTCTGGCTCATCGAAATGGTCTGGTCGGCCGCATGCGCCCCGCCCTTGCTGCAAGCTTCACATCGGAAAGGTGCGACAGGCCGGCCGGTTCCGCGCGGAAACGCCCGCAGCCCTGCGGCGTTAGGTCACCGAACCCGAGGCGAGGAGACGATCATGGCCGCAAGACCCACCTGGCAGGGGCATCTGAAACTGTCGCTGGTGACCTGTCCGGTCGCCCTCTACACCGCCACCGCCTCCAACGCCCACGTCAGCTTCCACCTGATCAACCCCGAGACCAACAACCGCATCCGCATGGTGCCGACCGACCCCGACACCGGCCCGATCGAACGGTCGGATCTGGTCAAGGGCTATGAGGTGGCCAAGGACGAATATGTCCTGTTCGACGACGCCGACTTCGACAAGGTCAAGCTGGAGACCACCCGCACCATCTGCATCGACAGCTTCGTGGACGAGGACGAGATCGACCGTCTGTACTGGGACGACCCCTTCTATGTGGTGCCCGAAAAGGGCGTGGGGGCCGAGGCCTTCGCCGTCATCCGCGACGCGATGAAGTCGGCGGGCAAGATCGCGATTGGGACCCTGGTCCTGCGCGGGCGGGAACGGCAGCTGGCCCTGGAGGTGCGCGGCAAGGGGCTGGTGGCCTATTCCCTGCGGGCGCATGACGAGGTGCGGCCCGCCGAGGACTATTTCGACGACATTCCCTCGGTCAAGGCGGACAAGGACATGGTCGAGATCGCCAGCCGGATCATCGCCCAGAAGGAGACGGACTTCGACCCGACCGACTTCAAGGACCGCTATGACGAGGCCCTGCGCGAGATGGTCAAGGCCAAGCAGAAGGGCGGCAAGTCGGTGGTCGAGGCGCCCGAGCCCGACGACACCAATGTGATCGATCTGATGGAGGCCCTGCGCAACAGCCTCAAGGGCTCCGCGACCGGCGCCAAGCCGAAGAAAAAGGCCCCCGCCAAGAAGAAGCCGGCGACGCGCAAGACGGCGGCGTGATGGGGTCGGGGTTATAGTGATTAGTGCTAGTGATTAGCGCTGGTGAGCAAGAGGTGGGCTGGGCGCGGACCAGCGGACACTTCCACTGCTCATGCCTTGCTCACTAGCACTAGCAATACTCACCAGAACCGCCCCTCTAAAGCCCCATCGCCTTCAGCACGGGCCGCAGGCTGACCTCGCCGGCCCTGAAGTCCTTCCACGGATCGGACTTCTTCAGCAGGGCCGGGGCGTCGTGAAGGGTGAAGGCCCGGGGATCCAGGCCCGCCTTGACCTGGCCCCAGGACAGGGGAAAGGCGATGCCTGCGCCCGGCCGCGCCCGCACAGACCAGGGCGCCACCGCCGTCGCCATCCGGCCGTTCCTCAGATAGTCGATGAAGATCTTTCCGCCGCGCGCCTTCTTGGCCAGGGTGGTGGTGAACCGGTCGGGATCGGCGCGTCGCACCTCTTCGGCCACGGCCTTGGCGAAGGCCTTGCATCGGTCCCATTCGATCCGGCTGCGGCCGTCCGAGCGGATCGGAACCACGACATGCAGCCCCTTGCCGCCGGTCGTCTTGACGAAGGGGTTCAGCCCCTTGGCCTCGAGCGTTTTTCGCACCGTCTTGGCCGCCGCGATGACCGCTTCGAAGTCCAGACCTTCGTCGGGATCCAGGTCGAAGGTGACCTGTTCGGGCGTCTCCGGATCGCCGGGCCGACAGCCCCACGGGTGCAGCTCAAGCCCGCCCGACTGGGCGACGGCGACCAGCCCCCCGACATCGACCACGGCGACATAGGGTTTGCGCTCATGCACGTCGATCAGCTTCAGCCGCGGGTTCGAGCCCGGCATGGCGTGGCGCTGGAAGAAGGTCTCGCCCTCGATCCCGTCGGGCGCGCGGATGATCGACACCGGCCGGTCGGCGACATGGGCCAGGATCCGTTCGGCCGCCTGTTCATAGTAGCGGGCCAGGCCCGTCTTGGTGATGGCCGGCCGCCCCCCGGCGGCGGGCCACAGCACCTTGTCCGGGCTGGACAGGGTGACGCCGGCGACGACCACCTTGTCCTTGCCCGTTCGGCGCGGCGTCGGCGCGGCCTTCTCCGCCTGTTTCGGCGACGGCGGTTGCGGATCATCGACCACCTCCTGAGCCCGCTTGTCCTCGCGCAGCCCCTTGAAGGCCGCATGGCGCAGGGAGCCGCCTTCGGTCAGACCGCCGTGTTCCAGCTCGGCCACCAGGACCGGCCGCAGCCAGTGGATGTCCTTGCCGCCGCGCGGCGCCCCCTTTCCGACGAAGGGCGAGGTCTCGGCCGCCGCCGCCTTCAGCGCGGGCAGCAGGGTCTTCAGCAGCGGGGCGGAATAGCCGGTCCCGACCCGGCCGAGGTAACGCAGCCCCTCCTCCTCCGCCACGCCGACCAGGAGGGAGCGAAAGCGCGTCCCGCCCTCCGACGACCAGCCGCCGATGACGACCTCGTCCCTGCCGCGGCATTTGGACTTGACCCAGGTCGAGGACCGGCCCGGCTGATAGGGGGCGTTCAGCGTCTTGGAGATCACCCCTTCCAGATCCATCCGGCAGGCGCTGTCCAGCACCGCCTGGCCGGTGGAGGCGAAGTGATCGACATAGCGCACCCTCCCCCGCGCCTTGGCCGGGATCCGGTCGATCAGGGCCTGGAGCCGCGCCTTGCGGTGCGACAGAGGCAGGGCCGTCAGATCGTCCCGTCCTTCCTTCAGCAGGTCGAAGGCGAAATAGACCAGGTCCTGGGTCTTTCCGTCGGCGATGGCGGCCTGAAGGGCGGAAAAGTCCGGCGTGTGGTCCTCGGTCAGGGCGCACAGTTCGCCGTCCACCACCCCGTCGGGCCACTGGGCCGCATCGGCCGCCAGTTCGGGAAAGCGGTCGGTCCAGTCATGGCCTCGACGGGTGTAGAGGCGCGCCTGCCCGCCGCCGACGGCGATCTGGATGCGATAGCCGTCGAACTTGATCTCATGCACCCAGCCGGCGCCCCCGGGCGGATGGTCCGCCACCTTGCACAGCTGGATCGGCTGGAAGGCGGGCGGCTGGGCCAGGTCGGCTTCGCGCGGCCTGGCCTTCGGCGGCTTGGGGCCCTTGCGCGCCACGGGGCGAGAGGCGGTCCATTGGGTCTTGCCCTCCGCGATCTCGGCCAAGCTGCGGCCGCTGGCGACGGAGGCGTCGATCTCCATATTGGCGTCGCCCTCGCCGGGCACGGCCGCCTCGTCCTTCTCCTTGATCAGCAGCCAGTTGTTGCGTTTGGACGGCTTGCCGCGATCAGACTTCAGCCGCACCAGGGCCCAGCCGCCGCTCAGCCGCTCGCCGTGCAGGATCATCTTCAGCGAGCCGCGCTTCAGCGCCGCCTCTATGTCGGGCTCCTGCGGCTCCCATTCGCCGCGGTCCCACAGTTGGACGGTCCCGGCGCCGTAGTTGCCGGAAGGAATGGTCCCCTCGAACGTCCCATAGGCCAGGGGGTGGTCCTCCACCTCCACCGCCAGTCGTTTGACCGCCGGATCGCGCGACGGCGCCTTGGTGACGGCCCAGGACTTCAGGACCCCGTCATGTTCGATGCGGAAGTCGTAATGCAGCCGGGTCGCCGCATGGCGCTGGATCAGATAGGTCAGCCGGCCCTTGCGTCCGGCCTTGGTCTTTCCGGCCGGTTCGGGGGTGCGGGTGAAGTCGCGCTTGGCCCGATAGGCTTCCAATCCGTTCGCCATGTCGCCGCCTCGCCCGTCTTCGTCCCTGGTCGGACGACAACGTGCATGGGGCGAATTCGATCACCCGGCTCTCCGGCGACCGTCAGACGGTTTCGTTGGCCGAAGCGGCGGCTTGCAAGGCGCCCCATCCCGACAGAAGAAGGACGCAGACGTCGTCGGCCCAGGGCGCGCCCTCTTCAGACACCGACAGGGCCATCTGAAGCAGGGCCGAGACCATGCCGGCCCTGTCGCAGCCGTCCGGCATGACAGGGCTCAGATCGCGCTCATCGACCTCATCGGCCAGCCAGGCCGCCACGCCGTACGGGGGCCAGGAGGCGTCTGCGGCCGGGATCTCAAGCTGCGGCGATCGCATCGAAAGCCTCGTCGGCGGGACGGCTGCGGTCCGGCGGCAGCAGATTGTCCAGGTCCAGCAGGCTGAGCATGGCGCCGTCCACCGCGAAGATTCCGGCGACGACCCCACCCTGGCCATGGCCCATGTCCGGCGTCGCCTGGCGGTCGGCGTCGTCCAGTTGGACGATGTCGGACACTCCCTCGACCAGCAGGCCCACGGTCCGCCCGCCGCAGTTGGCGACCATGATGGCGTGACGCGCTGAGGGTTCAGTCGTCGGCAGGCCCAGGCGCGCGGCCAGGTCGATGATCGGCAGGACGCTGCCGCGCAGATTGACCACCCCCTTCATATAATGGGGCGACTGGGGCACGGGCGTCGCGGGGGTCCAGCCCCGGATCTCCAGCACCGAGGTGATGTCGATGCAGAAGGCTTGGTCCCCGACCCGGAAGCCGACCATCTCACGACGGCCGGCGCCGGCGCGGTTGACGGAAAAGGCGTCGGTTTGAGTATGCGCCATGGACATCAGAAGGCCTCCCATTCGGAGTGAACGGCGGCCTGTCGGCCTCCGCCCGCGGCGAGTTTCAGTCGGGGCGCAGGGCGGTCGGCCGCGAAGGCGGCGATCCGGCCATGGGCCTCTTGCAGCGGCGCAGGTCGGCTGGAGCCGCCGTCCTGGCTGGTGGTGAACCGGCCGACCAGCTGGGCCAGTTCGGCGGCCTCGCGGCTCAGGGCCACGCTGGCGGCCGTCGACTCCTCGACCATGGCCGCATTCTGCTGGGTCACCTGGTCCATTTCATTGACGGCGGTGTTGACCTCGGCCAGGCCGACCGCCTGTTCCTGGGTCGATCCGCGAATCTCGCTCATCAGCTGAGTGACTTCGACGATCCGGCCGGCGATGCCGGTCAGGGCCTCGCCGGTTTCACGCACAAGGACGACGCCGGATTTGACCTGGGCGCCGCTGGCGGAGATCAGGGTCTTGATCTCCTTGGCCGAGTCCGCCGACCGCTGAGCCAGGGCCCGCACCTCTGAGGCCACGACCGCAAAGCCCCGCCCGGCCTCGCCGGCGCGCGCCGCCTCCACTCCGGCGTTAAGCGCCAGAAGGTTGGTCTGGAAGGCGATCTCGTCGATGACGCCGATAATCTGACTGATCTGGTCGGACGAGCGTTCGATCTCGCCCATGGCGTCCACCGCCCGTTGGACCACGGCGCCGCCCGTTTCGGCCTGGGCGCGGGTCTGGCTGACCACCTTGTCGGCCTCCTGGGCGTTCTCGGCCGTCCGGCGGACGGTGGCCGTGATCTGATCCAGGGCGGCCGCCGTCTCTTCCAGGCTGGCCGCCTGACGTTCAGTGCGACGGGACAGATCTTCGGCCGCTGAACTGATTTCCTTGGCGCCGGACTGCATGGTCTCGGCGTTGCCGCCGATGACGGCGATCGCCTGGTCCAGCGCCGCCATGGCGCGGTTGAAGTTCTCGCGCAGAGCGGCGTACTCGCCCGGAAAATCCTCTTCGATTCGATAGGACAGATCGCCCGAGGCCATGGCCGACAGGCCCTGGCCCGTATTTCGCACCACCATGGCCTGAACGGCCGCCGCCTGACGATCAGCCTCGGCGCGGCGTTCGCGCTCCTCTTCGACGGCGGTGACGTCAATGGCGAACTTGACCACCTTATAGGGCTTGCCGTTCACGTCGAAGATCGGATTGTACGACGCCTCGATCACCGCCCGCTTGCCGTTCTTGCCGTAACGGACGAACTTGTCGGCGACGAATTCCCCGGCGTTCAGCCGTTTCCAGAACTCGGCATAGGCCGGCGAGCGGGCCTCGGCCGGATCGACGAACATCCGGTGATGCCGGCCTTTGATCTCGGACAGTTCATAGCCGAGCACCGCAAGGAAGTTGGCGTTGGCGTCGAGCACCACGCCGTCGAGATCGAACTCAATCACCGCCTGGGACAAATGAACGGCCGCGACGACGGCGCGAAGCTCCAAGAGCTCCTCGCTTTCCGCCTGCGGTCGATTGAACAGCTTACGCATTCGGGTGGCTTTCTCTTCTTTGCCGCCTTTTCCCAGATCCACATTACCGCTTCGCTATACGATGCTTCGCGCCCGAAGCTTTTACAACCTTGGTCGATGCCGCTATGCCACTACCAGTTTAACTTCGTTTGTAAGTAAAAGTACTAGTATCCCTGAAAAGCACAGCGATGTTGGGTTCAGATAAACATTCCGTACACTTTCCAGTAATGAGTGAGCACTAACGCTGCAGCCAAAGGGCGACGAACGCCCGCAGCATCGAGAGCGGATATGTGGGCCAAGGGGAAAAAGCCGGCGAGCGGCATGCTGGAAACGGCTGTAGAGGCTCTTCGCACCAACATCATGTTGGCCGACAAGGACCTGAACATCACCTATCTGAACCCGGCGGTTCGCAATCTTCTGCAAGAGGCGGAAGCCGAGCTACGGTCAGACCTGCCCAACTTCAGCGTTGATCGGCTGGTCGGCTCCAACATCGACGTCTTCCACAAGAACCCGGCCCACCAGCGGCGGATGCTGGCGACTTTGAGCGAACCCCATTCGGCCACCATCCGGGTCGGGGGTCGCGCCTTCGACCTGTTGGTCACGCCGCTGAAACAGGGCGGCAAGGCCGCCGGTTTCGTCGTGGAATGGGCGGACGCCCGCTATCGGCTCGCCAGCGAGGACTATGCGGCCCAGATCGAGGCCATCGGCCGATCTCAGGCCATGATCGAATTCACCCTGGACGGGACCATCGTCAACGCCAACCGCCTGTTCCTGGACGCCATGGGCTATCAGTTAGAAGAGATCGTCGGGCGCAAGCACGCCATCTTCGCCGAGCCGGCCTATCGCGACAGTCCTGAGTACAGCCAGTTCTGGGCCGCCCTGTCGTCCGGCCAGTTCCAGTCCGGCGAGTTCCGGCGCGTCCGCAAGGACGGCGGGGCCGTCATCATCCAGGGCTCCTACAACCCCATCGTCAATCCGGACGGCAAGGTGGCCAAGGTGGTCAAGGTCGCCGTGGACGTGACCCGTCGAGTCGAGGCGGTGGAACAGATCGGCGACGCCCTGACCGCCCTGGCCCAGGGCGACCTGGAGCGCCGCATCACCACGGCCTTCATCCCGGAACTGGACAAGCTGAGAACCGACTTCAACGCGGCCGTCGACGCCTTGCAGGCGACGATGAAAAGCGTCGGCGAGACGGCGGGCGCCATCCGTTCCGGCGCCGACGAGATCGGCGTGGCCTCCGACGACCTGTCGCGCCGCACCGAACAGCAGGCCGCCAGTCTGGAGGAGACCGCCGCGGCTCTGGATCAGCTGACCGCCACCGTCCAACGCAGCGCCGCCAACGCCCAGCAGGCCGCGACCGTCGCCGCCGGGGCGCGCGGCGACGCCGAACGGTCCGGCGCCGTCATGGAAGAAGCGATCGGCGCCATGGCCGAGATCGAGCGCTCCTCTGGCGAAATCAACCAGATCATCGGCGTCATCGACGAAATCGCCTTCCAGACCAATCTTCTGGCCCTGAA
The DNA here is from genome assembly GCF_001310255.1 of Brevundimonas sp. DS20. Taxonomy (NCBI): domain Bacteria; kingdom Pseudomonadati; phylum Pseudomonadota; class Alphaproteobacteria; order Caulobacterales; family Caulobacteraceae; genus Brevundimonas; species Brevundimonas sp. DS20. The sequence continues at coordinate 1,138,632 of NZ_CP012897.1, read as the reverse complement.
CGCCGGGGTCGAGGCGGCGCGCGCGGGCGAGGCCGGCCGCGGCTTTGCGGTCGTGGCGTCTGAGGTCCGAGCCCTGGCCCAGCGGTCGGCTGAGGCGGCGAAAGAGATCAAGGGCCTGATCGCCGGCAGCACCAGTCAGGTGGGCAAGGGGGTGAAACTGGTCGGCGAAACCAGCCAGGCCCTGGCCGTCATCGTGGACCGGGTCGCCGAGATCGACGGCCTGATCACCGAAATCGCCACCTCGGCGCGCGAACAGTCGACCGGCCTGGCCGAGGTCAACACCGCCGTGAACCAGATGGACCAGGTCACCCAGCAGAATGCGGCGATGGTGGAGGAGTCGACAGCCGCCTCCCATTCGCTTCGCCAGGAGACCGAGAACCTCGCCTCGATGATCGGGCGGTTCCGCCTGGGCGCCGGATCAAACTTGCTCGCCGCCGCCCCGCTCGCCGCCGCTCGCCCCGCCTCGCCGCCCCGTCCCGCGCCGGTGAAGCTGGCCGCCGTCGCCGGCCGTCAGACCGCCGCCGCCCAGAGCGTCGAGGCGGACTGGGAAGAGTTCTAGAACCCGATCGTTCGGCCGGCGCCGCGCAGCGGTTCCGGCCAAAGCGTCAGTCAAGCGCTCGCTTGGATTTTCAGCCGATCAGGCCCTGGGACCGGACGCAGCGGGCGGGCGTCGACGCGGGGCGGGCTTGAGCTTGCGCCCCTCCTGCTCAGACAGCCGTTCGACCGCCGCGCCGATCTTTTCGAGCGTTCTCTGGGTCACGGCCAAGTCTTCGGCGCCGACAGACTCGAGAATCTGCTCCTGAACGCAGGACAGGCACTTAGACCAGACGTCATGGGCCGACCGTCCCTCGGCGGTGATCTGCAATAGATGCGCCCGTCGGTCGCCGATCAGGGTCTGACGGCTCACCAACCCCGCCGACAGCAGGGCGGCCGTGCGGGTGGACATGACCGCCTCTGACACAGCCAAAAGGTCGGCGGCCTCGCGCTGGGTCAGGCCGGCAGGCCGGTTCTGCAACAGCGTCAGCACGGCCAACTGGCCGACGCCGAAGCCGGCTTCGGCCAAAACCTCGTCCAGGTGGGCGGCCCACCGCCGCGCCAGGATCGCAACCGTCAGCCCCAGGGTGTTGCCGGCGTCGCCCTTGCCGCCGTGGCCGCAGTTCGCGTCCGGGCCATGACCTGCGCAGGTCGTAGGATCGCCACAGACGAGGGGTCGATCTTCTGGCGCGGCGAGTCGGGCGCCGTCGTGCATGTCAGGTTTCCTCCTAGCCTGACAGTTTCACCCAAAGACCCTGCACGCAATAAGGATTTTCCCGAGTGGGCGGGGTATGTAATCGTCAACAGACATTGTCGGGCCAAGTTAAGGCTGTCGTGGGATAAGCCCGGCCACGCCTGAATGATGGGCGATCGGCAAGACCCTGTCCCAGGTTAAAGCCGCCACCGCAAGGCCGCGCAACATGACGGTGTCACCACAGGCGCCGCTCATGAGACGCTATAAAAATAACAGACTAGGCATCCCGCAGAACCTGGATACCCTTCAGCGGTCAGGGTCAGCGTGTTGGGTCAATCGCGCAGTCGCTTGTCCCCCGGTCGCCATTGCAGTCGCCGCGCTCGTCTACGACACTCAATGCACCCTCGCGGCTGCCTGGCGTCTCATACGAGGCGAGATAGGCGACGAGACCCTGGATTTCCTGAACGGTCGCTGTTTGCGTGGTCGGAGCGACCGGGACCGCCGTGATCGTCAAGCTGTTGCCGATGAATGTGAGTTGGTAGTTCGCCGAGGCCGCAAGGCTTCCCTGGGTGATGGCGTAGGCGCCTGGCGCCTCGCCTGGGGACCGTGTAAGCGCGCCGGTCAGCGCATCGCCGGTTACAAGACTGCCGGTAGTGACGGCGTAGGTTAGCGCGGGATCCGGCGCGCCCTGGGTTTTGGAAACCGCGTCGGCGGACACGGTGATCGACCGTCGAAGGATGGTCGCAAGAGTCGATGCGGGCACGGTGAGAGTATAGTTGCCAGCATCGGCGCCGGTCAGGCCGACGCCGCTGACCGTCACGGTCTTTCCGGTTCCGGCGTTGGCGTCGGTGAAGGCGAAGGATCCGGCGGTGGCGCCGACGCTGTCACCGCCGAGCACGCCGTTCAATGTCACCGTTCCCGCGGCCGCCGTCGTGCCGTCATAGGTCTTGTTAGACGCAGACACATTGGCGGTGATCGCACGCTGAAGGATGTCGGCCAGGGCCGTAGCGGGGATGGTCACGGTGTAGTTGCCCGCATCCGCCCCCGTCAGACCGACGCCGCTGACCGTCACCGTCTTGCCGGTTGCGGCGTTGCGGTCGGCGAAGGTCCAGGTTCCCGCCGTCGTGCCGACCGTATCGCCGCTGACGACGCCCGACAGGGCGACCGAGCCGGAACCGGCGGTCGTGCCGTCATAGGTCTTGTTCGAGGCGGTCAGGGTGACGGTCAGACTGCGCTGAAGAATGTCGGCCAGGGCCGTGGCGGGAATGGTTACGGTGTAGTTGCCCGCATCCGCCCCCGTCAGACCGACGCCGCTCACCGTCACCGTCTTGCCGGTTCCGGCGTTGCGGTCGGCGAAGGTCCAGGTTCCCCCCGTCGCGCCGACCGTATCGCCGCTGACGACCCCCGACAGGGCGACCGAGCCGGAGCCCGCCGTCGTGCCGTCATAGGTCTTGTTCGAGGCCGTCAGGGTGGCGGTCAGACTGCGCTGAAGAATGTCGGCCAGGGCCGTGGCGGGAATGGTCACCGTGTAGTTGCCCGCATCCGCCCCCGTCAGACCGACGCCGCTGACCGTCACCGTCTTGCCGGTTCCGGCGTTGCGGTCGGCGAAGGTCCAGGTTCCCGCCGTCGCGCCGACCGTATCGCCGCTGACGACGCCCGACAGGGCGACCGAGCCGGAACCGGCGGTCGTGCCGTCATAGGTCTTGTTCGAGGCGGTCAGGGCGCTCGTCAGGGCCTTGGGCGTGACGGTGATCTGGCCGGTGTTGCTGAAGGCGAAGGCGTAGCCGCTGTTGCTGGTGAGCGTGCCCTGCGCGGCGGTGACGGCATAGGGGCCGCCGGCGACGGAGGCGCGCTCCGCTGATCCGGTAGAGCTGATCGCAGCTGCCCCGCTGAAGGCCGTCGCCGCCGTATCGGCCAGGAAGGCCCCCGCCACGCCCGGATGATAGCCGCTGACGGTGTAAAGGGCGCCCACCGAACCCGTCAGATCGGTCCCATAAACCTTGCTCGTGGAAAGGGTAGTGACCGTCAAAGTGGGTTGGGCGGCGAAGACGTAGCGGTTGCCGCTCAGACCCGCCGGCGCTCGTGTCGCCAAGGTTCCGTTCCAGAGGGCCGTGGAGCCGCTGTCCAAACCGCCGAAGGTGCTGGAGTTCGGAGACGCCGCATAAATCGTCCACTTGCCCGAGGCGGCAAGCGCAGAAGAGCCCGACTGGTTGATGAAGTCGCCGTCGGTGGAAAGGACGATGTCGCGACCGCTTGCGATCCCCGAGGGGCTGAACGACAAGGCTCCTCCGGTGGTGCGGACCAGGATGTCGCCGGCGCCGGCGTTGACGCCGCCCGTCACCGTCAGCCCACCCTCATCAACGAGCGAAAAGCCGTTCGCCGTAAAGACGTCGAGATCGCGAACACGGTTGACGGCCGCCGTCAGATCGGTGGCCCCGCCTGATCCACCCGTCAGATAACCCGAAGTGATCCGCCCCAGGGCGCTCTGGCCGATCGTGCCGCCCGCGTTGAGAAGAACCGTGGAGGTTCCCGCATCGAGCGCCGCATTGAGCACGATGTCCGAACTCGCCCCGCTCGCCGACAGGGTGATTCCGCTGGCGGTGATCGGCGCCTGCACCGTCAAGTCGCCCGTGGTGGTCAGAGAGACCCCGGTGGCTCCGCCGTTGAGCGCGCCGCTGACCGTCAGGCCGCCTGTATCGACCAGGCTCAAACCGTTCGCGTTGGACGCGCCCAGGGCGCCGATCGCATTGGCCGCACCATTCAAGGTCACGCCGTTGATCGCCGAGATCGTCAGGACTCCCGCCGTCAAGGCTCCGGCGGTCTGAGAAATTCCGTCGCTGGACGTCAGGCTGAGAACCCCGTCCGCTCCGGTCTCGGTCAGATCGCCGCCGAGCTGGAGCGACTGCCCCGACAGATAGAGGCCGTTGCCCGCGGTGAGCGTCCCCACCACGTTGACGGCGCCGCCGTTCTCGGCGGTGATGCGAAGTTCATCCGGCGCGCTGAGCCCGCCCAGGGTTACGCCGAAGGCCATGTCCTGAATGATGAACTTGCCGATCCCCGAAGCCGCGTTGAGGAAGACCGGCGAAAAAGCGGCGCCTCCGGTCCAGTCCGGCGCCTTTAGGGTATAGTTCTGACCCACCTCGACCGAGACGGAAACAGTGGTCAAATTGCCTGACTCCAGCCGCACGCTTCCGGTGGGGACTGAGATAAGGTCGTTGATGATCACTTCATCGGACGCAATCACGTTCAGATCGCCCCCGGAAACCGTGGCGGCGCCGATTGTCACATCCCCTGCGGGAGCCCCCGTCGGTGTTTGCAACGCCCCTCCGGCGATGAAGTGGCGACTGAAGGACTCCTCTCCCGCTGCGTAAAGCACGACGTCGCCATCGACGAACTCCACTGCGTCAGCCGCCGAACCGCCCAACAGAATGGAGCCGAGACCGCCGTTGTAGCCGGCGGCGATCAGATAGGTGCGTCCTCCGGCGGCAGCCGACGCGGTGTCGAAGCGCGCTTGGGATCCGACGCTGATTGCGGTGTTCTTGTCGGTACCCGTTGCGACGGTGAGCGCAAGATAGGCGTCGAGATCACCGTCGAAGACGAGCGTCGCGTCACGCGCGGCGATCAGGGCGATGCTGCCGCTGGCGGTCGCGCTGCCTGAGAAGTTGATTTCGGGGCCCACCACGGTCACCGCGCCGGCGGCGGCGTTCAGCGCCGCGCCCCCGTTCACCGCGACGGAGCCGCCCACGCCGGTGAAGTTGAAACTGCTGTCGTTGTCAAAGATATCGGCGTCGGTCAGCCCTAGAGACGACAACAACAGTCCGCCGACGTTGAGAACCGCGGTCCCTCCCACCGCTACGCCGGAGGAATCGAGAAACCAGACCTGGCCGTTGCTGTTGACGGCGCCGTTGATGATCGTGCCGCCTCCGCCCAGAACCCGATTGACGGCAATGCTCGTCGAGCCGCTCTGGTTGAAGTTCAGCGTGTCGCCGGGCGCCAGATTGAAACCGTTCCAGTTCAAAAGTGTCCGCGAGCCGCTCAAAGTGATGGTCGAGGTGTCGGCGCCGCCGGTGTTGGACGCCGCGCCCGAGAAGACGGTCGCCGATCCCGATCCGTTATAGGTGTTGGAGACGGTTCCGGCGGCCGTGCTTCCACCGCCGGCTGCGATCTGGGCCGAGGCCGGCGCCGCCAACGCCAGCAAAAGTGCGACGGGGGCCGCGGCGCTCAGAAGAAGCGAGACGCGACGACGAGCGGCGTGAGCGTTGTTCATGGCGAGCCTCAACGGAACGAGAAGGTGGTGGAGAGCGACAGCAGCAGCCGATCCTTCGGCCGGTCCGCGCCGGGGAACGGCGCGTTCTGCGGCGCCGCATAGACCAGGCTGACCTGCCCCCTGCGTGTGCGGGCGCGCACCCCGGCGCCGACGGACCAGGGCCGGCTGTCGTAGCCGAAGGCGTCCTGGTTCCACAGCTTGGCCGCATCGACGAAGCCGAAGACGGTCCAGACCGCCTGGGCGGACGCCGCCTCCCAGCCCGCCTCGATCTGGGTCGCCAGGGCCCGATCGCCGGACGCCGCTCCCGGATCAAAGCCCCGGCCTACGGTGTAGGATCCCACCTGGAACTCTTCATAGGCCGGCAGCGGATCCGGCGCCCACTGCCCCAGCAAAGCCGCCGCCGCATAGAGGCCGCGTCCCGGCGACAGGACGACGTCCTTGCGGATCGAGGCTTGACCTCGAACCGAGGTGAAGTCCGGCCGCCCTTCGGGCCGCGACAACAAGGGATCGCCGGCTTCGCTGGCGCCGAAAGCCTCCAGACCTTTGCGCAACTCGGCTTGGAACCCGCCTTGAAGCCCCGGCGTCTGCCTCGGCCGCCAGGTGGCGACGACCTCGGCGGAAAGGACCCGCAGGCTTTCCTCGAACAGGGCGGTCGCATCGCCGTTCGGCTGGCGGAAGGCGCCCAGATCGTTCTTCTGATCCACCCACTCCAACCGGGCGCCCACATCCATGCGCAGGGGCCGAGTGAGGACGACCGGATACTGGACGCCGAGTCGGCTGACGGTCGAGCGTCCCTCCAACTCTAGCGGCGCCAGGGCGCCGCCGGGCTCGGATTCGCTGTAGGCCACATCGCCCAGAACGGTCAGGCCGGAGGCTCCAATACGGAATTCCTCCAGCAGTTGGACCACTCGTTGATCGCCTTCCAAACCCGAGAACAGGATCAGGCTGGTGCGCTCGGCGAAGGCGGTGAAGCTGTTGGCGTCAAGGCGGATCGAGGCGCCCTCGCGCCCGACTTCTTCTGAACCGAAGTTCTGGCCGCTCAGGGTGACGTCCAGCTTCCGCCGAGGGGCGAAGGCCGCCACGGCTTCCAGACCATTGGCTTCGCCCGTCTCCGCGCGACGGATGCTGAAAGACGGGTCGGCGCCGGGAATGTCGCGAACCAAGAGAAAGGCGCGTTCGACTTCGCGCCAGCGCGTCGCCCGTTCCGTTTTCAGAGCGCTCAGATGGTCGGCGGCAAGGGCGGCCGCAGGGCCCAGTTTGTCGGCGTCAATCACGGAGGCGCTGACCACTCGACCTTCGGTCACGGCGATCACCAGGACGCCGCCCGTCATCCGCTGTTGGGGCAGATCCACCCGCACCAGGGCTTCGCCCTCAGCACCGTACAGGGCGGCGACGCGGTCCCGAGCGACGCAGAGCACCGACAGATCGCTGTCCTTACCGATCAGATCCGCCACCGCGTTTTGAATCTCGGCGTCGGAGATCAGGCTGGCGCCCTGCGCCTCGATCCGCGTCAGGGTCGTGCGACCTTGACCTGTGAAGGGGCATTGTCCGGGCTGGTACAAGGTTGTTGGATCAACGACCGGTGCGGCCAGCGGGCGCGCCTGACGCGCCGGATCGATCTCTTCGCGGGTCTGGCCGGGGACGACCTGGGCTGAGGCGACGCCTGGGGCCAGGAACAGCGCGACGGCCAGGGTCGATGCGCCTCCCATAAGTCGCCAAGAGGCGCCGCGCCTTGCAATACCACCCATCACGCCTGCCCTCTCCCCAACCGCCGTAGGGCGGCGATCCAGTCCTTGTTCGCTGAACTAGACTCCCTCAGTCTTGTCTGCATCTACAATCTTGTAGAGGTTCCGTCGGTCCAGGACATTCGGACAGAAGGGAAGACGCACGGATGAATCAGCATTCGCTCGCCGGCTCAGAGCTTCTAGCGTGACCGAAGAGGATGTCGCGGCGGCGACCGCCGCCTTCCAGGGCGTGGGTTTGGGGGACCGGACCTGGGTGGAGGCGCTGGAAGGCCTGGCCAGGCTGACCGGTTCAAAGGGCGGCGAACTGATCGGCCTGGGTCGAGAGGCGGCGGTGCCGTTCAACTGGATGACGGGCTTGCCGCCGGAAGCCTCCGCCGAGTTCGTGACGGCGGGCGGCGGCGACCCGCGCGTGAACTCGCGCGTTCGAATCGGCATGGCGGCGCCCGAGATGGCGGTGCTCGACGAAACGGCCTTCACCAGCGCGCAGGACGCCGCGCGCTTTCCGGAATACGGCGCCTGGTTGCGTCGGCATGATCTGGCCTTCGCCTGCCTGTCCCCGCTGCTGCGCCAGGACGACCTGCTGGTGGGTCTGGCGCTGATGCGGAGCGAGTCTCAGGGCAATGTGACAGTGGAACAGCGTCGGGCCTTCGCAACCGTCGTTCCTCACGTCCGCGCCGCCGTCCGGACCCAGATCGTCCTGGACGCGCGAGGATTGAACCTCGCCCTGGGCCTTCTAGATACGCTTTCAAACGCCATCCTCATCTGTGACGGGCACGGTCGAGTCCTGGCGCTCTCCCCCGCCGCTGAGGCGATGGCGACTTCGGGCGAGATCCTGCGCGTGACGCGCGGCATGGCGGCCGGCGCTCGCGATGCGGACACCGCCGCCCTTCGCACCGCGATCGCTGCGGCGGCGGCGAGCACCGGCGGCCTCCGGCCGCCGCCCCGACCCGTCGTGCTGCGCGACGCCAGAGGAGACCGGCCGACCCTTGCCGAAGTCTGTGCCGCACCTGGAGACTATGCCCTGAGGTTCGGGGCCGCCGCCCTGGTGGTCATTCGCCCGCCGCGACAGGAGGAGGCGCGCCTTGTCGCCGCAACACGCAGCCTGTTTCACCTGACCAGAGCAGAGGCGGAAGTCGCCGCCAAACTAGCCGCCGGAATGGGGCCCCAAGCAATTGCCGAAGCCAACGGCGTCGCCGTCGGAACGGTACGCACACATGTACGCCGCATATTCGAGAAATGCGGCGTGCGGAGCCAACTGGAACTCGTGGCGCTTCTGGCGCGACTTTCATGACGAAGACTATGTCGGCATCCCCATCCTGGCGACCGGCGAAGTCGGAGCGCCGGATCGCGACCGCGCTGGCGATCCGTTGCGACGGGCTGTTCTGAAGCCCAGGGCGTGGCGCCGTGAACGCCTGACGCCCGCCCGCGTTCGTCAGTGAGCTCATGGATCAAAGGTTCGCTATGACGGACTACACCCTCTATTATTGGTCCCTGCCCTTTCGGGGGCAGTTCGTTCGCGCGGTTCTGGCCTATTCCGGCAAGACTTGGCGGGAGCCCGACGACAGAGAGATTTCCCGCTTGATGGAGGGGCCGGTCCGCGCCATGCCAGTGCCCTTCATGGGGCCGCCGGTTCTCATCGACGAACAGAATAAGGTCGCGCTCTCCCAAATGCCGGCCATTCTCCTCTATCTCGGCGAAACTCTCGATTTGCTGCCGGCAACGCCCGGGGCTCGGGCTTTGACGCTCAAGATCATCAATGACGCCAATGATCTGATCGACGAACTCACTCTCGACGGCGGCCGTGAGATGTGGACAAACCCGCGATGGGCCGACTTCGAGCCGCGTCTGAGAAAATGGATGTCCCTCTGGGAGGAGACCGGCCGACGTCACGGCCTAACGGGGATCTCCGGCTTCTTGCTCGGCAGCGCAAAACCACAGATGGCGGATCTTGTGACAGCGACGCTCTGGGCCACCCTGGCCGACCGGTTCCAGCCCCTCGAGGACTTGATCAGGGATGCCGCACCGATGACAGCGGCCCTGTCCAGCAGGGTGGCCGCCCTCTCGCCCTTGGCCGACTTGGCCAATAAGGCGCGGTCAGATTACGGGGACACCTGGAGCGGCGGAAATATCGAGGCTTCGCTCCGCAAGGTCTTGAGCGCCCGTCAATAGCCAGATTGACGGATCACGGTGCCCTTCACATCCGCGAAGTCGCCATGATGCCTAAGAGTAACAGGGTCAGTATCGGCAAAGGGCGTCGAGACGGGCTCTGGGCGTCGAGAGCCCGAGACCTTCTCAAACAGGAAGGACGAAAACCCGTTCATATCCTGTCTGACCATCTGTGGTGGGGAAGACCAGAAACTCCTCGCCGGCAGAGTTGATCAAGTCTCGTGCTATCTCGTTGAAGGCTGAATCCTGCCCCTCCTTGCGGACAAGGATAAGCCTTCCCCGTCTTGCTCGCGGCGGAAGGCGGGGTGCTCGCGGCTGATGCTGTCCAGATGAACTCCCATTGCCCGACTTCATGGCGACCCCGGCAGGACTCCAACCTGCGACCTCGGCTTTAGGAAAGCCTTGCTCTATGCAGCTGAGCTACGGGGCCCGCAGGGGTGAACTAGCGGGTCGGGGCGGAGGGGGGAAGACGGTGGGCGCGGCGAACTGCATTTTCTTGGCCGCGTCGTCGGAGCCGCCCCAACTCGATTGTGGTTAATCTGTCTTAAGATACAATATCTTGGGGTGAACAAAGGCTGAATCGGCGCGAGTCCGCGATTCGGTCCTGATTCGTTTCGCCCCTGTTCCGCCGGCTGCGCATCGCGCTTTAACCGGGCGCGGGCGTGCGGTCCACGACGGCGCGCAGGCCGGCCAGCAGGGTCGCGTCCGAGGCGACGCCCCCCTCGCCCAGGATCAGCGACAGGGCGTGGACATGGACGTCGATCGAGGGCCAGGACCAGGCCTCGGCCGCCGACATCCGGCTGACGACCTCGCACAGGCTGTAGGCGGCCTCGTAGAAGGCCGGCATGTCGAGAAAACCCGCCGTATCCACCAGGACGGAGGCGATGGCGTAGAGCTCGGCCTCCGGGGCGGCGGGCCGACCGGCGCAGAAGGCCGCCAAGGCCTGGACCTTGTCCTGGATCACCCGCAGGGTTTCCTCCCGGCGCCCCTCCAGTCCCTGTTCGGCGGCGGCGACGGCGGCCTCGATATCTATGCCGCCGGGGCGCGCCATCTGCCGCTGAAGCGAGGTGGTGATGTCGCGAATCCGCACGGCGGGCTTTGAGACATCCTGAGAAACGGCTTTGGAGGCGGCGGTCACAGGTTCACCTTCATCGGCTTCAACAGCATGTCGATATCGTCCTGGTTCATGTTTTCGCCGACCGCCTCGCCGACCTCGCCCGACAGGTCGGTGCTGCGGCGGCCATCCTCGCCGGGCGGCGGGCCGTAGTTGTGGACGCGCCGATCCGGCCCGACATAGTTTTCGGCCTCGATGAACTGGCGGTTCTGGGCGCCCAGCCAGACGATGCGGCGCAGGAGGACCGACGGCGTCAGGGGTTTGGCGACGATGAAGCTGGCGCCGCAGTCGCGGCCGCGCGCGACTCGCGCCTGGGCGGCGTGGCCCAGGATCATGATCACGGGTGTGAAACGGGCCGGCTCGGGCGCCTCGCGCCTCAGCCAGGTGACGAAGTCGTAGCCGTCCATCTCCGGCATGGCGCAATCGACCAGGATCAGGTCCACCGCCCGACGACGCAGCAGTTCGACCGCCTCCTTGGCGGACGGACATTTCAGCTGTTCGCGCACTCCGAACCCCTGGACGATCGAGCTGAGCAGATCCAGCGACGTCGGCTGGTCATCGACCAGCAGCAGGGTGGAATGCGCCAGATTGACCTTATCGGGCGCCTTGGTCACGGCGTTAGAATAGGGTCAGATCGCCCGAATCGGGCGGAGCCGAGACCTTGACGCCGGCGGCGGGCCGCAGCCGCACCGCCATGTCGGCCAGGGAGATGCGGCTGACGGACTCGGCCGGGGTGGCCCCGTCGCCCAGCATACGCAGGACGCCGGACAGGGCCTCCAGCCGCTGGGTCAGGGCGTCCAGGGCCTGGGCCTCGGTCAGGGCCTCGGCCCGATCCTCGGCCGGGGCGCGGCGCACCAGACGGCTGACCAGGGCCTCGACATGGTCGATCCCCTCGCGCACCCGTGTCAGCTCGTCGGCGACGGCGACCAGCAGTTCGGCGTGTTCGGGAGGGGCGTGCATCAGAACAGCTCCAGGGCGCCGGTATCGACCGGAGGCGGGGCGACGGGCGCGGGCCGCGGCGCCACAGTGTCGGTCACGGCGCGTTGCAGAGCCTTGCCGGTCACGGGCCAGTAGTGGACCCGGCGCCCGCCGTCTCCGCGCAGGCTGCCGCCGACGACCGGAATGCCTTCGTCACGCAGGAATTTCTCGGCGAAATCGGCGTTGGAGCGACCCACGTCGCGCAGGGAGTCGAACATGCGGCCGCCGCCGAACAGCTTGGCCTCCAGCCGATCGCGCCGGCCGCCCGCCTTCAGCACGTCGTTGATCAGCAGTTCCATGGCGTAGGCGCCGTAGCGGCGGCCCGCGTCGGTGCCGGCGCCGGACCCTTCGGGCAGCAGGAAGTGGTTCATGCCGCCCACCCCGGCGACCGGATCGCGCAGACACATGGCGACGCAGGAGCCCAGAATGGTGCTGAGCACCACATTGGGATCGCGCGTGACATGGTGTTCGCCCTGTCCGACGTGCAGACGCTTTTCTTGCGTGTCCTTCAGGGCGGAAAAGGTCATGTCAGGGCGCCGAAGACGGCTTCCATCTTGCCCTTCAGCTGGGCGACGGTGAAAGGCTTAACCAGGTAATTGTTGACGCCGAACTGGACCGCGCGCTGGACCAGCTCGCGGTCGGCGCGACCCGTCAACATGATGAAGGCGGTCTTGGAGGTCGGGGGGTGGGCACGCACCGCGCGCAACAGACCCAGCCCGTCCAGATTGGGCATGTTGTAGTCGGAGATGATCAGATGGGCCGGCTTGGCGATGATGTCACGCAGGGCGATCTCGCCGTCGGCGGCTTCGCGGATCTCGCGGACGCCGAGCTGTTGCAGGCTGGTGCGGACCAGAGAGCGCATCGTCATCTGATCGTCGACGACCAGGCAGTGGAGTGAGGCGGCGGCGGGCATGAGTACGGCTCCCGGTGTCAGGCGACGGACCGTGCGGCCGGATCGGCGCACAGGTCAAGGATGGCTGGGGCCAGGCGGTGCAGCGGCAGTTGCCGCTCCACAGCGCCCAGTTCGAAGGCGGCCTTGGGCATGCCATAGACGACCGAGGTGGCTTCGTCCTGACCCAGGGTGCGGCCGCCCGCATCGCGGATGGCCTTCAGCCCCTTGGCGCCGTCCTTGCCCATGCCGGTCAGGATCACGCCGGTCATGGGCCGTTTCAGACGGACGACGGAATCGAACATCACGTCCACAGACGGACGGTGGCCGTTGACGGGTTCGCTGTTCACCAGGCGGCAGCGCGGCGACAGGCCCGGCGTCAGCTCCAGGTGCGCGGCGCCGCCGGGCGCCAGATAGATGTGGCCGGGCTTCAGCGGCGCGCCGTCCACGGCCTCGCTGACCGCCGGGGCGCAGACCCGGTCCAGGCGCGCCGCGAAGCTGGAGGTGAAGGTCGCCGGCATATGCTGGGTGATGACCGTCGCCGGGCAGTTGGCGGGAAAGCCGCTCAAGACCGTCAGCAGGGCCTCGACACCGCCGGTGGAGGAGCCGATGGCCAGGACGTGATTGGGCGCGGGGCGATAGGCGCTGGGGGCGGCGGCGGCGGCGGGCACGTCGCCGCGGGCGCGGACCCGCGACCGGGCCGCCGTCTTCACCTTGCCGATCAGTTCGTGGAAGGCCTCGGCGCTGGCCACGGCCGGCTTGGCGACCGCGTCCACCGCGCCGATCTCCAGCGCCGCCAGGGTCACGTCCGTGCCCGCTGCGGTCAGGGTCGAGACCATGACGACCGGCATGGGCCGCAGCCGCATGATCTTCTCCAGGAACTCCAGCCCGTTCATATTGGGCATTTCGACGTCCAGGGTCAGGACGTCGGGGTTCAGCTCCTTGATGGCCGTGCGGGCCTCCAGCGGATCGGCGGCGGTGCCGACGACTTCGATTTCGGGGTCCGACTTCAGCGCGGCCGAGATCAGGCCGCGCATGGTCAGGCTGTCGTCCACGATCAGGACTTTGACGCGATCGGCCATCAGGCGGCTCCCAGGCGGTAGGTGGTCAGACCGGCGGTCTGCAGCTGGCGGCTCGCCGGGCCGGACACGCGCTCGGAATGACCGATGTAGAGGGTGGCGCCGGGGTTCATCAGCGGGGTGAACCGGCTCCAGATCCGCTCCTGCGTCGGATCGTCGAAATAGATGACCACGTTGCGGCAGAAGATCACGTCGAACCGGCCCTTCATCGGCCAGTCGCCGATCAGGTTCAGTTCGCGGAAGGTGACCAGCCGCTTCAGCTGCGGCCCCGCCACCCAGTTTCCACGATCCGCGCGGTTGAAATATTTGCGCCACAGGGTCGCCGGCGCCGGCTCCAGCGCCTCTTCGGAATAGACCCCGTCATAGCCCTGGGCCACCATATTGGGGTCGATGTCCGTCGCCAGGATGCGCACGTCCAGGTCCGCCGCCTCGGGCAGGACCGACAGCACCGTCAGGGCCATCGAATAGGGCTCCTGCCCGTTCGAACAGGCGGCCGACCACAGCCGCACCCGGCCCCCGGCGCGGGCGCGCGCGGCCAGGTCGGGCATGACGCGGTCGCGCAGATCGTCGAAATGATGCGGCTCGCGATAGAAGCGGGTGACGTTGGTCGTCAGGGCCGCCGTCATCTTCTGACGCTCGTCCACGCCGTCGGCGCCCTCGACCAGGGCGCAATAGTCCCGGAAGCTGGTCAGGCCCAGGGTCCGCAGCCGTTTGGCCAGGCGCGAATAGACCAGCGCGGCCTTGCCCTCGTTCAGGGCGATGCCGGCGTGGGCATGCAGCATCTGGGCGATTTGACGGAAGTCGTCGGCGGTGAAGACGAACTCGCCTTCGACGATCGACCCCCGTCCCGGGGCGGGGTTCATGCGGCTTCGGCCTCGACCTGGGGCAGGATGTGGTCCAGTTCGATCAGGCTGATCATCCGCCCGTCGATCGAGAAGATGCCTTTGACGAAGGTCTTGACCTGGTCGCTGGCGACGTCGGGCGTCGGCTGAACCGCGGCGTCGTTCATCTCCAGAATGTCGGACACGGCGTCGACCAGCAGCCCCACCATGCGGCCGCCGATATGGGCCACCATGATGACGTGGCGGGCGGTCGGCTCGGACGTCTCAAGCCCGAACCGGGCGCCCAGGTCGATGATCGGCAGGACGGTGCCGCGCAGATTGATCACCCCCTTCATATAGCCGGGCGAGCGCGGCAGGGGGGTTGCGGGCGTCCAGCCGCGGATTTCGCGCACCGACATGATGTCGACGCAGAATTCCTGCCGGCCGATGCGGAAGGCGATGAGTTCGCGCTGGGTGTCGTTGGCTTCTGTCATGGGTCAGCTCGCGAGCTTGAAGTCGGATCGGGGAGATTTGCGGCGCATGTCGGTGACAAGGACGTCGACGTCGAGGATCAGGGCCACACGGCCGTCGCCCAGGATGGTGGCGGCGGCGACGCCCTCGACCTGGCGGTAGTTGGTCTCCAGGCTCTTGATCACCACCTGGCGCTGGCCCTGGATGGCGTCGAACAGCAGGGCCGCCTGCTGGCCGCCTTCGGTCTCGACCACCACGGCGACGCCTTCGGAAGGGACCATCGGCGTCTCGCGGAAGCCCATGGTCAGGGCCACGTCGATCAGCGGCAGGAAGCGATCGCGGAAGCGGATCACCGGATCGAGCCCGCCGACATAGTGCAGGTCGCTTTCCTGCGGCGTCAGGCTTTCGACGATGGCCGGCAGAGGGGCGATCAGGGTCTGGTCGGCGGCCGTCACCACCATGCCGTCCAGAACCGCCAAGGTCAGCGGCAGGCTGAGGGTGAAGGTCGAGCCCTTGCCGGGGACCGAACTGATCGAGATGCGGCCGCCCAGGGCCTGGATCGACCGCCTGACCACGTCCATCCCCACGCCCCGACCCGAGATGTCGGACACCACGGCGGCGGTGGAGAAGCCGGGCAGGAAGATCAGATTGTCGATCTGTTCGTCGGTCAGGGCGGCGTCGGCGGCGATCAGCCCCTTGTCCACCGCAATCTTCTTGACCCGTTCGCGATTGATGCCGCGGCCGTCGTCGGCGATTTCGATGACGATCCGGCCCGAGCGGTGCAGGGCCGCGAGGCGCACCGTACCCTCGGCCGGCTTGCCGGCGGCGATCCGCTCCTCCGGCGTCTCCAGCCCGTGGTCGATGGCGTTGCGCAGCATATGGGTGATCGGCTCGGCCAGGCGTTCGACCACGGTCTTGTCGACCTCGGTGTCTTCGCCGGAGGTGACCAGACGGACCTGTTTGGAGACCATGTCGGCGACTTCGCGGACCAGGCGCGGCATGCGCTGGAACACCGACTTCACCGGCTGGGCGCGGATGGCCATGACGCTGTCCTGGATCTCGCGCGTCAAAAGCTCCAGATCTTCCATCCCAAGCGCGATGCCCGAAGAGCGGGCCAGGCCGCTTTCCAGCACGCGCTGGGACAGCATGGCCTGCTGGATGACCAATTCGCCGACGACGTTGATCAGGCGATCGACCCGATCCAGGTCGACGCGGATGGTGACCGGCGCCGGCGCCACGGGGGTGGCGACCTGGGCGGGGGGAATGGGGGCGGCGGCCGGGGCCGGTGCGGGCTCAGGCGCGGAGACCTGGGCGGCGACCGGCGCAGGCGCGGCCGGCTCGGGCGCGACCGACTGGGGCGCGGGGGCCGGCGCCGGAGCGGCGGCGGGCGTTTCGGGCGCGGCGCCTGCAGCGGCCTTGGCCAGCAGGGCGGCGATGTCCAGTTCGTCGCTGGCGGGCAGGACGGCCGGCGGCTCTTCCTCGAAGACCAGGGCCGGGGCGCCGCCCAGCGGGGTGATGGTCAGGTCGCAGTCGGCCTCGACGAAGTCGAACACTTCCCGCACGGCCTTTTCATCGACATCGGCGACCAGGTCGATCGTCCAGGTCAGATAGCCGTCTTCGGCGACCAGCACGTCCAGGGTCGGCAGGGCGGCCTCGTCCACAGAGACGGTGATGGGGCCCAGCCGGCCCACTTCGCGCAGCAGCAGCCCCGCCTCATTGGCGCTGCCGTACATGCGGCCGTGCGGCTTGAAGACGATGCGCCAGCCGGGCTGGCCTGCGGGCGCCGCATCCGCAGCGGGAGCCTCGACCGCCAGCGCCGGGTCGTCCAGCGGCGCGTCGAAGGCCATGGGGGTGAAGCCGAAGTCGTCTTCCTCCTCCTCTTCGACGGCGGGCGGCGCCTCGCCGCCGTGGGTCAGAAGCTCCAGCTCCTGGACCAGGCCGGCCGAACGCTCTTCGTCCACCGGAGGAGCCAGGCCCTGGGCGGCCTGGATGTGGTCGGCCAGCACGTCAGAGGCCCGCAGCAGGGTCTTGATCGTGACCGCGTCGCAGGGTTTGCGGCCGCCCCGCAGCTCGTCCATCAAGGTCTCGAAGACGTGGGCGAACCGGACCAGAGCCTCCAGGCCGAACGCCCCCGCCCCGCCCTTGACCGAGTGAACGGCGCGGAAGACGGCGTTGATCGTCTCCAGGTCGGTCTGACCCTGCTCCAACAGCATCAGCTTCGATTCCAGTTCGGCGAGCAGTTCGTCGCACTCCTGGAAGAAGGTGGCTTTGATGGCTTCGAAGGCGTCCATGGCTGTTGGCCCGACCGATCTGGAAAAGTGTTAGGCCGCCACGCGGCGAACGGCGTCGACCAGTTTCACCGGGTCGAAGGGTTTGACGATCCAGCCGGTCGCGCCGGCGGCGCGGGCGCGGGCCTTCTTCTCGGCGTCGCTCTCGGTCGTCAGCACCAGCACCGGGGTGGTGCGGTGGTTCGGATCGGCGCGCACGCCTTCGATGACGCCGAAACCGTCCATGCGGGGCATGTTGATGTCGGTGATGATGACGTCGGCGCCCTGGGCGGCGAGCGTCTCCAGGCCGTCCACGCCGTCTACGGCTTGGATGACGACATAGCCGGCGTCTTCCAGGGCCATCAGCAGCATGTCCCGCATGGTGCGGGAATCGTCGATGGTCAGAACGGTCTTGCTCACGCGAGCGCTCCTTCAGTGAGGTCTGGTGCGTTGGTTTCGGACGCGCCGAAGGCGGCCCATTGTTCAGCGAAAGACGTCGATTGGGGCGTGATCATCAGATCGACCCCGTCGGCCGCCCAGGTCTTGCGGGCGGAGAGAAGGACTTGGAGACAAAGACCGCCCAGGCGTTCGACGCCGCTCGCATCCACCGTTACGGCCTGGCCGCGCTTGGCCAACAGTTCGGCCTTCAGCGGCTCGGCTGCGTTCATGTCCAGGACCGATGCGAGACTTATGACCTCAGCCATTGGTGTTTCCTTGTTTCAGCCCCGTCCGCTTCGTCTCACGCGGTTGGTAAATATCGCTTGAAGAACGGAGCATTTTAGAACTCTTCCCAGCCGTCTTCGGCGGGAGCGGCCTGTTGGGCGGGCGCGGCGCCGCCGCGGCCCAGGGTCTTGAGGGCCTGGACCATGCGGTGGGCCGGCTTGGCCGGTGCGGAAGGCGCCGGCGCGGGCGCAGGGGCGGGGGCGGGGGCGGCGGCGACCTGGGCCGCTGAGCCGACCTTGAACCGGGCCACCGAGGCCTGGAGCGACTGGGCCTCCTGGGCCAGAGAGTGGCTGGCCGCGGTCGACTGTTCGACCATGGCGGCGTTCTGTTGCGTGACCTGGTCCATCTGGTTGACGGCCGTATTGACCTCGGCCAGGCCGATCGCCTGTTCCTGGGCCGAGGCCGCGATTTCCGACACCAGTCCGTCGATCTCGGCCACCCGATCGACGATCCGCTGCAGGGCCTCGCCGGTCTGGCCGACCAGTTTCACCCCCGAACCGACCTGGGTGCTGGAGGTCGAGATCAGGGTCTTGATCTCCTTGGCGGCCTCCGCCGACCGCTGGGCCAGGGCGCGGACCTCGGAGGCCACCACCGCAAAGCCGCGACCGGCCTCGCCCGCACGGGCCGCCTCGACCCCGGCGTTCAGGGCCAGGAGGTTGGTCTGGAAGGCGATTTCGTCGATGACGCCGATGATCTGGCTGATCTGGTCCGACGAGCCCTCTATGGCCTGCATGGCCTGGACGGCGTCGCGAACGATGACGCCCGAGGTCTCGGCGTCGCCCTTGGCGGCCTGGACCACGTCCGAGGCCTGGCGCGCGCCCGACGCCGTCTTGTTCACCGTGGCGGTGATCTCGTCCAGAGCCGCCGCCGTCTCCTCCAGCCCCGCAGCCTGTTGTTCGGTACGACGCGACAGGTCGTCGGCGGCCTGGCTGATCTCGCCGGCGCCGGAGCGGATGCCGGCGATATTGCCCACCACCACCGACAGGGCCTGCTGGAGCTGAGCGATGGCGGCGTTGAAGTCCGTCTTCAGCTGCGCCGCCTTGGGCGCGAATTCGGTCTCGATCCGATAGGTCAGGTCGCCGTCCGCCATGGCCGCCAGACCCCGGCCCAAGGCCTCGATCGTCACCCGGTCGGCCTCGGCCTCCGCCGCCTTCTCGGCCTCGCGGGCGGCCCGCTCCTGCTCGCTCATCGAGCGCTGCGAAAGCGCCTCCGCCGCCAGACGCGCCTTCTCAATGGCCGCGTCGCGGAAGGCGACGATGGCCTGAGCCATCTTGCCGAACTCATCCTTGCGGTCGGCGCCCTGGACCTGGATGGCGGTGTCGCCCGCCATCAGCTTCTGCATATAGCCGATCATGGTGAAGGTCGGCCGCACGATCGAACGGGTGGCGACCAGACCTGCAGCCAGGGCCATCAGCAGGGCGCAGACCATGCCCACGATCACGGCCATGAGGGCGGCCTGGGCCGCCTCGGCCTGAGCCTTGCGGGTCGCCTCGCGGGCGGCCTCGTTCTCAGCCCTCAGGACGTCGATCGCTTCTTCAACTGGAGCGATGAACTGGTCGGCGACGCCGGTTTGACCGACCATCCGGCTGGCCTCGGCGATCCGCCCCTCGGCGACCATCGCCTTACCGACCTGGACGATGTTGGCGTACCAGCCGTCAGCGGCCTTGATGGCCTCGTCGACGGGCGCGGCGCGATCGGCGGGCAGTTTTGCCCGCACCTCCTCCAGCGCTTCCTTGAACTTGGCGCGGTGCAGATCCAGCCGTTCGGCGTAATAGGGGTCCTGCGACAGCAGATAGCCGCGATAGGAGTTTTCCTGCTTTGACAGGCGGAACTCGGCGACGGCGAGCACTTGATTGATCTCACCTTCTAGGTTGCGAGCGTGGTCGGCGCGCTGCAAGGCCAGAAGGTTCGTCACCACCACCACGCCCATGACGGCGATGGCGGCCAGGACCACGCCGAAAGCCACGGCGAGCTTCCGTCCGACGGACATGTTCTCAATAAAACGCAACCCAAACTCCTACGGTCTTCGTCGATCTGAGCGCGCCGCCACGGCCGAAACGGCCCTTTGCGGCGCGCCAGCCGCCCCTCTGCGATGAACCCGCATCTGTCCGACCAAGGATGGAAGGATGATTAATACGATTTCTGAACTGCGGCTTAGGTAGGAATGCGTAGCGAAGGTTGGCGCGGGCTGAGGGGCGGCGCCATCCGGCGCAGCGAACGCGGCGGATCTCCTGAATCGCATCGGACGAAGTGCGCTCGATAGTCGCGAGGCGTGTGAAAAGACGACGATATCGCTTCCCAGCCACGCCATTGTCGTTGTAGTAAATTCGTCAGAAAAGCGGCGACGGTGAAGTCCAGATGATTTCGCAACGGCGAGATCCAACATGACAGGGGCGCGGGCGGACGCCTTTACTGAGTTGTTGAAGCGGGTCATCGGAAAATCCGCGAACGCATCTCCGAAGAACGCCGTTCTGCTCGCATGCGTCTGCGTCCCGCTGGCGGTTACGACGAGCGTGGCTCTTCGCGACGTCGATCACGTGCACTACCTGCCGCTGTTCGGAGCCGTCATGGCGACCGCCCTGGTCGGCAGCCGCACCGCGACCCTCTTCGTCATCGGCGTCTCCATCGCCGCCGATCTGGCGATGAAGGGGCGAAGCGACCTCTTCGATGCGGCGGTCGGCGCCGGCCTCTTCATCGCCGTATCCCTGCTGTTGGCCGAAGTCGGTCATCGGCTGACCAGCCGGACCGCCCTGTTGCACAGCATACTGACCTCGGTGCCCGTGGTGACGCTGGACGACGAGGGGCGTATTCGCCGCATCACCGGCCCGGCGGCCGATCTGCTGGGCGTGGCGCCCGAGGATGCTCACGAACGCCCTTTCAGCCTGTTCGCGCCGGACTTCGGCGAGGACATCCTGGCGAGTTTCGTCAAGGACGCCCCCCTGGCCGCCCCGCCCTCCGGCTATTGGCTGGTGAGACGTCCCAACGGCGAGATCGTGCCGGTGATCATCCACGGCGGGCTGCTGGCGCACAGCATGGCCTCCGAGCGGGTGGTCCTGTCCCTGGCGGACCAGCGTCCGAGCCTGGCCGTCAACGATCGCATGCGCGACCTGATGGACCAGCTCAGCAAGAGTTGGCGGCTCAATTCCATGGGTGAGATGGCGGCTATCCTGGCGCATGAGCTGAACCAGCCCCTGACGGCCGCCACCGTCTATCTCCATGCGTGCCAAACCGACATCGCGCGCGCTGGACCGATCGGCGACAGCGCGGGCCGCGCCCTCGACCTGGCCAAGACCCAGCTTCTGCGCGCGGGGGACATCATCCGGCGCATGCGCGAACTGATCGCGACCGGGGCGTCCCAGCTGACGGAAGAGCGGGTCTCCTCCATGGTGGACGACCTGCGCCCCCTCTTCGATTTGATCCGGCAGGAAACCGGTATCGCCGTCCGCATCGACGTCGATACGGCCGGGGATCGGGTCTTGGCCGACCGAATCCAGTTCCAGCAGGCCATCACCAATCTGGTGCGCAACGCCGTCGACGCCGTCGGCGACCATCCCGGTGCGGTCGTATCGCTCACGGGCCGCAGCCTAGCCGATGAGGGCTATGAGATCCGGATCGAGGACAACGGCCCCGGCATCGCCGAGGATCAGATGGACCGGATCTTCCAACCGATGATGACCACCAAGGCCGGCGGCATGGGCCTGGGCCTGTCCGTCACCCGCTCCATCATAGAGAGCCACGACGCCGCCCTGGCCGTAGGCCGCAGCGCCCTGGGCGGCGCCGCCTTCTCCTTTCGCCTCACGCCTGTCACGGAGCTCGAAGCCGCATGACCGACCATTCCGTCTTCGTCATCGACGACGATCAAGCCATGCGCGATTCCTTGCTCATGCTCTTGCGGGGCGAGGGCATCCGCGCGCGGGGTTTCGCCAGCGCGATGCAGTTTCTGGAACAGCTGCCGGACGACAAGTCCGCCTGCGTCATCACCGACCTGCGGATGCCCCAGATTGAAGGCTCCGAACTGATCCAGCGGCTCAAGGCGCTGAAGGGCGAGGCCTGGCCTGTGATCGTCATCACCGGCCACGCCGACGTGCCCCTGGCCGTCCAGCTGATGAAGGCCGGGGTCGTGGACTTCATCGAAAAACCCTTCGATCCCAACCGCATCCTGGAGGCGGTGCGCGGCTGTCTGTCGGCCTTGGCGCGCCAGGGCGTCGAGAGCGAGGCGCGCGAACAGACCGCCGCCCGGCTGGCCAGCCTGACGCCGCGCGAGCGCCAGGTGTTCGACGCCCTGATCGACGGCAAGTCGAACAAGGAGATCGCCCTGGCCCTGGACATCAGCCCCCGCACGGTCGAGATCTTCCGCGCCAAGGTGATGCAGAAGATGCAGGCCCAGAGCCTGTCCATGCTGGTGCGGCTGGGGCTCAGCGTGGCCGACGCCTGACGCCCGCCGCCTCTGGGCTCAAAAGACTCACTTGAGCCCGGGCGCGATCGTCGCCACCTTGTCCTGTCATGAGTGACCGGTCCGCAGGCCTGCCCCCATCGCGCGTCACTGCGGTCCTGGGGCCCACCAACACCGGCAAGACCCATCTGGCGGTCGAGCGGATGCTGGGTCACGCCTCAGGCATGATCGGCCTGCCCCTGCGGCTCCTGGCGCGCGAAATCTATGAGCGGATCGTCAAACAGCGCGGGGCCGCCGCCGTCGCCCTGATCACGGGCGAGGAGAAGATCGTCCCGGCCCGCCCCCTCTATTTCGTCTGCACGGTCGAAGCCATGCCGTTGGAGCGGTCGGTCGAGTTTCTGGCCATCGACGAAATCCAGCTGGTTGCGGACCCTGAACGCGGCCACGTCTTCACCCAGCGGCTGCTGCACGCCCGCGGCCGGTTCGAGACCATGTTCCTGGGCGCCGGGACCATGGAGCCCCTGATCCGTCGCCTGATCCCGGATGTGGAGATCGTGACCCGGGATCGGCTGTCCACCCTGTCCTACGCCGGCTCCAAGAAGCTGACCCGCCTGCCCCGCCGCAGCGCCATCGTCGCCTTCTCCACCGAGCGGGTCTACGCCATCGCCGAACTGATCCGGCGTCAGAGGGGCGGGGCGGCCGTGGTCATGGGCTCGCTCAGCCCGCGCACCCGCAACGCCCAGGTGGCCCTGTACCAGTCGGGCGAGGTCGACTTCCTGGTCGCCACCGACGCCATCGGCATGGGGCTGAACATGGACGTGGACCATGTCGCCTTTGCGGGGCTGAGAAAGTTCGACGGTCGCCGCACCCGCTGGCTGCACGCCCATGAGATCGGCCAGATCGCCGGGCGGGCCGGCCGCCATCTGCGCGACGGAACCTTCGGCGTCACGGCCGAGGCCGAGGATCTGGACGTGGATCTGGTCGAACAGGTGGTCGAGCATCGGTTCGATCCGATCGAGGCGGCCGAATGGCGAAACGCCCGACTGGACTTCGACACCCTGCCCGACCTTCTGCGGTCCCTGACGGTGACGCCGGGCCGCGCGGGGCTCAGCCTGACGGCCGAGGCCCTGGACGAGACCTTGCTGCGCCGCCTGATCAAGGATGAGGAGGTCGCCCGGATCGGCCGCTCGCGCGGGGCGGTGATGCGGCTGTGGGAAGCCTGCCAGCTGCCCGACTTCCAGAAGACGACCCTGGACGAGCACGCCCGCCTGGCCAAGGACGTCTTCCAGGCCCTGACCGGCAAGCGGGGGCGGTTGACCGACGACTGGATGGCGCCGCGCTTCGCCTTCGTGGACCGCGACGACGGCCAGATCGACCAGCTGTCGGCCCGGCTCTCGGCGGTGCGGACCCTGTCCTATATCGCCAACCGCCCCGACTGGGTCCATGACGCCCAGGGCTGGCGCGACAGGACCCGCGCCCTGGAGGACCGTTTGTCGGACGTGCTGCACGAACGGCTGACGGCCCGCTTCGTCGATCGACGCACCACGGCCCTGATGCGGGCGCTGAACGTCCGGGAGGATGCGTTTGCGGGCGTCGCCGAGGACGGCGAGGTCACGGTGGAGGGCCAGGTGGTGGGTCAGCTCGAGGGCGTCCGCTTCCAGATGGAAAAGGGCGCCTCGGCCCTGGAGGACCGCACCCTGCGCCAGGCGGCGGTGCGGGCCGTGACGCCCGAGATCAATCGCCGTCTGGGGCAGTTGGCGTCCGAGACCGACGAGGGTTTCGCCGTCACGCCGGACGGGGCGGTGCTGTGGCGCGGGGTGTTGACCGCCCAGATTCAGGCGACGCCGACCGGGGCCGATCCCTTTTCGCCGTCGGTGCGCCTGTTGGGCGACCTGGGGGCGACGCCGGCCCGCGAACGCGCCCGTCGACGGATCGAGGCCTGGCTGGCGTCCGAGGCGGGTCGGGCGCTGCGCGATCTGCGGCGGCTGAAACAGGCGGTCGAATCCGGCGCGCTGAAGGGCCTGCCGCGCGGCCTCGCCTTCCGCCTGATCGAGGCCGGCGGGCTGATCGACCGGCGCGACGTGGATCGGGATCTGGCGGCGCTGAGCCAGGTGGAGCGCCGCACCCTGAAAAGCTTCGCCATCCGCGTCGGCGTCCATTCGGTCTGGCTGCCGGGCCTGCAAAAACCCCGCGCCCGCCATTTCGCCCAGGCCTTCGTCACGGCCCCGCTGATCCCCGCCAGCCCCGACCTGATCCCCGCCCCGGTCGAGCCCCCCTCCCCGCGCCTGTTGTCGGCCTCGGGTCTGCGCCACGCCGGTCGGTGGCTGGCGCCGGTGGAGGCCCTGGAGAAGATGGCGGAGTTGCGGGCCGCCAATCACGGCCGGCTGTCGGACGAGGCGCTGACCGATCTGGGGTGGAGCGCCGATCAGGCGAAACAGCTCATCGCCGCCCTGAAAACCGAACGCGCGCGCCGGCCCGACAAGCCGGGCGCCGCGCCTAAGATCGTCAAGGATTCGCCCTTCGCCGCCCTGGCCGCCCTGACCGAGGCGCCGACCGCCAGACCCAAGCGGCGGCGTCCGCGCCGAAAGGCCGCCTCTTGAGCGAAACCGCCTGTCGTATCGACGTCTGGCTGTGGCGGGCGCGCTTCGTGAAGACGCGGGGCTTGGCCGCCGCCCTCGTGGAGCGGGGCGCGGTGCGGCTGACCCATCAGGGGCGCGAGACCCGGCTGGACAAGCCCAGCCGCTGCGTCCACCCCGGCGACCTACTGACCTTCGTCCAGAACGGCGAGGTCACGACCCTGCGGGTGGAGGCCCTGGGCGAAAGGCGCGGGCCCGCCGAAGAGGCCCGCGCCCTCTATAGCCGCCTTACGACTTGATCACGAACTCGCCTTCGATGTGCAGCTTCACCTCGTCGGAGACGGCCGGCAGGGCGTAGTTGATGCCGAAGTCCGAGCGTTTGATGGTGGCCTCGCCGTCGAAGCCGGCCTTATAGGCGCCCATGACGGATCCGGCCGCATTGAACTCAACCTCGATCGTCACCGGCTTGGTCACGCCGCGCAGGGTCAGGTCGCCGACCACCGTCGCCTCATTCGGATCGGACGGATCGACCGTCACCGAGCGCGAGACGAAGGTCGCCGTCGGATGGTTGGCGGTGTCGAAGAAGTCGGCCGTCTGAAGATGGGCCTTCAGCCGGTCGTCATTGGGCGCCACGTCGGTCAGCGGGACGGTGGCGGTCAGGGTCGAGGCGGAGGGGTTGGCCGGGTCCAGCTTCAACTCGGCCTTCACGTTCACGAACTGACCCGTATAGGTCGACAGGCCGAAGTGGCTGACCGACCAGGTGATCTTGCCGTGGCTCGACTCCAGCGCATAGTCGCCGGCGCGGACCTCGGCCGGGTTCTGGGTCAGGGCGGCCTGGGCCACGACGGCGCCACCGGCGGCGAGGCTGAGGGCCAGGGCGCCGGCCACGGCGTATTTGGCGAAGGCGTATTTCATCAGGGGAGCGCGCATGGTCATGTTCCGGTAGGGGTTGATATGTAATCTACACAGTTGCGGTTAAGCCCGACCTTTGTCAAGCGGTCGGGCTAGGGCCGCGAACGCCTCTCAGATTAAGCCCTGCTGTTGACAGTTGGTTGCGCGGTCGCCATGTCGCAGACCTCCCGCTCGCAATCGTGATCTCTTCGCCGCCCAATGACCTACATCGTCACCGACGCCTGTGTGAAATGTAAGTTCATGGACTGCGTCGAGGTCTGTCCCGTGGACTGCTTCTATGAGGGCGAGAACTTCCTGGTCATCGCCCCGGACGAATGCATCGACTGCGGCGTCTGCGAGCCGGAATGCCCCGTCGACGCCATCGTGCCGGACACCGAGGACGAGCCGGACGGCAAATGGCTTCAGGTCAACGCCGAATACGCCAAGGTCTGGCCCAACATCACCGTCAAGGGCACGCCCCCCGCCGACCGCGAACAGTATGAGCGCGAGACCGGCAAGTTCGAGAAATACTTCAGCCCCAAGCCGGGCAAGGGCTCCTGAGCCGGGGCGGCCGACGCAGGGCCGCGCGTTCAAACCTTCGCGACATTCCGCGTCGGCTGTGTGGACGTTTTGAAATTCCGCAAATTTGTGATAGGTTCTGTTTCATTGGATCGGGCGGTCCGCGAAACCTTCGCGCCGCCCGTGTTTGCGACAGAATCCCGCCCATAGACGGGATCGGCCAGAGGTTTGGTGATCCGTTTCCGCATCTGACGTCCGCATTTCATCGACCGACGGAAGCTTCCGGCGGCGAGACTGCATTGCGTTTGATGCGCCTTCGCTTCGCCCGGCCCTGACCGGGAAAGGACGAATATGACGAGCAAGACTGGTCTGGAGTTCAAGGTTGGCGACGCGGTCGTCTATCCGGCGCACGGCGTCGGCAAGGTGGCGGCCATCGAGACGCAGGAAGTCGCGGGCATGTCGCTGGAAGTCTATGTCGTGACCTTCGACCACGAGAAGATGACCCTGCGCGTCCCGACCAAGAAGGCGGCCACCGCCGGTCTGCGTTCGCTGGCCGCCGACGACGTCGTGACCAAGGCCCTGACCACCCTGAAGGGCCGCGCCCGCATCAAGCGCACCATGTGGTCGCGCCGCGCCCAGGAGTATGAGGCCAAGATCAACTCGGGCGACCTGATCTCCATCGCCGAGGTGGTCCGCGACCTGCACCGCGCCGACACCCAGCCGGAACAGTCCTATTCCGAGCGCCAGCTCTATGAATCGGCTCTGGACCGGATGGCGCGCGAAGTCGCCGCCGCCAACAAGATTGACAAGGACGCCGCCGTCGAGCTGCTGGCCAAGTCGCTCAGCGCCAAAAAGCCGGTCCCGACCGCCGAAGCCGCCTAGAGCCTGATCGGTTGAAGTGGAATCGCTTCGCGATTCCGCTGAAGCCGTGAATCAGGCTCCAGATTAAAGCGAGAGCATGATTCACGCTTCTGTCGGAACCGCGAAGCGGTTCCGTCCGAAACGATCATGCTCTAAGCGTCCGCATCGGAACAATGAAAAGGCCCCGGAGCGATCCGGGGCCTTTTTGTTTTGACCGACGTCAAGGCGGGGCGCGGCCTCATCCGCTCAGATGGCCGGCGACAAGGAGCCGACCATGACCGACGCCGCCCCGCTTGGATTTCACCACATCCGCCTGGAGCTGGCGCGCGAGCCCCAGCACCCCGAAGGCGACCCTGACATGGGCTATGACATACTGGCGCCCCTGACGGCCGAGCGCCGGCTGGACGCCGCCGTCTGGCGCGAGGCGCCGGAGAAATGCCGGGTGCGCCGCTTCTCGCACGGGGCCACCCTGGCCTTCGGACGGCTGCGCCATGCGGCGCCGGACCGCTGGTTCCTGGACTTCGAACCCGGCGAGGCGGACGACGCCCACGGCTTCCGCCTGGCCGACGAAGTGATCCAGACCGGCGAATATCTCAGCCTGTCGACCGGCGACCAGACCCACACCTATGTGGTGGCGCGGGCCGAGCCGGTCTGAGCGTCAGAAATATTCGGCGTTGGCGGGGCACTGGGCGCTGATGCGCCGGGCGGTGATGCTGGCCGGAATATAGGGGGTGCCGCGCAGCAGCTGGGCGCCGCCGCGGAAGCTGAAGCTGGTGTCCTCATAGGTTCCGTTCAGCCGGACCTGAATCCGCCGCCCCTTCTTGTCCTGGCACGTCCCCTCGAACCGGGCGCGGCCGTCGCCGACCACCCGGGTCGGATAGGTGCAGCGCCAGCGGTTGGTCGACAGGCCGCCGAAGAAGCGGTTGATCTCGCTGGGACGGACGCATTTCTGATGGGTCTCGTTCTGGCCCAGGGCGCTGGTGGTGTATTCCCAATAGCCCGGCAGCACTTCCGACTGGGCCGGAGTCTGGGCGGGCGCCATGGCCGGAGCGGCCAGCATCAGGGCGCCGGCGGCGACGGGCGCCAGGGCGGCCAGCAGTTTAAGAGACGGACGGGACATGGCGGCCTTCTGTTCAGCGGAAGTCTTCATGATATGGCGTATAGAGCGCGTCATTTGAATGACGGCTGAACGAGGCTGTTCCCCGCCATCCAGCCGCAGGCTTGGATTTCGGCCGCCGCCGGCGCGCCCGGCCTCGGCGTTCAAGACTCGGCTTGACGCCCGACCGCCTCTTCCCTTATACGGCCCCCTCTCGCGCGGGCTGGTTCCCGCGCGCAACTGTTTCATGCGTCCGCTCCCACGCTTCGGGCCGGACGCCGCACCTTAAGGATCTGACGATGTCGCGTCGTTGCGAACTCACCGGTATCGGCCCGATGGTCGGCCACAGCGTGAGCCACTCGAACATCAAGACCAAGCGCCGCTTCCTGCCGTCGCTGAAGACGGTCAAGGTCACCTCGGACGCCCTGGGTCAGACCTTCTCGCTGCGTATCTCCAACGCCGCCCTGCGCACCCTGGACTATAAGGGCGGCCTGGACGCCTTCATCGTCAAGGCCCGCGACGAGCAGCTGTCGATCGCCGCCCAGCGCATCAAGCGCCAGGTCCGCGCCAAGCTGGCCGAGCAAGCCGCCGCCTAAGTCGGGCGACGCATCATGATCTGGAAAGGGCCGGCGGCGACGCCGGCCTTTTTCTTTGCGCGCCTTCCAAGCCCGGATTAAGCCTGACAGGCAACTGGAGGGGAATCGCATGACTGTCGCCCGCACCCTGGCCGCCTCGGCCGCCGCCCTGGGTCTTTCGGTTTCGGGCCTGTCGGCCCTGACCGTCGCGCCGTCGATCGCCCAGGCGCAGGAGACGCAGGCGGCGACGCCGGTGCGCGATTCGACCCCCTACACCCTGGCGACCGACCAGCCCCTGACCGTCGAACAGCAGGCCATGCGGTTCGACACGGCCGATCTGTCGATCAAGGTCATTCCCCAGGACAAGGCCATCGACGCCGTCGCCGTTCTGGGCTTCACCGCCAAGGCGCCGCTGGAGCGGCTGGTGGTCGATCTGGATACGCTGCTGCCCATCTCTTCGGTCCAGATCGACGGGGTCGAACTGGCCGCCGACCGCTGGTCCAACCCCGAGGGGCGGCTGACGGTCGAACTGCCCCAGACCCTGGCGGCGGGCGGGTCGGTCGTCCTGCGGGTCGCCTATGCCGGACAGCCGCGCGTCGCCCCGCGCGCGCCCTGGGACGGCGGCTTCGTCTGGTCCACGGCCCCTTCGGGCGAGCCCTGGATCGCCACGGCCGTCCAGGGCGAGGGCTGCGACATCTTCTGGCCCTGTATCGACAGCCCGCACGGCGAGCCCGGCCGGGTCGATCTGCACATCACCGTCCCGTCCGACCTGTCGGCTCCGTCCAACGGCCGCTTCCTGGGCAAGGTCGATCACGGCGACGGCTGGACCACCTGGAACTGGTCGGCCAAGACCCCCAACACCTACGCCATCGCCCTGAACGTCGGCCCCTATGAGGAGGTCAGCGGCCAGTATCAGAGCCGGTTCGGCAATACGATCCCGCTGCACTACTGGCATCTGAAGTCGGACGCGCCCGAGAAGGTCCAGGCCCTGTTCGCCGAATTCCCCCAGATGCTGGACTTCTTCGAAGCCAACGTCGGCCCCTTCCCCTTCGGCGACGAGAAGATGGGCGTGGTCGAGACCCCGCACCTGGGCATGGAGCACCAGACCATCAACGCCTACGGCAACGGCTACAAGATCGACGGCCGGGGCTATGACTGGCTGCTGCAGCACGAATTCGCCCACGAATGGTTCGGCAACCAGCTGACCAACGCCAACGCCGACGACATGTGGCTGCACGAAGGACTGGGCAGCTATATGCAGCCGCTGTACGCCCGCTGGCTGCTGGGCGACCGCTACATGCAGCGCGAACTGGCCAATCAGCGCGAGGGGCTGGTCAATAAATACCCCGTGGTGTCCGGCACGCCCAAGACTGAGGACGAGGTCTATAAGGGCGACGTGGGTCCCGGCGGCGACATCTATTCCAAGGGTTCGCTGATCGCCCATTCGCTGCGGATGCTGATCGGCGACGACGCCTTCCATCGGTCCCTGACGCGGCTGGTCTATGGGACCGACGATCCTCGCCCCGGCGCCTTTACGCCCCTGTACCGTTCGACCCAGGACTATCTGCAGATCGTCAATGCGGTGACGGGCGAAGACTATGGCTGGTTCTTCCGCGGCTATCTGTACAACGCCGCCCTGCCGGTCCTGACCCAGACCCGGCGTGACGGCCGGCTGAGCCTGCAATGGACCACCGGCGACGGCGGCGTCTTCCCCATGCCGGTCGAGGTCGAGATCGACGGCCGCGTTCGGACCGTGGCCATGACGGGCGGCCGGGGCGAGATCGCGGTCCCGGCCGGCGCCCATGTCCTGATCGACCCGCAGAACAAGGTGCTGCGCCAGATGGACGTCATCGACCGGCTTCAGGCCTATAAGGCCGAGCAGAGGGCGGCGGCCAAGCCCTAGAGTGTGATGGCGTCCTAAGCCGCCTCCACCGTCACCGACTGGCGCACCATCCGGCAGCGCTCCTGGGTGGTCAGAAAGGCGATGTCGGCGGCGTCGCGGCCGCAGGCGATCCGCACCAGCCCCTCGACCGGGGCCAGGCCCGTCGGATCGACCAGCCACCAGCCCCCGTCCAGCCAGACCTCGAAGATCGCGTGGAAATCGGGCGGGTTCAGCTGATGGGCGAAGGCGCTGACGGCGCGGGCCGGAACGCCCGAGGCCCGGCAAAAGGTCATGCCCAGATGGGTGAAGTCGCGGCACACGCCCGCCCGATCAATGAAGGTGCGGGCCGCCGTCGTCTCGGTGTCCGAGACCCCGTGCTCATAGTCGATGTTCTCGGCGATCCAGTTCAGAATGGCCAGAACCCGCGCCCCGCCCGCCGTCTCGCCGAACTGGCGCGTCACGAACCGGCCGAACTGGTCGGACGGGCAATAGCGGCTGGGCTGAAGATAGGGCAGGACCTCGGCCGGCAGATCGCCCCAGTCGTGCTGCGAGACGCTGGGCGGCAGCCCTTTCAACACCCCATTGTCGACCACCGCCTCATAGACCAGGCTGACCTCGCCCTGGACGTGGCAGCGCAGGGTCCGGGCGCCGAAATCGACGTCCTCGTCTTCCTGGAACTGGACCGGCGGATCGAAGGTCAGTCGCTCCTCCAGGATTTCCTGGCCGGGCCAGTGGGCGACCTGGATCTTGTAGATGGCGTCCGTGGGCGGATCAAAGCTGTAAACGAGCTCGGCGCGAACGCGCAATTTCATGGGGTCTGACCGGTGGAAGGGAATGGGGCTAACGCCATGCGACTGCGGCCGTTCCATGTCCAGTCCCTCCAGACTGTACGCCGCCGTACACGGAAGGCTTAAATAGACAAGCCTCGCCAATGTGTTACGGTGTGAGCCCTATGGACCTCTCCCTATCTGACCTGCCGTCTGCCTCGCAGGTCGGACCTGCGGCCTTCCGCTGGGAGCGAACCCGCCGCAACGGGAAGACGAAATCATGACGGACTACGACGTCCGCGCCCAGATCGCCCTGAACGACTGCGACCGGGAGCCGATCCACATCCCCCAGGCGATCCAGGGCCACGGCCTGCTGCTGGTGCTGAACCTGGACGCCCTGACCCTGGAACAGGGGGCCGGGGCGATCGAGGATCTGACCGGCCAGACCCGCTGGATCGGCCTGCCGATCGCCGACCTGCTGGGCGAGGTGGTGGGGCGTCGTCTGCGCGACATGGCGGCCATCCGCGAGGCGGGCTTCGCCGGCCGTTGGCGGGCGACCAACCGGCTGGAATACGACGTCGTCGTCTATTATGCGCCCGCCGCAAAGGCGGCCGGGACGGAGGCCGCCTCCGCCCTTCGAATGGTGGTCGAGGTCGAGCAGAGCTCGCAACAGGCCCGGCTGGGCGTCGAACTGATCACCCGGCTCGATACGGCCGGCGCGGCTCTCGAACGCAGCGCCACGGTCCAAGGCGTCTGCGAACGCGCCGCCGACGCCTTCCGAAGCCTGACCGGCTTTGAGCGGGTCATGATCTATCGCTTCCTGGACGACGAGGCGGGCCAGGTGGTGGCGGAATCGCGCGCGGGCGAGGCGACCTCCTTCCTGAACCACCATTTCCCGGCGACCGACATTCCCCGCCAGGCGCGGGCCCTTTATCTGCGCAATCCGGTGCGGGTCATTCCCGACACCCGCTACACGCCCCAGCCGCTGCGGCCGCCGTATCCGGACGAGCCTCCGCTGGACATGAGCGACAGCGGCCTGCGCTCCGTGTCGCCGATCCATATCCAGTATCTGCACAATATGGGGGTGCGGGCCTCGGCCTCGGTCTCCATCATCGTCGATGATGTTCTGTGGGGCCTGGTCGCCTGCCACAGCAGCACGCCCCTGCTGCTGTCCTATGAACTGCGCGTGGCCTGCACCACCCTGGCCCGCACCCTGGCCCGCCAGCTGAAGACCAAGGCGGACGCCGAACTGTATCGCGAACGGGTCCGGCTGCGTCGGCTGGAGGATGAGCTGATCATCGGTCTGTCGCGCGACCGCGACCTGGCCTCGGGCCTGGGGGATCAGGCGGGCGCGCTGAAGGACCTGGTCGGCGCCGACGGCGTGGCGATCGTCCAGGGCGACCGGATCGAGGGGTTCGGCCATGTCCCGCCGCCGGAGGCCCAGCGTCAGATCGCGGACTGGCTGGAGGCGCAGCCGGGGCTTCGTCCGGTCGCCACCAACGCCCTGTCCACCCTCCTGCCCGAGGCCGAGGCCTGGCGGACCCACGCCAGCGGCCTTCTGGCCGTGCGCCTGCCGGGGCCGCAGCCGCTCAGCCTGCTATGGTTCCGCGCCGAGATTCTGGAGACGGTGCGCTGGGCCGGCGATCCCTCGACCGCCGTCAAATCGACGGACGGGGGCGGCGCCCTGACGCCCCGCGCCTCCTTCGCCGAATGGCGCGAGACCGTGTCGGGCCGCGCCCGCCGCTGGGGCGCCGCCGCCGTCGAATCCGCCGCCCGCCTGCGCGACGCCCTGTCGGACTTCACCTCCGTCACCCAGCTTCGCAGCCTGAACCAGTCGCTTCAGGCCCGCCTGTCCGAGCGCGACCTGCGGCTGGAGCAGCAGGAGTTCCTGATGCGCGAGGTCAATCACCGGGTCCAGAACAGCCTGACCCTGGTGTCCAGCTTCCTGGGACTTCAGGCCCGCGACCTGGGCGACGGCCCGGCCAAGGTCGCCTTGCAGGAGGCGCGGCGCAGAGTGCGGGCCGTCTCGACCGTCCACACCCGCCTCTATCGCGGGGATCATGACGCGGCCATCGACCTGTCGCGCTATATCGGCGAACTGGTCGAGGATCTGGGCTCAAGCATGGGGCCGGAATGGGTCTCGGCGATCGAGACCGATCTGGCGCCGGTCTGCGTCGGGGCCGACCGGGCGGTGACCATCGGCCTGATCCTGACCGAACTGATCATCAATGCTCAGAAATACGCCTATGACGGGGCGCCGGGTCCGCTGCGCATCGGCCTGACCGAGGCGGACGACAGCCTGCGTCTGGTGGTGTCCGACGACGGCAAGGGCGGCCACAAGGCCGGCAAGGGCTTCGGTTCGATGATGATCGGCAGTCTGGTGGCCCAGCTTGGCGGTCAGATCGACTATCGCGATCAGAAGCCGGGACTGGAGGTCGCCCTGCGCACGCGCATCGAGGCGCCGGCCTGAAGCCAGGCCCTGCGGCGGACGCCGCGTCAAACAAGCTTCGCGGCGAAGGCCGCAGTCAACAGGAAAAACGGGCGCGGAGATCATCTCCGCGCCCGTTTCCATTCTTCGACTTAAAGCAGCTTCAGGTCGATGGCCGAGGTCTTGCCGCGCTGATTTTCCAGCTCGTATTCGACCTTGGCGTTTTCATCGAGGCCCTGAAGGCCGGCCTTCTGAACGGCGGTGACGTGAACGAACACGTCAGAGCCGCCGCTGTCGGGCTGGATGAAACCATAGCCCTTGGTGGGGTTGAACCACTTGACCGTACCGGTCGCCATGTCTGCGTCTCCGTAAACGCGCTTTTCCAGGCGGATCTCCCTCGGGAGGACCCGACAATCCATCTGGACAGCTCGTTCAGGCGAAGGAGCGAGACGCGGGTGTGGACCCCACGCAAAATCCGGACTGCGCCTCTGTTGTCACCCGGCTTTTCCAGACGGTCAACAGCAAAGCGGCGGGCCTTTTCGCCTATCGCGCTTAACGGCAGACGCCCCGGTCGGCGGCGTCGAGGTGCAGATGGTTCTCGTGGGCGGCGTTATAGTCGGGCGTCAGGACCGTGGCGAACAGGCCGCAGGCGCCGTCACGCAGGGCGTGCAGGAAGCGAGACCCCGCCGGTCCCGCCCGCCCCTCGCCGCGCCAGTCGTCCAGCACGGTCACGGTGCGCCCGTCCGCCAGGGTCACGCCCGCGACGTCCAGGGCGTTGGCGCGGGCGTGTTCGCTGGGCCGTTCGCTGACGTCCTGAGAGCCGTAGATGCGGCGGCAGGAATAGGTCCCATAGTTTTCGACCCGGGCCGGGGCCGAGCCCAGGATGTCGCGGGCGGCGGGCTGCAGCACCTGACGGTCCCAGATGACGTAGCGCACGGCCAGGGGGCACTGCATCACCACATCGGCCGGGGCCAGGGGCGTCACCGCGCCCCCGGTGATCCGAACGGCGCCGCGCACGACGCAGAAGCCGCCGTCGTCGCGATCGGCGGCCCGTTCGACCTCGACCCCCGCCTCACGCAGCACCTGCATACAGGCCTCGGTCGCGCCCTGCACCTCTTCAGGCGCGGCGGTGGGGGAAAGGTCGAAGTCCGCCACCTTGGCCGCCGTCGCCCGCCCGACCGGCTGGTTCAAGTCCAGCGGTTTCCAGGGCAGATCCTGCGGCGGCGCATAGGCGTTCAGCAGGGCGAAGGCGGCGCAGGCCAACAGCCCGACCTCCCACATCAGATTCCAGAAATCGGCGAAGTCGCGCTTCATGAGGCCCCAGCATGGACCGCCAACGGCCCCGCTGGCAAACGCGAGCGGGGCGCGCGCGTTCAACGCCGAGGGAGTCTCAGGCGGCGGCCGGCGTCAGGTTCAGCGGTTTCACAAGCGGCAGGATAATGCGCCGCACCTTGGTCTCTTTGACGCGCGTCAGGGGCTTGTGCGTCACATGGCCGCTGGCGGGCCAGAACACGATCCGGCATCCCGCCGGGCCGCTCTGTTCACCCACGCCGACGGGCACGCCCAGTTCTTCCAGAAAGCCGCAGGCGAAGGCGAGATTGTCCTGACCGATGGAGTTGACGAAATTGCCGGGGCTGGCGCCGCCGAACACCTGGGCCTCCAGCCGGTTCAGCTTCGCCCCGGCCTGCAACAGCCCCTCGATCAAAAGCGGCATCAGATGGTCGCCGTAGCGGGCCGGATCGCCGCTGGCGCCGCGGTTGCGGCGGGCCAGCACGAAATGGTTCATCCCGCCCACGCCGGCGACCGGATCATGGATGCAGGCGGCCACGCACGAGCCCAGGACCGTGGTCAGGGCCAGATCCGACTCGTCCGACACCCCGTATTCGCCCTGTCCCAGGGAGAACCGACGCCCCTTCCCGAGGGGGTCCCTGTTCACCACTGAGAAATTGCCGATCAACATCTGCGAACCCGTTTGACTGATCCGCCGACCATGAGCGCTCTGGGTGTATAAACAGTATAGGATAGGTCGGTATTGCTCCTTATTTTCAAGTTAAATTGCTGGAATTGCATAGACAATTGGCCGCCTACCATGTAGCCGACGGTTGTCTTCCTAAGTATACAGCCGTAATCGGCGACACCCTCATTAAGGCTCCGCTTGTCCCGACGCGCCGGACCCTTCACCATGCCCCGATGGGAAAAAAGACCGACGCCTATGACGCCGAGCTGGAACGGCTCCAGCTCGCCATTGTGAAGACCCAGGCCTGGACGATCGAACATGGGCTGCGCGTGGTGATCGTGCTGGAAGGGCGCGACACGGCGGGCAAGGACGGCGCCATCAAA
Source organism: Brevundimonas sp. DS20 (assembly GCF_001310255.1). Classification (NCBI taxonomy): domain Bacteria; kingdom Pseudomonadati; phylum Pseudomonadota; class Alphaproteobacteria; order Caulobacterales; family Caulobacteraceae; genus Brevundimonas; species Brevundimonas sp. DS20. The sequence continues at coordinate 1,102,556 of NZ_CP012897.1, read as the reverse complement.
CGGCTGACTGAACATATGTCGCCGCGCCAGACCCGCGTGGTCGCCCTGCCCAAGCCCAGCGATCGCGAAACCACCCAGTGGTATTTCCAGCGCTATGTCCCGCATCTGCCGGCGGCGGGCGAGACGGTCATCTTCAACCGCTCCTGGTACAATCGCGCCGGGGTGGAGCCGGTCATGGGCTATTGCACCCCGGAACAATACGCCCAGTTCCTGAAGGACGCCCCCCGGTTCGAGCGAATGCTGACCGAGGACGGGATCATTCTGATCAAGATCTGGCTCGACATTTCGCGCAAGGAGCAGGCCCAGCGGCTGAAGGAGCGCCGGGTCGATCCGCTGAAACAGTTCAAACTGTCGTCCCTGGACGCCGAGGCCGAGGCCCGGTTCGACGCCTATTCCGCCGCCCGCGACCGGATGCTGGACGAGACCGACCGCGCCTACGCCCCCTGGACCGTCATCGCCACCGACGACAAGAAGACCGCCCGGCTGAACCTGATCCGGCACATATTGAAGGTGCTGGACCATTGCGGCGAGGAGATCGCCGCACCGGACGACGAAGTGGTCTTGACCGTCGCCGAAGCCAAGGGCCGGCTGGCGCGCTAAAAGAGGTCAGGCTTCGCCGGCGATCTGGCGCAGGGCCTGTTCGAACACCTCGGCGGGCTGGCCGCCGCTGATCATATATTTGTTCTCGACCACCACGGCCGGGACCGAGTTGATCCCCCGCGACCGCCACAGATCCTCCTCGGCGCGCACCGCCTGGGCGTAGCGGCCCGACGCCAGGACCTCGCCCGCCTCGGCCCGGTCGAGCCCTGCCGCCTCGGCGGCGGCCGTCAGAACCCCGGCGTCGGTCAGGTTGCGGTTTTCGGTGAAATGGGCGGTAAACAGGGCCTGTTTCAGCGCCTTCTGCTTTTCAGGCGCGGTCTCGTGGGCCCAGTGCAACAGCCGGTGGGCGTCGAAGGTGTTCCAGATGCGGCTCTCATCGGTCATCCGCATGTCGAAGCCGACCTCCCCTGCCCGCTCGCGGATCATGGCGCGGTTGGCGGCCGACTGTTCCGGGCTCGCCCCGTATTTGCGGCCGATGTGTTCGACGATGTTCTCGCCCTCCGGCGCCATCTGCGGGTTCAGCTCGAACGGATGGAAGGTGATGTCGGCCTGGACGCCTTCATCCTTCAGCCGGTCCAGCGCCGCCTCCAGGCCGCCCAGCCCCACCACGCACCAGGGGCAGACCACGTCGGAGACGAAGTCGATCTTCAGGGTCTTGGAAGCGGTTTGGGACATGGCGCGCCTTCTGAAACAGCCTTGGTTTCGGATCATATGGGAGGGCCGCTGCCCTGGCGCCAGTGAGCAGGAGGTGAGCAGGGCGGGTCTGCCGCCGCAGACCCCGCGCACCGCTTGTTCACCCGCACCCGCGCGCTTCACTCACCCCAGTTTCAGATCGCGCGGCGGACGGATCCGTCGCCAGCGGGCCTCGACGAAGGCGAAGGCGCCGAAGGCCATCAGACCCACAGCCGTCAGCCCCAGGATCCATGAGCCGCCGGGCTGGCTTTCCAGCGTCTCCAGGGCGGCCGCCGTATTGGTGACCTCGCCCGATCGGGTGTGCAGACCGGCCAGAACGACGAAGATCCCCAGCGGCAGATAGGCGAAGCCCCGCGCCCCATAGCCGATCCGCGCCAGGATCGAGGCCGGACGGCGCAGGCCGTCGGGACAGGCCAGGGCGGCGTCGAAGTCGTCGCGGAAGGCCCGCACGATGTTGCCGATCCCGACCCCCAGCACCACCAGCCCCGCCGACATAAGCAGCAGGTCGCCGAACGGCAGGTCCAGGACCATGGCCGCCTTCTCCTGGTTTTCGGCGATGCTTTCGGCCTGGTCCGCCGCCTGGCTGGTCGCGCCGCCCGCCTCGTCCAGATATTCGAACACCCCCGCCGCCAGCAGGCCGTAGAACAGGCCGCTGGCCGCCTGGCCCGCCCGCGTCGCCCAGCCCTTCAGATCGCGCCCCGCATGGTCCGCATCGAAGACGGCCTGCAGGACGCGCCAGCCGACGAAGGCCCACAATCCCAGCCCCAGGGCCACCAGCCAGACCCGACCGAAGGGCTGTTCCGCCAGCCAGCCCGCCGCCCCGCCCGTGCCGACCGCATCGCCGATCCGGTCCAGGGCCGCCAGCAGGGTCAGGGCGCCGGCCGACAGATAGACGAAGCCCCGCGCCCCATAGCCGATCCGCGCCGCCTGCTCGACCAGGACATGAAGCGGCGGCGTCCGGCGCGCGACCGGAATCCGATCACGCACGGTTCGTCCCAGGGCGGCGGCGGCGTGACGAAGGCGGGCGACGGCCATGCGGGTTCCTGAAGAGGCGGAGCCGTTCAACGTGCCCGGCCGCCTATGGCTCCCGCCCCGCCCGCCGCCTCAGGCTCCGTGGGCGGCGGGAAGCTCCAGCACCGCCTTCAGCCCGCCCATGTCGCTGTCGCCGAGCGTCAGCCGCCCGCCATAGGCGCGGGTCAGGTCTTCTACGATCGACAGACCCAGGCCCGATCCGGGCGCGCTTTCGTCCAGCCGGGCGCCGCGCTTCATCACCGCCTCGCGCTGATCGGCCGGCAGGCCCGGTCCGTCGTCCTCGACCACGACGATCATCTGGCCCAGGCCGTTGCCCCCGGCCGAGACCCGCACCCGCCGCCGCGAGAACTTGGCCGCATTCTCGATCAGATTGCCCAGAATCTCCTGCAGATCCTGGCGTTCGCCCAGAAAGGCCAGGTCGTCGGGCGCGCGCCAGTCGATCTCGACCCCCTTGTCGCGGAACACCTGTTCGATCATCACCGCCAGCTCGTCCAGCACCTCGGGCACGGGCGTGGTCTCGCCCAGGCCGTGGGCGGCGCGGGCGGCGGCGCGGGCGCGGCGCAGATGGTGATCGACCTGGCCCTGCATGATCTGGGTCTGGCGACGCACCAGTTCCGGCAGGGCCCCTTGCGTCGTCCCGGCCTCGGCCAGCATGACGGAGATGGGCGTCTTCAGCGCGTGTGCCAGGTTGCCGACATGGGTGCGCTGACGGTCCACGACCTCCTGATTGTGGTCCAGCAGATTGTTGACCTGTTCGGCCAGGGGTTGGATCTCCAGCGGATAGGCGCGTTCGATCCGGGCCGCCTGGCCCTTGCGGACCGCCGCGATCTCATTCCTCAGATCATAGAGGGGCCGCAGGCCCACCTGGACCTGGATGAAGACCGCCGAGACCAGGCCGAAACCCAGCAGCAACAGGGCGACCCAGGTGACGGTGGCGAACTGGCGCGCATCCGCCTCGACATTGGAACGGTCGATCCCGACGAAGAAGACCACCGGCGCGGCCCGCCCCGGCAGGGACTTCATGCTGGCGGCGATCCGAAGCGGCTCGCCCGCCGGACCGACGGCGTTATAGGTGATGGTCTGGCCATAGGCGTCGTCCAGCCGCGCCGGCAGATCCGGCGGCGCGACCAGGTCTTCGCCGTACAGGGAGTCCGACCGGGTCAGGATGCGCAAGCTCCCCGCCAGGGTCGGCTCGGCCGTCATCCAGTATTTGCCGGAAAAGACCCGCAAGGTCGGGGCGTCCATGATCTGGGGCGTCATCACCGTTCCGCTGGCGGTGACGGTCCGCACCACCAGTTCGTCGGTCGTCTCGGCCAGGACGTTGCCCAGGCGGCGCAGAGCCGATTCCTTGAACTGATTGGTCAGGACCAGGCCCGTGGCGACCAGAGCCAGCAGGATCCAGCCGGAGGCCAGCCAGATCAGCCGCCGCGTCAGCGACCGCCCCGGCCGGCCGAACCATCGGCCCCAGCCGGCGCGCCTCGTCCCCCCGTCCCGGTTCATCGATTCAGGGTCACGCCGCCTCGGACTCGCCCGCCAGGGGGGCCAGCCGATAGCCCAGACCCCGAACCGTCTCGATCCGGTCCGAGCCGATCTTCTTGCGCAGTCGGCCGATGAAGACCTCGATGGTGTTGGAATCCCGATCGAAATCCTGATCGTACAGATGTTCGACCAGTTCGGTGCGGCTGATCACCCGGCCCTGATGCATCATCATATAGTGCAGCAGCCGGTACTCCAGCGAGGTCAGGCGCAGCGGCTCGCCGTTGACGTTGGCGCGGGCCGCGCGCGGGTCCAGCCGCAGCCCCCCGCACGACAGGGTCGCCGAGGCGATGCCCGCCGAACGGCGCAGCAGGGCCCGCAGCCGGGCCAGCAGCTCCTCCGTATGGAAGGGTTTGGTCAGATAGTCGTCGGCCCCCGCGTCGAAGCCCGACACCTTGTCCGACCAGGCGCCGCGCGCCGTCAGGATCAGGACCGGCGTGGCCTTGCCTTCGCGCCGCCAGCGCTCCAGCACCGACACCCCGTCGATCTTGGGCAGGCCCAGGTCCAGAACGATGACGTCATAGGGTTCGGTGTCGCCCAGGAACCAGGCCTCCTCGCCGTCGGCGGCGTGATCCACCGCATAGCCGGCGTCGGCCAGGGCGCCCTTCAGCTGCCGCGACAGATCGGCGTCGTCTTCGACCAGCAGGACACGCATCTTCAGTCTTCTCCCATCACGCGGCCCGAACGGGCGTCCACGCGAATATCCGCCACCCGGCCGCCGGGATATTCCCAGCGCACCACCACCGTGTCGCCGCGCGGGCTGACGCCCAGCATCCGGCCCTCGCGACCGGCGCCGACCCGGCGCACCACGGCCCCCAGGTCGGCGCGGGGCGCGTCCATGGCCCGGCTGTCGCGCGGGGGCGGACCCCGACGGTCCTGGGCGGCCTCGCGATCCTGATCCCGCGACGCCTCGCGCGACTGGGCCGAGACCTGGGTCGCGGGAACCAGGGTCGCAGGGACCAGGGCCAGGACGGCGGCGATGAGAAGGGCGCGGGTGCGGGTCATGGGGCGGTTCTAGGCGGACGGCTCTGAACAGCCGCTGAACAAGGGTGTCGGAAAGGGGCCAGACTGATGAAAATCCCCGTCAACCGCCCTTACACCAAAGACGGCCCGCGCCAAAGACAGCGGAGTGCGCCCCGTTCGCTCGTTTGACGGGGGCGAACAACGGGGGCGAACAGATGAACGGCGCCTGAAACGCGCCGTTCAGATCGGGCTCAGGCGGGGCGTGGTCTCTTGGCTTCATCGGCGCTCCCCCTCGGAGCGTCCCCAACGCAAGGATTGATCCGATGCTGAACAAGAAAGCCCTCATCCCCGCCCTGGTCCTGGCCGCCGCGGCCTCGGCCGCCCTGCCCGCCGCCGCCCAGTCTTATGGCCAATCCTACGGCCCTCATGGTCGTCCGCATCACGCCCAGCCCGCCGGCTACGGCTACGGCCCCTCGGTCAACGTCCGCATCGACCAACTCGACCGCCGCATCGACCAGGGCCTCCGCACCGGCCAGCTGAGCCGCCGCGAAGCCGGCCGTCTGCGCGCCGAACTCAACAGCGTCCAGCGTCTGGAAGCCGGCTACCGCCGGGGCGGCCTCAGCGGTTGGGAGCGCGCCGATCTGGACCGCCGCCTGGATCGCCTGGCGGCCCAGGTCCGCTATGAGCGCCGCGACTGGGACAATCGTCGCGGCTGATCGCCCTCTCCCGGCCTGAAAACCAAGACGCCCGGTCCCTGCGGACCGGGCGTCTTTCCTTGTGCGCCTACAGTTTGATGAAGGGCTGCATCAGCTTGCCCAGCCAGCCGTCCAGCTGGATCTGGCCGTCCAGGGCCACCACGCACAGGCAGGGGTCGGGCGAGACCACGCGCGGCTGGTGCAGCACCTCGCCGTCCGCCTCTTCGAAATCGCCCGGCTCGAACACCGCCGTCTCGGTGGCGTAGGCGCCGTGGATGACGCAGGTCAGCTCGATCCCGCCGTGGGTGTGTTTGGGCGTCTCCCGCCCCGGCCCGATCTCCAGCAGGATGACGCGGCAATCGCCGTCGCGCGGCGCATGGACGTCGCGCGCGCGCATGCCCGGTCCCAGCCAGCGCCACGGCCCCAGGGCGTAGCGGCGCAACGGCTCGGGCAGGCCGGCCATGTCGTTCAGCGGGGTGGAGGCCAGAACCTCTCCGGCGTCTGTTTCGGCCCGCGCCATCACCCGCGCCAGGGCGTCCTCGGCCAGGGCCTGAGGCTCCAGCTCGTCCAGCAGACGGCCGCCTACGGCCTGAAGCGTCCTGACCCAGGCCTCGTTCTGGGGCCGCATCGCCAGATGGGCGGCGACCACCACCGCCTCGGGCGGGCTCAGGGTCCCGGCCGCATAGGCCAACAGCCGCTCTTCGGAGGGATTGTGCACGCCGGTCACGCCACCCCTCCCTGTTCGTCGTCCAGCAGGGTTCTCAGCTTGATCATGGCCTTGCGAATACGCGACTTCACCGTGCCCAGCGGCAGTTCCAGCCGCCGGGCGATTTCGGAATGGGGGTTGTCCTGAAAGAAGGCCAGGCGCAGCACCTCGATCTGATCGGGCGAAAGCCGCGCCATGGCGGCCTTCAGCCGGGCGGCGTTTTCGGCGGCCAGAACGACCGTGTCGGGCTGTTCCGGCTCGTCCTGAACCAGGTCGATCTCGGGCAGGGGCAGACGCCGCGCGTCCTGGCGCAGCACGTCCAGCCGCCGGTTGCGGGCGATGGTGAAGATCCAGGTCGCGGCATGGGCCTTGGTGCGGTCGAACAGCTCGGCCTTGCGCCAGACGGTCAGCATGGCGTCCTGGGCGAAGTCCTCGGCCGCGCCGGCCGTGGCCCCCGCCTTCATCAGATAGGCCTTCAGCCGCGGGGCGAAATGGTCGAACAGGCGCGCGAAGGCGTCCCGATCGCGTCGCATCGCCACCGCCTCGATCAGGCGGTCGAAATCGTCGCCCGCCGGGATCACGGGCGTCCGAATCGGCCGAAGGATGGAAATCTGCTCATGCATCGACCCTAATACGGTTCAGGTCGAAGTCTGGATCATTTCGTGATCCGCCGCAGAGCGGGCGGCGTATCGTCGCAAACATCCGCCCTTCTGGAAACCCAATGCCCCCTTCAGCCGCCGTACAGACTGGTCCCCGCCTGCGGATCGCCGTCGTGGGCTCCGGCGTCTCGGCCCTGTCCTGCGCCTGGCTGCTGTCGGGCCGTCACGACGTGACCCTTTATGAGCGCGAGGATCGGCTGGGGGGCCATTCGAACACGGTCGACGTCCGTTCGGCGGAGGGCGAGACGGCGGTGGACACCGGCTTCATCGTCTTCAACGACGCCACCTATCCGAACCTGATCGCCCTGTTCGCCCATCTGGGGCTGAAGACCCAGGCCACCGACATGTCCTTCGCCGTCTCCCTGGATCAGGGCCGGTTCGAATATGCGGCGCCGGGCCTGTTCGCCCAGCGCCGGAACATGCTGCGCCCGCGCTTCTGGTCGATGCTGAGCGAGATTCTGCGCTTCTATCGCTCGGCGCCGGAAGGGCTGGCGGCCCTGGCCGACAGCGACGTGACCCTGGGCGACTATCTGAAGCGCGAGGGCTTCAGCGAGGCCTTCCGCGACGATCACCTTCTGCCCATGGCCGCCGCCATCTGGTCGTCGCCGGCCCATACGCTGCTGGACTATCCGGCCGAGTCCTTCCTGAGGTTCTGCGGCAATCACGGCCTGCTGAAACTGGTCGGCCGGCCGCTGTGGCGCACCGTGGTCGGGGGCAGCCGGGTCTATGTCCAGGAACTGGCGCGCCAGATTTCGGCCAACCAGATCGCGGCCAATCCGGCCCCCGCCGGCCGCGGCGGCGAGGGGTCGCGCCTGGGCCGGGCCGTGAGCCAAGTCCGACGGATCGAGGGCGGGGTTCTGGTTCAGGACGCGACCGGGGCGACCGAACGGTTCGACCATGTCGTCATCGGCGCCCACGCAGACCAGGCCCTGGCCATGCTGGCCCAGCCGACGGCGCGCGAACGCGAGCTGCTGGGCGCCTTCCGCTACAGCCGCAACCTGACCATATTGCACACCGACCCCGGCCTGATGCCTCGCCGCCGCCGGGCCTGGGCGTCGTGGAACTATATCGGGGCGGACGACGGCCTTTGCGTCACCTATTGGATGAACCGGCTTCAGGGCCTGCCGGGCCAGGACCTGTTCGTCACCCTGAACCCGCCCCGCCCGCCTGCGGCCGGGACGCTGCTGCGCAGCGAACTGTACGAACATCCGATCTTCGATCCGGCGGCCGTCCGGGCGCAAAAAGACCTGTGGAGCCTGCAAGGTCACGGCGGCGTCTGGTTCTGCGGGGCCCATTTCGGCGCCGGCTTCCATGAGGACGGGCTTCAGTCGGGCCTCGCCGTCGCCGAACAGCTGGGCGGGGTGCGCCGCCCCTGGACGGTCGAGAATGAGAGCGGTCGCATCCATCTGACCTCTGGCGCCGCCTCCCTGGCGCGCGTCGCGTGACGGGGGCCTCGGCCCTCTATGTCGGCGGGGTCTTTCACACCCGTCTGAGGCCCCGGCGGCACCGGCTGAAATACCGCGTCTTCTGGCTGATGCTGGACCTGGACGAGATCGACGCCCTGGACCGGCGGCTCAAGACCTTTTCGCGCGGCCGGTTAAACCTGATGGGCTTTTACGACCGCGACCACGGCGACGGCTCGGGCGCCCCTTTGCGCGGCCAGATCGTCGCCCGCCTGGCCGAGGCGGGGATCGACGTCGGTTCCGGCGCGATCCGCCTCCTTGCCATGCCCCGCGTGCTGGGCTTCGTCTTCAACCCGATCAGCCTCTACTACTGCCACCGGGCCGACGGGCGGCTGGCGGCCATGGTCTATGAAGTCACCAGCACCTTCGGCGAGCGCCGGTCCTATGTCCTGCCGGTCCCTGCGGCCGAGGTCGACGACGACCGGTTCCGCCAGCAGACCGACAAACGCCTCTATGTCTCGCCCTTCATGGGGATGGAGATGGACTATGTCTTCCGGGGCCGCCCGCCCGGCGAGACCCTGAGCCTGGCGATCGACGGCCGCGACGCCCAGGGCCTGTTGATCGCCACCGCCATGACCGGCCGCCGTCGCCCCCTGACCGACCGCGCCCTGGTCGCCGCCGCCCTGTCCATGCCGCTGCTGACGCTGAAGGTCGTCGCCGCCATCCATTGGGAGGCGCTGAAACTGTGGCTGAAACGCACCCCCCTGACCCGCAAGCCGGCGCCCGAGCCCGGGGGTTCTGGTGCTTTAGAGCCTGATCCGTTGAGGAGGAACCGCTTCGCGGTTCCGCTGAAACGGTGAATCAGGCTCCAGATTTAAAGCGAGAGCATGATTCACGCTTCTGTCAGAACCGCGAAGCGGTTCCGTCCGAAACGATCATGCTCTAGCGCGGTCGGTCGATGATCAGACGCGCTTTGACGCCACCGTTCCCGGCTCATAGGGGGCGGGCTGGGCGTTGGGCTTGACGTCGCCGACGGCGGTCCTGGCCTTGTCCGACAGATCCAGTTTCGAACTGGGCGTCTCGCCGAACAGTTGAAGCACCAGGGCGGTCCAGGACGGCGCGGAGGTATCGGCCATCATCCACAGCTTCTCCGCCTCGGCGAACTTGGGGTCCGCCTTGACCGCCGGGTCCGTCTTGGCCTTCGCCATGAAGTCCCGGACCTTAGAAACGGCGGCCACATTTTTCTTCCAGCTGTCAATATCGCTGTACTTTCTCGCCCCTCCGCCGTCCGCCGCATTGATGTTAAGATCAAATATCAGTCTCTGGTCTTCTTCTGAGTAGGTGCTGATGACGGAAACCATCGCCTCACCAAGACGACCATCCTGGTTGAGGGCCGTCACCTCCTCACCGTACCTATTGTCCAACTCGCTTACCCGCTTTCCAAACGGACTCTCGTATATTGTGTTCAGCGTCGACAAGAGCGATTGATTATTGTTGGCGGCATCTGAAAACGCTCCCGTGATGATCATATTTCGCATCGCGGCATAGGCGTTTTTCTTGCCCTCCACGTTCGTCTTGCCGTCGCCGTCGGCGATGATCGCCGCCAAACCGCGCAGCTTCTCCAGGTTCTCCGCCAGCTTCGGCGTCATCGGAGGCGCCGCCGTTGAGGAGGCGCCGGCGGCGGGGGTCGAGGCGGTATTGAGGGCGTCTGTCATTAGGGCGGTACTTGATGTCGGAGGAAGGGATCAGACGCGCTTTGACGCCACTGCGCCGGGCTCATAGGGGGCGGGCTGGGCGTTGGGCTTGACGTCGCCGACGACGGTCCTGGCCTTGTCCGACAGGTCCAGTTTCGAACTGGGCGTCTCGCCGAACAGTTGAAGCACCAGGGCGGTCCAGGACGGCGCCGAGGTGTCGGCCATCATCCACAGCTTCTCCACCTCGGCGTACTTGGGATCGGCCTTGACCGCCGGGTCCGTCTTGGCCTTCGCCATGAAGTCCTGAACCTTGGACAGGGCCTCCATATTCTTCTTCCAGCTGTCGAGGTCGGCGTACTGCCGAGAGCCGTCTCCGTATGTGGGACTTAAAATGAAATCGAATATGATCTGCTGGTCTTCTGATGAGTATGAATTAACGAATTTCACCTCGTCCGCAGGACTGAGGTCTAAGTTCATCATTTCCGTTCTTATAGAATCTATTTTCTTTCTGAACTCGCTGTTGCTGATCTGAAGATATATCGGCGTCGTCTCCGTACCTGACCCCTTGAACTTTCCGTCGAGAAACATCCGGCGCTCCTCCAGAGCCGCCGCATGCTTGGCCTGTGTGGTGACGTTCCCGCTCTCATCCGTAATGATCGCGGCGAGGGTCCGCAGCCGCTCCATGTTCTGCGCGAGATTTGGCGCGGCGTCGGATTTGGGCGCGGCGGCCGAGGCCGCAGCCGAAGGCGGTTTGGGATTGAGGGCGTCGGTCATGGCGGGCTTCCCTGAAGGAGAAATAGATCGCAGATTGCGATCTCTTCCCTTTTAAGACGTAAACCGATCAGAGACCGGAGACCTTGGCGTCGGCGTAGTATCGGCCGGTCGACGCATTGGTCGATGTGGGCTCGAAGGTGCAGACCGCCGTGGTGTTCTCGCCATAGGGGGTGGCGGTGAAGCGGAACGACCAGACGCCCTTGGACGACAGGGTCATCGTGGTGGTGAAGGTGTTGCATCGAGGGCCCGCTTTCCCTGGCCCTGGGCCGAGGCGGCCCCGCGACGGCCGGCCGGCGATCAGGGCGGCGCCTGAAACAAGCAAACGACGCATGTGACGACATCCGCATTGCAGACGGATCAGCTCCGTCGGCCAAGTACAGCCACAACCTGGGGGATTCTAAAAGCTCAGATGTCGATGCAAAAACCCTTAGCAGGCACAACCTACGGGCGCTTCAACTTAAAAAAATTCTGAGTTGCGGTGCTAAATCCTTTTCCGCCCTGGGGACGCCGCCCGCACACGGCGTGCCGGGCGCCTCACGACGGGCGGACGGCGCGTCGTGCAGAGGCGTCGGGGTCCAGGGGCGCGATCGGAGGATGGGCGGGAAACTGGAGCGGGCGATGGGAATCGAACCCACGACATTCAGCTTGGGAAGCTGACGTTCTACCTCTGAACTACGCCCGCGCGCCTGTTTCCATAGACGGGGCGGTGGCGGGGCTCAAGGGCTTGGGGCAGTATGGGCGCGCAGGGGAGCGCCAGAGCATGAACCAGGGTGACGGACAGGGGCCGCAGGGCCTGGCCTTCGGCTGTCTGGCGGCGGCCCTGACGGCCGCAGCGGCGGCGGCGGCGGCGGCGCTGTGGGTGGTCTTCGTCTGGGACGTCAACCAGGCCTGAGCGCCGCCGCCTGTCGCCCTATTCGACCGTTTCGACCGCCACGCCGCGCGATTGCAGGATGGACTGGACGCTGTCGTCGCCGGTCAGGTGGGCGGCGCCCACGGCGATGAAGGCGGTGCCGGAGCCTTGCAGCAGGGTCTGGATCTGATTGGCCCAGTCGGTGTTCCGGTCGACCAGCAGCACCTTGTACAGTTCCGGCGCATCGGTCTTCATTTCTTCGACCACGATGCGGTCCAGAGCCTGGACGTCGCCCTTGGCCCAGGCCTCGACCATGGAGTCGAGCATCTCCACCGCCTCGTCGAAGTCCTTCAGGGTTTCGCGCAGGAACTCCAGCTGGACGTCATCCGGCAGGGTGGCCAGCATGCCGACCTGTTTCTCCAGGGTCTCGAAGCCGTGCAGGCGCTTGCCGGCGGCCTGGGCGCGGGCCTTCAGGGCCAGTTCGACGCCCGACTGAGGATCATAGCCCGCCTTGACCAGAGGCGCGACCGAGAGGGACAGGGCGGCCAGCCAGGGTTTCAGCGGATCCAGCTGAGCGGCCGAAGCGCCGATGGTCTTGGCGGCGACGTCCAACTGGGCCACTTCTTCCGGCGTCAGACGGCTGGACAGGGGCGTCTGGGGCGACAGGCCGTACTGCTGGATTAGGGGCATCATGGCCGCCTGGTCTTCCGGATTGGTGATCTCGAACCAGATGTCCGAGGCGCTGTCGAAGGCGGCGTTGACGCGGGGGCTGGCCCAGCCGGTGGTCGGGCGCAGCACATGGACCGAGCCGAACAGATACAGGGTCGAGTCCGCGTCCTTGATCACCCACAGGGCCGGGCCCTGCCCCTGGATGGCGGGCGCGGCGGCCGGGGCGGCGGGCGCCGGGGCGGCCTGGGCCAGAACCTGGGACGGGGCGCCGGCGATGGCGAAGACCATGGCCAGTCCGGCGGCGACGCCGACGGCGCCCTGGGCCAGGTTGGAGACGGAGGATTTGAGACGTTTGGCGAGGGTCATGGGTGTTTCCTTCGTTTAAAAAGACAGGGGTGGACAGGGGGGTCAGGCCAGGCCGCGTCGGGTGGACACGACGGCGGAGACGAAAAGATAGAGGGTCATCAGGACGGCGTAGACGTCCCAGGCGGTGATGGGCGCCAGCAGACCCAGCCGTTCGCCCGCCGCCCACAGGAACAGCAGCCCCTGGCCCAGGAAGAAGGTGGCCGTCGCAGCCTCAAGGGTGGCGCGGCGCAGCAGTTCGTCGACGCTGCCCCAGACCTTGAGGTTCAGGGCCGTGTGGGCGGCGAACAGCAGGACGATCAGGCCCAGGGCGATCGCCGGCGCCAGTCCGATGACGGCGAAGACCATGGGCAGCAGCAGGATGAAGCCGGAGAAGCCCATAACCGCCGCCTGCAGCCGCGCCTGCCGGCCCTCCTCGGCCGAGGCCGGCTCCTCCATCCCGTACATCTGCGCCAGACGACGCGGGTCGAAGCTGATCAGGATGACGGCGGCGGCGCCGATCATCAGGGCGACCCCGGTCAGGGCGGCCATGGCGTCGGACCAGCGAAGCTCCACGCCCTCCAGGGCGTCCGGCCCGATAAGCTGCGGCAGGACGGAGCGGCCGAAGACATAGCCGGCCGCGCCCAGCACCGCCCCGATGCCGAAGGCGACCAGGATGCGACGCGGGATACGGGAAGTCCTGGGAGAAGAGACGGTCATCCGTGGGTCTCCGGTTCCGAAAAGATGGATTCGATGGGTTGTTCGAAGATCCGGGCGATCTTGAAGGCCAGCGGCAGGGAGGGGTCGTAACGCCCCGTCTCCAGCGCATTGACCGTCTGACGCGACACGCCCAGCAGTTCGGCGAGATGGGCCTGGGACCAGTCGCGCTCGGCCCGCAGCACCTTGAGGCGGTTGTTCATGGTTCAGCTCCTCACCGCCGCGCCAGCCACCACCAGCCCCAGACGACGCCATAGCCGATCAGCATCAGGGTCATCAGACCCACGGCGCCGGTGGCGGCATAGGCGGCGGGATCGGTGCGCCCGTCGAACCAGGCGGGCACGGTCAGCCGAGCCGCCGGCGGCGTGGAGGCCAGGATGATGAAGACCCCGCCCACCGCCAGACCGCCCGATCCGCCGTAGAACCAGGAGGCCTTGTGGGCCTCGCGCGCCGCCTCGTCGATACGGGCCATCCAGGCGACGCCCAGCCACAGGGACAGGGCCATCATCAGCACAGCCATGACGGCGGAGATGATCAGGAGGGCGGCGTCCTCGGCGATCAGCCCCTTGTCCGAGGCCAGAACCGCAATGACGCCGCCGACGACGACCAGCACCACAATGGCGAGAACGCCGGCGAGCGAGAGGGCGATGATTTTCCAGAGGCCCTTGGCCATGACAATGCTCCTTGTCGTTATGACAAGGACGCTTGTCTCACCGTGCGCCCATTATGTCAAGCACACTTGTCAAAGAGACAAGGTCAGTTGTCTGTCGGCCCCGTCAGCTCGGGCCGGGCTATGACGCGGGGCTGGATCTCGACCTGACCCAGTTCGGGCATTTCCTTGCCCTGGTGATTGACCTGCAAATCCTCAAAGCGACGGGCCGAGACCATGACCTGAGTTTCGAGCGAGCCGACGAACTGATTGTACTTCCCGACCGCCTGACCCAAGGCTTTACCCATCGCCGAAGCGTGCTCCCCCATGACCGACAGACGCTTGTAGAGTTCGCGCCCCAGGGCCGCGACCTTGTCGGCGTTGGCCGCCTGTTCCTCGGCCCGCCAGCCGTAGGCGACGGCCTTGCACAGGGCGAACAGGGTGGAGGGGGTGGCGATGACGACCCGCGATTCCATCGCGTCCGACAGCAGGTTCGGCGCATGGTCGAGCGCGGTGGACAGGAAGCTGTCGCCCGGCACGAACAGGACGACGAAATCGGGGCTGGGCTTGAACTGGTCCTGATAGGCCTTGGACGACAGCTGGCGCACATGGGTCTTCAGGCTGGCGGCGATGCGCAGGCCGACCGACCGGGCGCGCGCCTCCTCGTCCCCCTCCTCCTCGTCGAAGGCCAGGGGCACCTTGGCGTCGATCACGAACAGGCCGCCGCCGGGCAACCGCACCAGGAAGTCGGGCCGGTTCTGGCGCCCCTCGTCGTCGGCGCTGGAGGTTTGTTCGGTGAAGTCGAACCGGCCGGCCATGCCCGCGGCCTCCAGCACATTGCGGCAGGTCTGTTCGCCCCAGCGGCCGCGCCGCCCGGTGTTGCCGCGCAGGGCCTCGGTCAGTTTACGCGCTTCGTCCCGCGTCGCCGACGAGGCGGCCATCAGCTGGGTCAGCTGTTCCTTCAGGCCGCCGGTCTCCTCGGCCCGGGCCTTTTCCAGCGCCGCCACATGTTCCTGAAACTTCGTCAGGGTCTCGGCCACCGGCTTCAGCTGGGCCGCCATCCGCTCGCGCGCCAGCTGGTCCTGGGCGCGGAAGGTCTCGGTCGCGCGCGTCACCATCTGGTCCGCGACCGCCTGGGCCGACTGAGCCGCCTGGGCCTTCAGCAGCTCGCCCATGGTGACCCGGCTCTCCTCGACCAGGTCGATCCGCACCTGGGCGGCCGCCAGATCCCCCCGCGCCCTCTGCCAGCCCATAAAGGCCCACAGAAAACCGCCGCCCAGAGCGACGGCGACGACGGCGAGGATCAGCACGAGCGTGTTCATGCTCCGTTCCTAGCCGGAGTCGCCGCGCGGCGAAAGACGCGCGAGGTCTAGGCCGGCCGCCTTGCCCGCAGCGCTTGAACAATGGTGCCGTCGTCCAGCCAGTCCAGTTCGCCGCCCACCGGCACGCCGCGCGCCAGGGAGGTGACCTGGACGTCCGGGCCGGCGATCCGCTCGGCGACATAGTGGGCCGTGGTCTGGCCGTCGACCGTGGCGGGCAGGGCCAGGACGACCTCGCGCACGGCGCCGCCCTTCACACGGCCGACCAGTTCGGCGATGCGCAGATGTTCGGGGCCGACGCCGTCCAGAGCGGACAACAGCCCCCCCAGCACATGATATTTGCCGCGGAAGGCGCCGGACCGCTCCATGGCCCACAGGGCGCCGGCCTCCTCGACCACGCAGATCAGGCCGTTGTCGCGGGCCCCGTCCGAACAGACGGCGCAGGGGTCGCGCGTATCGGGCGCGCCGCAGACCGAGCAGGAGACCACCTTGTCGGCCGTCTCGGCCAGAGACGCCGCCAGCGGCACGAGCAGCTGCTCGCGCCGCTTCAGCAGGGCCAGGGCCGCGCGCCGGGCCGAGCGCGGTCCCAGACCCGGAAGCTTGGCGAGAAGGGAGATGAGCCGCTCGATCTCCGGCCCGGCGGAGGCGGCCATCAGAACAGTTTCGGCATTCCGGGAATATTCATCCCGGCCATGGGGCCGGCGGCCTCACGCATCAGGGCGGCGTTCACCTCGTCCAGCTTGCGCTTGGCGTCGGCATGGGCGGCCACGATCAGATCGGCCAGGATCTCGCCCTCGCCGGGGGTCAAGAGGCTGTCGTCGATCTTGATCGCCGTGATCTCGCCCGCGCCCTTCAGGGCCACGCTCACCAGCCCGCCGCCGGAGGAGCCCTCGGCGGTGGTTTCGGCCATCTTGGCCTGGGCGTCCTGCAGCTTTTGCTGCATCGCCTGGGCCTGCTGCATCAGTTGGGTCAGGTCTTTCATCCTGCCTAGATAGGACGAAGCCGCGTCTTGCGACAGGGGGCGGCGGGCGCGCCGGTCCAGATTCAGAAACGATGGATTGCCGTATTTGCACTTGTGACAGTTGCTGAAGGGTCTAAATAAGCACCAGAATTTGTTGCTTTTGCAGATCAGGACGCACTCCCATGGCCTATGACGCTCTCTCCCCCCGCGACCTCCCTCTGTCGGACGCCGCCCTGGCGCAACTCTTCACCGAGGCGCGCACCCGCAACGCCTGGAGCGACCGGCCGGTCGCGCCCGAGCTGCTGAAGAAACTTTACGACCTGACCAAGTTCGGCCCTACGGCCGTCAACGCCGGCCCGGCCCGCTTCGTCTTCGTCACCTCGCCCGAGGCCAAGGCCCGGCTGATCCCGCTGATGAGCGAGGGCAATCGCGCCAAGACCCAGCAGGCGCCGGTCAATCTGATCCTGGCTCAGGACCTCGACTTCCACGACCATCTGCCGACCCTGTTTCCCCATGCTCCGGGCGCGCGCGACTGGTTCGCCGACGAGGCCGGACGGCGCGAGACCGCCTTCCGCAACGCCTCGCTCCAGGGCGGCTATCTGACCATCGCCGCCCGCGCCCTGGGTCTGGACGTCGGCCCCATGTCGGGCTTCGACGCCGCGGGGGTGAAGGCCGAATTCTTCCCCGACAGCCATGTCGAACCCAACTACATTCTGAACCTGGGTTACGGCACGGACGAGAACCTGTTCCCCCGCTCGCCGCGCCTGAGCTTCGACCAGGCGGCGCAGATTCTCTGAACCCTGTCCGACGTCAAAAAAAGGGGCGGCCTTCGCAGGCCGCCCCTTCTTCTTTTGTCTGCGCCTGACCCTCAGTGGACCGTCGGCACACTCGTCACGGCGGGCTTTTCGACCGGGATCTCGATCTCGGTCCCGTCCGACACTGGCGTCACCGGCACCGAGACCGAAGGCCCGGCGTTGGGGAAGTTGTTCTCGTCGCGGTTCGGCGCGACCCCCTTCTCCAGCAGGTCCTTGATCTCCTCGCCCGACAGGGTCTCGTACTCCAGCAGGGCCTGGGACAGTTTCTCGTGATGCTCGGCCTTTTCGGTCAGTATCTTGCGCGCCTCGTCCCAGCCCGAGGCGACCAGACGGCGGACCTCCTCGTCGATGGTGCGGGCCGTCTCCTCGGACACGTTTTGGCTGCGCGCGACCGAATGGCCCAGGAAGACCTCCTCCTGGTTCTCGCCATAGGCCACGGTGCCGAGCTTTTCGGAAAAGCCCCAGCGCGTGACCATCGCCCTTGCAAGCTTGGTCGCCTGTTCGATGTCGGACGAGGCGCCGGAGGTGATGTTCTCCTTGCCGAAGATCAGCTCTTCCGCCACCCGACCGCCGGCCATGATGGCGATCCGGTCGATCATCTGCTGGTACTTCATCGAATAACGGTCGCCTTCCGGCAGCTGCATGACCATGCCCAGGGCCCGGCCGCGCGGCACGATGGTGGCCTTGTGCACGGGGTCGGCCATCTTGACGTTCATGGCGACGATGGCGTGACCGGCCTCGTGATAGGCGGTCAGGCGCTTTTCTTCCTCGTTCATCGCCATGGAGCGACGTTCCGAGCCCATCAGCACCTTGTCCTTGGCGTCTTCGAAGTCGCGGTGCGTGACCATGCGCCGGTCCTTGCGGGCCGCCATCAGGGCCGCCTCATTGACCAGGTTCGCCAGATCGGCGCCCGAGAAGCCGGGCGTGCCGCGCGCGATGGTCTTGACGTTGACGTCGGCGGCCAAAGGCACGTCCTTCATATGGACGCGCAGAATACGCTCGCGCCCCGAGACGTCAGGGTTGGGGACCACCACCTGGCGGTCGAAACGGCCGGGACGCAGCAGGGCCGGGTCCAACACGTCGGGACGGTTGGTGGCGGCGATCAGGATGATGTTCTCGGAGGCTTCAAAGCCGTCCATCTCGACCAGCAGCTGGTTCAGCGTCTGTTCGCGCTCGTCATTGCCGCCGCCCAGGCCGGCGCCGCGATGGCGACCGACGGCGTCGATCTCATCGATGAAGATGATGCAGGGGGCGTTCTTCTTGGCCTGTTCGAACATGTCGCGGACCCGCGACGCGCCGACGCCGACGAACATCTCGACGAAGTCGGAGCCCGAGATGGAGAAGAAGGGCACGCCCGCCTCGCCCGCGACCGCGCGGGCCAACAGCGTCTTGCCGGTGCCGGGAGGGCCGACCAGCAGGGCGCCCTTGGGGATCTTGCCGCCCAGGCGCTGGAACTTGCCCGGATCCTTCAGGAATTCGACCACCTCGGTCAGTTCTTCCTTGGCCTCGTCCACGCCGGCGACGTCGTCGAAGGTCTTGCGGCCCTTGTGCTCGGTCAGCAGCTTGGCCTTGGACTTGCCGAAGCCCATGGCGCCGCGCGCCCCGCCCTGCATCTGGCGCATGAAGAAGATCCAAACCCCGACCAGCAGGGCGATGGGCAGAATCCCCATCAGCAGGCTCATCCAGATCGACTGGCGCGTGGTCTTGGCGTCGACGTTGACGCCGTTGGCCAGCATGGAGTTGACCAGCTGCTCGTTCGGATAGGGGGTGGTGGCGGAGAAGCGGCCGTCGTTCTTATAGACGCCGGTCACCTGGTCGCCGCGCACGGTGGCTTCCTTGATGTCGCCGGCCTCGACCCGCTGCACCAGCTGGGAATAGGTGATGGTCTCGGGCCGGCCGGCGCCGGGGCCGCCCTGGGCCGCCATGCCGGTCATGGCGCCGCCCTGCGACACCGCCGCATAGACCGCCAGCAGGGCCAGGATGATGACGCCCGTGATCGCCAGATTACGCAGGTTCATTGAGGTCCTCGGTCGTCCGCCGGCGCCCTCTGGCCCGACGGCTGGATTGTCAGTCTCGGAAAATAGGCGCTTCCGCCGCGTTACGCCATGGCGGCGCGATCAGATCGTCCTCATGCGTCGTTTCGCCCAGCGCCAGTCTGAGCCGTTCGGGCGCCAGATCGCGCCACCGCACGGCCGGGCTTGCAAGAACCGGGGCGCCTTCATCGTCCCGGATCAGCACGGGCTCGGCGCCCCGCGCCGCCGACGGCAGCCGCCCCAGGGCCGCGCGGTCCGACGGGGCCAACTGGGCCAGACGGCCTCGCGCCGCGCCGACGCGCCAGCCCGCTTCGTCGGCTTCAAACACGAACCGGCCGTCCCAGACCGTCTCCACCCCAGGGATCAGGTCCAGATCGGGCCGCGCCGCCCGGGCCAGCTCTCCGGCTTCCCGCATCATCAGGACCGCCTGCCCCTCGGCCTCGATCCGCGCCCCGCACAGGACGACGGCGAAATCCTCGCCCGCGCGCAATCGCCTGATCAGCCGCGCCAGCCGCTCGCCCCGCGGCGGGGTCGATCCGCCCCCGATACAGACCAGGGCCGTGGCCAGGACGCGAGGCTCGATGTCGCGCGAGGTCTGGATCAAGCCCTCCGAAGAAAAACGCACAGGCTGGACGGCGCCGGACTTTCTGGGAGCTGTGGCCGGGGGGGCTTCGGCAGGGAGGTCCGCTGCGGCCCGATCGGCCAAGGCTTGCCGCGCCCGGCTGCGGCCGAAACGCGGATCGGCGTTGGCGGGGTCTTCGATCCAATCGGCGCCCTGATCTCTCAGCCAGGCCCGAAGGGTCTCGCGCCGTTCGCCCAGCAGGGGCCGCAGCAGCATCAGCCCCCGCCCCTCGGGCCAGGCCGGCGAGGGCGCCCATTCGCGCACCCGCCCCAAGGTCGAGCCCTCGGCCCGCATCAGATCGGCCTCGGCTGCGTCGTCGGCGGTGTGGGCCATCAGCACGACCCGCGCCCCGGCGGCCCGCGCGGCCTCGGCGATCAGCCGGTGCCGGGCCGCCCGCGCCGCCGCCGTCAGGCCCGCAACAGGCTTGTCCCCGGTCCAGACCAGACCCCGCCAGGCGCAGCCCGCAGCCTGGGCCGCCTCGCCCGCGAACCGGGTCCAGGCGGGGCTGTCGGGGTTCAGTCCGTGATCCACCGTCAGGGCCAGAACCGGCCGGCCCCGCGTCTGGGCCCAGGCCGCCGTCAGCCGCATCAGGGCGATGGAATCCCCGCCCCCGGACAGGGCCAGGGCGACGGGTCGGTCGTCATCGACCGTCAACCGATCATCCAGCCGCGCAAACAGCCGGGACTGGAGCCCCCCAGTCCGGCCGCCCGGCGCGACCGTCAGCTGCACCCGCCGGCGGTCTTCATCTGGGCGGCGCGGGCCTTTTGCGGATCCGAGGCCGAGGGGGCGTAGCGGCGCGTGAACTCCGCCAGGGCCGCACAACCCTGCGTCTTGCGGTCGGTGGCGAACAGGGCGTCGGCCAGTTTCAGCGTCGTATCGGCCGCCCAGCCGATGCGCGGCCAGTCCTTCAGGGCCGCCGCGTAGAAGGCCACGGCCCCCGCCTTGTCATTGGCCGAGACGCGGATGTCGCCCAGGCGGGAGTTGGCCTCGCGCGCCTGGGGGGTGTCGGGCCAGGTCACGACCACCGTCTCCAGCGCCCGCGCGCCGCGCGCCCGGTCCTCGCCCATCAGCCGCACGGCCGCCGCCAGGTCCTGCCCGGCGTCGCCGGTCGGGGAATTGGCCTCGATCGGGGCGTTCAGCTCGGCCGCCCGCTCCAGCTTCTCGATCCGGCCCTCGGCGTCCACGATCCGGGTTCTCAGCGCCGCATTGTCGCGCTGGGCCTCGTCCAGCTGGAAGGTCAGCCGTTCGTTGTCGCCGTTGATCCGGCGCACCGTGGCCTCCAGGTCCTCCAGCCTCTGGCTCAACAGGCCGAACTGGCCCTGGAGGGTGACCACCTCGGGGTCGGGCTCGACCAGCACCGGCTGACCGGCGGCGTTCCTCTGGGTCAGGGCGCGTTCCAGCCGACGCACATTGCGGTCCAGCTGGTCCAGCCGGCGTTTGTCCCATTCGATGGGCTGCATGATGTTGGGCGCGGCCTGCTGGGCGACGGCGACGCCGCCCCCGGCCAGAACCAGGCCGACGGCCGTCAGGGCCAGGAGACGGGGGAAGGACAGCTTGATCATGGCTTCTAGCTTTCACCGATTTGGGGCCGCCGCAAGGCGGACCTAATGACCCAGACCCAGATAGACGATGGCCGTGACGAACAGGCCGATGACGATGTTGCAGAAGAACAGCAGGGCCGCCGTCCGCCACAGGGCCGAAAAGATCGACAGACCATAGGCGCCCTTCAACTGGGCGAACATATGCGCCGGTATGACCGCCAGCCCGATCAGGCCGACGAAGCCGCCCAGGACGCCGTTGATCGTCCCGGCCAGGACCATGACCATCAGCAGCAGGGCCATGAAGGTCAGGGAATACAGGATGAAGACGCCGTGGTCGTACAGGGTGAAGCCCCGTTTCCACAGGAACAGCAGGGCCACGAACGGCAGGGAGAAGGGCACCAGCAGGAAGGCGAACTTATAGAGGGTCTGCTGCAGCTTATAGAGGGCCAGGTCCGGGTTCTGCAGCTTCTTCAGCAGCACGGCGCCCAGGCCGTGGCCCTTGACCTTGCCGTCGGCGGCCAAGTCCTTGACCTGGGCCTGCCAGGTGCCGGGGGCCAGGCCGTCGGACCGGCCGTCGCGCAGCTCGGTCTCCAGCCGGTTCAGCGACTGGCGGCGGTTCTCCACCACCCCCTCGGCGGTCTTCAGGGTCTGGGCGGCGATCGGACTGTCGTTCACTTCGGGGTCGGCGCGCAGTTCGGCGACGGTCTTTTCCGCCTCGACCAGACCCAGCCGCTGTTCGGCGACCTCGGCCTGGAGACGGGCGGTGCGTTCCGCCTCACCCTCATGCGCCCCCGGCTGGGGCATGAAGCTGAGGGCGAAGAACATGATGAAGAGGGTGCACAGAAAGATCGCCAGGGGCGAGACATAGCGGGTGCGTTTGCCCTGAACCCATTCGCGCGTGAGACGGCCGGGGTTCAAGGCCAACAGCGGCAGGGTGCGCCAGACCCGGGCGTCGAAATGCATGACGCCGTGCAGCAGCTCCTCGCCCAGATGCAGCAAGGTGCGGTGGACATGGGTCGGCTGGCCGCAGTGGGCGCAGAAGTTTCCGCTGGTCTCGGCCCCGCAGTCCGAACAGACGCCGTAGCCGGCCTCGCCCGCCTGGCCCGCCGGTTTCTCGATCGCCCCCGCGATCAGCCCGCCGGTGATGGCCCCGCCGGCTCCTTCGATATCCACGCCCTTGATCCCCCGTCGTCTTGCGAAGGCCACCTTGCGGAGGGCGGGCGGAAAAGAAAAGAGGCGCCGGCCTTCGCCGACGCCTCTCCGGTCTCGATTTCGGCTCTCGCCCCTTAGCGCGCGGCGCCCGAGACGATGGCGGTGTGGGCGTTGCGGTTGCGGGCCCAGGCCTCTTCGTTCGAGCCTTCGGCGATCGGGCGCTCCTTGCCGAAGCTGATGGTGTCGATCCGGCCGGCGGGCACGCCGCGATTGATCAGATAGGTGCGGACGGCCTCGGCGCGGCGGGCGCCCAGGGCCAGGTTGTATTCGCGGGTGCCGCGTTCGTCGGCGTTGCCCTCGATCCGCACCGTGACCGACGGATAGCGTTGCAGCCACTGGGCCTGGGCGTCCAGGCGCGGCATGGCCTCGGGCCGGACCTCATAGGAATCCAGGTCGAAATAGATCCGGTCGCCGACATTGACGACGAAGTCCTGTTCCGTGCCGGGGGCGGCGGCGCCCATATTGCCGCCGGACACCGGGCCGGTCGGAGCGGTCGGATAGGCCGGGCCGGTCGGGGCGGTGGTCGCGGGTTCGTTCGGCACGACGCCCTCGACCGGCTTGCGGGCGCAGGCGGCCATGGCGGCGACGGCGCAGCCGACCATGGCCACGGTCATGATGCGGGATTTTTTCATCGGGTCGTCTCCTGAAGGATTATGAGGACGGCGGCCTCAAGCTTGGCCTTAAGTTCTGCCCTTGGCGGATTTTGGGCGCCAGGGGTGATAACGCAGTGTTGAGCCGAATGGCTCCGTCTGACGGCGAACAGCGTCACGCGACGGCGCCCGACCTCAGGCTGGGCAGCTGTCGGGGCCCTGGCCGAAGCCCAGGTTCGACGGCGGCGCATCCAACAGCGGCGACCAGGCCGGGTCGGTGCCGCGGCCGTTGTAGCCCGCCTGGGCCACCACCCGGCCCGACAGGTCCACCGTCCACAACCGGGTGTCCCCGCCCCGCGTCTGGCGGGCGAACATCACATAGCGGCCGTTGGGCGCCCAGTTGGGGCCTTCTTCGAAATAGCTGGACGACAGGATGCGCTCGCCCGAGCCGTCAGAATTCATCACCCCGGTGGAGAACCGGCCGCCCGACTGTTTGGTGAAGGCGATCAGGTCGCCGGTGGGGCTCCAGGACGGCGCCGTATAGACGCCGCCGCCGCGCGAGATCGGCCGCTGGCCCGAGCCGTCGGCCCGCATGACATAGAGGCGCGCCGTCCCCGACCGGTCCGAGTTGAACACGATCTGGCTGCCGTCCGGGCTGAAGGAGGGCGAGGTGTCGATGCCGGGGTCCGACGTCAGCCGCGACAGCTGGCGGCTGCGCAGGTCCATCACATAGATGTCGGTATTGCCGCCCCGGATGATCGAAAAGGCGATCTTGTTGCCGTCGTTGGAGAAGCGCGGCGCCAGCACCTGGCCGTCGAACTGACCCAGGCTTTCGCGCCGGCCCGTGGTCAGATTGTACAGATAGATCCGGCTGTAATCCTTGCCCAGCGCCACATAGGTGATCTCGTCCGGCTGGGAGGCCGAAAAGCGCGGCGACATGATCACCTCGTCGCCCTGGGTCAGATAGACGGGGTTGAACCCGTCCTGGTCGGCGATGGTCAGGCGGTTGATCCGGTTCAGCTGCGTCCCCTCTTCGGAGACGAAGATGACGCGGGAATCGAAGAAGCCGGCCTCGCCGGTCATCCGCTGATAGATGACGTCGGAAATCTTGTGCGCGATCCGGCGCCACTGCTCGGCCGTGGCGGTGAACTGATAGCTGACCAGCTGGCACTGGCGGTACGGGTCATAGAGGCGGAAGCCCACGTCCACCCGATTGTCGGCCCGCGGCGTCACCGCCCCATACAGCACCGCCTGGGCGCCGATCTGGGTCCACTGGGGGAAGTTGGGCGCATTGGCCAGGGTCAGGCCGGTCTCGATGAAGCCGGCCGGGTTCAGCGGTTCGAAGAAGCCCGACCGTTTCAGATTGCCGCTGATCACGCTGGAGATGTCGGCGCCGTGGTCGCCGCTGAAGGGCACGATGGCGATCTGGAGCGGGCGCAGCACCCCCTGGTCGATCTCGACCTCGACCGGCTGGCTCTGCTGGGGCGCTGCGACGTTCTGGGCCTGGGCGGAAGAGACGGTCGTCGCCACGGCGGCGACCGAGGCCAGAAGAAGGTTCAGACGCATCAAATGCTCCCGTAAATCTCGAAAGATCGCCGACCTTATCGCCGGTTCGTATGACAATCGCCAGCTTCTCACGGCGAATGGGGCGACTTTGAGGAGGCGCGCCTCACATTGATGCGTGATGCGTGATGCATTATCTTCGGCGGTATGCGCACCACCCTCGCCATAGACGACGACGTGCTGAATGCGGCTCGCGCCCTTGCCGCCCACCAGGACCGCACGGTGGGTGAGGTGATGTCTGAACTCGCTCGTCAGGCGCTGCAAAAGCGTGAGAGCACGGTGCGCTTCCGCAACGGGGTTCCTCTTCTGCCCGATCGGCCTGGGCCCATGGTCACGCTGGAAGACGTCAACGCCCTGCGTGACGAGCTGCCTTGACCTATCTGTTGGACGTGAACGTGCTGATCGCCCTCGTCGATCCCCGCCACGTCTTTCACCATCCTGCCAATACCTGGTTCCAACGCGAAGCCGCTCCGTCCTGGGCCACCTGTCCGATAACCGAGAACGGTTTGGTCCGCATCGTCGGCAGCAGCCGCTATCGCAATCCGGTCGGGCCGCCTTCCGATGTCGTTCGGATTCTCGCTCTGCTGCGAGACATGGCTGGTCACGTCTTTTGGCCGGATGCCGTCAGTCTGGCCGACGAACGCCTGTTCGAGCCCTCGGCCCTGACCAAGCCGGAACAGATCACCGACGCCTATCTCCTGGCTCTGGCGGTCTCGAACGGGGGCCGGCTTGCGACCTTCGATCGCCGACTGTCCCCAGACGCCGTCAAAGGCGGACGATCGGCCCTTCACCTGATCACAGACACCTGAGCCTCACCGGTTCCGGCAGGCCCGTTCGGTGTTGAAGGTCGGGCGATAGGCGCCGCCCGGAAAGCCCTGGGGCACGTCGAAGGGGGCGGTCTGGCGCAGGGCCCGCAGCGCCCCGTCCGCCGCCGCCCGATAGACCGAGGACGACTGCGGATTGACCAGGGTCGGGCCGCGCGTGATCCGCCCGTCGGCCGACAGGGTCAGTTCGACCTGAATGCGCAACTGGTCCGCCCCGGGGATGTCGCAGGGCAGGATCCAGTTCGGATAGACCTGGTTGAAGATGGCCGTGACCTGCGGCCCCGTGGCCTGGGAGGCGGTTCCCGACCCCTGCTGACCGGTCGCCGGGCGGCCGCGATTGTTGGTCGGGCGCGTCGGGCCCGCCAGGGCGTCCAGGTCCAGGCTCGGCTCCTCGCGCTTCGGCGCCGGTCGGGTCGGGGTCGGCGGGGTCGGACGCGGCGGCGTGGGTCGGGCCTTTTCCGGCGTCGGAGGCGCAGGCCGCGGCGGGGTCGGCCGGGGCGTCGGGGTCGGCGTGGGCTTGGGCGCGGGCCTCAGGGCCGGCGCAGGCGTCGGCGGCGGCGGGGTCGGTTCAGGGACCGGCGGCGTCGGCTCTTCCGGGGCGCTGACCGGGGCGGTCGCGGCGTCGTCGGGCGAGGGCTCGGGCTGCGGATTGTCGGCGGCCGCCGCCGCGATCACCGTCTCGGACACGATCGACACCGGCACCGAGTTCACCAGCGGCGGCGCCTCCTCGGCCTTCTGCGAAAACGACACGAAGGCGAGCGCGACCACCCCCGCGTGCAGGGCGATGGATCCCAGAATGGCGGGGCTCGGCCGACGCAATCGCTCAGCCCTCCGGGGCCGTGTCGGTGATCAGGTTCAGCTTGGTGAAGCCCGAGGCGCTCAGCCGCGCCATCACCCGCGCCACCGCCTGATAGGGCGCCCGGCCGTCGGCCCGCACGAAGACCGGCCGCTCGGACGCCTTGTCCGACCCGCCCGCCTCGGTCAGCAGCCGCACCGCCAGATCGTCGAAGGCCGTCTCGCTGTCGCCGATGAAGATCGCCCCCTGCTGGTCGATGCTGACCGACAGGGGTTCGTTATTGGTCTCGACCGCGCTGGCCTCGGTCTTGGGCAGCTCCACCGGCACGCCCACGGTCAGAAGCGGCGCCGAGATCATGAAGATGATCAGCAGCACCAGCATCACGTCCACCAGGGGCGTGACGTTGATCTCGGTCAGGGGGCCTTTTCGCCCCCGCCGTCCGCGACGCGACCCGCCGCCGCTCGAACCGCCGCCCCCACCGCCATTAAGGGCCATGGCTCAGACGCCCCGCTTCAGGTTCAGGCCAGAGGCGGGCTCGACCGGAGGGGGCGGCGGGGCGGACGGAGCCCCCAGACGCCGCGCCACCGCCGCCTGAAGATCGTCGGCGAAGGCTTCCAGCCGGCCGGTGAACTTGCCCGCGTCGATCGAGAACTTGTTGTAGGCGATATAGGCCGGAATGGCCGCGCCCAGGCCGATGGCCGTGGCGAACAGGGCCTCGGCGATGGCCGGCGCCACCGTGGTCAGATTGGTGTTGCCCGCCGCCGCGATGCGGCCGAAGGCGTTCATGATCCCCCAGACCGTGCCGAACAGGCCGATGAAGGGCGAGGCCGTCGCCACGACCGACAGCACGCCCAGGCCGTTTTCGATCCTCTGGCCCTCGCGCTGGATCAGGCTGTTCATGGCCCGGTCGATCCGGGTCATCAGCAGGTCGCCCTGGTGTTCGTTCAGCGCCCCCTTCTGACGCGCCTCGCGCCAGTCGGACAGGGCGATCACCAGCATGCGCGGCAGGGCGTGTTCCGGCTGCGGTCCCGCCTGGGCCGCCACATCCTCCAGCGACCGGCCCGACTGCACCGCCTTGTCGAAGTCGTCGGCCTGGCGGTTCAGGGCGGTGAAGCGGAAGGCTTTGTCGATGATGATGGTCCAGGACCAGATCGAGGCCGCCGCCAGCCCCACCATCACCGACTTCACCACCCAGTCGGCGGTCATGAACAGCTCGACGGGGTTCATCATCGAGGCGTCGACGGGCGTAGTCATTCAGGCGCTCCGGGCGAGATCAGGATCGGTCACGTCCCCTCTTCGACCGAGCGGGCGTGACCATTGTGTGGCGTCCCGCCCGTTTAGCCGCCCCACGCGCCGCCGTCACCAGAAAGGCGCGCCCCGTCAGAGGAACAGGGACACGGCGTTTCCGAAATTGTGCAGCAGGACAGGCGCCAGCAGGCTTCCGGTCCGCAGACGCAGCCAGACGGCGATGAAGGCGGGCAGGGCGGTCATCGCCATCGTCAGCGGATCGAAGGAAAAGCTCCCCTTCGAAAAGCCGAAGGCGTGCGCCAGGCCGAACAACAGGCACGACAGAACCGCCCCCCAGCTCCAATCCACGCCCAGGACGCGCTTGGTCCCGGTGAAGGCCTGGCAAAGCGCCAGCAACAGCACGCCGCGATAGAAGGGCTCCTCCTCCAGGCCCGGCATCGTCAGCTGGAAGGCGATCTCTTCGCCCGTGGCCCTCTCCCCCGAAAAGGCCAGGGCCAGGACCAGGAAGAAGGCGCAATAGAGCAGGCCGACCGGCAGGGCCGCTTTCAGACTGCCCGGCGCCTGGACCAGGGTCAGGCCGCTGCGGCGCCGGCCGAAGCCGGGGCAGGCCGCGATCGCCAGGGTGGCGGCCAGGGCCAATATCTTGCCCTGCCAGTTCCACGACCCGCCGATCACATCGGGCAAGAGGCCGTAGAGATTGGTGAGCAGGGCGTCGTTCACCGCCACCAGCCCGGCCGCGATCAGCAGCCACCGAAACGAAAAGCCGCGCCGGTCCATCAAGCCGATCGCGGTCCCCAGCCCCAGCAGAAGCGCCAGAACCCCCG
The DNA here is from genome assembly GCF_001310255.1 of Brevundimonas sp. DS20. Lineage (NCBI taxonomy): Bacteria > Pseudomonadati > Pseudomonadota > Alphaproteobacteria > Caulobacterales > Caulobacteraceae > Brevundimonas > Brevundimonas sp. DS20. The sequence continues at coordinate 1,074,226 of NZ_CP012897.1, read as the reverse complement.
CCAAACCGATCAATCCGTTCACTTTAGTCCCCTTGTGTCAGACCCGCCCGCACTAGGGCCCCAGGGACGGCGCCGTCTCCTCAGAACCCGGCTTTCGGCTCCTCAGAACCTGCCTTTGTCGAGGAGGCGGCGCGGGCGGCCGCCCTGTAGCGGCTCGGAGCGCAGCCCTCGACCGCGCGGAAGGCCCGGTTGAAACTGGCCAGGGAGGCGAAGCCGCTGTCCAGGGCGACGGCGATCAGCTTGTCTTCGGCGTGCGACGGCGCGCTCAGCCGCCGCCGCGCCTCGGCCACCCGATAATGGTTCAGGAAGCTGCGGAAATGGTCATGGCCCAGTTCGTGGTTGATCAGGGTCCGCACGGCCCGCTCCGACGCCCCCATGCGGGCCACAAAGGCGGCGAAGGTCAGTGCGGGATCCAGAAAGACCCGTTCGCCCTCCATCAGATCGGTCAGACGGCGATGAAGGGCCGCATCCCTCACCCCCGGGTCGGGCGCTTCGGCCGGCGCCCGCTCGGCGTTCGTCACGCCGAAGGTCAGGGCCTCGGGCCGCACGGTCAGCAGCCGCCCGGCCAGCCAAAGGCCGAAGATCAGGATCATAAGATTTTGGCTCAGGGCGAAGGCCAGCGGCCGCCAGTCGAAGCCGAACAGCAGGTCGGCCGACAGATCGACGAACAACATCCCGCCCAGCCCGACTGCGGTCAGGACGCGGGCGTCGTGCCGCTGCTGGATCAGGTCGTCCTCCCGTTCGGCCAGAAGCCGCCAGACCAGATGGCCGACGATGGCGAACCCCAGCGGCAACAGCAGCCGCGACCATTCCCACTGTCCCAGGGCCGCACCGAACAGGCCCCGATCCAGGGCGGCGATCAGCCCCCAGATCAGGCCGACCACAAGGACCGGCCCCCGCACCCGGAACCGCCGGTCGAAACATGACAGACAGAACCACCACAGGAAGATGACCGTAAAGCCGCTCAGCACCCGAGCTGCGGCGCCGACCGGTCCGTCGGGTTTGAGCGTCAGGGGCGTATTGCCCAGGACGAAGCCCGTCAGACACAGGGCCAGGGGCGCCAACAGCAGGGCGGGCAGCCCGATCCGCCGCCATTGCCGCAGCAGCAGGGCGGCGGGCAAAAGCAGGGTCGACGCCGCCGCGGCCCGGACGGCGACGTCCAACTGGTCGATGATCACGGCCTCGCCTAGGGCCGATCGCTCGCCTCAGACCCTCACTCGGCGCTCGGCCGCCGGTTCGGATCGACAGCGACCGACACGGGGGCGCCGACGCTGATGATGACGCCCTCATGGCCTTCCTTGGCGATGGAATAGGTGGCGGCGTCCTTCAGCAGCTGTTCCTCGCACTGGCGGTCGCCCGGACGGCCCAGGGCCTCGCAGCCGCGCTTGGCCGCATCGGTCCAGCCCAGGACCCGACGCGTCGCCGCCTCGGCCCGTTTGATCGCCGCCTCGTCTTCTGCGGCGGCCTGGGCGATCAGGGCCTGACGCGCCCCCTGCTGATATTGCAGCTCGGCCTGGCCCGCCATCTTGCGCTCCCAGACCTTGTAATAGGGACAGCCGACCAGACCGCCGCCGATCACAAGAACCAGCAGCAGGAAGCTCACGATGACCGCGCTGGCGGTGATTCCCTGATTTTCCATGGTCTAGCCTCCCCCGAGTTCATCCAATCCTAATCGGCGCCCGTGGCTTTCGCCAGCCACGGCGTCACCTTCTCGACCAGCCCCTTCGTCGGGCGACGCGGCCGTCCGTCCAGATGGATGCAGACCGCCGTCACCTCGGCCCGGCACAGCACCTCGCCCCCGCGCTCCACCGTCTGTCGAATGATCAGCCGCGGCCCCCGGATCGCCTCATACTGGGTCCGCACCACCAGGGCGTCGTCGATCCGCGCCGGCTTCAGATAGCGGATGTTCAGCTCGGCCACGACGAAGGCCAGGGGTTGATCCTCCTCCAGCAGGTCGGCGTGCCCCACCCCGACGGCGCGCAGAAAGTCGGACCGCCCCCGCTCGAAATAGCGGACATAGTTGGCGTGATAGACCAGGCCGGTGAAGTCGGTGTCCTCATAATAGACCCGCACCGGCAGCAGGTGGTCGCGCCCGTCGAAACGGCCCGCCGTCGGAAGATCGCTTGGAAGATCGGTCATGTCCCCAGCCTAACGCTGGGCGGCGGCGTCAGGAAGCCGGGGCAATAGCGTCGGCGCATCTCGCGGAACTCGGTCGGCAGGGGATCGTCGCTGAACAGGATGCGGTTGGGCACGGAGATGAAACCCACCGCCGCCCCGCCCCTGGACCGGCCCACATAGCCGCAGACGGCCCGCTTCTCGCCCGCCTCGGCGTAGCGCAGCTCGGCGCCGGGGCCCAGCTGTTCGCCGATCTGGCGCACGACCCGATGCGACGGCGTCTCGGGCGGCGCAATCCGCGACCGGTGGCTCATCATCCACAGCCCCGCCCCGGCCGCCGTCAGAGCCGCCGCAACGAACAGGGCGGCGACCGCGCGGGGTGCGGATGGAAAAACCCAGGCCCGTTTCATGCCTCAGCCCGCCGTCGCGGCCTCGATGAAGTCCAGCGGCGTGTCCGCCGGCGGCAGGCAGCTGCGATCCACCGGCGCCGACGGATCGCGCAGGAAGTCGCGCGCCATCTTGCGGGTGCAGGGGCTGGCGTTGATGACGCCGTGGGTCGCATTGGTCACGATCACCACCTGGCTGTTGGAGTAGCCCTTGGCCGCCGCCTCGGTCAGGGGCGGCGGGCAGCCCGGATCGATCTCGGCGGCGACGAACAGGGTCGGGACGTCGGTCTGGACCGGCAGGTTCTCGATCGGCAGCGCGGGCCGTTCCCCTACCGCCGCGCAGACGTCGAACAGCCGCGACAGCGAGGGGACCAGCACCTCAGCGACCGGATCGCCTGCGGCGCCCGCCGCCAGCCGCGCCTTGGATTCGAACGGCAGTTCTTCCTTGCACAGATGGGCCATGTGCTGACCCTCGAAATAATAGGTCCGGTCCTCGGCGATCTCTGCGACCGGGCTCAGGTCCCCGGCGATGATCTTCTCCAGATCGGCCGGCAGGCTGCGCACGCCCCGCGCGCTGTAGGTGGTGTCCATCAGAAAGGCCGACAGGTCGTCGACGGTGAAGGTCTTACCGTCCTTGCCCGTCACGGGGCCGGCCAGCCATTTGCGCGCCTCGGCCTCGAACCGCGCCTGAAGGTCCGGATGGCGCGCCGCGCAGTCCGCCTGGGCCTGGCATTTGCCCAGGATGATCTTGACCGCCGTCGACACCTGTTCCGGGGTTCCAACCGCCCAGTTGCCCTCGGGCGGCCAGGGGCTGTCCATCACGGCGGCGCGGACGATCTGAGGCTGGTGGGTGATGACCGCCGCCTCGATGCGCGGGCCGTAGGAGCCGCCCCACAGGTCGATCTTCGACAGGCCCAGGGCCTGGACCATGTCCTTGACGTCGGCGGCGGTGGCGGCGGCGTTGTACTGGTTCAGATCGACGCCTTGGGCCTGATACCCCTTCAGACAGGCGATCAGCCCATCGCGATCCGCATCCGACGGCGGCCCCGCATCGGTCAGTTCGACGCCCGGACAATCCATCGACGGGGCGCCGGCCCCGCCGCCGCGCTGATCGAACAGGATCACGTCCTGATCCACCGCAAAGGCTTCCGGATTGCGGCGCAGGGCCGTCAGCATCCGGCCGGCCCCGCCGACCATGGCCCCGCCCGGCCCGCCGTGGAACATCACCACCGTCGGCAGGGCCTGATCCGAGGCGTCCTTATAGGGGGCGGCGGCCTTGATGATGACCAGGGCCAGGTCGATGCGCCGGTCGCTGACCGTCCCGTCGCGCGCCTCGTCCACCGTCAGGGTTCCGCACCGCACCTGGCGCACCTCGGTCGGCCAGTCGGCCGGACAGGCCTTTTCGGTGAAGACGGGGGCGGCTGCTTTCGCAGGCGGCGCCAGACTGGTCAGGCCGGCCGCAAACGCCACTAAGGCCAGGGTGCGCAGGATCATGGGTCGAGGGCTCCGGTTCGTCCCAGCAAACCCCCGCCCGCCTCGCTTGGCAACGCCTATCGACGATCAGGCCGCGTGTTTCTTGCGCGCCGCCTCGGTCAGGGTCTGGGCCATCCGCTCCTTCCAGTCTTCGCCCTCTTCGGCGAAGGCGCGAATGGTGTCGGCAGGCAGTTTCAGACCGACTTCGCGCTCGGCGACGATCTGGGCGTAAAGCTCAGGCAAGGCTTCCCGCAAAGGCCGCGCCCTGGCGAAATCCTCATCCGTCCACTCCGGATTCTGGGGATCGTCGATCTCGCCATCCTCATAGTCGTTCGGATCGAGGCTGAATTCGGGATCAGCCATAGCGTCGGACCTCCTTGACGTTCGCGCGCCGCAGACTGATGGCCCTTATTACGCCGTCGCGGACGGTGAAGGCCAGCATATGCAGCCGTCCGTCCAACATACCATAGGCGCGCCAGCGTGGCTCGCCGTAATCCTGACGGTCATCCACCAGCACATAAGCGGTGCGGAGATCGATTTCGCTGGCGCGCGCCAAAGACAGCCCGTGTTTCTCGCGGTTGATCCCATCCTTGCCCGGATCGAAGGCGATCGTCACTCGAACAGGTCGCCGGGAACCGGGCCGGCGCTCGGGTTCGGCGGCGGGGTCAGCCCCAGATGCGCATAGGCCTTGGCGCAGGCCATGCGGCCGCGCGGGGTGCGCATGATGAAGCCCTGTTGCAGCAGATAGGGTTCGATCACGTCCTCGACCGCGTCGCGCGCCTCGGCGATGGCCGCCGCCAGAGTGTCCATCCCCACCGGGCCGCCGCCGTAGTTTTCGATCAGGGCCTTCAGGAACCGCCGGTCCAGACTGTCCAGCCCGGCCTCGTCCACCTCCAGCCGCGCCAGGGCCCGCGCCGCCACCAGCTTCGAGATGGTCTCCGCCCCTTCGGCCGAGGCGAAGTCGCGCACCCGGCGCAGCAGCCGCCCGGCGATCCGGGGCGTGCCCCGCGCCCGCGAGGCGATCTCGCGCGCCCCGCCCTCGTCGATCCCGGCGCCCATCTTGCGCGCCGTGCCGCGCACCACCGCCGTCAGTTCGTCGGGGGTATAGAACTCAAGCCTCAGGGGGATGCCGAACCGGTCCCTCAGCGGCGTGGCCAGGAGGCCCGCCCGGGTCGTGGCTCCCACCAGGGTGAAGGGCGCCAGGTCGATCCGCACCGACCGCGCCGACGGCCCCTCGCCGATGATCAGGTCCAGCACATGGTCCTCCATGGCCGGATACAGGATCTCCTCGACCTGAGGGCTTAAGCGGTGGATTTCGTCGATGAACAGGACGTCGCGCGGCTCCAGATTGGTCAGGATCGCCGCCAGGTCGCCCGCCTTGGCCAGGATCGGTCCGGACGTGGCCCGGAAGCCCACCCCCAGCTCGCGCGCCACGATCTGCGCCAAAGTCGTCTTGCCCAGACCGGGCGGGCCGAACAGCAGCACATGATCCAGGGCCTCGGCCCGGCCGCGCGCGGCGTCGATGAAGACCTTCAGATTGCCCTTGGCCTGAGACTGACCGACGAACTCCGCCAGGGTCTGGGGCCGCAGGGCGCGGTCGAAGGCTTCGCCCGTTTCGGCCTCGGGGGAGATGATGCGGGTCATGGTCGACCTGGGTGGCGAGTGGCTGCCGAGTGGCGAGTGGCGAGTGGCGAGTGGCGAGAAAGCCGCCCCGCTTTCGGCCCATCATCGGCAAAAGCGGCGTACAGTCCGGTGAGGCCACACGACAGCGCTCGCCACTCGCCACTCGCCACTCGCCACCCCCTTCCAATCACCGCCCCAGCTCCTGCAGGGCCGCGCGAATCACCGCCGACAGTTCGGCCTCTTCGCCCAAACGGATCAACGCCTGATCCACGGCGCGGCGCGCATTGACCTCGGCGACGCCCAGCCCGAGCAGGGCCGACACGGCCTCGCCGGTGATGGACGGAACCGGCGGTGCGATCTCGACGTGCATGCCGGGTGCGGCCGGCGCAAAGCTGACGTCACCCACTATACTGCTTAGGGGCTTGCCCTTCAGCTCGGTGACGATCCGCAGCGCCAGTTTCGGCCCCACGCCGTTGGCCCGCGCCACGGCCGCCTTGTCTTCGCGCGCCACAGCCGACGCCAGTTCGCCGGGCGGCAACACGTCCAGCACCGCCAGGGCCGCCTTCGGCCCCACCCCCTGAATAGCCAAAAGGGTCGTGAACGCCCGCCGTTCGTCCCGCGTCAGAAAACCGTACAGGCGCGGGCCCGCGTCCTCGCTCCACTGCGAATGGACATGCAGGGTCGTCTCGTCCCCCGGCGCCGGCAGCCGGCCCAGGGTCCGCGCCCCGCACGACACCACATAGCCCACCCCGCCGCAGTCGATCAGGCAGTCCGCCTCCCCGACCTCGGCCAGCACCCCTCTCAGACGTCCGATCACGACCAATCCTCCCCCGTTGGGGGAGGGGGACCGCGAAGCGGTGGAGGGGGCTTGCCCCAGACACCCTGTTCGCGGCAGGCCCCCTCCACCACCCTTCGGGCGGTCCCCCTCCCCCAACGGGGGAGGATTTCAATGTCGCGCCTCACGCCGCCCCCCGGTGCATGGCTTCCAGCAAGGACCGTTTCCTCAGTTGCGCATGGGTGATCGCCACGGCCAGGGCGTCGGCGGCGTCCGCCTTCACATCCCCGGCGGTCGGCAGCAGTCGTTTGATCATGAAGGCGATCTGGCCCTTGTCGGCGTGACCGGCCCCGACCACCGCCTTCTTGATCAGGTTCGGCGAATATTCGGCGACCCTTAAGCCCCTTTGGGCCGGCGCCAGCATCACCGCCGCCCGGGCATGGCCCAGCTTCAGGGTCGAGGACGGGTTCACATTGACGAACACCTCTTCCACCGCCGCCTCCTCGCAGCCGTGGTCGGCGCAGATCGTCCCCAGGGCCTCGAACAGGAACAGCAGCCGTTCGGAAAAGGGCGCGGCCTCGGGCGGGGCCACCACCCCGTGCGCGACCCAGCGCAGGCGCGCGCCGTCGGCTGTGATCACGCCCCAGCCGGTGCGTCGCAGACCGGGGTCCAGGCCGATGATTCTGACTGTTTCGTTCGCCATCCGTTCCCCTCATGCCGCAAAGAGGGTTAGCGGGCAATGAACAGCTTGATCTGCGGGTCAGAAACCCGGCCCCATCGACCTCAGCCGTGGGCCTCCACATAGGTTTCCGGGTCCTTGTTGACCGGCTTCACCCCGGTGATGTGTTCGGCCTCAAAGGCGGCGAACCTGACCGCCAGGTCGTGGCGGAGGTCAAGGTCGGCGTTCAGGCGGAAGTCGGTCAGCCCCTGCCGCTCCTCCTCGCCCATATGTTTGGAGTTGACCACATTGGCCCGGCCCACCGCCTCGAACCAGGCCGGGCTGCCGACCGGATGCTGTTCCACCGCCTTGACCGCATCGCGCAGCTTGTTGTGGTCCTCGATGGCGTCTTCGGTCTCGCCCTCCACCGTCCCGTCGTCGGCGTCATTGGCCCCTTCGCCCAGCTTGATCAGGTCGGGATAGAAGAACCGCTCCTCGGCCTCGGCATGGACGTCCAGAAAGGCCGACAGCCTCAGCCAGACCGCGCTCAGGGCGTCCACGTCGGTCGGGTCGATCTGTTCGATGATCGAGAACAGGCGGCGCTGTTCGGCGTGGTCGTCCAGGATCAGCTGGGTGATGTCCATCGGGGTCTGCATCCTTCGACCGGACCGGCGCCGGGCGTGGCGGGTCTGACGGTCCACCCGCTAATCCGCGCGGCCCGCGACGGTTCCCGCCCCGCTCAGCCGTCGCGCGGATTCAACCGATAGGCGGCGACGCCCGGCGCGGCGCACAACAGGGCGGCCAGCCGCTCCAGCTCATCGTCCGTCGCCGCCTTCAGCCGCCAGGATCGCCGGATTCGGCGCCCGTCATGGATCAGCTCCAGCCGCCCGGAATGGGCCTGGGGGTCGATGGCGCGAATGGCGGCCTGGACCTGATCCTCCGGCGACGGCGCCGCCCGGTCCCAGGCCACGACCACATCCACCACCTTGCGGTCGGGCAGGCGCAGGTCGATCAGCCGCAGCCCCCCCAGGATCAGGGCCGTAACCCCGGTCCCCAGGGCGCCCAGGCCGTAAAGCCCCGCCCCGAACAGCAGCCCTATGGCCGAGGTGATCCACAGGGAGGCGGCGGTGGTCAGTCCGTGCACCGAAAATCCAGTGCGGAAGATCACGCCGGCGCACAGAAAACCGATCCCGGTCAGCACCCCATGGGCCATCCGCGTCGGATCGGTGACGATGTTCTCATCCGGCAGGGCGCGGAACGCCCAGTCGGCCTGGCGCATGGCCGCCAGCATCAGAAGGGCCGAGGCCAGACTGACCAGGATGTGGGTTCTGAACCCGGCCGCGCGGCCGCGCCATTCGCGCTCCAGCCCGATCGTCCCGCCGGCGACGACCGCCCCGAGGATCGGCCAGAGCGCGCCGTTCAACAGGTCGCTCATCATGCCGATCAAGCGACGGGAGCGCCCGAATGTTCCGGGCGCGTCCTATTTCGGACGATCAGCCGACGATGGCCTGAAGCTGGGCGGCGGCGTCGGCGATGCTGGGACGGCCGCCCCGGCCCCGACGGGCGGCGTCCAGGGCGGCGGCCGACATGGCGGCCTCGGCCCGCACGCTTTCCAGATCTTCGCGCAGGGCGCTGATCTGCTGGTTCAGGGTCTGGACGCGCTTCTCATGCTCGTCCTGGGCCGCACTCAGCTTGGCCTGCAGCTTGACCATCCGGTCCTCGGCCCGGGCGATGGCCTTGTCGTGGCCGGCGGCCGCCTTGGCCAGGGCGTCGGCGCGGTCCACGGCCGCCACGCGGGCGACCTCCATGGCGGCCTGACGCTGACGCGCCTCCTCGATCTCGCTCTCCAGGGCGCGCACCCGCTCCACGGCGCGGTCCAGATTGATCTGCAGCGTGTCCGCCCGGCGCTCGGCCGCATGGCCCCCGGTCTGAAGTTCGCCCAGGCGCGAGGTCAGTTCGCTGTTCAGCACCTCCAGGCCGTTGGCCCGGGCCGTGGCCGTGTCCAGCCGCGCGGTCAGGGAGGCGGCCTCGGCGCGGGCGGCCTCGACCTGGCTTTCCAGGGTGCGGATGGCGCGGGCCGCCTCGGCCTGTTCGGAGGCGGCGCGGGCCCGTTCGGTGGCCAGCTGGCCCTCGCCGGTCGCCGCGGCGCGCGCCAGGGCGGCCACCTCGGTCCCCACCTCGTCCACGCGGCGGCGCAGCACGGTGTTCTCTTCCAGCACCAGGGCGTGGTCGCGCTGGATCTGGGCGCGGGCGGCCTCCAGCTCCGACCGCGCCGTCTCGGCCTGGGTCAGCTGGATGCGCAGCGACTCCTGGTCCTGCTCCAGTTCGCGGATGCGCTGGACGGCGGCGCGATCGACCGCCTCGAAGCCTTCGATCCGGGTGGCGGACTGGGCCAGGTCGGCGCGCAGACGGCCGATCTCGACCCGGGCCTCCTGCAGATTGGCCGTGGTCTCGGCGCCGCGCGCCTCCAGATCGTCCACCTTGGCCTCGGCCTCCGCCAGGGCCTCGGACAGGCGGCGGACCTCGGCGTTGGCCAGACCCAGCTGCCGGGCCGCCTCGTCATGGGCGTTGCGCAGATTGACCAGTTCGACATGATTGTCGCGCCGCGACCGGAACTCGGCCTCCAGCGGATCGCGCAGCTGACCCAGCAGGGTCTCGAAGGTCCCGAACCGCTGGGCCATTTCGGCCAGCTGATCCAGACTGTCCTGGATGGTTTCGAACCGTTCGCCGATCAGGCCGGCGACGTCCTGCTCCTCCGCCCGGGAAACCGGGGCGGCGGCCGGGGCCTCATTGCTCTGGGCCTTGCCGCCGCGGGACAGAACCCGGTCTATTCTGGTCAACTTCATGATCGCGCCCCTCCGTCTTCGCTCCGGCCAGCCGGCTCGACCCCAGGTCGAATCAGCCGCGCCCCAAGCGTTGACGAAAGGTTAAGCGCGAGGCGCACCCAAGTCGAGACCCGCGTTCGCCGATCAGCCGGCGTATTTCGCCGCATCCTCGTCGGAAATATCCTCATTGGAATAGACGGCGGACACGTCGTCCTCGGCGTCCAGGGCGTCCAGCAGTTTGAACAGGGTTCCGACCGCCTCGCCCGTCACCGTCACCTCCGACTGGGGCTTCCAGACGATGGCGGTGGACTTGGGGTCGCCCAGCACCTTGGACATGGCCTCGGCCACCTCGTTCAGGTCCTCGAAGGCGGTCCAGATGGTGTGGCCCGGCGCGTCCTCATAGATGTCCGGCTTGACCAGATCGCTCTCGACGTCCTGGGCGCCGGCCTCGATGGCGGCCTCCATCACGGCGTCCTCTGTGCCGGCCTCGGCCGGATAGACGATCTTGCCCACCTTGTCCCACATGAAGGCGACCGAGTTCATCTCGCCCAGGGCGCCGCCGTTCTTCTTGAAGGCCGTGCCGATGTTGGAGGCCGCGCGGTTGCGGTTGTCGGTCAGGGCTTCCACGATGATGCCGACGCCGCCGGGGCCCCGGCCCTCGTAGCGGACCTCTTCCATCGTATCGACGTCGCCGCCCGAGGCCTTGTTGATCGCCCGCTGGATCACGTCCTTGGGCAGGCTTTCGGCCTTGGCGTTGTTGATGGCCAGGCGCAGGCGCGGATTGGCGGCCGGGTCCGGCAGGCCCGACTTGGCCGCCACGGTGATGTCGCGCGACAGTTTGGAGAACAGTTTGGAGCGCTGCGCGTCCGCGCGCCCCTTGCGGTGCATGATGTTCTTGAATTTCGAGTGGCCGGCCATGGGGATCGTCTTCGACAGTCTGAAACCTGAGCCGCGCTCCCTAGCCGATGCGCGGCAGGCTGTCACGCCGCCGCGACGGCGTCGAAGCGCAGTGGAACCTCAACCATTTGGGGGTATTGATCCCTGAAGCCGATAAGGAGCCCCCGATGAACGCGACCGACATCTATGAAGCCGAGGGCCGCGCCGACGACGACCTGCACGAGGCCGACATCGTCGAATGGTACGAGGCCCGCCCCGTCACCGTCCCCGCCGCCGTCGCCGCCGGCTCCATCATCGCCGCCTTCACCCTGGGCGCCCTGACGGCGGTGGGCGTGCTGTTCCTGACGGGACAGCTGGACGACTGAAGTCACCCTCCAGCCCCTCGCCTGCGGGGAAGAAGCAGGCCGTGGCGCGCAGCGACGCCCGAACCATAAGGGTCTTCGCCGTTTAACCTTGAAGCGACGACGCCTCGCCCCATCTGCCCTTCAGCACAGCCGAGGGGGGCGCCGATGTTCAGCCTGTTCTTTCATCCGAGGCGTTCCGACGACGGCCGGCCTGTCGCCGTCCGCGTCGTCGCCGGCGCCAAGAGCTCGGCCACGACGGACGCGCCGAGCCCGGTCCTGGTGGAGCGCGTCTCTAGCGACGACGGGCCTCCGGCGCCGAGCCGGCCCAGGCCCCCGTCCTGAGGTCCGCCGTTCAAGGCTCCACGCGCAACGCCTTCACCCGGCAGGCCGCGCAATCCGCCGCCCGCACGATCAGGGTGTTGGTCCCTTCCAGGAAGGGCAGGGCCGGCGTCGTCGCCTGGCCCCAGCCGTCGCCCGCCGGAAGATCAATCGCCGTCGCCTTCCCTCCGTTCAGCGACACCGACACCCGGCCGCCGGTTCCGACCACCGTAAGCGCCCGCGTCCCGGCCGTCTCGGCCGTCACCGTATAGCGCAACCACTCCCCTGTCTCGAACTCGGCCACCACCGGCTCGCCCTCGACCAGGGCGATGTCCACCCCGTCGTTCCTGAAGGTCCGGCCGGTGTTCCACCAGGGCACGCGCTCACCCGGCCCGTCGATGTCGGAATCATAGACGTCCGACCAGGCCGCGCCCGCCCGGCCCAGGTCATAGTCCGCCGCCCGGATCGTCGCCCCCGACGTCCCGATGCGGTGATCGGCAAAGGGGACCGCCGCGTCCGAATGGGGCCGGCGCAGCAGGGCGTCGACCACGTCGCGATGTTTGACGGTGTTCTCGAACCGGACGTCCTGGGTCGCCAGCTGCATCAGGGTCGCCTCCGCCTCCGCCGCCGACGGCCGCTCTCCCTTGCCGGTCCAATAGGCGACCAGCCGCGCCCAGCCGGGATTGGGTTTGATCTCCAGCGGCTGGTTGAAGCCGATCTTCTTCAGCGGCCAGAAGGCCCAGCCGATCCCCTCGCCCTCGACCAGGGCCACGGTCTGCGTGAACCAGGTGTTGGAGTTCTCGCCGGATTCGCCCAGCCACAGCGGCGCGCCGGTCTCCTCCCTCAACCGCAGCATCTCGGCGATCGAGGCCCGGTCAGTCGCGTTCCAATATTTGTGGAAGCTGATGACCGTATTGTCGTCCCACAGAGGCGTGACGCCGCGATAGTTGTTGCCCCAGCAGTTCCCCTCGATGACGATCATGTGCCGCTGATCGACCTCGCGGATCGCCGCTGTGATCTCCATCATCAGCGACCGCAGCGGGACGTTGGCCGTCTGCTCGCAGCCGTGGCCGCCGCCGGGCTTTTCGAAATCCCAGTTGGGTTCGTTGATCAGGTCATAGGCGCCGATGGCCGGCTCGTCCGCATAGCGTTCGGCCAGCCGCCGCCACAGGGCCACGGTCTTCCTGCGGTTCTCCGCGCTGTCCCACAGCGACGGCTTTGCCGGATCCCGGTCCGATATGGCCAGGTCGCTCCCCTGCCCGCCCGGCGCGGCGTGCAGGTCCAGGATCAGGTACATCCCATTGGCCTTGACCCAGGCCAGCAGGGCGTCGATCTCGGCGAAGCCCTCCTCCTTCCAGGTGTCGCGTCCCGCGACCGGCTCCTGATCGACCGGCAGGGTCAGCCGGTCGTAGTGCATCGGCAGCCGCACCGAGTTGAATCCCCAGCGCCCCATGGCGTCGATGTCGGCCTTGGTCGTATGGTTGGCGCGCCAGGCGGCGTAGAAGGCTTCGGTCTTCTCCTCGCCGATCAGATCGGCGATCCGCCCCCGGATCACATGCTGCTGACCCAGGGCGCCGAGCTGAAGCATATAGCCTTCCTGCAGCACCCAGCCGCCCAGACCCATGCCGCGCAGAACAACGGGCCGCCCCGTCTCATCGACGATCCGCGCCCCTTCGGCCCGCAGGAAACCGCCCGTCTGGGCCGCCGTCTGGGCCGCCGCGCCGCCGGCGCAAAGCACCGCGCTCGCGGCCAAGACCGCGATCCATCCCGTCCTCATGGCGTTCCTCCACGCGCTTTTGTGGGAACGTTCTCACGCGCAGAGCGGATTGGCTAGGGCGGCGACGCCTGTCCCGGCCGGGAATATCCCAGATCTCCTAGCCGGCGTCGTATCGGAGGCGGGCGCCCTTGATGCTGTCCTGATTTTGATCCGCCCACGTCACGAGCTCCATCACGGGCGCGAGCAGCGTCCGCCCGACATCCGTCAGCTCGTAATCGACGCGCGGCGGAATGGTGGGAAACAAGGTCCGCTTCACCAGCCCGTCACGTTCCAGGCCGCGCAGGTTAATCGTCAGCATCCGTTGTGAAATGCCGTCGATGCGACGCCGCAGTTCATTGAACCGCACAGGGCCGTCCTTGAGCGTCGCGATGATGTACAGGGTCCATTTGTCGCCGATGAGATCGAGGATTTCACGAACCATCCGACAGTCGCTCCCTTCCCCGGGGGTGGGAAAATCAATGTCACTAAGGGTCATCGGAGTGCCTTCTTGCGGGCGACGGAGGGGGTCACTTTAATAGTGTTGGTAACAAGATTTCACTACTCTTTCCATCGGAGCCATCATGACCCGCATCCTCCTCGTGACGTCCAGCCCTCGGGGCGCAGAAAGCCTCTCCACCCGTTTCGCGACCGAGATCGCCGAAGGCCTGAAGGCCCGCTCGGGCGGCGCCCTTCTGACGCGGGATCTCACCGCCAACCCGCCGCCCCATATTACTCAGGCCTATATCCACGGCCGCGTCACGCCCCCAGAGGCGCGCACGCCCGAACAGGCTGCAGCGGTCGCCCTCGCCCATGAACTCGTCGATGAGGTGAAGGCCGCCGACGTGATCGTCTTGGGTTCGGGCATGATCAATTTCGGCCCCTCCTCGCAGCTCAAGGCCTGGTTCGATCACATCACCTGGCCCGGCGTGACCTTCGGCTACGGCGAAGACGGCCGGCCGTGGGGCTTCCTGACCGGCAAGAAGGTCTATCTCGTCACCGCCACAGGCGGCGTCTTCTCTGAAGGCGACTGGGCGCCCTTTGATTTCCAGACCGGCAATCTGCGCCATCTCCTGGGCTTCATCGGCCTGACCGACGTCGAACTCATCCGTGTGGAAGGCACCGTCTTCGGGCCCGAGGCGGCCAAGGCCGCCGTCGCCGCGACGGAAGCCCAGGTTCGCTCGGTCCTGGAACGGGCCGCCTGACGACGCCTGGCGGAAGGGACCCCAAAATGTTGCAGATCGACCTTTACGCCGAGATCACCTGTCCCTGGTGCATCGTCGGACATCACCGCCTCGACAAGGTTCTGGAGGAGTGTTTTCCTGATCTGGACGTCGATATCCGCCAGCATCCGGTGCTTCTGCTCCCCGATGCGCCGGCGGAAGGCCTCTACATTCCCGATCTTCTGCTGTCCCGCTACGGCGTGACGGATCCGAAGGCGTCATTCGCTCGGCCCGAGGCGGAGGCGAGGGCCTCGGGGCTCGACCTCGATCTGAGCCGCCAGCTCTGGACCTACAGGACGCAGCCGGCGCACGGGCTGATCCTGGCGGCGCGAGCCCGAGGCGCGCAGCACCGGCTGGCGGTCGCGATCACCGACGCTCACTTCCTGGGGGCGATGAACATTTCGGACCCCGATGTCCTGGCGGATATCGCCGTGAACCATGGGTTCGAACGCGAAGAAGCCCGCGCGATCGCGCTCGATCCCGAGCAGCATCGACACGTCGAACAGGAGGCGGCGCGCTCAATGGCGGCCGGGGTGAGGTCCGTTCCCCACTTCGTCTTCGGCGGGCGCATCGCCATCAACGGCGGACGCAGCGAAGACGAGATCGCCTCGGCCATCCGCGCCGCCGCATCCGCCTGAGATTGGCCTGTCCTGGCGCCGTCCTGATCGCCCCCCTTACCGCCCCGGCTCGCCCGCCGCCGCTCGAACGCGGTCGGCAATGGCGTTGGCCCTTTCGTTCAGCGCGCCTTGGGCGCCCTCAGCCACCGTTGGCGAGATCAGAAAGACGGCCAGGCCCTGGCGCGGATAAAGCGAGATCCAGGACGAGGTGTTGAAGGTGCCGCCGCCATGGTACAGCTGCCCCTCGGTTTCGGGTCTGTAGGTGTTCCAGAAATAGGCGCGGCCGAAGTCGCCGTCCTGGAACAGGGGCGTCGTAGCCTGGGCAGGGATCGGGTCCCGCCGGTCGAAATAGAGGGCGAGATATCGCCCCATGTCGGCGGTCGTGGCGACCAGGCCGCCGGCCCCGTCGCAGGTTTCGGCGGCCCGGTCGCGCACCGCCAGACGCGCGGGATCCTCGACCGCAGCGCCGCATCGAACGTCGATCGCTCCGTCGCGGGCCTGAAGGAACCGCCGCACCAGTTCGGGATAGGGGGCGCCGTAGATCCGTTCCAGAATCAGACCGATCAGCCGGGCGCCGGCGTTGCTGTACAGATAGGTTTCACCGGGATCGGACCGCAGCTCGACCGCGTTCAGCCGCCTCAGAAAATCCCGATCGTCATGGGCCGCCAGACAGGCGATGCGGGCCGGATCGGCTGCCTGGTCTTCGCACGCCAGCAGCATCGGCAGGCCCGACATGTGGGTGGCGAGATGACGGACGGTGACGGGCTTGCCGTTGCGGGTCAGCCGCGAGGGATCGACCTGCGGCAGATAGAGGGCGGCCGGCGCGTCCAACGCGACCTTGCCGTCCCGCACCGCCTGGGCCAGCAGCAGGCCGGTGAAGGTCTTGGTCAGGGAGCCGATCTCATAAAGGGTTTGGTCGTCCGGCGCCCGCCCGGACGGCGATCGGCCGTAGTGGAAGGTATGGACCCGCCCCTGATAGACCACGGCGCCCGACACGGATTGATAGCGCCCATCCGCCATCAGCGGCGTCACCTCCGCGGCGGCCGCCGCCAGGATCGCCGCTTCGCCCAAGATCGCCGTCCCCTGTGAGGGCTCCGTCGCCGCGCTCTGGACAGGCTGGGCCGAACAGGCGGCGAGCGGCGTCCAGACGGCGACGCAGGCCAGCGCAAGGGCGGCGGCCGAACCGACAGGAAGGCGAAACGTCATGCGAGCTGCTCCGATAGGCCCCCAGTCCACCACGCCGCCCCGCACGGGGCCAATGAAGCTTCGGTAATACGACCTGTCAGCGCGGCCTCACCCCGCCTTCAGATTCTCCACCACCGCCCTCAGCTTGGCGGGCAGGGGCTTGGGCCGGCGGGTTTCGGCGTCGACATAGACGTGGACGAAATGGCCGACGGCGGCGGGGATGTCGACGCTGCGCTTGAACACCGCAAAGCCGTAGGTGACGCTGGAGGTGCCGATCCGGTCGACCTTGATCCCGACCTCGATCACATCGGGAAACTTCAGGGCCGAGGTGTATCGGCAGCCGCTGTCCACCACCAGGCCGATGGACTCGTTCAGGGCGTCGGCGATCAGCAGATGGGCGTTCACCGCCGAGTCCACGAACTCGTAGAATTTGGCGTTGTTGATATGGCCGTACTGGTCGTTGTCGGCCCAGCGGGTCGAGACCATGTGAAAGGCGCGATAGGTCGCGCGTTCGGCCAGGGGGCCCAGTTCCGTCTTCGGCATCGTCATCATCCTCCCCGGCGATCGTCCGTGTCGCCGTCCAGGTGACGCTCGGGCTTGGACGACGTGGCGTCAAGCGCCTATCGGTAGGCGGACGATCACAAGCGCTCAAGCGGCTGACGACCGCGTCCTCGGCGATAGCGCAAGGAGAAGCTTGACTATGAGCATCACGACCCGCGCGGCTGTTTTGTCGAGGAGCAACGCCGCCCTTCCCTACGCCGACAGCCGCCCTCTGTCGCTCGAGACGGTGACGCTCGACCCGCCCGGCCCCGGCGAGGTCCTCGTCGCCGTCAAGGCCGCCGGCCTGTGCCACTCGGACCTCAGCGTCATCAACGGCGACCGTCCCCGCCCCCTGCCCATGGCCCTGGGGCATGAGGCCGCAGGCGTGGTCGAGGCCCTGGGCGACGGCGTCACGGATCTGGCTGTCGGCGATCACGTCGTCATGGTCTTCATGCCGTCCTGCGGCCATTGCGACCCGTGCGCCGGCGGCCGTCCCGCCCTGTGCGAGCCGGGCGCCGCCGCCAACGGCCGGGGCGAGCTTCTGTCCGGCGCCCGCCGCCTCTTTCGCGAAGGCGAGCCGGTCAACCACCACCTGGGCTGCTCCGCCTTCGCCGAACGGGCCGTGGTGTCGCGCCGGTCCCTGGTGAAGATCGACCCGGAGCTGTCGTTCGAAGAGGCGGCCCTGTTCGGCTGCGCCGTCCTGACCGGGGTCGGCGCCGTGGTGAACACCGCCGGGGTCAAGGCGGGCCAGAGCGTCGTGGTCATCGGCCTGGGCGGCGTGGGCCTGGCCAGCGTCCTGGGCGCCCTGGCCTGCGGCGCCTCTCCCGTGATCGCCGTCGATCTGTCCGAGGACAAGCTGGCCCTGGCGCGCAGCCTGGGTCCGGTCCAGACCGTCAACGCCGCCGATCCCGATGCGGTGGATCAGGTCCGCGCCCTGACGAACGGCGGCGCCGAGGTCGCCTTCGAAATGGCCGGCTCGGTTCGGGCGTTGGAGAACGCCTGGAAGATGACCCGGCGCGGCGGAACCACCGTCACCGCCGGCCTGCCCCCGCCCGCGGCGGCGCTCGCCGTCAACATTGTCTCTCTGGTCGGGGAGGAACGCACCCTGAAGGGCTCCTACATCGGAACCTGCGTCCCCAGCCGCGACATCCCCCGCTACGTCGCCCTGTACCGCCAGGGCCGCCTGCCGGTGGACCGTCTGATGAGCGGCGTCATCCCGCTGGATGAGATCAACGCCGGCTTCGACCGGCTTCACGCCGGGGAGGTGGTGCGGCTGATCGTTCGCCCGTGAAGAGACGGTAATTCCGGCGCCCGTTTTCCGCCGCAAAGCCGAGCGCCAATCCCGGCCCAAGCTTCAGCGGAGATTACCATGCGCCTGTCCCGCCCGTCCTTGGCCGCCGCCATGTCGGCCGTCGTCCTCGCCTTCGCCGCCCCGGCCTTCGCCCAGGACGCCCCATCCGACAACGCCCGGGGGCAGGACAATGCCGAAATGGCGGCCATCTTCGCCGCCGACCAGGCCGTCCGCCAGAACATCGACCCCCAGAAGTTTCGCGACCGCGCCTTCGTCGAGCAGATGCACGCCGCCGACGCCGCCCGGCGCGTTCAGACCCGCGCCCTGCTGGACGCCGGGGCGCTGAAGACCGGCGCCGACTATCGCGCCGCCGCCTTCGTCTTCCAGCACGGCTCGACGCCCGAGGACTATCTGCTGGCCCACAGCCTGGCCGTCGCAGCGGTGGCCAAGGGCGATGCGGACGCCGCCTGGATCGCCGCCGCCACCCTGGACCGCTATCTGCAGATGACGGACAAGCCCCAGATCTACGGCACCCAGACCCGCAAGACCCGCGACGCCCCGGCCACCCTGGAACCTTACGATCGCGCCCTGGTCCCCGACAGCTTGCGGGCCGTCTTCGGCGTCCCGCCCCAGGCGGAACAGGACGCTCGCCTCGCCGCCGTCAACGCCGCAGCCGAAGCTGCGGCGTCCAGGCCCTGATCGCTCAGTTCGCCGCCGGTTTCGGCGGCGCGTTCTTCACATACTGGTCCAGCCAGCGGGTCATCTCCCACAGCGTATGGCCCACCGATTCCCGCGCCCGGTATCCGTGCGCCTCCAGCGGCAGGGTGACGTAACGCGCCGTCGCCCCCAGCCCCTTCAGCGCCGCATAGAAACGCTCGGACTGGACCGGGAAGGTGCCGGAGTTGTCGTCCGCCTCGCCGTGGATCAGCAGGATCGGCTCATTCATCCGGTCGGCGTAGGTGAAGGGCGACATCTCCGTATAGACCTCGGTCGCCTCCCAATAGTTGCGCTGTTCCGACTGGAAGCCGAACGGGGTCAGGGTGCGGTTATAGGCGCCCGACCGCGCGATCCCGGTCCGGAACAGGTCCGAATGGACCAAGAGGTTCGCCGTCATGAAGGCGCCGTAACTGTGGCCGCCGACGGCGATCCGGTCGCGATCCGCCACCCCCATGCCGACCACCGCATCGACCGCAGCCTTCGCGTCGGCGACCAGTTGTTCGACATAGGTGTCGTTCGGCTCTGCCCCATCCTTGCCGATAATGGGCATGGAGGGGTTGTCGAAGATCGCATAGCCCTGGGTCAGCAGGAACAGATGGCTGGACCCGCCCGGTCGCACGAACCGGTTCTGAACGTCCACCGTCTGGCCCGCCACCGCCGCATCGGTGAACTCGGCCGGATAGGCCCACATCAGCATCGGCAGGGGCCCGTCGCGGTCCTTGTCATAGCCGGCCGGCAGATACAGGGTCCCCGACAGCTTGACCCCGTCGGCCCGCTCATAGGTCACCAGCTGGCGCGTCGCTCCGGCCAGCTGCGGCGCCGGATCGGGGAAGTTGGTCAGGGCCGTGGTCTGGCCCGTCGTCAGGTCGCGGATCTGCAGGTTCGGCGGGTCCAGCCGCGTCTCGCGCTGGGTCACCACCCGCTTGCCGTCCGCGTCCAGGAAACCGACCACATATTCATAGTCGGTCTGGGCCGAGGTCCACAGCCGCTCGCTGCGCCCCGTTGCCGAGTCCATCGCGGCCAGGAAGGGGAATTCGCCCTGGGGCGTGGCGCCCGCCCCCTGCATCAGGATCTTGCCGTCGGGGGTGAAGCGGATCACCGACCGGCCCGCCGCATTCGGCTGGGTCACCGGCTGGCCCGGATTGTCGTAGCGGGCCTGATAGTTCCGCTCCAGCAGCAGCCGGCCCGCGCCGGGATTGGACGGATCGACCACGAAGCGGCTCTCATGCCGGGTGTTGAACCAGCGGCTGTTGACCACAGCCAAGTCATCCTTGCCCCAGACGATCCCGGCGTACCGCTCCTTCAGGTCGATCAGCTTGACCGGCTCGGCCGTGAAGGGGGCGGCCTGCATGAAGACCCGGTCGCGGAACTCGGCCTCGCGGCGGATGTCCCCGCCGTCCAGGGCCTCGACCCAGGTCAGGGTCGCCGGCGCATCGGCCCGCCAGCCCACGGACCGCGGCCCCGGCGCCACGGCGTCGAAGGCGGTCGGCACGTCGTCCCTCAGCGGCAGGTCGGCGACGGTCCGCACCACCCGCCCGGCCATGTCCGTCACCACGATCTCGGTCGGGAACAGGCCCGCCGGCACCGCATAGGAATAGGGCCGTTTGGCGATCTCGTGCAGAATGTACTTCCCGTCGGGCGACAGCGAGGCGTCCAGATAGACGGCCGGGGCGCCGATCGTCCGTGCACGGCCGTTCAGCGGAACCAGGGTCAGCTGGCTGGTGAAATAGTGGTCGAACAGGGCCTCGTCGCCCGGATTGGACAAGAGGTCCTGATAGGTCCGGACCGGCGCCGCACGCCCGGCCGTCTCCTCGATGTTCGGCCCGGTCGGCGCCGCCGTCACGTCCGGCGCAGCCCCCCGCCCGGCCGGAACCGCCTCGACCAGCAGGCCCGAACTGTCCGGCAGCCAGTCATAGCCGGCCCCGCCCGTCATATTGACCACCGGGTCGGTCAGCTTGCGCGCCTGCGCGCTCGCCACGTCTACGACCCACAGCTCCAGCCCCGTCGGCCGGTCCATGACGAAGGCCAGGTGTTTCGCATCGGGCGAGAAGCGCGCCCCCGTGAACCGCGCCCCGGCCGGCAGGGCCACGACCCGGGGCGATCCTCCATCCACGGCCTGAAGCGTCAGCCCCGTCAGCCACGAGACCCGGCTCTCGGCCGGCCCGTTGTTGCGCGGATTGATCCGCGACCCCGCCAGCCGCAGCATCGGCTCGGCCAGGGCCTGGATGCTGGGCAGGTTCGACCGGTCCATCAGGACCAGGGTCTTGCGGTCCGGGCTCAGCATCGACGACGGCGTAGGCTTGGCGTCCAGAATGTCCGCGATCGGCTGGGGCGGTTGCTGATAGGTCATCTGACCGGGCGCCGCGGACTGGGCCAGGGCCCCGCTCGCCGTCGTGGCCAGCAACACCGCCGCCAGCGCAAGGCCGGAACCGCGAACACGCATCATCATCGTCTGAAGTCCCCACTGATTTAAGTGTCAGACTAACGACAGCCGCAACACGGCGGCAACCCCAATCCTCCCCCCTTGGGGGAGGTGGCTCTGAGCGCAGCGAAGAGACGGAGGGGGCCCGCCCCCTCACCCTCCCAGCAGCGCCTCGACCTGATCCCGTTCCGGCGCCGACGGCTGGGCCCCCGGCCGCGTCGCCGCAAAGGCCCCGGCCGCGCAGGCGAAGCGCAGCGCCTGCGCGGGCTCCATCCCCTCCAGCAGGGCCACGGTGATGGCGGCGACGAAGGCGTCGCCCGCGCCCGTCGCATCCACCGCCTGGACGGCGGGCGGCTCGGCCCAGGCCGTCTGAACGCCGCGCTGATACATCACCGCCCCGCGAGCGCCCTGGGTCACCACCACCCGGCCGCCGCCCCGGTGCAGGGCCTCGCCATAGAAGGCGGCCTCGGTCTCATTGACCACGATCAGGTCGGCGCGACGCAGCAGGGCCTCCGACACCGGGGCGGCCGGCGCCAGATTGGCGCAGACGAAACCGGTCGCCCGCCCCACCGCCGCCTCCACCGTCTCGACCGGCAGCTCCAGTTGCACGATCAGGGCGCCCTCGATCCGCTGGGGCAGCTGTTCGGGCGTGACCAGATGATTGGCCCCGGCCGCCACCACGATCTGGTTCTCGCCGGTCGGATCGACGGCGATCAGGGCGACGCCCGTGGGCGCCGCCACATCGACCTCCACCCCCGCCAGATCGACGCCCAGCTCCGACATCAGGGCCAGGGCCTCGCCCGCCATGGCGTCGTTTCCGACCCGGCCGATCAGGCTGACCTCGGCCCCCAGCTTTTCGGCCGCATAGGCCTGGTTGGCGCCCTTGCCGCCCGGATAGCGGGCGAGCGTCGCCCCCGTCACCGTCTCGCCCGGCGCCGGCAGGCGGGGCGCCGTCGCCACCAGGTCCAGGTTGATCGAGCCGACGACGGTGATCCTCATGCCCCCCGCGTCCCTTCAGCGGCCTTCAGGGTCTCGGCGATCAGGTCGAACACCCCTTGAGCGTCCGCCGCGACCGCCCAGCGATGCCGGGCCGTGGCTGAATCCACCCGGAACTCCACCGCCGTATGGCCGCGCGTCAGGTCCGATCCCGTCTCGACCTCGATCCGGCAGGGTTTCAGGGTGAACAGGTCGGGCCTCATCAGCCAGGCGATCGGACAGGGATCGTGCAGGGGCGCGCCCCAGTCCGGGCTGGGCCAGCCGACCAGGGTCCGTTCGGTCCTCTGGGAAAAGCGCAGCAGGGCGGCGGTGGTGCGGGCCGGTTCGGTGCGGATCGTCTCTATGGCGCGGATGCGGGCCTCGGTCGCCCGCACCTGATGCGTCGCGTCCAGGCCGAAGGCGATCACCTGACAGCCCGAGCCGAAGACCACGGCCGCCGCATCCGGGTCGGCCCAGATGTTGAACTCGGCGGAAGCCGTGATGTTGCCGCCCTCCGACCGCGCCCCGCCCATGACCACGACCGGGCCCAGGTGTTCGGCCAGCCGCCGCTCGCGCTTCATCGCCAGGGCCAGATTGGTCATCGGCCCCAGGACGGCGATCGCCACCGATCCGGCCGGGCGCTTCATCACCAGGTCGACGATGGCGTTGGCCGCCGGGCCGTCGCCGATGATGCCGTGAGGCTCGAACGGCTCCAGGTCGCCCAGCCCTTCCGGCCCGTGGAACTCGCCGGCGCCGGCGGGCGGGCGTTTCAGCGGCCGTTCGGCCCCGCCGAAGACGGGCACGTCCTCTCGGCCGGCGATCTGGCGCAGCATGCGCGCATTGCGCTGGGTCAGATGGGCGGGGACGTTGCCGCCGACGGTGGTGACGGCCAGCAGCTCCAGCTCGGGGGCGGCGAAGGCCAGGAAGAGGGCCGCAGCGTCGTCCACGCCGGGGTCGCAGTCGATGATCAGGGATTGGACAGTCACCCCCGTGGTTTGGCCGCCCGAACGCCGGGGGGCAAGTCCGTTTCATGGCTAAGCCTGTGGGAAGGGGCGTCTTTTTCCGGCGCGGCCCGCCCGGCTTGACGTCCGCCTCCCCCGGCGTCACCCTGAGCCTCGTTCTCCGGGGGGTCGCAATCGAGCGGCTGAGATAGAGGTTCCTCCTCTGACCCGTCGAACCTGATCCGGGTCATGCCGGCGAAGGGATGAGTACGCTTTAGGTCCATGCGCCACAGGACCCTCGCGCCCGACGTCGGCGGACCTCAAACCGTTTGAGGCCGCCATGAACATCCAAGTCACCCCGCCCGTCCTGCCCGAAGAGCCCAATGTGGATCTGGCCCTGGCCGAGGCGCGCAAGGCGGTCGAGGCTGAGACCGGCCGTATCCCGACCGGCGAACGGGCCGGCAGCCGCAAGGTCTATGTCCAGGGCGTCCTCTATCCCGACATCCGCGTCCCCTTCCGCGAGATCGCCCTGCATCCGTCGGCGAACGAGCCGCCGGTGACGGTCTATGACAGCTCGGGCCCCTATACCGACCCGAACGTGGTCATCGACATCAAGAAGGGCCTGCCGCATGTGAAGACCCGCTGGCAGCTGGACCGCGGCGACATCGCCCCCGTCCTGAACCCGCGCGAGGTCAAGCCCGAGGACAACGGCCACGCCTCGGGCCGCCACCTGGCCCCCCGCTTCGACACCTCCAACCACCGCGTCTTCAAGGGCGTGGAGGGCCGCCCGGTGACGCAGTACGAATACGCCAAGGCCGGGATCATCACGCCCGAGATGGAATATGTGGCGATCCGGGAGAATCTGCGGCGGGAGGCAGTGGCGAGCAGCGAGTGGCGAGTGGCGAGTGACGTCGCCTCCACCATCACCCTGGCCGACGGTTCGACCGTGCCGCTTCCCGCATCGACCTCGCCACTCGCCACTCGCCACTCGCCACTGGAGCGCGACGGCGAATCCTTCGGCGCCAGCATCCCCGACTATGTGACGCCCGAATTCGTGCGCTCCGAAATCGCCCGCGGCCGGGCCATCATCCCGCACAACATCAACCACCCGGAGGTCGAGCCGATGATCATCGGCCGCAACTTCCTGGTGAAGATCAACGCCAACATCGGCAACAGCGCGGTTCTGTCCAGCGTGGACGACGAGGTCGACAAGCTGGTCTGGGCCACCCGCTGGGGCGCCGACAATGTCATGGACCTGTCGACGGGCCGCAACATCCACAACATCCGCGACTGGATCATCAGGAACTCCTCCGTCCCCATCGGCACCGTCCCCATCTATCAGGCGCTGGAGAAGGTCGGCGGCATAGCCGAGGACCTGACCTGGGAGGTGTTCCGCGACACATTGATCGAACAGGCCGAACAGGGCGTCGACTATTTCACCATCCACGCCGGGGTGCGCCTGCCCTTCGTGCCGATGACGGCCAAGCGGGTCACCGGCATCGTCAGCCGGGGCGGCTCCATCATGGCCAAATGGTGCCTGGCCCACCACAGGGAGAGCTTCCTGTATGAGCATTTCGAAGACATCTGCGACATCATGCGGGCCTATGACGTGTCGTTCAGCCTGGGCGACGGCCTGCGCCCCGGCTCGATCGCCGACGCCAATGACGAGGCCCAGTTCGCCGAGCTGCGGACCCTGGGCGAACTGACCCAGATCGCCTGGGCCAAAGGCTGCCAGGTGATGATCGAAGGCCCCGGCCATGTGCCGATGCACAAGATCAAGCAGAATATGGACGAGCAGCTGAAGCACTGCCACGAGGCGCCCTTCTATACGCTGGGGCCGCTGACCACCGACATCGCGCCGGGCTATGACCACATCACCTCGGCCATCGGGGCGGCCATGATCGGCTGGTTCGGCACGGCCATGCTCTGCTACGTCACGCCCAAGGAGCATCTGGGCCTGCCGGACCGTCAGGACGTCAAGGACGGCGTCATCACCTATAAGATCGCCGCCCACGCCGCCGACCTGGCCAAGGGCCACCCCGCCGCCCGCCTGCACGACGACGCCCTGTCGCGCGCCCGGTTCGAGTTCCGCTGGGAGGACCAGTTCAACCTGGGCCTCGACCCCGAAACCGCCCGCAAATACCACGACGCCACCCTGCCCAAGGAAGCCCACAAGACCGCCCACTTCTGCTCCATGTGCGGCCCGAAATTCTGCTCGATGAAGATCAGCCAGGATATCCGGGATGCGGCCGCGGCGCAGAACGACGCGGGGGCGAGCCTGGCGGAGGCGGAAGCCGGGATGGCGGAGATGTCGGCGAAGTTCCGGGCCGGGGGCGGGGTGGTGGAGGTAAAGGTGTGAGGGGGACTATTCGCGCCATGTATGCAGGTTGACTCCGCGACAGTTGGGTTCCCAACTGTCCCTCATGAGCACGCTCCCGAAAATCGCCAATCGCCCCGGCAGGCCAGAGTTTCGCGAGTGGCTCGACCGGCAAGAAGCTCCGCAACAAGCCAAGCTACCGCTAATTCACACGGCTAAGGCGCTCGTCGCCCGCGATATAGTGCGCGACGGCGAGATAAGGCCCCGCGAATGCAGCGTAATCGGCAGGTCAGTTTCCTATTTTTTCTACGGTAGGCCAGCCTATCGCCCACGCGGGAACGCGGTGGTTACGCAGAACTCGATGTGCCCAGTTTGCTTCGTTTTTTCTGAAAATCTACTCGATCGTGCCTCCAATATATTCCCATTTGACACCGGGGCCTTCGCCGCACGGCTTTACAAGCATGCTATGATTGAAGAAGCTAATATTCCAGACTTCGACATTTCTGGCGACTTAAAAAGAATAGGCCGTCTAATATCACGCATTTTCGAGAATAATGAAAATTACATCTTGGGAGACCGGTCAAAGCTACGTTCGATAGTTCGCGATGCCGAGCCAGACGAATACTTAGCCCAAGCCTACATCGATCTTATCACATCTCGAGGCCAGAACGAGCCAGATGATCGCGTCGCTACGATCGAGGTTGTTGTAGATGAAACGGTGGATCTCGGGCCGATGCTTCTGTCCATAGTTGTTCCAGATAACATTTGGAACAAATCCTATTCGGCCGAATGGTTAAAACCGTTTTCAGAACGCGGCGTATCCATTTTACCCTATCGCCACACGATGGGACGGGAACCCTCGCACTACCATGACGCGATAGAGGTCCAAGTTCGCGAGTTCCTGGCCAACAAAGGGCTCCTGTGATGGGCGCAGGTATCGCTTCCTTAGTTGGATGTGCTCAGCTCACTGATCAGAACCCGAGCATGCTACTCCCTCTATTTAAATTTTTTGGAGAAGAAACGCTTTACGCTCAGATCTATGACCCCTCCGGGAATGTGCGGGACTTTCATCCCGTTGCAGAAAACCCTTGGTGGTCACCACAAGAAAACCAAATAATTAACATTGCTAAGAATGATGAACCTATAATTTCTTTTACGAACAGCCGCGGAAACATATACTGCGACAAGCGATCTAACCTAATTCAGCAACTCCGTATTGCATGCGAAAGTAGAGAAGCGAGCGAAGCATTTAAGCTGTCAGCTTACGAACTTATCGGCGACAACGATCAAATATTACATCATCGCTTAAAATCGATTGAGTGCACAGCCGATGAACTTGGCGCATCATCTGCCTACGCTTACAGGAATTCAATCGCCATTGATTTGACTTGGCGACTCCTGGAGCGGAATACAGTAACCATGGATGCATCTAACAAACTCGCTCTTTTTCGCGCTAATGTTACCGCCAATTTCAAGGACGATAATCTAGAAATAAGCCTAGGATCGATGTCTACCGATGACTTTACTATCGGTATTGACGAGATCACGCGCATAATATCGAACGAGATGAAAGGCATAAAAACTGTCAATCAAATACCTTCAAAAGCTGATTTATCAAACATGGGGGGAGCTGACCTATCGTACAACGATATTGTTCAAGCTGTTAGAATGTCCAAACGACAGGAAGAAAGGATTGCCATCCTCATTAGGAGCATTCTTCTCTCACCCCGTCAGGGAATTCATTTTCTTGAGAATTACCCACACAACGCACAGTTTGAATTAGATGCGGTCAATATAATTCGGCAATCCATATCACTGATTGACATCGAAGATCAATTAGATGTTGAATTCCGCATGTCGCTTCTAATTCGTAAAATTATCAGCGCATCTTATCCTATGAGAAAGGGTGAGACTATATTTTTCTTTTCCGAACATCTTGCAGATTTTGACCTAATACGCGCACAGATTGAGAGCGCACTTCTCAGAAGCAACTCGTTCAGCGTCAATATCCTTCGAAAGGAAATTAATGAGTCTTTAAATCGAAGGAACTCCCGACGTAAATAGGAGAGCACTTTCTACTGAAAATCTGGCTGCTTAGCCTCTCACGACGGCGCATGAGATCTCTTGAGTTAAGACCGCAGTGAACACCCTCTTCGACCGAGAAACCGTCCTCAAAGCCGGACGCGACGCCGCCCGGATCGCGCGCGAAGGCACGCGCGAGGAGAAGTCCGGCAAGTTCCTGCCGCCGCCCGGCTGGAAGGGGCATCTGGTCACGGCCGCCGATGTTCCGGCCGCGCCGAAGAAGAAGCGGGCCTGACCCCGTGATATCGCTCGCTCTCGCCTTCGCGCTCGCCGCAGTCGCCCCACAGCAACCCGCCGACCCACTGGGTCCGGCGCGCGAGGGCCGGCTGCAGTGCCATTCGCCAGGTGCGGCGCGAAAGACCTGCGGCGCCATCGCGACTTACAGCTTTGCGGCGGACGGGACGATTTCGAACCAAGCCGAGGTGATGCTGAATCCCTCGCCGCTCATCGTCATGCGGGACCAAACCCCCGTTGTCGTCCGCGACGGCGCAGTCTGCGGGCCGTTAACCGGCCTTGAGGGCGCCGTCTTCACAATCGACGGCCAGCCGGCCGACCCCCAGACGGCAGAGATGCTCCGGGGTCAGCTGAGCGCCGCCTTCGCCCAGCTGGGGACGGAAGTCTGCACCCGCTATACGCCCCAGGGCGAGGGCTGGCTGGCCGAGGCCTTCATCGACGGCCGCCCCCGCCCCGACCTGAATCAGCCGGTGATCTGGGTCTCCCCCACGGACGGCTATTCCGTCCGGCCATAGGTTCAGGGGTTCGCGGCCCATGCCCACGTTGGGGGTCCCCCGGTTCCGCTGCGCGGCCCGGAGGATGACGAAAGGAGGGTGCGAAGCCCCCTGCCCCCACCCCTTCCCCCACACCGCCCTCTGATTCCCCACGGCTTTTCGGCGCTTCCCGACAATCGACCCATCACCCCTTTCCCCCGACCTCATACTGAGGCGGCTCCGCATCGGGGCGGATCGGTCGGGAGGGACGGATGGACGCGACGGCAGGCGGCTGGGGCCAGGACGGGGACGGGGATTGGGGCGCGGAGGGGATGGCGGAGCCGGGCGCCGAGCGGGCCTGGGACGATGAACCCCTGAACGACCGGCCCCTCTATGACGGGCGGCGGGTGCGCGATCCCTATCAGAGGGGCGGGGGTTACAGCCGGATATCGGAGGACCGGTGGGATGCGATCCAGCGGGCCTATGCGGCGGGCGAGCCGGGGGCCTCGGTCTGTCGGCGGTTCGGCCTGGCGCGCTCGACCCTTTACGCCCGCGCCCGCGACGAGGGGTGGCTGCGCCAGGATCAGGATCAGGCCGACCCCCTGGACTATGGGTTCGAGGCGGACGGGGCGGACGCGCCCGTGGACCTGGAGGCCGAGACGGCGGCGGGCCTGTGCGACTACGGCCTGTTGGCGGGTCACGCCCGGGTGCGGATGCAGCGGGCGATCCTGGCGGGCCGAGGGGTGGAGGCCGGGCGCTGGATGCGGCTGCACGCCCAGTTGACGGCCATGGCCCAGGCGGAAGAGGCGATGAAGGCGGCGGCGAAGGCGCAGGCTGAGGCCCAGACTCCGAGTCCGCCGTCGGCCGAGGCCGCCCCGGCCCCCGCGCCCAAACCGGCCGCGCCCCAACCGCCCGCGCCCAAGCGCCGCTCCGGCCCCAAACCCCTGTCGGACTGCGATCGGTTTGAGGTGCTGGAACGCCAGATGAAGGCCCTGACGGACCTGGAGCGGTCCTTCGCCGGCCTGGACCTGAGCAATCCCGTCTATCGCCGCCTGCTGGAAAAGGCGGTGAAGGCGGTCGTCCTGATGGGGCCCGATCCGGTCGATCCGGCGCCGGACCAACCGGACCAACCGGACACATCGGACACATCGGACACTGTTTTTTCCACGCCCGTCCCCTCCTGACGGTTCCGATCCGGTCCTGAACAGGTGACGAGGGGCGCTTCAGCCCCTACCTAGGCGTCATGACCCTTCATGCCGCCCCGCCGCCCCTCCTCGACGCCGCCGGCGTTTCGACCGACGACGCCCTGTCGATCCTGAAGTCCGCCCTGGTCGGGGCGGACGACGGGGAGCTGTTTCTGGAACGCTCCGAGAGCGAGAGCCTGGTCTTCGACGACGGGCGGCTGAAATCGGCCGCCTATGACGCCACCGAGGGGTTCGGCCTGCGGGTGGTGGCGGGCGAGACCGCCGGCTATGCCCACGCCAATGAGATTTCGGCCGCCGCCCTGGGCCGCGCCGCCGACAGCGCCGCCCTGGCCAAGGCGGGGCATGAGGCCCGCGTCGCCGAGGGGCCGCGCGCCACGAACCAGAAACTGTATGCCGAGGTCGATCCCCTGGCCTCGCCGGCCTTCTCGGACAAGATCGCCCTGTTGGCCGAGATCGACGCCTGGGCCCGGGCCCGCGATCCGCGCGTGGTCCAGGTCTCGGCCTCCCTGGTCGGCGAGCGGCGCGCGATCGAGATCCTGAGGGCCGACGACCGGGCGGTGCGCGACGTGCGGCCCCTGGTGCGGCTGAACGTCTCGGTCACGGTCGAGCAGAACGGCCGACGCGAGAGCGCCTCCTCCGGCGCCGGGGGCCGGGCGGGCTTCGAGGCCTGGGTGGCGCCCGAACGCTGGCAGGCCCAGGTGGACGAGGCCCTGCGCCAGGCCCTGGTCAATCTGGAGGCCGTCGATTGTCCGGCGGGCGAGATGGACGTGGTCCTGGGGGCCGGCTGGCCCGGCGTCCTGCTGCACGAGGCCATCGGCCACGGCTTCGAGGGCGACTTTCACAGGAAGGGCTCATCCGTCTTCAACGGCATGATGGGCAAGCGGGTGGCGGCGCCGGGCGTGACCGTGGTCGACGACGGCTCCATCGCCGGGCGGCGCGGCTCCCTGTCGGTGGACGACGAGGGCACGCCCACGGGCCGCACCGTCCTGATCGAGGACGGGATCATGGTCGGGCTGATGCACGACCGGCTGTCGGCGCGTCAGCTGGGGGTCGCCGCCACCGGCAACGGCCGTCGCCAGTCCTTCGCCCACATGCCCATGCCGCGCATGACCAACACCTTCATGGAGGGGGGGCGGGATTCCAAGGCCGACATGATCGCCAATACGAAGCGCGGCCTCTACGCCGCCAACTTCTCGGGCGGTCAGGTCGACATCACCAACGGCAAGTTCGTCTTCCAGTGCAATGAGGCCTATCTGATCGAGGACGGGGTGATCACCGCGCCGGTGCGCGGCGCGACCCTGATCGGCGACGGGGCGACGGCCCTGACCAAGATCCAGATGATCGGCGACGACTTCGCCTTCGACCCCGGCGTCGGGGTCTGCGGCAAGGCCGGACAGGGCGTGCCCGTCGGCATCGGCCAGCCCAGCCTCAAGATCGGCGGCCTGACCGTCGGCGGAACGGCGGTCTAGGGGGCGGAACCGGATCGCGCGACCGTGAGTTTCCCCGCCACACAGGAGAGGAGACTTACCGTGGCAACCGAACGCACCATCAAACACCCCGACGGCCGGGTCGAGCGCGTCAGCGAAAACTCGACCGGCCCGACCATCGTCGAGCAGCGCCGCAGCGGCGGCGGAATGGGCGGGGTCATCGCCCTGATCGTCGGCCTGGCCCTGGTCCTGATCATCGGCTGGTTCCTGATGAACATGAACCGCAATGAGGCGATAGAGTCCAACGCCGTAGCCGGCGCGGCCGAAAGCGTCGGCAACGCCGCCGACACCGTCGGCGAGGCCGCCCGCGACGCCGTGCCCGATCGCGCGACGCCTGCCAATTAACCCATTGATAATAATTACGAAATAGGCGGGCCGCCGGGGGCCTCGGCCGGCGGCTGCGGCCGCCAGTCGGGGCCCAGAGGCTCCAGCCCCTGGGCCTCCAGCCGGTCCAGCAGGCCGCCCGGCTGGGCCAGCAGGCGAAGCGGGGCGATGGCGACCGTCGTCCCGCCCTCGGCCAGGGCCTGGTCCACCGCCTGGCCCCACAGGGCCTCCAGCGCCGGCCCCTGGCCCATCACCACCCAGTAGGAGCAGGCGCTGACGGCCTGATCCAGGGGCGAGGCGAGCACCTCGGCGACGCGGCGCCGGCGCCAGGCCTCGGCCCGCCGCTCGCCCTCCGCCTCGCCCAGCTCGGCCGCCGTCACCGCCCGCTCCATGCAATCTAGGTACCGCTCGGGCGGGGTGGTCAGCACCCGATCGATGATCTCGTCCCCCCGCAGGGTGCCGACCGGCTCGGCCGGCTTGCGGTTGGTCCGCGCCGCCCGCCGCACCACGTCCGAGACCGGCCGCTCGCGCCGGGCGTAGCCGCCCCGCTCCATCAGCTCGGCTGACAGCAGCAGCAGGCTGGTGCGGCTGGGCCCCTCGCCCGTGACCCGCTCCAGCCGCGCCTCCAGCTCCGGCGGCAGATAGTCGGCCGTGGTCCGGCCCTCGGGCAGGCGGGTCAGGGTCCGCGCCCGCCAGATGACTCGCCCCAGATCGGCCAGGGACGCCCGCCCCTGCACCGGGAACAGCACCCGATCCGCCCGCTCCACCGCCGTCGTCAGGGCCTCGGTCCGCCAATCCATGTCGCGCGACAGGCCGTCGATCGACCCGACCAGGATCAGGGTCGCGTCCCCGCGCCTGACCTCCCACATCGGCCCCTCGATCCGACGGGCGGTGACGACGATGTCCTCCACCGCATCGGCCGGCGGGTCCGCCTCCTGGGCTGTCGCCCGCCAGCCTGCGCTTGCGGCAAGCAGAATAGAACAGAGAAGAGCGGGGATACGGTTCATGACTTCACTGTATTCGCGCGCCTTTCATTTTCGTAATGGAATGTCTGTAATGATGGCCGCGATTTAATCCACCTTTCCGCCTTGTAACTGGAGATGAACGTCCGCTGACGGCACACCCCTCGACAACATTCGAGGGGAAGACCGATGACGAAGACCTTGCTGCTGGCCAGCACCGCCCTGTTCCTGTCGGCCGCATCGGCCTTCGCGGGGGACGAGCCCCAGGTGGCCCAGGCGCCGGTTCCGACCGGCCCGGCGGGCCAGGCGCCCCTGGCCGACGCGACCCAGCGCGGCGTTCTGGTCTTCACGCCCGACTTCTTCGCGGCCCAGCGCCCCAATACGGCGCTCGACATGGTCAATCGCGTGCCGGGCTTCGAGGTCGACGACGGTTCCGGGGCGCGCGGCTTTGAAGGGGCGGTCGGCAATGTGCTGATCAACAACGCCCGTCCGGCCTCCAAGAACGACGGCGGCTCCAATGTGCTGAGCCGCACCCCGGCGCGTCAGGTGGAACGGATCGAGCTGATCCGCGGCGGCGCGCCCGGCATCGACATGCAGGGCTTCTCGGTGGTGGTGAACGTCATCCTAAAGACCGAGGCCAGCCGCCAGTCGATCCTGACGTGGAACACGACCCAGTTCGAAGGCGCGGGCCAGGATCTCTACGGCGGCAGCTATCAGTTCACCGCCCGAGACGGCGACCGCAGCTGGGGCGTGACCCTGTCCGACGGCATCAGCATGAGCGATTCGAACGGCCCCGGCCGGACGATCCGCCGTGACGTGGCAGGCAATGTGCTGCGCGACGAGGTTACCGACACCGACGGCTACGGCGGCGGCAATTCGATCCGCGGGACCTATGCGGGTCCGATCGCCGGCGGCAAGGTCGACCTGACCGCCCGCTATGGGATCAACGACTGGAACGGCTACTACAACAGCCGGTCGGCGACCGCCTTCCGCGAAAGCCTCGACCAGGAGGACAACAAGAGCGGCGAGTTCGGCGTCACCTGGGAGCGGCCGCTGAACGACCGGTTCAAGCTGGAAACCCGGCTGATGCATGAGTTCGGCAGCTGGGACGGGGTCTCGACCTACAACGTCCTCAGCAACGGTCTGGACGCCCCGGAAGAGCGGTTCGTCTATTCGGGCGAGCGGTCCGAGACCATCCTGCGGGCCCTGATCCGTCACGAGCGGTCGCCCAAGCTGACGATCGAGACCGGCGGCGAGGTGGCCTACAACATGCGCCAGACTGATCAGGCCTATAGCGTGGGCGGCGCCCCGGTGGCCCTGCCCAGCGCCTCGGTCAAGGTGGAGGAGACGCGCGGCGAGGCCTTCTCCAAGGGCACCTGGCGGCTGCACCCCGACCTGACCCTGGAGGCGGGTCTGCGCCTGGAAGCCTCGACCATCAGCCAGTCGGGCGACGCCGATCAGGAGAAGAGCTTCTTCTTCGCCAAGCCGCGCCTGCTGGCGACCTGGACGCCGATGCCGAACAACCAGCTGCGCTTCCGCCTCGAGCGCGAACTGGGCCAGCTCGACTTCTCCGACTTCGCCGCCTCCGCCGACCTGGAGGAACAGAACGTCTATGGCGGCAATGTCGATCTGGAGCCCGAGCAGCGCTGGATCTCCGAACTGACCTATGAGCGCCGTTTCTGGGGCGAGGGGGTGGTGTCCATCGGCTATCGCCACGACGAGATCATCGACGCCATCGACCGCATCCCCCTGGCCGGCGGCCTGTCGGCGGTGGGCAATATCGGCGAGGGGACGCTGGACCGGCTGTCGCTGAACGTGACCGTGCCGCTGGACAAGCTGGGCGTCTCAGGCGCCCGCTTCACCTTCAGGAACGACTGGAACAAGACCGAGGTCACCGATCCGACCACGGGCGAGACGCGGCCCATCTCCGGCGTCCGCCCGACCCAGGCCAATGTCGGCCTCGAGCAGGACATCACGCGCCTGAAGCTGCAATGGGGGGTGAACTGGCTGCCGTATCTGGGCCAGCCCAGCTATTCGCCCGATCAGGTCTCGCGCTGGCGCGGAACCGACTATTTCGAGCTGTTCGCCGAATACAAGCCCAGCCCGACCCTGGCGATCCGGGCCCAGCTGAACCTGTGGGACGACTTCACCCAAAGCCGCACCGTCTTCGCCGACCGCGACACCCGCGCGGTGGCCTTCGTCGAGGACAGCGTCGTCGACCCGCGCACCTTCGCCTCCATCCGGGTCCGCAAGACCTTCTGAGGCGGCTGACGTCAACGAAAAGCCCCGGCGGATCGCTCCGCCGGGGCTTCTTGCGTCGAACAGGCGGGCTTTAGTGGATCCCGGCCATGCCCTTCTTGAGCAGGGGCGACATCAGCAGCAGGAAGACGCCGACGCCGACGCCCGTCCAGCCGATGGTGCCAAAGATCGACCCATAGGTCTGAAGCGCCAGCTCGGGGCTGGTGACGACACCGGCGACGGTGTCAGTCGCCGTCGCCTTGGCGATGATGCCGGCGACGATATGGGCGACGGAGCTGGACAGGAACCAGACGCCCATCATCATCCCGACCACCCGCGCCACCGACAATTTGGTGATCATCGACAGGCCGACCGGCGACAGGCACAGCTCGCCGATCGTGTGGAAGAAGTAGGTCAGGAACAGGAAGATCAGCGGCACCCGGAAGGCGTCGTTGGCCTGGGTCGCGGCAGCCCAGGTCAGCACCAGGAAGCCCAGACCGACGAAGACTAGGCCGAAGGAGAATTTGACCGGGGTCGAAGGCTCCAGCTTGCGCTTGGCCAGCCAGACCCAGAGGGCGGCGATGATCGGCCCGCCCAGCACGATGATGCCGGGGTTGAAGGTCTGGGTCATGGCGGCGTTGAACCATGACGGCATCTGGGTGGACTGGTCTGCGAACAGGGTCAGGGACGACCCTGCCTGTTCGAACAGGGCCCAGAACAGGACCGAGAAGAAGATCAGCACCTGGGCGACCAGCATGCGCGACCGCTCGGCGCCCTTGAGCCGGAAGACCGTGAAGCCCACCACGGCGGCGAAGATGACGCCCGCGATCCACGGCAGGGCCGTCTCGATGATCTCGTGGCGCTGCATCAGCAGCCAGGTCGGGATGACGGCGACGATGCCGGCGATCCAGAAGAAAGGCACCAGCGGCACGCCCAGGATGGAACGGCCCTGAACGGGGACCGGCGGCGCGCCGCGGCCTTCGAGCCAGGACTGGCCCAGGACGAAGGTCAGCAGGCCGAACAGCATGCCGATGCCGGCCAGGCCGAAGCCGTAGGCCCAGCCGTATTTGATGCCCAGATAGGAGCAGGCGATGGTCGCCAGGAAGGAACCGAGGTTGATCCCCACGTAGAAGATGGTGAAGCCGCCGTCGCGCCGGGGGTCGTTCTCTTCATAGAGAGCGCCGACGACGGTTGAGATGTTGGCCTTCAGGAAGCCGACGCCCACGATGATCAGGGACAGGGCCAGGAAAAGAACCGGCTCGCCGAGCGCCAGATCCCGCGTGGTCTCCAGCGTATAGGCGCCGGTCGCGGTGAAGGCGGGGAAGCCGGCCTTGGCGGCGGCCTCGGGCGCGGCTGCGGTCGCCGGATCCAGCGCTCCGGTCGGCTGGGCGTTGATCGCCGCTCCCGTGGCGACGGCCGCCACATCGGAGGCGTTGGCGGCGGAGGGCTCGGCGCCGACGGCGGAGACGCCTTCGGGCGATATGGCGACCTGGACCCGTTCATCGCCGTTGACGGCGAAGATGCGGCGGTTCTGGTCGCGGCCCTCGACCTGCAGCTCATAGGTGGTGTCACCGATGGTCAGGCGCTCGCGACCGCCGGTGCCTTCGAAGGCCATGGTGAAGTGACCCAGGACCAGCAGAACGGCGCCGATGATGACGGCCTTGCGCGATCCGAGATAGCGGTCGGCGATCAGGCCGCCGAGGACCGGCATCAGATAAACGAGGGCGGCGTAGGCGGCGTAGATGCCTTGAGCCTCGGCCGGGCCGAACAGGAAGTGCTGGGTCAGATAGAGGACCAGCAGGGCCCGCATGCCATAGTAGGAAAAACGCTCCCACATTTCCGTGAAGAACAGGATCACCAGCCCCCGCGGGTGCCCTAGGAAAGTCTTACGAGGCGCGAGCGCCCCCCCATCCGTCACTGTCAACGGCTCACTCCCAACTGCCGCGCCTCAACGGGGCGCGCGAAAGGCGCATACCCAGCACAGGGAGCAAACCCGAACAAGAGTTAAGGTTATGCGCCCCCTCGCCGCACCCGGCGATGCGCCGAACTGGCGCCCGATATGCAGAGGTTCCCGCATCCCGCCGCCGGGGCGCCAATATGGCCCGGTCGAGGACGGGAGGGAGTGTTGAATGGCTGTGCGGCCGATCCGCCGATCCGACTATGCGGCGCTGAACGCCCTGCACCGCCAGGTCGGCTGGCCCGAGCGGTCCGAGGCGGGGTGGCGGTGGCTGGAGGCCAATCCGGCGCGACGGGACCTGGACGCCCCGACCGGCTGGGTCGTCGTCGATGAGGCCGATGCGCCCCAGGCCATGCTGGGCAATCTGGTCCAGAGGTTTCGGCGCGGCCCCGAGGTTCTTTACGCCGCCACCGGCTTTTCCATCATCGTTCCGCCCGAACGACGGGGCGCCAGCCGGCCCCTGATCAAGGCCATATTGGCCCAGTCGGGCCTGTTCGCCTGCTACACCCTGAACGCCAACGCCCGGTCGGCGCCACTCTATCCCCTGTTCGGCTTCAAGCCGGCGCCGGCCCAGACCCACGCCCTGAAGCTGGCCTGGAGGGTCGATCCCCTGACCTGTGCGAAGGGCCGGCTGCTGCGCGGACTGCTGGGCGGAGTGTCGGCGGAGACGGCCCGGCGGTTGGGCGACCGGCTGATGAACCGCCGCCTGTTCAAACCCCGCCGCCTGAAGCTGCCGGACGGGGTCCGGGTGCTGACCGACCTGGGCGAGGGTTCGCCCTATGCCGACTTCTGGCGGGCCCTGGTCGCCGAGGGCCGGCTGATCGCCGACCGCAGCCCCGAGATCATGGCCTGGCGCATGAGCGACCCCGACATGACCCTGGCGCCTGTGGTTCTGGGCCTTTTTCACCGGGACCGGCTGCAAGGCGTCGCCCTGGCCCACATGAACAAGACCCGTCTGATCGATCCGCCCTGTCTGGACATCCTGGATCTGGCGGCGCTGGACGGGGCGGACGACGCGATCGAAATCCTGGCCCGGACCCTGATCGACAATGCGCGGGGCCTGGGCGCGGCCAAGGTCAGGCTGCAGGTGACGACGCCCCTGATGCTGGAGCGTCTGGGGCCGCTGGCCGCCAAGGCCCGGCGCGAGGGCGGATGGGGCCACGGCCACGCCGTCTTCCGCGATCCCGTCTCCGCCGAGGAATGGAGCCCCACCCCGTTCGACGGGGACTACGCCGTCTGCCTGCGCCCCGTGCCGGCGCCCCGCCGGTCGTCGATCAGGCGCGAAATCGAGCGAGACGCCGCCGTCTGAGCCGACCGGTCTTGCTCCGGGGCGGGCCGGCGATCGGACACGAAAAAAAGGTGTCCGATGTGTCCGATCTGTCCGACGCCCTTTGATTTTGCTGAAGAATAGTCCGCCGTGGACCGGACAGTCCGTCGGCGAACGGTCGCGCCGTCCTTTGCGATGTCAAAGACCGAAACGCCAGTCTAGGCGCTGCGGAAGGACCGACGGCCGATTGGGCGGCTCGATCCGCAAGGCGTTGAAAAATCGATCTCTTTACGCCCTGACCTATAGGGACGTCGGCGCGAAGGCGAGGCGCGGACCGGGTCGCGGCGTCGTTCAGCGATCAGGCTCTAGAGCATGATCGTTTCGGACGGAACCGCTTCGCGGTTCCGACAGAAGCGTGAATCATGCTCTCGCTTTAATCTGGAGCCTGATTCACGGCTTCAGTGGAATCGCGAAGCGATTCCACTTCAACCGATCAGGCTCTAGGGCCGGGCCTTCAGCGTGTCGCGGATCTCGGTCAGCAGGGCCTCGGTCGGGGTCGGGGCCGAGGGCGCCGGATCCGGCTTGGCGGCTTCCTGGCGGCGCAGGCTGTTGATCCCCTTGACCAGCAGGAAGACGACGAAGGCCACGATCAGGAACTGGATCACCGTATTGGCGAAGGCGCCGTATTGGATCGTCACCTTCTCGACCGCTTCGGTCGCCGGGTTTTCAGGCCGCAGCACCCATTCCAGCTCGGAAAAATCGACCCCGCCGGTCAGCAGACCGATCGGGGGCATCACCACCTGATCCACCAGGCTTTTGACGATGCCGTTGAAGGCGGCGCCGATGATGACGCCGACCGCCAGATCGACGACGTTACCCTTGATCGCGAACTCGCGGAACTCGGACAGAAGGCTCATGCGGGGTCTTTCGGTCGTTAGGCTTAGGCGTCCCCAGAAGCGTTCAGACGTTCGCGCAGTTCCTTGCCGCTCTTGAAGAAGGGCACGGCCTTGGCGGGAACGTCCACGGTCTCGCCGGTGCGGGGATTGCGACCGACGCGGGCCGGTCGCGAACGGACGGAAAAGGCCCCGAAGCCGCGCAGTTCGACCCGGCCGCCGTCGGCCAGGGCGCCGGTCATTTCGCCCAGGATGACGTTGACCAGCCGCTCCACCTCCGCATGGGTCAGGTGGGTGTTTTCCGCCGCAAGCTTCTCGATCAGCTCGGATTTGATCATCAGGGCCCCTGCCAGCTCATGATCGGCAGGCCGCGCCCGCCGATGATCCACTGTACGGCACCCTAACCGCCGCCCGCCCCTCTAAAAAGCCCCTATCGGGCCCCGAGCCCTCGGATTTGCATGAATTATGTCCGGTTCCGGTCATTGGCCGCCGCCGCACAGGAAAAAGGCGGCGGGATCGCTCCCGCCGCCTTGATCTTTTTTCGTCGCTACCGCGAAGCGCGCGGCGCTTCGCTGCTTGAGCGAGGTCCGCTACCGCGAAGCGCGCGGCGCTTCGCTGCTTGAGCGAGGTCCGCTATCGCGAAGCGCGCGGCGCTCCGCTGCTTGAGCGAGGTCCGCTATCGCGAAGCGCGCGGCGCTTCGCTGCTTGAGCGAAGCGCCTGACGCCTTGCGGCGAGCGCCTTACTCCTTGGAGCCGGCGTTCTTCAGCGCGGCGCCCAGGATGTCGCCCAGGGAAGCGCCCGAGTCGGACGAGCCGAACTGTTCGATGGCTTCCTGTTCGTCCTTCATTTCCAGCGCCTTGATCGAGACCGAGATGCGGCGCGAGGCCTTGTCCACGGCGGTGATCATGGCGTCGGCGCGGTCGCCGACGGCGAAGCGTTCCGGACGTTGCTCGTTGCGGTCGCGCGACAGGTCCGACTTGCGGATGAAGGCGGTGACCGGGGCGTCGTCTTCACCGAACTTGACCTCGATGCCGCCCGACTCGATCGCCGTCACGGTGACGGTGATCTGCTGGCCGCGACGGTACGCATCGCCCTCGCCGATCGGATCGCCGCCGAGCTGCTTGATGCCCAGCGAGACGCGTTCCTTCTCGACGTCGACGTCCAGGACCTTGGCCTTGACCATCTCGCCCTTGCGATAGCGCTGGATGGCTTCTTCACCCGAGACCGACCAGTCGAGGTCGGACAGGTGGACCATGCCGTCGATGTCGTTGTCCAGGCCGATGAACAGGCCGAACTCGGTGGCGTTCTTGACTTCGCCCTCGACGGTCGAACCGATCGGGTGGTTGGCGACGAAGGCGTCCCACGGATTGTCCTGAGCCTGTTTCAGGCCCAGCGAGATGCGGCGCTTGGAGGCGTCGACGTCCAGGACGACCACGTCCACTT
This sequence comes from Brevundimonas sp. DS20, assembly GCF_001310255.1. NCBI lineage: Bacteria > Pseudomonadati > Pseudomonadota > Alphaproteobacteria > Caulobacterales > Caulobacteraceae > Brevundimonas > Brevundimonas sp. DS20. The sequence continues at coordinate 1,034,265 of NZ_CP012897.1, read as the reverse complement.
CCTGAGAGGTGGAGACGATCTTGCCCGGATGGACGTTCTTCTTGGTCCAGGACATTTCCGAGACGTGCACCAGGCCCTCGACCCCGGCTTCCAGCTCCACGAAGGCGCCGTAGTCGGTGATGTTGGTGATGCGGCCCGTGTATTTGGCGCCGACCGGATATTTGGCTTCCACGCCGTCCCAGGGGTCCGACTGCAGCTGCTTCATGCCCAGCGAGATGCGTTGGGTGTCCGGATTGATCTTGACGATTTGGACCTTGACGGTGTCGCCGACGGCGAGAACCTGCGACGGGTGCGAGACGCGCTTCCACGACATGTCGGTGACGTGCAGCAGGCCGTCGATGCCGCCCAGGTCCACGAAGGCGCCGTAGTCGGTGATGTTCTTGACGACGCCGTCGCGGACTTCGCCCTCTTGCAGCTGGCCGACCAGCTCGGTGCGCTGTTCGGCGCGGGCCTCTTCCAGGATGGCGCGACGCGAGACGACGATATTGCCGCGCGGGCGGTCCATCTTCAGGATCTGGAACGGCTGTTCCTTGCCCATCAGCGGGCCGACGTCGCGGACCGGACGGATGTCGACCTGCGAGCCCGGCAGGAAGGCCGAGGCGCCGCCCAGGTCGACGGTGAAGCCGCCCTTGACGCGGCCGACGATGGCGCCGTTGACCGGATGACCTTCGGCGAACACGGCTTCCAGACGGGTCCAGGCTTCTTCGCGGCGGGCCTTGTCGCGGCTGATGACCGCCTCGCCCAGGGCGTTTTCGACGCGCTCCAGATAGACTTCGACATTGTCGCCGACCTTGGGCAGGGCGCCGTCTTCGCCCTGGCCGAATTCGCGCATGGCGATGCGGCCTTCGGTCTTCAGACCGACGTCGATGATGACGATGTCTTTTTCGATGCCGACGACGCGGCCGTGAACGACCTGGCCTTCGCCGAAGTCGCGGCCCGACAGTTGTTCGTCGAGCAGGGCGGCGAAATCGTCGCGGGTGGGGGTGAGGGTGTCAGTCATGGAGCTGAAAAGCGTTCCGTAGGGGCTGTGGCGCGCGACCGAACGGCCTCGCGCGAGGTGGACGTCAAAAAGGATAGGCAGGTCGTCAGGATGCGAGGCCGGATCGGTCAGAACGCCCGCGGAAGCCGAGGGTGGCGCGTTGGATTTGCGAGGGAGAGGTCTAAAGACCCCGTTTCGCGCGCGCCGCCTCGACGATACGGCGGGCCGCATCGAAGGCGGCCTCTATATCCATATCGGTCGTGTCCAGCAAGACCGCGTCTTCGGCCTGGACCATGGGGGCCGCGCCCCGGCCGGCGTCGCGCGCGTCCCGGCGCTGGATATCGGCCAGCATCTCTTCGAAGCCGATGTCGAAGCCGCGCGCCGTCAGCTGTTTCCAGCGGCGCGTCGCGCGCACCTGCGGCGTCGCGGTGACGAACAGTTTGGCGGGGGCGTGGGGCGCAATGACCGTGCCGATGTCGCGGCCGTCCAGAACCGCCCCGCCCGCCTGGGCGGCGAACGCCTGCTGCAGGTCCAACAGGGCGGCGCGGACGCCGGGATGGCCCGCCACGCGGCTGGCCGCCTCGCCCGCCTCGCCGGTCGTCAGGCGGGGATCGTCGGACAGGGCGGCGACGTCCAGGGACCGCGCAGCCTCGGTCGCGGCCGCCTCGTCATCGAGAGACCGGCCGGCCTCCAGCAGTCTGACGCCCACGGCCCGGTACAGCAGGCCGGTGTCCAGATGCGGCAGGCCATAGGTCCGCGCCAGCCGCGCGGCGATGGTGCCCTTGCCCGAGGCGGCCGGGCCGTCGACGGCGATGATCAGGGACATCAGGCGGCGGAGTCCACGCGAACAGGGGCGAGGCGAAGACCCAGGGCCTGCATCACCTTGAAGATGGTCGAAAGCTCAGGCCGCCCGTCTTCGCTGAGGGCGCGATAGAGGGCGGTGCGCGACAGTTCGGCGTCGCGCGCCATCTGGCTCATGCCCTTGGCCCGGGCGACCACGCCGAGCGCATTTGTGATCAGGCGCGGATCGCCCAGTTCGGCGGCGGATTCAAACGACGCCACCAGAAACTCTTCAACCGCCTCCGGCGTGTCGAGAAAGTCGGCGGCGTCGAAGGGGACAGTCTCAATCGGCATTTCTCAACTCTCTCGCCAGAAGCAAGGCCGCCTCTATGTCCCGCCTTTGGGACGACTTGTCGCCTCCGCCAGGCACGACGACCCAGGTGCGGTTCCGTTGGAACGCGTACACGCGGTAGCCGGGAACGACGTCGATCCGCAGTTCGCTGACGCCCTCCCCGATGGGTTTGACGTCGCCCCAGTGCCCGAACTGAAGCCTTGTCAGCCGATCGGCGATCTTCGCCAACGCCCGTGCGTCCCGCAGCCTAGCGCGCCAAGCGACGAACTGCGGCGTCAGTTCAATCTCAACATCCCCACTGTCGTCTATAGGCGACATTTCATCAAGCGATCCGCCCGCCCAGGCCGTTCATCATCTCGACAAAGCCGGGGAAGCTGGTGGCGATCATGCCGGGCTCATCGACCGAGACGGGCTGATCCGAAGCCAAGCCCAGGATCAGATGGCTCATGGCGATGCGGTGGTCGTGGGCGGTGTGGACAAGGCCGCCGCCGCGCACCGACCCGCCCTCCCCGGCGCCCGTGACGATGAAGCCTTCCGGCTCTTCCTCGACCTGGACGCCGCAGGCGCGCAGGCCCTCGACCATCAGCGAGATCCGGTCGCTTTCCTTGACCCGCATTTCGCCCACCCCGCGCATCACGGTGACGCCTTCCGCAAAGGCGGCCGTGGCGGCCAGGATCGGATATTCGTCGATCATGGAGGCGGCGCGGTCTTCGGGCACGACCACGCCCTTGAGCGCCGAATGCCGGGCGGTGACGTCGCCGACCGCTTCCCCGCCGGCCTCGCGCCGGTTCGATATCGTCAGGTCGGCGCCCATGTCGCGCCAGGCAGCGAACAGGCCGGTGCGGAGGGGATTCAGCATGACCCCCTCGACCGTCACCGCCGAACCCGGAACGATCAGGCCGGCGGCCAGGGGGAAGGCGGCGGACGACGGATCGCCCGGCACGGCGACGAAGGTTCCGGTCAGGGGTTGTCCCCCCTTCAAAGAGACGACCCAGCCCTGGCCCATCTCTTCGACACCTACCTCGGCGCCGAAGGCGCGCAGCATCCGCTCGGTGTGGTCGCGGCTCTTTTCCGGCTCGGTCACCGAGGTGACGCCCTGGGCGTTCAGTCCGGCCAGCAGTATGGCCGACTTGATCTGGGCCGAGGCCACGGTCTGCACATAGTCGATCGCCGTCAGCGTCCCGCCGGTCAGGGCGACCGGCAGCCGATCCTCGGCGGCCCGCCAGTCGAACCGGGCGCCCATGTCGGCCAGCGGGCCGGTGACGCGCTTCATCGGCCGCCTTCTCAGGGAGGCGTCGCCGTCGAAGGTCGCCGTCAGCGGATAGCCCGCCGCCGCCCCCATCAGCAGGCGAACACCGGTGCCGGCGTTGCCGCAGTCGATCACCGAGGCGGGCGTCTTGAAGCCCCCCGCCCCTTCGATCCGCCAGCGCCCCTCGCCGATCCGTTCGACCTTGGCGCCGAAGGCCTGGACCGCCCGGGCGGTGGCCAGGACGTCGTCGCCCTCCAAAAGGCCCTCGACCTCGGTCACGCCCGAGGCCATGCCGCCCAGGATCATCGAACGGTGGGACATGGACTTGTCGCCCGGCGCCCGCACCGTTCCGGCGAGAGCGTTCGAACGGCTGGCGGTCAGTTGGGACGGCATTTTCACCCGCTTCAGGCTGGCTTGTCGAAAGGGCCGCGCGGGCGGCGCGAAAGACAGCTTTTGACAGCGGCTCCGAGGGGTGGCAAGGGACCGCCCCGAATTCAACCCGTTGAAGGTTCCAAACGTGGCCAATCCCGAACTGGGCGCCAAACAGGTTTGCCCGAACTGCCAGGCTAAGTTCTACGACCTGAACCGCCGCCCCGCCCACTGCCCCAAATGCGGCACGGACTTCGATCCCGAAGAAGCCCTGAAGCTGCGCAGCCGCCGCGCCCGTCCCGGCTATCCGACCGACGACGAGGACGCCGAAGATCAGGTCAAGGACAAGGCGGCCGACGGCGAAGAGGACGAGGACGAAGAGATCCGCGCCCCGGAAATCGACGAGGAAGGCCACGAGCCGATCCTGACGCCTGACGACGACGACGATTCCCCCGCCGACGCCGCAGACGAGCCGGGCATGGGTTCGACCGACGGCGACGATGACGACCTGGGCGACGATGACGACGACTCGGTGCCCTTCATCGAGGACGAAGACGACGACGACCTGGACGACGAAATCGCCAAGCCGTCGCGCGACGACGACGACTGATCTTTTTTGTTGCGCCCGCCGTATTTCCCTTTAGGGAGACGCGGCGGGCGGACAGGCTTTCGGACCCTTGCGGTTTGAAATCTCTGCCCTTTTTCACACCTGGAACCGATGTGAAAATAAATGTCGAAACGGGCTTGATCCTAAAAAAGCTCTGACATAGGTTCCGCCGCCTCGCCGGGGGCCATCGCAAGATGAACCGGGCGAACCAGACCGCAAGGTCCGGGGCTTTAGCTCAGTTGGTAGAGCGCTTGCATGGCATGCAAGAGGTCAGCGGTTCGACTCCGCTAAGCTCCACCAGTTTCCAAGGGGCCGGCTGCGACGCAGCCGGCCCCTTTTAATTTTCCGGACCCTGATCGACTCCGCCCGCCGCCGCAAAGGCGTTTACCCTCAGTTGGTAAGTTGCGGCCTATGTTTCACCGAACGACGCTCAGAACGAGACGGTTAGTGAACATCCAGCATCATGACTTCGCCGTCACGGCCGGTTTCCCCGTCCAGCCGACAGCCATCATCGACCAGCTCGAAACAGCGCGTGCGCTGATCGAAAGCCGTTTCTCCGACGCCGGGGGCCGGCTGGCGGGGTCGTTGGAAATGGTGGGACGACTGATCGAATCCCTGGATCGGCTTGAGGTCACCCTGGACGCCAAATCCGTGTCGGACACGACCCAGGACCTGTTGTCCACGGCCGAGGGACTGAACGCCCTGCCGGAGGCCCAGCAGGACCGGATCGCCTATTTCGCCAACATCAAGGTCGCCGGCGCCCAGCTTCAGGCCAATATCGACTCGATGCGCACAACGCTGCGCTACCTCCGGGCCTTTGCGCTGAACGTCAAGATAACGGCCGGGTCCACCATCCGCGCGTCGGACGAGTTCGCCGGCTTCGCCGAGCGGATGTGCAGCCAGCTGGACCTGGGCGTCGGCCAGTTGGACGAACTCGCCGATCAGCTGACGGATCTGTCGACCCGCCTGCAACAGGCCCTGGAGTTCGAACAGACCCTGAGCGGCAAATACGCCGCCCTGATCCCCGCCGTGCCGGACCGGCTGGCGGTCGACGCCCGCGCCATTCAGGAACAGCATACCCAGATCGCCGACGTCGCCCGTTCGATCGCGGCCATAGCCCGCGACATCCAGACCAAGGTCAGCAAGGCCCTGATGGCGCTTCAGATCGGCGACATCACCCGTCAGCGCATCGAACACGTCCAGCTGGGCCTGCGCGTCGCCAGCCGCCTGGCGGCCCAGTCGGACTTGGCCGAGGAGGCGCGCGACCGGGCCGAACGTCGGCTGCTGCACATGCTGGCGGCCCAGATGTCCGATATCGCGGCCGATTTCGAGGCGGAAGCGGTCAAGGTGACCCAGAGCCTGAACGGCATGGCGGCGGACACGGCCCAGATCCTGGCGGTCAACGCCCTGGGCGGCCGGGGCGGCAAGGGCGGATTGCGCGAACTGGAAGAGAGCCTGGGACACGCGGGCCTTCTCGTCGGCGACGTGACTGCGGCCATGGCCAACGCCCACAGGATCAGCAACGAAACCGTCTCGGCGGTCGAGGCCCTGTCGCGCCGGGTCGGCGCCATCCAGGGCGTCAAGCGCGACATCCAGCAGATGGCCATCAACAGCAGCCTGCGCTCCAACCGCCTGGGCGACATCGGCAAGCCTTTGAGCGTGATCGCCATCGAGCTGAGCAGCCACGCCGGCCAGCTGGAGGAAGAGGCCGATCTGACGCTCAGCTCCCTGAACGCCCTGGCGGGCGTCGCCAATGACAGGCCGGCGGGCGGCGATCAGGACGGGCGGGTGGACGCCGGTCGTCTGAACGGGGTGCGCAGCCGTCTGCGCCAGGCCGCCGACGTGGTCGAGCACGACCTGAGCGGCCTCAGCGACCAGGGCGCCGCCACGGCGCGGTCCCTGACCGTCGCCGCCGAACAGCTGGGGCTGAAGGCCGACATGGGCGACGCCCTTCACGCCGCCGCCGCCGCCCTGGTCGAGGCCGCAGGGCCCGAGGTGGACGACCTGTCCCAGATCGAGGCCGCCCTGGACGAGGCGATGAACGAGATCGGGCGCTGCTATACGATGGCGCGCGAACGGCTGATCCATGCCGAATACGCCGTTCCCAAGGACGCTGCGCCGGAAGGCGAAGAGGCTCAGGCCGAGACGGCGGCCGTCGAAGCGGCGCCGGCCGAGGCGGACGAGTTCGCCGACCTGCTGTTCTGAAGATCACGCAGCCCTGAAATGATAACGCCGCGCCGACGTCTCCGTCGGCGCGGCGTCAACTGTCGAACAGGCCGAAGACCAGGCCTGGTTCAGCGCGACCGATCGACCGCCATGATTTCGCGCGCGATATGTTCCAGCGCCATGATCTTTTGGGCGGCGCCCCGGGCGATGGCCTCCTTGGGCATGCCGAAGACGATCGAGCTGGCCTCGTCCTGGGCCACGGTCACGGCGCCGGCCTCCTTCATCTCCAGCAGGCCGCGCGCCCCGTCGTCGCCCATGCCGGTCATGATGACCCCCATGGCGTTGCGGCCGGCGGCGCGGGCGGCCGAGCGGAACAGGACGTCCACCGAGGGCCGGTGACGCGACACGGGCGGACCGTCCTTGATCGCCACCTGATAGCGGGCGCCCTGGCGTTCCAGCAGCATGTGTTTGTCGCCCGGCGCGATCAGGACGTGGCCGCGCAGGACGGGATCGCCGTGCTGGGCCTCCTTGACCTCGACCTCGCACAGGCTGTTCAGCCGTTTGGAGAAGGCGGCGGTGAAGCCGGCCGGCATGTGCTGGACGATGACGATCCCCGGCGCATTGGCCGGCAGGGCCTGCAGGACTTCGCGGAGGGCTTCGGTGCCGCCGGTCGAGGCGCCCAGACAGGCGACCATTTCGGTGGTGCGGGCCATGGCCGCGCCGCTGGGCGGCGGCAGCATGGCGTCGGCCGTCAGCTTGGTGCCGGGATCCAGCGTCCGGGCGGTCGGGCGGCGGGCGCCGACGCGGGCGCGGGCGGCGGCCTTGACCACGTCGCGGATGCGGTCGCCGCTCTCGGCCAGATGGTCCGCCGCCCCGATCCGCGGCTTCAGGATGATGTCGACGGCGCCGGCTTCGAGCGCCTGCATCAGGGTCTCGGAGCCCGCCTCGGTCAGGGAGGAGCACATGACCACCGGGATCGGGCGCTGAGACATCAGTTTCCGAAGGAAGGTGATGCCGTCCATGCGCGGCATTTCCACATCCAGGGTGATGACGTCGGGCACGTCCTCGGCGATGCGGCGGGCGGCGACGAAGGGATCGGACGCCACCCCCATGACTTCGATCTGCGGATCCGCCGACAGCACGTCCACCAGGGTCTGGCGCACGCTGGCGGAATCGTCGATCACCAGAACACGAACCTTGGGCATGAGGTCAGGTCTTCCGGAAGATGGTGTTGGCGACGGTGACCAGCGGCAGTTCGATGCCGGTGATGCTTTCCGAATGACCGATGAACAGATAGCCGCCGGGCCGCAGACGGGCGCACAGACGGTTCAGAACCTTGGCCTGGGTCTGTTTATCGAAATAGATCATGACGTTGCGGCACATGATCATGTCGAACGGATCGCCGACCGAATAGGCGTCGTCCATCAGGTTCAGCCGCGCCAGCGACAGCTTGGACCGCAGGGACGGATGAATGCGGCTTTCGCGGCGGCTGGCGTCGCGCGCCCTCATCACCCAGCGCTTCATGTCCGCCGGCACGGGCGTCAGCATTTCGTCGGGATAGACGCCGCGCAGGGCCGTCTCCAGCACCTCAGTCGACAGATCGGTGCCCAGGATCTGATAGTCCGGCCCGCCCTCTTCGTCGGCGAACTTCTGCAGGACCATGGCCATCGTATAGGGCTCGGCGCCCGTCGAACAGGCCGCGCTCCAGGCGCGGATGCGACGCTGCCCGGCGGCCTTGAACTCCGGCAGGACGTGGCTGGCCATATAGTCGAAATGGCGCGGCTCGCGGAAGAAGTCGGTCTTGTTGGTCGTGACCGCGTCGATCAGGAAGACGGACTCGGTCTCCAGACCGCCGTCCTTGAACAGATAGTCGCAATAGCGGTCGAAGGTCTCATGGCCGGTGACGCGCAGCCGGCGACGCAGCCGTCCCTCCAGCATGGTGCGCTTGGACGAGGGCATCTTGATGCCGCTGTAGTCATAGATGTAGCGCGCCAACCGTTCGAAGTTGCGGGCGCTGATCTGATCAAGCGTGGGGGCGGACCGTTCTAGCGCCGCTTGGGACAAGGCGTTTCTCTCTTCTTTTTTATGGGCCGTTCGCGCCGCCCTCAGGCGGCGCGTTCGACAGGGGCGAAGGCGGCGAGATCGGCCGCATCGCCAGTGGTGGACAGGAGGCGAGGCAGGTCGATCAGGACGACGAAGCCGTCGTCGCGCCGCACCACGCCGGAGATATAGTCCGAGCGCCATTTGATGCCGATGTCGGGCGAGGGCTCGATCTGGTCGGCGGCGAAGCTGGTCACCTCGAACACCCGGTCGGCGACCAGACCCAGGCTCAGGGTCCGGTCCTCCAGCGGGATGTCCAGGACCAGGATCCGGGTGTTCAGGGTCGGTTCGACCGGCGCCATCCCCAGGCGGATCCGCAGATCCGCCGTGGGAACGCCCTGGCCGCGCACATCGGTCAGACCCATCAGATAGGCGGGGCTGTTGGGGATGCGCGACGGGGGCTGATAGGTCAGGATCTCCCGCACCAGCCCGACCGGGGCGGCGAAGACCTCCTCGCCCAGGCCGAAGGTGACGTATTGACCTTCAGCCGCACCCGCTTTTTCCACGGGGCCGGACATCAGGCGCTCTCCCGGAAGTCCATGTCCTCGGCGTCGGCGCCGCCGCTGGTCAGGTCCAGGGCGAAGCCCTGGGCCCGGGCCTGCTGGGCGTGGACCGGAGACTTGGCGAAAGACTGGGCCGGGGCAGCCGCCTTGGCGACCGGACGGGCGGCGGGCTTGGGCGGCGACTTGAAGGTCGAGGCGCGGGCGGGAGCTCGGGCCGGAGCCCGTCCGCTGCGGCCGCCGGCCGAGTCGGTGCGGAAGAAGGCGATGGAGGCCTGAAGCTCTTCGGCCTGGGCCGCCAGTTCTTCCGAGGTCGCCGACATCTCTTCCGAGGCGCCCGCATTCTGTTGCGTCACCTTGTCGAGCTGCTGAATGGCCTCGTTGATCTGGTTGGCGCCGACGTCCTGTTCGCGGCAGGCGGCGGAGATTTCCGAGACCAGTTCGGCGGTCTTGCGGATGTCCGGCACCAGGCGCTGCAGCATGTCGCCGGCCTCTTGAGCGGCCTTGACCGTGTCGCCCGAGACCGCGCTGATCTCGGCGGCGGCCGTCTGGCTGCGTTCGGCCAGTTTGCGCACTTCCGAAGCCACGACCGCGAAGCCCTTGCCGTGTTCCCCGGCGCGGGCGGCCTCGACCGCCGCGTTCAGGGCCAGCAGATCGGTCTGACGCGCGATCTCCTGCACGATGCCGATCTTGTCGGCGATGGTGCGCATGGCGTCCACCGCGCGGGTCACGGCCTCGCCGCTCAGTTCGGCGTCCTTGGCCGACTGGCGAGAGATCTTCTCGGTCTGGGCGGCGTTGTCGGCGTTCTGTTTGATGTTGGCGGCCATCTCCTCCATCGAGGCCGAGGCCTGTTCGGCGGCGGCGGCCTGTTCGGTGGCGCCCTGGCTCATCTGCTCGGACGTGGCCGACAGTTCCTGGCTGCCGGAAGAGACGTTGTCGGCGGCCGACAGGGCGTCGGCGACGACGCCGCGCAGGCGCTCGACCATCGACTGCAGCGACAGGCCCAGGGTGTCCTTGTCCGACAGGGGCTTGGGCTGGACCGTCAGGTCGCCCTGGGCGATCTCGTCGGCCATGGCGGCGGTGGCGCGCAGATTGGCCGTCATGCGATCGACCGTATCGACCAGATCCTTGATCTCGTCATTGGTCGTGACCTTGATGTCCTGATCCAGGTCGCCGATGGCGACCGCCTCAATGGCCGTGGAGACCTTGCGCAGGCCCAGGGTGACGGTGCGCGAAATCCACAGGGCGGCGACCACGCCGATCACCAGTCCGGCGACCACCAGGGCGATGAACATCGTCCGGGCTTCGGCGAAGACCTTGTCGCCTTCGACGCTGGCGGCCTTGCCGCCGTCGACGTTCAGGTTCACGAGCTTCAGCAGGTCGGCCGACAGGTCGTCATACAGCGGCTTGCTGGCGCGCATGGCCTCGGCGGCGGCCTCGTTCTGATTGACGCGCGAGAAGGTCAGCATCCGCTCGCCGTCCCGCAGATAGTTTTCGAACTTGCCGGCGAACTGATTGTAGAGCGCCCGCTCGTCGTCCGAGGAGATGAGGGCCTCATACTTCGTCCGTTCGCTCTTGATCGTGTCGAGCGTGGCGGCGATGTCCTTTTCGACCTCGGCCATGCGCGCCGGATCGGTCGAGGTGATGTGGGCGTACTGCTGGGCCCGCAGGTCCGAGGTCGCCGTATTGAGGCTGTGGATGGCGTCGATGCTCGGCATCCAGTTTTCGGTGATGACGGTCGACTGATCGTTGACCGCGCTCATCTTTATGACGCCGACGACGCCCAGAACCATGGCGATCGCCAGGACGGCGGCGAAGGCGCCGGCCAGTTTTGCTTTAATCGTTAGGCGCATTTCAGAGCCCCTTTTCTGAAGTCAGGTCGGCGAATGGCGGACGCGGGTTACTGAGGACGGTACTGGGTCGGCGATGTTGGAGGACGGAGATTCCGGACATCAGGCGCTTTCCCGGAAGTCCATGTCCTCGGCGTCGGCGCCGCCGCTGGTCAGGTCCAGGGCGAAGCCCTGGGCCCGGGCCTGCTGGGCGTGGACCGGGGATTTCGCAGGGGACGCCGACTTGCCGACCGGACGGGCGGCGGACTTGGCGGGCGCCTTGAAGGTCGAGGTGCGGGGGGCGCGGGCCGGAGCCCGTCCGCCGCGACCGCCGGCCGAGTCGGTGCGGAAGAAGGCGATCGAGGTCTGAAGCTCTTCGGCCTGGGCCGCCAGTTCTTCCGAGGTGGCCGACATCTCTTCCGAGGCGCCCGCGTTCTGTTGCGTCACCTTGTCCAGCTGCTGGATGGCCTCGTTGATCTGGCTGGCGCCGACGTCCTGTTCGCGGCAGGCGGCGGAGATTTCCGAGACCAGTTCGGCGGTCTTGCGGATGTCCGGCACCAGACGTTGCAGCATCTCGCCCGCTTCCTGGGCGGCCTTGACCGTGTCGCCCGAGACCGCGCTGATCTCGGCGGCGGCCGTCTGGCTGCGTTCGGCCAGTTTGCGGACCTCGGAGGCGACGACGGCGAAGCCCTTGCCGTGTTCCCCGGCGCGGGCGGCCTCGACCGCCGCGTTCAGGGCCAGCAGATCGGTCTGACGCGCGATCTCCTGCACGATGCCGATCTTGTCGGCGATGGTGCGCATGGCGTCCACGGCGCGGTTGACCGCCTCGCCGCTGGCCTCAGCGTCCCTCGACGACTGACGCGAGATCTTCTCGGTCTGGGCGGCGTTGTCGGCGTTCTGTTTGATGTTGGCGGCCATCTCCTCCATCGAGGCCGAGGCCTGTTCGGCGGCGGCGGCCTGTTCGGTGGCGCCCTGGCTCATCTGTTCGGAGGTGGCCGACAGCTCCTGGCTGCCCGAGGAGACGTTGTCGGCGGCCGACAGGGCGTCGGCGACCACGCCGCGCAGACGCTCCACCATCGACTGCAGCGACAGGCCCAGGGTGTCCTTGTCCGACAGCGGCTTGGGCTGAACCGTCAGGTCGCCCTGGGCGATCTCGTCGGCGATCGCCGCCGTCGTGCGCAGGTTCAGCGTCATCCGTTGCAGGGCCTGGCCCAGGATGTCCTTGTCCGACAGGGGCTTGGGCTCGACGCTCAGGTCGCCCACGGCGATCTGATCGGCCATGGCGGCCGTGGCGCGCAGGTTCCGGGTCATGCCTTGCAGCGAGAGACCCAGGGTGTCCTTGTCCGACAGGGGCTTGGGCTCGACGCTCAGGTCGCCCATGGCGATCTGATCGGCCATGGCGGCCGTGGCCTTCAGATTGTCGGTCATGGTGTTGAACACCCCGACCAGGTCCTTGATCTCGTCGTTCGACTTGATCTCGATCCGCTGGTCCAGATCGCCGATGGCGACGGCGTCGGCGACCGTCATCAGACGGCTGAGGCCGGCGCTGATGCCCAAGGCGATCCACAGGGCGAAGGCGACGGCGATGGCCAGGGCCGCGATCGTCAGACCGATGACCAGGTTGCGGGTGTCGGCGTACTGTTTGGACGTGTCCTGATCGGCCTTCACCATGGCGGCCTGGTTGCGCTCGACGATCTTGGCGAAGATCTCCGACATCTCGACCGCGATCTCGCGCGATTCGCCGGTCGACAGAGCGATGGCCTGGGCGTGCTGGCCCGAGCGCACCAGGTCGGCCATGCGGCCCTCCATCGTCGTCATCTGAGCCAGCAGGGCCTCCAGCCGCTGCCAGTCAGGCTTGTTGACCTCGGACGCCTTCTCCTCGCCGGCTTTCAGAAGTTCAGCCATCTCCTCGCGGGCCGTCTCACCCGTTTCGATGTGACGACGCATTTCCTCCGGCGTGGTCGAGAGGATCAGGTTCTTTTCAGCCCGGATCGACTCCAGCAGGCGGATGTTCGCCGTCTGCGAATTCTCCAGTCGCTTGGCCGGGCCCGACATGACGTCGTCCATGGCCTTGTTGAAGCTGCCCAGGCTGTGAATCCCGAGGAACGCAATCCCGATCAGCAGGACGATCATCATCCCGAAGCCGGCGGCCAGCTTGGCCTTAATCGTGAAACGCATGGCTGTTCTCCCCGAAGAGCCGGTCAGTGACGCGTGGCGGACGCGACCGGCGAGCGGGCGTCGTGCTGTTGGTTGAAGAGGGTCTGGAGGGCGGGAACGACGATGAATTCGCCGTCGCGCTTGACCAGGCATTGGATGAACTCGGGCCGCCAGCGCATGCCGACGCTGGGCGGGGCCTCGGCGTCGGCGCGGGCCAGGGTGGTGACCTCATGGACCTTGTCGGTGCGCAGGCCGACCAGGGTCGGCTCTCCGTCCAGATCGATCTCGATGACCACGATGCGGCTGTCGATGGTGGGCTCGCCCCGCTCCATGGCGAAGGCGACGCGCAGATCCGACAAGGGGATGACCTTGCCGCGGAAGTTGATCACGGCGCCGGCGAAGGCGCCGGCCCCCGGCACCACCGTCTCGGGCGCCAGGTCCATGATCTCCTGCACCGCGACGGCCTCCAGGGCGAACAGTTCGCCGTTCAGCTCGAAGGTCAGGACCTCCATCTGCTCCGCGCCGGTCCAGCCGGTGGTTTCAGCCGTCTCGCTCATACCGCCTCACGCATCTGCGCCTCCTGCTGCTGGCCCTTGGCGACCAGGTGGCCCACGTCCAGGATCAGGGCGACGCCGCCGTCGCCCAGGATGGTGGCCCCCGAGAAGGTCGGCAGGCCGGAATGAAGCTTGGACATCGACTTGATCACCGTCTGGTGGTCGCCGATGATCTGATCGACGACCAGGCCGATCCGCTCGGCGCCGGTCGAGACGACCACCACCTTCTGATGCAGTTCGGGCGGGGTGCCGGTGTCGAACATCTCGCGCAGGCGCAGGAAGGGCACCAGGCTGTTGCGCAGGGAGATGAAGCTGCGGCCGCGCGAACGCAGATCCTCGTCCAGCGACAGCTCCAGACACTCCTCGACCGCGTCCAGCGGAATGACGTAGCGGCCGTGGCCGACGCGAACCAGAAGGCCGTCGATGATGGCCAGGGTCAGGGGGATGCGCAGCGACACCTCCGACCCCTCTCCGGGCCGGCTGGCGATGTCGATGGAGCCGCGCAGGCCCTCAATGGTGCGTTTGACCACATCCATGCCGACGCCGCGGCCCGACAGGTTGGTGACCGCCGCCGCCGTCGAGAAGCCGGGATGGAAGATCATCTGCAGCAGGTCATGGTCGCTGATCGCCGCGCCGGGCTCGATCAGCCCCTGGCTCTCGGCCTTGGCGCGGACGCGGTCGCGGTCGATGCCCCGGCCGTCGTCGCGGATGGTGATGACCACTTCGCCGCCCGACTGATGGGCCGACAGGCGGATGCGGCCCGTAGCCGGCTTGCCGGCGGCGGCCCGGTCCTCGGCCGTTTCCAGACCGTGGTCGGCGGCGTTGCGGATCAGGTGGACCAGGGGGTCGGCCAGACGCTCGATGACGGTCTTGTCGATCTCGGTGCTCTCGCCGTCGGTCGACAGTTCGATCGCCTTGCCCGTCTCGCGCGCCAGGTCGTGGACCAGGCGGCGGAAACGGCCGAACAGGGTCGAGACGGGCACCATCCGCAGCACCATCATGGTGTCGCGCAGTTCGCCGGACAGGCGCTCGATTTCTTCCGACACGGCGCGCAGGGCCACGTCGGTCCCGCCGGCGGCGATCTGGCTCAGGCGGGACTGGGCGATGACCAGTTCGCCGACCCGGTCCATCAGCTCATCCAGGCGGTCGGCCGGAACGCGCACGCTCTCAGCAGCCTTGGCGGCCTTGGCGCCGCCTGCTTCAGCCGGTTCGGCGGCGGGCGCAGCAGGGGCGACGGCGGCGGGCTTGGCCGCCGAAACCGGAGCCTGAGCCGGCTCGGCGGCGGCCTGGACCGGGGCGTCTTGGGGGGCGTCTTGGGGGCGGCTTGGGGGGCGGCTTGGGGAGCCTCTTGCGGCGCGGCGGCTTCGGCGTCCACCGCTTCGATGCTCAGGGTCATCTCGTCCATGACGAAGATGAAGACGTCCTCGATCGCCGAGCGGCCGTGCTCGGTCGTCAGGGTGACGGTCCAGCCCAGATGGAGGTCGGTCGGCTCCATCCGGCTGAGCGGCGGCACCCGCGAGGTATCGACCACCACATGGGCCTCGCCCAGGTCGCGCAGCTCGTTCAGCAGGGCCAGGGGGTTGGCGCCGTTGCGGAAGGCGTCGGCGGGCAGTTCGAACTTCACGCGCCAGGTCGTCGCGCCGGCCTTCGGTGTTTCCGGCGCGGCGGCGCCGTCAGCCTCGCGCACTGCGCGCTCCAGATCGGCCAGCAGGGCGTCGCCTGCGGCGCCGTGATCGCCCGACGGATCCTCCAGCAGCTGTCGCATGTGGTCGCGGGCGGCCAGAACCGCAGAGACCAGATCCGTGGTCGCCGCCACCTCGCCCTTGCGGACCCGGTCGAAGGCGGTTTCGCAATGGTGGGTGAAGCCGGCCAGGGCGTCGAAGCCGAACATGGCCCCCGACCCCTTCAGCGTGTGCAGGCCGCGGAACACGGCATCGACCAGATCCCGGTCTTCGGGACGATCCAGCAGGTCCAGCAGGCCCTGTTCGATCAGTTCCAGGTTCTCGCGCGCCTCAACCTGGAAGATGGCGATGGCTTCGTTCATCGGCCCAGCACCTTCTTAGCGATCCGCACCAGCTGGTCGGGATCGAACGGTTTGGTCAGCCAGCCCGTGGCGCCCGCGGCCTTGGCCCGCGCCTTCATGCCCTCGTCGGACTCGGTGGTCAGGAAGACGATCGGCACGCCCATCTGTTCGGGCATGCGGCGCATCTCTTCGATCATGGTCAGGCCGTCCATGACCGGCATGTTCAGATCGGTGATGATCAGGTCGAAGGCGCTGGCCTTGGCCTTGGCGATGCCCTCGGCGCCGTCGCCGGCCTCGGCGACCGAATAGCCGGCGCCGGTCAGGGCGATCTTCAAGGCCATGCGGATGCTGGGCGAGTCGTCAACGGTCAGGATGGAAGCCGTCATTGAACCGATCCTTCATGAAACCAGAACCGCAGGTCGTCCTCGGACGCCTCGGTCAGAAAACCCGCCGCTTCCAGCACCGGGCGAAACGCCTCGCCCGGATGCGCCAGGCTCAAGGTCTTGCCGACGGCCTGGGCCTGACGGCGCGCCGCCTCGATCAGCTGGACGCCGCACAGATCGACGGCCTGATCCTCGACCAGGTCCAGGGTGACGGCGTCGTCCTCTTCGAAGGCGTCCAGAATGGACTGGCGCAGACCCGCGACATTGCGAACCACCAGGGCCGCATCCACCAACACTCGTCTCATCCATCCCCCGCACGGCTATGGCGCTACAACTGGAAGCATCATTGACGTGGATGGTTAAATGCCGCTCAAGCTTGCCATACGCAGATGTACCTAGACTTGCGCGGGCAATATTTCACCGGCCCGATTTACTCCGACTTCATCTCCGTGCGGCATACTGAGGAGCTGAATCGTGTTGAGTGTTTAGGAGTTCAATGTTGAACAGGTTCGCTCCTCAAGCCGAGACGGCTTACGAAGGCGATGCTTTTCACGCCCAACTCGCAGAAGCTTGTCCAGCGAATGTATGGCTGCTTAACCCCTCGGGGCGAATAGTCTACGTCAACAGCGCGGCGCGGCGACTTCGAACTTCCGCTCCGAACGACCCCGCCCAGGATTGGCGCGACATATGGCCGTCCGCCTGCCGCGCCTCGGTGGATCTTGCGGTCAGGGAGGCGCGGGCCGGTCGCGCCTTCTCCTTCCGCGCCCGGCTTTCCAGGTCCGAAGGCGCTGAGGACGGCGCGGGCCTCTATCTGAACACCCTGGTCAGCGCGGTCCGCGACGATCAAGGCCGGATCGTGCGGCTGTTGGCCAAGTCGGAGGACGTGACGGCCGAGACGGAATCGAGCGCCTTTCTGAATACGGTCATCGATGTCCTGCCCCTGGCCCTGACGGTCAAGGACGCCCGGACCGGACGCTTCATCCTGGCCAACAGGGCCGCAGAGACCCTGTTCGACCGGGTGGGGGGCCTGGCGGGGCTGAAGCCCGCCGAGGTCCTGCCTTCGAGCCTGGCCGAATGGACGGCCGCCGCCATGACCAGAGGCCGAGAGACCGCCGTGCATGAGGATCACGGCCGCGGCGGCGTCCGCTATCTGGAGGCGACCAAGGTCGCCACCTATGACGACGACGGTCTGCGCCATCTGATCGGCCTGGCGGAAGACGTGACCCAGAGACAGCGAGACGCAGACGCCCTGCGATCCGCCCTGGAGCAGGCCGAACGCGCCAATCACGCCCGCAGCGCCTTCATATCGAACATCACCCACGAGATCCGCACGCCGCTGAACGGGGTGATCGCCGGCGCCGACCTTCTGGACAGTCGCGCCGACACCGTCGACATCCGCGAGATCGCCGCAATGATTCGGGCCTCGGCGACGTCGCTTCAGCACCGTTTCGAGGATCTGATGGCCGTGTCGCGCATGGGCGCTGCGCCCAGCGCGCCCAAGGCCGGGCCGTTCGAGCCGACCGCCTTCGCCGAACAGCTTGTCGCGCCCCACCGCGCGGCGGCGGAGGCCAAGGGTCTGGCCCTGCATCTCGAGATTTCGCCCGACCTCCCGGCCCGGCTGTTGGGCGACGCGGAGGCCCTGGGGCGCATCCTGACGCCCCTGTTGCAGAATGGACTGAAGTTCACCGACCGGGGCGAGATCCGCCTGAGGATCGAAGGCCGCGAGAACGGCGTGATCCGTTTCGCCTGTCTGGATACGGGCGTCGGCTTCGCGCCTGAAAAGAAGGACGCCCTGTTCACCCCCTTCCATCAGAGCGACGACGCCCTGACGCGGCGCTTCGGCGGCATGGGGCTGGGTCTGGCTCTGGCGCGCGAGCAGGCAAGGGCTATGGGCGGCGAGGTGGACGGCGAACCGCGCGAGGGCGGGGGCTCGGTCTTCTGGCTGGACATCCCCCTCGCCGCCGTCTGCGACGACCCGGGGGCTGCGGCGGCGCAAGGGCGAATGAACGTCCTGGTCGTCGACGATCACCCCACCAACCGGCGGATCGTCGAGATGATGCTGGACGGCGTCGCCGACGTGGTCATGGCGGAGGACGGGGTGGAGGCGGTGGAGGCCGTGGAGCGCGAACGGTTCGACCTGATCCTGATGGACATCCAGATGCCTCGGATGGACGGAATCACGGCGGTCGCTCGCATTCGCGACCGGGAACAGGCTGCGGGTCGGCCGCCGGCGCCCATCATCATGCTGACGGCCAATACCCAGGCGGAGCATGTGGCCGCCTGTCGGGAGGCCGGGGCGAACCGTCACCTGGGCAAGCCCTTCACCTCCGCCGGGCTGTTCGGCGAAATCCAGGCCGTCATGGGTCACTGACGGAAACGCGCGTCATCGCGGGCGGAACCTTGGCCTTTCGCCGCGCGCTTGAGGCGGATGGTCTCTACGATCGAGAAGCTGAACCTGGAGGCGATCGAACAGTCGCCGGTCCTGCGGATCGCCGGGGCCAGCCTGACCGTCGGCGGTCTGGTCGGCGCAGGCGTGATCCTGATCGGCGCCTTCTGCGTCAGCTGGCTGATCACCCGCGCCCTGCGGCGCGTGCGCGAACGGGCCGAACGCAGCCGTCAGGCCCTGTATCTGCTGGAGCGGCTGTCCGGCTATGCGGTGATCATACTGGGCGTCATGGCGGCCCTGTCGACGGCGGGGCTGAACCTGTCGTCCCTGGCGGTCTTCGCCGGCGCCCTGGGCATAGGCGTGGGTCTGGGCCTGCAAGGGGTGGTCAAGGAGTTCGTCTCGGGCCTGTTCCTGATCTTCGACCGGATGGTCTCTGTCGGCGACTATATCGAGATCGAGGACATCGGCATTCGCGGCGCCATCATGGAGATCGGGCCGCGCGCGACGCGGGTCAGGACCAATGACAACGTCAATGTCCTGGTGCCCAATTCGCGGCTGATCGAACAGCCGGTCACCAACTGGACGCTGAAGGGCGACACCCGGCGGATCCATGTCCCCTTCGCCGTCGCCTATGGGTCGGATCGGGGCAGGGTGCGCGAGGCGGTGCTGGCCTGCGCCCGGTCCAGCCCCTTCACCCTGCCCGAGACCGAGGCGCGCAAGAGCCAGGTCTGGCTGGTGGGGTTCGGCGACAAGGGCCTGGAGTTCGAACTGCTGGTCTGGCCGACGCGCGAGGCGGTCAAGCGACCGGCGGCCATGCACGCGGCCTATACTTGGCTGATCGCCGACGCCCTGGACGGGGCCGGAATCGAAGTCCCCTTCCCCCAGACCGACCTGCGGATTCGCAGCGCCTTCGGCCTGGAGGGCGACGAGGCGCTGGGCCGGCTGGGTTATGGTCGCGGAACCAAGCCGACGCCCGCCGCGCCCCAGAGGCAGACAGCCGCCAGCAACGACGCCGCCGAGGACTTGATGAAGGCCGAGGATGAAGAAGGCCCGCTGGAGCCCGCGCCGGATAAGCCGCCGGGAAGGACGGGGGATTAGACCATGAAACCCGTCACCCTCGGGCTTGTCCCGAGGGTGACGGAGGGTTTTAACGCTGCCCCTTGGCCCTCAGCCGATAGGCGTGAAGCAGGGGCTCGGTATAGCCGTTCGGCTGCTCCACCCCTTGGAACACCAGGGCGCGGGCCGCCTGATAGGCCAGGTTTGTATCGGGGCTGGCGTCCGGATCGGGCGCCATGGGACGATACAGCGGGTCGCCCGCATTCTGGGCGTCCACCTTGGCGGCCATTCTCAGAAGGGCCGCGTCCACCTGTTCGGCCGTGCAGACGCCGTGCAACAGCCAGTTGGCGATATGCTGGGAGCTGATCCGCAGGGTGGCGCGGTCCTCCATCAGGCCGATGTCGTGGATGTCGGGCACCTTGGAGCAGCCGACCCCCTGGTCGATCCAGCGGACGACATAGCCGAGGATGCCCTGGGCGTTATTGTCCAGCTCGGCCTTCACCTCGTCCTCGGACCAGTTGACGCCGTTCGCCAGGGGCGGGGTCAGCAGATCGTCCAGCCCCGGCGTCGGCCGCGTCGCCACCTCGGCCTGGACGGCGAAGACATCGACCGCGTGATAGTGGAGCGCGTGCAGGGTCGCGGCCGTCGGGCTGGGCGTCCAGGCGGTGTTGGCGCCGGTCCTGGGGTGGCCGATCTTCTGCTCCAGCATGTCGGCCATCCGGTCGGGCGCGGCCCACATGCCCTTGCCGATCTGGGCCTTGCCCGACAGGCCGCATTTCAGGCCGATGGCGACGTTGCGCGCCTCATAGGCGGCGATCCAGGCGCTGGACTTGACGTCGCCCTTTCGCACCACCGGGCCGGCCCGCATGGCGGTGTGGATCTCGTCTCCGGTGCGGTCGAGGAAGCCGGTGTTGATGAAGACGATCCGGTCCCTCACCGCATGGATGCAGGCGGCCAGATTGGCCGAGGTGCGACGCTCCTCGTCCATGACCCCGACCTTGATCGTGTGGCGCGGCAGGGCCAGCAGATCCTCGACCGCGTCGAACAGACGGTTGGTGAAGCCGCACTCGTCCGGCCCGTGCATCTTGGGCTTGACGATATAGACCGAGCCGGTCGCGCTGTTGGACAGCCCGCCCAGCCCCTTGATGTCGTAGAGCGCGATCAGGCTGGTGACGACGGCGTCCAAAATCCCTTCCGGCGCCTCGGACCCGTCCGGCAGCCGGACGGCGGGGGTGGTCATCAGATGGCCGACGTTGCGCACGAACAGCAGCGAACGCCCCTTCATTGTCAGGGTCGAACCGTCCGGCGCGATGAAGGCCCGGTCCGGGTTCAGACGACGGGTCAGGGTCTTGCCGCCCTTGTCGAAGGTCTCGACCAGATCGCCCTTCATCAGACCCAGCCAGTTGCGATAGGCGCAGACCTTGTCCGCCGCATCGACGGCGGCCACCGAATCCTCCAGGTCGCAGATGGTGGTCAGGGCCGATTCCAGCACCACATCGGCGATTCCCGCCGGGTCGCTGCGCCCGACCGGATGGGCGCGGTCGACGATCACCTCGATATGGAGGCCGTTGTGGCGGAACAGGCGCGAGCCTTCCGTCCGTCCCACGAACTGGGCTGCATCCTTCAGCACGACGGCGTCCGCGTCGGTCAGATCGGACCAGGAACCGTCGGTCAGAGGGACGGCCTCGTCCAGAAACGCCTTGGCGCGGGCCACGACCCGGGCGCCGCGTTCGGGATCATAGCCGCCGCCTTTCGGCAGGTCGCCCAGGGCGTCCGTCCCGTAAAGGGCGTCATACAGACTGCCCCAGCGGGCATTGGCCGCGTTCAGCAGGAAGCGGGCGTTCAGGATCGGGACCACCAGCTGCGGCCCCGCCATCCGGGCGATCTCGGCGTCCACCCCGGTCGTGCCGATGGTGAAGGGCTGAGGCTCTTCAACCAGATAGCCGATCTCGCGCAGGAAGGTCTGGGCGGCGGCGACGTCATAGGGCCGGCCTCGACGCGCGTCGTGCCAGTCGTCGATCCGGGCCTGAAGGGCGTCGCGATGGGCCAGAAGGGCGCGGTTTTCCGGGGCGAACCGGGCGAAGACGGCCGCCGTTCCCGACCAGAAGCCCGCCGGGTCCAGGCCCAGGCCCGGCAGGACCTCCTGTTCGATCAGGGCCGCGAGTTCGGCCGCGACCTGCAATCCAGCGCGATCTTCATAAACGGTCATGGGGAACCCTTTCCGGCGGCGGCCAGGCTGTAACAATGCGTGATCACGTAAGCCGACCACGCCGGGCTTCGCAAGGGTCACGTCGCGTCAGCCCCTTCGCTTTTCGTCTAGGGGGACGCGGGGGCTCGGTCGCCTCTTGCCGAGGGCGCGCCCGGCGTCATGATCGGCGGTCATGAGCCTGTTTCGCCCCCTTCGCCTCTACGGCGTCCTCCTCGCCAGCCTGGGGGTGGTGATCGCCGTCGCCCTCCTCACCCCCGTGGCCGACGACGCCTTGACCCGGACGGCCTATGGCTGGATCGCCGGGGTCGCGGTCTTCATCGCCGCCACCCTGGCGCGGATGGCCCGGGCCCAGGACGCCGATGCGATCCGCCGGCGCGCCGCCGCCCTGGATCAGACCGGCGCAGCCGTCCTGCCGCTCAGCCTTCTGGCGGCGGCGGCCAGCGTCGTCGTGGTGGTCGGCGAGGCGCGCAGCCACGGCTCTCCCCTGACGGGCGGCCTGCTGGCCCTCGGGACGGTCGCCCTGTCCTGGACCTTCATCCATCTGATGTTCGCCCTGCACTATGCCCACGCCTTCTATCAGCGGGACCACGAGGGCGGGGACCGCGGCGGCCTGATGTTTCCTGGCGAGACCCAGCCCGACTATTGGGATTTTCTGCATTTCGCCCTGATCATCGGCGTGGCCTGCCAGACGGCTGATGTGCAGATCAGCGACCGGGGCGTGCGTCGGCTGTCCAGCGTCCACAGCCTGACCGCCTTCGTCTTCAACACCGTGATCGTGGCCCTGGCGGTCAATCTGGCGGTGGGCGCCCTAGGTGCGGGGTAATGGGCGCTGGGTGATGGGCGCGGGGTGAGCCCGCCGGTCACAAAGGCTTAACCGCGTCCGTGAACGGGACTGCAAGCCAAGGCGGCTAGAACGGGGATCACGGACGACATCGCGTCCGGATCGCCGAAGGCGTCGCGCCCATGCTGTTTCTTCTGAACGACGTCGTGTTCGACCTGGACGAGGCCTGCCCGGTCACGCCCGCCGACGCGCGCCGGTTCGAGAAGCTGGGCTTCGACTATGTGCTGGAGCTGGGTTGCGAGCTGTTCGCCGAGGATCCGCTGCTGCACCGCAACGATCCCGCTCGGGCGCGCCGCCTGGCCTGGCTGATCGCCGAGCGCAGCCCGGACGTCAACGCCGCCCTGTTCGCCGCGCCCGAGGCCGGGTGCAATCCCGATCTGGTCGAGCCGCGCTTCTGCACCCTGCCCGACGCCGTCATGGGACAGCTGCACGACAAGGGCCGTCGCCTCGACGCGATCGCCGCCGATCGCGCCGTCTGGAACCGCCTCGCCGCCTGAAGCGGCGGCCTTCAAACCCGCGTCAGAGCGCCGTGAACAGGATGTGCACGACGGCGGCCACGGCGAAGATGAAGCCGAAGCCCATCGCCAGCCCTATGGCCGGGTGCATCTTGTGCGGACGCTCGTAGGACGAGCGATCGAGGCCGGAAACGCGGTCTTCTGGATGGATCACAGCCATCGTCTTTTCCTTTCCCTATGAACCCGGATCGCTCCGGGAGAGGAACGCCCGGCTCTGACGGCCTGATCGCTTCCTCAAAGCCGAGCATGACTCCAATAGCCCCTTATGGCGAGGGGTTATTTGATGTGGCGCAAAGGCGCAGCGCTCCGGCGAGTGACTTTCTGCGCCGGGCGCGCTAGTCGCGCGCCATGTCCTCACTGACCCTGCCTGAAGAAGCCGCGCGCCGGCGCACCTTCGCCATCATCGCCCACCCGGATGCGGGCAAGACGACCCTGACCGAACACATCCTGCTGGCCGGGGGCGCCATCCGGGCGGCCGGCGCCGTGCGGGCGCGGGGCGAGAACCGCCGCACCCGCTCTGACTGGATGAAGATCGAGAAGGAGCGGGGCATTTCCGTCAGCGCCTCGGTCATGACGTTCGAGCACGACGGCAAGATGTTCAACCTGCTCGATACGCCCGGGCACGAGGACTTCTCGGAAGACACCTA
Organism: Brevundimonas sp. DS20; assembly: GCF_001310255.1. NCBI lineage: Bacteria > Pseudomonadati > Pseudomonadota > Alphaproteobacteria > Caulobacterales > Caulobacteraceae > Brevundimonas > Brevundimonas sp. DS20. The sequence continues at coordinate 1,010,563 of NZ_CP012897.1, read as the reverse complement.
TCGCACCCTGACCGCCGCCGACTGCGCCATCATGGTGCTGGACGCCGCCAAGGGGATCGAGCCGCAGACGCTGAAACTGTTCGAGGTCTGTCGTCTTCGGGACATTCCGATCATCACCTTCATCAACAAGCTGGACCGCGAGGCCCAGGACCCGATGGCCCTGCTGGACGACATCGCCTCGCGGCTGCAACTGGACCCGGCGCCCATCTGGTGGCCGGCCGAGAGCGGCAATCGTCTGCGCGGCATGGTCGAGGTCGGGACCGGCCGGTTCCAGCCCTATGCCCGCAAGGCCGCCGGCGCCGCCGAGGACCCCGACCATCCCCCCGCCCTGCCCCTGGACCAGGCGGCGCACTATTTCGAGGCGGGCGAGCAGGACGCGCTGAGCGAGGCGGTCGAACTGGTCGAGGGCGGCTATCCGGCCTTTGACCGCCAGGCCTTCCTGGAGGGCCATCTGACGCCGGTCCTGTGGGGCTCGGCCCTGCGCCATTTCGGCATAGACGAACTGCTGAAGGCCATCGGCGACTGGGCGCCGGCGCCCAAGGTCATGAAGGCCCGGAAGGAAGCCCCGCCTGAGACCCGCAACGCCCCGGCGCCCGTGGAGACGACGGTGGAGCCCGGCGCCGAAGAAGTCACCGGCTTCGTCTTCAAGGTCCAGGCCAATATGGACCCCAACCACCGCGACCGGATCGCCATGTTCCGCATGGCCTCGGGCGCCTTCAAGCGCGGCATGAGGCTGAAGGTCCAGAACACCGGCAAGTCCCTGTCGGTCAATGCGCCCATCATGTTCTTCGCCTCGGACCGCGAACTGGCCGAGGACGCCTTCGCCGGCGACGTGATCGGCATTCCCAACCACGGGGTGCTGCGGGTCGGCGACAGCCTGTCGGAAAGCGGGGTGGTGCGCTTCGCCGGCCTGCCGAACTTCGCGCCTGAAATCCTGCAACGGGTCCGGGTCAAGGATCCGCTGAAGGCCAAACACCTGAAGAAGGCGCTGGAGGGTCTGGCCGAGGAAGGCGTGACCCAGCTGTTCCGCCCGGAGATCGGGGCGGACTTCATCGTCGGCGCCGTGGGCCAGCTGCAGTTCGAGGTCATGGCCGACCGGCTGGGCGAGGAATACGGCCTGGACGTCGTCTTCGAACCCAGCCCCTATGCCGAGGCCCGCTGGATCGCCCCGACCTCCGACGCGTCCGACGCCGATCTGGAGGACTTCATGGGCAAATACCGCCCCCAGATGGCCCGCGACATCGACCAGGCCCCGGTCTTCCTGGCCAAGTCCAGCTGGGAGACCGGCTATGTCGGCGAACGGTTCCCCAAGGTGGCTTTCACCAAGACCAGGGAGCGGGGTTAACCCCGCGCCATCGCGTCCTCGATGATCCGGGTCGCCTTGTCCGGCCCAAGGCCATAGGCGACGGCGGTGCGGAACCGGCCGTCGGGCCCCATCAGATAGACGGTCAGGGAGTGGTTCATCGTATAGCCCTCCCCCTCGCCGACCTTTTCGTAATAGGCGCGGTAGGCCTTGGCCGCCTGGGCCACCTGGTCCGGCGTTCCGGTCAGGCCGATGGTCCCCTTGGGGAAGCCGTCTGAGGACAGATAGTCCTTCAGCTGCTGAGGCGTGTCGCGTTCGGGGTCGATGCTGACGAAGACGATCTGGAGATCGTCGGCCTTGTCGCCCAGCCGCTGCTGCACCGCGGCCAGCTCGGCCAGGGTGGTGGGGCAGAATTCGGGGCAGTAGGTGAAGCCGAAGAAGACAAGGCTCCATTTGCCGTTCAGCAGGGTCTGATCGACCGGACGCCCGTCCTGGTTCACCAGTTGGAAGTCGCCGCCGACCAGGGGCTGGCCGGTCGCGCCGATCTCGCCCCGGGTCGCGCTGGGCCGATTGCCGACCACCACCACGGTGACGATGGCCAGGGCGGCGGCGATGGCGAGACAGGCGCCGGCGAACAGCAGGATGGAACGACGCGGCATGACGACCTCTGACGAAAACCTCGGCCCCGGTCTATAGAAGGCCGGTGACCTCGACAGAAGACCACATCGCGCCGCACGGGCGGCCGTCCCTTTCAGAGGGGGCGGCCGTGGACAGCGCCCTGTCGCAGCCCGGCCCCGCCGACGGCGCCCGTAGGGGACGCGGCTTTTCCCTGCGGACTTTGATCGTCCTGCGCTGGCTGACCATACTGGGGCAGAGCGCGGCGATCCTGACGGCGTCTCAGGGGCTGCATTTCCCCCTGCCGCTGTGGCCCTGTCTGATCGTCATCGCCGTCAGCGCTGCGGTGAACGTGGGCGCCATGGCGCGGGTGCGGCGGCTGGAGGCCAGCCTGCCGGACGGACGCACCACGGCCCTGCACCTGGGGTTCGACATTTTTCAGCTCAGCCTTCTGCTGGGCCTGACCGGCGGGCTGGAGAACCCCTTCTGTCTGCTGCTGGTGGCGCCGGTGACGATCGCCGCCGCCGCCCTGCCCGCGCGCCAGGCCGTGGCGCTGGGCCTTCTGGCCCTGATCGCCGTGGGGGTGCTGTTCTTCTGGTCTGAGCCCCTGCCCTGGCGTCCGGGAGAGAATTTTCACCTGCCCCTGCTCTATCGGCTGGGGATGGCCATGGCCCTGGTGACCGGTGTGGTCTTCACCGCCGGCTACGCCTGGCGGGTGGCGGCCGACGCCGAGAAGCTGGAGCTGGCCCTGGCCACGACCCAGGACGTGCTGCAGCGCGAACAGAGACTGGCGGCCCTGGGCGGTCTGGCGGCGGCCGCGGCCCATGAGTTGGGCACGCCGCTGGCCACCATCCAGGTCGTAGCCAAGGAACTTCAGCGCGCCTCGGCGCCCGACAGCGACGCCGCCGAGGACGCGGCCCTGATCCTGCAACAGGCCGAACGGTGCCGGGGCATATTGGCCCAGCTGTCGCGCCGGCCGGAGGGGGACGACGCCCTGTACGCCGACGTGGCTCTGAAGGCCCTGCTGGAGGAGGTGGTCGAGCCGCACCGGGGCTTCGACCTGGCCTTTGAGGTCCTGGTCAAGACCCCGCCCGGCCAGCCGGCCCCGCGCGTGCGCCGCCTGCCCGAGGTGGTGCACGGCCTGTCGACGCTGGTCGAGAACGCCGCCGACTTCGCCGCCTCCACCGTGCGGGTCCAGGCCCAGGTCGACGCCGGCTGGATCGAGATCGCCATTCTGGACGACGGGCCGGGCTTTCCCAGCGACATCCTGCCCCGGCTGGGCGAGCCCTATGTGACCAGCCGCCCGCACGGCAAGGCGCGCCTGGCCCTGGCGGCCCAGATCGCCGCTGCGGCCTCCGGCGCCGGGCGCGGCGGGCCGGAGACCACGGTCGCCCCCAGCCAGGGCGGCATGGGCCTGGGCTTCTTCATCGCCCGCACCCTGTTGGAGCGGACCGGCGGGGTGGTCAGCGTGGGCCAGGGCCTGCCGCGGCCGGGCGCCGCCCCCGACGGCCGCGCCCCCCTGCGCGGCGCGCGTGTGGCGGTGCGATGGGCCCGTCCGGCGCTGGAGGTGGCGGCCTGAGCGCGTCCAAACCCCGTCCCCGCCCGTATTGGGTCGAAGCGTCGCAGGCGGCCGCTCGCCCTTGACCGAACGACTTCCGGCCCCGACTTGATTCAGCAGGAGAACAGAATGCCCGAGCTTGAGACCCGCATCGCCGCCCTGCCCGACAAGTCCCTGCTGCTGCTGGACGACGACCAGGCCCTGCGCACCCGGATGGGACGGGCGCTGGAGGCGCGCGGCTTCGAGGTGACCACCGCCGCCTCGGTCGCCGAGGCTCAGCTGCGGCTGAACGAAAAGGCCCCGGCCTTCGCCGTCCTGGACATGCGGCTGGAGGACGGCAACGGGCTGAAGATCGTCGAGGCGGTGCGCGAGCGGCGCGAGGACGCCCGGATCGTGATGCTGACCGGCTACGGCGCCATCGCCACGGCGGTTGCGGCGGTCAAGGCCGGCGCCGTCGATTATCTGTCCAAGCCCGCCGACGCCGACGACGTGGTCAAGGCCCTGCTGGCGAGCGGCGACGCGGCCCCCGAGCCGCCCGAAAACCCGATGAGCGCCGACCGGGTGCGCTGGGAGCATATCCAGCGGGTCTATGAGCTGTGCGACCACAATGTCTCGGAAACCGCCCGCCGCCTGGGCATGCACCGCCGCACCCTGCAACGCATCCTGGCCAAGCGCGCGCCGCGGTAAGGGGCGAGGCGGGGCGGGGGGCTGAGAGCGGTCGTGCTCGCTTCCTGGTCGATCGTTGGCGAACCTCCGGGCCGCCATCTGTGGCTGATGTCGCGCACGCCCCAACCTTCGCCTCAGGTCCGCGACGCCCTGATGAACCGCGCCCGCGACCTGGGCTACGACCTGACCCTGCTGCGACCGACACAACAGCCACAGCCCTGAACGGCGCATGCGCTGGGCTCGACAAGTCTTCGATTGTCTTGGGGAGGAATGGTGGACGCGACAGGGATTGAACCTGTGACCCCTACGATGTCAACGTAGTGCTCTCCCGCTGAGCTACGCGTCCGCCGTGGCGGCTCTCGATCGGTTCGAGAGCGGGAAGGGCGGTCGTATAGCGGCACGACCGGCCCGCATCAAGCGGCTTTGACCGCCGCAACGAGATTTCTGGAAAACCGTAGCGATTTCAACGCTCAGGCCGCCACCATCCGTTCGACCTCATTGACCAGGTCGCGCAGATGGACGGGTTTGGACAGGACCTTGGCCTGGGGCGAGGCCTGGGCGGCGGTCAGGGCGACGGCGGCGAAGCCGGTGATGAACATGATGCGCAGGCCGGGCTGGCGGGCGGCGGCGACGCGGGCCACCTCGATCCCGTCGGCGCCGGGCATGACGATGTCGGTCAGCAGCAGGTCGTAGGGGCCGTGCTCCAGGGCGTCGATGGCGTCGTCGCCGTTTTCGCAGTCGATGACCTGATGGCCCGCCCGCTCCAGGGCGCGGGTCAGGAACCCGCGCAGCGAACTGTCGTCTTCGGCCAGGAGGATGCGCGCCATTCGAAAAGGCCCCTTGAATTCAGAGGAGCGACGCTAGGCTCACAACGGTAAACCGGCGATGAAATTCGCCGGTCGCACGACTTCCTTCCACAGCGAAACGCGCTATGCGGTGGACATGACCCCGGCCGGCGCCAATTTCGCGATCACGACGCCGCCTGCGGACGCGCCCCAGACGGCCCTGGTCTTCGCCTCACCCCATTCCGGCGACCTCTATCCGGCGGACATGGCGCCCGCCCCCGGCCTGGCGGACGCCAGTCTGAAGAGCGCGGAGGACGCCCGGGTCAACGCCCTGGTGCAGGCCGGGCCGGCGTGCGGCGCGCCCCTGATCGAGGGCCGGATCGGCCGCGCCTATGTGGATCTGAACCGTGACCCCGCCGAACTGGACCCCGAACTGATCGAAGGGGCTGACGGTGCGGTCGGGGCCAAGACCCGAGCCGGATACGGCGTCATCCCCCGCCGCAGCGGCGACGGCCTGCCGCTTTATGACCGGCGCCTGTCGCGGGCCGAGGGGGAGGCCCGGATCGCGGCGGTCCACCGGCCCTATCATCAGGCGCTGGAGGGCCTGATGCGTCAGACCCTGGCCCGCCAGGGGCGCGCACTGCTGATCGACTGGCATTCGATGCCGGCGCGGGCCGCCGGGGTGGAGGTGGTGCTGGGCGACCGACACGGCGCCGCCTGCGATCCGCGGCTGACGCGGCGGCTGCGCGACCTGTTCCAGGGGCTGGGCTGGCGGGTGGGCCTGAACCACCCCTACGCCGGGGGCTGGTCCACCCAGGTCTGGGGCCGGCCGAAGGAGGGGTTTCACGCCGTCCAGATCGAACTGAACCGCCGTCTGTATCTGGACGAGGGCCGCCAGGCGCCCAACGCCGCCTATCAGAAGACGCACAAGGCCCTGACCCGCGTCATCGCCGCCCTGTGCTCTGAGCCCTGGGGCGTTTAGGCCGGCGCGACTTATCGGCGATCAGCCAAAAAAAAAAGCCGCGCCCGGAGGCGCGGCATGAAAGTCTATAGGGAGGAAACGCCCAGGAAGGGCAAGACGCCCGGAGGCGTCAGAGGAGAACTTAGGTTGCAACGCACAAACGGTCAAGGGCTCTGCGCGTCCTGACGGTCACAGGATGTTACGCAATTACGGCGGTTACGGTCCTAATTCGCCTCATAGGCGCCACACCGCGCGGGAAGCCCGTTGTGCGCCTGCACAATGATCAGCCTTCTCCCAGCAGACGGCGGGCGTTGCGAATGGCGCGCGCGGCCGGCGACGCCTCCTGGCGATAGATCAGAAGGCCGAAGGCCGAAGCCACGCCCAGGGCCAGCCACATCGGGCCGAACAGCCAGGCCGCCGCCGCCAGGGCGAAATAATAGCCCCTAACCCCCTGGCTGAAGGCGCTGAGCGCGGGGTTCAGCAACTCCCCCGCCGCCTGGCCATAGGCCTTGCGGTCCGTTTCGGACTGGATCTCGGGCGCCGCCCCGATCAGGGCCAGGGCGTAGTTCATCTGACGCAGGGCCCAGATGAAGTCCAAAAAGCCGCGCGCCAGGCACATCAGCACCAGGGCCAGCTTGGCCTCCAGAATGCGGATCGGCACGTTTTCGGCCCCCACGGCGGCGAAGCCTTCCAGCTTGCTCTCCCCGCCGAACAGAATCCCCCCCACCGCCGCGATCAGCAGCAGATTGGTCGAGGCGAAAAACGAGGCCGAATTGATCGAATGGCCCATCAGCTGGCTGTCCACCAGCCGGATCTCGCGGTGGGTCATGGCCGCCATCCACCGATTGCGGACATGGACCATGTCCTCGTTCAGGGCGCCGCCGTGCCGGGCGATGAATCTCAGGATCGGCCCATAGCCCAGCCAGCAGACGAAAAAGAGGGTCAGGGCGGTCCAGTCGATCCAGGTCATGGCGCCTAGTGAACCCGCTCCGACGCCGGGCGCAAGGGTCTGAACGCACGTCGCCCTTGCCCAGGCGGCCCGCCCGTCCTATCACCCCTCGCTTTCAAGATTTTCGCAGTCGCAGCAAAGACCCGCCATGAACCTCGACGCCATTCCGGTCGGCCCGAACGCTCCCTGGGACATCAATGTCATCATCGAGATCCCGCAAGGCGGTCTGCCGGTGAAGTATGAGATGGACAAGGAGTCCGGCGCCCTGTTCGTCGACCGCTTCCTGCACACGGCCATGTACTATCCCGGCAACTACGGCTTCGTTCCCCATACCCTGTCGGACGACGGCGACCCCTGCGACGTGATCGTGCTGAACCCGACGCCGGTGGTGCCGGGCTGCGTCATCCGCTCGCGCCCGATCGGCGTGCTGAAGATGGTGGACGAGGCCGGCGGCGACGAGAAGATCCTGGCCGTGCCGGTCGACAAGCTGAACCCCTATTACACCGAGATCGCCAGCTATCGTCAGCTGCCGGCCATCCTGATCGAACAGATCGAACACTTCTTCACCCGCTACAAGGACCTGGAGAAGGGCAAGTCGGTCACGGTCAAGGGCTGGGGCGACGCCGGCGAGGCCGCCGAACTGATCTCAGCCGGCATGAAGGCCCACCAGGACAAGCTGGCCGCCAAGAAGGCCGGGAAGGCCGCCTGAACGGGCGACCCACGCTAAAAACCCTGAAGGCGTCCTCCGATCCGGGAGGACGCCTTTTTGCTATCCCCCGACCCGGCGGCCGTCGGCGTCGATCACCACCTCGCCGTCCGCCTTGGTGAAGGGTTTCAGTCCCTCCGCCGGCAGCAGGTCCAGCACCGCCTCGGACGGGCGGCACAGTTTCACGCCGCGGGGCGAGACCACGATGGGCCGGTTCATCAGGATCGGATGGGCCTCGATCGCATCCAGCAGCTGATCGTCCGACAGGCCGGGGGCGCCCAGGCCCAGTTCGGCATAGGGCGTGCCCTTTTCGCGCAGGATGTCGCGCACCGATCCGCCCGTCCGTTCGACCATCTGCGCCACCAGGGCCCGGCTGGGCGGGGTCTTCAGGTATTCGACCACGTGGGGCTCGATCCCGACGTGGCGGATCAGGGCCAGGGTGTTGCGAGACGTCCCGCAGGCGGGATTGTGATAGATGACGATGTCCATAGGGGCCTCAGTCGCAGCAGGGGGCCAGTTCGGCCAGCAGGGGTTGGCAAAGTTCGGCGCGTCCCTGGCAGCAGTCCTTCAGCAGGAACAGCACCAGGTCGCCCAGCCGATCCAGATCGGCGCGATAGACGATCGAGCGGCTGCGTCTCTGGGCGCGGATCAGCCCCGCCCGCGACAGCACGCCCAGATGGGCCGACATCGTATTGGCCGGCACCGCCAGCCGATCCGCCACCGCGCCGGCCGCCAGGCCCTCCGGCGCGCTGCGAACCAGCAGGCGAAAGGCCTCCAGCCGGGTGGGCTGGGCCAGGGCCGCAAGCGCGAGCATGGCGGGTTCGGATTCCATTATTCCAAGATACTGGAAATATGACGCGGCGCAAGCTACAGGTTCGCTGCGGACGCCGGTCCGCGACAGGATCCGCCCCATGATCGTCGCCCTTCTGATCTTCGCCGTCACCATCGTCCTGGTGCTGTGGCAGCCCAAGGGGCTGCAGATCGGCTGGAGCGCCCTGGGCGGGGCGGCGGCGGCCCTGCTGCTGGGGGTGGTGGCCCTGAACGACATCCCCGTGGTTTGGGGCATCGTCTGGAATGCGACGGCGGCCTTTGTCGCCATCATCGTCATCAGCCTGCTGCTGGACGAGGCCGGCTTCTTCGAATGGGCGGCCCTTCACATCGGTCGCTGGGGCGGGGGCCATGGGCGGCGGCTGTTCGGCCTGGTGGTCCTGCTGGGCGCGGCCGTCTCGGCCCTGTTCGCCAATGACGGGGCGGCCCTGATCCTGACGCCCATCGTCATCGCCATGCTGCTGGCCCTGGGCTATGGGCCCAAGGCGACCCTGGCCTTCGTCATGGCGGCGGGCTTCATCGCCGACACGGCCAGCCTGCCGCTGGTGGTGTCCAACCTGGTCAATATCGTCTCGGCCGACTTCTTCGACATCGGCTTTGATCGCTATGCGGCGGTCATGGTTCCGGTGAACCTGGCCTCGGTCGCCGCCACCCTGGCCGTCCTGTTCGCCGTCTTCGGACGCGACATCCCCAGGGCCTATGAGGTGGACCGCCTGCCCCGGCCGGAGACCGCGATCAAGGACCGGGCGACCTTTATCGCCGGCTGGCTGGTGCTGGGTCTGCTGCTGCTGGGCTTCTTCGTTCTGGAGCCCCGAGGCCTTCCCGTCTCGGCCATCGCCGCCGCCGGCGCCGTCGTGCTGCTGATCGTCGCCGGGCGCGGCTCCAAGATCAGCACGACCAAGGTCCTGCGCGAGGCGCCGTGGCAGGTCGTGATCTTCTCGCTGGGCATGTATCTGGTGGTCTATGGGTTGGGCAACGCCGGGCTGACGCGCCATCTGGCCCAGCTGATGGACGGCTTCGCCGAAGGCGGCGTCTGGGGCGCGACCTTCGGAACGGGCTTCCTGACCGCCGCCCTGTCGGCCGTCGCCAACAACCTGCCCACGGTCCTGATCGCCGCCCTGTCCATCGACGCCTCCTCGGCGACCGGCCCGGTGCGGGAGGCCATGATCTACGCCAATGTCATCGGCAGCGACCTGGGCCCCAAGATGACCCCCATCGGCTCCCTGGCCACCCTGCTGTGGCTGCACGTCCTGGCCCGAAAGGGGGTCCGCATCGGCTGGGTCTATTACATCAAGATCGGCCTGATTCTGACCCTCCCCGTCCTCGCCGTCACCCTGACCGCCCTGGCGTTGAGGCTGGCGGTCTAGCGAAACAGCGCCGCGACGCCCTGCCCTCTCCCGCAACGGTTCTCGGCCTCCTATGTGAGCGCCATGACTGACCTTTCCCCCCGCGAAATCGTCTCCGAACTGGATCGCTACATCGTCGGCCAGGACGACGCCAAGCGCGCCGTGGCCGTGGCCCTGCGTAATCGCTGGCGCAGAAAGCGCGTGCCCGAGGATCTGCGCGACGAGGTGACGCCGAAGAATATTCTGATGATCGGCCCCACCGGCGTGGGCAAGACCGAGATCGCCCGGCGGCTGGCGCGGCTGGCGGGTTCGCCCTTTCTGAAGGTCGAGGCGACCAAGTTCACCGAGGTCGGCTATGTCGGCCGCGACGTCGATCAGATCATGCGCGACCTGGTCGAGAGCGCCCTGGTCATGGTGCGCGAGCGGCGGCGCGGCGAGGTGCGGGCGCGGGCGGAAGGCGCGGCCGAGGATCGGATCCTGGAGGCCCTGGTCGGGCCCGGCGCGGGACCGGCGACCCGCGACAGCTTCAGGAAGAAGCTGCGGGCCGGCGAGCTGGACGACAAGGAGATCGAGATCGCCCTGGCCGACACCGCCTCCCCGATCCAGGGGCTGGACATCCCCGGCGGCGGGGCCGTGGGGCTGCTGAACCTGTCGGTGATGCTGGGCAAGATGGGCGGGGGCCGCACCAAGACGGTCAAGCTGGCGGTCCGCGACGCCGTCGCCCCCCTGATCGCCGAGGAAGGCGACAAGCTGCTGGATCAGGACAGCCTGACCAAGGAGGCCCTGATCCTGGCCGAGAACGAGGGCATCGTCTTCCTGGACGAGATCGACAAGGTGGCGGCGCGCCAGGGGGCCTCGGGCGCCGATGTGTCGCGCGAGGGGGTGCAGCGCGACCTCCTGCCCCTGATCGAGGGGACCACGGTCTCGACCAAATACGGGCCGGTGAAGACCGACCATGTGCTGTTCATCGCCTCGGGCGCCTTCCATGTGGCCAAGCCGTCGGACCTGCTGCCCGAACTTCAGGGGCGGCTGCCGATCCGGGTCGAGCTGAAGGCCCTGACGCGCGACGACTTCAAGCGGATCCTGACCGAGCCCGAGGCCAATCTGATCCGTCAGAACCAGGCCCTGCTGGCCACCGAGGACGTGACCCTGACCTTCACCGAGGACGCGATCGAGGCCCTGGCCGATGCGGCGGTGGCGGCCAATTCGGCGGTGGAGAACATCGGCGCCCGGCGGCTTCAGACCGTGCTGGAGCGGGTGCTGGAGGAGACCAGTTTCAAGGCCTCGGACCTGGCGGGCCAGACCGTCACCTTCGACGGGGCGGCGGTGCGCGACAAGTTGAGTCTGCTGACCAAGGACGTCGACCTGAGCCGCTTCATTCTGTAGCGGCCGCGTCCCGCTCGCGGCGGCTGCGGCGGCGCGTCAGCCGGTCGGCCATGGCCTCGGCGTGGCGCTGGGTGAAGGCCAGGGCGGCCGGATTGCCCCGGCGCGCGCCCACCGTATCGGCGACCTTGGCGCCCCGATCCCCGATCGGCTGAGGCTTGCCGGTCGTGGTGTCCATGGCCGTCTGGTGCTCGATCTCGGCGTTCAGCTCGGCCCCCATCAGGATCACCTGCACCGACAGCCAGGTCCACAGCAGAAAGCCCATAATGGCCGCCAGGGGGCCGTAGGAGTCGGTGCGGACGAAGTTGGTCAGATACCAGCTGAAGAGGAAGGAGACGGTCAGGCTGAGCAAGGCGGCGAAGAGGGCGCCCGGCGTCAGCCAGCGCCAGCGCGCCTTCTGCCGACAGGGGCCGAACCGATAGATCAGGGTCAGGGCCGCGACATAGCCGACCAGCAGCAGGGGCCAGCGCAAAAGGGCGAACAGGCCCCATTCCTCCTGAAGGCCGAACAGCCGGATCACCACCGGCGCCCCGACGACCAGGGCCGAGGTCAGCAACAGGGCCAGAATGGCCCCGATGGTGAAGCCCATGCACAGCAGATTATAGCGGACGATGTTGCGCCGCTCGACCTCGTGATAGGCGACGTTCAGCCCGTAGAACAGCACCTTGACCGCCCCGTTGGCGGTCCACAGCGAGAGGGCCAGGGTCCAGATCAGGGTGAAGGTCAGCTGGCCGCTGGAGTTCCGGGCCAGCCGCTCCATCTCTCCGCCCAGGAACTGGGCGATGCTGTCGGGCATGACGGCGTAGAGGAACTGCAGCCGGCTCCAGGCGTCGGCCGGATCGGCGAACAGGCCGTAAAGGGTGACGAAACTCCCCAGCAGCGGAAACAGGGACAAGAGGGTGAAGAAGGTCACGCCCCCCGCGACGAAACCGACCCGGTCGCCGAAATAGGAGCCGCCGGTCCGCCACAGTATGTCGATCCAGCCCTTGTGCGGAATCTGTTCCGGCCGTCTGGCCAGCCGGCCCCGGCCCGGCTCCCTGGCCTCATAGTCTTCGGGCGTCGGCGGCTTGGGCGGCAGGGGTTCGGGGCGTTTGGGGCGCAGTTCCACCCCCACCTTATGCCCCTGGGTATAGAGCAGATGGGCCGCGCCCGCCCCGGCGGTCAGGCCGCCCAGGGCGGCGGCGACGAACCTCCACCAGGGACGACGACGGGGCTGCGGCGAAGATCTGAACCTGAACATCAGCAGGCGAACGGCGAAGCCGCCCCCCGCGTTCCCAGGCCACGGCGCCCGGTCGCGCTTGAAATCCCCTGTGCGAAGGGCCAATCAGCCGTCATGACCCTCGAGCCCCTCTCCCCCAAGCCCGCCGACGGCGCCGCGACCCTGTTGACCGTGTGGAAGGCCGCCCAGGCCCGACTGAAGGACGGCCGCATCGACAGCCCGGCCATCGACGCCCGCCTGCTGCTGGAGGCCGCCGCCGGCGCCAGCCGCACCGACATACTGACCGACCCCTATCGGATCGTCACCCCCGAGCAGCAGGCCGCCTATACGGCCATGATCGACCGCCGCCTGCGCCGCGAGCCGGTCTCGCGCATCGTCGGCAAGAAGGGCTTCTGGAAGATCATGCTGAACGTCACCCCCGACGTCCTCAGCCCCCGGCCCGACACCGAGACCCTGTTGGACGTCGCCCTCCTGGCCTTCGCCCGGCACGAAGCCTTCACCGCCGTCGACCTGGGCACGGGTTCAGGCGCCATTCTGCTGGCCCTGCTGGCCGAGCGGACGGCGGCCAAGGGGGTGGGCACCGACATCTCCACCGAGGCCCTGGCGGTCGCCAAGGAGAACGCCGCCAATCTGGATCTGAACGAGCGCGCCACCTTCCTGCGCACGGAATGGGCGGCCGGTTTCGGCGACGCGAGCTTTGACCTGGTGCTGTCCAACCCGCCCTATATTCCGACCGACCATATCCCCGGCCTGGACCCGGAGGTGCGCGATCACGACCCTCACCTGGCCCTGGACGGCGGCCCCGATGGCTTGCAGGCCTATCGCGACCTGGCCCCCGAGATCCGGCGCATCCTGAAGCCCGGCGGCGTCTTCGCGGTCGAGATCGGCTGGGACCAGGGCCCGCAGGTCAAGGCCCTGTTCGAGGCGGAAGGCTTTGCGGACGTCAAGATCGTCAAGGATCTGGGCGACCGCGACCGCGTCGTCACCAACGGCCCCGACCCCCGCACCAACCCCATTCCGCAGGAATAGGGTCGGGCCTCGACCGGTTCAGAAGGGCAGAAGATTGCGCTGGCGGCTGTAGCTCATGGTGCCGACATTGGCGCCCAGGCGCAGGCCCACGCCGGTGCGGATCGGGGCCAGGGTGATCCCGTCGGCCCGCTGATAGTTCACGCCCAGCCCCGCGATCAGATAGGCCGAGCCTTCGACGCCCGGATAGCGGCGATAGATCATGTCCGGGTGGTACAGGCCATAGACCAGGGTAAAGACGCGGCTGGCGTTGCCGCCCCAGTCCCAACCCACCGAGGCGCCTTGCCAGAACACTTCCTGAGAGGCCGACAGGTCCTTCATATGCAGGGCGCCGCGGCCGTAGCGGGCGCCGACGACCACGGCGCCGGAGCCTTCCTCACCCGCGATATAGGCGGTGGGGCGATCGCCCTGATCCGCAAAGACCCGCTCGATCGCCCCGCCCACCACCTCGGCGGCGATGCCCAGCTCCTTGGACCCGGCCGCGACCAGTTCGTCGAAGGTGTAGGCGGGCGCCGAATTGTCGGAGCTGATCGGATAGTTGGGATTGGCCGGCGCCGAGGCGCAGGCGCCCAGAGACGAGGCCCCTGCGGCGGTGGCCAGGCCGGACAGGATCATTTGGCGGCGATGCATGGGGGCTCCGAGAACGGCGAGAAGACGGGTCGGCGGGTCCGCCGAGGTTCGCGGCACCGTCCCCGACCTTTACGGCAGACTTGCGGCTTCAAGGTTAACGCAGGCTTACGTCTGGCCCCCGTCCGCCTCCGGCAGATCCTTCAGAAAGGCCAGCAGCAGGGCGTTCACCGCCTCGGCCTTCTCCTGCTGAATCCAGTGACCGGCGCCGGGCACGACCACCGACCGGCTCAGGTTCGGAACCCAGTCCTTCAGCCCCGCCTCGGCCGATCCGGCGTAGTGGCGCACCGGGTCGTTCTCGCCGACGATGAACAGGGCCGGCTGGAGGATTCGCTGTTCCTGCGCAAAGGCCGTCAGCGACCAATTCAGGTCGATGGCGCGGTACCAGTTCAGCGGGGCGTCAAAGCCGCCGGCCGAAAAGGCCTCCACATATTCGGCGAAATGGGCCGGGCTCATCCACGGCGGCAGGTCGGCGGCGTCATCAATACTGTCCAGCAGGCCGACGCCCCGCGCCATGAAGCCGGTGGCCCGTTTCGACGCCGGAGTGGCGCCGTCATAGGCCCAGAACAGCTTCCTCAGCGTCATCGCCGGATCGGCCTCCAGCGCCCGATGGGCGTCGGCCGCCTGGAACCGGTTGATATAGAGGTCGCCCATACCGGCCCGTTCGGACAGAACCGCCATGACGGTCGTCGGCGGTCCCTGGGGTCGGCGCGGCTGGAAGGGCACGGACAGGCCGGCCACCGCCGTGAACAGATCGGGCCGCAGCAGGGCGCAGCACCAGGCGACCGGCGCGCCCCAGTCGTGGCCCACCACAATGGCGCTCTGTTCACCCAGGGCCCGCACCAGGTCGACCATGTCCCCGACCAGATGCAGGATCGAAAAGGCGGCGGCGCCCTGGGGCTTGTCCGTGCCGCCGTAACCGCGCATGTCCGGCGCCACGACATGATATCCCGCCAGGGACAGGGCCTCGACCTGGGCGCGCCAGCTGACGCCCAGTTCGGGGAAGCCGTGGATCAGCAGGACCAGGGGCGCGTTAGGCTGATCATATCCCGCCTCCAGCACCTGTTGGACAAGGCCGTCGGTCTTGATAAGCCGGGTACGCATCTCAACCTCTCCATACCCAAGCCAAGGCGGCCTTTCGCCGCGAATGGAACAGGACCGACATGACCCGCCTCGTCACCTTTGCAGACGGTACGACCGTTCCCGCCCTGGGCCAAGGGACGTGGGAGATCGGCGACCATCCCGCCCGGCGCGACGCCGAACAGCAGGCCCTGGCGCGGGGGATCGACCTGGGCCTGACCCTGATCGACACGGCCGAACTGTACGGCGACGGCCGCTCGGAACGTCTGGTGGGCGAGGTGATCGCCGGCCGCCGCGACGAGGTCTTTCTGGTCTCCAAGGTCCGGCCCGAGAACGCCTCCGAACTGAAGATGATGCTGGCCTGCGAAAAGTCGCTGGAGCGGCTGGGGACGGACCGTCTGGACCTCTATCTGCTGCACTGGGAGGGCCGCGTCCCCCTGGAGGAGACGGTCGCCGCCTTCCAGGAACTGGTCGATGAAGGGATGATCGTCCGCTGGGGCGTGTCCAACCTGGACCTGCGCGCCATGAAGCGGCTGATGGAGATCGAGGGAGGCGAGGACTGCGCGGCCAATCAGCTGCTCTATCATCTGGGGTCGCGCGGGGTCGAGTTCGACCTGCTGCCCTGGCTGCAGGCGCGCGACATGCCGATGATGGCCTATTCGCCCCTGGGGCGCGGCGGCCTGCTGGACCATCCGCTGATCCGCGACATCGCCGACCGCCACGACGCCGACCCGGCCCAGGTGGCCTTGGCCGCCGTCCTGCGCCAGGACGGGGTGATCGCCATCCCCAAGGCGAGCTCGGTCGAGCACGTGGAGGCCAACGCCGACGCCCTGGAGATCCAGTTCGACGCCGAGGACCTGCACCGCCTCGACGAAGCCTTCCCCCCGCCGACGCGGGAGACGCCGCTGGACATCATCTGACGGGCGCGCGGCGGCTCACCCGCCCGCGATCAAATCCAACAGCCGCGCCCGCGCCTCCCCCGCATAGGGAACCGCCGGTCCTCGCCCCCAGACCGGATCGGGCCACAGGCCGTCGTCGCGGCGGCGCCCCACCACATGGACGTGCAACTGGGCCGTCACATTGCCGATGGCCCCGACGTTCAGCTTATCGACCGGCCCCAGTCTCCGCACCAGCGCCCCCGCCCGCACCGTCTCCTCCATCAGCACGGCCCGCCGTTCGACGCTGAGGTCCTCCAGCTCCACCGCGCCTTCGACGCGCGGGATCAGGATCAGCCAGGGGAAGCGGGCGTCGTCCTGAAGCCGCACATGACACAGCGGCCATTCGGCGGCGGCGATGGAGCCGGCGGCGAAGGCGGGGTCTGGACGAAAGTCGGTCATTGGGGCTCCTGATCGAACGTCGGCCAGCCTTGCAGCGCCGCCCTTGCGGGTCTAGACCGCCCGCACGATTAATCCCCTTTCGCACACGCAATAACCGGAGACATCCATGGCTCGCGCGAAGATCGCCCTTATCGGCGCCGGCATGATCGGCGGCACCCTGGCCCACGTGGCCGCCCGCGAAGCGCTGGGCGACGTGATCCTGTTCGACATCGCCGAAGGCACCCCCCAGGGCAAGGCGCTGGACATCGCCGAGGCCACCGCCGTCTTCGGCTCGGACGTGGCCCTGAAGGGCGCCAACGACTATGCCGACATCGCGGGCGCCGACGTCTGCATCGTCACCGCCGGCGTGCCGCGCAAGCCGGGCATGAGCCGCGACGACCTGATCGGCATCAATCTGAAGGTCATGAAGGCCGTCGGCGAGGGCATCAAGGCCCACGCCCCCAACGCCTTCGTCATCTGCATCACCAACCCGCTGGACGCCATGGTCTGGGCCCTGCAGAAGTTCTCGGGCCTGCCCAAGGAGAAGGTCGTCGGCATGGCCGGCGTGCTCGATAGCGCCCGCTTCGCCTACTTCCTGGCTGAAAAGACCGGCGTGTCGGTTCAGGACATCCACGCCTGGACCCTGGGCGGCCACGGCGACGACATGGTGCCGATGGTGCGCCACTCGACCGTCGGCGGCCTGCCCCTGCCTGACGCCGTCTCGGCCGGCTTCCTGAGCCAGGACGAGCTGGACGCCATCGTCGAGCGCACCCGCAAGGGCGGCGGCGAGATCGTGGCCCTCTTGAAGACCGGTTCGGCCTTCTACGCCCCGGCTGAATCGGCCATCGCCATGGCCAAGTCCTATCTGAAGGACGAGAAGCGCGTCCTGCCCTGCGCCGTCTGGCTGTCGGGCGAATACGGCCTGTCCGACCTCTATGTCGGCGTCCCGGCCCTGATCGGCGCCGCAGGCGTCGAGAAGGTGGTCGAGTTCACCACCAATGACGACGAAAAGGCGATGCTGGCCAAGTCGGTCGCCTCGGTCCAGGGCCTGATCCAGGCGTGCAAGGACATCGATTCCTCGCTGGCCTAAGCTAGGCGCCAGCTCGAATGACGAAGGGCCTGCGGAGAGATCCGCAGGCCCTTTTCTTTGGGATGCTCAGACCTTCCCCCGCTTGCGGGGGAAGTGTCAGGTCGTGGCGCGCAGCGACACGCATGACGATGGGGGAAGTCGTCTTTCAGCCAAGCAAGACTCCCCTCTCCGAGCCTGGTCCGCTGCGCGGACGCCGGCCCACCTCTCCCGCAAGCGGGAGAGGGTCTGCGCTTACTCCCGCACGTGGGCCAGCCAGTCCCTGCTCTGCATCTCGTTGAAGCGCGACACGGTGCGTTCGAACTCGAAAGCGCCCACCCCTTCGGTATAGAGGGCCTCGGGCCGGGCCGCCGCCAAGACGATCAGCCTGGTCCGGGCCTCGTAAAGCGCGTCCACCAGGGTCACCAGACGGCGCGCCTCATGGTGGTTGGCCGCGCCCAGGATCGGCACATCCTCCAGGAACAGGGTGTGGAACCGTTCGGCCACGGCCAGATAATCCTGCGGCCCCAGCGGCCGACCGCACAGGTCCGCAAAGCTCGCCCGCGCCATCGCCCCCACGGTCCGCTCCACCACGACGTCGCGCCCCAGGACGGTCAGGTGCGTCGGCTCCTCCGGCTCCCCGCCCTTCAACTCGCGCCACAGGGCCTCGAACCCGGCGCGGTCGTCCGGCGTGTGCCAGACCTGGGCTGAGCTGAGCCGGTCCAGCCGCCAGTCGCGCGCGCCCGCCGTCTGGACCACTTCGCAGCGGTCGCGGATGATGTCGATGAAGGGGGTGAAGAGCTGGCGGTTGATGCCGTTCTTATAGAGGTCCTCCGGCGCCCGGTTCGAGGTGACGGCCAGCACCACCCGATCCTCGAACAGGGCCTCGAACAGCCGGCCCAGGATCATGGCGTCGGCGATGTCGGTCACCTGAAGCTCGTCGAAACACAGCAGCCGGGCTTCCGAGGCGATCAGCCGGGCGACGGGCGGGATGGGGTCGTCGCCCCCCTTGCGGGAGTGCTGGGTTCCAAACACGGCCTTTCGGGCCTTGGCGTCCCCCTCGCGCCACTGGCGCACCAGGTCGTGGACCCGGGCCATGAAGGCGTGGAAATGGGCGCGCTTTTTGCGCGGCTCGGGCGTGGCCGAATAGAAGAGGTCCATCAGCATGGACTTGCCCCGTCCCGGCGGGCCGTAGAGGTAGATCCCCTTCACCTCGGGCGGGCGGCCGAACAGGCCGCGCCGGGCCAGATCCCGCTCCAGCCGCTCCAGGGCGAGCAGGACTTCGGCCTGAGCCGGATCGGGCGACAGAACGCCCTCGTCCACGCGGATGTCGTAGGCGTTTCGGATGCGGGAGGTCATGGCGGCGTTCTTAAAGCCCCATCCGCCGAAAAGCGATTGCTTCGCGGCTGCGAACGCCTAAATGCAGGACGCTTCTCCCCTCTATTTCGCGCTGAAGCAGCAGGGCCCCGCAGGCCGAGCGTCAGCGCGTCCGAAGGACCAAACATCATGGGTTATCGCGTCGCGATCGTCGGGGCCACGGGCAATGTGGGCCGCGAAATGCTGAACATCCTCGAGGAGCTGAACTTCCCCGTCGATGAAATCCACGCCATCGCCTCGCGCAAGTCCAAGGGGGTCGAGGTCTCGTTCGGCGACCGGACCGTCAAATGCCAGGACATCGAACAGTTCGACTTCGCATCCGTCGACATCGTTCTGATGTCGGCCGGCGGCGCGGTGTCGCGGGAGTGGTCCGAAAGGATCGGCAAGGCCGGCCCCATCGTGATCGACAACTCCTCGGCCTTCCGCAAGGACCCGGACGTGCCGCTGATCGTGCCCGAGGTGAACCCCGACGCGGTCAAGGACGCCAAGAAGAAGAACATCATCGCCAACCCCAACTGCTCGACCGCCCAGCTGGTCGTGGCGCTGAAGCCCCTGCATGACGCGGCCAAAATCAAGCGGGTGGTGGTCTCGACCTATCAGTCGGTGTCCGGCGCCGGCAAGGAAGGCATGGACGAGCTGTGGAACCAGACCAAGGCCATCTACGGCCTGGGCGACGCCACGCCCAAGAAGTTCCCCAAACAGATCGCCTTCAACGTCATCCCCTTCATCGGCGCCTTCAACGAGGACGGCTATACCGACGAAGAGCAGAAGATGTGGGACGAGACCCACAAGATGCTGGATCCGAACATCAAGCTGACGGTCACCTGCGTGCGGGTGCCGGTCTTCGTCGGCCATTCGGAAGCGGTGACGGTCGAGTTCGATCGCCCCATCGAACCGGACGAGGCCCGCGCCATCCTACGCGAGGCGCCGGGCGTGCTGGTCGTCGATAAGCAGGAGCATGACGGCTACATCACCCCGGTCGACGCCGCCGGCGAGTTCGCCGTCTACGTCAGCCGCATCCGCAAGGACCCGACGGTCGAGAACGGCCTGAGCTTCTGGGTGGTGTCCGACAATCTGCGCAAGGGCGCGGCCCTGAACGCCGTCCAGATCGCCCAGCTGCTGGACGAGACGGGCACGATCAAGCCGTCGTCGGGGTATCGTTCGATCACCGTCTGACGCTCCACCCCGTCATCCTCGGGCTTGACCCGAGGACCGGATGTTCCGCCGCCGGTGCGAACGAGCGACGCACAGGCGCCCGCCGCGCCCGATCCTCGGGTCAAGCCCGAGGATGACGGCGGGGATGAAGGATCCCATGACCGCCTCCCCCTCCCCCAACGATCCCCGCGCGGTCGGCACGGCCATCGCCTGCTACACCCTGTGGGGTCTTCTGCCCCTGCTGTTCATGGCCCTGGCGGCCCACGGCTTCAGCGCGCCCGAGATCCTGGCTCACCGGGCGGTCTGGTCGGTCTTCGTGGCGGGTCTGGTCCTGCTGCTGGCGGGACAGTGGAACGAGGCGAAACAGGCGCTGGCGACGCCGCGCGTCTTCGGCTGGCTGGCCCTGTCGGCGGCGATGATCGCGGTCAACTGGAGCCTCTATGTCTTCGCCACCACCCATCATGCGACGCTGGAGGCCAGCCTCGGCTATTACATCAACCCGCTCTTGAACATGGCCGCAGGGGCCCTGCTGTTCCGCGAGAAGATCGACCGCTGGAGCGGCGTCGCCATCGCCCTGGCCGCCGTGGGGGTGGCCGTCCAGACCGTCGCCCTGGGCCATGTGCCGATCATCGGACTGACGCTCGCCGTCACCTTCTGCGCCTATGCGGTGATCAGAAAGCGCGTGCCCGCCTCGGCCCAGACCGGCCTGTTTGTCGAGTGCCTGGTGTTGCTGCCGTTCGGCGCCCTGTTCCTGGCCTGGCTGGCGGCCCATGGGCAGGCGACGGGCTTTTCCTCGCCCGCCGGACTGGCCTGGGCCCTGGTCAACGGACCGGCGACGGTCATTCCTCTGGTGCTGTTCGCCTGGTCGGCGCGGCGTCTGCCCCTGTCCACCGTCGGCTTCATCCAGTTTCTGGCGCCGACGCTGCAGTTCGCCTGCGGCGTCTGGGCGGGCGAGCCCCTGACCCCACTGCGGATCGTCTCCTTCGGCTTCATCTGGGCCGGAGCGGGCGTCTTCGCCCTGGGCGCCGCGCAGCGGTCGCGCGCCGCCCGACGCGCCGTCGCCCTGTCGGAAACCGTCTAGACGGCGGCGTACAGGGCCTCCAGCAGGCGCCGGGGCCGCGGGTCGCCGATCAGGTGCGGCGACTGGCGCGTCATCACATAGGCGGCCGACAGGCGCCGCGACGGATCGGCCATGGCCATGGATCCGCCCCAGCCGTAGTGGCCCAGGGACTCGCCCGGCCCGAAGACGTTCAGCCCGTCGTTTCGCATCAGGCCCGCCGCCCAGCTGATCACATAGGGCAGCACCTTGTCCTGACCGTGGATCCGCTCGCGCGTCAGGTCGCGCAGCACGCCCTTGGACAGCACCCTTCGCCCGTCCAGCATCCCCTCATTGGCCACGACGCCCAGCATCCGCGCCAGGCCCGCCGCCGTGGCGTGCATATTGGCCGAGGGGATCTCCATCTTGCGCCATTCGGCCGAACCGCGCCCGCCCGGCGCCGAGCCCCGGTCCAGGAAGGCCGCCTGTTTGATGGGGTCGATGGTCCCCAGGCTGGGCGCCGCCGAGGGTTTGCGCATCTGGGCCACCCGCCCGTGCTGGTCCTCCGGCAGGCCGATCCACAGGTCCAGATCGGCGAAGTCTGCGCGCAGGGCCTGGCCCATGGTCCGGCCCGTCGTCAGGCGGAACACCTCATTGGCCAGATAGCCGACCGTGACCGGATGATAGCCCGAGGCCGTCCCCGGTTCCCACATGGGCGCCTGGGCCGCCAGCCGGGCGTTGACCGCCGCCGGATCGAACCACAGCGACGGCTCCACCGGCTCCGAGAAGCCGGGCAGGCCCGACTGGTGGCTCATCAGCTGGGCGACGGTGACCTTGTCCTTGCCGGCCTGGCCGAAGGTGGGCCAGATATGGGAGACCTTCTCGTCATAGGCCACCTTGCCCGCCTCGACCGCCGTGGCCATCAGCAGGGCCATCACCGCCTTGCCGGTCGAGAAGACCGGGGTCAGGGTGTCCTCGGCGAAGGGCGTCGTCTTGGCCGTATCGGCGTGCCCCGCCCACAGATCGACGACCGGCGCCCCCTCGATCATCAAGCAGAACCGCGCCCCCACCTCGTTCAGCCCCTCGGGCGCATCGGTGAAGTTGGCGGCGAAGGCGTCCTTCACCGATGCGAAACGCGGATCGCAGACGCCGTGGATGTCGAGAGCTTCGGTCATGGAGGCGTTCTAGCCCTTCCCCCGCTTGCGGGGGAAGTGTCAGCTCGTCGAGCGGAGCGAGGCGGCTGACGATGGGGGAAGTCTTCTTCCGGAGTGAAACCTCCCCCTCCGTCGCTGGATCGCTTCGCGATCGACGCGACACCTCCCCCGCAAGCGGGAGAGGGCAAAGAAAAAGGCCCCCCGCCGAAACGGGAGGCCTCACTCTTTACGACCCTGAGAAAGGATCAGGCCGCGACGACCTCAGTCGCCTGTTCGGCCAGGATGGTCAGGCCTTCGCCGTTGACGTCGGCGAAGCCGCCCTTGACGTCGTACTGGGTCCTGGTCCCGCCGACATAGACGGTCACCAGGCCCTCGCGCAGGGCCGTCATGAAGGGGGCGTGGGCCGGCAGGACGCCGAAGTCGCCCTCGACGCCCGGCGCATCCACCTGGTCCACGAGGCCCGAAAAGACCTCGCGTTCCGGCGAGACGAGGGAGAAGTTCAGCTTGCCGGCCATGATCAGGCGTCCGCCGCCATCTTCTCGGCCTTGGCGACGGCCTCTTCGATCGGGCCGACCATGTAGAAGGCCGCTTCCGGCAGGTGGTCGTACTCGCCGGCCACGATGCCCTTGAACGAGCGGATCGTGTCCTTCAGGTCGACGAAGGCGCCGGGGGTGTTGGTGAACTGTTCGGCCACGTGGAAGGGCTGGGACAGGAAGCGCTGGATCTTGCGGGCGCGGGCCACGATCAGCTTGTCCTCTTCCGACAGCTCGTCCATGCCCAGGATGGCGATGATGTCCTTCAGGCCCTTGTACTGCTGCAGGACTTCCTGAACCGAACGGGCGACCTGATAGTGCTCCTCGCCGATCACCAGCGGGTCCATGATCCGCGAGGTGGAGTCCAGCGGGTCCACGGCCGGGAAGATGGCCTGGGCGGCGATGTCGCGGCTCAGAACGGTCGTCGCGTCCAGGTGGGCGAAGGAGGCGGCGGGCGCCGGGTCGGTCAGGTCGTCGGCGGGGACGTAGATGGCCTGGACCGAGGTGATCGAACCCTTCTTGGTCGAGGTGATCCGCTCTTGCAGGTTGCCCATCTCGGTCGCCAGGGTCGGCTGATAGCCCACGGCCGAGGGGATGCGGCCCAGCAGAGCCGACACTTCGGAGCCGGCCTGGGTGAAGCGGAAGATGTTGTCGACGAACAGCAGCACGTCCTTGCCTTCCTCGTCACGGAAGTATTCCGCGATCGACAGGCCGGTCAGGGCGACGCGGGCGCGGGCGCCGGGGGGCTCGTTCATCTGGCCGTAGACCAGGGCGCATTTGGAGCCCTCGGTCGAACCGCCGTTCTTGGCCGGGTCCACGTTCACGTTGGACTCGATCATCTCGTGATACAGGTCGTTGCCTTCGCGGGTGCGCTCACCCACGCCGGCCAGAACCGAATAACCGCCGTAAGCCTTGGCGATGTTGTTGATCAGTTCCTGCATGGTCACGGTCTTGCCCACGCCGGCGCCGCCGAACAGGCCGATCTTGCCGCCCTTGGTGTAGGGGCACATCAGGTCGATGACCTTGATGCCGGTGACCAGGATCTCGGCCGAGGTCGACTGCTCGTCGAAGCTCGGGGCTTCCTTGTGGATCGGACGGTAAAGCTCGGTCTTGATCGGGCCGGCTTCGTCGATCGGCTGGCCGACGACGTTCATGATGCGGCCCAGGGTGCCGGGGCCGACCGGCGCCTGGATCGAGGAGCCTGTGTCGGTGACGGGCTGGCCGCGGGTCAGGCCCTCGGTCGTGTCCATGGCGATGGCGCGGACCATGTTCTCACCCAGGTGCTGGGCGACTTCCAGAACCAGGGTGAAGGGCTCGCCCGTCTTCTGATCGACGTTCTGGGTGTGCAGGGCGCTGAGGATGGCCGGCAGATGGCCGTCAAACTCGACGTCGACGACGGCGCCGATGACCTGGGCGATGCGGCCCGTGGCGGCGGCGGAGACGGGGGCCGCTGCGGGAGCGACCTTCTTGGCGGCCGGCTTGCGGGCGGCGGGCTTTTTGGGGGCGACGGTGTCGGTCATGGCTGGGGTCCGTATCGGAATGTCTGTTCGGTCGGGATCAGAGGGCTTCGGCGCCGGCGATGATCTCGATCAGCTCGGTGGTGATCTGGGCTTGGCGCTTGCGGTTGTACTGCAGCGTCAGGGCGTTGATGAGGTCGCCGGCGTTGCGCGTCGCATTGTCCATCGCCGCCATCTGCGACCCGAAGAAGCCCGCCTGGTTCTCATAGAGGGCGGCCAGGATCTGGGTCGTCAGGTTGCGCGGCAGCAGGGTCTCGAGGATTTCCTCTTCCGAGGGCTCGTATTCATAGACCGCGCCGTTTAGGTCGATCGGGGCCGCGTCACCCTCGACCACCGCCGGGATCAGCTGTTTGGCGGTCGGAACCTGGGAAATCACCGACTTGAACTGGCTGTAGAACAGGGTGACCACATCGGCCTGACCGTCCTCGAAGGCCGTGGCGATCATCTCGGCGATGGGCTGGGCCGAGGGCAGGCCCACCGTCTTGTGCTCGCTCAGTTCGAAGGTGCGGACCAGCTTGTCGCCGTACAGGCGCGACAGCTGATCGCGCGACTTGCGGCCGACCGCGATGATCTTCACGTCCTTGCCGTTCGCGATCAGGCTGTTGATCCGTTCGCGCGCGGCGCGGATGACATTGGTCGAGAAACCGCCCGCCAAACCCTTGTCCGCCGTCGCCACCACGATCAGGTGACGCTGGTCCTGACCCGTGCCGGCGAGCAAGCGCGGCGCATCGGCGCCCGAGACGCCGGCGGCCAGGTTGGCGATGACCGAGGCCATCTTCTTCGCATAGGGCCGGGCGCTTTCGGCCTGGTCCTGGGCGCGTTTCAGCTTGGCCGCGGCGACCATCTGCATGGCTTTCGTGATCTTCTGCGTGGCTTTCACGCTTCCGATCCGATTGCGCATTTCCTTGAGGCTGGCCATCCGGCGCTACTCTCTCAGCTTATCCGGTTGAACTCAGGCGAAGGTCTTGACGAAGGCGGCCAGGATGTCCTTCAGCTCGGCTTCCAGCTCCGCCGTCAGATCCTTCTTGGTGCGGATGCCTTCCAGCAGCGAGGCGTGGTTGGCGTGGATGCGCGCCAGCAGCTCCTTCTCGAACCGGCCGACGTCGCTGACCGCGATGCCGTCGATATAGCCGCGCGTGCCGGCGTAGACCGAGACGACCTGCTCTTCCATCGACAGGGGCGAATACTGGGGCTGCTTCAGCAGCTCGGTCAGTCGGGCGCCGCGGGCCAACAGCTTCTGGGTCGAGGCGTCCAGGTCCGAGCCGAACTTGGCGAAGGCGGCCATCTCGCGATACTGGGCCAGTTCGCCCTTGATGGTGCCGGCGACCTTCTTCATCGCCTTGGTCTGGGCCGAGGAGCCCACGCGCGACACCGAGATGCCGACGTTCACGGCCGGACGGATGCCCTGATAGAAGAGGTCCGATTCCAGGAAGATTTGGCCGTCGGTGATCGAGATGACGTTGGTCGGAATATAGGCCGAAACGTCGTTGGCCTGGGTTTCGATGATCGGCAGGGCGGTCATGGAGCCCGAACCATAGTCCTCGTTCAGCTTGGCCGAACGCTCCAAGAGGCGGCTGTGCAGGTAGAAGACGTCGCCCGGATAGGCTTCGCGGCCCGGCGGGCGGCGCAGCAGCAGCGACATCTGGCGATAAGCCACAGCCTGTTTCGACAGGTCGTCATAGACGATCAGGGCGTGCATGCCGTTGTCGCGGAAGAACTCGCCCATGGCGGTGCCGGCGAAGGGCGCCAGGAACTGCAGCGGGGCGGGCTCGGACGCCGTGGCGGCGACGACGATGGTGTATTCCAGAGCGCCCGACTCTTCGAGGGTCTTGACGATCTGGGCGACGGTCGAACGCTTCTGACCGATGGCGACGTAGATGCAGTAGAGCTTGGCGCTCTCGTCGTCGGTCTTGTTGACGTTCTTCTGGTTCAGGATGGTGTCGACGGCGACGGCGGTCTTGCCGACCTGACGGTCGCCGATGATCAGCTCGCGCTGGCCGCGGCCGACGGGGATCAGGGTGTCGATGGCCTTCAGGCCGGTCTGCATCGGCTCGTGGACCGACTTGCGGGGGATGATGCCCGGCGCCTTGACGTCGACGCGGCGGCGCTCGGTGAACTGGATCGGACCCTTGCCGTCGATCGGCTCGCCCAGCGGGTTGACGACGCGGCCCAGGAGGCCCTTGCCGACCGGCACGTCCACGATCTCGCCCAGGCGGCGCACGTCGTCGCCCTCGGCGATGGCGGCGTCGGCGCCGAAGATCACGGCGCCCACATTGTCGCGTTCCAGGTTCAGGGCCATGCCCTTGACGCCGGCCTTGGTGAATTCGACCATTTCGCCGGCCTGGACATTGTCCAGACCGTGGATGCGGGCGATGCCGTCGCCGACCGACAGCACGCTGCCGACGTCGGAGACATCGGCTTCGACGCCGAAGTTGGCGATCTGCGACTTGAGGATGGCCGAGATTTCAGCGGCGCGGATGTCCATGACGGGCTCTCTGTTCTTCAGTCTTCTGCGGGTGCGCCGTTCAGGCGCGCATTCGTTGGGCGGGAGCGGGCTTACGCCCGCTTGAGGGCGAACTTCATCTGGTCGAGCTTGGTCTTCAGCGAGGCGTCGAACAGTTTCGAGCCGACCTTGACCTTCAGGCCGCCCAGGATGGCCGGATCGACCCGCGTGGTCAGTTCCGGCGCCTTGCCCAGGCTCTTGTTCAGCGCGGTCTTGATCGCGGCCAGCTGTTTGGCGTCCAGAGGCTGGGCCGAGACCACTTCGGCGGCCACGATCCCGGCGTGTTTGGCGTAAAGGCGCTCGAAACCGGCGATCACGGCGGCCAGATCACGGGCGCGGCCGTTCTGGGCCAGCAGGCCCAGGAAGTTGACGGTGTTCTGTTCGAACCGGGCCTTGGCGGCGACGGCGGTCAGGCCCTTGGCTTGGTCGTCGGCCGAAATGACCGGCGAGGTCGCCAGGCGGCGCAGATCGGCGCTCTCGGTCCAGGCGGTCTTCAGCGAGACGACGTCGGCGCGAACGGCGTCCAGGCGGCCGGTTTCCAGCGCCAGATCAAACAGCGCCTGTGCGTAGCGATCGCCGACTTCCGTCGTTCTGAAATCATCAGCCACTGATTAGGGTCCGAGGTCGTTGTGTCAGGGTCGCGACCGACTGCGAGGGTCGCAACGGTCAAAAGCTTGAAATGCTTGCGGAAAGCACGACAGAGGCCGTATTGGTGAATACGCCCCCTTCAAGCCGGGCGCCTGATAGCACGGGGTTTTGCCGCTCGCAACATTGCGTGAAGGGTGAAGAAGCCGCACCCGGCGTCGCACCTCGGTCATAGCCCCGTGCGACATTCGTCTTTCTTCTCGTCGTCTTAGAGATTCGCCATGAAGTTCCGCGTCCTGATGATCGCTCTCGTCACCGTCCTGACGGGAACGGCCGCCGCTCGCGCCGAGCCTTTCGCAGCGCCCGAGCCACAGCCGATCCGGCTGATGAGCTACAACATCCGCTACGACGTCCCTGACGATCGGCCGAACTGGCCCGAACGGCGCCCGCACATGGCGCGTCAGATCGCCTTCTTCGCCCCGGACGTGCTGGGCGTTCAGGAGGCCCTGATTCCCATGGTCGCCTATCTGGCCGAACAAGCGCCGGACTACGACCACTACGGCCTGGGTCGCGACGACGGGGCCGAGGGGGGCGAGACCACCACCCTGTTCTGGCGACGCGACCGATTCGAGGTCGTCCGCAAACAGACTCTCTGGTGTTCGCCGACCCCGGATCGCCCTTCGAAGGGCTGGGACGCGGCCCTGCCCCGCACCCTGACGCGGGTGGTGCTGCGCGACCGTTCCGACGGTCGTCTGCTGGACGTCCGCAACGCCCATTTCGACCATGTCGGCGTGGTCGCCCGTGAACAGTGCGCCGCCCTGGCTGCGGACCTGCCGCCTGCGACCGCCGAGGGCGAAACGGCGGCCGTGGTCTTGCTGGGCGACTTCAACATCGGGCCCGACAGCGCCCCCTATCGCCGGATCGTGTCGGCCGGCCTGCGTGACGCCCGCACCGTCAGCCCCGTCGTCTTCGGCCCTTCGACCACCTATAACGGCTTCGACCTCGCCAAGGCCGCGGACGGGGCGCCCATCGACCATGTCTTCGTCGATCGCCGCCTGGCGGTGGAAAGGTTCGGCGTCCTGACGGACTCCTTTTCGGGCCAGGTGATCTCGGACCACTTCCCCTTGGTGGTCGATGTGACCTTCGCCGCGCGGTGAGCCAGGGTGCGACCATTGCGCCGCACCCCCGCGCTTGATCGGAACCTGAGCCGGGCCTAGCTGTTCCCGCCGACGCCTTTCCCCTCCTGGACATTCCATGCTCGACAGCATCCTGCCCCTTCTCTCCGACCCGGCCGCCTGGGCGGCCCTGGTGACCCTGGTAGTGATGGAGGTCGTGCTCGGCATCGACAATCTGATCTTCATCTCGATCCTGTCGAACAAACTGCCCGAGCATCAGCGCCAGAAGGTGCGGCGCATCGGCATCGGCCTGGCCCTGGTCATGCGCCTGGCCCTGCTGTCGATCATCGCCTGGCTGGTGGGCCTGGTTCAGCCGGTCTTCACCGTCGCGGGCAACGAATTCTCGTGGAAGGATCTGATCCTGATCGCGGGCGGCCTGTTCCTGGTCTGGAAAGCCACCAAGGAGATCCACCACACGGTCGATCCCACGCCCACCCATGACGTCATGGACAAGAAGGACGTGATGATCACCAACGCCGGGGCGGCCATCTTCCAGATCATCCTGCTGGACCTGGTCTTCTCGATCGACTCCATCCTGACCGCCGTGGGCATGACCGAGCACCTGCCCATCATGGTCGTCGCCGTCCTGGTCGCCGTGACGGTGATGCTGCTGGCCGCCGACCCGCTGGCGAACTTCATCAACGACAACCCCAGCGTCGTCATGCTGGCCCTGGGCTTCCTGCTGATGATCGGCATGGTGCTGATCGCCGACGGCTTCGGCTATCATGTGCCCAAGGGCTATATCTACGCCGCCATGGCCTTCTCGGCCGGGGTCGAGGCCCTGAACATGCTGGGCCGTCGCTCCGCCTCCAAGAAGGAAAAGGCCGAGGCCGCCCGCGCCGAAGCCGAACGCGCCGAGGCCCGCGCCCGCAAGGCCGAGGCGGAAGCCGCCGCCGAAGGCGCCTGACCATGCCGCGCCCGCCCCTGCGCTTCGCCGGCCTGATCGTCGGCCTGCTGCTGGCGGTGGGCGCGACCCTGCCCGTTCGGGCCGAGGTTCCGACCCAGGCCTATCAGGTGGTGCACGCCTATCCGCATGACCGGACGGCCTTCACCGAGGGCCTCTTCTTCCACGAGGGCGCCCTTTACGAGAGCACGGGCCTCTATCCGTCGTCGGTGCGCCAGGTGCGTTTGCAGGACGGTGAAATCCTGCGTCGGCGCGACCTGCCCACCGTCTATTTCGGCGAGGGTTTGGCCGCCCTGAACGGCAAGCTCTACAATCTGACCTGGCGCAACCACATCGGCTTCATCTTCAAGCTGGAGGACTTCTCGCCCCTGGGCGGCTTCTCCTATCCGGGCGAGGGTTGGGGGCTGACCACCGACGGGCGCCGACTGATCATGAGCGACGGCACCGATCAGATCCGCTTCCTCGATCCCGACACCCTGGCCGAGACCGGCCGGATCTCCGTCACCGCCGACGGTCGGCCGCTGGACCAGATCAATGAGCTGGAATGGATCGACGGCGAGGTCTTCGCCAATCTGTGGCAGGACAACCGCATCGCGCGCATCGACCCGGAGACCGGTGTGGTGAAGGCCTTCATCGACCTGACGGACCTGGTCCCCAAGGACGCGGGCCTGGACCCGAACGACGACGTCCTGAACGGCATCGCCTGGGACGCGGCGGGCAAGCGGCTGTTCGTCACCGGCAAGCGCTGGCCCCAGCTGTACGAGATCAGGCTGCGCTGACCGGGGCGAGGTGTTCCGCGCCGAAAAGGCTGAGATAGGCGTCCAGCTCGGCGCTTTTCAGACCCAGCGAGTCCAGCACCGCCCCCATGAAGCTGACCGGCGCCGTGCCCGCCGCCGTGACGACCCGATCGGCCAGAACGGCGCGAGGCTGGTCGCGGTAATGGGCCGCCCCGCCGTAGCCGGTGATGGAGAGGCTGTCGGGCCCGTTGGCGGTATGGGGCCTCTGGTCCAGAAGCCCCGCGCGCGCCAGGGCCAGAGTTCCGTCGCAGATGCCGCCCACCGTCTTGCCCGCCCCATGCGCCCAACGCAGCAGGTCCGAGACGTCCGGCGCGCCGGGCTGACGCCAGATGGAGCCGCCGTTGACCAGGATGGCGTCCACCGCCTCGACGTCGATGTCTTCGATCGAAAGATGGGGAACGACCAACAGGCCGCCGGCCGACACCACCTCCTCCCCATCGGGCGAGGCGAACAGGGTCTCAAACCCATAATGGCTGCGCGCCCCCGCCATGATCAGGGCGGTCTCCCAATCCGCATAGTCCGGCGTCAGAAGCGTTACGATGGTGGTCATGGCGGCGTCCCCTGCTGTCGCCCCAGTTTAACGGCGCTGCGTGACAGTTCATCAGACAAGGATAAGGGCGGACGTCTTGCGACGCCCGCCCCCTTCGCCTCTGCTTCAAAGCCCGATCAGCCGCGCAGGTCGAACCGGTCCAGCTCCATGACCTTGGTCCAGGCCGCCACGAAATCCTCGACGAACTTCTTCTGGGCGTCTGCGGCGGCGTAGACCTCGGCCAAGGCGCGCAGCACGGCGTTCGAACCGAACACCAGGTCCACGCGCGTCCCGGTCCAGCGCAGGGCGCCGGTGTTGCGGTCGCGGCCTTCGAAGACGTCGCGCGCCGGGCTGGTCGGGGTCCACTTCACCCCCATGTCCAGCAGATTGACGAAGACGTCGTTGCTCAGGACGCCGGGCCGTTCGGTCAGCACCCCGTGGGTCGAGCCCCGCACATTGATGTTGATGGCGCGCAAGCCCCCGATCAGCACCGTCATCTCCGGCGCCGTCAGGGTCAGGCGCTGGGCCTGGTCGATCAGCAGAGCCTCGGCCGGGACGCTGTAGCGGGCCTTCTGATAGTTGCGGAAGCCGTCGGCGACCGGCTCCAGATAGGCGAAGGATTCGACGTCGGTCTGGTCCTGGCGGGCGTCGGTCCGACCCGGATTGAAGGGGACGGTCGTCTCATGACCGGCCGCGCGCGCCGCCGCCTCGACCCCGGCGTTTCCGGCCAGGACGATCAGATCGGCCAACGAGACCTTCTTGCCGCCGACCTGGGCCTGGTTGAAGGCGGACTGGACGCCCTCCAGGGTCTTCAGGACACGGTCGAGCTGTTCAGGCTGGTTGACGTCCCAGTCCTTCTGCGGGGCCAGGCGGATGCGGGCGCCGTTGGCGCCGCCGCGCTTGTCCCCGCCGCGGAAGGTCGAGGCCGAGGCCCAGGCGACGCCGACCAGTTCGGACACGCTCAGACCCGTGGCGAGGATCTGGGCCTTCAGGACGGCCGCGTCGGCGGCGTCGATCAGCGGATGGTCGACGGCCGGAACCGGGTCCTGCCAGACCAGCTCCTCCTTGGGGACTTCCGGCCCGATGTAGCGCGAGCGCGGGCCCAGATCGCGGTGGGTCAGTTTGAACCAGGCGCGGGCGAAGGCGTCGGCGAAGGCCGGGGGATTGTTCAGGAAGCGGCGCGAGATCTTCTCGTATTCCGGGTCGAACCGCAGCGACAGGTCGGTGGTCAGCATGGTCGGCCGCCGCTTCTTGGACGGATCATGGGCGTCGGGAATGATCTCGCCGGCGTCCTTGGCCACCCACTGGTGGGCGCCGGCCGGTGACTTCTCCAGCTCCCATTCGAAGCCGAACAGGTTCTCGAAGAAGAAGTTGCTCCACTGGGCCGGGGTCTGGGTCCAGGTGACCTCCAGGCCGCTGGTGATGGCGTCGCCGGCCTTGCCGCTGCCGTAGCTGGAGCTCCAGCCCAACCCTTGCGCCTCCAGCTCGTCGGCCTCGGGCTCGGGGCCGACATGCTCGGCCGGCCCGGCGCCGTGGGTCTTGCCGAAGGTGTGGCCCCCGGCGATCAGGGCGACGGTCTCCTCGTCGTTCATCGCCATGCGGGCGAAGGTGTCGCGGATGTCGCGCGCGGCGGCGATCGGATCGGGATTGCCGTCCGGGCCTTCCGGGTTGACGTAGATCAGGCCCATCTGGACCGCCGCCAGCGGGTTCTCCAGATCGCGCGTATGCTGGACCCCGTCGGCCGTGTCGTCGGCGACCAGAACCGCCTCGTCGGCCGGCTTGTCCACCCCGTGCGAGCCGCGCGCATAGCGTTCGTCGCCGCCCAGCCAGGTCGTCTCGCGACCCCAGTAGACGTCCTGATCCGGTTCCCAGGTGTCCTCGCGACCGCCGGAGAAGCCGAAGGTGCGGAAGCCCATGGTCTCCAGCGCCACATTGCCGGTTAGAATGAACAGGTCGGCCCAGGAGATGGCCTGGCCGTACTTCTGCTTGATCGGCCACAGCAGACGGCGCGACTTGTCGATATTGACGTTGTCCGGCCAGGAGTTCAGCGGGGCGAACCTCTGCTGGCCGCGTCCGCCGCCGCCCCGGCCGTCGCCGACGCGATAGGTGCCGGCGCTGTGCCAGGCCATGCGGATGAACTGGGGCCCGTAATGGCCGAAGTCGGCCGGCCACCAGTCCTGAGAATCCGTCATCAGGGCGCGCAGGTCGGCCTTCAGCGCCTCATAGTCCAGCTTGGCGAAGGCCTCGCGATAGTTGAACGTCTCGCCTAGGGGATTGGAGCGCGAAGAATGCTGGTTCAGCAGGTCCACGCGCAGCTGGCCTGGCCACCAGTCGCGGTTTTGGACGCCGCCGCCCGCGACGGACTCCGTCGTGCGGCCCGAAAAGGGGCATTTGGCTTCGGTGGTCATGCGGCGTGTCCTTCTGCTTCGAGACGGCGCCAAGCGGCGCGCCTCAATGGCCCCTGTGATGTGAGGGATATTGGACACGCGGCCGAGAATAACTCCAATCGATTGTCTTTGTATTTTGCATAGGCCGAGCCTATGTATCGCGCCATGCTCCCCACCCTGCGCCAACTCCAGTATCTGAAGCTTCTGGCCGAACACGGCAGCTTCTCCCGCGCCGCCGAGGCCGCCCACGTCAGCCAGCCCGCCCTCAGCGCCGGGGTGCAGGAACTGGAGCGGATTTTGGGCGCCCCCGTCGTCGAGCGGGCGCGCGGCGCCGTCATCATGACCGCCGTCGGCGCCGAGGCCGTGCGCCGGGCCGAGGACGTCCTGGCCCGAACCGAGGATCTGGTCGAGGCTGCCCAGAACGCCGGCCGTCCGCTGTCGGGGCGGTTCCGGCTGGGCGTCATCCCGACCGTCGCCCCCTTCCTGCTGCCCGCCAAATTACCGTCGCTGAAGACGGCCTATCCGAACCTGAAGCTCTTCATCCGCGAGGATCTGACGCCGCGTCTGATCGCCGCGCTCAAGGCGGGTCAGATCGACGCCGCCGTCATCGCCCTGCCCTATGAGGCGCCGGGGATCGAACACGCCCGGATCGGCGACGACGAGATCCTGGCCGCCGCCCCGGCCGACCACGCCCTGGCGGCCCCCGGCCCGATCCGTCCCGGTTCGCTGAAATCCCAGGACCTGATCCTGCTGGAGGACGGCCATTGCCTGCGCGACCACGCCCTGGCGGCCCTGGACATAGAGGCGCCGCGCGGCGACGACGTCTTCGCCGCCACCAGCCTGCACACCCTGATCCAGATGGTCGGCTCAGGGCTCGGCGTCTCCTTCCTGCCCAGGATGGCGGTCCAGGCCGGCCTGGCCGACACCCCGTCCGTCGTCATCCGCCCCTTCGAGAACCAGGCCGACGGCGTCCCGCCCCACCGCGAAATCGTCGTCGCCTGGCGCTCCGGCTCCAGCCGCGCGGCCGAGGCCCGGCTGCTGGCCGAGGCGCTGAAACTGGATTGAGGGCGTCTCAGCGACCGAAGCTCGGCGCTTCCACGATCCGCCACGCCTGCGGGACCGCAGGCTCTGTTGGACACGCCGCCTCCAGGGTGCGCCCGTCCCGCGTCCGATAGCGCACCGACTGCCCCGCCGCGCAGCGCGCCTTTACGGCGTCGAACATGGCCTGACCAACCGCTTGGGGATTGAAACCTTCGACAGAATCAATGATCGGCCCGCCGGACAAGGGGCCGCAATTCTCTCCATCAAGCTTCAACGCCCCAGGCTCGTTGTAGAAGCCATAGGAGCCTGTGAGACAGTTGGCCTTTGCGACGTGAAAGAGCGCCGCCGCCATAAACTCCTGATCCGTGGGTGCGTTGACGACCGTCACGCCCAGGTCCGCCAGACGGTCTCGGATTTTGTCCCAACGCCCTTCTACCTGCGGGTCCAGAACCAGGTGTACGGCGCTTGTGTCGGACAAGGCCGCCAGAAACTCGGCCGTGCCAAACCCGTCGGCTTGGCTGCGGGCGGTTTCCAACATTCTCCCCCACAAGGAAAAGAAATCGCCCTTGCCGGCGTGCCGGAGTTCCAAGTCGGCGATCCATTGAACCACCGTTCCACAGTCGTAGACAGCGCTGCCGGATCTCAGCGCCGGCCGTCGCCCACCTGCGTTCTGATACGTGCGGCGGCAGCCGTTCATTTTTGTACTCATCCGGGCGCGAGCTTGATCTTCCGACATGCCGCCGCTGGAGACCGGCCCCGTGATTGCGGCATACTCGGCGGAACCTTCATGCAGCCAGGGGGCCGTATCTCCGTCCCTGTTGTGCACGCCGTGACCGTTCCACAGATGGAAGGCCTCATGCCAGACGAAGGGCGACACCTCCTCTTGAGCGGACCGCCATCCTTCTCCTTTGAAACGTAGGGATATGACGCCCGTATCCGTGACGTCCCCCCTGAACGCCGAAGGCCCCGGACTATCGACGCTGACCACGAGCACGGGCTTCAAGGTCGGAGCGATACCCAACCGCGACCGATAAAACGCTCGCGACCCGGCAAACTCGTTGCGGATGGACTGGTCCAGTTCAGACGCCAATTGCGGCGGGGCGATCACCAAGGCGTCGCCGTAGTCGGCGACATAGTCCTTGGGCCCGACAAAGACGTATCCATCTATCGCGTCGCTGGACGGCACGGCGACGGACGCGCCGTCTATTTCGGCCCTCAGGGTGGTCGAAATACCCTCGCCCTTCAAACCGGGGCCATAGAGGACGAAGCCGTTTCCGGTTCGGCTCAGCCCCACATAGACGCGGTCAACCTCTGCGAGATCGGGAGTGATCATAAGCTCGAACCCGGAGATCGGCCCATCCCCCGTCACGACGCCGTCCGAAAGCTTCAGTCCGGGCGTCGTCACGCGCCACTGATCTCGGATGATGTCCTTGTCCGCGAATGCGAAACTGTCTGAGGGCGCGGACAGTGCGTATCTCACGACCATGCCTTCAGACGTCTGGGTCAAGACAGCCTCCGCCGTCGGCGCGGGCGACGAAGGAGGTTCGATCTGTGAACCGACAAGCCCAAGAATTAAGGCGCACCACGCGAACGACATTAAATTACCCCCAGGCCGTCCGAGACACTCAACCTGAACGCGCGCGGAAATCAAACGAAAAGGGCCGGCGGATCGCTCCGCTGACCCAGACGGGGTCAACTCGCTCCACGCCGACCGCGCCGCCGCCCCCCCTGGAGCTGGACGCCCGCAACGGGTCATCGTCCGCCTGGACGCCCGCCATGGCGTAGCGACACTCGCCAACGCCATGATCATCGCCCTGCTGAACGCCGCTGCGCTTTAAGGTGCGGCGCGTCAGGCCAGGGAGAGCGACACCTGCAAACGGCGAAATACATGGACGTAGCGCCACTCGCCCTCCGGCTATAAGGTCGTCACGATCAGGTTGTGCTTGGGGACGAAGATGGCGGAATATCGGGCGGCGATTGTGTTTGGAGTCGTCATCGGCGCCGCAGGCTGCGCCGCCACGCCGAAAGCGATTTCCGGCGGCGCTGAATTCGCTCCTTCTTCCGACCTCGCCGCCCAGGCGCGCGTACGAAACATGAACATAACCTCGGCCAGCCTTTACAACATGCCCCTGCCCCATTTCAGCGAGGATTTGCGAGCGGCGTTGAACCATTGCGCCACCGGGGATCGCGAACTCGACCTCAGAGCGCATATCGAACAGCCGGATCGCGCCCATCTCGTCACCACGTTCGAGTTGACCGATCCAGCAGACAATGATCGCGTGGTGGGCCGCTATCGCATTGGGATCGACGAGATTGCGCCGCTGGTGCTTGACACAGGAGCTCCGAACCAAAGCGACGCAGGCGCCCGTACCGGGCATGGCCTGTGTGCTCAAATCTTCGGATCGACCGTCCGGTAAGGCGAGGTCCGTTCGCGTGACCTCAAGGCAGAACCGGCGCGGCATGGCGCCCAACGAAAAGGGCCGGCGGATCGCTCCGCCGGCCCTCTTTGTATCTCGGCGAACCGCTGCCTATTCGGCCGCGATCGGCGCCTCGGTTTCCGGGCCGCGCGCGAGGTTGCGCAGGACGTAGGGCATGACGCCGCCGGCCAGCAGATAGTCCATCTCGGTCTGGTTATCGATGCGGCAGCGGACCGGGAAGCGGGCCATCTTGCCGTCCGACGGGCGGAACAGCTCGACCCACAGGTCCTGGCGCGGGCGCAGCTTGCCGACATTGGCGTCGGACAGGCCGCGGATGGTGACGATCTCCTCGCCGGTCAGGCCCAGCTTCTGCCAGCCGTCCTGTTTGAACTGCAGCGGCACCACGCCCATGCCGACCAGGTTCGAACGGTGGATGCGTTCGAAGCTTTCGGCGATGACGGCGCGAACGCCCAAGAGGCGCGTGCCCTTGGCCGCCCAGTCGCGCGACGAGCCGGTGCCGTACTCCTTGCCGGCGAAGACGACCAAGGGCCGGCCTTCCGACTGATACCGCATGGCGGCGTCATAGATCGACATGGTGTCGCCCGACGGGAAGTGCTTCGTCACGCCGCCCTCGATCTCGGGCGTGATCCGGTTCTTGATGCGGATATTGGCGAAGGTGCCGCGCATCATGACTTCGTGGTTGCCGCGGCGGGCGCCGTAGCTGTTGAACTCGGCCGCCTCGACGCCGTGGTTCGTCAGATAGACGCCGGCGGGCGAGGTCTTCTTGATCGAACCGGCCGGGGAGATGTGGTCGGTGGTGATCGAGTCGCCGAAGATGGCCAGAACGCGGGCTTCGACCACGTCCTGAACCGGGGTCAGCTCCATCGACAGGCCGTCGAAATAGGGCGGGTTGGCCACATAGGTGGAGGCGTCGTCCCACTCATAGGTCTGGCCGCCGGCGACCTTGATCGCCTGCCAGTGCTTGTCGCCCTTGAACACGTCCTTGTAGCGTTTGGCGAACATGGCCGGGGTGACCGACTTGCGCTGAATGTCGGCGATTTCCTGGGTGGTGGGCCAGATGTCCTTCAGGAAGACGTCATTGCCGTTCTTGTCCTGACCGATCGGATCCTTGGTGATGTCGATCCGCATCGAGCCGGCGATGGCGTAGGCCACGACCAGCGGTGGCGAGGCCAGATAGTTGGCCTGGACGTCGGGGTTCACCCGGCCTTCGAAGTTGCGGTTGCCCGACAGGACCGAGGTGGCGACCAGGGCGTTGTCGTTGATCGCCTTCGAGATCGCCGGGTCCAGCGGGCCCGAGTTGCCGATGCAGGTGGTGCAGCCGTAGCCGACCAGGTTGAAGCCCAGGGCGTCCAGGTCCTTCTGCAGGCCGGCGTCGGTCAGATAGTCGGTGACGACCTGCGAGCCGGGGGCCAGCGAGGTCTTGACCCAGGGCTTGGCCTTCAGACCCAGGGCGTTGGCCTTGCGCGCCACCAGGCCGGCGGCGATCAGGACCGAGGGGTTGGAGGTGTTGGTGCAGGAGGTGATGGCGGCGATGACCACATCGCCGTCGCCGACGGTGAAGCCTTCACCCTCGACGGCCGCGCGCGGAGCGTCGGCGGGACGGTTGAAGACCTCGGTCAGGGCGGTCTCGAAGGCCGGGGCGGCCGCGGTCAGTTCGACGCGGTCCTGGGGACGCTTGGGGCCGGCCAGCGACGGCACGACCGTGGCCAGGTCCAGCTCCAGCACGTCGGTGAAGACCGGGTCTTCCGAGGTCTCGTCGATCCACAGGCCTTGGGCCTTGGCGTAGGCTTCGACCAGGGCGACGCGCGCCTTGTCGCGGCCGGTGGCGGTCAGATAGCCGATGGTGGCGGCCGAGACGGGGAAGAAGCCGCAGGTGGCGCCGTATTCCGGGGCCATGTTGGCGATGGTCGCCTGGTCTTCGATCGTCATGTTCGGCAGGGCGTCGCCGAAGAATTCGACGAACTTGCCGACCACGCCCTTCTTGCGCAGCATCTGGGTGACGGTCAGCACCAGGTCGGTGGCGGTCGTGCCTTCCGGCAGACGGCCGGTCAGTTTGAAGCCGATGACTTCCGGGATCAGCATCGGGATCGGCTGGCCCAGCATGGCCGCCTCGGCCTCGATGCCGCCGACGCCCCAGCCCAGAACGGCCAGGCCGTTGATCATGGTCGTGTGGCTGTCGGTGCCGACGACGGTGTCGGGATAGGCGACGGTCTTCTTGCCCTCTTCCAGGGTCCAGACGGTCTGGGCCAGGTTCTCCAGGTTCACCTGGTGGCAGATGCCGGTGCCGGGGGGCACGACGCGGAAGTTGTTGAAGGCCGACGAACCCCAGCGCAGGAAGTTGTAGCGCTCGATGTTGCGCTCATATTCGCGCTCGACGTTCTGGCCGAAGGCCTTGGGCGTGCCGAAGTGGTCGACCATGACCGAGTGGTCGATGACCAGATCGACCGGCACCAGCGGGTTGATCTTGGCGGCGTCGGCGCCCAGGGCGCTCATGGCGTCGCGCATGGCGGCCAGATCGACCACGGCGGGCACGCCCGTGAAGTCCTGCATCAGGACGCGGGCGGGGCGGAAGGCGATCTCGTGCTCGACCGAGCCCTTGTTCTCGACCCAGGCGGCGACGGCCTTCAGGTCGTCCTGCGTCACCGAGACGCCGTCCTCGTTGCGCAGCAGGTTCTCCAGCAGCACCTTCATCGAGCGCGGCAGGCGGGAAATCCCGGCCAGACCCGCTTCCTCGGCGGCCGGAAGGCTGTAATAGGCGTATTTCTTGCGCCCGACGGAAAGGTCCTGGCGGGTGTTGAAGCTGTCGATCGACGGCATGGAGAGTTTTCCTCTGGTCAGCGCCGCCCGACAATCCGGTTGCGCCTTCGCGCGGCAGACGCAGCGGCTCACAGGGCCCCTGCGCGCGCGGCGAAAGCCTGCTGCGGCAAGCGTGCCTATAGACCCGCTCGATCGCACCGTCCATGTGTCCACACCCCCGACGTGGACATTGAGAAGGGTTCTCAAAACAGCCTTCTATCTCCCTCCCCCCTCGGGGGAGGGTGGGCGAGCGAAGCGAGGCCGGGTGGGAAGGGCCGGGCGACGCCCCACGGACCTGATCGGCGCAAAACAGCGCATCCACGCCGGGCCGCCCCCACTCGGTCGCTGCGCGCCCCCCCTCCCCCGCGGGGGGAGAGAGATGGTCCCATGATCCACACCCTCTCGATCTCCGACCTGACCGTCTCGCGCGGCGAGCGTCGCCTGTTCTCGGGCCTGAGCCTTGATCTGCGCGCCGGAGAGGCCGTGGCGCTGACCGGCGCCAACGGGGCGGGCAAGACCAGTCTGCTGCGGACCGTCGCCGGCCTGCTGCGCCCCGACGCGGGCGAGATCGCCTTTCACGACGGCGACGGCAATCGGCTGGACGATCATCTGGCGCGCGGGCGCGAAGTGCATTTCCTCGGCCACCAGGACGGACTGAAGACCGGGCGCACGGCCCGCCGGGAGCTGGGCTTCCAGTGCGACTGGCTGGGCCACACCCAGACCGGCTTCGATCACGCCGTCGAGGCGTTCGGCCTTGAGCCCCTGCTGGACCTTGAGGTTCGGCGCCTGTCCGCCGGCCAGCGCCGTCGTCTGGCCATGGGCCGGCTGGTCGGATCGCCCCGCGCCCTGTGGCTGCTGGACGAGCCCATGGCCCCGCTGGACGCCCGCTGGCGCGCCGTCTTCGCCGACCAGATGCGCCGTCACCTCGACGCCGACGGCCTGATCCTCGCCGCCGTCCACGACCCCCTGCCCATCCCGGCCCGCACCCTGGACCTGGGAGGTCTGGCGTGAGGCGGCCGGTGGACGCCGAACCCCGCCCGCCCGGCCTGCGGGGCGCGACGCGCGTCTTGCTGGAACGGGAGCTGGACCTGGCCTGGAGCGGCGGGGGCGGCCCGCTTCTGGCCTGCGGCTTCTTCGCCTGCCTGACCGCCGTCCTGCCCCTGGCGGCGGGGGGCGATCCGCGCACGCTTTCGCCGGTGGCGGGCGGGATCGCCTGGCTGGCCCTGGCGCTAGCCTCGCTGCTGTCGCTGGAGCGGCTGTTCGAACGGGACCTGGAGGACGGGGCGCTGGACCTGCTGGCCATCGGCCATCTGCCGCTGGAATCGGTGGTTCTGATCAAGGCCCTGGCCCAGTGGATCGCCGTCGGCCTGCCCCTGGCCCTGACCGCGCCGGTCGCCGCCCTGGCCCTGGGCCTGCCGGTTTCGCTGGCGCCCCTCGCCGCCCTGTCGGCCCTGATCGGCGGGGCGGGCTTCGCCTTGACCGGCGCCCTGGGCGCCGCCCTGGCTCTGGGCGCCAAGCGGGGCGGCCTGCTGATCGCCGTCGTGGTCCTGCCCCTGTTCATCCCGCCCGTGGTGTTCGGCGCCGGGGCGCTGGAGCGGGCGGCGTCCGGCCAGTCGCCGGCCCCGGCCCTGGCCTTCCTTACCGCCTACGTCCTGTTCGCCGGGGTCATCGCCGCCTTCGCCGGGGCGGCGGCGGTCAGGAACGCCCAAGGCTAGGGGACGCCGTGACACGCCGCTTGCCCGCCGCCGTCCCGCCGCGTAATCGCTGACACCATGTTCGGCCTGTCCAATCCGCAGCGGTTCATGCGCTTCACCGGC
This sequence comes from Brevundimonas sp. DS20, assembly GCF_001310255.1. Lineage (NCBI taxonomy): Bacteria > Pseudomonadati > Pseudomonadota > Alphaproteobacteria > Caulobacterales > Caulobacteraceae > Brevundimonas > Brevundimonas sp. DS20. The sequence goes on along the minus strand of NZ_CP012897.1, from coordinate 969,385 downwards.
CCGCTGACGCCGGTGCTGTGGACGGCCGCCGCCGTCCTGCTGGCGGTTGGAACCTGGCTCAGCTTCACCGTTCCCGCCGACTATCAGCAGGGGGACACGGTGCGGATCATGTTCGTCCATGTGCCCGCCGCCAGCCTGGGCCTGGGGGCCTATGCGGCGCTCGGGGTCTCCAGCTTCTTCGCCCTGGTCTTCCGCCACGCCCTGGCCGACGCCGCCGCCCGGGCCGCCGCCCTGCCCGGCGCCGCCTTCACCGCCCTGGCTCTTTTCACCGGCTCGCTGTGGGGCCAGCCCATGTGGGGAACCTGGTGGGTCTGGGACGCGCGCCTGACCAGCGTCCTGGTGCTGTTCCTCTTCTATCTCGGCTATATGGCGCTTCGGGCCTCGATCGACGACGAGCAGAAGGGCGCCCGCGCCGCCGCCGTCCTGGGCCTGGTCGGGCTGATCAACCTGCCCATCGTCAAATTCTCGGTCGACTGGTGGAACACCCTGCACCAGCCGGCCAGCTTCCTGACGCCGGGCGCCTCGGGCCTAGACCCCGTCTATCTGCCCCCCTTCCTGACCATGCTGGCGGCCTATGGGGTGTTGTTCGCGGCCCTGTGGCTGACGGCGATCCGCACCGAGATCCGCCGCCGCCGCGTCCTCTCCCTGCGCGCGCGAAAGGCGCTGGAGGCCTAAGATGCTCGACCTCGACATGGCGCCCTACGCCGCCTTCGTCTGGCCTGCCTGGGGCGTCAGCGCCCTGGTGCTGGCCGCCCTGACGGCCCGCGCCGTCGTCGCCTCGCGCAAATGGAAGCGCGAACTCGAGCGTCTGGAAAAAGACCAGAGCGCGACATCAGACGCGGCAGTCTCCCCGCGCCCTCAAGCAGCGCAAAGCGCGATAGGGCCCTTAAAATGAACCGCTGGCTGGCCCTGCTGCCGCTCGTCGTGGCGGTCGCCCTGTTCGCCCTGTTCGCCGGCTGGTCGCTGAAGCGCGATCCGGCCTTCAAGCCCGACGCCATGGTCGGCCAGCCCATCCCCGAGACCGTCCTGCCCATGCTGGAAGGCGACACGGCCGGGCCGGGCAATCTGGACCTGAAGACCGCCGGAGTGGGACGGCCCATGCTGGTCAATGTCTTCGCCTCCTGGTGCGCCCCCTGCCGGATCGAACACCCCAAGCTTCTGGCCCTCAAGGCGCGCGGGATCGCCGTCGTCGGCGTGGCCTATAAGGACGAGCCGGTCGCCACCCGCGCCTTCCTGGACGAGCTGGGCGATCCCTATTCCATGGTCCTGGTCGATCGCGAAGGTCGGGCCGGGCTGGACCTGGGCATATCCGGCGTGCCGGAGACCTTCGCCGTGGACGCCATGGGCCGGATCACCGCCAAACAGTCCGGCCCCCTGCTGAACGACGCCGACATCGAGCGGCTGGTCGCCTCCATGCAGGCGCCGGCCCGCGCCCCGCCTTCAAAAAGCAGCCGTTAAGCCGGGATTAACCTTCTTTCCTGAGATCTTGTTAACGATTGTCGCCCCGCGATGCGTTAACGGTTGGCTATGAGCGCGATTCGTCCAGGTTTGCCCCAGACCCTTCCGCCGTCCGGCGGCGAGACCTCGTCGGCGCGCAACGCCCAGGCCGCCTTCTTCCGCGCGGCCCTGAACCAGGTCCAGACCAATCCGATCCAGGCTGCTCCGATCCAGCCTCAGACGCCCGCCGCAAGCCCGACGCGGCCGACCCCGCCCTCGCCATCGACCGACGGACAGCCGCCCCGGATCATGCGTCCGGGGACCTATCTTGACATCAAGGTCTGATCAGCTCCAGCCCTTGCCGGCGATATATTGCTGCAGCAGGTCGATCCGGGTCGCGTCCGACGGGTGGGTCGAGGCGAACTGCGGAATGCTGGCCTGACGCTGGGCCGCCATCAGCCGCCACAGGGCCACGGCCTGGGACGGGCGGAAACCGGCGGCCTGCATATAGTCCACGCCCAGCCGGTCGGCCTCCAGCTCGTCGCGCCGTGAATAGGGCAGCAGCAGACCGTACTGGGCCGCCAGACCGCCATAGGCGTTGACCGCGTCGCCGTAACGCCCCGCCGCCCCGCCGACGGCCGCCAGGCCGATGGAGGTCGCCGCCTGGCTCGACGCCCGCTCGGCGGCGTGGTTGGCGACGACATGGCCGATCTCATGGCCGATCACGGTCGCCAACTGGTCGTCGTTCTGGACCAGGGCCAGCAGGCTGTCGGTCACGCCGATCTGGCCGGACGGCAGGACGAAGGCGTTCGGGCTCTTCTCGCTGAAGACCGCATAGTCCCAGGTCCGGTCGCCGAGGCCCGCCGCCTGGACCAGACGGTTGCCGACGCGACGGATGCGATCGACCTGGGCGCCCGAGGTCTGGACGCCCGGCTTGCTGATCGCCTCGCGCCAGGCGGCGTTCGATTGCTGAGCCAGAGCGGCGTTGTCGACCAGAAGCAGCTGGTTGCGACCGAGCGCCTCATTATAGGCGCAGGCCGACAGGGCCGAGGCCGCGACGGCGGCGGCCAGCAGACGGACAGGAAGACGGGAGGCGGGGCGGCGAAGGGCGATCATGGAGGCGACCTCTCTGGCTCGAACGGGGAAACAGCCAAGCAAATCCCGCAGCTCCCGTCGAGGTTCCCGCCAAGCTGCCCCTCAGTCCCTGGGCGTCGCGCCCAGCAGGGTGCGACACGCCTCGGCTTCCGCCGCCAGGGCCGCCCGCCTCGCCTCCCCAAAACCGTCCAGGGTCCGATAGGGCATGGCCAGGCGCGGATTGTCCCTGAGCCGGCCCCGATTCCGCTCCAGAAAGCCCCAGTACAGCCGGTTGAACGGGCAGGCGGCGTCGCCGCTCTTGCTCTTCACATCATAGCGACAGCCGCCGCAGTAATCGCTCATCCGGTCGATATAGGCCCCCGAAGCCGCATAGGGCTTCGACCCCACGATCCCGCCGTCCGCGAACAGGGCCATGCCCCGCGTATTGGGCATCTCCACCCACTCATAGGCGTCGGCGTAGACGGCCATATACCAGTCGTCGACCGCATCCGGATGCACGCCCAGCAGCAGGGCCAGGTTGCCCGTCACCATCAGCCGCTGGATATGGTGGGCGTAGGCGTTCTCCCGCGTCGTCCTCACCACATCGGCCACGCAGGCCATGTCGGTTTCGCCCGACCAGTAGAACCAGGGCAGATTCCGGTCCGCGTCCAGGAAGTTCCTTGCCCGATATTCCGGCGCCTTCAGCCAGTAGATTCCGCGCACGAACTCCCGCCAGCCCAGGATCTGGCGGATAAAGCCCTCGGCCGCGTTCAACGGCGCCCGTCCGGCGCGATAGACCGCCTCGGCCCGGCGGCAGACGTCCATCGGATCAAGCAGGCCCAGGTTCAACGACGTCGAGATCAGCCCGTGCCACATCCACGGCTGATCCTCCGCCATGGCGTCCTGCCAGTCGCCGAAGCCGGACAGGATGTTCGCCAGGAAATCCTCCAGAACCGTCTCGGCCTCCTCGGCCGTCGTCGGCCAGCCGAAATCGTGCAGGGCGCCGAAATGATCGGGAAACAGGCAGGCGACGTCCGCCATGGCCGACTGTGTTATCGCGTTGGGCGTGATGCGCAGGCGTTTGGGCGGCCTCACCCCGCGCGGCAACTTCTTGCGGTTCTCGGCGTCATAGTTCCAGCGCCCGCCCTCCGGCTGATCGCCGTCCATCAGCAGACCGGTCGCGCGCCGCATCTCGCGATAGAAGAACTCCATCCGCAGCTGCGACTTGCCCGAGGCCCAGCGCCGGAACCGGTCGTGTGAGCACAGGAACCGCCGGTCCTCGCGGATCTCCACGGGCAGGCCCGCCCCTTCGGCGAAGGCCGCCAGATGTTCGGCCAGGCGCCATTCCCCGCATTCGGTCAGGACGGCGCGGTCATAGACGCCCGCATCCAGGGCCCGCGCCAGTTCGCCGGTGATCGAGCCGCTGTTGTCCGGATCGTCGATCGCCACATAGCGCACCCGCACGCCCCGAGCCCTCAGCCGTTCGGCGTGGTTCCGCATGGCGGCGAAGACCAGGGCGATCTTCTGCTTGTGATGGCGGACATAGGTCGCCTCGTCGCGCACCTCGGCCATCAGCACCGTGTCGGCGGCGGGATCCAGCCCCTCCAGGGCGGTCAGCCTGTCCGACAGTTGATCGCCCAGCACCAGTCTCAGAACCGCCACGCCTCAACCTGCCCTTCGCGCCAGGGCCTGAAGCCGGGGCCGCACCTTCAGAAACAGGCGATAGGCCGCCTCCAGCCCCGCCAGCACAATCGGCGACCGCGCCGCGAGGCCCAGCGGCCGCAGCAGGGGAATGGCCCGCCACATGGCCGCAAAGGCCGCCGCCCCCGACAGGATCCGCCCGTCCTCGCGTGCATGAAACCGGGCCAGCAAGGTTTCGCGATCCAGCGGGCAGGCGACATCCCCGTCGCCCGCCACATCGACGAATTCGATGACGCCGCGGCGATCCAGCCGTCGCATCAGGACGATCTCGCGGCGGCACAGGGGACAGGCCCCGTCGTGCCAGACGACCAGCCGGCTCATCGGCTTGGTTCAGAACAGGGCGCGGGGCGGGCTGAACGTCGGATCATCGGGGAGGAGAGCTTCCGGAGGGCGCGGCGCGCGGTGATCGTGATATACGAACCGGCGCCGGGGATCGGATTTGCCTCCCCGCACAGACGCCGGATCGAGATGGACACGAACGCCCCCGCCCGCCTTCCCTCCCTCGCCCGCCAGCTGGGCTTCTCGGGCCTGCTGCCCCAGGCGGCGGCGGTCGCCCTGCTGGTCGGCGGCGGGGCCGAATTGCGCCCCCTGGCCCTGGGTCTGGCCTTTGGTTACGCCGCCCTGATCTTCAGCTTCCTGGGCGGGGTCTGGTGGGGACTGGCGGCGGCCGCGCGCGGCAAGGCCCCCGCCTGGGTCTGGGGCGTGGCGGTGCTTCCGTCGCTGCTGGCCCTGGCTGCGGCCTGGCCCCTCGCGGCGGGCGAGAGCGATCTCCGACTGTCGCTGGGCCTGCTGGGCGGCTTCATCGCCCTCAGCGTCCTGGTCGATCTCCGGCTGAAGGCCTTGGGCCTGACGCCCGAGGGCTGGCTGGGGCTGCGGCTACCCTTGTCTCTGGGCCTCGGCGCCCTGACGCTGGCGGCCGCCCTGCTCTGAGACATCGTTGGGTTTCAGGCAAAAAATCGGGGCCTGCCGAGAACGACAGGCCCCTGATTTTGCATCCCGACATGGAGCGGGCGAGGCGATTCGAACGCCCGACCCCAACCTTGGCAAGGTTGTGCTCTACCACTGAGCTACGCCCGCAATCCGTAAGGCGCTAAGTGTGCGCCCCGTCGAGGAGGGGGCGTATAGCGGAGGGTTGCGGCGGACCGCAACCCCTTTTTTTCGGCCTATCGCACTTCGTGCTGCTTGAGGCTGAGAGACCGCCTTTTGATCACGGCCGGAGCCCCTTCGCGCTCAAGCAGCGAGCCTCGTCATTCCCGCGAAGGCGGGAACGCATCGCGAGCGTAGCGCCCTTCCGCGCTCAAGCAGCGAGCCGCCGCGCGGCGAGCGATAGCGCGCTAAAGATGTCAGCGCGGCGCCAAACGTATGGCCCCGTCCAGGCGGATGCACTCCCCGTTGATATAGACGTTGCGCGCCAGCTCCAGCACCAGGGAGGCGTAGTCGGCGGGCGTGCCCAGACGGCTGGGGAAGGGGATGGCGGCGGCCAGGGCGTCCTGAATCTTCTGGTCCATGCCGGCCATCATCGGCGTCCACATGATGCCGGGCAGGATGGTGTTGCAGCGCACCCCTTCCTGGGCCAGGTCGCGCGCGATCGGCAGGGTCATGGCGTAGACCCCGCCCTTGGAGGCCGAATAGGCCGCCTGGCCGATCTGGCCGTCCTGGGCCGCCACCGAGGCGGTGTTGACGATCAGGCCGCGCTCGCCGTCCGCCATGGGCTCCAGGGTCACCATGCCCGCCGCCGACTGCGACAGGACGCGGAAGGTGCCGAACAGATTGACCCGCACGGTGCGTTCGAACTGGGCCATGTCGTGGGCCTTGATCTCGCCGGTGTCCTTCTTGCGCGAGACGGTCTTCATGCCGGTGGCGATGCCCGCGCAGTTGACGGTCAGCCGCTCCTGGCCGTGGGCGGCGCGCGCCTTTTCGAAGGCGGCGGCCACCGAGGCGTCGTCGGTCACGTCCACCTGGCAGAAGACGCCGCCGATCTCGGCGGCAATGGCCTCGCCCTTCTCGGCGTTCAGATCGAACAGGGCCACCTTGGCGCCCGTGGCGGCGATGGCGCGGGCCGTGCCTTCGCCGAGGCCGGACGCCCCGCCCGTGACCACGGCGGCGATGCTGCTGTCGAGTTTCATCTCGGTCTTTCCTATGTTGTAATGAACCTGAGTTTCGTTTGAGGATTTAGCGGCCATGACCGCCAAAGCCAAACCCGTCTCGCCCGAAGACGCCCTGGACCCGAAAAAGGCCCTGGTCCCGACCGTGGTGAAGGTCAATGAGGCGCGGGTGACGCGCGGCTTCTGGCCCAAGATCCAGCGCACGGCGGCACGCATCCCCTTCGCGGATCAGGCCCTGGCCGCCTGGTACGCCGCCCGCGATCCCCAGACTCCGCTTCCGGCCAAGGGGATGATCTTCGCCGCCCTGGCCTATTTCGTCATGCCGGTGGACGCCATTCCCGACCTGTTCGCCGGCATAGGCTACACCGACGACGCGGCGGTCATCGCCGCCCTGATTGCCACCCTGGGCGCCAACATCAAACGCCGCCACCGCGACCAGGCCGAAGAGGCGGTTGAGCGGCTGAGGGGCGGATGACCGACCTTCCCCCGCTCGCGGGGGAAGTGTCAGGCCGTGGCGCGCAGCGACACGCCTGACGATGGGGGAAGTCTTCCTTTTGGCGAAACTCCCCTCTCCGTCGCTGGTCCGCTACGCGGACGCCGCGACACCTCTCCCGCAAGCGGGAGAGGGTCTGATTTAATCCCCTACGACCACCACGATCTTGCCCAGGGCCTGACGGTCGCCCAAGGCCTTGATCGCCGCCCCCGCCTTCTCCAGCGGGAAGGTCTTGGACACGCGCGGCTTGATCTTGCCCTCGGCGTACATCTGCATCAGCTCGGCCATGTTGGCGGCGTGGCCCTTGGGATCGCGCGCCACGGCCGCGCCCCAGAAGACCCCGATCACCGACACCGATTTCAACAGGGTCAGGTTCAGCGGCAGGGCCGGGATGCCCGCCGGGAAGCCGACGACCAGATAGCGGCCGTTCCAGTCCATGGCCCTGAGCGCCGGCTCGGCGTAGTCGCCGCCGACCGCGTCATAAACGACGTCGGCCCCGTCCCGCCCGGTCGCCAGTTTGAACTCGCCGGACAGTTCCTTCTGCGCCGCCTTGTCCATCGGCCCGGTCGGATAGATCAGGCCGTTGTCGGCCCCCAGCGCCAGGGCGAACTCGACCTTGTCATTGGTCGAGGCGGCGGCGACCACGCGAGCGCCCATGGCCTTACCCAGCTCCACGGCGGCGGCGCCGACGCCGCCTGCGGCGCCCAGCACCAGCAGGGTCTCGCCCGGCTTCAGCTGCGCCCGGTCCTTCAGGGCGTAATAGCTGGTGCCGTAGGTCATGATCAGGGCCGCCGCCTCCTCGAAGCTCATGGCCTCGGGCATGGGAATGACCGTCTCGGCCCTGACCGCCAGCCGTTCCACCAGCCCGCCCCAGCCGGGCACGGCGATGACCCGGTCGCCCTTGGCCACGCCCTTGACGCCCTCGCCCACCGCCTCGACCACGCCCGCCACCTCAGCGCCGGGCGAAAAGGGCCGTTCGGGGCGGAACTGGTATTTGTCCTCGATGATCAACGTATCGGGATAGTTGATCCCCACGGCCTTGACCTCGATGACCACTTCGCCCGCCTTGGGTGTCGGATCGAGCACGTCTTCGACCACGAGAGTTTCGGGACCACCGGCGGCCTTGGACAGAACTGCGCGCATTATTCCTCCCTTGGGCCTACCGCGCTTAGCGCGACTTGAGGCCCGCTTGTGTTCGACCGACATGGCGCGGCCTTCATCCCGACGCTAAAGAGCGCCACGCCCGATTGAAAGAGGCGACAGAGACAGGCTCAGGAAGACGACATGACCGCCCTCATCCTCCACGGCGGCGCCGGCGCCCGGCGCGAACGCAACTATGACGCCGAGGTCGCCCACATGCGCCAGGTGGTCGAGGCCATGAAACCGCGTCTGGACGCGGGCGAGAGCGCCCTGGACGTCGCCACGGCCGCCGTCGTCATGCTGGAGGATTCCGGCCTCTATGTCGCCGGCAAGGGCGCCTCGCCCAATCTGGCCGGCGCCTATGAGCTGGACGCCAGCCTGATGGACGGATCGACGAAACGGGCCGGGTCCGTCGCCGCCCTCCAGGGCTTTCGCAACCCTGTCGTCGCGGCCCGCGCGGTGATGGAGCGCACCCCCCACGTCATGCTGGTGGGCGAGGGCGCGGCCCTGTTCGCCCAGGATCAGGGGCTGGAGCCGATCGCCGACGAGGCCGCCTGGTATACGGGCGCCGGTCAGGGCGAGGACAATCATCCGCCCGGAACCCTGAGCCACGGCACGGTCGGCGCTTGCGTGCTGGACAGCCAGGGCCGTCTCGCCGCCGCCACCTCGACCGCCGGGGTCTTCGGCAAGATGCCGGGCCGCGCCGGCGACACCCCCATCCCCGCCGCCGGAACCTGGGCCGACGGCCACGCCGCGACCTCCTGCACCGGCCAGGGCGAATATTTCATCCGCGTCGCCGCCGCCGCCCAGGTCGCCTGGCGTGTCGCCGCCGGTCAGTCGCTGGCCGATGCGACCCAGGCCGTCATCGACGAGATCGGCCAGATGGGCGGCGACGGCGGCCTGATCGCCCTTGACGCCGCCGGAAACATCGCCGCCCCTTTCAACAGCCAGGGAATGAAACACGCCTGGCTGACGCCGGACGGCGAGATCGGCGTCGAGGTGTTTGAACGACGATAATTACAGCTCGGTAAGGTGCATGTCAGCCGAGGGCTGATACGGTCTCATCGCCCGGCGCTCCGGGCCTGGAGACCCGCATGAAATTTCGCCTCACCGCCACCGTCGCCGCCTCGGCCCTGCTGCTGGGCCTCGCCGCGCCCGCCTTCGCAGCGCCGGCCGCCGCACTCGCGCCTGCGCCTGTCACGGCCCAGGCCCAGCAGGGCGTGGTCGTCCCGCCCCTGGGCTTCACCAAGCGCGTCCTGCCGAACGGGCTGGAGGTCTACACCGCCCGCGACGCCGACACCTCGAACGTGACGGTTCAGGTCTGGTACAAGGTCGGGTCCAAGGACGATCCGGCCGGCCGCTCCGGCTTCGCCCACCTGTTCGAACATCTGATGTTCAAGGCGACCAAGAACCTGCCGCCCGAGACCTTCGACCGGCTGACCGAGGATGTGGGCGGCTCCAACAACGCCTTCACCGCCGACGACACCACCGCCTATTTCGAGACTGTCCCCGCCAACCACCTCCAGCGCATGCTGTTCGCCGAGGCCGAGCGGATGGGCTCCCTGGTCGTGGACGAACCGACCTTCGTCGCCGAGCGCGACGTGGTGAAGGAAGAATATCGCCAGCGCATCCTGGCCAACCCCTATGGCCGTCTGTTCGGCCTGTTTGTGCCCGAGACCCTGTATCAGGAAAGCCCCTATCGCCGTCCCGGCATCGGTTCGATCGAGGAGTTGAACGCCTCGTCCCTGGACGACGTCCTGCGCTTCCACGCCACCTACTACCGGCCCGACAACGCCTATCTGATCGTCGCCGGCAATTTCGACCAGGCCCAGCTGGACCGCTGGATCGACCAGTATTTCACGCCGCTGAAGAACCCGGCCACGCCGCTGCCGACCAACAATGTGGCCGAGCCCGAGCCGACCGGGCCGCGCGACGTCACCTATTATGCGCCCAACGTCCCCCTGCCCGCCGTGGTGATCGGCTGGCCCACGGTCAAATACGCCGACGCCGACCGCGCCGCCCTGACCGTGCTGGACGGCATACTGTCCACCGGTGAATCGAGCCGCCTGTATCGTTCCCTGGTCTATGATCAGCAGATCGCCGCCCAGATCGGCTCGACCCCCGACTTCGCCCAGCAGGCCGGCAATCTGACCGCCCTGGCCATCATGGCCCAGGGTCATACGGCGGAAGAGGGAATCGCCGCCCTGAACGCCGAGATCGCCAAGCTGCGCGACGCCCCCGTCACCGCCGCCGAACTGACCGAGGCCAAGAACGAGATCGTCGCCGACGCCCTGCGCAATCGCGAGACGGTGGACGATCGCGCCTCGGCGCTGGGCTTCGCCCTGATCAACACCGGCGACGCCGCCGCCGCCGACCGCGAGATCGCCCAGATCCAGGCCGTCACCGTCGCCGACGTCCAGCGCGTCGCCCGCAAATATCTGACGCCCCAGCGCCAGTCGACGATCCGCTATCTGCCCGCCGACGAACAGAACCCGCCTTCGGTGCAGAAGATGAACGTGGATGCTCCGGTCAAGGTCGCCGATCTGGCCCCGGCCGGAACCCCGGCGGTCCTGCTGCCGGAAGCCCAGCGCACGCCCCTGCCGCAGCCCGGCGCGGAAGTGGCCCCGGCCACCCCCGCCGTCGCCGACTTCCGCCTGGACAACGGCCTGCGGGTCCTGGTGGCCCCGACCGACGGCGTGCCTCTGGTCTCGGCCCGCCTCAGCTTCGACGCCGGCTCGTCCGACGACCCGGCGGGCAAGGCCGGAATCGCCGCGATGACCGCCGCCCTTCTGACCCAGGGCACCAAGACCAAGTCGGCGCCCGAAATCGCGACCGAGATCGAACAGCTGGGTGCCTCCATCGGCGCCGGCGCGGGCGTGGACTTCACCAATGTCTACGCCAACGCCCCGGCCAACGCCTTCCCCCAGACGGTCGCCCTGATGGCCGATCTGGTGAAGAACCCGACCTTCGCCGCCGAGGAGCTTGAGCGCCAGCAGGCCCAGACCCTGGACAATCTTCGCGTCGCCCTCAGCCAGCCGGGCTCGATCGCCGGCCAGGCCGTGGGCCGGGTCGTCTATGGCGACGCCCCCTATGGGGCGCCGGGCTCGGGCACGGTCCAGTCGGTGCCCGCCATCACCCCGGCGGACGTCGCCGCCTTCCACGCCGCCCGCTATCGCCCCTCGGACGCCACCCTGGTCTTCTCCGGCGACATCACCCCGGCGGCCGCCCGCGCCCTGGCGCAACAGGCGTTCGGCGACTGGCGCCCGGCGGGTCAGGCGGCCGCGCCCGTCGCCGCCCCGGCCGGTCAGGCCCTGGCCCCGCGCATCGTCGTGGTGAACCAGCCCGGCGCGGGTCAGGCCGCCGTCGTCGCCGCCATTCGCGGCGTGTCGCGCACCGACGCCGACTATTTCCCGCTCACCCTGGGCAACACCCTGCTGGGCGGGGGCTTCTCGTCGCGGCTGAACCAGGAGATCCGCATCAAGCGCGGCCTGTCCTACGGCGCCGGCTCCTCCCTGGGCGCGCGCGCCGATGCGGGCCTGTTCACCGCCTCGACCCAGACCAAGAACGAGACCGCCGACGAGGTGGCCGATCTGATCCTGGCCGAGATCGCCAAACTGGGCGCCGAGACCCCGACCCAGGCCGACCTGGCGCCCCGCCGCGCCACCCTGATCGGCGGCTTTGGTCGGTCGCTGGAGACGGTGGACGGCCTGGGCGCCCTGGTCGCCAACCTGGCCCTCTACGACCTGCCGATGAGCGACTTGGCCGACTACGCCGGCCGCGTCCGCGCGGTCACCCCGGAACAGGTCCAGGCCGCCTTCGCCGAACATCTGCCGGTCAATCGCGCCAGCCTGGTGATCGTCGGCGACGGGTCGCTGTTCCTCGACGCCCTGCGGGCCAAACACCCGAACCTGGAGGTCATCGAGGCGAGCGAGCTGAATCTGAACAGCGGTTCGCTGAAGTAGGGGTGAAGTGAAAAGTGCTGGTGCTAGTGAGCAGAATGGAAGGCAGCCTCGGCTTCGTGCGCCCCTTGCTCACTAGCACCACTCACTAGCACGGATGGCCTCTCTCAAACCGACAGACACACCACCTGCGCCACCCGCAGATCGCGCCTCAGCGCATCCGCGACCCGGCCGTAGTTGTCGATGGTCACCGGCTCGCCCAGCGCCGCCTCGTCCGCCCGCTGTTCGCCGCGAATGGCGGGGGCGAAGGATTCAGGGGCCGTGGTGTAGATCCGGCCCCGGCGCGGCGCCTCGGCGATGGTGACGCCCAGCACCCGCCCGCGCCCGTCCATCACCGGCGCGCCCGACAGTCCCGACAGGGTCCCCTCCAGCCCGTCGGTGCGCCCGACCTCGGCCCAGGCCAGAACCGGTTCGTCATGGGCGCCGCGGCCGAACACCTTCAGGGTCTCGCGCCCCAGCAGGCGCGAGGTCACCTCGCCCGCCCGCCCCTGGGGAAAGCCGGGGTGAAAGGCGCGCTGGCCCTTGCGCAGCGGGGCCTCGGCCGCGACCGGCAGGGCGGGCGGCCCGCCTTCCGTGAGCAGCAGGGCCACGTCGGCCCGGGGAGCCAGGCGCACATCGGCCGCCACCGCCCGGCCGCCGCCCACCACCAGGGCCGGCCGACGACAGCCCTCGACCACATGGCGGGCCGTGACCCAGCGACCGCGCCCGGCGATCGAAAAGGCGGTGCCGGATTTCGGCGTAAAGGGCGTGTCCGGCGCGTCCAGGGTGACGGCCGTGTCGAAGGGGGTGATGGGGCCCAGCAGGGCGCCCTCGATCTCGTCGGGCGGCGGCGGGGCGGGCGGGGCGTCGGCGTTTTCGCGCCGGCCCAGCGACACCGCCAGCAGCACGCCCGCCACCGCTCCGTAGATGGCCCAGTCCGGCAGGCGGGGGAATTGCATGACGCGATCCGTTCGCCGCTCAGCCGGTCAGGGCGGCCGACAGGATCAGGGCGGTCGCCAGCTTGGCCCCGACCAGGACCACCGAGGCCGCAACCTCGCCGTCCTTGATCCGCTGCGGCAGGCCGTGCAGCATCAGGTCCACAACCCGGAAGGCCAGCAGCTGCAGCACCAGGGTCGCCACGCCCCAGATGGCCACGTCCCGCACCGAGGTCGAAACCGACAGGGACACCGCCAAGGGAATGGCCAGACCCACCAGAATGCCCGCGAACGCCACGGCGGCGGCCGGATTGCCCTCGCGGATCAGGGCGATCTCCTTCCACGGCGTCAGCAGGGCGTAGACCGTCGCCCCCGCCGCCAGCAGCAGCAGGGTGACGATCAGGTGCGTGACCATGACCGGAAAGCCCGAGGCGAAAGCCTGCACCTCGGCGCTCGACAGGACGTTCGTCAATGAAGGGTCCATGTCTCTACGCCTTGCCCGATTGCCGCCCCAATCCGCAAGCGCGGCGAAGCAACACCTTGTGACGAAAGATTACAGGCCTGCGTCATCCGGCTTGTTCGCGCGCGCCTTGGCCAGGGCCGCGCTCTCGCGTTTCAACGGCTTGGCGACCGGGCAGACCTCCTGGACATAGCCGTTCAGGGTGTTGGTCAACTGGTCCGGCGCCAAGCTGTAATGGACGTACTGGCCCTTCTTCTCGCTGGTCACCAGACCCGCGACCTCGAGCACCGACAGGTGTTGGGACACCGCCGGCTTGGAGATCTCGAACTTGGCCGCAATCTCCCCGGCGGTCAGGTCCGCGTGGGCCAGATAGGCCAAGATCTTGCGGCGGACGGGACTGGAAAGGGCTTCGAACACGCGTTGCATGGGCGGTATTTAAGCGATTTGCTAAGCGCTTGCCAGCGGGTCATTTCAATGTTTAAGTGATTGCCTAATTACCTACGAAGGGAGGCCGACATGGACCACGCTGATCCCTGCGCCGTGAACAGTCTCGTCGAGACGCCCGGCTGCAGCCCGATCGAAGGCCGTGTCGTCTGGGACCCGCGTCACTCGCTGTGGAACGGCGCCATGTTGGCCGCCGCCCTGATCTTCGGCGCCAAGACCTTCAGCCTCGCCGCTGTCGCAGTCTTCGTCGTCGTGACAGGGACGACGCTTCTGCTGGGCCATTCGGTCGGATTTCACCGTCGGCTGATCCACGGCAGCTTCGATTGCCCGCTGTGGCTGGAGCGCGTCTTGGCCTGGTTCGGGACCCTGGTCGGCATGAGCGGCCCCTTCTGGATGATCCGCACCCACGACATCCGCGACTGGGCCCAGCGCCAGACCGACTGTCACGACTATCTGGCGCACCGGCGGCCGATGGCGGTCGACGCCTGGTGGCAGATGCACTGCCGGCTGGTGCTGGAACGGCCGCCCCAGTTCGAGCTGGGCCGGATCGGCCGCGATCCCTTCTATCGGTTCCTGGAACGGACCTGGATGCTGCAACAGCTTCCTGTCGCGGCGGCGCTGTGGCTGATGGGCGGCTGGGGTTTCGTGGTCTGGGGCGTCTGCGCCCGGGTCTCGGCCAGCGTCATCGGCCACTGGTTCGTCGGCCATCTGGCCCACCGTCGCGGTCCGCAAACCTGGCTGGTGCGCGAGGCGGGCGTCCAGGCCCATGACGTCCCCTGGGCCGCCATCCCCACCATGGGCGAGGCCTGGCACAACAACCACCACGCCTATCCCGGCTCGGCGAAGATCGGCCTCTACCCGGGCCAGAGCGACTGGGGGTTCCGGTTCATTCAATTGCTGGAACGGCTGGGTCTGGCCTGGGATGTGCGGACGCCGGAAAGCATGGGTCCGAGACCTCTAAACAGAGTTGTGGCTAAGATATGATCAAGTCGATGTCGGATCGGCTTGGTACGCTCATCATTGCAAACGTCCTTGCCGCAAGCACCACAGCTGGAATGTCGGCCATAGGAATGTGGATCAGCATAATCGTTTCGCCCGGCGAAACTGGCTTGGGCAACGCCCTGGGCGGGGGACTTCTGTTCGGGCTGCTCGCAGCCCTCTACGGCTTCATAATCTCTTTCCCGGTCTATCTTGTTGGCCTGATCGTCGTCGGAATTCCAACTTGGTGGATTCTGCATAATTCAGGCCGAACCAGCGTAGGCGCCTTCTCGATTACGGCCGCAATCGAAAGCGTTATCGCGGGCGCAATCGTCTTTCGGCTTCTTGCCCCGGGCACGGAATTAGCCGCCCCACTGTTGGCGATCCCAGGCGGGCTGGCCGGATGGATCATTTGGAGGCGTAGTTACAGGCCGCTCACGCCGCCGCCTGCTCCGCCTTCCTGATTGCGCTCGCCCGCAGCTTCTCGCTTTCGGACTTCAGCTGGCCGCAGGCGGCCAGGATGTCGCGGCCGCGGGGGGTGCGGATGGGGCTGGCGTAGCCGGCGCGGTTCAGGATGGCGGCGAAGGCCTCGATCGTCTTCCAGTCCGAGCACTGATAGTCCGTGCCGGGCCAGGGGTTGAAAGGGATCAGGTTAACCTTGGCCGGTATGCCCTGGATCAGCTTGACCAGGGCGCACGCCTCCTCGGGGCTGTCGTTGACGCCCTTCAGCATGACATATTCGAACGTCACCCGCTTGGCGTTGCCCAGGCCCGGATAGGCGCGGATGGCGGCCATCAGCTGGTCCAGCGGATATTTCTTGTTCAGCGGCACCAGGACGTCGCGCAGCGGGTCGTTGGTGGCGTGCAGGCTGATGGCCAGCATGGTCCCGGTCCGCTCGCCCAGCTCGGGGATCATCGGCACGACGCCCGAGGTCGAGACGGTGATCCGCCGCCGCGAAATGGCGATCCCCTCATTGTCCGAGATGATGTCGATCGCGTCCGAGACATTGTCCAAATTGTAGAGCGGCTCGCCCATGCCCATGAAGACGATGTTGGACAGGCGGCGGTCTTCCTTGGGCGACGGCCATTCCTCCAGGTCGTCGCGGGCCACCTGGACCTGGGCCACGATCTCGGCGGCGGTCAGGTTGCGGACCAGCTTCTGGGTGCCGGTGTGGCAGAAGGTGCAGTTCAGGGTGCAGCCGACCTGGGACGAGACGCAAAGCGCCCCGGCCCGACCCACGTCGGGGATGTAGACGGTCTCGATCTCTATGCCCGGCGCCGTGCGGATCAGCCATTTGCGCGTGCCGTCCTTGGACACCTGGCGTTCCACGATCTCGGGACGGGCCAGGGTGAAATGCTCGGCCAGCCTGGCCTGCATGTCCTTGGCGACGTTCGACATGGCCGCGAAGTCGGTGACGCCGTAGTGGTGGATCCAGCTCCACACCTGGCTGGCGCGCATCTTGGCCTTTTCAGGCGGGCAGACGCCCGCATCGATCAGGGCCTGGCGCAGGCCGGCGCGCGTCAGACCGGACAGGTTGACGGGGGCCTTCACAGCGGGCGCGTTCGAGACACGGGAAAGATCGAGCGTAATGCTCAAGGCGGCGATCCTGGATGCGGTTTAGCCCGCCTCTATAGCACAAACCCCGGCAATTGCATGACCGGGCCGGTCGGAGCGCCCTAAAGCCCCACGTCCCAGACCCCGGCGTCGCGCATCCGGCTCTGTTTCGCCTCCTCCGCCCGGCCGCCCATCTCCTGGGCCATGCCCCGGATGGCGGTGGAGACGGTGGTCTTGTGCACGCCCGGAACCAGGGCGTGGGCGAAGGCGGCGCCCGCCAGCCGCAGCAGGCGGAAACCGAAACCGCCCGAGGCGGCCATGTGCTGGAAATAGGTCTCGCCCACCTCGCGCGGATGATCGCGGAACAGACGGTCGAACGGCGTCGAGCACCGGCGGGCGCGGTCGATCGTCGTCTGGCTCATGCGGCGGCTCCCGGTGTTCGCCCGACGATGGTCACGCGGGAACGGTCGCCGCGCAAGCCCTGTTTCGCGGATCCGACGCGACGGCCTTCGATCGGGACGGCGCCCATCGTCAGTTTGATCAAGTCGGGCTAAGGTCGGGGCTCGATCAAGGGACATTCTATGACGCTTCGCTTTTCGGCCGCCGCCTCCCTGACTGTCGCGACCGCCCTTTTGGCCGCTGCCGGCCCCGTCCTGGCCCAGTCGGCGCCCACCGTCCTGCCCTATGACGCGCGCCGCGGCGTCTTCAGCTTCGCCGCAGGTCTGGAAAGCTCGCTGCCGGCCGTGGTCAAGGTGACGACCCTGGGCCAGTCGCGCGGCCCCAGTTCCGATGCGGACGATCCCAAACCCTACGCCTCCGGCTCCGGCGTCGTCATCGACGCGGCCCAGGGCCTGGTGATCACCAACAACCATGTGGTCGAGAACGGGCGGAAATTCACTGTCGATCTGATCGACGGCCGGCTGTTCGACGCCGTCCTGGTCGGGGCGGACAAGGCCACCGACATCGCCGTGCTGCGGATCACGCCCGACGGGCGGCCGCTGAACCTGAAACAGGTGCAGACGGTGGATTCCGACACCCTTCGGACGGGCGACCTGGCCTTCGCCGTCGGCTATCCCCTGGGGCTGGACCAGACCCTGACCATGGGGGTGATCTCGGGTCTGAACCGATCGGGCCTGGGCGATGCGGTGGAGGACTATATCCAGACCGATGCGGCCGTGAACTCGGGCAATTCGGGCGGGCCGCTGCTGGACAGCCGGGGCCGGCTGATCGGGATCAACACCGCCATCCTGTCGGGCGGCATGGGCGGGGGCAATGACGGCATCGCCTTCGCCGTCCCCACCCGCATCATGCTCTATGTCGCCGACCAGCTGCGCACCCAGGGCGAGGTCAAGCGCGGCGAGACCGGCGCCATCTTCGCCTCCCTGACGCCCGAGCAGGCGCGCCGGATGCGGCTGGGCATCGTGCGCGGCGCCGTGGTGGCCGATGTGGCCCCCGGCTCGCCCGCCGAACGCGCGGGCCTGCGCGAGGATGACGTCATCCTGCGCCTCCAGGGGCGACCGGTCGCCAACGCCGGCTCCATCAACGCCACCGTCGGCGTCGCCGCGCCGGGCTCCAGCCTGAGCGTCGTCTATCTGCGCGGAGGGCGCGAGGCCACGACCGCCCTCGCCGTCGAGCCGCCGGTCGAGGCCCCGGTCCAGGTCGGCGCGGATCGCGTCCTGGCCTATGGCGCCACCCTGCGGGACATGGAGGGCGAGGTTCAGGTTTCGGCCGTCGAGGCCGGCACGCCCGCCGCCCAGGGCGGACTGCTGGCCGGCGACCTGGTCCTCGCCATCGACGGCGTTGCGACGGCGGACATCCGCGCGGCGGCTCGGGCGCTGGAGGCCGCAGCCGGCTCCGTCGCCCTGGAGGTGCGGCGCGGCGGCGACACCCAAACGATCACATTGGAGAAGACGCCCCGGGAGAAGACGGCTGAGGAGAAGACGCCCGCCTGAGCGGCTCCAGCCGGGCTCCAGACAGCGAAACGCCCGCCTTGCCTGGGAGGGGGAGGGGATCGGCAGGGCGGGCGCTCGCTTGGAGGAAGCATCGGCCGCCGGAGCCCTTGTTGGAAACATCCAGGGGGCTGGGGGGGCTGTTCAGGATCCGGACGCTTCCGAACTCCGACGAGCCGATGATTGTTATTTCGCCGCCCAAACGGGCGGGCGAAGGACCGAAACGGGGCCATTTGGTGTCTGAAGCGCTTTTTCCACCCCCTCTGGCGTCCCGCGCCGATGCGCCTAAGTTCAGATCATGAGCCTGACCCCGCACGAGCCGCCGCCCCCATCTCCACAGGCCGGCCCGGTCTTCTTCGAACGGCGCGAGTTGGACCTGATCCTTCGGGTCTACGGCCGGATGGTGGCCCTGGGCGACTGGCGCGACTACGCCATGGTGGGCCACAAGGACTTCGCCGAATTCGCCGTCTTCCGCCGCTCGGGCGACGCCCCCCTGTACCGCATCGAAAAACGCCCGGCGCTCCAGACCCGCCAGGGCCAGTGGGCCGTCATCGGGGAGGGCGGCCAGATCCTGAAACGCGGCCGCGACCTGGCCCAGGCCCTGCGGGTGTTCGACGGCCGGAAGTTTCAGGTGGTGGACTGACCAAAAAAGGGCCCCGCGAGGGGCCCTTTCCGCATCCGTCTTGCGACCGACCTCAGTTCCGGTTGCCGCCCATGAAGGCCAGCAAGAACTGGAACAGGTTCACGAAGTTGATGAACAGGCTCAGCGCGCCGAAGCCCGTGGCCACGCCCATGGCGTTCTGGTCACCGCCCAGGGCGTAATAGGTCATCTTCAGACGCTGGGTGTCATCGGCGATGAGGCCCGCGAAGATCAGCACGCCCAGGCCCGAGATGATCAGATAGAAGGTCCCGGATTGCAGGAACATGTTGACGATCATGGCGATGATCAGGCCGATCACGCCCATGATCAGGAAGGTGCCCATGCCCGACAGGTCTTTCTTGGTGGTGTAGCCCACCAGGCTCAGACCGCCGAAGGCCGCCGCCGTGACCAGGAAGGTCGAGGCCAGCGAGGCGCCCGTATAGCGCAGGAACAGGATGCCCAGGCCCGCGCCGATCGAGGCCACCACGGCCCAATACAGCAGGTTCACCCCCTTGGCCGTCGGGTTCTTCATGAAGAACATCGAACCGAACAGCAGAACCAGGGGCGAGAACTGGACCGCCATGCCCAGGACCGTCAGGCCGACGCGGCCGTCGGGCGTCACGCCGAACAGCAGCTGCTGCACCGCCGGCACATTGCCGGTGACATAGGCCAGGGCCGCCGCGACAACGAGGCCCAGGGCCAGCTTGTTGTAGACGCCCAGCATGAAGCTGCGCAGGCCGGCGTCGACCGACATGTCGGCCGTCTGCGGAAGCGGGCGGGCGAAGCCGTTGTTGAAATCGCTCATGGCGACGAACCTTCTCCGATAGGCCGGGGAGACTTCCCCGGTCACAGGCCTTGAATATCGGAAGCCGAGGCTCCCAGTGCAAGGAAAACCGGACTTGGAAACGGCGGTTCCGACCGCTACCAACAGTCGCATGTTGCGTCTGTTCACCGCCCTGACCCTGCCGCCGGACGTCGGCGAGACGCTTCAGCGGCGTCAGTCCGGCCTGCCGGGCGCCCGCTGGCGGCCGCTGGAGGCGCTTCACGTCACCCTGGCCTTCTACGGCGAGACCGACGAGCGCCGGGCCGACGACCTGGCCTCCGAACTGGCCCGCGTCGCCGGGGCCCCGTTCGAGATCGTGCTGAAGGGGGTGGGCGCCTTCGGCGACAACCATCGCAGCCACACGATTTGGGCCGGCGTCGAGACGCCCAACGAACCCCTGTCGGTTCTCGCCCGCCGCTGCAGGAAGGCGGGCGAACGGGCGGACATCGTCCTGGAGAAGCGCGACTACCGCCCCCACGTCACCCTGGCCTATCTGAAGCCCCAGACCAATCCGGACCGGATCGGGGCCTGGATGGCGGGCCACAATCTGCTGCATTCGCCGCCGATCCGCATCGACCGTTTCGGCCTCTATTCCAGCGTCCTGACCGACGACGGCAGTCACTATGAGCTGGAGCGGGAGTATCTGCTGTGACCGAGATCCGCATCGAGACCGAACGGTTGATCCTGCGTCCCCCGACGATGGAGGATTTTCCGCGCTGGGCCGAGTTCCAGGCCGATCCCGATGCGACGCGCTTCATCGGCGGCCCCAAGACGCCGGCCGAGACCTGGCGGATCATGGCGACCGTCGCCGGCGCCTGGAGCCTGACCGGCGAGAGCTTCTTCTCGGTGCTTGAGAAAGCCACCGGCCGGTGGCTCGGGCGGATCGGGCCGTGGCGACCCCACGGCTGGCCGGGGCCGGAGGTCGGTTGGTCCCTGCACCCTGACGCCACGGGGCAGGGCTATGCGCTGGAAGCCGCGGCGGCTGCGATCGACTACGCCTTCGACGTCCTGGGCTGGGACGAGGTGGTGCATACGATCGACCTGGACAATACGGCCTCGATCCGGCTGGCCGAACGGCTGGGCTCGACTTTGCGCGGCCCCACCCGCTTGCCCGAGCCCTTCGCCGACCTGCCCGTCCATCTGTGGGGCCAGACGCGCGCCGACTGGGCCAGGAACCGCCTCGCCCTGGCGGGCTAGGGCCAATCTTCCCGCGTCAGCGGAAGGGAAGACGTCTGGCGGCGGACCGCCGATTGAGGGTGGGTTCATCACAACGGGGCACGACGAGGTCACGGCGAACACGGCGCGTTCAGACGGCGTCGTGACCGCTGTGAATCCGCCGTGTTCGCTTTGATGAACCCGGTCGCCGCATCAAGGCCCTCCGACGCGGGACGAGCGGCCTGACCGCAGTCAGCTGAATGTCGATTGAACCTGGAGCCGATCAGGCGCCCGGGGGCGCCGTCAGAACTCTTCCCAGTCCTTGAGCGCGGCGTTGCCCTGGGTGGCTCCGACCGCAACGGCAAGCCGTCTTTGGGCCTTGGCGACCGGATTGTCGGCCGGGGCGTGGCGGCCGGCCTGGGCCGGCTGAGGCCGCTTCGCCGCCTGGGCGGGCCGGCCGGTCTGGAACTGCGCGACCAGCCGCTCCAGCTCGCCCGCCTCGTTGCGCAGATTGGCGGCGGCGGCGGTGGTCTCCTCCACCATGGCGGCGTTCTGCTGGGTGACCTGGTCCATCTGATTGACGGCGGTGTTGACCTCGTTCAGCCCCGTGGACTGTTCCTGCGACGACTGGGCGATTTCGGACACCAGCCCGTCGATGTCGGCGATCCGCTTGACGATCCCCCCCAGGGCCTTGCCCGTCTCCCCGACCAGTTTGACGCCGCGCTCGACCTGGGCCGTGCTGTTGGCGATCAGGGCCTTGATCTCGCGCGCCGCCTCGGCCGAGCGCTGGGCCAGGGCCCGGACCTCCTGGGCCACCACGGCGAAGCCGCGCCCGGCGTCCCCGGCGCGCGCCGCCTCCACGCCTGCGTTCAGGGCCAGAAGATTAGTCTGGAAGGCGATTTCGTCGATCACCCCGATGATGTTGGTGATCTGTTTGGAGCTTTCCTCGATCTCGCCCATGGCGGCGACCGCCTCCTGCATCTCCTCGCCTGAGCGGGCGGCGCCGACGGTGGCTTCGGAGGCGGCGGCGGAGGCCTGTCTGGCGCCCTCGGCGCTGCGTTTCACGGTGGCGGTGATCTGGTCCAGGGCGGCGGCGGTCTGTTCCAGACTGGCCGCCTGCTGTTCGGTGCGGCGCGACAGGTCGTCCGAGGCCGAGGCGATCTCATCCGAGCCGGCCCGCAGCCCGCTGGTGGAGGTCGAAATCGCGCTCATGGCCTCGCGCAGACTGTCGATCGCCGCGTTGAAATCGTCCTTGATCTGCTGATAGCGCCCGTTGAACGGCGCGGTGATCACCGCCGTCAGATCGCCGCGCGCCAGCCGGTTCAGACTGTCGGCCAGGGCGGCGACCACCGCATCCTGCTCCTCGGCGACGCGCCGCCGCTCCGCCTCGACCAGGGCGCGCTCCTCGTCGGCCTTGGCGTTCAGGATCTGGAAATAGTTGAACATGACGACGCTGGCGTCAGAAAAGACCGACCGCATCAGGCTGAGCATCAGGGCATGGTCGGCCTTCTCGTTCCAGGGCTTTTCCTTCACCAGCCCCGAGGCCAGACCGGCGGCGTAGGCCGCATAGGTCTTGCTCAAATAGGTCGCGTAATCGAGGCTGCTCGAGATGTTCTCGGTAATCACCGCCTGCTGTTCGAAATATTCGGGCGGAAAGTCGCCGCGCGAAATGAAGGCGAACTTCCGCTTCTCGTTCTCCCACACGTCACGAGGCAGGGCGTCCAGCGTCGGGTCGATTACGCGATAGGCGTCCAGCAGGGCCTGTTCGAGATGTTTGCCTGCGCGCTTATAGACCACTTCACCCACTTCACGCTGCTGCGCGTTCCAGGTGACGATTTTCTCGCTGATGTCAGACATTTCGTCTCGCCTTTCTAAATACTTTTGGGCCTAAGCATATGCGATATTGGCATCTCTATTTCGATTTACTGAGGCAATCGGCGCTCTTAACGAGGCGTGAACTTCATCCTGCCCCGCAGACCAAGGTTCGAGATGGCGGAGCGCCCCTGTCTCAGAACTGCGACAGGTGTCGGGATTTTTCGATTTCAGGCCCGGGCCGGCGCCTCGCTGCGGATTTCGCCCGGCTGAGGCGTCGCTGTGGGTGGAGGGCAACCGCGCCGCGCCGTCGGGCGTATCAAGGCGAGATCAACGAGAACAACGCCCAATGCTTCGCGCCACCCTAATCGCCGCCTCGCTCATCATTGCGCCGTCCGCAGCCCTGGCCCAGTCGCGCGCCGTCGATCTGGACCGGTTCGACGGCCGATGGTTCGAGATCGAGCGCAGCCACAACGACGTCCAGAAGGACTGCAGCCGGGCCCAGATCGACTTCACCCCCCAGAATCGGGCCGACCGCTACGGCATTGTCGTCACCTGCACCCGCCGCGCCGACGGCCGCAATGAGGTGCTGCGCGCCAACGCCCGGATCACCGATACGACGACCAACGCCAAGTTCCGCTTCACCCTGCCCGGCCTGCTCAGCTTCGGCGGCCTGGCGGGCCAGAACTACTGGGTGTGGGATCACGACCCGAACTACGACTGGGCCATCCTGGCCCTCCCGAACAAGTCGGACTGGTGGATCTGGCATCGCGACCAGAACGCCTCGGCGGCGGATCGCGCCCGCCTGCTGGCCCGCGCCAGGGCCCTGGGGCTGGACATGAGCCGGGTCGTCAGCACCGGCCGTTAAGCCTGATCGGTTGAGGCGGACCCGATGCGCGATCGTTAACGACAGGTTGTCAACCGGCTCCGGAAGGGTACGAACTATGCGCACTGAACGAACGCCGATACCCGTGATCGCCTGATCAATCCGGAGCGATCGCCATGCCCGACTGCTGCGCCCACACCCCGTCCCTGTCCCGCCGCGGCGCCTTCGGCCTCTTGGCCATGGCCGGCGGGGTCAGCCTTATGTCCACCCTGGCGCCGGGCGTAGCCCGGGCGCGGGGCCATACGGAAATCCTGCTGCTGACCTGCATGGACTACCGCCTCACCGACGACACCGTCGCCTATATGGAAGGCCACGGTCTGCACGACAAATACGACCACGTCGTTCTGGCCGGCGCCTCCCTGGGCGCCCTGACCGACAAATTCCCCAGCTGGGGCCAGACCTTCTGGAGCCATCTGGACGTCGCCATCGACCTGCATCACATCCACAAGGTCGTGGTGATCGACCACCGCGACTGCGGCGCCTACAAGGTCATCCTGGGCGCCGAGACGGTGGACACTCCCGAAAAGGAACTGGCGGTCCATACGCAGGAGCTTCACGCCCTGCGCG
Source organism: Brevundimonas sp. DS20 (assembly GCF_001310255.1). Taxonomy (NCBI): domain Bacteria; kingdom Pseudomonadati; phylum Pseudomonadota; class Alphaproteobacteria; order Caulobacterales; family Caulobacteraceae; genus Brevundimonas; species Brevundimonas sp. DS20. The sequence goes on along the minus strand of NZ_CP012897.1, from coordinate 945,294 downwards.
ACGCCATCAAACAGCGCCACCCCCATCTGGAGGTCGAACTGGCCCTGATGGACCTGGACGGCCACGTCGAGGAAATCGCCTAGGCGGGGTGCCGTCCCCACGCCGCACACGGCCTGCACGTCTCGGCCTGCCGCCCGCCTGGGCGGCAGGCCGCTTGCATTCGGAACATAGCCGGAACATAAGTCGGCATGGCCGCCGCCGCCCTTCATCTCGAACTGGTCTTCAGCCGGCCGGAAACCACGCTTTCGGTCACGCGCGGGGCGGCGCGGCTGATGCTGGACCTGGGCTATGCGCCCTTGCTGGAGGTCGGCCTGCCCAATGGGCGACGGGCCGACGTCATGGCCCTGGGGCCGCGCGGCGACGTCGTCATCTGCGAGGTGAAGTCCGGCGTCGACGACTATCGCGTCGATCGCAAATGGCAGGCGTACGGCCCCTTCTGCGACGCCTTCTATTTCGCCGTGGCGCCCGAGTTTCCCCAGGACATTCTGCCCGAGGCGCCGGGGCTGATCGTCGCCGACGGCTTCGGCGGGGCGGTGGTGCGCGAGGCGCCGGCCACCCCCCTGGCGCCGGCCCGACGCAAGGCCCTGACCCTGGCCTTCGCCCGTCTGGGCGCCCTGCGGACCTTCCGCGACGAACGCCCCTAGTTTCGCAAGGAGTCCCTCGTCGATTCAATCGGTTGCGAAACAGGCCGGCGGTTCGACGCGACCGGGGCGCGGCCGGGGCTAGGCTGGCGATCCGGTCTTTGACATGGCGAACCGACTGAGAGGACGCCGACCGTCCTCCACTCGCTAGATTCAATGCCGAATTTCAAAAATGAAACCGCCCGCCGCAGCCTGAACCGGACACATCGGACACATCGGACACATCGGACACATCGGACACATCGGACACATCGGACACATCGGACACATCGGACACATCGGACAGTCTTTTTAGGGGCGTCACAACCCCGACGGTCCCGCCCGGTCTCAGAGGCGGCGGAAGATCGCCGTCGCAAAGCCTTCGGCGGTCAGCCGGGCCTCGACCTCGGCGAGGGGTTCGATCAGAACCCCCTTGCCGCCCGTGGCGTGGATGATCCGTTCGGCGTCGATCATCAGGGCCGAATGGCCGGTCCAGTCGTGGTCGCCGCCGGGCGCCAGCCAGATCACCAGGTCGCCGCGCGCCGGGGCCTCGGCCGACACGGCCCGGCCCAGCTCCGCCTGGGCGTCGGACCGGCGCGGCCCCGGCAGGCCGCAGGCCAGCAGGGCCTGCTGCACCAGACCCGAACAGTCGGTCGAGACCGAGGACCGGGCGCCCAGTTCATGCGGCCGGCCCAGCAGGCGTTCGGCCACGGAGACAGGATCCCGCTCAAAGGTTCCGATCGGCGCCAGGTCGGCGTCCGCAACGCCCTCCGCCGTCTCGACCACCAGGGCGTTCAGCGGCAGGGCCGCATCGACCGCAGCCACCCTTCGCGTCGGCAAGGCCGCGCCGGCCGACAGACTGTCCAGAACCACCCAGCCGACCACGCCGTCGCGGCGCGCCCGACCCCAGGCCCGGCCGTCCGCCCGATCCAGGACGTCGAAAATCTCGCCATGCAGAAGCTGGTCGATCCGCTCGCCCGCGTCCGACCAGACGTCGGCGACGGCTACGCGGCAGGACATGGCTTCGGTCGCCCGATAGGCGGCCGCCCGCACAAGGCCCTCCAGCGCCTGTTCGGCCAGGTCCGGGCGGGCGAGACGATCGCCGGGCGGGAGAAGATCGAGGCGGTCGGTCAAACCTGGGCTCGCATTGGCTGAAGCGGCAGTCTTATCCCCGGAAGCCGAATCGGCCGTTAATGGGCACGGTCTTTCTGTGGAATTCTCGTCCGCAGGCCGACCTTGCGTCTGGTCGATCGACGCCCATCTCGATGCGGAACGGCCAAGCCGCCGTCCGCCGTCCTGGGGTTTCGATGCTCGCGCCTTTGTGTCTGCTGATCGTCCTGGGATTGACGCGGTTCGATCAGGGGCCCGTCGGAACCGTCCTCCGGCTTTGGCTGGTCGAGCGCCCCGCGTCGATCCTGTCCCGTCTGACGCGCGGTCAGATCCTGGGCGTGATCCTCGTGATCGGTCTCGGTGCGGCGGCGGTCGCCCTGTTCGAGGCGGAAGGCGTGCGGCTGTTCGCCATGGCCGCGCCGGACCTGATCGCCTGGGTCCTGATGTTCGACGTGACGGTGCTGTTCGATCTCGCCATCCTGGCCCTGAGCCTTCGCGCCGTCGCCGGCTGGCGTGGCCTGGTCAGGGCGGGCGAGGCCGTCCGGGCCCAGACCCGCCTTGCGGTGCAGCGACTGCGATCCCGCACCCGCGCCCGCCGCGTCCGCCGCCTCCGGCCGCCGCGGCCCCGCTCGCCCGACGATGAGCCTCAGGGGGCGTGGACCTTCGGGCTGAGCCCGGCCTGACCTCAACCGCCGTAGCGCGCCTTCAGCACGGCGTAGCAGGCCCTTATGGCCTGGGCCTCTCCCCCTTCGGGGAAGCCGGGCCGGGCGCGGGGATTCCAGGCGAAGATGTCCATATGGGCCCAGGCGCCGCTGGCGGGGGCGAACCTTTGCAGGAACAGGGCGGCCGTGACCGACCCGGCTTGCGCCCAGGCCGAGGCGTCGTTCTTGATGTCGGCGATCTCGGTGTCCAGGGCGGCGCGATAGCCGGGCCACAGGGGCATGCGCCACAGGGGGTCGCCCACCGCCCGCCCTGCGGCCAGCAGATCGGCGGCCAGGGCCTCGTCATCCGTGTAGAGAGGCGGCAGCTCCGGCCCCAGGGCGATCCGCGCCGCCCCCGTCAGGGTGGCGAAGTCCAGGGTCAGATCGGGCGAATGCTCCCCCGCCCGCGTCAGGGCGTCGGCCAGGATCAGCCGCCCCTCCGCATCCGTATTGCCGATCTCGATCGTCAGACCTTTTCGGCTGTTCAGTATGTCCCCCGGCCGGAAGGCGTCGCCCGAAACCGCATTCTCCACCGCCGCCACGATGACCACCAGCCGCACCGGCAGATCGGCCTGCATGACCAGCCGCCCCAGGGCCAGGGCGTGGGCGGCCCCGCCCATGTCCTTCTTCATATTGCGCATGCCGGCGGCGGGCTTCAGGTCCAGCCCCCCGGTGTCGAACACCACCCCCTTGCCGACCAGGGCCACCAGAGGCAGGTCGGTCCGGTCCAGCTTCCAGCCGATCTCGATCAGCCGCGGCGCCCGGTGCGGGGCCGCCGCCCGACCGACCGCGTGGACGGCGGGGTAGTTCTCGTCCAGCAGGGCCTCGCCCTCGGTCACGGTGAGGGTCGCCCCGGCGCTCTCGGCGATCTCGCGGGCGATGGTCTCGATCTGCAAGGGCCCCATGTCGGCGGCCGGGGTGTCGACCATCTCACGCGCCAGGGCGCAGGCGGCGACGATCCGCGTCGTCTCATCCAGGTCCAGCCCCTCGGGCGCGACCAGCCGAACCGGCGGACGATCCGGCCGGGCCTTGTAGCGGTCAAAGACATAGGCCCCCAGGAGGAAGGCCAGGGCCGCCGCCCGCGCCGTCTCAGGCTCGGCCTCCAGCCGGTACAAGCCGCCGGGCAGCCGCGCCGACAGGCCGCGCGCCAGGACCGGATCGAAGGCCGCGCCGCTCCCCAGCAGCACCTGACCGATCCCATCGCCCTCCGGCACGATCAGCAGTTCCCCGGCCTTGCCGGAGAAGCCGTGCCGTTCGCCCCAGGACTTCGCCGCCCCGTCCAGAACCGCGCCCGGCGCCGACAGGCGGATCGGAACGGCCCGCTCTCCGGCGTTCGCGGCGACCAGCAGGGGATGGGGGGCGAGCATGGCGAACCTTCTTAACCAAGAGTTGACGCGAACCGGCGATTCTGAGGCGGACCGAGGAACCGTCAGGACTCCCCCCATGTCGCCCATGCCCGCCCTTCTCGCAACCGTCGCCCTTCTCAGCCTGTCGGCGGGCCCCGCCCTCGCGGCCGCCCCGGTTCAGACCCAGGGCGCGCCCCAGAACGCCGTCCAAAGCGCGACCCGCGCGCCCGCCTCGGCCGAGGTCCGCGCCGCCTATGACCGGATGGACGCCCTGGCGCGCTCGGTCTTCTGGTCGGGCGAGCACGACCTGAACCCGGCCGATCCCGTGGCGGCGGTCAAGCTGGCCCAGGCCCTGCGCGAACTGGGCCGCTATGATCAGGCCGCCCAGACGGCCGAGACCCTGCTGGCCCTCCAGCCCGCCAATCTGGACGCCCTGCTGGAGCTGGGCCGCGCCCACATCGGCCGGGGCCAGGCCTTCTACGGCATCGCCCCGCTGGAAAAGGCCCGTGACCTGGCGCCCCGCGACTGGCGGCCCTATTCGCTGCTGGGCGTGGCCTATGAGCAGGTGCGCCGGTTCGACGACGCGCGCGCGGCCTGGAACCAGGCCCTGGTCCTGTCGCCCGACAATCCCGACGTCCTGACCAACGCCGCAACGGCGGCCCTGACCCACGGCGACGCCCCCGGCGCCGAGGCCCTGCTGCGACGGGCTGCGGCCCAGCCGACGGCCTCCAGCAAGGTGCGCCAGACCCTGGCCATGACCCTGGGCCTGCAAGGCAAGATGGGCGAGGCCGAACAGATCCTGCGCCGCGAACTGCCCCCCGAGCTGGCCGATCAGAACCTGGCTTGGCTGGCGGCGCGCAATACGCCGGCCGCGCCCCAGCCGGAGGTCGCCTCCGCCCCATCGACCAGCGAAACCGCCCGCACCTGGTCCTCCTTGAAAGGCGGCTGATCGGCAGGAACCTCGGCTTGCCGCCCGGCCGGCGCCGTGCTGGATAGGGACATGACCGTCTCCCCCGGGTCCGCCCCCCGCGCCTATCGCGCCTTCCTGTTCGACATGGACGGCACCCTGATCACCTCCACCGCTGCGGCCGAGCGTGTCTGGACCCGCTGGGCCGAACGGCACGGGATCGACCCGGTCGCCTTCATCCCCACCATCCACGGGGTGCGCACCGCCGACACCATCCGCCGCCAGAACCTGCCGGGCGTCGACCTGGCGGCCGAGGTCGCCTGGGTCGAACGGGGCGAGATCGAGGATGTCGAGGGCGTCGCCCCCATTCCCGGCGCGATCGACTTCGTCAAACGCCTGCCGCCCGACCGCTGGGCCGTCGTCACCTCGGCTACGGCGCCCCTGGCCCAGGCCCGGCTGAAGGCCGCAGGGGTCGAACCGCCCGCCGTGCTGATCACGGCCGAGGACGTGGAACGCGGCAAGCCCGATCCCGCCGGCTATCGGCTGGCGGCGCAGAGGCTGGGCGTGGACGTCGCCGACTGTCTGGTGTTCGAGGACGCCCCGGCCGGCATCGCGGCCGGCGAGGCGGCCGGGGCGGAGGTTCTGGTGGTGACCGCGGCCTGGTCCCACCCTCTGGCGACGGACCACCCGCAGCTGTCCGACTATGGAACCGCGACCCTGGTGGTCGAGGCGGACGGCGGTCTGACGCTGAGCGTCTAGCGGACGTTTCACGCCTTCCACTCGCCCCTTCAGCCCCCTATCTTCCGGCCATGATCGACGACCTCTACAGCGCGCGCATCCTGACCCTGGCGGCCAACCTGCCCCATGCCGGTCGGCTGGCGTCGCCGGAAGGGACCGGCGAGCGGGTCGCCAAATTGTGCGGCTCGCGGGCGATCGTCGATGTGAGCCTGGACCACCAGGGGCGGGTCATGGACTTCGCCCAGGACGTGAAAGCCTGCGCCCTGGGCCAGGCGGCCGCCGGCGTCCTGGGCCAGTCCGTCCTCGGCGCCTCGGCGGATGAGATCAGGGAGGCCCGCGACGCCATGACCGCCATGCTGAAGTCCGGCGGCGAAGGCCCCGACGGCCGTTTCGAAGGGCTCCGCGTCCTGAAACAGGTCGCCGACTATCCCGCCCGTCACGCCTCGACCCTGGTGGCGATCGAGGCGACGCTTGAGGCGGTCGATCAGGCCCTGGCCCATCGAACTCGTCTCGCCGGCGCGGCCTGACGGGCTCTGACCGGTTGATCCCCCTGCAATGACGGGGGATAAGCGCGGCGAACCCATCCAGCCCCCGGCGAAGGGCCCAGACCGGCCTATGTCTCTCTATGAACGCGGCGTCCGCGCGGCCCATCGGGGCTATAAGCTGACGCTGTCTCCCCTGATCGGCCAGCAGTGCCGATTTCTGCCGACCTGTTCGGACTATGGGCGCGACGCCCTGATCCGGCACGGGCCGCTCAAGGGGGGATGGCTCACCGTGCGCCGTCTCTGTAAATGCCATCCCTTCGGCGGCTCGGGCTATGACCCGGTCCCGCCTCTGAAGACCGACGAAAAAGAACAGTCATGATCGATCTGAAATTCCCCGACGGCGCGGTGCGTCAGTATCCGGCCGGTTCGACGGCGCGCGACGTGGCGGCTTCGATCTCGCCGTCCCTGGCCAAGAAGGCCGTCCTGGCCGAGCTGAACGGCGAGCAGCGCGACATGGGCCGGGTGCTGGAGACGGGCGGCGACTTCCGCCTGATCATGCGCGACGATCCCGAGGCCCTCTACACCATCCGCCACGACACGGCCCACGTCCTGGCCGAGGCGGTTCAGACCCTGTTCCCCGGCGCCCAGGTCACGATCGGCCCGGCCATTGAGGACGGCTTCTATTACGACTTCTATCGGGAGGAGCCCTTCTCGACCGACGACTTCGCCGCCATCGAGAAGGAGATGGCCCGGATCGTCGATCGCGACGCCAAGTTCGAGCGCGAGGTCTGGGACCGCGACGAGGCCATCGTCTTCTTCGAGGCGCGGGGCGAGAAGTTCAAGGCCGAGCTGATCAAGGACCTGCCCGAGAACGAGACCATCACCCTGTACAAACAGGGCGACTGGATCGACCTGTGCCGCGGGCCGCACTTCCCCTCGACGCGCCACGTCGGCAAGGCCTTCAAACTGACCAAGCTGGCGGGCGCCTATTGGCGCGGCGATTCCAAGCGCGAACAGCTGCAACGCATCTACGGCACCGCCTGGGCGACCAAGGAGGACCTGGACGCCTATCTGCAACGGCTCGAAGAGGCCGAAAAGCGCGACAACCGCAAGGTCGGCAAGGCCATGGAGCTCTTCCACATGCAGGAAGAGGGCCGGGGCATGGTCTTCTGGCATCCCAAGGGCTGGGTGCTGTGGCGGGTGCTCGAGGCCTATATGCGCCGCCGCCTGGACGCCGCCGGCTATGTCGAGGTCAAGACGCCCCAGGTTCTGGACCGCAAATTCTGGGAGGCCTCGGGCCACTGGGACAAGTACCGGCCCAATATGTTCGTCTGCGAAACGGTCGAGGGCGAGACCCTGAGCCTGAAGCCGATGAACTGCCCCGGCCACGTCCAGATCTTCGACCAGGGCCAGCGCTCCTATCGCGAACTGCCGCTGCGCATGGCCGAGTTCGGCGCCTGCCACCGCTATGAGCCGTCGGGCTCGCTGCACGGCCTGATGCGGGTGCGCGGCTTCACCCAGGACGACGCCCACATCTTCTGCCGCGAGGACCAGATCGTCGAGGAGACGGCCGAGTTCATCAAACTGTGCCGCAGCGTCCATGCGGATCTGGGCATGGAGACGGCCTACATCAGCCTGGGCACGCGGCCCGAGCAACGCGCCGGCACCGACGAATTCTGGGACAAGGCCGAGGCCCAGATGCTGGAGGCCGCCCGCGCCGCCGGCTCCGAGCCGGTCGTCACCCCGGGCGACGGCGCCTTCTACGCGCCCAAGCTGGACTTCATCGTCAAGGACGCCATCGGCCGCGAATGGACCTGCGGCACGATCCAGCTGGACTACGTCCTGCCGGAACGCCTGGATGCGACCTATATCGCCGAGGACGGCCAGAAGCACCGGCCGGTCATGCTGCACCGGGCGATCCTGGGATCGTTCGAGCGGTTCATCGGCATCATGATCGAGAACTACGCCGGCGCCTTCCCCCTGTGGCTGGCCCCGGTCCAGGCGGTGGTCGCCACCATCACCTCGGACGCCGACGACTACGCCCGCGAGGTCATGGACCGGTTCAAGGCGGCGGGCCTGCGCACCGAGATCGACCTGCGTAACGAGAAGGTCGGCTACAAGGTCCGCGAACACTCGGTCGGCAAGGTCCCGGTCATCGCCGTCGTCGGCCGCAAGGAGGCCGAAGAGGGCAAGGTCGCCATCCGCCGCCTGGGCTCCCAGGAGCAGACGGTGGTGACGGTCGAGGAGGCCATTCGCCTTCTGACCGACGAGGCCACGCCGCCGGATCTGAAGCGGGCGACGACCGCCTAAGCCCGGATTCCGACACAGGAACATAAGCCGGCCTGATCGCTTGTGATGGGGTGCGCCCCCGCGCCCCATCACCATTGCGAGAGACGATCCATGGCCGAGAAAACCCTCGACACCCTGTTCCACGACACGCTCAAGGACATCTATTACGCTGAGCGCAAGATCCTGAAGTCCCTGCCCAAGATGGCCCGCGCCGCCCAGTCGCCCGAGCTGAAGGCGGCCTTTGAAAAGCACAAGGACCAGACTGAAGGTCAGATCGAACGCCTGCAGCAGGTGTTCGAAATCATCGGCAAGGCCCCCCGCGGCAAGACCTGCGACGCCATCGAAGGCATTCTGGCCGAGGGCGACGAGATCATGGAAGAATACAAGGACAACCCGGCCCTCGACGCCGGCCTCCTGGCCGCCGCCCAGGCGGTGGAGCACTATGAGATCACCCGCTACGGCACGCTGAAGCGCTGGGCCAATGTCCTGGGCCTGAAGGACGCCGTCGCCCTGCTGGACGAGACCCTGCAGGAAGAATCCCAAACCGACGAAGACCTGACCGGCATCGCCGACGCCGCCGTCAACAAGGACGCGATGAAGAGCGCCGCCTGAGACTCTTAAAGCGAGGCGGGAGGCCGGACCGCGTCCCCTCCCGCCCTTCACCCTAAGGGACCGCCCGCTCCAGCTCGGCCACGGCCGTGGCGATGTGATAGAGCGAACTGGCCGGGACCGGCGTGTCCAAAAAGCCGCCCGCCCCCGGATCCCATTGTTCGAACCAGAGACCGGGCGTCGGGGTGTTCAGGAACCGGCTCAGCGCCGCCCAGGCGTCAGACCAGCTCGGCGCCAAGGCCGGGACGCGCAGAGCCGCCTTCAGCCATTCACCGTGCGGCCAAAGCCGGACGCCCGCGACGGCCATCGCGCCGTCCTCGAACACCTCGCCCCGCAACAGGCCCGACGCCGGGTCCAGGCAGTGCGCAAGGGCGAACCGCCCCAGCCGCTCGGCCTCGCCGTCGGCGCCTGCGCTCGTGTCCATGCCCAGCCGCTGCGCCTCCCGCAACAGCCAGGCCCATTCCATCTGATGACCCGGCTCGACCACGGCCCGCCCTTTCGGCCGCAGCGGGGCCGTCAGATCGTCCTGAAAATACTCAAACAGAAGCCCCCGCGCCCCGTCCATGAACCGTCGCCGACACAGGCCGACCAGTTCCGCCGCCAGGGCCGAGAAGGCAGGGTCCGGCATATGTTCGACACAGGCCAGGGCCGCCTCCAGCAGATGCATATGCGGATTCTGCCGACGCGGGGCGCGCGGCGGCAGGGCCTCGACATAGCCGCCTGCAGGATGGCGCATGGACGTTTGGATGAAGTCCAAGAGCGCCAGGGCCTCGGCCTTCAGCCGACCGTCCCTCGTCAGCCTATAGGCATGGGCCAGGGCGAAGAGGACAAAGGCCAGGTCGTACAGATCGCGGGTCTGATCCAGGCCCTCCCCGTCCAGGTCCAGTCGGCTGATGAAGCCGCCGTCCGGATGGCGGGCGCGGTTCAGCAAAAAATCCAGACCATGCTCAACCGCCGCGCCGGCGCCCGAGACGCCGCGCTGCGCCCCCTGGGAAAAGACATAGATCTGGCGGCTCAACACCCGCAGCCGCTTATAGTCGTGGACCGGGCTGAGGTCGTGGTGAGACAGGGCCTCATAGAAGCCCCCGCGCCGACGATCGACGCCGTGTTCCAGCCACAGCGGCAGGGCCGTCTCATAAAGCCAGGCCGTCGCCTGGCGCGACGCGGCCTTCAGCTCGGTGCTGGGATCGGGGCTCATATCTAGGCCGAAGGCGTGCGGCTGCGGTCCACCAGGCCGGTGGTGGAATGGCCGGCCCTCAGCTCGACCCGGACGATGATCCCGCCCTTGGCCCTGACCAGATCGGCGCCGACGATCTGATGCTCCTGATAGTCCGCGCCCTTGACCAGGACGTCGGGCTCCAGGGCGGCGATGAGTTCATAGGGGGTGTCCTCTTCGAACAGGACCACCGCGTCCACATGTCGGATGGCGGCCATCACCTCGGCGCGCGCCCCCTCGCTTTGGATCGGCCGAGTCTCGCCCTTCAACCGCCGCACCGAGGCGTCGCTGTTCAGCCCGACGATCAGCCGGTCGCAATGGCTCGCGGCCTCACGCAGCAGGGCCACATGGCCAGGATGCAGCAGGTCGAAACAGCCGTTGGTGAAGCCGACCGAAAGCCCCTGATCCCGCCAGGCGCCGCGGACGGCCCGGGCGTCTGCGCGCGACAGGATCAGTCCGTCGCGATGGTCGTCGCGCTGATCCTGGTGATTCAGCACGGTGCGCAGCTCCGCGGCGGACACCACCGCCGTCCCGGCCTTGGACACCACGATGCTGGCCGCCGTATTGGCCAGGCGCATCGCCCGCACGACCGGCAGGCCCGAAGCCACGCCCAGGGCGAAGGCGGCCATGACGGTGTCGCCGGCGCCCGAGACGTCGAACACCTCCGCCGCCTCCGTCTCCAGCAGGATCGCCTCCCCGTCCACGCCATAGAAGGCCATGCCCTGTTCGGAGCGGGTCACCAACAGATTGGCGCCGGTCTGGTCCACCACCTGCCGGGCCGCCTCGCCCACGGCCGCGTCGTCGTCGCAGCGCCGACCGGTCGCGCCCGCCAGCTCCGACCGGTTCGGCTTGATATAGGCCGCGCCGCGATAGGCGGAAAAATCGGGACGTTTGGGATCGACGAAGACGGGAACCCCGACCTCGCGCGCCCGATCGAACACGGCCGCCAGAACCGCATCGGTCAGACATCCCTTGGCGTAATCCGACACGATCACCGCATCCGCCTGATCCAGCGCCTGTTCGAACAGGGCGATCAGGGCGGCCTCATCCTCGGCCGACAGGGCGTTTGAGCCTTCGCGGTCGATCCGGACCACCTGGTGGGCGCCCGCCAGGACCCGGGTCTTGGTCGTGGTCTCTCCGCCCTTCAGTCCCAGCAGCCGGCAGGAGACGCCCGCCTGTTCGGCGATCGCGCGCAGCTGATCGGCGGCCTGGTCATCGCCCACCACCCCGATCAAACGCGCCGAAGCGCCGAGCGCCACGGCGTTCAAGGCCACATTGGCCGCGCCGCCGGCCGTGAACCGGTCCCGCGCATGTTTCACCACCGGCACCGGCGCCTCGGGCGAGATGCGGCTGACGTGGCCCTGGAGATAGGCGTCGAGCATCACGTCGCCGATCACCACAACCGTCACGCCCTCGAAACTGGTGAAACGGTCCAGCGGCGAAGTCCGATCGGTCATTGCAGGTCTCAACGGAAGGCGGGGTCAGAACGGCGGGCGCGACGCAGTGTGCGCCCTCGGACGCCGCGGCGTCAAAGCCAGGGCGGGCGGCGGACGATCAGTCGCGCAGCAGCTCATTGACGCCGGTCTTGGCGCGGGTCTGGGCGTCCACCCGTTTGACGATGACGGCGCAATAGAGCGAAGGCCCGCCGTCGGCGTCCGGCAGGGCGCCGGGCACCACCACCGAATAGGCGGGCACCTCGCCCCGGAAGACCTGACCGGTCGCCCGATCGACGATCTTGGTCGAGGCGGACAGATAGACCCCCATGGCCAGCACCGCGCCTTCGCGCACGATCACGCCCTCGGCCACCTCGGCTCGGGCGCCGATGAAGCAGCCGTCCTCGATGATTGTCGGATTGGCCTGGAGCGGCTCCAGCACCCCGCCGATGCCGGCGCCGCCCGACAGGTGCACGTTCTTGCCGATCTGGGCGCAGGAGCCGACCGTGGCCCAGGCGTCGACCATCGACCCCTCGTCAACGAAGGCGCCGATGTTCACGAAGGACGGCATCAGGACGACGTTCCTGGCGATGTGCGCGCCCCGCCGGACGACGGCGCCGGGAACCGAGCGGAAGCCGGCCGCCTGATAGTCGCCCGCGCTCCAGTCGCCGAACTTGTTCGCAACCTTGTCCCAGAACGGGCCGAGGGCGGCCGGATGATCGGCCGACAGAGGGATGGTGGAGGCGTGGCCGGCCCGCATGATCTGGTTGTCGTTCAGGCGGAAGGACAGCAGCACCGCCTTCTTCAGCCACTGGTGCGTGGTCCAGGCGCCGTCCGCCCCCCGCGACGCCACACGGGCCTGGCCGGAATCGAGCAGGGCCAGGGCCGTCTCGACCGCGTCGCGCACGTCGCCGTGCGTGGCGGACGAGACATTGGCGCGGTCGTCCCAGGCGGCCTCGACGACGGATTCGAGATGCGACAGGTCGGTCATGCGGCGTCCTTGAAGGTCAGGGCGTTGAGGAAGTCGAGAAGATCGGGGGCGATATGGTCGATATGATCGCCCAGGGGCTTTCCGTGGCCGTCGCCGATCAGGACGGTCTTCATCCCCAGGGCCTTGGCCGGCTCCAGATTCCTAGGCGTGTCCTCGAAGAAGGCGGCGCAGCGCGGCTCGAAATCGAACCGCTCGATCATGCGACGAAAGGCCGAGGGGGCCGGCTTGGGCGTCAGGTCGCCGTCCTCGATGGCGAAGACCCCGTCGAAACAGTCGGCGATCCCGATCCGGGCCAGCACCCGATGGGCGTAGTCCCTGGCCCCATTGGTGAAGACGAACCGGCGCCCGGGCAGAATCTTCAGCCGCTCGGCCAGACGGGGATTTCGCTCCACCCCGTCCAGGGGCACATCATGCACCACACGCAGGAAGTCCTCGGGATCGATGGTGTAGTTGGCCATCAGCCCGGCCAGGGTGGTGCCGTGCTCGTCCAGGAACTGGCGCTGCAACAGCCGCGCCTCCTGTGGCGCCAGGCCGACGGCCTCGACCACATAGGCGTTGATCCGCGCCTGAACCAGGGACATCAGCCCCTGTTCGCGTGGATACAGGGTGTCGTCCATGTCGAACACCCAGGCGTTGACGTGCGACAGGTCGATCAAGACGCCTTCACCAGGGTGCCGGCGCCGAATTCGGTGAACAGCTCCACCAGCATCGCATGGGGCCGGCGGCCGTCCAGAATCACCACGGCCTCGACCCCGGCCCGCACGGCCGCCATGGCCGTCTCCAGCTTGGGGATCATGCCGCCCGAGGCCACGCCGGTGTCGATCAGGCCTTGCGCCTCCTCCAGGGTCATCTGGCGAATGATCTCGCCGTCCGCCCCCTTGACCCCCGGCACGTCGGTCAGCAGCAGCATCCGCTTGGCGTTCAGCGAACCGGCCACGGCGCCCGCCACCGTATCGGCGTTGACGTTATAGGTCTGGCCGTCCTCGGCCACCCCGATCGGGGCGATGACCGGCACCCAGTCTTCGGTCTCCGAGGCGATCAGCCCCTTGATCAGCTTGGGGTCCACCTTGGTCGGTTCGCCGACGAAGCCCAGATCGACCTCATGCTCGATCATACTGTCGGGATCGCGCTTGGTCCGGCGGGTCTTCTCGACCGTCAGCAGGCCGGCGTCCTTGCCCGACAGGCCGACGCCGCGCACGTCCGCCTCCTTGCCCGCCATGGTGATCCAGTGGGCGATCTCCTTATTGACCGCCCCGGACAGGACCATTTCGGCCACCTCCATCGTCGCCGGATCGGTGACGCGAAGACCATCGACAAAGGCCGACTTGACCCCCGCCTTGTCCAGCATGGCGCTGATCTGCGGCCCGCCGCCGTGCACGACGACCGGGTTCACCCCCATCAGCTTCAGCAGCACCACATCGGCCGCGAACTGTTTCGCCACGGCGCTCTCGCCCATGGCGTGACCGCCGTATTTGATGACCACGGTCTCGCGGTCATACACCTGAATATAGGGCAGGGCCTCGGCGAGCGTCTTCGCCGTTTCCCAGCTGCGTTCCTCGGACTGGCGCTCGGTTTCGTTCATCACCGGCGCGAGATAGCGGGGGATGGGCGGGGAGTCACGAGGGAAAGGCTGGACTACGGCACATAGCCGACTATGACATTACACCTACGATATCGCGCTCAGTTTCCATCGGCGCACCAAATTCAAGCTGACCCAGAGTCCATGAAATCCATCTGCATCGACGGCTTCAACATCGCTCTATCACAGGGGTCAGGTATTGCCACGTATGGTCGAAACCTCCTGGAGAACGTGCGATCCGTAGGCATGGGAACACAGGTTTTATATGGACCTAAATCTCCCAAGAGACGGAATCAGGTCCTTAGCGAGGCAATGTTAGTCGATGCGGAGCGGCCGGCGACTAAACTTTCTCGCAAGGAGAAATCAGTCCGCATGCGCCGGACCCTCCTCTCAAGGTTTGGTCGCACGGCCGACCCCATACAACCATCCGGCGAGGTAATATGGCCGTCACGTTCCGGCGGACGTCCATCCGCAGACTATTTCTGGTCTAGCCAGGAAATTTTTTTCCATTCAATACGATGCTTCCAAACCTATAAAGCAGTAACGCCTCTTCGTTTTCAGCATAATAAATCCTCACCCACGCCTGATGTAATGCATTGGACAACGCCCCTCCCCTTGTACGCAAAAGGAGTTCCAAACATATATACTTTCCACGACCTGATACCCATTCGATTACCTCACGCCACCCTTGACGACAAATCAGTATTCATGAGCCTATGCCAAGAAGTGGTTAAACGGGCCGATCATATCGCGGTGGTGTCGGAGGCGACCCGGCAGGACGTAATTCGCATTCTTGGCGTCCCTGAAGATCGAGTCACCAATACGTACCAGGCCGTCAAAATACCCGATCACCTTGCCACACGCTCGCAAGAAGAAGTCGCGACTGAACTAGAAGGGGTTTTTGGACTCGAATGGAAGCAGTACTTCCTTCATTTTGGCGCAGTAGAACCTAAGAAAAACTTGGGTAGAATTGTAGAATCTTACCTCTCTTCAGGCGTTTCGACGCCGCTGATTTTGATAGGCGGTCGTGCCTGGCTTGACGAACCCGAGACGGCCCTTCTACGTCAAATCAAGGCGGACGGCGGACCCAACGCCGCCCGAATTCGCCAATACGAGTACATGCCGTTCTCGATGTTGATCTCGTTGATACGTGGCGCAAAAGCCACTCTGTTTCCGTCGCTTTTTGAAGGATTTGGACTCCCCGTTCTGGAGTCAATGGCGCTGTCCACCGCCGTTCTGACCTCTACGGGAGGAAGCCTCCCGGAAGTCGCGGGAAAGGCTGCTATAATCGTCGATCCATACGATGTTCAAGCAATGACTCGAGGCATCCAAGCGTTAGATGCTGATCGGGATCTTCGCACCGAACTGGAAAGGGCGGGCTTACTTCAGGCGGCTCAGTTCTCTCCCCAAGCCTATCAAGCACGGCTAAGCGACCTCTACTCCAAGGTGGGGGTAACGACCTAATTGACCGGCTAAAAATCGCCTATAACTTTCTCGGCCACAACGCTGAGACGGCATCGTCAAAGAACCGACCGCAATCAGCAAAACTATCTCCCCGCCTTCTCTTTGCCGAGTGAAGCTGCTACCTCCGTCGGCATCCTTCCCTACCTCAGAAGAAATTCATGCTGCCAGATACTTTCAAAGACCCAAACGTCTGCATCATAGGGCTTGGCTACGTTGGATTGACGTTGGCGGTGGCGATGGCCGAAGCCGGTTTCTCCGTAGAAGGCGTGGAGCGTGACCAGAAGGTTCTGGATGCGCTCGCCACAGGTAGGGCTCATTTCAGCGAAGCGGGCCTCGACTCCGTACTGGCGGATCAGATTGCGGCCGGCCGCTTCAGCTTCAACAAGGGGATAAAAAAAGACACCAAGGCCACGGTCTTCATCGTTACCGTCGGCACTCCGGTAGGCAACGATAAGCGGACTCAGTTCGCTGGCCTCATGGCCGTCACGAATATGATCGCTGATGTTCTGAAAGATGGAGATTTGGTCATATTGCGGTCTACGGTGCGTATCGGTACGAGCCGGGACACCGTTAAGCCGATCCTCGACGCGACGGGCCGCAATTACCAGTTGGCTTTTTGCCCAGAACGCACACTTGAAGGCAAGGCGCTTGTGGAACTGCGCAGCCTCCCTCAAATTGTGGGTGGCGTTGACGCCGCATCCACCTTCCGCGCCAGCCAAATCTTTTCTTTCCTAACCCCGTCGGTCGTTCGCGTGAACGATCTAGAGACGGCGGAAATGGTTAAGTTGGTCAATAATACTCAGCGCGATTTCGTCTTTGCTTTTGCAAACGAGGTGGCCGCAATGTGCGACGCCGTGGGAATATCCGCCAAGGAAGTCATCGATGCAGGCAATCTGGGCTACCCGCGAGCCAACCTTCCGCTGCCAGGTCCGGTCGGCGGTCCTTGCCTTGAAAAGGACCCCTACATTCTCGCGGAAGGTTTGGAGCGGTACGGTTTCGTCCCATCGCTAAGTCTTGCCGGCCGACGTTGGAACGAATCGCTGCCCACTCGCGTCGCCGCTGAAGTCTCTCGCGAATTTGAGCGGATCGCGAAACGATCAGCACGGAAGGTGGTGATCGCCGGCGTCGCCTTCAAAGGCCGCCCGGCCACCAGCGACTTACGGGGCACATTGGCAGCCCCCCTCATCGACGCTCTCCGGGCCGAGTTCCCCGACGCTACGCTCTTTGGATGGGACGCGGTTGCTTCAGAGGAAGACGTCGCGACGCTTGGCGTAGAAACATCAACATCTCTAGAAGCAGCCTTCGCTGAGGCGGATGTTGTCGTTGTTCAAAATAACCATGAAGTCTTCGGCCGTATGAATATCGGCTCGCTCGCCAGCAGCATGGCGAACGACGGTATAATTTACGACCTTTGGAATCAGCACAATGCTCGGCATTTGCAGCTGCCGAACCGCGTCACCTATCGCGGTCTCGGCGCACTGAACCTCAACATCGAGGCCCGTTGACATGACCACCTGCCTAGTCACCGGCGCCGCCGGTTTCCTCGGTTTTCACCTTGCGCGCGCTTTGTCTGCTCGAGAGGGATTCGAAGTCATCTGCGTAGACAACTTCGCCCGCGGTGAAAACGACGCCCACTATGATGCGTTGACAGCTCGCCCCAACGTGAAGCGTCTAGACGTTGATTTGACGGATCCGTCTGCTTGCGATGCGCTGCCAGATGCGGATTACGTGTATCACTTGGCGGCGCTTAACGGTACGCAGAACTTCTACGAGCGTCCAATGGCCGTAATCAAGGGGTGCACATTACCTACAATCTATCTGGCGGAACGCTATGGGCGGTCACCGCAAATGAAGCGTTTTGTGTATGCGGGGACCAGCGAATCTTACGCCTCGACGGTAACTCGCTTCGGCTGGCCTGTCCCGACCGGTGAAGACGTCCCGTTAGGCCTGGATGATGTCATGAACCCGCGCTGGTCCTATGCCGGTTCGAAAATGCACGGGGAAGTCGTCACCGCTCAGGCTGGACGGACCTACGGCTTTCCTTTCTCCATCATTCGGTACCACAACGCCTATGGCCCCCGCATGGGCGACAAGCATGTCGTTCCTGACTTCTACGCCCGCATGCGTGAGGGACGTTACGAACTGTTCGGCTACGAGGACACCCGGTCTTTTCTATATGTGGACGACTCTGTACGCGCGACGATTATGGTCGCCGAAGCGGACGCTGCCGCAGGCGAAATCATCAATATCGGCGGGGCCGAAGAAATAACCATGCTTGAGCTCGGCCAACGCATGCTTCGTCAAGAAGGTGTAGCCGAAGACATCACTCTCCATCCTTCGCCAGCCGGCAGCGTCAAGCGACGCGCTCCCGACGTATCTAAGCTCAAGCACCTTACAGGTTTCAACGAGCGTATATCTATGGCGGACGGCTTAAAAGCCACGTCCGATTTCTATTTGCGCGATGAACTCGCTGACGCGCTCAATCCGCTCAATGAGTACAAGGTTTGATGTCGTGAAGTCCCCGATCAGACAGGCCGCAAAGGCCGCCAAGGTCATCTCTCCCATGGACACCAGCTTTCGAAAGCATGTCCAAGCGGCGGACAAGGCTCGCGATGCCGGTGATCTCGTCGGCGCGATCGCTGGCTACCGCAGTGCCATATCGGTTCGTGAAGACCAAGCCGGGGTTTGGGTCCAGTTGGGCAATATGCTCAAGGATATTGGCAGCCACGAGGAAGCAGAGTCCGCATATCGCACGGCGCTTCGCCTACGCCCCAACCATTCGGACACCTATCTTCAACTGGGGCATCTGATGAAGCTGGCTGGCCGCCCCAACGATGCCCAAGCAAACTATGAGACGGCGCTTAGCCTTGATAAGGACAACCTGCACGCCTTCGTCGCCTTGGCGGATCTACAACCGAGCTCAAAAGTTCTGAACGAAGTCAGCACCAGCACCTTCACCATGCCTGAACGCATCGAAATCCAGGAACTTCTTAGAGCGTTGAAGGCAAAGCACGCAGAGGGTTTTGCTCTCTTCCAAGACCCCGTCTTTCGTGCCCCGACACGCCGATAATCCAGAGATATTCACATGACCACTCGCACTAATCTGGCGACTCTGTGCAAGGTGGATCCACTTTTTAAGGATTCACCCATTCCACTGACCGCCCATATGTGGGCTACGTGGCATCGATACGATATGCGAGATCGTTTTCACCTGAATTCGGATCGCGATCGGCTGTCATTCATTGTTTGGTATCTACTGGAATACGTGCCGGGCCGGCCGTTCGATTTGCCGCGCATAGATGACTCCCTGATTCAAGTTTTGAATAAGCCCGTCAGCGCCTTTGGCCCCATGACGACATTCTTGCATGAAGTTTGGCGAACGCGATTTAGACACGACGAGCAGTTCAACATCTATACTGAGATCGGGTATCTCCGTTTCTCCAGTTTGGTTATTTATGAGCTGGCATCCTCAGTTCTCGTGAGGCCATTGGTGCCACAAGCGCTGGTCGCAGCACTAAACGCCCCAGATACCTATGACGGGAGGCACTATTCTTCCAAGGGCGCTCGTGCGCACCACGATCGTGTCGATATATATCGGTCTCGTTACAACTGGGCAGATTGGCGCGAGCGGGAAGCGTTTAACCTCGACTTGATTGTCCATAGTTTCGTTCGCGATGGGAATGATCTTGGGGTTGCTCCAGAAGTCATCGCCTATTGGGCAGCTCCTGCGGCACGGGCGGAACGACGTGTCAGCCGCTTCATGCTGATCCTGGCCATGATGACCGAGCGATTTGCTTTCAACGATCCAGCCGAAGCCCTGAGGCAAGCGGATGCGATCGTTAGCTGGTTTGCCAAAGATGTTCTTCCAAGATTCCCTCGGATGAAAATTCTCGCACCGGATGTCGAAACAGCGGATGTTGAGAGCATTGAACAAGATCAGATTCGGCAACGTCTCAAGACGCAGTATGGGGTCGATTATCTTCCTGGCGACAAGGAGGAAGATATCGATATTCTGTTGATCGGCCCCTTCTCGGCCGCGTCGGGCTTGGGTACCGGCACCCGTCGGTCGGTGAATGCGCTTCAAACTCTGGGCTGTCGGCTGAGGGTTATGAACTTTATGTTCGATAATCCGTCGGCGCCGCTGGAGTCCGTACCTAAAGAGCTCCACTATCGTGGCGAAAGGCCCAAGTTAACGCTTTGGCACTATAATGCCGAGTTTCTTTCTGAAGCCATCGCGACGATACCGATGTTCATTAACAAGGAACGGAACGTCGGATATTTCTTCTGGGAAACAGAAGCCATGCCGGTCAATCACCAACTTGGTTGTGACATGGTCGATGAAATTTGGGCGCCCAGCGAGTTCGTAAAGGACTGCTACAGTGAAAAGGGCGTCCCAGTTGTCAATGTAGGAACTTCGGTCGATCTTCCTGTACTGAAGCGCCATTTCAGCCGTTCGGACCTCGGATTGGAACGTGACGAGTTCATCGTTATGTTCTCTTTCGATTCCTACTCTGTCATCCACCGGAAGAACCCAGCCGCGGTAGTACGCGTCTTCCTCAAGGCCTTCCCCGAAGGATCCGAGAAGGCCCGGTTGATCATAAAAACGCAGAACTTCTCCAACAATCACTGGAACGCTATTAACGGCCGCGGCGAAGAGCTGATGGAGCTTGTGGACTCGGATCCTCGAGTGTCGTTAGTGAATAGAACCATGACGCTGGATGAGCTTTATTCGCTCAAGAAGGAAGTTGACTGCTATATCAGTCTGCATCGATCGGAAGGGTTCGGTTACGGCCCCGCGGAGGCCATGGCCTTGGGTAAGCCGGTGATCATGACGAACTACTCAGCCAACGCCGAGTTTGCTGGCGTTGACGCCTGTTATTTGGTGGATGCCCACCAAGTTCCCGTCCTTCAGCGCGAGTACCTTTACTGGCGTCCAGAAATGACCTGGGCCGAGGTAGATGTAGACCAGGCAGCCGCATTCATTCGCCATGTCTATGAGAATCCTGAACAGGCCAAGAAGGTCGGAGAGAACGCGAAGACGCATATCGCAGAGAACTTCGGGCGAAAGGCTCTTGCCGAGAACTATCGCCGTCGCTTGGTCGAACTTGGAATGATGTAGGAAGGCTTAAACGGACGCCTGACCTGCCTCTGAGAGTTTCCACGCGACGCCACCGTCCGGACCTCGAGAGGGCGGATATGAAGCGGACGAGATTACGGAAGAGCAGATCAACGGGATTCTTCGGGAACGAGGCTGGAGCCAAGGCGGGCGAGTTGGCGCGCTAGCACTGCATGTCGGAAGGCATCACCTACGCCTGCCAAGTTCGGCGGAATGCGCGTGTCGAACGCCCGACGCCTGTGGACGCTGGCAGATAGCACGCCAAACTCAAACGGCTGCTGGCCGCCGCCATCTTGCAGAAGGCGACGCTGCGGGGTCTACTCTCGGAATGGTAAAGTCTGACGTGACCCCCGTTTCTCATCCAGCCATAACGAGAGTCCTAGGTTGATCTGAGCTGTGATCGGCTGGGTTGGCAAGAGGCCGGTCTGCGCAGCCATCAACCAGCGCAGCAGGCCGGCCGATGTGTCCGGTGAGCGCTTCTGCATAAGCCTGCGGCGTCAGCCACCCGAGCTTCGAGTGCGGACGCTGCTCGTTGTAATCGCGTCGCCACGCCTCCAGCACGGCGCGAGCGTGCGGCAGCGAGCGGAACAGCGTCTCGTTCAGCAGCTCGTCACGCAGCCGCCCGTTGAAGCTTTCGTTGAAGCCGTTCTGCTGGGGCTTGCCCGGCGCGATGTAGTGCCAGCCGACGCCGGTGTCGTCGGCCCAGGCCAGGACCGCGTTCGAGGTGTACTCCGTGCCGTTGTCGCTGACGATGGTGTCGGGCCGCCCTCGCTGCCGGATGACGGCGTCCAACTCCCGCACGACCCGCGCGCCCGACAGCGAGGTGTCGGCCACCAGCGCCAGGCACTCGCGCGTACAGTTATCGATCACCGTCAGGATGCGGAAGCGCCGCCCGTCCGTCAGCTGGTCTGCGACGAAGTCCAGCGACCAGCGCTGGTTGGGCGCCAGCGGCAGGTCCAGCGGTCGCCGCGTGCCCATCGCTCGCTTCCGGCCGCCGCGCCGGCGCACCGTCAGTTGCTCGTCGCGATAGATCCGCTGGACCCGTTTCCTGTTGACCGCATGGCCCTCGCGCCGCAGCAGCACGTGCAGGCGACGATAGCCGAACCGTCGACGTTCCTGGGCCAGGGCCTTCAGCCGGTCGCGCAGAGCGCCGTCGTCCGGGCGCGTCGCCTGATAGCGCACGCTCGTCCGATCGACGCCCAGAACACGGCACGCCCGCCTTTCGCTCATCTCGTAGGCGGCCTGCAGATGGCCAGCCGCCTCGCGATAGCCGGCGGGCGTCACCACTTTTTTCCCAGCAGGTCCTTCAGGGCCACGTTGTCCAGCATCGCGTCCGCCAGCATCCGCTTCAGCCGGGCGTTCTCATCCTCGAGCGCCTTGAGCCGCCGAGCCTCCGACACGTCGAGCCCGCCAAACTTGGCCTTCCATTTGTAAAAGGTCGCCGAGCTGACCCCGTGGCGTCGGCACACCTCCGCCGTCGCTACACCGGCCTCCTGCTCCCGCAGGATCCCGATGATCTGCTCTTCCGTGAACCTCGATCGCTTCATTCTGTCCGTCCTTCGTTGGGCGGACTCTAGCTATTCCTGGAGGAGTTTCAGGGGGTCACGTCAGCTCCAGCGCTGGTTGGGCCCGTTTGGCAGGGCCATGGGCGCACGGGTTCCGGTGGCGCGCCTCGGCCCCGTCGTCGCCGCACCGCCAGGCCTTCCTCCCGATAGAGCCGGAACAGCCGCTTCTTGTTCATGCTGACGCCATCCCGTTCCAACAGGATGCCCAAGCGCCAGTAGCCGAACCGCCGGCGCTCGGCCGCCAGGCTGCGCAGCCGCTCGCGCACCTCCGCGTCGCCCGGTTCAGGCTCGTGACGCACCGTCTTGGGATCGATCTAAACCAGCCCGCAGGCGCGCTTTTGGGAGAAGCCGCGCTCCGCCATCAGGCGAAGCACGGCCGCTATGCGCGCTGCAGGCCCGATCAGTTTTTTCCCAGAAGATCGTTCAGCGCCGAACGTCCAGCATCGACTCCGCCAGCAGCTTTTTGAGCCGCCGGTTCTCGTCCTCCAGCGCCTTCAGCTTCGTCGCGTCCGACACCGACATGCCGCTGTATTTCGCCTTCCACCAATGGAGGGTCTGCTCGCTGATCCCATGCCGACGACAAACCTCCGCCGTCGGGCTCCCTGCCTCCTGCTCCCGCAACACGCCGAGGATCTGCCCTTCGTTGAACCTGCTCTTCTTCACGTCCGTCTCCTTGATGAAACGGACTCTCACTCAAAACAAGGGATCAGGAAGGGAGCACCTCACCTCCTTTGCTCCGCCACTGGCGTAACACCCCAACTAGGCGATCTTTTCAACTTCAGCCCCGTCGAATGCAAACCACCCATCCAGCGCGCTCGCGGTTAGTATGACGCGACACTCTACCTCTTGGGGTTCGTTCAATCGCGTCTCAATAACCGCTTCGTAACGCCCTCCGCCATTGCCAGGTGTCAGATCGTAGGTGGCGAAGCCTCCCCCGCCCCACTCTAGGCGAAGCCACTGCTTAGCAGCCACGTCGTCGCAGCGAAAAAAGACTGTTATTCGCCATAAACCCGGCGGTAGGTGAAAATACGGACCAAACACCAGATGCCGGGCCCGACCGACCAACTCCATCTCGTTAAGCCGCGATCGTAGATGAGCGCCTCTCTGGTCGAGATTAAATAACGCACACGGCCAGAATGCCTTGGCCCCAATTTTTGGTGCCCCTCCACGATACAGTCCTAATGCCTGTTCAACAGTCTCATGTTGAGTGTGAGTTGCTGGCTGTACCAGTTCAACACCATTGGGTAAAATCGGACACAGGCTCTGAGGCGAAAGTTCGACTAGTGGGACCTGGTGAACGCTTAGGTTACTCAACCTAGCGAGGACCGCCGTTTTCTCCCTGATTTTTGCTTGAAGAGCATCTGTAGATCCGTCGTCCCCTGCCCCACAATATAGCGTGGGCCAGAGAATAAGCCGCGGTTGCTGGGCGTTCTCAAAGAAATCGATGTCGCTCGTCGGCAAATAATTAGCACGGCGTATTTGCTCTGCCCAAAACTCAAATTGTGGAGACGATTCAACATACACAAGACAAGCTGTGCTCGCCATTTCGCTTCCATCCATCACGAAGCGCGAAGCCATTTGTAAACGTCGATTGCCTCTTCAATATCGTCGAACTGTCGCGCCACTCCGCTTTCGACTATGATCGCTTTTTCACAGTGCTGAGCGATTAACCCCATATCATGGGACGCCATCATAAACGCACGATCCCGCCGGCGTTCAAAAAGCTCAACTCGACATTTATCCTGAAACCGACTATCGCCCACAGCCACTAACTCGTCGATTAGGTAACAGTCGAACTCAATCGCAAGCGAGAGACCAAACGCTAAGCGAGCCCTCATTCCAGACGAGTAATATTTCACCGGCTCACTCAACGATCGTCCAAGCTCTGCAAACTCATCGACGAGCGCATAGGTAGTGGAGAAATCTCGGTCGTAAAGACGGGCGAGAAACCTAATGTTATCTAAACCGCTGAGGCTGCCTTGGAAGCCGCCGCCAAATCCAATCGGCCAGGACTGCTTCATAAACCAACGTATTCGGCCACTAGTCGGAGGAAGGATCCCCCCCAAAAGTCGGATTAAGGTGGATTTTCCCTGCCCGTTACGACCGAGTATAGCTAGGCGCCCGTTACGCTCGACGTCAAAGTGTAGGCTATTGAACGTCGCCGTCTTCGCAGTCCTGTAACGCATGCCAAGATTTTCAACGCGCAGTCCAATCTGCGGCTGTTCGGGTTGCGTCATTCTTGTCGATGCTCGCGAATTCCGGCCCAGATCAACCACCCGACTGCATAAGCCAAAAACGCGCTCCCGAACACTATAAGAATCGCCTTTAGGCGGCGCGGCTCTTGGGGCGAATCAGGAAGAGCGGGGGAGACTATACGCTCCAGAAAGAGCTTCTGTCGGCGCGCCTCCTGCTGCGCGGAAACTAGATTCGCGGTGGCCTGCGCAAGTTCCTGATCTGCGATTTCCCGCTGCAAAACCAACTGATCATAGGCACCGATCTGTGGTGCAATTGAAGAGGAACGACCAGCAATCTTCTCTCTTTCGACCTCCAACTGTTGGCGATAGGCCACGATCCGAGCGTCAATAGATGAAATTTGAGGACTCTCTGGCGCTTGGCTCGCCAATTGGGCGCGTTCCGCCTCAAGCTGGGCTAAGGTCGCCATCAACGAGCCGACGAGTTGAACGCTTTCTGCGGCTACACGCGCAGGATCCACGATCCGCTCTCGGTTGCGGAAATTCGTGAGTTGCGCCTGCGCTTTTGAGACATTCTCTTGCGCCTCGTCCCGTGCTCGCGTCGCTTCGAGAACGGCATTCACCGCCGCACGCTCATTTAATCGATTCACTAGGGCTTCCCCTCCCCTGAGAAGAGCCTCGTTCAAGCGTTTGGCGTCACGGGCATTGAATGCTTGAACGCGCAAGGTGCTAATGCCGGTCGTCGAATCGTACCCCACCGTTACGAACCGTTCGAAGGCCTTTTGCAGTTCTTCAGAGTTCTGACTCTCCCCCAAACGCGGATACCGCGACAAAAAGTCCGCCGACGGAGGGCCCATGACTCGCTCTAGATCGATGGTCCTTTTAAGGTCCGAAATGCTTTCAGCTGAAGTGATATACTCGTGGACAGCAAAGGCGTCAGTCTGACTTGGACCGACCCCCACACTTTGAAGCGCGACTCCGAGGGAGGACGGGAGGCGCTGCGTGTCCAGCGACCTGACAACGAACCGCGCTTCGGAAACGTACCGCGGAGAAGCGATCAGTAAAAAATACGCAGCTGCGACAAGGGTGGGCAAAACAACCACTAAAAAGAATGGCCATGGTACACGTTTCAAGTACGCAGGCCTATTGCTTCCAAGAATGCTATCTTGAAGCGGCCCGAGATATCGGAGGTGGGATTGAGACATCAAATTTCCAAGGTCCGAAATGCTGACACGCCTATTCAATATCCACCTTGTCGCGCGCGCCAGCCAACAAGATCATACCAACGAAATTCAGTATGAAGCCCCACAGGACTGCATACCATGGATCAAAGTGCGTGGGCGTGAATTCCCCAAAAACGCCAGCACGTATCATTTCAATCGGATGAGGAAACGGCAGCAACAGAAACTGATCCCGATAAGCGGCAGGTATCCAATCGACCATGAAGAAGGCCCCGGAAATCGGGATCAATGCATACGATAGGACAGGAACCAAGCGCTCCATCACCTCAAACCGTATAGACAGCGCCGCAAGCGTTATGGCCAAGCCCATACCCAGCCAATTCATAATGAGCCAGCCCAGGTACAGAAGACCTGGGTCTTTCGGTAGCGCCACCTGACCGAGAAGCATGAGAATAACGTACACCACAATAAAGGCCGCGGTGGCACCAAGACCTTCTAAAATATTTCGTGCCAAATAAAGGTGGAGCACTTTTATTTGTCTGTGATGAAGAAGCCCTATATTTGCTTGCAAAGCACCCATACTGAAGCTGATCTGATGTCGCAAAAGCAAAAGAGACATGTACCCGGTCATAACAAATGGGCCAAGCCTTACCCCGTGCTCGTACTCAGGCTTGATGATCGACCACATGACCAACACGCCCAGGCAAAACAAAAGAGGCTCGCCGATGAGCCAGAAAAATCCCAACCCCTCACGACCAAATCGAGTCACGATTTCGCGCATCATCAACGCATGAATGATGCGGCGATTTCGCTTCGCTAAATTGATCACGCTCATGAGGAACGGGTGCTCGCCATCTTCGCCGTGAGCGTGACCAAGGCCGCCCAGCCCGATTTGGCGGGGAACATAGACCGGTTCGCGTTCAGTGCAAGCACCCCAAGTCTTGGGCGCCTTAAAGATTCAACAGCGCCGGATCGCCCCCCTGGGCGGCGATGTTCACGCTGATCGCCTTTTCCGCCGCATAGCGGATCAGGCTGTTCGGTCCGCCGGCCTTGGGGCCCGTTCCGGACAGCCCCTCGCCGCCGAAGGGCTGGACGCCGACGACGGCGCCGGTGATGGAGCGGTTGACGTAGACGTTGCCGGCGGGGACCAGGGCCGTCACCTCGGCGGCGAAGGCTTCGATACGGCTGTGGACGCCCAGGGTCAGGCCATAGCCGCGCGCGGCTAGGCGCGAGGCGACCGATTGCAGCTCGGACGGCTCGTAGCGGTAGATGTGCAGGATGGGCCCGAACACCTCGCGCTCCAGGAAGTCAGGCGTGGGGATTTCGGCGATGGTGGGGGCGAAGAGATCGCCCTTTTCCGAACCCAGCGGCAGGGCGGCGCGGGCGATCACCTTGGCTTCGCGGGCCAGACGTTCGACGTGGGCCTCCAGGGCGCGGCGCGATTCGGAGTCGATGACGGGGCCGATGTCGGTCTTGGGATCGGCGGGGTCGCCGACGGTCTGGACCGCCAGGGCGCCCTTCAGCCCCTCGATCAGGGCGTCGGCCGACTCCTTGGGCGCATAGAGGATGCGCAGGGCCGAGCAACGCTGGCCGGCCGAGCCGAAGGCGGACTGGATCACGTCGTCGATCACCTGCTCCTTTAGGGCCGTGGTGTCGATGAACATGCCGTTCAGTCCGCCGGTCTCGGCGATGAAGGGAATGATGGCGCCGGGGCGGGCGGCGATCGACCGGTTGATGGCGCCGGCCGTGTCGGTTCCGCCGGTGAAGGCGACGCCGTCGATCCCCGGATGGGCGACCAGGGCCGCGCCGACCGTCTCGCCGCGCCCAGGAACCAGGGCCAGCAGGTCCGGGTTCAGGCCGGCCTTGTGATACAGGCGCACCGCCTCCGCCGCGATCAGGGGCGTCTGTTCCGCCGGCTTGGCCAGGACGGCGTTGCCGGCGGCCAGGGCGGCGGCGATCTGGCCGGTGAAGATGGCCAGGGGGAAGTTCCACGGGCTGATGCAGGCGAAGACGCCGCGCCCGTGCAGGATCAGCTGGTTGGTCTCGCCGGTCGGTCCCTTCAGGGTCTGGGGCGCGGCGAAGTCGCGCTCGGCCAGCAGGGCGTAGTATCGGCAGAAGTCGGCGGCCTCGCGCACCTCGGCGACGCCGTCGTTCAGGGTCTTGCCGGCTTCGCGGCTGAGCAGGGCGACCAGTCGGTCCAGATCGGCTTCCAGGGCGTCGGCCATGGCGCGAAGGACGACGGCGCGTTTGGCTCCGCCTTGGCGGTCCCAATCGATCTGGGCGCGGCCGGCGGCTTCGACGGCGGCGTCTATGTCTGTGCTCGTCGCTTCCGAAACATGGCCCAGCACCTGGGACCGGTCGAACGGATTGGTCACCGCCTGAGGGTCGATCCCGGCGCGCAGCTTGCCGCCGATGATCGGGCCGGAGGTCAGCTTCTCGCGGTCGACCGTCTCCAGCGCCTTGGCATGGGCTTCGCGGTCGGCGGCCTGGGAATAGTCGCGGCCGAGGGAGTTCTGACGATCGCCGTACATGTCTTTGGGAACCGGAATCTTGGGGTGGCGGTCGGGCGCCTGCTCGACCAGGGAGATGGGATCGGCCGCGACGGCCGAGGCGGGCACCCGCTCGTCGAGCAGGGCGTGGACGAAGGAGGAGTTGGCGCCGTTTTCCAGCAGGCGCCGCACCAGATAGGGTAGAAGCTCCTCATGTCCGCCGACCGGAGCATAGGCGCGAACGATGACGGTCTCGTCCTTCCACGCCTCCTGCGCCGCGTCGTAAAGAGCCTCGCCCATGCCGTGCAGCCGTTGATGCTCGACGGCGACGCCGCGATCCCGCGCCATGCGGCGGACGGCGGCTAGGGTATGGGCGTTGTGGCTGGCGAACTGGGAATAGAGGGCCGGCGCCGCCTCGATCATGGCGCGGGCGCAGACCAGATAGTTCAGATCGGTCGCCGCCTTGGTGGTGAAGACCGGGTAGTCGGTGCGGCCGAAGACCTGGGCGCGCTTGATCTCCGTGTCCCAATAGGCGCCCTTGACGAGGCGCACCATCAGCCGGCGACCCGAGCGGCGGGCCAGGTCGGCGACCCGCTCAATCGTCTCCAGCCCGCGCTTCTGATAGGCCTGAACCGCCAGGCCCAGGCCGGTCCAGCCGCCCAGGCTGGGTTCGTGCGCCAGCCGATCCAGCAGCTTCAGCGATAGGGCCAGGCGGTCCGCCTCTTCCGCGTCCATCGTATAGTTGATGTCGTACTTGGCCGCGATCTGGGCCAGGCGCAGGATGCGGGGATAGAGGGTCGCCCAGACGTCGTCCTCGTGCGTCGCCTCATAGCGGGGCGACAGGGCCGACAGTTTCAC
Source organism: Brevundimonas sp. DS20 (assembly GCF_001310255.1). NCBI lineage: Bacteria > Pseudomonadati > Pseudomonadota > Alphaproteobacteria > Caulobacterales > Caulobacteraceae > Brevundimonas > Brevundimonas sp. DS20. The sequence goes on along the minus strand of NZ_CP012897.1, from coordinate 916,405 downwards.
CGAGACGCCATGACCGTGTTCCGGTCCCTGGCCCTTCGAGGTCTTGCCGACCGCCTCAATGGCGTCGGCGTAGATCTTTTCGTAGCGGTCGGCGTCGGCGACGGTGCGGGCGCCTTCGCCCAGCATGTCGAAGCTGCACAGCCAGCCTTCCTTGTTCGACCGTTTCAGCGCGCCCTGGATAGTGCGGCCGACCACGAACTGCTCACCCATGATCTTGACGGCGGTGGCCACCGCCTGACGGATCACCGGCTCGCCCAGACGACCGGCGATCCGCTTCAGAAAGCCCGGCAGGTCGCTGCGCGCCTGGTCGTCCACATCCACCAGCTTGCCGGTCAGCATCAGACCCCAGGTCGAGGCGTTGACGAACAGGCTGTCGGATTGGCCCAGGTGAGACGCCCAGTCGGCGGATCCGATCTTTTCCGCGATCAGCCGGTCGCGCGTCTCCTCGTCCGGCACGCGCAGCAGGGCCTCGGCCAAGCACATCAGGGCCAGGCCCTCGCGGGTGCCCAGCGAAAACTGCTGCAGGAAGCTTTCGACTACCCCCTGCTTCTTCTGGCTGCGCCGGGCGTGTTCGACCAGGGCCGTCGCCTCCGCCACCACGGCGGCGCGTTCGGCGGCGTCCAGCTGGATGCGCGCCAGATTGTCGGCGACGACCGCGCGCTCGTCGCGGAACTTGTCCCGATCCAGACCGTCCCAGGCGGCCAGGCTCGAAGGCGTGAAGGCGGGCGTGGTCATCGGCGAGAAATCCTGTGGATTTACGCCGTATATGCCGGAGTTCGTTGAAGGTGCTTCGTATGATATGAGGTTGATCCGAATATAATTCGGCGCAAGGGACCGATTTCTGATGATCGATATAGACGCCGTCGACCGCCGCATTCTGCGGGTGCTTCAAACCGATGGCCGCCTGTCCAACGCCGAACTGGCCCGCCAGTGCAACCTGTCGCCGGCCGCCTGTTTCGAGCGGGTCAAGCGGCTGCGCGAGCGCAGGATCATCACCGGCTACGCCGCTTTGGTGGACCCGGCCAAGGTCGGGCGTGACCTGCTGATCTTCGTCGAGGTCCTGCTGGACCGCACCACCGGCGACGTCTTCGAAGCCTTCGCCGCCGCCGTCCGCAGCCAACCGGAGGTGCTGGAGTGCCATATGGTCGCCGGCGGGTTCGACTATCTGATCAAGGCCCGTGTCGGCGACATGGACGCCTATCGCACCTTTTTGGGCGACGTGCTGGTGCGGATGCCCGGCGTGCGGGAAACCCGGACCTATGCGGTGTTGGAAGAGGTGAAATCGACGACGGTGCTGCCGATTTGATATCGGGATATCGAAGTCCGGTAGCCGGCTCCACACGATACAACTGAGAATCGGTAAAAGGCGTGACGGTGGAAAACGATTCCCTTAAAAGGCTTCACCATCTGACAAATCCCGGCGTAGACGCATGACCACCATCTATCCCGTCATCATGTGCGGCGGCTCCGGCACGCGCCTCTGGCCCGCGTCCCGGCCTTCGCGCCCAAAGCAGTTCATCCCCCTGGCGGGCAACAGGTCGCTGTTCCAGGAAACCGCCGCCCGGGTCGCCGAACTTGCGGGTGAAGACGGGGAACTGGTCGTGGTGGGCGGCGCGTCTCACAAGCAGACGATACTGGATCAGCTCGAAGAAATTGGCGTCACAGCCGCCGTGATTCTGGAGCCTGAGGGACGTGACTCTTCTGCGGCCATGGCCGCCGCCGCCTTGTGGACGGCGGGACGCAAACCGACCGCCGTCAACCTCTTCGTCGCGTCGGACCATCATATCCCGGACGCCGGAGCCTTCCGGCAATCCATTGCGGAGGCGGTCGCCGCAGCGGCTGAAGGGCGCATCGTCACCTTGGGAGTCGTTCCTTCAGAGCCCTCTTCCGCCTACGGCTATATAGCGCCGACAGGTCTCGGGCTTTCGAACGTGCTGGCTTTCGTAGAAAAGCCCGATCCGATCACCGCCCAACGATACATCGCTGAGGGCTACCTCTGGAACAGCGGCAACTTCATTGTTCGTGCTGATGTCTTGGCCCAAGAGATCGCTGATCGCGCGCCTGCCGTCGGAGAAGTGGTTCGTGTCGCTTTGGAACAGGCGGAAAGCGACGGATCGTGCTTGACTCTAGGCGACGGCTTCAAATCGGCTCCGAAAATTTCAATCGACTACGCCGTCATGGAAAAGACGACCCGAGCGTCTGTCCTCCCTGTCAAATTCGAATGGTCTGATCTCGGCGCCTGGGACGCCGTGCATGCGTCGGGCGAGGGCGATGTGGGCCTTCATATACTGGAAGATTCCGAAGGCTGTTTGGTCAGGGCTTGCGACGGCGTCATGGTGGCGGCCATAGGACTGAGAGATGTCGGCGTCATTGTCGAACGAGACGCGGTCCTGGTCACCGATCTCAAACGAAGCCAGGACGTCAAGCGTGTCGTCGAGCGACTGAGGATCTCGTCGCCGCAGCATCTCGATTTTCCGGCCGATCCTTCTCCTGAGTCTTTAGAAGCCGGCGCCGCCCGCCTCGCCACCTGGATGAGGCAGGCTGCCCTGCCGATCTGGTCGACGCTCGGCCAGGACGCGGCGGGCGGGTTTGAAGAGGTCCTCGCGCTGGACGGCCGCCAAATCGCTACGCCACGCCGCGCGCGCGTCCAGGCCCGCCAGTTGCAGGTGTACGCCGAAGCAGGTCGGCAGGGCTGGCGTGGGCCTTGGAGATCTGTCGTAGCCAGCGGCCTTGATCGTCTTAGGCTATCCTACTTGCGACCGGACGGACGTATGCGCACGCTGCTGTCGCCTGAGGGGAGGCCGCTCGACGAAACCGCCATGGTTTACGATCAAGCATTTTTGATTTTTGCCCTAGCAGCCATCTCCGAGGCCACGGAAAATGTTGAGTTGGAGCGTGAGGCGGCGGAGATTCACAATCTCCTGATCCAGACAGCGGACGCCCAAGGGGGGATTAAGGAAGCGGGAGGCCATCCATATCAGTCCAACGCCCACATGCATCTTTTGGAGGCGGCCCTGGCCTGGGAGCAGAGCGGCGGCAAGCCGCTCTGGAGCGCTTTGGCCGATCAGATTGTCCTCCTGGCACGCACCCGTTTCATCGACGCAGAAACCGGCAGCCTGCGCGAGTATTTCAACTCCGACTGGTCGCCTGCCAGCGGCGAGGACGGTGAACTGATCGAGCCCGGCCACCAGTTCGAGTGGGCATGGCTACTGGCGCGATATGGTAAGGCTCGAAAGGATTCGAAGGCGATCTCGGATGCATGGCGGCTTTACGAATCCGGCTTGCGTGGCGTCCCCGCCAAGCGAGGCGTCGCCATCGACGCAATGAACATGGACGGAAGCGTTCGCAATGGACGCTCTCGGCTTTGGCCCCAGACCGAATGGCTAAAGGCGTCTCTAATCCTTGCAGAACTAAACGAGGGGGGGCGACGGAATGATTGCCTCGAACAGGCAGCTCACGCACTGCGAGCGCTATGGCGGTATTTAACGCCGCAAGGTCTTTGGCGCGACAAGATGCTCGAAAATGGAAGCTTTATTGACGAGCCCGCGCCAGCAAGCTCTTTCTACCACATTATGGCAGCTTATTGTGAGTTGCGGCGGACCATGGCCGTGCTAAAATTTCCTAACTCCAAGAGTATCGATCTATAATCTTGATCTAAGAACAGAAGAAAGACACTAACAACATGAAATAGGAAAACATAAACCCGCCAGATAAAACCTAGGATATTATGACTGGCTCTGATCGAGCAATCACAAGATCACAAGCGCTCAAATTACCCAGTTGATTACACTCGACAGGCACAATTTCAGACGAAACAGAAATCCGCCAAAATTTGAACCCCATTTGGCTGAGACGATCCGCGAACTTTTGGGGGTCAGCTCTCGAACGCATCTGCACTACGTCCCACTCGATACAGAGAATAATATCCGGCTGCCTTAAGAGATTTTCCGCGCCGCCCAGGATCAAGGGTTCTGAGCCTTCGGCATCAATGCGCAGCAATCGGACAGTCGGCAGGTTGAGATCATCTAACCGAACGGTTTCCACCTCGAGCACCTGCGTGTCATTACCAAGCGTGTTTTCTCCGACGTAAATGTGGCCGCCACCCCCGTATTGCCTGGATGTCGAAAAGCGGACGAGACCGGAAGCATCACTTGCGGCCTTTTGAACGATTTGCACCCATGGCGCATAGCCGTTCAATCTGACTGATCGAGCGGATAGAGTTGCAAGCCTTGGATTGGCTTCAAAAGTGAGAACGCTTCCCTGCCGCCCTACCCGGTGAGCCATCTCAAGCGTGTAGAATCCTACGTGTCCACCGACCTCCACGACATGATCGCCAGGCCTGAGTAAACTCAATACGACTCTCTGAATCCAAGGCTCCCAAGTTCCGTGAGCAATGAGATGCGCGCATACGCTCTCCTCAAGCGGATCAACATAAATGTAATGACCACTCTTAAGTCTCGTCAGAGCCAGACCTTCTCCAAGGTAAAAATAAGGCCTATCGGTAGCCAAATTACGTTCGACAACTCTTTTCGAGCCTCGCGCCCGGAACAATGACTTCAACGATTTTTTCATAGCGCTTTCCGGCTCAAATGCGGATCAGGCGTCTGATCCCAACCCCGCCCCTCGGCTAATTTGGCCGCTTAGCTGATTGACACAGATCAAACAACTGCAAATAGCTAGATACTGTCTGTAGAATAGGCATAGATTGCGGTCGGGCGCGGCGCCCCTGAATGTTTGGCAACCATCCTTACTCTGCACGAGCCAGATTCACTGTCGCAAATCCACGTCTAATTTGGGTGCCGACTGCGCGGCTCACATTCGTCGCCAACTGACCAAATGACGGCGTAGCGACCTCTGCAGTCTCGCCATCGTCATTCGAACCGTCTAGAAGTTCCGCTCTTACTCAACGGCTCAGGGTCCGCCCGCCTCCATGCGCATCGTTCTGGCCACCGACGCCTGGGAACCTCAGGTCAACGGCGTCGTCCGCACCCTGACCCGCACGGTCGCGGAATGCCGCGGCATGGGCCATGAGGTAGAGGTCATCGAGCCCAGCCTGTTCAAGACCATCCCCTGCCCCACCTATCCGGAAATCCGACTGGCGCTGGGGGCCGAGGAAGAAATCCGCGAAATGCTGCGGGCCTTCGAGCCGGAGGCCGTCCATATCGCCACAGAGGGGCCGATCGGCATCGCCACGCGCCGCATATGCGTGGAATGGAAACTGCCCTTCACCACCAGCTACCATACCAAATTCCCGGAATATGTGTCGGCGCGTTTCCCGATCCCGGTCCAGGTCGGCTACGCCTATATGAAGTGGTTCCACAAGCCGTCGGGCCGTCTGATGGTGGCGACCCCGACCTTGCGTGACGAACTGGTCGAGCACGGCTTCAAGAACGTTTCGCCCTGGTCGCGCGGCGTGGACACCGAGGTGTTCCGGCCCGACCTCGAGCCCATCTATGAGGAGGTGGGCGCAAAGGACTGGCCCCGCCCCTTCTTCCTGAACGTCGGCCGGGTGGCGGTTGAGAAGAATATCGAGGCCTTCCTGGAGCTGGATCTGCCCGGCACCAAGATCATCGTCGGCGACGGCCCCGCGCGCGCGGAACTTCAGGAAAAATACCCCGAGGCCAAATTCCTGGGCGCGCGCTTCGGCGGCGAACTGGCTCGGTGCTTCCGGGACGCCGACGTCTTCGTCTTCCCCAGCTGGACCGACACCTTCGGCCTGGTGATCCTGGAGGCCATGGCGGCGGGCACGCCGGTCGCCGCCTATCCCGCCCACGGGCCGATCGACATCATTCCCGGGTCAAACGCCGGGGTGATCGACGACGATCTGAAGACCGCCTGCCTGAAATGCCTTGATCTGGATCGGGGGACGGTCCGGGCCTATGCGCAGAAGTTCAGCTGGCGGGCTTCGGCCGAGCAGTTCGTGGAGAATCTGCAGGCCTATCCTGAGCCCGAACGCGGCCGTTTCTGGCGACGCCTGCGCCGCATCGCCCGAATCCGCAAACGCGCCGCCGCTTAGCTCTGCGCGGCCGGCAACTCTCACCACCGATAAACTTACGCCTTCAAGGACGCTCCATGCTCAAGCCCCGCCAGGACCTGAAGCCGAACACGGCCGCCTATGAAACAGAACCCTTGGTGAAGCCGACGGGATTTCGCGAATACGACGCGCGCTGGATTCTGGAAAAGGAAATCAATCTTCTGGGGATTCAGGCCTTGGGGTTGGGGCTGGCGACCTATGTCCACGAGATCGGCGTGGCGCCGAAGATCGTCGTCGGCCATGATTTCCGCGGCTACAGCCTCAGCGTCAAACAGGCCCTGATCATCGGCCTGTTGGAAGGCGGGATGGAGGTCCTGGACGTTGGTCTGGCCCTATCGCCGATGGCCTATTTCGGCCAGTTCGCCCTCAAGGCGCCCTGCGTGGCCATGGTCACCGCCAGCCACAACGAGAACGGCTGGACCGGGGTGAAGATGGGCGCGAACAAGCCCCTGACCTTCGGCCCCGACGAGATGGGGCGGCTGAAACAGATCGTGCTGAACGGCGAGGGCGTGGCGCGACCGAACGGCAAACTCGTCCGGGTCGAGGACTTCCGGGAGACCTATGTCGCCGACGTCGCTTCCAAGGTGCAGATCAAACGCCCGCTGAAGGTGGTCTGCGCCTGCGGCAACGGCACGGCCGGCGCCTTCGCGCCCGACGCCCTGCGCCGGATGGGCGTCGAGGTGATCGAGATGGACACAGACCTCGACTACACCTTCCCCAAATACAATCCGAACCCGGAAGACCACGCCATGCTGGTGCAGATGGCTGAGCGGGTGAAGGAGACCGGCGCCGACCTGGCCCTGGGCTTCGACGGCGACGGGGATCGCTGCGGCGTGGTCGATGACACGGGCGAGGAGATCTTCGCCGACAAGATCGGCCTGATGCTGGCGCGCGACCTGTCCAAGGTCCACCCGAACAGCACCTTCGTCGTCGATGTGAAGTCGACCGGCCTCTACAAGACCGACGAGATCCTCAAGGCCAACCGCGCCGAGGTGGTCTATTGGAAGACCGGCCATTCCTACATCAAGCGCAAGACGGCCGAACTGGGCGCCCTGGCCGGGTTCGAGAAGTCGGGCCACTTCTTCATGGCCGGCGACCTGGGCCACGGCTATGACGACGGCCTGGTGGCGGCAGGCGCAGTCCTGGCCATGCTGGATCGCAATCCCGGCAAAAAGCTCAGCGAGCTGAAGGCGGCCCTGCCCGACGCCTGGACCAGCCTCACCATGTCGCCCCATTGCGACGACGAGCTGAAGTACGGGGTGCTGGAGCGGATCGTGAAGGAATACGCCGATCTGGCCGCAGCGGGCGGCGAGATCCTGGGGCGCAAGATCGTCGAGGCCATCACCGTCAACGGGGTGCGGGTGCACCTGGAGGACGGCTCCTGGGTCCTGGTCCGCGCCTCGTCCAACAAGCCGGAGCTGGTCGTGGTGGTCGAGAGCATGCGCTCAGAAGACGACATGCGCGACCTGTTCCGCAAGGAGATCAAGCCGCGCCTGGCCGCCTATTCCGAGATCGGCGCCTTTAATCAGGAAATCTAAAAAGGCTGAACCAATCCGGCCGATCGTCGCTTCTTGCAGGTCTGCTGCTGGAGGTGGGGTTGCCGCGCTATTTCTTTCATACCCAGAACGGGGACCGCATTCGCGACGACCAGGGCGAGGACCTGCCGAACGTCGACGCCGCACGAGAGGAGGCGGTCACGATCCTGGGGGAAATTCTGCGCTATCGCAGCGCCGGATTTTGGGACACGGGCGTCTTCAGCGTCATCGTCACCGATGCAGAGGGCGTGACGGTGGTCAGCGTTACGGCCAAGGCGTCCCAAGAGGCCCCCCAGGGTTGGGCCTTGGCGGACGCCGACGAATGAACGCCGTCCCAACCGATCCGACCATAAGAACCCTGGTCGATAAGCTGGCGCTTCGCGACCGGCTGTCGCCCGAGGAGATCGCCGCCCTGGACAAGGTGCTCGGTCCGCCGAGGGAGGTCCGCAGCGGGGCGGACTTCGTCCAGCGCCACGGCCATCCGACCCACAGCACCCTTCTGATTAGCGGCTTCGCAGCGCGCCATGTGTCCCTCGCCGACGGCGGCCGGCAGATCACCGAGATCAATGTCGATGGCGACTTCGTCGATCTGCACAGCCTGCTGATGAAGCAGATGGATCACGGCGTGCAGGCCCTGACGGACTGCGTCATCGCCCAGGCGCCGCACGCGGAACTTATCGCCCTTACGGAAAATCACCCGCATCTGGCCCGACTGCTGTGGCTGGACACCTTGATCGACGCGGCGATCCACCGGCAGTGGCTGGCCGTCATCGGCCGCCGCAGCGGCCTCGGCGGCCTGGCCCATCTGTTGTGCGAACTCTATTTGCGCCTTGAGGTCGTGGGACGGGTGGAAGACCGAAGCTTCAGGCTTCCACTGACGCAATCCGTACTGGGCGACATGCTGGGCCTGTCGACGGTCCATATCAATCGTCTGGTCGCCGAGCTGCGCGCCCAGGGCCTGGTCAACTGGACCGGCGGCCAAGTCGAAATCCTGGATTGGCCGCGGCTGGCCGCGATCGCGGAATTCGATCCCGCCTATCTGCGTCTGCAGCGAGAACCGGTGTGACTCGCGCCCCGCGCGTCACTCCACCGTGACGGACTTGGCCAGATTGCGGGGCTGATCGACGTCCGTGCCTTTCTGAACGGCCGTGTAGTAGGCCAGAAGCTGCATCGGCACGGCGTAAACCAAGGGCGCGATCAGGGGATGGCAGTCCGGGGCGTGGATGCGGCGGATGCCGGCGCCGTGCGGATCGGGCGCCTTTTGCGGGGCGATCATGATCACCGGGCCGCCGCGGGCGGCGACTTCCTGCAGGTTTGAGGCGGTCTTTTCGAACACATCGTCCAGGGGGGCCAGGGCGATGGTCGGGGTTTCCTCGTCGATCAGGGCGATCGGGCCGTGCTTCAGCTCGCCGGCGGCGTAACCCTCAGCGTGGATATAGCTGATCTCCTTCAGCTTCAGGGCGCCCTCCATGGCCAGGGGGAACATGGCGCCCCGGCCCAGGAACAGGACGTCGTCGGCCTTGGCCAGATCCTGGACCACGGCGCGGATGCTGGCGTCCATACGCAGGGCTTCGGCAATCAGGCGAGGGCTTTCGAACAGGGCCTTGACCAGTTCGGCTTCCTGGGCCGCATCGATCCGACCGCGCGCCACGCCGGCCGCGACGGCCAGGGCCAGCAGGGCCGCGACCTGGGCGGTGAAGGCCTTGGTGGAGGCCACGCCGATCTCCGGCCCGGCATGGGTGGGCCACAGCACCTCGGCCTCTCGCGCCATGGAGGAGGAGTGGACGTTGACCACCGCGGCCGTCTTCAGCCCCTGGGCCTTGCACCAGGTCAGGCTGGCCAGGGTGTCGGCGGTCTCCCCCGACTGGCTGACGGCGACGGCCAAGGTCTTGGGCGACACCGCCGGCGAGCGGTAGCGGAACTCGGAGGCGATCTCGACGTCGCAGGGCAGTCCCGCCAGCTTCTCGAAGGCATAGCGACCGATCTGGCCGGCGTAGAAGGCGGTGCCGCAGGCCACGATCTGAATCCGCTCGACGGCGGCGAAGTCGACGGCGTTCGTCTTGGCCTTTCCGGTCACCAGATCGAGGTATTCCGACAGGGTGTGCTGGACGCTGTCGGGCTGTTCATGGATCTCCTTTTCCATGAAGTGGCGGTATTCGCCCTTTTCGACCATGGCCGAGGAGGCCGAGACCTGGACGACGGCCCGTTCGACCGGCCTGCCCGCGACGTCGAACATCTGGGCGCCGGTTCGGGTGACGGCGACATAGTCGCCCTCTTCCAGATAGCTGATCTTCTGGGTGAAGGGCCCCACGGCCAGGGCGTCCGAGCCCAGATACATCTCGTCCTCGCCCCAGCCGACGACCAGGGGGCTGCCGCGACGGGCGCCCAGGATCAGATCGTCCTCGCCGTCGATCAGCACCGCGAGGGCGTAGGCGCCGGTCAGACGGTCCAGGGTGATCTTGAACGCCTCCAGGGGGCTACGACCGGTGTTCAGCTCGGCATCCAGCAGGTGGGCGATGACCTCGGTGTCGGTCTGGCTTTCGAAGACATGACCCTCTGCGGCCAGTTCCGCCTTCAGCTCGGCGAAGTTCTCGATGATGCCGTTGTGGACCAGGGTGACGCGGCCGGCCTTGTGCGGGTGGGCGTTGGCGGTGGTGGGCGCGCCGTGGGTGGCCCAGCGGGTGTGGCCGATGCCCACGGTCGCCTTCAGCGGCGCTTCGGCCAGGACGGCTTCCAGATTGCGGATCTTGCCCTGGGCGCGGCGGCGCTCGACCGCGCCGTCCACGACGGCGGCGACCCCGGCCGAGTCATAGCCCCGGTATTCCAGCCGTTTCAGGCTGTCGATCAGCCGGGGAACGACGGGTCCATTGCCGGTGACGCCGATGATGCCGCACATGCGCTGGGAACTCCGAAGAAGAAGGAAACAGAAGGGCGCCGCTTTGCACTGGCGGCGATCCGGGGCTAAGCCACGCATCGAGCCCCACCGGCCGTCTAGGCAATCTTAAGGCGGACTGCATCAAAAATGGGGTTTCGGAACGTTACCCGAAACGAAGGACGACGCCTTGGGCGACAGGAAATATTTCGGCACCGACGGCATTCGCGGGCGCGCCAACACCTATCCGATGACGGCCGAGGTCGCGCTGCGCGTGGGGCTGGCCGCCGGGAAACTGTTCCGCACCGGCGACGACCGTCGCCATCTGGTGGTGATCGGCAAGGACACGCGCCTGTCGGGTTATACGATCGAGCCGGCCCTGGTCGCCGGTTTCGCCTCAGTGGGCATGGACGTGCGCACCTTCGGCCCGGTGCCGACGCCGGGGGTGGCCATGCTGACCCGGTCGATGCGCGCCGACCTGGGGGTGATGATCTCAGCCTCGCACAATGACTATGCCGATAACGGGATCAAGCTGTTCGGGCCGGACGGCTACAAGCTGTCGGACGAGATCGAGCTGAAGATCGAAGCCCTGATGGACGACGGTCTGGACCAGGGGCTGGCGCCGTCGAACAAGCTGGGTCGGGTCAAGCGGATCGACGACGCCCAGGCCCGTTACATCGAGATCGCCAAACAGGCCTTCCCCAAGCGGCTGAGCCTGCAGGGGCTGCGGATCGCCGTCGATTGCGCCAACGGCGCCGGCTACAAGGTCGCGCCCACCACCCTGTTCGAACTGGGGGCCGAGGTCTTCCCCGTGGGGGTGGCCCCGAACGGGACCAATATCAACGCCGAATGCGGCTCCACCCACCCGCAAACCCTGGTCGAGGCGGTCAAACGCTACCGCGCCGACATCGGCATCGCCCTGGACGGGGACGCCGACCGGGTCATCATCTGCGACGAGAAGGGCCAGGTGGTGGACGGCGACCAGATCATGGCCCTGGTCGGCCTGGACTGGGCCCGGCGCGGCCGGCTGGCGGGCGGCGGGGTGGTCGCCACCGTCATGTCGAACCTGGGGCTGGAGCGGCGGCTGAAGGCCGAGGGCCTGACGCTGGAGCGGACCAAGGTCGGCGACCGCTATGTGATGGAGCGGATGCGCGAGGGCGGGTTCAACATCGGCGGCGAACAGTCGGGCCACATCATCCTGCACGACCACGCCACTACCGGCGACGGCCTGATGGCGGCGCTGCAGGTGCTGGCGGTTCTGGTCGAGTCCGGCAAGCCGATGAGCGAACTGGCCCGCCAGTTCGACCCGGTGCCGCAGAAGCTGGAGAATGTGCGCTTCACCGCCGCAAAGCCGCTGGAGAACGAGAAGGTCAAGGCGGCGATCGCTGAGGCCGAGGCGGCGCTGAACGGCTCGGGGCGGCTGCTGGTGCGGCCCTCGGGCACGGAGAAGCTGATCCGGGTCATGGCGGAAGGCGACGACGCGGCCCTGGTGAAGCGGGTGGTGTCGGAGGTTTCGGCGGCGGTGAAGGCGGCGGGGTGACTTTCAAGACCCTCTCCCGCTTGCGGGGGAGGTGGCCCGGCGTTCGCGAAGCGAACCAGGGTCGGAGGGGGAAGTCTTCTTTCTTGCAGAAGCGGAACTTCCCCCATCGTCAACCGTCTCGCTGCTCTCTACGAGCTGACACTTCCCCCGCAAGCGGGGGAAGGTGGTCTGCGCCTGTCCGCGATTTCACTTGCGGGTCGAGACGACCGGCGCTCCATTGGGGTCAGACATACTCGCTGGGGCCTTCCATGATCGACCGTCGCCGCCTTCTTCTGTCCGCCGCTGCGGGCGCGGGTCTCGCCGCCGCCCACGGCCAGGCGTTTGCGCTGAACGCCCCGGCCGGCGACGCCGCCCAGTCCAAGGCCGCCCTGGCCGCCTTCATGGACCAGGCGTTCGAAAAGACCCTGGACCTCAGTCCCGAAACCGTGACCGCCTTCGGCCTGGACGCCGGCGCGCGCGCGGCCGCCAAGTCGCAGTTGACCGTTCCGACTGCCGAGAACGAGGAGAAGTTCCGCGCCTTCACCAGAGCCCAGCGGGCCGCGCTCGGCGCTCTGGATCGGTCGTCCATGGACGCCCAGGACGGCATCTACTACGACACAATCGCCGATAATCTGGACGGGGTGATCGCCACCTTCGCCATCCCCTACGGCCAGGGCGGCTGGCCCAATCCCTACCGGGTCAGCCAGCAGGGCGGGGCCTATCAGTCGACGCCGGACTTCCTGGCCAACCAGCATACGATTGAGACGGCCGAGGACGCCGACGCCTATGTGGCCCGCATCTCCGCCTTCGCCGACGTCCTGACCGCCGAGACCGAACGTCTGCGCGAGGACTACGCCCTGGGGGTGATCCCGCCGGACTTCATCCTGGCCAAGGCCATCGGCCAGCAGGACGGGATTCTGGCCACCGCCGCCGCCGCCTCGCCCATGGTCGCCTCGGTGGTGGACCGCACGCGGGCCAAGGGCCTGTCGGGGGACTGGGGCGCCCAGGTCGAGGCCCTGCTGACCCAAAAGGTCTATCCCGCCCTGTCGGCCCAGAACGCCCTGCTGAAGGCCGCCCTGCCGCGCGCCGGGCACGAGGCCTCGGTCCGCCGCCTGCCGCAGGGCCAGCAGTATTACGCCAACAGCCTGCGCTTCATCACCACCACCCGGCTGACGGCGGACGAGATTCATCGCACCGGCCGCGCCCAGATGGCCGAGCTGACCGCCCGCGCGGACACCCTGCTGAAGGCCCAGGGGCTGACCCAGGGCGCCGTGGCGGAACGGATCCGCGCGCTCGGCCAGGACCCGAAATACGTCTATCCGAACACCGACGCCGGAAAGGCCGAGCTGATCGAGAAGCTGAACGCCCAGATGGCCGACATGCAGGCCCGTCTGCCCGGCGCCTTCGGCCGCCTGCCCAAGGCTTCGGTCCAGATCAAGCGCGTCCCGCCTGCGGTCGAGGCTGGCGCGCCCATGGGCTACTACAACTCGCCGAGTCTGGATGGGTCGCGGCCGGGCATCTACTGGATCAATCTGAAGGACACGGCGGAATGGCCGTCCTGGACCCTGCCGACCCTTACCTATCACGAGGCCGCGCCGGGCCACCATTTGCAGATCAGCCTGCAACAGGAGAGCGCGACGGCGCCCAAATATATGAACCTGCTGGGCTTCTCGAGCTATGCCGAAGGCTGGGGCCTGTACGCCGAACAGCTGGCGGACGAGCTGGGGGCCTATGAAAACGATCCGATCGGCCAGATCGGCTATGTCCAGTCGCTGATGTTCCGGGCGGCGCGCCTGGTGGTGGACACCGGCATCCACTCCAAGGGCTGGAGCCGCGAACAGGGCATCCAGTACATGATGGAGGCCTATGGCGATCAGGAAGGGGCCGCTGTGTCCGAGGTCGAACGTTACTGCGGCTGGCCCGGCCAAGCCTGCGCCTACAAGGTCGGCCACAATGAATGGGTCCGCCTGCGCGAGAAGGCCAAGACCAGCCTGGGGGCCAAGTTCGATCTGAAGGGTTTCCACGACACGGCCCTGGCCGCCGGGGGCGTGCCCCTGTCGGTGCTGGAGCGGATCGTGGACGGCTGGATCGCAACCCAGGCTTAGTAGGGGACCCTAGTCGGCGACTGTCAGCCCGTCGATCCGGCGCAGGCGATTGTGGATGTCGGTGGCGGCCACAGCCGCCTCGGCGGTGGCGACGGCGATCTGGTTGAGGCCGCGCACCACGTCGCCGGCGGCGTAGAGGCCGGGCACGCTGGTGGCCTGATGCAGGTCGACTTCGAGCCGGCCGTCGGCGGCCAGCCGGGCGCCGAGGCCCCGCGCCAGTTCGGCGTTCGGCGACACGCCCAGGGCGGAATAGACCAGGTCGAAGGCGCGGGTCCGGCCGCCCCAGCCCAGGGCCGTGACCCGATCCTGTTCCAGCACGACGCTTTCGAGCGGCGCCGCAATCAGCTCGACGCCCAGCCGGCGCAGTTCGTCGCCCTGGGTCAGGGCGTCGGGCGGGCCGATATGGATCAGGGTCACCCGGTCCGAATAGGTGCGCAGGAAGGCGGCCTCGCGCGCGCCCTTGTCGTCCTGTCCGATCACCGCCACGGCCTTGTCCGTCGCCTCATAGCCGTCGCAGATCGGGCAGATGCGAACCAGCGAGCGCTGAACCGCCCGTTCCACGCCGGGCAGGTCGGGGTGGTGATCCACGACCCCGGTCGCCAGGAGAACCGCCCGCGCGGGCATCGACCGGCCGCCGATCCGGGCGACGAAACCGTCGCCCGCGCCGGTCAGAGTCTCAACCCGTCCAGCCTGGATGACCGCGCCGAACTCCTCGGCCTGCTCGCGCATCCGCTTCAGGATGTCGGCGCCGGAGACGCCGGAGGGAAACCCCGGCATATTGTGGCTCAAGGGAATCCAGCAGGCGCGGGGTTCGCCCGCGTCGATCACCAGGGTGCGCCGTCTGAACCGGCCCAGATAGGTCGCGGCCGTCAGGCCGGCGGGCCCGGCCCCGATGATCAGAACCTCGGGGTCCGTCATCGGGTGCGCCAGGCGACGGGCCACAGATCGGACGGCACGCCGGCGCATTCGCCCATGACGCTTTCCTGCGTCAGCGTGAAGCCCTGCCCCGTCCAGGCCCAGGTCTGGGCCGCGCCGCAGTCGCCGATGCCGCGCCCCTTGGCGAAGGCCGACAGGGTGCGGGTCTTGGGATCATAGGCGCCGTTGACGGTCGCATTGTCGGGCGTCACCGGATCGGAGCCAGGGCCTTCCGTTCCGGCGAGGATCGCAGGACGAGGATCGCGACCGCCCGGCCCCGTCAGATACCAGTTGTGAGTGACGTTATAGGCGCCTGCGCCACAGGGCACGCCCCACAGCTCGGTCCGCGCGTCCAGTCGGGCTGACATGACCATGTCGCTGACGGCGGGCATGGCGGACTCTTTCAGGCAGTTTCCGACCTCGGTGCGGGCGCGCAGCGCGGCGGGCACACGCTGGTTCTGATCACCGAACCCCGACTGGTCCACGGCCGGAGCGGGGGTGACGGTCGGCAGCGGCGGCGCGACCGGGACGAGGGCGGCCGGACGGGAGCCGCGTCGGATCAGGGCGGTGGGCGTGTCCAGACGGCCCTGTTTCTCGTCGATCCACAACAGGGCGGCGGCGGCGCCGTGCAGCGAGACTTCCTGGGTGGAGGCGCCGCGAATGGTCATGACCTTTCCCTGGGCAAGGGCGTCAAGGGCGCCGCGGACCCCAGTGCGGATTTCGCCGATGGGCGCGTCGGCGTTGCTCGCCTCGCTGAGCGCGGCCGGATAAGCGCGGCCGTCGATGGTCAAGCCGAGGGGGTTGGCGCCCTTGGCGTCGCCGTCGGGCCAGTAGCCGAAGAGGATTTGCGGCTGGGCGTCCGGTCCGGGCGCCAGGGCGATGCGGACCCAGCCGGCGGCGAACTCGGGCGCGAAGCCGAAGGCCCAGCAGGTCCCGTCATTGCCGCAGGTGGCGCGCCAGTCGCGGAAGGTCTTGGTCTCGGGGCGAATTTTCAGCACCGGCGCGGCGAGAGCGGGCGCGGCCGGACTGGCGGCCCTGGTCGCAGAGGGCGCCTGGGCCGCATCCTTATCGCCGCACCCGGCGACGGCGAACGCAGCCAGAACAAGAGAGGACAGGGGGACGCCGCGCGACAGTGCGTTCAGCTTCATGCCTTCTTCAACTCCGACGGCTTGTGCGCTGCGCGTGCGCCGGTCTTGGCGCTTTCGACGATATACTCCGGATTGTCCTCGGAGGCCGCAACCTTGTGGCCCTTGATCCTGGTTTCGGAGGTCACCTTCTTGACCACCTTGCCGGTCGTCACGCCCTGGCTGTGGTCCCATTTCACCTTGTCGCCGGCCTTGAAGGTCTTTTCTGACATGGTTGCGCTTCCTGCTGCATCGTTTCCTGCTCAGCGATCAGCCTGCGCATCAGTTCCGCATCGACCACCGGCGGCGCCTCGCAGAAGGTGACGATCCACCGATCCACCAGTTGGCGTTCTTCCTCCGTCATCCTGGCGTCCGTCCTTGTTGCTAGGCTAAGGAGAAGGCCAAGGGCGCCAAAGGGTTCAGGCGGGATCTGCGTTATTCCGCGCGCCGACGACGGGCGGCGGGGTTTGCGCGGGCGCTTGGCCTCGCTATACCGCCGCCACGACATTCCCTTCCCACAGTCACAGGCGGACCGCACGCATGGCCAAGATCAAGGTCGAAAACCCCATCGTCGACATCGACGGCGACGAAATGACCCGCATCATCTGGCAGATGATCAAGGACAAGCTGGTCTTCCCGTTCCTGGATCTCGAGCTGGACTACTACGACCTGGGCATGGAGAACCGTGACGCCACCGACGATCAGGTGACGATCGACGCGGCCCACGCCATCCAGAAGCACGGCGTCGGCGTGAAGTGCGCCACCATCACCCCGGACGAGGCCCGGGTGAAGGAGTTCGGCCTGAAGAAGATGTGGAAGTCGCCGAACGGCACCATCCGCAACATCCTGGGCGGCGTGGTCTTCCGCGAGCCGATCATCTGCTCGAACGTGCCGCGCCTGGTGCCGGGCTGGACCCAGCCCATCGTCGTCGGCCGTCACGCCTTCGGCGACCAGTACAAGGCCACCGACTTCCTGATGCCGGGCGCCGGCACCCTGACGATCAAGTTCGTCGGCGACGACGGCCAGGTGATCGAACATGAGGTGTTCAAATCGCCGGGCGCCGGAGTCGCCATGGGCATGTACAATCTGGACGACTCGATCCGCGACTTCGCCCACGCCTCCTTCGCCTACGGCCTGGCGCGCAACTATCCAGTCTATCTGTCGACCAAGAACACGATCCTGAAAGCCTATGACGGTCGCTTCAAGGACATCTTCCAGGAGGTGTTCGACGCCGAATACGCCGAGGAGTTCAAGAAGCGCGGCCTGACCTATGAGCACCGCCTGATCGACGACATGGTCGCAGCCGCGATCAAGTGGTCGGGCGGCTTCGTCTGGGCGTGCAAGAACTATGACGGCGACGTCCAGTCCGACGTGGTGGCCCAGGGCTTCGGCTCGCTGGGTCTGATGACCTCCGTGCTGATGACGCCGGACGGCAGGGTGCTGGAGACGGAAGCCGCGCACGGCACCGTCACCCGCCACTATCGTCAGCACCAGAAGGGCGAGGCCACCTCGACCAACTCGATCGCCTCGATCTTCGCCTGGACCCGCGGCTTCAAACACCGCGCCAAGCTGGACGGCAACGAAGCCCTGGGCGTCTTCGCCGACACCCTGGAGAAGGTGGTCGTAGAGACCGTAGAGTCGGGCGACATGACCAAGGACCTGGCCCTGCTGGTCGGCGATCAGCAGGGCTGGCTGACCACGGAGGGCTTCCTCGACAAGGTCGCCGAAAACCTGAAGGCCGCCCTGCCGGACGTCGGCTGAGCCCGTCCTCAAGCCGCTCACAGCGCGGTAGGACGACAGCCGTCCTCAAGCAGCGCGAAGCGCGGTAGGACACCAAGAGAGAGAGAGAGAGAGAGAGAGAGACAGCCCCGCCGGATCCGTCCGGCGGGGCTTTTCGTTGCGTCCTCCGATGGGCCGTGCATGATCGGGCCCACTGTGGGGGAAGCGACGTGAAACGGTTGTTCGGCAATCTGGTGGTTCTGGCGCTCGTGACGGCGGTCGCGGCCTTTTTTGCGGCGCCGGCGGTGGGCTTTTTCGCCATCCGGTCGGCGGCGGAGGCGGGCGACGTCCAGGGCCTGACCCGGCTGATCGACTTCCAGGCCGTTCGCCAGTCGTTGCGGCCGCAGCTGAGCGGCGGGGTTCAGGCGCCGGCGCCCTCCTTCCTGGAAGACCCGATCGGGGCGGTAAGGCGCCAGATGGAGCGGAACCCGGTGCTGAACGCCCCGGACGTGGACGCCTATCTGACCCCGGCGGCCATCTCGGCCCTGACGCGGGGCGAGGGGCGCTACGCCAGCCACTGGTCCGGAGCGGTTGCGCACCCGGCGGCGGCGGACACACCCAAGCCCTGGCCTCAGCCGGTGTTCTGGAGCGTTAACCGGGCGCGGATGGCGGTTCAGGACCAGGGCGGATCGCGCACCGTCTTCACCTTTGAACGGCGGGGGCCGTTCGAATGGGTGTTGGTCCAGATCGGCCTGCCCGATGGGGCGGCGCCCGCCGCGCCCGCACCGGCCAAGCCCTCGTCGAAACCCTAGACGCAACATCCCGCCCGTCTCGACGTTTCGACTGAAGGAGCACCCATGAAGAAGATCGCCATTGGTCTGGTCGCGGCCATTCTGGGACTGGCCCTGGTCGCCTGTTTCATCTCGCCCTTCGTGGCGGCCCAAAGGCTGATCCGCGCGGCGCGGATGGGGGATGTGGCCGGCCTGGAGCAGACGGTGGACTTCCCGGCCTTCAGGGCCAGTCTGAAGGCCGAGCTGAACGCCCGGGCGGCGATGGAGATTCGCGACCGGACCGGCGAGAACCGGGCTCTGGCCGCCCTGGGCATGATGCTGGCCCCGTCCCTGGTCGAGGGCGCCGTGGACGGCCTGGTCACGCCGGAGGGCGTAGCCGCCATGGTCCGGTCGGGCGACAAGCCCCGGCCCGAAAAACCGGTCCCCTCGGCCGACACGCCGGCGGCTCCGAAGGAGCGGATTCATCAGTCCTGGGCCTATCGCGGCGTCAACCGGTTCGCCGTCACCCTGACCCGCGACGACCGACCCGACGACCCCCTGGTGCTGATCATGGAGCGGCGGGGGCCGTTGAGCTGGAAACTGGCGGGGGTGGATCTGACGCCGGACCCGATGGGCTAGGCGCGGCGATCGCCCTCTCCGTCGCTGGATCGCTTCGCGATCGACGCGACACCTCTCCCGCAGGCGGGAGAGGGTCGGGGTATGCTCAGGCCTTCAGCGCCTCGCGGACGGCGGTGAGGCCGTCTTCGGCCTTGGAGCCGTCGGGAGCGCCGCCTTGGGCGAAGTCGGGCTTGCCGCCGGCGCCTTGTCCCCCCATGGCGATGACGGCGGCGCGGGCCAGGTCTGCGGCGTTGACGCGGTCGGTCAAATCAGAGGTGACGGCGACGGTGACGGCGGCCTTGCCCTCAGTGACGCCGATCAAGGCGACGACGCCGGTTCCGACCTGTTTCCTGAAGTCCTCGGCCACGCCGCGCAGCCCCTTGCCGTCCACCCCGTCCAGGACGCGGGCCATCAGCTTGATCCCCCCGATCTCTTCCGGCGCGGATGACCCGCCCGAACCTCCGCCCAGGGCCAGTTGCTTCTTCAGCTCGGCGACCTGTTTCTCCAGCGTCTTGACCGAACCCTGAAGGGCCTCGACCCGAGCGGGCACGTCGGGGGTCTGGATCTTGAAGTCGCGGGCCAGCTTGCGGGCCACGCCGGCCTGACCTTCCAGATAGAGGCGGGCCGCCTCGCCGGTCAGGGCCTCGATACGGCGGACGCCGGCGGCGACGCCGGTCTCCTGAACAATCTTGAACAGGCCGATGTCGCCGGTGCGGGCGACGTGGGTGCCGCCGCAGAGTTCGACCGAATAGGGGGCGTTGTCGCTGGTCAGCGACCGGCCCAGCGTCAGCACCCGGACCTCGTCGCCGTATTTCTCGCCGAACAGGGCGATGGCGCCGGCGGCGATGGCGTCGGCGGGGGCCATCAGCTTGGTCTCCGCCGGGACGTTCTGGCGGATGACCGCGTTGACCTCGGCCTCGATGGCGGCCAGCTCGTCCTCGGTCACGGGGGCGCCGTGGCTGAAGTCGAAGCGCGCGCGCTCAGAATCGACCAGCTGGCCCTTCTGGGCGACCGCCGGGCCCAGCACATTCTTCAGGGCCGTGTGCAGCAGGTGAGCGGCCGAATGGTTGGCGCGGGTGGTCATACGCTTGTCGGCGTCCACCAGTTGGGCGACGCGGGCGCCCATCTCCAGCCGGCCGGCCGTGATCTGGACCGACAGAACGTGCAGGTCGCCGGCGTGCTTCTTGACGTCGAGAACTTCGGCCTCTCCGCCCGGCCATTCCAGCGTCCCCTGATCGCCCGTCTGACCGCCGCTTTCGGCGTAGAAGGGGGTCGTATCGAGCAAGACCTCGACGATCTCGCCGGCCTCGGCCGCCTCGACGGGCGCGCCGCCGTTCATGACGGCCAAGACCTCGCCCGAGCCCTCGAGGGAGTCATAGCCGGTGAAGACGGTCGGTCCCATGCGGTCGCGCACGGCCAGCCATTCGCCGGCGTTGGCCGACTGGCCCGAGCCCTTCCAATTCTCGCGCGAGCGCTGGCGCTGTTCGGCCATGGCGGCCTCGAAGCCGTCCACATTGACCGAGAAGCCGCGGCGACGGGCCTCGTCCTGGGTCAGGTCCAGCGGGAAGCCGTAGGTGTCGGACAGGGTGAAGGCGGTCTGGCCGTCCAGCATGTCGCCCGGCTTGAAGCCCTGAACCGCCGTGTCGAACAGGGCCATGCCGCGGCCGAGCGTGGTGCGGAAGCGGACCTCTTCCTGTTTCAGCGTGTCCTCGATGAAGGGCTGGGCGCGGGCCAGTTCCGGATAGGCGTCGCCCATCTGATCGACCAGGGTCGGGACCAAACGGTGCATCAGGGGATCGGCCGCGCCCAGCAGGTGGGCGTGGCGCATGGCGCGGCGCATGATCCGACGCAGCACATAGCCCCGGCCCTCGTTCGACGGCGTCACCCCGTCGGCGATGAGGAAGGAGGAGGAGCGCAGGTGGTCGGCGATGACCCGGTGGCTAGCGGCCTGGTCGCCGTCGGCCTTGGTCGATGTGGCCTCTTCCGAGGCGGCGATCAGGGTCTTGAACAGGTCGGTCTCGAACACCGAATGCACGCCCTGGAGCACGGTGGTCATCCGCTCCAGCCCCATGCCGGTGTCGACGCTGGGCTTGGGAAGGTTGCGAACGATCTGGTCGTTCTCCTTCTCGAACTGCATGAAGACGTTGTTCCAGATCTCCACGAAGCGGTCGCCGTCCTCGTCCGGCGAGCCGGGAGGGCCGCCGGCGATCTTATCGCCGTGGTCCCAGAAGATCTCGGTGCAGGGGCCGCAGGGGCCTGAGTCGCCCATGGCCCAGAAATTGTCCGAGCCGGCGATGCGGATGATCTTGTCGTCGGAGAAGCCGGTGACCTTCTTCCAGATGGCGGCGGCCTCGTCGTCATCGATATAGACGGTGACCAGCAGGCGCTTGGGATCCAGATCGAAGTCCTGGGTCACCAGTTTCCACGCCCGGTCAATGGCGTGTTCCTTGAAATAGTCGCCGAAGGAGAAGTTACCCAGCATCTCGAAGAAGGTCAGGTGGCGGGCGGTGTAGCCGACATTGTCCAGGTCATTGTGCTTGCCCCCGGCGCGGACGCATTTCTGCGAACTGGTGGCGCGCGGATAGGGCGGCTTGGACGCGCCGGTGAAATAGTCCTTGAACGGCACCATGCCCGCATTGACGAACAGCAGGGACGGATCGTTCTGCGGCACCAGCGGCGCCGAGTGAACCTTCTCGTGACCGTCGGCCGCGAAGAAGTTCAGATAGGTGGCGCGGATCTCGTTCAGGCTGGGCATTTGGGCGTGTCTTCGGCTCGGCGGTCGCTAAGGAACCGGCGTCATATAGGGTTTTGTCGGGGAACGCATCATCTGGGCGAGGTGGGGGCGAGGCGGGGCGATTTCCTGGGTTCGACCCATTTCGGCATCAATGTGCGGTGGGGCTAGATCTGCGCCTGACTATTACGCAGACGGTGCCCAAGACCCTGGGCGCGGTCAGCATTACCCTCTGGTGCCCCTAGCGGGGTGTCCTCCCCCCACCGCACTGCCATACATAGCATCAGCGAAAGTCAGCGTCTGCTGTGGCTACGATTAGATAAGACGCCTCACGACCCGTTGCGGACATTGGCATGAGTGCTTTCCCGTGGAAGGTTAGTAGCCATGCTTGAACTCGACGATAACCGCTGGTCTGAACTCACTCACGCTTACGGGGCGGCATCGGACATTCCCGATCTTCTCCACGCATTGGCGAAACGGCCAGAGCAGCAGGGTCCAAACGACGAGCCGTGGCTTACGCTTTGGTCGAGCCTTTGCCATCAAGGCGACGTCTACACCGCGTCATACGCAGCGATCCCGCATGTCGTGGAAATCGCGCTATCACAAGCGAACCCGATTGATTTCGGCTTTTTGCTCTTTCCGGCGTCGGTTGATGTGGCTCGGACAAATGGTCGAGGGCCAGAGGTGCCGGACTTTCTCCTGCCCGCCTACGACTTAGCCATCTCTCGCCTGCCGGACTGTGTGCTCGCTCATCGAGGCGAGAGTTGGAGTCGAGACATGACTGTCGCCGCTATGGCCGCCATGGCTGTCTCGAAAAGTCACCATGCGCTCGCGGAGGCGGTCATGAACCTTGACGAGGATTGGGTTTCCAAGATCAACAACGGCGACTGGGACTGATCGGAAGGTCCTCCAACCACCCCGAACAGCCCTTCGGAATGTCTGCGTTCTGCACAGCCGACGAGGCCTAAAAGCCAAAGGCCAGCCTCACACCCGCGGCGGCGGGCCGAACTTGCCGGACTGGTAGTCCTGAATGGCCTGGATGATTTCCTCGCGGGTGGTCATGACGAAGGGGCCGTGGCTGAAGACCGGCTCCTTGATCGGTTCGGCGTGGCCGAGCAGGACGACGGCCCCGGTCTTGTCTGTGCTTTGGGCCGTGATCTCGACCGCGTCGCCGTCGCCCAGGGCGGCCAGGTTCCATTCGGGCACGGGGGTTCCGGCGACCGACACCTGGCCCTTGATCGCATAGAAGAAGACAGTGCGGCCGGGCGCGATCGGGACTTCGAACCGAGCGCCGGCGGGCATGCGGACGACGGCCAGATGGATGTCGATCAGCGACTGGATCGGCGCCTTGACCCCCAGCCATTCGCCGGAGACCGGCTCGACCACCACGCCGCCCTCGGTGGTGAAGGTGGGGATGTCGGCGGCCTGAAGCCCCACATAGGCGGGCCGGGTCATCTTCAGCCGGGACGGCAGGTTCACCCACAGCTGCAGGATCTCCATCGGCCCGCCGTCGCGCTTGAAGTCGGCCGGCGACAGTTCGGCGTGGATCAGGCCCGAGCCGGCGGTCATCCACTGGATCCCGCCCGCCTTGATGATGCTCTCGCCGCCGCCGGAGTCGTTGTGGGCCAGCTCGCCGTCCAGAATGAAGGTGACGGTCTCGAACCCCCGGTGCGGGTGGGGGCCGAAGGGCAGGCCGGCGTTGTTCGGCGGATAGGTCTGGGGGCCGTGATGGTTCAGGAACAGGAAGGGATCGACCTGATCCAAGCCCGGACCGGGCACCGGCCGACGCGTGATCAGGTCGCCGATGTCATCCCGGTGGGCCGGATGCAGCCGAAGGACGGGGCGGGGCGTGGTCTCGGTCATGGGGTCCATATAGGGGCAGGCGCGGCTTTGGCGAGCTTGGCGGCGCGCAGCGATCCAAAACCCAGGGCGCCGCGTAAAACCTGCATCTCAGGCGGAGCGTGGATCGATCATGCCTTGAATATCGCGATTTCGACACGCATCGGCCTGAGCGACGCTAGAATCCGCTAAGTGATCAACGGTCCGTTGACACCGTCCCTCTAGGGTCACAAAAGCCTTCGCAACCGCACACGGCGATTGAATTCATTCGCTTTTGAGAAGCATTCGCATGACTCAGCCCAAGCCGAACCCGGGGGTTGCATCGGGCGACCGAACCGGTCGTTTCGTCATCCAGCCCAACGGCCATCTGACCCCGCTCTCGCCCCATATGGGAATCTGGCGCTGGCACGTGACCATGGCCGCCTCGATCCTGTTCCGCGCGACCCTGATCGCCGGCACCGTCGGCCTGGTCTTCGTCGTCGCCTGGCTGGGTGCCTTGGCCTTCGGGCCCGAGGCCTATGAGACGGCCTTGGCCTTGGCGGGCTCGCCGCTGGGCCTGTTCGTCGGCTTCGGCCTGACGGTGGTCCTGTTCTCCTTCATCCTGAACGGCGCCCGCCACACGATCAACGACACGGGCAACGGCCTGACCATCAAGTCGGCGACTGCACTGTCGAACATCGCGGTCTGGGCGCCCGTTCCCCTGGCGATCCTGTTCTGGGTCGTCCTGTTCGCTGCCGGGAGGGTCTCGCTGTGAGCGGCGCCGCCAAGTTCAAGAACAAGGTCAAGATTTCCGAGCGCCACGGCGGCGGCGAATGGCTGACCGAGCGGGTGCTGCTGACGGCGCTGCTGCCGCTGGGCGTCTGGGTCGCCTCGACCGGCTTCACCCTGGCGGGCGCCTCTTATGACGCCGTCATGACCTGGTTCGCCAGGCCGCTGAACGCCGGCCTGACGGCGGTCACGGCGGTGCTGCTGTTCGGCTACCTCAGCCTGGCCTGGAAGGTCATCCTCGAGGACTATGTGCCCCAGGTCGGCGCCCGCAAGGCCCTGACGGGCCTGCTGAACCTGGTCCTTCTCGTGCTGGCGGCCGCCAGCGTCTTCTTCATCGTGCGGCTGGCGCTGGGTTCTGCGCCCCTGCCCGCCGGTTTCGGAGCCTGATCCCCAGATGGCCGCTTACGAACTCATCGATCACGAATATGACGTCGTCGTCGTCGGCGCCGGGGGCTCCGGCCTTCGCGCCGCGCTCGGCGCCGCCCAGCAGGGGCTGAAGGTCGCCTGCGTCACCAAGGTCTTCCCGACCCGCTCCCACACCGTCGCGGCGCAGGGCGGCATCTCGGCCTCGCTCGGCAATATGGGCGAGGACAGCTGGCAGTGGCACATGTACGACACCGTCAAGGGGTCGGACTGGCTGGGCGACCAGGACTCGATCGAATATCTGGTCAGGAACGCGCCCAAGGCCGTCTATGAGCTGGAACACTGGGGCGTGCCCTTCTCGCGGACCGAGGAAGGCAAGATCTATCAGCGCGCCTTCGGCGGCATGACCCGCAACTTCGGCGAAGGCCCGGTGCAGCGCACCTGCGCCGCCGCCGACCGCACCGGCCACGCCATCCTGCACACCCTGTACGGCCAGTCGGTGCGCCGCGAGGTGAAGTTCTTCATCGAATATTTCGCGCTGGACCTGATCATGCAGGACGGCGCCTGCACCGGCGTGACGGCGCTTCAGCTGGACAATGGGCAGCTTCACCAGTTCCGGGCCAAGATGGTGGTGCTGGCGACCGGCGGCTACGGCCGGGCCTATTTCTCGGCCACCTCCGCCCACACCTGCACCGGCGACGGCAACGCCATGGTGCTGCGCGCCGGCCTGCCGCTGCAGGACATGGAGTTCGTCCAGTTCCACCCGACCGGCATCTACGGCGCCGGCTGCCTGATCACCGAGGGCGCCCGCGGCGAGGGCGGTTATCTGACCAACTCGGAAGGCGAGCGCTTCATGGAGCGTTACGCCCCCACCGTGAAGGATCTGGCCCCCCGCGACATGGTCAGCCGCTCCATGACCATCGAGATTCGCGAAGGCCGCGGCGTGGGCCCGAACAAGGACCACATCTTCCTGCACCTGGACCACCTGGATCCGAAGATCCTGCACCAGCGCCTGCCGGGCATTTCCGAAAGCGCCAAGATCTTCGCCGGCGTGGACGTGACCAAGGCGCCGATCCCGGTCCTGCCGACGGTCCACTACAATATGGGCGGCATTCCCACGAACTATCACGGCGAGGTGCTGACCCTTCGTGATGGAAACCCCGACAGCGTCGTGCCCGGCCTGATGGCCGTTGGCGAGGCGGCCTGCGTCTCGGTGCACGGCGCCAACCGCCTGGGCTCCAACTCCCTGACCGACCTGGTGGTGTTCGGCCGCGCCGTCGGCCTGCGCTGCGGCGAGGTGGTGGACAAGGCATCGGCCGTGCCCAGCGCCTCCAAGGCCCAGACCGACGCCCACCTGGCCCGACTGGACCGCTTCCGCAACGCTGACGGCTCCACCCCGACGGCTGAGCTGCGGCTGGCGATGCAGAAGGCGATGCAGGCCGATGCGGCGGTGTTCCGCACCGGCGACACCCTGCAACAGGGCACGGACAAGCTGCGCGCCATCGACGCCGCCGGTTCCGACATCAAGACCACGGACCGCGGCCTGATCTGGAACACGGATCTGATGGAAACGCTGGAGTACGACAATCTGATCGCCCAGGCCGTCGTCACCATCGAGAGCGCCCTGAACCGCACGGAATCGCGCGGCGCCCACGCCCGCGAGGACTATCCGGACCGGGACGACGCGAACTGGATGAAACACACCCTGGCGTGGAAGCGCCCGGGCGAACAGGTCCAGATCGACTACCGCCCCGTGCACAATTACACGATGTCCGACGACATCGCGTACATCGAGCCCAAGGCTCGGGTTTACTGAGGTCGAACGCAGATGGTTCAACTCTCCCTCCCCCGCGGCTCCAAGCCCACCAAGGGCAAGGTCCACAAGGCCCCGGCCGGCGCCAAGAACGTCAAGACCTACAAGGTCTACCGCTACGACCCCGAGGTCGACGCCGACCCGCGCTGGGACGTCTATGAGGTCTCGTCCGACGATCACGGGCCGATGCTGCTGGACGCCCTGATCCACATCAAGAACACCATCGACCCGACCCTGTCGTTCCGGCGCTCGTGCCGGGAGGGGATCTGCGGCTCCTGCTCGATGAACATCGACGGGCGCAACGCCCTGGCCTGCACCAAGGGCTGGGACGAGTGCGCCTCGCACAACATCACCATCTCCCCCCTGCCGCACCAGCCGGTGGTCAAGGACCTGGTGACGGACCTGAGCCTGTTCTACGCCCAGTATGACTCGATCCAGCCCTATCTCCAGTCGGACGAGCCGGACCCCGAGAAGGAACGGCTCCAGACCCCGGCCGAGCGCGAGAAGCTGGACGGCCTGTACGAGTGCATCCTGTGCGCCTGCTGCTCCACCTCCTGCCCCAGCTACTGGTGGAACCAGGAGGAATATCTGGGCCCGGCGGCCCTGCTGCAGTCCTATCGCTGGATCGCCGACAGCCGCGACGACGCCACCCAGAAACGTCTGGACGACCTGGAAGACCCGTTCAAACTGTACCGCTGCCACACCATCATGAACTGCGCCCAGGTCTGCCCCAAGGGGCTGAACCCGGCCAAGGCCATCGCCGAAACCAAGAAGCTGATGGTCGCCCCCGGCCGCAAGAAACAGGCGGCCTGATCCAGACGGCTTGGCCGCCGCCGACGCCGCGTCCATGACCGCCGGGAGCCTGCTGTTCGCCTATGGCACGCTTCAGGACCCGGCGGTCCAGACGGCCGTCTTCGGCCGCGACCTGGGGCCCGGCGCCCCGGACCGACTGAGCGGTTTTCGCCTGTGACGTGACCCCCTGAAACTCCTCCAGGAATAGCTAGAGTCCGCCCAACGAAGGACGGACAGAATGAAGCGATCGAGGTTCACGGAAGAGCAGATCATCGGGATCCTGCGGGAGCAGGAGGCCGGTGTAGCGACGGCGGAGGTGTGCCGACGCCACGGGGTCAGCTCGGCGACCTTTTACAAATGGAAGGCCAAGTTTGGCGGGCTCGACGTGTCGGAGGCTCGGCGGCTCAAGGCGCTCGAGGATGAGAACGCCCGGCTGAAGCGGATGCTGGCGGACGCGATGCTGGACAACGTGGCCCTGAAGGACCTGCTGGGAAAAAAGTGGTGACGCCCGCCGGCTATCGCGAGGCGGCTGGCCATCTGCAGGCCGCCTACGAGATGAGCGAAAGGCGGGCGTGCCGTGTTCTGGGCGTCGATCGGACGAGCGTGCGCTATCAGGCGACGCGCCCGGACGACGGCGCTCTGCGCGACCGGCTGAAGGCCCTGGCCCAGGAACGTCGACGGTTCGGCTATCGTCGCCTGCACGTGCTGCTGCGGCGCGAGGGCCATGCGGTCAACAGGAAACGGGTCCAGCGGATCTATCGCGACGAGCAACTGACGGTGCGCCGGCGCGGCGGCCGGAAGCGAGCGATGGGCACGCGGCGACCGCTGGACCTGCCGCTGGCGCCCAACCAGCGCTGGTCGCTGGACTTCGTCGCAGACCAGCTGACGGACGGGCGGCGCTTCCGCATCCTGACGGTGATCGATAACTGTACGCGCGAGTGCCTGGCGCTGGTGGCCGACACCTCGCTGTCGGGCGCGCGGGTCGTGCGGGAGTTGGACGCCGTCATCCGGCAGCGAGGGCGGCCCGACACCATCGTCAGCGACAACGGCACGGAGTACACCTCGAACGCGGTCCTGGCCTGGGCCGACGACACCGGCGTCGGCTGGCACTACATCGCGCCGGGCAAGCCCCAGCAGAACGGCTTCAACGAAAGCTTCAACGGGCGGCTGCGTGACGAGCTGCTGAACGAGACGCTGTTCCGCTCGCTGCCGCACGCTCGCGCCGTGCTGGAGGCGTGGCGACGCGATTACAACGAGCAGCGTCCGCACTCGAAGCTCGGGTGGCTGACGCCGCAGGCTTATGCAGAAGCGCTCACCGGACACATCGGCCGGCCTGCTGCGCTGGTTGATGGCTGCGCAGACCGGCCTCTTGCCAACCCAGCCGATCACAGCTCAGATCAACCTAGGACTCTCGTTATGGCTGGATGAGAAACGGGGGTCACGTCACCTGTCGCACATCCCCGTCGAAGATCCCCAGATCACGGCCGAGACCGGCCTGATCCACTATCCGATCCTGATCCCGACGCCGGACGCCGCCCCGCCCGTCCCCGGCCGCCTCTATCCTGTGACCCCCGCCGACCTGACCGCCGCCGACGCCTATGAGGGCGAGGCCTATCGCCGGGTGCGCGTGACGACGGAGGCGGGCGTGGGGGCGTGGGTGTATGTGGCGGCGGAGGAGTGAGGGTGGGATTGCGCCAGATTCGGCCATTCACAAGAGACCCCAAGGCTAAAAATTCAGCGTAGTGTCGTTGGACGTTGAGCACGCTTTGTCGTCAAAGTTAATGGGGTGGCAACCCGTGCGGGTGCTGCTAAAAAGCTTGCTAGTCTGAGGGGGAGCAATGAAAGAACCGCACACGGTAACCGCGCGCGTGCCGGTTATCCGCTTTAAGCAATGGTTGGAACAGTGGGACACGTTTCCTTATGGAGACGCCGCCCCCCGCCGCAAGCCGGACCAGTTCATGCTCATGTTCGCGATGCCGGCCGCGCAGCTTAGGCAACTCTGCGACGTGTATCGGCGCAGCCATGATCATGGTGGTCCTGAGGGTATCCAACGAGCTCGAGACGAAGCCCGGACTGCTCGCATCCGTGAATACG
Source organism: Brevundimonas sp. DS20 (assembly GCF_001310255.1). NCBI lineage: Bacteria > Pseudomonadati > Pseudomonadota > Alphaproteobacteria > Caulobacterales > Caulobacteraceae > Brevundimonas > Brevundimonas sp. DS20. Next base: position 886,794 of record NZ_CP012897.1, on the reverse strand, counting down.
TGAAGTTCGGCTATCCCTACGGTGACCTGAAAGAACCGCAGCGCACCACGGACATGCTGGGACTTCGGAAGCCCGGTTGGCTACCCACTGCTATCGTGGTCAATATTCTCCGGCCAGATGATGAGCGCCGCGGGCGGAAACTCGCGGACCGACATGCAGTCGCGTTGACCGAACAGAACGGCAATTTCTTCCTTCAGATTCCAGACCAGACAGATCTCGACGAAGAAACCAGTCTCGCGCCGTTTGAAGTAATCGATGGCCAACATCGCCTTTGGGCATTCGACCCCGCGACTGGTGACCAAGAAATTCCCGACGACTTCTCATTTCCAGTGGTCGCCTTTGTCGGCTTGGACATCGCGTGGCAAGCGTACCTATTCTGGTCGATCAACGTATCGCCGAAGCGGATCAACCCCAGCCACGCCTTCGATCTTTATCCGCTCTTGCGAGGGGAGGAATGGCTTGATCGTGTCGGTGAACTCACGGTTTATCGAGAAGCGCGTGCCCAAGAGCTAACCTCAATACTCCAGTCCCACCCTGCCAGTCCTTGGATGGACCGCATCAACATGCTTGGCGAGAAGGGCGCAGGCACGGTTAGCCAGGCCGCTTGGATTAGAGCATTGCTCGCGACGCTGATGGCAACCGGGAGAGGCACCGGTCGAAGGGGGCTGTTTAGCGCTCCTATCTTGCCAGCAGATGAACCTCTTGAATGGTCTCGCGCACAACAAGCAGCGTTCGTGATCGAACTTGGGCGGCTGTTCATAGCTGAGGTTAAAGAGGGCGAAACAAAACACGCGTGGATCCGTGCATTTGGCGACGCTGAAAAGGCCTTGGCTGATCGGCGAAATCTGCTGAACCAAGACATGGGTATACGCGCGCTGCTCGGCGTCGCGAACGAGATCTTTTTCCGAAAGGCCTCCGATTGGAGGTTGGACGTTTGGCGAGAGTCACGGGTCGAAAACCCGGAAACTAGCCTTGATGACGTTACCGAGGCACTGGGTTCAATCCAGAAGGCACATTTCCACGGCTACATGGTCAGTCTGGCCAACGAACTCGCAAGCGCAGACTGGAGATCGTTTGACGGACCAGGATTAGAAAAGGAGCAAAAGGATCAGAAGCGGATCTATCGAGGTAGCGGAGGTTATGTCGCGCTCAGGAATGACACCCTAGAGACGCTTGCACAAAGCGAGGGCCCAATCGCTGTGATTGCTTCCGTCGTTTTGAGCGAACTGGAATAGCTAGTGAGCTCAATATCTGCAGCTTCGCTCGCCTTGGCTGATCGCGCTCATGTTATGGCGGCGATGGCCCAGTTCGGCGGCAAACCGATTACGCAATGGCTGGATCCGACCAAACCCGGTTACGACGGTGCGCTGCCCAAGCGTTGGCCCGAGTTTCAGGCCTTGGCCCCTGATCAGATCATCAAAATCTTAGCAGCGTCGGCACCAAACCACTGCATGGACGGCTGGTCATATGTTTCCAGATCGTTATCCGCGCTGCTATCGGGCGACCCCCACGCTGCACGCCACCTCGCTTATTATGCTCAGTTGAGAGCAGCGCTCAGCCTTCTCGCAAATTTGGGTGTCGGTGTAGTTGACGGCATCAACTTCGCCGTTGATGCTGAGGGAGCGATCATTCCGCTCGAGCCTAAGGCGGATGGCTCGCCTCCCGCGAAACGAGGCGAAGGGACGCACACGGCAGTCTGGGACTCCTTGGAGACTTGGAGTGCCAACACGGTTTTGGCAGCGTCTTTCCTTCAACTGGTCCGGATACAAGGCGCGTCGCTCCATGACATTCTGAAGGAAATTTGGCCCGGATATGCGCCGGAAGCTGTCGCGTCTGGTCTGATCGCCAGTTGGGGTGCGGACCTCAAGCAAGGCCGCGATGACAAGCTGTCTCGCAACCGATCAAGCTACTATCCGACCGCCCTCAACAGTCTTCCGAATGCACCCGAAGAGCACATCGATTTCGTCGATAATTTTTGGGATCTGTTCCAACCGGCCGGGGCAAGTCAGTTTGACCGCGTTGATGCGTACCTAATTCGCCGTCTACTTCAGAGCCTCCACAATTTAGCTCACGATGGAATTGACTATCTCGCGGGCCAAATTGGAAAGGAATACGAACGCCTCCCAGCTCAAATCCAGGCTATCGTTCCGAAAGCCTTCTTGGCGATCCCGGAAGTTGATGATCGCCCGCTCATAATCTCCTTAGCGTTGAGATCAGGACCACAAGCGGGCCCGACGGAAATGCTTTCTCGGGCACTGCTTCTGTTGCGCCTCGCAACGGCATTTACGCATTCAAACATGGTTGATGCGGGTCTTCCTGTCGCAGAAGGTGCCCTACGTCCCTGGCTGGATGACATAGCGGTGGCCAGAGGATTTTGGCCATCAGCTGCGCCTCTCGATTTCTTGGGTGACCTTTGGCTCGACGTCGAGTACGAGCTCGTCGATTTTATGGACCTCAAGGCCGGTGTCGGTTCGGGAGGCTGGCTAAGCAGGGCGGCGAAGCGAATGCCAATTGTGTCAGAGGCAGAGCGCATCGGATTGTGGAGTTTAACCGCTTGAAGTACATGGGCTCAAAACGGTCCATGCTCTTGAACGGCCTCGGGGAAGTAATCGCCTCTAGCGCCCCAAAAGCAGTAGGATTTGCCGATCTTTTTACAGGGTCGGGAACCGTTGCCTGCCATGTTGCCGAGCGATTTTCTGTGCCAGTTCTGGCTGGTGACCTCCAGAAGTTCGCCGTTGCGCTTGCAGACAGCGTTGTCGGGCGGGTGTCAGCAGTTGATTCCGACAATTGGATCGACGGCTGGTTTTCTGAAGCTCGCATGTTCGCAGAACGATCAAGTTCTTGGAAAGAGGCGATAAGGATTCAGTCGCGTCTGGCCACCGGCGACATTGGCGGCCTTGCAGATGAAAGCCGAGAGCTGTGTCGTACCCATGAGCGACCCTTTTGCAGGGCCTACGGCGGCTGGTATTTTTCGCCTGCTCAAGCGCTTATCCTAGACGGGCTACGAGCCTCTTTGCCCCCGCAGGCCGACTTATCAAAGGTCGGCCTGGGTGCACTTATCTCAGCCGCAAGCACCTGTGCAGCGGCACCGGGACACACCGCTCAACCGTTTAAAGCCAACGAGACGGCAGGCCCCTTTCTTCGCGAAGCATGGCGAAAGGACCCGTTGAGCTCGGTGAGCCGTGTAGCGTCCGAGCTGGGACAGCGGTATGCTCTAACTTTGGGACAAAGTTCCATTGGCCCGGCTGCTGCGCATTCTCGAAAGCTCTCCGAGGGTTGGCTCGCCTTCCTAGATCCACCCTATTCAAGCGTGCACTACAGCCGCTTTTATCATGTGCTTGAAAGCCTAGCGCGGGGCACGGTCGGTGACGTGTCGGGAAGCGGTCGGTATCCAGCTCCTTCCGAACGTCCGGCATCCGACTTCAGCATTCCCACGAAAGCGCCTTCCGCATTCTCATCGCTGTTCGCCGAACTAGCTTCGGTAGGGGCGGATGCGATTGTAACATTTCCGGCTAACGGAGCGTCGACCGGTATTTCAGGCGACGATCTTCGAGATCTGGCTTCGGTTCACTACAGTATTGTCGAGGAAAAAGTTTCAAGCCGGATGTCGACCTTAGGTGGAAATCGCACCCACCGCGCTGCTCGACAGAATACCGTCGAGCTAATCTTGAGACTTTCCCCGCGTTAAGAGAGCCTGCTGTAGGGTACATTGTCCCCGCGTTCGCGCCGAAAGCGAACGCTTCGACCCGCCGCTATGCGTGAGGTTCCGTCTCATGCACTCCGCTTCAAAGGTCCCGCCCCTTTCCATACTCCCTTGCACCATCGCCCCGGCTTGATATGAGCGGCGCATGGCCAGCATCACCTATATCGAGCATGACGGAACCGAGCACGTGGTCGACGTGAAACCGGGGCTGTCCGTCATGGAGGGCGCGATCCGGAACAATGTGCCGGGGATCGATGCGGATTGCGGCGGGGCCTGCGCATGCGCCACCTGCCATGTCTATGTGGATGAAGCCTGGCGCGAGGCGACGGGCAAACCCTCGGCCATGGAGGAGTCGATGCTGGACTTCGCCGAGGAGGTCGAGCCCAACAGCCGGCTGTCGTGCCAGATCCGGGTGTCGGAGGCGCTGGACGGCCTGGTCGTGCGCTTGCCGCAGAACCAGCACTGAGAACCCGCCCTAAGAACCCGCCCCAAGACCCCGTACTGAGGTCAGGCCGCCCGGCGCCTTTGTCGTCGGTGCGCGTTGCAGGACGGCAGTGTTTCCAAGGCCGAGTTTCCCCATGCGTCTGTTCGGATCCAAGCCCGCCCTGCCCGCCGATCGACGCGGCGAGGCTCGTCGCACCGTCAATGCGCGCGGCGTGGTCAGCGCGGCGGGGCTGGAGACGGTCTGCGTCATCGTCGATCTGTCGGACACGGGAATGCGGCTGAGGCTGGACCGCAGCGCGGCCCTGCCCGCCCAGGTGGTGGTGATCGATGTGGCCGAGGGCCTGGCCTATGAGGCGGCCCTGGTCTGGCAAAAGGGGCAGGAGGCGGGTCTGAAACAGACGGGCGCCAAATCCCTGCGCGGCCTGGCGCCCGCCCGGCTGGCCGGGGCGCGCGACGCCTGGGTGAGGGCCGGGGGCCGCTAGGCCTACATCCCCGCCGGCATGGCCCCGGCGTTGATGGCGATCCGGCCGATCAGCCCCTTGACGATCAGGTCCAGGGCAGACCCCTCGCGATAGTCGGCGGCGGCGACGAAATTGACCCGGTCCTCCGAGATCAGGGAATAGACCTTCTTCTGGTCCTTCTCGTTCGAGCGCGGGTCATAGACGGCGATCGAAAAGCCGCCCTTGGTGTGCATCATCTTCATGGTCGGCACGTCCGTGTCGCCGTCGCCGATGAAGATCATCCGGTCGAAGGGGACCGGCCGCTGGTCGTCGGGGATGAAGTGGTTGATCCGCTCGTGCTCCCAGTGGTTCTTCACCCCCTTGTTGATGCGGAACAGATACTGGGTCTTGGTGGTGTAGTTGACGCCGACCGCCGGCCAGGCCGCCTCGCCCTTTTCGTCATAGACATAGTGGGAGGCGAAGACGTGGGTCAGGGCGGGGCGGATCGGCGTGCCGTCGATCATCTCCTCCAGCCCGGCCGAGACGATATAGTGTTCGATCTCCAGCCCGTATCGGGCGCCGAAGGCGTTCATCCGGTCGAACCAGCTGAGGTCCTTCAGACCTTCGAACAGGGCCACCGCCTCGCCGTGGCGACGCAGGGTCTCGCGCGTCACAGGGGCGCCGTTCTGGCGCGCATGGTGCAGCATCAGCTGCATGTACATCAGTATGCCGTCGCCGTCGGCGTCCTTGGTCAGGGCCTCGGCCTCGCCCCAGAAGGCGCCGACGTCCATGCCCACCGAGGGGATGAAGCTGACCTCCTGCATGTTGCCGCGCGCCAGCGTCCCGTCGAAATCATAGATCAGGGCGGTCTTGAGCGGGGGCGCGGCAGAGGGGGCGTCAGCCATGGGCGAGGTCCGGAAGATCGGCAGGGAACCCCGCCCTCTATATCAGCCGGCCTCCTGCGTCGATCTCCGCCTCTGACCGAAGGTCGGGGCCGCCGCCTTCTGCTCGGCCCAGTAGTCGGCCCCGGTGGTCGGTTTGAACATGGTGCGGGGCGTGCCGTCCTTGGCCACCACGGCGAAGGTGTTGGTCGAGGCCTGATAGATCAGGGTGTCGCCGTTCGGCCGTTTCACGGTCTCGGCGTCGCCGGGCGGCCGGGTGGTGAAGGCGGTCACCTTGTCCAGATAGGCTTCGGCCGAGGTCGCGCCGAAATCGGCGCCGTTGCGCGCATAGAGGCGGGCGATCTTGGCGTCCACCGTTTCCCGCCGGCTGGCGGTCAAGACCGGCTTGGCCGTTTCCGCCGCCGGCGCCTCGACCGACCCAGACGACGGATCGCCGGCCCCGACGGGCGCCGACGCCGTCCGATCCCGCGTCTGCACCGCCGAACTGTTGTCGCAAGCCGCCAGACCCATAACGCCGCACAGCATCAAGCCAAACGAGACCGGAACGGCCCCTCTTATCCTCAGCGCGATCATCTTCCCCTCCGACACTCGCTTAGGGCGACGTAAGCACAACTCGATTGTTCGCACAATGTTCTTTTCGATCGTCTCGACGCCGTCGCCTGAGACCGCTAGAGCGGGGCCATGGACATGCGCGCGCTTACCGACCGAAAGGTGCTGCTGATCGTCGGCGGCGGCATAGCGGCCTATAAGGCGCTGGAGCTGGTGCGTCTGATCGCCAAGGCGGGCGGCGAAACCCGGGTTATCCTGACCGAAGCGGGGGCCGAGTTCGTCACCCCCCTGTCCCTGGCGGCGCTCAGCGGCCATCCGGTGCGGTCCGGCCTGTTCCACCCGGACGACGAGACCAGCATGGGCCATATCGAGTTGTCGCGCTGGGCCGATCTGGTGGTCGTGGCGCCGGCGACGGCCGGGCTTATCGCCAAGGCGGCCAATGGAATCGCCGACGACCTGGCCTCCACCACATTGATCGCCACGGACAAGCGGGTGCTGCTGGCGCCGGCCATGAATGTGCGGATGTGGGAGCATCCGGCGGTCCAGGCCAATATGGAGCGGCTGAAATCCTTCCCCGGCTTCCACGGCGCGGCCGTGGTCGGGCCGGAGGAGGGCGAGATGGCCTGCGGCGAGTACGGACCCGGCCGAATGGCCGAGCCGGCGGCCATAGTGGAGGCGATCCAGAACCTGCTGACGGGCCCCAGACCTTTGGCCGGACGAAGGGCGGTGGTCACGGCCGGCCCCACCTTCGAGCCGATCGACCCGGTGCGCGGCCTGACCAATCGCTCCAGCGGCAAACAGGGCTACGCCGTCGCCGTCGCCCTGGCCCAGCGGGGGGCGGAGGTGACGCTGGTGTCCGGCCCCACGGCCCTGTCCGCTCCGCCCGGCGTCACTCGGATCGAGGTGGAAAGCGCCCTGGAGATGCAGTCGGCGACGCAAGCCGCCCTGCCGGCCGACATCGCCGTTCTGTCGGCCGCCGTGGCCGACTGGCGGGTGGACACCGTCGCCGGGGGCAAGATCAAGAAGGGGCCGGGCGGGCCGCCGACCCTGGCCCTGATCGAGAACCCGGACATTCTGGCCGGGGTCGCCGCGCCGGGACCGAACCGGCCCGCCCTGGTCATCGGCTTCGCCGCCGAGACCACCGATCTCGAGGCCAACGCCCGCGCCAAATTGTCGAGGAAGGGCTGCGACTGGATCGTCGGCAACGACGTGTCCGACGAGGTGTTCGGATCCGACGGCAACGCCGTTCTGCTGGTCACCGCCCAGGGCGCCGAGGTCTGGCCCCGCCAATCCAAGACCGCCGTCGCCCAGGCCCTGGCCGACCGTATCGCCGACCATTTCAAGAGCGCCCAATGACCGAAGCCGTCTCCGTTCAGATCCTGCGCCTGCCCCACGCCGAGGGCCTGCCCCTGCCCGCCTATGAGACGGCCGGGTCGGCGGGCATGGACCTGCGCGCCGCCGTGCCCGAGGACCAGCCCCTGACCCTGGCGCCGGGCCGGCGCGCCCTGGTGCCAACGGGGCTGAAGATCGCCCTGCCTTTGGGCTATGAGGCCCAGGTCCGCGCCCGCTCGGGCCTGGCCCTGAAGCACGGGATCATCTGCCCCAATGCGCCGGGCACGATCGACAGCGACTATCGCGGCGAGTGCGGGGTCATCCTGGCCAATATCGGCGATGAAGACTTCGTCATTCGCCGGGGCGAACGCATCGCCCAGCTGGTGATCGCCAAACACGAACGGGCGGACTGGATCGAAGTCGAGACCCTGGACGACACCGCGCGGAGCGCGGGGGGGTTCGGTTCGACGGGGCGGTAGGGCTCACCTGAAGGCGGGACCACGGCCTCAGGCCGGCCTTGTCGGAGACGGCGCCGCCCCGGCGCGCTGATCCGATTGCGCGCCGCTCAGGCCGTCGCGGCCACGGCGGCCTCGCCTCGCACGGCCGCCTCCAGCGCCGAGGCGAGGCGCGCCGGGTCGATCGGCTTGGTGACGAAGTCGTCCACCCCCACCGTCGCCCAGGCCGCGCGATGGGTCTCCAGGGCGTTGGCCGTCAGGGCGATGACCGGCGTGCCGGCATTGGGCCCGTCCGAGCGAATGGCCCGCGTCGCCGTCAATCCGTCCATAACCGGCATCTGCATGTCCATCAGAATGGCGTCGAACCGGCGCAGGGCCGCCGCCTCCACAGCCTCCTGACCGTTTTCGGCGAAGGTCAGGACACACCCCATGGGCTCGAGCAGCAGGGCCACGATCCGACGATTCACGGGGTGATCGTCCACCGCCAGAATGTCCAGCCCGTGTGCGAAGGTCGAGGGTGCGCTGACCGCCAGGGTCGCCGAGGGGGCGGCGGCGATCCCCATCGGCAGATCGACCGTGAAGATAGAGCCTTCTCCCAATCGACTTTCGACCGACACGGACCCGCCCATCAGCTGGGCCAGTTTGCAGGTGATGGCCAGGCCGAGGCCTGAGCCCCCGTGCCGGCGCGTCACCCCCGCATCGACCTGTTCGAACACGTCGAAGACATAGGGCAGGCGGTCGTCGGGAATACCGCATCCGGTATCGGTCACCGCGACGGTCAACCGGCCCAGGGCGGCGTTCCAGCGGGCCCGGACCTCGATCCGTCCCGTCGCCGTGAACTTGACGGCGTTCGAGACGAGATTGAACAGAATCTGTTGCAGCCGCAGCGGATCGGTCCGCACGTGGCGCGGCAGGTCGTCAGGCAGGGAGACCTCAAAGGCGACGCCGGCGGCCTGCGCCTTGGGCGCCCACATCCGCTCGAGAGCCTTCAGCTTGTCCGCCAGATCGACGGGCGCCTCTTCCAGCTCCATCTTTCCGGCCTCGATCTTCGAAAAGTCGAGAACGTCGTTCAACAGGCCGATCAGAACCTCGCTGGCGTCCTTGAGCATCACCACGTGCTCTTTCTGCGCCGGATCGAGCTGGGACCGTTCCAACAGATTGGCCGAAGTGACCACCGCATTCATGGGGGTGCGGATTTCGTGGCTGACCACGGCGAGGAAGTCGGATTTGGCGGCGCTGGCCACCTCGGCCCTGCGGCGCTCCTCCTGAGCTCGGTCGTTGGCGATCTGAATGGCGCGGTTGGTCTGTGAACTCTGCCGCACCGCGACCAGCAGATGGGTCATGTACAGGACGCAACCCACGGCCACGAGAAGATCGGTCGGCTGGCCCAGGACATAGCCGTGGATGACGGGCAGGGCCAGAAAGTAGACGACGGGCGGCGTGGCGGCGCTGATGAGGATTTCACGCTCATGATAGAGGTGTATGGTCACATGAAGCAGCGCCCCTGCGATTAGGATGCTGCCGAACACCATCTGGGACCCACCCCCGTCCGCCCACAGATAGGCGGCGATGGCGGAATAGAAGACGCTGTTTACGAACAGGCTGATGCAGGCGGCGATCCTGAGCCCCCGCGAGGGCGTTCCCCCTCCCAGCCTGCGGATGGCGCCGAAGACGATCCAGTCGGCCGACTGTCCGGCGAAGACCAGCGCCAGCCAGATCGCCGGCCATTTCGATGGCGCTAGCGCCCAGACGGTGCAGGCGATGAAGACGGCGAAGCCGACCCTGACCTTAATCTCGCGTTGCCTGGCCTCGGCGATCCGTGCGTAACGCGCGTGCATTCTTGTGTTTCTCCCGGCCTGCAGCATGCACGGGATTCCCTAACCGCGGCTTTCGCCGGGCCGAGGGACACTACCTAGGGTCGGAGGGTCGCCCCTGCGCGTCTCACACCTTCGACAGGATCAGGGTCCCGTTGGTGCCGCCGAAGCCGAAGCTGTTGGACATGACGTGGGTCAGCTCGCCCTCGTGGCGCTGACGCAGGATCGGCATGCCCTCGAAGGCCGGATCAAGGGTCTCGATATGGGCGCTCTCGGCGGCGAAACCGTTCTGCATCATCAAGAGGCAGTAGATGGCCTCTTGAGCGCCCGCCGCGCCGAGCGAGTGGCCCGTCAGGGACTTGGTCGAGGAGATCATCGGCATCTGATCGCCGAAGACGGCGCGCACGGCCTCCATCTCCTTCGAATCCCCGACCGGGGTCGAGGTGCCGTGCGGGTTCAGATAGTCGATCTTCGGGTTGCCGGCCTGTTCCAGCGCGATCCTCATGCAGCGCTGGGCGCCCTCGCCCGAGGGGGCGACCATGTCATAGCCGTCGGAATTGGCGCCATAGCCGGTGACCTCGGCATAGATGGTCGCGCCGCGCGCCTTGGCCCGCTCGTATTCCTCCAGCACCACTATGCCGGCGCCGCCGGCGATGACGAAGCCGTCGCGGTTGACGTCATAGGCGCGCGAGGCGACCGAGGGGGTCTCGTTGAAGTTCGACGACATGGCGCCCATGGCGTCGAACATGTTCGACATGGACCAGTCGATGTCCTCGCAGCCGCCGGCGAAGACCACGTCCTGCTTGCCCCACTGGATCTGTTCGACCCCGGCGCCGATGCAGTGGGCGGAGGTCGCGCAGGCTGAGCTGATCGAATAGTTGACGCCGCGCATCTGGAACCAGGTCGACAGCACGGCCGAGGGGCCGGACGCCATGGCCTTCGGCACCGCGAACGGCCCGATGCGCTTGGGCGAGGTCTTTTCGATGGTGGTGGCGGCGGCCTGAAGGATGACCTGGGTCGAGGGGCCGCCCTCGCCGACGATCAGGCCGATGCGGTCGTCCCGGATTTCCTCGGCCGTCATGCCCGACGACTTCAGCGCCTCTTCGAAGGCGATATGGCCCCAGGCCGTGCCGTTGGCCAGGAAGCGGGCGGCGCGGCGGTCCACCAGTTCCTCCCACGGGCCGATCTTGGGCGGGGCCCAGACCTGGCTGCGGAAACCGTATTTGGCGTGGTCGGGGGCATGGACGACGCCCGACCGGGCTTCGCGCAGGGACTGGGTCACCTCTTCGGCGCCGTGGCCGATGGAAGAGACGATGCCCAGGCCGGTGACGACGACACGACGCATGGTGTTTCCTTACTCTAGCTTCTCGACCCTGGGGTCTTCCGCGCTGTCCGCGGTTATATAGGGGTTCAGGCGGCCGCCTGCTCGTCCTTGGCGGCGCCGAAGAGTCCCACCCGCATGTCATTGCAGGTGTAGATCACCTCGCCGTCGGCCTCCAGCACGCCGTCGGCTATGCCCATCACCAGTTTGCGATTGATCACCCGTTTCAGGTCAATCTTGTACACGACCTTCTTGATGTCGGGCGTCACCTGACCGGTGAACTTGACCTCGCCGACGCCGAGCGCGCGGCCGCGGCCGGGGCCGCCGATCCAGCCCAGATAGAAGCCGACCAGCTGCCACATGGCGTCCAGGCCCAGGCAGCCGGGCATGACCGGATCGCCGATGAAATGGCACTGGAAAAACCAAAGGTCGGGGTGGATGTCCAGCTCGGCCTCCACATAGCCCTTGCCGTGGGCGCCGCCGTCGGCCGTGATCTGGGTGATCCGGTCGAACATCAGCATGGGCGGAGCGGGCAGCTGGGCGTTGCCGGGACCGAACAGTTCGCCGCGCCCGGAGGCGAGCAGGGCCTCGTGATCGAAGGACGAGGGGTATTGGGACTGGGTCAAGGCGGTTCCGTCAGGTCTGCTGTTGCCTGCGGGTTACACGACCGCGCCGCTTCGCTCAACACCGGCGGTCGTCGACCTTCAGCCTCGACCGGTTCCCGCAGGCCGGTTGGCGTTGCATAGCGCGCGTTGCTGGACGCCGAAGACGGCCCTTTCCTGAATCCAGCCGCGCAGGCGGCGCGCCCGCACCCGGCACCAGCCGTCCTCACATTCGTCCAGGGACACCAGGGACCGGGGCGACAGGCGCGCACGGACGGCCGAGGCCTGGGACTTGCCGGCGTGGATCATCACCTCTTCGGCCGAGGTGTTGAAGACATAGCGGCGGCCGGAAGAGACGGTGCGGTGAATCCAGGCCACGGCCCCGTCCGGATCGCAGATCTTTCGCCATTCGGTCGTCTCGGCGATCACCTGGACCGGCAGGCCGGCGGCGCGATACTCCCACAGGATCGGATAATCCAACCCCGGCCCCTGTCGGGCGCGGACGTGGGAGGACTTCAGCGAGATCCAGCGCGGCACCTCCAGCCCCGTCGGGGTGGGGCGCCCATCGGGCATGGTCGCGCCGGCGCCGGCCATCACCCCCAGGCCCAGAACGGCCAGGGCGACGGCGGTGCGGCGTCGCAGGCTTTGGAAGATGGCGGCGGCTTTGCTAGACACAGTTGGAACGACCCGTCGCGCGGGCTTCGATCCTGAACCATCGCCCGCTAACCAAGGCCCGCAATGTCCGTTCGCAAGCTTAAGGTCGTATTAACCAGACGCCTGCCGGACGCGGTCGAAACGCGGATGCGCGAACTGTTCGACGCCGAGCTGAACCTTAAGGACCAGCCGATGGACCGGGCGGCGCTGGAGGCGGCGGTTCAGCGGGCGGAGGTCCTGGCGCCCACCATCACCGACCTCATTGACGCAGACCTGATCAACGGCGCCGGCGAACAGCTGAAGATGATCGCCAACTTCGGCGCCGGGGTCGACCATATCGACGTCGAGGCGGCCGTGGCGCGCGGCATCATCGTCACCAATACGCCCGGCGTCCTGACCGAGGATACGGCCGACCTGGCCATGAGCCTGATCCTGGCCGTCAGCCGCCGCATCGTCGAAGGGGCCCAGGTGGTGGCCGAAGGCCGTTTCGAGGGCTGGACCCCGACCTGGATGTGCGGGCGCAAGCTGTGGGGCAAGCGGCTGGGGATCGTCGGCATGGGCCGGATCGGCCAGGCCTTGGCCCGTCGCGCCAAGGCCTTCGGCCTGCAGGTGCATTACCACAATCGCAAGCCCGTCTCGGACCTGATCGCCGAGGAGCTGGGCGCCACCTATTGGGACGACCTGGACCAGATGCTGGCGCGGATGGACATCGTCTCCTTGAACTGTCCAGCCACACGGGAGACCCATCATCTTCTGTCGGCCGAACGCCTGGCGCGGCTGCAGCCCCATGCCATCCTGATCAACACCGCGCGCGGCGAACTGATCGAAGAGGCGGCTCTGGCCCAGGCGGTGGCGGCGCGGGCGATCGCCGGCGTGGGCCTGGATGTATTCGAACATGAGCCGGCCATTCATCCGGGCCTGATGGGCCATCCCAACGTCGTCCTCCTGCCCCACCTCGGTTCGGCGACGCTGGAGGCGCGCCAGGACATGGGCGACCGGGTCATCGCCAATGTCATGACCTTCCAGAACGGCCATCGCCCGCCCGACCGGGTCATTCCGGCGATGCTTTAGGACCTGCGATTTCACAGGACTGTCGGGGGGGCCTCACACCCCTGTCGAAAACGCCGATCACTGGAGGAACCGCCGCGATCAGGGATCGTTTCGGCGGCCTGTAAGGGAAGCGTGCGTTGGACTCCTACTATTGTATCGTCAACCTGCCGGGTGTTCCGGTGCGTGACATCTGCGTTCTGAAGGCCGAGGACGATCGCGCCGCCGACCGGGCCCTGGCCGATGTGGCGGCGACTTGGCCGGGATTCGAAACTCTTTGCCTCTATTGCGGCGAGCGGCTGGTGACGGTGCTCAGCAATCCTGCCCTGGGCTTCGCCGCTCCCCTGCCCGAGTTGGCCCTGGACGACGTGCGGTTCGAAACCGCCGCCTGAGTCGGACAAATCAGCCGCCGCAGACCGGGCATGCGGGATCAGGCGCGATCCGCACCGTTCGCGCCGTTCCCGCCAGGCCGTCATAGATCAGCAGCCGCCCCTGAAGGCTCTGGCCCGCGCCTACGATCCATTTGATCGTCTCCAGGGCGGCCATCGAACCGATCACCCCCGCCAGGGCGCCGACGACCCCCACGCGCGCGCAGGTCTCCGCATCCGGCGGAACCTCGGGCGTCAGGCACTGATAGCAGGGCCGACCCGCAAACACCCCCACCTGACCGCTCCACCGACCCAGGGCGCCCGAGACCAGGGGCTTGCCCGCCGCCACACAGGCGGCGTTGACCGTATGGCGCGTGGCGAAGTCGTCGGTCCCGTCCAGAACCAGATCGAAGTCGGCGATCAGGCGCGCTGCGTTTTCGGGCGTCAGACGTTCGGCGAAGGTCTGGATCGCGACATGCGGATTGAGGCCGGCCAATCGGTCCCGCGCCGCCTCCACCTTGGCCCGACCCACGTCGGCGGTGGCGAAAAGGATCTGACGCTGAAGATTGGAAAGGGCCACGACGTCGTCGTCGATCAGGCCCAACGTCCCGACGCCCGCCGCCGCCAGATAGAGGGCGGCCGGCGCTCCGACCCCGCCCGCGCCGACGACCAGGACGCGGGCGCGCTTCAGCGCCTGCTGCCCCGGCCCTCCGACCTCGGCCAGCACCAGATGGCGGGCGTAGCGTTCGACTTCATCGTCAGAAAAGGCCATGCCCGTCTCTAGACCGTCGGCGAGGGCGGTGGAATGGCGCGTGCGGCCCCGTCAGCGCGTCCCGTCGAGGGCCAGACGGGCGTCGGCGATCACCTGATCCACTTCGAAGGTCACTTCCGACAGGGGCCGCGTCCCGGCCAAACGGGTCAAGATCGGTTCAAGACTGGGCAGGGGGTCGATCTGGGCCATGGCCCATTGCGGAAAGAGACGCCGGTCCACCGGCGTATCGACCAGGACCCGAATATTCTGATGACGGCGGTCGGCCGCCAGCCGGCCCATCAACCGCTCCAGATCAACCCGCCCGCCTTCCAGCAGCTGGAAGAATCGGTCCTGATGCCGCAGCAGGAAACCGGTCACGTGGTCGCGCCGATTGTTCCGATCCGAGGCCCCGATGATGTCGATCAAGGGCAGAAGCCCCGCGCCCGCGTCGCCCACGGCGTCGCTGACATAGAAGATGCGAAACAAACTCATAGGGTACTCATACGCTTAACAACTCGACCGACGAAAAAGGCTCTAGGAGCGAGAGGGTTAACGAAGCCCCCTTGGTTCGACCCATCGCACACTGCGGCCGGCGCCGCTCTCGCTTAGGTTAAGGCTGACGGACGCCGGAACCTCTGCGGTAGCCAGGTAAGGCCAAGGAAATGTGACACACCCCTCAACAGGCGAGCGAGGCTTGATCGCGACGGGCCGCCGCTCCATCTGCGGACCATGACCCAATCCAATTTTCCCGACTGGCACGGCACCACGATACTGGCGGTTCGCAAAAACGGCCGCACGGTGATCGCCGGCGACGGTCAGGTCTCGATGGGACCGACCATCGTCAAGGGCGCGGCGCGAAAGGTGCGGACCCTGGCCGGCGGCAAGGTTCTGGCGGGGTTCGCCGGGGCGACGGCCGACGCCTTCACCCTGATCGAACGCCTGGAGGCCAAGCTGGAGCAGTACCCGGACCAGCTCGCCCGGGCCTGCGTCGATCTGGCCAAGGACTGGCGCACAGACCGCTATCTGCGGCGGCTGGAGGCCATGCTGCTGGTGGCGGACAAGACGTCGATCTTCACCGTCACCGGCGTGGGCGACGTGCTGGAGCCGGAGCATGGGGTCGCGGCCGTCGGTTCGGGCGGCAACTACGCCCTGTCGGCGGCCCGCGCCCTGATCGAGGAAACCGATCTGGACGCCGAGGCGATCGCCCGCAAGGCCATGAAGATCGCCGCCGAAATCTGCGTCTACACCAACGGCAATCTGACGGTGGAGACCCTGGGGAACTGACGCCGCCAGGTCAGAGCACGTCGGCGACCAGGCCCAGGGCCTTCGCCTCCTGAGCCTCGATGTACCAGTTCTCCGGCGCGCGCCGCAGCACCTCGTCCATGGTGACGGCGCTGCCGCGCACCAGGTTCTCGAACCCTTCGTTCTGAATGGCGATGGAGTGCTCAAGCTCGTTCAACATCGCCTTGACCGAGGCGATGCAGGTGGTCAGCGGCCCGGCGATATGGAGCGTCTTGTCCATCTTTCGCTCATGGATCATCACCCGAGCGCCGCGCGTCAGATAGCGGTTCTCCACCGCAAAAAAGCTCATGAAGGTCGCGCCGGCCGAATAGATGGCGGCCTTGCCCAGAAAGACCAGCCGGCGCGCGGGATTGATGTCGCTCTGAAACCGCACGTCCTCGCCCATCATCCGCGCCACCTCCGGATCGCCGCCCAGGGTGGACAGTTCGATCACCACCAGGCCGCTGTCGGGCGCCTGGGTCAGTCGGTCGCGGAACCGGTCGTACATGGCGTAGTCTACGGCGCCGGCCAGAAGGATGCGCGGGGTGTCGAAGGCCGAGGCGTCGAGCGGACCCGAGGGGGCGGCGCCGATCATCGCGCGTCCTGGATGTCGGCGTCATCCACCGGATAGCCTTCGGACGAGGCCCAGGACTTGGCCTCGTCCAGCGAAAAGAAGGCCCGGTTGCGCAGACGACGCGCGCCCTGGTCGTCGACCAGTTCGCACTCATACCACCGGATGGTTCGCCGGTCGGAGGTTCTGCAGGTCCGCGTGAAGACGAGGGCGTGGGGGATCATGGCGCTGAAACGGCGACGGCCCACGCCCGTTCCGTCTGTGTGGGTGTTTTTCCTTTAGGGTCAGTGCATTGCACAGACTGACGCGAAGAGGGCGCCGCCGCTCGGCGCCGGACCATTTGCGCCGCGCCGCCCCTTGGCTTAAGCGCCCGGCATGACCGACGCCGCCCCTCCTCGCCCCCTCGCCCGCAATCCACGCGGTTTCGCCGACAAGCGCGGCCGCGACCTGACCGCCGAACGCCGCTTAGTGGCGCGCGTGTCCGAAGTCTATGAGCGCTGGGGCTTCGAGCCGCTGGAGACGCCGGCCTTCGAATACGCCGACGCCTTGGGCAAGTTCCTGCCTGACGCCGACCGGCCCAATGAGGGGGTGTTCGCCCTGCAGGACGATGCGGGTTCGGACGAGCCGGGCGAATGGATGGCCCTGCGTTACGACCACACCGCCCCCCTGGCCCGGTTCGCCGCCCAGACCTGGGAGACTCTGCCCAAGCCGTTCCGCCGCTACGCCTATGGGCCGGTCTGGCGCAACGAAAAGCCGGGTCCGGGCCGGTTCCGGGAGTTCTGGCAGTGCGACGCCGACACCGTCGGCTCGGATCGGCCCGAGGCCGACGCCGAGATCATCGCCATGGCCTGCGAAGGCCTGGCCGCCGCCGGCCTGGACGCTGGTCAAGCCCAGATCCGCGTCTCGAACCGAAAACTGTTCGACGGCCTGTTCGACGCGGGGGGCGTGACCGAGGCCGGCCAGAGGCTGACGGCCCTGCGCGCCATCGACAAGTTCGACCGACTGGGCTGGGAAGGCGTGGTCCAGCTGCTGGGCGAAGGGCGACTGGACGAGTCCGGCGACTACACCAAGGGCGCCAATCTGCCCGCAAAGGTGAAGGGCGCAATCGAGGCCTTCCTGGCGTCCGCCAACACGCCCGGCCTGTCCCGGGCAGAGACCTTGGAGGCGGTGGCCCGGTCCGGCGACCTGGGGGCGGCGGGCGAGGCGGCGCTGAACGAGCTGGCGGCGATCGACCGGGCGCTGAACGCCATGTCGGCGGGCCAGAACGCCGTGAAGTTCGACCCCACCATCGTGCGGGGCCTTGAATATTACACCGGCGCCGTCTTCGAGGCGGAGCTGTTGCTGGAGACGACCGACGACAAGGGCCGCCCGGTGCGGTTCGGCTCCATCGGCGGCGGCGGCCGATACGACGACCTGGTGGCGCGCTTCACCGGCCAGAGCACCCCGGCGACCGGCTTCTCCTTCGGGGTCTCGCGCCTCGCCTCCGCCCTGCGCGCGGCCGGACGCGGCGCGGAGGACGCCGTGCGCGGGCCGGTCGTGGTCATCGTCTTCTCTGAAGAGGACATGGCCCACTATCTGACGGCCGTCGCCGAACTGCGCGGCGCGGGGATCGCGGCCGAACTCTATCTGGGACGGGCCGGGATGAAGGCCCAGATGAAATACGCCGACCGCCGCGGATCGCCTGCGGTCGTCATCCTGGGCGGGGACGAGATCGCCGCCGGCGAGGTCACGATCAAGGATCTGGACGCCGGGCGCGCCGCCGCCGCCGCCATCGCCGACAATGACGCCTGGAAGGCGCAACGGCCGGGGCAAATGCGTGTCGCCCGAACGGGGCTGGTCGGCGCCCTTCGGGCCATTATCGAATAAGCTTCGATAAATAACTCTGGGCAGGGTTAGTTATCGACGATAAGTCGAAGAAAGTTCGATTCCGTCCGAGAAGCCCGTTGACGACCTCGGCGGGGTTGCGTCAAATGAACTCACTCGAGGGCAAGCGTTGCTCAAGCGCGCAGCACTCGAAGGCGTTTCGGGGAGGAAACGTCCGCTCTTTAAAGAGCGCGAAAGCCCGCTGCGATGTATCCCCCGCAGCGGGCTTTTTCGCGTCTGGAGTCCAGGCCGACATCGAAATTCGGAGAAACTGTCGCGGCCATCGACAAATTTTCAGTCTGATGTGTCCAAGGGCTCATGAAAAAAGGCCGGGGCGAACCCCGGCCTTTTCCCGTTTTGCGATCCGGCGACCTACCAGATGCGGACGCGCTCTTCCGGCGTCAGATAGTATTTGGTTCCCGGCTGGACGTCGAAGGCGTCGTACCAGGCGTCGACGTTGCGCAGCGGGCCGATGACCCGGAACTGGGCGGCCGAGTGGGGATCGGTGGCGACCTGCTGCTTCAGGGCCTCGTCGCGATATTTCGACTGCCAGACCTGGGCCCAGCCGTAGAAGAAGCGCTGGTCGCCGGTCGTGCCGTCCAGCACCGGGGCCGGCTGGCCGTTCAGCGACAGGTGATAGGCTTCAAGACCCACGGCCACGCCCGAGGCGTCGCCGATGTTCTCGCCCATCGTCAGGCCCGGATTGATCTTATAGCCGGCGATCGGCTCATAGGTAGCGTACTGGGCGCCCAGACGGGCGGTCAGGGCTTCGAAATTGGCCTTGTCCTCGGCCGTCCACCAGTTGCGCAGCACGCCGTCGCCGTCGGACTTGGAGCCCTGGTCGTCGAAGCCGTGGCCGATCTCGTGGCCGATCACCCCGCCGATGCCGCCGTAGTTGACCGCCGGGTCGCCGTTCGGATCGAAGAAGGGCGGCTGCAGGATGGCGGCCGGGAAGACGATCTCGTTATTGGCCGAGTTATAGTAGGCGTTGACCGTCTGGGGGGTCATGCCCCACTCGGACTTGTCGACCGGCTCGTCCAGGCGGGCCAGATCGTAGTTCCATTCGAACAGGCCGCGACGCTCGGCGTTGCCGACCAGGTCGTCGGCGCGGATCTCGAGACCCGAATAGTCGCGCCACTTGTCGGGATAGCCGATCTTGACGGTGAATTTGCGCAGCTTCTCCTGCGCGGCCGCCTTGGTCTCGTCGCCCATCCAGGTCAGGTTGTCGATCCGGTGCGACAGGGCCGTGCGCAGATTTGCGACCAGCTCTTCCATCTTGGCCTTGGATTCGGCCGGGAAGTACTGGGCGACATAGAGCCGGCCCGTCGCCTCGCCCAGCGAACCCTCGGCGAAGGAGATGGCGCGCTTCTCGCGGGTGCGCTGCTCGGGCTGGCCCGACAGGTCGCGGGCGCGGAAGCCCCACTGGGCGTCCGAGAACCGCTTGGACAGCAGGGGCGCCATGTCGTCGGCGGTGTGGAAGGCTTCCCAGGCCTGGAGCAGTTCGACCGGCGTCTCGGCGTAGATGGCCGCGATCTTGGGCATGGCCGTGTCCTGACGCACGATCAGGCGCGGAACGCCGCCCAGCTTGGCCGCGTCGAAATAGGACTGCCAGGCGAAGCCCGGCGCGTCTTCAGCCAAGCGAGCGATGGTGTATTCGTTGTAGGTGCGGTCGCGGTTGCGGTTCTCGACCGGGCTCCAGTGGGCCTCGGCGATCTTGGTCTCCAGGGCGACGATCTGGGCGGCGGTCTCGGTCGGATTGGCCCAGCCGATCATGCCCAGCATGTCGGCGACATAGGCCTGGTACTTCTCTTTCTTGTCGGCGTAGCGGGCGTCCAGATAATAGTCGCGGTTCGGCAGACCGATGCCCGACTGACCGGTGGAGACGACGTAGCGCGTCGGCTGTTTGGCGTCGATGGTGATGCCGCTGCCGAAGAAGGAGCCGCCGAAACGGCCGACCGTCTGGCCCATGTAGACGGCCATCTTCTCATGACTGTCGGCGGCGCGGATGGCGGCCAGATAGGGCTGCAGCGGCTGGGCGTCCAGCTGTTCGATCCGCGCCTCGTCGATGTAGGAGCGATAGGCGTCAGCCACCTTGGCCTCGTCGGAGCCGGGCGTCAGATCGGTGCGCGCGGCCAGGCCCAGCACCAGCTCCTTCATCCGGTTGTCGGACAGTTCGCGCAGCAGGGCGAAGGAGCCGTAGCTGGTGCGGTCCGATGGGATGACGATCTTGTCGATCGCGGTCCCGTTGGCGTAGCGGAAGAAGTCGTCGCCCGGCTTCACCGAGGTGTCGCGGCCGGCCATGTCGAAGCCCCAGGTCCCGTACTTGGGCGCCTGGGTTCCCTGCCAGCCCGCCGCGGTCTCTTCGCCCGAGAAGAGCGAGACGACGGAGCAGGTTTCGTCCAGGCAGGCGTGGTCGTGATCGACGTCCTGGGCCAGGGCGGCGGCCGGCAGCAGAAGGGCGCCGACCGCGGCCCCGATAAGCAGTCTTTTCATCACTCTATCCTCGGTTCCACCCCCCACGGGCGGGTCGGAGCGGACCCTAGACCCGACGCGGGGCCTGTCGCCTTAAAAAAAGTTCATGAAAGCGCCGCGACCTCTCGCCACAGGCGCCGGTTCCGGGTCACATGCCGGCAGAGCTCGGAGGGCGAATGCAGACGCACGGCGGCGACTATAAGGATCTGGTGGTGTTTCTGGCGGCCGCCGGGGTCATGGTGCCCCTGGTCAATCGTCTGAAGATCAGCCCCGTCCTGGGTTTCCTGGCCGCAGGGGTGGTGCTGGGCCCCGACGGCCTGGCGCGCTTCGCCGACCGGCTGCCCTGGCTGTCCTATTTCACCATCAGCGACCCCGGCCAGCTGGCCCAGTTGTCGGAGCTGGGAGTCGCCTTCCTGCTGTTCATGATCGGGCTGGAGCTGTCGTGGGAACGGCTGCGGGCCCTGCGACGGCTGGTGTTCGGCCTGGGGCTGATGCAGGTGGCGGCCTGCACCCTGGTGCTGGCGGGCCTGTTCATGCTGCTCGGCCAAAGCCTGGTCAGCGCGGCCGTCCTGGGCATGGGCCTGGCCCTGTCGTCGACGGCGGTGGTGATGCCGGTTCTGGCCGAGGGCGGACGGTTGAAGACCAGTGTCGGCCGATCCACCTTCGCCGTCCTGCTGGCTCAGGACCTGGCCGTGGCCCCCATTCTGATCACCGTCAGCGTGATGGCGGCCCTGGCCCAGGGCGGGGGAACGCTGGACCCCGCCGTCCTGGGCCGCGCCCTGTTCACCCTGGTCCCGGCGGCGATGGGCCTGGGCCTTCTGGTGCTGCTGGGCCGGGTGGTGCTGCGGCCCATGTTCCGGTCGGTGGCGCGGGCGCGCAAGGCGGCCCAGGGCGGGGAGCTGTTCGTCGCCGCCAGCCTGCTGGTGGTGGTGGGCGCCGGCCTGGCGGCCCAGGCGGTCGGCCTGTCGATGAGCATCGGCGCCCTGGTCGCCGGGGTGCTGCTGGCCGAAACCGAGTTCCGGCGCGAGGTGGAGGTGTCGATCGAGCCCTTCAAGGGCCTGCTGCTGGGGGTCTTCTTCGTCGGGGTGGGGCTGGGGCTGGACCTGGGCGCGGTGGCGGCCGATCCGGTCCTGCTGTTCGGCCTGGCCCTGGCCGTCACAGTGGTCAAGACCGGCGTCATCTTCGCCCTGGCCCGGCTGTGGGGCATGGGCGCCCGGCCCGCCCTGGAGACGGCCCTGGTGCTGGCGCCGGCGGGCGAGTTCGCCTTCGTCGTCTTCGCCACCGGCATGGTGGAGGGCATCGCCCCGCCCGCCCTGACCAGCACAGTGGCCCTGTCGGCGACCCTGAGCATCTTCTCCATCCCGCTTCTGGCCCTGCTGGGCCAGAGGCTGTCGCGCGCCAAGGCCCCCGACCGCCCGACCACGCCAGAGGGCGCCGCGCCGCCGGAACAGGCGGACGGGGCGGTGATCGTCGTCGGCTTCGGCCGCGTCGGCCGCCTGATCGGCGAATTGCTGAAGGCGCACGACCAGCCCTTCATCGCCCTGGACACGGACGCTGCGGCCGTGGCGGCGGGGCGTCGGGACGGGTTCGACGTCTTCTACGGCGACGCCGGCCGGCCCGAGATGCTGTCCCATTGCGGGGTTCAGACCACCCGCGCCCTGATCGTCACCATGGACGCGCCGGGCAAGGTTGATGAGGTGGTGACGGCGGCCCGCGCCCTGCGCGAGGATCTGATCCTGATCGCCCGTGCGCGCGACGACCAACATGCGGCGCGCCTGTACGCCCTGGGCGTGACGGACGCGGTGCCGGAGACGACCGAGGCCAGTTTGCAGTTGGCCGAGAACACCCTGGTCGATCTGGGCGTGCCCATGGGCCGGGTCCTGGTCTCCATCCATGAGAAGCGCGAACAATTCCGCAAAGCCTTCCAGGCCGCCATGCCCGCAGGAGGACGCAGTAGAACCACCCGCGCGTTGAGAATGTCCCAAATCAATACAGCCAAGCTTGAAAGTTAACCTTGAATATTCTCTCGCCTCACAGGAGAAAAATCGGCCGACCCATTTTCGTCATGGTTCCGTGATGCAAGCCGTCCCTCAGTATCGCGCCGATGACGAGGTCCGGGCCGCAACGCCTCTCCCGTCAGCTCAAGGCGCTTCACCCAAAGTCAACTCGGACCGCCTAGGCGCATCCGAAATTGCGTAGAGTTCAACCTGATTTCATGACCGAATCCGCCCTATCGACCGAAGCTGCGCCCCGCCTGAACCGTCGTCAGGCGGCCAAGGTGCGGACCCGCCAGAAGGTTTTGGACGCCGCCCGCTCCCTGTTCGCTGAGCGGGGCTATGAACCCGCCACCATCCGCGACATCGCCAAGGGCGCGGGCATGTCGACCGGCGCGGTCTTCGCCAACTTCCAGGACAAGGCCGAGCTGTTCGAGGCGGTCCTGACCGAGGACATGTCGCGCCTGGCCGAGGTGGTCGAGGCCGGGGCGCCCGAGGGCGAGCCGGTCCGCCAGCGTCTGCTGGGCGCGCTGAGCGCCGGCTATCATTCGTCGCTGGAGCATCTGCCCCTGTTCCAGGCCATCGTCGCCCGATCCTGGTTCCAGCCCCTGGCGGCCGAGATGCGCGCCCGGGCCGCGACCAAGAAGCTGCTGCTGACCATCGGCGATATTCTTCAAGAGGCGGTCGCCAAGGGCGAGCTGCGCCAGGACGCCGATCTGCGCCTGTTGGTCGAGCTGATCTGGGACGCCTATCTGTCCAACTATCGCCGCGCCGCCTATGACGAATGGGACGCAGCCGCCCTGTCGGACCATATGGGCAAGCAGATCGACGTTATCCTGGCCGGGGCCCTGTCGGCCAAATAGGCCGCCTTTCCCTTTTCAGAGCGCCCTTCAGGCCCGCCCGCGCCCGTCGCCGGCGGGCCTTCGTCCGTCTGGGGCCGGGCCTCGCATCGGACCGAGAAAAACAGTCCGATGAGTCCCATCGGTCCGACGCCGTGATCGCGGTTTCGGACATCGAAAAAGACTGTCCGATGTGTCCGACGCCCTTTGTTCTAAAAGTGGATTTTGGGCGCATCGTATCGGACAGTCCGATCGGCGTCCGGCGGGCGGGAGGTGGAGAGACGTCCAGAGCCGCACAATGTCAAAGACCGGCCCGCAAGCCTAACACGGTTTCGAGGAGCGCCGGGTCGAGGCCGCCCGTGAGAGCCTGTCCCTTGAAAAGCCAGGACCTTGTCTTTGAACTTGCGAGGATCGACCCTCAGCCGCGGCGTTTCAGGGTGACGTAGAAGGCGCCGTCGCCGCCGTGGCGCCGATGGGCCGAGGTGAAGCCCGAGACCACGCCGCGCAGGGCCGGCGACTGCATCCATTCGGCGAAGGAGGCGCGGATGACCCCGCCGCCCAGCCGCCCCTGGCCGGTGATGACCAGGACCGCCCGCAGGCCCCGCGCCTGGCAGCCGGTCAGAAAGGCCCGAAGCTGGTCCTCGGCCTCGAACCGGCCGAAGCCGTGCAGGTCGATCCGGGCCTCGATCGGATCGCGCTCGCGCGACAGCCGCTGTTTGCGGCGGGGCTCCAGATCCTCGGGCGCGGGCCGGAGGCGAGAGGGCGCGGGGCGAACCGGGAGGCGGGGCTCGGACGTGGGCTCGGTGCGGGCGAACCGCGCCGGAGAGGTCTTGGCCGGGGGCTTTTCCGCGCGCGACAGAGGGCGGTCCGGGGTCGGGGCGATCAGATGGGCCGGCGCCTCGGCGCCGGGCGTGACCCGCGCGGCCTTGCGCGTTCGGGGCGGCGAGACCGTGCCGGTGATGCGGTTCCAGATGCGACGGTCCTCGGGCGTCAGGCCGTTCTCGTCCCGGCCGGAACCCTTGCGCCTCATGCCGCTTCGTCGTCCTCGATCGGGTCGGCGGGGCCGGGTTCATGGACCAGGAGATCGCCCGGCTGGCAGTTCAGTTCACGGCACAGGGCGTCCAGGGTCGAAAACCGCACCGCCCGCGCCTTGCCCGTCTTCAGGACCGACAGATTGGCCACCGTGACCCCGACCCGGTCGGCCAGCTCGGTCAGCGACATGCGGCGTTCGACGAGGACGCGATCAAGCTGGACGCGGATGGCCATGGGGAAATCCTAGCGAAAACGGTTCAGATCGTCAGTTCGGATTCGCGGCGCAGGCGCGCGCCCTCGCGAAAGACCTCCGCAAGGACGAAGACGATCAGGACGGAAAACACCGGGGTCAGCAGTTCGCCCAGCCCTTGCGGGTCCATGACGCCGGGCGCCAGGCGGGCGGCGACGAAGCCCTGGGCCAGCCAGACCCCGCCGGTGACCAGGGCCAGGATCAGGCCGATCTGACGCAGGCGGCGCACATTGGCCGGATGAAAGGGGTCGCCCATGATCAGAGTACGGAAGATGAGGCGCAGGCTGCGCAGAATCAGCATGAAGCCGCCGAAATAGGCGGTGGCCGCCCCCAGGCCGAACAGCAGAAGCAGCCGGGTCAGGGGCAGTTGGCGGCCGCCGGTCTCGCCGCTGACGGTGATGTTCACATTGTCCAGCGGGATGAAGACGGCCGCGATCAGCAGCAGAAGAAGAAGGCCGGTGACCAGCCAGAGCAGGACATAGGCCACGTCCAGGGCCACCTTCAGCACGCTGGAGACCGAACCCGGTCCCAGGGCGCGAAACGGGGCGGTGATCGGGGCCCACAGCTGCGGCGTGCGCCCCTCGCCTCGCTTCAGCAGATGGGGCAGGGGCAGGCGCATGGTCGATCGGTGCTCAGGCCGGAAGGAGGGACGCGGCGGCTGCGCGGGGTCCGGCGAACCCGCACGCAGCCCTATACATCGCGATCTTCGTCAAGGTCGTCAAAGCTCTCGTGATCGATAAGGACTGGACTTGAGGACGATCAGAAGGCTTGGACCAGGATGGCGACCAGGGCGGTCGGCAGGGCGGCGATCAGAACCGTGTTGACGAAGGCGGCGCCGACCTTGTCCAGCAGCAGCGAGAGGTTCATCGTATGCATAATGTGTCTCCGTTTTTCCTGTTGGGCGATCATCGCCCGGTTCGTGTTTTTCCCGCATGATCATGCCGGCTTTTTCCGGCGTCTTGAACGTTGCGGCCTCGTTCCTGACGATCAATAGATAGGCCGTGTCCTGCGGAAAATCACGTTACATATCGTTTAACGATATTAAACTTTGGCAATAGACTGTTTCAGGACTGTGATCGGCAATGAGTCTCAAGCTTTTCAAGGGGATGCGGATCGTCCTCGCCACCCACAATCCGGGCAAGGTTCCCGAGATCGCCGCCCTGCTGGGCGAAGATTACACGATCCTCACGGCGGGGCAGCTGAATCTGCCTGAACCCGAGGAGACAGAGACCACCTTCGCCGGCAACGCCCTGCTGAAGGCGCGGCAGGCGGCCGATCGGTCGGGCGAGGTCGCCTTGGCCGACGATTCGGGCCTGTCGGTCGCGGCCCTGGACGGGGCGCCGGGGATCTATTCCGCCCGCTGGGCCGGGCCGGGCAAGGATTTCGCCGTGGCGATGAAGAAGGTCGAGGAAAGGCTGGAGGAGATCCAGGCTGCGGACATGAGCGCCTGGTTCACCTCGGCCCTGGCGGTGGCCTGGCCTGACGGGCCCAGCGTGGTGGTCGAGGGAGTGGTGCGGGGGCGGTTGAGCTTTCCGCCGCGCGGCGACCGGGGCTTCGGCTATGATCCGATCTTCATTCCGGATGAGGCGCCTGATGACGCAAGCGGCCTGACCTTCGGGGAGATGGAGCCTGAGGCCAAGGAGGCGATCAGCCACCGCACCCGCGCCTTCGCCAAGCTGAGAGCCGCCCTGATTGACTGATCCCGCCCAGACCTGGGTCGATCCGGGAACCGACATCGGCCTCTATGTCCACTGGCCCTATTGTGCGCGCATCTGCCCCTATTGCGACTTCAACGTGGTGCGCGACCGGGGGCGGGTCGAGGAACAGGGGCGGCTGGTCGAGGCGATCCTGGCCGATCTGCGGGCCCAGCGCGCCCTGACCGGGCCGCGCCGGCTGGCCTCGGTCTTCTTCGGCGGGGGCACGCCGTCGCTGATGGCGCCCGAGGCGGTGGCGCGGATCATCGACCAGGCCCGCGACCTGTTCCCGCCGTCAGGACCGATCGAGATTTCGCTGGAGGCCAATCCGACCGATGCGGAGGCGGCCCGGTTCGACGCCCTGGCCCAGGCCGGGATCAATCGGCTGTCCATGGGGGTGCAGGCCCTGGACGACGCCGCCCTGCGGTTCCTGGGGCGCGACCATTCGGCGGCCGAGGCGCGGCGCGCGGTCGCCCTGGCCGGACGCGCCTTCGACCGGCTGTCCATCGACCTGATCTACGCCCGGCCGGGCCAGACGCCCGACGACTGGGCGACGGAGCTGGGCGCGGCGCTGGACATGGGGTTCGAACACGTCTCGCCCTATCAGCTGACGCTCGAGCCGACGACGGCCTTCGGCCGGGCCCTGGCGCGCGGAACCCTGGTCCCGCCGGACGAGGACCAGGCCGCGGCCCTGTACGAGACCACCCAGGCGGTGCTCGAGGCCGCCGGTTTCGACGCCTATGAGGTGTCCAACCATGCGCGGGGCGTGGCGGCCCGGTCGGCCCATAATCTGCATGTCTGGCGCGGCGGGGACTATCTGGGCCTGGGGCCGGGGGCGCATGGGCGACTGACCCTGGACGGCGTTCGCACCGCAACCGTCGCCCATCGCCGCATCGGCGACTATGCGGCAGGGGTGCAGGCGGGCGCCCCCTGGGCCGAGGTCGAACGGCTGGACGCCGCCGGGGCGGCGGAGGAGCGGCTGCTGCTGGGGTTGAGGACGGTGGAGGGGGCGCCGGTCGGCGTATTGGGGGACCTGGGCCTGTCGCCCGAGGCGGAACCGACCGCGGACCTGATCGCCGACGGCTTTCTGACGGTCACGGGCGGGCGGCTGGTCGCCACGCCGCGCGGACGGCCGGTTCTGGACGGAGTGCTGAAGGCCCTGCTGACCTGACGCCGCGCCTCAGTCCAGGGTCGCGCCGGTGGTGCGCATGATCTCGGCCCGCAGCTCAGGCAGGCCCAGCCCCTTTTCGGAGGAGGTCAGGGCCACCACGGGGAAGGCGGCGGGGCGTTTGGAAATGGCCTTCAGCGTGGCCTCCTGCATCCGTTCGCCCTCGCCCTTCTTCAGCTTGTCGGCCTTGGTCAGGACGATCTGATAGGAGACGGCGGCGAGATCCAGGGCGTCCAGCGCCTCCGTATCCACCGACTTCAGGCCGTGGCGGCTGTCGATCAGCAGATAGACCCGTTTCAGCGTCACCCGGCCGCGCAGATAGTCGCGGCCCAGGTCCTGGAACTTCTTGACCGTGGTCTTGGACGCCTTGGCCCAGCCGTAGCCGGGCAGGTCGACCAGGCGCAGCCGGCCGTCCAGATCAAAGAAGTTGACCTCGCGCGTGCGGCCCGGCTCGTTGGAGGCTCTGGCGAGCTTGTGCATGCCGACCAGGCCGTTGATCAGGCTGGACTTGCCGACGTTGGAGCGGCCCGCAAAGGCGATCTCCGGCAGGTCGGGATCGGGCAGTTGCTCGATCTTGGCCGCCCCCATGACGAAGGTCGCCGGCCGCGCGAACAGAATCCGTGCGGCCTCGATCTCTTCGGGGCTGAACTCGGTTTCCTCGATCACGCGGGCTTTTTCTTGAAACGGGCGATGAAGTCGTCGATCGGATTCTCGGCCTTGTAGCGGTGCATGATGACGTACTGCTGCAGGATGGTCAGGATGTTCGACCAGGCCCAATAGACCAGCAAGCCCGCCGCAAAGGGCGCCATGATGAAGGTGAAGACCAGGGGCATGAACTGGAAGATCTGGCGCTGGACCGGATCGGCCGCCGGCGGGTTCATCGCCGTCTGCAGCCACATGGTCAGGCCGTAGGCGACCGCCAGCAGACCGATGCCCAGAGGCCCGACCAGCAGCCCGCCCAGGAGCGGCAGGGTCGCCGGATCCCAGGGGATCACGCCGAACAGGTTCCACACCACCGAGGGATCGCGCGCCGACAGGTCGTGGATGAAGCCCAGGAACGGCTGGTGGCGCATTTCGATGGTGACCGTCAGCACCTTGTACAGGGCGTAGAAGACCGGGATCTGGAGCAGAAGCGGAAGACAGCCGGCGACCGGATTGATCTTCTCCTTCTGGTACAGGGCCATGGTCTCCTGCTGCTGCTTCTGCGGATCGTCTTTGAACTTCTTCTTGATCTCCTCCATCTTGGGCTGGAGGTTCCGCATCTTGGACATCGAGGCGTAGGCGTTGTTGGCCAGGGGGAACATCACCAGTTTGACGATGACGGTCAGGGCCAGGATGGCGACGCCGAAGCTGCCGACCAGGCCGTAGACATTCTCCAGGATCCAGAAGATCGGGCGCGTCAGGAACCAGAACATGCCCCAGTCGATCGCATAGACGAAGCGCGGCAGGTTGAGGTTGGTCTCATAGGTCTTCAGCACCTCGGCCCGCTTGACGCCGGCGAACAGGCGCTGGGTCTCGGTGGCGGTTCCGCCGGGCTGGATGGTGCGGGTCGCGCCCAGGACGTTGGCTTCCAGCTGCGGCTGGCCGCCCGGAACCTCGCGGACCCGGAATTCGGTTTCGACCGCCTCGTCCTGCTGCGGCAGCAGGGCCGCCAGCCAGTATTTGTCGGTGATGCCCAGCCAGCCGCCGATCGAGGCGTTCTCGATCCGCGGCTCCTTCAGCCAGTCCTTGTACTTCTTCTGCTCGGTCCGGTACTCGCCCGGCTTGCCGAAGGCGCCGATGGCGCCTTCGTGGACGATGTGGGACGAACCGGCCAGGGGCGGGACGCCCTGGCGCTGGACGCTGCCGTAGGGGGCGATGGTGATGGCCTGGGTTCCCAGGTTCTGGACCGTGTCCTTGATCGAGAAGACGTAGCGGTCATCGACCGAGACCACGCGGGTGAAGCGCAGACCCTGCCCATTGTCCCAGGTCAGGGTGATCGGCGAGGTGGGGGTCAAGGTCGAACCGGCCGTCAGGCGCCAGACGGTGTTGGGACCAGGCACGCCGCCGGCCACATTGGGGCCGGTCCAGCCGAACTGGGCGAAATAGGCGTTCTGCATCCCCTGGGGGCGGAACAGTTCGACCGGCTCAGGCTTGTCCTGGACCTCCTTGTAGTCGGTCAGGAACAGGTCGTCGATCCGACCGCCCTGGAGCGACAGCGAGCCCTTCAGGGTGCCGGACTGGATCGGCACGCGCGCGGCGGTGCTCAGCGCCTGGCGGCGATCGGTGACGAAGACCGGCCCCTGGGGGCTCAGCGCCGTGCGAGCGGCGTTCCTGGCCGTCTGAGACTGTTCGGCCTGGGCCTGCTGCTGGACGGCGCGGCGCTCGGCCTGGGGCCGCAGCACGGCGAACCAATAGACCCCCAGGATCAGGGCCGAGCACACGATGAAGAGGATCGTGTTGCGCGAGTTCTCGTTTTTCATGGATTCGGGCGGTCCTGGCCGGAGGGGGCGGGGGCGGGCGAAGGCCGGTCGGCCCCCCGATCGTTTCTCGGTGTCGCCAGCCTTGTAAGCGTCGATTTCACATCGTCAAGCAGACGGTCCCACGCCCGCTCGGTGGTGCCCATGCGGGCGATGAAGACATAGTCGCTACCGGGCACGCCATATTGGGGCAGCATGGCCCGCGCGGCCTCGCGCAGGCGGCGTTTGGCGCGGTTCCTGACCACCGCCCCGCCGATCTTGCGCGTGGCGGTGAAGCCCAGGCCGACGTGCGGCGAACCGTCGCCGCGATCCAGCCTCTGGATCACCACCCCGCCGCGCGCCTCGGAAACGCCTTTGGCGGCCGCCAGGAACTGGGGCCGCCGCAACAGACGCTTGATCTGTAAAGGGTCGCTCATGCGTCCTTGGCTTTCGGACGCGAGAGCCGCTTACGCCGTCAGGCGCTTGCGGCCCTTGGCGCGACGGCGCGCAACGATCTTCTGGCCGTTCTTGGTGGCCATCCGGCTGCGGAAGCCGTGACGGCGCTTGCGCACGAGTCGCGACGGCTGATAGGTCCGCTTCACGGTCGGCTCCTGACGTTAAAAGGTTGGGCGACGGGGCGAAAGGCGTCCGCCGCAGGAAGGGCGGGCGTATAAGTCGCATGGTCGCGCGAGTCAACGCTCGACCGGCAATTCGGGATTGAAGCGCGTATGGCGAAACGAACGGCGAAGGACTGGGCCCTGCGGTTGACCCCGCTGGCGGTCATCGCCGGCCTGGTGGCCGCCTTCTTCGCCCTGGGCTGGAATCGCTATCTGTCGATGGACCTGATCCGCGAGCATGGGCTGAACCTGCAGGCCTACGCCCAGGCCCATTGGTGGACCGCCCTGGTCGCCTTCATCGCCGTCTACGCCGTCGCCACCGCCTCCACCATTCCGGGGCCGGTCTTTCTGACCCTGCTGGGCGGGATGATGTTCGGCCCCTATGTCGGCGCCCTGGCCCAGGCCAGCGGAGCGACCCTCGGCTCGGTCGTGATCTATATGGTCTATCGCACCTCGATCGGAACCTGGCTGCGCGCCAAGTTCGAAGCGGACGCCGGCTTCATGGACCGGCTGGCCAAGGGGATCGACCGCAACGCCTTCACCACCCTGTTCAC
This sequence comes from Brevundimonas sp. DS20, assembly GCF_001310255.1. Taxonomy (NCBI): domain Bacteria; kingdom Pseudomonadati; phylum Pseudomonadota; class Alphaproteobacteria; order Caulobacterales; family Caulobacteraceae; genus Brevundimonas; species Brevundimonas sp. DS20. The sequence goes on along the minus strand of NZ_CP012897.1, from coordinate 855,639 downwards.
CCTGCGCGTCATCCCCAGCGTCCCCTTCGTCCTGGTCAACGCCACCGCGGGGATGATGGCGGTGCCGCTGCGCCCCTATGTGGTCGCGACCTTCATCGGCCTGTTGCCGTCCACCTTCATCTACACCTGGATCGGATCGCAGCTGGGCGACCTGCTGCGGGCCGGGGTGCAGCCGGACCTGCCCATGCTGCTGCGCCAGTTCTTCTGGCCGCTGATGGGGGTGGCCTTCCTGTCCCTGCTGCTGCCGATCGGCATCAAACTGGTCCAGATGATCCGCGCCCGACGCGCCCGAAGCCAGGGAGGGGCGGCCCCGGCATGATCCCCCTGTTCGATCGGCTCGCGACGGCGCTGAAGCTGTCGCCCCAGACGGCGGAGACCTGGCGCGAACGGCTGCGGCCCCGGGCGCCCGACGGCCTGTCGGCCCGGCTGCTGCTGCTGACCTTCGCCTTCACCCTGGCGGTGGAGGCCCTGATCATGGGGCCGAACCTGGCCGCCTTCCACGAGCGCTGGCTGCGCGACCGGCTCCAGGCCGCCGAACTGGCCTCGGTCGGGGTGGAGGCCCTGCCCTACAGCGCGGTCGAGGACGACACGGCCGCCGAGCTGATGCGGATCGGCGGGGTCCAGGCCGTGGCCCTGACCGAACAGGGGGTGCGGCGGCTGCTGCTCCAGGCGCCCAACCTGCCGCGCGCGCCCGAGCTGATCGACCTGCGTCAGCAGAACAGCTGGGCGCGGCTGACCGACCCCTGGCGCACCCTGTTCGGCCATCCGGACCGTTCGCTGCGGGTCCAGGCCAAGCCCCGCTATCGCTCGGGCGACTTCATCGAGATCGTCACCCCGGCCCAGCCGTTGAAACTGGAGCTGAAGGCCTTCCTTCTGAACAGTCTGCTGGTCAGCCTGCTGGTGTCCCTGACGGCGGGCGCCCTGCTCTATGGGGGGCTGGCGCTTCTGGTGCTGCGGCCGCTCCAGCGCGTCACCCGGTCGATGGAGCGGTTCGCCGCCGATCCCGAGAGCGCGGCCGAGCCGCCGTCGGACCGCCACGACGAGATCGGCCGGGTCGAGCGCGAACTGGCCCGGATGCAGGAGGAGGTGCGCCAGTCCCTGCGCTCCCGCGCCCGGCTGGTGGCGCTGGGCGAGGCGGTGGCCAAGATCAACCACGACCTGCGCAACATGCTGACCTCGGCCCAGATGGCGTCCGAACGTCTGGCGACCTCGGCCGACCCCCAGGTGGCCAAGGCCTTGCCCCGGCTGGAGCGGGCGCTGAGCCGGGCCGCAAGCCTGTCGCGCAATGTGCTGGAATACGGCCGCAGCGAGGAACCCGCGCCCCAGAAGACCCGCGTGGTCCTGACCAAGGCCCTGACCCTGGCGGCGGAGGACGCCGGCCTGGAGCCCGACGGGGTGCGGCTGATCAAACAGGTGCCCGCCCGGTTCGCGGTCGAGGCCGATCCGGATCAGCTGTACCGCATCCTGGTCAATCTGATGCGCAACGCCCGTCAGGCCATAGAGGCCGATCCGGGCCGCTCCCCCGAGCGGCGCGGCAAGGGCGCCGTCACGGTCAGCGCCTTCGGGCAGGACGGGGTCTGCGTGATCCGCATCGCCGACGACGGGCCGGGCATTCCGCCGCGCCTGGCCGAACGGCTGTTCGAACCCTTCGTCAGCTCCAAGAGTTCGGACGGATCGGGCCTGGGCCTGACCATATCGCGCGAACTGGCGGCCCTGCACGGCGGCGATCTGAGACTGGTTCCCGGCGACGGCGGCGGGGCGGTGTTCGAACTGCGCCTGCCGGCCTGACAGCTATTCCAGCCCGTCGTCGGTGACGACGAAGGGTCGGTCGGCGGCCTTGGCCTGGGCCGCCAGCTCTTCCTGCACCAGGTGCCAGCGACGCAGGCGTTCATAGCTGATGGCGTGTTCGGGCGAGGCGTCCAGCCAGTGGCGGAAGTCCTCGATCTGCAGCCGGGCGTTGGGGGCGGCCGGGTCCGGCAGGGCCGGGACATTGGGCAGCTGACGCGCCACATCGGCGGGGATCGGGAAGTCTCCGGACGAAGTGCTCAGGATCATGGGCGGCGACTCGGCGGGGGTGCGGCTTCAGGAAGCGGAACCATGACGCGAAGCGCGGCCGGGCGCCACCTTTTCGTCGCGACGACGTTGTTGCCGCAACCGCCCTTTACGGCCAAGGTTGGCCGCGAGGGTCTGAACCGGGAGATGTCCATGACCATTCGCACGTCCCTGATGTCCGCCTTGCTGGCGGCGACGGCCGTCGCGGCGCCCCTTTCGGCAGCCGCCCAGCAGGCGTCGGACCCCTATGGCGATCAGCGCGTCCTGCCCGATCCCAACGACCCCAAGGCGCGCGAGGCGCTCGAGCGGGCGCGGGGCGAGGCCTATCACCGGGCCGACGACTCCAAACAGACCGAGGAGGAGCTGCGCACGACGCGCGCCCTGAACGCCGAGATCGCCGCCCAGAACGCCCTGGCCGACAAGGCCGACGAGGCCGCTCGGCTGGAGTATGACGCCGCCGTGGCCCGGCGCCAGATCGAGATCCGGCGGATCGAGGAGGAGGCGCGGGCGGCCGCCGAGGCGACGCGGGCGGCCCAGGAGCAGTACGACCGCGACTATGCCGCCTGGCGCGAACAGGTGCGGCTGTGCCAGTCGGGCTTCCGCGAGGCCTGCACGGCCCGACCCGCCTGGGTAAGGCCGCAGCCCTGAACCGGATCAGCCGGCGACCAGGCTCATGTCGCGCCGGGCCATCATCCGGTCGAACTCGGTCCAGACGCCGTCGGCGCCGTGCCAGCTGCCTTGCGTCGCCGCCTTCGAATATTCGGTGGCGCGGGCCTCGAAGAAGTTGGCGTGCTCGACGCCCGACAGCAGGGCCTGCAGCCAGGGCAGCGGGTTTTCCTTGACCCCATAGACCTCAGGCAGCTTCAGCTGACGCAGGCGCCAGTCGGCGATGAAGCGAATGTACTGTTTGATGTCGTCGGGGGTCATGCCCTCGACCGCGCCCATTTCGAAGGCCAGGTCGATGAACTTGTCCTCCATCTTCACCACCGTCTTGCAGCAGTCGACGATGTCGTCGGCCACGGCCTGGGTGACGGCGCCCGTCTCCTTGTTGAAGGCGTGATACAGCTTGATGATGCCCTCGCAGTGCAGGCTCTCGTCGCGAACCGACCAGGAAACGATCTGGCCCATCCCCTTCATCTTGTTCATGCGCGGGAAGTTCATCAGCATCGCAAACGACGCGAACAGCTGAACCCCTTCGGAGAAGCCGCCGAACATGGCCAGGGTCCGGCAGATGTCGGCGTCCGAATCCACGCCGAACTGGCCCATATAGTCGTGCTTGTCCCGCATGGCCTCATATTCCATGAAGGCGCCGAACTCGCTTTCGGGCATGCCGATGGTCTCGAGCAGCAGGGCGTAGGCCGCAATATGGATGGTCTCCATATTGCCGAAGGCGGCCAGCATCATCTTCACCTCGGTCGGTTTGAACACCCGGCCGTAGCGTTCCATGTAGTTGTCCTGAACCTCAATGTCCGCCTGGGTGAAGAAGCGGAAGATCTGGGTCAGCAGATTGCGTTCATTGTCGTTCAGGGTCGAGGCCCAGTCCTTGACGTCCTCGCCCAGCGGCACCTCTTCGGGCATCCAGTGGACCTGCTGCTGCTTCTTCCACATGTCGAAGGCCCACGGATAGCGGAAGGGCTTGTAGGCCACGGAGGGCGTCAGAAGACCGGCGCGGTCGGGGCGGATGATCGGGGTGATGGCGTTCATCGAACTGGACCTGAGAGAGCGATTCCGGAGAGGCCTGCACCATGCGACTCGGCGCGCCCGGCGCCAAGTCGGAAATCATCTATGTTGCGATCACATTTTGTCCTACCGCTACATCTTGTGTGCGGCGGTTAAGAAGCTGGGGACGGCCCTGGGGATGGGCGCCCCGCCTCAGGCGGCCTGGGCGTCGTCCCGACGGTCAGACGCCGCAGCCAGGGCGGCGTCGATCGCCGCATAGAGGGCCGCCTGGGTGATGGGCTTGGCCAGATGACCGTCCATGCCGGCGGCCAGGCAGCGGGCGGCGTCTTCGGGCATGGCCTCGGCGGTGACGGCCAGGACGGCGACGTCGGCGGCCGGTCCAATCAGACTGCGGATGGCGCGGGTGGCGGCGATCCCGTCCATGACCGGCATGCGGACGTCCATCAGGACTAGGTCGAAGGCGCCGGCCGCGACGGCCTCCACCGCCTCGGCGCCGTCACACGCCTCGGCCGTGTCGCAGTCGGCCGCCTCCAGCATGACCCGCATCAGATTGCGGTTCAGGGGATGGTCGTCCACGACGAGGATCCGCATGCGCCGCGCCTCCAACGGCTGGGGGGCGTCGCTCTGAACGATTTCGACCGGCTCGGCTGGGATTTCGACGGTGAAGGTCGTTCCCATGCCGGGCGCGCTCACCACCGAAATGGTTCCGCCCAGTCGGTCCACATGGCTCTTAGCCAGGGCCAGACCCACTCCCGCGCCCTGATGCGCCCGGCTGGTGGTGGCGTCCGCCTGCTGGAACAGGGAGAAGACGCCGCAGAGCACCTCATCCGTCATGCCGCAGCCGGTGTCGTGAATTTGCACGCGGAGATGATCGCCCCGTCGGTCCGCCACGACCCGCACGCCGCCCAGGCCGGTGAATTTCACGGCGTTGGCGCTGAGATGGTGCAGAATCTGGCGCAGACGCCGGCCGTCGGTCCAGACCGCGCCCTGGGCCTCGGGGGCGATGCTGACGGTGAAGTCCAGGCCGCGAACATTCGCCCACTCCCGCGACGGCGCGACCGCCTCTTCGATCAAGGCGGGGATGTCGGTCGGTTTCAGCGCCACCTCGGCCCCGCCATGGGACACCTCCAGCAGATCCTCAATCAGGCGCAGCATGGCCTCGCCGCACTGTTTGATCGCCTCGACCTGACGGCGCCCCTCGTCGTCCAGCCCAGGACGTCGGGCCAGAAGGTCGGCATAGCCGGTGACGCCGGTCAGAGGCGTGCGCATCTCATGGCTCATCATGGCCAGGAAGCGGGACTTGGCCTGATCGGCCGTCTCGGCCCGTTTGACGGCGGCTAGGGCGGCCTCGGTGCGCACGCCCAATCGCGTCATCAGCCGCCGCCGCTCGGTCGATAATGTGGTGATCGGCAGGGCGGTGACGACCAGAGTCAGAAGAAACAGATGCAGGACGCTCATCTGCCGCATGACGGTCGGGACCGTGTCCAGAACCGGGTCAGGCTGAAGGCGCGTCAGGGTGACGGGGCCGTGACCCGTCACGGTGGCGCCCACGGCGATGACCGTAACCCACAGAACCGCCCCTGCGGTCCAGGGCGGAGACAGTCGGAAGGCCAGCAGGATCAGAGGCGGCAGGATCATGAACAGGATCGGCGCCTGGTTCTGGCCGAAGGCCCAGACCACGGCGGCGGTCACAAGAACCATCAGGAGCACGAATTCAGCGGGTCGGGCCTGGGCGTCGGAGCGGAAGCGGTGACTGCGCGCCACCAGCAACAGGGTCGGCGTGACGATCATCATCGCCAGCAATTCCATGTCGAAGAGGTGCCGCATCCGAAAGCCTAGGCTTTCCAACGGCGGTCCGCTGACGACGACGGCGACAAGGCCGGCCAGGAGGGTGGTGAAGGCGACGGAGGGCGCCGCAGCGATCAGGGCGAACCGCAGCAGCCGTTTCGGACGACGCATGTCCAGGGCGGCGCCGCAGAAGCGACGGATCAGCAGGGTGGCGACGATCACCTGGGTCATGTTGAAGGCGACGTTGGTGACCGCGATCACGGCGGCGTCGCCGCGTATGACATTGCTGACCAGATTGATCAGGGCGCACCCGACCAGAACCCCCAGGGCCTTGTAACGCGACAACTGCAGGACGGCGGCCAGCAACACCGCATTAGCCGGCCACATCACCTTGGCGTCCAGCGCGGCCACGCTCCACAGCCCCAGAAGCTGGGAGGCGACGAACAAAAGCAGATAGACGGAGGGCGGGGGACCCGCCTCCTGTCCGGCGTCATGGCGGAAGAACCGCCAGCGCCCGCGCCGCATGGATGTCGTCAGACCGACCATGCTTCACCCGTGAATGAATATCCTAAGAATACGGTTTTGCGACGCCTAGGTAGAATTGCGGAGAAGGGGCGCAGGAACCGCCGATGCGGGCCGTCGTTCCACTGCCCTCGCCAATCCAGGGCCCGCCATGTCCGACGTCATCGCCGAACCGACCTTCGAGCCGCCGCCGGACGCCCTGGCCTTCTATGAGGAAAGCCTGGGGTTGCTGAAGGAGAGCGGCATACCCTTCCTGCTCTCGGGCACCTACGCCGTCACCGCCTATACGGGGGTGCGCCGCCCGACCAAGGATCTGGACGTCTTCTGCAAGCCCGGCGACTATCCCCGCATTCTCGCCTATTTCCAGAAGCGCGGCTATCGCACCGACGTGGAGGACGAACGCTGGATCGCCAAGGTCTGGAAGGACGACCGGCATTTCTTCGACGTCATCTTCGCCATGTCGAACGGCGCCATCGCCGTGTCGGACAGCTGGTTCGGCGGAGATGTGATCCGGGTCTATGGCCATGAGGTGCGGATCACCCCGCCCACGGCCCTGATCCTGTCCAAGGTCTTCATCCAGGACCGCTATCGTTACGACGGGGCGGATGTGAACCACGTCATTCTGAAACAGTCCGACGCCGTGGACTGGAAGAGCCTGCTGGACCAGATGGACCTCTATTGGGAGGTGCTGGCCGCCCATCTGCTGAACTTCCGCTTCGCCTATCCGACCGAGCGCGACCGGGTGCCGCGCTGGCTGATGGAAGAGCTGACCGAACGGCTGGCGGCCCAAATCGACCTGCCGCCCCCGCGGGTGAAGGTGTGCCGCGGCCGTCTTCTGAGCCCGCGCGACTATGTGATCGACGTCGCCGAATGGGGCTTCGGCGACGTGGTCGGCAAGGGGCTGGAAGAACGCCACGATCCCGTGACCTGAGCCCCGCCGGAGCGACCGATGACCGACGCCCCCCAACCCCCTTCCTCCGCGCCTTCCCCCGCCTCTGGACAGACGCCCCAGCCGGGACTGGAGCCGGGACCGGCCAAGAAGATGCGGGTCGCCGCCGTTGGCGATCTGCACGTCGGCGAGGACGCGCGCCGCCCTTATCGCGACCTGTTCGAACGGGTGTCGGACGAGGCCGACGTGCTGTGCCTGTGCGGCGACCTGGTCAACTACGGCAAGACGGCCGAGGTGGAGCGGCTGCTGGAGGATCTGCGGCTGTGTCGTATTCCGATGGTGGGCGTTCTGGGCAATCACGAACACGAATGCGGCCAGCCCGATCAGGTCGCCAGGATGCTGGCGGACGCCGGGGTCCGCATGCTGACCGGCCAGGCCTATGAGATCGACGGAGTGGGCTTCGCCGGGGGGAAGGGGTTCGTCGGCGGCTTCGGCCGCTATATGTTGAGCGCCTTCGGCGAGGCGGCGGTCAAGACCTTCGTCCAGGAGGCCGTCGAGGACGCCAATCTGATCGAAAACTCCATCCGCATGCTGCGCACCGAGCGGTCGGTCGTCCTGCTGCACTATGCGCCCGTGGTCGAGACGGTGATGGGCGAGCCGCCCGAAATCCACGCCTTCCTGGGCTCGTCGCGCCTGGCGGAAACCATCGACCGATACGACAACATCAGCCTGGTGGCGCACGGCCACGCCCATCGCGGCGGGCCGGAGGGGCGCACCAATCGGGGCGTGCCCGTCTATAACGTCGCCCTGCCGGTGTTGCGTACCCTGGGCGACAAACCCTATCGGGTCTTTGAAATCTGATCGGACTGTAGGAGGGTGTGACCGGGGCTGGGATGCAGCCTCGTCCTGGGCTGCGAGGGCAGTCCGTCCTGGAGTTTCCCATGCGCCTTGCCTCTTCCATCGCGGCCGTGGCCGTCCTGGCCCTGACCACCCCGGCCTTCGCGGCCGGCCAGGCCGCCGCCCCATCTTCAGCGCCCCAGGCCGCTCCGGCGCCTGCGCCTGCCGAGGAGGACGACAGCCCCGACGAGGCCGCTTTCGAAGCCAAGGCGGAGGCTTTCGGCGAACGCATGGAAGCCATGGTGGCCGAGATGCAGGCCGCGGCCGCCCAGGCCGACAAGGCCAAGGCCAAGGCCGATCTCGACGCAATCCAAGCCAAATATCAGACTGAGGTCGACGCCTTCGCTGAGGCGGTCAACACCTTCGCCACTAGCCAAGCCGCGCCCGCCGAACAGGTCGCGATGGCGATGCAGCAGATCAAAGGCATTCCGCTGCAGGCCCGCACCGAGATCGAACAAGCCGCCGCAGCGCCGGCCGCAGCGCCCCCGGCCCAACCGCAGTAGGCCCAGCCTTACCGCGATTTCACTTGAGACGGGGCGGCTGACGGCGGAGTTTGCGCGGGTCATTCAAAGGGAGATTTCCCATGATCCGCCTGCTCAGCCTGACCGCCGCCCTGGCCCTGTCGCCCCTGTCCTGCGCATTCGCCGGCGCCTTGGCCGCCCCTCAGGAAGACCGGGCCGAGGCCGCCGAGTCGAAGGCTGAAACCCGCCTGGAGACGGCGGCCGCCGCCTTCGAGGCGCGGATGGAGGCCTTCGGCAAGCGCGCCGAAGCGATTTCCGAAGACGAGAGCCTGGACGAGGCCGTGCGCGGCCAAAGGATCGCCGCCCTCTGGTCCGAATATGCGCCGGACGTGGCCGCCTTCACCGCCGAGGCCACGCGCCACGCCTCCGAGGCGGCGGCCGAGGCTCTGAAGGACATCGACGTCGACGCCCTGGTTCAGGAGGCCCTGAACGACCCCGAGGTGAAACAGGCGATGGAGCAGGGTCTGGCGGCCGGAACCGGCATCGCCCGCAACAGCGCCTGGACCAATCCCGATCCCGAACAGATGGAGACCTATGGGCTGATCGCCCAATATGCGCTGGACCAGGCCCAGGACGCCGTCCTGACCGAGGCGGACGAAGCGCCGGAAGAGGCCGAAGCGCCCGAGGCCCCCGAGGCGCCTGAACCGCCCGCCCCGCCCAAGGCGCCTCGCGCAAGATAGGACGCAAGGCCCGCCTCTCGGGCCTTGACCACTGGGGCCGATGCAGCGACACGACGCCGCATGTCCGCCCTGCCCGTCGATCCGCACCTCTATCTGACCTTTCTGGGGGTGATGGTGGTGATGGCGATCACGCCCGGACCCGCCAATCTGTTCGCCGTCGCCGCCGGGGTGGAGCGGGGGCGCGCCCCGGCCCTGATCGGCGTGGTCGGGATGAATGCGGCGACCCTGGTCTGGTTCGGCGCGGCCGCCCTGGGCCTGGGCGCCCTGGTCAAGGCCTTTCCTCGGGTCTTTCACCTGATCGCGATCCTGGGGGCCCTCTATGTGGCCTGGCTGGGCGTGAAGGCCTTGCGCGGGGCCTTCGCCACGGCCGCCCAGCCCGAGGCCGTCGAGATCCACAAGAGCCGCAACGCCTTTCTGGACGGTTTCATGGTCCAGATCGCCAATCCCAAGGCGATTCTGTTCTTCACCGCCGTCCTGCCGCCGTTTCTGGACATCTCCCGCCCTGTGGCGCCGCAGCTGGCCCTGTTCGCCCTGGCCGTGATCGGCATGGACCTGACGTCGATGAGCGCCTACGCCCTGTCCGGCGCCGCCCTGTCGCGGCGGATGCAGACGCCCCGGTTCCGCCGCGGCTTCGGCCTCTTCGTCGGCCTCTTGCTGCTGACCGCCGCGGTCCTGATCGTTTCGCGCCTGCAAGCCTAGCTCCTGCAGGTCTGGACGCGGTCGAGCTTCGGTCTAGAGTGCCGAGGGAACAGGCTCGTTCATGCCCCGTTCAGCCGGCAGCGCGCCCGAATGGGCGATCAAGGAGTTGATTTCATGAAAGCCCCCTCAAGAACGACGTCCGCGCTCAAGGTGCTGGCGACGACGGCCGTCGCCGGCCTCGTCCTGGCCGCCTGCGCCACCGCCACCCCCTATCAGCCCGCCGGCTACAACGGTCAGCGCGGCGGCTATTCCGAACAGCGCGTCGAGAGCAACCGCTATCGCGTGACCTTTGCAGGCAATTCGGTGACCTCGCGCGAACAGGTCGAAATGTCCCTGCTGCTGCGCTCGGCCGAGCTGACGGTCGAAAGCGGCTATGACTGGTTCGCCACCGTCAACCGCGCGACCGAGCGCGACACCCGCTTCGTCTCGACGCCCGACCCCTTCTACGGCCCCTATTCCCGCTTCTACGGCCCCTACTGGGGTCCGTCCTGGCGCTATTACCGGAGCGGTTTCTGGAGCCCCTGGGATCGCTGGGGCCCCTGGGGTCCGCAGGACATCGACACCCGCCAGATCGACCGCTACGAGGCCAGCGCCGAAATCATCATGGGTCGCGGTCCCAAGCCCGCCGGCGATCCCAATGCCTTCGACGCCCGCGAGGTGATCCAGAACCTGGGCTCGCGCGTCACCCGGCCCGGCGCCTGACGTCGAACCGCCCCGTCCGCCGCGCGGACGGGGCGGGCTTTTCGGTCAGCCGACGCGGGGGGATTTGAGCCGGCGCTTGTTGGAATGGGTGGCCGGCGCCGCGCCCAGATCCTCGGGCACCTCGCCCTTGAAATAATAGCGCTGCCACGCCTCCTTGGCCGCGTCCGGGTCGCCGCTGGCCAGACGCTGGTTGAAGTCGGTCCGGGCGCGGTTCCAGGCCTCGAACTGACCCTTCATGACGGGATTGGACTGCAGGGTCCGGATTACCGGCTGAAACTGCTCGACCTTCTTGTGCTCGATCAGATTGATGAAGCAGAAGGGTTCGCCCCGTTCGAAGGTCACGCGGCCCGGCCGGGTGAAGATCCAGTTCATCGTGAAGGGGAAGGGCAGCCAGTCGGTTTCGATCAGCCCGACCAGGGGCTGGATTCCGTCCTTCACATGGTTGGGCGAACCCGAACACATCATGCCCCAGCCCGGCGGGGTGCGGAACAGATACTGGGGATGCATGGTCAGAACCCCCCGCGAAAAGTGGGAGGTGACGAAATGGTCCAGGTCGTGCTGGGGCCGATCGGGCGTGATGACGATGTCTTCCTGACGCGGCCCGCCGTTCCATTCGGCCGAGAAGCCGAACGGGCACAGGATTTCCCAGCCCGTGGTGTTGGCCATGTTCAGCGGCAGGCACCGATAGGGATGGCGGCTGATGAAGGCGTCCATCCAGTTGCGCGACTGGCGGCCCGGAACGAGGTCCGGCGGCCGCGCCGTCATCGGATAGCATTCCAGTTCCAGTTGGCGGGCGGGCGCTGTATCGACCATGGCCCTGTTCCTAACGCCCGATCGGCGGCCACTCAACCATGAGAACGACCGAGATGAACGACCCGGCTTTCGACCGCCACCGCCTTCTGGCCTGGTTCGCCGAAAAGGGCGTAGACTACCGGACCCACGACCATCCGGCCGTCTTCCGCGTCGAAGAGGGGCTCGAACTGAAGGCCGCCCTGCCCGGCGCCCACACCAAGAACCTGTTCCTGAAGGATCATAGGGGCCGGCTGTGGCTGATCTCGGCCCGTCAGGACACGGTGATCGACCTGAAACGCGCCGCCGCCGCCATGGGATCAGGCCGGCTCTCGTTCGGAAACGAAACGCTGATGTTCGATACCCTGGGCGTTCGGCCAGGTTCGGTCACGGCGCTCGGCCTGATCAACGACGCCGAGCGGCGCGTGACCTTCGTCCTGGACCGGAGGCTGTGGGAGGCCGAGGTCGTCAACTTCCACCCCCTGATCAACACCGCCACGACGGCGCTGGATCAGGCGGGCTTTCGCCGCGTCCTCGCCCTGTTGGAGCGGGAGCCTCTGGTGGTGGACTTCGCCGCCCTGCCCTAGGTTCAATCGACATTCAGCCTACTGCGGTCAGGCCGCTCTTCCCGCGTCAGAGGCCTTGATGCGGCGACCGGGTTCATCACAGCGATCACGGCGGATTCACAGCGGTCACGACGCCGTCGGAACGCGCCGTGTTCGCCGTGACCTCGTCGTGCCCCGTTGTGATGAACCCGCCCTCAATCAGCGTTCCGCCGCCAGACGTTTTCCCTTCCGCTGACGCGGGAAGGAAGACCGACACTCAATGGAATAGTCTTCAACGCCCGAGGCGCCTCTCTTGGGTTGGCGGCTGCGCGCCGCCCGGCAGGACGGCGGCAGGCCCAATGTCGATTGGCCCTTAGGCCGTCAGTTCGCCGGACGGGCGGCGGCCAAGGCGGCCTTCTGACGGGCGATTTCGGCGTCGCGGGCGCGGTCCTGTGCGGCCAGTTCGTCCTCGATGCGGATCAGTTCGCGATTCTTTTCGGCCGAGGCCTGGGCGCGGGAGACGCCGTTGGGGCGGCCGGTGATTTCGGCGATGGAGATGGGCTGGGCGCAGATGCGGTTTTCCATGTCGTACCATTTGCCCGCCGCCTCGCAGCGTTCGCCCGGCGTGACCCAATAGGCCTGGACCGCGAAAACCCCCGCCACGGCGACGCCGAACAGGCCCAGAAAGATCATCGAAAGGCGGGGAAAGGTCAGAAAACGCTTCATCTCAGCATCCGTTAGGCGGGTTTTGCACGGGAGCTTGACCCGGCGTTACGTTGACAGGCCTTCGCGACCGCTCCATGTCCTGCCCCTACATTCAGGCGAATTCACGGATAGACCCATGAAGGTTCTCGTCCCCGTCAAACGGGTGATCGACTATAACGTCAAGGCCCGCGTCAAGGCCGACCAGTCCGGCGTCGATCTGGCCAACGTCAAGATGAGCATGAATCCCTTCGACGAAATCGCCGTCGAAGAGGCGGTTCGTCTGAAGGAAGGCAAGGAACATCACGCCGCCGGCACGGCGACCGAGATCGTCGTGGTCTCCATCGGCGTGACCCAGGCCCAGGAAACCATCCGCACCGCCCTGGCCATGGGCGCGGACCGGGGCGTGCTGATCCAGTCGGATACGGATCTGGAGCCGCTGGCGGTCGCCAAGCTGCTGAAGGCCGTGGTCGAGGAGGAGAAGCCCGACCTGGTGCTGATGGGCAAACAGTCCATCGACGGCGACAACAATGCGGTGGGCCAGATGCTGGCCGCCCTGCTGGACTGGCCCCAGGCGACCTTCGCCGGCAAGCTGGTGATCGAAGGCGGCAAGGCCACGGTGACGCGCGAGGTCGACGGCGGTCTGCAGACCATCGCCGCCGAACTGCCGGCGGTGGTGACGGTGGACCTGCGGCTGAATACGCCGCGCTACGCCTCCCTGCCCAATATCATGAAGGCCAAGAAGAAGGAGATCGCCATGAAGGCGGTCGCCGACTACGGCGTCGATGTCGCCGACCGTCTGAAGGTGGTCAAGGTCACCGAGCCGCCCAAGCGCGCCGCCGGGGTCAAGGTCGAGAGCGCCGCCCAGCTGGTCGAATCCCTCAAGTCCGCAGGAGTGCTGTAAGATGGCCGTCCTCGTCATCGCCGATCACGACGGCTCGGCCGTCCGCGACACCACCCACAAGACCGTGACCGCCGCCCTGGCCCTGTCGTCCGAGGTGGACGTTCTGGTCGTGGGCCAGGGGGCCAAGGCCGTCGCCGACGGCGCCGCCAAGATCGCCGGGGTCCGCAAGGTGCTACTGGCCGAGAGCGCCGGCCTGGGCAAGGTTCTGGCCGAGGCCGTCGAGGCCACGGTCCTGCCGCTGGCCGGCGGCTACGACGCCATTCTGACGCCCGCGACCACGGACGGGAAGAATTTCGCCCCCCGGATCGCCGCCAAGCTGGACGTGGCCCCGATCTCGGACATCGTCGAAGTGGTCTCGGCTGATACCTTCGTGCGCCCGATCTACGCCGGCAATGCGCTTGAGACGATCCAGTCGGGCGACGCCAAGAAGGTGATCACCGTGCGTCCGACCGCCTTCGCCGCCGCCGCCGAGGGCGGCTCGGCCCCGGTCGAGAGCGTGGCCGGCGCCGAGGCCCCCAAGACGACCTTCGTCGCCGAGGAAATGGTCAAGTCGGACCGTCCGGAACTGGGCGCCGCCAAGATCATCGTCTCGGGCGGTCGCGCCCTGGGTTCGGCGGAAGAGTTCCACACCGTGATGGAGCCCCTGGCCGACAAGTTGGGCGCCGCCATCGGCGCAAGCCGCGCGGCGGTCGATGCGGGTTACGCCCCCAACGACTATCAGGTCGGCCAGACCGGCAAGGTGGTCGCCCCCATGCTGTACATCGCCATCGGCATCTCGGGCGCCATCCAGCACCTGGCCGGGATGAAGGACTCCAAGACCATCGTCGCCATCAACAAGGATCCGGACGCCCCGATCTTCCAGGTCGCGGACTTCGGTCTGGTCGCCGACTACAAGACCGCCGTGCCGGAACTGATGTCCGCCCTGGGCTGAGGCCGGCGCGACGATCCGATAAGGAAAGGGCGCGACGCCGGACGTCGCGCCCTTTTGGTTTGGCGCAGGACCCATGGCCCGACTTCCGATCAAACTGCAGCCCGGCGCCTCGGGCGACCGGATCGACGGCTGGGACGCCGATCCCGAAGGCCGGTCCGTGCTGAAGGTGCGGGTGCGCGCCCGGCCGGTGGACGGCGAGGCCAACGCCGCCCTGGTGAAATTCCTGGCCAAGGCGCTGGGGGTGTCGCGGTCCTCGGTCGTGCTGGAGCGGGGCGGGCAGTCGCGGCTGAAGATGATCATGGTCGAGGGGCTGGACGAGGCCGGGCTGAAGGCGCGGATCGACGCGGCCACGGGCGAGGCGGGCTGAGCCGTCCGGAGCCGTGGCGGGCGACGGCGACTGTCACAGGTTCGCGGTAGACAGGCGGGGGCGGTTCGGGGGACGCGGGCGGCCTTGTCTGATTTGCTGGACCGACGCCCATGACCCCTGCCTCTCTCCGCCTGGTTTCCGCCCTCGCGCTTGCGATCGGTCTTTGTGCTTCGGGGGGGGCCTCTGGGGGCGCCTCGGCCCAGACGGCGGCCCGTCCGCCTGTCGAACAGGCCCAGAGCCAGCCCCGTGCGAAGAATGTGATCCTGTTCCTGGCCGACGCCGGGGGCGTGGCCTCGGTCCATGCCGCCAGTGTGATGGCCTATGGCGAGCCGCTGAGGCTGCACGTCCAGCAGTGGCCGAACCTGGGGCTGAGCGAGACCTCGCCGGTCGACGCCTTCGTCTCGGACTCGGCCAACGGCATGAGCGCCATCGTCACCGGGGTGAAGACCCACAACGGGGTGATCAGTCAGGGGCCGGACGGCGAACGCGGCCGGCGCGACGGGACGCCGACCAAGACGGTGCTGGAATACGCCGAGGAGCACGGCCTGCTGACCGGAGTGGTGACCGACCGTCCGATCACCGACGCGACCCCGGCGGCGACCTACGCCCATTCCAATGATCGCGGCAAATGGGGCGAGATCTTCCCCCAGGCCTTTTCGCCGCGCTTCGGCGACGGGGTGGACGTGCTGATCGGCTCGGGCCGGGCGGAGATCGCCGAACAGATGGCGGCCAACGGCGTCAGCTTCGACAGCCTGGCCCGGGCGCACGACCGGCCGATCTATGCGACCCTGGAGGCGGCGCCGGCGGGGAACCGGCGGCCCGTGGTCGTGGCCGAAGAGGTCGACGTGCGGGCGGCGACCCTGAGGGCGCTGGACCTGCTGCAGGCCGGGGACAAGGGCTATCTGCTGGTGGTGGAATGGGACGCCCATACCGACGACCCGCGCGAGGGTCTGCAGAACATCGCCAATCTGGACCGGCTGATCGCCGAGGTGCAGGCGCGGGTCGATCTGGACGAGACCCTGATGATCTTCACCGCCGACCATTCCTTCGGCCTGCAGGTCGACGGCGGGCGGCGCGGAGAGCCCCTGCTGGAAGGCTATGAGGCCTGGAAGGCGCGGGACGGCGACGAGCGCGTGGTGCGGCTGGAGAATGTGACGGTCAACCGCACCCATACGGCCGAGGAAGTCCCGGCCCTGGCCGTCGGCGTCGGCGCCGAGCGGGTGCGGGGCTATTTCCCCAACACCCACCTGTTCGACGTCATGATGAAGGCCTTCGGCTGGACGCCCTCGTCCGGCGAGTGAAGGCTTCGTTTCGGGCGGGTTCAGAGACCGACCTCGGACGGAACGGAGCGGCGGCTCGCGGGTTGCCTTGGCATGCAGCCCGCCGACACCCCTGCGCCCGAGGCGCCCCGCCCCGAAGACATCGACGCCGTTGGCGACGAGGCCAACCGCCTGGAAGAGCGGGCTGAAGACGACGGCGTCCTGCCCAAGCCGGCTGAAGACGACGCGGGCGTCGGTCCGCAGACCGGGGTCGTCCCCTAGGTCGATCGCCGACAGTCTGCCGTCTTCGGCCAACCAGCCGCGTCCGGCCGAGGTCTTGGGTTCGGAAACAGCGCAGGCCGCTGTTAAACAGGCGCCGTGTTGATACCTTTATAGTTGACGAAACTATGTATCACAGGGTGGCGAGAGGGGCTGGGAATCGCTAGCGTAGGGTCCATGAATTCGACAGAGATCGCCCCCTCCCCCAGCGCCGCAGCCCTGCGCCCCCTTCGCATCAATGATCCGGCGCCGGACTTTATCGCGCGCACGACCCAGGGGGAAAAACGGCTCAGCGACTACCGGGGGCGGTGGCTGGTGCTGTTTTCGCATCCGGCCGATTTCACCCCGGTCTGCACCAGCGAATTCATCGCCCTGGCCAAGCAGGCGGATGCGTTTGAGGCCCTGGGCTGCGACCTGATGGCCCTGTCGGTGGATAGTCTGTATTCCCACCTGGCCTGGCTGAAGGACATCTATCGCCGCTTCGGCGTCAAGGTGGCCTTTCCGATCATCGAGGATCCGTCCATGGCCATCGGCCACGCCTTCGGCATGGTGGATGCGGGCTCCAGCGACAGCGCCACGGTGCGGGCGAGCTTCGTCATCGATCCGGACGGAATCGTGCGGGCGGTCAGCTGGTATCCGATGAACATCGGCCGTTCGGTCGATGAACTGCTGCGGCTGGTGACGGCGCTGCAGACCGCCGACCGCGAACAGGCGTCGACCCCGGCGGGATGGTCCCCGGGCGAGCCCCTGCTGGAGCCGGCCGCCACCACCCTGGACGCGGCCCTTGCCGACGGCGAGGGCGAGACGCCCTGGTATTATCGCGAGCGCAGCGCATGAGCGACGACTCGATCGCCGCCATGGAGCGGCTGAAGGACAAGGCCCCCCAGGCCGCCGAACTGTTGCGTCAGCTGGCCAACGCCAATCGGCTGTTGATCCTCTGCCACATCGCCGCAGAGGAACGATCGGTCGGACAGCTCGAGACGGATCTGGGCATCAGACAGCCGGCTCTGTCGCAGCAGTTGGCCGAGCTGCGCCAGTACGGCCTGGTGAAGACCCGGCGGCAGTCGCGGTCGATCTACTATTCCATCGCCGATGATCGAGCCCAGGCGGTGATGGACATGTTGTACGACATCTTCTGCGGCGACGGACAGCCGGTTTCCACGCGCGCCAAGAACCCCCGCGTGGAAACGCCGGCGCGTCCCCGCGGGGATGCGGCCCAGTTCGCTCGCGTCGCGCCCGTTCTCCGCCGCTAGAGAATGATCCACGCTTCAATCTGAGCGGCCCCTCTGCGTCCCCGCCGCTCGCAGCACGGCGTCATCGGGTCGCCGGTTTTCCGTCATCCCGCAACACGACATAGATGGCGGGAATGACCAGGACGGTCAGCAGGGTCGAGGAGGCCAGGCCGAACAGCAGCGAGATCGCCAAACCCTGGAAGATCGGGTCCGTCAGGATCACCGCCGCCCCGATCATGGCCGCCAGGGCGGTCAGCAGGATCGGCTTGAACCGGATGGCGCCTGCCTCGATCAGGACGTCGCGCAAGGGTTTGTCGGGCGAAGCCGTGTGCCGGATGAAGTCCACCAGCAGGATCGAATTGCGCACGATGATGCCGGCCAGGGCGATGAAGCCGATCATCGAGGTGGCCGTGAACGGCGCGCCGAACAGCATGTGGCCGATGACGATGCCGATCAAGGTCAGGGGGATGGGGGTCAGGATGACCAGGGGCAGTCTGAAACTGCGGAACTGGGCCACGACCAGCACATAGATGCCCAGCAGGGCGACCATGAAGGCGGCGCCCATGTCGCGGAAGGTGACCCAGGTGATCTCCCACTCGCCGTCCCACAGCAGCGAGGGGACGGACTCGTCCTCCGGCTGGCCGTTGAGACGGATCGCCGGCTTTTGCAGGCCCAGGGCGTCCCAGTCATGGGCCTGAATGGCGCGATTGACCGCCAGCATGCCGTAGACGGGCGCCTCGTACTGGCCCGCCAGTTCGGCGGTCACCATGTCGAGCGGTCGTCCGTCGCGGCGGAAGACGGCGTAGCTGCCGGTCTCGCGCCGGCTGTCCACGACCTCGCCCAGTTCGATCAGGCGCGGACCGGCGGGCCCGGCCGTCACGGCCACCGGCGTCGTGACCAGGGTGCGGCTCCAGCTGCGCGCCGACTGGGGCAGGGCGACGGTGATCGGCAGGGGGGCGCGACCGTCTCCGCGCGGGGCGTAACCGACCGTGGAGCCGGTCAGGATCGCGCCTATGGAATCCTGCAACTCGCGTTCGGACAGGCCGTAATAGTCCAGACGGTCCCGGATGGGGATCAGCCGCAGCCGCGGCCGTTCCTGGCCGAAACTGTTGTCGACGTCGACAATATAGGGAACGGAGCGGAAGAGCTTCTCGACCTCCAGGGCCGTCTTGCGACGAGTCTCCGCGTCGGGTCCGTAGATCTCCGCCAGCAGGGTCGCCAGGACAGGCGGGCCGGGCGGCGTCTCCACCACCTTGATCGAGGCTCCGGCGGGCAGGGACAGGGCCTTCAGCCGGGCGCGCAGATCCAGGGCGACGGCATGGCTGGACCGGCTGCGCGCGTCCTTGGGCAGGAGGGAGATCATCAGATCGCCCATCTCGGGCCGGTCGCGCAGGAAATAGTGCCGCACCAGGCCGTTGAAGTTGAACGGCGCCGAGGCGCCAGCATAGACCTCCATGGCCTCGGCCTCCGGCAGGGCGCGGATCTGGGCCGCAGCCTCGTCCAGGGTGCGGGCGGTGGCTTCCAGGCTGGTCCCTTCGGGCATGTCGACCACCACCTGGATCTCCGACTTGTTGTCGAAGGGCAGCAGCTTCACCGTCACCGCCTTGAAATAGAACATCGAACAGGCCAGCAGGGTGGCCACGCCGACCCCGATCAGGAAGTTGCGGGCCGAGGCGCGCGTGCCGATCACGCGATGGGCCACGCGGGCGTACAGCCGCCCCAGCTTGCCGCCGCCCTCTTCATGGGCGTGATCGGGCCCGCCGTGGGCCAGGGTCTTTCGCGCGAACCGGATCATCAGCCAGGGCGCGATCACCACGGCGACGAAGAAGGAGAAGATCATCGCCGCCGAGGCGTTGACCGGGATCGGCGCCATATAGGGGCCCATCAGCCCCGAAACGAACAGCATGGGCAGCAGGGCCGCCACCACGGTCAGGGTCGCCACGACGGTGGGGTTGCCGACCTCCGCCACCGCCTCGACAGCCGCCTCCGTTCGGCTGCGGCCGTCGCGCATCCCCCAGTGACGGGCGATGTTCTCGATCATGACGATGGCGTCGTCGACCAGGATGCCGATGGAGAAGATCAGGGCGAACAGGCTGACGCGATTGATCGTATAGCCCATGACATAGGAGGCGAAGAGGGTCAGCAGGATGGTGGTGGGAATGACCATGGCGGTGACGGCGGCCTCGCGCCAGCCGATGGCGAAGCCGATCAGCACGACGATCGACACGGTCGCCAGGGCCAGGTGGAACAGCAGTTCATTGGCCTTTTCGTTCGCCGTCTCGCCGTAGTCGCGGCTGACCGCGACCTCGACTCCCTCGGGGATCAGCTTGCCTTCCAGGTTTTCGACGCGCTGACGCACGGCCTCGGACACCACCACCGCATTGGCGCCGGCGCGTTTGGCGACGGCGAGGCTGACGGCGGGCGTGCTGGTCCACTGCCCCTCGTGGCGAGCCCAGCGCCAGACGCGAGCCTGGTCTTCGCGCGGCCCCCGGGCCACGTCCGCGACGTCGCGCAGATAGACCGGCGCGCCGGTGACGGAACGGACGGTCAGCAGCCCGGCCTCCTGGGCCGAGGCCAGGGTGCGGCCGGAGGTGACGGCGACGGCCTGACCGTCTTCGCGAACATTGCCGACGGGGAAGCTGCGGTTGGCCTGGGACGCCGCCTCCAGCACATGGCCCAGCGGCACGCCGTAAAGGTTGAGCTTGGCCGGATCGGGGGCGATGCGGATTTCGTCGGGCCGGCCGCCGGTGATGAAGGTCAGGCCCACGTCGTCGACCTTGGCGATTTCGGTGCGCAGCTTGTGCGCCAGGTCATAGAGGGCCTGATCGGTCCACTGGCCCGCCGCGCCCGGTTTGGGCGTGAGGGTCAGGACGATGGCCGGCACGTCGTCGATGCCGCGCACCGTCACCTTGGGATCGGGAACGCCCACCGGGATCCGGTCCTGGTTGGCGCGGAGCTTTTCTTCGATCCGTATGGCGGCGTCCTCGGGGTTTGATCCCACCAGAAAGCGCGCCGTCACCAGCACTCCGTTGTCTTCGGCCTGGGTGTAGACGTGCTCGACCCCGTTCACGCTCTTGACGATGGTCTCGAGCGGAACGCCGATCAGTTCGACGGCGTCGGCGGCCGCCAGGCCCGGCGCCGCCACCTGGATGTCGACCATGGGCACGCTGATCTGCGGCTCTTCCTCGCGCGGGATCGAGACCAGGGCCAGGAGGCCGACGGCTATGGCCGCCAGCAGGAACAGCGGCGTCAGAGGCGAGGCGATGGTGAAGCGCGTCAGGCGCCCGGACAGGCCCAGTTTCATCCCGGCGTCCTCGTCGCGACCAGCCGGTCGCCGGCTCTGACGCCGCTCAGGATTTCCAGCGTGTCGGGATCGTTCGTCGGCGCGGTCTGGACCGGAACGGCGCTGCGCTTGCGGTCAGGAGAGACGACCTCGACATAGTCCAGGCCGTAGCGGGTCGTGACAAAGCGCCGGGGCACGGTCAGGGCCTGCCTTTGACCGATCTCGATCGAGGCGGCGACGCGACGACCGACCAGTTCGGTGGTCAGGCCCGGAACGGAGGCGTCGACCTGAACCCGCCCGCCGACGATGGCGGGATAGACCTGGGTCACCTGTCCCTGGCGCGCTTCGGCCGGAAGATCATCGGCCGCCAGCAGGACGCGGGCTCCGGGCTTGACCTGGCCGGCGAGCGATTCCGGCAGTTCAAGACGCAGGACGGGCGGACCGGCGGTGATGGTCGCGATGGACATGCCGGGGCTGACCGCCGACCCCGCCGTAACCTCGACCTTCAGCACGCGTCCGGCGGCGGGCGCCAGGATCGCGCCCTGCCCCGCCATACTGGCGCTGGCGCCCCGTTGCGCGCGAGCGGCGGCGGTCTGGGCGTCGGCGGCGCGGGCGGCGGCGACAGCCTGGTCCAGACGCGCCTTGGCGTAGATATTGTGGTCGTACAGATCCTGAATCCGCGCCAGGTCGGCGCGGGCACGGGTCGCCTCGGCCTCGGCGGCCGCGACCTGGGCGTCATAGGCCCGGGTCTCGAAACCGATCCGGTCGTCGACGACCCGGCCGATCTGCTGGCCCTTGCCGACCCTATCCCCTTCGCGCACGGACAGGGCGACGAGGAGGCCGGGAATGCGCGCCCGGGCTTGGGACTGGTCGCGGGTGGTGATCTCACCCGCCACCGTCTTGGTGTCGGCAAGCGCGTTCGACGTCAGAACAAGCTCCTCGCCGGCAGGCGCGGTCCGGGCGGCCGGCGTCCTGCTCTCTTCCGAGCCGCCGCAGGCGGACAGGGTTAGGGCGACCGCAGCCATGAGGGTCCACTTCTTCATCGGCGTCGTCCTTCCGTCGTCACCGCGCCGATCAACCGCGCTCGACCGGCAGGCCCGCCGACTTCCAGGCGCCCAGGCCCCCGGCCAGATGGGTGTCGATCGCGGCCTGAGCCTCGGCGCAGCGGTCCAGCGCCATGCCGGATCGCTTTCCGCCGGCGCACTGGAGGATGACGGTCTTTCCGTCCGCCGCAGGCAGGCGGGCCGGATCGAACGAGGAGAGGGGCAGGTTGACGGCGCCGGCGATGTGTTCGGCTGCGAACTCTCCCGGCTCGCGCACATCGATCACCAGCGCCTCGCCTTGATCGAGCAGGGCCTTCAGCTCGGCCGGGCCGATCTCGCGATGCTTTGCGCTCTTTCCAGATCCGAACATTCCAATCTCCCGAGGTCCGCAGGCTGCAGTCTCACAATTTTATAATTGTATATATCATGTAATCATTATATCCGGTCAAGCGCATAACGGTGATGGAAACGCCTGCTGGAGGAAGACATGGCCAAACCCAGGATTGTGATCATCGGGGCGGGGTTGGGCGGAACGATCGCCGCCTATGAGATCAAGGCGGCGCTCAAGGGGCGCGCCGACGTCCTTATGATCGCCGAGTCTGAGACATATTCGTTCGTCCCTTCAAACCCTTGGGTCGCCGTCCGGTGGCGGGAGCCCGAAGCAATCCAGGTTCATCTGCCGCCGATCTTCGCCCGCAAGAAGATCGGCTTCACCGCCATCGGCGCGAAACGGCTTCACGCCTCGGAGAAGCGGGTCGAGCTCAATGACGGCGAGAGCGTTGATTACGATTATCTTGTAATTGCGACAGGGCCGGATCTGGCCTTCGATGAGATCGAGGGGCTCG
Organism: Brevundimonas sp. DS20; assembly: GCF_001310255.1. NCBI lineage: Bacteria > Pseudomonadati > Pseudomonadota > Alphaproteobacteria > Caulobacterales > Caulobacteraceae > Brevundimonas > Brevundimonas sp. DS20. The sequence continues at coordinate 833,030 of NZ_CP012897.1, read as the reverse complement.
GTCCAGGCGGTTATACGGCCTCGGTCTGTCAGACGGCTCACGCCTCCCACGCCGCGACCCTGTTCGACGCCTATCTGGAGAACCCCGGCCCGATCGTGGTCGGGGCGGTCCAGGGCGCCTCCTGCTACGGCCCCGCCTACGAATTCGCCCTGATCCTGGACACCGAGCTGCGCAGGCGAAAGATCCGGGACCGGGCGCCGATAACCTTCGTCACCGCCGAACCCTATATCGGCCATCTGGGCCTGGACGGGGTGGGGGACACCAAGTCGCTTCTGGAAAGCAAGCTGCGCGATCGACACATCAAATGGATCACCAACGCCCGCGTCGCCAAGGTCGAGCCCGGCCTGATGCATGTGGAGGAGGTGGCCGAGGACGGGGCCGTCGCCAAGACCCACCAGCTCCCCTTCGGCTATTCGATGATGCTGCCGGCGTTCCGCGGCGTGCCGGCTGTCCGCGACATCGCCGGACTGACCAATCCGCGGGGCTTCATCCTGGTCGATGAGCACCAGCGCAACCCAGCCTTTCCGGAAATCTTCGCCTTGGGCGTCTGCGTCGCCATCGCCCCCACCGATCCGACGCCTGTGCCTGTGGGGGCGCCCAAGACCGGCTTCATGATCGAGAGCATGGTGACGGCGGTGGCCGCCAATCTGGCCGCCCTCGTCGCCGGCGAGACGCCGACTGCGGAGGCGACCTGGAACGCCGTCTGTCTGGCGGATTTCGGCGACGGCGGCGTCGCCTTCGTCGCCCAGCCGCAGATTCCGCCCCGCAACGTCAACTGGGCCGCCAGCGGCAAATGGGTCCATCTGGCCAAGGTGGGGTTCGAGAAATACTTCCTGCGCAAGGTGCGCAAGGGCGAGAGCGAACCCTCCTACGAACGGCTGGCGATGCACATCATGGGCATCCGCAAGCTTCGCATGTGACCCTTCCTCTAGATCTGGAGCCTACCGATGAACCTCGATCGCGCCGTCATGATCTTCGCCGGATGCGTCGTGCTGGCGGGCGTGACCCTGTCCTACGCCGTCCATCCGTGGTGGATCGCCGTGACCGTCTTCGCGGGGTTGAACATGATCCAGGCCGGGTTCACGGGCTTCTGTCCGGCGGCCATGGTTTTCAAGGCCATGGGCCTGCGCCCCGGGAACGCCTTCCGATGAGCCTGAGACGCGCCGCCCCTTGCCTCGGGCGGCCCAGCTGACGCTGGAACAGCCCCTGTTCACCGGCGGTCGGGCGACGGCGGGAATCGCTCGGGCCCGCGCCGACATGGCCGCAGCCGAGGCCGGCGGCGAGGCCGTTCAAGGCCAGGTCGTCACGGCGGTGGTTCAGGCCTATGGCGACATGCTCGCGGCCGATGAAGTGCTGAGGCTGTATCGCGCGCTGGCGGCTCAGATGACGGAAATCGAGCGACAGGCGCGCGAGCGCTTCCGGGCGGGAGAAACCCCGAGCACGGACGTCGCCCAGGCCGCGTCGCGCGCCGCCGAGGCCCGCGCCGATCTGGCCCGGGCGGAGGGCATGCAGGTGTCCGCCCGCGCCCGTTATCGCAATCTGACCGGCCTGGAGCCGGTGGATCTGCAGCCGATTCCGCCCAATCCGCCCCTGCCCGCCTCCCTTGAGGACGCGATGGCGACTGCGCTCGGCGCCAGTCCCGCCCTGCGGCGGGCGCAGGCCGATGTCGAGGCGGCCGAGGCCGGCGCCCGCGCCGCGCGCGGCGAACGCCGGCCCACCGTCAGCGCCTTCGTCGAGGCGGGATCGGTTCGGGATCAGTTTTTCCCCGACTATCGCGCCGACAGCGCGACCGTGGGGATCCGTGGACGCTGGACCCTGTTCAGCGGCGGCCTGACGTCGGGCAGGATCGCCGAGACTGCCGCCGATGTCCGCGCCGCCCTTGCCCGCCTGCGCGCCGCCCGCATGGGCCTGGAGGAACAGGTGCTCTCCGCCTGGCAGGACATCCACACCGCCGAACTGGTGGCCCAGGCCTCCGACGAACAGAGCACGGCCGCAGACCAGGCCCTGACCAGCGTCCGGCACGAGGTCCGCGTCGGTCTGAAGCCGCAGATCGACCTGCTGAACGCCGAACGCGAAGCCGCGGCCGCCGCCGCCGCCGCCGCCCAGGCCAGGACCGCCCGGATCGTCGCCGCCTATCGGCTGAGGGCCCTGATCGGATCGGCTTGAGATCAGAGCCGGTGATCCGCTTCCCAGACCGAGCTTGCCCGGACCTTCGGCACGCGACGAGGGCGTCAAGCCGCCGCTGGCGGAGTTCTCGATTTTAAACCGAAGTGGCGCACCCGACACGATTCGAACGTGTGACCTTTGCCTTCGGAGGGCAACGCTCTATCCAGCTGAGCTACGGGTGCGTGGTCGGCGAGAAGGCCGGAAGAGGCCGCTTACAGCAAGCGGCGGGCGGCCTCAATCCCCGAATACGCAGATGAGGGGCGGATACCGTTCCAAACTGGCGTCGGTGCGAAATGCCGGAGCGCGCCCACGGCCTCAAGCAGCGCGAAGCGCGGTAGGCCCCCAAAAGAAAGCCATAGGGCGCCTGGGCCCTATTGCGCGGTCATGCCGCCGTCGATCTTGAATTCGGACCCTGTGACGAACCTGGATTCGTCGGAGGCGAGATAGAGGACGCAGTACGCCACGTCGTCCGGGTCGCCGATCCGCTTCAGGGGAATGCCGCGGGTCAGGCGTTCGTGGGCCTTGGCCTCGTCGCCGCCGGCCATGGCGATGAAGGGATCCAGGATCGGGGTCTTGATGAAGACCGGGTGGACAGAGTTGCAGCGCACATTCCAGTCGGCCTTGGCCGCCTCGAGCGCCAGGGTCTTGGTGTACATCCAGACGGCGGCCTTGGTGGCGTTATAGGCGCCCATGCCGGGGGCGGCGACCAGGCCGGCGATCGACGAGATGTTGATGATCGAGGCCGGTGCGGCGGCGCGCAGGTGCGGCATGGCGTATTTGGCGCCCAGCATGATCGAGCGCAGATTGATCTCGTACTGACGTTGCCAGTTGTCGACCGTGTCCTGTTCGACGAAGGCCAGGGGGCCGCCGACGCCGGCGTTGTTGACCAGGACCGACAGGCCGCCGAGGTCGGCCACGGCGGCGGCGATCACCTGTTCCCACTGGGCTTCGTCGGCCACGTCGTGGGCGTAGGCGAAGGCGGCGCCGGGGATTTCGGCGTTGATGCGGGCGGCCAGGGCGGCGGCGCGGTCGCCGTCGATGTCGGTCAGGGCCAGGCGGGCGCCCTCGCGGGCCATCATGAAGGCCATGGCCTCGCCCAGGCCGCCGGCGGCGCCGGTGATCAGGACGGTCTTGCCGGCGACGCGGCCGGGGCGGGCGTGGGGAGCGCTCACGAGATCGCCCCCGTTTCGGCGGCGGCGAGATCGATGAACCGGGCCAGGGCGACGTCCTTGTCCGTCACCCCGTCGGCGTCATGGGTGGTCAGCAGCATCTCGACGCGGTCGTAGACGTTCGACCATTCCGGATGATGGTCCATCTTGTCGGCCATCAGGGCGACGCGGGTCATGAAGCCGAAGGCGGCGTTGAAATCGGCGAACCTCAGCGAGCGCGCGATCGCGGGGCGGTCGCCGTCGTCGGCGCGCCAGGCGGGCAGGGTTTCGAGCGCTTTCGCAACCTCGATGCGGACATCGGTCATGGGGCTTCCTCTTTTTTCCAAGGCGTAAGGCGTTCGGGAGAGCGCCGCAAGCGTACAGGCGACGCCGCAACATGACCCCGAAAGGGTCGCGGAACGCGGGATCAAGCTTGGGCGTTGGGCGTGGACGAAAAGCGTTGCTGCTGACGTCGGATGTAGAGGAAAGAGGATGATGGACAATCTGTGGATCGCCGCCCTCGATCCGGCGGACCGCGAGCGGATCAAACCCTATCTGGAGGAACGCGAGGTCGCGCGTGGCCAGATGCTGTACGACGCCGGCGAGGCGGTCGGTCAGGTCTGGTTCCCGATCAAGGGGGTGGTGTCGTTGATGACCGTCCTGCCTGACGACAAGACGGTGGAGACGGCCGCCATCGGCCGCGAGGGTCTGGTCGGGGTGACCTGCGGCCCGTTCAACGCCCGGGCCGCCAGCCGCGCCATATCCCAGGGCGACGGCGTCGCCGCCTGCTGCTCGGCCGCGGCGTTCGGCGCGGCGCTGGACGCCAGCGAAACCCTGCGCCAGGCCCTGTCGCGCTTCACCGAAGGCCTGATGGCCCAGGTGCAGCAGGTCGCCGCCTGCAACGCCCAGCACCGGCTGGACGAGCGGCTGGCGCGCTGGCTGCTGACCCTGCACGACCGGGCCGAGAACGACCGGATCGACCTGACCCAGGCCGACATCGCCGGCATGCTGGGCGTGCGGCGCGCCACCGTATCCGAGGTCGGCGCGGTGCTGGAGGACAGGAAGCTGATCCAGCGCGGCCGGGGCTGGGTCCGGGTGCGGGACCGCGACGGTCTGGAGGCGGCGTCCTGCGGCTGCTACGGCCTGATGCGCCAGGTGATGAAGGATCTGGCCCTGCCCCAGCCGGAAGCCGGGCCTGAAGCCGAATCCGAAGCGGCCTGATCGCGTGACGGGCGGCTCGCGACGCGCTAGACCCCCGATTATGACCGACGCCTCCTCTCACGGCCCGCATTCGTCGGGCGACCGTTCCTCCTTCGGTTTCCGCGACGTCGACGCGCGCGAAAAGGTCAAGATGGTGCGCGGGGTCTTCGACTCCGTCGCCTCCAACTATGACGTGATGAACGATCTGATGAGCGTCGGCGTCCACCGCGTCTGGAAGGACATCGCCGCCGCCAAGCTGAACCCGCGCCCCGGCGAGACCATTCTGGACGTGGCCGGCGGCACCGGCGACATGGCGCGGCGCTATTCCAAGATGGCGCGCGCGGCCCAGGAGCGGCGCGGCGGGGCGGACGCATCGGTCATCGTGCTGGACTATAACGCCGAGATGATCCTGGCCGGGGTCAACAAGGGCGGCGAGCCGGAGATGAGCTGGTCGGTCGGGGACGCGATGAACCTGCCCCTGCCGGACGCATCGGTCGACGCCTATTCGATCAGTTTCGGCATCCGCAACGTGGCCCATATCGACAAGGCCCTGGCCGAGGCGCGGCGGGTGCTGAAACCCGGCGGGCGGTTCCTGTGCCTGGAGTTCTCGCGCCCCACGGCGGGGCCGGTGCGCAAGCTCTATGACGCCTGGTCCTTCCACGCCATTCCGCGCATCGGCGGCTGGGTGGCCAAGGATCGCGACAGCTATCAGTATCTGGTCGAGAGCATCCGCCGCTTCCCCGACCAGGCGGCCTTCAAGACCCTGATCGAGGACGCCGGCTTCAAGCGGGTGTCGGTGACCAATCTGTCGGGCGGGATCGCCGCCATCCACCACGGGTGGGCGATCTGACCGGCCGGATCTATCGCACGGCTCCGCCGCCGCCCGCCGCCGTGGCGGTGCGCAACCCCGTGGCCGCCTTTCTGCGCCTGGTCGGCTGGCTGTGGGTGCTGGCGCGCCACGACGCCCTGATCCCGCGCGAGGTCACCCCCCTTCTGCCGGTCTGGACCCGGCCCTTCGCCCGGTTCGTGCAGATGCTGTCGGGCCGTGACGGGCGCGAGGGTCGGCCGGGCCAGAGGCTGGGCAAGGCCTTCGAGCATCTGGGGCCGGTGGCGATCAAGCTGGGCCAGGTCCTGGCCACGCGGGCCGACATCTTCGGCATTCAGTTCGCCCGCGACCTGGGCCGGCTGAAGGACGCCCTGCCGCCCTTTTCGCTGGAAGAGGCGCGGCGCGAGATCGAGAAATCCCTGGGTCGCTCGGTCGAGAGCCTGTTCATCGACCTGAGCCCGCCGGTCGCCGCCGCCTCCCTGGCCCAGGCGCACCGGGCGACCTTGGCGGACGGTCGGGCCGTGGCGGTCAAGGTGCTGCGGCCGGGGGTCGAGCGGCGCGTCGCCGACGGTCTGGACGCCATGCGGCTGGGCGCCGCCCTGGTGTACCGATTGGTTCCCCTGTCGCGCCGGCTGGAGCCCCAGGCCTTCGTCGAGACCATCGCCAATTCGCTGGAGCTGGAACTGGACATGCGGCTGGAGGCGGCGGCGGCCAGCGAAATGGCCGACGTCCTGGCCAAGGACGGCTATATGTCCGCCCCCGCCGTCGTCTGGGACGGGGTCGGCAAGCGGGTGTTGACCCTGGAATGGGCGCCAGGTCTGCCCATGACCGACCCGACCCTGGCCGAGCTGCCGGGGCTGGACACCGACCTCCTGGCTGACAATGTGGTGCGCGCCTTCCTCGTTCAGGCCCTGGATCACGGAGTTTTCCACGCTGACCTGCACGAGGGCAATCTGTTCGCCAGCGCCCCGGCCCATCTGACGGCCATCGACTTCGGAATCGTTGGGCGGCTGGGCCCGGCCGAGCGGCGCTATCTGGCCGAGATCCTGTGGGGCTTCATCAGCCGGGATTACGACCGGATCGCCCGGGTCCATTTCGAGGCGGGCTATGTGCCGCCGCACCATTCGGTGGAGACCTTCGCCCAGGCCCTGCGCGCCGTGGGCGAGCCGGTGATCGGACGCGCCGCCAGCCAGGTGTCGATGGGCCGTCTGCTGGGCCAGCTGTTCGAGATCACCGCCCTGTTCGACATGCGGCTGAGGCCCGAACTGATCCTGCTGCAGAAGACCATGGTCTCGGTCGAGGGGGTGGCCCGCCGGCTTCAGCCGGACCACGACCTTTGGAAGGCGGCCCAGCCGGTGGTGGAGCGGTGGATTCGCCGCGAACTGGGGCCCCAGGCCCAGGCGCGCGACGCCCTGAACGAGGTGATCGCGGCGGCGCGGGCCCTTTCGCGCCTGATCCAGGATCCGCCCGCCCCAACGGCGATGGTCATCGAAAAGCCGAGAACTCCGGCTTGGGTCGCGGCTTCATTGACGGTCGCGGTCGTCGCGGCCCTGACGGCCCTGGGCCTTTCGCTCTGGCCCTATCTGCACTGACCGGAGCCTTCGCATGAAGACCATCCTGATCGTGGCCCTGGCATTGACCGCTGTCGCCGCGCCGCACGCCGCCCTCAGCCAGGTCGCGGCCGGCGCCGTGGCCAACACCTTCGACGGCGCAGCCCCGGCGGCCCAGGTCCCCCCCGTTCAAACGCCCACCCAGGCCCAAGCCGAACCTCAGACCCAAGCCCAGGCGCCCGACATCGCTCGTGCGGAAGAAGCGCTGCGCAACGTCATCGCCTCGGCCCAAGGCGCCGGTTTCAACTACGCCGTCTTCACCCCCGACCTGGGCGGGCGCATGCGCCAGCTGGCGCCCCAGCTGATCCCCCTGATCAAGAGCTTCGGGGAGGTCCGCTCCGTCGATTTCGTGGCGGCCGAAGGCGACGCCCAGTTGTTCCGCATTACTTTCGACAACAAGGTGACCGAATGGATGATCCTGTTCGATCCCGAAGATCGGATCGCGGGCCTGCGTTTCCGCCCGGTCGAAGAGTGATCCGAGCCTAGTCGAGCGACGGTCGGCCCCGCCCCGACTTGATCGAGGCGCGGCTGGTCTTGGCCTTCAGCCGGCGCTCCTTCGACGCCCTGGTGGGCCGGGTCGGGACGCGGAAGACCGGCTTGATCGAGGCCTCGTCCACCAGGGCCTGCAGCCGTTGGATCGCATCGGCGCGGTTGCGTTCCTGGGTGCGGAAACGGACGGCGTTGATCAGGATAACCCCGTCGAGCGTCAGCCGACTGCCGGCCAGCTTCATCAGCCGCGCCTTGACCGGTTCGGTCAGGCTGGAGGAGTTCTTCACGTCGAACCGCATCTGGACGGCGGTCGAGACCTTGTTGACGTTCTGCCCGCCGGGGCCGCCGGCGCGATAGAAGCGGAACTCCAGCTCCTCCTCGGGAATGACGGTGCTCATGAGGCGGCCTTGCGCGCCTTGACCACGGCCTGGTCCAGGGCCTGGAGGAAGCGCGAGCGGTCGGCGGCCGAGAAGGGCGGCGGGCCGGAGGTGGCCACCCCCATCGACCGCAGATGCTCGCCCACCATCCGCCCGGCCAGGGCCGAGCCGATGGAATCCGGGGTGAAGGCCTGGCCGTTCGACTTCAGCGCCTGGGCCCCGGCCTTCAGGCAGCGATCCGCCAGGGGAATGTCGGCGGTGATCACCACATCGCCCACACCCGCCCGCTCTGCGATCCAGTCGTCGGCCACGTCGGGGCCTGCGTCCACCACCACCTGTTCGATCAGGGCCTCGCGCGGCACCTGCATCCAGCCGTTGGAGACCACATAGGTCTTCAGCCCATAGCGCCGCGCCACGCGATAGACCTCCTCCTTCACCGGGCAGGCGTCGGCGTCGATGTAGAGGGCGGTCGGCATGGGCCTGACCTAGCGCGGACGGGGGTGGGGCGCCACACCCTCCCTCATGCGACCGGCGACGGGGGCTCCAGAGGGAAGACGATCTCCACCTCCAATCCTTCACTCGCCCAGTTTCGACTCAAGGCGCCGCCCAGTTGCCGGGCCATATTGGTTTGCAGCGAAGAGCCGAAACCCTGGCGCGTCGGCGCACTGACGGGCGGGCCGCCAACCTCGCGCCATCTCAGGGTCGCCTGACCGTCCTTGATCGCCCAGTCCACGCGGATGCGGCCGCCGCTGCGGCTGCAGGCTCCATATTTGCTGGCGTTCGTCGCCAGCTCATGCAGCAGCATGCTGAGGGGCTGAACCTGGTCGGGCGACAGATCGACCGGCGGCCCCTCGACCTCCACCGCCTCTTTCGGACACAGGGCGTCCAGTTCTTCCCAGACCACGTCCTCCAGCCGCCCGCCCTCCCAGCGCCGGCTGGCCAGGGAGGTCTGGGCGCGGGCCAGGGCGCCGATCCGCCCGGCCAGGATCGACTTGTAGTTTTCCAATTCGTCGGCGCGGGTCAGGCGCACCAGGGACTGGACGATGGCCAGAAGATTGCGCGCCCGGTGGTCCACCTCGTGCATCAAGAGGTTGCGGACCTCGGCGTTGCGCTTCTCCTCGCTGATGTCGCGCGCCTCGATCACGGTCCCGATCACCTGGGCGCCCTCGCCGTGGATGGGGCTGGCGGTGAAGGCGACGGGATAGAAGCCGCCGTCCTTGTGGACGAAGACCTCCTCCCCCTGGACGCCGGCCCGCTCGGGGAAGGCGCGGTCGATGGCGCATTCGGACAGGGGGAAGTGGGATCCGTCCGGACGGGTGTGGTGGATAACGTCGTGCAGCGGTCGCCCGGTGGTCTCCTCGAAGGCGTAGCCGGTCAGTTTTTCCGCCGCCCGGTTCATGAAGACGCAGTGCTGCCGGTCGTCCATCAGGAAGACCGCCATGGTGGTATTGTCGAGGATGACGTCCAGCCGCTGGGCCGTGTCGCGCAGCTGCTGCTCCACACGCCGGTATTCGGTCGTGTCCTGAATGGCGGCGTAGAAGACCGGGTCGTCGCCGTCGTCGAACAGCTGGAGCTTGACGGAGACGTCGTATTCGGACCCGTCCTTGCGTCGATGAACGGTGTCGAAGTCGAGCCGATCGACTTCGCCGGCGAGCAGCGGCCGGATCAGAGCCAGAAAGTCGTCGCGACGGATGCGGGGCTTCAGATCCCAGGGCGTCAGGCGGGACAGTTCGTCGGCGCTGTAACCCAGATTGTCCCGGGCGCCCTTGTTGACGAGTCGAAAATAGAAGTCCTCGACGCCGAAGATATAGACCTCGCTCGCGGCCTCCTCAACGATCCGCCCCAGGCGCTCGCTGGTCACCGCGATGGATCTGGTCATGCCCGGCGCCTGTCTCCGATGGTTCGGCGAACCTAGATAAGCCGCCTCTCTCTGGCAATGATTTTGATTATAAGGAGAAAATCAGTGCGAAGGATCGAAACAGGATGACCCAGGATCAGCTCTCGGACCGGTTCGGGCTTCAGCACGCGGCCTCGCGGGCGGAGGGGGCTGCGTCGGCCCAGGTGCGGCGCGGGCGGCTGGAGACGCTGAAGGCCCTGGTGCTGGAGCGGCGCGAGGCCTTTGCGCGGGCCATAGATGCGGATTTCGGGGCGCGGTCGGCGATGGAGACGGGGCTTTTGGAGGTCACGCCCCTGATCCGCAGCCTGGACCATGCGCGCGCCCATCTGGGGCGGTGGATGCGCGACGAGCGGCGTCCGGTGGACCTGATGTTCCAGCCGTCGCGGGCCTGGATCCGGCATGAGCCCCTGGGCGTCGTCGGGGTGATCGCGCCGTGGAACTATCCGCTGCTGCTGGCGCTCGGGCCAACGGTCGACGCCCTAGCGGCGGGCAATCGGGTGATGATCAAGCCGTCCGAGCTGACGCCCGCCTTCGGCGCCCTGCTGGAGGCCGCCGTGGCCGAGCGGTTCGATCCGGCGGTCCTGACCGTGGTCAACGGCGGGGTGGACGTGGCCCAGGCCTTTTCGCGCCTGGCCTTCGACCATCTGGTCTTCACCGGATCGACGCGGGTGGGGCGGGAGGTGATGCGGGCGGCGGCGGAAAACCTGACCCCGGTGACGCTGGAGCTGGGCGGCAAGTCGCCGGCGGTCGTGGCCCCCGACTATCCGCTGGACAAGGCGGCCCGGTCGATCGCCTTCGGCAAATTCCTGAACGCGGGCCAGACCTGTATCGCCCCCGACTACGCCCTGGTCCCGGCCGGTCAGGTCCGGGCCTTCGCCGAGGCGGTGCTGGATCAGGCGCGGCGGGCCTATCCGACCCTTCAGGACAATCCCGACTACAGCGGGGTGATCAGCGAACGCCACCGGGCCCGGCTGCGCGAGGCGGTGGCGGCGGCGCGGGCGGCGGGGGCCGAGGTGCTGGAGCACCCGGATGCGGGCGACGGGAACACCGGCAAGATCGCCCCGACCCTGGTGCTGAACCCGCCGAGCGACGGCCTGTTGATGCAGGAGGAGATCTTCGGCCCGGTCCTGCCGGTGGTCGGATACGACAGCCTGGATGAAGCCCTGACCTTTGTCGCCGCCCGGCCCCGGCCCCTGGCCCTGTACGGCTTCACCAACCAGACGCGGACGCGGGACCGGATCCTGGGCTCCGGCCTGTCGGGCGGGGTGACCCTGAACGGGACCATGCTCCATATCGCCCAGAACGACCTGCCGTTCGGCGGGGTCGGCCCCAGCGGCCTGGGCGCCTATCATGGGCCTGAGGGCTTCAAGCGCTTCAGCCATGCGCGGGCGGTCTATGACGTGGGGCCGGTCAACGCCTTTGAACGGCTGGGGCCGCCGTGGGACGGGGCGGCGGGCCGGCTGGCGCGCGCGGCCCTGCGGTTTCTGGCCCGATAGGCGGAGACGAAAAAGGGCGGAACCCTGCGGCCCCGCCCTTTCCGTTCGGACCTGAAAGGCCGTCAGTTGCGATAGGCCGGCGGCATCGGCGTCTGTTGACGATAACGGTCGCGCAGCAGCAGGGGCCGGCTGGTCAAGGGTTGCTCGACCCCGTCGATGAAGACGGCCGAGGGCTGGCTGAGCGGCTCCAGCGGGTCGCCGGACCAGACCACGACGTCGGCGGCGGCGCCCGGCGCGATCTGGCCGAACTGTCCGCCCATGCCGAAGATCTTCGCCGGATTGACCGTCAGGGCGGCGATGGCGGCGCCGTAGGGCAGGCCGTGGGAGACGGCGTTGCCGGCGTTGTAGCGAGCCTCGCGGGCGCGGTGGGTCGAACCCTCATTGCCCTTGATGGCGATGACGACGCCGGCCGCGTTCAGGGCCGCCGCATTCTCCATCCGCGCCGCCCGCATCTCGAAATCGCTGGGCAGGTTGGAGATGGGGTTCAGCAGCACCGGCACGCCGGCCGCGGCGATCTCGCCGGCGACCAGCCAGCCTTCCTCGGCGCCGTCCAGGATCAGCCTGATCCCTTCCTCGCGCGCCAGGCGCAGCACCTGCTGAATGTCTGACGCCCGGTGGACGGTGACGATCAGGGGCATCGAACCATTGGCGACCGGGATCAGGGCCTCCAGGTCCGCGCGCGACAGGCTGAGGTCGCGCAGGCCCGCCCGCTCATAGGCCGACTTGTTGCGGGCGTAGAGGCGGACCTCGGCCATCGTCTCCTTGAACAGGACGAACTGGGCCCCGCGGGCGCCGCCGGCGATGTCGGCCCCGGCCTCGCCGAACGGGGCGACCATGGCCACGCGCGGCTTGACCAGGATGTTCGCATCCTGACCCAGGTCGATGATCGCCGCCTGGCCGGCGAACAGGCCCGGCGTCTGATAGCCGCCGTCGCCGGCGCCGGCCGTCTCGTCCTCATGCACATGGCCGCCGGACGAGCCGGGGTGCTGGGGCACGACCACGGCGCGGGTGATGCCGCCCAGACGCGCCACCGGCAGGGTGAAGGACCAGGGGTCGAGGCCATAGGAGATGTCGAAGGCGGCGCTGAGGGTGTTGGACGCGTTGCGCAGCTCATTGGTGCCGCCGACCGAGCCCACCTCGGTCCCGGCCAGGCCGGAATCGACGGCGACGAAGCCAGGGGCGACCGTCTTGCCGGTCGCGTCGATGACGCGGGCGCCGGCCGGGGCGGCGCCCGTTCCGACCGAGACGATCTTGCCGTCGCGGATCACCACCGTGCCGCGCTCGATGACGGAGGTTCCGGTCAGAACCCGCCCGCCCGTGATCGCAACAGTGTCCTGGGCGACCGCAGGCGCGGCGACAGACAGGGCGGCCACAGCGGCCGCAAGGATGTGAGGCAGACGCATCAGCGGGCTCCTTCGGCGACGTTGGCGGCGGTCAGGCCATAGCCCGGCTGGCCCAGCTCGAAATCGCTGGTCGGCTGATAGGCGGGGTCAGTCCGGTCGAAGGCCAGGGCGCCGTCGATGAAGACCTGATCCGCGCGGGCGTAGATCGAGAAGGGATCGGCGCTCCAGATCACCACGTCGGCGCGCTTGCCGGCCTCCAGCGAGCCGGTCTGGTCGGCGACGCCGATGGCCTTGGCGGCGTTGGAGGTGATCCAGCTGATGGCGTGTTCTTCCGAAATGTTCAGGCCGGCGCGGCGACCGGCCGACAGGGCGGCGGCGGCCTCCTGATTCAACCGTTGAGTCAGTTCGGCGTCGTCGGAATGGATGACGGCGCAGGAGCCTTCGGGCGCGTCCACCAGGGCGGCGTTCTCCTCGATGGCGTCGAGCGCCTCCATCTTGAAGCCCCACCAGCCGGTCCACATGGCGGCGCAGATGCCGTTCTGGGCCAGTTGGGGGGCCAGCTTATAGGCCTCGGTGGCGTGGTGGAAGGTGGTGATGCGGTAGCCGAACTCCTTGGCCATATCCATCATCAGCGCCATTTCGTCGGCGCGGTAGCAGTGGTTCTGGATCAGGATCGAGCCGTCCAGCACCCCGGCCAGGGTCTCGTTCTGCAGGTTACGGGTCGGGGGAGAACCCTCGTGATCCGCCTGCCACTTGTCCCACTTGGCCTTGTATTCGCGCGCGGCGATGAAGGCGGCGCGATAGCCGGCCATATTGCCCATGCCGGTCGCCGGGCTCTGGTTGCGGCCGCCATAGACCCGCGACGGGTTCTCGCCGCAAGCCATCTTGAGCGTATAGGGGGCTTGCGGAAACTTCATGCCCTGCATGGTGATGGAGGGCGTATTGCGGATGGTGACGCCCCGGCCGCCGAACAGATTGGCCGAGCCGGGCAGGATGTGGAGCGTGGTCACCCCGCCGGCGCGGGCGGTGTTGAAGCCCGGATCCTGGGGCCAAAGCGAATGTTCGGCCCAGACCTGGGCGGTGTTCGGGCTGGTCGCCTCATTGCCGTCGCTCATGCCCTGGACCCCGGGGGACGGATAGACGCCCAGGTGGCTGTGGACGTCGATGATCCCCGGCGTGACATAGCGGCCGCGCGCCTCGATCAGCCGATAGCCCGCAGGGACGGGGGTCGAGGCGTCGCCGACGGCGGCGATCTTGCCGTCGGTGACCACGACCACGCCGTTTTCGATCTTGCGGTCCGTCCCGGTCAGGACCGTAGCCCCGACCACGGCGAAATTCTCGCGCGGCAACGGTTGATAGGTCGAAGGATAGGGGTCCGACCTCGTCGCCGGGTCCAGCCCGGCCGCCAGGCTCCTGTCCTTGGCCGGGGCGGTCCCGCCCTGGTCCGGCTCCGTCGTGGCGCAGGCCGACAGGCCCAAGGCGCACGCCAAGGCCGCGAGGCCGACGCCCCGCAGATGATGTCTGATCATCAGATCCCTCTCCCGACGACACGCCAGCCCCGGCGTGTCTTGCAGCAGTCATAGAAGGGGCTTGCCGCCCGGCCGTCAAAAGATTTCGACGTTCTTTCTCGATCGCGCCATGCTCGCACCGCCTGGGGAGTTGTGTTGGGCCGGTAAGGCGACCATCTGGGGTTCTAAGGCTCTTCGATACACGGACTTCCCCATGACCTTCGCCGACCCGACCCTGGACCCGCGCCCTTCCGGCGACCTGATCAAGGAAGGCACGGACGCCTCCTTCATGAAGGACGTGATCGAGGCGTCGAAGACCCAGCCGGTGATCGTCGACTTCTGGGCCACCTGGTGCGGCCCCTGCCGGACCCTGGGGCCGGCGCTGGAGAAGGCCGTGCGCGCCGCCAAGGGGGCGGTCAAGATGGTCAAGATCGACGTCGACGCCAACCCGGCCTATGCGGGCCAGCTGCGCGTGCAGTCGATCCCGACCGTCTACGCCTTCGTCAACGGCCAGCCGGTGGACGGCTTCCAGGGCGCTATTCCGGAGAGCCAGATCAAGGCCTTCATCGACAAGCTGACCGGCGGCCAGGGCGGGTCCGCCGAGATCGCTCAACTGCTGGAGCTGGGTGAAGAATCGCTGGGCCTGAACGACTTCGGCGGCGCGGCCCAGGCCTTCGCCCACGTCTTGTCGATCGAGCCGGAGAATGAAAAGGCCATCGCCGGCCTGGCGCGTGTCTATATGGCGGGCGGCGACGTCGAACAGGCGACCCAGACCATCGCCATGGCGCCGGCCGAGTCCAAGGAACCGGCGGTTCAGAGCGTGCGGGCCCAGCTGGCCCTGGCGGCCAAGGCGCCCGCCGGCGCATCGGCCGAGCTGGAAGCCAAGGTCGCGGCCGATCCGAACGATCATCAGGCGCGCTTCGACCTGGCCGAAGCCCTGAGCGCGGCCGGCGACTTCAAGGGGGCGATCGACAATCTTCTGTCCATCGTCCAGGCCGATCGCGAATGGAACGATCAGGCCGCGCGCAAACAGCTTCTGGTCATCTTCGAGGCGGCCGGCCTGGGGTCGGACGTCTCCAAGGACGGGCGGCGCCGCCTGTCCTCCATCCTCTTCTCCTAGGGCGGACCCTTCCATGCCCCAGGGCTATGTGCGCGCTTTGGACCTGCCCCAGGTCATTCCGGTGTTTCCGCTGGGCGGCGCCATCCTGCTGCCCCGCGGACAGCTGCCGCTGAACATCTTCGAGCCGCGCTATCTGAACATGGTGGACGACGCCATGGCGGGCGACCGGATCATCGGCCTGATCCAGCCCAAGGGCGGGACGCCGGCCCTGCCCGGCCTGTCTTCGGTCGGCTGCGCGGGACGGATCACCGGCTTCGCCGAGACGTCGGACGGGCGCTATCTGATCACCCTGACGGGCGTGTCGCGGTTCCGCGTCGCGGCCGAACTGCCGACCAAGACGCCGTATCGACAGGTGCGGGCGGCGTTCGACGCCTATGAGGACGATCTGGCGCCCCCGCCTGAGGAGCCGGATTTCGACCGCCACGCCTTTCTGGACGCCTTGCGGGACTACATGGCTCACCGCGCCCTGGAAATCGACTGGGACACGGCCGAGACCGCGCCTATGGAGGCCCTGGTCAACAGCCTGGCCATGGCCCTGCCGTTCGAACCCGCCGAAAAACAGGCCCTGCTGGAGTCGATGAGCCTGATGTCGCGCGCCGAGGCCCTGACCGCCCTGTTGCGGATCGACGCCGCCGACGGGGGCGACGACGCCGCATCGTCGATCCAATAAGGCCCGCCCATATGGCGCAAAGCACGCCGTGACCCTAAACAGCCTTTCCGACCTGGTTTTCGCAGACGACAGGAGCCCTCATGAGCGACGCCTTCCAGACGCCGGTTTCCGTCGACCCCCGCCTGCTCGAGGTGCTGGTCTGTCCGGTGACGCGGGGCCGCCTGACCTATGACCGCGAGGCCGGCGAACTGATCTCGCCGGGCGCCAAACTGGCCTATCCGATCCGGGAAGGCGTGCCGATCATGCTGGCCGAAGAAGCCAGGCCGCTGGACTGAACCGCAGCAGACGAAGACGAACCCACGGCTCGGGCGCCTCGCGCCGATCGGGCCCAAGCAGCGCAAGGCGCGATAGGCCCCAGACACCATGACCCTCAAAGTCGCCATCCAGATGGACCCGATCGAGGCCGTCAATATTGAGTCCGACACCACCTTTCTGATGGCCGAAACGGCCCAGGCGCGGGGGCACCGGCTGTGGGTCTATGATTTCCGCACCCTGGCCCTTGAGGAGGGTCGGCTCTACTGCCGCGCCCGTCCGGTCGCCGTTCGTCGCAAGGCCGGCGATCATGTCGATTTCGGCGACCCCGTTCGGCTGGATCTGGGACAGGACGTCGACGTGGTTCTGATGCGTCAGGACCCGCCGTTCGACATGGCCTATGTGACGGCCACCTATCTCCTGGAAACGATCCACCCTTCGACCCTGGTGGTCAACGATCCGGCCGAGGTGCGTTCGGCGCCGGAGAAGCTGCTCGTGACACGCTTCCCCGACCTGACCCCGCCGACCCTGATCAGTTCCGACCCCGTCCAGCTGGGCGACTTCCACCGGCGCCACGGCGAGGTGGTGCTGAAGCCCCTGCATGGGGCCGCAGGCTCGGGCGTGGTCCGGCTGAAGGCGGATGATCCCAATCTGGATGCTCTGATCGAAATCCACGCCATGGGATCGCGCGATCCTCTGGTGATCCAGAAATTCATTCCCGCCGTGTCCAAGGGCGACAAGCGGATTCTGCTGGTGGACGGCGAGCCGGTGGGCGCCATCAACCGAATTCCCGCCAAGGACCAGGTCCGGTCCAACCTGCGGGTCGGAGGCACGGCCGCGCCGGTCGAGCTGACGCCGCGCGATCTCGAAATCTGCGCCGCCGTTGGTCCGACCCTGAAGGAACGCGGCCTGATCTTCGTCGGCATAGACGTGATCGGCGACTGGCTGACCGAGATCAACGTCACCTCTCCCACGGGGGCCCAGCAGCTGAAGACCTTCACCGGCGTCGACGCCACGGCGCGGATGTGGGAGGTCATAGAAGCGAAACGCGCCGCACAGGTTGCGTAATCGCCACTTGAATTAGAGTTCAGTTCATGGTTCGTTCCTCGCTCCAAGGGGGGACGGAGCCATGGTCGCGCGAGTCGTTACGGTCGCCTTTGACGGGGTCGAGGCGCGGCGTGTGGACGTCGAGGTCCAGCTGGTCGGCCAGGATCAGCAGACGGTGTTCAACATCGTCGGCCTGCCGGACAAGGCGGTGGCTGAAAGCCGCGAGCGGGTGCGCGGCGCCTTCGCCGGGATCGGTCTGGCCCTGCCCTCACGGCGAATCATCGCCAATCTGGCCCCCGCCGACCTGCCAAAAGAAGGCAGCCATTTCGACCTGCCCATCGCCCTGGCCCTGATGGCGGCCATGGGGGTGATCGGGCCGGACGCCCTGGACGGCTGGGCCGCCATCGGCGAGCTGGGGCTGGACGGGCAGATCGCCAGGGTCGGCGGCGCCCTGCCGGCCGCCGTGGCCGCCGACGCTCTGGGCCTGGGCCTGATCTGCCCGGAATCAACGGGGCCGGAAGCCGCCTGGGCCGGCGGGGCGCGTATTCTGGCGCCGCGGTCCCTGATCGCCCTGATCAATCATTTCAAGGGAAGCCAGGTGCTGCGCGCGCCTGAGCCCGGCCCCCTGGCCGGCGGCAAGGCCGTGCCAGACCTGCGCGAGGTCAAGGGTCAGGAAGGCGCCAAGCGGGCGCTGGAGATCGCGGCCGCCGGGGGCCACAATCTGCTGTTCATCGGCCCGCCCGGATCGGGCAAGTCGATGATGGCCCAGCGCCTGCCCGGCCTGTTGCCGCCCTTGACCTCGCAGGAGCTGCTGGAGACCTCCATGGTCTGGTCGGTCGCCGGCCTGATCGAGCGGGGCGCCCTGACAAGGGACCGTCCCTTCCGCAGCCCGCACCATTCAGCCTCGATGGCGGCCTTGACCGGCGGGGGTCTGCGGGCCAAGCCGGGCGAGGCGTCGCTGGCCCATAACGGCGTCCTCTTCCTGGATGAACTGCCCGAATACAGCGCCCAGGCCCTGGACTCGCTGCGGGCGCCCCTGGAGACGGGCGAGATCGTCGTGGCCCGCGCCAACGCCCATATCCGCTATCCGGCTCGGTTCCAGCTGGTGGCGGCGATGAACCCCTGTCGCTGCGGCATGGGCGGGGCCGGGCGCGGCGCCTGCGGCAAGGCGCCCCGCTGCCAGCGGGATTATCAGAACCGGGTGTCCGGCCCGATGTTCGACCGGATCGACCTGACGGTCGAGACGCCGCCCGTCACCGCCGCCGACATGATCCTGCCGCCCCCGTCCGAGGGCACGGCCGAGGCCAAGGCGCGCGTCGCCGCTGCACGCGCCCTGCAGGAAGACCGGGTGCGGGCCGCAGGCCTGGATCCCGCCCAGGGGCTGAACGCCCGGGCCTCCGGCGAGGCGCTGGACCGGTTCGCCACGCCGGACGAGGCGGGGCGGATGCTGCTGATGCGGGCGGGCGAGGCCGGGGGGCTGACGGCGCGGGGCTGGACCCGCACCCTCAGGCTGGCCCGCACCATCGCCGACCTGGACGGCTGCGACGGGGTCTTGCGCCGCCATGTCGCCGAGGCCCTGATCTATCGCCGCAACACGGTCGGCGCCGAGGCCGATTTCGACCGCCGCGTCGCCGCCCGCTCCAGCCTGGCCGAGGCCGCCGGTCGGGCGGCCTTCATCCACGATTGATCCAGGGCCTCTTGAAGCGTCCTTAACTCCGCTCGGCTTAGACGTCGTCCCCTCGCAGAGACGGAACAGACCATGGCGCGGCGGGCGGCGACGAAACGAACCGAAGGCTCGGCGGCGACGGCCGATCCGGCCCAGCAGTTCCTGCGCCTGATGAGTCACGAGATGCGCACCCCCCTGAACGGGGTGCTGGGCATGATCCATCTGTTGCAGCGGACCCGATTGGACGGCGCCCAGCGCGCCTATGCCGAGAACGCCCGCCAGTCGGCCGAACACCTTTTGGGACTGGTCAACGACCTTCTGGACTATGCGCGGCTTGAGGCCGGGGCGCTGGAGTTCGACCTGGCGCCGGTCGATGTGGAACCCCTGGTCCGCAGCGTCGCCGAACTGCTGAGTCCGCGCGCCCATGACAAGGGGCTGGAGATCGTCTGGTCCGTCGGCGCCGACGTGCCCGACATCAGGGCCGACGAGGGCCGGCTGAAGCAGGTTCTGTTCAACCTGGCCGGCAATGCGGTCAAGTTCACCGAGACCGGCGGCGTCTACATCGCGGTCGAACGGCGAAACGGCGCCGGCGGGGCGGCGCACCTGGCCTTCATCGTCGATGACACGGGCCCCGGCGTGCCGCACGAAGCCCACACGCGCATCTTCGAAGAGTTCGGCCACGCCGACGTTTCCGACGCCGTGCGACATGACGGGGCGGGCCTGGGGCTGGCGGTTGTCCGGAAACTGGCGCGGGCCATGGGCGGGTCTGTCCAGGTCGCAGACCGCCCGGGCGGCGGCGCCCGCTTCTGTTTCGAGGCCGCCTTCGATGTCGTTCCCGGTACGCGAGGCCAGCCTCTGGCGGGCCTGACCGTCGCCGTCCGCTCGCCCAACCCCTTCGTCCAGGCCGCCGCCATCGCCCAGATCGAGGCGTCCGGTGGGCGGTTCGCCGCATCGGCGCCGGTCGTTCTGGTCGATCACGTCGGCGCCTTGTCCGGCGACTTGGCGCTTCCGCCATCGGACGGCCGGGGCGTGATCCTGCTGAAACCGTCCGAGCGCGATCTGATCGCGCGCTACCGCGCCCAGGGCTTCCACGGCTATCTGATCAAGCCTCTGCGCCGCGCCTCCCTCGCCGAACGGGTGCTGGCCGTCGCGGCCCAGGACGATCCCATGCGCGAGGCCGGCGCCGCCTCTCCGGCGGCTGAGGACGACCGGGTCGTCCCTGCCCGCTTCGCCGGGACGCGGGTCCTGCTGGCCGAGGACAATCCGGTCGGCGCCCTGCTGGCCCGCACCCTGTTGCAGCGCGAGGGCTGCATCGTCGAAACCGCCGCCCGCGGTCAGGAGGCCGTCGCCGCCCTGGCCCGCGCCCGTTATGATCTGGTCTTCATGGACATGCGGATGCCGGGCATGGACGGCCCCGCCGCCGCCCGCGCCATCCGTGCTGCGGGCGACGCCACCCCCATACTGGCCCTGACCGCCAACGCCTTCGCCGAAGACCGCCGCCTGTGCCTGGAGGCGGGGATGGACGACCATCTGGTCAAGCCGCTGGACGCCGAGGCCCTGCGCGCCGCCCTGACCCGCTGGACGAAGCGCGACATCCGCGCCAAGGTCGGCTGAGTTAACGGCGTCCGTCTCCGGCCGCCGCCGGAGCCGTGCATGACCGACCAGACCACCCCCGCCGAACCCGCAAGCCGTTTCGGCGGCCTGGCCGTCTATGGCGAGCGGCGCGTCTTCATCATGCTGCTGCTGGGGTTCTCGGCCGGTCTGCCCAATCTGCTGATCTTCGACACCCTGACAACCTGGCTGCGGGAAAGCGGCCTGACGCTGGAGGTGATCGGCTTCTTCGCCCTGGCGACCCTGTCCTATTCGCTGAAGTTCGTCTGGGCGCCGCTGATCGACCGGACAGCCATTCCCCTGCTGACGCCCCTGCTGGGGCACCGCCGGGCCTGGATGCTGGTGACGCAGGGGGTGATCATCTTCGGCCTATGGTCCATCTCAACGCTGAATCCCGCGAACGCCCTGATCGCCGTCGCCGGTTTCGCCGCCCTGGTCGGCTTCTTCGGCGCCACCCAGGACATCGTCATCGACGCCTGGCGGATCGAGGCGGCCGACGACAGCCGCCACGGCGCCATGGCCGCCGCCTACCAGATGGGCTACCGCGTCGCCATGATCGTCGCGGGCGCCGTCCCCCTGATCCTGGCCGATCTCTACAACTGGAACCTGTCCTACGCCGTCATGGCGGCCCTGATGGGTCTTGGGATCGCCGGCGTCCTGTTCGCGCCCCGCGAAAAGGCCCATTCGATCCGCCCCATCCCCGTCGGCGACGTGCCGTCGCGGCCTAGGCTGGAGGTGCTGGAGTGGGTCGCCCGTCTGGCGATCATCGGCGTCGCCGCCATGTTCCTCGGCTCGGGCCTGACAGGCCAGTCCGCGCCGCTGAACGCCCTGTTCGGTCTCTTCGGCCTGGGGGCGGAGGGCCAGGCTGCGGTGAAGGCGGCGTTGTCGGCCAAGCCCGAAGGCGTCTATCTGCAGTTCGTCTCGGTCTTCCTGGGCCTGGGCGTCATGGTTCTGGCCTGCTGGCCTCTGCCGGGACTGAAGACCCGCCCCGGCGCCTATCTGGCCGGATCCTTCGGCCAGCCGGTGGCCGACTTCTACAAGCGGTTCGCCGGCGTCGCGACCCTGATCCTGGCCCTGATCTGCGTCTATCGCCTGGCCGACTTCGTGCTGAACATCATGCCGCCCTTCTATATCGACCTGGGCTTCACCAAGACCGAGCTGGCCGAGGTGCGCAAGGTGTTCGGCGTGGTCATGACGACGCTCGGCGTCTTCATCGGCGGCTGGTCGGTGGCGAGGCTGGGCCTGATCCGCACCATGGTCATCGGCGCCTTCATGAGCCCGGTCTCCAACCTGGTCTTCGCCTGGCTGGCGACCCAGGGGCACAGTCTGTCGGCCCTGACGGTGGCCATCGGCGTCGACAACGTCTCTGGCGGCTACGCCGGGACGGCCCTGATCGCCTATATGTCCAGCCTGACCTCGATCGGCTTTACGGCCACCCAGTACGCCCTCTTCACCTCGCTGTACGCCCTGCCGGGCAAGCTGATCGCCTCGCAGTCGGGTCGGATCGTGGAGGCCTCGGCCCGGGCGGCGGAAGGGAACGGCCCCTTCGCGGGCCTGCGCGGCCTGTTCGCCAATCTACAGGAGGGCGTTTTGACCACCGGCGCGACGGCCAGCGGCGTGACGCCTGCGGCCCTGGGCGCCGGCTATGTGGCCTTCTTCCTCTATTCCTTCGTCATCGGCCTGTTCGGCATCGTCCTGGCCTTCGTCGTGGCCGGAAAACAGACCGCGCTTCAGGCCCGTCAGACGGCCGAAGACGTGGATCCCGCCGTGGCGGCGACCGAGGGCCAGCCGTCCTGAAATGCGAAGGCCCGCTGGTACGGACGGGCCTTGCGGATCATCCGATCAGTGTTTCGCCCGTTCCGCGCCCGAGCTGACGGCGGATCCGGCGGCCGAAACGTCGCGGCCGACGCCGGCGATGGTGTTGCAGGCCGAGACGGCCAGGGCGGCGGCGACGAGCGAGAGGGTGATGATCTTGCGCATGGCGAACCTCGTTTATGGTCAAGCTCCGCACGAACGCCCAAGCTTGGCCTCGGTTGCGCATCCCTGTCGCAAACAATGGATTTTCGCCGTCGTTCGGGGCTAAAGGGCCGCCATGTCCTTCACTGCCACCGTCCTGACCATGTTCCCCGAAGCCTTTCCGGGCCCGCTCGGGGTGTCGCTGATCGGCACGGCCTGGCGCGAGAAGGGGCTGTGGAGCCTGGATACGGTTGACATCCGCGCCTTTTCCACAGATACGCGCGGCTTCCTGGACGACACCCCTGCGGGCGGCGGTCCGGGAGCCGTGCTTAAGGCGGACGTGGTGGCCAGGGCGGTCGATAGCCTGCCTGGGCCGAAACGGCCGCTTTTGTACATGAGCGCCCGGGGTCGGCCCCTGACCCAGGCGCGCGTCAAGGAATGGGCGACAGCGGACGGAATCGTCGTGCTGTGCGGCCGTTTCGAGGGGGTGGATCAACGGGTGCTGGACGCCCGGGGGTTCGAGGAGGTCTCGGTCGGAGACGCGGTCCTCGCCGGCGGCGAGGCGGCGGCCATGGTCGTGATCGAGGCGTGCGTAAGACTGATCCCCGGAGTGCTCGGTTCAGGCGACAGCCTGTCGTCCGAAAGTTTCGAGGACGGGCTTCTGGAGCATCCGCAGTACACGCGACCGCGGACGTTTGAGGGGCTTGAGATTCCCGAGGTGCTGCTGTCGGGCGACCATAAGAAGGTCGCCGAATGGCGTCAGGCGCAGCGGGAGCAGACCACGCGGGAGCGACGGCCGGACCTCTGGCAGGCGCATCTCGCCAACTCACAGGTAAAGAGCGCCAAGCTCGAGGAGAAATGACATGAACATCGTTCAACAGCTGGAAGCTGAAGAAAAAGCCCGCGTTCTGGGCGACCGCAAGATCCCGGACTTCCAGCCCGGCGACACCCTGCGCGTCAATGTGAAGATCAAGGAAGGCGAGCGCGAGCGCGTCCAGGCCTTCGAAGGCGTCTGCATCGCCCGTGACGGCGGCGGCGTGAACGAGACCTTCACCGTCCGCAAGATTTCGTTCGGCGAAGGCGTCGAGCGGAAGTTTCCCATTCTGTCGCCGAACGTCGAGTCGATCGAGGTGAAGCGCCGCGGCGTCGTGCGTCGCGCCAAGCTCTATTATCTGCGCGACCGTCGCGGCAAGTCGGCCCGGATCGCCGAGCGTCAGACGGTTCGTCCCGCCAAGGGCGTGGTGGTCCCGGAGACCGGCGCCGCCGACAAGGGCGACGAAGCCTGATCCCAGGCGCGTTCGCAAAACGATAAGGGCCCCGGCGGCGACGCCGGGGCCTTTTTCTTTGTCCGGCGCGCGCCCCCTTACTGCGGAAACAGCGGATTGGACGCATCCCTCTGGCCTTCCAGACTGTGTTTCAGGCCTTCCATCTGATCATGGCCCGTCTTGATGGAGGCGTAGGCGCGGCGAATGGTTTCGCGGGTGGTGGCCGAGATGGCCGTGTCATCCAGAGCCTTGTCGAACTTTGCGGCGATGAACCCCTCGCCGCTGTTGATCGACCCCACCACGCTGTCGTCATTCCTCAGCAGGGCGTGTTTGACGTCCAGAAAGGCGCGGTGGGCCTTGGCCAGGATCGAGCCGTGAGCCTCAGGGTCGCCGCCCAGACCGCGCACGGCGGCCGACAGATCCTCGACCACCTGGCGGCGCTCCTCGCTGCGGCGTTCAAACAGGCTGCGGAAATGGGGATCGGTCGTCTCTTCGGCCGCCTGGGCGTAGCCGTCGGCGCTGTCCAGGGTGGTCTCGATCAGGCCGTTCAAGACCTTGATGTCATGGGCATTGGGATTGCTCATTGCGTCGGCTCCTCCGCTTTGGCGGTCAAGCGGACAATGGCCGGACGCGGCGAAGGTTGCCGGATGCGGCGCCGCGCCCGATCAACAGGCCGTCAGAGGGCGGTCCGCAGCGACCACAGCTCAGGAAAGCACCGCTTGGTCAGGGTCGTGGCCAGATAGGCCGCCCCTTCCGTTCCGCCCGTCCCACGGCGCCGGCCGATGATGCGCTCGACCGTGACGACGTGCTTATGTCGCCAGGTCAGCAGGGCGTCGTCCAGGTCGACCAGCTTCTCGGCCAGCTGATACAGGGCCCACCAGCGCTCCGTGTCCCGATAGACCTCGAGCCAAGCCGCCTCTACCGCCTCGGACGGTTCATAGGGCTGGGTCACGTCGCGGTTCAGCACGGCCTGCGGCACCGGCAGGCCGGCCTTGGCCAACTGGGCCAGGGCGTCGTCATACAGACTGGGCGACGCGATCGCCGCCTCCAGCGCCGCATGGGCCTGGGGTCGGTCCACATGGAACTTCAGGAAGGCGGGGTCCTTCAGCCCCAGCATGGCCTCGAAGCGACGGAACTGGTCGCTCTGGAAACCGGAGGACGCGCCCAGCACGCCCCGGAACCGCAGATAGTCGGCCGGGGTCATGGTCGCCAGAATGTCCCAGCTCTGGGTCATCACCGCCTGGATGCGGCTGACCCGCGCCAGGCTCTTATAGGCGGGGACCAGGTCGCCGGCCCGCACCAGGGTCTGGGCCAGGGCCACTTCGTGCAGCATCTGCTTCAGCCACAACTCCTTGGTCTGGTGGATGACGACGAAGAGCATTTCGTCGTGCTGATCCGACAGCGGATGCTGGGTCGAAAGCAGATCGTCCAACGCCAGATAGCCGGCGTAGGTCATGTCGCGGGATTGGGTCATGCGCCGCTATCGCCCGCGGCCGGGAAAGGCGCAAGTCCGCCTATTGCTGACCCTGACCCGAGACGTTGGCGGCCATCTGTCGGCCGGCGTCGAAGGCGTCGCGCGCGCCCTTATAGATGAAGCCGTAGGTCGGATAGACGGTCGTGCCCAGGCCGTTGATCGGATTGTACCAGACCTTGACCTGGGACCAGTCGTTGGCGGGCGAGACGTCCACGACGGTGACGTTTTCCTCGACCTTGCCGCGGCTGCCGCCCCAGTTGGCGTGGGTCACGCGCACCACCCGGTCGGTCAGAATGTCGGAAACGACGGCGACATGGCCGCGGCTCATCCGGCCTTCCGGGCGGAAGACCAGGACCGAACCGGTCTCGGGCGCCTTGCCCGTGCGGAACTTCTCGGCGGCCTGACGCCACCAGGTCCAGGCGTCGCCGAAGATGTTGATGCCCGAGAACATGCGGGCGAAGGTCACGCACTGCCAGTACGGCTCGTCAGCCTTTGCATTGGAGGGAACTGCGCCCAGTGCAAAAAAACCGAGGGTCGCCGCAACCGCGGCGGCTTTGAGCCGTTTTGTCATGCTGAGGCCGTATCCCGACTGCCGATGGTGTTTTTAGAACACAGGCTCTCAGGATTCGACAACCGTTTTCGACATACCGCCGTCAGGCGACGGACGGTCTTCTGTAGCGCTTGACACGGATTTCGGCCGCTCGGCCAACCCCCTCAAAGCCTGTCGCGCCGGGCGTTCGACCAGGTGATAGGAGACCGCCGCCACGACGGGCAAAAGGGCCAGAATCGCCAGCCACACGAAAATTTGAAGTTGCTTGTCAGCGGCGCCCGTCAGCTTCGCCGCCAGGCCGACGGCCAGCAGATTCCACGGCACGCAGACCATATAGACCGAATAGCTGATCTCACCCAGATAGACGGCCGGGCGCGAGGCCAGCCAGCCGGCGCTTGCATTGGGAAGGACAGCCAGGGCGAGGATCAGAGCGCCGGCGCACAGGACGGTGATCCCATCCCACAGCCCCAGGGCCGCGCTGACCATCATCAAGACGAAGGCGATCGCCGCCGCCCCGCCCGCCAGGAGAGCGGACAGCCGCTGCCCCACCTTGCGATAGACCAGATAGAGGGCGCACCCGAGGGCGAAACAGGGCACGATCCGAAGCGCCCCCCAGCGGATGGTGGCCTCCGTCAGAGGAAAACCCGCCGCCTGCTCGAACACGAAATACAGCACCGTCAGAAAGGCCGCCGCCCCAACCACGGCCGCGACCGGCTTGTCGCGCAGACGCCAGAAGACGAAGGCGAACAGGGGAAAGCACAGATAGGCGAACCATTCCGCCGAGATCGACCAGGACGGATGGTTCCAACCGGCCACCGGCGCCAAGCCCCAGGCGTGGAGCATCAGCAGATTGGCGGGAAGCGACGACCAGGACAGGACGTTGGCGTCCACGCTCATTCCCGCGATCAGAGCCGCCGCCGCCAGCCCTCCGACCCCGATCAGGGTGGCGAGATGCAGCGGATAGACCCTGGCGATCCGCGCCCACAGGAAGCCGCGATAGGAAAACCGCTTCTCGCCCGCCGCCTGAAGATAGACGTGGCTCAGAATGAAGCCGGACAGGACGAAGAACAGTTCGACGCCCAGATAGCCTTTGGCGACCACGGCCGTCTGCGGCGCCCCGGCCAGATTGGGCCAGAAGGTGTAGACGGCGACCCACAGGGCTGCGGCGAACCGCAGGGCCGTCAAGGGTCGAAGATCGGCAGGCGTCTGAACCGGGGTCATGGTCTCACCTTGGCACGTCAGGCTTTGCGAACCATGAAGGCCGCAAGAACGGCGCCTGCCGCCTTTTGGCCCGGCCGGGGCACTAACCGACCCAGGCCCCGTGGAAGCCGGCGGGCAGGGCGAAGTCCGCAGCCCAGCTGACGACCGGCCCGTCCGCGATCCGGGCGGCGTCGAACACATGCAGTTCGGTGCGACCGGCGTCCAGATTGATGGAGGGGCCGATCAGCCAGGCGTCCCGCTCGGCCGTCGCGCCGGGCTTGGGCGCGAACAGCACCTCTTCAACGACCTGATGGCGGCCGAAGGTGAAGCCCTCGGATCGACCCGTCTCCCAGTCCTGCAAGGCCAGGCCGGTGGGCAGAGGCCGGCCGCGCGTTTCTCCGCCCGTATGGACGGTCAGGCGTCGCTTAAGCCCCCGACGACGCGGATCGCTCTGCGGAAACTCCCCGACGGCGTTGGAGCGCGTCATTTCGGCCCGCCCGTCAGGTCGAAGGGTGATCAAGGCCAGGGTCGCCGGATCCCCTGGAACTGTGCCCTGCCCCTCCACCAGCACCCTCGCCCCATCGACGGCGAAGCGCGGATCCTCGGCTGCGGCGACATCGAAGCGAATGGTCCCGTCCGCCTCGGCCCAGGCGTCGCCCAGGTGGAAGTGGAAGAAGCCGGGCAGTTCATAGATCCTCCGCCGGCTCAGATCGTCCTTGTCCAGCACCATGACCTGGGTTCCCGCCTCAGGCCGCCAAACCAGGCCGTTGATGATCGGCGTCGCCTGGGTCTCGAACAGCCAGGGCTGCATCACCAGGATCAGATGCCGGTCAGTCGCCGTGAAGTCGTGCATGTAGCTGGCGCGCGGCAGACGCAGCACCTCCGCCTGATTCAGTCCCCCGTCGGGGTTTAACCGCCAGATCACCGCCCGATCGCCTGCCGCGCCGACGTTCCAGATCGAGCCGTCCGGTCCTCGACGCGGGTGGGCCTGGAAGGGCATGCCTTTCAGATCGCTCCGCAGGGTGACGAACGCCTGGGTGGACAGGTCGGCGGCGTCCATGGCCAGGGGCGACCCGCCCTCCCACAGGGCCCAGACCCGATCGCCCGCCGGCATGATCCCCGTATTGGCGGCGTTGGCGTCGTCATTGGAGCCGACTCGCGCGCGGGCGTCGCCGCGTGTGCCGAAGCCGGGGGTGACGACGGCGTCCAGCTCCGTCTCGGTTCGGCGCTTGGGCGTATCGGCGAAACGGGCCTCCAGCGTGGCCTGACCGTCCTGAATCCTAAAGGCCCGCATCAGGCCGTCGCCGTCGAACCAGTGGGTCGCCGATCCGCCCGGCCGACGGAAGCGCCCCGGCCCGTTGCGATAAAGCACGCCCTCCAGACCCGACGGCGCGCGGCCGTGGATCAGGCGCAGGGCGTGACGGGGCGCGTCGGCGGCGACATCGCGCGTCGCCAGGGCCCAGTCGGCCTTCATTTCGGCGACGGCGTTCAAGGCGGCGGCCGCGCGCGTCATTTCGGGCGTGGCCACGGCGGCGGACAGGGCGGCGGCGCCCATCAGAAAGGCGCGGCGGGAGGGGATCATGATCAGGCTCTTGAAGTTGAAAACGGCAGGTCGGCGGCGGGATCTATTTCAGCGTAATCGTCTGTTCGACCGACCCGGCCGCCGGGAAGCGGGCGCGGTCCCAGGAGGCCGGGCCCATATTGCCGACCGCATTGTTGGAGAAGGCGAAGGGCTCGGTCGGCATGCCGAAGGGATTGGTGTTCATCCGCCCGTCTGCGTTCAGATCGTGGAAGGCGCGCACCGCATAGTCGCCGTCGGGCAGGTCGTCGAAGGTGACGCGGGTCTCGCCTGCTGCGGCGTCCAGCTGGGCCGCCTTGACCGGTCGGCCCGCCTGATAGGCCTCGGCGCTGTCGAAGACGGCGACCATGATCCGGCCTTCTGCGGCCGCGTCCGGAAAGACGATGGTCAGGTCGGCGGCGAAGGCTGGCGCGGCGGCGAGAGCGGCGACGGCGGCGGAAAGGATGAGGGCGGAGAACTTCACGGCGGCGATCCTGTCGGGGTGAGAACCGACGGCCGGCTCTCGATGACCGAACCGTGCCGCCCGTCAGCCGCCGCCGCCAGCGGACTTGCGGCGCTGGACAGCCGGTTTTCGCCAGTGACCGTGCGCCGCCGCCGGCGAAGCGTGAACGCCCACGTCGGATCCGCCGCGCAAAGAAAAAGGCCCGGAACCTGGGTTCCGGGCCTGTCTCTCTGGGTGCTTTCGAACGCCGGACCTAGTCCAGGGTGCGCTTGATCTCTTCGACCGTGAAGCACTCGATGTAGTCGCCTTCCTTGATGTCCTGGAAGCCCTGGAACTGCATGCCGCACTCCTGGCCCGAGGGCACCTCGTTGACCTCGTCCTTGAAGCGTTTGAGCGTGTTGAGCACGCCCAGCTCCAGCACCACCACGTCGTCGCGGATGATGCGGACGCGGGCGCCCTTGCGCACGACGCCTTCGGTGACGCGGCAGCCGGCGATCTTGCCGACCTTGGAGATGTCGAAGACCTGAAGCACCTGGGCGTTGCCCAGGAAGGTTTCGCGTTGCAGCGGCGCCAGCATGCCCGAGAGCACGCCCTTCATGTCGTCCAAGAGGTCGTAGATGATCGAATAGTAGCGGATCTCGACCCCCTCGCGGTCGGCCAGATCGCGTGCCTGTTTCGAGGCCCGGACGTTGAAGCCGAGGATCGGCGCGCCGGCCGACTTGGCCAGGTTGACGTCGCTCTCGGTGATGCCGCCTGCGCCGGAATAGACGATGCGGGCGCGGACCTCGTCGTTGCCCATCTTCTCCAGCGAGGCGGCGATGGCTTCGCCCGAACCCTGGACGTCGGCCTTGATGACCACCGGCAGCTCGTTGATCTTCTTGGAGCCGAGCTTGGCCATCATGTCGACCAGCGAGACCGAGCCGCCCGAAACCTGGGCCTTTTCGCGCTTCACCCGCTGACGATATTCGGTCAGCTCGCGGGCGCGGGCTTCGGAATCCACCACGGCGAAGACGTCGCCCGGCGACGGCGCCTCGTCCAGACCCAGGATCTCGACCGGGACGGACGGGCCGGCGTCGGTCAGCTGTTCGTTGCGCTCGTTCAGCAGGGCGCGAACCTTGCCCCAGGCGCCGCCGGCCACGACGATGTCGCCGCGCTTCAGCGTGCCGCGCTTGACCAGGACGGTGCCGACGGGGCCGCGGCCCTTGTCCAGCTTGGCCTCGATGACCACGCCCTCGGCCGATCGGTCGGGGTTGGCGCGCAGGTCCATGACCTCGGCCTGGACCAGGATGGCTTCCAAGAGGCCGTCCAGGTTCATCCGCTCCTTGGCGGAGACCTCGATGATCTGGGTGTCGCCGCCCAGGCTCTCGGCGATCACTTCGTACTGCAGCAGTTCGTTGACGACCTTCTGCGAGGTGGCGCCGGGCTTGTCCATCTTGTTGACGGCGACGATCAGCGGCGCCTCGGCCGCCTTAGCGTGCTGGATCGCCTCGATCGTCTGGGGCATGACGCCGTCGTCGGCGGCCACGACCAGAACCACGATATCGGTCACATTGGCGCCGCGCGCCCGCATGGCCGAAAAGGCGGCGTGGCCGGGCGTGTCCAGGAAGGTGACCTTCTGGCCGTCTTCCAGACGCACCTGATAGGCGCCGATATGCTGGGTGATGCCGCCGGCTTCGCCGCCCGCCACATCGGTGGTGCGCAGCGCGTCCAGCAGCGAGGTCTTGCCGTGGTCGACGTGGCCCATGATGGCCACGACCGGGGCGCGGACTTCGGAGGCATCGGCGTCGTCCGCCTCGCCCAGGAAGCCGGTTTCCACGTCGGACTCGGACACACGCTTGACGGCCATGCCGAATTCCTCGGCCACCAGTTCGGCGGTGTCGGAATCGATCACGTCGTTGATCTTCATCATCATGCCCTGCTTCATCAGGAACTTGATAATGTCGACGCCCCGCACGGCCATCCGGTTGGACAGCTCCTGCACGGTGATGACGTCGGGGATGACCACTTCACGCGGACGGTTCGGCGTATCGGTGGAGCCGCCCTTGCGCTTTTCCTTCTCGCGTTCGCGGGCGCGGCGGACCGAGGCCAGGGAGCGCATCCGCTCGGCGGCGTCGCCGTCGCCGACCACGGACTGGATGGTCATCCGGCCTTCGCGGCGCTTGGGTTCGCCGCGGGTGCGGCTGACCGCCTTGCCGGCGTCGGAGAAACGCTTCTCACGATCGTCGTCGCGACCCACGGGACGGCCGAAGCCGGCGCCGGGCGCGCGGCTGGGACGGGCCACTTCGGGGGTGGCGGGCGGGGCGTTCGGAGCCGCTCGGCCGCCGGGGCCGGTGCGCGGGCCGCCGGGACGGGCGGCGCCGGGAGCCGGGCGGGGGTTCAGGGCCGAATAGCGGACCGGCTCGGCCGGCTTGGCGCCCTGGGGACGCTGGCCGCCAGGGCCGGGGCGGCCGCCCTGGGGACGGTCGCCTTGCGGACGCTCGGACGACTGGGGACGATCTGAATAGGACCGGTCGCCGCCGCCCATGGCCTGTTCGCGGGCCGAACGGCCGCCGAAGGCGGGGCGTTCCGGCGCCGCACGCTGCGGATTGCCGGGCTTGGGCGCGCGTTGGCCGAAGTTGACGGTCGGACGCGCCGGGGCGGCGGGACGGGCAGGCGCCGGCGTCGGAGCGACCGGCGCCGGGGCGGGCGCGGACGCAGCCGGCGTCGGAGCTGGGGTCGGCTTGGGCGCAGTCTTGACCGGCTGAGGCGCGGCGGCGGCCAATTTGGCGGCCTCGGCGCGGGCGGCCTCGGCTGCGGCCTTGGCGGCGGCGGCCTCTTCGCGCGCGGCCTGGGCAGCGCGTTCATTGGCGGCGGCGCGCTCACGCTCGGCGGCTTCGCGCGCGGCCTTTTCAGCGGCGGCGGCGCGTTCGCGTTCGGCGTTGGCCTGGGTCGCCAGGGCGATGGCGCGGCGACGGGCCTCCTGCTCCTCAGGCGACAGACCCCCGCCGGCGGGCTGGGCCGGGCGCTGGCCCTGCGGACGCGGCGCCTGTCCCGCCTGCTGCGGGCGAGCGACATCGAAGCCTTGCGGGCGTTGCGGCCCGCCGGCGCCGGGGCGTCGCTTGGTCTCGACCACCACCGTCTTGGATCGGCCATGGCTGAAGCTCTGCTTCACGGTGCCGGTCGAAACCGATCCCGCGGCGCGCGGCTTCAGGCTCAGCGGCGCCCGCGGCCCCGTCTGGGACGGCGTTCCGCCGGTGTTCGAACCCTGGCCTTGGTTGGTCTTGTCGTTTTCGTCGCTCATCCGGTCGCTTTACTTGGGGCGGAAAAGCCCGCCGTCGTCTCAATACCCATAAACGGCCGTGAGCCCGTCTCCGCCCCTGGAGACAGGCCCTCGGCCGCCAAAATCCTCAGCTCGCCCCACCGTGATTAAAATCAGTCGGGGGTGCGCCCGCCGGTCCGTCCTCGACACCGGAAATCTCCCAGTGAAGGGGGCGAAGCGGCCGAAATCCAGCCAGTCGTTCGACCTCTAGGGTCCACCGATCGGCGCGTCCGCCCGCAAGCAGGACGGCGTGTATCGCATTTTCCAGCCCAAGGGCCAAACTCAAATCGTCCGCCGTAAAGGCGCCGCAGACCTTGGCGGTCTGATGGCGGGCCAATGCGAGGATTTTGCCACGGCCATCGGCGGCCCCGTCGGAGGCCTCGATCACCCAGTCGGCCTTGCCGGCCCGCAGGGCCGCAGCGGACTTTTCGAAGCCTGAGATAAGCACGCCTTCGCGCCGGGCAAGACCCAGCTGGTCCAAACAACGCCGGACCAGCAGCCGCTCGACCAGATCCGCGAGATCGGCCGGGGCGGTCAGCTTCGTCTTTGCGGCGCGCGTGAAGCCGTTCTTCTTGACCGCCGCCTCGACCGAGGCGCGACTGGCTTCGACCCACAGGCCGCGACCGGGCAGTTTGCGCCCCAGGTCGGGAACCACCTGACCCTCGGGCCCGGCGACGAAACGGATCAGACGAGATTCGTCCATGACCTGGTGGCTGACCAGGTCCCGGCGTTCCCTATCGATCGTCGCGTCGCGCAAGCTCATGAAGGGCCAGGTCTCCCATCACGTGTTCGACGGTTCGGCGTCGTCGGACGCCTGGCCTTCGCCACCGGCCTCGCCGAACACCTGGTCGGGATCGTACTCGCCCTCGGCGTAGTCGCCCTCGTCCTCATACTCCGGCTCGGGCTGCGGCAGTTCCGAGGCGTCGATCCAGCCGGCGGCCACACGGGCCTGCAGGATCAGCAGTTCGGCCTCTTCCTGGGCCAGGTTGAAGCTTTCCAGAACACCCGGGACCTTGACCCGTTCGCCGTTCTTCACCTCGTAGCCGCCGCGAATTTCGTCGGTCGCCAGATCGGCCAGATCCTCGACGGTCTTGACCCCGCCTTCGCCCAAGGCGACCGCCATGGCGAGAGTCACGCCCGGCACGTCCAGAACCGCGTCCTCAACGCCGAGTTCAGTGCGCTTGGCGTCCAGTTCGGCGGCCTTCTTGTCCAGATATTCGCGGGCGCGGGTCTGAAGCTCCTCGGCCGTCTCCTCGTCGAAGCCCTCGATTTCCGAGACCTCGTAGGGGTCGACATAGGCCAGGTCTTCCACCGTGGCGAAGCCTTCGGTGACCAGCAGCTGGGCGATGACCTCGTCCACGTCCAGGGCTTCCTGGAACAGGGCGGTGCGCTCGCCGAACTCGCGCTGGCGACGCTCGGAGTCCTGGCTCTCGGTGATGATGTCGATCTGCCAGCCGGTCAGCTGGCTGGCCAGGCGCACGTTCTGGCCGCGACGGCCGATGGCCAGCGACAGTTGTTCGTCGGGCACGACCACTTCCACGCGGCCGGCTTCCTCGTCCAGCACCACCTTGGACACCTCGGCCGGGGCCAGGGCGTTGACGATGAAGGTGGGCTCGTCCGGGTTCCACTGGATGATGTCGATCTTCTCGCCCTGCAGTTCGGCGACGACCGCCTGAACCCGCGAGCCGCGCATGCCGACGCAGGCGCCGACCGGATCGATGGAGCTGTCGTTCGACAGGACGGCCATCTTGGCGCGCGAACCCGAGTCACGGGCGGCGGCGCGAATCTCGATCACGCCGTCATAGACTTCCGGCACTTCCTGGGCGAACAGCTTGGCCATGAAGCCGGGGTGGGCGCGGCTCAGCATGACCTGCGGGCCCTTGGCCTCGGGCCGGACGTCGTAGATGTAGGTGCGGATCCGGTCGCCGATGTTGAACACCTCGCGCGGGATGGACTGGTCGCGGCGCATGACGCCCTCGCCCCGGCCCAGGTCGACGATGGTGTTGCCGTATTCCACGCGCTTGACCGTGCCGTTGACGATCTCGCCGACGCGATCCTTGAACTCTTCGTACTGGTTGGCGCGCTCGGCCTCGCGGACCTTTCCGGTCACGACCTGGCGGGCCATCTGGGTCTGGACCCGGCCGAACTCGAACGGCGGCAGCTGTTCGACATATTCCTTGCCGACCTCGGCCTCGGGGTCGCGCTTCAGGGCGTCGCGCAGACGCACCATGGCGCTGTCGTTGAACTCCTCCAGCTCGTCTTCCGGCTGCCAGTCGTCCTCGACGATGGTGACGTGACGGGTCAGGGACAGTTCGCCGGTCTTGTGGTCGATCTTGGCGCGGATGTCGTGGTGCGCTCCGTAACGCGACTTGGCGCCCTTCTGGATCGCCTCCTCAATCGCCTCGATGACGATTTCGCGGTCGATGTTCTTCTCGCGGGCCACGGCCTCGGCGATCTGCAGCAGTTCGAGGCGGTTGGCGGAAATACCGGTGACGGCCATCAGGCTTTGTCCTCAGAAGGGGTCGTGGTGTCGGTGTCAGCGTCGTCGGCTTCCCCTTCGGGCAGGCCGTCGTCTTCAGGTTCGCCGCGAGCGGCGCGGATGGCGGCGCCCCGCTTCATCAGGGCGTCGGTCAGGACCAGTTTCGCATCGCTCAACCAGTCGAAGGGGATCAGGGCGGTGTCCTCCTCGCCCTCCAGGTCGATCAGGACATTGCCGTCCTCGAACCCGGCCAGCACGCCCTTGAAGCGTTTGCGGCCCTCGATCATCCGGTCCGTCTCCAGCCGCGCCTCCTCGCCCTCGAACAGGTCGAAGTCGATGGGACGGGTCAGGGGCCGGTCGATGCCGGGGGAGGAGACCTCCAGCAGATATTCGCCACTGATCGGATCGGCGGCGTCGAACACCTCCGACACGGCCCGGCTCAGCTTGGCGCATTGCTCCACCGAGATGTCGTGGTCGGACGGGCGTTCGGCCATGATCTGCAGGCGCTGGCGCTTGGAGCCGCTCATCAGACGAACGCGCACGACCTCGAGCCCGAGCGACTCCGCGATCGGGTCGATCAGCTCCAGCAGTTGGCGGTCCTGGGCGGTCTTTGCGCGCAAGCGGCGAATATCCAAAACAAAAGCGGCGGTCCGTCCGGGCCGCCGCTTTGAACGACGCCGTTGGACGCCGGTCTAACGATGTGGAGCGCCATATAGGCCCTTCACATTCGCTTGTCAGCCCTATTCGTTCAAACCAGCGCCAGCCGCCCCAGATAATCCATCTTGCCCAGCGGCACGCCCTCCTTGCGTAGGACGGCGTAGGCGGTCGTGACGTGGAAATGGAAGTTGGGCAGGACGAAACTGGTCAGATAGCCCAGGCCGTCGAAGTTCAGCTCCCGGCTCGGCGTCTTCAGGCGGATCGGCCGGGCCTCGGCGCCGGCGAAGGCGGCGGGGTCGACGCTGTCGATGAAGGCCAGGGTGCGGGCGATCCGGTCCTTCAATTCCGCGAAGGTTGTCTCCGTGTCCGCCATGGAGGGATTGTCGACGCCGGCCAGCCGCGCCACGGCGCCCTTGGCCGTGTCCGAGGCCAGCTGCACCTGGGCGACCAGGGGGCGCATGTCGTCGTGCAGCCGGGCCTGGATCAGGATTGTCTCGTCGAAGCCCTCCGCCAGGGCCTTGTCCAGGAAACCGGACAGATTGGTGAGGCCGCGCGCCAGAACGGGCGTGGCGAAGTCGTAGATCGAGAGGGTCATTCAAGGGCTCCGGTGAAGACGGCCTAAGCTGGTCGGTTCATCGCCGCCGCGCCAGACCGTCCTCGACGAAGCCGCCTAGAATTCCTCCCAGCCGTCTTCGGCGGGAGCGGCCTGTTGGGCGGGCGCGGCGCCGCCGCGGCCCAGGGTCTTGAGGGCTTGGACCATTCGATGGGCCGGCTTGGCCGGTGCGGAAGACGCAGGCGCGGGCGCAGGGGCGCGGGCGGGGGCGGCGACGACCTGGGCCGCTGAGCCGACCTTGAACCGGGCCACCGAGGCCTGGAGCGACTGGGCCTCCTGGGCCAGAGAGTGGCTGGCGGCGGTCGACTGTTCGACCATGGCGGCGTTCTGCTGGGTGACCTGGTCCATCTGGTTGACGGCCGTATTGACCTCGGCCAGGCCGATCGCCTGTTCCTGGGCCGAGGCCGCGATTTCCGACACCAGTCCGTCGATCTCGGCCACCCGATCGACGATCCGCTGCAGGGCCTCGCCGGTCTGGCCGACCAGTTTCACCCCCGAACCGACCTGGGTGCTGGAGGTCGAGATCAGGGTCTTGATCTCCTTGGCGGCCTCCGCCGACCGCTGGGCCAGGGCGCGGACCTCGGAGGCCACCACCGCAAAGCCGCGACCGGCCTCGCCCGCACGGGCCGCCTCGACCCCGGCGTTCAGGGCCAGGAGGTTGGTCTGGAAGGCGATTTCGTCGATGACGCCGATGATCTGGCTGATCTGGTCCGACGAGCCCTCTATGGCCTGCATGGCCTGGACGGCGTCGCGAACGATGACGCCCGAGGTCTCGGCGTCGCCCTTGGCGGCCTGGACCACTGTCCGAGGCCTGGCGCGCGCCCGACGCCGTCTTGTTCACCGTGGCGGTGATCTCGTCCAGAGCCGCCGCCGTCTCCTCCAGCCCCGCAGCCTGTTGTTCGGTACGACGCGACAGGTCGTCGGCGGCCTGGCTGATCTCGCCGGCGCCGGAGCGGATGCCGGCGATATTGCCCACCACCACCGACAGGGCCTGCTGGAGCTGAGCGATGGCGGCGTTGAAGTCCGTCTTCAGCTGCGCCGCCTTGGGCGCGAATTCGGTCTCGATCCGATAGGTCAGGTCGCCGTCCGCCATGGCCGCCAGACCCCGGCCCAAGGCCTCGATCGTCACCCGGTCGGCCTCGGCCTCCGCCGCCTTCTCGGCCTCGCGGGCGGCCCGCTCCTGCTCGCTCATCGAGCGCTGCGACAGGGCCTCCGCCGCCAGACGCGCCTTCTCGATGGCCGCGTCGCGGAAGGTCGCGAGCGCCAAGGCCATCTTGCCGATCTCGTCGCCGCGCGCGACGCCAGGAATCTCGGAGGCCGTATCCCCCTCCGCCAGGCCGCGCATCCGCCGCTCGAGCGCCACCACGGGCCCCGACACCGACCGGCCGATGAACCAGCCCGCCGCCCCGACCGCCAGCAAAACCAGCAGGGCCATGGAGCCCAAGGCCAGGGCCGACTTGCCCACGGCCGCCGCGATCTGGTCGGTATAGACGCCTGAACCGATCACCCAGCCCCAGGGCGCAAAGCCCTTCACATAGGAGATCTTCGGCGAGGCCTCGTCCTGGTTCGGCTTGGCCCACTGATACTCGACGAAGCCCTCGCCGTCCTTCTGCACCACGGCGACGAATTCCTTGAACATCAGCACGCCGTCAGCGTCCTTGTTCTCGCTCAGATCCTTGCCGTTCAGCGCCGGCTTCATCGGGTGCATCACCATGGTGGGATGCATGTCGTTGATCCAGAAATAGTCGTCCTGGCCGTACCGCATGGCCCCGACCGCCGCCTTGGCCGCCGTCTGGGCCTGATCCCGGCTCATCCGTCCGGCCGCCTCCTCACCCTGGTAATAGGCGACCACGCTGTGGGCGATCTCGACGGACTTTTTAGTGCGGTCGGCGATGTCGTCACGCATGACCGCATCCAGCCGGAAAAGGGCCAAGGCCGTCACCACCAGAAGGCCGGCCACCGTCACAAGCGCCAGCAGATTAATCCGCCCGCCGATCGTCAAAGCCTTCATGGTTGTTTCCCTAAGCATCGGACCATGCCTAAAGAACGAGGTTAAACGGGGGGCTATGAGGGGGCTAGGTAGATACCCTTATGCGACAATCAGCCCCGCACAAGTTCCCTCAGGCCGCCTTCTGATATTCCAGGAAGATCGGCGCGGTGTCGCCCAGTCGCTTTTCCTCATAGCGGGTGATCACATGGTCCGACGGGGCGACATGCCAGTCGGCCTCGGCCGCTCCGATCCGCTTCAGCCCTGGCGCCCTCTCCAATCGCTCCAGCGTCCATTCCGCATAGTCCCGCCAGTCGGTAACGAACCGCAGCGTCCCGCCGGGCTTCAGAATGCGGGCGAAGGCCTGGGCCGTCTCGTCCTGCAAAAGGCGGCGTTTGTTGTGCCGGGCCTTGTGCCAGGGATCGGGAAACAGGATCAGCACCCGATCGACCGAGGCGTCGGGAAGGACCTCGACCAGGTCGCGCGCGTCGTCGGCGTGGATGCGGACGTTCTCCAGCCCGCCTTCCTCGACGTGGCGCAGGGCCGAGGCGACCCCGTTCAGAAAGGGTTCGCAGCCGATCACCAGAACGTCCGGCCGCCGCGCCGCCTGGGCCGCCATATGTTCGCCCCCGCCGAATCCGATCTCCAGCCAGACCTCGGCGGCGTTGGGCATCAGAGTCTGCGGGTTCACCGGTCCCGCCTTCGGGTCCGGCACGGCGATCCGGGGGAGCAGCGTCTCCATCAGGGCGGCCTGACGCGGCTTGATGGGTCGGGCCTTGATACGGCCGAACGACCGCAGCGGCCGCTCCAGATGCGGATTGTCGTCCTCGGGGGGCAGGTCGGTCTTCATCCGCCTGCCGTTAGCCGTCCGGAACCCCGGCGTCCATAAGCGACGCCTCAGCGGGTCGCGCCCGGCTTCCACTTGACGTCATTGGCGCCGTTGGCGTTGGCGCGGCGCCCGGCGACGAACAGATGGTCCGACAGCCGGTTCAGATAGCGCAGGGCCGCGCCGTTGACCGCCTGCCCCGCCTCGACCAGACGCACGGCGTCCCGCTCGGCGCGACGGCACACGGTGCGCGCCACATGCAGATGGGCCGACAAGGGCGAACCGCCGGGCAGGATGAAACTGTCCAGCGGTTTCAGGCTCTCGTTCATCCAGTCGATCTCCTGTTCCAGTCGCTCGACCTGGCTGTCCAGAATTCGCAGCGCCTCCCAGGCCGGGGGCGGGTCCAGCGGCGTGGCCAGATCGGCCCCCAAATCGAACAGTTCATTCTGAATCCGCCCCAGCATGGCGTCGATCCGGTCGTTCTGGCCGCTGCTGAGCCGGGCCACCCCCAGGACGGCGTTCAGTTCATCCACCGCCCCATAGGCCTGGACCCGCAGATCGGTCTTAGACACCGGCGCACCCGAGGCCAGCCGCGTCAGGCCCTCGTCCCCAGTCTTGGTGTAGATCTTGTTCAGCGTCACCATGGACGACCTCCGGTCAAGACGCCGTCGCCTTCCACAGCATGCCGATCACCAGAAGCAGGACCGCCAGGGCCTGCAACCCGACCCGCCAGCGCATCAGCCGGTTGGAATGGCTGCGCGCATAGGCGCCGCCGCGAAACAGGGAATACAGCCCCAGGCCCAGCGTCACCGTCACGGCGGCGATGGCGAGGAGGATCAGAATGTCCAGCATCTGCATGGACATCCTTTTAGGCGTGTCGTGCTTCCGGCGCCAGCATCGGTCGAATTGGCCGCCAGCTAAGCCATTGGTGACGATTTGTGGTGCAAGGTCCCGCTCATGACCGATCGCGCCGTCCGAAATCTCGATCACCTGAGGGGCTCGGCCTCCACCGCCCGCGTGCTGAACCTGCTGAAGGTGTGGGAAGAGAACGGCGACAGCCGGGCAGACGGCGCCCTGCGCAATCCCGACTGGGCCGCACGCCCGATCTTCCGCACCCCGGTGCTGAACCGATCCCTGATCATCAAACACCGGCTCCGACGCAACGAGACGGACCTGTTCACCGGCCGTCGCCATGTGGCGACCAAGGTGATCATTCCGATCGACGACGAGGATCTGAAGACCGGCGGCCGCTATGTCTTCGTCAATCAGATCGGCTTCGAACGGATGATGATGGAATCGTTCGGCGTCCCCGCGACCCACGCGGACATCGTCACCCTGCGCCAGATCGACCGCCTGCCGTCGCTCGACCCCTTTTTGCTTCGCGAACAGCTGCGCCGGTGCGGCCTGGAGCCGGCGCCCTGCTATTTCTCGATCAGCGAGAGCGATCTTCAGCGGATGACCACCTTCGTCCGGGGCGAGATCGAACCCCTGGTCAGCCTCAGCCTGGGCGCAGGCAACAGCGAAGCCGCCGATTCAGCGGCGCGGATGACGGCCAAGATCCTGTCCAACACCCCTGGCGACCAGCTGGAGGCCCTGCGCGAGACCCTGCGTCTGGCCCCGGAACAGTATCAGGAAGGGGTCTTCTGCTGGAAAGGCTTCCTCTACTACAAATGGACCCTGTCGACCCTGCTGGGCGAGGTGGCGGCCGTCGCCGAGGCGGTGCGCACCATCAAGCCGGTCGGTAAGGTCGATCGACAGGCCCGCGAATATCTGGACCGCAGCCGCGCCGTCCTGCGGGGCCGCATCATTCGCACCTGCGACGAGGTCAGCCGCACCCTCAGCGTCTATGACGACGCCTACGCCCGGCTGACGCGCGAGGGCAAACCCATCGCCTTCCGCGACTTCCTGCTGGACGCCCCGTCGATGTTCGCCCGCCTGGGCGACCAGCTGGGCGCGGTCCAGCACATCGTCAGCTATTGGCGTTTCCGCTTCGGCGCCGGCGCCCATCCGGCGGGGGTGGCCGAGCTGATGGACATCTTCATGGACTTCGAAACCGGCCTTTTGGGGCGCGGGGAAAGCCCTGACGACATCGTCGTCCTGGCGGCCTGAACGCCGCCGCGCCGGCGTGTCAGTGCGCCTCGTCCCAGTTCGGGGCGGCGCGGGCCTCGACCACCAGGGGCACGGTCAGGGCGACGGCGGGGTCCGAAGCGGTTTCCATGACCCGCTTGATCACGGGAATGGCGCGCTCGGCCTCCGCTTCCGGGGCTTCGAAGACCAGTTCGTCGTGCACCTGCAACAGCATCCGCGTCTTCAAACCGGCCTCGGCCAGGGCCGTGGGCATGCGGATCATGGCGCGGCGGATGATGTCGGCGGCGGCGCCCTGGATGGGGGCGTTGATGGCGGCGCGCTCGCCGAATTGGCGTTCGGCCCCAGATTTCGAATGGATGGCCGGGATGTGGATGCGGCGGCCGAAGACGGTGGAGACGAAGCCGGCCTGGCGGACCTCGGCCTTGGTCCTGTCCATATAGGTCCGAATGCCGGGGAAGCGGTCGAAATAGGTCTTGATATAGGCGCCGGCCTCGCCCTGATCGATGCCCAGCTGGGCGGCCAGGCCAAAGGCCGAGATGCCGTAGACGATGCCGAAATTGATGGCCTTGGCGCGGCGGCGAGTCTCGGACGGCATGCCCTCGACGGGGACGCCGAACATTTCGCTGGCGGTGGCGGCGTGGATGTCCAGCCCGGCCTTGAAGGCGCGTTTCAGCTCGGGGATGTCGCCGATATGGGCCAGAAGGCGCAGTTCGATCTGGCTGTAGTCGGCGCTGATCAGAAGATGGCCGGGGGCGGCGATGAAGGCCTGGCGGATTTCGCGGCCGGTCTCGGTGCGTATGGGGATGTTCTGGAGGTTGGGATCGCTGGAGGCCAGACGGCCGGTCGAGGCGGCGGCCAGCTGATAGGAGGTGTGGACGCGGTCGGTCCGGGGGTCGGCTGCGGCGATCAGGGCGTCGGTATAGGTGCCTTTCAGCTTGGACAGCTGTCGCCAGTCCAGGAGGACACGCGGCAAGGCGTGGGTCTGGGCCAGGTCCTCCAGAACGCTGGCGTCGGTGCCCCACTGGCCGGAGGCGGTCTTCTTCCCGCCCGGCAGATTCAGCTCGCCGAACAGAATGTCGCCGATCTGGCGGGGAGAGCCGATGTTGAAGGGACGGCCCGCAATCTCATGGGCCT
Organism: Brevundimonas sp. DS20; assembly: GCF_001310255.1. Taxonomy (NCBI): domain Bacteria; kingdom Pseudomonadati; phylum Pseudomonadota; class Alphaproteobacteria; order Caulobacterales; family Caulobacteraceae; genus Brevundimonas; species Brevundimonas sp. DS20. Next base: position 791,056 of record NZ_CP012897.1, on the reverse strand, counting down.
GGGTCTCCAACTCGGCCATGCGCAGGCCGAATTCGCTCGACAAACGCTTGAGGCGGTCGGGATCGATGCGGACGCCGGCGGTCTCCATCTCGGCCAGGACGGCGGGCATGGGCCGTTCAAGGGTCTCATAGACGGTGGACAGGCCCTCGCGCGCCAGCCGGGGCTTTAGTATGCGCCACAGACGCAGGGTGACGTCCGCATCCTCGGCGGCGTAGGTGGTGGCCGACTTCAGAGCGACGTGCTTGAAGGATTTCTGGCTCTTGCCGGTCCCCGCCACGCTCTTGAAGGGTATCGGCTCGTGGCCGAGGTGGAGCCGCGCCAACTCGTCCATCCCGTGACCGTGCAATCCGCCTTCCAGCACATAGGAGAGCAGCAGGGTGTCGTCATAAGGCGCGACCCGGATTCCGCGCCGCGCCATGACCGCCAGATCATATTTGGCGTTCTGCAGCACCTTCAGGACCGACGGGTCTTCCAGCAGCGACTTCAGCTTCGTCAGGGCCGTCGCCTTGTCCAGTTGCTGAATAGGCTCGCGCGGCTCGCCCGCTTCCCCGAACAGCCCGCCCTCGCCCGCCTGGGGCTCATGCTCATGGGTCAGGGGGATGTAGCAGGCCTGGTTCGGTCCGACCGCCAGGGATACGCCGCACAGGCCGGCATGGGTCGCTGACAGGGCGTCGGTCTCGGTGTCGAAGCCGACCACCCCCGCCTCGGTCGCCCGCGCGATCCAGCGGTCCAAGGCCTCTTCGGTCTGGACGCATTCATAAGCGTCGAGATCGAAGGACTGCGCCTCGGCTGGCCCGTCCGCCGCCTGGCCATAGCGGGGCGTGGCCACCGGGGCGTTCAGATTGGGCGCGCGTTTGGGCGCGAAGGCCGAGGTTTCGCTGGGCCCCGCCTTGCCGTCGCCGACCCGACGCTGCAGCGACCGGAACTCCATCTTGTCCAGAAAGGCCGACAGGGTTTCGGGATCGGGATCGCGCACGGCGAAATCCTCGATCGGCTCCGGCGCCGGCGCGTCGCAGGTCAGGCGGACCAGTTCGCGCGACAGGCGGATCTGGTCGGCGAAATTGATCAGGGTCTCGCGGCGTTTAGGCTGTTTGATCTCCCCAGCCCGCGCCAGCAGGGTGTCCAGGTCGCCGTATTCGTCCAGCAACTGCGCCGCCGTCTTCGGGCCGATGCCGGGCGCGCCCGGCACATTGTCGACGCTGTCGCCGATCAGGGCCTGAAGATCGACCATCTTTCCCGGCCCGACGCCGAACTTTTCGAACACTTCGGGCTCGGCCAGACGCCGATCCTTCATCGGATCCCACATGACGACGCCGCCGCCGATCAGCTGCATCAGATCCTTGTCGGAGCTGACGATCACCGCCTCGCCTCCGGCGTCGCGGGCCTTGCAGGCATAGGTGGCGATCAGATCGTCGGCCTCATAGCCGGGCAGCTCGACGCAATGGACGCCGAAGGCCGCCGTCGCCTCGCGCACCAGAGGAAACTGCGGCACCAGATCCTCGGGCGCCGGCGGGCGGTGGGCCTTGTACTGGTCGTACAGGTCGTTGCGGAAGGTCTTTTCCGAATGGTCGAAGATGGCGACCAGATGGGTGGGGCCGTCGGCGCCCTTCATGTCCTTCAGCAGCTTCCACAACATGTTGCAGTAGCCCTGGACCGCCCCCACGGGCATGCCGTCCGACTTTCGCGTCAGGGGCGGAAGGGCGTGATAGGCGCGGAAGATATAGGCCGAGGCGTCAATCATCCACAGCCGCAGGGCGGGTCCGTCCTGGGTGAGCGGGCGGTCCTGGGAGGGGGCGGCGTCGGAAGCGGAAGCGTCGGTCATGGCCGGAACATAGGCGGCCCGAGCCGCCGCGTCAGCCGTCAGAATTCCGTCCAGCTCGATCCCGGATCGCGCTGACCCGGCTGCGCCTGTTGCTGGCCCCAGGTCACGATCATGAACAGCTTGTGGCTGCGAATCCGGTACTGTCCGATCATCGGCAGAACCGCGCCCAAGGGCGCTCCGGTCTTGGCCTCATAGAGAAAGCCGGAGAATTCGGCCACGCCCGCCCGGTCCCGATTGCTGTAAACCGACAGCTCCGGCAGCGAGACGACGTTGAAGTTCTCGTTGATCGGAATCCGCATTTCGGGAATGCCGAAGACGCGGCGCATCTGCTCCAGCGCCAGGGCGCCGGTGCGGATTTCGAACACGGCGTCGGCGTCCTCCCGGGTGCGGGTCAGCCGATAACCGGCGTCCGACAGGGCCCCGCGGATTGCGCTGATGGCGTAGCGGGAGTTTTCGGTCTGGAAATAGGTCTCATCGACAAACACGGTCGCGCCGGTCGGAAGCGGCAGGGACAGGCCCTCCACCGCCTTGTCTGCGGCCCGGGCCAGCAGCAGGTTTTCGGTCGCCGTGCGGCCGATGTTGGATTCCGTGGTTGAGGCGCAGGCCGAGGCCAGAAGGGCTGTCATCGAAAGGGCGGCGACGAGGCGCGCCGACGTCGCGCGAAATCCGCCCATCACCAGCTCCCCGTATTGGGCATGGACGCCCAGGGCTCGGCCGGCGTCAGGGGCGGACCGTCCTGAAGCAGTTCGATCGAAATACCGTCCGGTGAGCGGACGAAGGCCATATTGCCGTCGCGCGGCGGTCGGTTGATCACCACGCCCCCGTCCATCAGCCGCTGACAGGCGGCATAGATGTCATCGACCTTATAGGCCAGATGTCCGAAATTGCGGCCGCCCTGATAGGTTTCCGGGTCCCAATTATAGGTCAGTTCCAGCTCAGGCGACCGTTCCGCCGCCGACTGCTCCAGATTCTTGGGCGCCGCCAGAAAGACCAGGGTGAAACGTCCCGCTTCATTCTCGGTGCGACGCACCTCCTGAAGCCCCAGCAGATCGCAGTAGAAATGCAGAGAGGCGTCGAGGTCGCGAACGCGGACCATGGTGTGCAGATAGCGCAACTCTGTCTCTTTTCAGTTCAAAGGCGGGGTCGAGCGTCTCTTACAGCGGCTGAGCGGCCAAACCGCAGCCTCAGTGCGCCTCGGCCGCGCGGGCGGCGGGGCTCAGATATTCGCTTTCGTCATGCGGCTGGGCCGACAGGACGAAGCGACGGTCGCAATAGCCGCATTCGACGAAATCATCCTCGCCCATGTCCATATAGACCAGCGGATGGCCCAGGGCGCCGCCGCCGCCGTCGCAGGCGACACGCTTTGTCGAGACCACGATCTCTTCGGGGGGCGGAATGATCGCATCGGGGTGACGGGGCGGCATTATTCGGCTCGTATCTTGGCGAGGAGGCGTCGGACGCATACCTATGCGGCCCATTCGGCGGCGTCAAACCGCCGCGCCCCTTCCTGTCCGATCAAAGCCCGACCGAATGACCGACGCCACCACCCTGCCCGACAACGCCATTGAGGTGCGGGGGCTCAAAAAGACCTACGCCGGCTCCAAGAAGGCCGCTCCCAAGACCGCCCTGCACGGCGTGGACCTGGCGGTGAAACGCGGGTCCGTCTTCGGACTCCTGGGTCCGAACGGCGCCGGCAAATCGACCCTGATCAACATCCTGGCGGGGGTGGTCAAGAAGTCCGAGGGGACCGTGACCATCTGGGGCCGCGACATCGACAAGGAGCCGCGCGACGCCGCTGCGGCCCTGGGCGTCGTCCCGCAGGAGATCGTCGCCGACGTCTTCTTCACCCCCCGCGAGTCGCTGGAGGTTCAGGCGGGCTTCTATGGCGTGCCCAAGAACGAACGCCGTTCCGACGAGCTCCTGGCGGCCCTGGGCCTGTCGGACAAGGCCAACGCCTATGTCCGCGCCCTGTCCGGCGGCATGAAGCGTCGCCTGATGGTGGCCAAGGCCCTGGTCCACAATCCGCCTATTCTGATCCTGGACGAACCGACGGCGGGGGTGGACGTCGAACTGCGCCGTCAGCTCTGGGCCTATGTGCGCCAGATCAACGCCGAGGGCGTGACCATCGTCCTGACCACCCACTATCTGGAGGAGGCCCAGGAGCTGTGCGACACGATCGCCATCGTCAATCGGGGCCGGGTGGTGGCCTGTGAGCCCACGCCCCAGCTGCTGCGCCGGCTGGACAGCCGCAATGTGGTGGTCACGCCCGAGACGCCGCAGAAGACCCCCCCGGCCCTGAACGGCTTCCAGGTCGCGCCGCGGGCGGGCGGAGCCTTCGCCGTGACCTATAAGAAGGGGCAGTCGTCGGTGGAGCAGGTGATCAATGCGGTCCGCGCCGCAGGCGTCACCATCGCCGACATCACCACCGAGGACCCCGACCTGGAGGACGTCTTCCTAGCCCTGACCTATGGGGACGCCAGTCAGGTCGATCCGACCAGGGACTAGAAGGGGGCGAAGACAATCAGACGACGGCGCCGAACGGCCCGCTCATGAAGGGGGCCGGTTAGAGGTCAAGAACCGGCGGATTCGTGCGACGCGAGCGAGAAAAAGGCGGCTCGCAAAGGGAGTGCGGCGGCCCCCGCCGCCGAGGCGTCGCCAAGGATCGGCGACGCCTCGACCTTCGGGACAGGGCGGCAATGCCCGCGACGTTGCGGGTTGGTGAAGCGCAGCCGTTCGATCAGGCGAAGAGCCAGGGCGTGAGGCAGCCGCCCGCCCAGGACGATCCCGCCGGGATCCAGCACGCCCGATATGGCGGAAAGCACCAGGTTTAGCGGCTGTTCCGCCGCGTCCAGCCACTGGTCGATGATCGGATGATCGGCGGGGAAGTCGGCCAGAAGGTCGCCGAGCGACGCCCACCGGTCGCCGTCGCCAGCCTGCATCATCCGGAGCAGGGCGGTCAGATTGGGTTGGAACCAGTCAACGGGTATGACAGAGGCGAACTCGCCTGCATTGCCGTTGTCGCCGCGCAGGGGTTCGCCTCGCACGACGACGCCACCGCCGAATCCTGCCGAGAAGTACAGATAGGCGAAATTGTCCAACCGGCGCCCGACGCCGAACATGGCCTCGCCGATGGCCGCCGCCGTGCCGTCGTTCTCGATCCACACCGGGCCGTCGAAGGCCTTGGAGAGAATCCCGTCCAAAGGTTGAAGGGCCCAGGCGTCCAGCGCAGGCGGCGGGTTGAGGCGGGCCCCGTCGCCGATGAAATATCCCGTCACGGCGGCGCCGACGCCGATCCTTTGAGAGGCGGACACGCCCGCCTGGGTTTCCAGATCTCTGACGAGCTTCTGCATCTCGGCGATGGCGGCCGTCAGGGACACGTCGCGGATCGGGATCTGGCGACGGGCCAGGATCGAGCCGCTCAGATCCATGACGGCTGCGGCGACGGCGTCGGTCATGACGGAGACGCCGACCGCGTGAAGCGCCTTTGAATTGAGACTCACGGGAAGACCCGGCTTCCCACGACCTGCCACGACGGGCGCGCCTTCGATCAGCAGGTCGCGCTGCAAAAGAGATTCGACCAACCGAGCGATCGACTGTTCCGTAAGCTCAGTGGCGCGCGCCAGTTGCGCGCGCGTCATCGGCCCGTCCCGGCGCAGCAGGGACAGCAGCCGACGTTCGTTGGCCGTCGCCGTGCGTACGCCGTCCTCACGCAGGAAACGCGGCGCGATTGATCCGTAACCGACTCCCACCATAGAGGGATGCATAGCGGAAACGGCCAGCCAAGCACCTACCTTATGGTCGGGGCGGCGCAGGAATCCACCGCACCTTGTACAAATGCATGTCGTTGATCGGGACACGGACGACGCGGCCGTCTTGCATGACCGAGAAGCCGAACGCCCACCAACGTTCCTCAGCCTTGACCCAGGCCAGACGACCCTCGGCGTCGACGTCGACGGATTTGACCTGCAGCGCAGGATTCAGCGGCTCCAGAGCCTTGAAGGCGTTGGCTTCGGGATCGAAGCGCCAGGCTCCGTCGTGGGTCGTGACCAGATAATCCGATCCGTCGGCTGCCCTGGACAGATCATGTCCGTCGCGGGCGCCGGGCAGCGTCCACCGCGCCGTCTCCTGAAGTCGCGGCTCGTCACCCTCCCAATCCACCAGGGCGAAGGCCTGGATGGTGTCGTGCGATAGGGCGAAGAGACGTTGACGCTCTGCGTCCCAAACCGCCCCATGACCCGACGGCAATGGCAGGCTGAGAACCGGCTTTTCGCCGTCCGTGAGATCGTAAACGTTCAGTCGATCACCCCTGTCGTGAATCGAGAGCGCCACGGCGATGCGATCGCCGGGCAGGACGGCGGCCGAATGCGCCATGGGCGCTTCAGCGCGAAAAAGCACGTCTCCAGACGCACCGTCCAGCAGTACCACGCCCCCCGTTGAGGCTGTGATCAGCACACGACCATCGGCGACGGGCTTGCACTCATCGATCTTTTCCAAGAGCCCCGCGCGAAACCCCTGCGGCAGGTTTTCGGCCTCCGAGGCGTCCCAGCGCCAGGTCTCGCGCGGTCCTTCGGCGGCGAGTTCATAGCGCCGGACCTGATCATCTCCACAGGCCAGAAGGGCGGGCGAAGCGGAGAGCGCCGATGCGAGGGTGAAGAGGGCGGAGAGGATCATGGAGGCTCCTGAAAGTGACCCGGAACCTATAACGACGGATCATGTCATAAATATCTCACTATGAGTGAGTAAATGGAGCGCATCCCGATCACGGAGGCCCACATGTCGGTTCGCCACTCTTCGCTTCGTCAACTCTGGTTGGCGTCCACCGTTCTCTTCGCAACGCCGACGGTGGCCCAGACGGTCCCGACCGCTCCCGCCGCCCAGTTGGATGAGATCGTCGTCACCGGGGTTCGACTACAGGCGCAGAACGAAATCTCGATGAAGCGCACGGCCGCGATCATCTCGGATTCGATCAGTTCGGACGAAATCGGCAGCTTGCCGGACTTTGGTCTGGGCGAGGCGCTCGAACGGGTTCCAGGGGTCTCGACGGTTCAGAACAATGACCGCGGCGAAGCGCAGTTCTTGTCCATTCGCGGCTTGAACGCCGATTACAATCTGGTCCAGGTCGATGGGGTCGCCCTTCCGGCCAACGAACTCGGGCGCCGCAACGTTTCGCTCGACGTCATCCCCTCGTCGCTGGCGCGGCGGGTCGATGTCTCCAAGTCCGTGACCCCGAACATGAACGGAAACGCCATCGGCGGCGCGGCCGACCTCGTGACCCGCAGCGCCTTTGACGGACGCGGCGATCTGTTCATCGCTGGACGGTTCGATATTGGCGTTTGGGACAACGAACGGCATTTCAGAGACGGCGGACCGTCCGGTCAAGGCGAGGTCGTGGTCTCCAACACCTTCGGGCCCAACAACCGATTTGGCTTCGTCGTGTCGGCGAGCCGCTATATCCGCGATTCTTCGTCACTGAACTCGGCCGTCGACAACTATAGTTTCTTTGATCCGGTCACCCATGCGCGACTGGCTGTGACGGCGCCGGGTCTGGATACGGCGGACGTCGCGCCTCAGCGTCGTCGTTGGCTGGCCTACGACAACGTGCGTAAGCGAGAGGGCGTGTTCGGCAAGTTCGAATACCGTCACGGCGGCCTGGAGGCGCGCCTCACGGCGGCGGACTTCACCCATACCAACGATGAGGACCGCCAGAGCAACATCCTGATCGCGAACGGCAATCCGGTATCGGCCAGCATTTCCGCCACGGGGGGAAGCGTGACTTCCGCCAACGCCCAAGTCGATCTGGTCCAATATGACCAGGCGCGCGGCATCCGATATGTCGATTTCCGGGTGCGCTGGGCGCCCGGCGCGCGTCAGTTCGTCGACTTCGGCTTGAACGACGCCGTGGCCACCTACCGCCAGGACGCGCATCTGGCGACTTATCGCATCGCCAATACGACGAACCTCGCCTTCACCTATGAGATCGAGCGGGGCGCGTTTCCTTATTTCGACGTGGCCAACCCGGCCTTCGCCTTCGATCCCGCCAACTACCGGCAGTTTGAATACGGCACGACGCTGGACGACGCCCGCGAACAGGCCAAAACCGCGCATCTCGACTGGGGGTTCAACGTCGATCGAAGCGACCGCGGCCTGGGTCTGCAGATAGGCGCCTATGCGCGTCGCCTTGAGCGCAGCTACGATAGGGGCGTTGACAACCACCGGCCGCTGAGCTCCAGCGACTATCGCCTGTCCGCAGTAGGCCGGTTGTCCGACTACTCGCCCTTCAATGCGCGGGGGACACGAATTCTGATCGTTGATCCAGGCTTGGCCCGGGCGTTCTTCGAAGCCAACCGAGCGGGTTTCGCGGCGACCCCGACGAATGCGGCCGGCAGCATCTCCGCCGACTATGACATCGACGAGGATATTGACGCGGGCTACGCCATGGCGCGGTTCGGCGCCGATCGCCTCACCGTCTCAGGCGGCCTGCGCTACGAGCACACGAAACTCCGGTCCGGTTCCGCCGCCCTGACCGCCGGCGCCTACCTTTATGGCGTTCAGGAGACAGACTATGACGACTGGCTTCCGTCATTCCAGGCCAACTACGATCTGACCGAAAACCTGAAAGTCCGCGCCGCCTGGAGCCGGACCATTGGGCGGGCCAACTATGACGACCTCGCTGCGCGCGAAGTGCGGACGGTCAACACCGAGGGCGACTACACCATTCAGGGCGGCAATCCCTTTCTCAAACCGCGCCGGTCGAATAACGCGGATCTGAGCCTGGAATATTACGCGGGCCGTGACACCATGGCCTCGGTCGGCGTTTTCGAGAAGGATGTTTCGGACGAGATCATCGTCCTGCGGTCCACGGCAGACGAAATCATCGACGGCTCGCTGGAATCCGTCACTCGCGTACGTCCCGTCAACGCTGGCGACTTCAAGGTCCAGGGGATCGAGTTCAACCTGGTGGTTTCGCGCATGGACTTCCTGCCGACCCCGTTCCAAGGGTTAGGGGTGTCCGCCAATCTGACGTTGTTGGACGGGACGCCGCCCAGTGTCGCCATGAGCGACTTCACGCAACGTCGCCTGCCGGGGCTGTTTGAAAGCGCCGACCGGGTCGGCAACCTCAAGGTCTTCTACATCTCAGGCCCCTTCACGGTGCAGGGCGCCTGGAATCATGTCGGCGACATGCTCTATTCGGTGTCCAGCAGCGACCCGCTGCAGGACCGGATCGTTGAAGCCAATGACAGGTTCGACGCCCAGGCCCGGTATCGCCTGAGCCGGAACCTCACGCTCGTCGCCCAGGCCAAGAACCTGACCAACGAACGCCGCCGCAGAATGTTCGGCCCCGGCTTCGGCCTCTTGCGCGAGGAGCTCGACAACGGCCGCGCCTTCTACGCCGGCGCATTGTTCAGGTACTAGTCCAGCTCAGCCAGAAATTCGAAAATGGCCGCCTTGGCCTCCGGCTCGTCCAGCATGGGGGCGTGGCCGATCTGGGGAACCTCGACATAGGCCATGTCCGGCGCCGCCTTACGCATGCGCGCGGCGATGTCGGCGCTGAGCAGGTCCGAGACGCCGCCGCGCACCAGCAGGGTCGGCCGGTTGCGGGCCAGCCGCCGGAACATGGGCCACAGATTGGGAACCAGGGCCTTGGCGCCCGCCGCCCGGATGGGCACGGAGATGTCGGGATCATAGTCCAGGCCGATCTCGCCGTCCGGCCCCTGGCGGAAGATGCGTCGCGCGAAGGCGTCCCAGTCCGCATCCGAATAGTGGGGGAAGGCGACGGCGTTGATCCGCTTCGCATAGGCCGCCGCGTCCGCCCAGCTGTCGATCTCGACCGGCTGTCCGCTGTAGGCGGCGATGCGCGACAGACCCTCGGGCGCCACTTCCGGGCCGATGTCGTTCAATATGGCGGCGACCACCGCCTTCGGCCGCAGGGCGGTCAGGGCCATGGTGATCAGCCCGCCCATGGAGGTGCCCATGAAGACCGCCCGGCCCACGGCCGCCTGGTCCATCAGCGCCAGCACGTCGGCCGCATAGACGTCCGGTCGATAGGTCATCGGATCGGGCGCGCGGTCCGACAGTCCGCGTCCGCGCACATCGACCGCCAGGACCCGCCGCCCGCTCTGGGCCAGAAGCGGGGCTATCGCTTCGAAGTCGGCGCTGTTTCGCGTCAGCCCGTGGATGGCGATGACCGGCGGCCGCGCCGGGCCGGGGCCGGGCGCATAGTCGCGGGCGAACAGATCCAGGCCGTCCGGCGATTTCCAGCGACGTTCGACATAGGCGGCGGCCATAGTCACGGGCGGTCTCCTTGAACCGAGAAGCCGCCACAGTAATTCACCGCGCGACGAATTGCGATGGCGTCAGCCGCCGAGCAACTCCTTCACAAAGACGTCCAGGTCGCCGCCCTCGAACAGAAAACCCGAGACCCCGGCGGCTCGGGCCGCCGCCATGTCGGTCTGCTGGTCGCCGATCATGAAGGACCGCGCCGGATCGATCTGGTGATCCGCGATCGCCCTCAGCAGCATGCCGGGGTTGGGCTTTCGGTCAGGGTGATCCGGATGGCGATAGCGTTCGTCCTGGGCGTCGGCATGGAAGGGACAGGCGTAGACGGCGTGGATCACCGCCCCGTCCTGGGCCAGCCGTCTGGTCAGCAGACCGTTGAACGCATGCATCTGATCTTCGCTGAACAGACCGCGCGCGACGCCCGACTGGTTGGTGACGATCACCGCCAGATAGCCCAGTCGATTCAGCCGGCGCACCGCGGCCGAGGCGCCGGGAATCAGTCTCAGATGTTCAGGCAGATGCGGATAGCCCGAATCCTCGATCAGAACCCCGTCGCGATCCAGAAAAACCGCGGGAACACCAGTCATGCGTCTTGTCTCGAACGTAGCCGTATCGACGCCGCAAGGCGCGGCGCAAAGGGACGGTTAGAAAAGGAACCTGGCTTAGGATGAGGACAGGCCGGCGCCAAGAGCGGTCGAACGCCGCCCTAGAGCATGATCGTTTCAGGCGGAACCGCGTAGCGGTTCCTCCTCGACGGATCAGGCTCTAACGTTGCAAAGGGCAACGCGAAGTGACGCAGCCCCGTTTGGCCCCTGGGACCGATCTTGCTAGGAGGGCGGCCACCCTCGCGGCCGATCCGTCGGTCCGCCGCCCCCGAATCACGTGGAGAGCGCCCGCATGATCCCCTTCATCGACCTCCAGGCCCAGCGCCTGCGCCTCGCCGGCAAGATCGAGGCCGCCGTCCAGGAGGCCGTCGTCGGCGGCGCCTGGGTCATGGGGCCCCAGGTCCGTCAGTTCGAGGCCGACCTCGCCGTCTTCGGCCAGGCCAAGCATGCGCTCGGCTGCGCCAACGGCACGGACGCCCTGGCCCTGCCGCTGATGGCCTGGGGCGTCGGACGCGGCGACGCGGTCTTCGTGCCCAGCTTCACCTTCGCCGCCACAGCCGAGGTCGTGCCCTGGTTCGACGCCGAGCCGGTCTTCGTCGATGTGGACGCGAACACCTACAACATGGATCCGGCCGCCCTGGAGCGCGCCATCGAAGGGATCAAGGCCGAGGGCCGCCTGACCCCGCGCGTGGTCATCGCCGTCGATCTGTTCGGCCAGCCGGCGGACTATCCGGCGATCAAGGCGATCTGCGACAGGCACGGGCTGAAGCTGATCGCGGATTCGGCCCAGGGTTTCGGCTGCACCGTCGGCGGGGAGCACCCGCTGAAATGGGCCGACATCACGACCACCAGCTTCTTCCCGGCCAAGCCCCTGGGCTGCTACGGCGACGGCGGGGCGGTTCTGACCAATGACGACGAACTGGCCCAGCTGATCGATTCCGTCCGGGTGCACGGCAAGGCCGTGGCGGTGGACCTGAAGGACCGCGTCTTCGATCACGACCCCAAATATCTGAACATGCGCATCGGCCTGAACAGCCGTCTGGACACGATCCAGGCCGCAGTCCTGATCGAAAAGCTGAAGGTCTTCGGCGAGGAGATCGAATGGCGCAACCGCATCGCCGCCCGCTACAATGAAGGCCTGCGCCCCCACGTCGCCAAGGTTCCCGACGTCCCGGCGGGCAATGTCTCCAACTGGGCGCAGTACACGATCGAACACCCCGACCGCGACGGCCTGATCGCCCATCTGAAGGCCCATGACGTGCCGACCGCCGTCTATTATCCGATCCCGCTGCACCTGCAGCCGGCCTATGAGCGCTTCCCCCAAGGCGCCGGGGGTCTGCCCGTCACCGAGCGGCTGAAGGACGTCGTCGTCAGCCTGCCCATGCACTCGGACCTGGATGAGGCGACCCAGGACCGGATCATCGCCGCCGTCGCCGGCTACAAGGGCTGAACCATGCCGAACACCCCCGTCCTCAAGTTCGGCGTCGCCGGCGTCGGCGTCATGGGCCGCAACCATGCCCGCGTCGCGGCCGAGATGCGCGAGTTCGACCTGACCACGGTCTTCGATCCCGATGCGGTCGTCGCCGAGGGCGTTGCGGCCGCCTATGAGGCGACCCCGGTCACGACGGCCCAGGCCTTCGTCGACGCCGGCCTGGACGCCGCCGTCGTCGCCACGCCCAACCGCTTCCACGCCGAAGTCGGGGTGGCCCTGTTGGAAAAGGGCGTCCACGTCCTGGTCGAAAAGCCCATCGCCGCCACCGTGGCCGACGCCCAGCGGATGATCGACGCCGCCAAGGCCAATGACCGCGTCCTGATGGTCGGCCAGGTCGAGCGGTTCAATCCGGCCGTCGAGACGGTCAAGCGAGCCGTCGCCGACGACGAGATCATCTCCATCCAGATCACCCGCGTCGGCCCCTTCCCGCCCCGCATGGGCGAGGTCGGGGTGGTCATCGACCTGGCGGTTCACGACATCGACATCATCCGCCACCTGACCGGGTCCGAGATCGTCGAGGTCCAGCCTCAGCTGGCCCGCACCCGCGCCGAGCGCGAGGACACGGCCCTGCTGCAGTTCCGGCTGGACAACGGCGTCATCGCCCACATCACCACCAACTGGGTCACCCCCTACAAGACCCGCACCCTGCAGGTCGCCACCAAGACCAAGTTCATCGTCGCCGACCTGATCACCCGCCAGGTGACCGAATATTTCGGCCAGCAGCCTGACGGCTCCTATTCGACGAAAATGCTGAACAGCTGGCCCGCCGAACCGCTGAAGAAGGAGCTGGAGGCCTTCGCCCGCGCCATCCATACCGGCGAGACCCCGGCGGTGACCGGCGAGGACGGCCTGCGCAATCTGGAGGTCGCCCTGCGCTGCCTGGGTGAACACTGATCGGGGCGAGGCCTAAAGTCGCCGCAATGGAGAGGAAGGAAAGAGGCATGCGCACGCCCCTCGCCGCCCTGTCCGTCGCCCTGTTGACCGTGTCGGCCGCCGCCCCGGCCCAGGCCGACACCCGCTACTTCTCCTACAACGCCTCGGATCGGATCACCCAGGCCCTGACCAAGGGGATCACCCTTCAGGTGCGGCGCGGCCTGTTCGGCGCCGTCGCCATAGAGCGGCTGTTCTCGACCACCGCCCGTGGATCGGCCGACCTGGCGCGCGGCGGCCCCGATGCAGCCCGGCGGATCCTGCCGGAGGACGCCCGAGGCGCGGACCTCTATGAAGTGCAGCAGATCGGCGACGGGCGCGGTCTGGCCCGCGCCCTGTGTCCGGGGGCCGATCAGGTCTGGCTGGCGGCAAGCCGCATCCGCGCGCCACGCCCCCTGACCTTGAACGCAGTCGGTCGCTGGGCCGACGGGACCCACCGCCATTGCGTGACCCTGACCTATGAATGGCGTGGAGAGTGGCAGACGGCGCCGGCCTCCCCCTTCGCCGACGCCCCCGGCGCCTGATTGGGCGAACCCGCCTTCCAACCGCACCGCTTGATCGCCTAGTCTGGCGATCGGCCGAACCTTCGGAGATGACGGCGATGCGATGGGCCCTGCCCGTGTTGGTTTTAGTCGGCCTTGTCGCCGCCCTTCTGACCTGGACCCGCCTCGGTCCGGCCGCGCCGCCGGCGACCGACGTGCCGATCGTGGTCTATCTTCTGGACAACGGCTTTCATTCCGATCTGGCCTTGCCGCGCGCGGCGCTTGAACGACGAGGCGGCGCCCTGGGACGGGCGGTTGAGACCCTGGCGCCGGGTGACTGGATTCTGGTCGGCTGGGGCGACGCCCGATTCTATGTCGATCAGAGCCCGATCTCCGACCGCCTGCCCGACGGCGCGCGCGCCTTCTTCCGGCCCGGCAATCCGTCCGTCGTCATGTTGGACCCGGAGGCGGACGACCCGCGCGCGCGACACGCCCCCGATCGGCGGGCCGCCCTTCATCTGACGCCCGTCGCCTTCGACCGGATGGCGGATCGGATCGAGGCGTCGCTGGATCTGTCGAGCGGCGCGCCCCGCGTCGCCGCCGCCCGCCCCGGCGACGACGCCCGCTTCTTCGCCAGCCGCGAAACCTTTTCCATCCTGCATCTTTGCAACCACTGGACGGCCGGCGTCCTGAACGCCGGCGGCGTGACGATCCGCCCCGCGCGGTCGATCTTTTCCAGCGAGGTGATGCGGTCCGTCCGGGCCGCAGAACTGGACACGGCGGTCCCACACGCCTAGACCGCCCGCCTTTCGCTTATCCGGCCGGGTCCGAACCCCGGCGGGCGATGAAGAAGGAGCGGCCGATGGCCCGTAAGCAACACACCCGAAATTCATCCGGCCTTGCCGGTCCCAGCCAGCGCCAGCTGCGCGCCGGCGAACTGATCCGCCACGCCCTGGTCGACATCCTGCGCGAGGAGGACATCCACGACGAGGCCCTGGCCGGGGTCTCGGTCACCGTGACCGAGGTCCGCCTGTCGCCGGACCTGAAACACGCCACCTGTTTCGTCGAGCCCCTGGGCGCGGGCGTGGAGACCGCCCCGGTCGCCGGCCATGAGAGCGAGATCATCAAGGCGCTGAACGTCCACGCCAAGTTCCTGCGCGGCCAGCTGGGCCGCCGGCTGGACATGAAGTTTACTCCCGACCTGAAGTTCCGCCACGACGAGAGCTTCGACGCCGCCAGCCACATTGACCGTCTGTTCGACGACCCCCGCGTCCGCGCCGACCTGGAGCGCCGCGACGAGGTTGAAGACTGATGCCGGCGATCCTCCCCCATTGGGGGAGGGGGACCGCGAAGCGGTGGAGGGGGCTCACCCCAGACACCACGCGCGGATCAGCCCCCTCCACCCCGCTGCGCGCGGTCCCCCTCCCCCAACGGGGGAGGATTTAGATGGCCCGCAAGAAGAAGGGCGACGTGGTCGACGGCTGGGTCTGCCTGGACAAGCCGTTCGAGATGGGTTCGACCGAGGCGGTCAGCCGCATCCGCCGCCTGTTCAACGCCCAGAAGGCCGGTCACGCCGGGACGCTGGATCCCCTGGCCAGCGGAATCCTGCCGATCGCCCTGGGCGAGGCGACCAAGACCGTGCCGATGATGATGGAGGCGCAGAAGGTCTATCGCTTCACCATCAACTGGGGCGTCTCGACCGACAGCGTGGACCGCGAGGGCGAGATCATCGCCCGCTCCGACGTGCGCCCCACCCTTGAGCAGGTGAAGGCCGCCCTGTTCGCCTTCGTCGGCGAGATCGACCAGACGCCGCCGCGTTTCTCGGCCATCAAGGTGGACGGCGCCCGCGCCTATGATCTGGCCCGCGACGGGGTGGATTTCGAACTGCCGTCCCGGCGGGTGATCATCCATTCGGCCGAGGCGACGGCCGCGCCGGACGCCGATCATGTCGAGATCCGCATCCTGACCGGCAAGGGCGTCTATGTCCGTTCCCTGGCCCGCGACCTGGCCCTGGCCCTGGGCGCCGAGGGTCATGTGTCGGCCCTGCGGCGCGAGCGGGTCGGGCCCTTCAGCACGGAAAACGCCGTCACTCTGGATTCTCTGGAGGAAATGGTGCATAGGGGCGCCGCCTCGGAAGGCTTGCTTCCCGTCGCGACCGCTCTGGACGACATCCCGGATCTGGCCGTGACGGAACAGGACGCCTTCTCGCTTCGGCAGGGACGCCCGATCGTTCTGCTCCCCCGTCAGGTGGAAACCCTCAAGACCCGTCTGTCGGACGGCTCGCGAACGGTTTCAGCCTTCCAGGGCCAGACCCTCGTCGCACTCTGTCAATTGCGGGCCGGCCGGTTAGAACCCGACCGCGTTTTCAACCTCTAGGCCCGGGCCATTCGGCAAGGGCCGAGACCCCACGGCCTCAAGCAGCGCGAAGCGCGATAGGCCAAGAAAGGACTCCTTCGATGTCGATCACTGCTGAACGCAAGAACGAAATCATCGCCGACAACGCCCGCACCGCCGGCGACACCGGCTCGGCCGAGGTTCAGGTCGCGATCCTGTCGGAGCGCATCGCCAACCTCACCGAACACTTCAAGACGCACAAGAAGGACAACCACTCTCGCCGTGGCCTTCTGAAGATGGTGTCGCAACGTCGCCGTCTGCTCGACCACCTGAACAAGGTCGACGCCGGGCGCTATCAGGCGCTCATCGCCAAGCTGGGTCTGCGTCGCTAAGGGCGCGGATCCGTGTAAGACTGTATGACGAGGCGCGGGCGGTCACGTCCGCGCCTCGTTGTGCGATTAGAACCGACCTGCGCGCCGCAGGACTTTAACGGCGCAGACGCGAGGGCCGAGCCGGTCCTCAACCGGGTCTCCGCGATGGCGCGGCGGCCCTTGGATCGAAGGACTGAACGCCGACGCATCCGCCCAATGATGGGACCCCGCACGGAATACGCCGTCCGGGATACGAAAGACGAAATATGTTCGATATCAAACGCAAGACGATCGAGTGGGCCGGACGCCCGCTGACTCTGGAGACGGGCCGCATCGCCCGCCAGGCCGACGGCGCCGTGCTGGCGACCTACGGCGAGACCGTGGTTCTGGCCACCGTCGTCTACGGCCGTTCGCCCAAGCCGGGCCTGGATTTCTTCCCCCTGACGGTCAACTACCAGGAAAAGACCTTCGCCGCCGGCAAGATCCCGGGCGGCTACTTCAAGCGTGAAGGCCGCCCGACCGAGAAGGAGACCCTGGTTTCCCGCCTGATCGACCGCCCGATCCGCCCCCTGTTCGTCAAGGGCTTCAAGAACGAGACCCAGGTCGTCGTCACCGTGCTGCAGCACGACATGGAGAACGACCCCGACGTCCTGTCGATGGTCGCCGCCTCGGCCGCCCTGACCATTTCCGGCGTGCCCTTCATGGGTCCGATCGGCGCCGCCCGCGTCGGCTTCATCGACGGCGAGCTGGTTCTGAACCCGACCGTGGACCAGATGGAAGGCTCCGACCTGGATCTGGTGGTCGCCGGCACCCAGGACGCCCTGATGATGGTGGAATCCGAGGCCAAGGAGCTGTCGGAAGAGGCCATGCTGAAGGCCCTGATGTTCGCCCACGCCGGCATGCAGCCGGTGATCGACGCCATCATCGATCTGGCCGAACACGCCGCCAAGGAGCCCTTCGACTTCCAGGCCGAAGACCATTCCGACGTCGTCGCCGCGATCAAGAAATTGGTCGGCGAGGAGATCAAGGCCGCCTACGCCCAGCCGGGCAAGTACGAGCGCCGCTCGGGCGTCGACGCCGCCAAGAAGAAGGCCGCCGAAGCCCTGGTGAAGACCGACGAGAACCCCGAGGGCGTCGACAGCTCCAAATTCTCGGCCGCCTTCAAGGAATGCGAAGCCGACGTCCTGCGTCGCGACATCATCGAGAACGCTCACCGCGTCGACGGCCGTGCCCTGGACAAGGTCCGCGCCATCGTATCGGAAGTCGGCGTCTTGCCGCGCACCCACGGTTCGGCCCTGTTCACCCGCGGCGAAACCCAGGCCCTGGTCGTCGCCACCCTGGGCACCGGCGAGGACGAACAGTACATCGACAGCCTGCAGGGCACCTACAAGGAGTCCTTCCTGCTGCACTACAACTTCCCCCCCTATTCGGTGGGTGAAGCCGGCCGCATGGGCTCGCCCGGCCGTCGCGAAATCGGTCACGGCAAGCTGGCCTGGCGGGCCATCCGTCCGATGCTGCCGAAGAAGGAAGACTTCCCCTACACCATCCGCCTGGTCTCCGAGATCACCGAGTCGAACGGCTCGTCCTCGATGGCCACGGTCTGCGGTTCGTCCCTGGCCCTGATGGACGCCGGCGTGCCGCTGGTCCGTCCGGTCTCGGGCATCGCCATGGGCCTGATCCTGGAGCCGTCGGGCGAGTTCGCCATCCTGTCGGACATCCTGGGCGACGAAGACCACCTGGGCGACATGGACTTCAAGGTCGCCGGCACCTCGGAAGGCATCACCTCGCTGCAGATGGACATCAAGGTCCCCGGCATCACCGAGGAGATCATGAAACAGGCCCTGACCCAGGCCTCTGCCGGCCGCCTGCACATCCTCGACGAGATGTCCAAGGCCATGGACGCCCCGCGCGCCTCGCTGGGCGAACATGCGCCCAAGATCGAGACGATCAAGATCGCGGTCGACAAGATCCGTGAAGTGATCGGTTCGGGCGGCAAGGTGATCCGCGAGATCGTCGAGAAGACCGGCGCCAAGGTCGACATCGGCGACGACGGCACGATCAAGATCGCCGCCAATGACCAGGAGAAGATCGACGCCGCCAAGGCCTGGATCCAGTCCATCGCCTCGGAACCGGAAGTGGGCGCCATCTACTCCGGCAAGGTGGTCAAGGTCGTCGACTTCGGCGCCTTCGTGAACTTCTTCGGCGCCAAGGACGGCCTGGTCCACGTGTCCCAGATCGCTCTGGAACGCGTCGCCAACCCGGCCGACGTCCTGTCGGAAGGCCAGGAGGTCAAGGTCAAGTTCCTGGGCTTCGACGACCGCGGCAAGACCAAGCTGTCGATGAAGGTCGTGGACCAGACCACCGGCGAAGACATCACCGACAAGATCAACGCCGAACGCGCCGAACGCGGCGAGGAGCCGCTGTCGGAAGACACCGGCGGCCGTCCCAAGCGCGAAGGCGGCGATCGCGGCCGTCGCCGTCGCGACTGAGCCTCGGCCTGAGGTTTGAATGACGAAGGCCCCGCCGGCGACGGCGGGGCCTTTTTCATAACAGCCGTCTCAAGAGCGGCATTCGGCGGGCGGATCCTTGTCCCACAGCTTGCAGGACCGGTCGATCTCGCCCCGGATCAGGGCGCAGGGATTGTCGGCGTGGCAGGGCGGATGGGTGGCCGGGCTGACCTTGATGCAGCGCTCGACCAGACGCGCCGCCGCCGCCTCGCCGATATCCGCGCGGCATGCGGTCTGGGCTGCGAGGCCTCGTTCAGCGCCCGTATCGGGCTGATCCGAAGACGCCGGACCCGGAGCCGTCTCTGCTATGGTCTGCGCGCCCGAACCGGGGTCCGCAGCGGGCGCGGTCCTGTCCTCCCCGGACTGGCAGGCGGCGACCGCGAGGGCGGCCGACAGGGCGAAACAGGCGGACAGGAAAGGGCGCATCGACATCTCCGGGCTGAGGGTCATAGCCACGATGACCCGCCTGTTGAACGCACGAAACTCCTTAAGAGCGCACCGCCTCCAGCGCCGCCTTCTGCAGGGCGAACAGTTCGGCGCAGCCGGTCTCGGCCAGGGCGAACAGGCGGTCGAACTCGGCGCGGGTGAAGCCGCGCTTTTCGCCCGTGGCCTGGATCTCGACGATCTGGCCCGAACCGGTCAGGACGAAGTTGGAATCGGCCTCGGCCTCGGAATCCTCTTCATAGTCCAGGTCCAGCACCGGAACCCCGTCGCAGACGCCGCAGGACACCGCCGCCACCTGGTCCAGGATTGGATCAGCCTTCAGCACGCCTTCGTCGCGCAGATAGTTGAGGGCCGAGGCCATGGCGACCCAGGCGCCGGTGATGGCGGCGGTGCGGGTGCCGCCGTCGGCCTGGATCACGTCGCAGTCCAGCACCACCTGACGCTCGCCCAGCGCCTTCAGATCGACGACGGCGCGCAAGCTGCGGCCGATCAGACGCTGAATCTCCTGCGTCCGGCCCGTCTGTTTGCCGGCGGCGGCTTCGCGGCGGCCGCGGGTGTGGGTGGCGCGGGGCAGCATCCCGTATTCGGCCGTGACCCAGCCCTGGCCCTTGCCCCGCATCCAGCCGGGAATGGTCTCCTCGACCGAGGCCGTCACCAGAACCTTGGTGTGGCCGAAGGTGATCAGGCACGAGCCCTCGGCGTAGCGATTGACGCCGGTCTCGATGGTCACGGGACGCAGCTGGGCGTCGGTGCGTTGCGAATGGCGCATGAGATGAGTCCTTGGAAGCTGGGGCGGCGGTGATTATCCTGAAAACGTGAGCCTGTATGCCCCCAAAACCCCGCCGTTCGACGGCGGTCCGGCGACGGGCCAGTCTCTGGCGGGGCTGGCCGGCCTGGACGCGCGCGCGCGCGACATCTTCCGGCGCATTGTGGAGAGCTATCTGGAGACGGGCGAGCCGGTGGGGTCGCGGACCCTGTCGCTGGGCGGGATCGCCCTGTCGCCGGCCTCGATCCGCAATACGATGCAGGACCTGACCCTGGCGGGCCTTCTGGCCTCGCCCCACGCCTCGGCGGGGCGGATTCCCACCCATGCGGGTCTGCGCCTGTTTGTCGACGGCCTCTTGGAAATCGGCGACCTGACCAAGGAGGAGCGGCGCGAGATCGACGCCCGCCTGGCCGGCCGGGGCCGCAATTTCGAGGCCGCCCTGGACGAGGCGTCCAACCTGCTGTCGGGCCTGGCGGGGGGCGCAGGCGTGGTCTCCAGCCCGGTGCGCGACGCCGGGGTCAAACATGTGGAGTTCGTGGCGCTTGGCGGCGATCAGGCCCTGGCGGTCATCGTCGCCGACGACGGCACGGTGGAGAACCGGATCATGACCCTGGCGGCGGGGGTCACCCCCTCGACCCTGACGGAGGCCTCCAACTTCCTGAACGCTCGGCTGCGCGGCCGGCCCTTCGCCGAGGCCAAGCGGGAAATGACCCAGGAGCTGGAGATCGCCCGGCGCGAGCTGGACCAGGCCGCCGCCCGGCTGGTCGAGGACGGTCTGGCCGCCTGGTCCGGCGGGCCGGACCGCGAGCGGGCCCTGATCGTGCGGGGTCGGGCCAATCTGCTGCAGGACGGCGAGGGCCTGGCCGATCTGGAGCGGGTGCGGGTCCTGTTCGACGACCTGGAGCAGAAGGAACAGCTGATCGGCCTGCTGGACGGGGTGGATGCGGCGCAGGGGGTGCGGATTTTCATCGGCGCTGAAACCCGTCTGTTTTCACTTTCGGGTTCCGCCGTGATCGCGGCGCCCTATATGAGCGGCCGACAGCGGGTTCTGGGCGCCATAGGCGTCATAGGACCGGCGCGACTGAACTACGCCCGTGTCATTCCGTTGGTGGACTATACCGCCCGGGTGCTGGGCCGAATGCTGGACGGGAAAGAAACGTGAGCGACAAACCCCAGAACGACGATTTCAACGAACTGGACGCCGACATGGCCCAGGCCAACGCCGAACACGGGCTGGACGCCGATCCCTCGGACAATCTGGCGCCGCTGGACGCCGTGATCGCCGAGCGGGACGAGTGGAAGGACCGCGCCCTGCGCGTCGCCGCCGAGATGGAGAATCTGAAGCGCCGTTCAGAGGCCCAGCAGAACGACGCCCGCGCCTACGCCATCCAGCGCTTCGCCAAGGATCTGCTGGGCGTGGCCGACAATCTGGAGCGCGCCCTGATGGCCGCGCCCAAGGAGGCCGAGGGCGCCACGGCCGGTCTGGTGACGGGTCTGGAAATGACGCAGAAGGCCCTGCTGCAGGCGTTCGAGACCAACGGTCTGAAGCGGGT
Organism: Brevundimonas sp. DS20; assembly: GCF_001310255.1. Taxonomy (NCBI): domain Bacteria; kingdom Pseudomonadati; phylum Pseudomonadota; class Alphaproteobacteria; order Caulobacterales; family Caulobacteraceae; genus Brevundimonas; species Brevundimonas sp. DS20. The sequence continues at coordinate 769,473 of NZ_CP012897.1, read as the reverse complement.
CGCGCCCGAGGCCGGCGAGGCCTTCAACCCCCATCTGCACCAGGCCATGATTGAACAGCCGTCGGACACGGTGCCGGGCGGAGCCGTGGTCCAGACCATGCAGTCCGGTTTCGAACTGTTCGGCCGCACGATCCGCCCGGCCATGGTGGTGGTGGCCGCCAAGGGATCGGGCGCCCAGCCGTCAAACCCCTATGGCGGCGGCGGCGGCGAACCCCAGACTCACGCCTTCGACGGCAAGGCTTGATCACCGCCCTCCTCTGAGGGGGTTTGTGCTAGTGAATAGTGCTGGTGAGCGGCAGGTGAGCGAGGCGTTCGGCACGACGTTCGAGGCCGCACAATTCTCGCTCACCTTCACCAGCGCCGACACCCCCTCAGAACCGGCGTCGCCAGCCCCCGATCAGGGCGAACTCGGGCGCGGCGTCGGCGGTGTGGCGCGGCTCGCGGCTGGCCACGGCTTGCAGCGACAGGCTGGAGCCGTCCCTCAGACTGCGTTCGCCGCCCAGGATGAAGTCGATCTGACGCCCGCTGGGCGCCGCCGAGAAGCGGCGACGCGAATAGGTCAGGGGGTCGAAATAATCGACCGGCACGTCCGCCAGCCAGGCCGAGAAGGTCCCCCGCTCCATCCGGAGCGGCTGTGAGACGGTGAAGCTGATCCGATCGCACAGGGCGGTGCAACCCGTCAGCAGGGCCAGCCGCCAGTTGGAGCTGATCGCCGCCCCGTCCGTCGACAGGAAACGGCCTTCGGTCTCGGTGGCGCCCACGCCGACCTCGCCGAGCAGGGCCAGACCCGGTCGCAGGGCCCAGTCCCCGCCGACCGCATAGAAGCGGGTCCGCGACGGCAGGGCGAAGTCCGAACCGCCCGGGATGAAGGCCCCCAAGGGCCCCAGCCGTTCGTCCAGGGCGCCCAGGCTCAGCGACAGGCCGCCGTCGGCGCCGCGCCAGGCCAGGGTGGCGCGGCTGTAGGTCGAGGCCGCTTCCTCGACCCGACGCAGCGGCATGCGACGGTCCCCCCCGCCGCTCTCGGCCGCCAGGGTGAAGGCGCCGAGCCGAACCTGACCGCGCGCCGCATGATCGGCCTGGGCCAGGGCGGCGAAACCGTCGCCGGCCGCGCCCTTGAACGGAGAGACGGCGCCGCCGCGACCTTGCCAGGTGGCGAAGTTCAGGCGGCCGATCTCCAGATCCAGCAGGGCCTCCTGGCGGGGTTCGTCGCCCAGCCAGGGCGCGTCGGTCAGGTCGCGGCGGGCCGTCACCGCCTCGACCGGTTCGTCAAGCTGGGCCGCCGTCAGGCTCAGCCGCCCGCCGCGGGGCAGGCTGAGGCTGGTCGTGGCGGTGCGGCTGCGTTCGAACGGCGCAGCCTGGTACGAACGGCTGGGCGCCGTCGGATAAGCGCCGCCCAGCTGGACCGCGAACATTCGATCATAGCCGTCGAACAGCACGGTCTCGAGCGCCGTCTGGCGTGCAAAGGCGTCGCCGAAGGCCGAGCCGACAAAACTGCCGGGCTCCGTCGCGGCGACCAGGGTCGCGCCGTCCGCCAGGGGCACAGAAGTGGTCCCCGCCGGCTGGAAGGCGCGCGCCAGGTCCAGAAGACCGCGGCCATAGACGACGTCGGTCCCGGCGTCCCCGGCGTCCCGCGCAGTCTCTATCAGCAGGGACAGGGCTTGGCGGCCGGTCAGATTGGGAAAGGCGTCCATCAACAGGGCCAGGGCGCCGGCGACGTGCGGGGCCGAGAAGGACGTGCCGCTGACCCGCCAGCAGCTGGTCGTATCGCAGCCTGTGACGATCGCCTCGCCCGGCGCCGAGATATAGCCCGCCGCCGCCACCCCGGCCCTGTTCGAAAAGCTGGACATGGCGTTGGAGGCGTTGTGCGATCCCACCGCGATCACGGCCCCGGCGAAGCGCGGATCGACGGCGTAGCGCGCCGGCCAGCCGGGATTGGCCTCGCCGTCATTGCCGGAGGAGGCGACGATCACCGCCCCCGAATTGACCGCCCGGAGCAGCGCGGCCTCAAAGGCCGAACCCAGACGGTCGTCGCCGCCCAGGGACATGTTGATGATCTTGACCCCATTGGCCACGGCGTAGTCCAGGGCCCGGACCAGGTCCGAACTGCTGAAACAGACGTCGGTGTTCTTCTCCTCGCAGTCGGAGATGTCGGTGCGGATCGACAAGATCGTGGATTCATAGGCGACGCCGATCGTGCCCTGGCCGTTGAAGTTGGAGGCGATCACCCCGGAGACCCGTGTCCCGTGGCTGCTGTCGGCGACATAGGGCGTATTGCGGCCGGGAACCACGTCGGTCGAGGCGGCGGAAATCCGCCCCACCAAATCCGCCGTGTCTCGGCTGACGCCGGAATCGACCACGGCGACCGTCACACCGCTCCCGGTGGCGCCCGCCCGCCACGCCGCCTCAGCCTTCACATTGGCCACGCCATAGTTGCGCTCATATTCGGCGGACGTGGTGGACGGCGGCGCAGGGGGAGGTGGCGGCGGTGGAGGCGGGGAGGGGAGGAGGAGGAGGAGGGGAATCACCGGCGTGACCGAACCGGAACCGCCTCCTCCGCCGCCACCCCGCCGCAGGCCGCCAGCGGCAGGGCCAGAAGACCGACGCTCAGCAGAATCGTCCGCTTCAACCGTTTTCCGACCACGTCGTTCCTCCCGAGCCGCGCGGTCGGTCGCCGCGCCTTCACCCAATAACCGCCTAATTCTTTAACGCTTTATCGAAAACCGCGAGCAGTTTGGCCCAACCGTCCTTGGCCTCCGCCTCGGCGTAGCTGGCGCGGTAGTCGGCGTGGAAGCCGTGCGGGGCGTCGGGATAGACGTCGATCCGGCTCTGGGTCTGACCGGCGCGCGCCAGGGCTTGGCGCATCCGTTCGACGCTGGCCAGGGGAATGCCTTGGTCCTGACCGCCGTAGAGGCCGAGCACCGGCGCCTTCAGGTCGTCGGCCAGATCGACCGGCCAAGGCTGGCCGGACGAGACCTGGGCCGGGGTCGCGTCCACCGCCGGCGCCAGACGGCCGTACCAGGCCACGCCCGCGCCGATGGCGGCGAAGCGCGCCGCCGCCTGCCACACCACCTTGCCGCCCCAGCAGAAGCCGGTGATCCCGACCTTGCCGTCGCGCGCCCACAGCTGCTGGCTGGCCCATTCCAGGGTGGCCGACAGGTCGCCCATCACCTGTTCATAGTTCGCCGCGCCCACGATCTGCATGATCCGGCCCATGTCGGACAGGGGCGCCGGATCCTCGACCCGGACGAAGAAGGCCGGGGCGATGGCGGCGTAGCCCTGTTTGGCCAGGCGGCGGCAGACGTCCTTGATATAGTCGTGGACCCCGAAGATTTCGGACACGACGATCACGACGGGGAAGGGGCCGTCTCCGGTCGGACGCGCCACATAGGCCGGCAGTTGAAACCCGTCCGGCGCCGGATAGGCGACCTCCGCCGTCTCCAATCCGGCGGCGTCGGTGGTGATCGGCTTGGCCTCCCTGGCCAGGGCAGCGACCGCATAGCCGGAAAAGAACAGCCCCCCAAGCGCCCCCACCGCCCTGCGGCTGAGCTTCAGATCATCGGCGGTCTGGCCTTCGGGACGGATCAGGGTGGTCATGGGACGGCTCCAGAAACGGGGGAACCGCCAGACCATCACGGCGCGCGGGGGGCGTCCAGTCACGAACGCGAGGACGTCAACGATGGAAAGAAGGCCGCTCACCGCGTCGCGAGCGGTAGCGGCCTTCTTTCCCTAGGGTCAGTGCCGGAAGACCCGCACGCCCGTGAAGGCCATGGCGATCCCCTTCTCGTCGGCGGCGGCGATAACTTCGGCGTCACGCATCGAGCCGCCGGGCTGGATCACCGCCGTGGCCCCGGCCGCGACGGCTTCCAAGAGGCCGTCGGCGAAGGGGAAGAAGGCTTCCGAGGCGCAGGCCGACCCCTCGGCCAGCGAAGTGGTCAGACCCTTGGCCTCCCCGGCCTCCTTGGCGCGGATGGCGGCGATGCGGGCGCTGTCGCGGCGGTTCATCTGGCCCGCGCCGATGCCGGCGGTCTGGCCGTCCTTGGCGTAGACGATGGCGTTGGACTTGACGTGTTTGGCCACGGTGAAGGCGAACAGCATGTCCTGGATCTCGGTCGGCGTCGGCTGGCGCTTGGTCACGATCTTCAGGTCCGACGGCTTGATCAGCGACCGGTCGCGGCTCTGGACCAGGAAGCCGCCGGCGACCGAACGGAACACCTCGCCCGGCCCGTGCGGATCGGGCAGGCCGTCGGTGATCAGCAGGCGCAGGTTCTTCTTGGCGGCGAAGACGGCCTTGGCCTCGTCGTCGGCGCCGGGGGCGATGACGACCTCGGTGAAGATTCCAGTGATGGCGCGGGCGTCGTCGCCGTTCAGCGGCCGGTTGACGGCGATCACGCCGCCGAAGGCCGAGACGGCGTCGCATTCCAGGGCGCGGGCATAGGCTTCCGACAGATCCTTGCCCACGGCCACGCCGCAGGGGTTGGCGTGTTTGACGATGACGCAGGCCGGGGCCTCGAACTCGGCGACCAGCTCATAGGCGGCGTCGGCGTCGGCGATATTGTTGTAGCCCAGCTCCTTGCCCTGGACCTGGGTCGCATAGGCCACGCCCGGCCGGCGCTCGCCGGTGCGGTAGAAGGCGCCGGTCTGGTGCGGGTTCTCGCCATAGCGCAGGGTCTGGGCCAGAGAACCGGCGATCGACTTGCGGGCCGGGGCGGCGTCCTCGACCTGCTGGGCGAACCAGGCGGAGACGGCGGCGTCATAGGCGGCGGTGCGGGCGAAGGCGCGGGCGGCCAGCCGCTTTCTCAGGGCCAGATCGGTCGAGCCTTCCGCCTTCAGCGCCTCAAGGATCAGGCCGATGCTCTCGCCGTCGACGGCGACGGCGACATAGCCGTGGTTCTTGGAGCCCGAACGGATCATGGCCGGGCCGCCGATGTCGATGTTCTCGACCGCCGCCTCGAACGAACCGCCCGCCGCAACGGTTGATTCAAACGGATAGAGGTCGATCCAGACGATATCGATGGCGCCGATGCCGTGGTCGGTCATGGCCTGGGCGTGGTCGGCCGCGTCGCGCACGCCCAGGAGGCCCCCGTGGACCACGGGGTGCAGGGTCTTGACCCGGCCGTCCATCATCTCGGGGAAGCCGGTCAGATCGGCCACATCCTTGACCGGCAGGCCCAGTTTGGCGATCGCCGCCTTGGTGCCGCCGGTCGAGACCAGTTCGACGCCCAGGTCGTTCAAGGTGCGGGCGACGTCTTCCAGCCCGGCCTTGTCGGACAGGGAGATCAGGGCGCGTTGCGGCTTGACCCGGTCAGGGGCGGGGGGGAAGTCGGGAGCGGCGGGCATGGCGGCGTCCGTGAAGGCTTGGGGAGGATGGCGCGCCCTCTAGCGCCAAACGGCCGCCTCGTCACCCCACGGACGGTTTCTGACGAGGATCAGCTCGGATCGCCGCTCGCGCCCGCTGGGCTCAGCTTCCAGCGGATCTTGGTCTCGCTGTCGGTGCGGGCCGATCCCCGCACGACGATCTGCAGCGATCGGCGGGTCAGCCCGGCGTCGATATGGACGCTGGGCTCTATGGCCACGTCGGGGCCGTCGGTGCGGAACCACCAGCCCCGGCCCGAGGCGCCGCGCAGCAGGATCGAGCGCCGGTCGCGCGCCAGCGAGGCCTGAACCCCCGGCTCCAGATGGAAGCGGATGGCGTAGGGGGCCGCGATCTGGCGGATCACCTCCTTGCGGCCGGGCGTCGGGAAAAGCTTCTCCTCCGCTCGCAACTCGTCCAGCCTCTGGTCCAGATACAGGCGCCGCTGGTGGTTCAGGCCGAAGGCTTCGTTCCAGCCGTCATGCTCCATCTCCAGCCAGACCGCCCCCTCGGCTTCCCTCTGGTCGGTGGTCACATGGATCGGCGGCCCGACCAGGCGCGGTCCCAGAAGCTCTCCCTTCCAGCCGCCCAAGGGTTCGTTCAGCGACCGCTCGCCCAGGGTCAGGGTCGAATGGCCGGGGGTCAGGCGCAGGGCCTGACGATCGGTGGCTGCGGGGGTCCAGCCGGAGCCGGTGACCAGACGGTCCTTGCCGCAGGCGATCTCCAGCGCCAGGGGCTGGGCGCAGGCCGTCGCGCCCCAGGCGCCGCGCGCGGGCGAGGCGGCGTCAGCGATGATGGACAACAGGGGGCTGGCGATCCGCACCAAGCCGCCGATCCGGCCGACGGGGGGATGGGTCCGATCGGCTGCGCGCGCCGTGGCGGCGGCCTCGTCATGGGCTCGGGCGGCGGCCACACGGGCGGCCGACGAGGGGCCGCCGCCTTGAAAACCGGCCAGCCGCCCGTCGGGCAGGGTCAGAAGGCGCAAGCCCTGGGTCAGGCGGTCGATCGCCTCCGACACCGGCTGCGGCGTCGGTTCAGACAGCTGGGCCAGGGCGTCATCGAGGGTCAGGAGGTCCAAGAGCAGCTCCAGCCCCGCCTCCGGGCTGCGCGACGCATGCGAACCGTCGTCGTGAACCGTGACGCGCAGCGCCCCCGCCAGACCGCCCAGCGCGCGGCGTCTCAGCCCCTGACCCGGCGCTCCGGCCAGGACGCAGCCCCCGATGGCGGCGGCGGTCAGACGCTCGGCCCGCGTGGCCAGGCCGCCCGGCGGACGCAACAGCTGGCGCGTCTGACGCGCCAGACTGTCGGCCAGCCTCAGCCGTTCCGCCTCGGTCGCCACCGCCCCCATGCGGCGGGCGGCGCAGGCCAGGTTGATCACCCGGCGCGGCAGAATCTCCGGGCCCCAGGCGAAGGGCGACCAGCGGGCGAAGGCGTCCGCCCAGGCCAGGGTCAGGCGCAGGGCCTCGCGCGCGCCGCGCTCGCCCTGGGCCATCAGGGCCGGCAGCCAGTTGAAGGCGTGCAGTTCGACGGCGAAGGGCCGCGACGGACTGGGTCGGTTCCACGGATCGGACGGCGGCTCCACCTCCATGGAGGCGCCGGCCAGGATGAAGCGCCCGACCAGCAGGTTCTTGCCCGGGGCGGGATCGTGCGGCCGGAAATCCCGCGGCGTCGCGGCGAAGGCCGTGACCTTGCCCCCGGCCAGCACGGGGCTCAGGGTCAGACCATAGCCGGGAAGGCCGTAAAGCTCGATCCACAGTTGACGGGTGATCAGACGCCCGGCGATGGCGGGCCAAAGACCGGCGCTGGTCGCCGCCTGCCCCGCCCGGACGGGCGTGCGGACCGGCGCGCCCGGAAGGCCCGGAATCTGGCCCGAGGCGACGTCCGGCGTCTCGGCCTCGCGCCGCGGAGCGAAGGGACCCAAGGGGCTCACCCGGCGGTCCAAGGGTTCGGAGCGGACTTCAGGGCCGCGATATTGGCCGCATAATCGCCCTTGAAGACGAAGGAGCCCGCGACCAGGGCGTCAGCCCCAGCGGCGACGCAAGAACCCGCATTGGCCGAGGTCACGCCGCCGTCCACCTGAAGATGAGCCGCCGACCCGGCCCGATCCAGAATGGCGCGCGCCGTCTCGATCTTCTTCAGCGAACTGTCGATGAACTTCTGGCCGCCGAAGCCGGGATTGACCGACATGATCAGAACCAGATCCACCAGATCGACCACCTCTTCCAGGATCGACAGCGGGGTGGCGGGATTGAACACGACGCCCGCCTTGGCGCCCAGCTGGCGGATGCGGCCCAGGGTGCGGTGCAGGTGCGCTCCGCTCTCAGGGTGGACGGTCAGGACGTCTGCGCCCGCCTCGCGGAACGCTTCCAGCCACGGATCGACTGGCGCGACCATCAGATGGACGTCGAACGGCAGACGGGTGTGCGGTCGGATGGCCTTCACGATGTCCGGGCCCAGGGTGATGTTGGGCACGAAATGGCCGTCCATCACATCGATGTGGATCCAGTCGGCGCCGGCGGCTTCCAGAGCGCGGACTTCTTCACCCAGGCGCGCGAAATCGCTGGCGAGGATGGACGGGCAGATCAGGGGTGCGGCCATGGGCCCTCGGATAGGACGGCTTGCCCACGGGGGCAAGCCGCCGACCGTCAGGAAATCCGCTCCAGCCGTGCGGCGAAGAAGCCGTCCAGGCCGCCGCGTTCGGCCCATTGGGACGGCAGAATGCGCAGCCAGCCTTCCGGCGTCAGGGCCTCAGCCGGGGCGCCGACGGCGGCGGGGTCGGCGGGAACCGTGCGAAAACCGGGGTTGCGGCGCAGGAAGGCGATCACCTGGGTCTCCCCTTCCTCGCGCTCCAGCGAACAGGTGCAATAGACCAGACGGCCGCCCGGCTTGACCCGTTCGGCGGCGGCGTCGAGCAGCCGGTGCTGGACGTCGGCCAATTTGGCGACCTCGGCCGGCTTGGTGGCGCGCAGAACCTCCGGATTGCGGCGGAAGGTGCCGGTGGCGGTGCAGGGGGCGTCCAGCAGCACGGCGTCGAAGGTGCGGTCGTCCTCCCAGTCCTCGGCGGGGACGGCGACCACCTCGGCGGTCAGTCCGGTGCGTTCCAGGTTCTGGGTCAGGCGTTTCAGACGCGGGGCCGAACGGTCCAGGGCCACCACCGAAGCGCCGGCGGCCGCCAGCTGCAGGGTCTTGCCGCCGGGGGCGGCGCACATATCCAGGGCGGTCTCGCCGGGCTTGACGTCCAGCAGGCGGCCGGGGACGGCGGCGGCGGCGTCCTGAACCCACCAATCGCCGGTCTCGAAGCCGGGCCAGGCGGCGACATCGCCGCGACGGCCGGTGCGGACCGTACCCCCGTCCAGAACCTCGCCCTCCACCGCCTCGGCGACGGCGGCGGGATCGACGCCGGGCTTTAGGCTGAGATCGGTCGGCGGCTCCTCGCGCGCGGCCAAGGCCAGGCCGGTCAGGGCCGCCTCGCCATAGGTCGCCCGCCAGCGGGCGGCGATCCAGTCGGGCAGATTGCTCTCGGCCGTGGTCAGGCCGGCGCCGTCGCGGCCCACGCCGCGCAGCACGGCGTTGACCAGGTTCTTGTACGGCCGGGTCTTGGGGTCCCGCTCGGCCAGTTTCACGGCCGTGGAGACGGCGGCGAAGGCCGGGGTCTCCAGCACCAGGGTCTGAGCCAGGGCGATGCGCATCAGGGTGCGGACGGCCTCGGGCGGAGACTTCTGCAGGCGGCGATCCAGTATCTGGTCGATCTCGCCCAGGCGACGGAGCGCCGCCATGGCCACGGCGCGGGCGAAGGCGCGATCGACCGGCGCCAGGGCGCGGGCGGGCGGCTGGGCCAGGGCCTCGTCCAGTCCGTTGCGTCGCTCCAGCGCCGCGTTCAGCAACAGGCCGGCGACGAGGCGGGCCTCCACCCCGATATCGTCCTGGTGCGGGGTTTCAGACGAGGCTTCCGACGCAGAAGCTGGACGCGGCCTGCCCTTGGTCGCCATCCGGCGGCCCCGCGCCTCGGAGTTCTGGCCCGGCCGGGCGCCCGGCCTCAAACCGCCACCTGGGCGCCCAGCTCGACCACGCGGCCGGGCGGGATGTGGAAGAAGTCGGTCGGATTGGCGGCGTTGCGCATCAGGAAGATGAACAGCCGGTCCTGCCACAGGGGCATGCCCTGGCGCGCCGACGGGATAAGCGACCGGCGGCCCAGGAAGAAGCTGGTCGACATGATGTCGAACTTCAGTCCCTGTTTGCGGCACAGACCCAGGGCGCGCGGCACGTTCGGCGTCTCCATGAAGCCATAGGTGATGGTCAGCTTCTTGAAGTCGTCATTGATCGGCTCCATCCGCACCCGATCCGCCTCCTTGACGCGGGGCCGCTCGGAGGTGCGCACGGTCAGGATGACGTTCTTCTCGTGCAGGACCTTGTTGTGCTTGAGATTGTGCATCAGGGCGACCGGGGCGACGTCGGGATCGCTGGTCAGGAAGATGGCCGTGCCTGGCGCGCGGTGCGGCGGCCGGGCCTGAAGCATCTCGATCAGGTCGGTCAGAGGCAGGCTATCCTTGCGGGTCTTGGTCGTCAGTATCTGAGTGCCGCGCACCCAGGTCCACATGATCAGGACCAGCATCGCCCCCAGAACCAGGGGCATCCAGGCGCCGTCGGGAATCTTCAGCAGGTTGGAGGTCAGGAAGACGCTGTCGATGAAGGCGAAGGGGATCAGGGTTCCGGCGACCGCCCACATCGGCCATTTCCAGCCCTTGGTGATCACCGAATAGCTCATCAGGGTGTTGACCAGCATGGTCCCGGTGACGGCCACACCATAGGCGGCGGTCAGATTGTGCGAGCTCTGGAAGACCACCAGCAGCAGCAGGACCCCGATCATCAGGAAGGTGTTGACCGCCGGCACAAAGATCTGGCCCGCCTGGGTTTCGGAGGTGTTGCGAATGTCGATCCGGGGCAGCAGGCCCAGCTGCACCGCCTGCTGGGTGACCGAGAAGGCTCCGGTGATCACGGCCTGGGAGGCGATGACGGTGGCGGCGGTGGCCAGGATCAGCATCGGCCAATAGGCCATCTCCGGCACCATGTTCCAGAAGGGGTTCTCCGACGCGGCCGGATTGTCCAGGATCAGGGCGCCCTGGCCCAGATAGTTCAGGGTCAGGCAGGGCAGGACGAAGGCCAGCCATCCCATGCGGATCGGCGCCTTTCCGAAATGGCCCATGTCCGCATACAGGGCCTCGGCGCCGGTCACGGCCAGGAAGACGCTGCCCAGGATGACGAAACCCAGGAAGCCGTCATTGATCAGCAGCATGACGCCGTAGTGGGGCGACAGGGCCCGCAGAATGCTGACGTCGTCGAAGATGTGATAAAGACCCAGCCCGCCGAGGCTGAGGAACCAGACGGCGGTGATCGGGCCGAAATATTTGGCCAGGCTGGCGGTGCCGCCCGACTGAGCCATGAACAGGGCCACCAGAATCCCGGCCGAGATCGGCACGATGAAGGGATCCAGACGTCCAGCCAGGCCCGGCGCGTCCTGAAGGCCCTCGACGGCCGACAGCACGGAAATGGCCGGGGTGATGATGCCGTCGCCATAGAAGAGGGCCGCGCCGCAGACGCCCAGAATGAAGATCCAGGCGCTGCGCCGTCCGACCGCGTGCTGGGCCAGGGCCATCAGGGACAGGGTGCCGCCCTCGCCCTTGTTGTCGGCCCGCATCAGGAAGAAGACGTATTTGAACGTCACCACCACCATCAGGGCCCAGAAGGCCAGGGAGACCACGCCGACCACGGCCAGGTCGCCGCCCACGCCCGACCGGGCATGGTCGATCGCCTCGCGCAGGGCGTAGAGCGGGCTGGTGCCGATGTCGCCGAACACCACGCCGATCGCGCCGACCGTCAGGGCCCAGAAGCCGCCGTGTTTGGCGATCTGGCCTGCTGGAGCTTGGGACTCGGGTCCCGTGGCGTGGGTGGACTTGTTCGGCGGGTTCGACGCGGCGGGGAGAGCGCCCGCGTCGTGGGGAGTGTCCCCGGCCATGCGTATCCTCCGGGTCGTCGACGACAGGTCGAGCCCTTCAAAGCGGCGAGCCTTTAGGCTCATTCCGCGTCCGCTTCAATCGCGGCGCGCGGGATTCGGTTTCTCCAGACGGGCGGAGATTTGTGATTCGGCGCGCGAACGCCTATTTTCCCTTCAGGAACACGATCATGTCAGACAGCCAGCGCTTCCCCGTCGCCGCCCACGCCCTGGCCTATATGGCCCACAAGGGCGCGTTTTCGCCTGACCGCGCGGCGCCCAGCGGCGTTCTGGCCTCTTCCATACCGACCAATCCGGTTGTGGTGCGCCGGGTGACGGCCCTGCTGGCCAAGGCCGGTCTGATCGCCACCCGCCCCGGCGCGACCGGCGGCTCCTGGCTGCTGCGTCAGCCGCAGGACATCCGGCTGGACGAGGTGTTGAAGGCCGTCAACGGTTGCGCCCACATCGGCTCGCCGCCGTCCGGCGCCAAGGGCTGCCCGATCAGCGAACATATCCCGCGCCAGGTGGCCAAGGCCCTGACCGCCGCCGACGAGGCCGCGACCGAGGCCCTGTCCAAGATCACCATCGCCGATCTGCTGGCGGAAAATCCTGTGTCCCTGGCGGCCTTTACGCCGCACAAATCCTGCCCTGTCGCGGCTTGACGCCCCGATGAGCCGAACGGTCCTGATCACCGGCGCCTCGGCTGGCATCGGCGCCGCCCTGGCCCGGACCTATGCGGCCAAGGGCTGGAACCTGATCCTGACCGCGCGACGCGAGGGGCCGCTGCAGACCCTGGCCGATGAACTGACCGCCGCCCACGGGGTGACCGCGACCGTGATCCCCGAGGATCTGTCCGATCCGACGGCCCCGCAACGATTGATCGCCGCCGTCGCGGCACGGGGCCTGACGGTTGACGGCCTCGTCAACAATGCGGGCTTCAGCCGGGTCACAGGCTTCCTCGACACCGACCTCGCCGCCCACCGGGCCATGATCCAGGTCATGCTGACCGCGCCGGTGGAGCTGTCGCGCCTGGTCCTGCCCGGCATGGTCGGGCGGGGCTTCGGCCGGGTGCTGAACGTCGCCTCGCTGGCGGGCCAGATGCCGGCGACGGGCGGCGACACCCTGTATGGTCCGATCAAGAGCTTCCTGATCAAGGCCTCCCAGGGCCTGCATCTGGAGACCCTGGGGACGGGGGTCCATGTGACGGTGCTGAACCCCGGCTACACCCTGACCGAGTTCCACGACGTCAATGGGTCTCGCGATCAGGTGTCGCGCGCCTATCCGGCCTGGATGTGGATGGACGCCGGCCGCGTGGCGCAGATCGGCTACGACGCCTGCGAGGCGAACCGGGCCAGCGTGACGCCCGGCGTCATGAACAATGTCATGGCGGGCCTGGCGCGCGTCCTGCCCGACGGTCTGGCCCTGAAGATGGTGGCGAACCACGCCAGGCGGCTGGAGCGGCTGTAGGACCGCTCCAGGCCGAGGTCAGATATGGATCGCGTGGCCCAGGGCCCGCAGGGACGCCTCGTGGAAGGCTTCGCCCAGGGTCGGGTGGACGTGGATGGTCCCGGCCACGTCTTCCAGCACCGCCCCCATCTCCAGCATCTGGGCGAAGCTGTTGGACAGTTCCGACACATGCTGGCCCACGGCCTGGATCCCCAGCAGCCGGTGGTCGGCCTTGGAGGCGATCACGCGCACGAAGCCGCCGTCCTCGCCGGCCTCGATGGCCAGGGCCCGGCCGATGGCGGCGAAGGGGAAGACGGCGGTGATCACATCGTCGCGGCCCTCGACATCGCTGGGACCCAGACCCGCCGAAACAATCTCCGGCTCGGTGAAACAGACGGCGGCGATCGTCGTGGGATCGAACACCCGGTCGTGGCCGGCGACGATCTCGGCGACCACCTCGCCCTGGGCCGATCCCTTGTGCGCCAGCATGGGTTCGCCGGTAAGGTCGCCGACGGCCCAGACATTCTTCATGCTGGTGGCGCAGCGGTTGTCGATCTTCACGAACGGACCGGCCATGGCCACGCCCATGTTCTCCAGACCCCAGCCCTGGGTGCGCGGACGACGGCCGACCGTGACCAGCACCTTGTCGGCCTCCAGCTGCAGCGGCTCGCCGTCCTTGGTCGTGATCGACAGTTTTCCGTCGCCGAAGCCGCCGGCCCGCGCGCCCAGATGAAGCTCGACCCCGTGCTTCTCCAGCCATTTGGCGACCGGATCGGTCAGGGCCTTGTCATAGAGGGGCAGGATCCGGTCGGCCATTTCGACGATGGCGACTTCGGCGCCCAGCTTCCGATAGGCGATGCCCAGCTCCAGCCCGATATAGCCGCCGCCGACGACGACCAGCTTCTTCGGGACATCCGACAGGCTCAGCGCCTCGGTCGAGGAGATGACGTCGCCGCCGAACGGCAGGAAGGGCAGTTCGACAGGCTCCGATCCCGTCGCCAGAATGACGTGTTCGGCGGTGATGCGGATGTCGCCGTCTTCCGTCTTCACCATGCAGGTCTTGGCGTCCTCGAAGGCCGCCCAGCCCTTGATCACCTTGACCTTGGCCTTCTTCAGCAGGGCCGCGACCCCGGCGTTCAGCTTACGGACGATGCCGTCCTTCCACGCGACCGTCTGTTTCAGGTCGATCGCCGGCTTGGCCGCCGTGATGCCCAGGGTCCCGCCCCCGGCCGCCTTGGCCACGGTCTCGAACTTGCCCGCCGCATGGATGATGGCCTTGGACGGAATACAGCCGACGTTCAGGCAGGTCCCGCCCAGCCCATCGCCGCCGTCCACCAGCACGGTGTCGAGGCCCAGTTGGCCGCAACGGATGCCGGCGACATAGCCTCCCGTGCCCGCGCCGATGATCAGGACTTTGGTCTTCAGGGTCTGGGTCATTTGGGTCCCGGTAGAGGCTGGCCAGCTATTGCCGCACGCCAGTCGCTCATAAAGCTTTCGATATATTCGGCGTCAGCCTTCACGATGTAGAGCCAAGTCTTGTCCGTTTCGGCTTCAGGGCTCGCGAAAACCAATACCCTCGAGCCATTCCGCGGCTCACCTTCGTCATCCATGAGAAAAAGCCAATTCGTGCAGGCTCCCGCTCTGTATGACAGACGTAAAGATCGCGGCGATACTGGTCCCCAGACAGCCAAGGTCGGCCTTACTGTGAAGTCGACGTTGTTCCCGTATTGATCTAGCCAAGCCGTGTTTTCGATCCTCGCTTCGTAGACGCCGGTCACGGCGCGAAGGTCGCGAGCTCGGACTTCGACCTGGTCCCCAAGCGCCAGCGAGCAGGCCAAAACTGGGCCGCCCATCATCACAGTTGCCAAGGCTAAGGCGCCGGTGAGCCGGAGCATCACTTCACCCCATCCACAAGGTCGCGGGCTGCTCCAGCAGGCCCTTGATCCGCTGCACGAACACCGCCGCATCATGCCCATCCACGATCCGGTGATCGAACGACGACGACAGGTTCATCATCTTGCGCACCACCATCTGGCCGTCGCGGACCACGACCCGTTCGGCGATCTTGTTAGGGCCGACGATGGCGACCTCGGGGTGGTTGATGATCGGGGTGTGGACCACCCCGCCCAGGGTTCCCAGGGAGGTGATGGTGATGGTCGAGCCCGACAGCTCCTCACGCTTGGCCGAACCGTCCTTGGCCGCGCCCGAGACGCGGGCGATCTCCAGCGCCGTATCCCAGGCGTCGCGCGCCTCGGCGTGGCGGACCACAGGCACCATCAGGCCGTTCGGCGTCTGGGCGGCTATGCCCAGATGGACCGGGGCGTGCTGGATCAGGACGCCCGCCTCGTCGTCATAATGGGCGTTGATCTGGGGCTGGTCGCGCAGGGCGACCACGATGGCGCGGGCGATGAAGGGCAGGACGTTCAGCTTGGGCTGGTCCTTTTGCTTCGTCGCGTTCAGGTGCGCGCGCAAGTCTTCCAGCGCCGTCATGTCGATTTCCTCGACATAGGTGATGTGGGGAATGCGGCGCACGCTCTCGGCCATCTTCTCCGCGATCTTGCGGCGCAGGCCGATGATCCTGACCTCGGTGGTTCCCTCGGCCTTGGCGAAGGTCGTGCCGCCTGAGACGGGCGCCGTCGTCGGAACTGATCCGCCGCGGGCGATGAAGCCGTCCAGATCCTCGTGGGTGATCCGTCCGGCCGGGCCGGAGCCGGGCACGAAGGTCAGATCGACGCCCAGGTCGCGCGCGCGGTTGCGCACGGCGGGCGAGGCCAGGGGGCGTTCGCCGGGGGCCCGGCCGGTCAGGGCGGGGGCCGGTTTGCCCCCCTCCCCCGCTGCGCGGGCGCTCCCCCCAGGGGGGGGAGATTTTGGTGGGGCTGCCGGCGTCGATCCTCCCCCCTTGGGGGAAGCAGCGCCGGAGGCGACGGAGGGGGCCTGAACGGGGCTCTTGGCGACATTGCCGGCCCCGGCCACATCGAAGGCCACCAGCGGCCCGCCGACCGGCACGGCCTTGCCCGCCTCGCCGTACAGGGCGACGACCGTTCCGGCGACCGGCGAGGTGATCTCGACCGTGGCCTTGTCGGTCATGACGTCGGCCAGGATCTGGTCTTCCTCGACCGCATCCCCGACCTGGACATGCCAGCCGACCAGCTCGGCCTCGGCCGTGCCTTCGCCGACGTCGGGCAGTTTGAAGACATAGTTGCCGGTGGAGGCCTGGGGGGCGTCAAGAGCCCCTCCACCACGCTTCGCGCGGTCCCCCTCCCCACTGGCGTGGGGAGGAGACGATGCCGCTACTGTCTCCTCCCCGCGCGAAGCGGGGGGAGGTGGCTCGGAGCGCAGCGGAGAGACGGAGGGGCTCTCTTCCGCATTCCCCGCTCCCTCGACCTCGAACTCGACCAAGGGCCCGCGCACCGGCACCATGGCGCCGGGTTCGCCGTGCAGGGCAACGACCTTGCCGCTGACCGGGGCGGTGATCTCGACGGTGGCCTTGTCGGTCATGACATCGGCGACGATCTGGTCCTCAGCGACCGTGTCCCCGACCTTGACGTGCCAGCCGACCAGTTCGGCCTCGGCGGTGCCTTCGCCCACGTCGGGCAGTTTGAAGACGAAACGACCCATCTTAACGACCTCCCGACATGACGCTCTTCACGGCGTCTGAAACCCGTTGCGGTCCGGGGAAATATTCCCATTCGAAAGCATGGGGATAGGGCGTGTCCCAGCCGGTGACGCGGGCGATGGGTGCCTCCAGGTGATAGAAGCAGCGCTCCTGAACCAGGGCCGACAGTTCGCCGCCGAAGCCCGAGGTCTTGGGCGCCTCGTGCACGATGACGCATCGGCCGGTCTTTTTCACGCTGGCCTCGATGGCCTCGATGTCCAGCGGCACGAGCGAGCGCAGGTCGATCACCTCGGCGTCCACGCCGGCGTGTTCGGCTCCCGCCAGCGCCACCCAGACCATTGTGCCATAGGCCAGGATGGTGACGTCGTTTCCTTCGCGCATCACGCGCGCCTTGCCGATCGGCTCGACATATTTGCCCGTCGGAACCTGCGCCAATTCTTGCGCCTTCCACGGCGAGACCGGCTTCTCGTGCCAGCCGTCGAACGGGCCGTTGTACAGACGTTTCGGCTCGAAGAAGACGACCGGGTCGTCATCCTCGACGGCGGCGATCAACAGGCCCTTGGCGTCATAGGGGTTGGACGGAATGACGACCTTCAGCCCCGCGATATGGGTGAACAGGCTTTCCGGCGACTGGCTGTGGGTCTGACCGCCGAAGATGCCGCCGCCGTAGGGGCTGCGAATCGTAATCGGGCTGGTGAACTGACCGCCCGAGCGATAGCGCATCTTGGCCGCTTCGGAGACGATCTGGTCATAGGCCGGATAGATGTAGTCGGCGAACTGGATCTCGACGACCGGGCGCAGGCCATAGGCGCCCATGCCGATGGCGGCGGCGACGATGCCGCATTCGCTGATCGGGGCGTCGAAGCTGCGGGTCAGGCCGTGCTTCTGCTGCAGCTTGTCGGTGACGCGGAAGACCCCGCCGAAATAGCCGGCGTCCTCGCCGAACGACAGGACGTTCGGATCCTCGGCCATCTTGACGTCCAGGGCCGAGTTCAGGGCCTGGATCATGTTCATCGGAACGACGCCGGCGCCGGTCGCTTCCGAAGCGGGAGCGGCGTTCTGATCGACCATGTCCGGTTCGACTCCGTCAGTACGATCCGCTTCGATAAAGGTGGTTTGCTCGCTCATGATCAGACCCCCACCTCGCGACGCTGTTCGACCAGGCGCCAGTCCTCGGTCGCATAGACCTCCTCGAACATGGTCTTCACGCTGGGACGCGACTGGCCCAGGGTGCCGATGGCCTCGGACTCCTTGCCGGCGGCGCGAACCTGTTCGACCGCCTCCTTGAGCGCCGCCATGTGGCGCTCGTCATCCCATTCGCCGATCAGCGTCAGATGCTGGCGCAGCCGCTCGATCGGATCGCCCAGCGGCCATTTCTCGTGCTCGTCGCCGGGGCGATAGCGGCTGGGGTCGTCCGAGGTCGAATGCGGGGCGCCGCGATAGGTGAACAGTTCGATCACCGTCGCGCCCTGGTTCGAGCGGGCGCGCTCCTCGGCCCACTGGGTCGCGGCCCACACCGCAAGAAAGTCGTTGCCGTCCACCCGCAGGGCCGGCAGGCCGTAGCCGATGGCCTTGGAGGCGAAGGTGGTCTCCAGCCCGCCGGCGATGCCCTGGAAGGAGCTGATGGCCCACTGGTTGTTGACGATGTTCAGGATGACCGGGGCGCGATAGACGCTGGCGAAGGTCAGGGCGTTGTGGAAGTCGCCCTCGGCCGTGGCGCCGTCGCCGATCCAGCTGATGGCGATCTTGTCGTCGCCCTTGTAGGCGCTGGCCATGGCCCAGCCGACCGCCTGGGGGACCTGGGTGCCCAGATTGCCGCTGATGGTGAAGAAGCCGTAGTCCTTGGCCGAATACATGATCGGCAGCTGGCGGCCTTTGATCGGGTCTTCGGCGTTGGAATAGATCTGGTTCATCATCGCCGTCAGCGGATAGCCGCGCGCGATCAGCAGACCCTGCTGGCGATAGGTGGGGAAGCCCATGTCCTCGCGGCTCAGGATCATGCCTTGGGCGACTGCGATGGCCTCCTCGCCGGTGCACTTCATATAGAAGCTGGTCTTGCCCTGACGGTGGGCGCGGTGCATCCGGTCGTCGAAGGCGCGGGTCAGGATCATGGCCTTCAGGCCGCGACGAAGTGTCTCGGGGTCCAGGCGCGGATTCCACGGCCCGACGGCGTTTCCATCCTCGTCCAGCACCCGGATCAGTCGAAAGGCGTGATCGCGCATCTCATAGGGCGCCGTCGAAACCTCCGGCCGATCCACGGCTCCGGCGGGGTCCATCGTCAGATGGCTAAAATCCGGCGCGTCGCCCGGCCGACCCGAGGGTTCAGGCACGCGCAAAGAAAGGGGGCGACTGTTCTTTTGGCTCATTTTGTCGTTCATGCGGGCGTCCGGTTCCGTTCGGAGGATGCGTCCGTGTTTCCTCTGGACGTGTGATAACACGGCCCCTAAGCAGGCGCTCGCTCAAATTGACCTTGCAAAATCCCTATTTAGGGTATTTTATTTCGCCATAACCACAATCGGAGAAACGCATTGGCGGACGAACTCGATCCCATCGACGCCCGGATCCTGGATATCCTGCAACAAGACGCCGGACTGTCGGTCGCCGAAGTGGCGGATCGGGTCGGCTTGTCGGCCTCGCCCTGCTGGCGGCGCATCAAACGGCTGGAAGATTCCGGCCTGATCACCAAGCGCGTCACCCTGCTGAACGCCAAGCTGCTGGGCCTGGATTTCGAGGTCTACGCCATCGTCAAACTGATGCTGCCCTCGGCCGAGAACCTCGACATCTTCGAGGCGGCGGTCGCCAAATGGCCGGAAGTGGTCCAGTGCGCCACCATCACGGGCCGCGAGGACTATGTGCTGCGAATCATCACCTCCGACATGCACGCCTTCGACAAGTTCCTGCGCGAAAAGCTGCTGGCCCTGGGCATCGTCTCAGACTGCGAGAGCCATATCGTCACCCGCGGCGTGAAGAATGTGACCGCCCTGCCTCTTGGCATAGTGACCCCTCACGTCGGATAAGACCGTTCGGCGGCGTCTTCCGCCGAGGGGATGCCGAACATGATCGAACTGGTGATCGACGCGCGCCGTAAGGACCTGGGCGGGTTCGAGGTCGGCCGCGTCCTGCCCTTCCATTCGCGCCGGATGGTCGGGCCCTTCATCTTCCTGGATCAGATGGGCCCGGCCGAGTTTGCGCCGGGCGCCGCCGCCATTGATGTGCGGCCGCACCCCCACATCGGCCTGTCGACCCTCACCTATCTGTTCGAGGGCGAGATCCTGCACCACGACAATCTCGGCTATAACCAGCCCATCCGCCCCGGCGAGGTGAACTGGATGACGGCCGGCAAGGGCATCGTCCATTCCGAGCGCACCGATCCACTGAAGAAGAGCCGCGGCGGGCCGATGCACGGCATGCAGGCCTGGGTCGCCCTGCCCGACGAGGCCGAGGAAATCGACCCCTCCTTTCATCATCTGGGCGAGGACGCCCAGCCTTCCTATGAGAACGGCGGCCTGTTCGCGCGTCTGGTGGCCGGAGAAGCCTATGGCGCCAAGGCGAGCGCGCCGGTGTCCTCGCCCCTCTTCTATGTGCACTGGGAGCTTCAGCCCGGCGTCCGCACCGCTCCGCCTCCGGGCAAGGGCGGCGGCGGCATGAGCGAGCGCGCTCTGTTCGTGGCCATGGGGGCGATCGAAGTGGGCGACCGCACCTTCCATGAAGGCCAGATGATCGTGCTGGAGCCGACGGCCGAGCCGACGGTCAAGGCCCTAGTGCAATCGACCGTCATGGTCCTTGGCGGCGAGCCGGTGGGCGAACGGCTGATCTGGTGGAACTTCGTCGCCTCCAGCCAGGCCCGCATCGACCAGGCCAAGGCCGACTGGAAGGCCGGTCGGATGAAACTCCCGAGCGAGGACGATCTGGAGTTCATCCCCCTTCCGGAGGAGCCGGTCCAAGCCCAGGCCGCCCCGGCCCCGGTCGAACCCAAGCCGACAGATCCGGTCTGAGGGCGCACCCGCATTCTCTCTCCCCGTTCCGGGGGGGGGGAGAAACGGATGACTTGTTCTCCCCCATTTGCCCCCGCCCCTGCAACCGGCTAACGCCTCGCGCATGAACTTCGCATTCGACGCCCAGGTCACCGCCGCCCTGTTCGACAACACCGGCGCCGTCTTCGCCCTCGGCGACGGCTCGGTCCGGTTCGCCGACGGCGCGACGGTCCAGGCGCATGACGGCGCCGTCCTGTGCGCCGCGGTTCATCCGTCCGGCGAAGGGGTGGTGACCGGCGGCGACGACGGTCGGCTGGTCTGGAGCCGCCCCGGCGTCGAGCCTGCGGTCTTGGCCGAGGCGAAGAACCAGTGGATCGACGCCGTGGACGCCTCGCCAGCGTCGGGCCTGATCGCCTTTTCCTGGGGGCGCACCCTGTCGGTGATCGATCCGTCCGAACCGGGTTTCCGGCGCGACTTCCAGCATGAACGCACCGTCTCCGGCGTGGCCTTCGAACCCAAGGGACGGCGCATCGCCGCCTCGACCTACGGCGGCGCGGCCCTCTGGTACGCCCGGATCGAGAAGCAGCAGCCGACCAGGCTGAGCTGGGCCGGGTCGCACACCGGCGTGGCCTTCTCGCCCGACGGCGCCTTCGTCGTCACCACCATGCAGGATAATCAGCTTCACGGCTGGCGGCTGAAGGACGCCAAGAATCTGCGGATGGGCGGCTATCCATCCAAGGTCCGCTCCCTGGCCTTCCTGGCGAACGGCCAGCTGCTGGCCACCTCGGGCGCCCAGGGCGCCGTGCTTTGGCCCTTCATCGGCTCCAACGGCCCGATGGGCCGCGAGGCGACCGAGATCGGCTATGACGAGGCCAGCCTGATCAATCTGGTCTCGGCCCGCGTGAACCACGGCCTGCTGGCCGCCGGCCTGACCGACGGCCGGGTCTGGGTCGCCCATCCGGCCGCCCAGGGCCTGAACTTCGTCAAGGCCAACAAGGGCCCGGTCATCGTCGCCCTCTGCCTCAGCCCGGCGGCTGATGCGGTCGCCTGGGCCGACGAGGACGGGGCCGCCGGGGTGGCGATCCTCTGATGGCGAGGTGGCCTCGTCCATCCTGGCTCCGGGCGGTCGTCATCGCCGCCGCCATCCTGACCACCGTGCCGGTCGGCGGCGTCCTCTGGGTCGCCCTCTTCCCGCCCCTGCCCACCATCCTGATGCTGCGCCAAGCCGTGCGCGGCGAGGGGCTGGACTATCAGTGGCGCGGGCTGAAGCAGATTTCGCCCCATCTGGTCGACGCCGCCATCGCCGCCGAGGACGCCCGCTTCTGCAGCCACCACGGCTTCGACATGGAGGCCATCCAGAAGGCCCTGGACCACAACGCCGAGGGCGGGCGCATCCGGGGCGGCTCCACCATCAGCCAGCAGACGGCCAAGAACGTCTTCCTGTGGCCCGGCCGCGACTGGGTCCGCAAAGGCTTTGAGGCGGGCTACACCGTCCTGATCGAGACCGTCTGGTCCAAGCGGCGGATCATGGAGGTCTATCTGAACGTCGTCGAATGGGCGCCGGGCGTCTACGGCGCCCAGGCGGCGGCCCAGCACTGGTTCGGCAAGGACGCCGCCGACCTGAGCCGGCGCGAGGCGGCGCGCCTCGCCGCCATCCTGCCGGCGCCGCGCCGCTATCAGGCCGCAGCCCCCGGCCCCTACGTCCGTCGCCGCGCCGCCCGCATCCAGGCCGCCATGGGAACGGTGCGCAATGACGGCCTGGACAGCTGCGTCCGGCTCAAGCAGGCCGAAGGCCGGTAGCCCGGAGACGGCTCAAGTAGGCCGAAGGCCGGTAGCCCAGAATGATCCCCGCTGAACCGCCCCGCTTGACGCGGCGCCGCCCCTGACCTCTCCTGCGCCCGCTGTTCAGGAGATCCATCATGAAGCGTCAGATGACGACCGCCGCTGCGGTCTGCGCCCTCGCCTTCGCCGCCGGCTGCGCCGCCGCCCCGACCCCGGACAAGGCTCTGCCGCTTCAGGCCGAAGCCGGCGCCCAGACCTTCACTCCCGCCCCGGTCACCGCCACCGGCCTGAGGGCCGACTACCCCACGACCGCCGAAGGCGCGACCCAGTTCGTCGCCGACGCCGAGGCCAAGATGCTGACCTTCGGCGAATACGCCGCCCGGGTGCAGTGGGCCCGGGCCACCAACATCACCTTCGACACCATGTGGCTGGAATCCAAGGTCAACGCCGAGGCGACCGAGCTCCAGGTCCAGTTCGCCAACCAGGCGGCCAAGTTCAACGACGTCGCAGTCGATCCGGTGGTCCGCCGCAAGCTGAACCTGCTGCGGCTCGGCATCGTCCTGCCCGCCCCGAACCGCCCCGGCGCCGCCGAGGAGCTGTCGCAGATCACCACCCGTCTGGATTCGACCTATTCGACCGGCAAGTTCGACTTCAAGGGACGGCAGATCACCCTGGACGAGGCCTCGCTGATCCTGGCCGACAGCCGCGACCCGAACGAAACCAAGGCCCTTTACGAAGGCTGGCGCACCATCTCGCCGGTGATGAAGAACGACTACGCCCGCATGGTCGAGATCGCCAACGAGGGGGCGCGCGAACTGGGCTTTTCCGACACCGGCGCCCTGTGGCGCTCGGGCTACGACATGCCCGCCGACGACTTCGCCGAGGAGACCGATCGGCTCTGGGCCCAGGTCAAGCCCTTCTACGAGAACCTTCACTGCTATGTCCGCGCCCGGCTGAACGCCAAATACGGCGACGCCGTTCAACCCGACCACGGCCCGATCCGCGCTGATCTGCTGGGCAATATGTGGTCGCAGCAATGGGGCAATATCTATGATGTCGTGGCCCCGACCAGCGGCGGCGCCTCCAGCTACGACCTGACCGAATTGCTCAAATCCGCCGACTACGACCCGGTGAAAATGGTCAGGACGGGCGAAGGCTTCTACGTTTCGCTGGGCCTCGATCCTCTGCCCCAGACCTTCTGGGAACGCAGCCAGATCGTGCGCCCCCGCGACCGTGAGGTCGTCTGCCACGCCTCGGCCTGGGATCTCGACAACGCCGACGACATCCGCATCAAGATGTGCACCAACGTCAACGGCGACGACTTCTACACCGTCCACCACGAGCTGGGTCACAACTACTACCAGCGCGCCTACAAGAACCAGCCGATGCTGTTCCGCAACGGCGCGAATGACGGCTTCCACGAGGCCATCGGCGACTTCGTCGGCCTGTCGGCCCTGACCCCCACCTATCTGAACCAGATCGGCCTTTTGAAGACGACGCCGGGGGCGGAAGAGGACATTCCCTTCCTGCTGAAGATGGCGCTGGACAAGATCGCCTTCCTACCCTTCGGCCTGATGGTGGACCGCTGGCGCTGGGGCGTCTTCTCCGGCGAGACCACGCCGGACCAGTACAACGCCGCCTGGACGGCGGACATGCTGAAGTATCAGGGCCTGGTTCCGCCCGGCCCGCGTCCGGCCAACGCCTTTGACCCCGGCGCCAAATACCATGTGCCGGGCAACACCCCCTACACCCGCTATTTCCTGGCCCACATCTACCAGTTCCAGTTCCAGCGCGCGGCCTGCAAGCAGGCGGGGTGGACCGGCCCGCTGCACCGCTGCTCGGTTTACGGGAACAAGGACGTCGGCGCCCGTTTCAACGCCATGCTGGAAATGGGCCAGTCCAAGCCCTGGCCCGAGGCGCTCGAGGCTTTCACCGGCGAGACGCGGAACGACGCCTCGGCGGTCGCCGACTATTTCGCCCCTTTGAATCAATGGCTGACGGTCCAAAACCGCGGCCATGACTGCGGCTGGTCGCAGGCCTGAAGACGGTCCTTAGGCCGGGTCTGTTAACCGCGATCCGTCAGCCTTCCTTTAACCGCATGAGGCCATTGTGGCCTCATGCGGGCGGCGCGCGCCTGTAAGGAAGCGACGACATTGGCGCCACAACCGATCCATAAGGTCCTCAGCGGCCTTCGGGCCCTGGCCTTCCGGCTGGGCGGCGACCGGCGCGGCAATGTGGCGATCATCTTCGCTCTCAGCCTGCCCGTCATCGTCATGCTGGCCCTGGGCGGCGTCGACATTCACCGCATAACCACGGCCAAGGCCCAGTTTCAGGACGCCCTGGACGCCGCCGCCCTGGCCGCCGCGCGGTCTCCCTATACGACGCCGGAAGAGCTGAAGAGCATCACCCTGGTCAATCTTCGCGCCAATCTGAAGGGGATTGAGCTCGAGCCGGTTCAGGACGGCGACGTTCAGGTCGCCATGAACGACAAGAGCGTCGTCATCGCCACCGCTCAGGGGCGGGTAAAGACCCTGGTCGCCAACATCGTGCTTCCGCCCTACGGCCAACTGCTGGACGACACCCTGCCCGTCTCGGTGCGATCCGAGGTCAACCGCTCCTCGCGCGATGTGGAGGTGGCCCTGGTCCTGGACATCACCGGCTCGATGAACGACTGCGCCGCCAGTTGCTCAAGCGGCCGCAAGATCGACAATCTGAAGTCGGCGGCCAAGGAGCTGATCGACATCGTCGTCCAAGACAACCAGTCGCCCTTCTATTCCAAGGTGGCCCTGGCTCCATATTCCATGGGCGTCAATGTAGGCGACACCTATGCTGATAGGGCGCGCGGAGCGCTCGCCTCCAGCACCCAATCCATCACCGCGGCGACCTGGCTGACGGGCTCGGTCAAGACGATCACCAGCATCACCCGCGCCTACACCCCGGTGGTCACCGCTTCGAAGCACGGGTTCAAAAACGGCGACATCGTGACGATCTGGAGCGCGGAGACGATGGGGGGCCTGAACGGCATAGCTCTTACAGTTGGCAACGCCACGACAAACACCTTCAGCCTCGTCGATAGGGACACCCGCTACTATTCCGCCTTCTCAGGCCGGGCCTATGTCGCCAAATGCGCCCGGGCGGACTGCAACATCGTCATTACAATGGCCCGCCACGGCCTCTCGCCCGATGGGGACGCCGCTGTCCTGAGCGGCATGGGCGGCCTCAGCCAGTTGAATGACATCGGTTTCCGCGTCGCCGGCGTCAGCGCGACCACGGCGACCTTGGCGCTCGACGCCTCTCAAGCCCAATTGGCGAACGCCCCCATGGGCGGAGCCGCCTATACGTCGGGCGGCCAGCTGGTCTGCGGCGTGGACGGCTGTTCGAACCGAGATTTCGTCAATGCGGCAGGAACCTGGACGCGCTTTCCCGGAACGACCTGCGTGTCGGAAAGAGCCGGGGCGCAGGCCTATACGGATGCGGCCCCGTCCACCTCGTCCTGGGTTGGACGAAGCTACGCCGGAACCGGCAACGCCTGCCCGGCCTCCCGAATCGTCCCCCTGACCAACGTCAAGAAGACCCTGACCGACGCCATCAACGGAATGTCGGCGGTCGGATCGACGGCGGGCCATATCGGTTTGGCTTGGGGCTGGTATCTGGTTTCGCCGACCTTCGGCCTGTGGTCAGGCGCAGGCGCGCCCGCCGCCTATGACTCGACCAAGACCTTGAAGGCCGTCGTGCTGATGACCGACGGGGAGTTCAACACCCCCTATTTCCGGGGCGTGATCGCCGGAGACGCAGGGGTCGGCAGCGGCGGGGCGGACACCCATATCAACCAGCCCGCCACCAACGGCTCTTCCTTCGACCAAGCCTATCGGCTCTGTCAAAACATGAAGGCCGCCGGCGTCATCGTCTATACGGTCGGCTTCGATATCGGCGCAGCCCAGAATATGACCGGTCCGATCGATTCCGCCGGCGAGCTGATGGCGCGGTGCGCCACCAACCCCGACCGGGCTTTCCAGGCGTCCAGCTCCACCGACCTTTCCGACGCCTTCCGAGACATCGGACGGGACATCACCCGGCTGCGCATCTCCCGCTAGGGACGACTCGCCTCAGAGCAGGCGGATTTCGCGCAGACGTTCGGTCAGATAGTCCTCTGCCAGAATGGTCTTGCCGGCATAGCGATCGGGATTGTCCGGCGTGATCGTGCTCGGCAGCGTCTCAATCGGGAAGTCCGGGTTGAAATGCAGGAAGAAGGGCGTCGAATAGCGGGCGAAGCCCCGACGTTCGGGCGCGGGATTGACCACCCGGTGCGTCGTCGACGGCAGGACGTGGTTGGTTAACCGTTGCAGCATGTCGCCGATATTGACCACCAGGGCGCCCGCCGGCGGCGCGATGTCCAGCCAGCTGCCGTCCTTCTCCTTCAGCTGCAGCCCAGCCTCTTCGGCGCCCAGCAGCAGGGTGATGACGTTGATGTCCTCGTGCGCGCCGGCCCGCACGCCCGGCGCATCGGCGGGCACCGGCGGATAGTGCAACATGCGAAGGACGCTGTTGCCCATCTCGACCTTGTCGTCAAAATAGTCGTCGCTCAGCTTGAGGTACCGCGCGATGGCCCGGAGAATGCGCCGCCCCAGCGCGTCGAGATCCTCATACATGCCGTAAAGATGGTCGCGGAAACCGGGCACCTCCTCGGGCCAAAGGTTGTCGCGCATGAAGCGGCGATAAGAATGGTCCTGCGGCAGTTCGCGACCAACGTGCCAGAATTCCTTCAGATCCACGGCGGTCGCCCCCTTGGCCGCCTCGACCCCGAAAGGGGTCAGGCCCCGCGCCCCGCCGGTTCCCGGCTGGTGGTACTGGCGTTTGGTGGCTTCCGGCAGGGCGAAGAAGGTCTTGGCGGCGTCGATCGCGGCGGCGATACGCGCCTCGTCCAGACCATGGTCGGCCACAACCCCAAAGCCGAACCGGGTGAAGGAGGCGCCCAGCTCATCGCTGAACGCCTGAAAATCCTCGTCATACAAGGTCATGGAGACAGGGGTGATGGTTGAGGCGGCGGTTGGGGCCGAGATCGCGCTCACGGGCGTCGTCCTTGTTCAGACAATGTGCGGCGGTTCCTTACCCCCATTCCGCGCCCCTGTCAGGTTCAAGCCGTCGGTCCCGCAAGAACCGCTCGCCCGTTCACCTAAGGTACAGCTTGGAACCTAGACAGTAGGGGGGCGTTTCTCGCGCCAGACTGCCAATCGGAAGGACCAATCCATGCGCGCCAAGATTTTCGTCGCCGGTGTCTCCATCGCCGCCCTACTGGGCGCGGCGGCCTGCACCACCACCGACCCCTATCGCTCGACCCCCGTCCGCAACAACACCGGAACCGGCGCCATCGCGGGCGCCCTGGGCGGAGCCCTGCTCGGCTATCTGACCAATACATCCAACGGGGAACAGGGTCGTAAGAACGCCCTGATCGGCGCGGGCGTCGGCGCGCTGGGCGGTGCTGCGGTCGGTCAGTATATGGACCGCCAGCAACGCGCCATGGAGGCTCAGCTCTCCGGCACCGGCGTCGGCGTGGCGCGCCAGGGCGACAATCTGGTGCTCCGCATGCCGTCCGACGTCACCTTCGCCACCAACCAGTATTCGATCGACCCGCGCTTCCTGCCCGTGCTCGATGACGTCGCCCGGGTGCTGCAGGAATATGATCGCTCCACCATCGACGTGATCGGTCATACGGATTCCTCGGGTGGCGATGCGATCAACCAGCCCCTGTCGGAGCGCCGCGCCAGCAGCGTGGCGGCGGAACTCGTGCGTCGCGGCATCCTGGCCGAGCGCCTCTATGTCGCCGGCGCCAGTTCCCGGAACCCCGTGGCGTCCAATGCAACTCCCGAAGGCAAGGCCCAGAACCGCCGCGTCGAGATTCTGATCCGGCCTTTCACCGGCTGAGACTTTCAGAAAAATCCGCAATCCGGAAGGCGGCGTCTCGCGACGCCGCCTTTGTCCGCCTGACACCGTTCCGTGACTTGCATCCCCGCGCGCGTCGTGATCCTCCCAGAAGGACGTCGGGGGAGGAACCATGACGCCGGATGACCGGGACCTGGCCAAGAGTCTGACACTCGCAGCAGTCGCTGTGATCTGCGCCGTCCTGAGCGCCACCCTCGTGATCACGGCCGGCGAGGCCCTTCTCGCCCCCTCTCTGCCTACATCCGCCGCGCAAACTCCGGCTCTGACCAATACAGCCGGCTGAGACGCCGCGCCGCCCCTCCGTCCTCTTCGCCGCCACATGCTGGAAAACACGGCACGGGGGGCGACCTGTCGCAGACACCCCCTCCGCAAACAGAAACGCCGCCCCCTTTCGGAGACGGCGTTCAGCTCTTCAGCTTCGAGATCGGCGGGATCGACCCGGTGAAACCGGGTCGATCCTTCGCCTGTCTTAGAAGTTGATGTCGATGGTGGCGCGACGGTTGAGCGGTTCGCGCACGCCGTCGGCGGTGGGCTTGGCCAGGGCGGTTTCACCCTTGCCGTCGAGGGCGATGACGCCGCCGTTGACGCCTTGGGCGACCAAGGCGTCCGCGACGGTGCGCGAACGACGGTTCGAGAGGCCGACGTTGTAGGCGGCCGAGCCCGAGGTGTCGGTGTAGCCGACGATCAGGACGCGGGTCGGACGGCCCGTCTTGGCGTAGTTGGCGGCCTGGGTCACGACCGAGCGAGCCTCAGCCGTCAGGTCCGAGCGATCCCAGTCGAAATAGACCACGAACTGACGCGCGGCCGGGGTCTGCGGAACCGGCGGCGGGGGCGGCGGGGGCGGAGGCGGCGGAGGCGGCGGGGGCGGCGGAGGCGGCGGAGGCGGCGGGGCCGCTTCTTCGGCGCCGAAGCTGTAGCGCAGGCCCAGGGTCACGGTGTGCGACTGGTCGTAGTCGCCGTCCCATTCGCCGAACTGGGTCGCGCCCGTCACACCGGCCGAAACCGATTCCCAAGAGGCGTCGCCCGTCAGATAGCGGTAGGTCAGGTCGATGTTGGCGCGGTCGCTGACGGCCCAGGCCAGACCGGCGATCGCCTGGGCGGCGAACTTGGTCGAGTTGTCGTCGACATCAATGGTCGCGGCGCGATTGGCGCGCTGGTTGCCAAGCATGTTTGTGGCAACGTGGTTCACACCGGCGCCCAGGCCGACGAAGGGACGCACGCCCCAGGCTTCATAGCCGAAGTCATAGATGACGTTGGCCATCAGGGTGGCGGACTCGATGTCGCCTTCCGGCGAATAGCAGCCGCCCGTCGCCGGGGTCAGATTGCACAGACCCTGAGTGCCCGAAACGGCGCGCACCGTGCCGATGTCGCCCGAGCGGTAGCCGCCTTCGAGCTCGACGCGCCAGTTGGGGTTGAAGCGATAACCCAGGCGAGCAAAGGCCGCCCAGCCGTTGTTCACCTCATAGTTCCAGTTCGCGCCGGTCGTCGACGACTCGGCGTTGATGTCGTCGATCATGTGGTAGCCGGCGTCGATCGCGCCATACCAACCGTTGGGATCTGCCGAGGCCGCGCCAGCCGACAGGGCCAGGGCGGCCGCTGCGCTGGAGGCCAGCACGATAGTCTTCATACGCATAGGGTATAGCCCTCCGCCTGTTAGAACCTAGGGCGGATCTTACCGCCTAGGCGGCTCTTACCAGCGTTGCCGTGGAAGGTCGAGGCTGAAACTTGACGACGCAAGCCCCGAAATGAGGCGCCGTGCCATTGATGCTACAGATGTAATTGGCCTTCACACGCAGATTCGTCCGAGTTCCGTCGTTTTTCCCGTCTTCCGCCGAGGGCGGCTCAACCTTCAGCTCTCTGCGGAAACGATCTGCATCCGAGCCATTCGCCCACCAGAGCCGGCTTGTCGGCGCCCTCGATCTCGATCGTCAATTCATGTTTAAGAAGCCAGCGCCCCTCGCCCTTGTCGGTTGCATCCAACAGGCGGAACCGGCCCCGCACGCGAGATCCCGCCGGGACGGGCGCCAGAAACCTCAGCCGGTCGAAACCGTAGTTGACGCCCATGGTCAGCCCATCCAGCGGCGCCACGGCGTCATAGCTCATGGCGGACGCCAGACTCAGGGTCAGAAAACCGTGAGCGATGGTTCCGCCGAAGGACGTCGCCCTGGCCGCCTCGGGATCGACGTGGATGAACTGATGGTCCTCGGTACAGTCCGCAAAGGCGTCGATCCGATCCTGACCAATCTCGAACCATCGGGACACCCCGACTTCCTGACCGATCAAGGCGTGAACATCCTGTGTCCGGGTCATGGCCGTCTTCTCCTCCGTCTCTCTATTTTCCAAGACCTTGACCCAGCTCCGGAGCAGTGAAAAGGGTCAACCCTCGAACCGCCCCTCGATGATCGCGGCGTAAAGCCCGGGATCGACATTGCCGCCGGACAGGATCAGGCCTGTCGTCCGGCCCGCGCCCTCGACCTTTCCGGCCAGCAGGGCCGCCAGGGACACCGCCCCGCCGGGCTCCACCACCAGTTTCAGATGGCGGAAGGCGAACCGCACCGCCTCGGCGACCTCGGCGTCGGACACGGTCGCCGCACCGGCCAGCCGCCTGTTGATCGGCCAGGTCATAACCCCCGGCATGGGGCTCATCAGGGCGTCGCAGATCGAGGGCGGCCCGGCCGGATGCCCGACCCGTTCCCCGGCCGCCAGCGACCGAGCCGTGTCGTCATAGGCTTCGGGCTCGACCACCAGGACGCGGGTCTCGGGACTGCGTTCGGCCATGACCAAATTGATCCCGGCCATCAGTCCCCCGCCGGAGGCGCCGCACAACAGCTGGTCCATCGGCGCGTCGGCCTGGTCCAGCATCTCCAGCGCCGTCGTCCCCTGGCCCTCGATGATGAAGGGATCGTCGAACGGCGGCACCAGGACGCAGCCCCGCTCGGCGGCGATGGCGGCGCCGATCTCTTCCCGGCTCTCGGTCCAGCGATCGTAGAGCCGCACCTCGCCGCCGAAACCGATCACCCCCTCGACCTTCACCTGGGGCGAGTCCGACGGCATGACGATGATCGCCGGAGATCCCACCAGAGCCGCGGCGGCGGCCACGCCCTGGGCATGATTGCCGGACGAGAAGGCCACGACCCCGCGCGCCTTTTCCTGGGCATTCAGCCGGCTGATGCGGTTATAGGCGCCGCGAAACTTGAAGGCCCCGGCCCTTTGCAGGTTCTCCGCCTTCATCAGAACCCGGCCGCCGACCACGGCGTTCAGGGCGGGGCTCTCGATCAGGGGCGTGCGGACGGCGACACCGTCGATCTGGCGGGCGGCGTCGAGAACGCCTTCATAGCTGGGCAGGTGCGTCGTCATATGCTCCCCTTAGCCCGACCGCAGGCGTCGCCCAAGACGGCGCAGGGAGAGAAAGACAATGAGCCTGATCCTCGCCATCGACCAGGGCACCACCTCGACCCGGGCCATCGCCTTCGAGGTCCGGGGCCACGACTTGCGCCCGGTCGCCGTCAGCCAGATCGAACTCGCCCAGCATTTCCCCCACTCCGGCTGGGTCGAGCATGACGCGGGCGAAATCTGGTCCGCGACCTTGCAGACCTGCCGCGAAGTGGTGCGCCAGGCGGGCGGCGTCGACCGGTTCGCCGCCATAGGCATAACCAACCAGCGCGAAACCTCGGTGATCTGGGACGCAGCGACCGGCGAACCCCTTTGCCGCGCCATTGTCTGGCAGGACCGCCGCACCGCCGAGGTGACCGCCCGCCTGACCGCCGAGGGGCGTGAGCCGGGTGTCCAGTCCGCCACCGGCCTGATCCTCGATCCCTATTTCTCGGCGACCAAGTTCGCCTGGCTGCTGGACGCCGTGCCGGGGGCGCGCGATCGGGCGGCGCGGGGCGAGGTCAAGCTGGGTACGATCGACGCCTGGCTGATCTGGAAACTGACCGGCGGCCGGGTTCACGCCACCGATGCGACCAATGCGGCCCGGACGGCCCTGATGGATCTGAAGACGGTCGAGTGGCGCGACGACCTGTGCGTCCTGTTCGACGTGCCGCGCCAGGCCCTCCCCGCCGTCGTCCCCTGCGCCGGCCTGATCGGCGAGACCGATCCGGCGCTGTTCGGCCGCCCCCTGCCCATCGCCGGATCGGCCGGCGACCAGCAGGCCGCCCTGGTCGGCCACGGCGCGCTGAAATCCGGTGACGCCAAGATCACCTATGGCACCGGCGCCTTTCTGGTGGCCAATGTCGGCGAGACGCCGGTCGCCTCGACCCGTCGTCTGCTCGGCACGCTCGGCTACCGGGCCGAGGGCCGCACCGCCTATGCGCTGGAGGGGTCGATCTTCTCGGCCGGTTCGGCGATCCAGTGGCTGAGGGACGGGGTCAAGCTGATCTCCGAATCCCGCCAGTCCGAAGCCCTGGCCCAGAGCCTGGCCGACAACGGCGGGGTCTATCTGGTCCCCGGCTTCACCGGCCTGGGCGCCCCCTGGTGGGAGCCGGAGGCGCGCGGGACCGTGGTCGGGCTGACGCGGGATTCAGGCCCGGCCCATTTCGTCCGCGCCGCCTTGGAAGCCCTGGCCTATCAGACCCGCGACCTGCTCGACGCCCTGGCCCAGGACGGCGCCCCGCCGCTGAAGACCCTGAAGGTGGACGGCGGCGTCACCGCCAACAGTTTCGCCATGCAGTTCGTCGCCGACATCTGCGAGGTCGAGGTCGAACGTCCGGCCTTCCAGGAGATGACGGCCCTGGGCGCCGCGCGTCTGGCGGCCCTGGGCGTGGGTCTGATTTCCGATCTCGAAGCCCGTCCGGTTGAGGCCCCGGCCTGCTGGAAGCCCCGGATGAAGCCCGACGAACGCGACCGTCTGCTTTCGGGCTGGCGTCGCGCGGTCAAGGCCGCCATCATCGCCGCGCCGGAGCGCGCCTAAGACGCGGGCGGCTCTAGGGAAACGCTGAAAGAACCGACTGGGCTGTACATGACCGACGCCTCCGCCGCCGACGCGCCTCTTCAGGATGCTCAAGCCGCCTTTTCCGGCACGCGCGAGGTCGATCCCCGCTATCGGCTGGACGAGGCGGGGCTGGACGCCTGGATGACCGAAAACGTCGCGGGCTACGCCGGCCCTCTGACGGTGCGCCAGTTCAAGGGCGGTCAGTCCAATCCCACCTATGAGCTGACCACCCCGACCGCCGCCTATGTGCTGCGCCGCAAGCCGCCGGGCCTGCTGTTGCCCAGCGCCCACGCCGTCGATCGCGAATTCCAGGTCATCTCCGCCCTGGCCGCTCAGGGCTTTCCCGTGGCCAGGCCCCACGCCCTCTGCCTGGACGAGGGCGTCATCGGCTCGATCTTCTATGTGATGGACAAGGTGGAGGGCCGTATCTTCTGGGATCTGAAACTGCCCGGCCTCAGCCCCGCCGAGCGCCGGGCCATCTATCACGCCCAGACCGACGCCCTGGCCCGGCTTCATGCCTTCGATCCCGCCGCCATCGGCCTGGCCGACTATGGCAAGGCCGGCAACTATTTCGCCCGTCAGGTCGGCCGCTGGACCAAACAGTATCGCGCCTCGGAGACCGAGGCCGTTCCCGCCATGGACCGACTGATCGATTTCCTGCCGACCAGCCTGCCGCCGGAGGGTCCCTGCCGCATCGTCCACGGCGACTTCCGCCTGGACAATATGATCCTGGCTGAAGATCGGGCGGACGTCCGCGCCGTTCTGGACTGGGAGCTGTCGACCCTGGGCGACCCCATGGCCGACTTCTCCTATCTGCTGATCGCCTGGGCCATCCCCGCCAGCCTGCGAAACGGCCTCGCCGGCGCCGATCTGGAGGCCCTGGGCATTCCCTCGGTCGAGGAAACGGTGGACCGCTACGCCGCCGCCACTGGGATGCGACCTGCCGATCTCGAGTGGCTCTACGCCTATAATCTGTTCCGTCTCGCCGCCATCTGCCAGGGCATCGCCGGCCGTGTCCGCGACGGCACGGCGGCCAGCGCCCACGCTCGCAGCATGGCCGCCCAGGTCGGGCCGCTCAGCGAGGCGGCCTGGACGTTTGCCAAGAAGGCGGGGGCCTGATCCGCCTCGGCTTCAGCCGTCTCGATCCGCCCCGCCGGACCCGGAGGTCGGCCTGCGGACGGCGGCGCCCAGAATGCGCCGATCCGCCTTGTCCTGAATCATCACGACCACAGCGTCCTCATCCCGCGTCTGAGGCAGGGGGTACAACATCGGCCGGCCCCGCCAGTCGCCCAGGCGCGTGACGTCGCGGACCACATTCAGCTGGCGCACCTCGCGGCCGCGGTTTTCGCCGCGACCGACCTCGACCACCTGGACGCCGGGCGTATAGGTGACGGCCAGAACCTCGGCCCCGCCCGCCGGGACGCGGCCCGAGCCGACGCCGACCTGATCGCCGCCTTGGCGGAACTCGATCTCGGGCGGCCAAGCGCGGCGGCCCGCCGCCTCGAGGATGGCGGTCTCAAGCTCAGGTCCGCGCACGCCCGAGACCTGTCGGCGGCCGTCGATGACCACCTGGGGCGTGGAGACGCCGCGCTGACGCAGGGCGGCGCGATAGGCCCGCTGGCGCTGAGAAAACTCAGGCCGGGCGAAGGTGTCGGTCCAGCCCAGATAGTCCCAATAGTCGACCCCGTAGGTCAGGGCGATGACGCGCGGCTCGGCCGCAGCCCGTTCGACCGTGGCATTGGCCTCCAGACAGGCGCCGCACCCCTGGGCGGTGAACAGTTCGACCACCACCGGCGGTCCGGCGGCGACGGCGTGCCGCCCCGGCCGCGAGGCGGCGGGCTGGGCGACCGATCCAGCGCATAGGGCGGCGCCCGCCGTGATTGCCGCTGCAATGATCCCGATCCTGTGTCTCATGGCGACGTTCTTAGCCGCCGGGCGCGCAAGCGGGGGTCATAAGTGCGTGACCCTCGCCTGCGGCGGCGTTCAGTCCATAAGCTGCTGGGAGAGATAGACATAGTGGCGGGCCCAGCGCCGCGCGTTGGCCACGGGGTCGGCGTCGTTCGAATGGCCGCCGGCCGTGTCCTCATAATAGAGATGGTCGTGGCCCTGGTCGCCCAGCCGGGCGGCGAACTTGCGCGCATGGCCCGGATGCACCCGGTCGTCGCGGGTGTTGGTGGTGATGTAGACGCGCGGATAGTCCACGTCCGGCCGCAGCTGCTGATAGGCCGAATATCGGGCGATCCATTCCGCCTCCTCAGGAATGCGCGGATCGCCGTATTCGCCGATCCAGGAGGCGCCGGCCGGCAGCTCGTGATAGCGCAGCATGTCGATCAGCGGGCTCTCGATCACTGCGGCGTTGAACAGCTCCGGGTGCTGGGTGATCGACACCGAGGTCAGCACCCCGCCGTTCGACCGGCCATAGATGCCCAGACGACGCGGGCTGGTGGTCCCGCGCCGCTCCAGGTCGCGCGCCACGGCGGCGAAGTCGTCGAAGGCC
This sequence comes from Brevundimonas sp. DS20, assembly GCF_001310255.1. Classification (NCBI taxonomy): domain Bacteria; kingdom Pseudomonadati; phylum Pseudomonadota; class Alphaproteobacteria; order Caulobacterales; family Caulobacteraceae; genus Brevundimonas; species Brevundimonas sp. DS20. Next base: position 733,946 of record NZ_CP012897.1, on the reverse strand, counting down.
TTCTGGCGGTTTCCGTCCAGGGCCGCCTGGTGCCAGTCGGGCCCGAACTCGCCGCCGCCGCGGATATTGGCCTGAACGAAGACCCCGCCCCGCTCCAGCCACAGCTTGCCCATCTCGGGCTTGTAGGCCGGGTTCAGACTGACCTGGAACCCGCCGTAGCCGAACAGGATCGTCGGGTTCGACCCGTCCAGCCTCATGTCGCGCGGGCGGGTGATGAAATAGGGGATCCTGGTCCCGTCGGTCGAGGTCGCCTCGTACTGCTCCACCACATGGGTCGAGGCGTCGAACTTGGCCGGAGCGGATTTCAGCTCGGTCAGGGTGGTGGAGCCGACCGAGGCGAGGCTCAGGGTCGGCGGGGTCAGGAAGCCCTGGGTCGAGACGAAGACCTGGCCCTTGGACTTGGAGGAGTCGCCCAGCCCCACCGCGATGTTTTCTGGCGTCGCCACATCCTGGCGGCGCCAGCCGAATTCGCCCCGGTTCTCGAAGATCGCCAGCCGCCCGGCCACATTGTCGGACAGGGAGGCGACGACCTGGCGATCCAGCACCCGCACGTCGCCCAACGACTGACGGGCGGCCGGCTCATAGATCAGAAGGGCCTGGTTGCTGACGCTCAGATCGTCGCGGTCGGACCGCAGATGGTTCAAGGGTATGGAAAGCAGGGAACCGGGCTTGTAGGCGAGGCCGTTGAAGGTCCAGGCCTCGTCATTCGAGACGATCAGCAGGCCCCCCTGCGCTCCGAAGACGCTGACCCGGTCCGGCAGGGCCAGCTTCACCGTCGATCCGTCATGGGCCATCATCCAGGTTTCGGAGCGGAAGGTGTCCAACGGGCGGGTGATGATCACCGCCGTGACCCGGCCGGTCTTGTCGCGATAGACGGCCGGGCTGACGCCGTAGCCGCCGTCCGAGGCGTCGCCGCGATAGTCCTCGACCGCCTGGGCCATGGTCTGGCCGCGCTTCAAGGTCTTGACGATGAAGGGATAGCCGGACTCCGTCAGACTGCCCGGACCGAAATCGGTGGCGACCAGAAGCGTGTCGCGGTCCAGCCATTCGATCCGGTGCTTGCCTTCGGGCAGGTTGAAACCGCCGTCCACGAAACGTTTTGTGGTCAGGTCGAACTCGCGCACGACCACCGCATCCTTGCCGCCGTCCGACAGATTGATCAGGCAGCGGGTCTCGTCCGGCGCCAGGCAATCGGCGCCCTTGAACACCCAGTCCTTGCCCTCGGCTTTCGACAGGGCGTCGATGTCCAGCAGGGTCTCCCACTGCGGGGTCGCGGTGCGGTAGCTCTCTAGCGTCGTGCGACGCCAGACGCCCTTGGGATTGGTCGCGTCCTGCCAGAAGTTGCCGACGCCGTCGCCGAGGAAGGACGGGCTGGGAATCCGGTCCGTGGCGGTCAGGATCGCCTGGGCCTCGGCCCGGAAGGTCTCATAGCGCGGGTCGCCGGTCAGGACGGCCAGGGACTTGCGGTTCTCCTCGGCCACGAAAGCCATGGCCTCAGCCCCGTCCACCTGCTCCAGCGCCAGATGGTCGTCGGCCGCCGCGACGCCGGCCGGGGTCAGGTCGCGGGGGAAGTGCGGCGGGGGAGCGTCGTTGGTCGATACGACGACTTCATCTGAACCGATCTCAACGGGCGTGCCCGCACAGGCCCCCATCAGAAGCGCCGGAATGGCGGCGGACAGGATCAGTTGACGCATCTAAAAACTCCGCTCATCCCGGCGAAAGCCGGGACCCAGATCTTTGGGCGTTCGGCGCCGCCCATTCGTACTGAACTCGATCCCAGCCGCCGAACCTCGCGAAAGCACTGGGTCCCGGCTTTCGCCGGGATGAGCGGAAAGAAAAGACCCTATTCCTTCGCCGGCGTGTCCATCAGCCGGCGCGACAGATAGGTGTATTCCAGCGCCAACCGCCGCGCCGTCTCTTGCAGGTTGGCCCCCGCCGCATGGCCGCCGTCGGTGTTCTCATAGAAGAGCACCGGATAGCCCAGCTCTTCCAGGCGCGCCGCCGCCTTGCGGGCGTGGCCCGGATGGACCCGGTCGTCCTTGGTCGAGGTGTGGATGAAGACCTCCGGATAGGGCTGGCCCGCCCGCAGGTTTTGATAGGGCGAATACTGCTGGATCCAGGCGCGCTGCTCCGGAATCTCGGGATCGCCGTACTCGCCGATCCAGCTGGCCCCGGCTAAGAGCTTGTGGAAGCGCAGCATGTCGAACAGGGGCACCTGAATGACGGCCGCATTGATCAGGTCCGGGCGCTGGGTCAGCATCGCCCCCATGAACAGCCCGCCCTGCGAGCCGCCCATGATCCCCAGCTTGGGCTGACTGGTGATGTTCCGCGCGATCAGGTCCAGAGCCACGGCCTGGAAGTCCTCGTGCGCGCGCTGGCGGTTCTGCTGCAGGGCCGCCTCGTGCCAGCGAGGGCCGAACTCGCCGCCGCCGCGGGTGTTGGCGATGACATAGACCCCGCCCCGCTCCAGCCACAGCTTGCCTACCGTGGCCGAATAGCCGGGCAGCAGCGAGCTTTCGAACCCGCCGTAGCCGTACAGCAGGGTCGGATTGGTCCCGTCCAGCGGCATGTCCGCCTTATGGACCACGAAATAGGGGATCATCGTCCCGTCGGCCGAACGGGCCTCGTGCTGCTCCACCGTCATGCCGGTCGCGTCGAACTTGGCCGGCATGGACTTGACCTGATCGACCGCCCCGGTCGCGGCGTCCGCCAGCCACAGGCTGGACGGGTTCAGATAGCCGGTGACGCTGACGAAGACCTTGTCGTCGGTCTCCGAGGCCGAACCGACGCCGACGGAGACGTTCTGCGGCAGGTCCAGGGTCGAATAGGTCCATTCCGTCTCGCCGGGGCGATAGACCCGCACCGAACCGCGCACATTGTCGTACAGGGCCACGACCAGGGTGTTGCGGGTGGCGTTCACCCCCTCGACCGCCTGACGTTCCGTGGGCCGCAGCACCAAGACGGCGGGCGTGGCGGGGTCTTCCAGCCAGGCGTCCAGCGGCCAGGCGATCAGGTCGCCGCTCTTGAAGTCCTGGCCCGAGGGCGCGGTCCAGTCCTGTTTCAGCGACACCACCAGCCGGCCGTCCACCAGGCCGGTGATGTCCGACTTGGCCGGCAGGGCCAGTTTGACCACGGCTCCGTCGTCGGTCACGCGATAGGTCTCGGACGAATAGAAGTCGATCGACCGGTTGATCAGGGTCGCCTTCAGCTCCCCGTCGGCGTCCCGCAGCGTATAGCCGGACACCGAGACGTCGGTCGGCTCGCCCATGAACAGGACGTCGGCCTGATCCAGGCTCTCGCCGCGCCGCATCCGCTTGACCACCATCGGATAGCCCGAGTTGGTCAGGGTGCCGGGGCCGAAGTCGCGCGCGACCAGAAGGGTGTCCTTGTTGATCCAGCTCGCCCCGCCCTTGGATTCCGGCAGATAGATGCCGCCTTCGACGAAGCTCCGGGTCACGCTGTCGAACTCGCGCATCGTCACGGCGTCCTTGCCGCCGTTCGACAGGCTGATCAGGCAGTAGCGTTCATCGGGCGCCAGGCAGGTCGAGCCCTTATAGACCCAGTTGGCGCTCTCGGCCTCGGCCAGGGCGTCGATGTCCAGAACCGTCTCCCACTGGGGCTCGGCGGTCTTGTAGGAGTCCAGGGTCGTGCGCCGCCAGACGCCGCGCACATGCTGGGCGTCCTGCCAGAAGTTGTCGATATGGCCGTCGTGGGTGAAGCCCGGCGCGGGGATGCGGTCGCGCGACTGGACGATCTCCAGCGCCTGCTGGTGCAGGGTTTCATAGCGGGGATCGCCCTGCAGCACGCCCAGGGAATGGGCGTTGTGCGCCTTGACCCATTCCATGGCCCGCTCGCCCTCGACCTCCTCCAGCCAGACATAGGGGTCGCTCGCCTCGCTGGTCGCAAAGGCCGGGGCGGAGGGGGCGGTCTGGGCCATGGATACCGAGGTCAGGCTGGTGGAGGCGAGAAGGGCCGCGAGCACGGCGGCGGATGAGCGGATCATGGACAGTCCCCGGAATTGAAGACCGGCACCTTAACGGCGGTCGGCCGGGCGACAAGGCGACGAATCCGCCCTTACGGTTTTGTCATCTTTCTCAACCCTCGTCGGGAATACAGATCAGGTTCCCGCAGGCCTTGCAGTGCACCGCGTCCGGATCGTGCGTCTGGAGGCCGCAGCGGTCGCAAGGGTGGCGGACCTTGTGCGGCTTGATCAGGGCCTGGGCCAGACGCAGGAACAGGGTGATCCCCACCAGCATGATGGCGATGGACAGAAGCTTGCCCAGCGGCCCCGGCAGGGTGACGTCGCCGAAGCCGGTCGTCGTCAGGGTCGCGACGGTGAAATAGAGGGCGTCGATATAGCCGCTGATCCCGTCGTGTCCCCGGAAGGTCGCATAGACGAAGCCGGTCACGACGAAGACGAAGGTCACAAGGCCCGACAAGGCTCGCACTATGGCCTCGACGCGGGTGTCGTCGAACCGCGCGCCCACCGTGCGCCAGAAGAAGTCCGAGTTCAGCAGGGTCCAAAGCCGCAACATCCGCAGGAAGCCGAGATTGAACAGCCAGGCCGGGAACAGCAGGGTCGCCAGGACGAACAGATCCAACCAGACGATCGGCTTCTTCAGCCAGTCGCGAACATCCGAATAGGCGTAGGCCCGCGCCGCCAGATCGGCCGCCAGCACGGCGGCGATCAGATAGTCCAGAACATAGAAGGCCCAGCCCATGTTCTTCAGGATCGGAGCCGCCAGGAAGAAGGCGATGATGGCGAAGTCGATGACGATGACCGTCAGCCGGAACTTCACCGCCGCCGGCTGACCGCCGTGATAAAGATATCGGAGCCGTGCGCGCAGTCGCAGGCCGTCGTCCTTGGGGTCGGTTTCGGTCTGGGACACAGCGGTTTCCGGACGGCGGGGATTGAGCCTATATGGCCTGCATGACCCGTCCTTTCGTCAAGATGAACGGCGCCGGCAATGACTTCATCGTCATCGACGCGCTGGAAACCCCGTTTCGTCCGACCGAGGACCAGATTCGCGCCCTGGCCGACCGCGCCAAGGGCGAGGGGTTCGACCAGCTGATCGCCATCGAACCGTCCGACACGGCAGACGCCTTCATGCGGGTCTGGAACGCCGACGGCTCCATGGTCGAGACCTGCGGCAACGCCCTGCGCTGCGTGGGCTGGCTGCTGATGGAGGCCAAGGGCTCCGACCGGGTGGTCATCGACACCGCCGCAGGCCCGACCACGGCGTCCCGCGCCGGCGACCACAGGGTGACGGTCGATATGGGCCGGCCCCGGCTGAACTGGACCGAAGTCCCCCTGGCCGAAGAGATGGACACCCGCGGCATCGAGCTTCAGCTCGGCCCCATCGACGCGCCGATCCTGCACACGCCGGGCGCCGTCTCCATGGGCAATCCGCACGTCGTCTTCTTCACCGACCGGCAGGACGACGCCTTCGTGACCGGTTCCGGCTCCCTGGTCGAACACCACCCCCTGTTTCCCGAAGGGGTCAATGTCGGCTTCGCCCATGTGCTGGACCGCGGCCATATCCGGCTTCGGGTCTGGGAGCGGGGCGCCGGCCTGACCAAGGCCTGCGGCACCGGCGCCTGCGCAGCCCAGGTCGCGGCGGTCCGGCGCGGCCTGACCGACCGCAAGGCCACCGTGGTCGTCGACGGCGGCGAGCTGACGATCGACTGGGATCCGGCGACGGACCATGTGCTGATGACCGGCCCGGTCGAGGTCGAGCGCACCGGCGCCCTGCCCTTCTGACACGATGGGGGTGACGCTGACGTGAAGGGAAGCTTGCGCTGAGGCGTGTGCCCCTTCCGGAGCGTCAAGGCTTGGCGCGGCGCGTCCCAAGCTCTAGGACACGAACGGTTACAGCCGCGCCGAACCCTGGACGTCCCGATGCCCGATCTGACAGAAAAACAGACCTTCTCCGACCAGGAGGCGCTGGATTTCCACCGCATCCCCACGCCGGGGAAGATCTCGATGGCCCCGACCAAGCCGATGGCGACCCAGCGCGACCTGTCGCTGGCCTATTCGCCGGGCGTGGCCGTGCCGGTCCTGGCCATCGCCCAGGATGCGGACAAGGCTTACGAATACACCTCCAAGGGCAATCTGGTCGCCGTCATCTCGAACGGCACCGCCATTCTGGGCCTGGGCAATCTGGGCCACATGGCCTCCAAGCCGGTGATGGAGGGCAAGTCGGTCCTGTTCAAACGCTTCGCCGATGTGGACAGCTTCGACGTCCAGGTGAAGACCACCGATCCGGACGAGTTCATCACCGTGGTGAAGAACATCGGCGACACCTGGGGCGGCATCAATCTGGAGGACATCAAGTCCCCCGAATGTTTCGTCATCGAGAGCGAACTTCAGGACCTGCTGGACATCCCCGTCTTCCATGACGACCAGCACGGCACCGCCATCATCTCCACCGCCGGCCTGATCAACGCCTGTCATGTCGCCGGCAAGCGGCTGGACGAGGTCAAGGTGGTTCTCGCCGGCGCCGGCGCCGCAGGCCTGTCCTCCATCGCCCTGATGAAGGCCGCCGGGGTCAAGGCCGAGAACACGGTCATCTGCGACAAGGACGGCGTCGTCTACAAGGGCCGCGAACACGGCATGGACCAGTGGAAGGCGGCCCACGCCACCGACACCCCGCTGCGCACCCTGGCCGAGGCCATGGTCGGCGCCGACGTGGTGCTGGGCCTGTCCGCCAAGGGCGCGATCACCAAGGAGATGGTGGCCTCCATGGCCCCCAATCCGATCATCTTCGCCATGGCCAACCCCGATCCCGAGATCACGCCGGAAGACGTCAAGTCGGTACGGTCGGACGCCATCATCGCCACCGGCCGCTCGGACTATGTGAACCAGGTCAACAACGTCCTGGCCTTCCCCTATCTGTTCCGGGGCGCCCTGGACGTGCGGGCGCGCCGGGTGAACCATGAGATGAAGGTGGCCTGCGCCCAGGCCCTGGCCGCCCTGGCGCGCGAGGACGTGCCGGACGAGGTCGCCGCCGCCTATCGCGGCCGCAAGCTGAAGTTCGGCCCGGACTACATTATCCCGACCCCCTTTGATCCTCGGCTGATCTGGTACATCCCGCCCTTCGTCGCCCAGGCGGCGATGGATTCGGGCGTGGCCCGCGTCCAGATCGACGACATGGACGCCTATCGCAACGCCCTGCGCTCGCGCGTCGATCCGTCCGCCGCCCTGATGCAGAAGATCAACTCGGCCGTGCGCGGCGGACCCAACAAGCGCATCGTTTTCGCCGAGGGCGAGGAGCCGGCCGTCATCCGCGCCGCCTGGGGCTTCAAACAGGCCGATCTGGGCACCCCCATCCTGGTCGGACGCGAGGATCTGATCCGCCAGAACGCCGCCGAGGCCGGGCTGAATTTCGACGATCTGGGCATAGAGATCACCAACGCCCGCGTCTCCGGCCACAATGTCGAGGACACCGACTGGCTGTACGAGAAGCTGCAGCGTCGCGGCTATCTGCGCCGCGACGTTCAGCGGATGATCAACCAGGACCGCAACTATTTCGCCGCCACCCTGGTCGCCAAGGGCCGGGCCGACGCCATGGTCGCCGGCGTCACCCGCAACTTCAACATGGCCCTGAAAGAGGTCCAGCGCGTCCTGGACGTGGACGACACCCTGATCGGCCTGTCGATCCTGCTGGCCAAGGGCCGGACCCTGTTCGTCGCCGACACCACCATTCACGAACTGCCGGACGCCGCTGAGCTGGCGGACATCGCGATCAAGGCCGCCGAGACGGTGCGCAAACTCGGCCGCAATCCGCGCGTGGCCTTCCTCAGCTATTCCACCTTCGGCAATCCGCCCGGCGACCGGGCCGAAAAGGTCCGTGAGGCGATCCGCATCCTGGACAAGAAGGGCGTCGACTTCGAATACGAGGGCGAAATGCCCCCCGAGGTCGCCCTGGATCCCAAGGGCCATCCCGCCTACGCCTTCAACCGCCTGACCAAGCCGGCCAACGTCCTGGTCATGCCGGCCATCCACTCGGCCGCCATCTCGACCAAGCTGGTCCAGGCCCTGGGCGGCGCGACCGTCATCGGACCGCTGCTGGTCGGGCTGGAGAAGCCGGTCCAGATCGTCTCCCTGGGCGCTTCGGTCAGCGAGATCATCACCGCCGCCACCTTCGCCGCCTATGACGCCGGCCCCGCCTTCCAGGGCTCGGGCCTGACCTCGGCGCCGCGTCCGCCCGCCGCCGTGGTCGAAAAGCCGAGCACGGCGGTGCCCCCCACCGTCTGATCATGAGCGAACCCGGCCTCTTCCCCCCCGCCGCCCCCCCGCCCCGGCGGGTGGAGCCGGGTCTCTATCTGGTGGCGACGCCGATCGGGAACCTGCGCGACATGACGCTCAGGGCGCTGGACGTGTTGGCCGCCGCCGACCTGGTCCTGGCCGAGGACACCCGCGTCACCGCCAAACTCCTGTCCGCCTATGGACTGAAGGCGAAGCTGGAACGCTGCGACGACCACGCTTCCGGTCGTGCGGCCGAACAGGCGATCGAGCGCCTCCGGAGCGGCGAGGTGGTGGCCTTGGTCTCCGACGCCGGCACGCCCCTGGTGTCCGATCCCGGCTTCGTCGTCGCCCGCGCCGTCATCGCCGAGGGCCTGCCGGTCCACCCCATTCCCGGCCCGTCCAGCCTGCTGGCCGCCCTGTGCATCGCCGGCCTGCCCGCTGACCGCGTCCTGTTCGCCGGCTTCCTGCCGCCCAAGACCGCCGGGCGGACCGCCGCCCTGGAAGGGCTGAAAGGCCAGCGCCAGACCCTGGTCTTCTTCGAAAGCGGGCCGCGCCTGCGCGACAGCCTGACCGACATGGCGGCGGTTCTCGGCCCTCGCCCGGCCGCCGTGGCGCGTGAATTGACCAAGCTGTACGAAGAATGCGTGCGGGGCTCGCTGAACGAACTGGCGGTCGATCCCCGACTGGATGCGCCCAAGGGCGAGATCGTCGTGGTCATCGGCCCCGGCGAAGCGGAAGAAGCGACCCAGGCGGACGCCGACGCGGCCCTGACCGACGCCCTGACCCGGCTTTCGACCGGAGAAGCCGCCTCGGAAGTCGCCCGCGCCCTGGGCCTGAACCGCAAGTCCCTGTACCGCCGCGCCCTGGAGCTTCAGGGCAAGTGAGCCCCCGCCTGCCCCGCCCGACGCCGGAGCGACGTCCGAAGGCGGCCTGGCGTCAGGCCAAGGGGGGCGCCGCCTTCAAGGCCGGTCATGCGGCGGAATGGATCGCCGCCCTCTGGCTGATGCTGAAGGGCTATCAGATTCTGGGGTTTCGGCTGAAGACCCGCTCCGGCGAGATCGACCTGCTGGCCCGTCGCGGGCGAACCCTTGCCGTGGTGGAGGTCAAGCGCCGCGCCCGGCTCGACCTCGCCGTCCTGGCGCTGAAGCCCGCCCAGCATGATCGGCTGGTTGCAGCGGGCGAGGCGGTCCGGCGCAATCGCCCGGCCCTGCAACCACTTGAATTGAGAATTGATATGGTGGCGCTGGCTCCCGGTCGATTTCCGCGTCATCTTCGCGGCGTTCAGAGGCGCGGGAACTGAAGGGATCGCATGACCCGGGAAGAGGCCGAGGCCATCCTGACGTCGGCCGGTGACGGCGGCGACGAGGGCTTCCCCCTGCTGGAGGCGGCGATCGCCTGCGCCATCCACGATCATCCCTTCCGTGACCCCCAACCCGTCCGCACCCTGGCCCGCAGCGCCTGCGAAAGGCTGAAGGAGCGGCTCGGGGGCGAAAGCCCGGAAGAGGCCCTGTCGGAAACCATGGCCGCCGACCTGCGTCTGAACGGCGACCTGCTCCATTACGACCATCCCGCCAACACGGATCTGATCGAGGTGGCCGAGCGCCGCCGCGGCCTATCCGCCGCCCTGGCGGTCTTCTATCTCCACGCCGCCCGTGCGGCGGGGCTGAAGGCGGCGGGGGTGGACTTCCCCGGCCATTTCCTGGTCCGGGTCGAGACGGCCGAGGGTCCGGTGGCGCTCGATCCCTTCAGCCAGGGTCGGCTGGTCCTGCCCAGCGAACTGACCCGGCGGGCGCTTCGGGCCGGTCTGACGCCGCACGTCGCCGACCGGCTGGACCTGTTGATGGCCCCGGTCAGCGATCGTCAGGCCTTGATCCGGCTGCAGAACCTGCTGTTCAGCCGCGCCATCCGCAGCCACGACTATGAGGCGGCCGAACGCTCGGCCCTGCGCCGGGCCCTGCTGGACCCGGAAGACCACCGGCCCTGGCTGGACGTCGCCGCCGCCCGCGAGAAACAGGGCGCGCTGACCGGTTCACTGGAGGCCCTGTCGCGGGCTCGCGGCCTGGACGGCGTCGAAGAAGCGCGTCGATCGACGACCTTCGAGCGCGTTCGAATGCGGTTGAACTAGACCGGTTCGCCGCGCAGCAGCCGCGGCAGGTCGCCGGTCGCCCCGCCCGCCTCCTGCATGAAGGCCCGGCGCAGCGGCCCGATCCGGTTCACCGCCGCCATGCCCAGATCCCGCATCAGCCGGACCGGGCCGATGTCGTTGGAGAACAGCCGCACGAAGGCGTCGAAACCTGCCGCCAGGGCGGCGTTGTCGAACCGGCGCCAGCGGGCGTAACGCTCCAGAACCGTCTCGGCCCCCAGATCCTCGCCCAGTCGCGCGGCCTCGGCAAGAACCTCGGCTAAGGCGGCGGCGTCCTTCAGCCCCATGTTCAGACCCTGGCCCGCCACCGGATGCACTCCGTGGGCGGCGTCGCCGATCAGGGCGAGACGCGGCGCGACCAGTTTTTCGGCCAGGCTGAGCGACAGCGGATAGACGAAGCGCGGCCCCTCGACCGAAATCCCGTCCAGAAAGGCCCCGAACCGCCGCATCAGATGCGACTGGAAGGCCGCGTCCGAGGCGTCGCGCAGGGCCTCGGCCCGCCGGGTCGTCTCGGTCCAGACCAGGCTGGCCCGCTGGTCCGTCAGGGGCAGGATGGCGAAGGGGCCGCTGGGCAGGAAATATTCGTGGGCGACATTGCCGTGGTCGCGGCCCAGCCGGACCGTGGCCACCACCCCGCTCTGGCCATAGGCCCAGCCGACCGTCTCGATCCCGGCGGCGCGGCGCACGGTCGAGCCGCGCCCTTCCGCCCCCACCACCAGGGCGGCGGTCAGGATCGAGCCGTCGGCCAGGGTCACGGTCGCCTTGCCCGCATCCCGCTCGACCGAGACGACCGAGGCCGGCGCCCGCACCTCGATCCCCGCCGCCGTCACCGCCTCGGCCAGGGCCGCCCGGATCCGCCGGTTCTCGACCATATAGCCCAGGGGCTCGCCCCCGGTCCGCCCGCCGATCTCCTCGGCGTCGAAGCGCAGGAAGGCCGGCGAGGGCGACTTGCTGGCCGCGCCCGGCCGACGGCCGTCCGTGACGAGAATGTGATCCATCCGGCAGGCGTGCGGCCGCAGGGTCTCGCCCAGGCCCAGGGCGTCCAACATTCGGAAGGTCGAAAAGGCGATCGCGGTCGAACGCCCGTCGAAGCTGGGCGCCAGCTGGGCGCTGAACGGCTGGGGATCGACCAGCACCACCTTCAGCCCGCCCTGCGCCGCCGCCAGGGCGAAACTCGCCCCGGCCAGGCCCGCGCCGGCGATGATGATGTCGTAGCGTTCGGTCTCTGCCATGGCAGGCTTGTCGCGCCGCACGCTCAAAAGGTCCAGAGGACGGTTTGTCTCCGGCGCCTGGTAAATGAGCCCTTAACCCTGGGGATGCGACAAGGCGGGTCGAACGTCAGCCGCCCGGAAGGTCTCGCCTTTCATGTCCACCGCCCTCGCCGTCGGCCGCCAGGCCTGGATCAGCGCCCGCATCCTTTGGGAGGCGCCCTTTGTCGTGCGTTTCCGGGGTGTGCTTCAGGCCCTGCTGGCGACCCTGCTGCTGATCGCCCTGATCTCCTGGAATCCGGCGGACGCCAGTCTGAACGCCGCCTCCAGCCTGCCGACCACCAACTGGCTGGGGGCGAACGGCGCCCTGTTTGCGGACCTGTTCATGCAGTCCCTGGGCCTGGCCGCCTGGCCCGCCGCCCTGCTGGCGATCGCCTTCGGCCTGGCCCGCGCCATCGGCGACGCCATCCAGCAACGTCTGAAACCCAGCCCGATCAAGGCCCTGTCGGCCACGGCCGGAACCCTGCTGTTGTCCGGGGCCCTCGCGGCCCTGGCCGCCCCCGCCGCCTGGCCCTTAGCCGCCGGCCTGGGCGGTCTGTGGGGCGACGCCTTCACCGGCCTGACCGCCCAGGGCCTGGCCGCCCTGAGGATTCCCGGCGGGCGGATCATCGCCGGATTGCTGTTCCTGGGCGGCGGCCTGTGGCTGACGGGCTTCGCCATCGGCTTGCGCGCCATGGACTTCATCGACGCCCTGCACTGGGGCCGCTCGCTGCGCGCCCCCGCCGCGCCCCCGCCTGCCGTCGCTGCCAAAAAGCCGCGCGCCCCCGCACGCGAAAAGGCGGCGCCCAAGCCCGAGGTTCGCACGCCCGCCCCCGCCCCGGACGCCGCCGTCGCGCCGGATCAGGACGCCGACGGTCCCCAGACGGCCTATGACGACCTGCCGCCCTGGGAGGAGGAGCCCGCCCCCGCCGCCCGCGCCGCGCCGCGAGCGGTCGAACCCCGCGTCGCCGCGGTCAAGGCGCCCAAGCCGCGCAAGGAAGACGTCGACCAGCAGGCCTTCGTCTTCGACCGTCCCGAAGGCGCCTTCGACCTGCCGCCGCTGGGCATCCTCACCAAGCCCGCCCAGCGCGTCGGTTCGGTGGATGAGGACTCCCTGAAGCAGAACGCCAAGATGCTGGAAGGCGTGCTGCAGGAATTCGGCGTGCGCGGCGTGATCGACCAGATCCGCCCCGGCCCCGTGGTCACCCTGTACGAGCTGGTCCCCGCCCCCGGCGTGAAACACGGCCGCGTGGTCGCCCTGGCCGACGACATCGCCCGCTCCATGTCCGCCCGCGCCTGCCGGATTTCGGTGGTTCAGGGCAGGAACGCCATCGGCATCGAACTGCCCAACGCCAAGCGCGAGACCGTCTATCTGCGCGACCTTCTGTCCAGCGCCGAATACGACAAGAAGGGCCACCTGCTGCCTCTGGCGCTGGGCGAGACCATCGGCGGCGAGCCCTATGTCGCCGACCTGGCCCGCATGCCCCACCTCTTGATCGCCGGCACCACCGGCTCGGGCAAGTCGGTCGGGGTCAACGCCATGATCCTGTCGATCCTGTATCGTCACAGCCCGGCCGAGTGCCGCTTCATCATGATCGACCCCAAGATGCTGGAACTGTCGGTCTATGACGGCATCCCGCACCTGCTGGCCCCCGTCGTCACCGATCCGAAGAAGGCGGTCGTCGCCCTGAAATGGACGGTGCGCGAGATGGAGGACCGCTATCGCCGCATGTCCAAACTGGGCGTGCGAAACGTCGCCAGCTACAACGAGCGCGCCCGCGAAGCTCAAGCCAAGGGCGAACATTTCGAGCGCACGGTCCAGACCGGCTTCGACGACCAGGGCCGCCCCGTCTACGAATCCGAGAAGATCCGCCCCGAACCCATGCCCTATCTGGTGGTGGTCATGGACGAGATGGCCGACCTGATGCTGGTCGCCGGCAAGGATGTGGAAGGCGCCGTCCAGCGCCTGGCCCAGATGGCCCGCGCCGCCGGCATCCACCTGATCATGGCGACCCAACGCCCGTCGGTCGACGTCATCACCGGCACCATCAAGGCCAACTTCCCGACCCGGATCTCCTTCCAGGTCACCTCCAAGATCGACAGCCGGACCATCCTGGGCGAACAGGGCGGCGAACAGCTGCTGGGCCAGGGCGACATGCTCTATATGGCCGGCGGCGGCCGCATCACCCGCCTGCACGGCCCCTTCGTCGACGACAAGGAGGTCGAGGACGTCTGCAAACACCTGAAGGCCCAGGCCGAGCCCGACTATCTGGACCTGATCACCGACGAACCGGACGGCGACGGGGACGGCGGCTTCGACGAGGGCGGAAACGGCGGCCCAAATGGGAGCGGGGGCGACGATCTGTACGACCGGGCCGTCGCCGTCGTGACCCGCGACCGCAAGGCCTCGACCTCCTACGTCCAGCGTCGTCTGCAGATCGGCTACAACCGCGCCGCCTCCCTGATCGAACGAATGGAGCAGGAAGGCGTGGTCAGCCCCGCCAACCACGCCGGCAAGCGCGATGTCCTGGCCGGCCCGCCGCCGATGGTGTGAGCCAAGCCGAGGAACGGCTGCGCCTTCCAGCCGTTGTCTGACCCGCCGTCGCGTCCAAGCTTCAGCATTTCGATGAACAGGGCTTCATCGGAGCGCCGGAATATGGTCAGGCTCGCGTCATTCCGACGCCAAGCCGATCGGGCAAGACGGCGGCATCGCTGACCATCCCGAACGGGAGACTGACTTCATGACCACCACCGCCGTCGCCGAGAGCCTCGCCGCCCAGATCGGCGCCGCCGTCGATTCCCAACGCCGCGCCCTGCTGCTGGGCGCCGGACTTGTGACGGGCTTGGCCGCCCTGGGGATGTTCGACGCGGCCCAGGCCCAATCCAATCTATCGGCCGAGGATCGGGCGGTGGTTCAAAGGGCCCAGACCTATCTCCAAGGCTTGACCTCGGCCCAGGGCACGTTCGTCGAGACGGGTCCGGGCGGACAGCGCCGCGAGGGCCGCTTCTATCTGCAGCGCCCCGGCAAGATGCGGTTCGAATACACCAATCCGGCCGGCCTGCTGGTCGTGTCGGACGGCTACAACGTCAAACGCTATGACCCGCGACTGAACAATTTCCAGCAGGTTCCGCTGGGACGAACGCCCCTTTCGACCTTCCTTGCGCGCAATGTGCGGCTGGACCAGGGCGTCCGTATCGACCGCGTCACGCGGATGCAGTCCGGCGCCTTCGCCATCACCGCCCGCGACGCCAATCGGCCCAACGACGGCCAGGTGGTTCTGGCCTTCGCCGGTGATCCGATCCGCCTGCACGAATGGACCATTTCCGACGCCCAGGGATCGCGGACCCGCACTCAGCTGACCTCGCTTCAGCCTGCCTCCGGCTTGGCGGCCAGCCTGTTCCAACTGCGAGACCCCACCCGCCGACCCGGTCGGAATTAGCGCCTGTGCGAGCGGGAGTCGCGAATCACCGGTATCCGTCCGTTGCCGGAGAATCACGGCCAAGCGAGAAATGTGACAATTTGACCTTTTCCTTCGGTCGTGACATCTAGAACACAGAGCGGCGGCGGCCGCTCTACCGCCCGGATGCATCCCCCTCCCCGGCGGCGAGAGAGACGAAACTGGATCGGCCCGGCCCGCAGAGGCCGGGCCTTTTTTCTGGGTGGTTCTTCCGGAGCGCGGCCTGTTAAAGCGAAGCATGACCCTTCGCCTCGCCACCTGGAACATCAACTCCATCCGCCTGCGCATCGATCAGGTCGCCCGGTTCGTCGCCGAACGGGCTCCCGACGTTCTGATGCTGCAAGAGATCAAATGCACGACGGATCAGTTCCCGCGCGCCGCCTTCGAAGAGATGGGCCTGCCTCATATGCGTGTCGCCGGCCAGAAGGGTTGGCACGGGGTGGCGATCGCCAGCCGCCTGCCGCTTGAGGACAGCGAGACCTTCCAGGTCTGCAAACTGGGCCACGCCCGTTGCGTCTCGGCCCGGGTCGCCGGGATCGACGTTCAGAACTTCTACATTCCCGCCGGCGGCGACGTGCCCGACCGGACGCTGAACCCCAAGTTCGATCACAAGCTCGACTTCTACGAACAGCTGACCGAGATCGTCGCCCGACAGGATCGGTCTCGCCCCCTGGTCATGGCCGGCGATTTCAACATCGCACCGGGCGAGGGCGACGTGTGGAACCACCGCTACATGTCCAAGATCGTCAGCCACACGCCGATCGAGGTGGAGGTGCTGAACCGACTTCAGGCCACAGGCGGCTTCGCCGACGTGCTGCGCGACCGTTTCCCCGAACCGCAGAAGCTGGCCAGCTGGTGGAGTTATCGAGCCGCCGACTTCCGCAAGTCGAACCGCGGCCTGCGCCTGGATCATATCTGGACCTCGCCCGGCCTGACCCCGGCCGTCATCAAGGACACGGCCCGGATTCATGATGACGTCCGCGAGTGGGACCGGCCGTCCGACCATGCGCCGGTGACGGTCGATTTGTCCGTCTGACCCCGACAACTGTCCCACAAGCGTCGCAAAAGCTTAGCCTTTCAGGCGCATAGCTTTAGGCAGCCTGTCATTGACCCGCACTAAGGAGCCCGCGCCGCCCATGGGGGCGCGGCCTCATTAATCGGATTTCCAATGACCATTTCAGGTTCGTCCACTCGGCGCGCCCTTCTCGGCGTTTCCTGCAGCCTCGCCGCGCTCTGCGCCGGCGGTTCGGCCTGGGCCCAGTCCGAGACCGCTACCGGCCCAGCCACCTTGCAAGAGATCGTCGTGACCGGCGCCCGGCGCGCCCAGACGGTTCTGGTCGAGGAACGCCAGGCGACCGGCGTCGTGGACGCCGTCGCCGTCGGCGACGTCAGCCTGAACCCCCAAACCACCATCGCCGACCTGGCCAAGCGCCTGCCCGGCGTGTCGGTCAGTCAGGACCAGGGCCGCAACCAGTCGGCCACCGGCGAAGCCCAATACGTCGCCATCCGCGGCTTCGACACCAGCTTCAACGCCTATACGCTGGACGGCCTGCGCCTGCCCCAGACGGCCGGCGGCCGCTCGATCTCGCTGAACCTGTTCAGCCCCTTCGCTATCCAGACCATCGGCATCGAAAAGACGCCGGATGCGACGCTCGACGCCGACGCCATCGCCGGTATCGTCAATCTGGTCACGCCGACCGCCTTCGACTTCGGTGACCAGATGCTGCGCCTGCGCGCCGTCGGCCAGATGGCCGAACTGGCCCAGGATCGCGGTCAGGACAGCCTGGGCGGCGCAGTCGGCGTGGACATGGCGCGTCGCTTCGCCGACGGTCGCCTGGGCGTCTATGCTTCCGCCTATTACGAGCAGAAGGACAGCGCCGCCGAAAGCGTCGCTGTTCAGAACGACTACAAGACTTCCAGGGCCAATGTCGGCTCGGCCCGCGAGAATGAGAACGCCCTGTCGGCGGACGGTCTTCAGTGGAACTTCTTCAACTCCACGGTGGAACGCTACGGCGCCACGGCCTCTCTGGACTATCGCACCCAGCCCTTGGACCTGTTCGCCCGGGTCAACTATGCGACCTACACCAACACCAATACGATGAACCAGACGGGGCTTCGCAGCGAGCGGACCTCGGGCCAGACCAATCCCAATCCGGGCGGCGCCAACTACAACGCCGCCGGCGACTACACGCCCTACGGCATCAATCCGGCCAACTATTTCCGCGTCGAGGACGTCGAACAGGAGCTGCTGTCGGTCCAGACGGGGGGCAAGCTGCGCTTCGGCGACTTCACCGCCTCGCTGGAAGCCGCCTATGCCGACGGCCGTCTGGACTCGCCCAATACGATCGAGGCCGCCTGGCGAGGCGTCGCCTATAACGGCGCGACGGGCAATACCGGCGCCTCGACCGAAGGGCTGAAGCTGGACCTGTCGGACCCTCGCTGGCCCATGCCGGTGCTGTCGGCCGGCGCGACCGCCTATGTCGCCAGCCAGGACCGTCCCAGCCAGATCTATGTCCAGCAGGGCTACGGCTATCTGTCGGAGGTGAAGAAGACGGTGAAGGGCGACCTGACCTGGGCCGGTTCCGGCGTGCTCGCCAGCGCCTCGGTCGGCGGCTTGTACGAGACGGCCGATCAGGACGGCCGCAGCCTGGCCCCGGACGACACCCGCTACCGTTTCCGCACGTCCTTGCAGGCTGGAACCGTGGACGGCCCGTCGATCGGCGCGACGCCCGGCCGCCTGATCACCGACTTCATGGACCACGGCACGGTGCGCCCGGTGAAGCTGGTCGATCGCCGCTTCGTCGAAAACGAACGCGATCTGTACGGCTCGACCGTGGTGGTTTCGCAAGAGAAGCTGAACCAGGGCCTGTCGGACAGCCGGGAAGACCGGACGGCCGCCTTCGCCGCCGCCACACTGAAACTGGCCGGCGGCGTCCTGGAGATCACGCCGGGGGTCCGCTACGAGGACAACCACTTCGAAGCCCGCTTCTTCGTGAAGGACGCCGACGGCGCCCGTTTCGCGACCGCAGATCGGGATTACGACCATGTCGATCCCAGCGTCATCGCCGCCTGGCGTCCCAGCGACGCCCTGGTGGTGCGGGCGGCCGCGCGTTCCAGCTACAGCCGGCCTGCGGGCAGCCAGCTGGCGGGTCCGACCACCGTCAGCCGCGACCCCGTCACCAACGCCGTCATCAGCATCAGCCAGCCCAACCCCGATCTGAAACCGGTTGAGGGCTGGAGCTATGACCTGGGTCTGGAATGGTACGCCGTCGGCTCCAACCTGCAACTGGCCGTCTACCACAAGGATCTGGACAATATCGTCGTGCCGACCGCCCTGCGGACGGGCACGAGCAAGACCAGCGACGGCGTCATCCTGATCAAGCCGTTCAACGGCCTGGGCGGCTCCGCCACCGGGATCGAAATGGGCGGTCGTTATGTCCTGCCGGTCGACGGCTGGATGGACGGCTTGTCGCTGGGCGGGAACCTGACCTATCAGCAGACGGAGGCCGAATACCGCCTCTCCTCGACCGACATCCGCAAGAGCGACCTGCCCCAGGCGCCCGAGCTGATGTACAATCTGGAGGCCGGCTATGAGCATGGGTCGCTGCGGGCCAGCCTCTGGTACAACTACACCGGTCGTCGCCTGGACACGGTTCAGGACAGCCAGCCCGACATCTACATCCAGCCGTCCAAGGAGCTGAACCTGGGCGTGGCCTTGACCCTGGCGCCGGGACTGGAAGTGGGGGCTGCGGTCCGCAACCTGACCGACGAACCGACCCGCTGGTCGACCGTCGGGGCGGGCGAACGCTATGTCTCGCCCGACCGCAAGGGCGGCTATCTGGAAACCGGTCGGATCTTCCAGGTCAGCGTCAACGCCACCTTCTGATCCTACGACCCAGTCGATTGACGCTCAGGAGGGCGGCGGAGCAAATCCGCCGCCCTCTATCGTTTCCGGATAGGCGAACCGCGCCTTCAATAGACGGCGACGCGACGGGGCGGAGGCGCGGAAACCGGCCGTGTCTTGCGCTCCAGCGCCTCGGCCGCCTGAGCCAATCGCTCGACCGCCACGTCCAAAACAGGCTCCGGCAGAGTGTAGGGCAGCCGCAGCCGATGTTCGAAGGCGCCGTCCACGCCGAAGCGCGGACCGGACGCCAATCTCAAGCCGCGCTCGGCCGCCTGGACCACCAGGGCCGAGCTGATCGGCGCCGGCAGTTGCGCCCAGACGGAAAGGCCGCCCGCCGGCCGGGGACAGGCCCACAGCGGCAGCCGTTCCGCCAGCCGCATCCGCAGATGGTCGCGTCGCGCTCGCAGCAGAGGCCGTCGCGCCGCCAGGCCGGCGCCGCCGTCGCCCACCAGTTCGACCGCCGCCAGCTGCTCCAGGATCGGCGCGCCCAGATCGAAACTGGCGCGGCTTTGGGCGAGCCGCTGGATCACCGCCCGGTCCGCGCGAATCCACCCGATGCGCAACCCGCCCCAGACGCTCTTGGACAGGGAGCCCAGGCGCACGACACGCGGCGCATCGACCGCCGAGGCCGTCAGGGCGGGCGGGCCGCTGAGGGTCAGCTCCACCAGGGTCTCATCCAGCACCAGCAGGGTCTCGCACCCTTTCAGCCCCGCCAGAAGCCGCAGCCGATCCGCCGCCCGCATCATCCGCCCGGTGGGATTGTGATGGTCGAGGACCAGATAGGCCAGGGGCGCGCCACTGGTCCGACAGGCGGCGATCAGACCCTCCACATCCCACCCCTCAGTCCCCGCTCCCGCCCCGGCGTCGTCCGGCAGGGCGACCGGCGTGGGACGCGCGCCGGCCGCGAGAATGGCGTCCAGCGCCTGGGGATAGGTGGGATGGTCGAAGACGACCGGCTGACCCGGCCTGACCATCAGCCGCAGCAGATGAACCAGTCCATTGTGCGCCCCGTGGGTGATCAGAATCTGGGCGGGCGAGGTCGGCAAGCCGCGCTGGCGATAGGCGGCCGCCACCGCCTCGCGCAGGGCCTCAACCCCCAAGGCCTCATAGCCGTGGCCCGGCAAACGGATCGGCAGCCGCTCCAAGGCCCGGACATAGGCGGCGTGAACGCTGGGATCGGCCGGCAGGACGGCGGCGGTCAGGTCGAGTACCTCGTCCGCGCGGGAAGAGGTTCTAGCTTCAGGAAGGCCGCGCGAGCCGCCCGTCGGCGCCTCCCCCGGCAGGCTGGTCCGCGCCGAGGCGCCGCGTCCCCCCGTCAGAAACCCGTCATCCCGCAGTCGCCCATAGGCGGCCGACACGGTCGTACGGCTCAAACCCAGCGCCTGCGCCGCTTCGCGCTCGCCCGGCAGTCGCGCCGCCAGAGGCAGTCGTCCGTCCAGGATCAAAAGTCTGACGGCTCCGGCCAATTGACGGTAGGCCGGGCCGGCGCCCGGCGCGCGCCAAACGCCTAAGTGGCGGATCAGTGAGGCTGTGCCGATAGAGCGCGAGGACATGGGGCCAGAATGACAGAACTGGACCTTTTTTCCACAGCCAGTTCAGGCGAAACGCCTCTCATGACCCGCCGCCTGATCCAACTCTTCCTGGGCCTGAGCCTTTACGGCCTGTCCATCGCCCTGATCGTCAGGGCGGATCTGGGTCTCGACCCTTGGGACGTCCTGAGCCAGGGCGTTTTCGAACGGTTCGCCGAACCGGCCGGTCTCGGCTTCGGCATGGTGGTCAATCTGATCGGTATGACCGTGCTGCTGCTGTGGATTCCGCTGCGCCAGAAGCCGGGGATAGGCACGATCGCCAATGTTCTGGTCATCGGCTCGGTCGCCGGCCTGGCGCTGAGGCACATTCCGACGGACGCGGTCCTACCGGTTCGGAGCCTGTTCCTGGCGACGGGGATTGTGCTGAATGGCGTGGCGAGCGGCGCCTATATCGGGGCGGGCCTGGGTCCAGGACCGCGCGACGGCCTGATGACAGGTCTGGTCGCCCGCACCGGCTGGCCGATCAAGGCCGTGCGGACCGCCATCGAACTGACCGTCGTCGCCGCCGGCTGGGCCCTGGGCGGCTCGGTCGGGGTCGGGACGATCCTCTACGCCCTCGCCATCGGCCCGCTGGTCCAGATCTTCCTTCCGGCGTTCACGGTCGGAAAGGAGGACGGGCGGAAAACGCTTCCTGGCGGAAAACCGACGCGTCCAGCCTAACGGCGCCTTGTTCGGAACCCCTCAGGGCTGGAGCCGATAACCGCCCGCGTCGGTCAGCAGAAGCCTGGCCTGACCCGGCTCAGGCTCGATCTTCTGGCGCAGGCGATAGATGTGGGTTTCCAGGGTGTGGGTGGTGACACCGGCGTTATAGCCCCAGACCTCGGTCAGCAGCTCCTCGCGCGACACGGGCTTGGCGCCGGCGCGGTAGAGATACTTCAGGATGTTCGTCTCTTTTTCCGTCAGCCGCACCTTCTTGCCCTTGGCGTCCATCAGAACCTTGGCGGCGGGCCGGAACTCATAGGGGCCGATGGAGAAGACGGCGTCTTCCGACTGTTCGTGGCTGCGCAGATGGGCGCGGATGCGGGCCAGCAGGACCGCGAACCGGAAGGGCTTGGTGACATAGTCGTTGGCGCCCGCGTCCAGGCCCAGAATGGCGTCGGCGTCGGCGGACTGGGCGGTCAGCATGATGACCGGGGTGGAGACCCCGTCCTTGCGCAGCAGGCGGCAGGCCTCGCGGCCGTCCATGTCGGGCAGGTCGACGTCCAGCAGGATCAGGTCTGCGCGGATCTCGCGCCCCATACGAACGCCGTCCGCGGCGGTCGAGGCCTGCTGGGTCTTGAACTCTTCGTGCAGATTCAACTGCTCGGCCAAGGCCTCGCGCAGGTCGTCGTCGTCATCGATGATCAGGATGGTCTTGGGCGTGGGCATGGACAGACAATGGCGAGGCTTGGCCCCCGCGCCAAGGCTTGGGGGTGCGAATTCACGTCGAGTTACGGCCTAGAGACTGTTTCGGATGGTTTTCGTTCCCCGAACAACGCCGTTCCCACCCGGACATGGGTCGCGCCGCAGCGGATCGCCGTCTCGTAATCGCCGCTCATCCCCATGGACAGGACCGACAGGCCATTGTCCTCCGCCAACCGCGCCAGAAGCCGGAAATGGGGTTCAGGCGGCTCATCGGCGGGCGGAATACACATCAACCCCTCGACCGTCAGCCCATAGGTCTTCTGCGCCGTCGCGATCAGAGACTCGGCGGCGTCGGGCAGGACGCCGGCCTTCTGCGGCTCGGCCCCCGTATTGACCTGGATCAGCAGACGAGGCGATCGGCCCCGTTTCGCCGCAGCCTCGGCCAGGGTCCGCGCCAGCTTCTCCCGGTCCAGGGTCTCGATGACGTCAAACAGGGCCACGGCGTCTTCGGCCTTGTTGGTCTGGAGCGGCCCGATCAGACGCAGCTCCAGTTCCACTCCGCCGGGGCGGCCGTACAGGCCCTCGGCCCAACGTCCCTGGGCCTCCTGCACTCGGTTTTCGCCGAACACCCTCTGGCCCGCCGCCCTCATGGCCGCGACGGCCCCCGGCGGCTGGGTCTTGGAGACGGCGGTCAGAACGACGGTTTCGGGGTCGCGCCCGACGGCACGGCAGGCCTCTGCGATACGGGCGCGGACGACGGCCAGCCTGTCGGAGATTGCGGCGGCATCGGTGGACGGAGACGCCAAAGCGGGAGAAGAAGAGGTCATGATCCTGCCGGCCGGTTACAGCGACGATGCGCGCATGCTCTGGGATGCGGCCACCGCTCTAAACCGCGCCGCCGCCTCTGTCAGCCCGGCGGCGGCGCGTCTGCCGCCGCTGCTGTTCTTCACCGACCCGGCGCGCACCCCCCGCCCCTGGGAAACGGCGGCGCGCCTGCCGCCGGGATCGGGCGTGGTCTATCGCGCCTTCGGCGCCGATCAGGCGGTTGAGATCGGCCTTCGCCTGCGCGCCGTGACGCGAGAGGCCGGGGTTGAACTTCTGGTGGGAAAGGACGCCGATCTCGCCGACGCCGTGTCGGCCGACGGCCTGCATCTGCCGGAGAGAGAAGCTGATCGCGCCGCCGATGTGCGAAGACGGCGCCCGGATTGGCGGCTGACGGCGGCCTGGCACGGAGCCGGACCGCCGGCTTCAGGCGTTGAGGCCCTGATCCTGTCGCCGGTCTTTCCGGCTGGGGGCGCGTCGGCGACCAAGCCGGCTCTTGGGGCGCCGGCGTTCAAAACCCTAGTCGAACGCGCCGGGGTTCCGGTTTACGCCCTGGGAGGATTGCGTCCGGACCGGGTTGCTCTGCTGACGGGATCGGGCGCCTGCGGCCTGGCGGCGGTGGAGACGATCCAGTCCGCCTTCGGCGGCGTCAGAACTTGAAGATTGTTTCCAGACGGACGCGGGGCTGGGTGCGGGCGCTGGTCTCCGGCGCTCGTGCAGGATCAGCCTCCGGCGAGGCCACAGCCGCGGCGGCGCCGACGCGCAGACGGTCGTTGAGCCGGTAGTAGGCGCCGGCTTCGACGTCTCCCCAGTCCGTCTCGCGGCCCACAGGCTGGTTCAGACTGAAATCCAGGGCCCAGCGTCCGCTGTCGTTCAGACGCAGGCCGCGACGCTGCTGCGCGGGGGCGTGGCGCTGAGCCGACTGGGCTTCCGACAGAGACAGGCCCGAACCGCGCGACGCTGCGCTCTGCGCAAGCACAGGCGTGCCGGCGAGCAGAGCCGTCGCCACAACCAGTCCAGCCGAGAAACCGCCGAAACGCATTCCAAACCCTTCGAACGCCGCCGACGGCGACGCCTTCAACCCTGCCCCGGCGCTCTGGGCCGTGAACGCCGCGATTAGACACCGGGGGCGCTTGCGGTCAACGCAACGTTGGCCCCGGGGCGGGGTTCCTCCGCATTGTTGCAGCGCGATGTGGCTCAAGCGTCACGAGATTCGGGCCAAAACCGTCGTCTCCTCCGCCGCGAGACCGCTCCCGCGACGCCTCACGGCCGAGTTCGCCTTGTCATCGCCCCTTTTGCCCGTGTTATAGAACAGCGCAACGGCGCAGACCGTCAGAGCGACGCCGCGCGCGCGTGGGGGCGAGGGCCTTCACGTCCCTGAGTTTACGGAGACTTCCTTGATGAGCCTCAACAAGGCCCTGGTTCGCGGCGTCGCTGTCGCCTTGGTCTCAGGCTTGGCCCTGAGCGCCTGCTCCAGCCTTCCCTTTGTCGGAGACGGCAAGAAGAAGGCCAAGACGGACGTGCAGCAGGGCATCGGCGTCAACGGCTATCTTTGGCGCGCCTCGCTGGACACCCTCAGCTTCATGCCCCTGCTGACCGCCGATCCGTGGGGCGGGGTCATCAACTATGACTGGTACATCAATCCCCAGACGCCGAACGAGCGTTTCAAGGCCACCGTCTTCATCCTGGACACCCGTCTGCGCGCCGATGCGCTGAACGTGACCGTGACCAAGGAGATCAAGGGCCCCGACGGTCAGTGGACCGCCGCTCCGGTCGCCGCCCAGACCGAGGCGGACCTGGAAAACGCCATCCTGACCAAGGCCCGCCAGCTGAACCTGTCTAATGCGGGCTAAAGCAGGCGAACGCCTGCTTTAGCCTTCCTTGTAGGTGCGACCGCCCTTCGGGCTGCTTGAGCACCGTTTGGCTTAGACTCAGCCGCCGTTCTCGGATAGCCGAGACGCATTACTTCTTGGGCGCTGTCGTCCTTCGGGCTAGTGAGCCGGGAGGGCGGCAGCGCCCTTTTGACTTCAGGACGACCGTGGCCCGTTACGAACCCAAGACCGCCGAACCCCGCCAGCAGGCTCGCTGGGCCGAAGCCGCCGCCTTTGTGACCAAGGACACCGGCCGGCCGAAGTACTATGTGCTGGAGATGTTCCCCTATCCGTCGGGCAACATCCACATGGGCCACGCCCGCAACTATGTGATGGGCGACGTGGTGGCGCGGTCCAAGCGCGCGCAAGGCTACGACGTCCTGCACCCGATGGGCTGGGACGCCTTCGGCATGCCGGCCGAGAATGCGGCCATGGAACGCGGCATCCACCCGAAGGGCTGGACCTATTCCAACATCGCCAACATGCGCGAGCAGCTGAAACTGCTGGGCCTGTCGCTGGACTGGTCGCGCGAATTCGCCACCTGCGACCCGGAATACTACGGCAAGCAGCAGGCCTGGTTCCTGGAGCTTTATCGGCGCGGTCTGGTCTATCGCAAGGACGGGGTGGTCAACTGGGACCCGGTCGACAACACCGTCCTGGCCAATGAGCAGGTGATCGACGGGCGCGGCTGGCGTTCCGGCGCCGTGGTCGAGAAGCGCAAACTGAACCAGTGGTTCCTGCGCATCACCGACTATGCCGACGACCTTATCGACGGGCTGAAGACCCTGGATCGCTGGCCCGAGAAGGTTCGGCTGATGCAGGAGAACTGGATCGGGCGGTCCAAGGGACTGCAGATGACCTGGGCCTTCTCCGGCCAGGCCCCCGCCGGCTACGAGACCGGCGTCGAAATCTACACCACCCGGCCCGACACCCTGTTCGGCGCCAGCTTCCTGGGCCTGGCCCCGGATCACCCTATCTCGAAGCAACTGGCCGAGGCCGATCCGCGCGTCGCCGACTTCGTCGCCGAATGCCGCAAGGGCGGCGCCTCCCAGGCCGAGATCGAACAGGCCGAAAAGATCGGCTGGGACACGGGCTTGAAGGTTCTGCATCCCTTCACCGGCGCCGAAATCCCTGTCTGGATCGCCAACTTCATCCTGTCGGAATACGGCACGGGCGCCATCTTCGCCTGCCCGGCTCATGACCAGCGCGACCTGGACTTCGCCCGCAAATACGGCCTGCCGGTGATCCCGGTGGTCCGCCCCGAGGGCGCCGGCGACGACTTCGCCGTGGGCGAGGAGGCCTATACGGGCCCCGGCTCCATCTTCCATTCCGACTTCCTAGACGGGCTGGACATTGAGGCGGCCAAGGCCGAGGCGATCCACCGCGTCGAGGCGGCCGGGACGGGCCAGGGCGCGACCATCTATCGGCTGCGCGACTGGGGCGTGTCACGCCAGCGCTACTGGGGCTGCCCCATCCCGATCATCCACTGCCCATCCTGCGGCCCGGTGGAGGTTCCGGCCGACCAGCTGCCGGTCGAACTGCCCGAGGATGTGACCTTCGACGTGCCCGGTAATCCGCTGGACCGCCATCCGATCTGGAAACACGTCAAATGCCCGTCGTGCGGCCAGGATGCGACGCGCGAGACCGACACGCTCGACACCTTCGTCGACTCCAGCTGGTATTTCGCCCGCTTCACCGACCCGAAGGCGGCCGAGCCGATCAACACCGAGGCGGCGAACCGCTGGCTGGCGGTGGATCAGTATATCGGCGGGGTCGAGCACGCGGTCCTGCACCTGCTGTACGCCCGGTTCATCACCCGCGCCCTGTCGGACGCCGGCATGCTGGCGGTGAAGGAGCCGTTCGCGGGCCTGTTCACCCAGGGGATGGTGGTCCACGAGACCTATTTCGAAGGCCAGGACGAGGTCGGAAAGCCGCGCTGGGTCGAACCCACCGACGTCCGCATCGAGACGATCGACGGCCAGCGAATCGCCACCCGCCTGTCGAACGGCGCGCGTCTTTCGATCGGCGACATCGAGAAGATGTCCAAGTCCAAGAAGAACGTCGTCGCGCCTCAGGAAATCCTGGAAAGCCACGGGGTGGACGCCGGGCGTTTGTTCGTCCTGTCCGACAGCCCGCCCGAGCGGGACGTGCAATGGACGCCGGGCGGGGTCGAGGGCGCCAGCCGGTTCGTGCAGCGGACCTGGAGCCTGTTCGACGCCTATGACCCCGGCTTCGCCGGCGAGGACAAGGCCAACGCCGAACTGCTGCGAGAGACCCACAAGGCCATCAAGGCCGTGTCCGAGGGGGTCGAAGGCTTCCGCTTCAACTCGGCCATCGCCAAGCTCTACGCCTTCGTCGCCGCGGTGCGTGACAGCGCCCAGGCGGGCGGCGAAGCCAAGCGTCAGGCCCTCTCGGCCCTGGCGCGCCTGATCGCCCCCTTCACCCCCCACCTGGCTGAAGAATGCTGGACCCGGCTGGGAGAGGACGGGATGGTTCTGGACGCGCCCTGGCCGGTGTGGGACGCTGCGCTCGCGGCCGACGACGAGGTGGTTCTGCCCATCCAGATCAACGGCAAGCGTCGGGCGGAAATCCGCGTTGCGCGCGGCATGGAGCCGGCCGAGGTCGAGGCCCTGGTTCTGGCCGATGAGACGGTTAAGGCGCGTCTGGAGGGTCTGAGCGTGAAGAAGATCGTCGTGGTCAAGGATCGGATCGTCAATCTGGTGGCCGGCTGATGCGCGTCCCAACCAGCCTTGCCCTACTAAGCGTCCTGGCGCTCTCCGCCTGCGGCTTTACGCCCATGTACGCCGAGCCGGGCGTGGGCTCGCCCCTGCGCCGGATCGCGGTGACGGCCCAGGACGACCGACTGGGCTATCGCCTGCGTGAACAGCTGGAGGACGCCCTGGCCTCGGACCGGTCCGCCGCGCCGCTTTACCGGCTGACGACCCGTGTCGAACAGGACCGGCGGCCCCTGGGGCGCCGGATCGACGACACCGCCACCCGCTATGAGCTGACGGTCAAGGCGACCTGGACCTTGACGCCCATCGCGGGAGGCGCGCCCACGACCGGGGTGGAGACCGTCACCACCACCTACGCCGCCGACGACCAGCCCTATGCCGCCATCGCCGCCCAGCAGGACGGTGAAGAACGCGCGGCCGCCGAACTGGCGCGTCTGATCCGGCTGGACCTGATGCAGGCCCTGTCGAACCGGTGATTCTGGCCAAACGCCCCGAGATCGACCGCTTTCTGAAGGCGCCCGATCCGGCGATCCGAGCAGCGGTGATCCACGGCAAGGATCGGTCGGGCGTCGCCGAACGGGCCGAGATCCTGTGCAGGGCGATCACCCCGGACCTGAACGACCCTTTCAACGTCACCGTCCTGACCGACAGCGACATCGACAGCGAAGAAAGCAAGCTTGAAGAGGCCTTGACGGCCATGTCCCTGATGGGCGGGCGCCGTCTGGTGCGGATCCGGCTGTCGGCGCTGAAACCCGGAGTGGACAAGGCGGTGGCCGCCGCCGTCAAGATCCATGCCGAGGGCGGCTATAATCCCGACGCCATGCTGGTGGTCGAGGCCGACCAGCTGGGCCGTGACTCCGCCCTGCGCAAGACCGCCGAGAAGGAGGCCGGCGCCGTCGGCATCGTCTGCTATGAAGACGAGACCGGCGACGTCGCCCGCATGACTCGCGAGGCCCTGGCGGCCGACAAGGTGGGTCTGACCGCCGACGCCCTCGATCGTTTCGTGGCTCGCCTGCCGCGTGAGCGGGGTCTGATGCGCCAGGAGATCGAACGCCTGGCCCTGTTCATCGGTCCCGGTTCCGGGCGGACGATCGACAGCGAGCTTCTGGACCAGCATCTGGGGGTCGAGCCGGACGCCTCCCTGTCCGACGCCGCGCTTCAGGCCTTCGGCGGGCGGCCCGGTCCGGCTCAAGCGGGTCTGCGTCGCGCCTTCGCAGAGGGCGAATCCTCGGTCCTGGCGGTCCGGTCCGCCGCCCTGCATCTGGGGCGGCTGCGGCGGATCAATATTCTTCAGGCCAACGGCGCCGGCGCCAAGGAGGCCGCCAAGGCGGCGGGCGTCTTCTGGAAACAGGAGGCGGAAATGCTGCGTCAGGCCCGCGCCTGGCGTCTGGAGGCGCTGGACGAGGTGCTCGACAGCGTCAACACCGCCGACGTCGCCACCAAGACGACCGGCATGCCCGACCAGCTGATCGCCGAACGCCTGCTGCTGGAGATCGCCGGACGGGCAAAGCGTCTGGGGCTTTGAGCGGAGCTGCTGCGGCTCAGCCTCGCTTTGACGCCTTGCGGAAGGCGGGCTTGGCCAGGGCCATGTTGCGGGCGGCCACGCTGCGCTCGTCGCCGGCGGACTGAGCGCCGGCTGGACCGCCGAAACCCTGGCTCGCTCCGCCCTGCCGGCGCGCCTTCTTGGCGGCCAGCGCCTGTTTCAGATTTTCGGCGGCGGTTGGCGGCGGAACATCATCGGTCATTCCACCTGTCTAGCACATCGCGGGGCTCAGCCGCGCATCAATCGACGGCACAGGTCGTCGAGCTGTTCCAGAGAGCCGTAGCGAATGGTCAGCTCGCCCTTGCCTGCGCGGTCGTTCAACTGAACGGACAGGCCCAGGGCGTCAGCCAAATCCTGTTGCAGGGCGGCGACGTCGGCGGTTCCTTCCTCGTTGGGGGCGGGCTTGGCCTTGACCGGCTTGGGGCCCTCGGCGGCGCGGCGGGCCAGGGCCTCGACCTGGCGAACGTTCAGCCCCTCATTATAGGCCTGCTCGGCCAGGGCGCCGGCGTTGGGCGCCGTCACCAGGGCGCGGGCATGGCCGGCCGTCAACTTGCCGTTCCGCACATACCACAGCACTTCTTCAGGCAGTTGCAGCAGACGCAGGGTGTTGGCCACATGGCTGCGGCTCTTGCCGACGATGCCGGCGACCTGATCCTGGGTGCGGCCGAACCGCTCCATCAGCATCCGATAGGCGTCGGCTTCTTCCAGCGGGTTCAGATCGGCGCGCTGGACGTTCTCGATGATGGCGACTTCGTAAACCTCGACGTCATCCATTTCATGGACGACGATCGGCACCTCCGTCAGCCGGGCCGCCTGGGAAGCGCGCCAGCGGCGCTCACCGGCGATAATCTGCCAGACCCCCTCCTCCTTGGGATGGGTGCGGACCAGGATCGGCTGAAGCACCCCCTTGTCACGGATGGAGGCCGTCAGTTCATCCAGCTGTTCCTGGGTGAAGATTTTCCGAGGCTGATCGGGATTGGGCTTCAAACTCTCGATCGGCACGCGCTGCACGCCGGAAGGCATTGCGGCGTTGGGCGCCGTCGGCGCCTCGATGTTCTCGCCCATCAGGGCCGACAGGCCGCGGCCCAGACCTCTTTGTCGTTCAGCCAAAATACTGTTCCGTTTCTTCTTCTAATCAGGCGTGTAGCGGCCGTTCAGGCGGCCAGCTTCTGGCGCTGGCGTTCGCGCTTCACCACTTCCTTGGCCAGGCGCAGATAGGCCTGACTGCCGGCGCATTTGAGATCATAGATCAGGGCGGGCTTTCCGAACGACGGCGCCTCGGCGACCCGAACATTTCTCGGGATGACGCTGTCATAGACCTTGTCGCCAAAATGGGCGCGCACGTCATTGGCGACCTGGCCCGACAGGGCGCTCCGCCGATCGAACATCGTCAGCACCAGCCCCTGGATTTCGAGAGACGGGTTCAGGCTCTGTTTGACCATGTCGATGGTCCGCATCAACTGGCTGAGCCCTTCAAGCGCAAAGAACTCGCATTGGAGCGGCACAAGAACCGCATCCGCCGCCGCCATGGCGTTCAGGGTCAGCAGGTTCAGCGACGGCGGACAGTCGATCAGCACATAGTCATACGCGGTAGGGCCGTCGTCATGCTGCCGAAGAGCGTCCCTCAAGCGATAGGATCGCCGATCCGCCTGGCTCAACTCGATCTCAACCCCCGACATGTCCGCATCGGCAGGGACGATCCAGAGCCCCGGAACAGTGGTCTGGACGGCGGCGTCTTCGATAGAGCGCTGATCCACCACCACATCATAGATGGTGACCCGTCGTGTTTCACGTGGAACGCCCAAACCGGTCGAGGCATTGCCCTGGGGGTCCATGTCGACGATCAGCACCCGCTTTCCGATAGCGGCCAGGGCGGTTCCCAGATTGATCGCCGTCGTGGTCTTGCCCACGCCGCCCTTCTGGTTGGAGACGGCGAGAACACGGGCAGGCAGTTTGTTAGTGCTTGGAACGGGCACGACGAACACTCCGGACGGTCACGATGCGGCCGCGCGGGTCGCTTTGCGACGGGGCCAGTTCAGCCTCGAAATGCCAGGATTTACGGGCCTCGATCAACTCGGATTCGACCCTTTCCCCCTTGAGGAACAGACCTTGTGCACCCCTTTCAAAGTAGGGCTGTGCATAACCCAGCAGCCGCTCCATTGGGGCCACAGCGCGAGCGGTCACCACGTCGCATTTTAGGGTCTGATCCTCCGCCCGGCCGTTGATCACCGTGGCGGGCAGGGCGAACGCATCGACCGCCTCCTGCAGAAACCGACAACGTTTCCCCAAGCTGTCGATCAGCCAAACCCGGGCGTCCGATCGTCCCTTCAGCATGATCGCCAGGACCACGCCGGGAAAACCCGCGCCCGCGCCGAGGTCCGCCCAACAACGCGCCGAGGGCGCCGTCTGCAGCAGTTGCGCGCTGTCCCAGGCGTGGCGGTTCCAAAAATCCGGCAGGCTGTCCGGCCCAACGAGATTCATTACCGCGTTCGCCTCGCCTAACCGCAGGCGAAAGGCCTCCAGATCGGCCATCTGCGCATCTGAAGCGCCCGCCTTGCGCCGGAAGGCGGCCATCTCCCCCTCCAACATCAGGCGACCGCCTCGACCTTGGGCGACTTTTTGACATGGGCGAGCAGGGCCGTCAGGGCGCCCGGCGTCATGCCCTCGATACGCCCCGCCTGGCCGAGGGTGCGGGGTCTGATGCGGCTGAGCTTTTCGCGCACCTCATTGGACAGGCTGCCGATGACGGCGTAGTCGAGATCGACCGGCAGGATCAAATCCTCCTCGGAGCGAAGGGCCTGGGCGTCGATCGCCTGGCGATCGAGATAGTTGGCGTATCCGGCGTCGATTTCGACCTGCTCACGAACTTCAGGGGTCCAGTCCGCAATGGTTGGAATGGTCGGCATGAACTGTTGCAGGGTGACGCCCGGAAAGGCGAGCAGTTCACGCATGGAGCGGCGACGGCCGTCGGCATTCACGGGAATGCCCAGGGCATTGGCCTCTTTCGGCGTAAAAAGCGTTTCACGTGAAACACAGCTCGCCAAGGCCAAGGCGCCGGCCTTGTCCGAGAAGCGCGCGGCCCTGTCGGAGCCGACGATCCCCAGCTTCATCGCCAGCGGCGTCAGCCGCTGATCCGCATTGTCGGCCCGCAGCGTCAGACGGTATTCGGCCCGGCTGGTGAACATGCGATAGGGTTCGGTGACGCCCCGCGTCACCAGGTCATCGACCATGACGCCGATATAGGCCTGGTCACGACCCAGGATCACAGCGTCTTGACCCGTCGCCGCTCGGGCGGCGTTCAGCCCGGCCATCAAGCCCTGGGCCGCCGCCTCCTCATAGCCGGTCGTCCCATTGATCTGGCCGGCCAGATAGAGACCGGGTCGCTTCTTGACCTCGAGAGCGGCCGTCAGTTCGCGCGGATCGACATAGTCGTATTCGATCGCATAGCCGTAACGGAAGACCTCAACAGTCTCCAAACCGGGGATGGTCCGCAGGAAGGCCTGCTGGGTGGCTTCGGATACGGAGGTCGAAATCCCGTTGGGATAGACGGTCGGATCATCCAGACCTTCCGGTTCAAGGAAGATCTGGTGGCTGGTCTTGTCAGCGAACCGCACGACCTTGTCCTCGATCGAAGGGCAGTAGCGGGGGCCGCGCCCGGACAGACGCCCTCCATAGACTGCGCTTTCACCCAGGTTCTCGGCGATGAGGCGATGGGTCTGTTCGGTCGTGTGGGTGACACCGCAGGCGATCTGGGGAACGGTGATCCGATCCGTCAGAAAGGAGAAGGCGCTGGGGATCTCGTCGGCCTCCTGCATCTCCAGCCGGTCCCAGGCGATGGTCCGCCCATCCAGTCGCGCCGGCGTTCCAGTCTTTAACCGGCCCATGGTCAGGCCGGCGGCGTGCAGATCAACGGCCAGACCCGTCGAGGGCGCCTCGCCGTGCCGGCCTGCCGGAATACGCTCCTCGCCCCGATGAATGACGCCGTTCAGGAAGGTGCCGGTCGTCAGGACGACAGCAGCGGCTCGAATCCTCTCCCCTGCCCAGGTAATGACGCCCGTGACGCGATCGCCGTCCAAGATCAGCCGCTCCGCCGTGCCGGCCATCAGCGTCAGGTTCGCCGTTTGAGCCAGTTCCGCCTGCATGGCTTCCCGATACAGGCGTCGGTCGATCTGGCTGCGTGGTCCCCGAACGGCGGCGCCCTTGGACCGGTTCAGCAGTCGGAATTGGATGCCCGAGGCGTCCGCCAGACGGCCCATGATCCCGTCCATGGCGTCGATCTCACGCACGAGATGCCCCTTGCCCAGGCCGCCGATAGCGGGGTTGCAGGACATTTCGCCGATGGTCTCCAGCTTCTGGGTCAGAAGCAGGGTTCGGGCCCCCGCGCGCGCAGAGGCGGCGGCGGCTTCACAGCCGGCGTGGCCGCCGCCGATGACGACGACGTCGAACGAATGGTCGCTTGTGGGGATCATGGGCGCCACATAGGCCAAAAAGCCGGATTTCGCCAGAGGTGAGCGCGCTCGACAGCGACGACAGGGTTCGCTGAACGTAGTCCTACTTAAGGCGTTTCACGTGAAACATCGGTATTACTTGCCGATACAGAAGGTCGAGAAGACCTCGCCCAACACCTCTTCGACACCGATCTCGCCGGTGACACGTGACAGGGATCGAGCGGCCCGGCGCAGATCGTCGCCCGCCATTTCAGGCGAAGCCTCCAGCGCCCTCAGGCCCGCCTTTACATCCGACAGGGCCTCGCTCAGCCGAAGCCGATGCCGTTCGCGCGTGATCGCCGGGAAGTCCGCCCCCGAAAGATCTCGCTCCAATCGCGCGGCGATCCAGTCATGAAGCTCACCCAGGCCCGCGCCGGTATGACTGCTTACGGCGATCTGATCCCAGCCTTGGGAGCGGATATCGGCCGATGCGAGGTCACTCTTATTGGCCACGATCAGATCACCCGACCGAACATAGTCCGCCGCCACGCCTTCCACATCGCCGGGTGCTCGAACCCATAGCCTCAGATCCGCCTCCTCTGCGCGCGCCCGCGCGCGCCGAACCCCTTCCGCCTCTACCGGGTCGTCGCTGTCTCTTAATCCAGCGGTGTCCGACAGGGTGACGGCATAGCCGCCGATCACCAGTTCGGCGTCCAGAACATCGCGCGTCGTCCCGGCGATCGGCGTGACGATCGCCGCCTCGCGCTGGATCAGAGCGTTGAACAGCGACGACTTACCGGCGTTGGTCTCACCGATCAGCACGATGCGATAGCCGTCCCGAACGCGCTCTCCCCGCGCCCCATCCTCGACGGCGCGATGCAGATCGCGCGCCAGCTGCTCAAGCACAGGCCCCGCCGTCCGCGCCAGATTGTCCGGCACCTCCTCGTCGGGAAAGTCGATCTCGGCCTCGACCAGGGCCAGGGCCTTCAGCAGGTCGCGACGGAAACCGGCGTAGGTTTGGCTGAGCCTCCCGTCCAGCTGACCCAGAGCCTGTCTCGCCTGGGCCGCCGTCTCCGCATCAATCAGATCGGCCACCGCCTCCGCCTGGGCCAGATCCATCCGGCCGTTTTGAAAGGCGCGGCGGGTGAACTCACCCGGCTCGGCGGGCCGCAGTCCCAAGGCGATCAGAGCGCGACTGGCCGCTTCGACCACCGCCCGGCCGCCGTGCAGATGAAGTTCGGCTGCGTCCTCGCCCGTATAGGAATGGGGTCCGACGAACCGAAGGACCAGGGCCTGATCAATGGCGACGCCATCATGATTCAGCTCCCGGACCGAGGCCAGCCGCGGCTTCAGCCCCCCCGCGCCCAGGGCTGTCAGCGTCGGCGCGACGGACGGCCCCGAAAGACGCAAGACGGCGATGGCGCCTCGGCCCGGCGGAGTGGCGAGGGCGAAGATGGTGTCCTGGGTCATGGTCTCAGGGGCTTCTCCAACTGCGGAGAAACCTGTGGCTCACTTCACCGCCGCTTCCATCAACCGCCGAAACTGATCCTGCGCCTGAAGGCCGAAACTGGTCCAGGTCTTCAGCAGTTCGTCCGGTTGCATGGCGGCGACATTGGCTTCCATCCGCTTGGTCATCTCGACCACCATGGCTGCGTTCAGCGGGGTGACGTCAGGCAGTCCCAGAAAGGCGCGCGCCTCCGCCGGAGTGCAATCGATCTCGATTTGAACCTTCATGACGCCGTGCCTCCTGTTTCACGTGAAACCATCAGATGACGGATCAGGTGTTCATCGACTGGAAGAAGTCCGCGTTGTTCTTCGACTGACGCAGCTTGTCGAGCAGGAATTCGATCGCGTCCTGCGGACCCATCGGATTCAGAATGCGGCGCAGCACATA
This sequence comes from Brevundimonas sp. DS20, assembly GCF_001310255.1. NCBI lineage: Bacteria > Pseudomonadati > Pseudomonadota > Alphaproteobacteria > Caulobacterales > Caulobacteraceae > Brevundimonas > Brevundimonas sp. DS20. The sequence continues at coordinate 698,721 of NZ_CP012897.1, read as the reverse complement.
GGTCTTGGCCAACTGGTCCTTCGGCGTGATCAGGTCTTCCTTGCGGGTGCCGGACTTCAACACGTCAATGGCGGGGAAGATGCGCTTGTCGGCCACCTTGCGGTCCAGCACGATTTCCGAGTTGCCGGTGCCCTTGAACTCTTCGAAGATCACCTCGTCCATCCGGCTGCCGGTGTCGATCAGGGCCGTGGCGATGATGGTCAGAGACCCGCCCTGCTCCACATTCCGCGCCGCGCCGAAGAAGCGCTTGGGCCGTTGCAGGGCGTTGGCGTCCACGCCCCCGGTCAGCACCTTGCCCGACGACGGGACGGTGGCGTTGTAAGCCCGGCCCAGGCGGGTGATGGAGTCCAGCAGGATCACCACGTCCTTCTTGTGCTCGACCAGGCGCTTGGCCTTTTCGATCACCATCTCGGCGACGGCGACGTGGCGCGTGGCCGGCTCGTCGAAGGTCGAGGCCACGACCTCGCCCTTGACGGTCCGCTGCATGTCGGTGACCTCTTCCGGCCGTTCGTCGATCAGCAGGACGATCAGGAAGACCTCCGGGTGGTTCCGCTCGATCGACTTGGCGATATTCTGCAGCATCACCGTCTTGCCGACCCGCGGCGGCGCCACGATCAGGCAGCGCTGGCCCTTGCCAAGGGGGGCGACGATGTCGATGACCCGGCCCGAGCGATCCTTCAGGGTCGGATCCTGGATTTCCATGTGCAGCCGCTCCTCGGGATAGAGGGGCGTCAGGTTGTCAAAAAGAACCTTGGTCTTCACCATCTCGGGGTCTTCGAGATTGATGGTGTCGACCTTCAGCAGGGCGAAATAGCGCTCGCCCTCGCGCGGCGCCCGCACGGCGCCATGGACCGTATCGCCCGAGCGCAGGCCGAAACGGCGAATCTGGGACGGCGACACATAGACGTCGTCCGGGCCGGGCAGATAGTTGGCGTCCGGGCTGCGCAGGAAGCCGAAACCGTCGGGCAGGATTTCCAGCACCCCGTCAGCGATGATCTCGACCTCTTCCTCGGCCAGGGCCTTAAGGATGGCGAAGAGCAGATCCTGTTTACGCAGGTTGGAGGCGTTCTCGACCTCCAGCTGTTCGGCGAAGGCGACCAGGTCGGCCGGCGTCTTCTCATTCAGCTCGGCCAGGGTGATCCGGCCGTTCGGCACCACCGGCTCGCCGTCCTCATCCTCGTCCGCCGTGGTGTCCACGCCCGAGTCTGCGCCCGCCGCCTCGCCGGCCTCGTGCGCGGCGCCGTGATGGGTCGGGGCTTCGGCCTCGATTTCGGTCTCGGGAGTGTCGGTGACGTCGGTCATGATACAGGCTCGCGGACGCGCGCACGGAACCGCACGGCGTCAGGTCTCTGGAAATGTCTGGCCTTTCGGCCGAAGGGGGGCACGACGGTCTCCCGCTGGTCGAACCGGCGGGCGTCGCGAAAAGAGAGGGACCGCTGGACGGACCGAACGGTTCACCACCAGCGGAACCACAGGCGAGAGGTCAGGTCAAGCGGAGCCGCTCACCCGAACGTCCACTCCGTGGTGACCGACAGCACCATGATGATGGCCAGGACGAACGGGACCTCGTTCGTCATCCGCCAGAACTTGCCGGAATATTTCGACGTCCCCGCCGCGATCTTCTTGCGCTGCGCCGCCAGGAAGCCGTGCCAGCCGCTCAACAGCAGGACGCCGATCAGTTTGGCCACCATCCACGGCTCGGCCAGAAGCGCCGCCCCCCGCGCCGAGACGTCGATATGGATCAGCCACAGGCCGAAGCCCCAAGCCAGGATCATAGCCGGGTTCAGGATGATGCGCAGCAGCCGCGTCTGCCACAGCCTCAGCAGGGCCTGCATCTCGCCGCGCAGGGGCTCGGGCTTGGCGTTCTGCTCGACGTCATAAGCATAGAGCCGCGGCAGGAACAGCAGACCCGCCATCCAGGCGATCACCGCCAGTATGTGCAGGCCCCGGGCCAGATCGTACAGGTTCACGCTGCGCTCCTTTCGTTACGACAGGGACAGGCCTTCCAGTCCGTCTGACAGCCCAGACCGAAGGGAGCGACCCCCGTGCGGCCCAGGGCGTCGATCGTCGCCGCCGCCAGGGCCTCGATGAACACGGGCGCAGTGCCGACCGCCGGCGCGCGCAGATAGGGCCTGACCCCCTTATCATGGGCCAGTTCGCCGTATTCGATGTCCAGCTCGACCAGGGTCTCGATGTGTTCGGAGACAAAGGCGATGGGGGTGATGACCACCCCGACCCCGTCGCGGCCGGCCTGTTCGATCGCCTCAGGCGTGGACGGCCCCAGCCATTTCATCGGTCCGACGCGGCTCTGGTAGCAGAGGGCATGGTCGATGGGGCCCCGGTCGCGCTCGATGGCGGCGACCACGGCGGCGACGGTCGTCTCGACCTGTTCCTGATAGGGGTCGCCCTTGCCGCTGACCAACTTCTCCGGGATGCCGTGGGCCGAGAACAGCACCCGCACCGGTCCGTCGCCCGCCTCATCCAGTTTGGATGCGATCGCCTGGGCCTGGGCCTCGACCCAGCCGTCGGCGCGAGGATAACAGCAGACCGTCCGGCTGACGCCCGACCCGGCATAGGTCTCGTTCCAGATCTTCAGCGAGGACTGGGTCGTCGTCGTCGAGAACTGCGGATAGAGGGGCAGCAGCACCACCTCGTCGGGCGCGAAGGCCGCCACCTCGACCGCCGTCTGATCGGTCAGCGGCCGCCAGTAGCGCATGGCGATAAAGACCCGGACCTCGTCCCCGGCCAACCGGGCGTTCAGCACCGCCTCCAGGGCCTCAGCCTGCAGCCGGGTTCCAGGCAGCAGGGGCGACCCGCCTCCCATCAAGGCGTAGTTGGCCTGGGCGCTCGCCTCCCGCCGGCTGGAGATCAGCTTCGCCAGGGGCGTTCGCACGATCCCCGGCAGGCCGATGATGGCCGGATCATTGAACAGATTGAACAGGAAGGGCTTCACCGAAGCCTGATCGTCGGGTCCGCCCAGATTGAACAGCACCACCGCGATGCGGCGGCCCGGCAAGGGTTGGGTCATTGGGCGCCGATCCTTTTCAGAACCTGTTCGACATGGTCGATGGGCACGTCGGGCAATATGCCATGACCCAGGTTGAACACCCACGGCCCCTGGCCCCATGCCTCCATCAGCTGATCCACCCGGCGGTCCAACAGTTCGCCCCCGGCGCGCAGCAGCAGGGGGTCCAGCGCGCCCTGGATCGGCTTGATCTGCTGCACCCGTCCGCCGACTTCCAGCGGACAGGCGGTGTCCAGGGCGACCGCATCGACCTCGACCGCCTGGGCATACCGCTCCGCCAGGGCTGCAGAGCCCCGCGGGAAACCGATCAGGGGCACGGTGACGCCCAACTCCCGCGTGCGCTTCACAAGCGCCTGGTGGGGATTCAGGACCAGCCTTTCGAACAGATCGTCGGGCAGGCCCTCAGCCCAGCTCTCGAAGATCTTCAGCACCTGGGCGCCGGAGTCGGCCTGCATCTTCAGATACCGGGCCGTCGCCTCGACCAGTACCTCCAGTGTCTCATCCACCCGCCTGGGATCGGCATAGGCATAGGTCCGCGCCGCCGCCCGCTCGCCCTTGCCGATGGTCCGGGCTTCGCCGTCCAGCATATAGGTGGCCACGGTCCAGGGCGCGCCGGCGAAACCGATCAGGGCCCGCTCCGGCTCGAGCGCCGCGCGCACGATCGACAGGGTTTCGCCCACGGCGGACAGGTGCTCGCCCGCTCCGGCGGCCAACTCCATCATCCGGCCCGGAATGGGCATGGCGCCTAGACGCGGTCCCTCCCCCGTCTCGAACCACACGTCCTGACCCAGGGCCTGGGGGATCAGCAGGATGTCGGCGAATACGATGGCCGCATCGAAGCCGAACCGACGCATCGGCTGGAGCGTCGCCTCGGCGGCCATTTCCGGGTTCAGGCAAAAACTGATGAAATCCGGCGCCTCGGCCCTCAGTCGGCGATACTCGGGCAGATACCGTCCCGCCTGACGCATGAACCAGACCGGCGGTCGATCCAGCGTCTCTCCTCGGAGAGCCCGGATCATCATCGGCGCCTCTTGGGGCGTCTGAACGGCGTTCTGGGTCGGATCGGTCATGCCGGACGATTAAGGTCACAGCCCCCCGCTCTCAATCCCTAATCAAGTTAAGAATTAAAAGATTCGTAGTGGCAGGTAGGGCGGTGGAACGGCGGGGATGAATGCGGCGGCTGTGGCGGAACAAAAGCGGATATCCACGCGCCTCCAGGCGCCTTCGGGGATGCGGAACAGGATTATACGGCCGGTGGACAATCCCTAATGAAACCTTAACGGCAAAGGCTTTGCGGGGCGTTCGGCCTGTGAACGAGGTAAACCGGTGTTAACCCTTCATTAGGATTTTCCACAAAGAGGCGGAAAACGGTTTTCCGCCTTGGGATGAACCGGGGCCGGAGGGTTTTCGTCGTCCACCCTCATCCCCGCTCGCCGCCGTCGCCGTCTGGGTCTAAGGAGAGAAACGCCCGGACGGTCCCCAGCCATCCCCAGGGCGCGACCCGTCCTTCAACAGAGAGACGATCCCCGAATGAGTCCTGCGCGACCCGCCGCCGCCCGCCCCGGCCCTGCCCGCCTGGCCACCTATTTTCACGTGCATCTGGTGTCGGACTCGACCGGCGAGACCCTGAACGCGATGGCCAAGGCGGTGACGGCGCGGTTCGACGGCGTCATTCCGATCGAACATATCTACGCCCTGGTCCGCTCGGAAAAGCAGATGGACCGGGTTCTGCAGGAGGTGGAGGCCGCGCCGGGGGTGGTGCTGCATACCCTGGTCGACCGCCAGTTGCGCGAACAGTTGGAGGAGGGATGTCGCCGGCTGGAAATGCCCCAGATCGGCGCCCTTGACCCCCTCGTCGGCGCCATGTCCCGCTATCTCGGCGCGGCGGCCCTCTCGACCCGCGTCGGGGCCCAGCATGCTCTGGATCACGACTATTTCAATCGGATCGCCGCGCTCGATTTCGCCATGGCCTATGACGACGGTCAGGGCACCCTGGAGCAGTTGGAGGGCGCGGACGTCGTGCTGTGCGGCGTCAGCCGAACGTCCAAGACTCCGACCTGCATCTATCTGGCCCATCGCGGCATCCGCGCGGCCAATGTGCCCCTGGTGCCGGGCCAGGAGGACGGCGAGCGCTTGACCCAGTTGAAGAATCCCCTGGTCATCGGCCTGACCGTCTCGCCCGACCGGCTGGTCCAGATCCGCCGCAACCGGATCGAAAACCTGAACGCCAACCAGTCGTCCAGCTATACGGACCAGGACGCGGTCCGAGAGGAGACGATCAAGGCCAAGCGCGCCTTCGCTCGACGGGGCTGGCCCACCATCGACGTCACCCGGCGTTCGGTGGAGGAGACGGCGGCCGCCATCACCAATCTGCTGAGCGAGCACCGCACCCACAAGATCGGAACCAGCTGGTGATGGCCGAGACCCTGATCCTGGCGTCCAAGAGCGCCGCCCGCCGCGCCATGCTGGAAAACGCCGGCGTGCCTTTCGACATCCGCATCGCCGATGTGGACGAGGCGGCGATCAAGGCCGTCTCGACCGAGCTGGACCCCGCCGCCCTCGCGGTGCGTCTGGCTGAGGCCAAGGCCCTGGCGGTCTCGCGCGACGATCCAACCGCCTGGGTTCTGGGCTCGGACCAGACCCTGGCCTTCGACGGGCGGCTGGTCTCCAAGGCCCAATCGCTCGAGGCCGCCCGCGCGCGGCTGGAATCCATGCGCGGCCGCACCCACCATCTCCATTCCGGCGCCGCCCTGGCGGTCAAGGGCGAGATCGTCTGGTCGGGCGTGGACACGGTCGAGATGCGGATGCGCGACTTCTCCGACGCCTTTCTGGACGCCTATCTGGCCGCCGAGGGCGAGGCCCTGCTGGCCTGTGTCGGCTCCTACCGGTTGGAGGGACTGGGCGCCCAGCTGTTCGAGGCGGTGGACGGCGACTATTTCACCGTCCTGGGCCTGCCGCTCTGGCCGGTCCTGACCGAGCTGCGTCGCGTCGGGGTCCTGTCCGCATGAGCCGTCATCGCATTACGGGCGCGGCCCTGGTCGCCGGGATCGCCGGCAATCCGGTGGCCCATTCCCTCAGCCCCGTCATCCACAACGCCTGGCTGGCGGCCGGGGACATCGACGGCGCCTATGTCCCCTTCGCCCCCGCCGATGCGGCGGGGTTCGAGACCCTGGTCGCGGCCGGTCGGGCCGGTCTGATCCAGGGCCTGAACGTCACCGCCCCGTTCAAGGAACAGGCCTTCGCCCTGGCGGATCAGGCCACAGCGGCGGCCCGGCTGACCGCCTCCGCCAACATCCTGACCTTCGACGCCGGCCGGGTCTCGGCCGACAGTTCGGACGGCGTCGGCCTGATGCTGGGCCTAAAGGAACAGGCGCCGGATCTGGCGCTGCAGGGCCGTCCGGTTGTGCTGCTGGGTGCGGGCGGCGCGGCGCGGGCCGGGGCCGGCGCCCTGGTCGAGGCGGGCGCCGAGGTTCGGATCGTCAACCGCTCGCGCGACCGGGCCGAGGCCCTGGCGGCCGATCTCGGCGCCTCGGTCCGCGTCATGGCCGCGTCTGAGGCCCTGGACGGCGCCGCCCTGGTCATCAACGCCCTCAGCGTCCAGCCGGATTTCGATTTCGACGCCGTCGCCCCCGGCACGGTGATGATGGACATGACCTACAAGCCCCTGACCACCCCCTTCCTGGCGGCGGCGCGGGTGCGGGGCCTGCCGACGGTCGACGGCCTGGCCATGCTGATCGGCCAGGCGGCGCCCTCGTTCCGGGCCCTGTTCCGCCGACCGCCCCCGCCGCTGGATCTGCGCGCCCTGCTGACCGCCCATATGGATCAGACGGCATGATCCTGCTCGGCCTGACGGGCTCCATCGGCATGGGCAAGTCGACGACGACCGCCATGTTCGCCGACCTGGGCGCCGTGGTCTGGAACGCCGATGACGCCGTGCACCGCCTCTACGCCCCCGGCGGCGCGGCGGTCGAGCCGGTCGGCGCGGCCTTTCCCGGCGTGGTCGTGGACGGCGCCGTGGACCGCGCCCGTCTGGCCGAGGCCCTGGGGCGGGACGAAACCGCCTTTCGGCGGCTGGAAGCCATCGTCCATCCCCTGGTGGCCCAGGGCCGGGCGGGCGATCTGGCGGCGGCCAGGGCCATGGGGGTCAGGCTGGCGGTCCTGGACATTCCTCTGCTGTTTGAAACCGGCGGCGACGCCCATGTCGACGCCGTGGTCGTGGTCACCGCCGATCCGGAGGTCCAGGCCGAACGGGTTCTGGCCCGCCCCGGCATGACCCGCGACCGGTTCGAGGCCGTTCTGGCCCGCCAGCTGCCCGACGCGGAAAAACGCGCCCGCGCCGACTTCGTTATCGACACCGGCCACGGCCTGGAGCCTGCCCGAGCCGAGGTCGCCGCCGTGGTTCAGACCGTGCTGGATCCGGCGTGGATATCTCCGCGTCGCCGCGCGGGGGCTCTTTCACCGTCTGACGAACGGGGCCATTAAGGCGCGATGGCGCGCGAGATCGTTCTGGACACCGAAACCACCGGCTTCGACCCCAAGACGGGCGACCGGCTGATCGAGGTCGGCTGTATCGAACTGCTGGATCTGCTGCCGACGGGCCGCACCTTCCACCGGTTCGTCAATCCCGAGCGGCTGATCCCGCCGGACGCGATCCGCGTCCACGGCATCACTGACGAGAAGGTCAAGGACGCCCCCAAATTCCACGAGATCGTCGACGATCTGATCGAATTCATCGGCGACGCCCCGATGATCGCCCACAACGCCGCCTTCGACCGCAACTTCATCGACTTCGAATATGCGCGCTGCGGCCGGCCGATCACCGGCGAGGCGCGCTGGATCGACACCCTGAAACTGGCCCAGACCCGGTTCCCGGGCATGCCCAACTCGCTGGACGCCCTGTGCAAGCGCTTCAAGGTGTCCCTGGTCGAGCGGACCCTGCACGGCGCCCTGATCGACGCCCGTCTGCTGGCCGAGGTCTATCTGGAGCTGCGCGGCGGCAAGGAGCGGGTGCTGGACCTGTCGTCGACCCCGGCGGCGAGCCGCGGCGCGACCGGCGCTGTTCAAGCGGCTGCTTACGGCCCCCGCCCCCGCCCCCTGGCTCCGCGTTCGACGCCGGAGGAGCAGGCGGACCATCTAGCCTTCCTGGCCGAGACCCTGAAGGACCGGTCGCTCTGGGCGGCCTACGGCGTCGGGGCCGACGAAGAGGCGGCGGCCTGATTCCACGCGCCTCGGCCGAAACGAAAAAGGCGGCCCCTCTGAGGACCGCCCTTCCCTCGTCAATTTGGGTTCGGCTCAGGCCTGGCCGGTCTCGATCGGCTGCTGGGCGATCTGCTGCTGGCGCGCGATATAGATGGCGGCGAAGTCGATCGGGTCCAGCATGAAGGGCGGATAGAAGCCGCCGTCGGCCGTGGCGCGGGCGATGATTTCACGCGCGAACGGGAAGAGGTAACGGGGGCATTCGATCAGCAGCAAGGGCTCGATGTCCTGCTCCTGGACGTTCGCCAGCTGGAACAGACCGCCATAGACCAGTTCGACGTGGAAGACGGCCTGGTTCTCGTGGGTCGCCTTGACCGACAGCTTCAGGTCCAGTTCGAACAGACCGTCGGGGCGGCCTTGGGCCGACATTTCGACGCCCAGGTCGATCGCCGGCTTGCCGTCGATACGCAGGGATTCCGGGGCGCGCGGGTTTTCGAACGAAAAGTCCCGCACATACTGGGCCAGGATGCGGAAGCCGGGGCCTGCGGGTTGACCCTGCTGAGGCTGGGCCGGTGCGGGGGTGTCGGCGGGCGGAGCGGCGTCGGTCATGGGCGTGTTCGATTGCGAAAAAGGGCCGATAGGGCCGGAATAAGGCGCCGCGACTAACACGTCGGGGCGGCCGGCCGCAATGTCGCACCTGCGCCGGGGGGCGCGCCGCGCCTTGCTTCCTCCTATATCAGCCCCTAATCGTCTCCCTCGCGCCTTCTCCTTCGCGCGCCGACATTCAGGAAGTCCCCTTGCCGGTCCAGTTCCAGATCGTGATCTTCGCCGTCATCGCGGCCTTCGTCCTGTTCCAGCTCTACAATGTGCTGGGCAAGAAGGTGGGGCGACAGCCGCAGGAGGACGCCAAGACCTTGGCCACGCCCAGCCCGACTGCCCCCGAGGCCTCGAAGACGCCGGCCCTGGACGCCGCCCTTCTGGCGTCGATCGCGGGTTTGAAGGCGCGCGATCCCGCCTTCGATCCGCACCGGTTCCTGGAAGGGGCGCGTCAAGCGTATGAGACCATCGTGCGCGGCTACGCCGCCGGCGATCGCGCCGCCTTGAAGCCCCTTCTGACGCCGACCGTCATGGCCTCGTTCGAGGCCGGCATCGCGGCGCGGGAAACCCGGGGCGAGACGGAGACGGTCGAATTCCTCTTCCCGCCCCGCGCCGATCTTGAAGGCGCCACGGTCCAGGGCGACAAGGCCGTGGCCAAGGTCCGTTTCCTGGCCGAACTGCGCAGCCGCGTGACCAAGGCCTCGGGCGAGACCGCCGATTCCGTGACCGGCGAGCCCCTGGTCGAGGAACGCCGTACCGCCGAACACTGGACCTTCGAACGCAGCCTGGGCGCCGCCGATCCCAACTGGGTCCTGGCCCGCGTCGAGCCGGCCAGCGCCTGATGTCGGTCTCGCGCCGGCTCGGCCGGCGGACGGCGCGTCTGTGGCCCCTGCTGGCGGTCGCCGCCTGCTCCACGGGCCCGGCGATCACCCCGCCTCTTCCTCAGACGCCGCCGGCGTCCCGGCCCTCGGAGACTGAGGCGGGTCCCCGCCCCTATCTGCCCGCGCCCAGCCCCGCCGAGGGCGTCAGCCCGGCGGTGCTGCCCGGCTGGAACGACGAGGATCATCTGGCGGCCTTTCGCGCCTATGTCGGCGGCTGCGCCGCCGCGCGGGATGCGGCCGGCCGCGCCGTCTGCAGCCGCGCTCAGGCCATGGCGGCCGCTCCCGTCACTCCGTCCGACGCGCGGGCCTTTTTCGAAGCCCGTTTCAGCGCGGTCCCGGCTCAGACCTCAGACGGGCGTCCCGGCCTTTTGACGGCCTATTTCGCCCCGGAATATTCGGCGCGCCGCGCCCCGGACGCCGAGTTCTCGGCGCCCGTCCTGGCCAAGCCGGCCGATCCCCGCGCCGCCGGCGACCGGGCGGCCGTCGAAGCCGACGCCCGCCCCGACCAGGCCTTGGCCTGGATGCGGGCCGAGGACCTCTTCTTCCTCCAGATCCAGGGCTCCGGCTATCTGACCTTCGAGGACGGAACCCGCGCCCGCGCGGCCTACGCCGGCGACAACGGCCGGCCCTTCGTCGGCATCGCCCGGCCGATGGCGCGCCAAGGCCTGCTGCCGGAGAACGGCACGTCCGGAGAGGCGATCCGCGCCTGGCTGGCCGACCATCGCGGGCCCGAGGCCCAGGCCGTCATGGCCCTGAACCCCCGCTACATCTTCTTCCGGCTGGACCCCGACGACGACGGCCATCCCGCCGGGGCGGCGGGCCTGCCCCTGATCGAGCGCCGGGCGGTGGCGGTCGATCCGTCCCAGTGGCGCTACGGGGACCTGGTTTGGCTGGAGGCGGACGGCGGAAATCTGCGCGGCGCCACGACCTCCTATCGCGGTCTGGCCATGGCCCTGGATACGGGGTCGGCCATTCGCGGCCCGGTGCGGGCCGACCTCTATATGGGTCGTGGAGACGCCGCCGGCGCCGAGGCCGGGACGGTGCGCCATCCCCTGCATATGTGGCGGCTGATCCCCAAGGGCTGAGGACGCCGCGCTTCGGCCTGGGCGGTCCGTCGGCTCGAAAAAAGGTGTCCGATGTGTCCGATCTGTCCGACGGCCCTTGTTTTCTATGAAGAAACTGTCGGACACCGACCGGACTGTCCGGTGTCGGACGCGCTCTGCCCTCTTGGCGATGTCAAAGACCGAGGCGCCATTATAGGCGCGGCTGAAGGGGCGCCGGGCAGATCCTCGATCGGATCTGCAAGCCTCTGAATTGGCGCGGCCTTAAGGCGGACATCGCGCCGAGCCGCTCTTCCCGCGTCAGAGGGCCTTGATGCGGCGACCGGGTTCATCACGGCGAGCACGGCGGATTCACAGCGGTCACGACGCCGTCGGAACTCGCCGTGACCGCCGTGACCTCGTCGTGCACGTTGTGATGAACTCACCCTCAATCGGCGTTCCGCCGCCAGACGTTGTCCCTTCCGCTGACGCGGGAAGGAAGACCGACACTTAATGGAATAGATTCTTCAACGTCCGAGGCGCTTCTCCTGGATTGGCTCTAGGCCAGGTCCTCGATCTCCGCCTCGGTCAGTTCGCCGGGGACGATGGTGACGGGCAGTTTGCGGCCCCCCACATGGGCGCCCTGTTTCAATATGGCGGAGACCAGGGGGCCGGGCCCGCGCGAGCCTGATCCTGCCGCCAAGACCAGGATCTTGATGTCCGGATCTTCGCCCACGACCTTCTTGATCGCCGCCTGGGGCTCGCCCTTCTCGATCAGGAAGACCGGCGGCGCGCCCGACCGCTCCATCGCCTCCTCGCCCAGCCGGTTCAGCAGGGCCTCGGCCTCTTCGCGCTGCTGCCGCTCGATCTCCTCGCGCGCGCCGGACCAGTGGGCGTCGCTGTGGGACGCCAGGACACGCAGCATGACCACCCGCCCGCCGGTGGATTTGGCCCGCCGGCAGGCGAAGCGCAGGGCGGCTTCGAACTCAGGACTGTCGTCGACGACGACCAGGAACTTTCTCGGCATGACGGCCTCCCCAGCCGGTTTTCCCTGACGGAGGAGGCCGGGATGCGGCCCCCTCGTCAAGTCTCGGCCGCAGCCGGTTCAGCCCTTGCCGGCCGCGGAGGCCAGGTCGCGAATGGTGGCGTTGGCGATCGTCAGCTTGGCGAAGGTCCAGCCTGCGCCCGACTGTTCGATCTCGTCCACCGAGGCGCGAACCCCCTCGACCACCGCCAGTTTCGAGCCGATCCAGGCGTCGACGGCCCCTTCGGCGGCGTCTTCGCTGATCCCCACCGAAGCGTCCGACGCCCGCGCCACGGCGCGCGTCAGCGTCGCCTGTTCGGTCATCAGATCCTCGATCAGGCGGCGAACGGCCAGGCGATCGAAATGATCGACCGACGGGATCGAGCCGGCGGCCGCGCGCAGCCGGTCGAAATCGAAGGCGGCGCCCACCTGGTGGTAGAGCCGGGCCATGGCGGCGACCGGCCAGCCCGTCTCCTGAGCGATGTCGCCGATGTCGGCGGCGGCGACCAGGGGCCGCATCACGCCGATCCGCCGGGTCAGATCCTCCGGCGCCCCGTGGTCGGCGAAGGTCTTGACCCGCTCGTCCAATCGTCCCTGCTCGAAACGGGACAGGACCGGCGCGCCTTCGGCCTGGAGCGCGTCGGCGACGGGGCGATAGCGGTCGATCAGCGCCTGGACCGAAGCGCCGTTCTTGGCGCGGCGCGCCAGCCAGAAGGTCTGGCGGCGCAGGACCACGGCGATCTCACGATAGAGGGCCGTCTGCGCCTCGGCGGAAATCTTGAGATCCAGGTTCGAGACGGCGTCCCAGGCCTCATCCAGTCGGAAGATGCGCCGCGCCGCCTCGAAGGCGATGATCAGGGCGGTGGTGTCGCATTCCGCCGAGCCGCGCAGGCGGTCGGGGAAGGTCGGGCCGCACATATTGACCACTTCGTTCGACAGGACCGTGGCGATGATCTCGCGCCGCAGACGGTGGCTCTTCATCTGCGGTTCGAACCGGGCCAGGGCGTCGGGGAAGTAGCGCACCAGAATCTGCTCGAAGAAGGGATCCTCGGGCGCCTGGGACGCCACGATCTCTTCGGACAGTTCCAGCTTGGCGTAGGCGGTCAGGACCGCCAGCTCGGGCCGCGCCAGAGGAATCCCCGAGGCCATCATCTCCTTGATGCGGGCGTCGGAGGGCAGGCCCTCGACCTTGCGGTCCAGCTTGCCGCGCGCCGACAGGCTCTGCATGAACCGCTGCTGGGCGTCCAGGGCGCCGGCCCCTTCCGCCTGTTGCAGGGTCAGGGCCAGGGTCTGGTCGTAGTTGTGGGCCAGAACCTTGCGCCCGACCTCTTCGGTCATGGAGGCGAGCAGCGGGGTCCGCTCCTCGGCCGGAAGGACGCCGTTGGTCACGGCCGAGCCGACCAGGATCTTGATGTTGACCTCATGGTCCGAGGTGTCCACGCCCGCCGAATTGTCGATGGCGTCGGTGTTGATGCGCCCGCCGTTCTGACCGAAGACGATCCGCCCGGCCTGGGTGAAGCCCAGATTGGCCCCCTCGCCCACCACCTTGACCCTGAGTTCGTCGGCGTTGATCCGCAGGGGGTCGGTGCCCTTGTCCCCCACCTGGGCGTCGGTCTCGGCGGCGGACTTCACATAGGTGCCGATCCCGCCCAGATACAGCAGCTCGGCCGGCGCCTTCAGTATGGCGCGGATCAGGCTGACCGGGTCCAGCTCGTCCTCGGCGATGTCCAGGGCCGCCTTGATCTCAGGCGTCAGCTGGATCGACTTGGCTGAGCGGGAGAAGACGCCGCCGCCGGCCGAAATCAGGCCCTTGTCATAGTCCTGCCAGGACGAGCGCGGCAGGTCGAACAGGCGTTTGCGCTCCGCCCAGCTGACTTCGGGGTTGGGATCCGGGTCGATGAAGATGTCGCGATGGTCGAAGGCGGCGACCAGCTTGGTCGCCTTCGACAGCAGGGCCCCGTTGCCGAAGACGTCGCCGGACATGTCGCCGACGCCGACCATTGTGAAAGGCTCGGTCTGGATGTCCTTGCCCAGTTCGCGGAAGTGGCGCTTCACCGCCTCCCAGGCGCCGCGGGCGGTGATGCCCATGGCCTTGTGGTCATAGCCGATCGAACCGCCGCTGGCGAAGGCGTCGCCCAGCCAGAAGCCGTAGGACGCCGAGACGCCGTTGGCGATGTCCGAGAAGGTCGCCGTGCCCTTGTCGGCCGCGACGACCAGATAGGGATCGTCCTGCTCCCAGGCGACCACATGGGCCGGACGGGTCACCGCGCCGTCGGCGGCGATGTTGTCGGTGATGTCCAGAAGGCCCGACAGGAAGGTGCGATAGGCGCGGATGGCCTCGCCCTGAACAGCCTCTCGGTCGGTCGTGCGGGGCAGTTGCTTCGGATAGAAGCCGCCCTTGGAGCCGACCGGCACGATGACGGCGTTCTTGACCTGCTGCGCCTTGACCAGGCCCAGGACCTCGGTGCGGAAGTCGTCGCGACGGTCCGACCAGCGCAGGCCGCCCCGCGCGACCGGGCCGAAGCGCAGGTGCACGCCCTCGACGTGCGGCGCCCAGACGAAGATTTCGCGATAGGGCTTGGGCAGGGGCAGGTCTTCCAGCTCGCTGGAGGCGATCTTGATCGAGATGTGCCGCTTGGGCAGGCCGTCAGCGTCCTGCTGGAAGTAGTTGGTGCGCTTGATCGCGCCGATCAGGGCGGCGATGCGACGCAGGGCGCGGTCGTGGTCCAGGCTCTTCACCGCCTGGAGAAGGGCGGCGATCTGGGCCGTCAGGGCGTCGACGGTCTCCTGGCGGGTCTCCACGGCGGCGCCGTTCGGCTCGAACTTGGCCTTGAACAGGGCCAGCAGGGCGCGCGACACCTCGGGATATTCGCGCAGGGCCTCTTCCTGCACGGCCTGGGACGGGTCCAGACCCGTCTGCTGACGATAACGGGCCAGGGTGCGGATCAGGGCGGCCTCGCGCCATTCCATCCCAAGTTCGATCACCAGTCGGTTGAAGCCGTCGCTCTCGGTCAGGCCGCTCCAGACGGCGGCGAAGGCGCGCTCGAACGGCTCCTTGACGTCCGCGAAGACCAGATCCTCGCCGCGCGGATCCTCCATCAGGAATTCATGGACGTGAATCTCTTCCTCGCCCATCGGTCGGATGGAATAGCCGTATTCCTCCAGCGTCTTCAGGCCCATGTCCGTCATGATCGGCAGGACGTCGGACAAGGGGACGGAGGGGCCCCGGCGGTAGAGTTTGAAACGGAACTGAAGCGGGCTGTCGTCGAGATTGCGGAAGGCGCGGACCGCCACGGGCTCGCCGGCGCCGACCTGGCCGGTGGCGTTCAGCCGATCCATTTCACGCAGATCGACCGCCGCCTCGTCGGCGTCATAGCGGTCGCGATAGGCGGCCCCGAAGGCGCGAGCCCAGCGTGCGCTGAGCGGGCCGACCTCGACATCGGCCACCTCGGCCCGCCGCAGGGCGGCTTCGAACCGTTCGATCCAGCTGCGACCGGCCTCGGCCACATCCTGTTCCAGCTGGGCTGCATCGGGAACCGGATGTTCGCCGGGCGTCACGCCGATGATGAAATGCACCCGAACCAGGGGCGCGTCCGAAAGCTGGGGATACCAGGCGGAGACGCGTCCGCCCCAGGCGCGGGCGACGATCTGGCCGATCCGTTCGCGCACCGAGGCGTCGAACTTCTCGCGCGGAATGAAACACAGGACCGAGACGAAGCGGTCGAACGGATCCTGGCGCGTGAACAGGCGGATGCGCGGCCGGTCGTAGAGGTGCAGAATGCCCAGGGCGATGGACAGCAGCTCGTCCTCGCTGATCTGGAACAGCTCATCGCGCGGATAGTTGTCGAGGATGTTCTTCAGCCGCTTTTCATTGTGGCTGCCCGGCGCCTTGTCGGCGCGCGACAGGACGTTGGCCACCTTGCGGCGGATCAGCGGGGTCTCGGTCGCCAGACGGTCATAGGCCTCGGAGGTGAACAGGCCCACGAACCGGGTTTCGCCGGTCGCCTTGCCGTCCGGCCCGTACCGCTTGACCCCGACATAATCCATATAGGCCCGGCGGTGGACCCGCGAACGGGCGTTGGCCTTGGCCACGGTGACGGGGTCGCTGAAGTCCAGCTGGCGGCGCATCTGGCGCGTCAGGACGGCCGGTTCGGAGGCGCGGCGCAGAACGGTGCGTTCCGGATCGGCCAGAATGCCCAGGCCGGCGCCCGACTGGCTCAGGGGGGCCTCGGCCTCATAGTCGCCGTCGGCCCCGCGCGGATAGTCGTAGTCGCGTGCGCCCAGGAAGACGAAATGGTCGCTCTTCAGCCATTTCAGGAAGGCGATGTTTTCTTCCAGTATGGCCGGATCGACCGCGGGCGGAGTGGTTTCCAACCTCTGCACGGCCTGGCGCATCAGGGCGGCCATCGCCTCGTGGTCCTCGACCGCGGCGTGGACGTCGCTCAGGCTCTGGGCCAGGCCCTCGCCCAGGGCGTCGCGGCGTTCCTGGGGCACGGGATCGATGACCAGGATGATGACCGACAGTCGGCGTCCGTCCAGCGCGACGACGGGGTGGAAGAGGGCGCGCACAGAGACCCCGGCCTCGGCCAGGACGCCCATGACGCTGTCCACCAGGAAGGGGGCGTCGTTCTGGACGATGCGGACCAGGTCATAGTCCAGGGCCTGGCCGTCGGCGCCCGACAACGGCCCCACGGTGATCAGGGGCGGGGAGCCGGCCGGATAGTCGCCGGCGGCGCGCCAGGAGGCGGCGAGCAGGGCGGCCAGATCCTCGCCGTCCAGCTCCGGCGTTTCGTCGGCGGCGTAGTCCTCGTGCGCCTGAGCCAGGAAGGAGCGCTCCGCCTCGCCCGGGCTGGTTCCCAGAATCCGCGCGAATGAAGCTTCCAGCAGGGCCGGGGTGATCGGCTGAACCGTTGCAGAGCGCGGATCGAGGGCGGTCATGGACTTCCAGTCTCGGGCGACGCGGCCGGGGCCGCTGGGGGCTGGCGCGACGCAGCGCCACACCGCTGACTAGGCCAGGACTGATCGCTCGGGAAGCCCCTGAGGGGCGAAGATTCTCATGAACAGCGTTCACGTTGGAACGGTTGTGCGGCGCCGCAAACGAGAAGGCCGCCGAGTGGGGGAACTCGGCGGCCTGCGCGGACCGACGCATGGGGAGGGGAGGGGCGTCGGCCTCGCTCGGCCGCGGTCGGAGGGGGGATGGCCGCGGCGTTGAGGCTGAGATGGGCGGTCCGGGGCGGGTTTCAAGAGGCCGGCGTCACAGGTTTCTCTGCGGCCTGACGCCGCACGGCGGCTTCAGGCTTCGTCAGCGTCGTCCTTGGAGAATGAGCCCCGCCTGTGATGCGCCGTCTTGTGTTCGTCCGCATAGGGTTCGCCGTCGCCCGACAGCAGGACGGCCATCCAGCGCGAACCCTTGAACTCGGCCAGGATCGCCATGGCCATCACGGCCAGCGGGGTCGACAGGAACATGCCGACCACGCCCCACAGCTTGCCCCAGAAGGCCAGGGCCAGCAGGACCACCACCGGGTCGATGTTCTGATTGTCGCCCTGCATGCGCGGCTGGACCAGATTGCCGACGATGAACAGAATGGTCTGAAGCCCCACCAGCAGGATCAGCGCCGGCCAGTAGCTGGGGAATTGCACCAGGGCGAACAGGGGCGGGGCCAGACCCGCCACAGCCCCGCCCAGAACCGGGATGAAGCCGACGATGAAGATGACGAAGGTCCAGAACTCCGCGTTCTGAAGCCCGACAGCTCGCATCAATATCCAGGCTGCGGCGCAGATCAGGGCCCCGGTCACGGTCTGGACCCACAGATAGCCCTCGACCCCGCCGCGGACGCGGTTGAACACCGCGATCGCTTCGTCGCGCTGATGCCTGTGGGGGAACATGGCGATGATCTTGCGCCGGAAGCCGATCTGCGAGGCCAGAAGAAAACCGAGATAGACCAGGACGAAGAAGGCGCCCGAGGCGATGCCCTGCACCTGAAAGGCCACGGAGGTTAGATAGCCGCGCAGATCGACGCCGTTGATCAGGTCCTGGGCCGTGGGCGGATTGTTCAGCCGGATCAGGGCGTAGACGTCGCGGATGATCTGGTCGATGCGCGGCCCGATGTTCTGCGACACGCCCGACGCCTCGCCGAAGAATCCGGCGGCGCCGTTCACGATGATGGCGATGGAGGCGAAGAAGGCCAGGACCACCAGCAGCAGGGCCGCTGTCCCCGCCCAGCGGTCGTTCAAAGGAGTGCGCGCCGCCACGGACCGCTTGACCCCGTCGATCATGATCAACAGGAAAACGGCCATGGCCAGGGGCGTCAGTATGTCGCGCAGCCAGTAGAGGGCCGCACCGGCCGCGACGGTGGCGATCAAGACCAGGGCGTTTCGCGAGACGGCCGAAGACTGCATGGTGATGGGGCTCTTCATGGCCACCCTTGTCGGTGGGGCGAAGAACGCCGTCAACCGGCCTTGAAGGCGGCGGTTCCGACCCGCTCGCGACTGCGCTAGACCTTCGTCCCGCTTCTGGAGACCTTTCGATGTCCGACACCCCCGCCGGTCTTTTCCTTGGCCAGTCCGACGAAGGCCAGGACCAGGCCCTTCTGTTCCATCGGGCGAACCGCCACGGCGTGGTCGCCGGGGCGACGGGAACCGGCAAGACGGTGACGCTGCAGATCCTGGCCCAGGGCTTTTCGGACGCGGGCGTCCCGGTCTTCTGCGCCGATGTGAAGGGCGACCTGTCGGGGATTTCCCAGATCGGGACGCCGAACGAAAAGCTGCTGGCCCGCGCCGCCGACATGGGCCTGGCCTTGACCCCGTCCGCCGCGCCCACGGTGTTCTGGGATCTTTATGGTCAAAAGGGCCATCCGATCCGCACGACGGTCTCCGAGATCGGCCCGGTGCTGATGGCGCGGATGCTGGACCTGAACGAGGTCCAGGAGGGCGTGCTGACGGTGGTCTTCCACGTCGCCGATCAGGAGGGGCTGCTCCTGTTGGACATCGACGATCTGCGCAGCCTTCTGGCCTATGTCGGGGAGAACGCCGAGCGGATCGGACGCGAGGTCGGCCATGTCGCCCCAGCCTCGATCGCCGCCGTTCAACGGGCGATTCTTCAGCTGGAACAGCAGGGGGGCGCGGCCTTCTTCGGCGAGCCGGCCTTGAAGCTGGAGGACGTCATCCGCGTCGGCCTGGACGGCCGGGGCCAGGTCAATGTGCTGGATTCCACGCGGCTGATGAACAGTCCGCGTCTGTATGCGGCCTTCCTGCTGTGGCTGCTGTCGGAACTGTTCGAACAGCTGCCGGAGGTCGGGGACCCGGAGAAGCCGCGTCTGGTCTTCTTCTTCGACGAGGCCCACCTGTTGTTCAACGACGCGCCGCGCGCCCTGCTGGAGAAGGTCGAACAGGTGGTGCGGCTGATCCGGTCCAAGGGGGTCGGCGTCTATTTCGTCACCCAGAATCCGGCCGATATTCCCGACAGCGTCCTGGCGCAGCTGGGCAATCGCATCCAGCACGCCCTGCGCGCCTATACGCCGTCCGAACAGAAGGGGCTGAAGGCTGCGGCCCAGAGTTTCCGCCCCAACCCCGCCTTCGACACGGCCGAAGCCATCCAGGCCCTGGGGGTCGGCGAGGCCCTGGTGTCGGTTCTGGACGACAAGGGCGCGCCCACGGTCGTGGCCCGCACAAGGATCCGGCCGCCCGCCTCGCGGCTGGGGCCGGCGACCGAGGCCGAACGCGCCGCCGTAATCGCCGCCAGCCCGGTCCAGGGCCGGTATGAGCCGGTCCTGGACCGCGAATCCGCTGAAGAAGTGCTCGCCGCCCGCCACGCCGCCGTCGAACGGGAGGCCGAGGTCCAGGCGGATCTCAAGGCCCAAGGCCGGGTCAAGGGGGGAGCAGGGGCCGCCCAGGACCATGACGGGGACGATGTCCGACCGGCGCCGGCGCGGCGCAAGCGAACATCCAATCGGCAGACCCCGATGGAGGCCCTGACCAAGTCCGTGCTGCGCACGGCCGGATCGACCCTGACCCGCGAACTGCTGCGCGGCGTTCTGGGAAGCCTGCGTCGGCGTTAGCGTTTAAGACTTGCAAGCCGTCGGCGTCATGCGCATCTCCGGCCCATGTTCATCCAGACCGAGCCCACGCCCAATCCTAATGCGTTGAAGTTCCTGCCCGGGCGGGAGGTCTCGCCGTCGGCCACGCTGGAATACCGGACGATCGACGAGGCGACCGCCTCGCCGCTCGCCGAAGCCCTGTTCGAGCTGGAGGGGGTGGAGGCCGTCCTGTTCGGCGCCGACCATGTTTCCGTCGTCCGCAGCGTTTCCGGGCCGGAATGGTCGGAGATGAAGGCGCCGATCCTGGGCGTCATCATGGACCATTTCGTCTCGGGCGCGCCCCTGACGCGCGGTCAGACGGGCGAAGCCGATCAGAACGTCGAGGCCGACAGCGAGATCGTCGCCGAGATCAAGGCCCTGCTGGACAGCCGCATCCGCCCGGCGGTGGCCCAGGACGGCGGCGACATCCTGTTCGATTCCTTCGACGAGGCCACCGGCGTCCTGTCCTTGCGGATGCGCGGCGCCTGTTCGGGTTGTCCGTCGTCCTCCGCCACCCTGAAGGCGGGGGTCGAACAGATGATGCGCCACTATGTGCCTGAGGTGACGCGGGTCGAGCAGACGATCTAGGGCGATCCCGCTTTAAATTATCGCCAGACGTGCAAGGAGGCGCCATCTTTAACTTCTGATGGCGCGCTTCGTCCCTGATCCTCATGTTCTCCGTCTCGGCGAGGCCCTCGCCGCCCTGCGTCGCCAACGCGGCCTGTCCCAGGCCGAGGCGGGCGCTCGACTGGAGATGACCAGCCAGGGTTGGGGCCTGTACGAGGCCGGTCGTCGGCCGGGCCTGTTTCGGCCTGATGTCCAGCGGCGTTTGACCGGCGCCCTGGATTCCACGCCCGAGGCCCTGGCTCTGCTGGCGGCCGGAGGCCCGGACGCGGCGGCGACCGGTCCGGCGGCCGGTCTCGAAGCGCGGGGTCGCGCCTTCTCCGGCGCGTCCATTCCCCGGACCCATAGGCTTGAAGTGGCCGACGACGCCCTGTCGCCCTGGGCGGATCGCGGCGTCGTTCTGGAATATCGGCCAGGTCGCCCGCGACCGGGGCAGGGCTGCGTAATCCTGACGACCGACGGCCGGCGGCTGGCGCGCATTTTTGATCGCTCGGCCGCCGACGGCCTGCACGTGCGGGGCGCCGGCCGTCTGGAAGGGAAGGAAGTCATCGACCCTAGCCGGGTGGCGCAGCTCTGCCTCGTCACGGCGCGCCACGAGCCATGAAACGAAAAGGTTGCATACCCGGACAGGTTGCGCCATCTTCGAGCCATGAACAGCCGCCCCGCCGCTCCCCGTCGGAACGCCCGCTCAGTCGAGGCTGTGGACCTGCATGTGGGGGCGCGGATCGCCGCTCGGCGTCAGGCCCTGGGCCTGTCTCAGACGGCGCTGGGCGAGATGGTGGGGGTCAGCTGCCAGCAGGTGCAGAAGTACGAAGGCGGGCAGAACCGGATATCGGCCGCCCGGCTGCACAATCTGGCGATCGCCCTGTCCATGCCGATCAGCGCCTTTTTTCCGGCGCGGGCGGAGGCCGGCGAGCCGACCGACCTCTCGATCATGCGAACCCTCGCCGCCACGCCGGAAGGCCTGGCCATGGCCGCCGGCTTCGCCGCCATTGAGGACCGTTCCGTAAGACAGGCCCTGACGCAGCTGGTCGAGGTTCTGTCGCGCGCGGCCTGACGCACGGTCTGAGCGGCGGCTGAGGGCGGGTTGAGGCCGCAAAGCGATTTCCCATCCGCCTGTCAGCCTCTAGAAGGCCGGCATGAGACTCTTGGTCATTGATACGGCGCTGGGCGCCTGTACGGCGGCGGTTTTTGAGGACGACCGGCCCCTGTCGGTGCGGTTCGAACCGATGGCCAAGGGCCACCAGGAACGGCTGGGCGGTCTGGTGCGCGACGTCATGACCGAGGCGGGGGGCGGTTTCGATCGTCTTGATCGGATCGGCGTCACGGTCGGGCCGGGCTCCTTCACTGGTTTGAGAGTGGGCCTGGCCTTCGCCCAGGGTCTGGGCGCCGCCCTGGGGCGGCCGGTCGTGGGGGTGTCCACGCTGGACGCCCTGGCTGATCCCCTGGCGACGGCGGGCGTCCCGGTCGCGGCCCTGATCGACGCCCGGCGGGGTCAGGTCTACGCCAAATTCTTCTCGGACGGCCGGACCCTCGGCCCGGAAGAGGCCCTGCCCTTGGAGGCGGCCGCCGACCGCATCGCCGCTCTTGGGACGAAGGTTCAGGCGGTCGGCAGCGGGGCCGGTCTTCTGAGCGAAGCCTATCCTGAGCTGAGCCTGGCCTCGGCCGATCCCGTCGTCGCCCCCGCGCCGACGGCCCTGGCTCGGCTGACCCGGTCAGTCGATCCCGCCGCCCATCCGCCCCGGCCCCTGTATCTGCGCGCGCCCGATGCGGCGCCGCCCACCCGTCTGCCGGGACAGCCCCGCCAGACCGCGCCATGATCCGTCCCGATCCCGCCGCCTTGGCCGCCGTGCATGCGCGAGCCTTTCCGGCGCCCTGGAGCCGGGACGAGTTCGCCGCCCTCCTGGCCCAGCCCGGCGTCTTGGCGGTGGTCGAACCGGACGGCTTCATCCTGATCCGGATCGTGCTGGATGAGGCCGAGATCCTGACCCTGGCGGTGCGGCCCGAGGCGCGGCGGGCCGGCCTAGGCGGGAGACTGGTCGGTCAGGCGGCCGTCGCCGCCGCCCAGGCCGGGGCCGTGCGCCTGTTTCTGGAGGTGGCCGAGGACAATGCGGCCGCCCGCGCCCTTTACGACCGCGCCGGCTTCCGCCCGATCGGGCGACGCAAGGCCTATTATGCGCGGCCCGACGGCGGTCGAACCGACGCCCTGGTGCTGGGACGCGATCTTGCGATGAATCCGGACACGGCGCCGCTTCCCTGAAGCGGCCTGAGCCCCTATTCTAGGCCTATGGACCGGATTGAAAAACTCTGCGCCGACCGCGGCATGCGTATGACCGAACAGCGCCGGGTGATCGCCCGGGTGCTCTCCTCGGCGGAAGACCACCCCGATGTGGAGGAGCTGTACCGCCGCGCCTCCTCGATCGACCCGCATATTTCGATCGCCACCGTCTATCGCACCGTGCGCCTGTTCGAAGAGGCGGGCGTGGTCGAGAAGCACGACTTCGGCGACGGCCGCAGCCGCTATGAAGAGGCCGGCGACGACCATCACGATCACTTGATCGACACTAAGACCGGCGAGGTGATCGAATTCTTCGACGCCGAGATCGAAAAGCTGAAGTCCGAGATCGCCGAACGGCTGGGGTTCGAACTGATCGGCCACAAGCTGGAGCTTTACGGCGTCCCGATCGACGGCGCCGAACCGTCCAAGCGTGAAGGGCTCATCTTCAAACGCCATGCCGCGCGCGTGGCGCCCGAAGACGTGGATGCGGGCTGAAACCCGGTCTTGTCCTCGCCGGTGCGGGCGATCATAAGCCCGACATGACCGAGACCCTGGTTCCCAAAGCCGAGGCCGCGCAGAACACGCCCTCCAAGCGGCTGTTCATCAAGACCTACGGCTGTCAGATGAACGTCTATGACAGCGAGCGCATGGCCGATGTGCTGCGACCGCTGGGCTATGCCGTGACGGAGGAGGTCGAGGCGGCCGACTTCGTCATCCTGAACACCTGCCACATCCGCGAGAAGGCGGCCGAGAAGATCTATTCCGAGCTCGGCAAGATCCGCGAACTGCGCGACCTCAAGCGCCAGACGGGCGGCGACATGACCATCGCCGTCGCCGGCTGCGTCGCCCAGGCCGAGGGCGAGGAGATCATCAAACGCCAGCCGGCGGTCGACATCGTCGTCGGCCCCCAGGCCTATCATCAGCTGCCCGAGCTTCTGACCCGCACGGCGCGGGCCCGAGGTGAACGGATCGGCGCCGACTTCGCGCCTGACGACAAGTTCGACGCCCTGCCTGCCGCCCGTTTCACCGAGGGGCCGACCGCCTTCCTGACGGTGCAGGAAGGCTGCGACAAGTTCTGCACCTTCTGCGTGGTGCCCTATACGCGGGGCGCAGAATGGTCGCGGCCCCTGGCCTCGGTGCTGGAAGAGGCGCGACAGCTGGCCGGTCGCGGCGTGCGCGAGGTCACCCTGCTGGGCCAGAACGTCAACGCCTATGACGGCGAGCGGCCGGATGGGCGCAAGTCCAGCCTGGCCGAACTGGCCTACGCCCTGGCCGAGATCCCCGGCCTGGACCGGATCCGCTATACGACCAGCCATCCCAACGACATGTCGGACGACCTGATCGCCGCCCACGGCGATCTGGACGCCCTGATGCCCTATCTCCACCTGCCGGTCCAGGCGGGGTCGGACCGCATCCTGCGGCTGATGAACCGCAAGCACGGCCGCCAGACCTACCTCGATCTGATCGCCCGCATCCGCGAAGCCCGGCCGGACATGGCCCTCTCGGGCGACTTCATCGTCGGCTTCCCCGGAGAGACGGATCGCGAGTTCGAGGAGACGCTCGATCTGGTGCGCCAGGTCCGATACGCCTCGGCCTTCGCCTTCATGTATTCGCCCCGGCCCGGCACGCCGGCCGCCGGCATGGGCCGACAGATCGAGCCCGAGGTCGCCAAGGAACGGCTGCACCGGCTGATTGACCTAGTGACGGAACAGCAGACGGCCTTCAACCAGGCCCAGGCGGGCCGGACCCTGAATGTCCTGTTCGACCGCAAGGGCCGCCATCCCGATCGCCGCCAGGCCATCGGTCGCTCGCCCTATCTCCAGTCGGTCCATGTCGACGACGCGGATCATCTGATCGGCCAGATCGTTCCGGTCGAAATCATTTCCGGTCAGCAGAACAGTCTGACGGGCCGGCTTGTCGCCCCAGGGGCGGCGGAAAAGGAAAAGGCGGCCTAGTGGCGAGAGATTCCGAGTTCGTTCCGCTGAACGACGCCGAGCTGCGCGCTGTGATCGGACCGAACAGTCGTCACGTCGCCCTGATCGAGGACGCCTTCAAGGTTCTGGTCGAGGCGCCCGGCGGCGGGGTCTCCGTCAACGGGGGCACGCGCGATCGGGCCGACGCCCGCCGCGTGATCGAGGATCTGGCCAAGCGCGCCGCCCTGGGGGCCGAGGTCACAGAGGCCGATGTACGCGCCGCCCTGGGTCAGGCGCGCGGCGGCAAGGGCGCGCCGGGCCTGGCGGCCGCGGGCGTCTCCCTGCCGGGCGGCAAGCGCGGCGCCATCGTGCCCAAGACCAAGGCCCAGGCCGCCTATGTCGACATGCTGGGCCGCTGCGAGCTCAGCTTCGGGGTCGGTCCGGCCGGCACGGGCAAGACTTTCTTAGCCGCCGCCTACGGCGCCTCCCTGCTGCGGCGCGGCCAGGTGGACCGGCTGGTCATCACCCGCCCGGCGGTCGAGGCGGGCGAGAAGCTGGGCTTCCTTCCGGGCGACCTGAACGAAAAGGTCGATCCCTATCTGGCCCCGATCTGGGAGGCGCTGAACGACATTCTCGGCGCCGAGGACGTGCAGCGCCGTCGCGACAAGGGCGAGATCGAGGCCGCCCCCATCGCCTTCATGCGCGGCCGAACCCTCAGCCACGCCTTCGTCATCGTCGACGAGGCCCAGAACACCTCGCGTCTGCAGATGAAGATGGTCCTGACGCGTCTCGGCGAGGGGGCGCGGATGGTGGTGACGGGCGATCCGTCCCAGATCGACCTGCTGAACCCCCGCGATTCCGGCCTGGCCCATGCCCTGCGGATTCTGGACGGGGTCCAGGGCGTCGGCATCCTGCGGTTCGCAGCCGAGGACGTGGTGCGCCACGCCATGGTCGAGCGGATCGTGCGCGCCTATGACGCCGACGCCGCCCGGTCCCGACCGACCCCGGACCTTGAAGACGCCGAATGATCGACATCGAAATCGAGGCCGAGGCCTGGAGCGCCGCCCTGCCTGACGCGGAAGCCGTGGCGGAACGGGCCGCAGCGGCGGCCCTGGGCGCCGTGGCGGGCGACGTCGTCGTCCTGCTGACCGACGACGAGGCGGTGCGGGAACTGAACGCCCGGTTCCGAGACAAGGACAAGCCGACCAATGTCCTGTCCTTTCCTGCGCCCGAGAACGCCGCGCCGCATCTGGGCGACATCGTCCTGGCCTATGGCGTCTGCGCGACCGAGGCGGAAGTTCAGGGCAAGAGCCTGTCGGACCATCTGAGCCATCTGGTCGTCCATGGGGTGCTGCATCTGTTGGGCCGCGACCACGAGGATGAGGCCGAGGCCGAGGCGATGGAGGCCGAGGAGCGCGAGATCCTGGCCGAACTGGGCGTCGCCGACCCCTATGCCGCCGATGTCTCTGTAGATGGGCAGGACTGACCCCATGTTTCCTGACGCCGCGCTCGACCGTTTCGCCGCCCGCGTTCGCGCCCTTCCCGAGAAACGTCGCGCCTGGACCTGGCGTCTGATCCGCATCGGTCTGGCCATGTCGGCCGGGGCGGGGACGGCCCTGGCCCATCCGCCGTTCGGGGTGCTGGTCGGCCTCCTGGGCTATCCGCTGCTGATGATCCTGTCGGAGCGATCGGACGCCCCGCGCGGCGCCTTCTGGATGGGGTGGCTGGCGGGCTTCGCCTATTTCTTCATCGGCTGCTGGTGGGTGGCGGAGGCCTTCTTCGTCAATCCGGAACAGGCCTGGATGGCGCCCTTCGCCGCCAGCCTGCTGCCGGCGGGCTTGGGGCTCTTCTGGGGCGTCGCCTGCGCCCTCTATCGCCGGTTCGCACCCATAGGCGTCGTTCGGGTTCTGTTGTTCGCCACCCTGTTCTGCGCCGCCGAATGGCTGCGCGGCCATGTGCTGACCGGCTTTCCCTGGAACCCGGCTGGCGCGACCTGGCGGGCGGGCGGGGGCATGTCCCAGTTCGCCTCGGTGGTCGGGGTCTATGGATTGAGTCTGATCACAGTGGCCTCGACCGCCGCCCTGGCGCCCTTGATCGGACCCGGCGCGGCGCGCGGCCGCCTGATCTCGGCAGGGTCGGGCCTTCTGGTTCTGGCCGCCGTCGGCCTCTTCGGCGCCGTGCGGCTGGCCCAGGCCGAGTTGCGGGTCACCGACACCGTGGTTCGCCTGGTCCAGGCCGACGTTAAACAGGAAACCAAGTGGTCGCCCGAGGCCTATCGCTCCATCGTCGATCGCTACGTCGCCCTGACGGGACAGCCGGCCGCCCGAACGCCCGACGTGGTGGTCTGGCCCGAGGGCGCCCTGCCGGCCTCGGCCAATGACGTCTTCGCCTCGGCGGATGCGGCCGCCATCGCCGGCGCCGTGCGGCCGGGGCAAACCTTGATGATGGGGCTGGCGCGGGGCGAACCTGATCCAACGGCCCCAGAGGGCGCCCGCTATTACAACAGCCTGTTCGCCCTGGTGGACGAAGCCGGGCCGGGCCTGCGGATCGCCGCCGTCTATGACAAGCATCGGCTGGTGCCGTTCGGCGAATATCTGCCGCTGGGTTCGATCATGACGGCCGTCGGGCTTCGCAGCCTGGTTCACATGCCGAGCGATTTCTCCGCCGGGCCCATTCCTGCGCCCATCCGCGTTCCGGGCGTTCCGCCGGTCCAGCCGCTGATCTGTTATGAAAGCCTTTATCCCGGCTTCACGCCCGGCGCGGACGGGCGTCCCGACTGGATCGTCAACGCCTCGAACGACGCCTGGTTCGGCGCGACCTCCGGGCCGCGCCAGCATTTGAACCTGGCCAGCTATCGCGCCATCGAGACCGGCCTGCCCATCGCGCGAGCCACGCCGACGGGAATCTCGGCCATGATCGATCCCTGGGGCCGGATCGTTCAGAATCAAAGGCTTGATCCCGGCGTCGCCGGGGTGATCGATGCGCCCTTGCCGCGCCCGACGGCGGTGACCCCCTACGGCCGATGGGGCGACGCGTTCTTTTTCGCGGGTCTTCTGGCCGCCTTGGCGATTTCCCTTTTCGCCGGCCGCCGTCCCGGCTTGTGGCCGTTGACCTCTCCCACTAGGCTTCGCCTTAGGGGCTGACAGCGGGACGAGGGCAATCGGGATGGCGCGCGAAAAACTCGAGGAGCCCCATCCCGTCGATATCCACGTCGGCCGCCGCGTTCAGGAGAAGCGTCTGGGCCTGGGTTTGACCCAAAGCGCCCTGGCGCGCGCCTTGGGCGTCAGTTTCCAGCAGGTTCAGAAGTACGAGAAGGGCACGAACCGCGTCTCGGCCTCGAAACTGTTCGAAATGGCCGACTTCATGAAGGTGGAGATTCCCTACTTCTTTTCGGGCTTTCGCGTGGCCCAGGCCGGCGTGGGCGAGGAGGAGGCGCCCGCCTTCGACCACGAGCCCCGGATGACCAAACACAGTGTCGAGATCGCCCGTCTGGCGCCGCATCTGCCCCTGCGAAATCAGAAGCTGATCCTGGACATGATCCGCGAGATGCTGGGAGACGCCGCCGAAAAGCCGAGCTGAAGGCGGTCAGCCGACGGCCGTGATCTCCACCGTCCGGCCCGCCACCACCACCTCGTCGCCGATGCGCCGGCCCAGAACGGCGCGGGCCAGCGGCGACACATGGCTGACCGAACCCTTCGCGGGATCGGCCTCGTCCTCGCCGACGATGCGCCAGGTCTGGGATCGCCCGTCGTCGCGCTCAATGCGGACCGGACCGCCGAAACGAACGCGCCCGTCGGCCTCGCCCGGCTCCACCAGCTGGGCCGACGCCCTGCGGGCCGACCAGTAGCGCAGATCGCGGGTGGCGCGCGCCATGGCGGTCCGATCGGTTTCGATCGACCCCTTGATCTGGGCGGCGGCGTAGGCGGCGCGCGCCGAGGCCAGTTCGGCCTCGATTTGGGCCAGGCCTTCGGCCGTGACCAGATTGGGGTGGGGCGAGATCGGCCGGTCCGCCAAGTCGGCGGCGGTGGCTTCCAGATCTTCTTCTCGGGTGAAGGCGACGCTCATCGGCCGAACATAACCATCCCGCCCCCTATAGCCAGCGTCGCGGCGAGCGGGCAAAGCGGGGCGATGACCCAATCCGACCGTCAAGCCGAGCCCGCGATCCATGTGATCGGCGCCGGACCGGCCGGCCTGACGGCCGCCGAACGCCTGGCCCAGGCGGGATTGAAGGTCGTGGTGCATGAACAGACGCCGTCTCCGGCGCGAAAACTGCTGATGGCGGGGCGCGGCGGTCTGAACCTGACCCATTCGGAGCCGATGGAGCGTTTTCTGGGCCGGTACGGCCCGGCGGCTGAAACAGCGAGGGCTTGGATCGCCGACTTCGGGCCGGATGATCTGATCGCCTGGGTCGAGGGCCTGGGCCAGCCGACCTTCGTCGGCTCCAGCGGGCGCGTCTTCCCGCGCGCCATGAAGGCCTCGCCCCTGCTCCGCGCCTGGCTGGCGCGTCTGGAAGGGCTGGGCGTCGAAATCCGCACCCGGTCGCGCTGGATCGGCTGGTCGGGGGCGGATCTAGTGTTCGAAACGCCTGACGGCGAGCGGCGAGAGCGGCCTGACGCCGTCGTCCTGGCCCTGGGCGGCGCCAGCTGGCCGCGCCTGGGGTCGGACGGCGACTGGAAGCCGTGGCTGGAGGCCGAGGGCGTGGCCGTCGCCCCCTTCCGCCCCGCCAATGTCGGCTTTGACGTGGATTGGTCCGCCGCCTTTCGCGCGCGGTTCGCCGGGCGGCCTCTGAAGCCTGTCTCGGTCCGCCTGAAGGATCGGACGGTCCCGGGCGAGGTCATGCTCACGCGCTATGGACTGGAAGGCGGGGCGATCTACGCCCTGTCCGCGGCCCTGCGTGAGGCGATCGAGGCCGACGGTCAGGTCGAAATCCACCTTGATCTGAAGCCCGGCCTGACGGTCGAACAGCTGGCGGAGCGCCTGGCGCGGCCGCGGGCCAAGGCCAGTGTGGCCACCCATCTGCGCAAGACGGCGAAACTGGACCCTCTGGCCGTCGCCCTCCTGCGCGAGACCGGCCCCCTGCCGGCCGATCCTCTCAGCCTGGCGCAGCGCATCAAGGCCGCGCCCTTGCGGTTGACGGGGTTCCAAGGGCTGGAGCGGGCCATCTCCACGGCGGGCGGGGTGGCGCTGGAGGCGGTGGACGCCCGCTCGATGTTGATCGCCAGGCCGGGCGTCTTCGTCGCGGGCGAGATGCTGGACTGGGAGGCGCCGACCGGCGGCTATCTGCTTCAGGCCAGTTTCGCCTCAGGCGTCGCGGCCGCGCGCGGCCTGCTCGACTGGTTGGCGTCGAAGGGCTGAGAGACGGCTCCGGCTCAGTCGGCCGTCTCGACGGCTTGCGGCCGATCCAACTGGAGTTCCGGCGGGGCGGCGGTGGTGGCCGCGCCCAGCGGCAGATGAAGGATGAAGGCGGCGCCCTTTCCGGGTTCGCTTTCCACCTCGGCCCAGCCGCCGTGCAGTTCGACCAGGGCCTTGACCAGGGCCAGGCCGACGCCCGGTCCGCCCCGCTCGCGCCGGACGAAGCGATCGAACACATGGGCCTGCAGATGATAGGGGATGCCGCGGCCGGTGTCGGAAACGGTCAGCCGTACCTCCGACGCGCCGGCCTCGGCCGTCAGGGTGACGGCCCCGCCTTCGGAAACGGCGCGGGCGGCGTTTTCCAGCAGATGATCCAGGGCCTGGCCGATCCGGTGCTCGTCGGCCCGAATGGGGCTGAGATCGGCGGCGCAGGCGACGGTCAGGACGGCGCCGCGCCCCTCGACCTTGGGCCGGACCTTTTCGGCCGCCTCGTTCAGCAGGTCGCAGACCCGGACGTCGCCCAGCGACAGCTCCATCTCGCCGGCGTCGATCTGGGCCATGTCCAGAACGTCGTCGATCGAGCGGGCCAGCTGGACGGCGGCGACGCGGATGGCGCCCGCATGCTGGCGGCTGCGCTCGGGCAGATCGCCCATCGTCTCCAGAAGTTCGGAATAGCCGACGATCGTCGTCAAAGGCGTGCGGAGTTCATAGGAGACATTGCCCACGAACTCGCGCTTCAAGGCCTGGCTTTCCGCCAGGGCCTGTTCGCGCTGAACCAGGGCCTGTTCCAGGCCCCGACGGGCCGTCACGTCGGAAAAGGCGACCAGGGTGGCGCCGTCCGGCAGGGGGCGGGTCTGCCAGGCGGCGATGCGGCCGTCGATCGTGCGCCCCTCGCCCGAGATGGCGATGCGGCTTTCGGGGTCCGGATCGGCGACGCGGGCCTTCAATCCCAGCCACAGGGCCGGATCGGGCAGGACGGCCTTGCACAGTTCGGCCAGGGCGTCGAAGTCGATCGAGGCGGCGATCCGATCGCTGGGCAGACGCCAGAAGCTTTCGAAGGCTTCATTGTGCAGCCGCAGCCGTCCGTCCGAGCCGAAGACGGCGACGGCGTCGTTCAGCTTGTCGAGCGTCGCCCTCTGCACCTGGATCTGGGCGTTGAACCGGCTGCGCAGATTCAGTTCGTCGGTGATGTCCGAGAAGATCAGCAATATGCCGCCCAGCGGATGGGGCTGGCGCACGACCCGGAGCGTCCGCCCGTCGGGCAGGGACCAGCTGTCGTCCGGCGCGGCCTGGGACGCGCCGTAGAATTCCAGTTCGCGGGCCTTCCATCCGGCGTAGTCCACGACCTCCGGCAGGCGGCGGCGCTGGCGCAGCCGGTCCAGCAGCTCGGCATGGGTCGGCCGTTCGTCCAGCCAGGCGGGGTCCAGGTCGAACAGGGTCTGGAAGGCGGTGTTGTGAAAGGCCAGGCGTTTGGAGGGGCCGAAGATGGCGACCGCATCGGCGAGGTGGTTCAGCGTCTCGTCGTGGGCGTCGACGTGGCGGCGCAGGGTGTCGCGGGTCTCTTCGGCCTCCGTCACCTCGATGGCGAAGGCGGTCACGGCGCCGCCGGCCGCCGGTTCGGCGATGATCCGCCAGGCCCGGCGATGGCCGCCGCCGGTCGTCCAGCGGAACCCTTCCTGACGCAGCCCCAGCCGGCCCGCCTCGGCGATCAGGGCGTCGGCCCCGCGGTCGAACGACAGGCCCTTGTCCAGCGCCTCATCCACCGTCTGGGCACCGATCTCGGTCAGCCAGGCGCGGTTGGCCCAGGCCAGTCGTCCGGCGCCGTCCACGATCCAGGTCGGAATCGGCGAGGCGTCGCCCAGCAGAGACAGGCCGCTCTCGGTCGCATCGGCTCCGGTCAGGACCACGCGCGACGCCGGCGACAGGCGCAGCCAGGCCACCCCGCCGGCGACCCGGCCTTCGACGCGCCAAGGCTCGACGTCGCCGAGATCGATCAAGCTCTCGAACGCCTTTCCGGCCTCGACCAGGGCGTCGATCGAAACCGCATGGCTCAACCTCAGCCGCGTCAGTATGGCCTCGCCCGCCTCGCCTTGATCCATGCCCGACCCCGCGGCGGCGTCCGAGGCGGTCAGTCGGGCGATCAGTTCGGCGGGGCCGATGGGCGCGCCGCTCGCCTCGCCTTCGGCCGTCAAGGCCAGGCTGACGTCGTCGAAGGCGCGCAACATGCTGTCGTGGCGGCTCAGATCGGCCTGGGCGGCGTCACGGTCCCGCTCGGCGGCGGCGGCGGCGGCGCTCAGACGCGCGCGCAGCCGCAAGGCCCAGGCGCTGACACCCAAGGCCAGTCCGGCTGCGCCTGCAGTGGCGACATAGGCGATGTCGGCCTCGGCCATTCTTGTCCTTGGGTCCCGCGCCCTGATTCGCCTTTACCATACCTCAATGCAGCACGAAAAAGTCAGACCCTCCGATCGCGTCATCGCGCCCCGTTGCGCGCCCCGCCGACCGGGGCGATAGCGGACGGATGACAGAGCCCGCTCCCGACCTTTTCGCCCCCTCTCTGGACGATTTCGCGCGTCTGGCCGGTCAGGCCTTCGACGCCCTGCCGGCCGAATTCAGGGCGGCGGCGGGGGAGGTGGTGTTCCGCATCGACGACTTCGCCGACGAACAGACCCTGGCCGAGATGGAGATCGAAGACCCCTTCGAACTGACCGGCCTCTATTACGGCGTGGACATCGGGCGGCGCGACAGTCTGGGGCCGGCGCCGGAGCCTTCGCGGATCTTCCTGTATCGCCGCCCCATACTGGACGAATGGTGCGAGCGCGGCGACGTGGGCCTGGCCGAACTGATCGCCCATGTTCTGATCCACGAGATCGGCCATCATTTCGGCCTGTCCGACGACGACATCCACGCCATCGAGGACGCCGCCGACTGAATCGTCAGGAGGCGGCGGGGTAGGGGGTGGTCACGGCGCCGGAGATCATGCCGGGGATGGCTTCGCCCAGGCCCAGCAGGATGAACTGGATGGCCAGGGCGCACAGGATCAGGCCCAGCACCTTGACGATGATGGCCATGCCGACTTCGCCCAGCACCCGGCTCAGATAGCCGGTGAGGGCGAAACAGATGCAGGAGACGACGCAGGCGGCGGCGATGGCGACGACCGAGCCCGCCATGCCGGCGTAACCCAGTTGAGCGGCCTCGCCCGCATTGATGATCACGGCCGAGATGGCGCCCGGACCGATCATCAGCGGGATGGCGAAGGGCACGACCAGACGCTGGAACCGCCGGCGGGCGTAGCCGCGCACATCCTTGCTGTCGCTCAAGGCGTCCTTGTCGGCGAACATCGCCAGAAAGTCCCCGCGCGCCATGTCCAGCCCCAGGAACAGCAGCAA
Organism: Brevundimonas sp. DS20; assembly: GCF_001310255.1. Taxonomy (NCBI): domain Bacteria; kingdom Pseudomonadati; phylum Pseudomonadota; class Alphaproteobacteria; order Caulobacterales; family Caulobacteraceae; genus Brevundimonas; species Brevundimonas sp. DS20. The sequence continues at coordinate 665,330 of NZ_CP012897.1, read as the reverse complement.
AATGCCCCCGGCGATGCGGAAGGCCGCCAGGGAAATGCCGAAGAACTGCAGCAGGCCCAGGCCCGTGAACAGGAAGAAGCTGAGGAACAGCATGGCGAACAGGCAGATCAGGGCCGAGACCGAGATCCGCTGACGCAGGGTGGCCCCGGCGGTCGCGGCGGCGAAGATCGGCAGATTGCCGATCGGGTCCAACAGGGCGAACAGGGTCACGAACAGGTTGACACCCAGATCGACCGCGTTCATCGCCTCGCCTCGCTCTTGAAATTCAACACGCCGGCCGCGCCGACGCACCTTCAGCGTCCCGGCATAGCCGCTCAGCGCGAGTCCGTCGATGACCCAGGTCCAAACCGTCGCCCCCAATCGCGGTCCCGACGAACGGATCATCTGCGCCCTGGACGTGCCGACGGTCGCAGAGGCCGCCGCCCTGGTCGGGCGGGTTCAGGATGCGGCGGGCTTCTACAAGATCGGACTGCAGCTGTTCGCCGTCGGCGGCATGGAGCTGGCGCGCGACCTGAAGGCCGAGGGCCGCAAGGTGTTTCTGGACTGGAAGCTGCACGACATCGGCGCGACGGTCGAAAAGGCGGCGGCGAATCTGGCGGCCTCGGGTTGCGACCTCCTGACCGTCCACGCCCGGCCCCAGGTCATGGCGGCGGCGGCGCGGGGCGTGGCCGGATCAGGGCTCAAGGTTTTGGGCGTGACCGTTCTGACCAGCCTGACGGCCGAGGATCTGGCGGCGGACGACCACAGTCTGTCGCCGGCCGAACTGGTGGAGCTGCGTGTGCGGCAGGCGCTTGAGGCGGGGATCGACGGGGTGGTCTCCAGCCCGCAGGAGGCGGCCCGGGTGCGCGAGATCGCACAGGCCGCCGGCCGGCCCGACTTTCTGATCGTGACGCCCGGCGTTCGGCCTGCGGGGTCGGCCCTGGACGATCAGGCCCGCGCCGCCACGCCCGAGGCTGCGCTTCAGGCCGGCGCCACCCATCTGGTGATCGGCCGGCCGATCACGGCGGCGGCCGACCCCCGCGCCGCCGCCCTGGCCGTCGCCGAAAGCATCGCCCTGATCTGATCAGCCGCGCTCGCCCGGTTCCTGGGCGTAGTACTGGCGGGGCGGGGCTTGCGGCGGAACATTGCCGGGCGGCGGCAGGTCGCCGTAATAGTCCGTCGGCGGCGGAGGGGGAGGCGGCGGCAGGGGTTCAGGCTCCCCGTAGATCGGCGGGTATTCGACATAGGGCGTCGGCGCCGGAACGGACCCTTCCTCCCTATAATAGCCGCCCGCCTCATAGGCCCGCTCTTCATAGGCGCGCTCTTCGTAGACGTGCGCCTCATAGGCGTCTCGGCGGCTCAGGTCGCGCCGATCCTCGTAGCGCATCTCGCGGTCGTGACCGGGATACGGCGGGCGGCAGCCGCAGTCGATCGGCGGCTGAGGCCGATAGGGGCGCCAGCCGATATAGTCGCGACCGAAGCCATAGACCGGATAGCCGACAGGGGCGCTGACGGGCGCAGGCCCCACGAAGACCACCGCCGGGGCGGACGCATAGCTCCCGCCGACGGCGCCGCCCTCGGCATAGCCGCCCCCGACATAAACGACCCCGCCCCCGCCTCCGCCGTGACGGCTGAAGCTGGACGACTGGGAATAGGCGCGGGCGTTGATCGCCGAATAGGCCGAAGCCCCGGCGTAGGCCGAGGCGTTGGCCCCCGCATTCGCATTCACGTTCACATTGACGTTGCTGTTGTGGCCGCCGCCGTAATGACCGCCGCCGGGGTGTCCGCCCTGATGCCCGCCGCCGCAGCCTCCACAGCCGCCGCCGTGAGCGCCGGAAGGACCGCCCGCCAGAGCGGGTGCGGCGGAAAGCAGGAGGACCGCAGACGCGGCGGCGATGATGGGCTGTGTCATTGCGGGACAGACTCCTTGACCTAAGTCTTGTCTCGGCAATTGTCGCGCCGTCGTCGCCCGTCAGAAATCGACGGCCAGGCCCTTTTTCTCCCAATCGCCGTAGCGGGTCGGTTCAGGCCCCGTCGGACCGCCGTATTCGGTTTCGGCCGCCGCGCCCTCCTCGGCCATGCGGCGTTCGGCCGCCTCCAGCAGGGCGCGGCGGGCGACCGTGCTCAGCGGTCTTTCGGGCGTGGCGTGGGGGACGTCCTGGTTGAAGGCGGGGGTTTCCCCATCCTCCGCCGCAGCTTCGGCCGGATCGGGGGTGGGATGTTCGGTCACAGGTCGGCTCCCTTGAGGACGGCGGCTCATGGCCTCAAATAGTCGATCAAAGCCGCGACGCCACAAAAAGCCGCCGACGGTCCCGGAACGACGATGAACCATCTGAAGACCTTCATTCTTCTGGCCGCCCTCACCGCCCTTTTCGCGGGGCTCGGCTATCTGATCGGCGGCGCGACCGGCATGGCGATCGCCCTGGTCTTCGCCGGCGGCATGAATCTGTTCAGCTATTGGAACGCCGACAAGATCGTCATGAAGATGTACCGGGCCCAGCCGGTCGATGAGCAGCATCCCAATGCGGTGGTCCGCAACTATGTCGCCGACGTGCGCCAGATGGCGCGCGACGCCGGCCTGCCCCAGCCCCAGGTCGCCATCATCCCCAGCGACCAGCCCAACGCCTTCGCCACCGGCCGGAACCCTGAACGCGCCGCCGTCTGCGCCACCACCGGTCTTCTGGACATGCTGACCCGCGACGAGGTGCGCGGCGTGATGGCGCACGAGCTGGCCCATGTGAAGAACCGCGACACCCTGATCATGACGGTGACGGCCACCATCGCCGGGGCCATCGCCGCCCTGGCCAATTTCGCCCTGTTCTTCCAGGGCGGCGACGACCGCGAGCGCCAGGAAAGCGGTTCGGGCGGCCTTATCGGAACCCTGGCCCTGATGATCCTGGCGCCCATGGCGGCCGGCCTGGTGCAGATGGCGATCTCGCGCAGCCGCGAATATGAGGCCGATCGCGTCGGGGCGGAGATCGCCAATGACCCTCACGCCCTGGCCTCCGCCCTGCAGAAGATCGAGGCCTACGCCAAGCGGATCCACAATCCGACGGCCGAGCGCAATCCCGCCTCCGGACAGCTGTTCATCATCAACCCCCTGGCCGGGCGCGGGGCGGACAGTCTGTTCTCGACCCACCCGGCGACCGGAAATCGCGTTCGGGCTCTGGTGGAGCTGGGCGCGAAGATGGGGATGCGGCCGCGCCAGGCGGCGCCCGCGTCCGCCCCGGCGGTTCCGCTCTCGGCGGTCCCCGCGACGCATCGGCGCCTGACGACTGGCGTGCCCGCCACGCCGGCCGAACCGCGCGGTCCCTGGGGTTGAGCGTCGCGCCGGGCCTTTTGGATTTGCACTTCAGTCGAGGATTCCGTCAGATAGCAGATTGAAGCGAGAGCATGATTCACGCTTCTGTCGGAACCGCGAAGCGGTTCCGTCCGAAACGATCATGCTCTAAGCCAATCAGGGGGTCCTATGTCGCGTCTGCTCGCCTTCGTTTCCGCCGCCGCTCTTCTGGCCACGCCGGTCGCGGCCCAGTCCGTCAACCGGACCACCGTCAACGGCATCATCGACCAGGGGCTGAACCACAGCCAGGTGATGCAGACGGCCGCCTATCTGACGGATCGGATCGGCGGGCGAATGACCAATTCGCCGCAGATGCGGGAGGCGGAACGCTGGACCCAACAGCAGTTCCGCGACTGGGGCCTGTCGAACGTCCGGGCCGAAGGGTTCGAGTTCGGGCGGGGCTGGTCCATCGTCCGCTCCAGCGCCCGCATGACGGCCCCGCGGCCGCTGGACCTGAGGGCCATTCCGGTGGCCTGGACGCCTTCGACCAACGGGGTGATCAGCGGCGGCGTCATCGTGGCGCCGATCTCCAAGGTCGAGGATTTCGACAAATGGCGGGGCAAGCTGTCGGGCAAGATCGTCATGCTGTCCCAGCCCGGCACGGGGTCCGAACCGACCGAGCCGGCCTTCAAACGCTGGACCAGCGCCGAGCTGGCCGAGCGCAACACCTATGTCCAACCCCAGTATTCGCCCGCTGCGATCGAGCGTCAGCTGAAGACGGCCGATTTCGCGGCGCGGCTCGACGCCTTCCTGGTCGAACAGGGCGCCCTGGCCTGGGTGAGGATTTCCCAGCGGGACGGCGGCCTGCTGCACGGCACGGGCTATACCTATCAGGTCGGCGCGACGCCCAAGCTGGCGGGCATGGAGCTGGCGGCTGAGGACTATCGTCGTCTGGCCCGACTGGCCCTGACCGATACGCCGCCCACGCTGGAACTGATGAGCGAGGTCCAGTTCCATGACGAGGACGTCAACGCCTACAACATCCTGGCCGACATCCCCGGCAGCGGGGGAACCAGCGAATACGTCATGGCGGGCGCCCATCTGGACAGCTGGGTCGCTTCGGACGGAGCGGTGGACAACGCCGCCGGCAGCGCAGTGGTCATGGAGGCCGCACGCATCCTTAAGACCCTGAACGTGAGGCCCAAACGCACCATCCGTTTCGCCCTATGGAGCGGCGAGGAACAGGGCATCCTGGGCTCTTTGGCCTATGTCGACAGGCATCTGGCCACTCGCGCGCCCTCGAACGATCCAGCGTTGGCGAACCTGCCGAACAACCGAACCTGGCGCAGCCGCTGGCCGATCGAGCCGCGCGAAGGCTATCGGGATCTGGTCGCCTATTTCAACCTGGACAACGGCTCGGGCAAGATTCGGGGCATCAACGCCGAGGGCAATGTGGCCGCAGTCCCGATCTTCCAGGAATGGCTTGCGCCCTTCGCCAGCATGGGGGCGACCACCGTGTCCCTGCGCCCTTCGGGCGGCACCGACCACGTCTATATGCAGACGGTCGGCGTGCCGGGGTATCAGTTCATTCAGGATCCGCTCGACTATTCCAGCCGCCTGCACCACACCAGTATCGACAGCTATGACCACCTGAAGCCGGAGGACATGCGTCAGGCGGCGATTATCCTGGCCAGCTTCCTGCTGAACGCGGCCAACCGCGACGAGCCCCTGCCGCGCATGCCCCTGCCGACCGAGCCGACGCCGACCGATCCCTTCGAATATCCGGCGGACTGAAGTTGGACTCCCTCTCCCGGCGGGAGAGGGCTTGAGCACACGGCGGCGGAGCCGTCGTCTTTGTGCGATCCGAAGGGCGGCGCGAAGCAGCCGAAGGGTGAGGGTTCGGTGGGTGCGACTTGGCGCACCGCCTGTCCCTCATCCGTCCGCTTCGCGGCCACCTTCTCCCAAAGGGAGAAGGAAGTTTCAGGTCACCCCCGCTCCACGCACATCGCCACGCCCATTCCCCCGCCGATGCACAGGGTGGCGAGGCCCTTCTTCGCGCCGGACCGCTTCATCTCGAACAGAAGCGTGGTCAGGATGCGCGCGCCCGAGGCGCCGATGGGGTGGCCGATGGCGATGGCGCCGCCGTTGACGTTGACCTTGGCCGGGTCGAGGCCCAGCTCCTTGACCACGCACAGGCTCTGGGCGGCGAAGGCCTCGTTGGATTCGATCAGGTCCAAATCCGCGACCGTCCAACCCGCCTTTTCCAGCGCCTTCTTCGAGGCGGGGATCGGCCCCGTGCCCATGATCGACGGATCGACCCCGGCGGTGGCGGAGGCGGCGATGCGGGCCAGGGGCTCAAGCCCCCGCGCCTTCGCCTCTTCGGCGCTCATCAGCACCAGGGCGGCGGCGCCGTCGTTCAAGCCCGAGGCGTTGGCGGCGGTGACGCTGCCGTCCTTGGCGAAGGCGGGCCGCAGCTTCTGCATCAGCTCCAGGGTGGCGCCGTGGCGGATGTATTCGTCCTGGTCCACGACCACGTCGCCCTTCTTGCCGGGGATGACCACCGGGGCGATCTCCTCGGCGAATCTGCCGGCCTTCTGCGCCGCCTCGGCCTTGTGCTGGCTGGCCAGGGCGAACTCGTCCTGGGCCTCGCGGGTGATGCCCCATTTGTCGGCGATGTTCTCGGCGGTCTGGCCCATGTGATAGCCGTTGAAGGCGTCCCACAGCCCGTCCTTGATCATGGTGTCGATCAGGGCGACGTCGCCCATCTTGTGGCCCGTGCGCAGCTGCTGGGCGTGGGGCGCCTGGCTCATGCTCTCCTGTCCGCCGGCGACCACGATCCCGGCGTCGCCCAGGGCGATCTGCTGGGCGGCGACGGCGACGGCCCGCAGGCCCGAACCGCAGATCTGGTTCAGGCTCCAGGCCGGGGCGGACTGGCGCACGCCGGCGCCGACCGCCGCCTGACGCGCCGGGCCCTGGCCGGCCGCAGCCTGAAGCACATGGCCCAGGATCACCTCGTCCACCTCATCACCCGCGACCCCGGCCCGCTCCAGCGCCGCCTTGATGGCGATCTCGCCCAACTTGGAGGCGGGCAAGGACGACAGGGCGCCGAGGAACGACCCGACGGGGGTGCGGGCGGCGGAGACGATGACGACCTCGGTCATGGGATTTCACTCTCTGCGGAATTATCGAGTGGCTCTTTTGCCGCATATGGGCGGCTTCGTCACCTAGCGGACGAAACACCGCGCCGGATTCAGTCCTTCGTCATCCTGACGGCGCATTCTGTCGGAACGATAGGGACGATCTTGGATTTGATTGGCCATGCTGGGAACGCTGAAACGCCTTGTCACCCATGTCTGCACGCCGGACGAGCTGGACATGATCGAGCACTATCAGACCCGGGCCGAAAGGCTGGCGGACCTCTGGGTCCATGCGGTGGGTCTGATGCTGGCGGCCGTCGGCGGCGTCGTTCTGGCGGGCTTGGCAGGGGTCTATACGGGGGTCGGAGGCGTTCTGGCCACGGCCATCTACGCCCTGTGCCTGATCGGCATGCTGACCGCCTCGACCCTGTATAACTGGACCAACCCGTGCGCGGCCCGTCCGGTGCTTCGCCGCCTGGATGAGGCGGCCATCTTCCTGATGATCGCCGGCAGCTACACCCCCTTCACCACCCAGAGGTTCGAAGGTCTCTGGTCGATCGGCTTCACCGCCCTGATCTGGACCCTGGCCTTCGTGGGCGCCGGGGTGAAGCTGTTCGCGCCGCGCATATCCGACCGGTTCTGGAGCGCGGTCTATGTCGTTTTCGGCTGGCTGGCCGTCGCAGCTCTGAAGCCAATGGTGGAGACGGTCCACCCCGTCGCCCTGGCCCTGCTGGTTCTGGGCGGGCTGATCTATACGGCCGGGGTGCTGGTCTTCATCAGCCCGAAGGTGCCGTTCCGCCGCGCCATCTGGCACGGTTTCGTCGTCACCGGGGCGACGGTGCATTGGACGGCCGTCCTGGTCGGGGTCGTACTGGCCCCGGCGATGAGCCACTGAGGCCTTGCGGCGCGCTTGGGATCAGCCTCTAGCGCTTCGCGCCGCAACGGACGATAGTGGCGCGTTGCAAAATCGCGAGAACAAGCGTGGCTGACGAAAACATCAAGGGCGGAAAGACCGGCGAAGGCGATCAGGTCGTCATCAAGAAGTATGCGAACCGGCGTCTCTACAATACGCGCAGCAGCACCTATGTGACCTTGGACGACCTTGCCGCCATGGTGCGCGAGGGGACCGAGTTCGTCGTCTATGACGCCAAGACCAACGACGACCTGACGCGCCAGATCCTGACGCAGATCATCTTCGAAGAGGAAAGCCGGGGCGAGGCCCTGCTGCCGGTCCAGTTCCTGCGTCAGCTGATCGGCTTCTACGGCGGCTCGATGCAGGGCGTTCTGCCCTCCTATCTGGAAATGTCCCTGACCAACTTCAGCCGTCAGCAGGAGCAGTTCGCCAGTCAGATGAGCCGGGCCTTCGGCGCCGGCGCCGGCGCGACCCTGATCGAGGAGGCGGCCAAGACCAATATGGCCGTGTTCGAACGGGCGATGCAGATGTTCCCCGGCTTCGGCTATGGCCGAAGCGAGACGGCCGCCCCGCCGGCGGCGGAAACCAAGGCGGCCGCAGACAGCGACGCCCTGGAGGAGATGCGCCGCCAGATGGACGAAATGCGCGCCCAGATCGACCGTCTCGCCGAGTCCAAGCCGAAATGACCGATCGGATCCAGGCGGTCAGCGGACCTGAGCGCGTGGATCGCCGCGAAGGTGAAAGGCGCGAGCGCGAACGGCGCGCTCAGCAGGCGGCGGCCAAGGCCCTGGTCCCGGCGCCGCTGACCGAGGCTGAGGCCGAGGCTGCAACGGGGTCCTCGGCAAGACCTGCCGTCCATACGGCCGGCGAACCCGGCGCGGCGGCCTTTGTGGCCCAGCAGATGGGCCAGAAGGGGCAAAGGCGCGGCCTGAAGGGCGGTCCTCCGGTTCTGAACGCCGCGCGCGCCGCCTATTTGGGGGCTGAGTATTCGGGCGAGGCCGAGCGACGGCCGCCGGTCGGGCGCGCGTCCAAGACCGACGTCTGATCGGGCGTTAGGCGTCGGGCGGCACGGAACTTGCTGAAGGCGTATCGAAACGCCTCCGCCAGGACACACCATGCCCGCCGCCCTCAGCCTCGCCGCCAAGGTCTTCGACGTCGCCGTCGTGGCGCTGATCTTCACCGCCTTTTCCTAAATCGTCTTTTCGCCGCCCCGCGCACCGGCCGTCAGTTGGCTAGGTCGAAATCCTTGCGCGACGCGATGATGGTCACGATGAAGCCGGCCAGCACGTCCAGCAGGATCATCACCACGATCAGAAAGAAGGTCGAGGTGGCGAAGCCGCGGATCAGCAGGAATTCGACCAGGACGATGATGAACAGGACCATCGACAGGGCGTGATTGACGATGGCCACCCTCTGGCTCGACGTCGATTTCACCAGTTCGAAGAACAGCAGGATCAGGCCGACGAACAGGATCAGGTCGCCCGAGCCCACATTCCACTGGGCCCCTGACGCCATGGGAATGGAGAACAGCGGATCACGCAGCAGGGCGTCGGCCTGGCTCATGCCGCCGTTTCCGTCTGCGCCGAACAGCACGACGATATTGTAGAGGACCACCGGGATCAGCAGCAGGGGTATGGCGATCAGCATGGCGGCTCCTCTCCCCGGCGCAACGGCTGCGCTTCTTAAGTCTGATTAACCCTATTGCGTCCGTTCGTCACCTGCGGGGAAAGCCGCCTGCCCGGCTAAGGGCGGACGGGGCGGGGCGGCCGAGCACCGCACCGATCCAGCGCGCCGTTTCGATCAGGGCGTCCAGATCATAGCCGGTCTGAAAACCCGCGCGCTCCAGCATATAGACCAGATCTTCGGTGGCGATGTTTCCGGTGGCGCCGGGCGCGAAGGGACAGCCGCCGATGCCGCCGACCGAGGCGTCCAACACGTCCACCCCCGCCTCCACGCCGGCATAGGCGTTGGCCAGGCCGGTGTTGCGCGTGTCGTGGAAATGCAGGCGCAGGCGCGCCTCCGGCGCCGCCCGGCGGGCGGCCTCGACCTTGCGCGTCACCGCCCAGGGATCTCCGGCGCCGATGGTGTCGGCCAGGGCGATTTCACCGACGCCCAAGGCGCCGATCGCCCCCACAAGGTCGCCGACCTGCTGAACCGAGACTTCTCCGTCAAACGGACAGCCCCAGACGCATGACAGGGTCGCCGACAGAGAGGGGACAACGTCGGACGTCTGGCTGTTGTGACGGCGGGCGACGATCTCGCCCAGCATAGCCAGCTGGTCCTTGACGGCCAGGCCCTGGTTCTTCAGGCCGAAGCCGTCGGTGGCGGAAAGCGAGACATTGACCTCGTCCACGGCCGTGGTCAGGGCGCGATCATAGCCTCGGCCGTTCAGCACCAGACCGATGCGGCTGCGTCCGGCTTCGTGAGGCAGGGCCGCCATCACCGTTTCCGCCCCGGCCATCTGCGGCACATATTTAGGATGGACGAAGGAGACGGCCTCGATCCGCCGGGCTCCGGCCGCCTCCAGCCGCCGCACCAGCTCGGCGCGGACGGCGGGGTCCAGCACGGCCTTTTCGTTTTGAAGCCCGTCACGGGGCCCGACCTCGACGATCTGGATGAGGCGGCTCATCGCGTCGCCGCCGTCGCGGGGGCGGCTTGCGTCGCAGGCTCCGCCGTGCGGGGCGGGGGCGCATAGACGGTCAGGCTCACCTCGTCTCCGGCGGAATAGTTGTAGCCCCGCACCACGCCGACCGCCCGGCCCGCCACACCCAGCCGCCCGGCGGCGGCGCGGAAGGCGTCGGCGTCTCGCCCTTCGACGATGGCCGGCCGCCCTTCGGCCAGGGCGCGGGCGGCGCCTTGGGCGTCCGTCAGATCCGTGTCCCGACCCGTCAGGAAGACGAAGCTGGGCTCATGGAAGCCGGTGATGGCGACCGGTCCGGGCGTGCGGCCCTGGCGGGGATGCAGGTCGGCCGCCTCCAGGGTCTTTTCCAGCCGAGGTGCGATGGCCAGGGGACGCAGCTGCCGGATCGTGCCCGACAGGGCGGCGTGGGCCACGATCCCAAAGGCCAGGGAGGCGACGAGCGCCGCCGCCGGCGCCCGGTTCAGCAGCAGAAAACCGCCGACGGCTGCGGCCGCCAGGGCCGAACCGACCGTCAGGGCCGCCCAGGTCTGGGCCGTCGAGGTGCCGTAGACGGTCAAGCCATAGACGGTGATGCCGCAGATCAGGACGGCGGCGAACACCGCCAGGACCGCGCCGGTGATCCGCGAGACCTTGCCGATCGGCCGGGCCAGGGCGGCGGCGGCCAAAAGGGCCAGGGCGCCGAAGGTCGGCAGGGTGTAGTGCCACAGCTTGGTCGGGGCCAGTTCGAACATCAGCCAGCCGGGAACCAGCCAGCAGACCAGGAAGCGGATGGCCGGTTCGGCCCGACGGGACCAGCCGGTCGCGACCGCGGCAGGCAGCAGCAGGGTCGAGGGGAAGAACAGCAGGGGCGCGAGAAGCACATACATTCCCGGGAAGCCGGAATGGCTTTCATGGGCCCCGGCGATCTTGGGCGCCAGGTCGCCGCCGATGGCTTCGCGCCAGAAGCCCCCGTCGGTGGCTATGGTGATGGCGATCGCCCAGGGGCCGACCATCAGGGCCACCAGCGGCAGGCCCCAGCCCCAGCCCAGCCGGCCCAGCCAGCGGACGTCCCGGTCCCAGATCGACAGGGCCAGGATCGCCAGGGCCACGACCAGAAGGCCGATCGGCCCCTTGATCAGGATCGACAGCCCCAGGCCCAGCCAGAACAGAAGCTTGTGGGGCCGGATCGGTCGTTCCCCGGCTCGGGTCGCCATATAGATTCGCGCCAGGGCGGCCATGGCCAGGGTGGTGGCGCCGCACAGCATGGCGTCCGTCTTGGCGATCCCGGCCTCGGTGGACAGAAGGAAGGTCGCCCCCATGATCGCGCCGCCGAAGAAGCCGACGCGCGCGCCCAGCAGGGCCGAACCCGCCCAGGCGACAGCCCAGGCGGCCAGCATGGCCCCCAGGAGAGAGGGGATCCGATAGGGGGCGATCTCGCGATCCTCGGGGTCCGAGGTCAGGGCGACGGCGGCGGCCTGCAGCCAATAGATGCCGACCGGCTTCTTCCAGCGCGGCTCGTCCTGGAAGCGGATGTCCACATAGTCGCCGCTCTCCAGCATCTGGACGGTGGCCTGGGCGAAGCGGCTTTCGTCCCGATCCAGCGGCGGCAGGAGCAGCAGGCCCGGCAGGCCGGCGACCAGCGTCAACAGGGCCGCCAGCAGGGGGCCTCTCCAGCCGGCGATGCGGCGATCCAGATCGAAGCTCTTCATGAGAGACTCCTTACACGGGGACCGGGCCGGCGTCAGCCGTCTCCCCTAAGCCGTCGATCTCGTCTATGGAGCGGCATGACCGCCCAAATCGCTCCTGACGCGCCCCAGATCTCCGTCGTGGTTCCCGTTCACGACGAGGCCGGCGCCGCCGTGCCCCTGGCGCGTGAAATCGCGGCCGCCTTCGCCGGCCGGTCCTATGAAATGATCTTCGTCGACGACGCCTCCAGGGACGCGACCTTGGCCGAGCTGAAGGCGGCCATGGCCGAACTGCCGACCTTGCGGGTTCTGGCCCACGGAACCAATGCGGGCCAGAGCCGGGCGGTGCGCACCGGGGTGCTGGCGGCGCGGGGATCGGTGGTGGTGACGATGGACGGCGACGGTCAGAACCCGCCGGCCGATGCGCCCCGGCTGGTGGACGCCCTGCTTGCGGCCCCCGCAGACGTCGGTCTGATCGGCGGGCGACGGGCCAAGCGCCAGGACAGCGCCGCCAAACGCCAGGCCTCGGTCTGGGCGAACCGCATCCGTCGTCGACTGCTGGGCGACGACGCCGACGACACCGGCTGCGGGCTGAAGGCCTTTCGCCGCGACGTCTTCCTGCGGCTTCCCTATTTCGATCACATCCACCGCTATCTGCCGGCCCTGATGATCCGCGAGGGTTACCGAAACCAGTATCTGGACGTCGATCACCGGCACCGCGAAACGGGCCGGTCGAAATACACCAACTGGGGCCGGCTGAAGGTCGCCTTCGCCGATCTCTTGGGCGTCATGTGGCTGAAGAGCCGGTCGCGCCGGCCGGGCGCGATCTCCGAATTCTGAGCGCGATAATCCAGACGCTCACAGAACGGGCGCGACAAGAGAAAAGGGCGGGACCTCGCGGTCCCGCCCTTCTGCATTTCAGCGTCGGAAGGCTTGGACTTAGAAGTCCATCCCACCCATGCCGCCCATGCCGCCCATGTCAGGAGCGGCGGCGCCGCCCGACTTCTTGGGGGCGTCGGCGACGGCGGCTTCCGTGGTGATCAGGATGCCGGCCACCGAAGCGGCGTCTTGCAGGGCCGTGCGGACGACCTTGGCGGGGTCGATGACGCCCATCTTGACCAGGTCGCCGTATTCTTCCGTCTGGGCGTTGAAGCCGAAGGAGGCGTCGTTGTTCTCCAGCACCTTGCCGACCACGATCGAGCCTTCGACGCCGGCGTTTTCGGCGATCTGACGGATCGGGGCCTGCAGGGCGCGACGGATGATGGCGATGCCGGCGTTCTGGTCGGCGTTGTCGCCCTTGACGTCGGCCAGGATCTTGGAGGCCTTCAACAGGGCGATGCCGCCGCCGGGAACGATGCCTTCGTCAGCCGCGGCGCGGGTGGCGTTCAGGGCGTCGTCGACGCGGTCCTTCTTTTCCTTCACTTCGACTTCGGTCGAGCCGCCGACGCGGAGAACCGCGACGCCGCCGGCCAGCTTGGCCAGACGTTCCTGCAGCTTTTCCTTGTCGTAGTCGGAGGTGGTGTCTTCGATCTGGCGCTTGATCTGGGCCACGCGGGCTTCGATGTCGGCCTTCTCACCCACGCCTTCGACGATGGTGGTGTCGTCCTTGGTGATCGAGACCTTCTTGGCCTTGCCGAGCATGTCGAGCGTGACGCTCTCCAGCTTGATGCCCAGGTCTTCCGAGATGACCTGGCCGCCCGTCAGGATGGCGATGTCTTCCAGCATGGCCTTGCGGCGGTCGCCGAAGCCCGGCGCCTTGACGGCGGCGACGCGCAGGCCGCCGCGCAGCTTGTTGACCACCAGGGTGGCCAGGGCTTCGCCTTCGATGTCCTCGGCGATGATCAGCAGCGGACGGCCCGACTGCACCACGGCTTCCAGGATCGGCAGCATGGCCTGCAGCGAGGTCAGCTTCTTCTCGAACAGCAGGATCAGCGGCTCTTCGAGAACGGCCTCCATCTTGTCGGCGTTGGTGATGAAGTAGGGGCTCAGATAGCCGCGGTCGAACTGCATGCCTTCGACGACGTCGACGGTGGTGTCGGCGGTCTTGGCTTCTTCGACGGTGATCACGCCCTCATTGCCGACCTTGGCCATGGCCTGGGCGATCAGCTCGCCGATTTCGGAGTCGCCGTTGGCCGAGATGGTGCCGACCTGGGCGATTTCCGAGTTGTTGGAAACGGGCTTGGAGTTGGTCTTGACCTCTTCCAGCACCAGGCCGACGGCCTTGTCGATGCCGCGCTTCAGATCCATCGGGTTCATGCCGGCGGCGACGGCCTTGAGGCCCTCTTGCACGATGGCTTGAGCCAGGACGGTCGCGGTGGTGGTGCCGTCGCCCGCCTTGTCGTTCGTCTTCGAAGCGACTTCGCGGATCATCTGGGCGCCCATGTTCTCGAAGGCGTCTTCCAGCTCGATTTCCTTGGCGACCGAGACGCCGTCCTTGGTCGAGCGCGGGGCGCCGAAGGACTTCTGGATCACGACGTTGCGACCCTTCGGACCCAGGGTCACCTTGACGGCGTTGGCGAGGACGTTGACGCCGCGCAGCATCTTGTCGCGCGCGTCGGTGTTGAACTGTACGATTTTAGCGGCCATGCGGGCAGCTCCTTTTGTGTGAGTGGCGAGTGGTTAGTGGCGAGTGGCGAGGATCTGAGATTGGGGCGACGGCGGCGGTTTCGTCCGGAAACCTGCTCGCCACTCGCCACTGATCACTCGCCACTGAGGGCTGAGCCTTAGCTCAGCACTCCAAGCACGTCCGACTCTTTCATGATGATCAGGTCTTCGCCGTCGATCTTCACTTCCGTGCCCGACCACTTGCCGAACAGGATGCGGTCGCCGGCCTTCAGCTCCAGGGCGTTGACCTTGCCCGAGTCGTCGCGGGCGCCGGGGCCGACGGCGACGACTTCGCCTTCCTGGGGCTTTTCCTTGGCGGTGTCGGGGATGATGATCCCGCCCTTGGTCTTGGATTCTTCTTCAACGCGCTTGACCAGCACGCGGTCGCCGAGCGGACGAAACGCCATCGGTTGTCTCCCTTGATCCCCCGAATGGGGCGATTTGAACAATGGGTCAGCCCTTCCCCGTCGCCGTTTAGCAGCCGGCAGGGGAGAGTGCTAACGCGAGCGGGAGTTAGGCAGAGAGGGTGCGGGCGTCAAGCGACGCCTGCGCGAAACTTCAGAGACAAATGAACCCGAAATGAACGCGAGGCGCCGGGGAGGTTCAAACTGGGCCGGCTAAAACCGCTTCAACGCTCGACGCAATCCGGTGAAGGACCGCAATCGGGCAATGAAGAAGGAGATCGACCATGTCGAAGATGCCGAAGATCATCGCTGTCGCCGCCGCGCCCGTCATGGCCCTGAGCCTGACGGCCGCACCCGCCTCGGCCCAGTCCTATCGTGATCGCGACCGCGACGACGACAGCGCCAAGAACGCCCTGATCGGCGCCGCCGTCGGCGGTCTGGCCGGCGCCCTCTACGGCAACGGCGACGGCCGCTATATCGCCGGAGGCGCCCTGGCCGGGGCCGCCCTGGGCGCCGTGGCGACCAACCGGGGTTCGGGCTGCGAATACTACCGCGGCGGCCGCTGCTACCGGAACCAAGGCCACTGGGAGCGCGAACACGGCATCAACAGCCGCGATCCGCGCTGGGAGCAGCGCCGCGATTATCGCGACTGGCGTCGGGAGCAGCGTTACGATCGCCGGGACGACCGCCGCGACTACCGCTATGATCGCCGCTGGTAGGCAACAGGCCTGAATGACGAAGGGGCGCCGATCGAGGCGCCCCTTTTGTCATGCCGCGTTCCGACGCGGCCCCCAATGCGGGAAGGGATCCTCCAGCCTGGCCCAGCCCTTGGGTCCGCGCTCCATCTCGAACCGGGTCAGGAGGGCGGCGTCGAACAGGGAGGTCAGCAGGTCGCGGTTCATGTCCTTGCCGATCAGGACGATCTCCTGACGACGGTCGCCGTAGGGCTGTCGCCAGACGGCCTCGATGGCCTTCAGCCATTCGGGGTTGTCGTCGGGCCAGCGCTCGCGCGGGGCCGAGGCCCACCACAGGCCGCCCCATTCATGTTCCGTCACCGCGCCGGCCTGGCTCCAGGATCCGACATAGTCCATCCGGCTGGCCAGCCAGAAGAAGCCCTTGGAGCGCCAGACGCCGGGCCATTCGCGCTTCAGCAGGTCGTAGAAGCGCCGGGGATGAAAGGGTCTGCGCGCCCGATAGACGAAGGTCGAGACGCCGTATTCCTCGGTCTCGGGCGTCACCTCGCCGCGCAGGGCCTGGGACCAGCCGGCGGCCTGTTCGGCTCGTTCCATGTCGAACAGGCCCGTGCCGATGACCTGATCCAGGGCGACGGCCCCGCGCACCGCCTCGAGGATCTGGGCGCGGGGATTGAACTGGGTCATCATCGCCTTCAGCACCCCCAGCTGCGTCGCATCGAGCAGGTCGCACTTGTTCAGCACAATGACGTCGGCGAACTCGATCTGGTCGATCAGCAGATTGGCGACCGTGCGCTCGTCGTCCTCGCCGAGATGCTCGCCGCGCGTCTTCAGCCGGTCGGTCGAGGGATAGTCGCGGTGGAAGTTGAAGGCGTCCACCACGGTCACCATGGTGTCGATCCGGGCCAGATCCGACAGGCTGAAGCCGTCCTCGTCGCGGAAGTCGAAGGTGGCGGCGACCGGCATGGGTTCGGAGATTCCGGTCGACTCGATCAGCAGACAGTCGAACCGTCCCTCGCGCGCCAGCTTGCCGACCTCGATCAGCAGGTCCTCGCGCAGGGTGCAGCAGATACAGCCGTTGGACATTTCCACCAGCCGTTCCTCGGTGCGCGACAGGTCCGCCCCGCCGCCGTCGCGCACCAGGGCCGCGTCGATGTTCACCTCGCTCATGTCATTGACGATCACCGCCGCCCGTAAACCCTCGCGGTTCGACAGGACGTGGTTGAGCAGGGTCGTCTTGCCGGCCCCGAGGAAGCCGGACAGGACGGTGACGGGCAGTTTCTTGAATTCGGACACGAGAGGGCTCCACAGGGCTGCGCCAGCTTGACCGTGAGCGGCGGCCATGAGAGTTACGTTATAGTATAACGTTCTTCGTCAGCAAGGATTTCCATGGCGGTCGGCGCTGTCGTCCAGGGGCTTGCGCCCACGGTCTTCACCACCCTGTTCGAGCCCCAGGTGCGGATGGCGATCTGGTCGAGGCCCAGCCCCATGCCGCCGGACGCCCCGCCCCCGGCCGATTTCACCGCCGAATGCGACGGGCGCTGGATCGCCCTATCGGGTGCGGCGCCCGAGTGGTTTCTCCAGGACATCGAAAGACTGGCGGAGATCGTGGCGACGATCAGCGGATGCGAGGCCTGGCGTGCGCGGTGCGAGACCGTGACCCGGCGCGCCTGCCCGCGGTTTCACCAGGACGCCGTGCCGGTGCGCCTGATCGTCGCCTATGAGGGGCCGGGGCCGGAATGGGCCTTCGCCGGCGAGATCGGCGAGGATCTTGACGGGCGCCTGATCGGCACGCGTCGTCGGGTCCGCACCCTTCACCCCGGCGATGTCGCCGTCATGAAGGGCACGGCGCCGGGCTGGGAGGCCTGGCCGGAGTTTCCGGAGGTTCTGCACCGCTCGCCGCCGGCCGGGAGACGATCCCCCCGGCGCGTCTTGACGATCGACGCCGCGCCGGCGTGAGCGTCAGCCCATCAACCGCGTCATCAGGCCGGCGGTCGAGGGGTCCAGATCGGCGGAGGGGTCGCCGGCGTGGACGTCCTTCAGGATCGCCTTGGCCAGGACCTTGCCCAGTTCGACGCCCCACTGGTCGAAGCTGTTGATGTCCCAGATCACGCCTTCAACGAAGGTCTTGTGTTCATAGAGGGCCAGCAAGGCGCCCAGGGTCTCGGGCGTCAGGCGGTCCATCAGAATGGCGGTCGAGGGGCGGTTTCCGGTGAAGGTACGGTGGGTCGCCAGACGGGCGGCCTCTTCCTCCGACAGACCCTGGGCCAGGCCTTCGGCCTTGGCCGCCTCGGTCGTCTTGCCCAGCATCAGGGCCTGCCCCTGGGCCAGGGCGTTGGACCAGAGCGGCGATTCCGGCGCGTCGGCATGGGTTTTGGCGACGATCACGAACTCGGCCGGGACGATCTGCGGGCCCTGGTGGATCTGCTGGAAGAAGGCGTGCTGGCCGTTGGTGCCCGGCTCGCCGAACACCACCGGGCAGGTCTGGCGCGTCACGGGGGTTCCGTCGCGGTGCACCCGCTTGCCGTTCGACTCCATCTCCAGCTGCTGCAAGAAGGACGGCAGGCGGCGCAGGGCGTGGGCGTAGGGCGCCACGGTGCGGGCGGGGCGGTTCAGCCCGTCGACGTTGAAGACCTGGGCCAGGGCCAGAAGGATCGGCGCGTTCCGCTCCAGCGGGGCCGAGACGAAATGGTCATCCATAGCGGCGGCGCCGGCCAGCATGGCTTCGAACACGTCCCAACCCAGGGCGATGCCGCACGACAGACTGACCGCCGACCACAGCGAATAGCGTCCGCCGACCCAGTCGCGGAAGGCGAAGGTGCGGCCGCAGCCGAAGGCCGCCGCCTTGTCCGGCGCCGCCGTCACCCCGATGAAGTGTTTGGTCATGCCCTCGGCCGGCAGGGCGGCGGCCAGCCAGGCCTTGGCCGCCTCGGCGTTGGCCAGGGTCTCTTGCGTCGTGAAGGTCTTGGACACCACCACGACCAGGGTGGTCTCCGGGTTCAGGCCGGTCAGGGCCTCAGCCATGTCGCGGGGGTCGATATTGGCGACGAAGCGCAGATCGATGGACGGGTCCAGCGGGCGCAGGGCGTCCCAGACCACGCGCGGACCCAGGTCCGACCCGCCGATGCCGACGTGGACGATGGCCTCGAACTTGCGGCCCGTGGCCCCCGCCTCGGCGCCCGAGCGGACGGCCTCGGCATAGGTCTTCATGTCGGCGCGGACGGCGTCCACCTCGGCCGAGACCGGCTCGCCCAGGGCCCTGAAGTCGGCGCCGGCGGGCGCGCGCAGGGCCGGGTGCAGGACGGCGCGCCCCTCGGTCAGGTTGACGGCCTCGCCGGCGAACAGGGCGGCGCGACGGCCCTCGACGTCGCAGGCGTGGGCCAGGTCCAGACAGGCCTCGAAGGCGTCCCGGGTCCAGCTCTGTTTCGACAGATCCAGATAGAGACCCGCCGCCTCGACCGACATCCGCGCCAGCCGGTCCGGATCGGCGGCGAACTGGTCCACGATACGGGCTTTGCCCGCCGTTGCGGCGGCGGCGTCGAAGGCGGTCCAGGCGTCGTTGCGGGTCATCAGTCGTCCTCGGGAGGAGAAATCTTGGGAAGACAAGGAAGGTAAACACTCGTTTACGGGTCGAGCGTATGCCGGTTCAACGTCCTAGCCGACGCTGAAACAGGAAGTCACCCATGTCCTGCGGCCTTGCTCTCACGATCGCCCTGACCCTGTCCAATCCCGCCGTGGCCCTGGCGGCTGATCAGCCCGCTGCGGCCGCCGGCGCCCCCGTGTCCGTGGCGGCCGAGCCCCTGTTCGCCGACATCGTGGCCCGGTCCGGGAGGCTGAAGGCGATGGTGGACGGCTGGGCGGCGTCAAAGGCTGCGGACGACGCCGGTTTCTTCACCAGCCAGGCCTTCACCGGCTTTAAGGCCCAGGCGGACGAACTGGCGGCCCTGGACCTGCAGGGCCATCTGATTCTGAAGGAACGGGGCACCGACGGCGATCTGAAATGCATCCTGCGCGGCATCTCCGAGGACATGCCGAAAAAGGTCCAGGCGGTTCAGGCCGCCGCTACCCCCGCAGAGCGCGCTACGGCCCTGTCGGAACTGTCCTATTTGCTGAACGACAATGTCGAAGTGATCACCGCCCCGCCTCAGCCTGAGGTCTAGCGAGCGAAACCCCGACCTCTGCGGGTTGCGGGTTGCGGGGGTGACGGTGCGGGTGCAGGCTGGGGGAAACCGTTTCCGGAGTCCCCATGGCTGGTCTTGCGCCCCTGATCGCCGTTGCCGCATCAATGGCCGCGTCAATGGTCGAATCCGCGACCGTTCCGCTCGGCGCGGTGCGCGGGGCCGAGCCGGTCGCCCTGGCGCAGCGGATACTGCCGCCGGAGACGGCGGCGCGGATCGAGGGCGGCCTCGTCCGGCGACAGTGGCTTCCGGGTCAGAGCTATTTCATTCGCTTCGACGAGCGCCCGAGCGTCCATTCGGACGGCCTGTGCCGCC
The DNA here is from genome assembly GCF_001310255.1 of Brevundimonas sp. DS20. Classification (NCBI taxonomy): domain Bacteria; kingdom Pseudomonadati; phylum Pseudomonadota; class Alphaproteobacteria; order Caulobacterales; family Caulobacteraceae; genus Brevundimonas; species Brevundimonas sp. DS20. The sequence continues at coordinate 645,523 of NZ_CP012897.1, read as the reverse complement.
GCACCTCCCACGTCGCCTCGGCCGGGGCGCCGCGCGTGGGCGAGGAGGCGGCCGACGACACGCCGCTGGCGCTGACGCCTTTTCAGACCGTCGTCTTCTACGCCCCGACCTATCCGAACCTCGCCTCTGATGCGGGGTGTCTGTCAGAGGGCGGCTGGATCGGCGCCCCGGAGCGCGAGCTTGAACCGACCCTGCGAATGCTCGACCGGCTGACGCGGGCGATGGCGCGGGCCGCCGGCCGCGACGAACTGGGGTTCGCCCTGTCGTGTCGTTCGGACAAGCCGGAAGATTGCGCTGATCCGCGACGCGCCCTGGCCGACCTGCCGCTGGATCGGCTGCTGGGCGTTCGGCTGAAGAACACCGTCTATCAGGAAGAGCCGACCGAGGGCCGGGTGCGGGTTCGAAAGATGCAGCCGGTCGTCGACGACCGCTGGCCCGAGGCCGAGGTCCATTTCGACAGCACGCCTCCGGACGGCCAGTCGTGGATCGTGGTGCTGAAGGGCATCGACCGCCTGGAGGCGGTCGAGATCCGGAGGACGCTGGTCATCCGCCACTGAGCCGCCGCATCCGACGCTCGCCGCGTCTTCACCGTCCCGTCAGCGCTTCGACCACCACACCCTCGGTCAACAACTGCGGCAGGATGCGGGGTTCGCCGCCGGCGGCGGGATAGAACAGATACAGGGGCACGCCCGAGCGGCCGTGACGCTCCAGTTCACGGCTGATGGCGTCGTCGCGGCGGGTCCAGTCGCCGACCAGATAGAGGGTGTTCGACGCCTTCAGGGCCTCGGCGACGCGGGGCGAGGACAGGGCGGCGCGCTCATTGATCTTGCAGGTGACGCACCAGTCGGCGGTGAAGTTGACCAGGACGGGACGGCCTGCGGCCTGGGCGGCGCGGACGGCCTCGGCCGACCAGTGGGCGGCTGTGAGGGAACCGGTCTCGGCCGCCGCCGCGGACGGCGGCCGGGTGGCGGCCAGACCGGCGAAACCGACGGCGAAGAGCAGGGCCAGGGTGGCGGCGACGGCGCTGACCACGGCGGTCCCGCCCTGGGCCCGGCGCGCCTGGTTCATGCCGGACAGCCACAGACCGAAGGCCAGCATCAGGCCCGCAGCGAGGACCAGGGCCAAGGCGTCGGGTCCCGTCTGGCGCGAAAAGACCCAGACCAGCCACAGGGCCGCGCCGTACATGGGGAAGGCCAGCAGGGCCTTCAGCCGCTCCATCCACGGCCCCGGCCGGGGGAAGCGTCGCAACAGGCCGGGCGACAGGCTGATCGCCACATAGGGCAGGGCCAGGCCCAGGCCCAGCATCAGGAAGATCGCCAGGGCCGCCGGCCAGGGCGCCAGCAGGGCTGCGCCGAGGGCGGCGGCCATGAAGGGGGCGGTGCAGGGGGCGGCGACGACCACGGCCAGCACCCCGGTGAAGAAGGCCCCCACGCCGCCGGGCAGTCGCGACAGGGGACCGGCGCCGGCCCCCTGCAGTCCTGCCCCGACATGGAAGACGCCCGACAGGTTCAGGCCGACGCCCAGCATCAGCAGGGCCAGGCCCGCGATCACCGCCGGCGACTGAAGCTGGAAGCCCCAGCCTATGGCCTCGCCGCCCGCGCGCAGGATCAGCAGGGCGCCCGCCAGGACCAGGAAGCTGGACAGGACCCCGGCCAGGAACAGCAGGCCGTCGCGCCGGGCCTCGCCGGCCTGATGGGCCGAGGCGGCCAGGGCGGCGGCCTTCATCGCCAGTATGGGAAAGACGCAGGGCATCAGATTCAGGATCAGTCCGCCGACGAAGGCGAACAGGATCGACTGCAGGATCAGGCCCGCGCCGGCCCCTTCGGCGGGGGGGACGACCTCGCCGCTGAGGGCCGCGCCGCCGGCCGTTCCGGGCAGGGGGGGACCGGGCCGGGCCGTGATCTCCCAGGCGCCGGCGTCGGTGGCCAGGACGCCGGACACCGGTCGGGTCAGGCCCTGGGCCTTCAGATCGGCGCCGGGGGTCAGGGTCAGGCTCAGCCCCCGGGGGCCGGCCTGGCCCGACTGGGCCGCCGCATGGTCGATCACGCCGCCGTCATAGGGATAGAAATAGGCCTGGGTCACGCCCGGCGCGCGGCCCATGATCTCCGCCAGCGGTCCGCCCGCCGCCGACAGGGTCAGGACGCCGTTCTCGAGCGCGGCGCGCGCCTCGATCCCCGCAGGGCGTGGCGCGGCCTCGAGCACGGCCTGGAGCGCCCGGCCGTGATCCGGGTCCAGCGGCGGCGCCCCCTCCCGGATCGGCAGGTCCAGCCTCAGGCTCATCTGCACCGGCACGCACATCTGGTCGCTGCACACCAGAAGCAGGGCGTCGGCGACCAGGGGCAGGGTGGTGCCGGGTCGGGCCGAGGCCGGGATCTCGATCGGCACGGGCAGATAGACCTCGCCCGAATAGCCGTAGTTGACCAGGCTCATCAGCCGCTGGCGGGTCGGCAGGGGCCAGACGATGTCGCCGGCCTCGACCCCCGGCGGAAGGCGCCAGTTCAGGGTGGTGGGGCCCCCGGAATCGCCGGGGTTGCGCCAATAGGTGTGCCACCCCTCGGCGATCTGCTGTCGCACCGCCACCACGGCGGTGGAGCCCGGCGCCGCCCAGCGCGTCAGAGGAATGAGTTCCGCCCGGATGTTCTGCGCGCCCTGAGCGCCCGTCTCGACGGGGGCTTGGCTTCGGACCTGGGCCAGGGCCGGAGAGGCCAGGCCCAGCAGCAGGCCCAGGTTCAAGACCAGCAGCAGGCGCACCCCGACTCTGGAGCCGTCGCGGAGCCGGCCGGCCTTGAACAGGATGGAGAAAAGAAGGCGCATGATCGGCCTTTTAGGCCGGGAGACCGCCCCTGTCAGGGCGCCTTTACGGGATCAGCGAGGATGGGCGTCGATCGCCACCTCGGTGCGGCGGCGCAACGGCTCGGCAGCGCCCTCGGTCGTGACTGCGCCGACGTCCCCGGCGGCGGCCACGTCGAAGACGGGGGCGGGCAGGCCGGCGGTGTTCAAGGCCTGGGCCACGGACCGCGCCCTCTGTTGAGAGAGGCTGAGGTTGGCCGCAGACCCGCCCGTGGCGTCCGCGAGGCCCAGCACCTGGACCCGCCGAACGTCGCAGGTCTTCAGCACATTCGCCGCCGCCGTGATCGCCTGATCGGCCGCAGGCGTAAGCCGAGCCTCGCCTTCACGGAAATAGATGTCGAACCGCACCGGCGCGCACGGAGATTCCCCCGTCACGATTGCGTCTCGCGAAGGCGCGGTGGCGCAGGCTGACACGGCCGCAGCCAAACCCAATGCCGAAATCGTCAGATATCTCATACCGTCCCCCTCGGTTGTGCGTCTGCAGACGCAAAAAGGGCGGCCCGTCGCCGACGAGCCGCCCGGTTGAACGGACGCGAACCGTCTCACGTCCGTTCAGAAACCCTGAGGCTCAATAGCGCCGTTGGCCATTGTCCCAGTAGCATTCGTCCTGGCGGTTGTCGTAGCAGTAGTAGTAGCGACCCTGGCTGTCGCGATAACGCTGCTGGTTGTTGCGGTCCGCCTGAGAGCCGCGCACCGCGCCGGCCGCACCGCCCAGGGCGCCGCCGATCAGGGCGCCGGTGGCCGCATTGCCGCCGCCGACATTGTTGCCGATGACCGCGCCCGCCACGGCGCCGAGGCCCGCGCCGATGGCGCCCTGGCGCACCGTCTGGTTGGTGCCGCCGTAAGGATCGCTGGCGCAGGCCGAAGCCAGAAGACCGGCGCCGGCTATGGCGATGATGGCCTTGTTCATGGTGAATTCCTTTATCCTGGGTTCGCCCCGAATACGAGAACGCTGGACTCCCGCACCGGTTCCCTTGTCTATCACTGTTCCGCTGAAGCGGCTAAAATCGCCGCACGGCAGTCAAGCTTATGGGGGCAGGACGATGCGATTTTCCACACTCACGCGGGCTTCGACCGGCGCCGAGGGACCGATCTGGTCGCGGCCTCGCAAACGCAAACGCAGAGTCTCGGCGGCGTCCCTGGTCAACACCCTTCTGGTTCTGCTGGCCCTGATCGGCGCCCTGACGCTGGTTCTGTCGATCAGGGCGGGTTCAGTCGAGACCGCCGGCCGGACCATGGACGGATGGATCGCGACCGCCTGGGCCCACGGGCAGGCCTTGATCGACCGAACGCCCAGCCCCAGCCGCTGAGGCGTCAAAGCGACGTCCGCATCTCACTGAGGGGAACGGCTCGGCTTGGCAGGCGTTCGGCCCGACATGACCGACATCCTGAGCTCTGAGCCCGACACAGGGGCGGGCGGGCAGCGCCCGGACGCGGGCCGCGTCCTGACGCCTCATGCGTCGCTGAAGCGGTTGGTCATTCTGGTGAATCCGCTGTCAGGCGGCGTCGGACCGCGCGCCGTCGCAGAGGTCGAGGCGATCCTGACCGACTATGAGGTGGAGAGCCAGGTCGTGCTGTTGCAAGGCGGCGGCTTCGACCAGGCCATCGCCGACGCCTTCGCCGCAACGCCCGACGTCATCTTCGTTCTTGCCGGGGACGGCACGGCCCGTTCGGTGGCGGCCAAGGCCAGGCCGGACGGTCCGATGATCGCCCCCCTGCCCGGGGGCACCATGAATATGTTGCCCAAGGCGCTTTACGGCACCGGCGATTGGAAGGCGGCCTTGCGCCACGCCCTGGAGGAGGGCGAGCCCCAGACGGTGTCCGGCGGCGAGGTCGGCGGGGAATATTTCTACTGCGCGGCCATCCTGGGATCGCCGGCCCTTTGGGCCCCGGCGCGGGAGGCGATGCGGACCGGAAAGCTGAGACTGGCCTGGGCCTATGCTCGACGGGCGCTGAAGCGAGCCTTTTCCGGCCGATTGAGGTTCAGCCTGGACGGAGGCGGCCGTCGCCGCGCCGAAGCCCTGGTGTTGATCAGCCCGATGATCTCCAAGGCGATGGAGGAGCCGACGGGGCTGGAGGCGGCGGCGCTGGATCCGTCGGACGCCACCCAGGCCTTCCGACTGGCGGCGACGGCCCTGTTCAGCGACTGGCGCCATGATCCCGCGGTCTCGACCCGCCCCGCCAAGCGGATCGACGTGCGCGCTCGGTCCAAGATTCCCGCCGTGATCGACGGCGAACCCCTTCTTCTGAGCCCCGAGGCGACGGTGCGGTTCATTCCCAAGGCGTTTCGCGCCCTGGCGCCCAAACCCCCCGCCGCCGAGGACAGTCTGTAATGGGGCGTATTCTCCAGTTTTCCGACGTTCATTTCGGATGTGAGCACAAGGGGGCGGTCGCCGCCGCCCTGGAATACGCCCACGCCACGCCCAACGACCTGGTCCTGATCACAGGCGACATCACCCAGAAGGGCTATCCCAAGGAGTTCGCGGCGGCGGGTCGCTGGATGCGCGCCATGCCCGAGCCGCGCTTCGTCATCGTCGGCAACCACGACGTCCCCTACTGGGACGCGGTCGCAAGGCTGTTCCATCCCTGGAAAGCGTTCGAGACGGCGACCGGGTTTCCCGCCCACGACGGCCAGTTCTGCAATGAGACCGTCATGGTGCGCGGCGTCGTCACCGCACGCGGCTGGCAGGCCCGGCCCAACTGGTCAAAGGGGGTCATCGATCTGGACCAGACCCGGCGCGCGGCCGAGGCCCTGCGGCAGGCGCCGATCGGGGCGCTGCGCATCCTCGCCTGTCACCATCCGCTGATCGAGATGATCGGGGCGCCGATGACCGGTGAGGTCAAGCGCGGGGACGAGGCGGCGCTGATCTTCGCCGAGGCGGGCGTGGATCTGATCATGACGGGCCATGTCCATGTGCCCTTCGCCCTGGCGATCGACCTGGCGGATCGCTGTTCCTATGCGGTGGGTTGCGGAACCTTGTCGCATCGGGAGCGGGGATCGCCGCCCGGCTTCAATCAGGTGGAGTGGGACGCCAAGACCATCACGGTCACCGCCCTGGCCTGGGACGGCGCGGCCTACAGGCCGCATCAGGTGTGGAGGCTTCCGCGTCGGCAGGACACCCGCCGCGCGGCGACGGCGCCCGATCCGAACGCGCCGGGCATGCTGGAAAAGGCGGCGGTCTGACGCCGCCCTTCCATCTCGGCCACGGCCCATAAGGACCTCGGCATGAAGAAAGGGCCGGAACTCGCGTTCCGGCCCTTTCCGTTTTGAAGCTCGACGCCCTTTACAATCGAGGCGCGCCGCGTCCGCGAAGTCCGCCGGCCACAAGGGCGATGACGAACAGGATGATGGCGATCACGGCGATGAATTTGGCGATCTCGAACGAGAAGTTCGCGATGCCGCCGAAGCCGAGAACGGCTGCGATCAAAGCCACGACCAGGAAGATAATTGCCCAGCGAATCATGGGTTTAGCTCTCCTGCGTTGATGTTTCCGACGGCGGCCTCGCAGCCGTTCGTCCGTCGGTGGATCAACGTTCCCGGTCGCGGGGCGTTCCGCCCGCGACAGAGAAAGGAAAGACTATCGCCGCCGGCGACGGCCGTAGCCGCGATGCTCCATCTTGCGGTCCGCCACCATGCCTGCCACGATCGCGGCCAGGGCGGGATTGCGCAGCAGCAGGAAGGCGGCCCCCAGTCCGCCGACCACCCCGATGACAGGGCGCTCGCGCACCATATGCAGGATCTTGCCGGCCAGACCCTCCGGCTCCTCCTCCTCGTCCTCATCGTCCCCTTCGGCGCGCTTCAGGAAGACGAGGGCGACGATCAGGGCCGTCAAGGCGAACAGGCCGAAGGTGATGGCGGCCGCGCCCAAGGGCGTGGTCATCAATTGGAGGGCGTAGAACACAGCGACGCCCAGGAAGATGACGGCCAAAAAGACGCTGGCGGCGACCACGGCGGTCGCCACGGCGCGCTTGAGGATGCCCTTGAACATCAGCGGCGGCGGCCGGCCAGCAGCATGCCCAGCACCAGACCGACGCCCAGGGCGATGGCCGTGGACTGGAGCGGACGCTCCTGCACCCGTTCGACGACATAGCGCTGGGCTTCGTCCAGGCGCTCGGCGGCGTCGTCGTAATATTCGCGGCCCCGAACGCGGGCGGCGTCGTAATAGGTGCGGGCCTGTTCGCGCACTTCCTCGCTCTTGGCGCGCAGGCGGGCCTCGGCCTCCTCGGCCTTTTCGCGCAGGCGCTGGGTTTCTTCGCGAGCGCCGGCCTTCAGATCCTCCTTCAGGGTCTTCAGATCGGCCTTGATGTCTTCTCGAGCCTTGGTGGTGGCCATGATGCGCGCTCCAGTTTCAAGCTTGGCATTAGAATAGGGAACCCCGTCTGCCAACGCCACACCCCTGTCGAGGTTCCGTCGTCGCCAATGTCGGTGAAGGCCTCGTCACCTCCGTCCCGGCGCCCTAGATTGGCGCCATGACCGCCTTTCTGTTCGAGCCCCCACCCCAGCCCAGCCTGCCGATCATCGGCGATGCGCGACGGTTTCCCGTGCGGCGGATTCTGTGCGTGGGCCAGAACTACGCCGCCCATGCGCGCGAAATGGGGTCGGATCCCGAGAAGCAGACGCCCTTCTTCTTTTCGAAGCCGGCCGACGCCGTGGTGACCGACGGCGCCGACCCGGCCTACCCGTCCGCGACGGCCCAGCTGCACTATGAGGCCGAGCTGGTGGCGGCCATCGGCGAAGGCGGGCGGATCGTCGGCTGGGCCGCCGGTTGCGATCTGACCCGACGCGATCTGCAGGCCCAGGCCAAGGCGGCCGGCCGCCCCTGGGACGCCGCCAAGGGGTTTGATCAGTCGGCGCCCTGCGGCGCCGTAACCCTGGGCGCCCTGCCGAACCCGGACGGGTCCATCGTCCTGACCGTCAATGGGGAAGTCCGCCAATCCAGCGTCCTCAGCGACATGATCCTGAACCCGGACCAGATCGTCGCGGCGGCGGGCGGGCTGTGGACGCTTCAGCCGGGCGACCTGATCTTCACCGGAACCCCGTCCGGCGTCGGGCCGATCGTGCGCGGCGACAAGGTGGCGGTCGCCATCGAGGGTCTGGCGCCTCTGAGCTTCGAGATCGTCTGATGATCCTGCACGGCTATTGGCGGTCCGGCGCCAGCTATCGGGTCCGCATCGGCCTGGGGCTGAAAGGACTGGCTTATCAGACTGCGGCCCTTGATCTGCGCAAGGGCGAACAGAAGGCCCCGGCCTTTCTGGCGATCAATCCCCAGGGCATGACCCCCGCCTTGCAGCAGGGGGAGACGGTCCTGACCCAAAGTCCGGCGATCCTGGAATGGCTGGAGGAGACCCATCCCGAGCCGCCCCTGTTGCCGAAGGACGCCCAGGACCGCGCCCAGGTCCGGGCCATGGCGGCCCTGATCGGCTGCGACATCCATCCGCTGAACAATCTTCGCGTCCTGACCGCCCTGCGTCAGGAGTTCGGCGCCGATCAGGCGACGGTCGACGCCTGGGCGGGGCGCTGGATTACGCCGGGCTTCGACGCTCTGGAGGTCCTGGTCGCGCGCCACGGTGCGGGTTGGAGTTTCGGCGATCGTCCCGGACTGGCGGACTGCTATCTGATTCCACAGCTCTATTCGGCGCGGCGGTTCAATCTGGCCCTGACGCCCTGGCCGCGCCTTCTGGCGGTCGAGGCCGCCGCCCAGGCCCATCCGGCCTTTCAGGCGGCCCACCCGGACCGGCAGCCCGACGCCGACGGCTGAGCGCGCCCGACCCATATCGGCGGTCGATGAGTAAGACTCGCGTAAGGTCTTGATCAACCTCCCTTAAGCTTTGGGGGGCATGATCGGGGGGTGACGCAGTCCCCACCCTCTCCCTCGGCGCCATCGCCGGTCGATCGCCTGGCCCTGGCCGTGGTGACCGAGCCCGAGCGCGCCGCCAAGCCCCTCATGGCCGCCCCGTCGGGCGCCCGCGAGGACGCGATGCGTTTCCTGTTGCAGACGGGAGCGGACGCGGGGGTCAAGGTGATCGCGACCAAGCCGACCGGCGACGGCGAACGGCTGTTGGGCCAGGCCTGGCCCTTCCCCTCCCCCTTCCGCGTCACGGTTCGCACCGTCGGCCTGGGCGAAGGACTGGATCGGGTTGAGGCGCGGGCGCGCCGCTCCTTGGAACGTCTGGGCCTGCCGCGGGGCGAGGCCCTGCTGGTCAACAATCCCGCCGACCTGGCCGGCGCCGAGGGGCGGGCCCTTTGGGACCGGCTGCAGGCCTTGAAGGCCCGCGGCCTGTTTCGCAGCATCGGCTTTTGCGCCACGGTCGAGGACGGACCCGTCCTCCTAGCCCGGCGCCTGGAGGCCGATGTGGTTCAGGTCGCCTGCAATCTTCTGGATCAGCGCGCGGCGGCCGAGGGAATTCTGGATGAGATCAAGGCCCTGGGGGCCCAGGTCCACCTGTCTTCGGTCTTCGCCGGCGGCCTGTTGTTCGCCCCCGGCGACGATCTTCCGGCCCATTTGACCGGCTATGATCAGGCCCTGTCGCGCATCCGACGGCGCCTGGCGGAACGGCGCTGCGATCCGATGCAGGCCGCCCTGGCCTACGCCTTTTCTCTGGAGGCGGTGGACCGGGTGGTGGCCAGCGTGGCCTCCGCCGCCGAGCTGCGCGCCATATTGGCGGCCGCCCATGCGCCCGGTCCCGACCTGGACTGGTCGGAACTGGCGCTGGAGGCGCCGGCGGCCTTCGCCGCCGACGCCCGCAACCTGATCAGTAGCGCAGCCTGACCCCGACATAGGCCGACCGGCCGGGCTCTCCATAGCCGAACACCTGCTGATAGTGTTCGTCGCCCAGGTTCTCGATCCGCGCCGTCAGGGCGACCTTGTCCGTCAAAGCGTAGGCCGCGTTCAGATTGGCCGTGACGAAGCTCTCGCGGACCACTGTGGAAAAGCCGCCAGAGTCGTCCTGATCGCCTTCCGCCCGCACGGTCAGGGCGCCCGACAGCCGATCCCCCGTCCAGCCCAGGGTCGCCGAACCGGCGTGTTCGGGCACGCGCAGCAGGCGAGCGCCCGTGGTGCGGTCCGCAGCGTCGGTCCAGGCGTAGGCCAAGGTCAGGTCGAAACCGGCGCCGAGGCGCGCGCGGCCTTCCAGCTCGAGCCCGTCCGACCGCGTCTTGGCGACGTTGACGTAGCGGCCGGCGGAATAGGTGATTTGGTCCTCGACGTTCAGCCGATACAGGGTCGCGCGTCCCTCGAACCGACCGCCGGCGGAGGCCCAGCCCAGGGCGATCTCGACGCTGTCGGCCGTCTCCGGCTTCAGCGCGGGCCACGGCTGGGGCGCGAAACAATAGTCGCACACCGCCTGGCTGACGGTCGGGGCCTTGAAGCCTGTGCCATAGGCGCCCGACAGGATGAAGCCGCCGGCCAGATCATAGGCCGCCGAAATCCGCCCCGTGGTCTTTGAGCCGAAATCGTCCGTGTCGTCGTACCGCAATCCGCCGCTCAGGTTCAGCGGGCCGGCGTCATACCGGGCCACGCCGAACACCGAGGTTATCGACAGGTCGCGCGACAGACCTGACGACAGGGCCGCCGAGGCCTCGTTGCGTTCGACGCCGAAGGCGTAGTCCACGCCTTGCGCCTGACCGTCCGCCTGCCAGCGGTAGGCCTGACGGTCACCGCTGAAGGTCGAGCCGAAGCCGTCGCTGTAGGAGGTGCGCTCCAGATCGGACGCCGAGATGCTGAACTGATGATCAAGACCGAAAGCCTGGGCCGTCACCCGACCGAAGCCCGACCACTGTTCGCTGTCCTGGGCGTCGCCGGTGTCGGCCAGCACATAGTCAGGCGCGGGGAAGCCGTCGATGTCGGCGTGGCTGTCGTTCCAGCGCACGGCGCCGTCGACCTTGACCGCGTCGGACAGGACATAGCGGCCCTTGGCGCCCAGGGTCGTGCTGCGAAAGCCGTCGGTCTCGGGATTGCCGTCCGCCTTGTCCGCCGCCGAAATCCCGTCGGTCTGGAAGCGCGAGACATAGGCGCTGAAGGCGTAGGTCTCATTGGCGACGCCGGCCGACAGACGACCGCGCGCCGTGTCGAAGCTGCCGGCCTCGGCCTCGGCGCGAACGCCGTCGATTTCACGCGTGGTGAAGGAAATCACCCCGCCGATGGCGTCCGATCCCCACAGGGACGACTGCGGACCGCTGAGCACCTCGATCCGGTCGATGTCGGCCAGTTCGAAGCTGGAGAAGTCATAGGCGCCGTTCGGTTCGGCCGCATCATTGACCGGCGCGTCGTCCACCAGCACCAGGGTCTTGCCCGGCGTCGCGCCGCGCATGCGGACCTGGGCGATCCCGCCGAAGGCCCCTGTTCGCGTCACCGACAGGCCAGGCACGTCGGACAGGATGTCGGCGGCGAAGACGGCGCCGCGTTGCTCGATGATCCTGGAATCGATGACCCGGGCGCCGGGCGTCTCGGCGACGATGGCGGGCAGGCGGGTGGCGGTGACCACGACCTCGTCCAGCTGGGTCGCCTCATCGGCGAAAGCGGGTGCGGCGATGACGGCGGCCATGGCCGCCGTCGACAGAAGAATGGAGCGCTTCATTGTGAGCGATATCCCCGTATCGGCCCGGCGAATGCGCGCGCAGGGTCGTGACCAGCGAGCCGATCCGCCCGGCCGCGAGGTCGGGACGACGCAAGATCGGGTCGCTTCCACGGAGAAACCGCGCCTCTGTCTGGTCCCGGACAGGAGCGAGCGACGTCGGCGGCCAGGTCTCCTGGCTTGCGGGTCATAAACCGCCGTCCTCGCCTTCCCAGTCACCCAGTGGCGCCGAGGTCGAGACCCCGGACGGACGACGCTCTCGCCGCCTACAGTTGCGGGCACAGCCACGGCGTCACACCGTGTTCCCTTAACCGCCTGATCCGGCCTATCGCAGGGGCGACAAGCCTGTGCAAGAGCCGGTCAACGGGCTTGAGCGCCAGGACGCGATCCGTCACCCTGTCGCAACATGAACGCCCCTGTCTCTCACCCGCCTGACATCGCCGCCGCTCTGGAGGGCGCCACGCCCTTCATGGCCCAGTATCTGACGGCCAAGGCCGGACAGCCGGACGCCATCCTGTTCTTCCGCATGGGCGACTTCTACGAGCTGTTCTTCAAGGACGCCGAGGTGGCGGCGGCGGCGCTCGGCATCACCCTGACCAGGCGGGGCAAGCACCAGGGCGAGGACATCCCCATGGCCGGGGTGCCGGTCCACGCCATGGAGGGCTATCTGGCCCGGCTGATCCGCCTGGGTCACAAGGTGGCCATCTGCGAACAGCTGGAAGACCCGGCCGAGGCCAAGAAGCGCGGCGGCAAGGCCGTGGTCCAGCGCGGCGTGGTGCGGGTGGTGACGCCCGGCACCCTGACCGAGGACAGTCTGCTGGATGCGCGCGGCGCCAACCGGCTGGCCGCCGCAGCGGTGCGCAAGGGTCGCGCGGCCGTGGCGGTGGTCGAACTGTCTTCCGGCGCGGTGGACAGCGTCGCCTGTGCGCTGGAGGATCTCGGGGCGACCCTGGCCGCCTTCCGCCCGTCCGAGGTCCTGGTCACTGACCGCATCTATTCCGACCCGACGACGCGGGACGCCCTGGACGGGTCCGGCGGCGTGGTTCAGGCCCTGGCCTCGGCCATCGCCGAGCCCCAGGCGGCGCGGACGCGGGTCGAGCGGCTGTACGGGGTTGCGGCCCTGGACGGTTTCGGCGCCTTCGAGGAGGCCGAGGTCTCGGCGCTCGGCCTGATCGCCGCCTATCTGGAGACGACCCAGGCCGGCAAGGTTCCGGCCCTGGCCCCGCCCCGCCGTCTGGGCGAGAGCGGGTTTCTGGCCATCGACCCGGCGACCCGGGCCAGTCTGGAGATCGACCGGACGCAGAGGGGCGAACGCGAAGGCTCGCTCTTGGCCTGTATCGACCGCACCGTCACCTCGGGCGGGGCCCGGGCCCTGGCGGAACGGATCGCCCGGCCGCTGCGCGACCCCCTGGCGATCAATGAACAGCTCGACGCGGTCGAATGGCTGCTGGAGCGGCGCGATCTGCGGCGCGCCCTTCGCGACGGGCTGAAGGCCTCGGCCGATGTGGCGCGGGCGGTCGGACGGCTGGCCCTGGGGCGCGGCGGTCCGCGCGATCTGGCGGCGGTGCGCGTGGGCCTGTCCGTCGCCGAGGGGATCGCGGGCCTGTTCATCGGTCAGGTGGACCCGCTCACCGGCCGGCCGCGCCGCATCGCCCTGGCCCTGGATCGTCTGAGCCTGTCGCCCGAGGTGTCGCGGCTGAAGGCCGATCTGATCGACGGCCTGGTGGACGAGCCGTCGCATCTGGCCCGCGACGGCGGCTTCGTGCGCCCCGACTATCGCCCCGAACTGGACGCCGCCCGCACCCTGCGCGACGACAGCCGCCGGGTGGTGGCCGATCTGGAGGCGCGGGCGGTCGCCGAGTCCGGCGTACCCTTCAAGGTCAAGCACAACGCCGTCCTGGGCTATTTCCTGGAGACCTCGGCCAAGGCGGCGGAGGGTCTGTTGCGGGCCGGGCCGGACAGTCCCTTCATCCACCGTCAGACCCTGGCCAGCCAGGTACGGTTCACCACGGTCGAACTGTCGGAGCTGGACGCCCGGATCAGCCAGGCCGGTCACCGCGCCCTGGCCATCGAGGCCGAGACCTTCGAGGGCTGGCGGCGCGAAGTCGCCCGCCTGGCCCAGCCGCTGCAGGCGGTCGCGGAGGCTCTGGCCGAGCTGGACGCCCATGCGGCCCTGGCGGAATGGGCCCAGGAGGCCGGGGCGACTCGGCCGGTGGTGGACGACAGTCTGGTCTTCTCGGTCGAGGCCGGGCGGCATCCGGTGGTCGAGGCGGCGGTCAAGGCGGCCGGCGATCCCTATACGCCCAACAACGCCCGCCTGGACGGGTCTGGATCGGACTGCGCCCGCCTGGCTATCGTCACCGGGCCGAACATGGCCGGTAAGTCGACCTTCCTGCGCCAGAACGCCCTTCTGGTGATCCTGGCCCAGGCCGGGGCCTTCGTACCGGCGCGCGCCATGCGTCTGGGCGTGGTCGACCGGCTGTTCAGCCGCGTCGGCGCCGGCGACGACCTGGCGCGGGGCCGGTCCACCTTCATGATGGAGATGGTCGAGACCGCCGCCATCCTGACCCAGGCCACGCCGCGCAGCTTCGTGGTTCTGGACGAGATCGGCCGCGGCACGGCCACCTATGACGGCCTGGCCATCGCCTGGGCCACGGCCGAGGCCCTGCACGACGTCAATCGCGCCCGCACCCTGTTCGCCACCCACTATCACGAGCTGGCCCAGTTGGAGACGCGGCTGGACCACGTCTGCAACCTGTCCATGACGGCCAAGGAATGGAACGGCGATCTGGTCTTTCTGCACGAGGCGGCGCCGGGGGCGGCGGACCGATCCTACGGCGTTCAGGTGGCCAAGCTGGCCGGGGCGCCGGCCGCGGTGGTGGCGCGGGCCAAGGCGGTGCTGGAGCGGCTGGAAGGGGAGAAGGCGGCAGCGGCCCGCCTGGACGATCTGCCGCTGTTCGCCGTGGCCGAGCCGGAGCCGCCGCGCGCGCCTTCCAAGCTGGAGGCGGCCTTGCAGGCGGTGGACCCCGACGCCCTGACGCCGCGCGAGGCTCTGGAGACGCTCTACAGGTTGAAGAGCCTGGCTGATTGAGAAGGTCGGCCCTTGCCAGGGATAGAAATCCAGACCCTGTTCGGTAACAGTCGTGGTCCGCCAGACCGAATCGCTGAGGATCGGCCATGAAGCCCAGCGCGCTTTCCCTTTCCGGCAAGACGGCCTTGATGGTCATTACGGCCCTCGGCGTCCTGACCCTGGTGCTGACGGCCGTCGCTGCGGTCCTGCTGACCCGCGACGCTGAGGCCCAGGCCGCCGAGCGTCAGGAGGCCAATATGCGGGTCGCCTGGGACGTGCTGGCCGATTACGGCGACGGCTTCACGGCGCGCGACGGCAGGCTGTATGTCGGATCGACTCCGATGAACGACTTCGTCGAGCCCGTGGACCGGATCAAGGCCCTGGTCGGGGGAACCGCGACCGTCTTCCTGAACGACCTGCGCGTGACCACCAATGTGGTCAAGGATGACGGCTCCCGCGCCGTGGGCACTCGGCTGAAGCCCGGCCCCGTCTATGATGCGGTGCTGAAGGCGGGCGAGCCCTATCGAGGCCAGGCCGACATTCTGGGCAAGCCTTATTTCGTCGCCTACGACCCGATCAAGACCAGGGCCGGCCAGACCATCGGCGTGCTGTATGTCGGCATCCCCAAGGCGGACTTCATGGCCTCGGTGAACCAGGTGATGATCGCCCTGTTCGTGTGCGGCTTGGCCGCCGCCCTGCTGGGGGTCGGGCTGTGTCTGATCGTTTCCCGCCGGATGTTTTCGCCTCTCAAGGCTCTGTGCGAGCGGATGGAAGCCCTGCGCCAGGGCCGAACCGACTTCGACACGCGCTGGGCCATGCGTGAAGACGACATCGGCCAGATGGCCCGCGCCGTCGCCGCCTTCCGCGACGCTGCGGTGCGCCAGAAGGCCGCGGAAGCCGAGACCGAGGCCATGCGTGAGGCCGCCCGTGTGACGCAAGAGGCGGGAGAAGCGGAACGGGACCGTCTGGCTGAGGAAAACGCCCTGGTGGCGGAGGCGCTCGGACAAGGTCTGGCGGCCCTGGCGCGCGGAGATCTGAGCCATCGGATCACCGCAGACTTCGCCGAGCGCAGCCGCAAGCTGAAGGACGACTATAACGCCGCCGTGGACACGCTGGCGGCGACCATGGCCGACATCGTAGACCTGGTTGAGGCGATGCGGGCTGCAACATCGGAGGTGACGACGGCGACCGACGACCTGTCGCGCCGCACCGAAAGACAGGCCGCCGCCCTGGAACAGACCGCCGCCGCCCTCGATCAGATCACGGTCACGGTGCGCAAGACTGCGCAAGGCGCCCGGTCCGCCGCCGACATCACCGCCGAGGCCCGAAGCGGCGCCGCGACGCGCGAACAGATCATCGCCGAGACCACAGCCGCCATGGGCGAGATCGAGGCGACCTCGGGCCGGATCGGGGAAATCATCGGGGTGATCGACGAAATCGCCTTCCAGACCAATCTCCTGGCCCTGAACGCCGGGGTCGAGGCGGCGCGGGCGGGCGAGGCCGGTCGCGGTTTCGCGGTGGTGGCCTCAGAGGTTCGCGCCCTGGCCCAGAGGTCGGCGGGGGCCGCGCGCGAGATCAAGGGTCTGATCGCCGCCTCCAGCGCCAGCGTCGGCGAGGGCGCTCGACTGGTGTCCCAGACCGGTGCGGCCCTGACCGCCTTGATCGGCCAGGTGGCCGAAATCAACCAGCTGGCCGGCGAGATCGCCGCCTCGGCCAAGGCGCAGGCCGAGGGGCTGGCCGAGGTCAATACGGCCGTCAACCAGATGGACCAGACCACCCAGCAGAACGCCGCCATGGTCCAACAGACCACCGCCGCCAACCAGGCGCTCAGCCAGGAGGCGGAACGGCTGGCCGAACTGGTGTCGCGCTTCCGTCTGGGCGACGGGGCGCCATACGGCGACGCTCAGGACGAACGGACGGTCTGGGCCGCCTGAGCGGGATCGAACAGGCGCAAATGAAAGGCCCGCCCGGATCCTCCGGGCGGGCCTTGTCACATCGACTGACAGGTCGACGGGGGCCGGATCAGGCCTGCATCATCCAGCCTTCGACGTCCATGGCCGCCTGACGGACGGCTTCCGAACGGGTGGGGTGGGCGTGGCAGGTGCGGGCGATGTCTTCCGAGGCGCCGCCGAAGCTCATGGTGACGGCGGCTTCGTGGATCATTTCGCCGGCCTGGGGGCCCATGATGTGGACGCCCAGAACCTTGTCGGTGGCGGCGTCGGCCAGAACCTTAACGAAGCCGTCGGTCTCGTGGTTGATCTTGGCGCGGCTGTTGGCGGTGAAGGGGAATTTGCCCTTCTTGTAGGCGACGCCTGCGGCCTTCAGCTGATCCTCGGTCTGACCGACCCAGGCGACTTCGGGGAAGGTGTAGACCACGCTGGGCACCAGGGCGTAGTCGACGTGGCCGTATTTGCCGGCGATGGTGTCGATCACGGCGACGGCGTCTTCCTCCGCCTTGTGCGCCAGCATCGGGCCATGGGTCACGTCGCCGATCACCCAGACGCCGTCGGCGACCTTGAAGTGATCATGGTCGATGAAGCCGCGCTTGTCCGGCGTGACGCCGATGGTCTCCAGACCCAGGCCGTCCGTATAGGGCCGGCGGCCGATGGCGACCAGGACGACGTCGCCCTTCAGGGTTTCGGCGGCGCCGCCGGCCGAGGGCTCGACTGTCAGCTCGACCCCGTCCTTGCCCGACTTGGCGGCCGTGACCTTGGCGCCCAGTTTGAACGCCATGCCCTGTTTGGTCAGGGTGCGCTGGAAGGCGGTGGCGACCTCGGTGTCCATGCCGGGGGTGATGCGGTCCAGGAACTCGACCACCGTCACCTCGGCGCCCAGGCGGCGCCAGACCGAACCCAGCTCCAGGCCGATGATGCCGGCGCCGACCACAATCAGCTTCTTGGGCACGGCCGGCAGGGACAGGGCGCCGGTGGAATCGATCACCTTGCCCGCTTCAAAGGCGACGCCCGGCAGCGGAGTGGGCTCCGAGCCGGTGGCGATCACGATGTTCTTGGCCTCCACCGTCTGGACCGAGCCGTCGGCGGCGGTCACCTCGACCTTGCCCTTTCCGACGATCTTGCCCTTGCCCTTGATCCAGTCGGCCTTGTTCTTCTTGAACAGGAACTCGATCCCCTTGGTCAGGGCGGTGACGCTGTCGTCCTTGGACTTGTGCATCTGGCCCAGGTTCAGCTTGGGCTGGACCTCAATGCCGATCTTGGCGAACTCGCTGTTGGCGGCGTCGAACATTTCCGAGGCGTGGAGCAGGGCCTTGGACGGCATGCAGCCGACGTTCAGGCAGGTGCCCCCCAGGGTGGCGCGCATCTCGACGCAGGCGACCTTCAGGCCCAGCTGGCCGGCGCGGATGGCGGCGTTATAGCCGCCGGGCCCCCCGCCGATGATGACGACGTCGTAGGGAGCGGGGGCTTCGGCCATGATATCCTCTGGTCTTCTGGCGCGCGGGAAAAGCGCGCGGACACTAGCGCCGACCCCGCACGGGTCAACCGCCGCGCATCATATGGGGCGCGGAATCGACCTTTGCAGGGGGTCAGACGACCGGCTCGGCCCTGGTCTGCTCCTGCGGCGACGGCTCGGGCTGGGCGCCGGCGGCGCCTTCAGGCGTCAAATCCAGCGGCAGGGTGATGGCCACCTCAGCCCCCTCGCCCGGGGCGCTCTCCACGGTCAGGGCGCCGGACGCCTGTCGGGCGAAGGCGAAGGCCTGAGACAGACCCAGCCCCGCCGCGTCGCTTCGGGTGGTGAAAAAGGGTTCGGGCGCGCGACGCAGAGTGTCCGAATCCATGCCGGGGCCGGAGTCGCGCACGCTGAGCCGCAGGTCGCCGGCCGAGGCGATCGCCAGACGAACGGCGACCGATCCGGCGCCGTTCGAGGCCTCGACCGCATTGCGGGTCAAGGCGATGACCGCCGCCTCGAATGCGACGGGATCGACCCGCGCCGGCGCGGGCTGGTTCGGGGTCTCGATCATCAGATCGACGTCCGGTCCGGCGATCTGGCGCAGCCGGCCCTCCAGCCCCGCCAACAGTACGCCCAGGTCCAGGCGCCGCAGCAGGGTGCGGTCCTCGTCCTGAGAAAAGGCGCTCAGCCGGCGGGTCATCTGTTCGCCGCGTCGCCCCGCCGTCAGGGCCGCCTGGCCCAGCCGGCGGACGCGGTCAGGATCGTCGGAGTGGCGCAACAGCATGTCCAGGGCGGAGGTCATGACGTTCAGCAGGGCGGCGAAATCCTGCGTCACCCCGCCCGCCAAACGGCCGACATTGGCCATGCGGCGTTCGGCCTCCAAGGCCTCACGCAGATCGCGCTCCGCCTTTTCCGCCTGGGCCAGCGCCTTTTCATGGGCGAGCGCCTGGGCCTCCTGACGGCGGGAGAATTCGGCCTGGGCGGCGGTAAGGGCGGCGGCGACCGCGTCGGAGGCGGCCGCATCGTCGTTTGCCTCGGCGAGGGCGGGCGCAGCCGGGGCCGTATCCTGGGCCTCGGACACGGGCGAGCCGGCCAGAAGGATGGCATCCGCAGCGTCCGCCTCGTCGGTCAGAGGCAGGAGGGTCCAGCGGATCGCCGCGCCCTCGGCGTCGATCGTCTCTATCGGAGGGATATCCTCGCTCGGAGCGGTCAGAACGGCTCTGAGGGTCTGGCGAGCCTCGACCCGGCGGTCGGGCGGCAGGAACAGGTCGGCGAAATCGGCCCCGGCCACGCCCTCGCTGCGGCCCAGCATGACCAGGGCGGCGCGGTTGGCCTGGCGGATCGCGCCGTCGGGCCCGACCACCACCAGGGCGCTGGAGGCGGCGTCGAAGACGCGGTCGGACAGGCTCGGTCCCGCCGGGCGCGCGGAGGGCGCGGCCGGGGGCGCCGGCGGAGGCGTCATCGGTTCGATCGCCGGGGTGGTCAGGACGTCCGTCTCGACAATGGCGGCGATCGAGCCCGTGATCTGGCCGTGCTCGTTCTCGATCGGCATGGCCGTCACCGAAACCAGCATCTTCTTGCGGGTCGCCGCATTGACCATCAGGTGCTGAAAGCCGCGCACCGTCTGGCCCCGCAGGGCCCGTGCGCTGGGAAGGAGGTCGGGCGGCACGGTCTTGCCGTCCGGAAAGGTGATGCCCCAGGTGGCGGAATGGAATCGCAGCCCCAGGAGTTCGGCGTCGCGACGGCCCAGCAACTGATGTGCAGCGCGGTTGGCGAAGACGAACTTGCCCGTCTGGTCCGTCTCGACCATGGCGACGGGCACGGCGTTCAGGGTTTCGAACAGGCGACGATCCGAGGATTCCGCCACCTTCTGAACGATGTCCAGCTGATCCGTCGCGCTGGCGTGGCGCACCCGGTTGGCGATGGCGAACCAGATGGCGATGACCGCCGCGACATTGCCGAAGCCCGCCAGGAGTCCAAGCACCAGGGTCCAGTTGACCTCGCCTTCGAGGAACATCAGTCGATCCGTTTCAATTTGGGGCTCACATCCCCCGCATCGGCGTCCCCGTGCAAAAGGCGAACCGGTGAAGCGGAGACTTAGCGGGTTAACCACACGACATCGCGACGGGCGTCGTCAAGCCGTTCCAACCCTCTCAGCCCCAACGAAAAAGGGGCCGGACGTCGCCGCCCGGCCCCTTCTATTCGCGGCTCGGCTGAGCCTTACAGTTTGAAGCGAACGCCGAAGAAGACGTTGTAGCCGAACTTCTCGTACTCGTAGGTCCTTTCCTTGACCCCGTAGTAGCGGACGCCCGCCGAGTCGGTGAGGTTCTTGGCCTCGCCGAACACTTCGACGCCGTTGCCGAAGTCGTAGCTGGTGGTGAAGTCCAGCTGACCGCGACCTTCGACATACAGATCCTTGCCCGGATTGGTCGCGTCGATCGCCTCCAGGAAGTCCCCGCGGTGGGTGTAGGAGATCCGCGCGCTGAACCCGTACCGCTCATAGAAGAGAGCGGCGTTGTAGGTTTCGTCCGACTGACCCGGCAGGGCGAAGGTGTCACGGCCGGCGAAGGCGCGGCTGGTTTTGATTTCCGCATCCGTCAGGGTGTAGTTGGCGAAGACGCCGAAGCCGGACGCCCAGCTCGGCAGGAAGTCGAACGTCTGCTGCCAGTTGAACTCGACGCCGGCGATGTGGCCGTCGCGAGCGTTGCGGGCCTCGGTCACCTGGGCGACCGTGCTGGTCGGGGTGACGTAGGGCACATTGTCCGTCACCAGGGTGAAGCGGTAGTTGGACAGGTCCTTGTAGAAGGCGTTGGCCGAGATCACGCCCAGAGGACGCAGATAGTATTCCAGACCCAGATCGACGTTGTTCGACAGGGTCGGCTTCAGATCGGGATTGCCCCGCGTCACGGTCGTGCGGCCGCTGTCGGTCGTTTCCAGAACGCGCGGGACGATGTCCGTATAGTCCGGACGCGAGATGGCGCGGGTCAGGGCGAACCGTCCGATCAGCTGATCGCTGAAGCTGTGGCGCAGCGTCAGATTGGGGAAGAAGTCCGTCTGATCGCGATCGACCGTGACCGGGGTCTGGGCGCCCGACAGGGCGACGCTGGTCGCCGACCCTTCGAAGTCCGTCTTCTCGACGCGCAGACCCACGAGGACATCGGTCGCGCCGAGGTCGAACCTGGCCTGAGCGTAGCCCGCCAGGATGTCTTCCTTGGCGGTGTAGTCGGCGGTGATCGACTGGGGAATGCGGCGCACGCCAGCGGCCGAATCCGGGTTGGTCGAGCCAGCCCGAACCCGGTCGAAATAGTCCGTCACCAAACCGGCGTCGAATTTGAAGCCGAGGTTATAGTCGTAGTTCTGCGACGGACGATCGCTGAGCAGCGAAGCCAGGGTACCCGGATTTGCGGCGGCGGAGCGGTCGCGGAAACGCTCCTCATCGGCCGTCACTTCGCGTGCGCTGTACTTGGCGCCGAACTTGAGCTCGACTTCTCGTCCGCCGATGATCGTGGGCAGTTCGAAGTTGGTCTTGAAGGCGACGTCGTCCTGTTCGGTCGAGTTGGACCGGAAGGTGTTTTCGCGGAATTTATAGTTGTTGGAGTTCAGGTAGAAGCCGGTCGGGTCGGTGAAGACCGAATAGGTCGGCTGATAGTGGTCGGCCGTGTTGTAAAACATCGTCGGCACCGGGTCCGAGCGATAGACCAGTTCGTCACGGTGCGGATAGGTCTGCTCGCTGTCGGCGAACGACAGGACGGCGTCCCAGACCGCCCCGTTGCCGAACGTCCGCTGGCCGCCCAACTGCACGGTGGAGATGTCGTTCTCTTGCGTGCGGTGACGCAGTTGCTTGTAGATGCGGGCGTTGTTGAAGGTGGCGCTGGTGTCGGTCGATCCCGGTTGCAGCGTGCCGTCGCTGTAGGTGAAGTTCAGCGTGTTGCGGAACTCGTCGTCGCGGAACTGGGCGTAGGAGCCCTTCAGCCAGACGCGGGTCGCCTCGCTGGGACGCCATTCCAGGGCGCCCGTCACCGCCTTGCGGGTGCGCTCGGTCTCGTAGTCCTTGAACAGGGTGTTCTCGAGACCCCAGATCTGGCCGCCGCCCTGCGCGGGGTTGCGGTTGATCAGCACCCATCCGTTCTCGACGTTGTCGGGACGGCGGTTGGTTTCGGAATAGCTCAACGACACCAGGGCGCCGAAGGTTTGGTTCGGGCCGAAGACGTTGGAAGCCGTCAGGCCGCCGCGATAGTCCTCGCCGCCGTAATCATTGTAGCTGCCGCCCGCGTAACCGCTGAGCGCCAGGCGGCGCTTGTCGAAGGGCGAGCGCGTCTTGATGTCCACGGCGCCGGCGATGGAATCCGCGTCCTGGCTGGGGCGCAGGGTCTTGGAGACCTCGACGGTCGAGACGATGTCCGACGGCAGGGTGTCGAGATCGACCGCGCGGGTCGACGGCGACACGGCGGGGACGGCCACCCCGTCCACCGAGATGGCGGTGAAGCTGGACGGCGCGCCGCGGACATTGATGTAGCGGCCTTCGCCCTGGTCGCGCTGGATGGCGATGCCTTGGACGCGCTGCAGGGACTCGGCGACGTTGGGGTCGGGGTAGCGGCCGATGGCGTCGGCCGACAGGACGTTGATGGTGCCGTCGGCGTTCTTCTGCTGGTTCAGCGAACGGGCCACGCCGTCGGTGATGACGCCGGTGACGATCACGTCGCTGACCGTGGCGGCCTCGGCCGCGCCAAGGGCGATGGCGACTTCGGTTCCACCTTGAACCACATTGACGGTCTGGCTGGCCGAGGGCTGGCCGATGTAGCGCACGTCCAGAACCGCCGTACCGGTCGGCAGAACCAGGTCGAACTCGCCCTGGGTGTTGGTCACGGCGCGTTGGCCGGTAGCGCGAACGACCACCTCCGCACCCGGGAGGGCGTCGCCGGCGGCGTTGGTGACCCGTCCGTGAACCACTTCGCCGGCGACGGCGACCGAGGCGGCCAGGGCGGAGCTCTCATAGGCGTGAGCCGGCAGGGCGGCGGTCACAGCGGCGAGCGACGCGAGCGAGGCGCCCGCGAGGAGATGGAATTTCATGACGATGTCCCCAATGCCGGGTTCAATCCCGACGAATACAGCCGCGCTTAGCGCCGAGCGGCGAAAGGATCGCGACGGTTCAGCGACGCTTGCGGATCGGTTCGGCGTCGCTGGTGTGACAAATCGTCAGTAAGCTGGCGAATCATCGTTCTGTCGTCTCGAAAACGTCACTCATTCGCCGTTGACGCCGTGCGGCGTCTTGCGGATCAGGCGCTTCTCATTCCTTAGGGGGATATCATGAAGGTCAATCAAGGCGCCGTTTGGTCCGGGATCTCGATCTCCGCACTCCTGCTCGCGGCTTGCGCGACCCATGAGGTGGATTTCCAGGGCGAAGGCGAAGGCTTCGTGGGGCCGGGGGCGGAGGTTCAGGCGGTGCTGGAGACCCCCTCGGTCGGCACGGCGGGCCAGGACGCCGCCGACGACCCGGCCGTCTGGGCGTCGTCAACCCCGGTGACGGTCGGGGGCCAGACCACGCTCGGTTTCGTCGCCGGCACGGACAAGAAGTCGGGTCTTTACATCTACGGCCTCGACGGGCGGATCCTGCAATTCCTGCCGGAGGGCCTGCTGAACAACGTCGATCTGGTCGAAGGTCTGACCGTCGAGGGCCGTCCGCAGATCGTCCTGGGCGCCAGCGACCGCACGCCGGGCAAGACGGGGGTGTCTCTGTATCTGTTCGACCCGGCGGGAACCGGCGACAACCGCGTGCGGCCCTGGGGCGCCATCGCTACGGACGTGGTCGAACCCTATGGTTTCTGCTTCGCGCGTCGGGGCGATGAGGTCCATGCGATCCTGGTCGGGCATGAGGGCGAGCTGCGCCAGTTCATCCTGAGCGTGGACGCCGCCGGCCGTCCGGCGTCGCGCGAGGTGCGCCGGGCCGAGATCGGTTCGATCTCCGAAGGCTGCGCCGCCGACGAGGCGACCGACGCCCTCTATATTAACGAAGAGAACGTCGGCCTGTGGCGCTATGGCCTCAATCCGGCGACGGGCGCCGCACGCACGCTGGTCCAGCCGATCGCCAAGGACCGCCTTGTCGCCGACGCCGAAGGGCTGACGACCCTGGCCGATGGCGACAAACGCTATCTGATCGCCTCCAGCCAGGGCGATTCGACCTTCCCCGTCTGGCGCATCGACGGCGCGGCGCCCGAATACAAGGGCCGGTTCAAGGTCGTGGACGGGGCGGTGGACGGGATCACCGGCACCGACGGCCTGGCCGCCGCCGGCGGCGCAGTCGGCCCCTTCCCCGAAGGCGTGGTGGTGATCCAGGACGATGTGAACGACGTCGGGACCCAGAATTTCAAATATGTGGACTGGCGCGACATCCGCCGCGCCCTGGGGCTCTAGGACCCGCTGGTTCTACTGATCCTCGTCGAACTTGCGGGCGACGAGGTCCGTCAGGGCCTCGATCGCCTCCTGGGCGTCGGAGCCTTCGGCTGAGACCTCGATCTGGCAGCCGATCCCGGCGCCCAGCATCAGCAGGCCCATGATCGACCGGGCGTCCACGGTGACGCCGTCGCGCGAGACATGGATCTCGCTGTCGAAGCTGGACGCCAGCTTGACGAACTTGGCCGAGGCGCGGGCGTGCAGCCCCCGCGCATTGCAGATGTCCAGTGTGGCGGTGACGCTCATTTCTCGCCTGCAAGCACCCAGGACGCGACGGAGATGTATTTGCGACCGGCGTCCTGGGCATGGGCCACACAGGCCTCCAGCGTCTCGCGCCCGCGCACGCTGGCCAGTTTGATCAGCATGGGCAGGTTCAGCCCGGCGATGACCTCGGCATGGGTCTGTTCCATCACCGAAATCGCCAGATTGGACGGCGTGCCCCCGAACATGTCGGTCAGCAGGATGACGCCGTCGCCGTCGTCCACGGCGGCAGCGGCGTCGACGATGTCGCGCCGACGGCGCTCCATGTCGTCTTCGGGCCCGATGCAGATGGCCGCCACCCCGCGCTGCGGGCCGACCACATGCTCCATCGCCGAAAGAAACTCCGAGGCCAGTCCCCCGTGGGTGACGATAACAAGGCCAATCATGAGAACGTCACTCGCATCCCCCGAACCATCCCCGGACCTCTCCCTGTCCGACAGGGAGGCCGGACGCGCCCACCTCGGGACCGCAAGGGCCGTGTCATAGACTCGTTGCGCGCCGGTTCAAAGCGTTCCGAGCGCGACTGCGACCATCTCGACGGCGGACGGGGGGCGGGGGTCCAGCGCCAGGAGCGGCAGATCCACCCCCGCGAACCGGCGGGTTTGCGTCTCGGGCAGGCGTTCGACCGCCTCGGGCGCGCAGGCGACGGCCATGACGACACGGGCGATCCAACGTGTTCTGGCGGACACGATTCCGACCCCGCGCGCCTCGATCCGGCCGGCGATCGACTGGGGCGCCGTTGCGTAAAGCGCTCCGTCCGAGGCCCAGACCCGAGTATAGTCGTCGCTGACCAGTCGCCAACCGCGTCCGATCAGCCGCAGCGCCAGATCGCTTTTTCCGGCGCCTGAGGGTCCCAGGATCATCACCGCCCGCCACACGCCCTCGCCCGGTCCGCGCCGGGCCACCGTGGTCGCGTGGATGGGGGCGGCCCCGGTCACGGCCGGCGGCCGTTCGCCGGCAGGGCCACCACGAAGCGGGCGCCCAGGATGCGGTCGCCCTCGGTCATATTCTCCGCCCAGGCGCGCCCCCCGTGCGCCTCGACGATCTGGCGGACGATGGACAGGCCCAGACCTGAGTTCGATCCGAAGGCCGCGCCCTTGGGTCGCGAGGTGTAGAAGCGTTCGAATACCGTCTCGAGATTTTCGGGCGGCACCCCCGGCCCCTGATCCTCAATGCGGATCCGGATCGGCAGCTCGCCCTCCGTCTCTTCCAGGGTCACGCGCACCGATCCGTCGGCCGGACTGAAGGAGCGGGCGTTGTCGATCAGATTGCGGAAGACCTGGCCCAGAGGCCCGTCGCGCCCCACCACCCGCAGCGCCTGAGCCGGCGGATCATACAGGACCGGAATGTCGCCGGGCTTGGCCGTCGTCTCATAGACGTTGACGATGTCGCTCAGCAGGGTGTTCAGGGCGATGGGGCGGGGCCGATCGCGCGACAGTTCCGCATCCAGCCGCGAGGCGTTGGATATGTCGGTGATCAGCCGATCCAGGCGCCGCACGTCCTGCTGCAGCAGGGCGGTCAGTTTTTCGCGCTGAGCGTCCGTCTTCACCAGGGGCAGGGTCTCCAGGGCCGAGCGGATCGAGGTCAGGGGGTTCTTGATCTCGTGCGACACGTCAGCGGCGAACCGTTCGATCGCGTCCATCCGCGTGGACAGGGTGTCGGTCATCGATTCCAGCGACCGGGCCAGGTCGCCGATCTCATCCTTGCGGTCTTCCAGATCGGGAAGAGAGATGGATCGGGCCCGTTGCAGCTTGACCCCGTCCGCTGCCGCCGAAAGCCGCATGATCGGTCGCGCCACGAACAGATGCAGCAGCAGGGAGGCCAGGAGATTCACCCCCAGGGCCACCAGGGCGAAGGGCACCAGGGCGCGCCTCTGGGCGCCGAGGATCTCATCGACATTGCCGGCCTCAAGCGTCAGCACCCCCAAGACCTGACGCACATGTCGGATTGGAATGGAGACGGAGACGACGCGATCGCCCGACTCATTGCGCCGGAGCGTGGTCTGGGGCGCGCCGGCCAGTGCCAGCTCCACCTCGGCCGTCACCTCGCGCTCCGCCGCGTCCTTCTGTTCGGCCCGACGCGCGTTGACGCGCGCCAGATCGCCGGGCGCTTTGGAGCCCGCCGGGCGGGCGGGCGGCAAGGCCTGGCCGGGGATGTTTTCGGTGACCTGATAGCTGTCGATGACCTGCAGGCCGTTGATGTCGTACAGGCGCACCCGCTGCCCCTCGGGCACGAAGTTGTCGCGCAGCCAGCGGGCCGCCTCGCCGACGTCCAGCTCCGGGGTGGGCTCGCCTCGCGTGATGCTGAGCTGCCCCAGCACATTGCCGAGCAGTTCGGCCTGGACCTTCAGCGATTCCTGGCGCGCCTGAATCAACCCCTTGCTCCATTCATTGAGCAGGAGGGCGCCGCCGAACAGGATCAGCAGGCTCAGCAGGTTGAGGGCGAGGATGAAGCCGCCGAGCCGCGAGCCGCCGAAGCGGAACAGCGGCCGTCGATGAGGCTCTTCCTCGGTCTCGCGGCCGGGAAGATCAGCTTTCGCGGTATCGGTAGCCGACGCCATACAGGGTCTCGATCGCGTCGAACTCGGGGTCCACGGCGCGGAACTTCTTGCGCATCCGCTTCACGTGGCTGTCGATGGTGCGGTCATCGACATAGACTTGGTCGTCATAGGCCGCGTCCATCAGATTGTCGCGGCTCTTCACGAAGCCGGGGCGCTGGGCCAGGGCCTGAAGCAGTAGAAATTCCGTGACGGTCAGCTTCACCGGCTTGCCGTCCCAGGTCGATTCGTGGCGGGCCGGGTCCATGCTCAGCTTGCCGCGCTTTATCGCCTTGCCGGAGACCTCGGCCGAGGGCTCGGGCTCGACGCCGTCGGCGCCGGTGCGGCGCAGCAGGGCCTTGACCCGCTCGATCAGCAGCCTCTGGCTGAACGGCTTGTGGATATAGTCGTCGGCGCCGAGGTTGAAGCCGAGAATCTCGTCGATCTCTTCGTCCTTGGAGGTCAGCATGATGACCGGGAGCTGGGAGGTCTGGCGCAGCCGGCGCAAAACCTCCATCCCGTCCATGCGCGGCATCTTCACGTCGAGAATGGCCAGATCGGGCGGCGTGCTCTCCAAGGCCGCCAGACCCGATGCGCCGTCGTGATAGGCGGTGATCTTATGGCCATGGCTTTCCAGCGCCAGCGAGACGGACGTCACGATGTTCTCGTCGTCGTCGACCAGGGTGATATTGGCCAAGGGGTCTTCTCCTGAACTTCCCGTTCCCGAAACCGAGAACGCACGGCAAGCGTAACCGTTCGATCGCGGTTACATTAGGGCCAAGACAGATGGGCCGCCAAGCCGCAGGTTTCAACGACGGCGATAGGCGGATGGGTCAAAAACTGACAATTTACCGGGCAACCCCGCCTTAAAGCCTTGGCGCCTAGGGTGGTCGCATGGCCGGCCCAATCCATTATGAAGTCTATGTCCGAAGGACCGCTCCGGCGGCTTGGGCCCTGCTGATCGCGACCGAAGACCGAAAAACCGCGCTGGAAACCGCCGAAGAGCAGTTTCAGGCCAAACAGGCGGTCGCGGTGCGGGTCACCAAGGAGACGCTGGACCCCGAGACGATGGAGTTCAACAGCCTGACGATTCTGAATCTCGGGCTGCCGGAAGAAAAGTCGAAGAAGAAGCCGGAAGCGGCGGCCCGTCCCGCCTGCGGCTCGCCCAAGGAACTCTATGCGCCCCATGCTCGGGCCCTGATCGGCCGCGTCCTCGAGGACTGGCTGAAGCGGCACGGGGTGACCGCCTTCGAGCTTCTGCACCGGCCGGATCTGGCGGAACGGCTGGACGCCTCGGGCGTCGAACTTCAACATGCCGTTCAGAAGGTGGCCGTGCCCGAAAGCCAGGCCAGCGGCCAGGATCTGCATGGGATGGTGCGCCACTACCAGCGGCTGGCCGACGCCACGATCTCCCAGCTGATGAAGGCGGCCGAAGCGGCCAGTTTCCGTCACTGGACGATCTTTCGATCGCCGATGTGGCCCATCGCCTGTCGGGATCGGCCGACCGAGCCTTCATCATGGGCGGCGTGGCGGCCCAGGCCCTGGCCGATCGTCAGGGCGCACGGGCGCGGCTGGACCGGCTGATGGATCTGATGGATGGCGCGCCGACGGAAGGGCCGCCGCGCGCCCTGGTCGCGAGCGTCGTCGAGCAGATTGCGACGGAGATGCTGGCGACGCGGTCGAATCTGGCGGACATCCTGGGTCCGTCCTTGGATCACGGAGCCACTCTGGCGGCCCTGGTGCGTATGGTGGCGCCCAAGGAGGTGGAGCGGCTGATCGCCCTGGATCCCCGGACGGGGCTTCTGACCCCGCCCGTGGACGGCCCCGCAGCCCGGCTCGGCAGCCGGATCGCCGCCGGCGACTTTCCGCGTGTGTCGGCCGCCTTGGCCCGATTCATAACGCGTGAACTGTCCAGTTCCCGCCGCCTGCGCCCCGCTGATCCGGCGGGCGAGATCGATATTCTTCGAACCCTGGCCATGGCCCTGACGGCCGCTTCGGGTCGGCTTTTGAGCCTGGAGGAGGTTCAGAACGCCTTCGTCGATCGGTCCAGGAGCCTGGTCACGCCCGACTTCGTCGCCTCCTATGTTCAGTCGTGCGCGACCGTATTGGCCGAGGCCGAACATCTGACGCGGCTTTGCGAGAATGTGACCGGCGCCGCCAACAAGCGGGCTGCGGCGCGATGGCTGAGCGGCTGCGTCAAGTCGGTGAGGCTTGAGGCCGAGCTCCGGCAATCGACTCCGGGCGGTCCAAACGCCTCGCAGAAACTGCTCACTCTGGCGCGGCTGCAGCGCTCGGTGCGCGCGGTGCAGTTGGGAGAGATCGACGAGCGTGAGATCGCCGCCTCGATCGGGACCTTGGGCGGAACCCTGGAGGCGGACGCCGGCCTGATCAGCCAGATCGCCCGCGCCTCGGCCGCCGTGACGCAGAAGCTGGGCGTCCTGCTGAGAATGGCGGCCGGCGAAACGGCGCCTCTGGGACCGGCCGCCGATCGCGCCCGGACGGAAGCGCTGCGCATGCTGCGCGCTTCCGAGGTCAAGGACGCCCTGAGCGTCGAGCCGGAGGCGTCGGCTGCGCTGAACGCCCTGATGCCGGCCGCCGGGATTCGGCTTTAGGCGTCAGTCGAAAATGTCGAAGATGCTGTCGCGCTTCTTCTTCTTGTAGTGATAGCCGTCGTCGCGGCGGCGATCGTCCCTGTAGCCCTTGACCTCTCCATAGTCGGACGGCGCGTTCCAGGGGCGGGTCTGCGGCGAGGGGGCGGAGGCGGCGGCGCGTCCTTCATCGACGGCCGAGGCCATCAGGGTTTCCAACTCGCCGCGATCCAGCCAGACGCCGCGACAGGTCGGGCACATGTCGAACTGGACGCCGTTCCGATCCAGGCTCTGCATCGGGCTGTTGTCGTTGGGGCACATCAGAAGGGGCATGGCGGGGCTCCGGGTCGGTTGACGATCGGGTGCGACGCGACGGGAAGGCAAGGGGTCCGAGACCCGTCGCGTCGATGCACCCGTGCGGTCCGACATCGCATCGCACGCCCAGGGGAGGGGAACCCGGCCGCGACGACGCCAGAGGGGCCCGTTCCGCAAACCCAAGCTAGGGGGTCGGCGTCTGCGCCGCCATGCGTCGTGGCGCCACAGGGCGCGGCTTGATCATGCTCTCGCTTTAATCTGGAGCCTGATTCACCGTTTCAGCGGAACCGCGAAGCGGTTCCTCCTCAACGGATCAGGCTCTAGCAGACCTGGCCGGCGGCCCAGCCCGACGACCAGGCCCACTGGAAATTATAGCCGCCCAGCCAGCCGGTGACGTCCACCGCCTCGCCGATGAAATAGAGGCCCGGCGCGGTCTTCACGGCGAGAGTCTGCTGGTCCAGGGCGGCGGTGTCGATCCCGCCCAGGGTGACCTCGGCCGTGCGGTAGCCTTCGGATCCCACCGGCTTGACGGTCCAGCCGTTGACCGCCTGGTCCAGCCGCCGCAGCGCCTTGTCCGACAGATCGGCCAGATTGCCCGCCACGCCTTCGCGCGCGCACAGGCTCTCGGCAAGGCGGCGCGGCACGATCTGGGCCAGGGCGGTGTGGACCGCCTGGCGTCCGTTCGCCGCCCTGGCGGCCTTCAGCGCCTCGAACACGTCGTGATCCGGGGCCATGGCGGCGACTATGGGCTCGCCCTCGCGCCAGTAGGAGCTGATCTGAAGTATGGCCGGACCGCTCAGGCCGCGGTGGGTGAACAGCATGGCTTCGTCGAACCGGGCCTTGCGCGTCTTCTCGGCCGGGGCCGAAGCCACGCGAGCCTCCACCGCCACCCCGGCGAGCGGCGCCAGGGTCTCCAGCAGGCCCGCCTCGAACGTCAGCGGCACGAGAGCGGGACGGGTCTCGGTCACGCGGATGTCGAACTGCCGCGCGACCTCATAGGCCCAGCCGGTCGCTCCCATCTTGGGAATGGACTTTCCGCCTGTGGCGACCACCAGGGACGCCGCCGCGATCTCGGATCCGTCAGACAGGCCGATCGACCAGCCCTCGCCCTTTCGGGCGATCCGGTCCACCCCGGTCCTCATCCTCAGCTCGACCCCGGCCTCGGCCATGGCCTCGGTCAACAGGCGTATGATCTGTTTGGCGCTGCCGTCGCAGAACAGCTGGCCGAGCGTCTTCTCATGCCAGCCTATGCCCGCCTGATCGACCCGCTTGATAAAGTCCTGGGGCGTGAACCGGCGCAGGGCCGAGGTGGCGAACCGGGGGTTTTCACCCAGGAAGTTCGCCGGCCCGCAGCCCAGATTGGTGAAGTTGCACCGTCCGCCGCCGGAGATGCGGATCTTTTCGCCGGGATGGGCCGCGTGATCGACGACCAGGACCCGACGGCCGCGCCGTCCGGCCTCGGCGGCGCACATCATGCCGGCGGCGCCGGCCCCGACCACCAGGACGTCGAACGACGCCCGGCTCACGAGACCGGCTCCGGGATCAGAGTCTTAGTAGCGATAGTGTTCGGGCTTGAACGGCCCTTCGACCGGCACGGAGATGTAATCGGCCTGTTCCTTGTTCAGCACGGTCAGCTTGGCGCCCAGCTTGCCCAGGTGCAGGGCGGCGACCTTTTCGTCCAGGTGCTTGGGCAGGGTGTAGACCTTGGTCTCATAGGCCGACTTGTTGGTCCAGAGTTCGATCTGGGCCAGGGTCTGGTTGGTGAAGGAGGCCGACATCACGAAGGAGGGGTGGCCCGTGGCGTTGCCCAGGTTCACCAGACGGCCTTCCGACAGCAGGATGATCTTCTTGCCGTCCGGGAATTCCACGTGGTGGACCTGGGGCTTGATCTCGTCCCACTTGAAGTTCTTCAGGCCCGCGACCTGAATTTCAGAATCGAAGTGGCCGATGTTGCAGACGATGGCGTTGTTGCGCATCCGGCGCATGTGATCGACGGTGATCACATCCTTGTTGCCGGTGGCGGTGACGAAGATGTCGGCCTTGTCGGCGACGTCGTCCAGGGTCTGGACCTCATAGCCTTCCATGGCCGCCTGCAGGGCGCAGATCGGGTCGATCTCGGTCACGATCACGCGGGCGCCGCCCTGACGCAGCGAGGCCGCCGAGCCCTTGCCCACGTCGCCGTAGCCGCAGACCACGGCCACCTTGCCCGACAGCATGACGTCGGTGCCGCGACGGATGGCGTCGACCAGGGATTCACGGCAGCCGTACAGATTGTCGAACTTGGACTTGGTCACGCTGTCGTTGACGTTGATGGCCGGGAAGGGCAGCTCGCCGCGTTCCGACATCTGGTAGAGGCGGTGGACGCCGGTGGTGGTCTCTTCCGACACGCCGCCGATGGCGTCGCGGATGGCCGAATAGAAGCCGGGCTTCTCCTTCAGATACCGCTTCATGACCTTGTAGAGGGCTTCTTCTTCCTCATTGGTCGGGTTGTCGAGGACCGAGGGGTCCTTCTCGGCCTTCGGACCGAGCACGCACAGCAGGGTGGCGTCGCCGCCGTCGTCCAGGATCAGGTTCGGATAGCTGCCGTCCGCCCATTCGAAAATCTTGTGGGCGTAGTCCCAGTATTCCTCCAGGGTCTCGCCCTTGACGGCGAAGACCGGGGTGCCGGCCGCGGCGATCGCGGCGGCGGCGTGATCCTGGGTCGAGAAGATGTTGCACGAGGCCCAGCGCACCTCGGCGCCCAGGGCTTCCAGCGTCTGGATCAGAACCGCCGTCTGGATGGTCATGTGCAGGCTGCCGGCGATCCGGGCGCCCTTCAGCGGCTGGTCCTTGCCGAACTCGGCGCGCAGCGCCATCAGGCCCGGCATTTCCGTCTCGGCGATGGCGATTTCCTTCTGGCCCCAGTCGGCCAGAGAGATGTCGCGGATGATGTAGTCGGTCATGGCAGGGGCTCCTGGCCGTAAGGGGGTATTGCGCGCCTCATAGCCCGGCAGGCCTGAAGGAGCAATAAACATATAAGGATGTCCTTATATGCGAGGGCGTAGCCGTTTATTAAGCGCCGCGCGTTAGGGTCACGCCATGGAACGCCGCGCCCTCCTCGGTCTCGCCCTTGTCGCAACGGCCGCCGCCTCGGCCTCGCCGGAGCCCGCCGCAGCCTCTTCGAGCAAGGAGGGCGGCGGCGCCTCCGCCGAAACCTATTTCCGACTGCCGGTCGTCACCGCCTCCATCGCCGGGCTGACCGGGCGCCGAGGGGTTCTGTCGATCGAAACCGGTCTGGACGTGCCTGACGCGGCCCTGCGTCTTCGCGCCCAGCAGTCCACGCCCCGCCTCCGCGCCGCCTATAACACCGCCGCTCAGCAGTTCGCCGCAGGCCTGCGGCCCGGCGCGGCGCCCGACATCGACCGCCTGGCCAACGCCTTGCAGGCGGCGACCAACGCCACCCTGGGCCGCCCCGGCGCCCGGTTGCTGCTGGGCACGGTCATGGCGATCTGATCCGCCCTCTCGGACGGCCGCGTCCACCTCAGAGGCCCCCTCAGAGGCCCCCTCAGAGGAAGGAATAGGGATCGACGTCCACGGCCAGCCGGACCGAGGCCGGAACCTTCACCCGCTGCAGCCAGGCGCGCAGAAAGGCTTGCAGATCGACGTCGCGATCCGCGCGCACCAAGAGCCGCTTGCGCCGACGGCCGCGCACCAGGGCCAGGGGCGCATCGGCGGGGCCATAGACCTCCAGCCGTTCGGCGTTGGGAATGGCCTGGGCCAGGTCGGCGGCGGTCTTCTCCACCGCCTGCGCATTCTCGCTGGACAGGATGATCGCCGCCAGCCGGCCGAAGGGGGGCAGGGACGCCGCCTCCCGCTCGGCCATCTCCGCCTCGACGAAGGCGTCCCGATCGCCGGCCGCCAGGGCCTGAAGCACCGGATGTTCGGGGGTCCAGGTCTGCAACAGGGCCCGTCCCGGCCGATCCGCCCGTCCCGCCCGTCCCGTCGCCTGGGCCAAGAGCTGATAGGTGCGCTCGGCCGCCCGCAAATCGCCGCCCCTCAGGCCCAGATCCGCATCCACCACTCCGACCAGGGTCAGGCGGGGGAAGTTGTGGCCCTTGGCGGCCGCCTGGGTGGCGACCAGTATGTCGATCTCCCCGTCGGTCATCCGCTGGATCAGGGCCCGGGCCGATCTGGCGTCGGGTGCGGTGTCCGAGCTGAACACCGCCGTCCGCGCCTCGGGAAACAGCTGGCGCACCTCCTCCTCGACCCGTTCGACGCCGGGTCCGACCGAGACCAGACTGTCTTCGGCCCCGCACGACGGGCACAGTTTGGGCCGGGCCATGGAGAAGCCGGTCAGGTGACAGACCAGTCGGCCGGTGTAGCGATGTTCGACCAGCCAGCTGTCGGTGTCCGGCGCCGTCAGCCTGTGCCCGCAGGCGCGGCACAGGACCACGGGGGCATAGCCGCGTCGATTCAGGAACAGCAGCGTCTGTTCGCCGCGCGCCAGGGTTTCGCCGATCGCCTCCCTCAGGCTCTGCGACAGCCAGGTCTGCGGATCCGGAGGCGCCGCGCGCAGGTCGATCAGGTCGATGTCCGGCAGGACGGCGGTCCCATGCCGCGCGCCCAGCTTCAACCAGTCGTAGCGACCGTTCTGCGCATTCCACAGCGTCTCCAGCGACGGGGTCGCCGAGGCCAGGACTACGGCCGCCCCCTCGATCCGCGCCCGCGCCACGGCCAGGTCCCGGCCGTGATAGACCAGCCCCTCTTCCTGTTTGAACGAGCCGTCGTGCTCCTCGTCGACGATGATCAGCCGCAGATTGACGAAGGGCAGGAACAGGGCGGACCGGGCGCCGACCACGATGTTGCAACGGCCCGCGATGGTCGCCTCCCACACCTGGCGGCGGCGGGGCGGGGCGACGCCGGAATGCCACTCTGCCGGGGCCGCGCCGAAGCGGGCTGCAATCCGTTCGATCAGGGCCTGGGTCAGGGCGATTTCAGGCAAGAGGATCAGGATCTGCGCCGCCGGATCGGCGCGCAGCACCCGCGCGATCGCCTCCAGATAGGCTTCGGTCTTGCCGGACCCCGTGACCCCGTCCAGCAGAAAGGGTCGAAACCCGCCCTGGGTCGCTCCGGCCGCCAGGGCTGAAGCCGCCGCCGCCTGGTCGCCGTTCAGGGTCGCCGGCGCATGGTCGGGATCGGGCGGGGCGAAGGCGGCTTCGGCGGCGATCTCGACGATCTCCAGAACCCCCTCGTCGATCAATCCCTTCACCACGCCCGCCGACACCCCGGCGTCCCGCGCCAGATCGGCGGCCGTCATTGATCGCGCGCCCAGGGCCTCCAGCACGCCCGTTCGCGCGGGGGTGGCGCGGGCCGGCTGACGGTCGCCGACCCGCCGCACCCTCCGTTCCGGCCGGGGACGCGGCGCGCGCAGCCCCTTCAGCGCGGTGGCCGCCATCTCTCCGGGGGGGGACAGGGTCCAGCGCCCGGCCCATTCGACGAAGTCCATCACCCCTGCCGGCAGGGCGGGGTCGTCCAGTTTCGAGTCCACCGCCTTCAGCCGCCGGTTCGAGCCGGTGGTCTCGAACACCTCGGCCACCACGCCCCGGATCAGGCGCGGACCCAAGGGGACGGCGACCTGATCGCCGCGCGCCAGGCTCAGCGCCTCGGGAACTTCGTAATCGAAGGCTTCCGGCACGGGCAGGGGAATGAGGACTGAGGCGACTTTCACCGAACTGCGCCCTCGGCTATGAAGCCGTCCATGAAACTCTTTCTCGATACCGCCGACGTCGCCGTCATCAAGGACATGGTTCCCACCGGCATGGTGGACGGCGTCACCACCAATCCGTCGCTGATCGCCAAGTCGGGTCGGAACATCGCCGAGGTCATCGCCGAAATCTGCGCCCTGGTCGAGGGCCCGATTTCCGCCGAGGCCGTCTCGCTCGATTTCGAGACCATGGTCAAGGAGGGCGACAAGCTGGCCGCCATCGCCCCCAATGTGGTCGTGAAGCTGCCCCTGACCTGGGACGGTCTGCGCGCCTGTCGCGTCTTCACCGACAAGGGGATCAAGACCAACGTCACCCTGTGCTTCTCGGCCGCCCAGGCGCTGCTGGCCGCTAAGGCCGGCGCTACCTTCGTCTCGCCCTTCGTCGGGCGGCTGGAGGACAACGGCGCCGACGGGATCGCCCTCTTGGAAGAAATCCGGGTGATGTACGACGTCCATGGTTTCGAGACCCAGATCCTGGCCGCCTCGCTGCGCAACGTGGCCCATGTGGCCGCCGCCGCCGTGGCCGGATCGGACGCCGCCACCTTCGGCGCCGACACTTTCAAGGCCCTGGTAAAGCACCCGTTAACCGACAAGGGTCTTGATGCCTTCGTGGCGGACTGGGCCAAGACCGGTCAGTCCATCCTGTAACTCACGCGTCACGGAGAAGGTCTGTTGAGCGGCTCATTGGACCTTTTCGAAACCGCTGAAGCGGAGCCGGTTCCCCATCTGGGCGACGGCCTGACCTGGCCCGAGGTGCGCGGCTGGCTCCAGACCCATTCCCAGACCCTGCTGGACGATCGTTCCTTGTTGGAAGAGATCGGCCTGCGTCCGCACGGACGCAATGTGGTCGAGTTCGGCGCCGCCGCCCTGACGCGGCTTGAGGCGGTGGTCGAGCGCGAGGCCGGCGCCCGGCGCGAGGTCGAGATGATCGCCCGCGCCAATTTCGCCGCCCAGACCCAGACCCACGTCGCCGCCCTGGATCTGATGGAGGCGCGCAATCATTCCGATCTGGCGCGTCGCCTCGACGCCGCGGCCCAGGGCCGGTTCGGCCTGGCCGGCGCCGCCATCGCCCTCGAAAGACCCGGCGGGGTGCCGTTCGGCTGGCGCGGACTGGACGCCGGCGAGGTGGACCGCCTGCTGGGCGACCACGGCCTGAGCTGGCTGGGGCCGATGTTCGACGGGCTCGACCTGTTCGGCGCGGCCGGCGATCAGGTGAAGTCGGTGGCCCTGGTCCGCATGGCGCCGCATCTGACCCCCGGCGAACCGCCCCGACCCTGCCTGTGCGCCTTCGGCTCGCCTGAGCCCGAGGGTTTCACCCCCAATATGGGCTGCGAACTGGCGGCCTTTCTGGCGCGGGTGGTGGAGCGGATGGCCGAGCGATGGCCGGTGTTGAACTGACTTTCCGTACTTCGCTCACCGTCACCCTCGGGCTTGACCCGAGGGTCGGACGCTCCGTCGCAAATGCGTACGGGTTGGCGCACGATCCCCGCCATTCGCCTCGATCAACGCCCGATCCTCGGGTCAAGCCCGAGGATGACGGACAGGAAACGGGCGAATGACCGCCGCCGAGGCCCTCCACGCCTGGCTGGAGCATCTGGCGCACGAGCGACGGCTGTCGCCCCGCACCCTTGAGGCCTACGGCCATATCGGCCGGCTCTATGTCGCCTTTCTCGAACGCCATCGCGGCGAGACCCTGACGCTGAAAGGCCTGGGAACCATCACCGCCGCCGAGGTGCGCGCCCATTTAGCCGACCGCCGCAGCGGCGATCACCCCTTGGCGGCCCGATCCCTGAGCCAGACCCTGTCGGCCGTTCGGGGCTTTCACGCCTTTCTGGACCGGCGGCTGGACACGCCCGCCCCCCAGCTGGCTCTGGTGCGCGGTCCCCGGATCAAGCCGTCCCTGCCCCGCCCCGTCAGCGAGGACCAGGCGCGCGGCCTGCTGGCCGAACCCGACGCCGATCCCGACGCGGAGCCTTGGGAGGCCGCCCGCGACCGCGCCGTGCTCAGCCTTCTCTACGGCTGCGGGCTGCGGATTTCCGAAGCCCTGTCCCTGACTCGCGCAGAGGCTCCTTTGGGCGACACCCTGCGGATCGTCGGTAAGGGATCGAAGACCCGGATCGTCCCGGTCCTGCCCGCCGTGCGATCGGCGGTGGACGCCTATCTGGCGCTGCTGCCCTTCATCCTTCAGCCCGCCGACCCCCTGTTCCGGGCTCGGCGCGGCGGCCCGCTCAGCCCGCGCCACGTCCAGGCCTCGGTCCAGCGACTGCGCGGCCGGCTGGGCCTGCCCGAACGCACCACCCCCCACGCCTTGCGCCACAGTTTCGCGACCCATCTGCTGGGGGCCGGCGCCGATCTGCGCTCCATCCAGGAACTGCTCGGCCACGCCAGCCTGTCCACCACTCAGAAATACACCGGCGTCGATGCGGAGCGCCTGTTAAGCGCCTATTCCGCCGCCCATCCGCGCGCGAGCGGCGCCTGACAGATCAGGGCGCCGTGGTCGTGACGGGCGTGCGCATCGCCAGGATTTCCCGTGTTCGCCGGGTGATGCCGTAGAGGACGCCGGGCTCGCTTTCATCCCAGTCGATCGCCTGTCCCTCGGCCTCTATGCCGAGGGTCTCCAGATGATCCAGAACTCCCCCGCCGTCGGGCAGGGCGACGACATAGAGTTCGGGCCGGTCGTGGCCGGTCAGATAGAGACGTCCGTCCGGTCCCCAGCCGCCGCCGGAAATGCTCATCGGCGCAATCCGCTCCAGAATGGAGGCCGGCAGCCCCCAGGCCTCCAGCCGTCGCCATTGGTCGTCGAACCGCACCAGGGTGGTGTGGCGGTGGTCGCGCGGCGCCTCGCCCCCGCGACCGTCATAGTTGGCGAACATGGCCCACCAGGCGCCGTCATGTCGATCGACCCAGGTGATCGAACCCGTCCCCATGCCCAGGGCGACGCTGCGCTTGTGATGCAGGTCGACGGCGTCGAAGACCTCCACCGTGCTGATCTGAGGAACGGCGGGAAAGTTGGAGCTGGCGCAGACCAGTTCGCCGTCGATCAGGGCGCAAGAGTTGATGTGCGGAAATCGGGCTCGGTCACCGGTCCATTCGGCCTGTTTGGCGCCCGTCTTCTTGTCATAGCGCACGATCGACCAGTTGGAGACGGCGTAGACGTCATCGGGTCCCACGGCCACGCCTTGGCGCGCCTCAGCGGGGTAGCGCCGCAGAGTCCGAGCTTCGCCCGACAGGACGAGCGGCGCAACCGCGTCGCCTTCGGCCGTCGGTGTGGCCTGGGCGGCCGAGACAAGCAGCGACAACAGGACGGAGGCGAGCATGACAGGCGTTCCTCAAAAGGACAGGGGCCGCGTCCCGGAGAAGGCGGCCCCTTTGATCGTCGGGATTAGAAGCTGGCGGACAGACCGACCCAGTAGGTGCGGCCGTAGTTGGCCGATTCCTGAAGATAGGTTCGACCCGGGCCGGTCACTTCCCGGCGTCCCGAGTTCGACAGGTTCTGGCCTTCGACGAAGACGGTGAGGCCGTTGTCGAAGCGCCAGCTGACCGAGGCGTCATAGACGTGGCGGCCCTTCCAGTATTGGTCGGCGTTCGGAATGGTGTCGTTGATCGTTTCCAGGAAGCCGCCGATATAGTTGTGCGAGACGCGGGCCTCGATGGGGCCGCGCTGATACCAGATCGATTCATTGGTGGTGGTCGCCGGCTGCTGGAACAGACCCGTGTGACGCTTGCCCGCCGTGGTCAGGAAGGTGAACTCCGTGTCCAGGAAGGTGGCGTTGGCGCTGACGCCCAGGCCGTCGAACGGCGCCGGCAGCATGGTCAGGGCCTGCTGGAAGGCGACTTCGACGCCGCGAATCTTGGCCGTTTCGGCGTTCGTCGGCGTCGAGACGATCACCGCCTCCACGCCCCGGCCCACGTCCAGGTTCTGGACCGAGCTGAGAGTGAAGATCTCGTTGTCGATGTCCTTGGTGAACAGGGCGACCGACATCAGCCCGTCGGTCGGATAGTATTCAAACGACAGGTCCAGACCTTCGCTCTCGCGCGCCTTCAGGCCGGGGTTGCCGCGGGACAGGGTCGGCTGCGAGCCGTCGAAGCTGATGCTCTCGCTGGCGGCCAGCGAACCGAAGTCCGGCCGGCCGATGGTGTTGGTCCAGGCGGCGCGGACGACCATGTTCTGACGCAGATTCCAGCGCAGGTGCAGGCTGGGCAGCCAGTTGTCGTAGTCGCCGCTGTTCGACACCGGCGTCAGGACGCCGCCGGACAGGCGGGCGGCGTCTGAACTGACTTCGGTCTTCTCATAGCGCAGTCCGCCCAGCAGGGTCAGGTCGCCGATCTTGTAGCTGGCCTGGGCGTAGCCGGCGAAGACGTCCTCGGTGACGTCATAGTCGCCGGTCGGGGCAGCGGTCTTGGCGTCGAAGCTGGCCGCGTTGGCCGCATAGAAGGCCTCCGCCGTGGCGACGTCGATGCGCGGCGTCAGACGATACTGGCCTTCGATCAGCTTGTCCGGCCCGGGACGATCGACCTTGTCCAGCGTATAGATAAAGCCGGTCTTGGGGGTGTAGTCGGTGCGGCTGGACCGATAGCTGCGATCGCTGGAGCGCCACACGGCGCCGACCTTCGCCTTCAGGTTCCGCGTCTCGCCGCCGTCGTCGAAGGCCAGGTTGAACCGGGCCTGGGTGGTGTCTTCATCGGTCCGCAGCAAGGACACGCGCCGTTGCTGGAGATTGAACAGGGCCGGATCGTGGAAGGCCGTCGGATTGGTCGGCGTGAACACCGGGAAAAAGTTCGAGGTGTCGTAGCGGAAGCCGAAGTTGGCGTTCGACGCCGTGCGGAACTCCATAGAGGTGTTGGGGGTTTCTGAGCCCGCCTGTGAATAGACCAGATCGCCGTCCAGCCGCCATTGCGGGGCGGCGTCCCACCGGAAGGCGGTACGGCCCAGGCCGATCTCGCGACGGGTGATGGGCTGGTTCAGACCGATGATGTTGCGGCCCGTGGCGAAGGTTCCCGAGGTGCGGGTCTGGTTGGTCACATTGCCGACCGGCTCGGTGCGGAACTCGGTCCGCTCCTCATCGTCCTCCATCCGGGCGTACAGGGCCGAGGCCTCCCAGCGGAAATCGACGCTCGGCCGCCATTCCAACTTTCCGTTCGCGCCCGAACGCTGTTTGGTGTTGTTGTACCAGAACAGGCGCAGTTGGGTCGGCACCTGGATTCCGTTGCCGGTCGGAGCGCCCGAGTTCACCGGCTTGCCGGCCGCGTCGTATTCGCGGATCGAAGGCGCGGCCGACTCCGCCTGTGGAATGTCGTAGTCGAGCTGCTCGTGGGAGGCGCCAATCACCACGCCCCATTCGTCGGCCGCGCCGAAGCGGCGACCGGCGGCGAAGGCCAGGCGATAGGACGGATCGTCGTTGCGGACGTCGCCGTGCTGTTCATAGACGCCGTAGGAGGCCATGCCGTTGAAGAAGGGTTTGGCTGCGTCGAACGCGCTGCGGGTGGCGACATTGATCACGCCGCCGATGGCGTTGCCGTCGTTCTCGGGCGTGACCGTCTTGATCACCTCGACCCGGCCGGCCATCACGGAGGGCACGATGTCCATCGGCACGGTGCGGGCGCTTTCATCTACCGAACCCACGAAGGCGCCGTCGATGGTCGTGCGGTTGTAGGTGGAGGCCAGGCCCCGAAGGATCGGCCAGCGCGGCTCGCCCTGATCCTCCATCACCGAGACGCCGGGAATGCGGCGCAGGGCGGCGGCGGTGTTGTGGTCCGGCAGCTTGCCGATGTCGTCGGCGGAGACGGCGTCCATCACCTCGAACTCAGCGCGTTTCACGGCGATGGCGGCGCGCTGCGCCTCGCGCTGGCCGGTCACGACGATCTCATCGACCTCGGCGGTCGGGTTGTCCTGAACCTGGGCCTGGGCGCTGGCCGCAAGTCCGGCGCTGATCAGGGCGGTGGTGGCGAGCAGAAACCGTTGCCGGCTCTGTGACGAAAAACACATGTTCTATCCCCCAACGTCGAATTTCGACGGGGCTCGCATAGGGGGCGGAGGCGACGTGCAGGCGTCTGTTCTGTGTCGCGCCCGACAACAGTGGGTGGAGATTCGATGGCGATTTCGCCGCTACGCGCCCTTTGCGACCCGAGGCTGTGCGGAGATTGCGACAGTCGGTCGACTGTCAAAACCTGAGCCGCCTCGGCGCAAACGGGACGTTAACCGAAGCGGCGCACCCTCTTGTCAATGTGGCCGCCGGAAACGTCTGGTCGGCCGTGGAGGGCCGGCCCATGTCGACCAAGATGACTTCGAGCGTGCGTCGCCACAGCGACCATTTCGAACCGCAGGACACCGATCCGCACGAGCAGCGCCGCCTGCGCGGCCAGTTGGAGCAGATCGACTACGCCGCCTATGTCGCCAACAAGGAGCTGATCGGCCACACCCTGACCGGTCTGGACGCCGCCTCTCTTCAGAAACTGGCGGTCCTGACCGCCGGCGCCCGCGCCAAATGGGGGGCCGAGGCCCTGCGCCTGGCCCATTCGGGCTCGCCCGTCACCCCCGACCAGGTCGCCCGCCTGACCGCCGCCCGCACCGCCTTCGACGAACTCGCCGAAGTCTACGAAGCCCTGCGCCGCATGGTCGAGCGCGGCTATGTGGTGTTGAAATAGGCTCTAAGGACGCCTGGTGGAGCCGAGGGGAGTCGAACCCCTGACCTCGTCATTGCGAACGACGCGCTCTACCAACTGAGCTACGGCCCCGTTCCAGTCAGGAGCAGGCCTCCAGGCGAGCGCGGGACATAGAAGGCGGGCGGGCGTGGTGTCAACGGGCTTGTGCGCGCAATCCGCGCAGGCGACCGCAGAAGATTGTCGGATGGGCGGGGGACGGCTAGAAGCCGAGGTTCGCGCCTTGCAGGAGAATACATATGGGCACCGCCCTGGTCTGGCTTGTGAACACCGTCATCGGCCTGATGGTCTGGTTCATCATCATCCAGGCGATCTTGAGCTGGTTGTTCGCCTTCGACGTGATCAACCATCGCAACCGGTTCGTCAGCCAGGTCGCCGACTTCCTGGACCGGATCACCGCCCCCATTCTGGAACCCTTCCGTCGGATCATTCCGCCGCTGGGCGGGATCGACATTTCGCCCATCGTCGTCCTGCTGCTGCTTCAGTTCGTCCGCATCCTGTTCAACGCCTCGGCGGCCCCGGTCCTGATCGGCATGTTGGGCTGAGGCGCCACGGCGGCGGGAGATTCCGACGCGAGACGGCGATTCCGCCCTTGCGCCCCGCCGCCAGCTTCCTAAAGGTGCCGGCCCCGACCATTATTGACCACGGTTCATGAGCACGATCACCACAGTCGCCGTCCTGGGCGCCGGACAGATGGGCGCAGGCATCGCCCATGCGGTGGCCCTGGGCGGCTATTCGGTCCGACTCTACGACGTGGCGCCCGCGCGACTGCCGCTGGCCCAGGGCGAGATCGCCGCCAGCCTGTCGCGCCACGTCGGCCGCCATCTGGTGACCCAGGCCGAGGCCGACGCCGCCCTGGCCCGGATCGCCGTCACGACGGTCATGGCCGAGGCCGTGTCCGACGCGGACCTGGTCATCGAGGCGGCGCTGGAGGACGAGGCGGTCAAGAAGGCCCTCTACGCCGAGGTCGCCCCCCATCTGGGCCCCCAGACCCTTTTGGCCTCCAACACCTCCTCCATTTCGATCACCCGACTGGCCTCGGCCTCGGATCGGCCGGACCGGTTCATCGGCCTTCATTTCATGAAGCCGGCGCCGGTCATGCGTCTGGTCGAGATCGTGCGCGGCATCGCCACCTCGGCCGAGACCCATGCGGCGGCCGTCGATTTCGCCGAAAGCCTGGGCAAGACCACGACCGACGCCGAGGATTTCCCGGCCTTCATCGTCAACCGGATCCTGGTGCCGATGATGAATGAGGCGATCTTCGCCCTGTATGAAGGGGTCGGCAACGTCGCCTCCATCGACAAGGCGCTGCGCCTGGGCGCCAACCATCCGATGGGGCCGCTGGAGCTGGCGGACTTCATGGGGCTGGACGTGGTCCTGGCCATCATGAACGTCCTGTACGACGGGCTGGCCGACAGCAAATACCGCCCCTGTCCTCTGCTGGTGAAATATGTCGAGGCCGGCTGGCTGGGCCGCAAGAGCGGGCGGGGCTTCTATGACTATTCCGGCGAGACGCCGGCCCCGACCCGATGAGCCGGTTCGAGACCTATGCCGACCTGCCGGGCCAGGCGACCATCCAGTCGCGGCCGGCGCCGCTGTATCCGATCCTGGCCTCTCTGGCCGGCGCCGCCTGGCCCCCGCTGATTCTGACCCTGCCCTTCTGGCCGCCCAACGCCATCGGCGCGGGGCGTGACATCGACTGGCGGATTCTGGTGCTGCTGATCGGTCTGGCGGCCGTTCCTGCGGGCCTGTGGCGGATCAATCAGGAGCGCCGTCGCGAGGGTCGGCCGGGGTCGCGGCTGGGCGTGGTCTGGCGTTTCATGCTGTTCGGCGGCCTGACTGCGGCCCTGGTCCAGGTGGTTGTCAGCCTGGTGATGGTGGTCCTGGGCTGGCTGGAGGCGGGCGACCTGATGCAGGGTCTCGGTGCGACCGAGACGACCCTCCTGATCTTCGGCGTGGGCGGCCTGCCCATCGCCATGATCGTCGGCGTCAGCTACGCCCTGTGGGCGGGTCTTTGCGTGGCCTTCATCGCCTTTGAGGCGCGGCCGACGATCGAGGTCGGGCGGCGTCGCTAAGCTTATCCGAGCGCCGCTCAGGCGCTGAATCGCTTCGGGGGAGGCTGTGAATGTCGACGGTGAACCAGACGACGGAACCGACCGGACTGGCGCCGGTCGAGGCGCCCGCCCGTATCGCTTCTCTGGATGTGATGCGGGGGCTGGCGGTCCTGGGCATATTGGCGGTGAACGTCGTCTCCTTCGGCCTGCCCTTCATGGTCTATGGCGATGCGGACCTCAGCCCCTTTCCTGTGACGGGCGCCAACGCCGTGGCCCGTTGGGCGAT
Organism: Brevundimonas sp. DS20; assembly: GCF_001310255.1. NCBI lineage: Bacteria > Pseudomonadati > Pseudomonadota > Alphaproteobacteria > Caulobacterales > Caulobacteraceae > Brevundimonas > Brevundimonas sp. DS20. The sequence continues at coordinate 600,731 of NZ_CP012897.1, read as the reverse complement.
GGACGTCTTCTTCCACCAGAAGTTCATCACCCTCTTCGCCATGTTGTTTGGCGCTTCGATCTTTCTGGTGGGCGGTGAACGAAGCGATGCGGCGCGGGGGCGGCTGCTGCGCCGGCGCCTGTTCTGGCTGGCTGTGATCGCCCTGATCCACGGCCTGGCCTTCTGGTACGGCGACGTCCTTCTGCTCTACGCCTGGTCCGGCCTGTTCGTCATGCTGATGCGGTCCTTCTCCGCCCCCGTTCTGATCGGGGTCGGGCTGGGGGTCACCCTGGCGCTGGGGGCGATGCAGGCGGGGTTGAGCTGGCTGATGGTCGCCGGCCCCGCAGAAGTGGTCGAGGCGATGAAACAGGGCCAGCCGCAGAACAGCCAGGAGGCCGTCGCCGCCGCCATCGCCGCCTATCGCAGCGGCTGGGCCGGGGCCATGGGCCAGAACCTGACCGCCTGGTTCTTCCTCCAGGGCGCCAGCCTGGCCATGTTCGTCTTTTCGACCGTCGCCCTGATGATGACCGGCATGGGTCTGTTCAAGGCGGGTTTCCTCAGCGGCCGGGCGCCGACCTGGCTCTATCTCTTCGTCCTGGCGGTCGGGAGCGCGGTCCTGGCCCTTGTGGCGACGACCCATTGGACCGAAATCATGGCCGCGCCCGACGCCCATCCGACGCAAGGGCTGGCGGAGGCGGTCGCGGCCTTCCCGATCCTGGTGACCCTGGCCTATGTCAGCCTGATCGTGCTCGTGACCACGCGCGGACCGGCCTGGCTGGTCGCCCCGCTTCGGCCGGTGGGGCAGATGGCCCTCACCAACTATCTGAGCCAGACGCTGATCATGACCACCCTCTTTTACATGCCTTGGGGGCCGCGTCTGTTCGGTCAGGTGGACTATGTCGGCATGTGGGGCTTGGTGGCGGCCGTTTGGGCGGTCCAGCTGATCTGGTCTCCGCTGTGGCTGGCGCGGTTCAGAATGGGGCCGCTGGAATGGGTGTGGCGCTGCCTGACCTATGGGCGGCGCGTGCCGATCCGAAAAGCCGCCTGATCGCGCTTTTATCAGCGGCGTGAAAAGATTAACTGAGGAGCATGGCCGCCCCGGACACTCCCGCCGAAACCTTCAAACGCGCGCTCAGCCACGCCGCCCGCGCCCTGGCCGAGCAGCCTGAGCTGGAGGTGGTGTTCGGGTCGGACGGACCCAAGCTGGCTGGCGGGATTCTGACTCTGCCGCATCCCCCACGCGACCCCTCCGGTAACGAGAGCGCGTCCCTGCGAGGCCAGGCCGACCGCCTGGCCCTGCGTTTGGCCAATCATGACGCGGGGATCGACGCCCGTATGCGCCCCGCCGACACCCAGGCGGCCGAGGTTTTCGACGCGGTTGAACAGGCGCGGGTCGAGGCCGTGGGCTCCGAATTCCTGGCGGGGGTCAGGGACAATCTGGACGCCGCCCTGGTGACGCGGCTGGAGAAGACCGGGGCTCTGCGCATCCTCGAGCCCGAGCGGGCGCCGGTTTCGGAGGCCGTGGCCCTCCTGGTGCGTGAACGGCTGACGGGCCGGCCTTCGCCCGACGGGACCAAATCCTTGCTGGATCTGGTTCGAGCCGGCATAGAGGCCAAGGCGGGCGATCAGCTGGACGCCCTGACCGCGACCGCCGGCGACCAGGCTCTGTTCGCCGAAAAGATGCGCGAAGTGCTGCGCGCCCTGAACCTGGATCCCGGCGACGGCCAGGGCGAGGACGCCTCGGACGACCCGGGCGATCAGGAGCCGGATACCCAGGAGCCCGACGCCGACGATCAGCCGGACGAGGACGAGGAAGAGGAGGGCGGCGAGGGCTCCCAGTCCATGGAGGGCGACGCCGACGATCAGTCGTCGGAGCAGGAGCGCGAGAGCCGCCCCGAAGGCGCCCCCGCCGACCCGGAAGGCGAAGGCGCCGAGGACGGGCCGGAACTGAACGAGGGCCAGCAGCCCAATCGCCAGCAGACCGCCGACGACGGGCGGGCGGTCGACTTCTACCGCGTCTTCACCACCGCCTATGACGAGGTGGTGGACGCCGCCGACCTGTGCGATCCGATGGAGCTGGAGCGGCTGCGCAATCTGCTGGACCAACAGCTGACCCTGCTGGCCAGCGTCGTCTCGCGCCTGGCCAATAAGCTGCAGCGCCGCCTGCTGGCCCAGCAGAACCGCGCCTGGACCTTCGATCTGGAGGAGGGGATGCTGGACACGGCCCGGCTGACCCGGATCGTCACCGACCCGACCGCCCCCCTGTCCTTCAAGGCCGAGAGCGAGAGCCCGTTCCGCGATACGGTCGTGACCCTGCTGCTCGACAATTCGGGTTCGATGCGCGGGCGGCCGATCATGGTGGCGGCGGTCTGCGCCGACATTCTGGCCCGCACGCTGGAGCGTTGCGGCGTCAAGGTCGAGATCCTGGGCTTCACCACCCGCGCCTGGAAGGGCGGACAGAGCCGCGAGGCCTGGATCAGCGCCGGCAAACCCGCCAATCCCGGCCGGCTGAACGACCTGCGCCACATCATCTACAAGGCCGCCGACGCGCCCTGGCGCCGGGCCAAGAAGAATCTGGGCCTGATGATGCGCGAGGGCCTGCTGAAGGAGAATATCGACGGCGAGGCCCTGCAATGGGCGCACAATCGCCTGCTGGCCCGCACCGAGCAGCGCCGCATCCTGATGGTCATTTCCGACGGGTCGCCTGTCGATGATTCGACCCAGTCGGCCAACGCCGCCCTCTATCTGGACAAACACCTGCGCCAGGTCATCGCCGAGATCGAGGATCGCTCGCCGGTCGAACTGTTGGCCATCGGCATCGGCCATGACGTGACCCGCTGGTACCGCAAGGCCCTGACCATCGTCGACGTGGAGCAGCTGGCCGGCGCCATGACCGAAAAACTGGCCGAACTGTTCGAGGCGGACGCCGCGGCGACGCTCGCTCGCCGGCCGCGTCAGAAGATCGCCGCATGAGACGTCGTCTACCGCGTCTCGCGGCGGCCTGGGCGGCCCTGGCCCTGACGGCCTGCGCCGCGACTCTGGGCCCGCCACAACCGTCCCTTTCAGACGAAGACGGCTGGTCCTTCGCCGCCGCCGCGTTGAAGCCGGTCGGTCTGGGCCTGCCCGGGGCCGTCCTGGCGCCCGGCGTGCGTTTCGCGGGCGGGATCGAGATCGTCGCCGGCCTGGGATCGCCGCTGCATGGGCTTTCCGATCTTAAACTGAGCGGAGGCGGCGGCTTTGTCGCCGTATCCGACGCGGGGGACCTGGTTCGCGGCCGTCTGCGGCTCAACGCCCAGGGGCGGCTCGTCGGCGTCGATGGTCTGGCGTCTCACCGGCTGGCCCTGGAGGACGGGACGCCGATCAGCGACAAGCGCGACGGAGACGCCGAGGGTCTGGCCCTGACGCAATCAGGCGACCTGCTCGTCAGCTTCGAACGTCGCCATCGAATTTGGAATTACGGCCCGCTGTCGGCCGTGCGCGCCCCCCGACCGGTTCCGTCGCCCGCCGTCGCCTTTGCGGACAATGAAGGCATGGAGGGCCTAGCCGCTTCGCACGCTCAGACAGACGGCTGGCGCGCGGTCGGCGAAGGCGGCGGCGTCTGGGACTGCACGATGAACGGCTGTCGCACCGTCGTCTCGCCGCCGGCCGAGGCGCCCCGCGATTCCGACTATCGCTTCACCGGTCTGGATCGCGATCCGTCCGGCGAAGGCTGGTTCGTGGTGGAGCGCCGCTATACGCCGCCGATCGACATGCGGGGCCGGGTGCGGCGCATGGCGGCAGATGGGTCTTTGGGACCTGCCTTGATCGAACTGAAGCTGCCCGGCACAACGGACAATTTCGAAGGCGTCGCGGCCGAGCGGCGCGGCCAGACGACCCGGCTCTATCTGCTGTCGGACGACAACGCCAATCCGGCCCAGCGCACCCTGCTGCTGGCCTTCGACATTCGCTAGACCGGGCCCTGGATCAGGCCGCGCCCGCCCATTGGGATTTTTCCGGCTCGGTCTCGACCGCCAGCAGGGCCTTGACGAAGGCGTCGCGCCAGATGCCCACGTCGGTGTCGCGCACCACCTGCATCAGGGCCTCCCATCGCCGCACCCGCTCGGCCAGGGGCATGGTCAAGGCCTTCTGGATGGCGTCCGACAGCTCCTCGCGGCTGTAGGGATTGACCAGAAGCGCCTCACGCATCTGTTCCGCCGCCCCCGCGAACCGGGACAGGATCAGGACGCCGGGATCGTCGGGGTTCTGGGCGGCGACATATTCCTTGGCGACCAGGTTCATCCCGTCGCGCAGCGGCGTCACCAGCCCAACCCTGGCGGCGCGATAGATCCCCGCCAGCTGGTCGCGGCGGTAGGTGCGGTTCAGATAGCGGATCGGCTGCCAATCCATGTCGGCGAAGGCCCCGTTGACCCGCCCGGCCAGGGCGTCCAGCCGCGCCCGCATGTCCTGATAGGAATCCACATCGTCCCGCGAGATCGGCGTGACCTGGAGCAGGAAGACCTCGCCACGCATCGACGGATTGTCCTGCAAAAACTGCTCATAGCCCAGCAGCCGCTCCTCCAGCCCCTTGGAATAGTCGAGCCGGTCCACGCCGACGATCATGGCGCGGAAGGCCGCCGAGGCCGCCATCCGATCATAGGTCCGGGCCCCGAGGGTCGAGTTCTTCGCCGCCAGGAAGCCGTCCACATCGATGCCGATGGGGAAGACGCCGGTCTGAACCCGGCGGCCGAAACATTCCAGCCCGCCATGACCGAACAGCTCGCCCTGGGCCTCGCTGACCACATAGTCGGTGAAGAGGTCGCACCATTCGCGCGTATGGAAGCCGATCAGATCGAAGTCGAACATGGACTCCACCAGCCGCCGGTGATGCGGCAGGGTCACCAGCAGCTGGCGCGTCGGCCAGGGGGTGTGCAGGAAGAAGCCGATCCGGTTGCGGACGCCCAGACGACGCAGATCCCGCGCCATGGGGATCATATGGTAGTCGTGGATCCAGATGACGTCGTCCGGCTTGATCACCGGCGCCAGAACCTCGGCGAAGCGGCGGTTCACCCGCTCATAACCCTCGCCGTAGGACCGTTCGTACTGGGCCAGGTCGATCCGGTGGTGGAACAGCGGCCACAGGGTCTTGTTGGCGTAGCCGTTGTAATATTCCTCGACGTCCTGGGGCTCCAGATCGACCAGTCCGACGGTCACGCCGGCGCGGTCCTCCACCTTCATCTCGCCGGTGAAGCTGTCGATCGTCTCTCCAGACCAGCCGAACCAGAGGCCGTCGTATTTTCGCAGGGCCGCAGACAGGGCCATGGCCAGGCCGCCGGCGGAGCCCGCAGCGGGATCGGTCGGGGCCGAAACCCGGTTGGATACGACGATGAGACGGCTCATGACTTCACTTCGGCAGCGATCCCAGCCCCGGGACCAGAAAGATCAACGCACGTCGGTCCAGGATCGGCTCAACATCACGGCGCAATTGATGATCCCGACCAGGGAGTAGGTCTGGGGGTAGTTGCCCCACAGCTCCCCGTCCTCGACGGAAATGTCTTCGCTCAAGAGGCCGGCCTGGGTGCGACGGGCCAGCATCTCTTCGAATATGGCGCGCGCCTCCTCCACCCGGCCGTTCTGATGCAGGGCCTCGATGAACCAGAAGGTGCAGAAGTTGAACGCGGTCTCCGGCTCGCCGAAGTCGTCCGGCTCGACATAGCGGAACAGGAAGGGTCCTTTTTTCAGATCCCGCTCGATTGCATCGAAGGTGGCCACCTGGCGCGGATCATGCGCGTCCAGAAAGCCCAGGTCCGTCAGTTGCAGCAGGGAGGCGTCCAGTTCGCGTCCGCCGAAACTGGCGGCGAAACGCCCCTCGTCCGTCAGGAAGGTTTCCGCCTCGATCCGCTCTCGGATGGCCGCCGCCCGCTGACGCCAGACGTCGGCGCGGGCCTGCAGGCCCAGATGATCCGCCGCCTTGGCCAGACGGTCGCAGGCCGCCCAGCACATGACGGAGGAATAGGTGTGAACCCGCGCGATGGTGCGGAACTCCCACAGGCCTGCGTCGGTCTGGTCGTGCATGGCGAAGGCCCGCTCGCCGACCTTCTCCAGGGCGTGGAAATCCTCGATCGTGCCCGGGCGCAGCAGGCGCTGGTCATAGAAGGCCTGAACCAGGGGCAGGACGATCTGACCGTAGACGTCGTGCTGCAGGTGCTCATGGGCCTGATTGCCGATCCGCACCGGCTTCATGCCGCGATAGCCCTCGACCGTATCGACGATGCTCTCGCCGATGCCCGGCTCCAGCCCCACCCCATAGACCGGCTGGACATGGCCGCCGGCCGAGGCGTCAACCAGATTGCGCAGATAGCCCAAGTAGTTCTCGAGAATGTCGACCGCCCCCAGCCGGTTCAGCGCCCGCACCGTATAATAGGCGTCGCGGATCCAGCAGTAGCGATAGTCCCAGTTGCGCCCGCTCTCTTTGAATTCGGGAACGGAGGTGGTCATGGCCGCGACGATGGCGCCGGTCTCTTCATAGGCGCAGAGCTTCAGGGTGATGGCCGCACGGATGACGGCCTCCTGATAGTCCAGCGGCAGATAGAGTTTGCGGACCCAGTCCTGCCAATAGGCGACCGTGCGGTCCAGCGCGGCCTGAACCCCCGGTCCCACATCCTGATCATAGCCCTCGTCCGGGCCGAAGAAGAAGGCGTGCGGCCGTTCCAGCCGAAAGATCCGCTCCTCCAGAACGTGAGAGACGGGACAGTCGGTCGTCAGACGGAAGGTGACGTCCGGGCATAGGAACCGGATGTGATTGGAGCCCGAGGTGTGGGGCGCCCGCCGCGCGCCCCAGTCGGACGAGGGGCGCAGCCGGACGCGGATACGCGGCGTGCCGTGCAGCGGTCGAATGATCCGCCCGAAGGCGAGGGGGCGGTAGGTTCGCGAATGTTTCGGATGGCGCGGGGCGAAGTCGATGATCTCCACCGCGGCCCCGTCTTCGGCCGTCAGAACGGTCTTGAGCACCGGCGTATTGCGGACATAGGCCTGGCTGACGTGTTTCAGCCCCTCCAGCTCGACGGACCAATAGCCATGCTCGGGCGCTTCTCCGTTCATCAGGGCCGAAAAGACGGGGTCGCCGTCGACGCGCGGGGCGCAGGCCCAGACGAACCGGCCCTGACGGTCGATCAGGGCGCTGATCGCGCAATTGCCGATGGGGAAGAGATCGAGATTGGGCGTCATCGATTCAGGCCCCCGCCACCGCTTCCAGCCAGGTCAGGACGTCGTCCACGTCGTCCAGCCGATAGCGGGCCGCGGTTTCGCGCTCAGGCCCGACCAATACCCCGTAGCCGCCTAGGGCGGCGGCGGCCTCGAAACCATGTTCATCGGTCAGATCGTCGCCGAGCATGACGGGGGTCGCTCCCTTGAACGGCTCCTCCTGCATGAAGGCGGCGACGGCTGTGCCCTTGTCGGCGCCCGGCGTCTTCAACTCCAGCACCATATGGCCAGGCTGCAGCGCCAGGCCTGTCTCGGCCTGCAGCTGCCGGGCCAGTCGCTGCGCCGCCGCGCCCTGGTCGGGCGCCAGTCGATAATGCAGGCCCGCAGAGACTCCCTTGTCCTCGACGATCACTCCCTGCCGGTCAGCGGCGAAGGCGTGAAAGGCGTCCAAAGCCCTGGCGACGGCGGCGTCGGCCGTCGTCCTCTGGACCGGGCCGCCTTTCAGGCGCCGCTCCAGTCCATGAACGCCCGAGGCGGATTCAAGGGCCCGGTCGGTGATCCGGTCGATCTCTCTGATGGTGCGGCCGCTGACCACGGCCACCCGGCCGTCGAGGCGATCCTGCACCGCCTTCAGCACGGCCGTGCGGCGGGCCACGGGACCGACCTCGTCCGGCGTCGGCGCCATGGGCGCAAGGACGCCGTCCAGGTCGAGGAACAGGGCGATTCCCTGGGCGGCGACCGGCGGTCGGGGCAACAACAGATCGGCGGCTCCGGCGTGAGACGGCATAGGTATCTGACTCTTTACGGCTTCCCCAGGCCCCCATAACGCGCCAAAGCGGCAAAGGTTGACCCGAAAGCGACAAAGTCGTCTGAAAGAGGCGGTGCGCGCCGCCGAGGGGACTGTCTGCGGCCGTGCGTTGAAACAAGGAGAGCCCGGCCGCGGGCCTGACCAAACATGACCGAGATCGCCCATTCCTCGCCCGAAGACATCGCCGCCATGACGGGGCGCGCCCGCGAGGTCATGCGGTTGAACATCGAGGCGCTGGAAGCGCTGGAGCGGATGATCGACGTCTCGATCGCGCGGGCGGTGGATGTGATCATGAGCCGTCCCGGCTATGTGGTCGTCACCGGCATCGGCAAGTCCGGCCACATCGGCGGCAAGATCGCCGCCACCCTGGCGTCCACCGGTACCAACGCCTTCTTCGTCCATCCGGCGGAGATGAGCCACGGCGACCTGGGCATGCTGCGACCGGATGTGACGGTCCTGGCCATCTCCAACTCGGGCGAGAGCCGCGAACTGCGCGATCCTCTGATCTTCTGCCAGCGCAACGGCATTCCGGTCATCGCCATCACCCAGCGTCCGACCAGTTTCCTGGGACGCAACGCTGCGGTCTGCCTGACCATGCCCAAGGTGGCTGAGGCCTGTCCGAACGGCCTGGCGCCGACCACCTCGACCCTGATGACCCTGGCCCTGGGCGACGCCCTGGCCATGGTGCTGATGGACCGGCGCGGGTTCAGCGCCCTGGATTTCGGTCTGCACCACCCCGGCGGCGCCTTGGGCATGAGCCTGCAAAGCGTGCGGGAATGGATGGGCGACAACGCCGCGGCCCCGGCCAGCGTGCCGCTGAACGCCAGCTTCAGCGAAGTGGTCTCAGCCATTACGGAAGGCCGAAAGGGGGCGGTCGCCGTCTTGAAGGCGGACGGCGCCTTGGCGGGGATCGTCACCGACGGCGACCTGCGTCGCGCCTTCCAGCGCGACATCACCGGCCTGACCGCCGCCGACATCATGGGGGCCAATCCGATCACGGTCGATCCGGACGCGCGGATGAGCGACGTCGTCGACCTGCTGACCGCGAACAAGATTTCCAATCTGTTCGTGGTGGAGGAGGGGCGGCCGACCGCCATCGTCCATATCGCGGAACTGATGCAGGCCGGCTACGTCGCCTGAGCCGCTGATGATGCGTATCCTCTATGACGCCAGCCGGCTGATGAGCCGGGCCGAACGTTCCGCCCCCACCGGCGTCGATCGTGTCTGTCTGGCCTATGCCGAATGGCTGCTGTCACGGCCCGACGTCGTCACCCTGCCGGTTCGCGGGCGCAAGAACCGCCTGGTCGCCGTCCAGCCCGAGTGGTTCCGGGACTTCGTGGTCGATCTGCGCGCGCGTTGGAGCGGGGCGGGCGTCGCCCCCGCCGACGTGGCGCATGAAGCCTTGTTGCTCGAGGCTCTGGCCGCCCCCGCCCGACCCGCAGAGTCTGTCATCAGTCCCCCGCCCCCGCCGGAGCGTGAGAAGCCGGCGGACAAGGGACGGGTGTTGAAACAGTTCTTCAAATCCCGTCACGTCGCGCCCCTGCCGGCCGCCGACCTCTATCTGAACGTGGGCCATACGACCCTGCATCAGGCCGACGCTCTGAGGGATCTGGAAGCGGCGGGTGTGGAACGGGTCGTTCTGATCCATGATCTGATCCCCATCACCCATCCGGAGTTCTGTCGGCCGGGCGACGGCGCCAAACACCACGCCCGAGTGACCCACGCCCTGCGTCACGCCAGTCGGGTGATCGTCAACTCGGCCTATACCCGCGACGAGTTGCGGGCCTTTGCGGCGCGAGAAGGTTTGCCGCAGCCGCCGGTCCATGTGGCGCACCTGGGCCTGGAACCGGCCTTCGTCGCCGGCGATGCGGTGGCGACCAGCCGTCCTTATTTCGTCCATGTGGGCACCATAGAGGCGCGAAAGAACCTGGCCCTGTTGCTGACCTTGTGGCGGCGGCTGGAGGAACGGCTGGGCGAACGCACCCCCTCCCTGGTCCTGGTCGGGCGCTACGGCTGGGAGAATGAGGCGGTGCTGGATCATCTGCAGCGCTCGCCCAATCTGCGGGGGATCGTTCACCAGGCGGCCAACCTGTCCGACGAGGTGCTGGCGCGCCTGATGCGGGGCGCGCGGGCGGTGCTGGCGCCGTCGTCGGTCGAGGGGTTCGACCTGCCTGCGGTCGAGGCGGTGGCCATGGGCCGCCCCCTGATCGCCTCCGACATTCCGCCGCACAGGGAACTGACGCCCCAAGCCGAGTTGATCGATCCCCTGGACGGGCTGGGCTGGCTGGCGGCGATCGAGCGGGCGACCATGACGTCTCCGCCCGCCGCCTCGGAAGGTCGCGCTGCGCCGTCGTGGGAAGCCCATTTCGACATCGTCGCTCGGGCGGTCGGCCTGGCGGCGGCCTCGCCTCTGGCGGGCGGTGCGAAAGGCGGGTAATCAACGCGCGAACAAGGGCCGATCCGTTTCCATGACTCGCACCATCCTGCCGCTTGCCATCGTCGCCATCCTGAGCGGGTGCTCCACCCTGCCGCGCGACGGACCCTCGGGCGCCTCCATCGACGCCGGGGCTTCGACGCCCCAGGCCCTGGGCAGCTACGCCCTCGTGCCCCTGACCTATGAGGTGACGGAGCGGATGAAGGCGGTGCCGCCTCAGTTCTTCGGCACCCTGGCGGCCGCTTCCAGCGAACAGCCGGTCGATGTGATCGGCGAGGGCGATACGCTGGCGATCTCGATCTATGATCCCTCCGGCGCCCTGTTCGGCGGCAGCCTGGGCGGGACGTCGGCTTCGGCGCGCACGGTTCCCAGCCTGTCCGGCGGGTCCCAGGCCTTGCCGGGGGTGACGGTCGATCGCAGCGGTTCTGTTTCCGTGCCCTTCGCGGGTCCGGTTCGCGTCGTCGGCCTGACCTCGACCCAGGCGGCGGCCGCGATCCGCCGGGCCCTGGCCGGCAAGGTCGCCAACCCCCAGGTCCTGGTCGGCATCGCCGGCAACGCCTCAAACACCGTCAACGTCCTGGGCGACGTGCGCCAGCCGGGCCGCGCGCCTCTGGGCGTCAACAGCGACCGAATTCTGGACGTCATCGCCGCCGCCGGCGGATCGGCCCGCCCGACCGACGATCTGACGATCAGCATCCAGCGCGGCGGTCAGACCTACACCGCCCCTCTTTCAGCCGTGACCACCGAGTTCGGCGAGAACGTGCGCCTGCAAAGGGGCGATGTGATCAACGTCCAGTACAAGCCGCGTCGGTTCTCCACCTTCGGCGCTCTGAACGCCGTCGCCCAGGTCGATATGCCTGCGGGGCCGATGACGCTTACGGGCGCCATGTCCAAGGTCGGGGGGTTGAACACAACCACCGCCAACGCCCGGCGTGTTCTGGTCTTCCGCTTCGAGCGACCTGAGGTGGCCCAGGCTCTGGGAATCAACCAGCCGGCTACGCCCAAGGGGGTGCCGGTGGTCTATCAGCTGGACTTCAACAACGCCGCCAACGTCTTCGCCGCCACCAATCTGGAGATCATGCCCGAGGACGTGATCTATGTGCCCCTGGCCGGCGCCGCAGAGGCGCGCAAATTCTTCGAGTTCGTTCAGAGCGTGACCCGCGTCGTCTATGACGTGTCGGTGACCAGTGCGATCAACGTCGACTGACGCCTGTGCAGGCTTGGCGCGCCCTTCTGTCCCAGTTGACGGGGCGCGCCGCCGCCGTCGGGAGTGATGCGGTCGATCCGACCGCCGCCGACCCCTTCGCCCGCCCCGCCGAAATCCCCTCGGGCGATCCTTCGCCTCTGGACGGCGCCTTGGATGAGATCGAGGCGGGCGCTCTGGAGGTCTACGCCGGCGCGGGTCTTCCCACCCGTCCCGGACACTATCGCCGTGCGCCGAACCAGACGGTTTGGGACTTTCTCGCTGCGGATCTGACGCCTCAGGCGCGCTTCGCCCTGGCCTTGGAGCATCCGCCGGAGACGGGCTGGCGCTTCGCCCGGCTTCAGGACCTGGGCGCGCGATCCGGTCGTCCCGACCTGCGCGCGGCCTCACGGCTGCTGAACGAGATCGCCGACCTGCGCCTGGCGCGGAGGGGCGTTCTGACCGAAGATCATCTGCTGGTCGCCATGGAACTCGGCGGGGCCTGGCGGGCGTTGAGGGACGCCAAGGCCGCGCCTGCGTCGGCGGCCCCACCCGCACCCAAGCCCCGCAAGACGCCCCGCAAGCCTTCGGCCAAACCCTCGACCGAACCGGCAGCCATGCCCCCTAGGAAGCGCCGGTCCAAGGCCGCCTCCGCTGCAACGGCGTATAAGCCCGCCAAGCCGGGCTGAGGCGGGCGGCCCGTTTCTGCAGGCGGCGTAACTCGCAACAATATTGCCGGCTCTGTTTTGTATCGCGCAAACTTGATCTAAGAGCGAGCTGTCCTCGAACGCCAGAGCCTCCCATGTCCGACGCGCCCCAGTTCCCCCCCGAAACCCAGCCGGTCGGCCGGATCATCGCCATGCCGGCCGACACCAACCCCGAAGGCGACATCTTCGGCGGCTGGTTGCTGGCCCAGATGGACGTGGCCGGCGCGACTCCTGCCTTTGAACTGGCCCAGGGACGCTGCGCCACCGTGGCCCTGGACGGCATGGTGTTTCACCAGCCCGTCTCCGTCGGCGACGAGGTCAGCATCTACGCCAAGGTCGTCGGCACGGGCCGCACCTCGATCCGCATCCATGTCGAGGCCTGGAAGCGGTCGCGCGGTCAGCCGCTGGCCACGTCCGTGCGCGTGACCCAAGGCGTCTTCACCTATGTGGCCATCGACCAGTACCGCAAGCCGCGCCCCCTGCCGGGCAAGGAATAGGCGGAAATCTTGACCTCGCGCCGGGTCGCGCCTACGTCCCGACCATGGCCATCCGACGTATCCTCACCATCGACAACGCCGCCGACCTGGCGATCCTGAAACAGGTGTCCCAGCCGGTCGCGGGCGTCGACGACGCCGTGCGCGCCCTGATGGACGACATGCTGGAGACCATGTACGCGGCGCCCGGCATCGGCCTGGCCGCGGTTCAGGTCGGCGCCCTAGACCGCGTCATCGTCATGGATCTGGGCGATCGCGACGGCGCCGTGTGCGAAACGGAAGAGGAAGACACGCCGGAGGCCGCCGAGGCGCGCAAGAACCCGCGCTTCTTCGCCAATCCGGAAATCCTGTGGGCCTCGGACGAGCTCTACACCTACGAAGAGGGCTGCCTGTCCATTCCCGAGTATTTCGACAAGGTGGAACGTCCGGCCCGCGTTCGCATTCGCTATCTGAACCGTGACGGTCAGTCGGTGGAGGAAGAGGCTTCGGGCCTCTACGCCGTCTGCATCCAGCACGAGATGGACCATCTTAACGGCGTGCTCTTCATCGACCACCTGTCGCGGCTGAAGCGGGAACGCGCCGTGACCAAGGTCAAGAAGGCCGCCAAGGACAGGATCGCCGCCTGATGACGAAGCGCAACCCTCGCCCCATCCGGCGCGGCCAGTCCCTGGTCATCGACACCCAAGGGCGCCGTCGCTTGACGCGCAGCCAGAAGATTGGCGTCGCCGGGGTCGCGACCCTCGCCGGCGTGGCCTTGCTGGGCGTGGTGGCGGGCCTGCTGCTGGACCGGCTGCTCGATTTCGACGACGCCCTGGACGCCGGCGGCGAGTGGGATGAGGGCGGCGGCGTCTTCACCCGCTGGCAGTAAACCTCTAAAGGCGAGCCCATGCGCCTTGCCTTCATGGGAACTCCAGATTTCGCCGTGCCGTCCCTGGCCGAGCTTCTCGCCTCGGGCCACGAGATCGTCGCCGTCTATTCGCAGCCGCCGCGCCCGAAGGGCCGGGGCCAGAAGCTGACGCCGTCGCCGGTTCACGCCTTCGCCGAAACCATGGGCCTGCCAGTCTTCACGCCCGAGAGCATGAAGTCGCCCGAGGCCGTCGCCGACTTCCAGAGCCTGGACCTCGACGCCGCCTGCGTCGTCGCCTACGGCCAGATCCTGAACGCCGAGGTGCTGGCCGCGCCCCGGCTGGGCTGCCTGAATCTGCACGGCTCGCTGCTGCCCCGCTGGCGCGGCGCCGCGCCGATCCAGAGGGCCATCATGGCCGGCGACGCCGAGACCGGGGTCCAGATCATGCAGATGAGCCTGGGCCTGGACGAAGGGCCGATCCTGCTCAGCGAAATCATGGACATCCGGCCCGACGACACGGCCGCCAGCCTGTCCGAGCGCATGGCCCATGTCGGCGCCGCCCTTTGGCCCCGCGCCCTGGCCGCCATCGATCGGGGCGGGGTGACGCCGACCGAACAGGTCGGCGAACCCACCTACGCCCGGAAGATCACCCCCGCCGAGGCCCGGATCGACTGGACCCGTTCGGCGGCCGAGGTCGACGCCCATATCCGCGGCCTGTCGCCCTTCCCCGGCGCCTGGTTCGAGGCCCCGTCCGAGACGGGACCGGTGCGGGTCAAGGCCCTGCTGTCGGCCCTCGCCGACGGATCGGGCGCGCCCGGAACCGTGCTGGACGACGCCCTGACCGTGGCCTGCGGGACCGGCGCGGTGCGCCTGACCCGGGTTCAGAGAGAGGGCAAGGCGGCGCAGTCGGCGGATGAGATGCTGCGCGGCTTTGCCCTGCCGGCCGGAACGCTATTAGGCTGAGAGATTGAACTCGCGGCCTAGGATCTCCCAAAGAGCCTTGGCGCTGTCCGAGGTCAGCTGAAACGTTTGGCTCTGGCTGTTCGGTTTGGCTCTATCTGCTGATCCGAAGGTGTCGATCTGCAAAAAGGCGCGGCCATCACGTTTGAAGACGCCATAGTGGCCGACGACGTGAGTTGGGTGCAGCTTGAGCTCCCGCTCTTTATCGAGCGGTTGGAACTGGTCGATGACGGCCATGTGGAGTCCTGAGTGCCTAGGTACAAACTGACTATTGAATACGACGGCACGGCCTACAACGGCTTTCAGGCTCAGGAGGACCAGCCGACGGTGCAGGGCGCGGTCGAGGCCGCCATACTGGCCTTTTCAGGCGAGCGGGTGCGGATCGCCGCCGCCGGCCGCACCGACACCGGCGTCCACGCCACGGCCCAGGTCATTCATGCCGATCTGGAGCGCGACTGGCCGGTCGATACGGTGCTGAACGCCGTCAACGCCCATCTGATCAAACAGGATGTCTGCGTCCTGGCGGCCGAATACGCGCCCGATCCCGACTGGCACGCGCGATTCTCCGCGACCGGCCGGGGCTATCTGTACCGGATCCTGAACCGCCGGCCTCGACCCGTTTTGGAGCGGGACCGGGTCTGGCACGTCAAGAAGAGCGTGGACGCCGAGGCCATGCACCATGCGGCCCAGGTCCTGGTCGGCCTGCACGACTTCACCACCTTCCGCGACGTGGGCTGCCAGTCCAAGTCGCCGGTCAAGACCCTGGACGTGGCCCGGGTCAGCCGGTTCGGCGAGGAGGTGCATCTGGTCTTTCAGGCCCGCAGCTTCCTGCACCGCCAGGTCCGGTCGATGGCGGGCACCCTGGTCGAGGTGGGGCTGGGCCGCTGGACCGCCCGTGACGTCAAGGCGGCGCTGGAGGCGAAGGACCGCGCCCGGTGCGGCCCCGTCGCCCCCTCGGCGGGGCTCTATCTCAGCGGCGTGCGCTACGACTGAACCCCGCCTGGGACCGGGTCAGCCGCGCTGCTGGACCAGGACCTCGGCGATCTGCACCGCGTTCAGGGCCGCGCCCTTCCTCAGATTGTCGTTCGAGACGAATAGGGCGAGGCCGTGCTCGACCGTGGGATCGGGACGCACCCGGCCGACGAAGACCGGGTCCTGACCCGCCGCCTCCAGCGGGTTCGGCACGGCCGTGACCACCACGCCCGGCGCCTGGCCCAGGAGCTCCAGCGCCGCCTCGACCGAAATCGCCCGCTCGAACTCGGCGTTGATCGACAGGGAGTGGCCGGTGA
The DNA here is from genome assembly GCF_001310255.1 of Brevundimonas sp. DS20. Lineage (NCBI taxonomy): Bacteria > Pseudomonadati > Pseudomonadota > Alphaproteobacteria > Caulobacterales > Caulobacteraceae > Brevundimonas > Brevundimonas sp. DS20. The sequence goes on along the minus strand of NZ_CP012897.1, from coordinate 584,851 downwards.
AGACCGGCACCCGGACGCAGGTGCCCGAGACCGGCAGGCCGGGGATCTCCAGAATCTTGCGGCTCTCGTCGCGCAGCTTCAGCTCCTCGTCGGTATAGCCGTCCTCGCCCAGCTTGTAGTTCAGGGCCACCACATTGGCGGCGATCGGCACGACCCACTTTTCCGGCGCGCCGAAGTCCACGGCCCCGCCGTCGCGGGCCAGGGCCGCGCCCTGTCCCACGGCCGCCCGCGACTGGTCCTCCAGCACGCGGATGCCCTCGATCCCGCCGCCCGAGACGGCCTGATAGGTCGAGACCGTCAGACGCTTCAGCCCCGCCGCGTCGTGCAGAGGCTTCAGCACCGGCATGGCGGCCATGGTGGTGCAGTTGGGGTTGGCGATGATCCCCTTGGGCAGGTTCGCCAGGGCGTGGGGGTTCACCTCGGCCACCACCAGCGGCACCTCGGGGTCGCTGCGCCAGGCGGACGAGTTGTCGATCACCACCGCCCCAACGGCCGCCACCTTGGGCGCCAGAGCCTTGGAGGTATCCCCGCCGGCCGAGAAGAAGACGATGTCCAAGCCGGCGTAGTCCGCCGTCGCCGCATCCTCGACCACAACGTCGGTCTCGCCGAAGCGGATGGTCTTGCCCGCCGACCGGGCCGAGGCGAACAGGCGAAGCGAGGCCAGGGGGAAGTTCCGCTCGGCCAGCAGGCCGCGCATCATCTCGCCGACGAGGCCGGTGGCGCCGACGATGCCCACACGGGGCGGATTGGACGGGGAAAAGGACATTCAGGCGTCTCCTGGGAGGATGGAGGCGCGGGGTTCAGCCGGATCGACCGCCCCGCGCATCGGCGGGGCTGGGTTCGAGTGGGCGCTTCAGACCTCGCGCATACCCGAAACCGCCCCGCCGAAGCTGGTGGTTTTCAGGGTAATCGCTTTGGTCATGGAGAGGGTCACAGCTGAGCTGTCTAGGGCCGAAACCGCAGTGTGTAAACCTCAGACGGGCGGGGCGGTCGTCTGCAACAGGGCCTGGCGGCGGCGGACACGTTCACGCCAAGCCGTATAGAGGCCGCTGGCGGCGATCAGGGCGGCGCCGGCCAAGGTGTCGGCGGTCGGGGTGGTCTTCATCAGCCAGGCGCCGAAGGCGACGGCGCCGAGGATCTGCAGATAGTCGAACGGGGCCACGACGGCGACGGGCGCCTTTTGCAGGGAGGCGGTCATCAACAGCTGGGCGACGCCGCCCGCCACGCCCGACCCGGCCAGGAGGGCGAAGGTCGTCAGGGCGTGCATCCGGCCGACGAAGGGCAGAAGCAGGGCGCCGACGATGGACGAGCAGACGAAGAACCAAAAGACGATCGCCGCCACATGTTCGGTGTCGCGCAGCTGCCGCAGGGTGATCGTGACCGCCGCCGTCAGAAGGGCGGCGGCCAGGCCGAAGCCGACGCCGGCCAAAGGCAAGGGGGCTGAGTTCGCCCCGGAAACAAGCGACAGGGGGCGGGTGACGATCAGCACTCCAATGAATCCGACCGCTACCGCCGCCCAGCGCCGGGGGCCGACCGCCTCCTTCAGAATGAGGAAGGACAGGATGGTGGCGAAGATCGGGGCGGTGAAGCTGATGGTCGTGGCCTCGGCCAGCGGCAGAAGCGTCAGGGTCTGGAAGACGCACAGGATGGAGGCGACGCCCAGGGCGCTGCGGCCCAGATGCGCCAGGGGGCGGCGCGTGGCCAGGCCCGCCAGGCCGCCCGGCTGGGTCAGCACCCAGATCAACACCACCGGCAGGCCGAAGAAGGCGCGGTAGAACAGCATCTCCGGCGCGGTGACCCCGTCCAGGGAGGCCAGTTTCAGAACCGCCGCCATGATGGAAAAGGCGCCCGCCGCGGCGATCCGAAGGGCGATGCCCCTCGCAATGTCTTCGCTTCCGGTCGTCTTGCTCATGCCGCTCCTGTCGGACGAACCCATAGGCCTTCGCGTCGCCGCCGCCCACCCCGGCGGAGCGATTTCCATCCGGCCGCGTTAAGCCTGCGGATCGGCAAGCTTCGCTGCAACATCGACAGGGTTCGGAGGCGCTCTATGGAAAATCTGCTGGATCAGATCGGTCAATTTCTGAACGGCCTCTTGGGCCTGGCCAGCGCCGGTTTCGACGGCGTCAATCAGGTCATGGGTCTGATCATCGCCGTGATCGCCGCCCTGATGATGGTCGACTGGCGATCCTTGGGATCGACGGCCCTGGGGGCGACCCTGGTTCATCTGATCGTCCTGGCCGTCCTGCCGGTCCTGAACGGCGGCGACTTCGCCCTGCCGGCCATCCTGACGGCGGGGTTTTGGCTGACGGGCCTGGCCCTGTTCCTGGGCTACGCCATCGTCATCGCCGTCTTCTTCTTCATCAAGACCTTGCTGACGGGCACGGCCTTCGGGCGCCGCAGGGTGCTGCACTGAGTTCAGCGGGCTCGGGTGGCCGGGCGCGGCTTCAAGCCTGCCGGAAGCCCAGGACGTCCTGCATATCGTAAAGACCGGCTCGGCGGGTGCGGACCCAGGCGGCCGCCGCAACGGCCCCCTTGGCGAACAGCGACCGGTCGATGGCCGAATGGCTGAGGGTCAGGACCTCGTCTTCCGAGGCGAACAGCACCGTATGTTCGCCGATGATGCCGCCGCCCCGGATCGAGGAGAAGCCGATCTTGCCGGTCTCGCGCTCGCCCTGGACGCCGTCATAGGGTTTGGAGCGGATCTCGGCCAGGTCCGTGAAGCGGCCCTCGGCGGCGGCCTCGCCCAGCATCAGGGCGGTGCCGGAGGGAGAATCCACCTTGCGGCGGTGGTGGGCCTCAGTGATCTCGATGTCCCAGTCCTGGGCGTCCAGACGCTGGGCCGCGTGCTGGACCAGGCCGATCAGGATGTTCACGCCCAGGGAGAAGTTGCCGCTCTTGACGATGGCGATCTTCTCGGCGGCCTTCATCAGCTCGGCCTCCTGGGCCGGGGTGAAGCCGGTGGAGCCGATGACCAGGGCCGGGCCGCCGCGCTCGGCCGCAGACTGGGCCAGGGCGACCGAGGCGTCGGGCGTCGAAAAGTCGATGATGACGTCGCACAGGGAGATGTCGGCCGTCTCGCCCCAGTCGAACCGGGCGGCGACGACCACGTCCTCGCGCGCATCCAGAACCTGTGACACCGCGCGGCCCATCCGGCCGCGATAGCCGGAAATGCCGGCGTGGAAGATTGCGCTCAAGCCGCGTTCTCTTTCGACCCGTCCGCATCCTGGCTGCCCAGGATGTCGGCCCAGAAGCGCTTCGCCTTGCCGGCGAAGCTGGAATTCCGGGGGTTCTGCGCCTCGCCGAAGGACAGGGCAAGCTCTTGCAGCAATTCCTTCTGACGGGGGGTCAGGTCGGTGGGGGTCTCGACGAACAGTTCGACGACCAGATCGCCGCGTGTGCGGCCGTTCAGATGGGGCATGCCCTTGCCCTTAATCCGAACGGTCTTGCCGGTCTGGGCGCCGGCGGGCACCTGGACGGCGGCCTTGCACTTGCCGTCACAGGCGTCAGAGACCAGGCAGGGGGCGTCGATCTCGCCGCCCAGGGCCGCCACCGTCATCGGCACAGGCACGGTGACCAGAAGGTCCAGGTTGTCGCGCTCGAACAGGTCGTGCGGCGTCACAGAAAGGAAGACGTACAGATCGCCGCGCGGGCCGCCGCGCTGGCCGGCGTCGCCCTCGCCGGTCAGGCGGATGCGCGAACCGTCGTCGACGCCGGCGGGAATTTTCAGGTTCAGGGTGCGTGTCTTTCGCACCTGGCCGTGGCCGTGGCAGGCGGGGCAGGGGTCGGCGATCATCTGGCCCGCGCCGTGGCAGCGGGGGCAGGTCCGCTCGACCTGGAAGAAGCCGTTGGCCTGGCGCACGCGGCCCGCGCCGTTGCAGGTGGTGCAGGTGACCGGCTTGGTGCCCGGCTTGGCCCCCGAGCCCTCGCAGGTCTCGCAGGTCAGGGTGGCGGGGACGTCGATCTGGACCTCGGCCCCGCGATAGGCCTGCTCCAGCGAGATCTCCAGGTCGTAGCGCAGGTCCGAGCCGCGGCGCGGTCCGCCCTGCTGGCCCCGGCCTTGGCGGCCGCCGAAGGCGTCCCCGAAAGCGTCGCCGAAGACCTGGGAGAAGATGTCGTTCAGATCGGAGAAGCCTTGGCCCTGGCCGAAGGGATTGCCGCCCCCGCCGCCGTTGACCCCGGCATGGCCAAACCGGTCGTAGGCCGCCCGCTTCTGGTCGTCGGACAGGACCGTATAGGCCTCGGAAATCTCCTTGAACTTGGCCATCGACTCTTCCGAGCCGCCGTTGCGGTCCGGGTGATGGATCATGGCCAGTTTGCGGTAGGCCGATTTCAGGCCGGCGGCGTCGATCGTCCGCTCGACGCCCAGAATTTCGTAATAGTCACGCGCCATCGGGCGTCAGTCCTCATTACTTCCCCTGCCGCCCGGCCCGAACCTCTGCGGGCTCTGGAAAAGGCGGTGTCCCGGCTGACATGGGGGCCGGAACGCTTGATGCAAGTTTCATGAAAAGACCCCGCCTATCGCAAGACAAGCGGGGCCGTATCATTTCAGCGACCTGTTGCGGATCAGGCGCTCTTCTTCTCGTCGGTGTCCGAGACGTCCTCGAACTCCGCATCCACCACGCCGTCGTCAGCCGGCTGGCCTTCGGCGGGCGTGCCTTGTTGGGCGGCGTACATGGCTTCGCCCAGCTTCATCGAGGCCTGGACCAGGGTGTTGGTCTTGGCGCGGATGTCCTCGGCGTCCGTACCCTCGCGGGCGGTCTTCAGATCGGCCAGAGCGGTCTCGATCGCGGTCTTGACGTCGGCCTCGACCTTGTCGCCGTGGTCGGCCAGGGCCTTTTCGGTCGAGTGGATCAGGCTGTCGGCGGCGTTCTGGGCCTCGACCAGGTCCTTGCGGGCCTTGTCGGCGGCGGCGTTGGCCTCGGCTTCCTTGACCATCTTCTCGATGTCGGCGTCCGACAGGCCGCCGTTGGCCTGGATGCGGATCGACTGTTCCTTGTTGGTCGCCTTGTCCTTGGCCGAGACGTTGACGATGCCGTTGGCGTCGATGTCGAAGGCGACCTCGATCTGCGGCATGCCGCGCGGCGCCGGGGGGATGCCCATCAGGTCGAACTGACCCAGGAGCTTGTTGTCCGCCGCCATCGGGCGTTCGCCCTGGAAGACCCGGATCGTCACGGCCGACTGGTTGTCGTCGGCGGTCGAGAAGGTCTGGCTCTTCTTGGTCGGGATGGTGGTGTTGCGCTCGATCAGCGGGGTGAAGACGCCGCCCAGGGTCTCGATGCCCAGGGTCAGGGGCGTCACGTCCAGCAGCAGCACGTCCTTGACGTCGCCTTGCAGCACCCCGGCCTGAACCGCGGCGCCCAGGGCCACGACTTCGTCGGGGTTCACCCCCTTGTGCGGCTCCTTGCCGAAGAAGGCCTTCACGGCCTCCTGGACCTTGGGCATGCGGGTCATGCCGCCGACCAGGACGACCTCGTCGATGTCCGACGCCTTCAGGCCGGCGTCGGCCAGGGCCTTCTTGCACGGCTCGATGGTGCGGGCGACCAGGTCGTCGACCAGGGCCTCCAGCTTGGCGCGCGACAGCTTGATGTTCAGGTGCAGCGGGCCCGAGGCGTTCATGGTGATGAACGGCAGATTGACCTCGTACTGAGTGGTCGAGGACAGTTCCTTCTTGGCCTTCTCGGCCTCTTCCTTCAGGCGCTGCAGGGCCAGCTTGTCCTGGCGCAGGTCGACGCCCTGCTCCTTCTTGAACTCGTCGGCCAGATAGTCGACCAGGCGCAGGTCAAAGTCCTCGCCGCCCAGGAAGGTGTCGCCGTTGGTCGACTTCACCTCAAAGACGCCGTCGCCGATCTCCAGGATGGAGACGTCGAAGGTGCCGCCGCCCAGGTCATAGACCGCGATCTTCTGACCGTCGTTCTTCTCCAGGCCATAGGCCAGGGCGGCCGCAGTCGGCTCGTTGATGATGCGCAGGACTTCCAGCCCGGCGATCTTGCCGGCGTCCTTGGTGGCCTGGCGCTGGCTGTCGTTGAAATAGGCCGGGACGGTGATGACGGCCTGGGTCACCTTCTCGCCCAGATAGGCCTCGGCGGCCTCCTTCATCTTGGTCAGGGTGAAGGCCGAAATCTGCTGGGGCGAATAGTCCTTGCCGTGCGCACGCACCCAGGCGTCGCCGTTCGGACCCTTGACGATCTCATAGGGCACCATGCCCTTGTCCTTCGCCACGACGGGATCGTCGAAGTTGCGGCCGATCAGGCGCTTGATGGCGAAGAAGGTGTTGGCCGGGTTGGTGACGGCCTGACGCTTGGCCGGCTGACCCACCAGGGTCTCGCCGCCGTCCTGAAGGGCGACCACCGAGGGGGTGGTGCGGGCGCCTTCGGCGTTCTCGATGACCTTGGGGTTCTTGCCGTCCATGACGGCCACGCAGGAGTTGGTGGTGCCGAGGTCGATGCCGATAATCTTGGCCATGGGCGTACTGTTCTCTCCGTATCGGCGGGCGATGCGGCGGCCTTCGATGAAGCGCCGCGCGTGACCGCCCCCTGTGGGTTGGCGTGATGGTGCCGGATAGCCCCAGGTTTCGCGGGGTTTCTCCGAAGCTGGCCCCGATATGGGAAAGTCCCCTAGGCCTGCAAGGGCGTTCTGCGATTCAGCGATGCGCCGGCCCCGGTTTTCCCGCAGGATGAGGCCATGTCCCCGGTTTCAGCATGATTTCAGAGGTCCAAACCGCCGTTCAAGGCTTCCGCCTGTGGCCCGGCGCCCTGGACGGTCCGGCCCAGGCCGATCTGGTCGATGCGGTGTTCGCGCGTCTGGAGGCTGCGCCCCTTTATCGGCCGATCACCCCTGGCGGGCGGCCGTTTTCGGTGCAGATGAGCAATTTCGGGCCGCTGGGCTGGGTCTCGGACCGCAGCGGCTATCGCTATCAGCCGACGCACCCGCAGACCGGGCGGGCCTGGCCGGATATTCCGCCGGTGCTGCTCGACTTGTGGCGGGCGACCGTCGGCGGGCCTCAGCAGCCGGACGCCTGTCTGGTCAATCTGTACCGCGAGGGGGCGAAGATGGGCCTGCACCAGGACAGGGACGAGGCGGACCTGACGGCTCCGGTTCTTTCGGTGTCGCTGGGCGAGGCGGCCCTGTTCCGTATCGGGGCGGTCGAGGGTGGTCGCACTGCGACGCTGCGGCTGGACAGCGGCGACGTCTGCGCCCTGACCGGGCCGGCGCGACTGGCCCGGCACGGGGTCGACCGCGTCCTGGCGGGCTCGTCGCGCCTGATCCCGGGCGGGGGACGGCTGAATCTGACCCTGCGCGTGGCGGGGATCAATCCTCGATGACCTCGTGGGCGCCGGCGCCGCCGAGGCGCCAATAGCCTGCCGCCTTCACGGACTTGGCCGAAAAGCCGAGCGCCAGCACGCGTGTGCGCAGGGCCTTGGCCACGGCGGATTCGGCGGCGATCCAGACATAGGCGTCCTTGCGATCCACCTCGGTCAGGGCCCGATCCGCCGCCGTCAGCAAGGCGTCGGAACGGCCTCGGGGCGCGCCGTCGCGGATCGCCCAGGTAAAGGCGACATCTGCGGCGCTTTCGAAGGTCCAGGTCGACTCCATATCCGCAACCTCGACCACCACATGGGCGCGTGCGTCGGCGGGCAGTTCCTCCAGACGGCGGGCGATGGCCGGAAGGGCGGTCTCGTCGCCGATCAGCACATGATCGGCATAGGCGGTGGGGACGATGAAGGAGCCGCGCGGCCCCCCCACCCCCAGGACCGAGCCGGTCTTCGCCGCCATGGCCCATTCGGTCGCCGGACCGCCGTGGCCGGTGACGAAGTCCAGGGTCAGGCGACGGGCGGCGGCGTCATAGGCGCGGGGGGTGTAGTCGCGCATCACCGGGCGCGGCTCGGCGAAGACTGGACCGTCCGGCCCGAGCGTCGGCAGGACCGGCGCCTGACCCTCGGCGACCGGGAAGATCTTCACATGGTCGTCGAAGCCCAGGGAGACGAAGCCGTCCAGATCCGCGCCTTCCAGCACGATGCGGCGATAGGTCGGCGTCAGATCCTCGATCGAGGCGACGGCCAGGGTGCGGAACTTCAGTTCGTGCCGCACGCGACGCGGGATGCGCAAGAGCCCGGTCATGCCTGTTCCACCTTGTCGGCGGCCTCGTTCAGTATGGCGGCGATGGCCTGAATCTGGGCCTCGGTCAGGGCGGTCTCGCCCGTCAGACGGCCGTGAATCGTGTGGCGCAGGCGGCCGATGGCGTCCTGGATGGCGGTCGGCCTGAGGGCGCGGGCGGCGAACTTGTCCATCGTCGCCTCGGCGGCGCGCAGGATCGCCTCGTTCTCGGCCAGCAGGGCGCGCCCGGCCTCGGTGATCGAATAGAGTTTCTTGCCGCCCTGGGCCTCGGAGTCCAGCGCGCCCATTTCCTCCAGCAGGGTCAGGCTGGGATAGATGACGCCGGGGCTGGGCGAATAGGCGCCGCCCAGTTTCGTCTCGACCGCCTTGATCAACTCATAGCCGTGGCTGGGCTTTTCGGCGATCAGCGACAGCAGGACCCAGCGCAGGGTCCCGTGGTCGAACAGGCGGCCGCCGCCGTGGCGTCCGGGCCCATGGCCGCGCCCTCGCCCTTCGCCGCCCCAGCCCGGACCGAAGCCCGCGCCGCGTCCGCCGCGCATGCCTCGCCCGAAGGCGTGGCCGAAGCCGCCGTGACGGCCATGTTTTTCGCCGCATCCGTTGCGGCCGTGGAACATCCCCGTGGTCCTCATCATCGCTTCCTTTTCGATATATCTATTCATAAGTTTTCAGATATATCGAAATATCGAAATCCGCAAGGGGGGCTGGTTTTCGGCGCGCCGCTGCGGCGTATGTCCAGGATGGACGATCTGAAACGCCGCTGGGCCCGCCTCGAACCCCATCTGACCATCGTCGGCCCGGACGACGATCGGCCCCGCCCGGCGGTCCTGCTGTTCCACGGCTGCGGCGGTCTGCGCAGCCATCTGCCCCGCTATGCGGAGGCGGCGAAGGCGGCCGGCTGGCGGGCCTTCATCGTCGATTCCTATGGGCCGCGCGGATGGGGCCGGGCCTTCACCCTGACGGCGGTCTGCACCGGCCTGGCCTTCCGGGGCTATGAGCGGGCCGGCGACGTCCTGGCGGCGATCCAGGGGATTTCGGCCCGCCCGGACGTGCACGCGACCCGGCTGGCCCTGGCCGGCTGGAGCCACGGCGGCTGGTCGATCATGGAGATGATGAGCGCCGACCCTGCGCCCAACACCCTGGGCGTGGCCGATCCCGGTGCGGCCGACCTGTCGGGTGTTCGCGCCGTCTGGCTGGCCTATCCCTATATAGGGCCCTTCGCCTTCAACCGGATGAAGCCCTGGCGGCATTGCCCCCGGGTGCTGGCCGTCACCTGCAAACGCGACCATCTGACCACGGTGCGCAACGCCGAACTGGTCAACGCCATGATCCGCAACTGCGGCGCCGAGGTCGAGAGCTGGGTCGCCGCCGGCACCCACGCCTTCGACGAACCGACCAACAACGGCCCGATGCGCCACGACCCGGACCTGACCGAGGAATCCCTGCGCCGCTTCCGCGCCTTTCTGACCGACGTCGCGCCGCACGTTTGAAAAAAGAGTGCCGTCTCCGTCTTGACGATCGGCTTATCACGTAACAATTGAAGTTACATGAAAAGGGACTCCCGCCTCTCCAACATCCTCCACGCCCTGCTCCACATGGCCGAGTACGAGGCGCGGAGCGGCGCATCCATGACGTCGGATCAGCTGGCCGTCTGCCTGTCGACCCATCCGGTCGTGGTGCGCCGGACCATGGCGGGCCTGCGCGAACAGGGGCTGGTGGTCTCGGAAAAGGGGCGTGGCGGCGGCTGGCGGCTGGCCCGGCCGCTGGATCAGGTCACTCTGGGCCAGGTCAACACCGCTCTGGGCGAGCCCGGTCTGTTCCCTGAAACCCCGCCGGTCGAGGCCGACGGCTGCCTGGTCGAGGCGGCGGTCAACGACGCTCTGGCCGAGACCTACGCCGAGGCCCGCGCCCTGCTGGTCGCACGGCTGAACGAGATCACCCTGGCCGATCTGGCGGCGGACTTCGCGCGCCGAATGGCCGACCACCCAAAAAGGATCTGCTGAATGCCCGTCTCAACCTCCATCGTCCCGAGTGAGCCCATGCCGCACGACGCCCTGATCCTGGGCGGCTCCTACGCCGGCCTGTCCGCCGCCCAGCAACTGGTCCGCGCCCGTCGCCGGGTGCTGGTCATTGACGACGGAAAGCCGCGCAACAGGTTCGCCGCGCGCGCCCATGGGTTTTTGAGCCAGGACGGCAGGCCGGGGGCCGAGATCGCCGCCGCCGCCCGCGCCCAGGTCGCCGCCTATCCCACCGCCGCCTTCCGCATGGCCGAGGCGGTCGAGGTCGAGCGGATCGAGGGCGGCTTCTCGGTCGCCTTCGCCGACGGGACGCGGACCACCGGCCGCCGTCTGCTGCTGTCGCACGGGGTCGAGGACGTGCTGCCGGACATTCCGGGCGTCAAGGAACGCTGGGGCCGGACGGCGCTCCACTGTCCCTGGTGCCACGGCTATGAGATCGGCGGCGGCTCGATCGGGGTGCTGGGGCGCGGCGACCATGCGGTCCAGTACGCAGCCACTGTAGCGGAGTGGGGCCAGGTCACCCTGTTCATGGGGCTGGAGGTCGGACTGTCGCCCGAGGACGCCCATCTGCTGTACCGGCGCGGCGTGACCATCGAGACCACGCCCATAGAGCGGCTGGAGGGCGACGCCCCCACCCTGACGGGCGCGCGCCTGGCCGACGGGCGGTTTGTGGCGTTGAAGGCCCTCTTCGTCGGAGCCCAGATCCAGGTCGGCAATCCTTTCGCCGAGCGCCTGGGGTGCGAAATGACCGACACGCCCATGGGCCGGGTGATCAAGGTGGACGGGATGCAGCAGACGACCCAGCCGGGCGTCTTCGCCGCCGGCGACCTGGCCCGCGCCGCGTCCAACATCACCCTGGCGACCTCGGACGGCATGATCGCCGGCCACGCCCTGTTCCGCTCGCTGGTGGAGGAGGAGACGCAGCGCGCGGCCTGATTGGCGCGGCGACAACATGTCGCCTTCCGCGCGAGTCTGATCAGGCTAGGTTGTGCGCATGCAAGTTTCCGCCAAGACATCCATCGCGCTCAAAGGGCTGCTCGTTCTGGGCGGCCTTGTTGCGCTCGTCGCGGCGGTCGGCATTCTCGGCGCGCCGGTCTTCATGGCGATGGCGCTGAACGGCTAGGTCAGCCGATCGTCGCGATCGTCGTGATCGTCGCGCGTACGGAATGGGCCATTTCGCAATGGTCGTGGGCCTGGTGGTGCAAGGCGTCCAACTCGTCCTGCGTCGGCACGCGACCCGTGAAACTGGTGCATGGGTTCAAGGTCACTTCGGCGATATAGCCGCGCCCTTGGTCGTTCTTGCCCATCTTGCCGAAAGCCTCGTCGACATAGGTGTCGACCACCAGGCCGGCGTTGGCGGCGAAGGCCAGGAACCACAGCATGTGGCAGCTGGACAGGGAGGCGATCATCGCCTCTTCGGGATCGACGGCGGAAGGATCGGACATCGGCAGGGGCACGCTGGCCGGCGCCGACGACCCCGGCACGACCGTCCCGCCGTCGAAGGTCCAGGAATGGGCGCGGCTGTAACGCTTGTCGAGGAAGGGCTGATCACCGCGGCTCCAGGCGACCTTCGCCTCGTACTTGCCCATCACGTCCTCCAGAAGCCGACCATCTTCTTGACCTCTTCCACCACCGGATCGGCGATTTCGGCGGCGCGCTCGGCCCCGGCCTTCAGCACCCGGTCGATCTCTACGGGATCGTCCATCAGCCGGCGCATCTCGGCCGTGACCGGCGCCAGGGCCGAGACGGCGAGGTCCGCAAGAGCCGGCTTGAAGGCGCCGAAGCCCTGGCCGCCGAACTGTTCGATCACCTGTTCGCGCGTCAGCCCGGCCAGGGCGGCGTAGATGGCCACCAGATTCTTGGCCTCCGGTCGGTCGTTCAGCCCGTCCAGGGTTGCCGGCAGGGGCTCGGGATCGGTCTTGGCCTTGCGGATCTTGGACGCGATCGTGTCGGCGTCGTCGGTCAGATTGATCCGGCTGTTGTCGGACGGGTCCGACTTGGACATCTTGGCCGCCCCGTCGCGCAGGGACATGACGCGCGTCGCCGGCCCCTGGATCACCGGTTCGGGCAGGGGGAAGAAGCCGGGCGCGCCGAAGTCGTTGTTGAACTTGGCGGCGATGTCGCGGGTCAGCTCCAGATGCTGCTTCTGGTCCTCGCCGACCGGCACTTCCGTGGCCTTGTACAGCAGGATGTCGGCGGCCTGGAGCACGGGGTAGGTATAGAGGCCGACCGAGGCCCGCTCCTTGTGCTTGCCCGACTTCTCCTTGAACTGGGTCATCCGGTCCAGCCAGCCGAGGCGGGCGACGCAGTTGAAGATCCAGGCCAGTTCGGCATGGGCGCGCACGGCCGATTGCGGGAAGATGATCGACCGGGCCGGGTCCAGACCCGAGGCCAGATAGGCGGCGGCGATCTCGCGCGTCTGGGCCGCCAGCTTCTCGGGCTCCTGCCAGACGGTGATCGCATGCAGGTCGGCGACGAAGACGAAGACCGGCGCGCCCTGGTCCTGCAGTTCGACGAACCGCTTCAGGGCGCCCAGATAGTTGCCCAGGTGCAGGGCGCCGGAGGCCTGGATGCCGGACAGGATACGGCGCGGGCCGGTGTAGAGGGCCGGAGGGGTTTGATCGGTCATGGGGTCGGGTCTCGGAAAGTCGGAATCAGGCGTGACGAAGGGGGCGGCGGTTCAGCCGCGCCATCGCCAGGTGGAGATCAGGCCCGAAAGGATCATGGCTCGCGCTTATCGCCTCGAAGAGGTTCAGTCCAGACCGGAGGCGGCCGAACCGCCGGGCTCGCGGCGCAGGGTCGCCTTCAGCTCCGCCACGGTGACGGCGCGGAAGGCCAGAAGACAGACGCCATAGACGCCCGCGCCCAGGCCGCAGACCACCAGCACGGCGATCTCCTTGGCCAGAAACAAACGGCTGAGCAGTCCGTAGTTGATCCCCGCCAGCAGCAGCAGGCCGGCCATGACCGCGCTGGCGGCCAGGACGCGCGAGAGCCGGGAAACGAAGGCCGGCGACGGCCGCCAGCTGTTCTCGCGAACCAGAACCCCGGCCAACAGGCCGACATTGATCCAGGCCGAGACGCTGGTGGCGATCGCCAGGCCCAGCACCCCGTCCCAGCCCTGGGCGCTGAACCAGAAGAACAGGCCCGAGCCCAGGATGACGGTGATGACCACGCTGACCACCGCGAAGATCATCGGCCGGCGCGTGTCCTGGCGCGCGAAGAAGGGCGGGGTCAGAACCTTGGCCAGGACGAAGGCCGGCACGCCCCAGGCGAATTGGCGCAGCACATCGGCGGTTCGGGCGGCGTCGGCGCTGGTGAAGGCGCCGCGCGTCACCGTGGCGTCGATGATGAAGAAGGGGATGACGAACAGGGCCACGGCGGCCGGCAGGGTGAAGGCCATGGCCAGGTTGATCCCGTCATCCAGCGTCTTCTGCCCGCCCACGTGATCCCCGGAGACGAAGGCCTTGGTCAGGCGCGGCACCAAAGCGAGGCCGATGGCGACCCCGACCAGACCTAGGGGAAGCTGGTACAGCCGGTCGGCGTTATAGAGCACCGACCGCGCGCCTTCGTCCGATCCGGTCAGGAACTGCGACACCAGGGAGTTGATCTGCAGGGCGCCTCCCGCCAGGGCGCCGGGCACGGCCAGAGCCAGGGTGTGGCGGACATTGGGCGTGATCCGGGGCAGGCCGATCCTGAGTCGCACGCCCAGCCGCCGCACGCCCCACCACAAGAGGCCCGCCTGAATGACGCCTGACACCGTCACCGCAGCCGTCACCATCAGCAGCACGGTCTCCTGCGGGATCGGCAGGAACATCGGCGGCAGCAGGGCGGCCAGGGTGCACAGGTTCAGAAACACCGGTACGGCGGCCGACAGCGCAAACCGTCCGCCGGTGTTCAACACCCCTGACAGCAGCGAGGCCGCAGTCATGCAGGCCAGATAGGGCATGGCCAGCTGGGTCGCGATCACAGCGGCGCGCAGCACCTCGGGTCGACCCTGATAGGCCGACAGCAGCCAGGGCATGATCCAGGGCATCACGACCTGAAGCAGGATGCAGAAGCCGGCGACCACCGCCAGCATGAAGCTGAGCGCCTCGGATGCGGTGACGGCGGCGGCCTCTTCGCCCTCGCGCGCCCGGACCCCGCCGTAGACGGGGACAAAGGCCTGGGCGAAGGCGCCCTCGGCGAACAGGCGGCGGAACATGTTGGGCAGCATCAAGGCCGTGGTGAAGGCGTCCATCATCGGCCCCTGGCCGAAGCGCGCCGCCAGCGCCATGTCGCGGACAAATCCCAGAATTCGACTGCCCAGGGTCAGGCTGGACTGAACCAGGGTGTTGCGGGCGAGGCTCATGCGGACCGGGGGAGGAAGGCTGGAGAAAGGCGAGGCTTAGCGCGCTTCCGTCGGCGGCGATACGGATTTGGCGCGGGTCCGCCGCCCCAGTTCGGAGACGTCGCGCGCGCTGGCGCGGGCCGAGGCGACCTTGCGGCCCTCCGGCGCCGGGGCGCGGCTGTCCAGTACCGCTTCCAGGGCCGCGCGCAGTTCGGCGACCCGCTGTTCCGAGGTGATCTTCCGACCCTTGCGATCGACCACATAGAAGCTGTCCACCGCCCGCTCGCCATAGGAGGCGACATGGGCCGAGCGGATGTTCAGCCCTTCGTCGCTGAAGACCCGCGACAGGGCCGCAAGCAGGCCGGGCCGGTCGGCGCCCGAGACCTCGACCACGGTGGCGGTCTCGCTGGCGTGGTGATCGACCATGACCACGGGCCGGACCTCGAAGGCGGCCTTTCTGGCGTTGCCGGCGGGGGCGGGCGCCTTGCCGATGCGGCCCTCGCCGCGCGCGGCCTTCTCCAGCGCCTCGATCAGGGCGTTCAGCCGGCGCGGCTCGGCCTGGCCGTAGGGCAGGCCCGCCCCGTCCTGAACCCGAAAGACGTCCAGCACCACTCCCTCGTCCGTGGTCGCCACCCGGGCGTCCGTGACGTCGGCGCCCAGGGCGGCCATGGTCTGGGCCAGGTCGGCGAACAGGCCGGGCCGGTCCAGGGCGGCGATGGAGATTTCCGTGGCCTGGACCGGCAGACCCTCGACCGGCGTCAGGGGGGCGGCCTGGGCGGCGGCGCCGGTCTGGCGCGCCCGCTCCACCAGGGCCGGATGGGCCGCCAGCGGATCCGCGCGCGCCACGTCTTCGCCCCGGAACAGGGCGGCGACCTGGTCATAGAGGGTCCGCATCAGTTGGCCCTTCCAGCCGTTCCAGACCCCCGGCCCAACGGCGCGGATGTCGGCCACGGTCAGGACCAGCAGCATCCGCAGCCGCTCCGGATCGCCCACCAGTTCGGCGAAGGCGCGGATGGTGCCCGGATCGGACAGGTCGCGCTTCTGGGCGTAGTCGGACAGGGCCAGGTGGCTGCGCACCAGCCAGACCACCAGTTCGATGCGGCGCGGATCGACGCCCAGTCGCTCGCAGGCCCGGCGCGCGGCGATGGCCCCGTCCTCCAGCTGGCCGCGCTCGCCCCCCTTGCCGACGTCGTGCAGCAGCATGCCCAGCATCAGGGCTTCCATGTCCGAGATCAGGTGCACGATCTCGCTGGCCATCGGGTGGTCGGCCTTCAACTTGCCCCGGGCGATGTCGTTGATGACGCCGATGGCCTGGAGGGTGTGCTCGTCCACCGTATAGGCGTGGTACATGTTGAACTGGGTCTGGCCGACGATCCGCCCCCATTCCGGCAGGAACCGCCCCAGCAGCCCCGTCTCGTTCATTATGGTCAGGGTGCGATAGGGCCTCTGACCATGCGCCAGGACGTCGAGGAAGGCCCGCGACGCCACCGGATCGCGTCGCAGACGGGGCGTCACCAGCGACAGGGAGCGGGTCACGGCGGAGAAGGCGTCGGGGTGCAGGTCCAGATCGTGCCGGTCGGCGCAGACGAACAGGGTCAACAGCTTGACCGGATCGCGTTCGAACACCGAGGCGTCCTCGACCGACAGCCGCCCTTGGTCGATCCAGAAGCCCTCGATGTCCAGTTTTCGGCGACTGGGCCGAAAGGCGATCAGGCGCGACAGACCATGGGCCGTCTTCTGGTGTCGGGCCTCCAGCTTGGCCGACATGGCCCGCGTCAGGGCGCCGACGTCACGGGCATAGAGGAAATAGCGCCGCATGAACCGCTCGACCGCCGGCTCGTCGCCCCGACCCTGCCAGCCCATGCGCCGGGCGACCTCGGGCTGCATGTCGAAGGTCAGCTTCTCCTCCGCCCGCCCGGCGACCAGATGCAGATGGATCCGCACCCGCCACAGGAAGTCGAAGGCGTCGTCGGACGTCCGGCGTTCGCGCGGGGTGAACAGTTCGTCCATCACCGCCGCGCCCAGTCGGCTGTCCGGCGCCAGGGATCGGGCGATCCAGTACAGGGTGTTGAGGTCGCGCAAGCCTCCCTTGCCGTCCTTGACGTTCGGCTCGACCTTGTAACGGGTCACGCCGGCCTTCTGGTGCCGGGCGGCGCGTTCCTCCAGCTTGGCGGCGATGAAGGGCCGGGGGTCGGCCTTGGCCACCATGTCGCGGAACCGGCCGATCATCAGCTCGGACAGGCGCGCGTCCCCCGCCAGATGGCGCGCCTCCAAGAGGGTGGTCCGCACCGTCATGTCCGTGCGCGACAGGCTGAGGCATTCCTCCACCGATCGCACGGAAGGCCCGACCTTGATGCCCAGATCCCACAGAACATAAAGGACGAATTCGATCACCGTCCCCCCGCGCGGCGTCGCCTTGGCCGGCCGCAGGAACAACAGGTCCAGGTCGGAATAGGGCGCCAGAACGCCCCGGCCGTAGCCGCCGACCGCCACCAGGGACAGACGCTCGCTCTCGACCGGCGAGACCGGAAACAGGACCTCGGTCGCCACACGCCACAGGGCCGCCAGCATGTCGTCTGCGGCCTTGGCGTAGAGCCGGGCGACATCGCGCCCCTTCATCCCCCCGTCCAGCTTCCGCTCGGCCCGGGCTCGGGCGGCGTCATAAGCCTCGCGCAGAACGACAGAGACCGCCGCGCGCGGGTCTTCCGCGCGGGCGGCCTCGTCAAGGCGGTCATCCAGGCTGGGCGAAACAAGGGTCATGGCCGCCCCATATAGGCGCCGAACCCCTATGCGTCAGTGAAGGATCACTCCGGGCGAACGCGCTTCTTGCGGAACGACGGGTTCAGCACCTGTTTGCGCAGACGGATGGACTTCGGCGTCACCTCGACCAGCTCGTCGTCGTCGATATAGGCGATGGCCTGTTCCAGCGACATCTGGCGCGGCGGGGTCAGGCGCACGGCCTCGTCCTTGCCGGCGGCGCGGACGTTGGTCAGCTGCTTGCCCTTGATCGGGTTGACGTCCAGGTCGTCCCAGCGTGCGTTCTCGCCGATGATCATGCCCTGGTAGGTCTTTTCGCCGGCGCCGACGAACATGACGCCGCGGTCTTCCAGGTTCCACAGGGCGAAGGCGGCGGTTTCGCCGTCGGAGTTCGAGATCAGCACGCCCTTCAGACGGCCGGCGATGGCGCCCTTGTGCGGCTCATAGTGGCTGAACACCCGGTTCAGCACGCCCGAACCGCGTGTATCGGTCAGGAACTCGCCCTGATAGCCGATCAGCGAGCGCGACGGGCACTTCAGCTGGATACGGGTCTTGCCGGCGCCCGACGGACCCATGTCGGTCATTTCGGCCTTACGGGCCGACAGCTTCTCGATGACGATGCCCGAGAACTCGTCGTCGACGTCGATCATGACGTCTTCGATCGGCTCCATCTTCTCGCCGTTCGGACCTTCCTGGAAGACCACGCGCGGACGCGAGATCGACAGTTCGAAGCCCTCGCGGCGCATGTTCTCGATCAGAACGCCCAGCTGCAGTTCGCCGCGGCCGGCCACCTCATAGGCGTCGCCGCCTTCGGTGGTGGTGACGCGGATGGCGACATTGGCCTCGGCCTCCTTCAGCAGGCGGTCGCGGATGACGCGCGACTGGACCTTGTCGCCCTCCCGACCGGCCAGGGGGCTGTCGTTGACCGAGACGGTCATGGAGATGGTCGGCGGGTCGATCGGCTGGGCCGGCAGGGCTTCGGTCACCTCCATGGCGCACAGGGTGTCGGCCACGGTCGCCTTGGACATGCCCGCGATGGCGACGATGTCGCCGGCCTCGGAGCCCTCGTCCAGCGGCTGGCGCTTCAGGCCGCGGAAGGCCAGGACCTTGGTGATGCGGCCGCGCTCGATCTCCTTGCCGTCGCGGTCCAGGGCTTTGATGGCCATGCCGGGCACGGCCTTGCCGCTCTCGATCCGGCCCGTCAGCAGACGGCCCAGGAAGGGGTCGGATTCGATCAGGACGTTCAGAATCTGGAACGGCTTGTCGACGTTCTGCTGCTGCTTGGGCGGCGGGACGTGGCGGACGATCAGGTCGAACAGGGGCGCCAGATTGTCGTTCGGCTGGTTCAGGTCCAGCGTCGCCCAGCCGTTGCGGCCCGAGGCGTAGATGTGGGGGAAGTCCAGCTGTTCGTCGGTCGCGCCGATGGCGGCGAACAGGTCGAAGGTCTCGTTGTGGACCCGGTCCGGATCGGCGTGGGCGCGGTCGACCTTGTTGATGCACAGGATGGGGCGCAGGCCCATCTTCAGCGCCTTGGTCAGGACGAACTTGGTCTGGGGCATGACGCCTTCCTCGGCGTCGACCAGCAGGACGCAGCCGTCCACCATGCCCAGAATCCGCTCCACCTCGCCGCCGAAGTCGGCGTGGCCGGGGGTGTCGATGATGTTGATCCGGGTTTCGCCGGCCTCGCCGTTCCAGAGCACCGAGGTGCACTTGGCCAGGATGGTGATGCCCCGTTCCTTTTCCTGGTCGTTGGAGTCCATGGCGCGCTCGGTGGTCGCCTCATTGGCTCGGAAGACGCCGGACTGGGCCAGAAGTTGGTCCACCAGGGTCGTCTTGCCGTGGTCGACGTGGGCGATGATGGCGACGTTGCGCAGGTTCATTTGATAATCGCGAAAAGGCGCGGCCGAGATGCGGGCGGCCGCTGGTCATGAAAAGGCATGCAGGGAGCGCGCGCCTCTTACAGCCATGTGGACGGAAAGACCAGAGCGGGCGTTTCGCCGCCTGCCGCCGCCTTACCGATATTTCATTCCCGACGCCGCATCCGCGCGGTCGAGCCCACTCCTCTACCCCTCGACGGCGTGACCGTTTGGACAAGGGAGACGATGATGACGGGCTTAATGGGATTGATGCTGGCGGCGGCCGTTCTGGCGCCCGGCGGCGCGCCGGACATGCGCGTGGACGCCAAGGGGCTGAGCATGGGCCGGACGGGGGACGCAGCGGTTCTGGCCGATCGAATTCAGACGGCCAGCCGAGAATGGTGCGCCCAGCATCGGGCGGTTCTGACGCCTAGCGACCTGGGGCTGCCGCAGGTGTGCGAGCGGGAAATGCGGCGCCGCGCCTATTATCAGCTGCCTGCTTCCGAACGCCGCCTGTTCGTCAAGGCCGGCGGGCGTCGCCTGCTGAACCAGTTTTAGAGACGACGCACCATATAGCGGGCGTCGGCGCCGTAGCTGGCCAATTTGGCGGCCATGCCCGGCGCCGTCTGCTCAACGAAGCCGTGGCGGGACCAGAAGGCGACGGCGTCATTGACGGCCACCAGGGCGACGGCGGGCCAGCCGTCCTCCGTCGCCTGTTCCGCCAGCCGTTCGACCACCGCGTGCGTCAGCCCGCCGCCCCGCGTCTCGGGGTGCAGGGCCAGGTCGTGTAGATAGAGGACAGCCGGGTCCGTCGGCAGGCCTTCGATCACCGTGTTCAAGGGCGGCGCCCCGTCGGCCCGCCAGGGATAGGCGATCAGATAGCCCTGCGCGGGGGCGTCCCCGTCCGTCAGTACGAAACAGCCGCGCGGATAAAGGGCCAGCCGGTTCTCGAAACAGGCCCGCGCCTCGAAATGATCGGGGAAGGACAGACGGGCGATCTCGACCACGGCGTCGATGTCGCTCGGCCGCATCGGACGCCAGACTAGCCGGGGCAGCGCGCGTTCAGCTCCGCCTTCTGGAAACGCCATCGAATAATCCTCTCCTGGCCGTCCAGCACGCCTTCGATCCGGGCGTTCAGGATGTCGCCGTCGCGTTCATAGACGACCCGTTTTGGAAAGTCGTCGTCGGCCGCCTGTTCGAACACCACCCGGCTCGGTCCGGAGGCGACCACCGGAAAGACGGCGGCAGGCTGGCCCTCCGGCTGGGCGAAATAGGCCAGGGGCGCGGCCGGGGTCGGATCGACCGGAGCGATGCGCGACAGCTCCCACCCCGCCCGTCCGCCGCGAACGGTCAGCGAGGTTCCCAGCATCAGCTTCAGGCGCGGATCGGTCCAGGTTTCGGACACTTCGCGGCCCGGTTCGCAGGACAGCCAGTAGCCGGCCATCCAGCCCAGATCGGGACGCAGGTCCGGCCCGGTCTGAAGGGCGGCGGCGAGAAGCAGCGGGGTCAGCATGGTCGGTTTTCCTCTCCGGTCGACGTCGACAGGCTAGGCGGCGTGCGGGCTGGACGGCTTGTAGGTTTGCGACGCTATGGCTCGGGCCAGGGCGTGCTGCTCCCGCGCCCATTCCGTGGCGGTGCAGCCCAGGAAGCGCCGGAAGTCGCGCGCCATCTGCGGCTGGTCGAAATAGCCGGCCTCAAGCCCCGCTTCGAGCCAGCCCTGAGCCTCGCCGTCGGGCTGGGCGGCGTGGTCGAACACCCGGCGAAAGCGGAAAATCGAACGCAGCAGGCGGGGCGAGACCCCGACCCGGTCGGCGAAGCGCCGCTGAAGCGCCCGTTGCTCGCCTGAAGAGCGTGACGCCGCAGCCCGCTCCTCGGCGGCCGCCTCGACTTCAGCGCGAACGATCGGGTCGATCGTCCAGTCCCCGCGCTGCTTCTGGCGGGTCAGCCAGGCGACGAAGGCCTCCGCCTGGCCCGTCGGATCGCCCGGCGGGGGATCGAACCCGGCCAGGCGCTCGACCATGTCCAGTCGGCGGTCGGTCGCCTCGCCCAGCGGACGACCCAGAAAGTCACGCGCCCCGTCCGGTTCGAACCGGACGGACACCAGTTCGGTGGGGCCGGTCGGCTTCATGGCCAGGGGGCGGGTCATCTGTCCGGCGAACAGAGCCGGAGGCTGAAGGCGGAAGGCGCCGTCCTCGCCCTGTTCGGCGTAGGGGGCGCCGAGGTCGAACACCAGTTCGGGGCAGCCGTCAGGCGCGATACGCTGGATGGTTGGACTGGGATCGGGGGCGGCGTAGGTCCAGATGACGCGGACGAAGGGCGCCAGCGCCGGCGGCGGCGCGAACTCCTGATACCGTTCCTCCCCCGAGGCCACTTCAGTTGACCTTGGAGGGGTCCGGCGGCGGGGCGGGCAGGGGGGCGACCGGCACGCCGTCCTCCTTCAGCTTCTTCACCTCGGCGGGCGTGGCCTCGCCGTAGATCTCTCGCTTTTCGGACCGGCCTTCATGGATGTCGCGGGCCTCGCGGGCGAAGGCGTCGCCGACATAGTCGAAGTTCGCCTCGACATGGGCGCGCACCTCGCGCGCGGCCTCCATCATCATGGTCTGCATCCGGGCGGCGATCTCGGGGGCCGCGTCCGACTTGCGCGTCCCGCTGACCGCCGGGGCCATGATCGCCTTCCGCACCGCGCGCGAACCGCAGAACGGGCATTCCACCAGGCCGCGCGCGGCCTGGTCGTCATAGTCGGCGGACGAGCCGAACCAGGCTTCAAAACCGTGGGCCTGGTCGCAATTGAGGGCGTATCGGATCATGAGGGTTGGGGCTGAATCAGCGGGCGGGCAGAAAGTCGCGGTCGTGGGTCAGGGCCGGCACGGCGGTCCGGGCCTTGGCCGTCGCCTCCATGTCCAGCCTGGCCGTAAGAATGCAAGGCTCGTCGTGATCCGCCTTGGCCAGAATCTCGCCCCAGGGGCCGATCACGGTCGAACGGCCCCAGGTGCGGCGCCCGTCCTCATGAAGCCCGCCCTGGGCCGGGGCCAGGACGAAGGCGCCGGTTTCGATGGCCCGGGCCCGCAGCAGCACCTCCCAATGGGCTTCTCCGGTCGGAACCGTAAAGGCGGCGGGCACGGCGATCATCAAGGCCCCGGCCTTGGCCAGCTGGCGGTGCAGGTGGGGAAAGCGGATGTCGTAGCAGATGGTCAGGCCCAGCCGGCCCCAGGGCGTGTCGGCGACGGCCGCCCCGTCGCCGGGGCGCACCGTGGCGCTTTCGCGATATTTTTCGCCATTGGGCAGTTCGACGTCGAAGACGTGCAGCTTGTCGTACCGGGCCGTGATCGCGCCCGCCGGATCGACCAGCAGCGACCGGTTGGCCGCTCGCCCATCGCCCGTTTGGCCGGACCGAACGAGGGCCGAGCCGATCAGAAGCCAGATCCCCAGTTCCGCCGCCAGACGGCGCAGACCCAGGACGGCGACGTCGGCCTCTTCATCCTTGATCGCGGCGTCGCGTCGGTCGCGGCGCTGTTCCAGGACATTGGTCCCTTCCGGCGTCAGGACGAATTTCGCCCCGCCCGCCGCCGCCTCGCGGATCAGGGGCTCGACATGAGCCAGGGCCGCCTCGGCCGTCGCCGGCGTGCGGGTCTGGATCAGGGCGATGTCGAGCCCGCCGCTCATCGCATCAGGCCGTCAGAAGCGGGTCGAGCTTGCCGTCGCGGTCCAGGGCGTGGATGTCGTCCGAGCCGCCGACGTGCTGACCGTCGATGAAGATCTGGGGGAAGGTCATGCGCCCGCCCGACTTCTCGACCATCTCGGCCTTCTTGTCGGGGTCGTTGGAGGCGACGATCTCATGATAATCGACTCCCTTCTTCTTCAGAAGCGCCATGGCGCTGTAGCAATAGGGGCAGCCGGGCTTGGTGTAGATGACGACGTCGGCCAAATCAGAACTCCAGATTAAGCATGTCCCTCAAGCAGCGAGCCGCGCGGGGAGCGATAGGGACTACATAGTCAGTTCACGGGCGTTTCGCACCCGCGCGATCACGGCCAGATCCACGGCCCGCGCCCCGGCGTCGAGCAGGGCGCGCGTGCAGGCCTCGCCGGTCGCGCCCGTGGTCAACACATCGTCGATCAGAAGGATGCGGCGCCCCTTCAGGCGGCGTCGCCCGGCCTCGGTCACGGCGAAGGCCTTTTTCACATTCAGCCGTCGGCCGCGGCGGCTCTTGCCGCCCTGGCTCGCCGTATGGCTGGCCCGGATCAGGGCGTCGGGCAGATAGTCCAGCCCCGCCCTTCGGGCCAGGGGGCGGGCGATCTCGGCGGCCTGGTTGAACCGGCGCGACAGCAGTCGCAACGGGTGCAGGGGCACGGGGACCACGGCGTCGGCCTCAGCGACCAGTTCAGCGCCCGCTCGGCTGATCCAGCGCGCGAACAGGGCGGCGAACTGCTGCTGGTCCCCGTGTTTGAAGCGCAGGATCAGGCTTCGGGACGCCTCGTCATAGACGCAGGCGGCGCGGGCGCGGGCGAAGACATAGGGTTGGGCGATGCAGGCTGCGCAGCGGGTTTCGGCGAAAGGGCCGCCGTCGAATTCGAAGGCCGCGCCGCAGCCGTCGCACACCGGCGCCTCCAAGAACCGTATGCGGCTCCAGGCGTCGGGCGTCAGGCCGGCAGCGGCCGTGGCCTCGGGGCTGTCATGCGCCAGGGGCGGCAGGACCAGATCGGCCAGTCCCCGCGCGAAGTCCAGGCCGGCCCGCCGCAAATGACGCGCCGCCCCTTCCCAGGCGCGCCCCAAACCCCCATCCTGAAGGTCCATGAGCCTTTCCCCCTCCTCCGGCCCCGACGCCGTGCCGCCGACGACCGCCCCCCCGCGCATCTTTGACGCCGGGCGTCGAGAGGCGCGACTGGCGCGGTCCGAAAGGCGGCTGACGCAGGCCGATTTTCTTCACGTCCGCGCGGCCGAAAACGCGGTCGGCAGTCTCGAGGCCATATTGCGCGACTTTCCCGTCGCGGTCGATCTGTCCGCCCATCCGGGCCCCTTCGCCCGAGCCCTCGCGTCCAGCGAAGCGGCGGATCGGGTGGGGCGGATCGTCGCTCCGACCTCGCGGGCCGAGCGGGCCGCGCCCGGTCGCGACGCCCTGCCGCTGGAAGACGGGACGACGGATCTGATCGTCTCCCTGCTCAATCTCCACTGGGCCAACGACCTGCCCGGCGCATTGGCCCAGATCCGGCGCGCCTTGAAACCGGACGGGCTGTTTCTGGGCGCCTTGTTCGGGGCGGGCGCCCTGAAGGAGCTTCGGGCCGTCCTGACCGAGGCCGAGCTGGCCGAACGCGGCGGGGCCCAGGCGCGTGTTTCGCCCTTCGCCGACGGTTATGACGGGGCCGCCCTTCTCCAACGCGCCGGCTTCGCCCTGCCGGTCTCGGACGTGGACCGTTTCGTGGTGCGCTATCCGGACATGTTCGCCCTGGTCCGCGATCTCCGCGCCATGGGCGAGACCAATGTGCTGCACGGGCCGATCCGCCCCCTGAATCGCGCAATCATCAGCCGTGCGGCGCATCTTTACGCCGAACGCTACGGCGACGCGGACGGGCGGATCTCCGCCACCTTCGAAATCATTCACCTGGCCGGTTGGAAGCCGCACGAGAGCCAGCAGAAGCCGCTGCCGCGCGGCTCGGCCAAGGTCCGGCTGGCCGACGCCTTGGGGGTCAAGGAGTTGACGGGGGAGGAGGGCGATCCGGCTTGATCGCGCTGCGGGAACGCGTCAGCGTCCCAGGGCGTCCGCGATCTTCTGCATGACGTCTTTGTAGAGGGCGCCGTTGGCCCCCCCCAGGGCGTTCAAACCGCCCAGGATGGCGACGAAGATCAAGCCGCAGATCAGACCGTATTCAATGGCGGTCGCGCCGCGCTCGTCGCTCAGGAACCGGGCGATGAATCCGTTCATGTCCCGCTCCATGGACGGCGGTGGTCACAACAGGTCGCGCAGCCAGGCGACCAGGGGTTCGTCCGCCGGAGGCATGGGATAGTCCGAAAGCTTCTCCGGTCTGACCCAGGCCAGGCCGGCGTGCTCACGCGCCGTGACCACGCCGTCCCACCGTCGGCACAGATACAGTGGCATCAACAGGTGAAAGGAATCGTAAGCGTGGCTGGCGAAGACGAAGGGCGCCAGGCAACTCTCGCTGACCTCTATGCCCAGTTCCTCGCGCAGTTCGCGGATCAGGGCCGCCTCGGGCCGCTCGCCGGGCTCGACCTTGCCTCCGGGAAACTCCCACAGGCCGGCCAGCTTCTTGCCTTCGGGTCGTTTGGCGATCAGCACGCGCCCATCGACGTCGATCAGGGCGACGGCGACGACGAGGACGATGGGGAGCGGCGTCTCGGTCACGACCGATAGTCGCCGTTGATCTCGATATAGCCCTTGGTCAGGTCGCAAGTCCAAACCGTGGCCGAGGCCCGGCCGGCGCCGACGTCGACGGTGATGTCGATTTCGGGATTCTTCATATAGGCGGTCATCTTGGCCTCGTCGTAGGTTGGGGACGGGGCGCCATCGACGGCGGCCTGGTGCGGGCCGAACCTGATCGCCAGACGGTCGCGGTCCACCGGCTCCTCGGTCTTGCCCACGGCCATGACCACCCGGCCCCAGTTGGCGTCCTGGCCGGCGATGGCGGTCTTGACCAGGGGGCTGTCGGCGATCGACTTGGCCAGCTTGCGGGCCGAGGCGGGGCTGGCGGCGCCGTCCACCGTCACCTTGACGAACTTGGTCGCCCCCTCGCCGTCGCGCACCAGCTGGTGCGCCAGATCCAGCATGACCTTGTCCAGGGCGGCCGAGAAGCTCTTCAGCCGCCGGTCGCCGACCCGGCCGATCCGCGGCGCGCCCGAGGTTCCGGTGGCGAACAGCAGGGCCGTGTCGTTGGTCGAGGTGTCGCCGTCCACCGTCACCGAGTTGAAGGTGGTGCGGACGTGCAGGCCCAGCAGGGCCTTCAGCACGTTCGGATGGATGTCGGCGTCGGTGACGATGAAGGCCAGCATGGTCGCCATGTCCGGCGCGATCATGCCCGACCCCTTGGCGATCCCGGCGATCCGGACCTTATACCCCTCGATCTCGGCCTCGGCGTAGGAGCCCTTGGGGAAGGTGTCGGTGGTCATGATGCCGCGCCCGGCGCGGGCCCACTGTTCGGACGGATGGAGGTCGGCGTCCAGACCGGCCTCGATGTCCGGCAGTTTGGCGATGATCTTCTTTTCGTCCAGCACCACGCCGATCACGCCCGTCGAGGCCATCATGACGTCCCGCTGGCGGCATCCGAACCGTTTGGCCACCTCAGAGGCCGCCCGCCGCGCGGCGTCGGCGCCGGGCTTGCCGGTGAAGGCGTTGGCGCAGCCGGCGTTGACCACCAGGGCGCGCACGTCCTTGCCGCCCTCGGCCCCGCCCAGATGCTTCTTGCACCAGTCGACCGGCGCCGAGCCGATCTTGTGGCGGGTGAAGACCCCGGCGCAGCTGGTGCCGCGCGCGAAGCGGAAAACGACCAGGTCGTCGCGCTCATGCTTGTAGAAGCCGGCGCGGGCCGTGGCGATCTCGACCCCGCCGATGGGGGGAATGGTCGGGAAGGGCACAGCCAGGGGCGAGACGGCCAGGCCGGGCTTTCCGGCGGCTGGGGCGACGGGCGCGGCGGCGGCCTCGGCCGGACGGGTGGCGCGCTTCAGGGCTGCAGCAAAGGGGTCCAGCGCCTTTTCGAACGCCTGTTCGATCTTTTGGCCGGTCGTGGGGGTCTTGGTCATGTCAGGCGGCCGGTGAGAGGGGAGTGTCAGACGCGGAAGGCGGGGCGGAAGGCGGGGCGGAAGCGGGGGCGGGAGCGGGGCGGGGCAGGCCCGCCGACGGCGCCGACGCCGGCTCCTCGTCACCGGCGCCGGGATCGCCGGGCAGCAGAATATCGACCTTGGCCTTGCCGCGCAGCTGTTCCAACAGACGTCTCACCCCTTCATAGGTCAGGTAGCGGACGATTTGCGGCCGGGCCTGTTCCAGGGTCGGCGGGTTTTCCTTGCGTCGGTCCTCGACCCGCAGCACGGCCCAACCGCCCTCGGTCTGGAAGGGGCCGACGGTCGAACCCGCCGGCTTGTCGCGCAGGGCGCCGGCATAGGCTTGGGGCATGACGTCCAGGGTCGAATAGCCCAGGTCGCCGCCCGAGAAGCGGGTGGCCTCGTCGATCGACCGCTCCATAGCCACGGCTTCGAAGCTGGCGCCCTGGCCCAGAATGCCGATGACGGCGTCCGCCTCGGGCTTGGTGCGCGACAGGATCAGGCGGACCCGAATCTCCTCGGACGTCTTCGCCAGGCGCAGCTGCTCATTGTAAAGCGTCTGGATCGCCTGATCGGAGATGGCGCCGTTGACGACGCTCTCGACCAGCATGTCGCCTAGAATCCGCTCCCGGGTCGCCTCCAGCCGACGCTGCGCCAGAGGCGAGGCGTCCAGGCGACGGCGCTCCGCTTCGCGCGCCAGCAGCTTCTGATCGACCACCTCGTCCAGAACCCGGCGGAAAAGCTCGGAGGTCACATCCAGGGGCTCGCCTTCCCCGACCAGACCCTGCGCCACCGCCTCGCGCTTGACGTCCGAGGCCCAGATGATCTGGTCCTGAACCTTGGCCACCTGCTGGTCGCCCGGCAGCGGCGCCCGATCGTCGTCGCCGCCGCGCGAACAGGCGGCCAGCGTCATCGCCAAGGCCGTCGCGGCGACCAAGGCGATGCCGCCGACCGATCCAAGGCCCCCTCGGGAAGGGGCGTGTCGGAAATGGAGGCGCCGGAATGGGATCAAGGGGACGCTCCGTCGAAGGCGGCCGAAAGCCCCCGCGTTGACAGGGGTTAGGGCGGTGCTTAAGTCCCGCCTGCGCCCAAGTCGAGGGGTTTTGATCGTCTGCGCGGCCCTTCGCGCGCGCCTGTGTCGGCGCGGCGGGGTCGTCATCGGTCCGAACGCCGCTTGGGGCGCGATCCTCGCCGCCCCTCACGGGATTTCAGAGCCGCTCCTTAATGACGCTCGACCTTTACCGGATCTGACATGCTCGGCTTCGCCAAGAAACTCTTCGGCTCTTCCAACGACCGCAAGATCAAGGCTTTCCAGGACCACGCCCAGCGCATCAATGCGCTAGAGCCCAAGTTCGCCGCCCTGTCGGACGACGAGCTGCGGATGATGACTGACGCTTTCCGCGACCGTCTGAGCAATGGCGAAAGCCTGGACAAGATCCTGCCGGAAGCCTTCGCCGTCGTGCGCGAGGCGTCCAAGCGGGTGCTGGGCCAGCGTCAATATGACGTCCAGCTGGCGGGCGGCATGATCCTGCATGAGGGCGGCATCGCCGAAATGCGGACCGGCGAAGGCAAGACCCTGGTCGCCGTGGCGCCGGTCTATCTGAACGCCCTGGAAGGCAAGGGCGTCCACGTCATCACCGTCAACGACTATCTGGCCCGCCGCGACGCCGAGACCATGGGCCGGGTCTATCGCTTCCTGGGTCTTGAGGTCGGGGTCATCGTCAACGGCCTGTCCCAGGGCCAGCGCCAGGCCGCCTACGCGGCCGACGTGACCTACGGCACCAACAACGAGTTCGGCTTCGACTATCTGCGCGACAACCTGGTCTATGACCGGCGCGAGATGGTGCAGCGCCCCCACAACTTCGCCATCGTCGACGAGGTCGACTCCATCCTGATCGACGAGGCGCGCACGCCCCTGATCATCTCGGGCCCCACCGAGGATCGGTCGGACCTGTACAAGGTGCTGGACGCCCTGATCAAAGATCTGATCAAGGACAAGGACACCTATGAACTGGACGAGAAGCAGAAACAGGTTCTGCTGACCGAGCTGGGCTCCGAGCGTCTGGAAGAGGCCCTGGAGAAGGGCGGCCACTTCGCCCCCGACACCACCGGTCTTTATGACGCCGCCAACATCAGCCTGGTCCACCACTCCAACCAGGCCCTGCGCGCCAACACCCTGTATCAGCGCGACAAGGACTATATCATCAAGGGCGGCGAGATCATTCTGATCGACGAGTTCACCGGTCGGATGATGACCGGCCGGCGCCTGTCCGAAGGCCTGCACCAGGCCATCGAGGCCAAGGAAGACGTCAAGATCCAGCCCGAGAACCAGACCCTGGCCTCAGTCACGATCCAGAACTACTTCCGCCTGTATCAGAAGCTGTCCGGCATGACCGGCACGGCCGCGACCGAGGCCCAGGAGTTCGGCGACATCTACAAGATGGAGGTGCTGGAGGTGCCGACCAACCGGCCGATCCAGCGCAAGGACTATGACGACGAAGTCTATCGGACCCATGCGGAAAAGAGCCAGGCCATCGCCCGGCAGATCGCCGAATGCCACCTGGCCGGCCAGCCCATCCTGGTCGGCACGGTCTCGATCGAGCGCTCCGAACAGCTGTCCGAGCTGCTGCGCACCTATGAGTACAAGGTCGAGGTCTCGCGCAAGCTGAAGTCCCAGTACGAGGGCAAGGCCAAGGAGGCCGAGAAGATCGGCGACGCCGCCTATGACATCACCTATGAGACCAAGCTGCGCGGCATTCCGCACTCGGTCCTGAACGCGCGCCAGCATGAGCAGGAGGCCTATATCGTCGCCGACGCCGGTCTGCCGGGCGCGGTGACCATCGCCACCAACATGGCCGGCCGCGGCACCGACATCCAGCTCGGGGGCAACCTCGAGATGAAGATGCAGAAATGGCTGCTGGAACAGCGGAACATGGCCGTCGAGGTCACGCCCGAGATGCACGCGGCCAAGGAGGCCGAGTTCAAGGCCGAGATCGCCGTCAACCGCGAGAAGGCCCTGGCCGCCGGCGGTCTGTTCGTCCTGGGCACCGAACGCCATGAGAGCCGCCGGATCGACAACCAGCTGCGCGGCCGCACCGGCCGCCAGGGCGACCCCGGCGTGTCGAAATTCTATCTGTCCTGCGAGGACGACCTGCTGCGCATCTTCGCCGGCGATCGTCTGGACTCGATCATGAAGACCTTCGGGGTCGCGGAAGGCGAGGCCATCACCCACCCCTGGCTGAACCGCGCCATCGAGACCGCCCAGAAGCGGGTCGAGACCCGCAACTATGACATCCGCAAGAACCTGCTGAAGTACGACGACGTCGTGAACGACCAGCGCAAGGCCGTGTTCGAACAGCGCCAGGAGTTCATGGATTCCGAGGATCTGTCGGAACTGGTCGGCGACTTCCGCCGCGACGTGGTGTCCGACCTGGTCGAACGCTACATGCCGCCCAAGGCCTATGCCGAACAGTGGGACATCGACGGCCTGGATGAAAAGGTCCGCTCGACCCTGGGGCTGGAGCTGCCGCTCCACGACTGGGCAGCCGAGGAAGGCGTCTCCAACGAGGAGATCGAGGAGCGGCTGCTCGCCGCCGCCGACACCCGCGCGGCCGAACGTCTGGAGCTGATCGGCGCCGAACAGACGCGCGGCCTGGAAAAGCAATTCATGCTGCAGATGATCGACATGCAGTGGCGCGAACACCTGGTCCATCTGGACCATCTGCGCGGCGTGATCGGCCTGCGCGGCTACGGCCAGCGCGACCCGTTGCAGGAGTATAAGACCGAGGCCTTCAACCTGTTCGAAGGTCTGCTCTACGACCTGCGCCACAACGTCACCCGCTGGCTGATGACGGTGGAGTTCCGCTTCCAGGCGCCGCCTGAACTGCCTGAGTTCCAGGAAATCCACCTGAACCCCGGCACCGGCGAAAATGAGATGGCCGATCCGGCCGCTCAGAACCCCGAAGGCCAGCTGATCGGCGACGACCGGTCGAAACTGCCGGTCGAGGCGCTTCCGCCGGGCTGGGAGATGACCGGCCGCAATGCGCCCTGCCCCTGCGGCTCGGGCCGCAAGTTCAAACACTGCCACGGCGCCCTGATCTGAGCCTTTCGGCGCGGTAAGGACGAAAAAGAAGGCCCGGAGCAAATGCTCCGGGCCTTTGTCGTTTGCGACTGACGAGGCTCTTACTGGGCGGCGCTGACGTGACCCCCTGAAACTCCTCCAGGAATAGCTAGAGTCCGCCCAACGAAGGACGGACAGAATGAAGCGATCGAGGTTCACGGAAGAGCAGATCATCGGGATCCTGCGGGAGCAGGAGGCCGGTGTAGCGACGGCGGAGGTGTGCCGACGCCACGGGGTCAGCTCGGCGACCTTTTACAAATGGAAGGCCAAGTTTGGCGGGCTCGACGTGTCGGAGGCTCGGCGGCTCAAGGCGCTCGAGGATGAGAACGCCCGGCTGAAGCGGATGCTGGCGGACGCGATGCTGGACAACGTGGCCCTGAAGGACCTGCTGGGAAAAAAGTGGTGACGCCCGCCGGCTATCGCGAGGCGGCTGGCCATCTGCAGGCCGCCTACGAGATGAGCGAAAGGCGGGCGTGCCGTGTTCTGGGCGTCGATCGGACGAGCGTGCGCTATCAGGCGACGCGCCCGGACGACGGCGCTCTGCGCGACCGGCTGAAGGCCCTGGCCCAGGAACGTCGACGGTTCGGCTATCGTCGCCTGCACGTGCTGCTGCGGCGCGAGGGCCATGCGGTCAACAGGAAACGGGTCCAGCGGATCTATCGCGACGAGCAACTGACGGTGCGCCGGCGCGGCGGCCGGAAGCGAGCGATGGGCACGCGGCGACCGCTGGACCTGCCGCTGGCGCCCAACCAGCGCTGGTCGCTGGACTTCGTCGCAGACCAGCTGACGGACGGGCGGCGCTTCCGCATCCTGACGGTGATCGATAACTGTACGCGCGAGTGCCTGGCGCTGGTGGCCGACACCTCGCTGTCGGGCGCGCGGG
This sequence comes from Brevundimonas sp. DS20, assembly GCF_001310255.1. Classification (NCBI taxonomy): domain Bacteria; kingdom Pseudomonadati; phylum Pseudomonadota; class Alphaproteobacteria; order Caulobacterales; family Caulobacteraceae; genus Brevundimonas; species Brevundimonas sp. DS20. The sequence continues at coordinate 553,013 of NZ_CP012897.1, read as the reverse complement.
TCGTGCGGGAGTTGGACGCCGTCATCCGGCAGCGAGGGCGGCCCGACACCATCGTCAGCGACAACGGCACGGAGTACACCTCGAACGCGGTCCTGGCCTGGGCCGACGACACCGGCGTCGGCTGGCACTACATCGCGCCGGGCAAGCCCCAGCAGAACGGCTTCAACGAAAGCTTCAACGGGCGGCTGCGTGACGAGCTGCTGAACGAGACGCTGTTCCGCTCGCTGCCGCACGCTCGCGCCGTGCTGGAGGCGTGGCGACGCGATTACAACGAGCAGCGTCCGCACTCGAAGCTCGGGTGGCTGACGCCGCAGGCTTATGCAGAAGCGCTCACCGGACACATCGGCCGGCCTGCTGCGCTGGTTGATGGCTGCGCAGACCGGCCTCTTGCCAACCCAGCCGATCACAGCTCAGATCAACCTAGGACTCTCGTTATGGCTGGATGAGAAACGGGGGTCACGTCAGCGCCGCTCGCCGAGCGAACCTCGACCGGCAGGCCCAGGGCGTCGAGCTGGGGCTTGACCACCGAGGCGTCGCCGACGACCACCCAGACGAAGCGGGACGGGTCGAGCGCGGCCTGGGCCGCGGCGTCCAGTTCGGCCGTCGTCAGGGCGTTGGTGCGAGCGGCCACCGTTTCCGGATAGTCGTCCGGACGGCCCAGCATGTCGTTGATCCGCATGGCGTTCAGAACCGCCAAGGAGGTTTCATAGCTGCCGGCCAGACGGCGGGTATTGCCGTTGACGGTCCGCTCCAGCTCAGCCGGCGTCACGCCCTTGCCGCCCTTCAGGAAGTCGTTGAACTGGGCGTTCAGGGCGGTGATGGCCGGCCCGGTCTGGTCGGCCTGGACCGGGGCGGTGATCAGATAGGGCACGCGGCCGACGAAGCCGGCGGTCGAGGCGTTGACGCCGTAAGACCACCCCTTGGTCTCGCGCAGGTCCGAGTTGATGCGCGACAGGAAGTCGTTGCCCAGCACATTGTTGGCGGCGTTGAAGACCAGCAGGTCGTCCGAGCCCTTGGCCGACAAGACCGTCCCGCCCATGATGTAGGACTGAGGCGACTGCGGCCGGTCGATCAGCACGATCTTCGACGGGGTCGCGGGGATCGGCGCGGAATAATCCTTCACGCCCTTGGGGGTGGCCGAGGGGACCCAATGGCCGAACTGGGCGTCAAGCAGAGGCTTGATCTCCGCCAGAGGCTTGTCCGAGACCACGAAGATCTTGGCGTTGTCGGGCCGGATCCACTCGGCGTAGTCGGCGCGGATGTCGGCCTCGGTGATGGCCTTGACGCTGGCCTCGTCGCCGTTGCCGCTGAACGGGCGGCCATAGGGGCTGGCCGAGCCGTAGATCAGTTCCGGCAGGGCGCGATTGGCCAGGGCGGCCGGCTGGGTCCGTTCCGCCGCGATCCGCGCCAAACGGGTGGCGCGCAGCCGCTCCAGCTCGGATGCGGCGAAGGCGGGGGTCTTGACCACCTCGGCCAGCAGGGCGACCGAGGGCTCCAGGTTTGGGGTCACGGCCGACAACTGGACCACCGATCGGTCCATCGAGGCGCCGGTCGAGATGGCGGCGCCGAGGGTTTCTTGCGCCTCGGCCAGCTGGGTGGCGTTCATGCTGCGGGTGCCCTCGTCCATCAGGTCCAGCATCAGGGTCTGCAGCCCCAGCTTGGACGCCTCGTCGGCGGCGATGCCCGCGTCGAACTCGATGGCGATCTTGGTCGCAGGCACGGCGTCGCGCTGGGCGTAGACCACCTCGACCCCGTTCGACAGGCGCGTGCGCTCCACAGTGGGGAAGTCGACGTTGGCGACGGCGGCGATCTCGGGCTTGGGCATGCGGGCCACGCGCTTGATCGGGGGCGCCGGGGTGCGGTTGGCGCCCGAGGGAGCCTCCGCCGCCTCCTGATAAGCCTCACGCTCGCCCGGCAGGGTGGTCAGTGTATAGGCCGGACGGGTCAGCCACTTCTGCATGGCCGCCTGGACCTGGGCGGGGGTGGCCGCCGCATAGGCCTGGAGCTCCTTCTTGTAGTGCTCCGGATCGCCGGCGTAGAGCTGGCCCTCAGCCAGGGCCACGGCCTTGCCGCCGAAGCCGCCGACCTGTTCCAGACCTTGAACCGTGCGCGAGACGTACTGGGTCTTGACCCGTTCCACCTCGGCCGCCGTCGGGCCGTTGGCGATCAGATCGTTCAGGATCTGGCGGGCGCGGGCCTCGACGGCCGCCGGGTCCTGGCCCGGCTTCACGTCGACGGTGATTTCGAACATGCCGACGCGGTGGAAGGCGCCGTTGTTCGCGCTGACCGAGACGGCGGTCTGCTCCCCGCGCACCAGTTCATTGTCCAGCCGCGAGCTGGCCAGGCCGCCCAGGACCGAGGCGCCGATGCTGAGCGGCACGGTGTCCGCGTCCAACAGGCCGGGCACGGCCCAGCTGATCTGAATTCGGGCGTTGGAGACGCGGTCGTGGGTGGTGTCGCTGACCGGCGCCGGCAGGGTCGGTACGGAGGCCTGGGCCGGGGTGTTGACCGGGCCGCGCGGAATCGGGCCGAAATACTTCTCGGTCAGCTCCCGCGCCTTGGCCGGGGTGATGTCGCCGGCCAGGACCAGGACGGCGTTGTTCGGACCATAGTTGGAGCGGAACCAGTCCCGCACCGTCTCCATCGAGGCCGCGTCCAGGTCGGCCATCGAGCCGATGGTCGAGTGGCGATAAGGGTGGCCCTCCGGGAACAGGGCCTCAAGCTGCTTGTATTCGTTCAGGCCGTAGGGCTGGTTGTCGCCCTGGCGCTTCTCGTTCTGGACCACGCCGCGCTGCAGATCGAGCGTCTCCTGGCTGATGGCGCCCAGCATATAACCCATGCGGTCGCTTTCCATGAACAGGGCCTGTTCCAGCGCCGGGGTCGGAACCGTCTCGAAATAGTTGGTGCGGTCGAACCAGGTGGTCCCGTTCATGTCCGTCGCGCCCATGTTGCGCATCGGGGTGAAATAGCTGCCCGGCGCATTCTCCGAGCCGCCGAACATCAGGTGTTCGAACAGGTGGGCGAAGCCCGTCTTGCCCTCAGGCTCGTCCTTGGAGCCGACGTTGTACCAGACCGATACGGCCACGACCGGGGCCTTGTGGTCTTCATGCACCAGAACGGTCAGGCCGTTGTCCAGGGTGAAGCGGGTGTAGGGAATGTCCACCTCGGCGACCAGTTCGGACACCGGTGCGGCCCGCAGGGCGGGCGCGGCGGCCTGGGCCGAGGCTGCGGGGGCCGACACGGCGGCGTTTGAGGCCCAGACCGGGGTAGAGACCGCCAGAAGGGCGGCGGCGGCGACGAGGGAAGAGGCGCGACGCATGGGTTCGACATCCTTGGTGACAGATGAACGACGACCATAACGACGGTCGATCCACTGGCAACGCGACCAAGTGAACATGAACAAAGCTTCATCTTTCCGTGGGGCCGCCCCGGAAAAGGTTGCATCGCCGGACCCCCGGTCTTATGCGCGCGTCAATTCTCCCCATCGCGCCGTCGAATTTACCGAAAGAGCCGCCATGTCCGCCCCCGCCGACAAGCCCGTGAAGAAAGTCGTCCTCGCCTATTCGGGCGGGCTGGACACCTCGATCATCCTGAAATGGCTGCAGACCGAATATAACGCCGAGGTCGTGACCTTCACCGCCGACCTGGGTCAGGGCGAGGAGCTTGGCCCGGCGCGCGAAAAGGCGCTGAAGCTGGGCATCAAGCCCGAGAACATCTTCATCGACGACCTGCGCGAGGAATTCGTGCGCGACTTCGTCTTTCCGATGTTCCGCGCCAATGCGCAATACGAGGGCGACTATCTGCTGGGCACCTCCATCGCTCGCCCGCTGATCTCCAAGCGCCAGATCGAGATCGCCCGTCAGGTCGGCGCCGACGCCGTCTGTCACGGCGCCACCGGCAAGGGCAACGACCAGGTCCGCTTCGAACTGGGCTATTACGCCCTGGAGCCCGACATCCGGGTGATCGCCCCCTGGCGCGAATGGGCGTTCCGCAGCCGCGAGGCCCTGCTGGACTTCGCCGAGAAGAACCAGATCCCGATCGCCAAGGACAAGCGCGGCGAGGCGCCCTTCTCGGTCGACGCCAACCTTCTGCACTCGTCCTCCGAGGGCAAGGTGCTGGAAGACCCGGCGGTCGAGGCCCCCGAGTTCGTCCACCAGCGGACCATTTCGCCCGAGGACGCGCCGGACAAGGCGACCGTCATCGAGATCGGTTTTGAGAAGGGCGACGCCGTCTCGATCAACGGCGAGGCCATGAGCCCGGCCACCCTCCTGACCGCCCTGAACCAGTACGGCCACGACAACGGCATCGGCCGTCTCGACCTGGTCGAGAACCGTTTCGTCGGCATGAAGTCGCGCGGCGTCTATGAGACCCCCGGCGGGACCATCCTGATCGCGGCCCACCGCGGCATCGAAAGCATCACCCTGGACGGCGGCTCCATGCACCTGAAGGACCAGCTGATGCCGAAATACGCCGAGCTGATCTACAACGGCTTCTGGTTCTCGCCCGAGCGCGAGATGCTGCAGGCCGCCATCGACAAGAGCCAGGAGAAGGTCTCCGGCACGGTCAAGGTCAAGCTCTACAAGGGCAATGTCTCGGTCATCGGCCGCGAGAGCCCCAACAGCCTGTACGACCAGGATCTGGTGACCTTCGAAGAAGGCGTCCAGGCCTATGACCACAAGGACGCCGCCGGCTTCATCAAGCTGAATGCGCTCCGCCTGCGTGTTCTAGCCAAGCGCGGCGCGCGCCAGGGCTAGGCTGCGTCGCGGGAGAAGCCGAATGACCGTAAAGGACCGCATCAGGATCCATCAGACCCGGCTTCTCTCGGACAACTGGTATGTGCTGAAGACGACCCGTTTCGACTGGAAACGGCGCGACGGCGTCTGGCAGACCCAGGAGCGGGAGCATTACGACCGGGGCAATGGGGCGGTGCTTCTGCCCTATAATCCGGCGGCGCGCACCGTGCTGCTGGTGCGGCAGTTCCGGCTGCCGGCCTATCTGAACGGCTATGACGACCTGCTGATCGAGGCGGCGGCCGGCCTGCTGGACGACGCCCAGCCCGAGGTGCGGATCCGCGCCGAGGTCGAGGAGGAGCTGGGCTATCGCCTCGGCGCGGTGCGCAAGGTGTTCGAGGCCTTCATGAGCCCCGGCTCTGTCACCGAAATCCTGCACTTCTTCGTCGCCGAATATGATGCGTCCATGCGGATCGGCGACGGCGGCGGCCATCCGGACGAGGGCGAGGACATCGAGGTGCTGGAGCCGACCGTGGACGAGGCCCTGGCCATGATCGCCGACGGCCGCATCCGCGACGCCAAAACCATCATGCTGTTGCAGCACCTCGCTTTGACGGTCTTCCGCTGAAGCATGCCTAACGGCTTCAGCGGGATCGCGAAGCGATCCCGCTTCAACCGATCAGGCTCTAAGGCGTCAGCAGAATCCACAGGCCTGTCGCCGCGAAACCGGCGGCGGCGGCCAGCCGGATCCACTTCAGCGGCAGCTTCTTCGCCGCCGTCTCGCCCAGCAGGACGGCGGGCCCGTTGACCAGCATCATCCCCAGGGTCGAACCGGCGACCACCACCGGCAGATTCTCGAATCGGGCGGCCAGCATGGCGGTGGCCACCTGGGTCTTGTCGCCCATCTCGATCAGGAAGAAGGCCGAGGCGGTGGTCCAGAAGATGGCCCAGAAGCCGCGCTGAACCTCGCCCTTCTGTTCGTCCAGGGTGTCGGGGATCAGGGCCCAGGCCGCGAAACCCAGAAAGGCGAGGCCGACGATCCAGCGCATCCACTCGCCCGTGATGAAATGGGCCAGGACGGTGCCGGCCAGGGCGGCGAAGGCGTGGTTCAGCAGGGTGGCCGCCAGAATGCCCAGGATGATGGGCGTGGGCCGTCGCCAGGTCGCCGCCATCACGATGGACAGCAACATGGTCTTGTCCCCGATCTCCGCGATGGAGACCAGGCCGGTCGAAATGAGGAAGGCTTCCAACGGGAACCTATATGCGCGGGAGCCTCGGCGGACGGACCTGTGGCGTTCGCAGCCGAGCCCCGCATGGACGTCCCTGCGAAAGCCGCCGGTCTTGCCGTGATCCGGATCTGAAAGACCCTGGACCGTTCCCGCGCCATCCTCTCCGGGAGAGGAAGTATGTTGACGCGGGCCCCGCTGATGGTTGCGGGCGGCTACTCCCCGATGACGGGGCGGGGTTTAGGCCAGGAGGCCGGAAATGAAAAGCTGATAACGACTCGCAAGAAGGGGTTCAGATCAGACCCTGCCGCCTGGCCTCGGCCGTGAGGCCGTCGCGGAACTCGGGCGCGGCGAGGGCGATCAGGGCGCGGGCCCGCTCGCCGGTCGATCGGCCCTTCAGGTTGGCCCACCCGTGCTCGGTGACGACGATATGCACGTCGTTGCGGGGCGTGGTGACCGGGCCGTCCAGCCGGGCGACGATGCGCGAGCAGCTCCCCCTGGCCGCCGTCGCATGACAGGCGATGATCGACTTGCCGCCGTCGGAGCCATAGGCGCCGCGCACGAAGTCCAGCTGTCCGCCCGAGGCGGTGAACTGGCGGCCGTTCAGATACTCCGAACAGCAGGCGCCGCTCAGGTCGATCTGTAGCGTGGCGTTGACCGAGACCATCCTGGCGTTGCGGGCGATGACGGCCGGATCGTTGACATAGGAGACAGGCCGGGCCTCCAGCCCCCGGTTCTCGTGCAGGAAGTCATAGGTGTTCTGGTCGCCCATCGAGAAGGCGAAGACCCCGACGCCGGGGTGCAGGGTCTTGCGGGTATGGTTCGCCACCCCGACCTGCATCAGCTCGACCAGGCCCGGTGTCAGCATTTCGGTGTGGACGCCCAGGTCGCGGTGGTTCTTCAGGGCGTCGCAGACGGCGTTGGGCAGGGCGCCGATCCCCATCTGCAATGTCGCGCCGTCCTCGACCAGGTCGGCGATGATCCGGCCGATGGCCAGGTCGGCCGGTTGGGGCTCGGCCCTGGGCACGGCCAGAAGCGGAGCGGCGTGTTCGACGATTCCGGACACCCGGGAAACATGGACGGTGCAGTCGCCGTACACGCGCGGCATATGCGGATTGACCTCGACCACGATGGTGCGGGCCGTCTCCGACACCGGCTTGGCGTAGTCGGTATTGGTGCCGAAGGAGAAGAAGCCGTCGGCGTCCATCGGCGAGACGGTGCAGACTAAGGTATCGACGCCGACCTCGTCGCACAGCAGGCGGGGCGATTGCTGGAAGCCGGTCGGGATGAACTGGACCGGGCTGGGCCGCCCCTCCTCAAAGGCGCGCTGCTCCAGCCGGCGTTCGACGGCGCTGTGGAACAGGCTCCAGGGCCGGATGCGGTCCATCAGTTCGTAACGCAGCACCGTATCGCCGGCGATGGCGGTGGAGAGCAGATAATAGAGGTTCACATCCTCGACCTCGCCGCGCTCTGCCCGTTCGGCCAGGGCCTTCAGCAGGGCCGGGGGCTGGGACACGCCCAGGCCCATGGCGATCCTGGCGCCGGATCGGATCAGGGCCGCAGCCTGGTCCGGCGTCTTCAGCCGCTCGGCGTAGAAGGCGGCGTGATCCATGGCGTCTCTCCCGTTTGCGCGCCCCTGTTCGGACGAGGCGTCGTCGGCGCCGACTATGCGGCCTCCTGCGGTTGAGCGGGTTCTAGACTTTGGTCGGATCGCCGGGCGTCTCGTCCGCCGTCGGAGACGGTTCGTCCTGCAAGGGCGCCCGGCGACGCTTTTGCCAACGCGCGACCCCATAGGCGACCAGCCACAGAAGCATGGCCCAGGCCGAGCCCACGGCCCAGCCGGCGAAGACGTCCGTCGCCCAGTGGGCGCCCAGATAGATGCGGGTCAGGCCGACCAGCAGGGCCATGACCATGCCGACGCCCAGGACGAAGATCTTGAACCGCCTGCGAGGAAAGGCGCGGGTCAGCATGACGGCCACGCTCAGATAGAAGACCGTCGCGAGCAGGGCGTGACCGGAGGGAAAGCTGGCGTTGATCGTCTCGACCGCCTGAAGCGCCTGGGGCGGACGCTCGCGTTCGAACACCGCCTTCAGCCCCTCGCTCAGCATGACGCCGCCCGTCAGCCCCAGGACCAGCAGCAGCGACGACAGCCATTTCCTCTGGCTCAGCAGAAAGAGGACGACGATCAGGGCGAACAGGCCCAGCACCGATATGCCGCCCAGCGATGTGAGGTCCGCCGCCGCCTCCTTCAGCCACCACGGCCCCCAGGGGCGGCCGGGATCGTCGGCATAGGGCCGCATCAGGCCCAGCACCTGGCGATCAAAGCTCTGACCGTCGGCCTCGGTCATGTCGTCAGCGATCTCGACGAACGCCGTCACGCCCAAGGCGGCGACGAACAGGGCCGTCAGAGCGGCCGTCTCGGCGCGCGCGACCGTCAGCAGGCGTATCAAAAAGGGACGGAGGTCGAAAACGGCCATGGGGCGTCGAAACGGCCAAGCTGGAGCGAAGTTCCGATCACGCCTTCGTGATGTCGCGGCTGCGGAGGCCCGTGAGGGGTTTGCTGGCTTGCACGCTGAACTTTCCCCAGGCGAGGCCGACTTGTCCGACCGATTCGCCGACAAAGCGAGCGTCAAGACGTTGACGGCTTATTAGGCATGTGCGCCCTATATGTGGGCTCGGGGAGCGTTGGAGCCACTAGATGATGTGGTTACGGCGCAGGTGGCTCTAGGCAGTTTATTGTTCAGGACGCAGATGACTATGGCTGGCGGCGAGGCTTTGAAGACAGCGGAATTCCAAGGTGTTGCGACGAACGCGGCGCCTGAGAAACCGCATCTGACCGTCGTGAAATCGGTCCAGGTGGATCGTTCGCGCGACGCCCTGCTGACCGATTTCGGCAAGAAGACGCTGGAGGACCGCTACCTGCTGCCGGGCGAGAGCTATCAGGACATGTTCGCCCGCGTCTCGACCGCCTTCTCGGACGACGCCGATCACGCTCAGCGCCTGTACGACTATATGAGCCGCCTGTGGTTCATGCCGGCGACGCCCGTCCTGTCGAACGGCGGCGCCGATCGCGGCCTGCCGATCTCCTGCTTCCTGAACGCGGTCGGCGACAGTCTGGACGGCATCCAGAACGTCTGGAACGAGAACGTCGCCTTGGCCTCGAACGGCGGCGGCATCGGCACCTACTGGGGCGGCGTCCGCTCGATCGGCGAGAAGGTCAAGGGCGCGGGCAAGACCTCGGGCATCATCCCCTTCATCCGCGTGATGGACTCGCTGACGTTGGCGATCAGCCAGGGGTCTCTGCGTCGCGGCTCGGCCGCCGTCTATCTGGACATCCACCACCCGGAGATCGAGGAGTTCCTCGAGATCCGCAAACCCTCAGGCGACTTCAACCGTCGCTCGTTGAACCTGCACCACGGCGTCAACGTCACCGACGAGTTCATGGAGGCGGTGAAGACCGGCTCCACCTTCGGCCTGCGCTCGCCCAAGACCGGCGAGGTGCTGAAGACCGTCGACGCCCGCTCGCTGTGGACCAAGCTGCTCGACATCCGGATGCAGACCGGCGAGCCCTATATGATCTTCTCCGACACGGTGAACCGCCAGATGGCGCCGCACCAGAGGGAGCTGGGGCTGAAGGTCAAACAGTCCAACCTGTGCGCCGAGATCATGCTGCACACCGGCCGCGACCACCTGGGCGTGGACCGGACCGCCGTCTGCTGCCTGTCGTCGGTCAACGCCGAGACCTTCCTGGAATGGCGCGAGGAGCCCCGCTTCGTCGAGGACCTGATGCGCTTCCTGGACAATGTTCTGGAAGACTTCATCCGCCGCGCCCCGCCGGCCATGGCCGCCGCCGTCTATTCGGCCAAGCGCGAGCGTTCGGTGGGCCTGGGCCTAATGGGCTTCCACTCCTTCCTGCAGTCGCAGGGCGTGGCCTTCGAGAGCGCCATGGCCAAGTCGTGGAACATGCGCCTGTTCAAGCACCTGCGTCGCGAGGCCGACAAGGCCAGCCGCGTTCTGGCCGAGGAGAAGGGTCCCTGCCTGGACGCCGAGGAGCGCGGCGTGATGGAGCGGTTCAGCCACAAGCTGGCCATCGCCCCGACCGCCTCGATCTCGATCATCTGCGGCGGGACGTCGGCCGGCATCGAGCCGATCCCGGCCAATATCTACACCCACAAGACCCTGTCGGGCTCCTTCGCCGTCAAGAACCCCTATCTGGAGCGTCTGCTGGACGAGAAGGGGATCAACACCGAGGCGGTCTGGAGCTCCATCCTCCAGCACGAGGGCTCGGTCCAGCATCTGGACGCCCTCAGCGAGGACGAGAAGGGGATCTTCAAGACCGCCTTCGAACTGGACCAGCGCTGGGTGGTGGAACTGGCCGCCGACCGCGCCCCGGAAATCTGCCAGGCCCAGTCGCTGAACCTCTTCATCCCCGGAGACGTCAACAAGTGGGACCTGCACATGCTGCACTGGTCGGCCTGGGAACGCGGCGTGAAGTCCCTGTACTATCTGCGATCCAAGTCGGTTCAGCGCGCCGCCTTCGCCGGCGCCGAGGACAAGGCCGAGGCCGAGATCGACCCGAACCAGCCAGACCTCTTCTCCATGCCCAAGACCGACTACGACGAGTGTCTGGCCTGCCAATAGGCCTCCTGCGCCGCAGCAACTGGCGTGAAAGGGCTCCGTGGTCACGGAGCCCTTTTTTCGTGTTCGGAACTCGCCACAAGGCGCGGCGTTGAAAAACGACCAAAGAATGTCGTGAAAATGTCTGTTGGACTCCCGCCCTGCATGGTGCAAGCTGGAGAACAGCGGACGGTGGGGAGACCGAATGCGTGTAGCGGCCTGGTTGTTTGGAGTGGCAAGCGTGCTGGCGTCCGCCGGCGCGGTCGATGCTCGCGCCCAGGCCTGGGTCCCCGACGCCTTTGACGCCGCACCCGAAACCGGATCGAACGTCACGGCTCGGTTGAACGAACAGCAGAGTTTTCGGGTCTCTCCCGACGCGCCCTTCGGCCCTGAGATCGAGATGAAGACGCCCCTGGCGATCTCGGGTGAGGCTCAAGGGATCGCCGCCAGCACCCGCCGCGACATCTGGATCGACCGCCAAGGCTTCACCGATCGGCTCAGCCTAGAGACCGCGGGCCGCCTGACACGCGCCGACGGCTCCCCTCTGCCGGTCACCCTCCAGGACCGGGCCGTTCTGGAGCCCGAAGCCTATGATCTGCGCTATGTGCGCGGCTTCCGCAGCGCGGTCGGCCGCACGGCCTCTGGCCTGGAGGTCAGTCTGACGCCCCATGCCGGCGTCGGCCTGGGCAGCGAGGGCGGATCGGCCGAGGCCGGCGCCACTTTGAAGATCGGCGAGGGGCTAGACCGCCTGGCGCCCGACGGCGACGCCCGGTTCGGCCAGCGTCCGCGCTGGTACCTGTATGCCGCCGGCTCGGGCCGCGCCGTCGGCTATAATTTCGCCCGCACTCGCGACGGCGACTACGCTCGATCCGGCTACACTCAGGACCGCGGATCCTTCCTGGGCGACGCCTCCGTGGGGGTGGCCTATCGCCGTGGCGCGGTCCAGACCTCGGTCGGTCTGGTCTATCGCGAAATCGACGCCGGCAAGGGGCTGCGCGGCATGAACGGGCTGGACACCGACGTGGATGAGGGGCTGATCGCCTTCCAGCTCTCGATCAAGCCTCGCCGCTGATCGCGGATCGGGGCCTCAAGGCGCTTCCGACACCGCGACCCCCTCCCGTCGAGGATCGGCCCCGCCGTCCCAGCGGCCGTCGCGCCACATCGCGCCATGCAGGCCCGAGGTCTCCGTGGCGTTGGGCCTCAGCCCCATGCCGGCCGCTCCCAGGGCTTGGGCGATGTCCGGCGGGATCTGCGCCGTATCAGCGCCGACCGAACCGCCCCGCACCACCAGATTCGGCAGGGCGATCGCCTCCTGGACCGGCAGGTTCCAGTCGATCATCCCGACCAGGGCCTTGGCCACATAGGCCAGGATGCTGGACCCGCCGGGCGACCCGATCGCCCCGACCAGACGCCCCTGTCGATCCAGGATCAGAACGGGGGTCATGGACGAGCGCGGCCGCTTGCCCGCCGCTACGGCGTTGGCCGCCGGATGGCCGTCTTCGGACGGGGTGAAGGAAAAGTCGGTCAGCTGATTGTTCAGGAAGAAGCCCTCGACCACCCGCCCGTCGCCGAAGATGCTTTCGACCGTGGTGGTCATGCTGACCGCATTCCCGTCCGCATCGACGATGACCATGTGCGAGGTTCCGCCCGGCTCGGCCGTGGCGTCCGCGCTGCGCGGCGCAGAGCCGGGCGGCGCGCCCGCCGGAACCGGCCCGTCGACCTCCGGGACCAGGGCCGCGCGCTGGGCCACATAGGCGGGGTCCAGCAGGCCCGCGATCGGCACGCCCACGAAATCCGCATCGCCGACATAGCGGTCACGATCAGCATACATCAGCCTTTGCAGCCGGCCGAAGGCCACCCAGGCCTCGGGACTGTCGGCCCCCTTCTGGATGTCGGGCGTGTGTTCCGCCATGGCCAGGAACTGCAACAGGGCCACCCCGCTGGACGGCGGGGGCGGAACGCAGATCACATAGATCCGATAGGGCCGGCACAGGGCGTCCCGGCGCAGCGGACGATAGGCGGCGATGTCCGCCTCGGTCAGGCCGCCCGGGCGCGGACCCTCGGCGACGGTGCGGGCGATCTCCCGGCCGATGCGTCCCCCGTAGAAGACGCCGGGCCCCTCGGCCGCCAGGGTCTGAACCGTTCGGGCGTAGGCCGGATTGCGCATCACATCCCCGGCCCGGTAGCGGAGGCCGTCTGGGCCGGTGAACAGGGCGGTCGCCCACCGGGTCTTGGCCTGGGGCGATGACCCATTGATCATGCCCGCCAGGCGCGGACTGACCACAAAGCCGTCGCGCGCCAGCCGTTCGGCGTCGTCGAACAGATCGCGCCAGGCCAGCCGTCCCTGGTCCTGATGGGCCATGGCCAGCATGGCCACCGCCCCCGGCGCTCCGGTCGATCGGCCCGACAGTATGGCGTCGATGAAGGGCAGGGGCTCGCCGTCCTCATAGAACAGTTCGGGCGTGGCCGAGGCGGGGGCCGTCTCGCGCCCGTCATAGGCGGTGATCCGGCCGGTCTTGGCCTCATAGCTCATCAGAAAGGCCCCGCCCCCCAGGCCTGACGATTGGGGTTCCACCAGCCCCAGCACCGCCTGGACGGCGACCGCCGCATCTACCGCCGAGCCGCCCCGGCGCAGCACCTTCATCCCGGCCTCGACCGCCAGGGGATTGGCGGCGGCGACGAACGGCCCCCGCGCGATCGACGGGGCCCCGGCCGGGTCCGACCGCGCCTCCAGCGAAGGCGCCGCGGCCGGGGTCTGGCATCCGGCCAGAAGCGTCGGGACGGAAACCGCCGCGACCAACAGGGACACGAGACGACGACGCAAAAACAACATTCAGGCGGTCCGACAGGGGGAGAGGTCCGGGCGACGAGGCCCGCCAGGGGACCACGCCGATCAACCCCGCTACAGAAACTGCATTCCCCCGCTTGCGTCCACCCCGTTCAGCGGCTAAAGACCCGCCCTCGCCGCAAGGCAGACGCACCCGTAGCTCAGCTGGATAGAGCACCAGACTACGAATCTGGGGGTCAGGAGTTCGAATCTCTTCGGGTGCGCCATTTTCCTTTGTTTGGCGCTCTGCGGTTGATCGCCCTCTTGGAGCCTGCCGGCGCCAGACGCGCAACGGTCGAGACGGAATTCATCTAACAGCCAAGCCTCGTGGTAGACGATGCAGGCCGTATGCCCCGCCTCGGCATGGCGATGCAGTAGGATTCTGAGAGGCTCGGGGCAGCGCCAAGCGCCCAGCGACGTCTAGATCTCAGCTGAGACTCAGCCTTGGGCGGCGCGCAGACCGTTGGCGGAGGCTTGCTGGAGGGCGGGGCGTTTTTGGCCGCCGGAGGCGATGATGCGGTCGATCCGAGCTTTTTCGGCGCGGAAGGCGGCCAGGTCGGCGCCGGACAGTTCGGTGCCCTCCTGGGTTTTGACGCCGGCCGGATTGATCCGTTGTCCGTTGCGCCAAATTTCGTAGTGAAGGTGCGGACCGGTGGAGGCGCCGGTCGAGCCGACATAGGCGACGATCTGGCCCTGGCTGACCCGCTGGCCGGCGCGGATGCCGGCCCCGTAGCGGGACAGGTGGCCGTAGCCGCTTTCCAGACCGTTGTTGTGGCGAATGCGCAGCCAGTTGCCGTAGCCGCCCCAGCGGCGCGCCTCGACCACCACGCCGTCGGCGGGGGCGACGACCGGCGTCCCGGTGCCGGCGGCGAAGTCGATGCCCTGGTGCATCTTGCGATAGCCGGAAATCGGATGGGTCCGGAAGCCGAAGCCCGAGGACACGCGTCGGAAGTTCTGCAGCGGGGTGCGCATCATGGCCGAGCGCAGGTTCTTGCCCGAGGCGTCGAAGAACTGCGCCTCTTTGGCGCCGGCCGGCTTGAAGCGATAGAAGGTCACGCCGCGCAGTTCGGCATAGACCAGATCGCCCACGGCGACGGTGCGGCCGGCCTCGGTCACGTCCCGGTCGAAGACCATGGTGAACTCGTCCGAGGCGCGGATGTCGCGTTGCATGTCGAACTTGGTGGCGAACAGTCGGCTGGCGGCGCGGACGATGGAGGCGGTGGCGCCCAGTTCGCGGGCGCTGGCGGACAGGGAGCGTTCGACGTCCCCCTTCAGCACCACGGTCTCGTGGGTGACCTTTTCCTCAAGCGAGCGCAGGCGCAGGGCGCCGTCGAAGCTGCGCGACACCGTCAGCTGGCTGGCCGGGCCGGTTCGCATGGTCAGGCCGATCAGGCGGGCGTCGCCTCGGCCGTCGCGCGGCTTGGCGATGGCGGTCTCGAAACGAAGGCCGGCGCGCAGGTCGGACAGGTCGAAGGCGTTGGCGACGGTGGCGGCGACGGCGCTGGCCTCTTCCGGGGCGACGCCGGTGCGGCGCACGGCCTCTTCAAAGGTTTCGCCGCGACGGATCTGGACGGGAACGGCCTCCGGGGCGGTCATGCCGGCCGGAGCATTGGCGGCGGCGAAGGCCTGAACCTCCATGGCGGCCATCTGGGCCGAGGAGGGGACGGGAACTTCTTCAGCCCTGGCGGGTTGATAGACTCTGCCGGCCAGAAGCGCCACCGAGACCGCGGCGGCGGCGGTCAGAGCGTGCGGGGCGAGGCGCATCGGCTGTCGGCGAGGGTCGAACTGAGCCATCGGTCTCGTCGTGCTGCAACGCCAGAGGCGTCAAACCATAGTCACCAAACTGCGCCGCATTCCTGAAAATGCGAAGGCTAGGCCTATACCTCGCCTGTTCCACTTTGGGAAGGCGGTTGCTTACAAGGCGTTAAGAGACGGCTCAAGCCCGTAAGGGTGCGTAGTCGTCCTGCCCCCGTTCCATAGGTTGCCCTCTTGTCGCCCCGCTTGGCTGCAACGGAAGATGAGAACGGACGTTGCGGACGCGCGTCTTCAAGGCGACGCTTGGGGCGTAAATCTTCATCGGGGGCAGCGATGGCGGTCTGGAAAATGGTTCTTTCGCTTTCCGGTCTGGACGTTTGACCGATACGACGACGCCATCCGACCGGTCGCGTCCGCCGTCCCGGCGGAACGATCCGCTGCGTCGGCTCGGCCGCGTCGCCGGCGTTGGGGTGCTGGTCGTCGCCCTCCTGCTGGCGGCGCTTTATCTGAATCGTCGAGCGGCGGCGCGCGAGGTCCTGGTGGGTTGGCTGGACCGGCGCGGGGTCCAGGCGGAGGTCGAGGTCGAGCGGATCGAGCTGGACGGCTTCGTCGGGCGTATCCGCATCGGCGATCCCAAAAATCCGGACGTGACGGTCGAGCGGGTCGAGGTGGACTACGCCGTGGCCTGGCCCTGGTCGAAGACGGGGCTGGGAGTGACGCCCAGCCGCGTTCGACTGGTCAGGCCGGTGATGCGCGCCAGTTGGAAGGACGGGAAGCTGGCGTTCGGATCGCTGGACCCGGTGATCAAATCCTTCACGGGCGGCCCGCCGCGTCCGGATGCGCGCGCGCCCCAGGTCATCGTCGAAGACGGCCGGGCGCTGTTGGAGACGGACTACGGCGCCGTGCGGATTCTGGGCGATGCGCGGGTGGACGACGGCAAGCTGATGCGGCTGAAGGCGGCGGTTCCGGCGACCGCGCTTCAAAGCGGCGAGGTTCAGGCCCAGGGGTTCGCCGCTGCGATCGATCTGACGACGACCGGCGACCGGGTGAAATTAAGGTTGCGGGGTGAGGCCGAGCGTTTCGTCGGCGCCGGCCTGAGCGGGCGTCGCGCCCTGCTGAGCCTGGACGGGGACCTGCCCTATCGGGATTTGAAGACGCGACGCGGCGATGGCCGCGCGCGCCTCCATGCGCGTTTGACGGGCGAGGTTCTCGGCCTGGGGGCGACCCAGGCGCGTGATGCAGAGATCCAGGCCCGGTTCGACGGTCGAACCGCCGGATGGATCGAAGACTTCCAGCTGGACGGCGAGACCGGCCTGGCCTTGACGGCGGCGGCCGTGGACGGCCCCGGCCTGAAGGCGACGCAGGCGCGGGTCCGAGCCGAAGGCGGACGCCTTGAGGTCAAGCGCGCAGACGCCCTGGGCTGGGGGCTGGAGACGCCGCTGGTCCTGACCGCGGAGGCCGGCGCGGCGGGCGGGGTCGAGACGCGCGGTCTTTCGATCCGTTCCGGAGCCTTGACGTTGGGCGGGCGCGACGCGGCTTTCGAGGCGACCGGGCCGGTCAAGGCCGGTTTCGACCGTATCGGCTGGGGCGACCTGACGTTAAGGCGTGGGACCGCCGATCTGAGCCTGGACGTCGTCAAGGACGAGGCGGTCCGCATCGTCGCCCAGGGCGCGATCCGGTCGGCGGACGGCGCCTGGCCCCTGTTCGGGCCGGTCGGGCCCGACGACATCGCCGAACTGGCCGAGATGAAGCGGGCGTTGGGCGGTTTCGCCCTGAACGCCCCGGCGGTTCGCCTGGTCACAGGGTCGGCCGGGACGGAGGCCAGCGTCCTGCGACCGGTCACGGCCAAGCCCGCCAACGGCGGCGTGTTGACCCTGTCGCAGCCCGCGGGCCAGACCGCCTACGCCGCCGAGCCGGGACGGCTGGGCGGCGGCGCGCTGAGGTTGACGGCGACGCGGGGACGGGGACTGCCGGAAATGGAGGTGGACGTGCCGCAGTGGCGGCTGACCGACGCCGGCTTCGAGGCTCAAATGGACGGCCGTGCGCGACTGGATTTCGACGTGGCGCGCGGGATCGACGCCCGGACGCGGGGGCTTCTGGCCCTTGCGGACGGACGGATCACCTACACCACCCCCGAATGTGCGGATCTGACGGTCGAACGGCTGGAGCTGGACGAGAACGACGTCCATGAAGTCGCCGGCGCCCTCTGTCCCACGGACGCGCCCTTGCTCAGCGCCAAGGAGGGGGTCTGGCGCGTCGTCGGCGGCTTTGATCGCCTTTCGGCCCAGGCGCCCTTCCTGGGCATGCGGTTCGAAGGGGCCGCCGGTCGGGTGACGGTGGACGGCGCATCCTCCGGCGTGGGGCTGACGGCGACGGTGACCCAGGCGCGGGCGGCGGACGCCCTGACCCCGAAGCGGTTCGAACCGCTCGCCGCCGTCGGACAGGTGCGGCTGGCCGAGGAGGTGTGGCGCGGCGGTTTCGACCTGGAAGGGACCGGCAAGGCGGCAGGGGCCGCCTTGGGGCGGTTGACCTTGATCCACGACGGCCGCAGCGGCGCCGGCGGCCTCCAGATTTCGGTTCCCCCGGTGACCTTCGTCGAGGGCGGCCTGCAACCGGCCATGCTGACGCCCCTGGTCGCGGACCTGGTGCAGTCGCCGGCGACCGGTTCGGTCGCCTTCGAGGGCCGGTTCGACTGGACCAAGACCGCCGAACCGACGTCGAGCGGGCGTCTGAGCGTGCCGGGGCTGGACTTCGTCAGCCCGGCCGGGGCGGTCAAGGGCGTCAAGGGCGACATCGTCTTCACCAGCCTGACGCCGCTGATCACCGCGCCGGATCAGAAGCTGACGGTCGACAGTCTGGCCGTGGGGACGGAGGCGACGGATCTGGACCTGACCTTCGCCGTCGACGCGGCCGGGATCAAGATCTCCGCAGGCTCGGTTCAGGCCGGCGGCGGAGTCGTCTCGGTGGAGCCGTTCGTCGTGCCGCTGGACGCCGCCCAGCCCTATGACGGGGTGGTGGTGCTGGACCGGGTCCAACTGGGCGATGTGGTGGCCGACACCGGTTTCGACGACAAGGTGGTGCTGGATGCGGTGGTCTCGGGCCGTCTGCCCTTCACCATGGATCCCAAGACCGGCTTGACGATCCGCAACGGGACCCTGGCGGCGGTCCAGCCGGGACGGCTGTCGATCAAGCGCGAGGTTCTGACCGACGTGGACGCCGGCGGAGGCGGAGCGGAGGTGCCGCCGAACATGGTCGAGGATCTGGCCTATCAGGCGATGGAGAACCTGGCCTTCGACGTGCTCAGCGCCGATGTGAACAGTCTGGACGGCGGGCGGCTGTCGGTCCTGTTCCGTATTCGCGGCCGGCACGCGCCGCCCCAGCGTCAGGAACTGCGTCTGACTCTGGCGGAGTTGATCAGTCGCGAATTCCTCAAGCGGGAACTGCCCCTGCCGTCCGGCACCCAGATCGACCTGACGCTGGATACGACCCTGAACGCCAATCAGCTGTTCTCGGATCTGCTGGCGGTGAATCGCGCCCGCCAAGGGCAGCAGGAAGAGGCGGCGCCGTGAGCCCGGCCATTCAGAGACCGTTCACGCGCAGCCGTGCTATTGCATCTTCAAACCTGATCGAGCCGGAGTCTAAGCCATGATCACCAAGCGCCAGTTGGCCGGACTGGGCCTCGGAGCCGCCGCCGCCGCCGTCGCCGCCTGCGCCCCGACGGTCCGTCTGGAGGTTGCGCCCATCCAGATCTACGCCAAATTGGACGCAGACGTGCGCGTCCGGCTGGATCAAGAGTTGCAGCAGCTGCTGCAACAGAACCCCAACCTCTTCTGATCGCCTCGCTTTTTCCTGAAAGGACAGGCTGACATGAGCTTTCGCAGATTTATCGCCGTCGGCGCCGTCGCCGCCGCCGTCTCCATGGCCGGCGCCGCCCTGGCTCAGACCAGCGCCCAGAAGGCCATGATCGATCAGGCCAAGGCCGCCGGGGTCGTGGGTGAACAGGCGGACGGCTATCTGGGCTTCCGCACCTCAAGCGCCGACGCCGATCTGCGCGCGGCCGTCGAAGCGACCAACGCCGGCCGCCGCGCCGCCTACGCCCGCAGCGCCGCCGAGGCGGGCGCCACCCCCGACGTGGCCGGGGCCCGGATGTTCCAGAGCCAGCTTCTGCCCCGGATACCGGCCGGCCAATGGTATCGAAACGCCCAGGGCCAGTGGGTCCAGCGCTGAGGTCTTGGGCGACCTGACGCCTCAGGCCGCCGCCCGCCGCGCCGAAAGCGCGGGCTTCAGCAGTCCCTCCGCCAGGGCGCGCACCACCGGCACGGCGACGGCGTCGCCCATCAGCTTCAGGGCCGCGCTCTGGCTGGGCGGCAACAGATAGTCGTCCGACACGCCCATCAGGCGCGCCGCTTCGCGGCCGGTCAGCCGCCGCACCCGGGCGCGTCCCCCGTCGCAGACGACGACATATTGGCGCGACGAACCGCCGGCCGGCGTTCTGAGGCAGCCCGCCAGGCCGTCGAACCGGATTTCGAGCCGCTGGACCTTGCGGCCGTTTTCTCGGCGAACCCGGCGATAGGCCGCGCCGACCGTGCGCCGGCCCGAGGCGATCGCCGCCTCCAGCCGGGCGCGGTGCAGCGGAGCGGCCAGGGCCAGGATCGCCTCGCCGTCGTCGAGCCAGACGGCGGTCTCGTCCGGTTCGAGCAGGGCGTCGAGATCAAGATTGCGGCGCGAGGGGACCGGCAGGCTCCACCAGGTCCAGGCGTCACGCGCCGCCTGCGGCAGACGGGCCTCAGCCGCGATCAGCCGGGACGAGTGGAAAGGCCCGTTCGGCGCGCGCGTCTGCGGCGCCGCCGCAGCAATCTCTTCGGCCATGGCGACGACGAACAGACGCGGGCGCGACTGGGGCAGCCAGTGGGCGGCGTCCATCTCCAAGGCCCCGATCCGCCAGCCGCCGGCCGCCATGGCCGTGCAGACGGCGGCGAAGTCCTCGCCCTGCGCTGCGCCCGAGGTCAACAGACCGATTACATTCTCCAGAACGATGATCCCGGGCGCGCGTCCCTCGCGCGACAAGCCCTCGATCAGACGCCAGAAACCCCAGAAGGCGCCGGACCGCCCCGCCGTCAGCCCGCCGCGCCCACCCGCCAGGCTGACGTCCTGGCAGGGGGACGAAGCCCAGGCCAGGTCCGGCGCGCCGGGCAGGTCCGCCGTCGTCAGGTCCCAGACGTCGCCGAGATGGAAGGGGACCCGTGGATGATTGGCCGTGAAGGCGGCCGCCTTGGCCCGGTCCATGTCATTGGCGAAGACGGTCTCTATTCCCGAGACGCCGCCGGGATTGGCCCCGTTCAGGCCCAGGCCGGCCAAACCGCCGCCGGCGAAGAACTCGTATGCGGTCAGGCGAATCGACATTCCCGCACCATAACTCAGCCGCCGCCCTTGACCGAAGAGGATGTCGCCCACACTTGCGGGGCGAATCAAAAAGAGGCTGTGCATGCGTCCGATCGCCCCCGCCCTGACGGCGGCCGTCCTGACCCTGGTGGGCGGCTGTTATGACCGCAAGGATCAGACGCCGGAGGCGGCGCCGCCGCCCGAGCCGGCCCCCGTCCTGGCGGGCGTCGATCTGGGCAAGCCGGTGCGCGCTCTCGGAACCGAACCCTTCTGGAGCGTCGAAATCACGCCGGACGGCCTGACCTATACCCGTGTGGATCAACCGGCGCAGCATGCGCCGAACCGGGGCGCCACGGTGCAGGGTACGGTCGCCACCTACGCCACCTCGACCGATCTGAACGAAGCGCTCAACGTCGTCCTGATCGCTACCGAATGTTCGGACGGCATGAGCGATCGCACCTATCCGCTGACGGCCAAGGTCGAGATCGGCGACGACACCCTGACCGGCTGCGCCGCTTCGGTGGCGGCTCTGGAGGCGGAGCCGGCCCCCTGAAGCCGGCTTCCGCCATAGGCGCCAGACGCCCGCCTCACCACCAGTCGGCTTCGCGCAGGGTGCGGGCGTAGCGGCGGCTGACCGGGACGTTCAGCCCGCCCTCCAAGGTCAGGGTGGCGCGGCCGTCGCCGCGTTCGACGCCGCGCACGGCCGAACGGGCCACCCACCAGCTGCGGTGGGTGCGGGCGCCTTCCAGTCCCTCCAACTCTTCGACCGCGTCGGACAGGCGCATCAGGATCAGGTCCGAGCCGCGATCGGTGTGAAGGCGCAGATAGTGGTCCTCGGCCTGAACGGCGTAGAGGGTCGCGCCCTTCAGCCTGGGCGGCAGGCGATCCAGAAAGCGCGCCGGACGGGTCGGCTGGCTGGAGGGCGCGGCGTGGGTCTGAACCGGCTGGGCGCGGCCCAGGAAGACATTGACCGTCGTCACCGCCAGGGTGACGATCAGGACCGGGCCGAACAGCTGGGGCAGGGCGGACAGCGGGTAAAGCCGCTGGGCGAAGAAGAGGCCCGTCGCGGCCCAGACGATCAGGCTCAGCGGGCCGGTGATGACTGCCGTCATCAGGCCGACCGTCAGCCACGGCCGGTCGTCCACGTCGATGAAGCGCGTGACCAAACCGCTGCACAGGTGGCCCCAAAGGCCGCCCAGGATCATCACCAGAACCCAATAGGCCAGACGTTCCAGATAGGGCGCGCCGGCGCTGCCGAAGGCGCCGGTCGAGGCCAGGAAGACGCCGACCAGGACAGCCACGACAAGCCCGCGCAGAAAGGTTCGACGGCGGTCGGCGGCGGGTGACGTCATGAGGGCCTTCTGTCTTCCAAGGCCGATCTGAAACCATGATTTCCTTCAGGGCGGAAGGGGGCGGACGTTCGCGAAGTCGATGTGGTCGTTCGCGCAGAGGCGGGTGCGCGGCGATCGCAGCCCCGTCAGGAAGGGGGCGAGTTTTCCCGGAGCCTTCGTCCCATGTCCCGCCTCGCCCGTCATCTGCCGTCCGCCGCCGGTCTTCTCCTGCTCGGCGTTCCGATCCTCTTCTATCTGACACGAGACGATGGTCAGATCGCACGGCTGGGCTTCCGTCCGCACGCGCCGAAGCTGGACCTCTTGGCTGCGGCGCCGACGGCGATCCAGGTCCATGTGGCGGCCGCCCTGACGGCCCTGGGGATCGGGACCGTGCTGCTCGCGGGGATAAAGGGCACGCGGCTGCACCGGACGCTGGGCTGGGCCTGGGTGCTGGCCATGGGAACGACGGCGATCAGCTCCTTCTTCATTCACGCCATCAATCCCGGCGGGCCTGCGGGCCTGTCCTTGATCCATCTGCTCAGCGGTTGGACGGTGGTCGGCCTGCCCATGGCGGTCTACGCCGCCCGCCGCCATAGGGTGCAGGCCCATCGGCGGGCCATGACCTCCATGTTCGTCGGAGGACTGATCGTGGCGGGCCTTCTGACCTTCCTGCCGGGCCGGCTGATGTGGGCGGTCTTCTTCAGCTAGAAGGCGACAGCCCCGCCACGGCGCGAAAGCCGGCCGCCGCGAACCGGACCATATAGTCGCCGGCCGTCTGAAGATCCCCGGATCGGGCGCGACCGCCCGACAGTCGGTCCAGACGTCCGGTCTCGCCCAGGGTCAGGGTCAGGGCGCCCGACAGATTGTGATAGCCCCAGTAGAGATCGACCTCGCTGGCCTCGGGCAGGACCTGGGCGATCAGTTCGATCAGCCGCCGGATGGCCGGGTCGAAATACCGGGCCATGGTTTCGCCGCCGAAGGTCGGGTTGGCGTTGGTCTGGGCCACCAGGGCGGAATAGTGTTTCCAACCCGGCCCGCCCTTGAGCGACCATTCGAACGGCGGTCGCAGAAAGGCTTCCAGCAGCCCCTCCAGCGTCATGGGCTGACCGGTCTCCTCAGCCTGGGCGGCGTAACGGTTGATGGCGGCGACCCGTTCATTGTTCCAGACCTCGGCGCGACGCAGAAAGACCGCGTCGAACAGGTCTCGCTTGGCTCCGAAATAATAGTGGACCAGGGCGGTGTCGACGCCGGCCTCGCGCGCCACCTCGCGGATGGTGACGCCGTAGAAGCCGTGTTTGGAAAACAGATCCTCGGCCGCATCCAAGATCAGGTCGCGGGTTTCACCCGCCGCCTTGGCCTGGGCCTTGGGCGGACGGCCGCGCCGCGCAGGCGTCGCATCCGGCGCGGCCGTCTTGCGCCGGGCGGCGGCGACGGGACGGGGCGCGGCGGGGATCTGGCTCATGCGGCGACGCTAGAGCATGATCGTTTCGGACGGAACCGCTTTGCGGTTCCGACAGAAGCGTGAATCATGCTCTCGCTTTAATCTGGAGCCTGATTCACCGTTTCAGCGGAACCGCGAAGCGGTTCCTCCTCAACGGATCAGGCTCTAGGCCAGGGCCGGCGCCGGTGCAACGGCGCCACGCTGCACGGTCCGTGTGGGCGGATGACGACGTTGCGGCAGCCCCGGGGTTTGACAGACGGTCGAAACCGGGTCAGGTTCAAGAAAATCATTGAACGCTGAATAAAAGCGTCAACCAGGCTGGAAACGACAAAGGGGTTAAGGATCATGAATCGTCATGTGAAGTGCGCGCTGCTGGCCGGCGCGGCGTGGGGCGTGCTGGCGGGGGCCACGGTCGCCCAGGACGCGGAGGCGACCGCTCAGGCCGCGAATGCTCAGGACGCCGCCACCGTCGACGACATCGTCGTCACCGCGCGCCGCCGCGCGGAAAGCCTGCAGGATGTGCCTGTCGCCGTGACCGCCGTCACCGGCGAACAGCTTGAGGCGCGCGGCGCCCTGGACATCACCGAACTGGCGCGCTCGACGCCCAGCCTGACGCTGAACGCCGCGCGGGGCTCGAACTCGACCCTTATCTCCTTCATTCGCGGCGTGGGCCAGCAGGATCCGCTGTGGGGCTTCGATCCCGGCGTCGGCCTGTATATCGACGACGTCTATGTGGCCCGTCCGCAGGCCGCCGTTCTGGACATCTTCGACGTGGAGCGGGTCGAGGTGCTGCGCGGACCGCAAGGCACGCTTTATGGCCGCAACACCATCGGCGGCGCCATCAAATACGTGACCAGCCGCATCAATGCCGACGAGCCCGAGGGACGCCTGCGCGCCTCCTACGGCAGCTATAACCAGCGCGACGTGATCGCCAGCGCCCAACTGCCCTTCAGCGACGAGTTCAAGGTCTCGGCCGCCTTGGCCCGCTATCTACGCGACGGCTACGGCAAGAACCTGAACACCGGCAACGAACACTACAACAAGGACGTGACCGCCTTCCGCGCCAGCGCGGAGTGGAGCCCGACCGACAGCCTGTTCTTCCGTCTGGCCGGCGATCTGGTGAACGACGACTCCAACGCGCGCCACGGCCACCGCGAGTTCGCCCCGTCGCCCGCCGATGTCTATGACACCAACGCCGGCGCCGGCGACAAGAACCGCGTCCAGACGCGCGGCGTGTCGCTGACCGGCGAGTGGGAGATGAGCGACATGTTCACCTTCAAGTCGATCACCGCCTATCGTGAAGGCCTGACGCGCGGCAATATCGACTTCGACAACCTGCCCCAGCCCATCCTCGACATCCCCGCCGCCTATGACGACGACCAGTTCAGCCAGGAATTCCAGGTTCTGGTCAGCGCGGGCCGTCTGAACGGCGTCGCCGGCGTCTACTATATGGACGCCAACGCCTCTGGCGCGTTCGACACCGTCGTGGGTCTGGCCAATCTGACGACCCTGACCTCGGGTTCGGTGGCGACCAAGAGCTACGCCGTCTTCGCCGACTTCTCCTATGACGTCACCGACGCCCTGTCGGTCTCGGTCGGCGGTCGCTTCACCAAGGACGAGAAAGAAGGTACGGTCTTCCGTCAGCGTTACTTGGGTATCCGCAGCCCCTATTTCGGCAATACGACTGCCGTGCCGTTCTTGGGCGAGGCTCCCCGCACCAACTACACCCGCACGCGCGAGTTCGAGAAGTTCACGCCCCGCATCGCGGTCAACTACAAGTTCGGCCCCGACCTGACGGCCTATGCCTCGTGGGGCGAGGGCTTCAAATCGGGCGGCTTCGACATGCGCGGCGATGCGGTCCTGTATCCCGCCACCGTCAACGGCTATGCGCCGGAAACGGTCGAGACCTACGAGATCGGGCTGAAGGGTTCGCTGCTGGATCGTCGCCTGACCTTCGCCACCGCGATCTTCGATTCCAGCTACGAGAACCAGCAGATCACGACCCAGTATCCGGCCGGCGCGACGATCGCCTCGGTGGTGGACAATGTCGGCTCGTCCTCGATCCGCGGTTGGGAGTTCGAAGGCCGCTTGCGCGCCACCGACGCCCTGACGTTCAACGCCTCGCTGAGCTACATCGACGCCAAGTTCGACGAGTTCCTGGCCTACATCCCGACAGGCCCGCTGAACACGACCTGCCCCACAGTTGTCGGCTGTTTCGTCGATGTGTCGTCGCAGCGCGACTTCCAGAACACGCCGGAATGGACCGGATCGATCTCGGCCAACTACAACTGGGTCATGGAGAACGGCTCGTCGATCGCCTTCATCCCGTCGATCGCCTATCGCGGTGCCTACCAACAGTTCGAGACGCCCGCGCCGCTGCTCGATCAGGATGCCTACTGGATGTATGACGCCAGCATCGTCTGGACCTCGTCCGATGACCGCCTGACCTTCGGCGTCCACGGCAAGAACCTGGGCGACGAACGCTATCGCGTCGGCGGCTACACCTTCCCCGGCGCCCTGACCGGCGACTCGATCATCGGCTTCTACGGCCCGCCGCGCACCGTCACGGCGACCCTGGGTCTGAAGTTCTGATCCCCATTCATCACGCCTGACGACGAGGGGCGGCGGTCTCCGGGCCGCCGCCCCTTTTCGCTCCGCCAGGCCTATTTTGCACAGGGCGGACTTGCGGCTAGGCTCTCCGCAACGAACAACAAGACGCCGAGGGGAAACGCCGATGACGACGGAGACGCTGACGGTCCAGGATGCGCGGCCCGAGCGGCCTGAGCGGCCCGGCTACCGCTACTATGTGCTGGCGGTGCTGATCTTGATCTACATGCTGAACTTCCTGGACCGGCAGATCATCGGCATCCTGGCCGCGCCGCTGAAGGAAGAGTTCGGCATGTCCGACAGCCAGTTCGGTCTGTTGGGCGGCATCGCCTTCGCCTCGGTCTATTCGACCCTGGCCATTCCCCTGGCCTGGCTGGCCGACCGGTTCAGCCGGGTGTGGATCATGACCGGGGCGCTCGCCGTCTGGTCGGGCTTCACCGCCCTGTGCGGCATAGCCGGCTCGTTCGGCCAGCTGTTCCTGTGCCGGATGGGCGTGGGCGTGGGCGAAGCGGGCGGGGTGGCGCCGGCCTATTCGCTGATCGCCGACTATTTCCCGCCGCATCAGAGAGCGCGGGCCCTGGCCGCCTTCGCCTTCGGGATTCCGCTGGGCATGGCCGCGGGCACCCTGGTTGGGGGACTGCTGGCGGCGACCTACGGCTGGCGCACGGCCTTCATCGTCGTCGGCCTGTCGGGTCTGCTGGTCGCGCCCCTGCTGCGGCTGACGGTCAAGGATCCCAAGCGCGGCGGAACCGATGCAGTGAAGACCGAAGCCCAGGTCGCGGCTCTGGCCGCCTCGCCGGTCGGGACGGATCGGGCGGGCAAGATCGCGGCCCAGATCATGCTGGGCCTGGGCGCCGGTCTTCTGGTCCTGGGGGGGCTGGACTGGCTGCTGGGTCTGTCGCTCGGCAATCCGCTGGTGCTCGGCTTCGGCGGCCTGCTGGCTGGGGTGATCGGCGCCTCCTTGATGGTGGCGCGGCGCACCGCATCGGTGGTGATCAAGAAGCCCAGCTTCTGGCTGCTGGCCTTGGGCGCAGCCTCGTCGTCCGTCTGCGGCTACGGCGTCGCCGGCTGGTTGCCCCTCTTCTTCATGCGCAGTTTCGACCTGAGCCTGCGCCAGACCAGCTGGTACTATTCGGGCATCGCCCTGATCGGCGGCCTCCTGGGCATTTGGCTGGGCGGAATGATCGCCGACAAGCTGTCGAAGAAGGGCAAGGGCGCCTATCCCCTGACCCCGGCCGTGGCCTTTCTGATCTCGGCGCCCTGTTTCATTCTGGCGATGAACTCCCCCTGGCTGATCGGCCTGGTCCTGCCGGGCGGGGGCAGCCATGCGCAGCAGCTGATCCTGGCCTTCCTGATCTTTCTTCTGCCCACGGGGCTGAACCTGGCCTGGCTGGGGCCGATCACGGCGGCGGTCCAGCATCTGGTCCCGGCGGCCATGCGCTCCACCGCCTCGGCCCTGTTTTTGTTGATCAACAATCTGCTGGGGATCGCGGTCGGCTTCTACTATTTCGGCTGGATGAGCGACCTCCTGGCGCCCCGGTTCGGAGAGGAGAGCCTGAGGTGGGCCATCTACACCGGCATGAGCTTCTATGTGCTGGCGGCCATTCTGCTGTTTGGGGCCTCGCGGACGCTGAAGCGGGACTGGGTGGACTGAAGGGTCATAATCAGACGGTTGCACCTGCGAAGGCGCGGGGCCTATAAGCCCCGCAAACTCTTCCCAGCAAAGATTGCGGCGGTCTCCATGAACATCCACGAATATCAGGCCAAGCAGGTTCTCAAGGGCTTCGGCGCCCCCGTCGCCGCAGGCGTGCCCATCACCTCGGCCGATCAGGCCGAGGCCGCCGCCAAGCAACTGCCTGGCCCGCTCTATGTGGTGAAGTCGCAAATCCACGCCGGGGGCCGCGGCAAGGGCAAGTTCAAGGAACTGCCGGCCGACGCCAAGGGCGGCGTGCGCCTCGCCTTCTCGATCGAGGAAGTCGTCGCCCACGCCAAGGAGATGCTGGGCAACACCCTGGTCACCGCCCAGACGGGCGAGGCCGGCAAACAGGTCAACCGCCTCTATATCGAAGACGGCGCCGACATTGATCGTGAACTGTATTGCTCGCTGCTGGTTGATCGCGCCTATGGCCGCATCGCCTTCGTCGTCTCGACCGAGGGCGGCATGGACATCGAAACCGTCGCCCACGACACGCCCGAGAAGATCCAGAACATCGTCATCGACCCCGCCACGGGCGTGACCGACGCCGACGTCGCCGCCATCAACGCCGCCTACGGCCTGACGGGCGCCGCAGCCGAAGACGGCAAGTCGCTGTTCCCCGCCCTGTACAAGGCCTTCGTCGAGAAGGACATGGACATGCTGGAGGTGAACCCGCTGATCGTCATGAAGGACGGCCATCTGCGCGTCCTGGACGCCAAGGTCAGCTTCGACGGCAACGCCCTGTTCCGCCACGACGACATCAAGGCCCTGCGCGACGAGACCGAGGAAGACGCCAAGGAAATCGAAGCCTCCAAGTGGGACCTGGCCTATGTCTCGCTGGACGGCAACATCGGCTGCATGGTCAACGGCGCCGGCCTGGCCATGGCGACGATGGACATCATCAAACTGTACGGCAAGGAGCCGGCCAACTTCTGCGACGTCGGCGGCGGCGCGGGCAAGGAGAAGGTCGCGGCGGCCTTCAAGATCATCACCGCCGACCCGAACGTCCAGGGCATCCTGGTCAACATCTTCGGCGGCATCATGAAGTGTGACGTCATCGCCGAGGGCGTGGTCGCGGCCGTGAAGGAAGTGGGCCTGAAGGTGCCGCTGGTCGTGCGTCTGGAAGGCACCAACGCCGAACTGGGCAAGAAAATCCTGAACGAGTCGGGCCTGACCATCCAGGCCGCCGATGATCTGGACGACGCCGCCCAGAAGATCGTCGCGGCGGTCGGCTAAACGTCAAGAGACCGTCTTTGATGGCTCTGACGGCGGCGCTGCTTGCAGCGTCGCCGTTTCTCGTTGCGGAGGGCTGCGACGCCCCGCCATAGTCGTCGCCTATGGACGGAGGGAGCCTTGCCGGATTTCGAAGTGGTCGCGATGGCTTTGGCGCCCGCGCGTCATCTCGCGGCCTTCACCGACCATTATCGGGCTAAGCACCCGGCGCGGATCAGAATCTATTTCGACGGCGAGGATGCACCTGACCCGGTCCAGGTCGGGCTCGATCCCAAGGATCTTATAGTCTGCGACGCGGCCTTCTGGGCGACGCGCGGTGGTCGGCCCCAGGCGGTCGAGGATCGCCAGAGGGTCGTCTATGCCGAGGCCTATTCCACCCTGGCCTCCGATTGGCTGCTGGTCGTGGACATCGACGAGATGATCCTGGGCGATGTCGACGTGTCCGCTGTGCTCGGCACCGTGGCGGCCGAACGCGAGGCGGTCATCTTCCCCTCGCTCGAGGCGGTGTGGCGGGCCGGCGACGACCTGACGCGCGAGTATGGAGCCACGCTGGCGCGCAAACCCTATCACGGCCCTTTGTCGGACCAGTTCGCAGACCTGATCTATCCGGGACGCGGGCGCTTCTTCGTTCGTGGTCTTCTGGCGCATCACATGGGCAAGCACGCGGTGCGGCGTGGCCTGCCTGACGTCATGGTCTGCATCCATGAGTCCAAGCGCGGGGACCGGCCGTTGAAGGCGGCGCGGGCGCGCGATCCCGGGACGGGGCGCACGGCCTGGCTGCTGCATCACGACGCCATCGGCTTGGACGCCTGGCGGGCCAAGTGGGACCGGCGCGTCGCGGCGGGCGACACCGCCGAAATGGGGCGCCGTCGCCGCCGCCAGCAGGCGGCCTATGTTCAGGCGCGAGAAGCGGGTGAGGAAGCCGCCCTGTTCGCGGACCTCTACGCCCTGAAACCCTGGCAGCAGGCGATCTTGCGACGGCTCGGGTTGTTACTGAATATCTGACCGGGCTTGCCTGGTCTGTCCACGCGGCCTATGTGCTCCACATAACCCGTGTAAGCCGCCCGCTCGCGAACATGACCCGCAACATCACCCTCGCCATAGATGACGCCCTGCTCGACAAGGTGCGTGTTCTGGCCGCTATGAAGCGGACCAGCGTCAATGAGATGGTGCGCGGTTTCCTGGCTCGACTGGTCGAGGAAGAGACGGAACACGACGAGGCGACCGAAGCCTTGCTGAAGCTGGCCCGCGAAAGCGAAGGCCGGATGGGCGACTGGCGCCCCGCCAGAGAAGATGCATATAGCGGCGAGCCTCGTTTTGATCGCTGGCGCTGACGTCTTCCTGGACACCAACATCCTGATCTACGCCGCGCTCGGTTCTGTCGATGAACCGGCGAAGTACGATCGTGCGCTTGAGCTTCTGACCCGACGCTTCGGCACCTCGGGTCAGGTTCTGGCCGAATTCTATGTCACCGTCCAACGCAAGGGTGCGCGCCCTCTGACTCCGGAGGAGGCGCAGGAGTGGGTGTTTCGGTTGTCCAAGAAGCCCTTCCAGCCCATCGACTACAGGGTGGTCCGCAGCGGTATCGAGAACGCCCAGCGTTACATGATTTCCTACTGGGACGGCACCATCATCGCCGCCGCCGAACGGCTGGGCGCCAAGGTGCTCTATTCCGAAGACCTCAATCACGGTCAGACCTATGGGTCGGTCCGTGTCGAAAACCCCTTCCTTCCCGCCTAACCCAACCAGCGAGACCCCATGTCCATCCTCGTCAACAAAGACACCAAGATCATCGTCCAGGGCCTGACCGGCAAGACCGGCGGCTTCCACACCGAACAGGCCCTGGCCTATCACGGCACCCAGATGGTCGCCGGCGTTCACCCGACCAAGGGCGGCACGAACTGGACGGGCTCGCACGGCGAAACCCTGCCGATCTACGCCTCGGTCGCCGAAGCCAAGGACGCCACGGGCGCCGACGCCTCGGTCATCTATGTCCCGCCGTCGGGCGCCGCCGCCGCCATCATCGAAGCCATCGACGCCGAAATCCCCTTCATCACCTGCATCACCGAGGGCATTCCGGTGATGGACATGGTCAAGGTCAAGCGCCGGCTGGAAGGCTCCAACTCGCGCCTCTTGGGCCCCAACTGCCCGGGCGTCCTGACGCCGGACGAGTGCAAGATCGGCATCATGCCGGGCAATATCTTCAAGAAGGGCTCGGTCGGCATCGTGTCGCGTTCGGGCACCCTGACCTATGAGGCCGTGTTCCAGACCACCAATGAGGGCCTGGGTCAGACCACGGCCGTGGGCATCGGCGGCGACCCGGTCAAGGGCACCGAGTTCATCGACGTGCTGGAGATGTTCCTGGCCGATCCGGAGACCACCTCGATCATCATGATCGGTGAAATCGGCGGCGGGGCGGAAGAAGACGCCGCCCAGTTCCTGATCGACGAGGCCAAGAAGGGCCGCAAGAAGCCGATGGCCGGCTTCATCGCCGGTCGCACGGCGCCCAAGGGCCGCACCATGGGCCACGCCGGCGCCGTCGTCTCGGGCGGCAAGGGCGATGCGGAATCCAAGATCGCGGCGATGGAGGCCGCCGGCATCCGCATGTCGCAATCGCCGGCCCGTCTGGGCAAGACCCTGGTGGAAGTGCTGAAGGGCTGAGGCTTCGCGCTGCGCGCGGGCGCTCCGCTCGCCGCGCGGCGGCTCGCTGCTTGAGCGCCTTCGCGGCATCAAAATGCCGTGTGACGCAGAAATGGACGCCCTTGGTTTCGGCCGGGGGCGTTTTTCTTTCGGCATGCGACCAATTTCTCACCGAATTGCCCCGTTTCGGTCATGACCCATAAGGAAAGCGGGCCTATATGACGGGCGCGCCCCTCACGGAGATGTGTCCGCAGGGGCCAGGGAATAGACGAGAACAATGGCGGACGATGCGGGTCGGCTGAACCAGGTCTTTGCCGAGACCTCCTTCCTCTACGGGTCCAACGCGGCCTATATCGAGGAGCTGCACGAGAAATGGGCCAATGATCCCGGCTCGGTCTCGGCGGAATGGAAGGCTTTCTTCGACCAGCTGCGCGACAACGCCGCCGCCGTGAAGGCCTCGGCCGAGGCCGGCGGCTGGGGCCGCGCCGCCGTCGCCGAGCCGACCGAGGCGACCGCCGTGTTCGACGGCCGCTGGCCGGCGCCCAAGCCTGATCCCAAGAAGCCCGGCGCCCCGGCGCCCGCAGCCTCCAAGGCCGCGCCGGCCGAGGCCTCGCCCGAGGCGATCCGCGCCGCCGCCCACGATTCCATCCGCGCCCTGATGCTGATCCGCAGCTATCGCGTGCGCGGCCACCTCCAGGCCAATCTGGACCCGCTGGGCATCGAACAGCCGGTGGAAAATCCTGAATTGACGCCGGAATTCTACGGCTTCAGCGGCGCCGACCTGGATCGGCCGATCTTCCTGGACGGCGTGCTGGGCCTGCAGACCGGCACCATCCGCCAGGTGCTGGACATTCTGAAGCGCACCTACTGCGGCAATATCGGCATCCAGTACATGCATATCGCCGAGCCGGAGGAGAAGGCCTGGCTTCAGCAGCGGTTCGAGGGGCCGGACAAGTTCGAGCAGAACGCCTTCACCAAGGAAGGCAAGCTGGCCATCCTGAACAAGCTGATCGAGGCGGAGGGCTTCGAGCGCTTCCTGCACAAACGCTTCCCCGGCACCAAGCGGTTCGGCCTGGACGGCGGCGAGGCCATGGTCCCGGCCCTGGAGCAGGTGATCAAGCGCGGCGGCAATCTGGGCGTCGACGAGGTGGTGCTGGGCATGGCCCACCGCGGCCGCCTGAACGTGCTGGCCGCCGTCATGGGCAAGCCCTACAAGGTCATCTTCCACGAGTTCCAGGGCGGCTCGGCCGTGCCCAGCGACATCGAGGGCTCGGGCGACGTCAAATATCACATGGGCGCTTCATCGAACCGCGAGTTCGACGGCAACCATGTCCACCTGTCGCTGACCGCCAACCCGTCGCACCTCGAAATCGTCAACCCGGTCGTCCTGGGCAAGGCGCGCGCCAAACAGGCCTTCGACATCCGTGAGGCCAACGCCGGCAAGCCCGAGGCCGAATGGGCGCTGGACCGCTCCAAGGTCGTGCCCCTGCTGATCCACGGCGACGCCGCCTTCGCCGGCCAGGGCGTGGTGGCCGAATGTTTCGCCCTGATGGGGCTGAAGGGCTACCGCACCGGCGGCACCCTGCATTTCGTCATCAACAACCAGATCGGCTTCACCACCAGCCCGCGGAACTCGCGCTCGTCGCCCTATCCGTCGGACGTCGCCCTGATGGTCCAGGCGCCGATCTTCCACGTGAACGGCGACGATCCGGAAGCGGTCGTCTTCGCCGCCAAGGTGGCGACGGAATACCGCCAGAAGTTCCACAAGGACGCGGTGGTGGACATGTTCTGCTATCGCCGGTTCGGCCACAACGAAGGCGACGACCCGACCTTCACCCAGCCGCTGATGTATTCGAAGATCCGCGCCCAGCCCTCGACGCGCGAACTCTATTCGCAGCGCCTGATCGCTGAAGGCGTGATCTCCCAGGCCGAGGTCGACGCCGAGATCGAGCGGTTCGAGAAATTCCTCGACGAACAGTTCGAGGCCGGCAAGACCTTCAAGGCGGACAAGGCCGACTGGCTGGACGGCCAGTGGAAGGGCATGGGCGCCGCCAAGGAAGAGCTGCGCGGCGATACGGCGGTGCCCCTGGCCAAGCTTCAGGACCTGGGCGCGCGCCTGACCACCATTCCGAACAGCGTCGACATGCACAAGACGCTGAAGCGGGTCATCGAGGCTCGCCGCGAAGCGGTCTCGACCGGCGAGGGCCTGGACTGGGCCACGGCCGAAAGCCTGGCCTTCGCCTCACTGGTGGACGAGGGCTTCCCCGTGCGCCTGTCCGGACAGGATTCGGTGCGCGGCACCTTCTCCCAGCGCCACTCGGGCATCATCGACCAGACGACCGAAGAGCGGTACATGCCGCTGAACAATCTGCGTGAAGGCCAGGCCAATTTCGAGGTCATCGACTCGGCCCTGTCGGAAGAGGCGGTGCTGGGCTTCGAGTACGGCTATTCGCTGGCCGACCCGAACACCCTGGTGCTGTGGGAAGGCCAGTTCGGCGACTTCGTGAACGGCGCCCAGGTGGTGATCGACCAGTTCATCACCTCCGGGGAACGCAAGTGGCTGCGGATGAGCGGCCTGACCATGCTGCTGCCGCACGGCTATGAAGGCCAGGGGCCGGAACACTCCTCCGCCCGCCTGGAGCGCTTCCTCCAGGCCTGCGCCGAGGACAATATCCAGGTCGCCAACTGCACGACCCCGGCCAACTATTTCCACATCCTGCGTCGCCAGATGCACCGGCCGTTCCGCAAGCCGCTGATCCTGATGACGCCCAAGTCGCTGCTGCGGCACAAGAAGGCGGTCTCGCCGCTGCGCGACCTGGCCGAGGGTTCGTCCTTCCACCGCGTGCTGCACGACGACGCCCAGACCCGCCCCGAGGTCGCCGGGATCAAGATCAAGGCGGACAAGGACATCCGCCGCGTGATCCTGTGCTCGGGCAAGGTCTATTACGACCTGCTGGACGTGCGCGAGAAGAAGATGAAGGAAGGCCAGGCGGTGGACGACGTCTACATTCTGCGTCTGGAACAGTTCTATCCGTGGCCGATCCAGTCGCTGCGCAAGGAACTGGCCCGCTTCCCGAAGGCCGAGCTGGTCTGGTGCCAGGAAGAGCCGAAGAACATGGGCGGCTGGACCTTCGTCGATCCGTGGCTGGAGCTGACGCTGGACAAGCTGGACGTCGCGGCCAAGCGCGCCCGCTATGTCGGACGGCCCGGCTCGGCCTCCACGGCCGCCGGCCTGATGAGCCGGCACCTGAAGGAGCTCGAGGCCTTCACCAACGAAGCCTTCGCCTGATAAGCGTTTAAGACAGACCTAGAGACAGCTGGACCCGACATGGCCGACATCCTGACCCCCGCCCTCGGTGAATCCGTCACCGAAGCCACCATCGCGAAATGGACCAAGAAGGTCGGCGACGCGGTCAAGAAGGACGAACTGCTCGTCGAACTGGAGACCGACAAGGTCTCTCTGGAAGTCGTGGCTCCGGCCGACGGCGTTTTGGGCGCGATCAACGCCGCCGAGGGCGACACCGTGGTTCCCGGCACGGTCCTGGGTTCGGTGACCGAAGGGGGCGCGGCCGCCGCCCCGGCCGCTGCTCCCGCCAAGTCCGCCAAGGGCGAGGCCAAGGCGGCTGCAGCCGCCGCCGCTTCCAGCATCGACATCACCGTGCCGGTGATGGGCGAAAGCGTCGCCGAGGGCTCGATGGGCAAGTGGCTCAAGAAGAGCGGCGAGGCGGTCAAGAAGGATGAACTGCTGGTCGAGATCGAGACCGACAAGGTGGCCGTCGAGGTGTCGGCGCCCGCCGACGGGGTCCTGACCATCGCCGCCGACGAAGGCGCGACCGTCACGCCGGGCCAGAAGATCGGTTCGGTGTCGGGCTCCGGCGCGGCCGCTGTTGCGCCCGCCGCCGCCGCCCCGGCGCCGGTCGCCGCTCCGGCCAATACCGGTTCGGCCCAGGTGAAGAACGAGACCCTTTCGCCGGCCGTCCAGCGCGTGGTCGCTGAAAACAACCTGGATCCCAAGGCGATTTCCGCCACCGGACCCAAGGGCAATATCACCAAGGGCGACGCCATCGCCGCGATCGGGGCCGCTGCGGCCGCTCCGGCGCCGGCCGCCGCACCTTCGGCCCCGCGCGCTCTGGCCCCGCGCGAGGAGCGGGTGAAGATGACGCGCCTGCGTCAGACCATCGCCCGTCGCCTGAAGGAATCCCAGAATACGGCCGCCCAGCTGACCACCTTCAACGAGGTGGACATGACCAACGTCATGGCCTTGCGCGCCCAGTACAAGGAAGTCTTCGAGAAGCGCCACGGGGTGAAGCTGGGCTTCATGTCCTTCTTCACCAAGGCGGTGGTCGCCGCGCTTCAGGAAATCCCCGCAGTCAACGCCGAGATCGACGGCACGGACATCATCTACAAGAACCACTATGACATCGGCGTCGCCGTCGGCACCGACAAGGGCCTGGTGGTGCCGGTGCTGCGCGACGCCGACACCCTGAGCCTGGCCGGTATCGAAAAGGGCATCGGCGCCCTGGGCAAGGCGGCCCGCGACGGCGATCTGACCATGGATCAGCTGCAAGGCGGCACCTTCACCATCACCAACGGCGGCACCTATGGGTCGCTGATGTCGACCCCGATCCTGAACGCGCCGCAGTCCGGCATCCTGGGCATGCACAACATCGTCCAGCGTCCGATGGCCATCAACGGCGAGGTCAAGATCCGGCCGATGATGTATCTGGCCCTCAGCTATGACCACCGCATCGTCGACGGCAAGGAGGCCGTGACCTTCCTGGTCCGGATCAAGGAGCTGCTGGAAGACCCGCAGCGGGCCCTGCTGGACCTGTAAGAAACTGAAAAGGCGGCGATTTCGCCGCCTTTTTTGTTGGGCCTGATGTCGGGCCGAGCCCGTAGTGTCGAATATCGACGTTTGTGTCTTGGCGACGTCAGAGGTGGAGTCATTGCGTGACTACGGGTTCTTCCGCACTGACAAACCGCCCAAAAGGCGCGCCCTATTCTCGCCATGGAATGGGCGGCGCGCGCGATAGGGGTGTTCTACGTCTTGGGCGGTCTGATGCTTCTGTATCAGGCCTGGCTCAACTGGCGTCTGCAAAGGGCCTTGTCGGACCTGGTCGCCATCCCCGTCGCCGAGCAGTTCGGCGATAGCGTGATTGTTCTGGCCGGTGTGCTGGTCATGCTTTCTGGCGCAGCCCTGGCGGCCCTCAGCGGCTGGGCTGTCGTCGCCTTCATGGCGGGATGGACGGTCCAGGCGCTGTACCTGCTCTGGACCGATCATGTCTCTCGTATCGGGGAGCCTGAGGCCGTCAGCGGACGCCGCCAGTCAGTCTACGCCTTTACCGGCTACACCGCCGCCACCGGGATCGTCCTTTGGCTCCCGACGGTCGGCGTGCTGGGCTGAATAGGGGCGGCCTGGACGTGGCTGCGACGACAATTTGGCAAGGGCGGCAAGGCCCCGGCAGGGTCGCACCCGATCATCGTTAAAGAAACCGAGCCCGATCCCGCGCCCAGGGGAGGCGCGGACGACGCGGACCCAGGCGAAGACCAGGCCTAGCCGAACTCGGCCTCCAGGTCCGCAAGGCGGGCGGCCTGGTCCTCGGCGATCAGGGCGTCCAGCAGGGGGTCGATGTCGCCCTCCAGCACCTGGGGCAGGCTGTGCAGGGTCAGGCCGATCCGGTGGTCGGTCACCCGCCCTTGCGGGAAGTTGTAGGTGCGGATCCGTTCGGACCGGTCGCCCGATCCCACCTGGGACTTGCGCGAGTCGGCGCGGGCCAGATCCTTGGCCTGGCGCTGCATGTCGTACAGGCGGACGCGCAGGTTCTTCATCGCCTTGTCCCGGTTCACGTGCTGGGACTTTTCGGACGAGGTGACGACGATGCCGGTCGGCAGGTGGGTGATCCGCACGGCCGAGTCGGTCTTGTTGACGTGCTGGCCCCCCGCGCCGGAGCTGCGGAAAGTGTCGATGCGGATGTCCTGGTCGCGGATCTCGATCTCGACGTCCTCGACCTCGGGCAGGACGGCGACGGTGGCGGCCGAGGTGTGGATGCGGCCGCCGGCCTCGGTGGTCGGCACGCGCTGGACCCGGTGGACGCCGCTCTCGAACTTCAGCCGGCCGAAGACGCCTTCGCCGGTGACGGTGGCGACGATTTCCTTGTAGCCGCCGGCGTCGCCCTCGGAGACGCTGTCGATCTCCACCCGCCAGCCCCGGGTGGAGGCGTAGCGCGAATACATGCGGAACAGGTCGCCGGCGAACAGGGCCGCCTCGTCTCCGCCGGTGCCGGCGCGGACCTCCAGCACGGCCGAGGCGTTTTCATCGGCGTCGCGCGGGGCCAGCAGCAGGGCCACGTCGCGCTCCAACTGCGGCAGGCGCTCGGTCAGGTCGCGCAGCTCCTCCTGGGCCATGGCGGCCATTTCGGGGTCGGACGCCATCACCTCCAGATCGGCCATTTCGGCGCGGAGCCGGGCCAGGCCCTGGACCGCGTCGGCGACGGGCTTCAGCTCGGCGTGTTCCTTGGACAGGCGGACGATCTCGGCCCCGTCGGTCGCCGCGCCCATCCGGGCCTCCACCTCGTGGAAACGGTCGAGCACCTGATCGAGACGGGCCTGGGGCAGACGCAAGGCGGAACCATCCTGGGACAATGAGAGGGGCCGTCCTTAGCCCGCCTGGGGGGGCGATGTCGATCATCGCAACGCCGCCCGGCGCCGGGTTCGTGAACTATGATAACGATGGCGTCAGCCGAGGTGGCGAACGTCATGGTCCGGGTTTAGCTGGCCGTGGAGTCGCCGACGCTGTGAGAAGGACGCCATGTTCGACCGCCTGCCCCATCGCGCTTCTGAAACCCCCTACCCCATCCGGTCGGCGGAACCGTCGGTCGATCATGACGTGGAGGAACTCTGCCGCCTCTACGACCGGCGCCTGGCGGAGCGAGGGGGCGATCTGTCGCCGAGCCGCAGGCGCGAACTGGATGCCCTGGCGGTTCGATACGGCCTGGCCGTCGACCGTACCGCCGCCATGGTCTGGCGCGATCTGCGCGCCGTCATCAGCCGGACGGTGGGGCGGGCGTCGGACCAACCGGTCGCCGAACCGGCCCCTGCGCCGACCCAGACCCCAGCCCCCGTGGAAACAGGCCCACTGACGGTGCTGGTCGTTGAAGACGATCCAGACGCCGCAGCCGCCTTGACCGAGCTTCTGACCGAGGCCGGGCACAGGGTGGTCGGGCCGTTCCACAGCGCGGCGCCGGCTGAGGCGGCCGCGGCGCTGCACGCCATCGACGCCGCCCTGTTGGACGTCAATCTGTCGGACGGGGCGACGGGAAGGGGACTGGCGGAGCGATTGAAACGACGCTGGGACATGCGGGTGGTGCTGACGTCGGGTGACGTCGAGGCGGTCCGCCGCGCCGATCCGGCCGAGACTGTCGTGTTCAAACCCTATACGGGGGCGCAGATTCTGGCGGCCCTGGCCGGTAGGCGACGCGAGGACTGACAGCGAGGCGCTTGCGTCCGGCCGGTGGGCGGGCGATCAGACGGCATGCTGTCGAACCGATCCCGCTACGCCCTCCGCGCCATGGTGCATCTCGCCGGCCTGCCGGGCGGGGGGCCCGCCACCATCGGCGAGATCGCCGAGGCCGCCGCGGCGCCGCGAAAGTTCCTGGAAGCCATATTGCTGGACCTGCGTCGGCGGCATCTGCTCGTGTCCAAACGCGGGAGGACCGGCGGCTACGCCCTGGCCGCGCCGGCCGACCGCATCAGTTTCGCCGATGTGATCCGAGCGCTGGAAGGCCCTCTGGCGCTCGCGCCCTGCGCATCCCGCACCGCCTTCGGGCCTTGTGAAACCTGTCCCGACCTGGACACCTGTCCGCTTCGCCCGGTGCTGCAGGACGGGCGCGACGCCGTCGCCGCCGTTTTCGAGACGCGAACCCTTCTGCAAGCCGCTGCGAAGTTTTCTCCTATTGACCCAGTAGGAGATAAAGCCCCAACCTCGTGACCCTCTGGAGGGGCCATGCAAGACTTCCTGCTGTTTCTGTGCGTCGGGTTCTTGGCCCAGGTCGTCGACGGCGCCCTGGGCATGGCCTATGGGGTGATCTCCTCCACCGTCCTGCTTTCATTCGGCGTGCCGCCCGCGACGGCCTCGGCCAGCGTTCACGCGGCCGAAGTCTTCACCACGGCCGCTTCGGCGGGCTCCCATACGGTCAACAGGAATGTGAACTGGAAACTCTTCACCCCCCTGGCCTTGGGCGGGGTGGTCGGGGGAGGCTTGGGCGCCTTCGTCCTCACCAGCATTGACGGGGATCTGATCAAGCCCTGGATCACCGCCTATTTGGCCGTCATGGGCGTCGTCATCATCTGGCGTGCAACTCGCCAGACCCGCGAGCGCCTCTTCCCGCGAAAGTTCGCCGGGCCTCTGGGCCTTGTCGGCGGCTTCTTCGACGCCATCGGCGGCGGCGGCTGGGGCCCGACGGTCACCACCACCCTGGTCGGATCCGGCCAGGACCCCCGCGCCTCGATCGGCACCACCAATACGGCCGAGTTCTTCGTCACCTCCGCCATCTCCGCCACCTTCCTGGCGGCCCTGCTGACCGGCCACTGGGACCAGGCCGAGGGCGTCGCCACCCACGCCATGGCGGTGCTGGGCCTGATCCTGGGCGGGCTGATCGCCGCACCCTTCGCCGGGATTATCGCGCGGATCGCGCCGCGCCGAGTGCTGACCTATGGGGTCGGGGCCGTGGTTCTGCTGTCGGCGGGCTATCAGGCGCTGAGGCTGTTCAAGGTCATCTGAAGCGAGGGGCGACGGCGGCGGGCCGCCGTCGCCGAAAGGCGGCTTAACGCGCGCGGGCGCGGAAGCGGGTCAGGAAGGCCTTGATGTTTTCGCGAATGGACGCCTCGTTCGCCATCCGCAGACGTTCGACCCCCATGAAGGCCTGGCCCATGGTCGCCGTCCCCGTGGCGGCCACCGTTTCATCGAAGACGGTGCGGTCTGCTTGGGACACCGTGTAGCGGACCTGGCTCGTCACCGACATGTCGAAGCCCGCCAGGGGCTGCTTCAGGTCGATCAGAGAGGCCGCGACCATCATGGGCGGCCCTTCGCTTCCCATGTAGCCGGCGGCGGCTAGGGAATTCTCCAGCGCCGTCTTGAAGTCGGCGTTGGAAACTTGGGACGTCCACATCGGATTGGTGGCCTGACCGCCGGAAACGGTCACGGTCGTCACCGAGCGATAGCCCAGATCGCCTGAAGAGGCGGTCAGACCGGCGGTGGCCGGCAGGGTCATCATGGCGGGGTTGGACGGACTGGCGCAGGCGGCTACGCCTAAGAACCCGGCCGCGCAGCCGGCCATGGCGAGACGACGCAACATCATTGTTGGGTCGCCGCCTGGGCGCCTGCGGCGGGCGCGGCGGCGCGTGCGGCGGCTTCTTCGGCCGGGGTGCGCAGGGTGACGATCAGCGGATTGGGCTTCAGATCATTCATGGCGCCCGAGGTGGCGTCGATCGCCCCGCCGATCAGGCCCCCGATCAGAATGTTGCCCGCCATGGCCGTGCCGCCGGCGCCTGACACGCTGCTGGTGATGTCATAGGTCTGCGAAACATAGCCGTCCTTGGACACGGTGATGCGGAATGCATCCTTGCGCGGCATGCGGAAGGTGCAGGGCGTAGCCTGGCATTCGAAGCCGTTCGAGGTGCTGACCTGCGCGCCCGGCGGCGTGCTCTGAACCGTGAACTGCTGGCTGGAGCCGCGCGTCACGGTGGCGCAGGCGGGCAAGGAGAAGGCCACGCCGGCGAGCAGGAAGGCGCGCACGCCGGCGCGCGTTATGAAGTCGGAAATCATGAAACCCCCAGGAGAAGACAGGCCCGCGCCCCAGGCGGCCATAGGCTTCACCTTGCACTTGGGGGCGGCGTAGTCAATCCTGACGCGAAAAACGTCAATCTATGGGTGTGTAAATGGATTATTCCGCCGCAGCAGGTGCGGTTCGGGCGGCCTCCAACTCGGCCGCCTTCTGTTCCACCAGCTCGACGATATGGTCGATCATGCCGTCATTGGCCTGTTTGTGGGCGATCTTGCCGTTCAGATAGACCATGCCCGCGCCCTTGCCGCCGCCGGTGAAGCCGATGTCGGTATAGAGGGCCTCTCCCGGGCCGTTCACGACGCAGCCGATGACCGACAGGCTCATCGGCGTCGAGATATGGGCCAGCTTCTCCTCCAGCAGGCCGACCGTCTCGATGACGTTGAAGCCCTGACGCGCGCAGGAGGGGCAGGCGATGATGTTGACGCCCCGGTGACGCAGGCCCAGCGACTTCAGAATGTCGAAACCGACCTTGATCTCCTCGACCGGATCGGCGGCCAGGGAGACGCGGATGGTGTCGCCGATCCCCGCCCACAGCATGGAGCCCAGGCCGATGGACGACTTGATCGTCCCTGTGCGCAAGGGGCCCGCCTCGGTCACGCCCAGGTGCAGGGGGCAGTCGATGGCGTCCGCCAGCTGCTGATAGGCGGCGACGGTCAGGAAGGGGTCCGACGCTTTTACCGAGATCTTGAACTCGTGGAAGTCGTTGTCCTGCAGGATGCGGGCGTGGTTCAGGGCGCTCTCGACCATGGCGTCGGGGCAGGGCTCGCCGTACTTCTCGAGCAGCTCCTTCTCCAGAGAACCGGCGTTGACGCCGATCCGCATGGAGCAGCCGTTGTCGCGGGCGGCCTGGATGACGTCGCGGACCCGATCCGGGCTGCCGATATTGCCCGGATTGATGCGCAGGCAGGCGGCGCCCGCCTCGGCCGCCTCGATGCCGCGCTTGTAGTGGAAATGGATGTCGGCGACCAAGGGAACCTTGGCCTCGCGGACGATGGTGCGAAACGCCTGGGTCGATTCAACGTCGGGGCAGGAGACGCGAACGATGTCGGCGCCGGCCTCTTCCAGCTGACGGATCTGATCGATCGTCGCCCCCGCGTCGGACGTCGGCGTATTGGTCATCGACTGGACGCTGATCGGGGCGTCGCCGCCGACCAGGACTGAGCCGACGCGAATCTGGCGGCTCTTGCGCCGTTCGATATGGCGCCAGGGACGGACGTGGCCGAGTTCTGAAGTGTGGTCGCTCATTTCCGGCCCATATAGGCGCTCTGCGGCTCCGCGACCACCGGCGTGACGATCAGTTCGCCGTCACGGCGGCGCCGACGCCGGGATTGGCGGCCGCGTCAACGGGCGGCGCGGCGTCCTGAGTGCGCAGAAACTGAGCCGAGCGTTCGGCCTGAAGCTGGGCCTGACGGCGCGCCTGCTCCTCCGCCACCTGCCGGGCCGCCTGTTCGGCGCGGCTGTTCAGCTGGGCCAACGGGGTCAGAAGGGCGGGCAGGACGCCGCTGTGCTCGCCGTTCAGATAGACGTCGAAGGCGGCTGGATCAGACACGTCGATCGTGGCGTTGACGCCCATGGGGGCGCGCCAGGCCTCTCCCGGCGCCATCTGCCGGGCGAACAGGGCCTGACCCCCGCCCAAACGGACCACCAGGGCGCCGGCCTTCTTGGCCTGAATGACCACCTGCGACGCGGTGGCCGGGGCGCCGTAGACGGCGCCGCGCGGATTGAACGCCTTCTGCACCGGAGCGGCGTCCGCCGCCTGGGCCGCCGCGATCACCGCCGGATCGTTCGGATCGATCCCGGTCAGCTGAGCCTCAAGGCCGGGCGTGACATAGAGGGCGGGCGTCGTCTGGTCCGGCGGCGCAGCCCTGGGGGCGCCCAGCGCGATCGGGGCGGCCTGGCCGGGCACCTCTCCCAGCCGCCAGCTTTCCGGCACGGCGGCGATGTCGGACGGGCGGACCTCCTGGTGGATGTTGAGGCGCTGAAACACGTTCCAGCCGATCAGGGCGACGGCCACTATGGCGACGAGACCGATGATCCGCGGCGAATAGCGTTTGACGTCCTCAAAGGCGATGCCGATCGGCGCCTTCAACGGGGCGGAGGTGTCCGGGCTTTCGCGCTTGAACCGCTCCACGGCCAGCTGTTCGTCCAGCCCCAGGGCCGCCGCATAGCCCCGCACATAGCCGATGGCGAAGACGCGCGAGGGCAGGGACGACCAGTCGTTCTGCTCCAGAGCGATCAGGAAGCGGGTATGGACCTTGGTTTCGGCGGAGAGATCGGCCAGGGACTTTCCCGACTGTTCGCGGGCGCGGCGCAGGCCGTCGCCCAGAGTCGCGGCCTCGGTGATGGAGGGCGCGAGGTCCTTCCAGTCCGGATGAGCCTTGAACTCTTCGGGGGCGTTCCCCGCATCCAGCGCCATGACGCCTGACCCCACACTCGGAACGACAGAGAGCCGCCCCGTACTCGCAACGGACCCGTCCGGTAGCATGTCTTCGCGACGGGACGCGCCTCTCCCCTTCGGCGGACCCCATGCGTTCTGTGGATAAACCATATCGTCAGCCCCATCAACGGCGTTTCCCGAATCGGGATGCGCGCGCCAATCCTCAGGCGGCGACGTTCAACTTCCGGGCCAGGGATTCGATCTCGTTGCGGATCGAACCGGTGGAGAGGTTCAGCAGATTGTTCAGGCCGCGCCGTGCGGCCGTCAGATCGGCCGACAGGATCATCCGTTTGACCGGCCCGACCCCGCCCGCAGGCGCCGACAGGCGGGTGAAGCCCAGGGTGATCAGGGCGAAGGCCTCCAGCGGCCGGCCCGCCAGCTCGCCGCAGATCGAGACCGGGGTGCCGGTGTCGGCGCACGCCTTCTGGATGGTCTGGAGCGCACGCAAGGTGGGCGGCGACAGAGGGTCGTAGCGGTCCGACACCAGGGGATTGGTCCGGTCGGCGGCGTACATGTACTGGAACAGGTCGTTGGTGCCGATCGAGACGAAGTCGGTCAGGGGCAGAAGCGCGTCCAAATGCCACAGCAGGGACGGGCATTCGACCATGGCGCCGACGCGCAACAGGGCGGGCAGGGCGCGGCCGCGCCGCCGAGCCCAGGCGCATTCGACGTCGACCAGTTCGCGCGCGGCCCGGAACTCGTCCACCGTCGCGATCATCGGGAACATGACGCGCAGTTCGCGGCCCGCCGCCGCCGTCAGCAGGGCCCGAAGTTGCATCCGCAGCAGGGACGGCCGGTCCAGGCCCAGGCGGATGGCGCGTCGGCCCAGGGCGGGGTTCTCCTCCCGCTCGGCCTCCAGATAGGGCAGGACCTTGTCGCCGCCGATGTCCAGGGTGCGGAAGGTGACGGGCCGGTCGCCGG
This sequence comes from Brevundimonas sp. DS20, assembly GCF_001310255.1. Taxonomy (NCBI): domain Bacteria; kingdom Pseudomonadati; phylum Pseudomonadota; class Alphaproteobacteria; order Caulobacterales; family Caulobacteraceae; genus Brevundimonas; species Brevundimonas sp. DS20. The sequence continues at coordinate 508,328 of NZ_CP012897.1, read as the reverse complement.
CCGCGTCCAGCACCAGCTTGTAAAGGGCCGTCTGGGCGTCCAGCCGGGGCAGTTCGTCCGAGACCATGAACTGGAATTCGGTGCGGAACAGGCCGATGCCTTCCGCCCCCGTCTCGTTCAGATTCTCCAGATCCACCGCCAGGCCGGCGTTGGTCAGAAGGCTGATCCGCTGGCCGTCCAGGGTCACGGCTGGGGTGTCGCGCAGCTGGGCGAACTGGGCCCGGCGCTGGTCGCGCACGGCCATCCGCGACTGGACCGCCTCGATCATGTCGGGGCGAGGGCGCAGATAGGCCTCGCCGGTCTCGCCGTCGGCGATGACCATATCGCCTTCCGACAGCCGGTCGCGCAGTCCCATCAGACGACCGACGCAGGGAATCTGCAGCGCGCGGGCCACGATGGCGGCGTGGCTGGCCGCCGATCCCTCTTCGAGCAGCAGGCCCTTCAGCTTGTCGCGCGGATATTCCAGCAGATCAGCCGGACCCAGGTTGCGCGCCACCACTATGGCGTCGTCGGGCAGTTCGCGCTCGCCGGGCTTGTCGCCCGCCAGCACCCGCAGCAGCCGGTTGGCCAGGTCTTCGAAGTCGTGCAGCCGCTCGCGGATATAGGGGTCGCGCGCCTGGGCGAAGCGGGCGCGGTGTTCGTTCCTGACTCGGTCCACCGCCGCCTCTGCGGTCAGGCCGTTCCTCACCGCCTCTTCCAGCGACCGGTTCCAGCCCCGATCGTCGGCGAACATCCGATAGGTCTCCAGCACCTCGAACGAGGGACCGGCCAGGCCCTGGCCCTTGTCCAGCATGGCGTCCAGGCCGGTCTTCAGCGAGGCCAGGGCCAGCTTCAGGCGGGCCTCCTCCAGACCGGGGTCCTCGGCCAGCAGTTTTTCCGGCGGCAGGGGCGCCTCGTGCAGCACCACATGGCCGAAGGCCAGGCCGTCGCCGAACTTCTGGCCTTTCAGCCGTTCCGGCCGATGCGGCGCCAGTTCGACGTCGCGCAGCTCCTCCTGGTCCAGCAGTTCGCCCGAGGAGACGGTTTCGGCCAGGACCATGGCGATGGTCTGGATGTCCTCGACCTCGTCCTCGTCATAGCGCCGCTCGGTGCGGTTCTGCACCACCAGCACGCCAATGGCGCGGCCGCCGCGCAGCAGCGGGGCGCCCAGGAAGGCGTGATAGGGGTCTTCGCCCGTTTCCGGACGATAGGAGAAGGCCGGATGCGACGGGGCGTCCGACAGACTGATCGGCTGGGCGGTCCGCGCCACTTCGCCGACCAGACCCTCGCCGGGGCGCAGCCGGGTGTTGTGGACGGCGCCGGGGTTCAGACCTTCGGTCGCGAAAAGCTCCAGCTCGCCCGAGGCGCGGCGCAGATAGATGGAGCAGACCTCGGCGACCATCGACCGGGCGATGATCTGCACCACCATGTTCAGACGGTCCTGAGCCGGGGTCGCGCCCGCGCCCGCCCCGCCCAGAGCCTCGCGGATCTGGCGCAGGAGGTTGCGTGGTCCCCTGGTCATCGCGCCGCCTGCCGGCATCATGGCTCCCGCGCCTCGGCGCCGCAGCGCCCGTTCAAATCACCTATACAGCGTCCAGGCCGTAAGCCGAATGGAGGGCGCGCACGGCCAGTTCGGCATAGGCGGCGTCGATCAGCACGCTGATCTTGATCTCCGAGGTCGAAATGGCCTGGAACTTGACCCCTTTGTCGGCCAGGGCCTTGAACATGGTCTGGGCCACGCCGGCGTGGCTGCGCATGCCGACCCCGACGACGGAGACCTTGGCCACGTCCTCGTCGACGCGGATCTCCTCGAAAGCCAGGTCGGCCTGGGCCGCCTTCATGATGTCGGCGGCGCGCACGGCGTCGCGGCGGCCGGTCGTGAAGGTCAGGTTCACCGTATTGGCGGTGCGGGCCTGGCTCTGGACGATCATGTCCACATTGACGTTGGCCTCGGCCAGACGGGTGAAGACGTCTGCGGGAGCGTCCACCCGGTCGGACAGGCCCAAAAGGGTGATGCGGGCCTCGTCACGGCTCATGGTCACGCCGGACACGATGCGTTTTTCCACGATCTCCTCCTCGTCGCAGATCAGGGTTCCGCCCTTGTCGGGCATTTGGCCGGACTCGTCCGGTTCGATGAAGCTGGACAGAACCCGCACAGGCACCTGTTTGGCCATGGCGAGTTCGACCGATCGGGTTTGCAGCACCTTGGCCCCCAAAGAGGCCATTTCCAGCATCTCCTCGAAGGAGACCTTGTTCAGACGCCGCGCGCGGCTCTCGATGCGGGGATCGGTCGTATAGACCCCGTCCACGTCGGTGTAGATGTCGCAGGGGCAGGACAGGGCGGCCGCCACGGCGACGGCCGAGGTGTCGGATCCGCCCCGGCCCAGGGTGGTGATCTTGCCGTCCGGGGTCACGCCCTGGAAGCCGGGCACGATGGCGATCTCGCCGGCGTCGACGGCGGCGCCCAGCTTCTCGCCGGGAATGTCGACGATGCGGGCGCGGCCGTGGGCGTCGTCGGTGACGATCGGCACCTGCCAGCCCATCCAGGACCGGGCGTTCAGACCCATGTTGCGCAGGGTCATGGCCAGGAGGCCGGACGTCACCTGTTCGCCCGAGGCCACCACCACGTCATATTCGTCGTCGCTGAGCGGCAGGCCGGCGGCGGCCGGACCGGCGCCGTCGGTCCAGGCGACCAGCTCGTTCGTCTTGCCGGCCATGGCCGAGACGACGACGGCCACCTTCTTGCCCGAGGCGGCCTCTGCGGCGACGATCCGCGCCGCGCGACGAATGCGTTCGAGGTCCCCCATGGAGGTGCCGCCGAACTTCATCACCAGTCGTGTGGTTTCGGGCCGCGTCATCGTGGCGTTCCGCCCCCTGCTTGCGTGAAAGGGCGCGAAGGTCCATCCCTCGCGTCATGACCGCTTCTAGCGACGCCGCACCGTCTCGCCTACCCCGCGAAGGGCATGGTTTTTCGCAAAATTCGCCCGAAGGCGCATTCGGCGCATCGATTGACCCGGCCGACGTCGCCCGCTTCTCGGCCCAGGCGGCCGAATGGTGGGATGCGCACGGGCCGTTCGCGCCTCTGCATCGGTTCAATCCGGCGCGGTTGAAGCTGATCCGCGAGCAGCTGTGCGCCCGGCTGGGCCGGGATTCGCGAGCGCGCCGCCCGTTCGAGGGTCTGGCCCTGCTGGACGTCGGCTGCGGCGGCGGGCTGATCGCCGAGCCGATGCGGCGGATGGGCTTCACCGTCACCGCCATCGACGCCTCGACCGAGAACATCGGCACAGCGCGCGCCCATGCCGAGATGGTCGGGCTGGATATCGCCTATCGCCCGGCGACCGTTGAACAGATGGAGGCGGAAAAGGCGGGGCCGTTCGATGTGGTCCTGACCATGGAGGTGATCGAGCATGTCGCCGATCCGGAAGGCTTCGTGCGCGCCTGTTCGCGCCTGGTCCGGCCGGGCGGGGTGATGATGGTCGCCACCCTGAACCGCACCCTGAAGTCCCTGGCGCTCGGCAAGGTGGCGGCGGAATATGTGCTGCGCTGGGTGCCGGCCGGGACGCACGACTGGCGCCAGTTCCTGAAGCCCCAGGAGATCCGGGAAATGCTGGCGGCGGAGCCGGTGACGGTCGAGGGCCCCTACGGCCTGAACTATGACCCGCTGACGGATCGCTGGAGCCAGAGCGACGACGCGGGGATCAACTATATGATGGTGGCCACGCGGGCCTGAAACGCGAAAGGCCGCCCCGAAGGGCGGCCTTTCCTTTTTGGGCCGAAGCCTCACACCTTCGAAGCGCGGCTGCGGGTCCAGGCGTAGAGGCCGATCACGGCGACGGCGAAGCCGACGATCCCCGCCAGCATGGCGGGCCAGGTCGAGCCCTCGGGCAGCATGGCGAACGGCGCGTCGTCGCGGGTGGCCACGATGACGCCGGCGGTGAAGACGCCGAACAGGCTTTCGCCCACGATCAGGCCCGAGGCCAGCAGCACGCCCATGCGGCGCGCCACATCGGCGTAACGGGTGCTGGAGACCGCCTTGTCGTAGATCCAGCCGCAGACGGCGCCGATGACCAGCATGGTGGTGACGGCGGCCGGCAGATAGAAGCCGATGCCGACGGCCAGGGGCGGCAGCTTGATCTTCTTGCCGGTCGCCTTCTCCAGCACGGCGTCCAGGATGATGATGACCACGCCGATCACCGCGCCCAGGCCGATCAGGTCCCAGCGCAGGTCGCCGCCGATGACGCCGCGCGCCAGGGCCGAGATCAGGGTGGCCTGAGGCGCCGCCAGGGTCTTGGCCCCCTCGACGATGGCGGGCGGGCCGCCCTCGAAGCCGAAGGCCTGGTTCAGAAGGTTCAGGATCAACGGAATGACCAGGGCGCCGGCGCCGACGCCGACGATCAGGGCGACCTGCTGGCGCCAGGGCGTGGCCTCGACCAGCTGGCCGGTCTTCAGATCCTGGAGATTGTCATTGGCGATGACGGCGACGGCGAAGACCACGGCGGTCACGATCAGGGCGAAGGCGATGATGGACGGATCGGCGGGCACGCCCGCGATCGCCATCACGCCCAGCATCAGCAGGGAGGCGATCACGACGGCCAGTATGCCGACGCCCGAGACCGGGCTGTTCGACGAGCCGATCAGGCCGGCCATGTATCCGCAGATGGCGGCCACGGCGAAACCGATCAGGACCACATAGACCAGGCCGCCGATCACCAGCAGGGGCGTCGATCCGGCCAGGGCTGGAGCGGTCTGGGCGAACCAGGCCAGAAGGCCGGCGATGCCGATCAGGCAGACGACCGAGATCCCGCCGACCAGCTTGATCGGCAGATCCTGTTCGGTCAGCTCCAGCGCCTCGCCGTGATTGCGGCGGGCGTTGGCGGCCAGGGCCGAGGTCAGGCCGCCGACCAGGGGGCCGGCCAGCTTGATCAGGGTCCAGATGGCGGCCACGCCGATGACGCCGGCGCCCATGAAGCGGACCTCGCGGCTCCAGACCCGTCCGGCCAGCTCCTCTGCGCCCGTTCCGGCGGGCAGGGTGGAGGCGATGGAAGGAATGCCGTGCGCCGTCAGCCAGGCGACGGTGTCGGGGCTGGTCAGGATCGGCACGGCGATCGCCCAGGCCAGGATCAGACCGAACAGCTGGGCCAGGCCGACGGTCAGGCCGATCAGATGGCCCGCGCCCAGAAGGGCGAACTGCATGCCGAAGCCCATGCCGGTGGCCCCGCCCCCCAGAGCGGCCGGAAGCTTGAAGAACTTCGCCGCCTCGCCGGCGAAGACGCGACCCGCGACCAGCAGGGCGTAGCCGGCCGAGACGACCGCCCCGCCGACCACGACCCACAGGCCGGACTTGTTCTCGCGCACCGCGCTCTCGGTCTGTTCGGACCCGCGCGAGCCGACCTTCAGCACCTCGGCGGCGGCGACGCCTTCGGGATAGGGCAGGCCGCCGCCCGTCACCAGGGCGCGGCGCAGCGGGATGGAGAAGGTCACCCCCAGGACGCCGCCCAGGATGCAGATGGCCACCGACTGCCAGAAGGGAAACTCCAGCCACCAGCCGATCATCACCAGGCCCGGCAGGACGAAGATGATCGAGCTCATGGCCCCGCCGACCGAGGCCACGGTCTGGACCGTCATATTCTCCCAGATGGTCGAGGTCTTGAAGGCCCGCAGCACGGCCATGGAGATGACCGCCGCCGGAATGGCCGAGGCGAAGGTCAGGCCGACCAGCAGGCCCAGATAGGTGTTGGCGGCGGTGAAGATCACCGCCAGCAGGCAGCCCAGCACAAGGGCGCGAAGGGTCAGTTCAAGCCGGCCCTTTCGGGTTTGGGGCGCAGCGACGGCGTCAGTCATGAAGATCGGTTCCCACGTTCGACCGGGACGTAAGCCCATAACGGCCGCTGCGGCAACTGGTCACGCTCAGCGGACTCCTCAGGCGGGGAGGGGCTGGCTCCAGCGAAGGCGGCGCCGCGCCCGTCGGATCAGGCCCGGGGCGGCCACCGTCACCCGATAGACCCCCGCCATGACCAGGGCCGTGAGGGCCCAGGACAGCAGGATATCGGACAGGAAATGCCCACCGAAGGCCAGCCGGTTCATCGACAGGGCCAAGGCGTAGACGAGCCCCAGCGGCAGGACGGCCGGTCGCCACCGCGCCGGAGTGACGACCAGCAGGACGCCCACCATCCAGGCGGCGCTGGAGCCCTCGCCGGAGACGAAGGAGCAGTTGGACTGGCAGGCGTCGCTGATCACCCAGGCCGGGGTGAAGACCGCGTCGCCGCCGAACTGGTCGATCTGGACCGGGCGGGCGCGCCCCCAAAGGCTCTTGAACAGCAGATTGACGACCAGCCCCGGTCCGAGGGCCAGGGCCGCGACGGCGAACATCGCCCGCCGCGCTGCGGCGCCGACGGAACGCCCGCGCAGGGCCCGCCAGATCAGGCGGCCGATCACCCCCAGCAGCAGAAGGGCCAGGACCAGGGTGGAACTCTTGCGCAAGGCCTTGAGCACGGGATCGCCGGCCAGGAAGAAGCCGGCCTCAGGTCGGTAGAAGAGGCGGCTCACGGCGATGTCCACGCCCGGAAAGACCAGAAAATAGGCGCTGATCGCCAGGACGGCCGCCGCAGCCAGAACGGCTGCGTCGTCGCGCGTGAGACGAAGGCGAGCGCTCAAGTCCGTCCAGGACGAGAGGCGCAGACGCGGCGCGGGCGTGATGACGGACTGAGACACATTCCCCCCGGATTGGTCTGGAGACGCCAATGCCAGAGCGCGGTGTCGTTCCCGCGTCATTACGAACAATGTTTTCCGAACATCCGGGCGAGCACGGACGATCGACTTGGCCTAGGTTCCAAGACCGGCTAGGAGCGCCCCATGCCTGAACTTCCCGAGGTCGAAACCGTCCGGCGCGGCCTGACGCCGGTGCTGGCGGGCGCGCGTCTGTCGCGGGTGCGGATCAACCGGCCCGACCTGCGCTTTCCGTTCCCGGAAGGCTTCGTTGAGCGGCTGGAGGGGGCGACGGTCGAACGCGTGGACCGGCGAGCCAAATATCTGCTTCTGCCCCTGTCCACCGGCGAGACCTGGATCACCCATCTGGGCATGACCGGCCGTTTCACCCTGGACGGCGCCCAGCTGGGCGAGTTCGAGGAGGCGGCGCCCATCGCGGGCAAGCACGAGCATTTCAGCGGCTGCGCCGAGCGCGACGGCCTTGCGACCCGGATCGGCTACGCCGACGCGCGCCGGTTCGGCTTCATGGGCCTGATCCCCACCGCCCAGGTCGAGGCCCACCCCTGGTTCGCCGGCCTGGGGCCCGAGCCGCTGGGCAATGGCTTTTCCGGCGCCCATCTGGCCGAGGCCTTCGCGGGCAAGAGCCAGAACATCAAGGTCTCCCTGCTGGATCAGAGGATCGTCGCCGGCCTGGGCAACATCTATGTCTGCGAGGCCCTGTACCGGGCCCGGATCTCGCCCCTGGTGGCGGCCGGATCGCTGTCGAAGGCGCGGCTGGAGACCCTGGCCTCGGTGGTCCGCGACGTGCTGAACGACGCCATCGCCGCCGGGGGATCGACCCTGAAGGACTTCGCCAACGCCGAGGGCGGCCAAGGCTATTTCCAGCACCGGTTCGACGTCTACGGCCGCGAGGGCGAACCGTGCCGGGGCGAGGGCTGCACGGGGACGGTCGCCCGGATCGTCCAGGGCGGACGCTCCACCTTCTACTGCCCGTCCTGCCAGAAGCGCTGAGGCGACCGGCCGTCATGACGAACGGCCGTCGATCCTCTATGACCGGCGTCAACAGAGGAGACCGCACATGGCCGACGCCTATTCCACCCTTCTGATCGAACGCTGCGCCGACGGCTATGCGGTCGTGACCCTGAACCGGCCCGAGGCGCTGAACGCCCTGAACTCGACCCTGTTCGGCGAATTGGCGGCCTTCCTGGACGCGGTCGAGACCGACGACAGCGTGCGCTGCCTGATCCTGACCGGCTCGGCCAAGGCCTTCGCCGCCGGGGCCGACATCAAGGAGATGGCGGACCAGTCCTACGCCGACATGTTCAAGGGCAATTTCTTCGCCCTGGGCCATGACCGGATCACCCGGTTCAGAAAGCCGATCATCGCGGCGGTGTCGGGCTATGCCCTGGGCGGCGGCTGCGAACTGGCCATGCTGTGCGACTTCATCATCGCCTCCGAGACCGCCAAGTTCGGCCAGCCCGAGATCAATCTGGGCGTGGCGCCCGGCATCGGCGGCTCCCAGCGGCTGACGCGCCTGGTCGGCAAGTCCAAGGCCATGGACATGATCCTGACCGCGCGGATGATGGATGCGGCGGAAGCCGAGCGCGCCGGCCTGGTCAGCCGCGTCGTCGCCCCCGAGGCCCTGCTGGACGAGGCCCGCGCGGCGGCCGCCAAGATCGCCTCGCAAAGTCCCCTGGCGGTGATGATGAACAAGGAGATGGTCAATGTCGCCCTGGAGACGACCTTGACCGAGGGCGTCCGTTTCGAACGTCGCCTGTTCCACTCCCTGTTCGCCTTCGACGACCAGAAGGAGGGCATGGCCGCCTTCGTCGAAAAGCGCAAAGCCGACTTCAAGGGGCGGTGATCCAAGGCCGCGACCGTCAACCGATCGCCGTGATCCGGCGTTAGGAGGGCGTCATGCGCCGCCTTCTGCTCTCGCTCCTTGCTATCCTGACCCTCGTCCTGCCGGGCCTCGCCTTGGCTCAAGCCCCAGCCCCAGCCCCAGCCCCAGCGTCTCTGGCCCCCGCCTTCCGCTCTGATCGGATCATCGTGGAGACGCGAGGCGCGGGGCCGGACGTGATCTTCATCCCCGGCCTGGGATCGACCGGGGCGGCCTGGCGGTCGACGGCGGACAGGCTGGAGGGCCGCTATCGGGTTCATCTGGTGACGATCCGCGGCTTTGGTCAGACGGACATCGGCGCCAACGCCCGCGGCGCCCTGGCCGCCCCGGCTGCGCTGGAGATCGAACGCTACATCCGCGAGCACAGGCTGTCCCGGCCCGCTCTGATCGGCCATTCGCTGGGCGGTCAGATCGCGCTGCGCGTGGCGGCGGACATGCGTGGCCGAGTCGGGCGGGTGATGGTGGTCGATTCCGCCCCCTTCTTTCCGGCCCTGGTCGATTCCCGCGTCACGACGCGCGAGGTCGAGCCCCTGGCGCGCCTGGGCTATCAGGCCCTGATGCTGTTCGGCGACCAGGCGCTGAAGGGCCAGGTCTCGGCCCTGGGCGGGGACTTGGGTCTGGCGGGCGACATGGTGTTCGACGGCCTGGGTCTTCAAGGCGGCGACCGGCGCGTTCTGGCCCAGGGGCTGTACGAGGCCCTGACCGTAGACCTGCGGCCTCGGCTGCGCGACGTCACCGCCCCGGTGACGGTGGTCTACGGCTGGACGCGGGATACGAACAATCCGCGCAACCGGCTGGAGGGGCTTTACCGCTACGGCTTCTCCACCCTGCCGCGTCCGGCCCAGTTCGTCCGCATCGAAGGCGCCGACCACCAGGTGATGATCGACCAACCGGCCCGGTTCCAGGCGGCGGTGGAGCAGTTTCTGGGATAGGCAAAGATCTTCCCCCGCTTGCGGGGGAAGTGTCAGCTCGTCGAGCGCAGCGAGACGGCTGACGATGGGGGAAGTTCCGCTTCTGCAAGAAAGAAGACTTCCCCCTCCGACCCTGGTTCGCTGCGCGAACGCCGGGCCACCTCCCCCGCAAGCGGGAGAGGGTCCTATTGGCCTTTGGCCTCGCGATAAATGTGATCGGTCACGGCGGGAAGATCGTTCAGCACGTCGCGGGCCGGAATCCGCAGGGTGCGTATGCCCTGCTCGAGCAGGAAGGCGTCGCGGCGCGCGTCCTGCGCCGCACGGCCGTCGTGACTGTCGCCGTCGATCTCGACCGCCAGTCGAACGCCGGCGCAGTAGAAGTCGAGCACATAGGGCGGTATCGGGTGCTGGCGTCGGAACTTCAGCCCGCCCAATTTCTCGCCCCGCAGCGCCTGCCAGAGCTGGACCTCGGGCAGGCTCATGTCCCGCCGCAGATCGCGCGCCTTGTCGATGATGTCGGAAGGACGACCGTCTACGGACTCCAGACCCTTCGCCAACGTCTCCAGCACCCCCTTGCCGTAGCGGTCCAGTTTCGACTGGCCCACGCCGGGCAGGGCGGCCAGGGCCGTCAGGTCGCCGGGTTCGGCCTGGGCGATCTCCAGCAGGGTCTTGTCCTGGAAGATGACATAGGGCGGGACGTGCTGTTCCGAAGCACGCTCGCGGCGCCAGGCGCGCAAGGCCTCGAACCGGGCGCGGACGTCGGCGTCCATGGTCTCGAGCGCGGCGTTGCGGCCCTCGCCCGAGCGGTCGCGGCGGCCGGAGCTGGAGGCGCGGACGCGAAGCCGGCGCACCTCGATCCTGCGTTCGGCCTTGTAGACGGCGCGCACCGCCTCGGGGTCGCCCAGGCCGACCAGGGGCTTGCCGTCGTTCGGATCCTCGACCAGCAGGCCCTCGAACAGCAGGTGGTCGATGATGTCGCGCCAGCCGTTGGGCGAGACGTCGGCGCCTATGCCCCAGGTGGACAGCTGCTGCTCCCACGGCTGTACATCCTTGGTGCGGCTGGTCAGGTGGTCGATCACCCGGCCCCGGCCGAAGCGGCCGCCCAGACGCTGGACCGCCGCCAGGGCCTTCTGGGCGGGGACGGTGGCGTCATAGGTCTGGGGCGGGTCGCTGCAGATGTCGCAGACGCCGCAAGGGGCCGCATCGGTCTCGCCGAAATAGCGGCGCACGGCCTGGGCGCGGCAGACGGCGCCGTCCAGCATGGCGAACAGCTGGCGGGCCTTGCGCACCTGAACCTGTTTGACCTCCTCGGCCATCGGCCGGCTGTCCAGCCGGCGCAGGGTCCAGGCGATGTCGGACGGGCCGTACAGGGTGATGCCCTCGGCCGGTTCGCCGTCGCGGCCGCCCCGTCCGATCTCCTGCCAATAGGCCTCGAGACTGCCGGGCGGATCGGCGTGGATGACGAAGCGCACGTCGGCCTTGTCCACCCCCATGCCGAAGGCGATGGTGGCGACCATGACGGCGCCGTCCTCGGCTAGGAACCGCTCCAGCCGGCGGTCCCGCTCCTTGTTGTCCATGCCCGCGTGATAGGCGATGGCGTTGGTCCCGGCGTCGCGCAGGGCCTGGGCGACGCGTTCGCAGCCGTCGCGGCTGCCGCAATAGACCACGCCCGACTTGCCCCGCCGCTCGCGCACCAGTTCGATGACCCGGGCGTCAGTCCTGGCGCGCGAGGCGCTCTCCTTGCGCTCGGCCGACAGTTGCAGGTTCGGGCGGGCGAAACTGTCGACGAAAACCCGGGCGCCCTCCAGCCGCAGCGAGCGCAGGATGTCGTCGCGGGTGCGGGCGTCGGCGGTGGCGGTGACGGCGATGCGCGGGACGTTGGGAAAACGCTCGGCCAGCAGGCCCAGGTTGCGATAGTCGGGGCGGAAGTCGTGGCCCCACTGGCTGACGCAGTGGGCCTCGTCGATGGCGATCAGGCTGAGCGGCAGCTCGGCCAGCCGGTCCATCATGGCGCCGGCCGCCAGGCCTTCGGGCGAGACGTACAGCAGGTCCAAAGCGCCGGAGCGGGCGGCGGCCCAGATGGCCGACCGTTCGTCCAGCGAGACGCCGGAATCCAGCCGGGCGGCCGCCACCCCCTGCTGTTTCAGGGCCTCGACCTGGTCGGTCATCAGGGCGATCAGGGGCGAGACCACCAGGCCCAGGCCGGGGCGAAGGATGGCCGGGATCTGATAGCAGACGCTCTTGCCGCCGCCGGTCGGCAGGACGGCCAGGACGTCGCGCCCGGCTAGGACCTCGGCCACCACCTCGCTTTGCAGGCCGCGGAAGTCGCCATGGCCCCAGACCCGCGACAGCAGAGAGCGGGCGTCGGCCAGACCGGGCGTCGTGGCGGGGCGGGGCTGGGTCTGCGTAGCCGGCATCCGAAGGTTGTGCACTCTTTGTTCCGACCTGCGAAGCCCCTTCGACCGCTTTCACGGCCGAGCGGCTGACGCGGCTGGGGACGGATCAGTGCGCGAGCGAGGGGGCGAACTGGCCGCCGACGCGATAACGGTACAGATAGGAGGGCGCGATCGACTCCATGCTGGCCGGATGGACGACGCCCAACGCGGCCAGACCCTCGGCGCCCGGCGAGACCACATTGTCCTTCTGCAGCATGACGACCTGGTCGCGGGTCAGGGGCGGGGTCAGACCGATCAGGCTGACGGTCTGGAGCAGCGAGCCCAGCAGTCGGGCGACCGGGAAGGGAATGGGGGCCAGCAGACGGTCGCGGTGGGTCTCGCGCTTCACCAGCTCCAGCACCTCGCGGAACGTATAGATGTCCGGTCCGCCCAGTTCATAGGTGCGGCCGGCCGCGTCGCCTCGGGTCACGGCCCGGGCCACGGCCTCGGCCACATCGCCGACATAGACCGGCTGGAACCGGGTCTTGCCGCCGCCGATCAGCGGCAAGGCGGGCGCCAGGGTCGCCATGGCGGCGAACCGGTTCAGGAAGCCGTCGTCGGCGCCGAACACCAGCGAAGGACGCAGGATGACGGCGTCGGGATAGACGGCGCGGATCTCGTTTTCGGCCTCGCCCTTGGTGCGGGCGTAGGCGGAGGGGCTGTTCGCATCGGCGCCGATGGCCGAGATCTGGACGACACGTTCGACGCCGGCGGCCTGGGCCGCCTGGGCGATGTTCCTGGCGGCCTCGACGTGGGCGCTCTTGAAGCCGCGCTTGCCGCCGCCGTCGTGCAGGACGCCGACCAGATTGACCACGGCGTTCGAGCCGCGCACGGCCGCCGCCACGTCCTCGGCGCTGGTGACGTCGCAGCGCATGAACTGGATCTGGCCCGGATCGCCGGCCGTCTGGACCTCGATGGCCAGAACCGGGTTGCGCACCGCCACGCGGATGCGCCAGCCGCGACGGGCCAGGGCGCGCACCGCCTGGGCTCCGATGAAGCCCGAACCTCCGAAGAGGGTCACGACGCCGGGGGCGAGGTCAGCCATGGGAGAAGCTCCAGTGAATTCCGTGTCGGCGGGATAGCCGATGGGGCGCCGCATCGCAACGCGGGCGACCCGGTCCGGGCGGATGAAACGAAAAACAGAGTCCGATTTGTCCGATTTGTCCGATCCGCGCCGTCGTCCGCTCCTGAAAAAGAGTGTCCGATGTGTCCGATGTGTCCGGTTCGCGCGGTCGTGCGCTCCCAAAAAAGGTGTCCGAAGTGTCCGATGTGTCCGATCCGATCTCTTCGCCCGTCCGCCGCCTCCGCTCGTCCCCGTCGATCCGCGACTGTCGCACGGCGGGCGGCCCAGGGGCGTAGAAGGCGGGTTTGGAGTCCTAACCGGTTGGAAAGGCTGAGGGCGGCTTGGCGATCGAGCGGCGCTCGCCCATCTAGAGCATGATCGTTTCGGACGGAACCGCTTCGCGGTTCCGGCAGAAGCGTGAATCATGCTCTCGCTTTAATCTGGAGCCTGATTCACCGTTTCAGCGGAACCGCGTAGCGGTTCCTCCTCAACGGATCAGGCTCTAAGGCCCATGCAGATTTTCACCATCGGATATGAGGGGGTGACCCAGGCGGAGGTGATCGAGCGGCTGAAGGGCGCCGGGGTCGATCTGCTGATCGACGTCCGGGCGGTCGCCGCCTCGCGCCGCGCCGGTTTTTCCAAGACGGTCCTGGGCGAAAGCCTGAAGGCCGAGGGGATCGACTATCTGCATCTGCGGGGGCTGGGCACGCCCAAGGCCGGTCGCGACGCGGCCCGCAAGGGCCATGTCGCCGAGATGCGCGCGATTTTCGCCGACCATCTGGCCGAGCCCCAGGCCCAGCTGGAGTATGCGCGGCTGAAGGATTTGGCGGGGGAGAAGCGCGTGGCCCTGCTGTGTTTCGAGGCCGATCACGCGGGATGCCACCGCGCGGTGTTGGCCGAGCGGCTGGCGGAGGAGGACGGGGCGACGGTGGTCAATCTGTAGGGGTGGTGGCGAGGCCCACCTTCCCCCGCTTGCGGGGGAAGCGTCAGGTCATGGCGCGAAGCGACACGCCCGACGATGGGGGGCGTTTTTCTTCTGAAATAAGACTCCCCCTCTCCGACCCTGGTTCGCTTCGCGAACGCCGGGCCACCTCTCCCGCAAGCGGGAGAGGGTCTTTTGCCTTACGGCCGGCCCACCAGATCGTCGACCGAGCCGCTGGTCACCGGGTGATACAGGGGCCGGGCCTCGGCGTAGATGCGGCGGGCGATGGGCCGGCCCCAGTCGCCCTCGTTCCACAGGGTCTGGAACAGGGGCAGGACGAATTTGCGTCGGCCCTGGCTGGTCAGGAACCGCTCGGCCGTGGCGACCGCGGGCTGATAGCGGTGGGCCAGGGCGATCTGGAGCCAGGCGAAGGTCAGTTCGCTGTTGCCCTCGTTCGCCAGGTTCAGGGTGCGCTCCATGTCCGCCAGCTGGGCGTCGGTGAGCCAGTCGCCGCTGCCGTTTCCAACCGGGGGGCGCCAGCCGAGGAAGCGCTGGCGCTGCTGAGTGTTCCAGTCCTTCCAGGGGACGGCCGAGGCGGGGCCCTTGCCGACAAAGAAGGCCCATGCCGCGTCATCGACCGGCTTGAAGGCGTTCGAAACGGGCGCCACGGCGTTGGACGGCAGGCCGGGCTGATAGACCCAGGCGTCCAGCTGAAGCTGGGATTCCAGGGCCGCGTCGCCCTTCACCAGATGGGTGCGGATGTCGTCCAGGAACATGGCCGTGGTCATGGGGCGATAGGCGTTGCGGTCGAAATAGCCGCGCAGCCAGGCGTCGAACCGATCCCGGCCCACGGTGCGTTCGACCGTCCGCAGGAACAGGGCGCCCTTTTCATAGGCGATGTCGTTCATGCCGTCGTCGGGGTCGCGGCCCTTCAGGTCCAGATGCAGGCGGGTGTCGGGCGCGGGCAGGGACTTCAGCGTGTCCTGCAGGCTGCCCCAGCCCAGGACCTGTTCCTGCATGGCGCGGTCATGACCATAGACCGACTCCATGATCCGGTTCTCGAAATAGACGGTGAAGCCCTCGTTCAGCCAGAAGTCGTTCCAGGTCGCGTTGGTCACCAGATTGCCCGACCAGGAGTGGGCCAGTTCGTGCGCCACCAGCGAGACCAGCGACCGGTCCCCGGCGATGATCGTCGGGGTGGCGAAGGTCAATTTGGGGTTCTCCATCCCGCCGAACGGGAAGGAGGGCGGCAGGACCAAGAGGTCGTAGCGGCCCCAGCGATAGGGGCCGTAGAGCTTTTCGGCCGCGTCCACCATCTCGGCGGTCGGCTCCAGCTCATGGGCGGCGGCGCGCAGGCGGCTGGGCTCGGTCCAGACCCCGGTGCGTTCGTCGAAGGGGGCGAAGGCGATGTCGCCGACGCCGATGGCGATCAGATAGGGCGGGATCGGATTGTCCATCCGGAAGCGCCAGGTCTTCATACCGTCGGCGGCGGGCTCGCCGTTCGGCGTCAGATGGTCGGCGCTCATGACCACGGTCAGGTCTTCGGGCGCGGTGATCCGGGCCGAATAGGTCTGGCGAATGCCGGGGCTGTCCTGGGTCGGGACCCAGGTGCGGGTCAGGATGGCCTGGCCCTGGCTGAACAGATAGGGCTTTTGACCGCCCGCCGTCTGGCTGGGCGACAGCCATTGCAGGGCCGCTGCGTCGGGCCGGGTCGAATAGCGGACGGTGATCTTGCGCCGTTCGTTGGGCGCGAAGGCCGGGAAATAGACGGTCAGGGGCTGGCCCTTGATGGCGTCATTGTCGCCGACGACGTAACGCAGCGGCTGACCCGAGGCGTCGCGCACGTCCTGAATGTCCAGATTGCGGATGTCGAGAATGATCTCGTTGGCGCCGGGGACGGCCAGGATGTCCAGGGTCGCCGTGCCCGACAGGGTCTTGGCCTCGAAGTTCGCGGTCAGGTCCAGGGCCACATCGACGACGCGGGCGATCTCGGGACGGGCGTAGGTGTGGCTGTCGACGGCGTCCGGGCCGGGGGCGGGCGCGACGGCCGGCGGCGCCAGGGCCGCGCTTCCGGTCGTGGTCGAACAGGCCGAAAGGCCCAGGGCCGAGGCGAGTGCGAGGGCGGAGACGAGGCCGAAGGCTTTGCGCGTCATCGAGGCTTTCCGGATCAGATCATGAGCTTGGCCCGGAGAACGCGCGGAAACGCGAAAAAGATCAAGCCTCGACGCGGCCGCAGCCTATGCGGTCGGTGGCGCGTGATGGGCGCGGAACAGCCGGCCCCGCTCGGCGAACAGGACCAGGGCCAGGGCCGTCAGGCCGAAGACGGTGAAGCCCAGGGACATGGGCACGGTGGTGCCGTTGAACTGCTGACCCACCGCAAAGCCCAGCAGGGAGCCGAAGACGGTGGAGATGAAGCCCTGGATCGAGGCGGCCGTGCCGGCGATATGGCCCATGGTCTCCATGGCCATGGCGCCGAAGTTCCCGGCGATCAGGCCGAAACAGAACATGGTCAGGGTCTGCAGGACCGCGAAGGTCCAGATCGTCTCATGTCCGCTGAGGGCCACCGCCGCATGGACCGCCGACACCGTGGTGAAGCCGATCAGGGCGGTGTGGGAGATCTTGCGCGAGCCCAGTTTCACGACCAGCCGGGCGTTGACCAGGGAGGCGACCGCTATGCCGCCCGCGATCAGGGCGAAGACGGCGGGGAAGGCGGCCTCGGCGTCGAAGACGTCGGCGAAGATCTGCTGGGAGGAGTTGATGAAGCCGAACAGGGCGCCGGTGATGGCCGTCATGGCCAGGGTGTAGCCCATGGCGGTGCGGTCGGTCAGGGCGGTCTTATAGGCCGAGGTCAGGCGTTTGACCTGGATCGGCAGACGATCCTCCGGCTTCAGGGTCTCGGGCAGGCGCAAGGACGCCCAGACGATCAGGGCCACGCCGATCAGGCCGAGGCCCGCGAAGATCCAGCGCCACGGCCCGACCAGCATGATCAACTGCCCCAGCGACGGCGCCAGGATGGGCACGCCCAGGAAGACCAGGAAGCTGAACGACATGACCCGGGCCATGGTGCGCCCCTCATAGCGGTCGCGCACGATGGAGACGGCCAGCACGCGGGTGCAGGCGCTGCCCAGCCCCTGGCCGATCCGCGCCAGGATCAGGGTCTCGAAGGTGGGGGCCAGGGTCGCCAGCAGGCTGAACATCACATAGACGCCGACGCCGAACAGCAGCACCGACTTGCGTCCGAACCGGTCTGCGACCGGACCATAGATCAGCTGCGCCGCGCCGAAGCCCAGAAGATAGGCGGTCACCACCCACTGACGGCTGTTTTCGTTCGCCACGCCCAGGTCGGCGCCTATGGCGGGCAGGGCGGGCAGCATGGAATCGATCGCCAGGGCGTTCAGCGCCATCATCAGGGCGATCAGACAGACGAACTCGACGAATCCGGGTTCTCTTCTGGCGGGGGCTGACGCGGCGGAAACGGACATCCGGGCCAGATGCCCCGCCGCGCCGCGAACCGCAACCAGTCGCCGGCTATAAATTGCTGCAATGCAGCGAAATCGAGGTTGAACGCCGGGCGCCTCGCCAATGTCATGAAGCTTCGCTAGAGGAAGTCATGACAGAACAGATGACAGCACAGGCGGCGCTGGACCGCCTCGAAACCCTCTACACCCAATCCGTGACCAACCTGCGCGACGCCGTGCGGGATTTCGTCAACACCGGCGCCCGGCCCGATCCGGTCAAACGCGCCGAAGGGGTGTTCGCCTATCCCGAACTTCGCATCCGCTGGGACGGGGATCGCCCCCAGGACCTGGAGCCGCGCGCCTATGCCCGGCTGGCCAAACAGGGGGTCTATTCGACCACCGTCACCCGGCCGGACCTGTTCCGCCCCTATCTGACCGAACAGCTGGGTCTGCTGGAAAAGGAATACGGCGCGACCTTCGAGGTCGGGATTTCGAACCAGGAAATCCCCTTCCCCTATGTGACCGACGGGCTTGAGGTGGCGCTGGACCGGTCGATGACGGCGGCCCTGGCGCGCTGGTTCCCGACCACGGACCTGGCCCATATCGGCGACGAGATCGCCGATGGTTTGTTCGACATGGGCGGCGACTTCCCCCTGTCGCATTTCGACGGCCTGCGGACCGACTTCTCCCTGGCGCGGCTGAGACACTACACCGGAACCCCGGTGGACGACGTCCAGTCCTATGTCCTGTTCACCAACTACAACCGCTATGTCGACGAGTTCGTGCGCTGGGCCATCGAACAGCTGCAGACGCCGGGCACGCCCTATCAGACCCTGTCCTGCGCCGGCGGGGTGGTGATCACGCGCGACACCCCCAATCCCGAGACGGCGATCAGCGATACGGCCTGGAAGAAGCACCAGATGCCGGCCTATCACCTGACGGCGCCGGGCCACCAAGGAGTGACCCTGGTCAATATCGGCGTCGGCCCGTCCAACGCCAAGACGATCACGGACCACCTGGCCGTCACCCGCCCGCACGTCTGGCTGATGATCGGCCACTGCGGGGGCCTGCGCGCCAGCCAGACCATCGGCGACTATGTGCTGGCCCACGCCTATCTGCGCGACGACCATGTACTGGACGCGGTCCTGCCGCCGGACATTCCGATCCCTTCGATCGCCGAGGTCCAGCGCGCCCTGTACGATGCGACCAAGTCGGTCAGCGGCATGCCGGGCGACGAGGTCAAGCTGCGGCTGCGTACCGGCACGGTGGTCACCACCGACGACCGGAACTGGGAGCTGCGCTATTCCAAGTCGGCGCTTCGCTTCAACCAGAGCCGCGCCGTCGCCATCGACATGGAAAGCGCCACCATCGCCGCGCAAGGCTACCGGTTCCGGGTGCCCTACGGCACCCTGCTGTGCGTCTCGGACAAGCCGCTGCACGGCGAGATCAAACTGCCGGGCCAGGCCAACCGCTTCTACGAAGGCTCGATCTCGGAACATCTGCAGATCGGCATCCAGGCGGTCGGCCTGATGCGGGACGAGGGACCGAAACTCCACTCCCGCAAGCTCCGCGCCTTCGACGAGCCGCCGTTCCGTTAAGAGGGGCGCGATAGACCCTCTCCCGCTTGCGGGGGAGGTGGCCCGGCGTTCGCGCTGCGAACCAGGGTCGGAGGGGGAGGTTTCACTTGAAAAGAAGACTTCCCCCAATCGTCAGCCGTCTCGCTGCGCTCGACGAGCTGACACTTCCCCCGCAAGCGGGGGAAGGTCTGTTCGCTGTCGCAGATCAAGAAAGCGCTTTACAATGCAAAGCGCATTGTGCATCCTGTGATCATCGGATTTCAGGAGGAGTTCGCCATGACGCGCGACACGCAGACGATCCAAGACGACATCGCCTATATGCGGGCTTTGGCTCACGAAGGTCGGCACGCGCCCCTGCTGGCGGGCCCCATACTGGTGGCTGCGGCCATCATCTTCGGAGGCGCCAGCCTGGGGCAGTGGGCGCTCAAGACCGACTTGATCGCGCTGAATCCCTGGGCGGCGCTCTGGCTTTGGATCGGTTCGGCCCTGGTCTTCGCGGCCGCCCTGGTCGTGCTGATCGGGCGGATGAAGGGACGCCCCGGCTATAATTCGTCGGGCAATCGGGCGGTGGGCGCGGCCTGGTCCGGCGTGGGCTTCGGCATCTTCGTCACCTGGTTGGCCCTCACCGCCCTGTCGGTGAAGAGTGGAAGCTGGGCCTGGATGGCGGTCATGCCGACGGTGGTTCTGACGGCCTATGGATCGGCCTGGATGGTCGCGGCGGCCATGACGCGCGTGCGGTGGATGAGCGTCACGGCCCTGTTGTCCTACGCCGGCGCCGTCGCCATAGCCTGGTTTGCGGACAGTCCGGCCATCTATCTGGTCTATGCCCTGGTCCTGGCCGCCGTCGCCCTGGTCCCCGGTCTGATCCTGATGCGGCAGGAACCGTCGGAGATCGTCTGATGGCCGATGACTTCGACATCAGCCGGATCGACGAGGTCATCCACGGGCGGATCCGGCTGGGGATCATGGCCTATCTGTCCGGCGCGGACACAGCCGACTTCAACACCTTGAAGACCCGGCTCCAGACGACCGACGGCAATCTGTCGGTCCATCTGAGAAAGCTGGAGGAGGCGGGCTTCGTCGCCGTGACCAAGAGCTTCATCGGCCGCAAGCCCCTGACCCAGGCCAGTCTGACCGAAGAGGGCCGCGCCGCCTTCGTCGCCTATCTGGACGCCATGGCGGGCCTGCTGCCGGCGCGCTAGAGCATGATCGTTTCGGACGGAACCGCTTTGCGGTTCCGACAGAAGCGTGAATCATGCTCTCGCTTTAATCTGGAGCCTGATTCACCGTTTCAGCGGAACCGCGAAGCGGTTCCTCTTCAGCGGATCAGGCTCTAGAAGCGGGGCATGAGCCACCGTCTCCATGCCTTCGAGGCCATCGACAACTTCCGCGACTATGGCGACTACGCCACGGCGGCCGGGCGACGCATCCGCCCCGGCCGCCTGCTGCGCTCGGGCCATCACGCCCGGGCCAGCGACGCCGATCTGGAGCGGCTGAAGGGGTTCGGCCTGGGGGCGGTGGTCGATCTGCGCCGACCGGGCGAAAGGCGCGACCAGCCCTCGCGACGGCATGACGGTTTCGACGCCCTGGTGATCGAGGGCGGGATCGATGACGGGGCCGAGGCGCCCCACATCACCTTCCTGAAAACGGCGGATCTGACGCCGGATTCGGGTCGGCGTTTCATGACCCAGACCTATCGCAGCCTGCCGTTCGACGCCGCCCACATCGACGTTTTCGGCCGCTATTTCCAAGCCCTGGGACAGATGGGGGGCGATCAGGACCGACCCGTGTTGATCCACTGCGCGGCGGGCAAGGACCGGACCGGCTTTCTCGCCGCCTTGACCCACCATCTGCTGGGCGTCCGCCACGACGACCTGATCGAGGACTATCTGCTGACCAATACGGCCGTCGATCTGGTCGGTCGCGCCCCCGCCATTGCCCGGCGTCTGCACGAGATGACCGGCCGTGTCGCCTCCGACGACGCGGTGGTGGCCTTCCTCGGGGTGGAGGCCGCCTATCTGGACGCCGCCTTCGCCGAGGTCGAGGCGCGATACGGATCCCTGGACGCCTATCTGGAACAGGCCCTGGGCGTCGACGCCGCCCTGCGCGCCCGAATCGAGGCGCGGCTGTCGGCGTGAACGGCGCCCTGACCCATGTGGTCGTCCGCGATCATCCGTGGACGGACCCCTTGGCTGTCGCGGCCGGGATCGGTGGGACGGACGGCGCCCTGGCCCTGCTGTCGGACGGCGGTCCCGGCGGCCGCTGGTCCCATGTGGCGACGGTGCCGGATCGGGTTCATGTGGGCGGGGTCGAAGCCGATCTGTTCGACCCCCTGCGCGATCCGGCCTGGAGCGCAGGGACGGTGGGACTGGCCGCCTATGACGCGGGCGCGCGACCGGCGACCGGCGAGCGGCCCCTGGTGTGGCCCGACCTGATCCTGGCCCGCTATCCGGCCATGCTGAGCTTCGACCATCATCAGCGGCGTGTTCGCGCCGTCGGCCGGGGGGCGACGGCGGCGCAGGCCGAGGCGGCGGCCGTTCAGGCGTCGAAATGGCGGGCGGCGGCGGTCACGCCTGCGACGCCCGACGCTCCGGCCGAGACCTTTGCGGCCGAGGCGCCGGACCAGGCCTATCGCGACTGCGTGGCCGAGGTGGTCGCCCGGATCGCGGCCGGTGAACTGTTTCAGGCCAATATCGCCCGCGCCTGGGGCGGCGCGCTGAAGCCAAAGGCCGATCCGTTCGACGTCTTCCTGCGGCTGCAACAGGGGCGGGCCTCGCCCTACGGCGCCTTCTGGCGGATCGGGGACCGGGCCCTGGTGTCCAATTCGCCTGAGCTCTTCCTGGCCTTGGACGGCGAGGCCCGGCGCATCGAGGCGCGGCCGATCAAGGGCACGCGCGCCCGGTCGGCCGACCCGCTCGAGGACGCGGCCCTGGCCGCCGCGCTTCAGGCCAGCGCCAAGGACCGGGCCGAAAACCTGATGATCGTCGATCTGATGCGCAACGACCTGGCCCGCGCCTCGCGCGTCGGCTCGGTCGCGGTCGAACGGCTGTTCGCGATCGAGAGCCATCCGACCGTCCACCATCTGGTCTCGACCGTGGTCGGCCGGGCCGAGCCGGGGGTGACGCCGGCCGACCTGCTGGAGGCGACCTTCCCGCCGGGCTCGATCACCGGGGCGCCCAAACACCAGGCCATGAAGGTCATCGCCGAATATGAGCCGCCGCGCGGCGCCTGGTGCGGGTCGCTGTTCATTCTGGAAGACGGCGGGGGGCTGACCGCCTCGGTCCTGATCCGCACCGCCGCGTTCGAGCGCCGGGACGAGTGTTGGACCTTCCGCACCCTGGCCGGCGCCGGAATCGTCGCCGACAGCGACCCTCAGTCCGAACTTGCCGAGACCGAAACAAAGATCGCCGCCCTGAGACAGGCTCTGACGGGTCAGCAGTCCGTACAGGCGATCTGCGTCACCTCGCGCGGATTCAGATAGGCGCGGCGGGTGAAGCTGGCGGACGGCAGGAAGCGCTGGAACGGCGAGGCGTAGGTGTAGCGGGCCTCGGCGATGATGATCGACGACCCGACCGGCAGGAGATCAGCGGGAATGTCGGCGTCCGCGACGGTGAGTCGGCCGCTGAGGGCCCCACTCCCGCCCGAGGCCGCCCAGCTGCGGCTCCAGTTCACCGTATATTTGGTCGTCGTGTCCCGGCTGACGCTGCTGACCCTCTGTTCCAGCGAGGCCGGGGCGAAGGGCGCCATGATGGAGGGGCCCACCAAAAAGACGTTGTCGATGTCGGCCTTGGTGATGTCGCGGGACTGGGCGGTCAAATCCGCGACCGAAGCGGCCACATGGCTGGTGCGACGCACAGCCATATAGCCCTGACACAGATCGACCATGCCTGCATAGAACAGGATCATGACCGGGGCGATCAGGGCGAATTCGACCGCAGAGACCCCGGTCTCGTCGCGCGCCAGCCTGCGCATCAGGGACCGGCGCATCAGAAGGGCTCGTTGCGGAAGGCGGTGGTGGCGGAGATCATGATCTGTCCGGGCCCCGCGGCGCTCACGGACTGGGTCAGGGCGGGCACGATCATCGGCTGTTTGTACCAGACACGCGCGACGACCAGATTCTGGGCCGCGCCGGGGTCGTAGCCGGTCTTGGACAGGTCCAGGACGCCGTTCTCGTCCTTGGGCGGGTCGATATTGTCGGAGAATTTGGCGACGACCCGGACATCGACGGTGGCGCGGGCGGCGCAGTCGCTCTTGAACACGCTCATCTGATCGCAGAAGGCCTGTTTGAACCCGGCCTGATCCAGACCCTTGGCCTGGGCCTCGCCGGTTCGGATTTCGCGGCTGACGGTCAACAGGGCGTTTTCGGCGACGGCGTCGGTGATGAAGACCAGACCCAGCTGGAAGATCGAGAACAGCAGAAGAAAGAAGGGGGTGGCGACCAGGGCGAACTCCACCGCCGCCGCGCCTTCACGGTGACCGGCGGAGCCGCGACGGGGAGAACGATCCAGCGCCGCCATGGATCAGGGCGCCGAGGCCGGGCCGGTCGCGGCGGCGCCGGCGCGCAGGCTGGGGGCGCAGGAGGCGCCGCAGGTCATTTCCGTGGCCTGGGCCCCGCGCCAGACCCGAACCGATCCGGTCGATCCGCCGGTAACCACGATCTCGCGCTGGAACAGGGTGCGGCCCACGCCGTCGACCGCCACCACCTCGGTCACCCCATAGCCCTTTCCGACGATGAACAGGGTGTTGGCGTCCACCACGGTGACGTCGGCGATCTGAGGATTGGCGACGATGACCGAGGCGGCGGCGCCCCGCAGCTGGACGCGCGCGGAGCGGTCGATCTCGACATTGAGCGCGCCGTTCGGGCTCTGGGCCTGGGCGGGCAGGCCGGCCAGGGCGAGGACGGCGGTGATGACGGCGATGGAAAAGCGGGGCATCGGCGGCTCTGAAACAAGGGCGCGCATCAGCGCGGACGCGCGCATGATGGCCCAGGCTTCCTCAACAAAGGCTGAAGTTCGTCGATCCGGGATTTTCTGTGGTGAATCCGCAGGTAACTAAAAACCGTGACCTGCCCTTAACGCCTCTTGGTCATTCTAACCGTGCGTTTTGGGGGTCAAGCGGGCTACCGGCTCCCCCCGCCAATTTGCTCGCTAGACATTTACACAAGGGAACTCACCATGACTAAGTTCATCTCGCGTTTCGCTAAGGACGAATCCGGCGCCACCGCCATCGAATACGGCCTGATCGCCGCTCTGATCGCCGTCGTGATCATCACCGTGCTCGGCACCGTCGGCACCAACCTGAACGCCCGTCTGGAGGAAGTCGCCACGGGTCTGGAGAAGAAGGGCGAATAAGACGCCCGACGTCTTGAAGCCTGGGAAGGGCCGGAGCGCACGCTCCGGCCCTTCTTCTTTGCGGCGCGGCAACCCGGCCTTAATCCGCCCGTGCCAGCATGGGGTCATGGACCTTCTGAGCCTTCCCTTCCTGGCCGTCTTTCCGATCCTGATGGTGGCCACGGGTCTGCACGACCTGACCACGATGCGGATTCCGAACTGGATCTCCCTGGCCCTGCTGGCCGCCTTCTTTCCGGCGGCCCTGCTCGTCGGCCTGACCCTGCCTGAGATCGCCGTCCATCTGGGCGTCGGCTTCGCCGCCCTGATCCTCGGCATGGGCCTGTTCGCCCTGAACTGGATCGGGGGCGGGGACGCCAAGGCCCTGGCTGCGGCCTGCCTGTGGTTGGGGTTCGGCGATCTGGGGCCGCTGCTGCTGTGGATCGCCCTGGCCGGCGGCGGCTTCTGCCTCCTGCTGATCCTCGCCCGCCAATACTATCCTCTGCTGTCTCCGCTCCCGCCGCGCCTTCCGTGGGTCGCCCGCCTGCTGGAGCCCAAGGGCGATATTCCCTATGGCGTCGCCATCGCCATCGGCGCCCTGCTGACCTTTCCCGAGGGCGACATGGTCGTTCGCGCCTTGGCGGTTTCTTGAGGTTGCGCAAGCGGGCGTCGCTTAGGAAGCGTTAACTCTCGGGCCTCATGATCGTTAACGGTAGGGGGCGAGGATCATGTCCGGCTCGCCGCGCCTGCCGGAGATCGTCTGGATGAAGCCCGCCCGCATCGTCGTCCTTTGCATCGCCGCCGTGTCCGCACTGGGCCTGGCTCTGGTCGTGCGCGCCATGGGGCAGGGCGAGCCCGCCGCGCCGGCCGCCGCCGCGCCTGTCGAGGCGCGCCCCATGGCCAAGATTTTGGTCGCTGCCCGCGATCTGGAGCCCGGCAAACGCCTGACCGACGGCGACCTGTCCTGGAAGGACTGGCCGGTCGATCAGTTGAACCCCGCCTTCATCAGCGACGGCTCCGTCCCGCTTCCCGCCGCCGCCGACAAGCCGGCCGAGGCCAAGCCCGCTGATGAAAAGGCCGTCGCCGACAAGACCGCCGGCGCGGTTCAGCGGGTCGGCGAGGCCGCCGGCCGCCTGGTCGGGACCGGAGTCAAGTCCGACTATGTCGGCTCGGTCGTGCGCGAACCCATTCTCGCCGGAGAGCCGATCGTGGCGCGCAAGATCGTGCGCGCGGGCGACAGCGGCTATCTGGCGGCCTATCTGGAGCCCGGCATGCGCGCCATGGCCATTGCGGTCACGGTGGAATCGGCCGCCGGCGGCTTCATCCTGCCCGGCGACCGGGTCGACGTCGTCCTGACCGCCCAGAAGGAGACTCCTTCCGGGGCGGTGGAAGGCGGCGGCTCGGGCTCCAAATATTCGTCGGCCACAGTGATGCAGAACGTCAAGGTCCTGGCCATCGACCAGTCCACCCGCGTCGGCGACGACGCCCAGGCCGTGGTCGGGGCGACCGCCACCCTGGAGGTCCGCCCCCAAGACGCCGTGCTTCTGGCCCAGGCCAAGTCCGAGGGCGAACTGTCCCTGTCGCTGCGCTCCTACGCCGATACGGCGGGGCCGTCCGGCGCGACCCGCGCGCCCCAGGCGACGGCCCAGACGCGCAGCGTGAGGGTCTATCGCGGCGGGGCGCCTGAAACCGTGGTGACGCCGTGAGAGCCTCGATCCTGTCCAAGGCCGTCCTGATCACGGTCGCCGCCGCCGGCCTGGTCCTGGCGCCGGCCGCCGGAACGGCCCAGACGCGCGCCGCCGTGTCGATGGGGACGGCGCCGCGGCTGATCAACCTGCCGCGCGGCACCTCCTTCGCCGTGGATCTGCCGGCCGACGCCCGTGACGTGATCGTCTCCAATCCGCAGGTGGCCGAGGCCATGCTGCATTCGCCGCGCCGGATCACCGTGATCGGGATCGCGCCGGGTGAGACCGACGCCGTCTTCCTGGACGCCGCCGGCCGCACCATTCTGAGCCTGCGCGTCCGGGTCGATGCGGGCGTCAGCGCCCTGCAGGACACCCTCAGCCGCGTGGCCCCCGGCGGCGGCATCCACGCCGAGGCCGTCAACGACAGCGTCATACTGACCGGAACGGCGGACAGCCCGGCCCAGGCGGCCCAGGCGGCCCAGGTCGCCCGCGCCTTCGTTTCGGCCCCGGAAAAGGTGATCAATATGATCAGCGTCTCCGGCTCGGACCAGGTGACGCTGAAGGTGCGCGTGGTCGAGGTGCAGCGCAGCAGCCTGAAGCAACTGGGTTTCAACGCCGACATCCTGAAGGGCTCGGGCATCCACTCCTACGGCTTCAGTCGCCCCAACACCTATGGGGTGAACGGGGCGGCGGTCGGAGGCGGGGGGTTGTGTTACAATCAGACCGGCGGTCGGACGACGAACGGGACCAGCACGGTCTCCAGCGGCAGTCAGACGAGCGCCGGCTCGAACGCCAGCGCCTCCCAGACCTGGACGGGCGCCCCCTTCCCGACAACGGTTACGGTCACCGACGTCAACGGCAATCTGGTTCAGGTCCCTGGAACGGCCCTGGCCCAGGCGTCGACCGGCTCCTCGAGCGCGGCCTCGGTCTCGAACGCCATCCAGGATATCGCCTCCACCGCCTTCCGCACCATGACGGGCACGAACGCCACCGGCTGTCTGGAGGCGTTCGAGCGGGTCGGTCTGGCCCGGACCCTGGCCGAGCCCAATCTGACGTCGGTGAACGGCGAATCCGCAAACTTCCTGGCCGGGGGCGAGTTTCCCCTGCCGACCGGGCGGGATCGGGACGGCAACATCACCGTGACCTATAAGCCCTACGGCGTGGGCCTGGCCTTCCGGCCCATCGTCCTGTCGGGCGGCCGCATCTCGCTTCAGGTCAAGGTCGAGGTGTCCGAACTGACCGAACAGGGCGGGTTCACCATCGGCGCCGGCACGGCCTCGTCCATCACCCTGCCGGGCCTGACCGTCCGACGCAGCGAAAACACGGTCGAACTGCCGTCAGGCGGCGCGATGATGATCGCCGGCCTGTTGCAGGAAAGCACGAGGCAGGCGGTCGATTCCCTGCCCGGCATGACCAATCTGCCGGTGCTGGGCTCCCTGTTCCGCTCGCGCGACTATCTGAACGGCGAGACCGAGCTGGTCGTCATCGTCGAGCCCTATATCGTCAGTCCCACCTCGCCGGATCGGATGCAGACCCCTGCCGACGGCCTGCGGATCGCCACGGATTCC
The DNA here is from genome assembly GCF_001310255.1 of Brevundimonas sp. DS20. Classification (NCBI taxonomy): domain Bacteria; kingdom Pseudomonadati; phylum Pseudomonadota; class Alphaproteobacteria; order Caulobacterales; family Caulobacteraceae; genus Brevundimonas; species Brevundimonas sp. DS20. The sequence continues at coordinate 480,798 of NZ_CP012897.1, read as the reverse complement.
CAGACCATCCTGTTCGGACAGCTGAACCAGGTCTATGGCGCGCCCGCTCCCGGACCGGCCGGTTCAGGCGCCGCCTGGCAGGGCGCCGTCGGCTATGTGATCGAGTGAGCTCATGACCCGTCTCTCGTTCTTGCCTCTCGCCCAGTTGGCCGGCGCGGCGCTCGGCCTCTCCGCCTGCGTCGGCGGCCCGGCCAGCCTGGGCGGTGAACCGCCCCTGACGCCGGCCTCCCGCTATGCGCTCCAGGTGGAGACCGGCCTGGACCGGATCGCCCTCGCCGTTCACGACGACGGCCTTTCGGCCAATCAGAACGCCGCCCTAGCCGCCCTGGTCGAACGGTTCGCCGCCGTCGGCGCCGGTTCTATCACGATCGAGGCGCCAGCCGGGGACGATCCGGTCGCCGCCCAGACCGCCTACGCCGTGCGCGACGCCCTGACGCGCCTCGGTGTGGGTGGAGACCGGCTTCGCATCGTCGGCTACGACGGACCCAATCCGCGCGCGCCGGTCCTGGTCGGTTTCGAGACGGTCCAGGCGGCCGTGCCCCGCTGCGGAACGGCCTGGGGCAATCTGAGCCGGACCGGGGACAACAGGTCCTCGTCCAACTTCGGCTGCGCGGTCAACGCCAATCTGGCGGCCCAGATCGCTGATCCGCGCGACATTGCAGGGCCGCGCGCCATGACCCCCGCCTCGGCCGGGCGGCGCACGGTGGTGTTCGACAAATACGCCGCCGGCGAGCAGACCGCCGCACCCCAGGAGACGCTGGTGGAGAGCGCGCGCATTTCGACGGCGGTGGACTGAGCCTGATGAACCCCGCCGCGCCTCGCCCCTTCGACGCCCTGGACGACGGTTTCGACGTCGACATGGACTTTTCCGAGCCGTCCGCCTTCCCGACCTCGGACGCCCGATCGGCCGCCTTCCTGAGCGCCGGCCCCCATCCGGGCCAGCCGGCGCCCTCCGGCGGGGGTTCGCCCCAGGCCCCCGCGTCCTCAAGCTTCAATCCTGTCGGCGAGATGGTGGCCAGGGCGCAGTCGACGCTTGCGCCCGCGCCTGCGGCGACGCCCCATTCGGCGCCCGCTCTGGCGCCCATGATGTCGGCCGAGACCAGCCTGGCGCCCGTCGGCGCCATAGGCGAGGTGTCGGTGCCCCGCATCGCCATCCATGTTTTCGCCGAACGTCAGGACACCCTGGCCGCAGCCGAGCGCGCGGCCCAGGACCGGCGCCTGTCGCGCGCCACCACCCAGATCCGCATCGGCGGGGTCATGGGGGCGGTCGAGACCTATCGTCATGAGCCGACCCCGCCCCTGATCATCGTCGAATGCCTGAAGGACCCCCAGACCCTGCTGTGGGAGGTGGATCAGCTGGCCGAGGTCTGCGACACCGGCACCAAGGTGGTGGTGATCGGGGCGACCAACGACATCCTTCTGTTCCGCGAACTGATGCGGCGCGGCGTCAGCGAATATCTGGTCGCGCCGCTTCAGCCGTTGCAGCTGATCGCGGCGATCGGCGGCCTGTTCAACGACCCGGCCCAGCCCTTCGTCGGCCGCTCCATCGCCTTCGTCGGCGCGCGGGGCGGGGCGGGGGCCTCGGCCGTGGCGCACAACACCGCCTACGCCATTTCCGAGCGGATCGGGGCCAATACGGTCATCGTCGACTATGATCTGCCGTTCGGCACGGCCGGGCTGGACTTCAACCAGGATCCGCTGAACGGGGTGGTCGACGCCCTGGGCCAGCCGGACCGGCTGGATGCGACCCTTCTGGACCGGATGATGGTCCGCTGCACCGACAAGCTGAGCCTGTTCGCCGCGCCGGCGACCCTGGACACCGATTGGGACATCTCCACCGAGGCGTTCGAAGAGGTCACGACCCGCATCCGCGCCACCGCCCCCTTCGTCATCCTGGACCTGCCGCATCTGTGGTCGCCGTGGATGCGCCGCACCCTGATCAGCGCCGACGAGGTGGTAGTGGTGGCGACGCCCGATCTGGCGGCGCTGCGCAACGCCAAGAACATGATCGACCTGATCCGTCAGGGCCGGCCCAACGACGCTCCGCCGCGTCTGGTGCTGAACCAGGTCGGCGTGCCCGGCCGGCCGGAAATTCCGGCCAAGGATTTCGGCGCCGCCCTGGGCGTGCATCCCAGCCTGATCATCCCGTTCGACGCCAAGACCTTCGGGGCGGCGGCCAACAACGGCCAGATGATCCTGGACGCCGGCGCCAAGACCAAGGCGGCCGAAGCCTTCCAGACCCTGGCCCAGATCGTCTCGCGCCGAGAGCTGCCGGCTGCGGCTGCAGGCAAGCCCGTCAAGGCGGCGCGACCCGCAGAGGAGGACAGGGCGTCCAAATCCCTGTTCGGCTCTCTGTTCAAGAAACGCTGACGGATGTTCGGCAAACGCACAGGTCAACCCGGCGTCGGCGCGGCGCCCCTGCGCGAGGCGCCCTCTGCCGCGCCGCCCGCAGCCACGGGTTTCGACGCGCCCCTGCGTCAGCCGACGCCCGGCGTCCAGACCGAGGCCTTTGCCTTCGGCGGACCTGACGATCTGACTGCGGCGGCCGGTTTCGGCGAGATGGACCCGGTCGGGGCGGCCCCGCCCAAGCCGGACCGGCTGGACGCCCTGGCGGCCCGACCTTCATCCCCGTCCGAGGCGCCCCCGCCCCCGTCGGGGGGCAAGGCTGCAGGGCCCCGGCCGACCGCCGGTTTCGAACAGTTGAAGAAGGCCCAGGCGGTCGCCGAGATCGTCCGGGAACAGAGCGACTATTATCACGCCACGAAGACCACCATCTTCAATGCGTTGATGAACACCATCGACCTGGCCAACCTGGCTCAGCTCGACAACAAGACGGCGTCGGAAGAGATCCGCGACATCGTCGCCGAACTGGTGGCGATCAAGAACGTCTCCATGTCGGTGGCCGAGCAGGAGCACCTGGTCCAGGACATCGTCAATGACGTCCTGGGCTATGGCCCGCTGGAGCCGCTGCTGGCGCGCGACGACATCGCCGACATCATGGTCAACGGCGCCGGCCGGGTCTTCATCGAAGTGGGGGGCAAGGTCCAGCTGACCAATGTCCGCTTCCGCGACAACGCCCAGCTGATGAACATCTGCCAGCGGATCGTCTCTCAGGTCGGTCGCCGCGTCGATGAATCCAGCCCCATCTGCGACGCTCGCCTGCCCGACGGCTCGCGCGTCAACGTCATCGCTCCGCCCCTGGCGATCGACGGACCGACCCTGACGATCCGCAAGTTCAAGAAGGACAAGCTGACGATGAAGAATCTGGTGGAGTACGCCTCCATCAGTCCCGAGGGGGCGCGCGTCCTCGGCGTCATCGGCGCTTCACGCTGCAATCTGGTCATCTCGGGCGGCACCGGCTCGGGCAAGACGACGCTGCTGAACACCCTGACCGCCTTCATCGACCCGACCGAGCGGGTCATCACCTGCGAAGACGCCGCCGAACTGCAACTCCAGCAGCCGCACGTCGTGCGCCTGGAGACCCGGCCCCCCAACCTGGAGGGCCAGGGCCAGATCACCATGCGGGACCTGGTCAAGAACTGTCTGCGGATGCGGCCCGAGCGGATCATCGTCGGCGAGGTGCGCGGGCCCGAGGCCTTCGACCTGCTCCAGGCCATGAACACCGGCCACGACGGCTCGATGGGCACGCTGCACGCCAACTCCCCGCGCGAAGCCATCAGCCGGATGGAGTCGATGATCACCATGGGCGGCTACGGCCTGCCGTCCAGGACCATACGCGAGATGATCGTCGGCTCGGTCGACGTCATCATCCAGGCCGCCCGCCTGCGCGACGGCTCGCGCCGCATCACCCACATCACCGAGGTGGTCGGGCTGGAGGGCGACGTCATCGTCACCCAGGATCTGTTCGTCTACGACATCACCGGCGAGGACGAGAACGGCAAGATCATCGGCCGCCACCGCTCGACCGGCATCGCCCGTCCCCGCTTCTGGGACCGCGCCCGCTACTATGGGCTGGAGCGCGAGCTGGCCGACGCCCTGGACGCGGCGGAGTAGGGGCATGCTGCCGATTCTCGCCGCTGTTCTGGCCTTCATCACCATCGGCGGCCTGGGCTGGGTCTTCGTCGGCGGAGACGATTCCTCGAGCCAGGCCCTGAAGCGGGCCAACAAGCTGGGCGAGACCAAGCGAAACGCCGCCACGGCGCGCAGGGCGGCGGCCGCGGCCAGCACGCCCGAGGCCCGCCGCAAACAGATCGCCGAACAGTTGAAAGAGGCCGATCGCCGCGAGCGCAAGGCCCGCGCCACCATGTCAGTGCGGCTGAAACAGGCGGGCCTGAGCATAGGCGTGCGGACCTTCTACATCGTCAGCGCCGTCGCCGGCGGGATCGCGGCCCTGCTGGGCCTGGTGTTCGGGCTGCACGTCATTCTGGCGCTCGGTCTGGGCGTGGGGGTGGCGCTGGGCCTGCCGCGCTGGATCGTCAGCTTCCTGGCCAAGGGCCGGATGAAGAAATTCTCCCTGGAGTTCCCCAACGCCGTCGACGTCATCGTGCGGGGCATCAAGTCCGGCCTGCCGGTCCACGAGTGTTTCAAGATTATCGCCCGCGAAAGCCCGGCGCCCCTGGGGCCCGAGTTCAAGCTGCTGGTCGAGGGCCTGGGGGTCGGCATGACCCTGGAACAGGGGCTGGAGCGGATGTACGAGCGCATGCCGTCGCCCGAGCTGCGCTTCTTCACCATCGTCATCGCCATCCAGCAGAAGACCGGCGGCAATCTGGCCGAGGCCCTGGGCAATCTGTCGGCGGTTCTGCGCGCCCGCCGGATGATGGCCGAAAAGGTCAAGGCCATGTCGTCCGAAGCCCTGGCGTCGGCCGGGATCATCGGCTCCCTGCCGCCGGCCGTCATGGCCATGGTGATGTTCACCAGTCCCGGCTACATGATGTCCCTGTTCACCGACATCCGCGGCAACGCCCTGTTGCTGCTGGCGGGGGTTCTGATGGGACTGGGCGTCTTCGTCATGAAGCGCATGATCTCGTTCAAGATCTGAGGCGGGGACATGGACGGTTTCATTCGCTTCATCACCGACCCGCAAAACCTGCTCAGCATAGGGGTGGGGGTGCTGGTCTTCGCCACCGTCCTGACCCTGCTGTCTTCCATGACCCGGGGCGTTCAGCTGGACAAGCGGATGAAGGCGGTTTCGGAGCGCCGCGACGACCTGAAGCGTCGCTCACGCGCTGCGATCCAGTCGGGCCAGGGCGCGCTGCGCCACAGCGATGACGAGGGCTTCAAGAAGCTGCTCGTCGACCGGCTGAACCTGACCAAGCTGCTGGAAGACCCGAAGGTCGCCGACCAGATGGCCCAAGCCGGCTATCGCGGTCCGCGTCCCTTGACCACCTTCTACTTCTTCCGCTTCGCCTCGCCCTTCCTGTTCCTGGCGGTGGCGGTCTTCTATCTGTTCGTGCTCAAGATCGTCGACTGGCCGACGATGAACAAGATCAGCGCCTGTATGGGCGCCGTGGTCGCCGGCTTCTATGCGCCGAACCTCTATGTGAAGAACCGCATCGCCAAACGCCGGGCCTCGATCATGCTGGCCTTTCCCGACGCCCTGGACCTGCTGCTGATCTGCGTCGAGGCGGGCATGTCGATTGAGGCGGCCGTCAACAAGGTCAGCCAGGAGATCGGCTCCTCCTCGATCGAACTGGCGGAGGAACTGTCCCTGCTGTCGGCCGAGCTCAGCTATCTGCCGGACCGCCGCATGGCCTATGAGAACCTGGGCCGGCGCACCAACCATCCAGGCGTCAAGTCGGTGGCGGTCGCCATGACCCAGGCCGAGACCTACGGCACGCCCCTGTCCTCGGCCCTGCGCGTCATGGCCAAGGAGAACCGCGAACTGCGCCTGTCGGCGGCGGAGAAGAAGGCTGCGGCCCTGCCGGCCCAGCTGACGGTGCCGATGATCCTGTTCTTCCTGCCGGTCCTGTTCATCGTCATCCTGGGCCCGGCGATCCTGAACATCATGGACACCATGGCCAAGGGCTGAAGCGTCAGCCTTCTGCGGCGGCCTTCAATCCGTCGACGATGGCCTGGTGCGCCTCGCGCAGGGCGTTTCTGTGCTTGTCGTGAAACAGTTCGCCGCGCAGGCCCGCGAACTTGTGGCCAGACGAGACGATGCAGCGCCCCTTCTCCAGCTCCTCGATGTCGATGTAGCGCAGGGTGCGGAACAGAAAGCCCCGGTTCTCGGTCCAGACCAGCCGCACATAGGGCCGCCATTCCGCAACCCGGGCCGCCGCCCGCCGCTCGCCCTGGCCGGGAAAGGCCTCGGTGATCGTCAGCTGGCCGCCAAAGGCGATGGCGCCCTCCACATCGGTCTCGTGCGGATTCCAGCGGTTCCAGCCGGGCAGGTCCGAGACCAGCTCCCAGAGCCGGTCAGAGGTCGCCTGCACCCCGGCGCGTCGTTCGATCTTGGCGTCTTCCATGGCGCCGATCTGACACGGCTGGCCGGCGGAAGGAAGACGTCTCAGTCGGGAACGACCATCTTCAGCCGCCGCCCGTCGTCCAGCCCCAACCGCGTCTTGACCTCGAACAGGTCGGCGCCGGCCGGAATGATCAGCAGCTTCTTGGGCTGGGCGGCGTTGACCGCGACGACGGCGCCCTTGGGACAGATGTCGAAACAGTCGGCGCTGGTGACGGTCAGCGCCCCCTTCCGACCCTTCTTGCCCTTCTTCAGGTGCAGATATTTCCGCAGCGCCTTCTTCAGGGTCAGGTCCCCGTCCGGCCCGAACCCGCCGTCCAGCTTCTTCGAACATTTGCGGCAGACCAGGACCACATCCTTCCACTCGGTCTTTGCGCTCTTGAACTCTTCGACGGCCATGATTCGAGTGTCGCCGAGCGATGGTCGTTGCACAAGCGGAATGGGTTCGTCGTCTCCTCCCCGCCTCGCGGGGAGGTGGCGCGGCGCTTCTTCAGCGCCGTGACGGAGGGGTTCTTGATCCGAACTCGGTGCGGCGGACAGGCCCCTCCACCGCTTCGCGATCCCTCCCCGCAGAGCGGGGAGGAGACGGATATGACTACAACCGCTCGAACACCGTCTCGATCACCCGGCGATACACAGCCGTCAGCGCCTCCACCTCCGCCGTGGGCACCCGTTCGTCGATCTGGTGCATGGTCTGGCCGACCAGGCCTAGCTCCAGCACCGGGCACAGGGCGCGGATGAAGCGGGCGTCGGAGGTGCCGCCGGTGGTGGAGGCTTCGGGGCGGCGGCCCAGTTCGGCCTCGACGGCGTCCTGCACGGCGCTGACGAAGGCGCCGGGCTCGGTCAGAAAGGCCTCCCCCGAACACAGGTGGTCCAGGGTGATCTGCAGCCCGGTCTCGGCCTGGATGGCGCCGGCCTCGCGGTTCAGCCAGCCGATCAAGGCATCGCCCGTATGGCTGGGGTTGAAGCGGATGTTCAGCCGCGCCCTGGCCTCGGCCGGAATGATGTTGGTCGCCGGATTGCCGATGTCGATCGTGGTGATCTCCAGGTTCGACGGCGGGAAGTTCTCGTAGCCCTGATCCAGCACATGGTCGTTCAGCCGGCTCATCAGCCGGGCGATCACCGGGGCCGGATTGGCCGCCCGTTCGGGATAGGCGACGTGGCCCTGTTTGCCCGTGACCGTGATCCAGCTGTTCAGCGAGCCGCGCCGCCCGACCTTGATCATGTCGCCCAGGTGCTGCGACGACGAGGGCTCGCCCACGATACAGGCGTCGATCACCTCGCCCTCGGCCGCCAGGGTCTCGACCACCCGTTTGGTGCCGTGCAGCGCCGGGCCTTCCTCGTCCCCGGTGATCAGGAAGGAGAGGGAGCCCTTCGGCTCACCTTCCGCCAGCACCTGGGACACGGCGGCGACCCAGGCGGCGATCCCGCCCTTCATGTCCACCGCGCCCCGGCCGTACAGCAGACCGTCCCTGACCTCGGCGTTGAAGGGCTGGGCCGACCACTGATCGGACGGACCGGTCGGCACCACGTCCGTATGGCCGGCGAAGCACAGGTTGGGCGAGGCGGTTCCGCGCCGGGCGTACAGGTTCTCGATCCGCGCATGGACCCCTTCGCCCCCCGGTCCCTCGAAGGCCAGGCGGCGACAGTGGAAGCCCAGGGCCGTCAGATGGCGTTCCAGCACGTCCATGGCCCCCTCGTCTGCGGGGGTGACGGACGGAATACGGATCAGGTCGCGGGTCAGTTCGACAGGATCGATCACAGGAGTTGATGCGCGGCTCATGCGCCTATGCTTTAGGGACATCGCGCAACGGGGAGAAGGCCCATGCCCAAGATCGACATCGACAGCGCGCCCAGAGGCGACGGCACGACCTATCCGGACGCGTTCGCCGGCCCCTGTCTGTCGCGCCGCCGCTGGAAGCTGGGCGATGCGGCGGGCCTGACCCAGTTCGGCGTCAACCTGCTGCGCCTGCCCGACGGCGCCTGGTCCAGCCAGCGCCACTGGCACGAGGCCGAAGACGAGTTCGTCATGGTGGTCGAGGGCGAGGTCGTCCTGGTCGAGGAGGACGGCGAGACGGTTCTGCGCCCCGGCGACTGCGCCGGCTTCAAGGCCGGCGTCCCCAACGGCCACCGGATCGAGAACCGATCCGGTCGTGACGCGGTTCTGCTCGAGGTCGGCACGCGCAGCCCGACCGTCACCCCTTGCGACTACCCCGACATCGACATGGTCCTGCCCGCGGGCGCGGACCGCTATTTCCACCGCGACGGTTCGCCCTATCCGAAGTTCCCCAGACGCACGTGAGCACCGAAACCCTCGACACCGCCCCCGCCGCCCCGCCGGTTCCGCCGCCTCCGCCCGAGGGCCCCGACAGTCCCTGGGGCATCCGCGATTTCCGCCTTCTGTGGTTCGGGCGCGTGGTCGCGGTTCTGGCCATCCAGATCCAGTCCTCGGCCCTGTTGTGGCAGGTCTATGAGATCGCCCGGCGCGATCATCCGATCGAACAGGCCAGTCTCTATCTGGGCCTGGTCGGCCTGTGTCAGTTCCTGCCGCTTCTGGCCTTCACCCTGCCGGCCGGGGCCATGGCCGACCGGCGCGACCGGAAACGCACCGTCTGGATTTCCATCCTGGTCGAGGCGGCCTGCGCCGGCTCCTTTCTGGCCATGGCCCTGCACGGAAACCCGCCCCTGTGGGGGCTGCTGGCGGTCGCGGCCCTGTTCGGCGCCGCGCGCGCCTTCCTGGCGCCGGCCAGCCAGGCCTTCCTGCCGATGGTGGTGGGGCGCAAGGCCCTGCCGCCCGCCATCGCCGCCCAGTCCATCGCCTTCCAGACCGGGGCCATCGCCGGTCCGGCCCTGGGCGGGGTGATCGTGGGCGTCAATGTGCCCCTGGCCTATGCGGTGTCGCTGGGGATGTTCCTCTTGGCCGTCGCCGCCTTCATCCTGATCCGCACCAGCGGCAAGCCGGCGCCCCAAGCCAATCCGCTGTCGCCGATCGACGCGGTCAAGGAGGGGCTGGCCTATGTGTGGAAGACCAAGATCGTGCTCGGCGCCATTTCGCTGGACCTGGTCGTGGTCCTGCTGGCGGGGGTGGCGCTTCTGACGCCGATCTTCGCCCGCGACATCCTTCATGTCGGACCCCAGGGCTTCGGCCTGCTGCGCGCGGCCTTCGGCGTCGGGGCCATGGGCATGGCCATCTATCTGAGCCGCTTCCCGATCCGACGGAACGGCGGGCGCTGGATGTTCTCGGCCGTGGCGGTGTTCGGCCTGTGCACCCTGACCTTCGGCCTGTCCAAGATCGTCTGGCTGTCCGGCCTGGCCCTGCTGATCGGCGGGGCGGCGGACATGATCAGCGTCAATGTGCGCCAGACCCTGATCCAGCTGGCCACGCCCGACCATATGCGCGGGCGGGTCTCGTCGGTCTCCATGCTGTTCATCGGCGCCTCGAACGAACTGGGCGAGGCCTATTCCGGCGTCATGGTCCGCATGTTGGGCGCGGTCGGGGCGGCGGTGTTCGGCGGCTTCGGCGCGCTGGCTGCGACCGGCGCCTGGTCGGCGATGTTCCCGGGACTGAGGAAGGCGGATCGGCTGACGTGAGGGGTTAGTGGCGAGTGACGAGTGACGAGTGGCCAGAGAGGCGGGGCTGGCTCGCCACTCGCCACTCGCCACTAACCACTCCCTTAATCACCACCCCCTGAAATGCTTCGACAGCTTCAGGCCCTGGTTCTGATAGTGGCTGCCGCTCTCGCCATATAGGCGCACGGGGCGCTCCGTCAGGGGCTCATAGACCAGGCGGGCGACGATCTGGCCGTGTTCCAGGAGGAAGGGGGTGTCGTGGGTGCGGACCTCCAGCACCCCCTTGGAGCCGGCGCCGTGCGCCTCATCCGTGCCGAAGCCAGGGTCGAAGAAGCCGGCGTAGTGGACGCGGAACTCGCCTACCGACGGGTCGATGGGGGTCATTTCGGCGGCCTGATCGACCGGAATTTCGACGTCGTCTGACGAGGCCAGGATGTAGAACTCGCCCGGATCCAGCAGCAGTTCGCCGCGACGCAGGGTCAGCGGCTCCCAGAAGTCGCGCGGGTCGTGGCCGTCGATATGGTCCAGATCCACCACCCCGGCGTGGCGGCGCCCGCGGAAGCCGACGATGTCGCCGCCCTGCAGATCAACGCCGACCGAGCGGGTCTCCAGCTTGGGCGGATCGCCGGCCTTCAGCCTGAGTTGGTTCAGCCGGGTGCCGGGTCGCACCAGGATGGAGAAGGTCTGGGGCGCGACCTCCATATAGAGGGGGCCGTCATAGCCCTCGGCCACATCGTCGAAACTGGCACCCTGGTCGGTCAGCAGGCGCACGAAGACGTCCACCCGGCCGGTCGAGGACTTGGGATTGGCCCGGGCGATCAGGCCCTTGGGCAGGTTCAGCCGCTCCTGAAGGCGCACGATATAGACGCAGCCCTTTTCCAGCACGACCCCGGCGTCGGTGATCACGATCCGGTGCATGGCCACGTCGGCGATCCGTTCCTCGACCTTGCGCCGGCCGGGCAGGAAGGAGGCGCGCACGCGCCAGGCCTGGTCCGACAGGCGCAGGTCCAGGCTGGCGGGCTGGACCTGGTCATGATCGAAGGGGGTGTCGGACGTGATGGCGCCGGCGGCGATCAGGGTCTCGATGGACTGGGCGGGCAGGATGCCGGGACGGGGCGCTTGGAAGGAACTCATGGCGTCAGTCTCACACGGTTTTCGCGACCTGTCGCCAAGTCGCGCTTGCGGCCCGCGCGCGGCGGGGCGAGCATATAGCCCATGCACGATGGTCCTGCCTATACCGCCGAAACGAACGGCATACTGATCCGGGTCCGGCCCTCCTATCTGGCGGGCCAGTCGGACCCGGACGAGGGTCGCTGGGTCTGGGCCTATCAGGTCGAGATCGTGAACCTGAGCGGGACGACGGTCCAGCTGATGGCGCGCCGCTGGACCATCACCGACGGCCACGGCCATGTCGAGGAGGTGCGCGGCCCGGGCGTGGTGGGCGAACAGCCGGTGATCGAGCCGGGCGGCAGCTATGCCTACGCCTCGGGTTGTCCCCTGCCGACCGACAGCGGGTCCATGGTCGGAGCCTATTATATGACCGACGCGGAGGGGCGCAGTTTCGAGGTGGATATCCCGGCCTTCTCGCTGGATACGCCCGGTGCAAGACGGGTGTTGAACTGAGCGAAAGCGGATGGGGCTGCGTCAACCCGGATGAACCGCAGCCCCGCCCCCTAGAGGCTCGCCGGCCGCTTGCGCGACCGGCGAGGGGGAGGTCGGCTCCATAAGGAGCATCTGTGACGCGGGCATGACCCGCTTCATTTTAGTGCGCTATGTTCGCGACGCGGTCGCTCAGGACTTGAGCGCAGAGCGCCGCTGCCGCGCGGCGCTCAAGTAGCGCGAAGCGCGGTAGCGCCTCCAAACATGTCGCCCTTAAATGTAGCGGCGCAGGCTGCGGGCCAGGTCGGACGAGCCGTCCTTGCCGCGCTTGACCTGGGGCTGGTAGGCGACGCGGGCGTGTTCGACGCAATAGACGCCTTCCGAGGCGCGGCGGCCGCAGAAGCTGAACTCGCGCGACGACGGATCCCCGATCGGCCATTTGCACATATGGGCGCCCAGGGTCATGACCGTGGCCGTGCCGGGCAGGTCCGGGATCGGGGCGGGCGCCGGAGCGGCCGGTTGAACCGCCTTGGGCTGGACCACTTCCAGGCGGCGCGGCGCGGCCGGCTGGGCGGCCGCCGTCGCGGCCGGGGCCGCAGGGCGCGGGCGGGCGGTGCGGAAGGTCGCGGCGGTGCGGGCCGGCTGGGACGGGGCGGCCCGGCCCGACAGGCCCAGACGGTGCACCTTGCCGATCACGGCGTTGCGGGTGACCCCGCCGCCCAGTTGTTTGGCGATCTGGCTCGCGGATTGGCCTTCCAGCCAGAGCTTCTTCAGCGCGCCTACGCGGTCGTCAGTCCAGCCTGCGGTCATGCCACCCTCCAGCGAGTTTGGATTCAATATCTAGGTTCAGGCTCCCCCTCTGGGGTCTTGACCTACCACTAATCGTAAACCAGCCGTTAACAGACGCAATATGTGCGAATCGCACTGTCCACAGAAACCAGATGTTGAATCGCCGGAGTGGCGAGTGGCGAGTGGCGAGTGGCGAGTGGGGTCTGCCGCGGTCTCTGAGCCCCTCGGTCGGCTGTGGTGCGCACTCCGAGGCCCGCGCCTACTCGCCACTCGCCACTAACCACTCGCCACTCCCTTGCGCAGCAAGGGCGCAAAGCGCATCTGGCGGCTCATGACCGAGACCACGCCCGACCTGATCGCCACCCGCCCGTCCGGACTGCCGCAGCCGCGGCGCTATCCGGGGATCAACTGGATCGGGGTGCAGACCCTGTATCTGCGCGAGGTGCGGCGGTTCTGGAAGGTGGGGGCCCAGACGGTGGCTGCGCCGGTGGTGACGACCCTGCTCTATATGCTGGTCTTCGTGGTCGCGCTTCAGGACGCCCGGCCGCCGCTGCACGGCACGCCCTTCGCCCTGTTCGTGGCGCCCGGCCTGATCATGATGGCCATGCTGAACAACGCCTTCGCCAACGCCTCGTCCAGCCTGATCCAGGCCAAGATCATGGGCACGGCCACCGACTTCCTGACCCCGCCGCTCAGCCCGCTGGAGCTGACCCTGGGCTTTACCCTGGGCGCGGCGACGAGGGGCGCGGTGGTCGGTCTGGTCACGGCCCTGTGCGTCCTGCCGTTCGCGCCGCTCGGGGTCGCCAATGTGCTGGCCATCGTCTGGTTCGCGCTCGCGGCCAGCTTCATCATGGGGATGACCGGGGTGCTGGCGGGCCTGTGGAGCGAGAAGTTCGATCACCTGGCGGCGGTCCAGAACTTCATCGTCATGCCGATGACCTTCCTCTCGGGCACCTTCTATCTGGTCGAGAACCTGCCCGAACCCTTCCGCACGATCAGCCGCTACAACCCCTTCTTCTATCTGATCGACGGTTTCCGTTACGGCTTCATCGGCCATGCCGAGAGCAATCTGACGGTCGGCGTGATCGGATCGGCCGTGCTGATGGTTATCATGGGGACGATCTGCTGGCTGGTGTTCCGTTCGGGCTGGCGCCTGAAGAGCTAGCCCGCTAACTCTGGCGGATCACCCTGGGGAGGTCCGCCATGCTGTTCCGTTCGCTCGTCGCCGCTGCGGCGCTTCTTGTCGCCCTTCCGGCCGCCGCCCAAGACTTCGGCGCCGCGATCCAGTCGGCCGCCGCCGCCTTCGTCAAACCGACGAACGCCGAGCGCATGGCCGTCATCGTCGATCAGCTGACGGCCGCCGGTCTGCCGCACCAGATTCAGGCCTTCGACGGCGGCAATCAACGCACCGGGCCGATGGCCGGCTCGAACGTTGTCGTCACCCTGGGCGACGGCCCCAAGGACATCGTCCTGACCGCCCACTATGACGCCGTGAAGCTGCGCGACGGGTCGATGTCCCAGGGGATCGTCGACAACGCGGGCTCGGTCCTGGCCATGATCGAGGCGATGAAGGCGCTGAAGGGCCAGACCACCGGCCACCGGCTGATCTTCGTCCTGACCGACCAGGAGGAGCTGGGCCTGATCGGCGCCAAGGCCTGGCTGGAGAGCCACGACAAGAGCCGCATCCACGCCGTGATCAACGCCGACGTCGCCGCCTACGGCCGCACCGTCATGTACGGCGAGAACAACGGCGCCCCGTCGGGCTTCGTCCTGACCGCCCTGCGCAGCCAGTGCGCGGAACAGGGCGTCAACTGCATCGCCTTTCCCGTCTATCCGCCCAGCGACGACCGGGTCTTCTCAGCGGCCGGCGTGCCCGTAGTCTCGCTGGGAACCCAGGACGCCGTCGGCGCCCACCAGATGTGGCTGGCCTTCAACGGCGGCGAGGACAACGGCCTGAAGGAGGGCTTCGTCCCGCCGGTCTTCCAGCGCATCCACTCGACCGAGGACAAGCTGTCCTATCTGAACGGCGAGGACGTGGCCCGCTTCGGCCGCTTCATCGCCGACCTGACCCTGCGGCTGGACCGGACGGCGCCCTGACGAAAGCCCATGGCGCCGGTGTTGACTAACACTGTCGCCCGTCCGACAACGCCTGTCCCTATGAAACCGGCTCCGTCGCGCCTCGCGTCGGGGCCGTATCGCTTTTGGAGGTCTTAGTCCCGTGTCCACGAACCATCTGATGGGTGTCTACAATCGCGCGCCGCTGGAAGTGGAACGCGGCCGAGGCGCTCGCCTGTGGTCGACCGACGGGACCGAATATCTCGACTGCGTCGCCGGCATCTCGACCAACGGCCTGGGCCACGCCCATCCCGAACTGGTCCAGGCGGTCAAGGACCAGGCCGAGAAGCTGTGGCACGTGTCCAACATCTTCCGCATTCCGGGCCAGGAGGCCCTGGCCGACGCCCTGTGCGAATCGAGCTTCGCCGACGTGGTCTTCTTCACCAACTCGGGCACGGAAGCGGTCGAGTGCGCCCTGAAGACGGCGCGCAAATATCATTCGGCCAAGGGCCATCCCGAGCGGATCGACATCTACGGCTTCGACGGCTCCTTCCACGGCCGCACCTACGGCGCCATCAACGCCGCCGCCAACCCCAGCTATACCGAGGGCTTCGGCCCCGCCATGCAGGGCTTTCACCAGCTGAAGTGGGGCGACCACGAAGCCATCAAGGCGGCCGTCGCCAATCCGACCACGGCGGCCGTCATCGTCGAGCCGGTCCAGGGCGAGGGCGGCTGCCGCGCCATGCCGGAACAGTGCCTGCGCGGACTGCGTGAGCTGTGCGACCAGCACGGCGTCCTGATCATCTTCGACGAGGTCCAGTGCGGCGTGGGCCGGACCGGCAAGCTGTGGGCCCACGAATGGGCCGGCATGTCGCCCGACATCATGGCGGTGGCCAAGGCCCTGGGCGGCGGCTTCCCCATCGGCGCCTGCCTGGCCACGGCCGAGGCCGCCTCGGGCATGACGGTCGGGGTGCACGGCTCGACCTTCGGCGGCAATCCGCTCGCCATGGCCGTGGGCGGCAAGGCCCTGTCCCTGATCAACACGCCCGAGATCCTGAACAACGTCAATGAGATCGCCGGCTATCTGAAGCAGCAGCTGGCCGGGCTTCAGTCCCGCTTCCCGGACGTCATCGTCGACGTCCGCGGCAAGGGGCTGCTGATCGGGGTCAAGCTGGTCCCGAACAATCGCGAGTTCATGGCCTTGGCGCGCGACACGCAACAGCTGCTGATCGCCGGGGGCGGCGACAACTGCGTGCGCCTGCTGCCGCCGCTGAACCTGACGCTCAACGAGGCCCGCGAACTGATCACCCGGTTCGAAGCCGCCTGCGAGGCCGCCCGCGAGAAGTGGGCCGCCTGATCCTCAAAACCGCTCATCCCCGCGAAAGCGGGGACCCAGGCCTTTTACGCGAAAGCGCCTGGACCGGCGGATGTAACAGACATCGGGCGCCCGTCGCCCAAAGCACTAGGTCCCCGCTTTCGCGGGGATGAGCGGAGTTAGGCAATGGCCCGGCACTTCCTCGACATCCATCAGTTGGACGCCGCCGACCTGCGCGCCATTCTGGACGACGCCCACGCCCGAAAGGCCGCCCGCAAGGGCTGGCCCCAGGGGCGTCCCGACGCCGACGCCCCGGCCAAGGACCGCGTCCTGGCGATGATTTTCGAGAAGAACTCGACCCGCACCCGGTTCAGCTTCGACGCGGCCATCCGCCAGCTGGGCGGCGCCTCCATCATCGCCACCGCCTCGGACATGCAGCTGGGCCGGGGGGAACCCGTTGAGGACACGGCCCGCGTCCTGTCGCGCATGGTCGATGCGGTGATGATCCGCGCCAATCGGCATGAGGACGTCGAACGCTTCGCCCGGGTTTCGACCGTGCCGGTGATCAACGGCCTGACCGACCGGTCGCACCCGTGCCAGATCCTGGCCGATCTGCAGACGATCGAGGAACATTGCGGCCCGGTCGCGGGCAAGACCGTCGCCTGGGTCGGCGACGGCAACAATGTCTGCCACAGCTTCATGCATGCGGCACCCAAGTTCGGCTTCCACCTGAACGTCGCCTGTCCGGCCGAATACCATCCCGACCTGCGCGACCTGGAAAAGGGCGGGGCCGCCGTGACCCTGACCAGCGATCCGCGCGAGGCGGTCAAGGGCGCCGACGTCGTGGTCACCGACACCTGGGTCTCTATGGGCGATCAGGACTATGAGGCCCGCCTGGCGGCCTTCGAGCCCTATACGGTGGACGAGGCCCTGATGGACCTGGCTGATCCGAATGCGGTCTTCCTGCACTGCCTGCCCGCGCACCGAGGCGAGGAAGTGACCGACGCCGTCATCGACGGCCCCCGTTCCCTGGTCTGGGACGAGGCGGAGAACCGCATCCATGCCCAGAAGGCGGTGCTGGCCTGGTGTTTCGCAGGCTGATGCAAAAAGGGGCCGGGGTGAATACCTCGGCCCCGCTTCCTCTATCCTAGCTCAGGTTCACGTCCGACACGCCGCCGACGTCCGGCTGGGTCTTGGTCAGATTGGCCTTCAGGATCTGGTAGCCGAAGCCCACGCCGCCCTTGTCCGACACCCAGACCCGACCGTCCTCGGCGTCAAAGCGGATCAGGGTCAGGTGGGGGTCGTCCTTGCCGTCCGGGTACCAGGCGGCCACGACCGGGTTCCAGTATTTGTCGATCCGGGCGCGGTCCTGGTCGATCGACAGGGCGCCGTGGATGCAGGCCTGAACCTTCTGGTCCTTGGCCTGGTAGCAGAACATGCCGGCCTGACCGCCCACGGCCACGTCACGGGCGAAATCGGTGTCGTCGCGACTGAAGAACCAGATGGTCCCGGTCTTTGGCTCGCCGAAGCCGGTCATCGGCTGATGGTGGTAGCCGGCCTGGTCCAGGCCCAGCATGCCGGTGTTGGAGTCCTTCAGACTGTCCCAGAATTCCTTCTCGGCCTGGGCAGGGGTCAGGGTGTCGGCCATGTCGTGCGTCTCCTTTTGGGGTCGCGGAGACAATGGTCGGGCTCGGATCGGGTTCCTAACGGGGGACGGCTCAGGGAGTCCAGGGCGCGCGTTCGGCGCCGAACAGGGTCGCCAGATGAATCAGCAAGAGCAGGGCCAGGGCCGCGGCGCCCAGCATGATGAACCGCCAGGGCGTCATTCGCGGCCCCTTGAACGGATTGGGCGGCTGGGCGCCCCGCCAGCCGGCGAAGACCATGACCGCCAGGGCGGCGACCAGCAGGATCAGTGTGGCGTTCAGGTCCATCGGCTGCACCTGCCCAAGCCCGGTCGGTTGCGCAAGGGAAGTCTTGCCGAAGTCTTAATCTTAAGGCGACGTTAACCCTGATCGGCCCAGAAACACAGGGTGCGGCGAGATTTCCACAGGCTGGAGAGAGGCCGCAACATCTTGCGGTTAACCACACGTTTACACCCTCGATATTGGCGTTATAGCCTTGCCGCATGGGTCGGGAGCCGAATCAGTGAGCGCAGCCGCGCCTTGGAGTGTTAAGGGCATCGACCCGAAAGCCCGCGAGGTCGCCAAGGATCTTGCGCGCCGTTCAGGCATGACCCTGGGCGAGTGGCTGAACTCCATGATCATGGACGACGAGGAAGAGGGCTACGCCACGCTTCCGCGCCGCGGTCCTGTCGCCGACACCTATGACCGCCGCCATCGCGCCCGCCGTCTGGACGACGCCTATGAGCCGTCGGACGAGAAATGGCAGAGGGTCAGCGCCTCGATCGACGCCCTGGCCGCCCGGCTGGAGGCGGCCGAGCGCCGTTCGACCGTCGCCATCCAGGGGGTCGATCAGGCCGTCGCCGGCCTGGTGCGTCGCCTGGACGGTCATGACGCCCAGACCAAAGGGCAGGCCCGGCGCATTGACGACATCGCCGAGGAGCTGCGCGAAGGGCACCGCCGTCTGCGCGCCTTCGAACGGGACACCGGTCCTCAGGTTCAGGAGAGCTTCGGCAAGGTCGAACAGTCCATCGGCGCCCTGGCGGGGCGGCTGTACGACATCGAAGAGCGTCAACGCGCCGGCGTGGCGGATCTGCGCCAGCGGATGGAGGCGGTCGAAAAGGCCGCCGGACCCGGCGCCGGCTCGGATCTTCTGGCCCAGGTCGGGGCGCGTCTGGACCAGGCGCAAAGCCGCACTACCGAGGCCCTGAAGGCGCTGGAACGGTCCTTCGCCGATCTGGATCAGAGGCTGCGCGCCGCCGAGGGCCGGGTCGAGCCGGAAGGGGCCCGCGACGCCGCCCGGTTCGAAAAACTGGCCGAGACCCTGTCGCGTCAGATCGACAGCAACCGCGCCGAGATGATGCAGCGGCTCGACGCCGCCGAGACGGGCGCCCGGATCGACCGGATCGAACGGGCGGTTCAGGCCGTCAACGACCAGGTCCAGGCGTCCGAGCGCAAGGGCGCCCACGGGCTGGAGGCCATGGGCCGCGAAGTCCTGAAGATCGCCCAGAACCTGAATGCGCGGATGCAGGCCGCCGAACGGGCGGGCGCCGATCAGGCCGAGGCCGTGACCCGCGCCGTCAGCCGCAAGGTGGACGAAGACCTGGCGCGCCATTCGGCCCAGGTCGATCAGACCTTCGCCCGCCATGTCGATCGGGTCGAACAGAGGCTGACCGCGACAGAGGACCGCCACGCCCTGGCGCTGGAGAAGCTGGGCGGCGAGATCACCCGCATCTCCGATCAGCTCAGCGACCGGATCGTCCAGTCCGAGCGTCGCTCGCAGCAGGCGCTGGACGACATCGCGCGGCGTCTGTCGGAAAGCTCCGAGAAGATCGAGCAGCGTTACGACCGCGCCTCGGGCGAACTGGCCGAGCGGATGCGGCTGAGCGAGGAGCGCACGGCCCGCCTGCTGGCGGAAGCCCGCGAGAGCATCAACGCTCGCCAAGCCGGTTCCGCCGACCGTCCCGCCTTTGAAGACCGGGCCGCGCCGACCGCCGACATCGCGGTCGAGGCGGGGGGATGGGACATTCCCGAGGCCGAGCCCAGGCCCCGCGCCGTAGCGGCGCGGACGGCCCAGGCCGCCGTCTCCGCCCCGGTGGAGCCGGACTGGCGCGCGGCCGTCTTCCCCGACGACTCCTTCGACGACGGCGACGACTGGTCCAGCGATGCGGCGGCGACGCCCAAGGCGGCGCCCTTCCCCTCGTCCTTCGCCGCCGCCCCGGCGACGCCCGAACCCGAGCCTGAACCCGTCACGCCTGCGCCCGAGCCCGCGCCTGTGGTCGAGGCCGCGCCGGTCATTCAGCCGTTTGGCGGCTTCGGCGGGGCCGATGTCGAGGATGCGCTGGACGCCACGGCCCCGGCTGCGACCTCGGCCTTTGCGGCTCCGGCTTCGGCGGAGACCCCCGACCTGGAGGTATCCGCACGCGAGGATGATTTCGGCGGCGAGACGGAGTTCGTCGATCCCCGGCGTCTGCGCGCCTCCATGGGCGCCGCCGCGGCGGCGGGCCGGGCCTCCTCGACCCGCTCGACCATCAACGCCGCCCGCGCCGCCATGACCGTCCCGACCCCGGTCGAGGCGCCGCGCCAGGGGTTCGGCCTGGCGCCGAAACGCGGCGGCAAGTCCAAGCTGCAGGAACGTCTGGACAAACAGGCCGCCCGCGACGGTTCGACCGTCAAGAAGGCCTTTCTGGCCTCGGTGACGGCGGTGGCTTTGACGGGCGGCGCCTATGCTTCGCTCAGCCTGGCCGACGGTTCGGGCCTGCCTGACATCAACCTGCCCGGCCTGCCGGGGCGGGAGGCGGCGCCGGCGACGGCCGAGCCGGCGGCCCCGCCTCTCGCCATGGCGGTGACGCCCGCCGACGCCGTTCCGACCGCCGAGGCGGGGGCGGAGGCCTATGACCGCGCCGTGGAACAGATCGAGAGCGGCGATCCGGAAGGCGTCGAAGCCTTGAAGAAGGCGGCCAACCTCGGCTACGCCCCGGCCCAGACCTATCTGGGACAGCTCTATCTGGCCGGGGCGGACGGAGTCGCGGCCGATCCGGTCGAGAGCCGCCGTTGGGGCCGTCGCGCGGCCGAGAACGGCGATCCGCGCGGCATGCACCTTTACGGCATGCAGCTGTATGAAGGCGACGGCGGAGCGGCCAATCAGGCGGAAGGCCTGATCTGGCTGGTGAAGGCGGCCGAACACGGCCTGCCGGACAGCCAGTATAATGTCGCGCGCATCTATGAGACGGGCGCCGACGGGGTGGCCAAGAATCTGACCGAGGCGCTGAAGTGGTACATGATCGCCGCGCGCGGCGGCGACAGCGAGGCTCAGGCTGCGGTGAACCGTCTGCGCCCGACCGCCAGCGCCACGGCCCAGCGCGCCGCCCGCACCGCCGCCGAGGCCTTTGTGTCGCAGCAGTCCGCCAAGCTGACGGGCTGAGGCCGGGTTTCGGATCAAAGCCCCAGACCAGGGTGGCGGCGCGCCGTCCCCGTCGCTAAAGACCAGCTGTCGCCGTTCGGCGCTTTCCGTTTCGCTCCAGCCGAAGGCGCGTCCTTTGGATATCTATCTGCCGATCGCCGAGGTTTCGGTGAACTGGCCGACCCTGGTGATCCTGGGGGCGGTGGTCGGCTTCGTCTCGGGCCTGTTCGGCATCGGCGGCGGCTTCCTGATGGCCCCGATCCTGGTCTTCCTCGGCATTCCCCCGACCGTGGCGGTCGCCAGCCAGGCCAGCCACGTCGTGGCCTCCTCGACCTCGGGCGTGATCCGCTACGCCGGCCAGGGGGCGGTCGATTTCCGCATGGGGTTGGTGATGGCGGGCGGCGGCGCCGTCGGCGCCTTGGCCGGGGTCGAGCTGTTCCGTTATCTGCGGCTGCTGGGCCAGGCGGACCTGGTGGTGGCCCTGTCCTATCTGGTCTTCCTGGGCGTCATCGGCGGGCTGATGCTGAACGAGAGCCTGACCGAGATCCTGCGTCGCCGACGGGGTCTGCCCGCGCCGCGCAAGGAGCGCCGCCGGCCCCTGTGGCTGTACGGCCTGCCGCTGAAGATGAAATTCCCCAAGTCGGGCCTCTACATCAGCGCCCTGCCGCCGTTCGGCCTGGGCGTTTTCGCAGGGGTGCTGTCGGCCATCATGGGGGTGGGGGGCGGCTTCATCCTGGTGCCCGCCATGCTCTACGTCCTGCGGATGCGGGCCGGCGCCGTGGTCGGCACCAGCCTGTTCCAGATCATCATCACCACCGCCATCACCACTATCCTTCAGGCCGGACGCAACCAGACGGTCGACATCGTCCTGTCCACCATCCTGCTTCTGGGCGGGGTCGTCGGGGCCCAGATCGGCGCCCGGTTCGCCGGTCGGTTCCGGGCGGAGGAACTGCGCGCCGCCCTGGGGCTGATCGTTCTTCTGGTGGGGATCCAGATGGGGCTGGAGCTGTTCGTCCGGCCCAGCGACATCTTCCTGATCGCGCCCGGGGTCGCCGACTGATGCAGGCGCTTCCACCCCCTCCGCCCCCGATCGAGGCCCCTCTCACGCTTCCGGCGCCCGACCGGTCCGAGGCCACGACCGGGGAGCTGCGCGTCGCAGCCGCCCTGACCGACGCGCGGGTGCGGGTCGATTCCAGCTTCCGCGGCGCCTCGATCGTGCTGTTCGGCGCCGTCTTCAATCCGACGCCGGAACCCGCCGATGTGGTGGTGGTGGTGCGCGGACCGGACGCGCCCGTGCGTCTGGTCAAGAAGACGCGCAACATGGGCGTCTGGCTGAACAGCCGCCCGGTACTGTTCGAGGGGGCGCCCGGCTTCTACATGACCGCCTCGACCCGGCCCCTGTCCGAAATCGCTGAGTTCGGCCAGCTGCGGCGGCTGGGGGTGGGGGTCGATCACCTGAGGATCGACGCGCCGGAGGAGAGCCGCACCGTCACCCGCTACGGCGTGCGCGACGTGGTGGTCAGCCGTCTGGGCGACGACTATCTGGACTGGCGGCGCGCGGTGATCCGGCTGAAGGAGGCGGCGGCCCTTTACGACACCGATCCCAAGGGGGTCGAGTTCGTGGACCGTGGCCTGTTCCGGGCCGAGGTGAAACTGCCCACCGTCGCCCCGACCGGCAAATATTACGCCGAGGTCTGGCTGTTCCAGGACGGGGAGCCCCAGTCGGTTTCGAACCTGACCCTGACGGTGGAGAAGGTGGGTCTGGAGCGAGACATCTATGAGTTCGCCCATCGTCGGCCTTGGCTTTACGGCCTGGTCTGCGTCCTGCTGGCGGCCCTGACGGGCTACGGCGCCTCGCGCGTCTTCAGTCGCCGGAACTGAAGCCCAGTTCGGCCCGCAGGGTCTCGGCCGTCAGGCCGCCGGCGCGCAGTTCCGCCAGGGTCACGGACCGGTCCCGCTTGGCGTAGCGCCGCCCGTCCGGCCCGGTCAGCAGGGGGTGGTGGCGATAGACGGGGGCGGGCCAGCCCATCAGGGTCTGGATCAACCGCTGCACATGGGTGGCCTCGAACAGGTCCTGGCCTCGGATCACATGGTCGATCCCTTGCAGGGCGTCGTCATGGGCGACCGCCAGATGATAGGCGACGCCCGCGTCCTTGCGGGCCAGAACCACATCGCCCCCCGCCTCGGGCCGCACCGGGATCACGCCGGTCTCGCCGCCCGGTCCCGTCCCTTCCTCGACGAATGTCAGGCTCGTCCAGATCGCCTCCCCCAGGGCCTGGCGCGCCCGATCCAGCGACAGCCGCCAGGCGAAGGGCCGGCCCTCGTCCATAAACCTCGCCTCCTCCTCCTCCGGATGGGGGCCAGGGCGCACCGCCTCCATCGCCCCGTGGGGCGCATCCCCCAGGCCGTCCAGGATGTCCTTGCGCGTTCGGAAACAGCGGTACAGAAGCCCCTGACGCCGCAGATGGTCCAGAACGGCGGCGTAATCGTCCAGATGCGCCGACTGGCGCCGCACCGGCGTCTCCCAATCCAGCCCCAGCCAGGCCAGGTCCTCCAGAATCCCGACCTCGAACTCCGGGCGGCAGCGGGTCGGGTCGATGTCCTCGATCCGCAGGACGAACCGCCCCCCGGCCCTCCGAGCCGCCGTCCAGGCGGTCAGGGCGGAAAAGGCGTGGCCCTTGTGCAGGCGGCCGGTGGGGGAGGGGGCGAAACGGGTGGCGGACATCTCCATGATCCTAGCGGTTTCCGGACCCGAACGGCGCCCCGCCCTTTTCGAGAGCCCACATCGGTCCCGGAGCCTGATCCGTTGAGGAGGAACCGCTTCGCGGTTCCGCTGAAACGGTGAATCAGGCTCCGGATTAGAGCGAGAGCATGATTCACGCTTCTGCCGGAACCGCCTCGCGGTTCCGCCGGAAACGATCATGCTCTAAGCGTGGGCGATGCCCGTCGCCCCGACAGTCCAGGATATCGCCGCCGCTCGAGACGCTCTGGCCAAGGCCGATCCCGCCCTGGCGCGGGCCCATGCCCAGACGCCCGCCTTCGAATGGCGGCTGCGGCCTGGCGGCTATGAGGGTCTGTTCCGCATGATCGTGGAACAGCAGGTCTCGGTCGCCGCCGCCGCCTCCATCTGGGGGCGCACGGTCGAGGGGCTGGGCGGGGCCGTGACGCCGGAGGCGGTGCTGGCCCACGACGTCGAGGCGCTGCGCGCCTTCGGCCTGTCGGGGCAGAAGGCCCGCTACGGGCGAGAGATCGCCTTGGCCCAGGTCGAAGGCCGGATCGACCTGGATCATATGCAGACCCTGTCGGACGAGGCGGCGATCGCCGCCCTGACGGCCATCCGGGGCGTCGGCAAATGGACGGCCGAGACCTATCTGATGTTCTGCGAGGGGCGGCTGAACGTGTTTCCGGGCGGGGACGTGGCCTTGCAGGAGGCCATGCGCTGGGCCGACCGGGCCGAGGTCCGGCCGAACGAGAAACAGGCCTATGCGCGCGCCGAAATCTGGCGGCCGCACCGCGGGGTGGCGGCGCATCTGCTGTGGGGATGGTATGGCGGGGTGCGGCGCGGCGAGATCGCGCTGGAGGATCACACGCCATGACCCCGCTGGACCCCGCCCTGACCGAGCCGCTGCGCAACCCCCAGACCATGCTGGCGGCCCTGGACTTCGCCGGGGTGGCGGTCTTCGCCGCCACGGGCGCCCTGGCGGCGGCGCGGGAAAAGCACGACGTCGTCACCTTCGCCTTCTTCGCCGCCATCACCGGCGTCGGGGGCGGGACCCTGCGCGACCTGCTGCTGGGCCTGCCGGTCTTCTGGGTCCAGGACTGGCGCTATATGGCCGTCTGCCTGTCGGCGGCGGTGGTGCTGTGGCTGATCGGCCAGAGGGACTGGCGGTTCCGCGCCCTTCTGTGGCTCGACGCCGTCGGCCTGGGCGCCTATGGGGTGATGGGGGCTGCCAAGGCCGAGGCGGCCGGGGCCCATCCGCTGATCTGCATCGTCATGGGCACCTTGACCGCCTGTTTCGGCGGGGTGGTGCGCGACACCCTGGCCGGCCAGCCGTCGATCCTGCTGCGGCGCGAGATCAACGTCACCGCCGCCATCCTGGCCGCGACCCTCTACATCGTCCTGAGGATGCCCGAGACGCCGATCTGGCCCGCCGCCATCGTCGCAGCGATCGCCGGCTTCATGCTGCGCGCGGGCGCCCTGCGCTGGGGATGGACCCTGCCGGGGTTCCCGGCGCGAAATTGACCCGGTTTCGTCGTCGGTTCGTCATGGCGACGTCTTCGAATCGGCGTTAGGCTATCGACCTCTGACTAGGGAAGGAGATCCGTCTTCAATCCTGTCGCCTCCATATCCTCCGCTGTGAGCGGGAGGGCCTGATGCAGGTTCTCCATCGACCGCCGTCGGGCTTTCCGGCCCTGGTGCTGAACGCGGATTTTCGGCCCCTGTCTTACTATCCCCTGTCGCTCTGGCCGTGGGAGGAGGCGGTCAAGGCGGTCTATCAGGATCGGGTGGACGTGGTGTCCCTGTACGAGAAGGTGGTGCGCTCTCCGTCGATGGAGATGCAACTGCCCAGCGTCATCGCGCTCAAGACCTATGTGGATCAGGATCGCAGCCCGGCCTTCACCCGGTTCAACGTCTTCCTGCGCGACGGCTTCGCCTGTCAGTATTGCGGCGCCTCCACCGAACTGACGTTCGACCATGTGATCCCTCGGTCCCAGGGCGGACGCACGACCTGGGAGAACATCGTCGCCGCCTGCGGTCCCTGCAATCTGACCAAGGGCGGGCGGACGCCGCGCCAGGCCTTGATGCCGATCCGGCGCGAACCCTACCGCCCCAACGCCTGGCAGCTTCAGGAGGCGGGACGGCGTTTCCCGCCCCATTATCTGCACCAGAGCTGGCTCGATTACCTCTACTGGGACATAGAGCTCGAACCTTAGGGTTCTTTTCAGTTGCTCGAAATGGCTCAAACACCCTTGTGGTGGGCAGGTTCAGGGTTCGTTCTTTTACCGCTGATTTCTCGATTATCCTCCGAAATCCTCCCGGCTGGTGACCATGTGGTGACCAAAACCGGGACCAGAAACGGGACCCCTCGTGGGCCCGAGGAGAGATCGAATGGTTCAGAACCCGAGGTCCGGAAAGATCACCAAACGCCTGGTCGACGCCCTGACGTCTGAAGGGGTGCGCTTCACCCTCTGGGACACGCAGCTCAAGGGTTTCGGGGTGCGCGTCGCCGTCAGCGATACCAAAACCTACGTCGTTCGATACAGGACGATCGGCGGCGCTGACCGCCTCCTTCACATCGCTCGCCATGGCGTCGTGACCGCCGAGGAAGCCCGCGAACGAGCGGCCGCTGTACTGGCCGAAGTCGCGTCAGGTGGTGACCCTCAGGGGACCAAAGTCGAACGACGCGAAGAACTGACCATGTCGGAGCTCTGCGACCTCTACATGAAGGAGGGCGTGACGATGAAGAAAGCGACGACCCTTCGGATCGATCGCATCCGCATCGCCCGCCACATCAAACCCCGCCTGGGCAAGATGAAGGTCACCGATATCGGCCGAGCGGACATCGAGCGGCTGATGGTCGATGTCGGGTCGGGACGCATTCGTGGAGAGGCGACGCCGCACACTCGCGGCGGTATTCATGCGGCCTCGCGCACGGTCGGACTGCTGGGCGGTATCTTCACGTTCGCCGTTGAGCGGGAGTTCGTGAAGACCAACCCCACGCGAGGGGTGAAACGCTACAAGGACAACCGTCGGGACCGCTTCCTTTCCCCGGCCGAACTGGCCCGGCTCGGCGATGTCCTGGCGGAGCTCGAGAAGCATGGGGGCGATCCGCGCCACATCAACATCATCCGCCTGCTGGCGCTGACCGGCGCCCGCAAGAACGAGATCGCCAGGCTCAAGTGGTCGGAGATCGACCGCACCATGGGGATGCTCCGGCTGGAGGATTCCAAGACCGGGGCGAAGGTGATCCGTCTCGGGAGCGCGGCGCTGAAGCTGATCGAGGGCCTGCTCTCGAACGGGAGCATCTACGTGTTCCCGGATCGGAAGGATCCCAAGCGTCCGATCGCCAATCTCGACTGGGCCTGGGTCGGCATCCGCAAACGCGCCGGGATGGAAGACCTGCGGATCCATGACCTTCGGCACAGCTTCGCGAGCGCCGGGCTGGCCGGCGGCGAAGGGCTTCAGCTCATCGGCAAGCTGCTCGGCCACAGTCACGTCAGCACCACAAGTCGATACGCCCACCTGGCGGACGACCCGGTCCGTGCCGCCGCCGACAGGATCAGCGAGAGCGTCGCCGCCTCTCTCGCGGGCTGGTCGGTTGAAGACGGACAGACGGCCCATTGAAAGACGGCCGCCCGGCGGGTCGCCGGGCGGCCGAAGTTGTCGCGATGGACTGGGGAGCTAGGCGCCCTCGTGAGCGGCCTCGCCCCAATGTCCGGCCTGGCGAGGCTGGCTCGACGAAGACCGGAGGCCCGAGAGCTGGCTGCGCGCCCACTCGTGCAGCAGGCTCTTGGGGTAGTAGGGGGTCCGCCCGAGGTGGGTGCAGGGCGGTCCGTCAGACCGGGTGCAGAACACCTTCGCCAGTGTCGACGGTGACCGGCGGATGCCCATACGTAGAAGCTCGGTGGACGCTTCCTTGCGGGTCAGCAGCATTTCCTCAGTTCCGTGAAGATGTAGACCGGCCATGTGGCGCTCCTTTCCGTCTGAACCAGAACTGCAACCAAGCAAGCATCGACGGAAATAAACCGCAACCGGCGGACGTAGAGAACTGATGGACGGAATGAATAGGTGACCTGTTCGATCTGTTTCGGCCTGTTCCGATCTGGTTCTGAGTAAGGAAATCGATCACAGCCTTGTGAGATGGGTCGCTTATGAACTTCGGTTTTTCTTGGATCCCGCGGAGAAGCAAGACATCAAGCGGTGGTGAATGAAGGTGGCCTTGGCGTTGCCCTCGAGTGCGGACATAGTCGAGCGGGCTTTTACGCCCATACTGGTGAACCACAGCCGTTCAGGGGAACTGCATGTCTAGCTTCACGGATCGAGCCATGAGCGCCGAGGTATCGCCCGAGCTTTTTGCGGCGTCGTTGGAAGCCATCGGCGAACTGCCTGCGGATCAACGTGGTTCGTTCGAAGGTCGCGCCTTCCGCCTGTTCAGACTACTCGAGGAGCGTGACGAAGCGGATGAGGCAGCGCTTAATGCCTTTGCCATTCAGCTTCGGCTGGAGGCGCTCGCGCGGTTGCATGATGATCGTGGTCTGCGAGCCTGGACGCTTCCGGGGGACGCCGAAGGCGCTGACTACATACATGCCGACGTAGTGGCTGCCGCGGCAGTTGAGCCGCTTCTGGCGATCGATGATCACACAGTCGGATTCGATCTCGAGTCTTTCCGCGCGCGCGTGCTGGCCGACGCGGCTGTGCGCGGACACGCCTAGCCGGGACATCCTTCGTCATGCCAAGGCGCACAAAGTCACTGAAGCGAGGTGCGGCCGGCGACGCGGCCCCCGCAGGAGATATTGCGACGCGCGCCGGCGTGGTCGCCCAGCGCCTGCTCGCGGAGCGCGGCCTCCACTATCTCGAGGATATGTTACCCGACGATGCCCGAGAGTTGCTCCGAGCGGCTTGGCGTGAGGCCGCCGAACAGATGTTCGAAGGGCGTGACCTCGATGTTGTGCAGGCGGAAATCGACATCATGATCGACAGCCTGGATATGACCGAGCCGCCACCGCCCATGCATCGGTCCGAAATGCACTGACGCCTGCGGCATCACCCCTCATCGCGGTGGAGAGACGATGACCTTCACGTCAATCAGGCCGGTCCGTGGTTTAGACAGATCGGACTGGAAGCCTGCAGGGTTTTTCAGGTGGTTGTCGGGATCGTAAACGAGGCAGATGAGCCGGTCGACTTCGCTGTTACCGCCGTAATCGACAAAGTCGTTGGCGAGTTCTTTCTTGATCTTGGTCGTGTCGGACTTGCGGACGTATTTGAGTTCCACCATCGCCCGCAGCGGTTTGAGAAAGAACTCGCACCTCGACGCGCTGCCGGCGACGGATGGGCTCCATTCCTCTTCACGCACATCCGGGAAGTAGGCGGCGAGGATCGAGCGGAACAGGTATTGGCAGTCCCACTCGTCCTTGATGGCATAAACCGCTCCACCGTGCGGGTGGGTCTTCAAAGCAAGGACACTCTCGTGGAAACGGCGGGCAAGTGTGACGATCAGGTCCAGATCCGCGGTTTCGGAACTGACTGTGGCAGCGGGTGGCGAGGGTTTGCGTGCCAAGGTGTAATCAATGGCTCCGAGAACGTGGAAAACCTGCCGGCGGGCGACGTCGACGATGTGTGGTGCGCCGACGATCTTGTGCTTGAGTTCGTAGGCGGCCTGCTCCTCGTCGAGGTCGTCGACCATTGCCTGCACGAAAGCCCGGTACGCTACGAGCCCCTGCTCAAATCGCTCAGGTGAGGCGAACATCTCATTTGGGATCCGGACGTCCGCCACAAACTCCTCGGAGTAGTGGTAGAGATTGGAAATGATATCGCGCGATGTGCCATGCCATGGATCCTTCCAGGACCCTGGGTAGCCCTTCGCATCTTGCATGGCGCCGCGAAACTCATCGTCGATCGCGATGCGGGCTTTACGAAGATACTCCAGGCTCTCGACTGCCCACTCCATCTTGTCCATCAAATAGCCCCGGGGTTGGTCTCGTCCTTAATGCGGAGCTTTAGGATGCCGTAGGCGGCTGGGAAAGTGGTGCGATCTCATGCCTACCGAAAGTCCCGCGTCCTGACTCGAATGCCCTCGAGCGACAGGTCCGGAATGTAGATGTCCCGGGCCTTGGGTGTCCGGGCGTCCGGCTTACTGCCCCGATAGACCTCGTCGCCCCGCCCATGCGGCAACCGGAACTCGCCCCTCCGGCCCAGCGACGCCAAGAGGTCCGAGCCGTCGTGCAGCCGCTCGGCGACGATGTGCACCACCTCGCCTTCGCGCTGCACCCTGCCGTCGACCACCAGCAGGCTGGCGCCCAGCACCACCCGCCGCTGCTGCTCGTAGAGGCTCGGCCAGATCACTAGATTGGCCACACCGGTCTCGTCCTCGATGGTGATGAACATCACCCCCTTGGCCGATCCCGGCTTCTGACGGACCAGAACGAGGCCGGCGACCCGGGTCAGGCGGCGGTCGCGCATGGCCGTCCCGTCGGCGCAGGTCATCACATGCCGGACCTGGAGTTCGTCGCGCAGGAAGGCCAGCGGGTGGTCCCGCAGCGTCACGCCCACATGGGTGTAGTCCTCCACCACCTCCTGACCGGCGGGCATGGCCGGCAGGGCAGCATCAGGCTCATCCACCTCCGGCACGAGTTCGCCGGCCTCCGCCGAGGCCGCCGCGAACAGCGGCAGGGGATCGTCGCGGAGCGCCTTGATCGACCACAGGGCGTCGCGGCGGGACAGGCGGAGCCCCTCCAGAAAGGCGTCGGCCTCGGCCAGTCGCGTCAGGGCCCCGACGGGCGTCATGGCCCGTCGCCACAGATCGTCGATGCCGGCGAAGGGCCGATCCCCGCGGTTCGTCACCAGCCGGGCCGCGTCCCCGTTGGCCAGGCCCCGCACCATGCGCAGTCCCAGCCGCACCGCGAACCGGTCCTCCCGCTCCGTGGGCTCCAGGGTGCAGTCCCAGCGACTGGCATTGACGCAGACCGGCCGCACCTCGACCCCGTGCTCGCGGGCGTCCCGCACGATCTGGGCCGGCGCGTAGAACCCCATCGGCTGGGCGTTGAGCAGGGCGGCGCAGAAGACATCGGGATGCCAGCACTTGAGCCAGGAGGAGGCGTAGGCGATCAGGGCGAACGACGCCGCATGGCTTTCCGGGAAGCCGTAGGATCCGAAGCCTTCCAGCTGGCTGAAGGTCTTCTCCGCGAACTCGGCCGTATAGCCCCGCTCGACCATCCCTCCGACCAGCTTGTCCTTGAAGTGGCTGACCCCGCCGGTGAATTTGAAGGTCGCCATGGCGCGGCGCAGCTGATCGGCTTCCGACGCGGTGAATCCGGCGCATTCGATCGCCACCCGCATCGCCTGCTCCTGGAACAGGGGCACGCCGAGCGTCTTGCCCAGAACCTCCTCCAGTTCCGGCTTGGGAAAGACGACCGGCTCCTTCCCCTCGCGGCGCCGCAGGTAAGGATGGACCATGTCGCCCTGAATGGGGCCCGGTCGCACGATGGCGACCTCGATCACCAGGTCATAGAAGGTGCGCGGCTTGATGCGCGGCAGCATGGCCATCTGCGCGCGGCTTTCGATCTGGAAGACCCCGAGCGTGTCGGCCTTGCGGATCATGGCGTAGGTCTTGGGATCCTCGGCCGGGATGGAGGCCAGGTCCAGATCCATGCCCTTGTGATCGCGCAACAGGTCGAGACCGCGCCGCATGCAGCTGAGCATGCCCAGCGCCAGGACATCGACCTTCATGAACTTCAAGGCGTCGATGTCGTCCTTGTCCCATTCGATCACCTGACGATCCTTCATCGCCGCCGGCTCGATGGGCACGAGATCGTCCAGCCGGTCGTCGGTCAGGACGAACCCGCCGGGATGCTGGGACAGGTGGCGCGGAAACCCGATCAGCTGTCGTGACAGGTCCAGCGCCAACCTCAGACGCCGGTCCTCCAGATTGAGGTTCAGCTCCTCGGCGTGCCGATCCTCGACCCCCTCCGACGAATAGCTCCAGACCTGGGACGAGAGGGTCTTGATCAGGTCTTCGGTCAGGCCCAGCGCCTTGCCGACATCGCGCAGGGCGCCGCGCGAGCGGTAGCGGATGACGGTGGCGCACAGGGCGGACCGGTCCCGCCCATAGGTGTCATAGATCCACTGGATCACCTCCTCGCGGCGCTCGTGCTCGAAGTCGACGTCGATGTCCGGCGGCTCCTTGCGCTCCTGACTGACGAAGCGTTCGAACAGGAGGTCGTTGCGCCCCGGATCGATGGAGGTGACGCCCAGCACGAAGCAGACCGCCGAGTTGGCGGCCGACCCTCGCCCCTGACACAGGATGTCCCGGCTGCGGGCGAAGCGGACGATGGAGTGAACGGTCAGGAAGTAGGGCGCATAGCCCAGGGTCTCGATCAGTCCGAGCTCGTGTTTCAGCGCCGCCCGCACCTTGTCAGGCAAGCCTTCCGGATACCGGTCCGCCGCCCCCGCCCAGGTCAGGGCCTCCAGCGCCTCCTGCGGGGTCTGTCCCGCCGCCGCCTCGCGCGGATACTGGTAGGCCAGCTCGTCCAGGCTGAAGCGGCAGAGATCGGCGATCTCGACCGTGCGCGCTAGGGCCTCCGGATAGCGCGCGAACAGTCGGTGCATCTCGCCCACCGGCTTCAGGTGCCGGTCGGCCGTCCGGCTCCGGCGAAAGCCCACGTCGTCGATGGTGCAGCCTTCCCGGATACAGGTGACGACATCCTGCAGGATCCTGCGGTCGGGATGGTGGAACAGAACGTCGTTGGTCACCACCGTCCGCACCGCCGCGGCCCTCGCGGCTTCGCAGAGCTGATGCAGTCTCATCTGGTCGCGCGGCCGCCGATGCAGGGTCAGGGCCAGATGGGCGTCGTCGCCGAAGACTTCGACCAGATGCACCAGGTTCCGACGCGCCGCCGTCAGGCCGTCGGGGACCAGCACGGCGATCCATCCTTCGCCCCAAGTCTCCAGGTCGTCCCACCCGAGCCGGCATCCGCCCTTGCCCGCCCGCCGCTTGCCCACCGTCAGCAGGCGACAGAGCCGGGCGTAGCCCGCCCGGTCCCGGGGATAGACGAGAATCTCCGCCCCATCCTCCAGCACGAGACGGCAGCCCACGATCAGCCGAACCCCGGTCGCCCGCGCTGCCTCGTGCGCCCGGACGATGCCCGCCAGACTGTTCCGGTCCGTCACCGCCAGCGCGTCGAGCCCACAGGCGGCCGCCTGGGCAAACAGCTCCTCGCAAGAACTCGCCCCTCTCAGGAACGAGAAGTGGGACGCGCATTGGAGTTCGACGTACGACATGGGCCCAACGGGAGGTTTGTTCCCGTTATGTTCACATTCTTCGACGCCAGGAAAGCGAGATCACTTTCTTATTCAGGGGGCGGTGGCGTGTGACCGAGGGCGATGGCCTTCTTTCGCTGGGCAGGACTAAGCGCTGCCCAGAACCTGTGCACGCGTCCAGTGGGCATCGACTGTAAATCGTCGATGTGCTGCTGACGTTTGAGCTCGACCTTGAAGAAGCTGGGCTGGTGGTCGATCCCATTGGTCTTCAGACGCCAGAAGACCACGTTTGCGTATTTCGGCGTCAATGTCCCGTGCCGCTTGTAGTATTCCAACGCGCCTTCAAGGATCGCGTTGTTCTCCGCAGCAGCCAGCTTCTCCAGCGCGGCGATGCAGGCCTTGAGCTGCATCTCATTGGTCAGTTCGGTCAGTCGCCGCTTGGCCTCCTGTGGCGTCAGTCGGCGTCCTTCCTGGACGATGGCGACGTCGAACTTCAGAATGCAGTGTGACCCGACCCAAAGGGTCTCGTCGGTCCGCTCGTTGCCGATCTCGAAGTGGTAGCGGAGCCCTTCCTGACCGCAGAGGCGACAGGTCTCGACCGGCGCGCCGTGGTCCTCGGTCCGCTCGGTGAACCGCCATTCGCGGAACGCCGCAGGCAGGGTTTTGGCGATGGACAGGGGCAGGATGCTGTCGCGCACCCGGCTGGTGTAATGCTCCACGTCCCTCGCTCCCTTCCGGCCCGATCGATAATCTAGACGTGCAACGCAGACCGACGCTATCCCAACTGTCGAGGCTGCCGGGATTAAAAAGTCTTCGTTCCAGCCAGCTATTGGCGTTCTTGCAGGAATCCGTACAACTAACCGCTGTCCGGCGAAGCGGAACGCCGTTGAAGTTAGGGTCGGGGTTGGCGGCGATAAACAACACGGCGGCGCCGCAGGCGGCCGGCTACATCCTTCAACTCGAAAGGGCGCTTCACCATCTGGCCCATGCCGGTGTGGGGGCCGTGATCGCCGTGGAACATCTGGACGACGTGGTCGTCCTCAAGGATGGTAAGGCCGTCGTTCAGGAACAGGACAAGAGCACGGCGACGCCCAGCGCCCGATTGCTCTCTGACCGCAGCAAGGCGATCTGGCGCACGCTGGAAATCTGGTTGCTCCAGCAGGAGACGCCTGAGGCGATCGCCTGCGAGCGATATCTCTTCTTCGTCAATCGGCCTGTGGAGACGGCCATTTCCACCCTCTTGAAGAAGCGCAAGCTTGGCGAGGCGAGCGCGGCGCAGGTGTTGGTCGCCCTGCGAGCCGAAGGCACGGCGCCGTCCAAGAAAACGACCAAGGTCACACAGGCGCAGGCCTTGATCGACCGGGTGCTACAACGCTCCGACGACGAACTGCTCGACCTGATCGGACGCATCGAGATCGTCGAGGCCGGCGACCCGGCAGAGGATCGCGCCGCCATGGCGAACGGCCTCGGTTTGAGCCCCAGGGCGAATGCGGAGGACATTCTGGACGGCCTGCTCGGATGGCTGACGCGGCTGGTGCGTGAGGAATGGAATGCCGGGCGTCCCGGAATGGTGTCGCGTGCCGCGATTCTACTCCAGAAGGATGCCCTCCAGGCTCGCCAGGCGCGGAGCCGCCTTCTTCCGAGGGCGGCCTCGGATGTACGGGTGTCCGACGCCGATCGTGCCGGCGCCTTGTCGCGGACGTTTGTCGAGCACCTCGGCCGGATCGAAGCCCAGGATGAGGATGTTGTCGACGCCGTCGATCATTTCCTGAAGTTCAATGCCGAAAAGCACCGGCTCGTCATCGAGGGCGAGGTCGCCGACGGGGAATGGCGCGATCGGGGTGACCGCCTGCGCACCCGATGGCAGAATTTGATGCGGCGCCGAACCCGGGAGATGAAGCCCAAGCCGCCGACGGAGATCGGACAAGCCGTGCTCGCCGACGCCACTTATGATCACCAGGAACCGCTGGATGGTCAGCCCTGCGGCGAGCTCTACATGACGTCCGGCCACTACCACCGCCTGGCAGACGAGAATCAGGTCTGGTGGGACCCTAACTATTCCCCGGAGCCCTCCGGTGAAGATTGATCACGAGGAACTGCTGGCCAGAAACCCGGCTCTGATGGCCAGCGCCTTCTGGCATGTCGCCCAGCGCCACGCCGGCAAAGCCCATGGCGCGCCGCCGATCCTGCCCATCTTTGTGGTCAGCGCCGCCCTGCTTCTTCACCGCGCGACGGTGGACAAGGTCCACGGCATGAATTTCGACAGCGGGTTCCTCAAAGCCGTCGTGGAGCGGCCCGACTTGCTCGCCGGCCTGCAACGCCGTGTGGAGGCGCATGCCGACACCGCGCTCAAGGCGCTGCAGGTGGGTGTCGCCTCGGGCCTTCTGATCCGCGAAGGCGGAGAAGGCTTTCCTCGCTTCAGGGCGATGAGCGGCGCCGATCTTCCGCAAGCTATCCGGGATCTCGACCCCCCGGTCTCTCACGTCCTGAGCGCCGCCAAGCGGCTCGGGACCTGGTTCGCCATGGACGGCTTTGAAGCCGCCCAGCGACAGCTGAACATCGAGTTCTGACCCATGAAGCTCTTCATCCGCGAAATCATCATCTGGCCGGAAGACGTTCGCTTCGAACCCCGGACGCTGACCTTCGACCCGGGCGCGGTGTCGGTGGTGACCGGATGGAGCGGCACTGGCAAATCCTCGATCGTCAACATCATCGACTATGTGCTCGGGTCGGGCTCCTGCTCGATCGCTGTCGGTGTGATCCGCAACGCGGTTTCTTGGTTCGGACTAACCATCGAAACCGACGCCGGCCTTATGAGGATCGCCCGCCCTAAGCCGGCGGCGCGTCAGGTGTCCGAGGAGATATGGCTGCAACAGGGGCCTGAGGTGGAGCAGCCCCTGCCCATGCGCCCGGCGGCGAACTCCAACGTCGCGCGTCTTAAAGCGCTGCTCGACATCTATTCCGGCCTGTCCAATCTGGCGCTCGATCCGGAGAAGGACAAAGGCTTCGGCGGGCGGGCGAGTTTCCGCGATCTGGCGGCCTTCAACCTTCTGCCACAACATGTCGTGGCCAATCCCTACACGCTCTTCTTCAAGGCGGACTCTTCGGAGCATCGCGAGACCTTGCGCCACGTGCTGCCTCTCGCTTTGGGGATCGTGACCAACGAAGACTTGGTGAGACTCCATCGCCTTCGGCTGCTGCGTGACGAATTACGCAAGGTCGAGACAGAGCTGCGGACCCGGCGCAACGCCATCGACAACTGGAGCGCAAACGCACGCGGCGCCTTCTTCCGCGCCCAGGAGCTCAGTCTCGTGCCGCCCGGAGAGCCGCCCGGAGACCTGCGCGGGCTGCTCTCGGTGCTCGCCGAGGTGGTCGCCGCCGGCGGTCAATCTGTCGCCGCTCCTGGCCGGGTCACGGCTGCGGTGACCCGGCTGGACGACATTCGTCGTCAGGAGCAGGCGCTCGACCAGAAGATCGGCGCCGAACGGCGTCGCCTACGCAAGCTGCGCAGCCTTTCCCGAGCGGTGGTCGACTATGCCGATGTGCTGGCTGAGCAGTCGGCGAGCGTGAAAGGTGTCGGCTGGTTCAAGGCTCATGTCGCGGGAGAGTCCTGCGTTCTGTGTGGATCGGACACCGAAGCGGCGAAAGACGCCCTGGAGGAACTGAACGACCCGATCGCTGAGCTGCAGAGCCTCTCGACTGGCGCGACGACCGCTCGGCCTATGGTTGATCGTGACCTTATCGCTGTTCAGGGCTCCCTGCTTCAGGCGGAAAACGATCTTCAGGCCCTGCAACGCACCCGACGCGAGTTCGAGGCGCAGGTCGATAAGGAACGCGGCCAGTCGCAGAGCCTGGAGAACATCTTCAGATTTATCGGATCGACCGAACAGGCCTTGCGCATGCTCGGGGATATCCAGGGTGACGAGGGTCTGGAGGCCCAGGTCGCCAAACTTCGCGGCGACATCCGGGATATCGAGCGGCAAGGCAACGACGAAGAACGCCGCCGCCGCGCTTCGGACGTCCATGCCCGTATCTCAAGCTACATCGTCCGCTTCATCGAGCATCTCGGGATCGAAGGCGCCGAAGGCCGGCCCATGCTCGATGAGCGCGAGCTGAATCTCCGGTTCGAACGCGAGGGCGCCAAGGGCGCGGATTTTCTCTGGGAAATCGGCAGCGGCGAGAACTGGATGGCCTACCATCTCGCCGCCCTGCTCGCGCTTCACGGGGTCTTCCTCAATCGTCTCCAGAACAATCCGGTGCCGACCTTCCTCGTCATAGATCAGCCGAGCCAGGTCTATTTCCCGAGCGACACCTTCGAACAGATCGTCACCGGCGAAGCCGATCTTGACGAGCCTGGAGAGTCGATTGGCGCCGCTCGTGGGCGCAAAGGTCGGCTCGGCGATCTGGAGAGTACGCGCAAGATTTTCGCGAGCCTCGCTCGCGCGCACGGGTCGTTCAACTCCCGCCTGCAGATCATCGTGCTGGATCATGCGGACCATCATGCATGGGGCGACATCGAGGGCGTCAAAGAGGTGGCCAACTGGCGCGGCGAGGCCGATTTCCTCATCCCCTCGCACTGGTTGGCCGACGAGGCCGCTCCCGACGCGCCCAACGAGGTGACCCCGGATTGACGCGACAATCGATCACCCGAACAGTCCATGGATAAACCAGGCTTGCGACCCCGTCCGACCATCTTCGCCGTCGCCAGCCCGGAACAACCAGAACCGCCGCCCCACCTCATCCTCAACCTGGAAGTAGTCACGAACGGCCCAGACCTCGGCGTCCCGCCGTCGCCATTCTCCGAATATCCTTTCAGGGCCGTCCGCGCGGACTACCCGACGCCGTACGCCTCGCCATGTGAAGTGGGTCGGGGGATTGTCGGGCAGCAGGGCCATGGTCTCGACGGGCTCGGGCCGCTTCAACAGGCGTGCGGGACGCGGCCAATCCGGCGTCCAGTCCAGAACCGGAGCGACAGAAAGGGGCGGCGCCTTGCCGACGGAGCGCTCGGGCACGTCGCTCTCGACCGGGACCAGTCGATACAGGCGCTGGGCGCCGATGCGGTTGGACAGCATATCGACGAGATCCGACAGGTCTGGCCCCTCGGTCTCGCCCAAGGCGCTCTTGCCCCACCGCCAATCGAGGGGTTCGGCCTGGACTGCGGACAGGGTCATGCGCTCGATGCCGAACCCCGGATCGATCTTTTCGATCCGGTCGGTCAGCAGGCGCGACAGCCGGGCCGCATCCCGGGTCGGTCGGGCCAGGCCCACCCTCTGCGCCTCGACCCGGTTGTCGACACGGACGCACAACCAGTCCAGCCGTCTGGCTCCCAGGCTCAGGATCTCCAACGCCGCGCACAGTTCCGAGGCGAGCGCCGTGACATGGCGCTCGAGGGTCTCCGGCGCGCCGATCGGCTCCCCGAACACCCGCGACACCGTCGGGATCTCCGGCGCCTCGACCGGGACGAGCGGCTCGTCCACACGCCCGTAGGCCTGGTCGATGCGACGGCCGAGGTCATGACCGAACCGGAGCGTGAGAGGCGCGCGAGGCCGATGTGCGACGTCGGCGATCCGGTCGAAGCCCATCCGGTGCAGATGCGCGATCAACGCCTCCGGAAGCCGCAGCGCCGCCAGCGGCAATCCTGCGATGGCGGCGTCGACGGCGTCGGGCGCGATCATACGGTGCGCGCGTCGGAAGCGGACCACGGCATGGGCGGAGCCATAGGTCGGACCGATCGCGGCGTCGGCTTCAATGCCTTCCTCCTTCAGGCGTAGGATCATGTCCGCCAGCATGGCGGCCTCCCCGCCCTGAAGGTGGGCGGCCCCGGTGGCGTCGATGGCGAGGCCATCCGGCGGATCGGGCTGGCAGACGGGGGCGTACCGGCGCATGGCCCAGACGGCGAGACGACCGAGCGCGGCCTCGTCGCCCGCCGGATCCGCCACCCGAACGTCGAGGCCGGGGATGAGGGCCTGAGCCTGGGTCGCCGCCATGCCGACGCGTGCGCCCTGGGCCAGCGCCGCCGTGTTGGCGGCGAGCACGATCCGACGGCGCCCGGACCGACCCGCGAGGATCAGGGGAAGCTCAGGCGGCGGCGCGACGTCCGCCAGTCCGCGTCGCAGACGATCGACGGACCAGTTCGGCAGGTAGAGCGAGACGACCCGTCTCATCACAGGCTTCCAAGGTGAAATCCGCGGCCTCGGCGCCGCGACAACGGATGAGTTCGACGAACCAGCGCGCCCGCCCCACGCCGGGCACGGGCAAGGGCGAGGAGGGGGCCGGGCTGATGCGCCAGCGCGTGGCGGAGGCGGTGTGCTGACCGAAGTCGGCGGCTTCCGAAGCCCGTCGCCATCGGCGCACCGCCAGACCCAGGCCGCCCGAGTCTTCGGCGGCCAGTTGCAGCCGTCGGGACGCGACGAGACTGAGGCGGGCGGTCTCGGCCACGACGGCGGCCAGACCGGGATGACGAAGGCCTTCCTCGAAACAGGCGAGAAGGGAAGGCTCGTCCCCGGCCTCGACATAGATCACCCGGTCCGGCCCCAGACCGGCCTGACGCAGGGCCGGTGCGAAGAGGTCGGGGCGGGTTACGCACCACAACACCTGGCCGGGCCGCCGGGCGGCGATGCCTGCGGCGAACAGGGCGGCTGCGGCGCCGTCCACGGCCTCCTCGCCGCCGCCTGCGATCTCATGAACGGCGCCCAGTGAAAGACCGCCGCTGGGGAGATGGCGATCGAGATCTTTCACGCCGAAGGGCAACACCCCGGTGGTGTTCCGGCCGCCCTGTTCAAGGGCGCGGATCCGATCGCGCAGGATGTCGAGCCCGGCAGGCAGGCGGGCGCGCATGAGAAGCCTCCTGTTCCCAAGGCTGATGAATGTTCCTGTAATGTTCTGGTTCTGTATGATGCGAAGAGTCAACCTTCGCTCATCTCTTATCCCCTTCGCCGGACGACCTGTGGACCGCGCGCCAGGACGGCCAGGGACGGTCGCCGCTGGCTTTTTCAGCGAAGTCGGCGATCAATGGGGCGGTAGACGGAGGTCCGCATGTGCAACGAGTATCAGCTCATCCTGCCGTTCGACGAGGTGATCGAGACCTTCAACCGAACCGGCGACCGTCTCGTCTTTCCCGGCGGCATGCCCAACTTCGGACCCATGGCCTCGATCCGTATCGGCGACCGGGCGCCCATCATCACGCGAGGCCCCGATGGCTCGCAGCTGATCGTGTCGCCCTGGGCCTGGAAGTCGCCACAGGGAAGACCCGTGTTCAACTTCCGATCCGACGGTCGATCCTTCGACGGCGTCACCCGCTGCCTGATCCCCACCGACGGCTTCTTCGAGTTCACCGATGCCGAGCCGGGTCAGAAGCGCAAGACCAAGTGGCGGTTCACCATGGCCGACGCGCCGATCTTCTGGGTCGCCGGCCTGGTTCGAGACGGCGCCTTCGCCATGCTGACCACCGAGCCGGGACCGGACATCGCCCCCTACCACGACCGCCAGATCGTCCTGCTGAGACCCGATGCGGCCCTCGATTGGCTGGACCTGCGCAAACCCGAGGCCGAGCTGCTGCGCCCCCTGCCGGAAGGCAGCCTGTCTGTCGAGAAGGTCTTCCCGGAAGCGGCATGAGTTCGGCAAATCGTCACCGACCCAGATCCTGACCCAGATGCTTGCCGCTGAGGACCTGGGCGAAGCCGCGCGCATCGAGCGAAAGCGTGACCGCTTTTCCCACGGTTGGCGGGGTCTCGCCGACACCCAGCCGCCCATAGTGTTCGGAGCCGTCAGCGGCGCGCACCACCACATAGGCGGAGCCGCCCAGTTCGTCGTGGAAGCCGGTCTTCACGACCTTGCCCTGGACCGGCGCCTTGCCCAGCTGTTCCGCCGACCGCGCGCCGTCAAGACGCCGTTGGTTGAGGGTGCGAATGACGTCCTTCGAGAGCTGCAGCCTCCGAAGTCGGGCTTCCATATCCGGGGCCAGCCGGAAGCGCCGCCCTGTTCGTTCGGCGAGGCCCAGGGTCTCCAGATGGCGCAACCGTCCCCGGGTCAGCGCCGTCCAGGCGTCAGTGCCCCCGATCCCGTCATCGACACAGCCGTTGTTGTTCGCAGCTGCCAGGAGACGGCGGTCGAAGGCGGTGAACCGGTCGGCCTCGGTCTCACGCCAGACCCGCCGTTCGGCGTCCTGACGGCTGAGGTCGCCGAGCCGCTCCTGGGCCACTTCCTGGGCCCGGGCGCGAAAGCCGTAGCCGATGTAGTCGCGCGGAATCACGAGGTCCCGGCCGTCGCTTCTCCGGCCGCGCACAAGCACATGGGCGTGCGGCTGGTCGGTGTCGAAATGGCAGACGGCGATCCAGTTCAGACCCGGTTCTCCAAGGTCGTCGGCGACCCTCGACATGACCTCCCTGGCGAAGCCCTGGAGGTCCGAAATCCGATCGCCGTGCTCGGGTGAAATGATGAAGCGAAAATGGTGCCTGTCCTTCGCCCAGCACTCCGTGGCGCCGGTCGGATCGACCCTCTCACGCACCGGTCCGAAAAAGGCCGCGCGCTCGCCGTCCTCGCCCGCGCCCATGCGGCCGAGATAGGCGATATGGGCGGCGAGCGCCGCGCCCCGGGCGAACCCCTTGCCCATGTGCCGGGACACCAGCGCCTTGACCGTGACGCGCTGCCGGACGTCGAGACGGAAGGGACGACCCGAGCGGTTCTGGGCCGCGCGCAGACACCCGGCGCGGTCCCCGTAGGCGAACAGGCGCGAGGCCGCGAGCCTCTGGAACATGGCGATCCGGACGCTGGTCTTGTCCGACTTCAACCTCTGCGGAAGGCGCACTTTCAAGGTCGAGACGTCATCCTTTGACGCTTGGGCGAGGCGTACCTCAATGGCGGTTCGGACCTGCATGATCGGGGCTCCGGCCTGTCGTCGTCGCGGAATCAGGCGTCAACTCAGCGCAAGTCGACGTCGGTCTCCGCAATCCTCGCAAGTGTCTGCCCGGGCTCAGGAAAACAGAAGGCCAAAACCCCTCTTTTATCTTGCCCTAAGCCCTCAATCTGACGATTTCCAACCAGCCTCTCCAACAGTGAACACAGCCGATCAAACCTCGGCAAGACCCAGGCGACCCCGGCGTTCAGACCGCTTCGGGTCCGCCGGATGACAAGAAAAATCCCGCCCGGCCGAAGCCGAGCGGGTCATTGATCCAGATCGTGATGTCTCAGGCGGCCCGGGCCTTGATGGGCACGTGCCGCAGCCCGTTCTCCATCGCCTTCTGGCCGAGGTTGAGCGCCGGTCCGAACGGCCGCTGATCCTCCCGCACCCCGGCCAGCGAATGGACCAGGGTCAGGCAGACCTCCGGCTCCAGCGCGATCAACTCGTCGTTCGCCCGGAAGGGAGCCGCCTTTCCGTTCCTGTCGAAATCCGCCCGGGCGAGGATCAGCTTCACCCCCTTCTGCTGGGCCCATTTGATCGCCAGCTTCTCGGAGCCTTTCGCCCCGGTCGTCGCCAGAGCCATGTCCGGCCACTCCCCCTTAGCCCAGTTGAGGGCGTCGAAGATCCGCCCGGCGTCCTCGGCCGTGTCCGCCATCGGCGCGCCCCGGAAGGCGACGACCGGACCGCCCGGATCGGCCTCTCCGGACCGACGATTCCGGATCGCCCGGATCGCCTGTTTCGCCTCCAGCTGCGCCGCCGTCAGATGGGTGCCGCGCCGTGATCCCCGCCAGGCGGTCCAGACCTCCCCGGTCGCGATCGTCCAGGTTTCGGAGGCCGCATCCCGGATCAGTTCGCAGGCCTGCGTCGCCGCATCTCCGGATCTCGCTTTCGCCGTTGCGTCCTGAAGTTCGACATCGGCCGCTTCCGATCCGTCGAAATCCCGATCCAGGGCGCGCATCGCGTCACGGGCGCGGTCGGCGTCCCGTTCAATCCGTCCCGCGGCCGAGTGGAAGGCGCCGATAAGCGCTTCGCCGAGGATCGTCTGATAGTCCTCCAGAGCGGTGTCGGAGATCACGTC
Organism: Brevundimonas sp. DS20; assembly: GCF_001310255.1. NCBI lineage: Bacteria > Pseudomonadati > Pseudomonadota > Alphaproteobacteria > Caulobacterales > Caulobacteraceae > Brevundimonas > Brevundimonas sp. DS20. The sequence continues at coordinate 438,073 of NZ_CP012897.1, read as the reverse complement.
CACGAGCTCGGTCATGAGCGCGCGCCCCAGCTGGATCAGGGCGTCCTCGGTGGGGTGCGGACGCGCATCCCCCAAGGACGCGGTCAGGTCGTCGAAGGCGGAGTCGGTCTTCGAAGAGGCGGAGAAGGCGGTGTTGAAGTGGGTCATCGAACCATTCCTTTGAAAAGAGACTGTCGAAGCGCCCCATGCGCAACGACCCCGGCTTTGGCCACGGCGGGGTCCTCGGCAGTCACCGGAGCGGAGGGCCGCTTGCCCTCCGTGGAGGGGAACGGCGCAGCCGTTGACTTCCGGGGTGCCGTGACAAAGTCGGAGGGCGTTGTGTGGGGGCAAGTCGTCGTCGCCCTTCGCGACGACGACTCCATTCGGCGCCGTCGCGCCGATACGGACGAGAAGGCGTCGATCTTCTCGTCCCTCGACGCCGGCGGGCCGGCGGCGCATCCCCAGGCGAGCGAGCCGTCCTCAAGGCGCCACGCCCGCGAGGCGCATAAGGCCCTCCACCGACAGCGGTGTGGGCCGATAGGCGATCGCTGCATGGGCGGCGCAGAAGGCGCCGCGTTCAGACGGACGACCGCAGAGGCTGAAGGCGGCGTCGCCCGGTTCGCCATACGGCCAACGGCAATCCATCCGCCTCACCGACAGAATGGTCGCAACGCCATCGGGCGGCGGCTCGGGCGCCACGTGATGCGCCGCCTCGCGACGAGTCCGGGCGCCTGTGCGCCCCTCCGAGAGGCCGAGGCGAGCGACCTTGCCGAGGACGGCGTTGCGGGTGAGGCCGCCGCCGAGTTCCAGGGCGATGGTCTCGGCGCTCCGCCCTTCGGGCCACAGGCGCTTCAGCAGATTGATACGGGCTTGGGTCCATGCGGACATGGCGGTCTCCTTCGGCGAGCCCCGATGGCTCGTCCGACCGCGCCCTTCCTCCGGCCTTTCCGTCGCCAGCACGAAGAAGGGCCCGAGGCGCAGCGCGCCCGGGCCCTTCAAATCTCCCCTTCGGATCAGAACGGGATGTCGTCGTTGAGATCGTAGCCGCCGCCCGCCTCGACGCCGCGATCGGCGACGCCGGAGCGGTCTTCGGACGGTTCGCCGACGACGCGCCGGTTCTTCAACCGGATGTCGCTGACGACGAGGCGAAGGTCGTAGTGCTCCACCCCGTCCTTGCCGGTCCAGGTGTCGTTTTCGACATGGCCCTGGATCACGACGCGGCTGCCCTTTCGGGCATAGGGCTGGATGTAGTTTTCAGCCGTCGCCTCGTTGAAGCAGATACAGTTGAAGCCGGTGGTCCGCTCGCCGGGTTCACCGTTGGCGCGCCGGAAGCGGGTGGTTTCCACCACGCGGAAGCTCGCGCGCTTCTTGCCGGAGCCTTGCGCCGACAGGATGGAAGGGTCTGCGGCCAGGTAGCCTTCGAGGGTCAGGGTTTGCATGGTCAGTCTCCTTGAAATCAGGATGAGCGGTTGAGGATCAGGCGGCGGCGCGGTCGTCCGCCGCGTCTGCGCTCGCATCGGCCTGGCGGTCTTCCGCCCAGTCGAGGACGGTGAGCCGATTGATCACCAGCTCCTTGGCCGTCCGCTCCGACCCGTCGCGGGCGGTGTAGGCGGTGTCGATGAAGGCGCCGATCACGACGGCCTCGCACCCTTGCGCCAGCCCGCGCGCGATGACCTTCTCGTTGAGGCCCTTCGACCAGCTGACGCAGTTGACGCCGACCAGCCGGGCCTTGCCGGCATTGTCGGTCCCGCGCTGTTCGAGCAGGCGGAAGACCGCCTTGCCGAAGTCGTCGCTGATCTGGGGGTCGGCCGCGAGGCGGCCCGTGAACACCATGGTCTGCATATCAGTCTCCTGTTGATGCGAAGCCGCCGGGGAGCCGATCTCCCCAATCCCGCTTCGCCCGAGACCTCCCTTCCTCCTCAGCTCCCGGCCGGGCGCTTTCGCCCCGGGCGTGACCGCCTGGACTGTCGCTATCGATCCGCTTTCGCGCGATGCTGGGGCATGTGCGTTCTCACCCTCGCCTGGGATATCCACCCGGACTGGCCGCTCGTGGCGGCCGGCAACCGCGACGAAGAGTACGCTCGACTTTCGGAACCACTGGTGCTCCGCCGGGTCGTTCACCTGACCGATACGGCCAAGGTTGTTTGGAGTGACGGAACGCGAAGGGCCGTCGTCATGCGTGGAGACCGTCACAGTGCGCATGGTTTCCAAGCGCCTCAATCACTCGGCAGTCGGAAATCCGCCCACCTGAGCAACTCGCCGCCTGAATACGGGTGAGTTCGGCGTGCAGCGCCTGAAGCCCGGCGATGCGAGTCTCAACCGCCGCAAGCTGGCGTTCGGCGATCCGGTTGACCTCCGTGCAGGGCTGGTCGGGTTCGTCGGACAGCGCCAGCAGGGCGCGGATGTCGTCGATCTCGAACCCCAGCTGCCGCGCGTGGCGAATGAAGGCGAGCCGCCGCGTCGCAGCGCCGTCGTAAAGGCGTCGGTCGCTCGCGGTGCGGGGCGGCTCCTCCAGCAGTCCGATCTTCTCGTAGAACCGGATCGTCGGAACCTTCACGCCGGTCTCGGCCGAAAGGCGCCCGATCGTCCGGAGCGGGGGAGGGGATGGGTCTCTGGCCATGCTCGAAATATAGGGCTTGATCCTCTAGTGGCTAGAGGATGCATGAAGGGTGCATGACGACGCCCGCTCCGACAGAATCCTGCGCCCCGGCCCGAGGCTGCTGCGGCCATCAGGTCCGGTTCGACGGGGCCTCGCCCGCCTATCGGCGCGTGCTGATGGCCGTCATCGCCCTTAATCTGGGTGGGTTCTTCGCGGTCGCCGCGGGCGGTCTCATGCAGGGATCGGCGGCTCTCGCCGCCAATGCGATGGACTTCCTGGCCGACAGCGCCACCTACGCCGTCAGCCTCTGGGCCATCGGCAAGTCCGTGCGGGTGCGGTCCGGTGCCGCAGTCTTCAAAAGCGCAAGCCTCCTCGTCATGGCCGTGAGCATTCTCGGCTACGCCGTCTGGAGAGCGGTCACGGGGCAGCCGCCCGAAGGCGTCGTCATCACCGGTCTGGGACTGGTCGGCTTCGCCGCGAATCTAATCGCCGCCCTGCTGCTCGTGCGTTTCCGTGACGGTGACGCCAACGTGCGCTCCGTCTGGCTTTGCACACGGAACGATCTGATCCACAGCCTGGGCGTCGCCGCGGCCGGCGGGCTGGTCTGGCTGACTGGATCCCGGTGGCCGGACTTGCTGGCGGGCCTTCTGCTGGGCGGCGTCTTCCTCCAGTCCGCCATTTCGATCTTGGTGCAGGCTAGGGCGGAGAGCCGCGCAGCCCACGCCGCTGTTCGGACTTTGTAACGCATTGCCTAACTTCGAGAACGAAAGTATGCAGCGCGCGATGACCTGGTCGATGACGACATGGGCGAAGCTGATCGTGGCGATGACTCTTGTCTTCGCCGCCTTCTTCTTTGCGCCCGCCGTCGACGCCGCGACCTGTCTGCCGGAACCGCCTGCGGCTCACGCGGTCGTCGATCATGATCAAAGCGAGGGCGACCACAGCGGCAAGAGCGGCGGTCACGGGATCTGCTCGCACGGCCACTGCCACCACACCTCAACGGCGCGCGGTCCTGCCGTGGACGCCTTTGCTCCGTCGTTCGGCGAGCCTCCTCTGCAAAGCGGCCGACAGGATGACTTCCGGGCGTCCATCACGCCTGACGGCCTGAAGCGTCCTCCCAGAGTCTGACCGAAGACCTGCGCCTTAGCGCGCCTCTTCGTCCTCAGAAACTCTGGAAATGAATCATGTCTCCCACATCTCGCAGGCGGCCGCGTTACGCGGTCGGCTGCGCCCTCGCTGCGATCGCGGCGACCCTGGCCAGTCCCGTATGGGCTGACCCGGCCCCGACCTATGCCCAACTCCTCGCCCAGCTCGGGGACGCTCCGGCGACACTCGAAGCCGGCGCCAACTATGACGCCGCCGAGGCCCGTGTCCGTCAGGCACGGGTGCGGCCCAACCCCGTCCTCGGCTTCGATGTCGAGAACGCCTACGGCTCAGGTCCCTATTCAGGCCTGAACAACGCGGACATGACCTTGGCGCTGAGCCAGGATCTCGAGCTGTGGGGGCGTCGTTCGACGCGTATCGCCGCCGCCCGCGCCGAGGCCGGTGCGGTCGGGCTGCAGCGGGATCTCGCCGTGGTCGACGCCGCCGGCCGTCTCGCCCTCGTCTACGCCGAGGCGGAAGCGGCGCAGAGGCGCGCGACCCTCGCCGAGGAAACCCTGACCCTCACGGTCGCGGACGCCCGCGCCGCCCTGACGCTGGTGGAGGAGGGACGCGAGCCCCTGCTGCGCGGCATCCAGGGCGAGGCCGAGGCCGCCTCGGCCCGCGCTACGCGGGATGAGGCCGTCGCTGAGCGCGACGCCGCCTACGCGCGCCTGACCGCGGTCGCCATGACCCCGGTCGCCGTGACCCGGATCGACGACAGTCTCCTGGACGAGACGCCCGCGACGATCGGCTCCGTGATCGATGACGCTCCTACGGTCCGCGTGGCCGAGGCGCAGCGGTCCGCAGCCGAACGGCGCATCGATGTTCAACGGGTTCAGGCCCGCCCGGACATCAACGCCAGCATCGGCATCCGCCGCTTCGAGGCGGAGGACGCGACGGCCCTGACCTTCGGGATCAGCATGCCGTTGCCGCTGTTCGACCGGAACCGGGGGAACATCGAGGCGGCCCAGGCCGAATTTCGCGCGGCCGACGCCCGGCTGATGAGCGCACGGCAGGAGGCCCAGGCGGATCGCGCCGCTGCGGTCGCCCGCCTCGCGGCCTCCGTCAGCCGCGTCAACGCCGCCGACGCCGGCGTCACCGCCGCCGAGGAAGCCTACCGCCTGTCGCGGATCGGCTTCGAGTCCGGCCGGATCTCCCAGGTCGAACTGCGGGTCACCCGCACAGCCCTCGTCAACGCCCGGTCCGCCGCCGTGGACGCGCGTCTCGCGCGTGTCCGCGCCGAGATCGATCTCGCGCGCCTCAACGGCCGCGCCCCCTTCGAAGGAGCCCAGTGATGCGCAAAGGCACATCCAACAAGACACTGCTGATCGGCGGCGTCGCCGCCTTGGTCGTACTCGGAGGCGGCGGCCTCTGGTTCGCTACCCGGTCCGCCGAACCGGCTGCGCCGCCGGCCGCTGAAGGCGAGGCCGGCCATGCCGAAGAGGAGGGCGGACATACCGAGGGCGAGGCCGCCGAGACCGAGACCGAGGGGCGGGTCGAACTGACCGCCGCAGAAATCCAGGCAGCGGGCATCACGATCGTCGGCGTTGGCGGCGGTGGCGGGGGCGAAACCCGTCTGGCCGGTCGCGTCGAGCCGATGGTCGATTCCCGCGCCGCCGTCGCCGCTGCCGTCGGCGGGCGCGTCGAGCGGGTCCTCGTCGCCCCGGGCCAGTCGGTCCGGGCGGGCCAGCCGCTCGTCAGCCTCGTCAGCGGCGAGGCGGCGACCTTCCGCGCCGAGGCCGATGCAGCCGGAGCTTCCGCCGAGGCGGCCCGTCAGGCCTATGAGCGCAATCGCAGCCTGTCGGATCAGGGCATCGTCGCGCGTCAGGAAGTCGAAGCGTCACGCGCCCAGTTCCTGAGTGCAGAGGCGCAGACCCGCGCCGCCCGCGCCCGTTCCGCGGCCGCAGGATCGCCGAACGCCTCGGGACGGCTGAGCGTGACCAGCCCGATCTCCGGTGTGGTCAGCAGCGTTCAGGTCGGACCGGGCGGCTTCGTCGCCCAGGGCGGCGTGGTGGCTGAGGTCAGCAACCCGGCCCGGGTCGAAATGGTCTTCAACGCGCCGCCGGCCCTGGCGGCCAATGTCCGCGCGGGCTCGCCCATGCGCGTCACCGGCCCGAACGGGGAGTTCGACGCCGTCGTCACCGGTGTCGCGGCCGACGCCGGTCTCAGCGAGAGCGGTGCGACCGTGATCCGCGCCCGGCCTTCCGGCGCGACCCTGCCGCCGGCCGGGTCGGCCGTCACCGGCGCGGTCGTGACCGGCCAGGCTGCCGGCGGGATGACCGTTCCCACGGAGGCGGTTCAAACGGTCGACGGGAACACCGTCGTCTTCGTTCAGGTCGAGGGCGGCTTCCAGGCCGTGCAGGTACTGGCGGGCCGTCAGGCCGCAGGCCGCACCGAGATCCTGCGGGGACTGACCGGCTCCGAACGCGTCGCCTCCGCCAACGCCTTCCTGCTCAAGGCCGAGATGGCCAAGGGCGAAGCCGAGCACGGGCACTAGGGGGGCGTCATGTTCAAAGCGATTATCGAAGCCTCGGTTCGCTTCCGATGGTTCGTGGTCCTGGCGACGGCGATTGTCGCCGCCTTCGGCCTCTACAACCTGACGCAGCTACCCATCGACGCCGTCCCGGACATCACCAACCGGCAGGTCCAGATCAATACCATCGCCCCGGCGCTCGCGCCCGAGCAGATGGAACGCCAGGTCACCTATCCCCTCGAAACCGCCATGGCGGGCATTCCGGGGATCCAGACCACCCGGTCGCTGAGCCGAAACGGCTTCAGCCAGGTCACGGTCATCTTCTCCGACAGCACGGACATCTACTTCGCCCGCCAGCAGGTGGCCGAACGGATGGCCCAGGCGCGCGAGCGACTGCCCGAGGGTGTGGAGCCGGCGCTTGCGCCGATCACCACCGGCCTCGGCGAAGTCCTCATGTGGACGGTCGACTTCAAGCCGTTCAACAGCGCCAATCTCGCCAAACCGGGTGAGCCCGGCTGGCAGGCCGGCGGCGCCTATCTGACGCCCGAAGGCGAACTGCTGACCACGCCACAGGCCCGCGCGACCTATCTCCGCACGGTCCAGGACTGGATCATCGCCCCGCGCATGCGGACCGCGAAGGGCCTGGCCGGCGTCGATGTGAACGGCGGCTATGTGAAGGAGTATGCGGTTCGGCCCGACGCTGCGCGTCTGGCGGGATACGGCCTGAGCCTCAACGACCTCATCGTCGCTCTGGAGCGGGCCAACACCCAGGCCGGTGCGGGCTATGTTCAGCGGTCCGGTGAAGCCCTGACCGTCCGAACCGACGCCCTGGCGCAGACCATTCCGGATCTCGCCCAGGCCCCCGTGGTCAACCGCAACGGACTGGTCGTGCGGGTCGCCGATGTCGCCACCGTCGAAATCGGCCAGGCGCCGCGTCTCGGCGGCGCCAGCCGCGACGGCCACGAAGCGGTCGTCGGTACGGCGCTGATGCTGGCCGGCGGCAACAGCCGGACGGTGGCCCAGGCCGCCGCCGAACGTCTGGAGGAAGTCTCCGCGAGCCTGCCGCCGAGCGTCGTCGCCGAACCGGTCCTGAACCGGAGTTCGCTCGTCAACAAGACCATCTCGACGGTCGCCAAGAACCTGATCGAAGGCGCCCTGCTGGTGATCGTGGTTCTGTTCCTGCTCCTGGGCAACATCCGGGCGGCCTCGATTACCGCCCTGATGATCCCGATCAGCTTCCTGTTCGCGGTCATCGGCATGAACCGCTTCGGCATCAGCGGAAACCTGATGAGCCTCGGCGCGCTGGACTTCGGCCTTCTGGTCGACGGCGCGGTCGTGGTGGTCGAGAACACCCTGCTGATGCTCAGCCAGAAGCGGGCCGAGGCCGGCCGGATGCTGACGCGTCGGGAACGTCTGGCGGTCGCCGGAGCCGCGGCGCGTCAGATGGTCAAGCCGGCCGCCTTCGGCCAGCTCATCATCCTGCTGGTCTTCACGCCCCTGCTCATGCTCGAGGGCGTGGAGGGCAAGACCTTCATCCCGATGGGCGCGACGGTCATGCTGGCCCTGGTCGGCGCCTTCATCTTCTCCTTCACCTTCGTGCCGGCGATGACGGCCCTGCTGGTGCGGGATCCGAAGAAGGTGGAGGTCGACGAGCACGGCCACGCGCACGAGCACGAGACCTTCATCCTCCGCTATGCGCGCCGATGGATCGAACCGGCCATCCGCGCGGCCGTCGATCGTCCGAAGATCGTCCTGGCGTCCGCGCTCGGCGCTCTCGTCATCGGCGGCATCGCCTTCAGCACCCTGGGGCGTGAGTTCATCCCGACCCTGGACGAAGGCGACATCGCCATGCAGGCGCTTCGCGTGCCGTCAGCATCGCTGGAGCAATCCCTGGCGATGCAAATGGCGCTCGAGCGCGTCATCAAGGCCCAGCCCGAGGTGAAGACCATCTTCGCCCGGACCGGGACGGCCGAGGCGGCTGTGGACCCGATGCCGCCGAACATCTCCGATGCGGTCATTGTCCTGAAGGACCGCAAGGAATGGCCCGATCCGAACCTCCCCAAGGAGGAACTGATCGCGCGCTTCGAAGAGCTCGCCGCCGGCCAGCTCGGCAACAGCTTCGAGTTCAGCCAGCCCATCGAACTGCGCTTCAATGAGCTGATCTCCGGCGTCCGGACTGACCTCGCGGTCATGGTCTACGGCGATGACTTCACCCAGCTGCAGGCCACGGCGGACCGGGTCGCCAACGCCCTTCGCGCGACGCCCGGGTCTGCGGACGTTCGCGTCGAGCAGGCGTCGGGGCTCCCAACCCTGACCGTCAGCGTGGATCGTTTCGCGGCCGCCAACTACGGCTTGTCGGCCGCCGATGTCTCCGAGGCGGTTTCGGCCGCGGTCGGCGGCGCCGAGGCCGGGCAAATCTTCGAAGGCGATCGTCGCTTCAGCGTCGTCGTCCGTCTCGCGGATGATGCACGGAATGATCCGGCGGCCCTTGCGGCTCTGCCGGTAACGACCGCCACAGGCGTGACCGTGCCGCTCTCCTCCGTCGCCCGGATTCAGGTCGCGGAAGGACAGAACCAGATCAGCCGCAATGACGGCAGCCGGCGGATGGTGGTGCAGGCCAACGTTCGCGGGCGCGACCTGGGCGGCTTCGTCACCGAGGCCCAGGCCAAGGTGGAGGCCGACGTCGATCTTCCGACCGGCTACTCCCTGACCTGGGGTGGCCAGTTCGAGAACCTGAAGCGGGCCGAACAGCGTCTGGGGCTGGTCATTCCGATCGTCTTCATCCTGATCGGGGTCTTGCTTTTCATGGCTCTGGGATCCTTCGCCGAGGCGGGCCTGGTGTTCGCGTGCGTTCCGTTGGCTCTGGTCGGCGGCGCCCTGGCGCTTGTCCTCAGGGGGATGCCGTTCTCGGTTTCCGCAGCGGTCGGCTTCATCGCCGTGTCCGGCGTCGCGACCTTGAACGGTCTCGTGCTGATGCAGGCCATTCGGGAGCGTCTCACGGGCGGAGCGGCGCCGCGTCTTGCCGCCATCGAAGGCGCGACAAGCCGGCTTCGCGCCGTCCTGACGACGGCTCTCGTCGCCATCGTCGGGTTTATCCCGATGGCATTCGCTCACGGCGCCGGCGCCGAAGTGCAGAAGCCGCTGGCCACCGTGGTCATCGGAGGCCTGCTCACGGCCACCGCGCTGACGCTCCTTGTCCTTCCGACCTTCGCGGCCAAGGCCGTGAAACACCGGAAGGCGGAAGGGATCGAGGAATGAGCGGGGCCCACGAAACAGAGCAGGTCCAGCGCCGCACCCTCCTGGTGGTGCTGTTCCTGAACGCTCTGCTGTTCGTGGGCCTGGGAGTCGGCGGCCTCGCCGCCGACTCCAGCGCTCTGCTCGCGAACGCCGTCGACAACGGCTCCGACGCGGCCGTCTATCTGATCAGCTTCCTCGCCGTCGGGCGCGCGCTGATCTGGAAGACGCGGGCGGCTCAGGTCTCCGGCGTGATGCTGCTGATCTTCTCGGTCCTCGTCCTGCTCGACGCCCTGCGCCGGACGCTGACGGGAACCGAGCCGGTCGGACCGACCATGATGGTGCTCGCTGTCGTAGCGGCGGTTATCAATCTGATCTGCCTGCTGTTGATCCGTCGTCAGCAGAGCAGCGACGTCAACATGAAGGCGGCCGAGACATTCAGCCTGAACGATTTCGCCTCGAACGGCGGCATCCTCGTCGCAGGCGGCCTGGTGATGTGGTTGGACCAGTCGTGGCCCGACCTGCTGGTGGGGGTGCTGGTCGCCGCCATAGCCGCCAAGGGCGGCTTCGACATTCTACGCGATGCGCGCCTTGCGCGACGCGACGCGGAGAGCTCGGTGACATGAGCCCGCCGTTGATCGACATCGCCTCCGTCCAGCGCTGGCGCAAACTCTTCATCGCCGCCGGGTTGTTCGCCCTGCTGGCCTGGACCGCTCTCGTGAAGGCCCAGCCACAGCTCGAGCATCCCGTCGAACATCTCGGGCTGATCGCCATCATGGTTTGCGTCTTGGGGCGCGCCTGGTGCTCGCTCTACATCGGCGGCCGAAAGAAGCAGGAGATCGTCACCAGCGGGCCTTATTCGCTGTGTCGAAACCCGCTTTATGTTTTCAGCTTCATCGGCGCATTCGGGATCGGCGCACAGACGGGCAGCCTGACCGTCGGCGCCACCTTCGCCGTCGCCTGCTGGATCGTGTTCCGCATCGTCGCGAGCCGAGAGGAAAGCTTCCTGACGTCGGCCTTCGGCGACACCTACCGCAGCTACGTCGTGCGCACCCCCCGCTTCGTTCCGAACCTGCGCCTCTGGCGTGATGAGGCGGAACTGTCCGTCCGGCCGGCCTTCTTCCTCCGGACTGTCCGCGACGGCCTTGTCTTCCTTCTGGCGTTGCCCGTGTTCGAGGGACTGGAGCACCTCCAGAACCTCGGCTGGCTCGACGCTCTCATCGCCCTACCGTGAGGTCGAGATGAACCGCAAGCGACTGGTCATCCTCCTGAGTGCGGCTTTGGCGATCGCCGCCTTCGTCGCTGGAGCCGTCGCCCAGCGCGCCGGGATGTTCGTGCCTGACCGCTCGATCCCTACCCGTGATGTCTCCTGAGGAGCCCGATCATGCCCAAGACCCTCCGCCTCAACATTCCCGTCCTCCTGCCTCATGCGCCCGATGTGCAGGACGGCTGCGTTGGACGGCTGATCGCGCTGTTGCGGGCCGAACCCGGCGTCTCTGAGGCGCATGTCGCCGAAGGCGAGGGAGGCCCAGAGCTTTGCATCCATTACGACCCCGACCAGCTGTCGCTGGCTCAGGTCCGTCGCCGTGCGCGTCAGGCCGGAGCCGAGGTCAGTGAGCGTTTCGGGCATCTCGTCGGGCGAGTGGAGGGTGTCCGCCACGCCCGGCACGCCCGCACGCTCGCGGCCGCGCTCGGCGAAGAAGCCGGCGTGATCGAGGCGGTGCTGGATCCGGCTGGCGCTCTGCGCCTGGAGTTCGACCGGCAGATCACGAACCGTGAGACGCTTGTCGATCGCCTTGCGAGCCACGGCCTCGCACTGGTCGGAGCGACGGAGGACGCTGCTTCAGCCACTGCAAAGCGCCCTGATGCGCAGCCGACTGCGCCATCCGATGACGAGGCCAGTCATACGCCCGATGACGGTCACGGCCATGGCCACTTCGATGGCGATGGCCATGACCACGGACATTCCGAAGGCGACGGGCACGACCATGGTCATGGCGGCTTCCTCGGACCCAACACGGAGCTCATTTTCGCGGTCGGCAGCGGTGTCGCGCTCACGATTGGTTGGCTGATCGAGAAATTCATTCCGGGCGTGCCGGGATGGCTGCCCTTCGGCCTTTTCCTGATCGCCTATGCCTTGGGCGGCTGGTTCACGGTCGGCGAGGCTGTCGGGAATCTGCGGCGCAAGCGTTTCGAGATCGACACCCTGATGCTGGTGGCCGCAGCCGGCGCCGCGGCGCTCGGAGCCTGGGCGGAAGGGGCGCTGCTACTGTTCCTGTTCAGCCTCGGGCACGCCCTCGAACACTTCGCGATGGGTCGCGCCAAGAAGGCGATCGAGGCTCTGGCCGCCTTGGCCCCGCGCACCGCTCATGTGCGGCGAGGAGAGGCCGTCGTCGAACTTCCGGTCGAAGAGCTGGAAGTCGGCGACCTCGTCGTCGTCCGGCCGAACGAGCGTCTCCCGGCCGACGGCTTCGTCGTGAAGGGAACATCCAGCGTGAACCAGGCTCCCGTGACAGGGGAGAGCATTCCGGTGGACAAGCAGCCTGTCCTGAACCCCGAGGAGGCCCGCGCCAAGCCGGCGAATGTCTCGGCGGCGTCGGTGGTCTTCGCCGGCACCATTAACGGCGGCGGCGCCATCGAGATCGAAACGACGCGTCGATCCAACGACACCACCTTGGCCAAGGTCGTCCGGATGGTGAGTGAGGCCGAGACCCAAAAGTCGCCGACCCAGCGCTTCACCGATCGCTTCGAGCGCGTCTTCGTGCCCCTCGTGCTCGGTCTGGCCTTCGTCCTCCTGTTTGCATGGGTTGTCGTCGACGAGCCGTTCCGCGACAGCTTCTATCGGGCGATGGCCGTGCTGGTGGCCGCCAGTCCGTGCGCTCTCGCGATCGCCACGCCGAGCGCGGTGTTGTCCGGGGTCGCCCGGGCGGCCCGCGCCGGGGTTCTCGTCAAGGGTGGCGCGCCGCTCGAAAACCTGGGAGCGCTCGACGCCATCGCGTTTGACAAGACCGGGACGCTGACCGAGGGGCGGCCGCGGATCACCGATGTCGTTCCGTTCGGCCAGACGACAGAGAGCGAGCTCCTGGAGATTGCTGTCGCGGTCGAACGGCTCAGCGATCACCCCTTGGCGGAAGCGATCGTCCGCGACGGAAGCCAGCGGTTGGTCGCCGCCCCCGTTCGAACCGCAACGGATTTGCGTAGCCTGACTGGCAAGGGCGTCACGGCACGCCTGGACGACCAGGATGTTTGGATCGGCAAACCGGAGATGTTCGGTTCGGACGCCATCGCTCCGCTCGCACCGGACACCGAGATCGCCGTCGCGGGCCTTCGAAACCAGGGACGGACGCTCATGGTGGTTCGCCGCGGGACAAAGGATCTCGGGGTCATCGGCCTTCTCGACACGCCTCGGGCCAAGGCGCGCGAGACCCTTACCGCGCTCCGCGCGCTCGGCATTCGCCGCATGATCATGATCTCGGGCGACCACCAGAAGGCGGCCCAGGCGGTGGCCGGTCAGGTCGGGCTGACCGAGGCGTGGGGCGACCTGATGCCGGAGGACAAGGTCGACGCCATCAAGAAACTCCGGGCGGAGACCAAGGTCGCCATGGTCGGCGATGGCGTCAACGATGCTCCGGCGATGGCCACCGCGACGGTCGGCGTCGCCATGGGTGCGGCGGGATCGGACGTCGCCCTGGAGACCGCCGACGTAGCCTTGATGGCGGATGATTTGTCGAAGTTGCCCTTCACCGTGGGTCTCAGCCGTCAAACCCGCCGCATCATCCGCCAGAACCTGTTCGTCAGCCTCGGGGTCGTGGCGTTCCTCGTCCCGGCGACGATCCTCGGTCTCGGCATCGGCCCTGCCGTCGCCCTCCACGAGGGTTCCACCCTGCTGGTCGTCTTCAACGCGCTTCGCCTTCTGGCGTGGCGCGGTCCGCGCGGCGTCGAATGACCCGCCTTCAGGAAAGCAAAGGATAGTCCAATGAAACGTCTCGGCTGGGTTGGCGTCATCGCCGCCTTTCTCCTGATCTCGGTCTTCGGCTTCGGGATGCTCTCGCGGCAGGGTCGCCCGGCGCCGGAGCCGACGGCAGTCGATGCACGCCCGATCGACCAGCATGCCGGGCACGGCGATGCCGCCTCGGATAATCCCGCCACCCGTTCCTACAAGGAGGCGAACGAGCGGATGCACGCCGCTATGAACATCGACTACAGCGGCGACGCCGATGTCGACTTCATGCGCGGGATGATCGCCCACCACGAGGGGGCGGTCGCCATGGCAAGGATTGCGCTCGACCAAGGTTCGGATCCCGAGGTCAAGGGCCTCGCGGAGGAGATCATTCGGACTCAGGAAGCTGAAATTGTCCGTATGCGGGTGTGGCTGGCCAACCGCGCGGCTCGCCCGGCGGACGCGCAGGGCTGAAGCCATGGGGGGCAAGCGATCCCCGATCCGGAGCAAGGCTCCTCGATGGCGTCCAGGGCGCTACAAGGGGCGCGGCCGGTCCAAGCTATACGGGAGGCCAGAGCCGTTCCGGCCGGTGCAGGACACACTGATCGCGATTGGCGCGAGCCTCGTCGCCGGCGCGATCGTCGTCTGTCTCGCCGTACCGCTGGCGGCGACCTACCGCATCCCGGTGTTCGTGTCCTTCGGCGTTCTCATGTCGCTCCTGGCGATCATGACCTATCGTCTCGGGCGGAAGGGGCAGGCTGGACGGGTCATGACCGCCGCCATGGCGACTGTATGTCTCTTGGGGTTCGGCCTTCTTGTTCTGACGCGAGATCAGTTGCAGTTCGGTCCGCGTCATCACGATCACCCCGGAGTGGCCGAAGCGGCACGGCCTTGAGACTGCAGCGCAGACCGCCAGGCCGCAGCCGGTCTGGGTTTCGCGGGACGGTGTCGCTCTTCCCATTTGGTAATCGTCGGCGCGCTGCCGCTGTTGATTCCAGTCGCCGGACTTGTCGGTATCGCGCCCGGCGACCCGCAGTGAGCCGGCAAGCGTAAGTCGCTGTTTCGCTAGGCTGCGGCACCCTCCAGGATCGACTGGACCGGATGGCGGCGCAGCACCCCCTCCACGACATCGGGCCGGTCCACCGGAACGAAGACCCGTGGGGCATAGGCGATGATCTCGACGAAGCAGCCGAGCGAGACCAGGGCGTCACGGTCGGTGCGGCCCCCGACCACTTCCAGCCGCCAGCGGTCCATGACCCGCGATCGCTTGAGCCACAGGCCGCCCGAAAGGGCGAGCTGGACATTGCGGTCGAGTACGGCCGCAGCGGTGCGCCCGCCATCGGCCCAGGCGTCGCCGACCTCGGTCAGGCCCAGCGCCGTCTTCAGGCTGGCGGCCTGAACCTCGTCCAGCACGCGGCCCAGCCAACGCCGACCGTCCGGCGCGCGTACGCGGCGAACCGAACAGCCCTTGGACGGCAGCCTTCCCCAGATTGGCAACAGAAGGCCGGTCGCCAGGGTCAGGCGGCGCGTCCGCCACGGATCGGTCGCGGCGACTTCGGCGTCCCAGACCGCCCGCCACGCCGCCTCATCGGTCTGGGCCCAGGCCGACTCCTCGAACGTCTTCTCCGGCGTGACCTGATGCTGGTCAGGCCGCAAGAGGCGCACCGCCGGAACAAGCCGGTCGTCATCGGTCGTGGTGGTCAACCCGAACTCGGCCAGGGCGGCGCGGCCGGAACGGTCGTTGACGACCAGGCGGAAGGCCGAGCCTTCAGCGCCTGCCAACGCCGCGTCCGAGCTGACGAGTTCACGCCGCACCTTGAGTTCGAAGGTGACGAGTGCGGTTTCCGCCCCGGTCGAGACGTCGGTCCGGATGGTCTCCTCCTCCACCACGGCCAACTCCTCAGCCTCGATGTCCTCCAGCCCGCGGTCCAGGTCGGCCGAGGCGGCGGCCCTTTCGAGAATGCCTGAAAGGATGCCGTCGAAGTCGGCGAACAGGGCGTTCTGGTCGGCGATGCGCAACGCCAGCAGCCGGTTCAGGAAGGTGTGGATCGGCGGCAGGTCGTCGGAGAGCTTGAGCCCCCCGTCGGCGTCGCGCAGCTTCAGGCCGGTCCTGGTCTCGAAGTCCTCCAGCGTCATGGACGACAGCTCGCCAAAGCCGAGCGCGCCATAGAAGACGAGCAAGGCGCGTCGCGCCCACGGGCTTTCCAGATTGTCCTCGGCCCGGAACAGACCGGCCCCGGCCGTTCGGCGTTCGCCGCGCGTCAGGGCTCCCAGCGAATCCAGCCGTCGAGCGATGGTCGAGGTGAACCGCTTCTCGCCGTGGATGTCGGTGGTGACCGGGCGGAACAGCGGCGGACAGGCCTGATGGGTGCGATGACTGCGCCCCAGACCCTGGATGGCGGCATCCGCCCGCCAGCCCGGTTCGACCAGGTAGTGCGAGCGGCGCTGCTGGTTCGGCGCCGAGAGGTCGGAGTGGTAGCTGCGTCCTGTGCCGCCTGCGTCCGAGAAGACCAGGATACGCTTGCGGCCGGACATGAAGGCGTCGGTCTCCGACCGCGCGGCCGAGGCGCCGCGGCGCTCGACGAGCCGGCGTCCGTCGCGCGCGACGACGCGACGCGACCGTCCCGTGATCTCTGCGACCGCCTCTGTTCCGAAGGTGTCCAGAAGGGCGTCCAGAACGCCGGGCACGGCGGGCAGGAGCGCCATCTTCTCGATCAGGTCTTCGCGCCGGCGCAACGCCTCCTGGCTCACGGCGGGCCGGCCGTCGACCATGACCGGGACCAGCGTCACCGAGCCGTCGTCACCCTCGATCGCCTCCATGAGATTCACCGGGAAAGCCTCGCGCAGATAGTCGAGGACATATTCGCGCGGCGTCAGGTCAATGGAGAGGTTGTTCCATTCCTCCGGCGGGATGGACGCCAGTCTTCGCTCCATCACCGCCTCGTTCGTCGAAACGATCTGGATCACGGCGGAACGCCCTTCGGTCAGGTCCGCCCGGATCGACGCCGCAAGCGTCGGCGCCTTCAATCCCGCGAGGAGGTGGCCGAAGAAGCGCAGCTTGGCGCCTTCAAACGCGGAATGGACGGCTGAGGCGGCCAGGCCGCTCTTGGCCTTGCCTTCCTCATCATTGAAGCCGGTCGCTTTCAGCGCCTCGCCCAGATTGGCGTGGATCAGCTGGAAGGCGTCGGCCCAGGCGTCCCAGATGCTGATGTCGTCCTCGGTCAGGGCGTGGAAGAGCGGCTCGTACTCGACGCCCTCGAACGACAACGACCGCGCCACATAGAGGCCGAGCGCCTTGAGCTCGCGCGCGACGAGCTCCATGGCGGCGACCCCGCCCTTGTCCATGGCGTCGAGGAAGTCGTCGCGGGTGACGAAGGGCGCCTCCGGCCCGCCCCAAAGACCCAGACGGGCCGCGTAAGCCAGATTCTCCGCGGTGGTGGCGCCGGTCGCCGAGACATAGAGCACCCGGGCGTTCGGCAGCCGGTTCTGAAGCGCCAGGCCGGCCATCCCCTGCAGGGAGGCCTTCTTCGTTCCCCGCGCCCCCTTGCCGCCCCCCGCGGCGTTGGCCATGGCGTGGGCCTCGTCGAAGGCGATGACCCCGTCGAAATCCTCGCCCAGCCAGGCGACGATCTGGTCGAGCCGCGACATCTTCTGGCCGCGCGCAGGCTGACGCAGGGTGGCGTAGGTGGTGAAGACAATCCCGCGATCCAGCCGCACGCCATCTCCCAACTTCCAGCTGTTGAGCGGCACGATGTCGTGGGCCCCGCCGCCGATGGCGGCCCAATCGCGCCGGGCGTCGTCCAGCAGGGAGTCGTTCTTCGACAACCACAGGGCCTTGGTCCGCCCCTGGGCCATGTTGTCGGCGATGACGGCGGCGATCTCCCGGCCCTTGCCGCAGCCGGTGCCGTCGCCAAGGAAGAAGCCGCGCCGGAGCTGGACGGAACCCTCATCCTCCTCCCGCGACAACCTGAGCTGACGAGCCGACTCTCCCGGCGTCCACCAGGCGGGCAGCATGCCGGCGTGAGCCTCGCCGGCGTAGATGACCGTCTCCAGCTGGGCGTCGGAGATCCGGCCGTCGAGACGCACCGCCGCCGGAAGGACCGGCCGGTATGACGGGGCGGGCGGGGCGACCGAGGCCATCGGACCGGACTCGACCAGGGCTGACGGGTGGGGCGTCTGCGCCGTCAGGGCGATCCGCGCCAGCCGGTGCGCCTGGTAGAGGCCGACATCGCGGCCCTCGCCCGTCCAGGCGAGGGTCTGATAGGTGATGGGGGACGCTCCCGCGAGGAAGCCGAGACGCCCGGACGGCAGGGCGAGTGACCGGTCCCGGGGCGCCAGCAAGGTCTGCGCCCCGAGTTCGAGGCGAACCCTCGGCCTCGCCTTGACGCGCTCGGGCACAGCCGAGGCCAGGGCGGCACAGGCGGCGAGATCTTCACCGTTCGCGAGCGCAGCGACCGCGGCGCCGCCCTCGAGCCGGTCCAGAACCAGCAACCCGGTCTCCACGCTGGTGCCGTGCCTGGAGAAGGCGCGTGGCGGAAAGCCGATCCGGGCGACGACACGCCCCCTGGCGCTCAACCGACGCATCAGACCCTCGTCGATGAGGGCGGTGATCGGCACGACGGCGGCCAGGCGCCCGCCATCGGCCAGGGCCGAGAAGGCCCCGGTCAGATGCGCCTCCAGATCGGTGAAGGGCGGATTGCAGACCGCGACGTCGAACCCGCCCGCGCCCGGCAACAGGTTCTGGACGCGTCGTCCATCAAGACGTGACCGCGTCGCCGAAACGAAGAGGCCGTCGAGCAGGACGGCGCGACCCTCGGCCAGTTCGTTCAGCGTCAGAACTCCGCCGCAGGCCTCGGCCACGATAGCGATCAGCCCGGTGCCCGCCGAAGGCTCCAGCACTTGGTCACCCGGGCGAACCTGACCGGCCAGCACCACGAGCGCCGCCAGTTCCGGCGGCGTGGAGAACTGGTCCAGCGCGATCTGATCTTCGCTGCGTCGGCTGTGGGTCAGACCCAGGGCGCCGACCGTCGCCAGAAGGACGGCGATGGCGGCCGGCGCGTCCTCGAGCCGCGACACCTGGGGCGCCAGCCGGCGGATCTGCAAAACGGTCGCCGCCTCGATGGCCTCATAGGCGTCCCGCCAGTTCCACAAGCCCTCGGCGTCCGACCCGCCGAAGCCGGTGGTCATGACGCTGGAGACCAGTTTGCGGTGCAGCGGGCGGGACCGGGCCAGGTGGGTGGCGAGCACCCGGGCTGCGGCCATGAGGTTGGCGGCGCGGTCGCACGGGCGTGGTGCGCTGAAGAGCGAGAGGCTGGCGGTCTGAGGCGGTGTCTGCGCGGCGGTCATGGGAAGGGCTCCGTCGCCTGGAGCGGCGGGCTCATCCCTCCGGTCCTCCAGGCTCGCGCCCAGCCGCCCTTCCTCCCGCCTTCCATGACGAAGGCCCGCCGCGACGATGTCGCGACGGGCCTCGTCGTCTTCACGCCTGGATCAGGCGGCGTCGTCGAGCGCCGCCTCGCCTTCAGCGGTGACCTCGAAGGCGCCGACGCCGTCGTCAGCATCGCCTTCGCTCTCTTCCGCCGTATCGCTCTCCGGACCGTCAGCGTCCGACGCCGCGACCTCGTCGACGTCGGGCGGTGTGGTCCAGGACAGGCTGGCCGGCGCCCATCCCTTCTCGGCCGCATTCTCCTCGACCCAGGGGATCAGATCGGCCTTCTTCAGCAGGGCCGCTCTCACATCGGCCCGGTCCATCTCTTCCAGCATCTTCAGCAGCAGGGTTTTGGAATGCGGCTTCAGGAACTCGGCGTCCGGGGTCCAGTGCAGACTGATGTCCGCGCCGCAAAGCTCGGCGAGTTCAGCGGCTTCGGCCCGGGCCGACTTGCGGATCAGTGTGGTCCGCTCCTCCCGAACATCCAGGGAGAGGGCGGTGAGCTCGGCCAGCAAACCCATCTTGTCGCCATGGGCGAGACCATGCACCCAGGCGATCACCGTCTGGCCCGACGCCTCCCACGCGGCGCGTCGATCGTCGAGCCTCTGGCGGACCTCGCCGTCCAACGCCTCGATGACGCGACCGCCGGTCGGCTTGAAGGCGGACGCGGTCAGGGCGAGGGCGGACTCGGACCTCTGGCCGGAGGTCCTGACGGCCAGCTGATTGAACAGGCGGGCGATCAGCGCCGTGAAGGCGACGCCGGGATCGTCGGCGAGGGCGCGGATCAGACCGCGGGTGGCCACGTCGGTGCGCACGGCGTGAAGGGCGTGGTTGACGCCCTCGGTCTCGGGTTCCGGCGTATCGACCTCGGGCGGCCGGTAGACGGGAGCGGCAGCGATGCCCCCCGCGGAGGCGGGCGCCTCATCGTCGGTCTCGTCCTCGACTTCCGGTTCCACGGGCGTGAAGCACCGGACTTCGATCCCGGTGCGTAGTGCAGGACGCAGGACCAGGGTCGTGGCTGCCCGGCCGCTCCATCCCGCCTGATCCATGGCCAGGCGGTCGCGGATCATGACGTCGAGCGCGGCGTCCACCGCCTCGGCGTCGGTCGTCTCCGTCAGGACCGCCTCGACCCCTTCGACGGCGGCGTTGAAGGCGTCTCGCTTGTCGCGGTAGGCCGCCATCTCCGTGGCCGGAAGCATGCCGCCGTAGACGTAACCGGCGGCTTCCAGATCGTCCGGCAGGTCCGGTTCGGGGCCCGCCGTGACGTGGACCGCCAGGCCCTCGGCCTCGTAGATCAGGGCGATCTCCCGTGCACGTCGGGTCCAGGCCTCCGTGAGAATGGCCGGGTCCAGCAGCACCGGCGGCAGCTCGCCGAACAGATCGGTCTCGGAGCGGCCGCCGGCCTCGGCGTATCGCTCCGGGCCGATGAGGGCGCAGCGAGGGTCGCGCGCGGTGACGCGAGCCTCGTCGAGCTTTTCGGTCACGCGCCAATCCTGGAAACCGTGACCGTCGAGGGTCATCCGGGCCAGCTCCGCCTGCTCGTCGGGGTCGGAGAGCCTGGCGAGCAGGCGCGCCTGGCGCAGGTTCAGCCGGCCGAGCCGCAGCGCCTGCAGCGCGACATCCGGCAGGGCGGCAAGGGCCGCGAGACGTTTGATGTCGATTTCCGCGTATCCCAGCGCCTTGGCGATCGTGGGCACGCCGAGCTTGCGTTTCAGCATCCGGCCGATCGCCGCGATGATGTCGGCGACATGGACCGGCACGGCCGTGTTGGTGAGCAGGACGGCCGCGGCCTGGCGGGCGGGATCCGTCTCGACGAAGACATCGACGAGGAAGCTGTCGTCGATACGTCCCTGTTCGACCAGAAGACGAAGCGCCAGCAAGCGCCGCCTGCCGTCGAGCGCCATGTTGGCGGCTTCCTTCTTTCGACCGGGCCGGACGGTCAGGGGCTGCAGCTGACCGGCGGCGAACAGAGTCTCGGCAAGCAGCGGAATGTCATCGTCGGAGGGCTCGCCGAAGCGAAGGTTCTCCGGGGCGATGTCGAGATCACGGAGATGGACCAGCGGGCGGTTACGGGTCGACGCGACCTGGAAGGGGGTGGCGACGACGGCGACGGCGGTGGAACGGGACATGAGGGCTCTCCTGCCGTAGGCGAGGTCCATCCCCGCCTTTACGGCGCCCGTCCGCGCTCTTCCTTTCCCGCTTTCTGATGGTCTCGAGCGGCCTCGTTCCAGTCGCCGAACGGGGCTGGGGGAAAGGCGACGATCGCTTCCACGCCATCGCGCTCGAGCCGCCTGGCCAGCCGCATCGCGGCGATCTCCCCGGCTTCGCCCCGGTCTCCGGCGATTAGAACCGTCGAAACATGGTGGGGTGCATGCCACCGCGAGAGGTTTCCGGCTGACATGAGCGCCCAGCCCGGCAGGTCGAAGCGGACCATGGCGGACAGGGTGGTGACGACGCCTTCGGCCACCAGCATCCGCGCCGCCGCGGGACGCAGCCGTACGGCCGATCCCGGCGGGACTTGGCCCACGGTCTTGCGGGGAACGCTCAGACCCGATGCGACCTGCCCGTTGGTCGCGAGATAGGTGAGCTCGACGGCCGTGAGATCCCCCGAGGGCGACCGGATCCCGGTCATCATCGCGCGTCCGACGCGCCGCCCCGGCCGGTAGACCGAGAGGGGCGCGCGGGGATGTTCGAGCAGGTCGTCGAGGTCTTCCCGCCAAGCGACGCCGCGCACGGCGAGGTGACGTGCGACCACGCCGGTCCGGGCGGGCCTTACCCCATCCTGCCAGAGCGCACCCGCGACCGCCCGCCGTCGGGGGTGGTCGATCACGGGCCTGTCCGGCGTGTCCGCGACACCCATGAGCCGACCGCCGTGATCGACCAGTCCGCGACGCCGCAGGTCGTCGCGCACCTCCCGCCAATCGGCCGCGCCGAAGGTGTGGATGACGACACGGCCGCCATCGAGCAGGAGCGAGACGGAACGGTCCGCCTTCCCATGGCCGGGCGCCGGCACATTGGCGCGCAAGCCGTTCTGGTAGAGGTCTCCGCCGAGGATCGCCACGATCTGGCGCAGGCTCACCGGAAGTGCCCGAGGGTGCGCAGGCTGGCCGTACCGTCCCTCCCGACGACCAGATGATCGTGAACCTGGATGTCGAAGACCTTGGCGGCGTCGACGATCTTCCGCGTCATCTCGATGTCGGCGCGGGACGGCTCGGGATCGCCCGAAGGGTGATTGTGCACGAGGATGATGGACGCGGCCGACCCCTCCAGCGCCCGCCGCACGACCTCGCGCGGATAGACGGGGGCATGGTCGATCGTGCCCTGGGCGACCAGTTCGTCGCTCAGGAGCCGGTTGCGCTTGTCGAGGAACAGGGCCCGGAACTGCTCGCGGGGTTCCTCGGCCAATGCGACCCGAACATAGGCGAGCAAGGCCGTCCAGCTGGTGATGACGGGCCGTCTCGAAGCCTCGGCGCGGACCAGCCGTTCGCTGAGCACACGAAGCAGTTTCAGGTCGGTGAGAGCCGCTGGTCCCAGTCCGCTGGCGCGCGCCAGTTCCGGCACATCGGCGGAAGCAATGGCGGCGATGTCGCCGAACCGGTCGAACAGGGCGTCCACGGCGGGCATTGATGTCTGTCGCATGCTGCGGCCCAGCAGAAGCGCGAGGAGGGCGCGGTCGTCGAGGTTGGCGAGGGAACTCGTGTCGGGCGAACGCCCAGCCGCGGCGATCGCGGGTTCGAGGTCAGGAAGCGGGCGCATGGCGGTCTCCAGCAAGGCTCCCAAGCGGAGCATTCCCGGCCGCCCTTCCTTTCTTCCCGATCGCGCTTTTCGATCCGACCGGATCGGCCCAGGTTGATCCGATGAAATGGTGGCTCATCCTCCCGCTCCTCGCCGCGCCCGCGATCGCCCATGCCGATCCGTGCGAGGGGCGACTGCCAGATCGCGCCGGACAGGTTTTCTCGGGGCAAACCCGCTATGTCGGCGATGGCGACGGGCTCTGCGTCGGCGACAGCACGAACCCCTCCACCTGGATCGAGGTGAGGCTCGCGGACTTCAATGCCCCGGAGCTCAACGCACCGGGCGGACGCGCCGCCCGGGACCAGTTGCGCCGTCTGGTGATGGGCCGACGCCTCGAATGCGTGGCGACGCGAGGACGTAGCGGCCGGGTGATCGTCTATGATCGGGTGATCGCGACCTGCCGGCTCGACGGTCGTCGTGTCGGCGACCTCCTGAGGGCCGCCGGGGTGCGCGAAGGCGGCAACTGACCCGTCACGGCTCGGAGACGAGCCGACAGCGAGAATATATTGCGGTCCGGCCGGATCGGGCAAAACGGCTCACCCGCGTGACACGCCTCTATATCGGCGTCGACGGCGCCCGAGGACCGGATTTGCGGCCAGAAAGTCGCCTCAAACGGCCCTCTCCCTCGAAGTCTCGATGGTCTTCGAACGGATGGTCGTCATGCCGCCAGCACGCCTCGCCGGTCTTGTCGCCGCACTACTAGTCGCGCTTCAGGCGTCCACCCAGACCTTCGCCTGGCTTTATCGCTATCATGTGACGCTGGGGCCGGCGCTCCGGCTGGACGAGACAGGCGTCTACTGGCCCTGGATGATCCTCGTCTGGCGCCAGAGGTTCGGGGCGGCGGAGGGGGACGCCTTCGCCCTGCCGCTCTCGGTCTTCATGCTCGTGATGGCCGCGGGCGCCGGGGGCCTGCTTCTGTTCGACGGCGGCGCCGTGAAGCGAACGCGCGGGTGGGGCGGCCTGGCGGAGGCTCGCCGTGCGGGCCTGAGGCACGACGCGGGGTGCGTCCTCGGGCGGTTGCAGGGCCGTCTTCTGGCGACGACCGACCTGCGCCCGACGCTCGTGACGGGCGGGACCCGCGCGGGGAAGGGACGGGGCCATGTCGTCCCCACCCTGTTGAGCTGGACCGACAGCGTCCTGGTCCATGATCCCAAGGGGGAGCTGTGGCGGGTGACCGCCGGTTGGCGCGCCCAGCACAGTCATGCGCTCTACTTCAACCCGCGAGACCCGGCGTCCGCGCGCTTCAATCCTCTGGCGGAGATCAGACCGGGGCCCCAGGAACTGGCGCAGGTCCAGCGGCTGGTCGCCATCCTCAGCGATCCGGGAGGCGCACGGGACGACGAGGCCATCTGGGACAAGGCGGCGTCCGAGATTCTCGAAGCCGTGATCCTGCACGTCCTCTACACGGCGCCGGACGCGGACAAGACGTTGTTGACGGTGAGAACGATCCTCGCCGATCTGGACGCCGCCGCCGACGTCATGGTCCGGACCCTTCATCGTCTGGGTCCCGAGGGCGTCCCCGAGGTCCATCCGTTCATCTCCACGGCGGTGAAGGGCTACGCGGCGATGCACGACCGCTTTCGCACCTCGGTGCAGGGCACGGCGCGCAGCTATCTCAAATGGCTGGCCGGCGACGATCTGGTTCGGGCGATGTCGGCATCGGATTTCGCGCTCGGCGATCTGATGTGCGCCGAGGCGCCGGTCTCCCTCTATGTGCAGGTCGCTCCGGCCGACGCCGTCGCCTTGCGACCGGTGATCCGGCTTCTCTTCTACGCGGCGGCCCAGGCCCTGACCGCCGCAGAGCACGCCGACGACGCGGGCCGCGAGAAGCGCCGGCGCCTTTTGATGCTCATGGACGAGTTCCCGCTGCTGGGCCGACTGGCCTTCTTCGAGAAGTCCCTGCGCCTGATGAGCGGCTACGGCATCAAGACAATGTTCGTCGCCCAGTCCCTGAACGACATCGTCGAGACCTATGGGGCCAACAACACCATCCTCGACAACTGCCATGTCTACACCGCCTTCAGCGCTCTCGATCCGCTAACACAGGACAAGGTGTCCAAGCTCACCGGCACCGTGCTGGAGCGGAAGACCAGCCGCAGCGGTCCGGCGGGGCTGGGCGCCGGCCGGAGCTCGGTGTCCCGCTCCGAGATCGAACGGCCCCTGCTGGAGCCGGGCGAAGTCCGGGCGCTGCCGGACGAGGTGCAGCTGACCTTTGCGGCAGGGCACAGACCGCTGCGGACACGCAAGGTCCTCTACGACAGGGAGCGGCCCTTCCGGACGCGCGCGGACCTGCCGCCGCCGGATCAGGCGGCTGGCGTCGACACGCCTGGCGCACCGGTTCACCCATGGGCGGGACGACGGGGGCTGGGCGAGGATCCGGAGGCGGCCCTGCCGCTGTTCAAAGAGGTGGAGGCGGCGATCCATGACCGACGCGTCGCCGCCAGGGCGGCCGAGACCTACGAGCGGATTTCGACCGCCTTCGCGGCGGAACAGGCGGTGCTTGACGGGTTGCAGGGAGGCGGGGATGGGCGGGCGTGAGACCGGGGCGACGCGGGTTCAGGTCTATCTCACCGACCCCCGCGTGGTCGCCGCCCTGCAGCGGGAAGCGCGCTCGGCCAATATTCCGATCAGCCAGGCCGCCGGACGCTCGCTTGCGAAGGGCCTGGCCAGAAGCCTCCCCGCCGATCCGGACGACCGTCTGCTTCAGCTCGACCGCGCGCTAAGAGACCACATGCGGTCGACGGCGCGAGACGTGCAAATCATCCAGGAGCTGGTCATCGAGGTCGCCCGCGCCTTCTTCATGCGTTTGCCGGACGCCGTCACGGATCAGGATCCTGTCGCCCGCGCCGCAGTGGACCGCCGGATCGAACAGCTTCTCGATGACACGGCCGCCCGGTTGATCTCGGGCGGCAGGCCGCAGCGCGGGACGGCCGAATGAGCGTCCATCCTATCGTCGGCGAACGGAAGCTGGAGGCGCTTCGCCACGCGCTGGGGCCCGACATCCTGGAGGCGCTCACCGATCCGCTTGTGGTCGAAGTCCTCGTCAACCCGGATGGGCGCCTGGTCCTGGATCGCGTCGGGACCGGGCGCGCCGATACCGGCCACGAGTTGGAGTCAGAAGCCCGGGAACGGGTCATCCGGTTGATCGCGGACTATGTCGGGGATCCGGTCACCCGGGAGAATCCACGTCTGGCAGGGGTACTTCCGGTCACCGGGGAGCGGTTCCAGGGGTTTCTCCCGCCGGTAACCGCCGCGCCTGCCTTTTCGATCCGGAAACGACCCGCCGTGATCTGGACCCTGGATGACTATGTCCGTGACGGCGTGGTGACGGAGGGGCAGGCCGAGGTCCTGCGCGCCGCGGTGCGGGATCGCCGGAATCTGCTGATCTCGGGCGGTACGGGTTCGGGGAAGACGACGCTGGCCAATGCGCTGCTCGCAGAGCCGGCGTTTGCGAACGACCGTGTCTTCCTGATTGAAGATACGCCCGAACTTCAATGTTCCGCGTGGGATCTCGTCGCCACCCTCACACGCCGCCACCCTGTGCCGATCGGGGTCGTCGACCTGGTCCGTGACGCTTTGCGCATGCGACCTGATCGGATCGTCGTTGGAGAAATGCGCGAAGGGTCGGCGGCGCTCGAAACCCTCAAGGCCTGGAACACCGGGCATCCGGGCGGCCTTTCGACGATCCACGCGAATTCCGCCCGCGAGGCTGTGTCCCGGATCGAGGATCTGATCGCCGAGGTCGGGCCAGCGATCCCGCACCGTATGATCACCCAGTCCATCGACATCATCGTCCACATCCGCCGGACCCGGACGGGCCGGGTCGTCGATGACCTGCTGCCCCTTGAAAGCTGACGAGGGTACCGCGCGCTGGAGCTGAGAGGCAGCTCCCCCATAGGCCTGAAATATCCGCGTGATTGCAAATCGTGCGGATGTGTGGTTCGTATTCGACGAAAATATCGACGAATACGATCACAAGGATGCTCATTCGTGACTCAGAAACGCGAAAAATTCCGTGAACTGGCGGAAGGTCGCACCACCAAGGCGCTCGATGCGATCGCCCGGATCGGCAACCTGTCGAACCGGCAGGTCTATGAGTACGAGGACGTGGAGGTGAAGAAGATCATGCGGGCGCTGCGTGACGCCGTCGCGGAGGTCGAGGCCCGCTTCGAGGCTCCCCGGACCCGCAAGTCCGGCTTCAAGCTGTAGGCCGCCATGACCCAGTCCAGCATCACCCCGATCCTTATCGACGATGTCGATTTCCTCGTCTCGACCACCATCGAGCGTTGCCCGCGCACCATGATGGTGCGGGAGTTGGCCAAGAACGCAATGGAGGCCGCGTCCCTCGCGCCCGAAGGCAGTCGTCAGGTCATCTTCCGCACTGTGACGTTCAACGACACGCCCAAGCTTGCGATCTGGAACACCGGACCGGGGATGGACGCCGCCGAGCTCTACCGGATGTGCGATCTAGCCTCGTCCATCCGCAAGCAGAAGGGCCTGGACGCGAACTTCGGGATGGGCGCGAAGGTGGCGTCCCTGCCGTCCAACCGACTGGGGATGGTCTATCGCTCCTGCAAATCCGGCGCGGTCAATGAGGTGATCCTCTGCGAGCGCGACGGGCGGTACGGGCGTCTTCGGCGAACGCTGGAGAACGGCGACCTCGTCGAGGTCATCGATGTGACCGAGCTGGCCGCCGAGGAAGGATACGACCTGACGGAGGACTGGACGGAAGTTCGCCTGCTGGGGAACGAGGCGGATCAGGAGACCGCCCGTGCGCCTTACAACGGCGATCCGGTGGTCGATGCGCAGTGGCTGGCCACCTACTTGTATCACCGGTTCTACCGCCTGCCTGAAGGCGTGCGCGTGACCCTGCTGGCTGGAACGCACAAGCTCGGAGACGGGACCCGGGCTTTCGAGCCCCTGCCGCGACGCGCCGCCGCCGGAGCCTTTGAGCGGACCGAGACGGTCGAGGCGCCGGGCGGCGTGAAGATTCACTATTTCTACGACCCGCCCTATGAGAAGTCGCCGAGCCATAACCGCTCGATCAGCGGCGCCATCCAGTCGGCCCTGAGTCTCGCCGGCGTCGTCTATCGCGACGAGCTTTATGATGTGAAAACCGGGCGCGGCTGGTCCATCAACGCCCCCCTGTTCGGCATCCCCTTCGGATCGAAGCACATCTCTGTCCATATCGAACTGCCGGACGACGCAGACGTGCTGCCGGAGGCCTACCGTCAGTTCCTGCGATACCAGGCTGGTGAGCAGGACACCGTTCAAGCCGCCCATTTCGGCGACCTCGTCGCCCAGCATCGCCCCCAGTGGCTCATCGACGTCATTCGGTCGTTCGCGCCGGAGAGCACCTCCAGCGACGACATCCGTGACGAACTTCAGAAGCTGCTCTACGACCTGCGGGTTCGCCGGGTCTCCCCGAGGCCGACGACCACGGGAATCCGTCTGGTCGATACAGCGAGCGGCGTGGGCGCCCAACCCCAGCGTGACGGCGAGGGCGGAGCCGGCGGGGCCTCCAGGCCGAAGACAAAGCATATCGATCTGAACCTTGCCCCGCAGGGGTCGAAGGCGGCCGATCTCTGGAAAGACCGCGAACGCGCGCCCGAGATCGTCCTGCTGAGGACAGCCGAGGAGATCGAGGAGAAGCAGCTGAAGGGGCGGGCCGGTCGGTATTATGAGAACGGCCAGCTGTTTCTCAACATGCTCTATCCGTCGATCGGCGAGATGAAGGATGCGCTCGAGGCATCCTATGCGACCGTCGCCGACCTCGACACCATGCGTGAAGCCGCCGTTAGACAGGCGGAGAAGAGCATGGTCCTGCGCGTCGGTCGGGCGGTGGTGTTCGCCCTGGCCAAGCAGCTCAACAAGGAATGGGATCCCGACGCCGTGCGTCACGCCCTCGCGCCGGAAAGCCTGAGCCTGGCGGCCGACGATTTCTACGACTCCATCCAGAGCGCCCGTCGAAGCATGGGGCGTCAGTTCCGTCCCAACCGACAGGGGGAGGAGGCGCAGGTCGAGGACGAGGACGACTTCCTGCGCGAGACCGCCTGACTCGGCTCAGAGACTGTCGGCGCGATCGTCGACATCGATGGACGACCGCCTCGACCGCGTGTCCGCCGTCTTCCAGGCGGTCGCGGACGTCTTGGCGGGCCCCTGTTTAAGGGGCCGCCGGCATCCGCCGGTCCCATGCTGATCCGTCGCAGGCCACGCCCGACAATAT
Source organism: Brevundimonas sp. DS20 (assembly GCF_001310255.1). Classification (NCBI taxonomy): domain Bacteria; kingdom Pseudomonadati; phylum Pseudomonadota; class Alphaproteobacteria; order Caulobacterales; family Caulobacteraceae; genus Brevundimonas; species Brevundimonas sp. DS20. The sequence goes on along the minus strand of NZ_CP012897.1, from coordinate 409,259 downwards.
TCGGCGGTCCGACAAGCTTCTGACGTCATGCGCTTCGCGCTTTCGGGAGGCCTGGCGTCGATCCGATTCTCTCGTCGGCGCCCTGTCGCGCATTCCGGCGAAATCCGGACGCATTGAGGTCTGAAGTCAATGATGACGGGCCCTCCGGGTGAATCGAAGAAAGTCGCGGACGACTTGCGCCGTTGCAAGACTTTGATGGACGGTCGCTGGATTTCGAGGGCGATCTAGAAGCAAGACTCCGCCGTAAAAATATATTCACAGGCCGCGTTGACAGGCTGTGGATGGTTTTGCTTGCTGTGGATCGTCAACGCCGACCTTCCGGCCCGACCACAGGAACTCAAACCATGCGACGTTTACTTCAACGTGGCCTTTCGGCCGCGACGGTGACTTGCGGCCTGTTCTTTGCCGGACAGGCCCTGGCGGGCGGATCCGGGATGCCCTGGGAGGGACCGCTCCAGCAGATCGTGGAATCGATCACCGGGCCGGTCGTCCAGGCCGCCGCCGTCGTGGCGGTGGTGTTGTTCGGCGCCGGGGTCGCCATGAGCGAGAACGGATCGTCCATGCGGCGAGGGCTCGGGATACTCTTCGGCCTCTCGATCGCCTTCGCCGCCTCGACCTTCTTCCTGCAGTTCTTCGGCTTCGCCGGCGGGGCGGAGATCGCCTGATGTCCGAGACGTCGTCCGATCACCGCCCGCCAGGCTGGGATCTTCCGGTCGCGGCAGCCCTGACCGAGCCGGTCACCCTGGCGGGGATGCCTCGCGACTACGCCATCCTGATGGGCACCGTGGCGGTTGTGTTGGGGCTGGCGCTGCGGATCTGGTGGCTGGGCCTCCTGTGGTGGGCGGTCGCCCACGCGATCGGACTCTACGCCGCACGGGCTGACAAGCGGTTCTTCGACGTCCTTCGCCGCCATCTGGCCCTGCCGGGCCATCTCGATGCGTGAGACCTGAGCATGCGCTTTCTGGATGAACATCGCCGCCGGCCCGCGCTTCTGGCCGATCATCTGCCCTGGGCGGCCATGGTCGCTCCCGGGGTGGTGCTGAACAAGGACGGCTCCTTCACCTGCGGCCTGCGGTTCCGGGGGCCGGATCTGGAGTCAGCCTCCGACCTGGAGCTGATGTCGGTTCGAGCGCGGCTCAACAACGCCCTGAAGCGTCTGGGCAGCGGATGGTGCCTCCATGTCGAGGCCCGTCGCCGCCCCGCCCAGCCCTATCCCACGAGTGAGTTCGAGATCGCCGCGGCCTGGCTGGTCGACGCCGAGCGCCGCTCCCTCTTCGAGACCAGCGAGCCGGCCTACGAGACCGACTATCGGGCGGCCCTGACCTGGCTTCCGCCGGCGGACCAGACCCGCCGGGTGGAGCGCGTCCTGTTCGACGGCGCAGATCCGGCGAGCCGGGACTGGCGCACCGCCCTGGACGCCTTCGCCCGCGAGACCGCGCAGATCGTCGACCTTCTGGCCGACGCCCTTCCGGAAGTCGCGATGCTCGACGACGTGGAGATCCTGACCTGGCTGCACGACTGCGTGTCTCCGAGGTCGGTCCGGCTCGCGCTGCCCGCGACGCCGATGTTCCTCGACGCCTGGCTGGCGGACGCGCCCCTGCTCGGCGGCGTGTCTCCGACACTGGACGGCCAGACGCTCAAGGTGGTCTCGGTGCGGGGGCTTCCGGCGAGCACGCGGCCGGGACTGCTCGACGCCCTCGGGGCCTTGCCCTTCCCCTATCGCTGGAGCGCGCGCTGGATCGGTCTGGACAAGGCGGACGCCGAGGTGGAGCTCGTCAAGTTGCGCAAGCGCTGGTTCGCCAAGCGCAAGGGGGTCGGGGTTCTCCTGCGCGAGGCCATCACCAAGGAGGAGGTCCCGCTCCTCGATACGGATGCGGCGGCCAAGACCGACGAGTGCGACGGCGCGCTCGAAGCCCTCGGCTCGGACGCCTGCGCCTACGGCTATCTGACCACGACGATCACGGTGATGGCGCGCGATCCCGAACGGGCGGCGGAACAGGCCCGGGCGATCGAGGCGACGCTCAACGCCCAGGGTTTCGTCGCCCGCACCGAGGACCTGAACGCCGTGGAGGCCTGGCTGGGCTCCCTGCCGGGCGAGCCCTATGCGGATGTGCGTCGGCCTCTGGTCTCCACCCTGAACCTCGCCGACCTCCTGCCGGTCTCGGCGGTCTGGGCCGGACCGACATCGGACCCGCGCCTGCAGGGGCCGCCGCTCGCGGTCGCGAGGACCAGTGGATCGACGCCGTTCCGGCTGGCCCTGCATGTGGGCGACGTCGGCCATGCGATGGTCGTTGGGCCGACCGGCTCGGGCAAGAGCGCGCTGCTCGCCTTCCTCGCCCTTCAATGGTTCCGCTATCCCGAGGGGCGGGTCGTGGTTTTCGACAAGGGCCGCAGCGCGCGGGCCGCGGCCCTGGCGGTCGGCGGGCGCTGGCATCCGCTCCAGCCCGGCGGCGCGTTCACCCTCCAGCCCCTGGCGCGCATCGAGGATGACGGCGAACGGGCCTGGGCCTCGGAGTGGCTGGCGGATGCCGTCCGGCTCGCGGGCCTCGAGCCGACGCCGCGCATTCGCGAGGAGATCTGGGCCGCGCTCGGCGCCCTGGCCCAGGCCCCCGTGGCGCAGCGGACGCTGACCGTCTTCACGGCCCTGGTCCAGGACAAGGCCGTGGCCGCGGCTCTCGAGCCCCTGACGCTCAAGGGGCCTCATGGCACCCTGATCGACGGCGTCGCTCCGGAAGACGAGACGCTCGCCGCCTTCGAATGCTTCGAGCTCGAGAGCCTGATGGCGACCCCGTCGGCGGTCGCGCCTGTACTCGCGGCGCTGTTCCACGAGATCGAGCGCGGCTTCGACGGCCGGCCGACCCTGTTGATCCTCGACGAGGCCTGGCTGTTCCTCGGCGAGACGGCGTTCGCCGCCCGTATCCGCGAGTGGCTGAAGACGCTCCGCAAGAAGGGCGTGGCGGTGGTCTTCGCCACCCAGTCGCTCGACGACGTCGTGCGCTCGTCGATCGCCTCGGCCCTGATCGAAAGCTGCCCGACCCAGATCTTCCTGCCCAACCCCCGCGCGCTCGAGCCGGCCTCGGCGGACCTCTACCGGATGTTCGGTCTCAACCGCCGCCAGCTGGAGCTGATCGCCTGGGCCACCCCCAAGCGCACCTACTACCTGCGTCAGCCCGAAGGGCGGCGGCTTTTCGACCTCAAGCTCAGCGGAGCCGGGCTCGCCCTCTGCGGCGCCTCGTCTCCCGAGGACCAGACTCTCATCGAGAGCGTGCTGGCGGCTCTCGATCCGGCCGATCCGCGGCCTGACCGCTTCGCCCGCGAATTCCTCAAAGCCAAGGGAGTCCATCATGTCGACAACGTCTTCGACAGCTTCGATCCGGCCGTCGCCCATCGTCTCGCGGCCGAATAGCCGACGCTGGCTCTGCGGGCTTGCAGCGCTTTCGCTGACCCTTGCGGCGGCGCCCCAGCCGGCGAGCGCGCAATGGGCGGTGTATGACGCCAAGGCCGATGTCGAGGCGATGCTCTCGGCCGCCAGGCAGATCGAGAGCCTCGCCAATGAGGCTCGCACTCTGGCCAATCAGGCCCGCAGCCTCGCCGCTTCGCCCTACAGCCATCTCGCGGGATCGTCTGAGACCCTGCGCGACATCGGCGAGCTGGCGCGCACGGTCCGGGGGACGGCCTCGACCCTCGATGGCGTTCAGCGGCAGTTCGCGGATCTGTATCCGGACGATCTCTCCCTCTCGGACCTCACGGCCCTCGGCGCCGATCGGTCCACGACCGCGCGCCGGACCGCCGAGGACCTGGCGCGCACGGCGGCCGAGCTGGAGCGACTGGCCCAGAGCCGCGACGGCCGCCTGCGCGGGGCCATGGCCGCGAGCGAGGCGGCGGAGGGCGAGACGGCCGCGATCCAGTCCTCGACCCAGATGCTGTCCGTTCTGGCCGAGGATCTGGCCAGCATGCGGACCGTGCTTCTGGCCCAGTCCCGGCTGATGGCCGAGGGCGCGGCGCGTCAGGCCGCCGACCGCGAAGCCGCGATCGAGGCGCGCCGCCGCTTCTGGGAACGGGGGACCGCCACGCCGGCCGCTCCGTCCTTCAACCCCTTGCCCCACGCCCGGGACTGAGGAGCGCTGTCATGGCCGGCCCCGGAATGGAGACCCCGAACGAGCTGATGGTGGTGTTTTCCAACACCGTCACCGCCGGCTTCGACGCCCTGTCCGGGTCGGTCAACGGTGTCTTCGGTCTGCTGATCGCGCTCGTCGTGGCCCTGACAGGGATCCAGTGGGCGCTCTCGCCCAACAGGGAGGTCCTGGCGTCCGGCTTCGGAAAGGTCCTGCTGATCGGCGCCTTCGCCTGGATCATCAACGACTGGCAGGCCCTGTCCGAGACCCTCTACGCCGGGTTTCTGGAGCTGGGTCTGACGGCCGGGGGAGGCTCGCTGTCGCGCGAGGAGTTCCTCAACCCTGGAGCCATCCTTCAGCAGGGCTGGGAGATCGTGAAGGCCCTGGGAGAGACGCCGGCCCCGGTCGAGAACCCGCTCGACGTCATGGGCAATATGGCCGACGCCCTGATTCTCGGTCTGGCGATGATCGGCATCATGCTGGCCTTCGCCATCCTGGCCCTGCAGATCATCGTCTCCCTGCTCGAGTTCAAGATCGTCACCCTGGGCGGCTTCGTCCTCCTGCCGTTCGGCATCTGGAACAAGACCGCCTTCCTGGCCGAACGACCGCTCGGCTATGTCGTCTCCTCGGGGCTCAAGGTGCTGGCCCTGGCCATCGTCGTCTCCGGCGCGCGGACGATCTTCGACCAGCTTCAGCCCTCCGCCAATCCCGACATCTATGAAGCCCTCACGATCCTGGTCGCTGCCCTGCTGCTGGCGATGTTGGCGATCTTCATCCCCAACCTGGCCTCGGCCCTGGTGACCGGCGGCCCCGCCCTCGGGGCGGGCGCGGCCCTGACCAGCGGGCTCGCCGTCGCCGGGGCGGGAGCCCTCGTCGCCGGCGGGGTCGCGGGCGTCGGCGCCATGGCCGGACGGGCCGCGGCGATCGGCGGGTCGTCGCGATCCGCCGCCGGGGCCGCGTCCGCGGCGCGACCATCGGGACCCGGCCCTTCCTCGGGAGGCGCGCCCTCGGGCGGCGGACCGCGGCCATCACCGGGCCCTGGACCCGGATTGGGGCCCGCCGGGCGCACGCGAGATCCGGCGCCCTCCACCGGCGGCGCCGCGCCGACCTCGGGCGCTGCGGCGGCCCCGAGTTCTCCCACCCCGGCGCCGTCGGAGGCGCCGCCCCCTCAGCCGGATTCGTCCGGGCCGCCTCCGGGCCAGGCCGGGCCCCAGGCTGAGACCCGTTCCCGGCCGTCCCTGTCCGAGGACCGGTCGTTGGGCGGGGGCGCGAAGGGGGGACGCGCCGCCGGCCGATCCGCCGCCCTCCAGGCCTTCTTTATCGCCAACTCCGGTCGCGCCCTGATGCCGGCCGGCGAGAACAGCGGCGCCCTCAAGCCCACCGTCAGATCCGAGGATTGAGCATGCATCCCTTCTTCAAGCCCAAGCGCGCCCTGACTGCGTCGCCCGAGGCCACTCCCTACCAGAGGGCAGGCCAGGTCTGGGACGACCGGATGGGGCTCTCCATCGCCCATGCCCGCAACTGGCGCCGTATCGCCCTGGCCAACCTCGCGCTGGCGGCCTTTCTCGGCGCCGGCTGGTGGGTCCAGGCCGATCGGGCGGTGGTGCGGCCCTTCGTCGTGGAGGTGTCCGACTGGGGGCAGACCCAGAGGATCACGGCCCTGGACGGCCGGTACGAACCGACCGAGGCCCAGACCGGTTATGCCCTCGCGCAATGGATCCGGGACGTTCGGTCGAAATCGATCGATCCGATCGTGATCCGGCAGAACTGGCTGCGCGCCTACGACCTCCTCACGCCGAAGGCCTCGGCCTTTCTGAACGACTGGGCCCAGGCCAATGATCCGTTCGCGGAGGCCGGCCGCGAGGCGGTCAATGTCGAGGTGCTGAACGTGGTCCGCCGCAGCGACCGCACCTTCGACCTGCAATGGCGTGAGACCCGGTTCGTGAACGGCCAGCAGGCCGGGGCCGAGCGTTGGCGCGCCCTGATCACCGTCGCCCATCAGCCGCCGCGCAACGAGGCCGAGCTGATGCGCAATCCCCTTGGCCTCAAGATCGAGGATGTCTCATGGACCCCCGACGCTTCCTGAGCGTGACCGCCCTTTCGGCGTTCGCCGCTATCGCGCTCTCCGGCTGCGCCCTGCTGCGAGGGCCGGACGCCGACCCCGTCATTTTGGCCGAGGCGATCACGCCCGAGGTCCCGACCCCCGAAGTCGCGCCCGAGCCCGTCCTTTCGTCTGAGGCGGACCCGGCTCCGCCTCCCGTAGAGCCGGACTCCACCGCACGACCCTACCTCGAGGCGGTCGCCCAGGCGGAGCCGCCGCGTCGACGTCGTGCCGAGACGCCGCCGCCGGAGACGCCGTCCGGACGCGCCGCGATCGCACAAGCCAATCGATCCGCTCGCGCCGCCTCCAGCGCCGACGGCTTCGTGGGCGGAGTCCAGGTGTTCGGCTGGTCCGACGGTCGGGTCTACGAGGTCTGGACCGCCCCCCTGCGGGTCACGACCCTCACCCTGGCGCCGGGCGAGACGGTCACGGCCAAGGCGGCCGGGGATACGGTGCGCTGGCAGATCGGCGAGAGCCAGTCGGGCGCCGGCGCCTCCGCCCGGACCCATGTCCTGATCAAACCCCTGCAGGCGGGTCTGGAGACCAACCTCGTCCTGACCACCAGCCAGCGGGTCTATCTCCTGACCTTGCGCAGCGGCGCCGCCGACGCCTTCAACGCCGCCATCGCCTGGGATTATGGCTTCGCCGCCTCGAGCCGCCCGGTCGCCGACCCGCTGTCGGGCCTGCCGCCGGTCGATGTGCAGGCGGCGACGCCTCAGGGGCCCCTCGACGCCCGCTACAGGATCGAGGCGCGAGGCCGCTCCCCGCGCTGGGCTCCGACCGCCGTCTTCAATGACGGCGCACGGACCTTCATCACCCTGTCGCCGGGAGCCTCGATCGATGAGGCGCCGGCCCTCTTCGTCCGGGCCGGCGAGGAACTCCAGCTGGTCAACTACCGGCAGGCAGACGGCGTCCTGATCGTCGACAGGCTGTTCGACGAAGCCGAGCTCCGGCTCGGAGACCGTCGTCCGCAAATCGTCCGCATCCGTCGCATTCCGGGAGCCGCCCGATGACCGATCCCAATCTCTCTCCAGACACCCCTCGCGACGACGTCGCCCCGCCTCCGTCCACCCCGACAGCGACGCCCAAGGCGCCTCCGCCGCCCCTGATGGGCCGGGCGCCGCGGCCGGGCGCCGTCCGCATCCGCAAGCTCGTCGTCCAGGGCGCGGTGATGGTCGCCGCCCTGCTTGTGTCCGGCTCGCTCGCCTGGGCCTTCGTCGTCCAGCCGCAGATGACGCGTCAGGCCCGGGACGCCGCCGAGGCCGGTGGCGCGGGCGAGGCCCGGGGCAGCGTTCGACCCTCGGAGCGGGTGACCGACCAGCCCGCGAGCTATGACCGGCTCGCCCGGGCGGACGCCTTGCCGGAGCGCCGGGGCGCCACGCCGGAAGATGAACCTCCCGTCGCCTCGCCGCCGCCCGCTCGCGTGCCGGCGCCCTCATACGCCGCGACGCCCAGAGGGCCGCGACCGGTGGAGCAGGCGGCGGCGTCCGGGCTGTTCTTCGGAGGCCCGTCGAGCGGGGCCGCCGCTCCGGCCGGAGGCGGGCGATCGGATGCGCCGCCGTCCCCGGCGATGCGGGACTATGGCGCGATCTACAGTCCCCACGGCCTCCTGGCGCCGGTTTCCCCCTATGAGCTGAAGGCCGGCGCCATCATCCCGGGCGTGCTGCTGACGGCCGTGGACACCTCGCGTCCCGGCCCGGTCGTGGCCACGGTCAGCCAGAATGTGTTCGACTCCATCACCGGTCGCCATCTCGTCGTCCCGCAGGGGACGCGCCTGATCGGACGCCACGAAGGCGAGAGCGCCCACGGCGACCGTCGGGCCTTCCTGGTCTGGGATCGGCTGATCCTTCCCAACGGCAAGAGCCTGATCCTGTCCGAAGAACCGGGCGTGGACGCGCAGGGCGCGGTCGGCGTGCGGGGAGAGGTGGATCGAAGGCTTCTGCCGCTCGGCGTGGCGACCCTGTTCGCGGGCGCCATCACGACCCTGGGCGAACTGGCGCGCGGCGGATCCGAGGACCGCTCGTTCGCCGCCAGTGCGGGGAGCGCAGCCTCGATCGAGGCCTCCCAGGTCGGCGGACGGCTCGTCGATCGCGAGCTCGGCGTCCAGCCGTCCATAAGGGTCCGGGCGGGGGCTCCGGTTCGGGTGATGATCACCCGCGACCTCATTCTGGAGCCGTACCGCCGATGACCCGTCTTCGTTGTCTTCTCGTGGCGGCCGTCGCGCCCGCCGTCGGCCTCTTCGCCGTCGGCGGGGTCGCGGCGCAGCGGCCCGCCGTCGCCCTGATCAATGAGAGCCCGAGCCTGCCTCGGGGCGTCTATGTCCGCGCCGACGCCCGGGACATCGAGCGCGGCGCGGTGGTCGCCATTCGTCAGCCCGAGATCGTGCGGCCCTATCTCTCGCGCCAGGGGATGCCCGGCGAGGTGCGGCTGATCAAACGGGTGGCGGCGACGGGCGGCGAGATGGTGTGTTCGGACGGCCGGTGGCTGATCGCGCCGATGCGCACCGTCCGCATCCACGCCCGGGATAGCGCGGGCGTCGCGCTTCCGGCCTGGCGAGGCTGTCGCAGGCTCGCCGCCGACGAACGACTTCTGCTCGGCGATACGCCGTCCAGCCTGGACAGCCGGTACTTCGGGCCGGTGAGGACCGCCCAGATCGAGGGCGTCTATCGGGAGACCCTGACATGGTGAGCCACCTTCTTCCTCTTGCCGCCGTCATCGCCATGGCGGCGACGCCGGTCGCGGCCCAGACCCGCGTCGACTGGCGTCCGGCCGGCGGCGACCTGTTCGTGGGCGTCGTTCCGGAAGCACCCGCACCGGAGGCCGCTGGCCTCGAGGCCGTTCGTCTGGCGGACCTTGACCAGCCCTTCGCCGACGCCATCGCCGAAGCGGCCGACCGGCATGGTCTGGATCGCAAGCTGCTCCATGCCCTGGTCGTGGTGGAAAGCGCCTATCGCGCCCAGGCCTGCTCTCACGCCGGCGCCTGCGGCCTGACCCAGCTGATGCCGGGCACCGCCGCGGATCTCGACGTGCGCGACCGTTTCGATCCCTATGAGAATCTGCGGGGAGGGGCCGACTATCTGGCCCGGCAGATCCTCCGCTTCGGCGACCTCCGCCTTGCCCTCGCGGCCTATAATTCGGGACCGGATCGGGTCGCCCGGCTGGGCCGGATCCCGAACATCACCGAGACCCAGAATTACGTCGTCTCGGTGATCAACTGCTACCTGGCGCTCACGGCGGGGCGCGGGGTGCGATCGTCGCGGGAATGCGTCCCGGCGGAGGCCGGGCTGTGACCTTCGCGACGGCCCCTCATGACGGCGCGGAGGCGGCCGCGTCGTCGCCCCGGGAGACGCTCCTGACCCGCGCGGAGGCGTCCGTATTCCTGGAGGGCAAAGGCATCCGGATGAAGCCGACGACCCTGGCGCGCGCCTATTCGACCGGGTCGGGCGGCCCGCCGTGCCGGCACATCCGAAACAAGCCCTACTACCCGCTGGACTTGCTGGAGACCTGGGCCGAGGCCCAGATCACGGCGCCCGCCGCCTCATCCAGCGAGCGCCAGCGGCTGCGGCGGGAGGCCCGGCGTCGGGAGGCGACCCCATGACGACCACCCGCCCCAGTCTCGAGACCCTGATGAACGATCCGACGGTCAGCTATCCGCTCAAGGCCGTGCTGCTGGTCTGGTGGAGCCGGGATCCCCTGGACGCGGCCAACGATGCGGCGGCGCTCGCCTCGGTCATGGGGGATCGCGCGACGGCGCTTCTGGAGCAGCGTCATGGCCCATGACGACGGGCTCGAGCGGTTCCTGGGCTGGCGGCAGGTCCGGGACCTGACGGGCCTCGGCCGCACGACCGCCTGGCGCATGCGTCAGGCCGGAGACTTTCCGGAGCCGGTGTCGATCTCGCCCGGACGGGTGGCCTGGCGCGAGCGCGATATCGCCCGCTGGAACGAGAGCCGCGGTTCCACGGCACCGGAACCCCAGCCGGCGACACGACCGATCAGGCCGACGCCGCCCCGTCCTCGCGAAGACCGCGTCATCGCGACGCCGACGGCAAAGCCGAACCCGTCGCCGTCACCGCGAGGAAGCAAGCCGAAGTCGCGCCCCCGGCGTCGGAGCGGCCCTGTCATTGCAGAGGGTCAGCTTGGCTTCGACTTCTAGCGCCTTGGGTCTAGTGCGGGGTTCAGCTTGCCCCGAGCGCCCTGATCCTGGCTTCGGATCGGGAGTGCCGCCGCACGCCGAGCACGTCGCCGATGCGCCAGGCCGTCGCGCCGAAAACCTCGTCGCCGGCCTGCGTGAGGATGCGGACATCGCCCGAGAGCGAGGCGCCCCGTTGGAGCAATCTGACGCGAGCGCCGTGCAGATCGAGCTGGCGCAGCACCCCGGGCGCTGTCTCTCCCTGGCCGTACTCGATGACGCACTGTTCGGCGCACCGGCGGCGCGCGAGAATGCGGCGATCGGGTCTGGCGACGGGGAAGCTCATTCCCGACACCTAGTGCGAGGCGCTGAAGGCTCGTTTAAGCGTCGCCGTTAACGGCCCCATTCACCCTGTTTCTTATCGCCAGCGGGACGTAGCGGGGCGGGACCCCGTGCCCGCCGACCGTATTCCCGCTATGGCGATCCGAATGGCCCAATACAAACTCGTCCTGTTCGACTTCGACGGCGTGCTCGCCGACAGCGCGGCATGGTTCATCGCCCAGCTGCCGAGCCTCGCCGAGGCTCATCGTTTCCGGTCTCCCGATGTGGCGGAGATCGAACGTCTTCGGGGCCTGCCGACCCGAGACGTCGTCAAGGCGTTGGGCGTGTCGCCGCTCCGCCTGCCGGGGATCGCCGCCGATTTGCGCAAGCGAATGGCCGATGAGGCGCACCAGATCGCGCTGTTCGAAGGCGTCCCCGATCTTCTGCGGCGGCTGCATGACGGCGGCGTCCGGTCTGCCGTGGTCAGCTCCAACAGCGAAGAGAACGTCCGCGCGGTGCTCGGGCCATCGGCGGCGTTGATCTCCGCCTTTAGCTGCGGCGCGTCGCTGTTCGGCAAGGGGGCGCGCTTCTCTTCCCTGATCCGTAAACTGGATGTCGAACCGGCCCGCGTCTGCGCCGTCGGCGACGAGGTGCGGGACATCGAAGCGGCGCACCACGTTCATGTGGCCGCCATGGCCGTGTCCTGGGGATACGGAGCGGCCTCGGCTCTCAGCGCCGCCGTGCCGGACTACATGGTCCATACGCCGGCCGAGGCTGCCGCTGTGCTCTTGGCCTGACGACGGTTCACGATCGCCGCGACCTACCTGTCGGCCTGTCTCTACGTTAGAATGGCGCCGCCCGGTGCGGCTCACGCGTATGTACAGGCTTCGGCTAAAGGCGTGAGCGCATGCGAATCTCACATGTTCTCAACGCCCGGCGCACCTCCACAGCGCGCTTTAAAGCGTGCGGCTTGTCGTGAAGGCGGTTTGCGCCTAAATAGTACGCAGGTTTTTGCGTTATCCTAATTCGCACCTGAGCCATTTTTGGTGGAAGTGCACGGGACTGACGAGGGGATAACACCTCTCTCGCCGTCGCCGAGGATCTTGGATCCGTTGAAACCGGGCACTGGGGACATAGGGCCTTGGAGCTTTGGGGCCGACGCAGTTGAGACCTCAACTGAATCGGCGGTAAACGAAGATAACGCGACTATGTATCGGGCGGGTGCACCAGCACCCGCCCTTTACTCATTCTGGGCGTCTTCGATCCGGTGTGCGGTGATCATGTCGCTGCCGAAGACGTTGGCGTGATCCCCAAACACATGCACCGGGCCGCGATCGATGCAGAACATGCGCTCCCGGACCAGAGGGGTGCCGAACTCCCTCTGAACATCGTGCTGAAAGCCGGGGGGCTGAAGCGGGGTCCCGAACCGGAAGCGGCTTTCAAGTTCCCGACGCAGCCTGGCCGCGGTCAGGTCCTCTTCGGCGTCCGCAGGGATATCGTGGACCCCTCCGTCCTGGCCCACATGAGCCTTCGCAAAGACGAGGTCGCGTCGGTCGATTGCGAAGCTCTTATTCTGCCCGCCTGTCTTGGCGTAGAATTTCGGCAGATGCTTGAACGGGAACTTGCGGCGCTCGACGTCCTCGTCGATCGCGGCGATGTCCGCAGGTGCGATCCCGCTCTCCAGCAGGGCGAGGAAGCGGTCATGAAACACCGCATTTCGGGCCAGCTCGAAGTTTCGGGCCGGCAGAAGCAACGGATCGTCGCGACGATGGGCTTCGAGCCTTCGCCGGGTGCCGTTCACCTCCTCACTTTCGGCGGTGACGCGTGCGCGGTTCACGGCTGCATGCACGGCATCAGCGTCAAAACGCCATGGGCGACCGTCCGGCCACTCCCAGCCAGGGTCCGCCATGCGTATCGGGAAGACGGCGCTGCCGAAGACCTCCCATAACGGTTGGGTCCACTCATCGTCGACATAGGCGAGAACGATGCGGGTCGGGTTCACCGGGTTCTCTTCGCCCTGATAGTTCTCCCTGGCATAGGCGAGAACCTGAGCAGCGAGCTCCTCGACGGCTGCGACGTCGTAAACGGGGTCGCGATCCGGGAAGGCGACCGTAGTCGCCCGCCACGGCGTCCTTCCGTCGTTGTTGATCGTGTTCGCGGCGGCGGCGGCGCTGGCTTGCGGCAAGCCCGCGAGCACAAGCAGCGGCGCTCGGCCGGCGACGCCGCGTGTCTTCGCTCGCGAAACAGGCTTCGCCTTGGTCTTGACCTTCCCCGCCACGCCTAGCTCCGCCGAAGAAGCATCTCTGCGATATCGGCCGGAATGACGATGCGGCCGATAATGTCCGAAGGCTGGGCGGCGAGGAACCGGGCCAGGGCGTTGCTGTCTTTCTTGGCGGCCTGGAAGGTCGCAGGGTCGAGCTGCTCCTGCTGGGCCCAGGCGAGGAACTGTCGCCACAAAGCCTGCTTGTCCTGGACGGTGGCTGAAGCGAGGGCGAGACCGGGCTTGCGATATTCTTCCGCGATGATGCGGAAGCCGGGCCGAACCATTTCACCGGCCTTGATGCGTTTGTAGTCGTAGGGCGAGGTCACACGAAGGGTGACGACTTCCCCGGCCTCGGTCCGAACACAGAAGGCGATCTGAACGGACTTCGGAAGACTGTCGAAACTGGAGCCGGCCGCCCGCGCCGTCGCAGACAGTTGCTGCACCTCATTGCCGATATCGGCGGCCCGGTCCGCCGGCGCGATGACCTCCCGCCCGGGGCGGGTGTCGGCGATCCTGAGGCGGTCCTCGCCGGCGGCCCGGACGGCAGCCAGCAGTCCGCCATAGGCGCCCTTCAGGTCGTTCAGGAGGGCCTTGTTGCTATGCCCAAAGCGCGATGCGAGCAGCGGCGGCGCCTCGGGGGCGGCGTAGTGCGCCTCTACCGTTTCGACCAGTTGATTGAGGAGCGCCTCTGTCACTGCGTGACCTTCCGAACATTCAGGTGGGGCAACTGTAGGAACACGGCCGAGCGCCGTCCATGGCGGGAACGCGATCGCCGGGCTGTCACGACGATGGCTTGGGGTGCGAGATGCGGAACGCCGGGCCGTCGGACAGGCGGACCCTGCGTGCCCACTCAAGACGCAGGGAGGCCGACCACGGATTCGCCGCATCCGGCTCCAGCGTCAGTTTCGTCAGACCCTCTTCGCCGAAGGATTGGAACGTCAGCCGATCCAGCCGCTCCACGCCGAACACCCATGTGGCTCCGTTCGCGGCTCTCGACGAGTAGACGGGCGTACCGTTGAGATGGAAGTCGTAGCTGTCGTCTTCATTCGGCTGGCGCACGAAGGCGAAGTCCGATGGGCGATCGCCGCTGCCGTGGGTCCAGTCCCAGAGACATTTAGGGTCCTGCCGATGAGGCCGGATCACCACGGGTGATTGCCCGGTCGCGCGCACGGCCTCGAGCGCTTCGGACAGAGCCTTCCAATAGGTCGCTGCGCTGCGCGGGGATCGTCGCGACGGGGTGGAGGCCTCGAGCACATCGAGAAGCACGATCTCGCCCACGCGACCCACGAGTTCGTGCGCCCACCACTCTCCCTCGCTGCCCATCCGGTCGTCCATCGGGGGCAAGACGTAGCTTCCTCGGCGGACGTGCGTCTGGCGATAGACCCTAGGCTTCAGAGCGTCGGAGGATTGATCGATCACGGCGAAGGCCGATACCGGGAAGGCCCCTTCTGCCTTGGAGAAGCCCTTGGTTTGGGCGGCGTCGGAAATCGCCCTCAGCGCGGCGGTGTCGACTGGAGCGGACAACAGGACCTGCTCACGCGCGACGTGGATGAGCGAAAGGCATTCCTCCAACCACTCCCGCACCCGGTCCAGACGTGTCTCGAGCTCGGGCACATCGATCACGGATGCGGTCAGTGCGGACGCTATCCCCGCTCCGTGGACACGATCGATCCCGGGCAATGCATCGCGGATTCCCTCCAGATGCCGGATGATCGCTCGTCGCGCTTCATCGGAGGCTGGCAGAAGAAGGGTTCTGATCGTGCCCGACACGCCGATCTTGCCCGTTCTTCCGGCGGGCAGTGTATTCAGGCTGGCGGCGATCAGCAGGCCATGGGTCGTGTTCTGACCCCAGAGAGACGCCTCTCCCGACCACCCATAGACCCGACCGGAGATGTAGTTCGGCCCCTCCAGGCGGCTGATTTGCTCGGCGAGCTCCTCGATGGACCGCCCGTAGGCTGCGTCGTCACGACCGGACTCGCCGACGAGGCGGAGGATCGAGCGCAGGATTTCCTCCGTGACCAGCGGGGCGGAACGCGGGTGATAGGAGGCGCCGGCGTCGAACTCCCGATTCTGGAACAGGGCGCAGGCGGCCATGGCCGCGCCGTCATTCACCACGCCGGGAGCGGGAGAAACGGAGCGTCCGATCAGGCTGCAGACGAGCACCAGAAGGGTGTCTCGCCAGGCGTTCTCGATCGCCGCGTCGAAGACATCGATCGGTTCTGCGGGGCGATCGTCGTGACGGTAGAGAGAGGCGGGCACGGCCTCCCATTCCCGGGACGTCAGCTCCAGAGTAGGCAGTGCGCGCCCGACGGCCCAACCCTGGCTTGACGTCGGCCAGATCCGCCGATTGCGCTCGTCCCATTTGAGCATGAGATCGATGGTCCAGCGGATGGCGATGGTCTCGCCGGATTGAGCCGCCACGGCGACCATCATCGCCGTGTCGCGCAGATGTCGCGCCAAACCCGGCGCCAGGGCCCGGATCTGGGGCCATCCTGGCGCCGGCTTGCTGGTCCCGAGCGGAGCGAGAGCTTCGGCGAAGGTCTCCCAGCCCCCGACAACATCTTGCCAGGCGCGGGTATAGGCGTCCGCCTTCGGACCCGAGAACGCGAAGGTCGGCTCGGGCGTCGTCCCTGGCGACAGGGTTCGACTGCGCGTCGCGGTGAGGAGCAGGCCGCGCACCAGATACATGGTCGGGAAGAACAATGCGCGGGTCGCTTCGTGCGGAGCGCTCCCAACACGGTGCTGAAGCCGGGCGGCAAGCGAGGCCGCGCTCTCCAGAAACTTGGGGTCGCTGCTCAGCCGTTCCGCAAGACGGTCCAGCAAGGGGATGTAGGCGCGCACCCATTCCATCGCGAGCGATTGGAAACCGGCGTCCATGGCGCCGTAGTTGAAGGGTGGGTCGCCGGGGTTCTGGGGCGTTTGCGCCAGCTGATAGTAGAGCGCGTGCTGTTCGAGCAGTTCCCTCAGGCGCGCCTTGAAATCATCGAGCCGACCAGCATCGAACAGCGAGACGAGATCGGCGGCGCCCTCCGCCAGAAGGCCCTCGGTCGTCGGGATTGGGTCCGCGTGTGAGACGGGACCGAACCGGAAGGCGGCGAGGAATAGCCGGCGTTCGGACCAGCTCGCTTCACCCACGCCTCGAACCAGGACCGCGCGGCTGGCGTAGTCCTGACCGGGCCATCCCGCTAACGTCGTGCGGATTTCCTTGTCCTCGGCCGAAGCGCGCTTCGTTCTGGCTTTGAGGGCCACGGACAGTACGCCGAAGCGGATGTCACGCAGCCGGCGTGGGCTGGAGAATTCGCGGGCGACGAGGTCGGCGTCGCTGATGAAAGGCGTGATGGTGAACTCGGACTCGGCCGCGTCCTCGGGCAGATATTTGTACCTCGCGGCGTTCACCCAGCGGTTCGCGAGCATCAGGCCGCGCAACTGATCGCGCCAGGCGATGTTGGCGATGTAGCTCCGCGTCAGTCGAACGCGGCGGGTCGGCTGGATGAAATCCAGGCTTCTCAGAACAAAGAAGGCCAGGCCCAGGAGATTGATGGCGAACCAGATCACGTTGAGCACGGTGATCGCGCCGACGACCTTGAGCTCGAGCTGGGCGTAGAGGAGCGACTGCAGGGCCACGAAGGCGATGTAGGTCAGCGCCAGGCCGCCTACGGAAGCCGCCTCGGTCTCGGAGAAATAGATCTGAAGCCGGTGGCCGGTCGAGGACCGCGTCTCAAACAGCATTCCGACCAAGGCGATCACCAGGGGATAGACCAGGCCCAGCAAGGTCGCCTGCGCGCCCAGCAGGGCCAGGTTGATGGTCTGGAGATCGCGGAAATAGTCGGCCAGATCGCCCGGTATTTGCGGTCCGTAATCGGTGGGCGGCACAAGGGCGGTGATCGTGCCGACAACGCCGTAGAGGGCGATCGCCACAAGGAGCGACACCCGCCAGTGTCGACGGACGAACGCGAGCATGCGACGGCCCGATCCATGCCGCAGCCCGGCGGACGCGACGTTCCGCCGGAGATGCTCGCGGTGGAGCCGTGTCGTGATCCGCTGGAGCGACGGCTTTCGAAGTGCGGCCAGTCCTTGGGTGAGGTTGGCGAGGTGGGCGAAGACTCGAAGAATGCGCGGCTCCCTGGCGACGGCCTCTGTGGCGCGAGGGGCAGGTTCTAGGGTGGTTTTCAGCGATGATCCCACCGGCGTGACCGCCGCTCTCGGAGTGAGACTAACGGTTGTGCGGCCTCCAGCCTAGCTTCGTGGGTATCTGTGCCGGTCGGCCAAAATATATCCGGCAGAACGCGAATTTCTCGCTAGAGTCATCGCGATGAAAACGACCCTCGACCATCTCCCCGAACGTCAGCAGCAGGAGCTGGCGCACGTCCGCGCGACCCTGCTGACGGAGTTCGAAGCGGCGCTCCGGAAAGGCGCGGGCGGCACGTCGGATTGGCGCAAGGGCGGCAAGGTCCTCAAGATCATCCTGTTCGGCAGCTACGCCCGCACCGACTGGGTGGACGAACCGGACAACGGCTACCTCTCGGACTTTGATCTGCTGGTCATCGTCAGCCACCCCAAGCTGACCGACATCGCCGACTACTGGTGGGAGGCCGAGAATAAGATCCTCCACGACCCGTCGGTTGGCCGGATCGTCAACATCATCGTGCACGACCTCGCCGAGGTGAACCAGGCTCTCGGACGCGGCGAATACTTCTGGACCGACATCGCCCGCGACGGGGTCATGCTCTACGAGCTGCCGGGCCATCCGTTGGCGACTCCCAAGCCGATGACGCCGGCTGACGCCTTGGAGATGGCGCAGCGGTACTTCGATACGAAGCAGGCGGACATTGAAGTCTGGCTCGACACCGTCGCGCACCTGCTGGCGCAGGAGTCGACGCTTTCGAGGCGTAAGAACGCAGCGTTCCAACTCCACCAGACTGTGGAGGCGGCTTACATCTGTTTCCTGCTCGTCCACACGTTCTATTTCCCGCGGTCCCACAACATCAAGTTCCTGAGGTCGCTGGCCGAGGACATCGACAAGCGCCTTGTCGAGGCGTGGCCGCGTGAGCAGCGGGCCGAACGGCGGCGGTTCGAGACGCTGAAGCGCGCCTATGTCGAGGCCCGCTATTCGGACCAGTACGATGTCAGCCGGGAAGACCTCGAAATGCTGGCGATTTCGGCCCGCCGCCTCGGGGCCGTCGTCGCCGAAGTCTGCCGCGAGCGCCTCAATCAGCTTCGAGGCGCAGCAAGCTGATCACGCTCGGCTGGCATCTCAGTGCCAGCTCCGCTCCTCGACCTCGTCATCTTCGCGCTTCGCCCGCCCGTCGTAGATATCGGCGATGTCATTCAGTAGCCGGGCGGTGACGGGGTAGTCTGACGCCATCGCCGACGAGTGATCTCTGTAGCGGTCAGACAGCGTCCGCTCCTTGCGACCGCCTTCCCTCAGGTCACGGGTGATCACTCCGCGCGATGAATACGCACCCGAGACGAAAGCATCCTCCAGGGTCTCTGATCCTGCGCTCTCGAGAATCTCGCGGATGGCGATGGGAGGCCAAACCTCGCCGGCTGGTTTTGCGCTCATCCCGAGGATGCGGCCGATCCGGAGGTCAGCCGGCAGGCTGCGTCCCAGTTCCGACGCGCGGCGGCGCACTTCCGTGACCCACCGCTCGAGTTCGGCGCCGTCGATCCGCCCCTTGTCGTCTGCGCCGGGGATGCGGTTCCAAGCATCCAGCACATCGTAGCCGTGCCGGGCCATGGCGGCCCGCTGTTCCGGCGTCGCGGGTCCGCCCGGGAGGTCCTCGTCTGCGCCGCCGCCGTCGTCGTCCCGCAGGAAGACCATGGTCAGCACCTGGAGGAAGAAGTCCGGGTTCCTCGCCAGTTCGCGGTGTAAAGCCGGGCTGGGTCGCTCGGAGTACCGCAGCATGTGGAAGTAGTACCACTCGAGCAGGACCAAGGTTTCGTCCGACACCTCGGGATGGTTTTCGAGGTGGGCGAGGATCCGCGTGAGGTAGTGGAGCCGCATCACCGGCTCGTTCGTGTCCTCGCTCGCCTGGTTCATCGTCTTCAGCGCCAAGTGGAGCGTCTCGACGATCAGCTTTGGATCGAGGTCGACTTCAAGGCGGCTTCCGATCAGATGGAGAGAGTCACGAGCGCGATCGACGACGTTGAAGCGCCGGATCGCGTGCTCGGTTTCCTCTTTGGTCTCAGCCACCGCCCACCCCGCGAGAGTACGCCAGTAGCGATCTTCTGACGAGAGGCCGTAGGCCGCGACCGCCGACCAGGTCTCGGGGCGCGCCGGGAGGAAGTGGAGCAGGCGTCCGACCACGCGTTCGTCAAGTTGGGGGGCCGGCGCCGGCAGCAGGCGGGTGACGAAATCGGCGCCGCCTTCCTTCTCGCGTAGAAGGCCGATCGCTTCGGCTGCGGCCTGCCAGAGCGGCCCGTCATCGGAGGCCAGTCCGCGTTCGATGAAGTCTGACCGCCAGGACGCTGCGGCGGGCGAGTGCGCTACCGCCTCTCCCACCCACCGGGGTTGATCGCATCGGTCGAGGAGGGCCAGCGCGCCGTCGATTCCGCGCACCTCGACGATCTCCTCGAAGGCCGCCGCACGGGCGGCGGTCGCTTCGTCCAGCGACTGACGCCACTCGCGCACGGAACCCATCCAGCCGGTGCCGTTGGAAAACAGCCAGGCATGCCTCCAGAGGACATCCTCGGGTTTGAACCGCTCGAGGGTGGTCTGGAAGACCGTCAATTCATCCGCCGGGATCGACCAGTCCGCGTCCTGGAATTCCAGGTGGCGAGCCAGGACCTTCCGAAGGGCCGTGCGCGTGAAGTCGCGATCCTCTTCGCCGATGATCGTCGGCTCCGCCTCCAGCAACTTCTGGCCGATCCCAGCCCGAGCGTCGGGCAGAAGGAGCTCCATGGCCTTGAGCAGAGCCTTCCAACGCTTTGGCCGATTGCCGACATCCTCGATCAGCCGGTCTGAGACCTCTACGACGCAGTCGTGGACGACCGTCTCAGGCGACGCCTCGCGGTCGGTTGGCGCGGCCTTGCGCCAATGCGGAGACGACGTCGGCATCGTGATCGCGTGCGAGCGCGGCAGGAGTGAGATCATGAGATCCCAGGCGATGTCTCCATGTCGTTTGCGCAGGCCGTCGATGACGGCCAGCCGCTGCTTCAGCGTCGCGTGGGTTTGAGGAGACCACGACAGGAAGATCGTGGTGAGAACCTGCTTCGGACGGGCGACGTTGTTGCCGCCCCCATCCAGCGCATCGAGCCGCGCCAGGACGTCGGCGACCCGAGGCAGAAGAGCCGGATCCCAGGCCAGTCTTTCCAAGGCCCACATCAGCTGGGGAAGCCGCGTGACGGTGTGGGTCGACGTCTCGGGCTCGAAGAAGGCGATCAGTGGGCTGGGCGTCGGGCCGAGCGCACGTTCGATGCCGCCAAGGAAGGCCGAAGGCGCGACCTCCGCCAGCTTCGGCAGGACGGGTCCGAGGGACCACCAGATCGCCTCCGTGGCGCCGTCCAGAATTGTGGTGAGGGACCTGGCGACTTTCGCCTCGACGCCGTCCACCAGACCCGCCCGGTCGCCGTACAACGACAGAAGCGCCATCGTTTCCGTCATCGACTGTTTCAGGAATGACGAGAAACGCGGGTGGATGTTCCGAATGGGAGCCAGCCAGCGCTCGTCCGGCGCCATGTCCCATGTCGGATCGATCTCGGCGCAGACTTCGCAATAGACGGACAGGAAGCGGTCGATGTCCGGAGCCGTCAGACTATGCGCGAGGAGGGTCCAGGCGTCGCGAGGCGATTTCAGTCGCCACGCGTCTTCGCGCTTGCGCAGAGGCCCGTCCAGAGCGGTCGCGTATGGCCCGAGCGCTCTGACGGCCTCTTCGTACGGGACGCCGGCCAGCTGTTCGATGACGGCCTTGTCGCCGTCCAGCGTCTCGAGCCATCCGCCGGCGAGAAGCGCACCCAGCATCGGACGAGGCGGCTGCGGGATCGACCAGGATGGACGGCTGCCCGGTGCCGCAGGCATGAGACGGCGAAGGACGGCGAGGCTACGGCCGGCGTCGAGCGAGAGATTCTGCGCCTGGCCGTACTCGAGGCCCATCCGCTCCAACACTTGCTGCAGCTGGTTCCGGGTCGGCTTCGCCAACCGACGCGCTGAGTCAGGCGCCTCCGAGTTCGGGCCCAGGGCGACGTAGATATAATGGCCCTTTCGAGAGAGCCGCTGAGCGACGCCGGCTTCCGTCTCGTTGAGGATGAGGATGAGCGGCGTCAGGCCGTCGGCAAGCTCCGCCGCCGCTGCCGATGTTTCCGGCGCCAGGACGCGGGTTTCCACGGCGCGATAGTACCGATCAGGCAACATCTCGATCGTCGCATGGAAAAAGGCCGCCGCCTCTTCGACGGACTCGGCCTGAACGAACAGCGGCTCTGAGGCGGGGGCCGAAAGCCACCGCAGGACGACCGCAGCATCCTCGTCGCGTCCGATGCATGTAAGCTCTCCGCTCAACGGAACCTGGGTCGCGCCCGACCAGTCCGCCCAGAGGTCCGCGAGTGACTTCAGATCTCTAGGGCGCTTGCCAAGGCGGACTGCGAGCCACTGGCCGACGCCGGGATGGCACTCGATCCAGTCCACCAGGTCGTCGGCGTCATAGGCCAGGACGTTCTTCCAGATGCGCTTGGCGCGCTGCGCCTTGGCCCAGACGTCCTTCTGCTTTGCCCAACGACGGGGCGTTACGAAGACGAACGTCGTATCCGCCGGGTCGAGGTCGCCGTGATCCGTCGTTCGGGCCTCTATGTCTCCATCGGCTTTTGACTTCTTGTTCTGGTCGGTCCCGGTTTCCCACCCCGACTGGCCATCCGGAATCCTGACCGACGCGCCGACAACGCGGACCTCGCCGTCCCAGCCATGTTGAGCGACGCTGTCGCCGGACGGGAATCGAACTCTGGCGGCGACCCCGCGCTCGGCGCGGATCAAACGGCTCAGAAGCTCGGGCATGCCAGCCTGGCCGTCGCGGCTGTCGGCCCAGACGACGAGGTCGGAAGCCTCGATCAAGCGGGTCGGGTTCCCGCCGGAGAAGGGGGTCGGCGCAGCGGGATCTTCAATGAGGCTGAGGCCTTGATCGTCGTTCCGGACGCCGGCGTCTGCGATCGCCTCAGTCATGGCCTCGATGGCGGCAGGCCTGACCTCACGCCGATCGAGCTCGAAGTCAGCGACCTCGCTGGGGTGAATATTCGCCGCCTTGGCCAGGTCAGCTTGCGACCACGCCAACAAGGCGCGGGCCCCGACCATGTCCTTCGCGCTGAACCCTTGCTGCGTCATCCCGCCGAATAGTCCCTCCCCGTGCGCCCTGGGCGTGAATCCTAGGTAGGGAGAGACGACCCTTGCCTTCAAGACGGGACGACCGTGTTATCCGCAGCATGACGACTTTCAACGAAGCAGGCTTTCTGTCGACGGCGATCTCGGACCGCATCCAGGCCAGGCGGAACGGCAACGCCCTCGGGTTCGAACTCGTCGAAGCCCTCAATGCCTGCCTTCAGAAGGCCGCCACCGCGGCCTGCGAAACCGTGCGGGGCATGCCGTTCGACCGCGAGCCGATGGCCCTGCTTCTCCTGCATCGGTCCTGCGCCCAGTTGCAGGGAGCGGTGCTGATGGCCGAACGCGGCATGGATGTTGAGGCGCGGACACTGGCGCGCGGACTGCTGGAGAACACCCTGCTGATGGCCGCGCTTCACGACAATCCGGACAAGGCGCGCGCGGTGATGATCGAGGATGCCGCCGCCGCCAAGAAGGGGCAGGCGAAAACGATCCTCCGCAGCGGTATGTCCGCGGACGCCGCGATGCTTCAGGATGTTGTGGACAGCATCGGATCCGTGTCGAACCTGAACATCTCGAAGCTCGCGGAGCTCGGCCCTCTGGGACACCTGTACCTCCTTTATCGCGTGATGTCGGACGATGCCGTTCACCCCTCCGGCAAGTCCCTGCAGCGGCACATGAGGATGGCTGACGACGGTGAGAGCTGGAACGGCTATCTGGTCGGTCCCGAGGATCCCGAGCGGATCGCCGACACGCTCGATCGCATCCTGATGATCGGGATCGCCCTGGGAGTCGCCTTCACCCAGATCGTCGGCGATGAGGAGAACAACACTCGCCTCGGGGAAATCTCGGCCGACTATGGGCCTTTCAGGGCGTCACAGGATGCGGCTGCCGAAGTGCGCATCGCCCGCAAGCGCGAGGCGATCGGATGAAAGGTCTCACCTCGTCTGACGTGATCGCCATCGCGACCGGTCTCGTCTCCCTCGCCGCCTTTGTCGTTGCGATCATGAGCTGGATCACTGCGCACCGCGCTCAGCGACTGGCGGAGCGGCAGGAAGCCCGTCGCGCGCCCCGGCTGGATCTCCGCCTCATCGACTCCAAGGTCTCCGACATCGACGGGAAGAGATCGTTCGCCATCCACCTCCAGATCGCCAACCCAACCGACACAGCCAACAGTGTCGCCGGGCTGGAACTGTGCATCCGCCACCGCCGCGAGATTCCGTTGACCTTGTTGGCGCCGGCGATCCCCAATGCCGACGAGAGCGTGCCGATGCTCCTGATGCCGTTGCGCATCGACGCCCATCACACCGTCGAAGGTTGGGTGCGGTTCGCGGTCGCCGCCGACCTTTTGAAGGGCTCGACCATCGAGGGCTACGAGCTGGTCGCGACCGATACGCATCAGGAGAAGACGACGCTCGAGACCCACATGCTGACCTGGAGTCTCCGATGATCGGAGCGTTCCGCAAGGCGATGATCGCCCTGAACCATAGCCACGAGAAGCTGATCGCGCCGATCATCGCCGACGGATCGCTCGCCACCGTGGGGGTGGGCGACGGTCGGATGTTTCCCCTGGTCATCCTCGACACCACGGAGCGTCCCGATATCGACGCGGCGATCGCAGCTCACGACCATGGGCCGCCGGGAGACGTCCGGGTCCAGTGGGGTAGGCTTCCGCACCGTGAGGAGACGGTGACCCTCATCCTGACCCTTCTTCGCCCGGTGGAAGCAGTGGTGATGGTGGAATTCGATCTCAACAAGAACCATGGGGTCATCGTGGAGCAGATCCTCCAGAATCGCGGCCTCTATGTGCAACCTGGCCGGCCAGGGGATCGTCTCAAGGACGATCCACAGAAGCCGAAGATCATCGTCGAGGTGGCGGACACGGGCTTCAAGGCGACCTGGGACCGGCTCTTCCTCGCCCACACCGCCCTGAAGCTGCGCCGAAAGGGCATGAAACGAGGGGAGGCCAAGCGAGCGGCGAAGGAGGTCGTCGATCGGATACGCAAGGTCGCATCGATGAGACCGTTCACCGCCTGAAGACCGCGACAGCGAATTCAGACAAGACGCGCGTGTCCCGATGGGGCGCTTAGGCGCGGTGAGGCTCGCGCGGCTGGCTTGTCGTGGATGACATGCGCACCCAATGCGCCACCGCTTGCAAACCCCGCCGCCATGATTCAAGCTTTGAGTGCGTCGTGACGTGACCCCCGTTTCTCATCCAGCCATAACGAGAGTCCTAGGTTGATCTGAGCTGTGATCGGCTGGGTTGGCAAGAGGCCGGTCTGCGCAGCCATCAACCAGCGCAGCAGGCCGGCCGATGTGTCCGGTGAGCGCTTCTGCATAAGCCTGCGGCGTCAGCCACCCGAGCTTCGAGTGCGGACGCTGCTCGTTGTAATCGCGTCGCCACGCCTCCAGCACGGCGCGAGCGTGCGGCAGCGAGCGGAACAGCGTCTCGTTCAGCAGCTCGTCACGCAGCCGCCCGTTGAAGCTTTCGTTGAAGCCGTTCTGCTGGGGCTTGCCCGGCGCGATGTAGTGCCAGCCGACGCCGGTGTCGTCGGCCCAGGCCAGGACCGCGTTCGAGGTGTACTCCGTGCCGTTGTCGCTGACGATGGTGTCGGGCCGCCCTCGCTGCCGGATGACGGCGTCCAACTCCCGCACGACCCGCGCGCCCGACAGCGAGGTGTCGGCCACCAGCGCCAGGCACTCGCGCGTACAGTTATCGATCACCGTCAGGATGCGGAAGCGCCGCCCGTCCGTCAGCTGGTCTGCGACGAAGTCCAGCGACCAGCGCTGGTTGGGCGCCAGCGGCAGGTCCAGCGGTCGCCGCGTGCCCATCGCTCGCTTCCGGCCGCCGCGCCGGCGCACCGTCAGTTGCTCGTCGCGATAGATCCGCTGGACCCGTTTCCTGTTGACCGCATGGCCCTCGCGCCGCAGCAGCACGTGCAGGCGACGATAGCCGAACCGTCGACGTTCCTGGGCCAGGGCCTTCAGCCGGTCGCGCAGAGCGCCGTCGTCCGGGCGCGTCGCCTGATAGCGCACGCTCGTCCGATCGACGCCCAGAACACGGCACGCCCGCCTTTCGCTCATCTCGTAGGCGGCCTGCAGATGGCCAGCCGCCTCGCGATAGCCGGCGGGCGTCACCACTTTTTTCCCAGCAGGTCCTTCAGGGCCACGTTGTCCAGCATCGCGTCCGCCAGCATCCGCTTCAGCCGGGCGTTCTCATCCTCGAGCGCCTTGAGCCGCCGAGCCTCCGACACGTCGAGCCCGCCAAACTTGGCCTTCCATTTGTAAAAGGTCGCCGAGCTGACCCCGTGGCGTCGGCACACCTCCGCCGTCGCTACACCGGCCTCCTGCTCCCGCAGGATCCCGATGATCTGCTCTTCCGTGAACCTCGATCGCTTCATTCTGTCCGTCCTTCGTTGGGCGGACTCTAGCTATTCCTGGAGGAGTTTCAGGGGGTCACGTCATCCATAACGACGCCGCGAATGGCCCCTTCCTCCTCCAGCCGGAAACGGATGTCGCCTAGTCGGTGCGTCCCCTTGGCGAGGACAATCGCCTGCACCCGACGCACCATTTCCTGATCTACGCTGCCTCGCAGGGTCGGGGCGATCAGCTCGGCGTTCACCTGACGCTGTGTGCGAATGGTGCGTTCGGTCACCACGCGGTAGCCGACATCTCTCTCGGCGAAATACCGGCGAGCGGCGCGGTACTTCGGCGCCAGTGTTCCATACCCCGAGCGTAGGATCGCCAGCGGTTTCACCTCGAAGACCACGCGTCGAAAGCCGTGAGGCCAAGGCGAGCGTGTCTGCCAGACCGCCATGATGTCGGGCGTATAGGTACGCGCCTGGCCATCGACCGTAAGACTGATCGTCATCGGCTGAGTGACCACGTCGCGGATGTGGCCGTCCACCTCCAGCGACATCAGGAAATCGCGTTCCAGTTTGGACTCGTAAAGAAGCGGTCCGCTCGGATAGCGCGAGGGCATCTGCCCTGTCACTGAGCGGCGGCCCGGCGGAATGCGTCGGCGCTTATGCACTTCGGTATCTTGTCGCATTATTTGCCAAAGTCCTAGATTTTGTCGCAGTTTTTGGTGGATGAAATCGGAGCTTTGGGCACCGCTAACGGGTCATTTCAGGCTTGGTTTGTCGCATCGGGTGCCGGAACTCACACCTGGGCCGCCGCCTCGACCTCGACATCCCACGCCCCGGCCGCCGGCGAATGGCGCCAACGGACGCCGGGCGTCGCCAGCCGGCGGTTTCGGGTCTGCTGGTCCGCGTCATCGCTTTCGGTCAGGCCGTAGACATAGAGGTCGAGCGACCGCCGCTGGCCGAGGTCGCGAGTCCAAAACAGGCCGGCGAACTGCAGGTTGGAACTCTCTCGATCCCACGCGATCCGATTGTCCTCGATGGCGGCCCTGTCGTCCGGCAACCGCACCTGCGGCATGACCCAGAAGGCCGTCAGCGCGCCGTCGGCCAGGGGCGTGTCGAAACGGGCGCCGGTATAGGCGTTGGTGGTGTTGCGAAAATTCTGGCGAGAAACGAAACGCTTGGAACCCAGATCCATGGTGAAGCGGCCGAGTTTCAGTGTCCGCTCACGTCGCGCGCCGAGACGGATCTTGGCGTAGGCCTGAACCAACTCCAGCGCATTGACCTCGCCAACGCCGACCGACGACAGCGGACCTTGCCCGAACGCCCGCGAATCGAACACCTCGCCCGAACGTCACGTGACCCACATCCCGCTCGACGGCCAGCGTCAGCCGCGTCGTCAGGACGGCGTCGCTTGGCTCCGCCATCGGACAAAACTGGCCTGACAGCGTCTCTCCCCGCGCGCGCGCCGATCCGGAGACGCGCCAGCTATCCTGGGCGTCCGTGGGTTGCCCGGCGGCGGCGATCGCACCGCTCATGAGGAGGCCCATCAGCACCGGACAAGCGTTCCCGTGGTTGGCGCGGGCCTCTTGATGTCTCCCATCGTCGTTTCCTGCTGCGTTTTGTCGCAACAGGCCGGGCCAAGCTTAAGCCAGCCTTAAGGTGATTGCGACGGCATCCGCCGCCCAAACCAGCGGTCCACGCGATCGGCGTAGGCGGACCAGGCTGGCCCGAAGAGGGCCGTCAGGTGTCGTTCCTCGCGCCGGATGGCGAGGCGGTCGGTGGCGAAGGCGGCGACGGGGGCGGCCACGAAGAACCAGGCGTTGTCGAACAGGCCGCCGAGGCCGAGCAGCAGCAGGCCGTTGGCGAGATAGATCGGGTTGCGGCTCCAGGCGAACGGACCGGTCGTGACCAGAGCGGTCGCCGCCCGGTGCGGCAGGATGTTGGCGCGCCACCGCCGCATCACCAGCATGGCCCAGAGGTCCAAACCAAGGGCGAGCCCGACCAGGAGGCCGCCAGCGGCGAAGGCGCCGGGGAAGAGAGCGGGCGGGGACCACAGACGCGCCGTGATGAGCGCGACAAGGACGGCGCCGCCCGTGATGAGCGGCGGCCAGGGCCAGCGGTTCGGCGCCTGCGGGCTCACCCCCCGGCCAGCTTGAGAACGCCGCGCAGCAGATAGGCGACGATGCCCAGGACGCCCACGCCCAGCGCCCAGAGCGCGACGAACCTGAGGCCCTGCCGGAGCCCGTTTGTGGAGCCGCGACGCATCAGTGGTAACCGTCGTCGCCGACCTTGCCGCGGAACACCCAGTAGGCGTAGGCGGTGTAGGCTAGGATGATCGGGATCAGGATCAGGGCGCCGACCAGCATGAACAGCTGGCTGGAGGCGGGAGCTGCGGCCTGCCAGAGGGTGATCTCGTCGGGTACGGCGTAAGGGAAGACGCTGACGCCCAGCCCGGCGAAGGTCACCGCGAACAGGCCCAGCGACAGCAGGAAGGGCCAGACCTCACGCTTCTGACGCATGGTCCAGAAGAAGGCGGCCGCGACGATCAGGACGAGCAACGGCACCTGGGCCGTCAGAAGCACGCCGGGCCAGTCGAACCACCGGCGGGCGTATTCGCCGTCGAGGAACGGGGTGGCCAGGCTGACCGCGCCGATCATCAGCAGGGTCGCCGGACCCAGTTTCCAGGCCTGCGAGCGCGCGTGGGTCTGGAGCGCGCCTTCCGTCTTCATGTTCAGCCAGGTGGCGCCCAATAGGGCGTAGCCGACGACGACGGCGGCGCCGGTCAGCAGGCTGAAGGGGCTGAGCCAGTCCCACGAGCCGCCGCCGTAGGCGCGACCGGACACCTCGACCCCTTGCAGAATGGCCCCGAGGGTCACGCCCTGGGAGAAGGCGGCCAGCAGGGAGCCGCCAAAGAAAGCGACATCCCAGATGGGCTTGGCCCGCACCGTCCGCCAGCGATATTCGAAGGCGACGCCCCGGAAGACCAGCCCCAGAAGCATGGCGATGATCGGCGTGTAGACCGCCGGCATCAACACGGCGTAAGCGAGCGGGAAGGCGGCGAACAGACCGCCGCCGCCCAGGATCAGCCAGGTTTCGTTGCCGTCCCACACCGGGGCGATCGAGTTCATCGCCTTGTCGCGCTGATCGCCGGCCTTCAGTGTCGGGAACAGGATGCCGACGCCCAGGTCGAACCCGTCCATGACGATATAGGCGAAGACGGCGAAGGCCAGCAGGCCGGCCCAGACCAGGGTCAGATCAACGCTCATGATCGGTCTCCTCGCCGGTCGGGATGGGGCGGTCCGGGTCGATGGCGGGGGCGGGGGTGATGCCCGCCGTGCGGATCGGGGTTTCCGCCACGCCCGGCTCGTCCCGGTGCGGCGCATGGCTCATCAGACGCAGGATGTAGAAGACCCCGGCGCCGAAGACGGTGAAATAGACCACGGCGAAGGCGGCCAGGGAGGTTGCGACGGCGGGCGCCGCCAGGGGCGCAGCGCTGTCGGCGGTGCGCAGCAGCCCATAGACGGTCCAGGGCTGGCGGCCGACCTCGGTGGTGATCCAGCCCGCCAGCACGGCGACGAAGCCCATCGGTCCCATGATCAGGGCGAAGCGGTGCAGCCAGGGGGCGTCGTAAAGGCGTTTGCGCAGCCGGGCGTACAGCCCCCACAGCCCCAGCATCAGCATGGCCATGCCGAGGCCAACCATGACGCGGAAGGACCAGAAGACGATCTCCACCGGCGGCCAGTCTGCACGATCGATGGTGTCCAGACCCGCCAGGGGCGCGTTCGGATCGTGCTTCAGGATCAGGGACGACAGCTTGGGGATCTCGACCGCGCCGTGGACGGTGGCCGCCTCTCGGTCAGGAATGCCGAACAGGATCAGCGGCGCCCCGTCCGGGTGGCTTTCGAAATGGCCTTCCATCGCCATGACCTTGGCGGGCTGATGCTCCAGGGTGTTCAGCCCGTGCATGTCGCCGATGAAAATCTGGACCGGGGCGGCGACCAGGATCATGCCCATGGCCATGGCGAACATCTTACGCGCCCCCTTGTTGGTCCGCTCCTTCATCAGGTGCCAGGCCCCGACCGCGCCGACCACGAGGCCGGTGGTCAGATAGGCCGCCAGCAGCATGTGGGCGAGGCGATAGGGGAAGGAGGGATTGAAGACGATCTTGAACCAGTCGGCCGGTACGAACTGGCCGACCTCGTTGATGGCGTAGCCTTGCGGCGTCTGCATCCAGCTGTTCACCGACAGGATCCAGAAGGCCGAGGCGAAGGTGCCGATTGCGACCATCAGGGTGGCCAGGAAGTGCAGTTTCTTGCCCACGCGGTTCAGGCCGAAGAGCATCACGCCCAGGAAACCCGCCTCCAGGAAGAAGGCGCTGAGCACCTCATAGGCCATCAGGGGGCCGATGACCGGACCGGCCTTGTCGGAAAAGACCGACCAATTGGTGCCGAACTGGTAGGACATGACCAGGCCCGAGACGACGCCCATGCCGAAGGCGACGGCGAAGATCTTCAGCCAATATTTGAACAGGTTCAGATAGAGGTCTCGCCCCGTCTTCAGCCACAGGGCCTCCAGCACGGCCAGATAGCTGGCGAGGCCAATGGAGAAGGCCGGGAAGACGATGTGGAAGGCGACGGTGAAGGCGAACTGCATCCGCGCCAGGATCAGGGCGTCAAGTTCCATGGTGTGGTCTCACCCGATCAGGCCGAGCGCGCCGGCGCTGCGGTAAAGCATATAGAAGGCGACGACGAAGATCAGCCCGGCGAAGACGGTGTTCAAGACGCCTTTTTGTCCCGACAGCGCCTTGGCCAACCGCGCGCCGACGAGGCCCCCCAAAACGCCGCCGCCGATGAACACCGCCGCCAGGGGCCAGTCGACCCAGCCGTCCAGAGCGTAGTTGAAGGCCGTGGTCAGGCCGAAGGCGGTGACGCCGACAAGCGATGAGCCAACCGCATAATAGATCGGCATCCGGGTCGAGAACATCAGGCTGGGCACGATCAGGAAGCCGCCGCCGATGCCGAAGAAGCCCGACATCACGCCCGTGGCCAGGCCCGTGCCGACGAGCTTGGGTGCATTGCGGCGATCAAGCTGGACGTTCGGGTCACCGCCGGCGGAGCGGCCCCGCAACATCAGCACCCCGACGACAAGCATCAGGACGGCGAAAAGGGCCAGCAGCTTCTGACCGTCCACGGCCTTGCCCAGGCTCGAACCCAGAAAGGCTCCGAGCACCCCAGCGACCGCGAACAGACTGGCGATTTTCCATTTCACCGTGCCGTGGCGGGCATGATTGATCACATTGGCGAAGGCGTTGGCGGCCACGGCGAAGGCGCTGGTGCCGATCGCCAGATGCGGCTCCTTGACCCCGACCAGATAGACGATCAGCGGCACGGCCAGGATGGACCCGCCGCCGCCGACCAGGCCCAGGGTGAAGCCGACGAGCGAGCCGGCGCCGGCGCCGAGGCCGTACTGCAGCGGAGACAGGTCCATGATCAGGCTCAGGCGACAGCAGGGCGAAGCTGGGGGGCGGGTTCGATGTGGTGGGGGCCGGCCAGCCATTCGCGACCGCGCAACATCCCAAGCCAGTAGATTTCGGGCAGGGCCTGGGCCTTCAGATGCCAGGCCAGACGGGTCGGCTTGGTCCCGTCGAGCATCCATTTCGGGAAGCTGGGCAGGAGCTTGCCGCCATAGCCGAACTCGGCCAGCACGATCTTGCCGCGCTCGACCGTGAGCGGACATGAGCCATAGCCGTCATAGACCGCCCGCATCGGCTGGCCGTCCAGCAGCGACAGGATGTTCTCGGCCACCACGGGCGCCTGTTTGCGGGCGGCCGCAGCAGTCTTGGCGTTGGGCGCCGAACAGGCGTCGCCCAGACCGAAGACGTTTTCGAACCGCTTGTGGCGCAAGGTGGCGTCATCCACCTCGATCCAGCCGCTTTCGGCGGCCAGCGGACTTTCGCGAATGACGTCCGGCGCGGTCTGCGGCGGGCAGACGTGCAGGAAGTCGAACTCGCGCCGAACCTGACTGACTTCGCCTTCCGCGTTCGTCACGGCGAAGGTCGCCGTCCTGGCAGGACCATCCACCGCGACCAGTTTCGATCCGAAGTTCAGGTCGATGCGGTATTTGCGAACATATTCCATCAGGGCCGGGACGTAGTCCTTGACCCCGAACAGCACGGGCCCGGCGTTGTGGAATTCGATCTCGATGTCGTTTCGGCCGTGGTCGCGCCAGTGATCGGCCGACAGATACATGGCCTTCTGCGGGGCGCCGGCGCATTTGATCGGCATGGGCGGCTGGGTGAAGATCGCCCGGCCGCTCTTCATCGCCTGCACCAGCTTCCAGGTGTAGGGCGCCGTCTCATAGCCGTAGTTGGAAGTGACGTTGTTGCGCCCGAGCGTTTCCGCCAGGCCCGGGATGGCGCCCCAGTCCAGCTTCAGTCCCGGCGCCGCGACCAGCATGCGATAGCCGATCCAGCGGCCGTCGGTCAGTTCGACGCGATCGTGGATGGGGTCGAAAGCCGCGACCGAACCCCGCACCCACTGGGCGCCTCGGGGGATCAGGTCCTCGGTGCGGCGCCGGGTCCGCTCGGGCGTGAAGACGCCGGCGCCGACCATGGTCCAGCCAGGCTGATAGTAGTGATGCTCGGACGGCTCGACGATGCGGACGTCGAGACCCGGGCGACGGCGCAGGAGGCTGGCGGCTGTGGCGATGCCGGCGGATCCGCCGCCGACGATCAGGACATCGCAGGACTCCAAGGGGGCGTACTGGGCGCTCATGATGCGGCTCCTTCAAGACGGGGACGCAGGGCGCCGAGGTCGTAGCCGGCGCTCTTGGCGCGGGCGATCAGATTTTCAGGAGTTTGTGCGCCGGCGTTCGCCAGCGCCCACAGGGTGGTCGTGCGCGTACCGGTGCGGCAGAAGCCGAACACAGGCTGGGGCAGGTTGGCCAGAGCCTCGCGGAAGTCCGCCACGTCCTGGTCGGAGATGGCGCCGCCGACCACGGGGACATGGGCGAAAGCCAGTCCCGCAGCCTCGGCGGCCTGGCGCAGATCTTCGGCGCTGGGCTGGCCGGGCTCTTCGCCGTCGGGTCGGTTGGAGATCACCGACCGGAAACCCTGGGCCGCGATGGCGGGCAGGTCTTCCGGGGCGATCTGGGGCGAGGCGGACAGGGCCTCGTCCAGGGGGCGGATATCCATGGCTTTGTCTCCCTAGGGTCTTTTCTGGTTCAGGCGTTTCGGTCGAGCGTCAGGCGGAACAGCGCCATGCCGGCTACGAGGGCGCCCACGAAGACGAAGGCCTGCCAGGCGCCGGTCGTCAGGGCCGCCAGCGCGGGGCCGGGGCACAGACCGACCAGGCCCCAGCCCAGGCCGAACAGGACGGCCCCGCCGACCAAGGGGGTGTCGATGTTGCGGCTCTCAGGCACATGGAAGGTGTCAGCCGCGACCGGAGCCTCCATGCGCCGGCGGATCAGATAGGCGATGGCGGAGGGGATCAGCGCCCCGCCCATAACGAAGGCCAGCGAGGGGTCCCAGGCGCCCGTCACATCCAGGAAGGCCAGGACGCGGGCCGGGTTGATCATGTCGGACACCACCATGCCGGCGCCGAACAGCAGGCCGCACAGGACTGCGACGATCAGCCGGTTCACGCCAGGCCTCCCAACAGGTGTCGGGTGATGAAGACGGTGAGCGCCGCGACCGCCATGAAGACGCCGGTGGCCACGATGGAGCGGGGCGACAGGCGGGCCAGGCCGCAGACGCCGTGGCCGCTGGTGCAGCCCGAGCCCCAGCGGGTGCCGAAGCCGACGATCAGGCCGCCGAGCACCAGCAGCCAGACCTCCGAAGTGATCTGCACCTCGGGCCTGCGGATCAGCGCCGAGGCCAGGGCCGCGCCGCCCAGCAGGCCGGCGATGAAAAGCAGGCCCAGAATGCGCGGCGCGCCTTTTGACAGGCCGGTCGCTGCGGCGGTCAGGCCGGAAATCCCGGCCACGCGCCCGTTGAGCAGCAGATAGAGGCCAGCCGACAGGCCGACCAGCAGACCGCCGGCCAGCGGCCAGATGAAGGGGAGGGGCTCAAGCATCGGGGGCTCGTCTCACAGCGCGTTGAGCGGGACCTTGAGGTAGCGCACCCCATTGTCCTCGGGCTCGGGCGGGCGGCCGCCGTTCATGTTCACCTGAACCGACGGCAGGATCAGCTTGGGCATGGGAAGGGTGGCGTCGCGCTGGGTGCGCATGGCCACGAACTCGTCCTCGCTGACGTCGTCGCGGATATGAATATTGCCGGTGCGTTGGGCGCCGATGGTGGTCTCCCAGGCGAACTCGGTCCGGCCCGGGGGCGCCTTGTAATCGTGACACAGGAAGACCCGCGCCTCGTCCGGCAGGGAGGTCAGGCGATGGATCGAGCGATACAGGGTCCGGGCGTCGCCGCCAGGGAAGTCGCAGCGCGCCGTGCCGTAGTCGGGCATGAACATGGTGTCGCCGGGGAAGACGGCGTCGCCGATGACATAGGCCAGACAGGCCGGGGTGTGGCCGGGCACATGCAGGACCGTGGCCTTCAACCCGCCGATCTCGAACCGGTCGCCGTCGTTGAACAGATGGTCGAACTGGCTGCCGTCGCGGCGGAAGTCGGTTCCTTCGTTGAAGATCTTGCCGAAGACCGCCTGGACGGTGAGGATCTCATGGCCGATGGCGAGCTGACCGCCGAGCTTTTCCTGAAGATAGGGCGCCGCCGACAGGTGATCGGCATGGGCGTGCGTCTCGAGCAGCCACTGAACCGTGAGACCTTCGGATTTTACGTAATCAATGAGCGCATCGGCCGAAGCGTGCGTGGTGCGGCCCGAAGCCGGATCGTAGTCCAGCACGCTGTCAATGATGGCGCAGACATCGGAGCCGGGATCGCGCACGACATGGCTGACGGTGAAGGTGGCCTCGTCGAAGAATGATTTGACCAAGGGGCGTTGAGCGGGATCGGCGAGCGCGGCGCGCACGATGTCGGCGGCGTGGTCGCGGGCGGGATCGGGGATGGGCGAGGACATGGCGTGTCTCCGTTTCGGTGACTCAACACATATACCCATTCATAGTTCATACAAGTATGTATTTTAATGTAGCGGAAAGGGCGTGAAGCGCTTAGCTTGCCGCCATGGAAACGACAGACACTGCGCCGACCGTCGACACCGCCGCGATGCGCGCCCTGCGCATCAACGACACGGCGCCGGATTTCACCGCGCGCACGACCCAGGGCGAAAAGCGCCTCAGCGACTACCGTGGACGCTGGCTGGTGCTGTTCTCGCATCCGGCGGACTTCACCCCGGTCTGCACCAGCGAGTTCGTGGCTTTGGCCCGACAGGCCGACGCCTTCGCGGCGATCGACTGCGATCTGATGGCCCTGTCAGTCGACAGTCTGTATTCGCACTTGGCCTGGCTGAAGGACATCTACCGCCGCTTCGGCGTGAAGGTGCCGTTCCCGATCATCGAAGATCCCTCCATGGCCATCGGCCACGCCTTCGGCATGGTGGACGCCGGCTCAAGCGACAGCGCGACGGTGCGCGCCACTTTCGTGATCGATCCCGAAGGCGTGGTGCGCGCCATCAGCTGGTACCCGATGAACATCGGCCGCTCGGTTGATGAGCTGCTGCGTCTCGTCACCGCCTTGCAGACGTCTGACCGTGAGGCGGCCTCCACGCCGGCGGGCTGGACGCCCGGCGACGCCCTGCTGGAGCCGGCCGCCACCACTCTGGACGCCGCCATCGCCGACGGTGACGGCGATGCGCCCTGGTACTATCGCGAGCGCCGCGCATGACCGACGATCAAGCGGCCGCCATGGAGCGGTTGAAGGAAAAGGCGCCGGAGGCCGCAGAGCTGTTACGCCAGCTGGCCAACGCCAACCGGCTGCTGATCCTGTGTCACATCGCCGAAGAGGAGCGCTCGGTGGGCCAGCTCGAGGCGGACCTTGGCATCAAGCAGCCGGCGCTATCCCAACAACTGGCTGAGCTGCGCCAGTATGGCCTGGTCAAGACCCGCCGTCAGTCCCGCTCGATCTTCTATTCGATCGCCGACGACCGGGCCCAGGCGGTCATGGGCATGCTCTACGAAATCTTCTGCGGCGATGCGAAGGCGGTCGGCGCGCGAGCCGCCGCCCCGGCGCCCCGCACATCGACGCCGGCGCGCGGCGACACGGCGCAATTCGCCCGCATCACCGCCGTCGCACGGCGCTGACGGCAAACCCGCACAGGAGACTCTCGTGAAGGGCTTCATCGACAATATCGAACGTCTGACGGAAGAGAACACAGACTTTCGCCGCGTTCTCTACACCGGCCACAATCTGCAGCTCGTCCTCATGGCCATTCCGCACGGCCAGGAGATCGGCGAAGAGGTCCACGACGACCGCGACCAGTTCTTCCGCATCGAGGCGGGCGAGGGCGAAATCTGGATCGACGGCGTTCGTCATGCCGTGAAGGCGGACGACGGGGTCATCGTCCCTCGGGGCGCCCGCCACAATGTGGTCAGCACGGGGTCCGAACCGCTTCGGCTCTACACCCTTTATGGTCCGCCGGAGCATCGCGACGGTACGGTTCACGCCACGGTGGAAGAGGCCTCCGCCGACCACGAGCATTTCGACGGCCGCACGACCGAATAACCGTCAGGGGCCGACGTCGTCCGCATCGGCGCGCCGGTCGTCGGGCCGCGGCAGCTGCAAGGCGATACCCAACGCCTCCGCCAGACGGGTGTCGCGACGATAGATGTCATCGCGAAAGGCGACGCGGCCCTGGCCGTCCAGAAAGGCCGTCCAATACAGCAGGCGCACGTCGATCGGCCGACCGGTCGCCACCCGGACGGTCTCGCCGCTGTCCAGCGCGGCGTCGAATCGGGCGAGCCTTGCGGGGTCGGGCGCGAGCAGTAGCCGAGCGAAGCCGACCGCGTCCTGCACCCGCACGCAGCCGTGACTGAGATGGCGGAAGCTCCCCTCGAACGCACCCCGCGACGGGGTGTCGTGCAGGAAGATGGCGTAGCTGTCCTGAAGTTCGAACTTGACCTGGCCCAGGGCGGCGTTCGGGCCGGCGCGCTGAACCACCATGTCATTCTGAATCGTCATGTTGTTCGCCCGCATATAGGCGGCGCCGCGCGGCAGGATCTCGCGCTGGGCGATGGAGGTCGGCACCGTCCAGGGCGGATTGGCGACGACCGAGGCGAAGGGCCGTTCGAGGCTGGGCGTCGCATTGTCGGCGTCACCCGTTACGACCCGCATCGAATGCACGGGCCGGCCGTCCTTCCAGTAGACCATGATGGAGGCGGCGGTGTTCACCTCGATCCGCTCCGGGGCGACGTCTCTCTTTAGCCAACGGCGGCGTTCCAGATTGAGCGCGATCTGGCGAGCACGGGCCTCGGCCGAAATCGACAGCGCCCGCTGGGTCGCCGGGCCGATGCGGGCGTCCGCCTCCAGACCGTGGCGCACCTGGAACGCCCGAACGGCCTCTTGCAGAACAGAGCCGTAGTCACCGCCAGACGGGCCGATCATGGAGGCGGCGGCGTCGCTGAGATCGCCTTCCACCCGAAGGCGCGGCAGGAGGGCGGGAAGGCGGGGGTCGGACGCAAACGGTTCGATCGTCGCGCCCATGGCGAAGGGCGGCCAGCCGCCGCGGTCGGCGATGGCGCGATAGCGGAGGAAGCCGTCGCACAAGCCCTGATAGCCGCGGTCCTGGGGCGCAAGGCCCGCCATCGTCTCGGCCAACGTTCCGTCCTCGACGGCCTTGGCCAACAGCGGCGGCGTGTCGACCTGGTTGCGATCCATCTCCCAAAGGGTCTCGACCGTTGCCGGGTCGACCCGGCCATGGGCGAGCGCCTCGGCCAGGGTCAGGACGGCCTGTGTCAGCTCGGCTTCGCCCAGGGCGAGGCCGTCGGGCGCTGATAGGCCGTGGCGGTCCGCCAGAGCCAGGGCGTCCATGGCTTGCCGGCGCGCTGGCCCCGCCCAGGCGGGGCGTCCGCCGCGGGCGGCGTAAAAGGCTGCGGTCAGGGCGGTGATGTTCGATGTCGCGGGCGCCGACGCGGCTCGCGCGGTCGTCGAGAGCCAGAGCGGCGCCGCGGCCGCCAGCAGGTGTCGGCGGTTCAGGGTGAAGGAGCGACGGTTGGCCATGCCGCCGACACCGCAGGGTTCACCTTAAGGCAGGCTTAAGGTTGGCCGGTCCGCCAGCCCCACCGCGCGAAGATGGCGGCCCCCTCGTCGGACTTCAAAAAGTCTAGGAAGGGCTGGGCGTCGGCGTCCTGGCGGCCGGTCTCGGTCACAACGGCGCCGGCGTCGCGGTAGATGCGATAGGGCTCTTTGACCTCGACCACATCAGCGAGGTCCGGATTGGCGACCTGCCAGATGCCCCAGATGATCCAGGCGTCCAGCGTCGGGTCGTCGATCCAGGCCTGTCGGGCCTCGGCGCTGTTGCGGGCGTAGACGACGATGTTGCGACGCAGGGCGCGCACCTTGGCGATGTCGCCGGTGCGACCGGCCATGTCCTCCCACAGGCCGTTCTGGCCCGCGCCGTTGACAACCAAGACCCGGCGATCGGGCTGGAAAAGATCCTCAAGGCCGCCGATGCCGTCCGGATTTCCCGGCCGAACGAGGATGGAGGCGGTGCGCAGATAGAGCGGCTCGACCGCCTCGGCGCGGATGCGGCCCTCCAGGGCGCTGACGAAGTCGGTCATCATCGTCTCGGAGCCTGAGAAGATCAGGTCGCCATCCGCCTTGGCCTGGTCCAGCCATTGGGGCGTGGGTCCGGCGACGACGGCCACGGCGCGACCGGTGCGCGCCTCATAGGCCTTCGCGGCGTCGCGCATGGCGGGGGAGGGGCCGCCGGGACCGTAGACATGAAGTGGATCGGCGGGCGTCTGGGCGTGGGCGGCCAGGGCCGTTGCGCTCAGGAGGGCGGCCAGCGTCAGTGCGGACGGGCGCATCAAGAATTCTCCTGGGGTGGGGCGAAGTGATTGGCGGGAATCTTGAAATAGACGCGCCCGTCCGGCGCGGCCGGCGGCAGCACCCCGCCGCGGATGTTCACCTGAAGCGCGTAGAGCATCAGATTCGGCAAGGGCAGGGTGGCGTCCCGATCGTCGCGGAGCCGCACGAAATCCGCCTCGCCGCGTCCGCCGCCGACATGGATGTTGTCCGCCTTCTGCTCTCTCACGGTGCTGAAGCAGGCGGGCTCGCGGCCATCCGGGCCATAGTCGTGGCCAACGAAGACGGCGGTCTCTTCAGGCAGGGCCAGGATGTCCTGGATGCTTCGGAAGAGAGTCTTCGAGTCGCCGCCCGGAAAGTCGGCGCGCGAGGTGCCGGCATAGGGCATCATCAGGGTGTCGTGGACGAAGGCGTTGCCGCCAATCACATAGGTGATGGAGGCCATGGTGTGCCCCGGTGAGAACATCACCCGCGCCGGCAGGTCGCCAACAGCGAACGTGTCGCCAGCCTTGAAGAGTCGGTCCCACTGGCGACCATCGGCCGGAAAGTCGTCGTCCAGGCCGTAGATGTCCTTCCACAGCTTCTGGACGCCGATGACCTTTTCGCCGATGGCGGTCGGCGCGCCCAGTTTCTCGTTGAGGAAGGGCGCGGCGGAGAAGTGGTCGGCGTGGGGATGGGTGTCCAGCAGCCACTCGACGGTCAGGCCCTCCGCCTTGACGTAGTCCAGGATGGCGTCGGCGTTGCGGGTCGAGGTCGCCGCCGCCTTCTCGTCGAAATCCCAGACCGGATCGATGATCGCGCATTTGCGGCTGACCGGGTCGGAGACGACATACTGCCAACTGCCGGTCTTCTTGTCGTGGAGCGCCGCGATGCGCGCTCCGCCGTGGTCGATGATCTGCATGAAGGCTCCGTTTGGTTTGCGAAGAAAAAGGCCGGACCGCTTGCGAGGTCCGGCCGGAATCCGATCAGGCGGCTTTCGGGGCGTCGGGGAGGTCGCGCGTCGAGAAATACCAGTCGGTGTAGACGTAACCCTCGGAAGCGCGAGCCTCGGCCGCCTCGGCGGCCTTGGGCGGGGGGACGATGGCCGGTTGGCCAGGGCGCCAGTTCTCAGGCGTCGCGACCCCGTTGGCGTCGGACGCCTGGAGCGCGGTGAGCAGCCGAACGAACTCTTCGATGCTGCGGCCATTGCTCATGGGATAGTAGACCATGGCGCGCAGCTTGCCTTCCGGATCGATCAGGAAGGTGGCGCGAACAGCCGAGGTGTCGGCCGCCCCGGGGTGGATCATTCCGTAGGCCTGGGCCACCTCCATCTTCAGATCCTCGATGATGGGGAAGGGGATTTCGACGCCGAACTTCTCCTTGATGTTCCGGGTCCAGGCTAGGTGCGAGAAGATGCTGTCTATCGAGAGGCCCAGGAGCTCGCAGTTCATGGCGGCGAACTCATTCGCATGCTTGGCGAACCCGATGAACTCGGTCGTGCAGACCGGGGTGAAGTCCGACGGGTGCGAGAAGAGGATCAGCCATTTGCCGCGGTAATCGGCCAAGCTGCGATCCCCGTGCGTGGTGCGGGCGTGAAAGTCGGGGGCGGGTTCGTTGAGGCGGGGCAGTCCGGTCATGTCGATATCTCCTTCAGACGCCCCAATGAACAATTACATAAATACTTACGCAAACTAATAGTTCTTATGCTCAGGAAAGGTTCCGCCTATGCCGAGCCGTCAGTTCACAACCAGGGCGTATCCGGCCTGTTGAAGGTGGATGACCGTCATCAGGGCGGCGAGATCAACGCTCACGCCCGCTTCGAGATCGGCTTGCGCGATGCCGTTCCCCGCCATGGCCTGGCCGCACAGTCGAACCTGGACGCCGGCGGCGATGAGGGCGCGGATCAGGGCGCTGTTGGGGTTGGCGTCGCCCTTGCCGCGCGCGGTCCAGGCGGCGTCGGAGAGAACTGCAGGGGTGGCGGCGCCGTGCAGGACGACCACGATCTGACGGTGGTCGGCGTCCACGCCGCCCGCCGCCAGCATATTCACCAGCCGCGCGACGCGATCCAATCCCTTCAGCGGCCTGTCGTCCGCACCGCCCTGGGACACGTCGAAGATGACCCGATAGATGCGCGACGGATCCGGCTGTTCGCCGGCCTCGGGCAGGGGCTTGAAGCCGCCGAAGCCTGAGACAGCCTGGGCGAAGCTCGGGGAGGCCGCCAGGGAGGCGGCCAAGGACAGGGCGATCACGAGGGTTTTCATGGCGGGTTCCGGTGTGCGGGCGCTGGGGGTCAGGGACGGCGGGCGATGAGATCGATCAGGGCGGACCGGCCGCTGTGGCCGGCGCCTTCGGAGACGTCGCTGTCGTGGCTTTTCAGATGCAGGATGTCGAAGTCGGCGAAGGCGTCGCGGAGCAGCGCCTCGGTGTAGAGGTTCTCGACCTGCCCCGGACCGCCGGTGCCATAGGCGATCTGTTCCGGCCGATAGCCCTGCAACAGGACCAGGCCGCCAGGCTTCACGGCCGCCTTCATACGCTCGAAAAGTCGGTCGCGCTGGGGAGGCGGGGCGAACTGAATGAAGACGGCGACCACGACGTCGAACGCACCCTGCGGCCAGCCCCAGGTCTCGAAGTCCGCCACCTGGGCGTCCAGTGTGACGCCACGTCGCTCGGCCAGGGCGAGGGCCTTCTCGACCGCGCGCGGGGCGATATCCGTGGTGGTGACGGCCAGGCCCTGTTCGGCGAGCCACACGCCGTTTCGGCCCTCGCCGTCGGCGACCGCCAGAGCGGTCATGCCGGGCTGGAGCCGCGCGATCTGAGCGGCCAGGAAGGCGTTGGGCGTCTCGCCGAACAGATAGTCCTGGCGGTCATAGCGGCTGTTCCAGAAGTCGCGGGCGGCGACGGAGTCCATAAGGTGTTCCTTCAGATGATGAGGACGCTGACGGGCAGATCGGTCTCGCCAGGCGTATGGTCGGCGAACCAGGATTCAAGCGCGCCCACAGTGTCGATGTCGAGCGTCCGGCGGTCTCGCCCGTAATGTTCGGGCACCCCTTGGGCGGTGACGAAGGCCACCAGATAGTCCGCCTCCGGCTCGACAGGGCGGTCTCCGACCAGCAGGCGGTCGAGGCGCTGCCCCTTGGGATTCTCAAGCTTCACGAAGGCCGTGAGACCCCGGCAACGTTTGATGTAGCCGCCCATCTGCTCATACGGGTCGGCGGCGAAGGTGCGCTCCAGATTTTCTTCCAGCATCGCTTGCAACTCGGCCCCGGTCAGCGTCGTGCGTGAGATCGGCGGATTCATCGGCGCCATATTGTAGAGGTCGCCCAGAGTGACCGGACCCGGCGCGACGGGCGCGCCGTAGCGCCAGCCGTTGGAGAAGGCGATGTCCACGCCCGCCGCCTGCGCCGCCGCCGCCAGCAGGACGTCGTCCATCGGCGCGCTGGCCATGGCGTAGCGGTGAAGGGGGATGGCGGTGCGGCCGACGATGCGCGCCAGACGCTCGCGCTCGGGCGCCAGGGCCATCTCCACCAAGCCGGCGACTTGATCGTCTTCTGGGCCAGCGTCCACGGCTATGAGCCGATGGCGCCGCAGGCACACGCGGCCCTCTGCAATCTCCAGATCCAGCCGGCCGATATAGGCGCCGTGGCAGCCGGACTGGATGATCAGGGTGTCGCCGACGCGGGCCGGTTCGTGCAGGCGGTTATGGGTATGACCGCTCAGGATCACGTCGATGCCCGGCGTTTCGGCGGCCAGCTTCAGATCCTGCGGAAAGCCCAGGTGCGACAGCAGGACGACCAGATCGACCTTTTCCTCGCGGAGCTGGTGCAGCTGCTCGCGGGCTTCGGCCACACCCATTTCAAACCGCACGCCTTCAGAGAAGGCGGGGGGCATCGTCTTGTCGATGATGGGGCAGGCCAGGCCGATCACGCCGATCCTCAGACCGCCGCGCTCGAACACCCACCGCCCGTCGAACTCCGGCGCGCCGTCATCCTTGCGGAAGACATTGGCGGCCAGGACGGGATAATCCAGTCCCGCCGCCAACGCCTTGAACCCCGCCGGGCCATAGGCGAACTCCCAGTGCGCCGTCATGGCGTCGATCTTCAGGGCGTTCATGATCGGAACCAGCGCCTCGCCCCGGCTGGCGACGGCGACCCGCGTGCCATGGAAGGTGTCGCCGTTGTCCAGGGTCAGGCATGCACCTTCGGCGCGCGCCTCTTCGAAGAGGCGCGCGATGCGGGCGACCCCGCCCAGCCGTTCGAACCGCCAGCCGCCTTCGGTGCGCACCAGTTCGGGATGCGGCTCGAGATAGCCGTGGAGGTCGTTCAGCTGGAGCAGGGTCAGGGTGGTCATGGTCGGCTTCAGCGCAGCGGTTGTCCGGAGCGGATACGACCGATCACCGCTTCGAGTTGCGCCTGGGGCATGCCGCCGGGGATCAGATTGCCGTTGATGATAAAGGCGGGCGTGCCCTGCAGGGCCAGGGCCGCCGCTTCTCGACCATTTCGGTCCAGCACCGCGTCGATGTCTGCGCGGTGTTCGGCCAGGTCCTGATTCAGGCGCGCCATGTCCACGCCGGCCGACTGGACCAGACGGGTGATGTCCGCCTGGTCGCCGATGCGCGACGGCGACAGCATGAAGGCGTTATGGACGGCCTCGTACTTGCCCTGATAGGCGGCGGCGAGGGCGGTCCGGGCGGCGGTCTCCGAGACGTCGCCGAAGATCGGCCAATCCTTGTACAGGACGCGCACCTTGGTGTCCGCCTTCAGCAGGCCGTCGATCTCAGGCTGCATCTTCTTGCAGTAGGGGCAGTTGTAATCGACGAAGCCGATGATGGTCACATCGGCGTTCTCGGCGCCGATGAAGGGCGCTGCGGGATCGCGCAGCAGGTCATTGAAGCCGACCTGGGCGATGGGCGGCATGTCTTGTCCGGAGGCGGCGGAAGGGCTGGCGGGCGCCGCGCCGTTGTCGGCGTCGGCCGGGCCGCAGGCGGCGAGCGCCAGGACGGCGGCGAAGGCAGGGGCGAAGGTGCGGTTCATGGAAGCTCCGTGAGGCGAGGGGGTCAGTGCAGACGCGCGATTTCGGTCGCGATCTGTTCGGGGGCGATTTCCCCCATGTGGGCCTTGGCCAGACGGCCGTCGGCGTGGAGGAACAGGGTCACCGGAATGCCGGCCGTACCG
Source organism: Brevundimonas sp. DS20 (assembly GCF_001310255.1). Lineage (NCBI taxonomy): Bacteria > Pseudomonadati > Pseudomonadota > Alphaproteobacteria > Caulobacterales > Caulobacteraceae > Brevundimonas > Brevundimonas sp. DS20. Next base: position 365,586 of record NZ_CP012897.1, on the reverse strand, counting down.
TAGTGGCGGGGCAGCGCCATGGCCTCGTCGAACAGCACATGGTCGAGGGCCAGCCCCTGGCTCTGCAGAAAGGCCCGAACGCCGGCTTCGCCCTCGCCCTGGTTGACGAAGAGGAAGCGCACATTCGGATGGGCTTTTTCGGCCTGGGCCAAAGCCGGCATCTCGCGCCGGCAGGGCGGGCACCAGGTGGCCCAGAGATTGATCACCGTAGGCCGATCGATCGGCGCCGAAAGGTCGATCGCCGGTGCGTCCATCGCGGCCAGCGTCAGGGCGGGCGGCGCCATGGGCTGCGTCGCCGAGGCCAACTGATGGGCGGTGGTCCAAACCAAGGCGCTGGCCAGCACAGGCGCAATGGCCCAGGCGCGTTCGCGCGTCGTGCGCAGCAGCAGAATGGTGGCCAGGATCACGACCGGCGCGACCCAGATCCAACTGAATCCGCCCTGCCAGACCGCGAGCGCCCGCCACGGGTCAGCCCCGAAATACTCCCAGTGCGTCGCCACGTGACCGAGGCGGGCGACCGCCAGACCGCCGAAGACTAGGACCGTGCTCCACAGGTTGAAGCGCGGGCTGACCCGGCTGGCCAACAGCCCGACGCCGATCATGAAGACGAACACGCCGGCGATGATGGCGAACCGCTCGCCCGACAGGACGAGCGGGCCCAGGGTGATGGCGTTCATGCGGCGGCTCCGGCGCTCTGCAGGGCGGAGGCGACGTCTTGGGCCGACATCTCTCCGATCAGTCGGCTGCCCGGCGCTTCGGTCGCCGAGGGCGACAGGAAGATCATCGTCGGCGGTCCGATCACTCCGTGCCGCTCAAGAAGCGCGCGCGCCTCGGGCGTGCTGCGCGTGACGTCGACCTTGATGAGGTCGGTGTTCGAAAGGCCGGCGATGACCGCGGGGTCCTCGAACACCGTCCGCTCGATCACCTTGCAGCTGACGCACCAGTCGGCGGTGAAATAGACCAGGGCGGGACGTTCGCGCGCGGCGGCATCGGCGACGGCGCGGTCGAGCGCCGTCTGATCCAGCACGACCGCTGCGGTTTCGACCGGCGCGGCGGCTGAGATTCCAGCGGGCCGCGCCAGGGGCTCAAGCGGACGCCACGGGTCGTCCGCCCCGAGACTGAGGCCGACCAGCAGCAACAGGCCCCAGGTCGCGGCCGCCAGGCCAGCGACACGTGCGACGCCGTTTCTCAGATTCGGGCTCAGCGGCTGGAACAGGCCGAGAGCCGCCGCCAGACCGAGCGCCAGCGCCGCGCCGAAAGCCAGCGTCGCGCTCGGCGGCAGGATGCGGCCGGCCAGCCACCAGGCCATGCCCAGGAAGATGAAGCCGAACAGCATCTTCACCCGGTCCATCCACGGCCCAGCCTTGGGCAGGAAGCGCGCGCCGACCGTGCCGAACACGATCAAGGGCACCCCCTTGCCCAGGCCCAGGAAGAACAGGGCCGCCGCGCCCAGCCCAACGTCGCCGGTCTGTGCGATATAGAGCAGGGCGCCCGCCAAGGGCGCGGTGACGCAAGGGCCCACGATGAGGGCGGAGACGAAGCCCAGACCTGCGGCTGAGGGCAGGGACCGCCGTCCGTCACCGCTGTCGCGGGACAGGCGGCTGGTCCAGGCCGAGGGCAGTTGCAACTCGAAGCCGCCGAACATGGACGCGGCGAGAACGACGAAGACGACAACCAGAGCGCCGATCGCCCAAACCGACTGGAGCGCCATCTGCAGGTTCTGTCCGGACCAGGCGGCCGCGACGCCCAGCAGGGCGAAGGCGACGGAAAGGCCCAGCACATAGGCGACCGAGAGCATCAGGCCTCGGCGCGTACCGCGCCCGTCCACGCCGCGTCCGATGACGCCGGCCAGGATCGGGTACATGGGAAAGACGCAGGGCGTGAAGGCCAGAAGCACGCCGAAACCGAAGAAGGCGAGCAGGACCCAGGTGGCCCCGCCCTGCAGCGCCAAGCGATCGACGAAGCCCGGGCTGGGGTCCGGGATGACCGCCGGCGATGGCGCGACCGGCGGAGGCGCCAACGCGCCCTCATCACTCGCGAGTGCGGGTGTGGGTGCAGCGCCCGGCGCCTGGATCGCCAGCAGAGCGGCGGCCTGAGCGGTCTGCGCATCGGCCTCCCGAGCGGCAACCTCGGACTGCGGCCGGGTCGGCACGTCCACTGTCCGCGTCATCGGCGGGTAGCAGATCGAGTCCTCGAGGCACCCCTGGTAGGTGATGTTGACCGACGTCGGGCCGCCAACCTGCGTCAGGGTCTGCGCCGATAGGGTCGCGCGACCCTCGTCATGCCAGACGTCGACGACGCCAAAGCCCGGATCGTCCTTGGTTTCGCCGGTCGCAAGCTCCAGAGGCAGCGATGCTTTCCCGCCCGGCGTGCTGGCGACGGTGTGGTCACGATAGAGATAATGGCCGGGCGCAATGTCCCAGGCGAAGGCCAGGTCGCCGTCAGCCTCACGCGTCACCGTCAGGGAGAAGGCCTTGTCAGGCGATAGCGGAGCCTGACCCAATGCCGAACCCGGAAGGGTGAAGGACAGGATCGCGAGAGCGGCGGGCAACAGTCGGCGGAAAAACCTCATGGCCATCTCGTCGGCAAACGAGCTTAAGTCAGGCTTAAGCCGCAACTTCCACCTCACGCCGCATGAGACTGCTCGCCATAGAAGATGATCCCGTTCTCGCCGACGGCCTCCAGGTCGGGCTCAGCGCCTGCGGCTGGACGGTCGAAGTCGTCGGGCGGGTCGAGGACGCCCTCGCGGCGCTGGAAAGCTCGGCGTTCGATGCGGTCGTGCTGGATTTGGGTCTTCCTGATGGCGACGGCCTTTCGGTGCTGCGTTTCGTTCGCGAGCGCGACATGGATGTCGGCGTGGTGGTCTTGTCGGCGCGCGATGACAGTCGGGACCGCATTGTGGGTCTGGACGCCGGCGCGGACGACTATGTCGGCAAGCCTTTCGATCTCGACGAACTGGCGGCGCGACTGCGCGCGGTGCGGCGTCGCCTGCTTGGGCGCTCGGCGCCCGCCTTGCGCCACGGCGGGGTGACCCTTGATCCCCAGTCGCGTCTGGCTTGGCGTGAAGAGGGGGACCTGCCCCTTTCGAGACGTGAGTTCGCCATCCTGGAGGCCCTGATGGAACGGCCTGCACAGGTCCTCTCGCGCAGTCAGCTAGAAGAACGCCTGTACGGTTGGCAGGAGGAGATCGGCTCTAACGCGGTGGAAGTGCACATCCACTATCTCCGGGCCAAGTTGGGAGCCGGCTTCATCCGCACCGTCCGCGGCGTAGGATACACCCTGCAATGAGCTCGATCCGCCTGCGTCTGTTCGCCACCCTCGCGCTCGTGACCGCCCTCGTCTGGGGCGGCGCGGTCGTCTGGGTCGAGATCCAGACCCGGGCCGAGGTGCAACGGGTGCTGGACCGGCGCCTGATGGAGTCGGCCCGCATGGTCTCGTCCCTGATGCAGGCCGGCAGCGTGCGCCCGGCGATGCAGGCTCCGGAAAGCGGGGCCGCCGATGTCTACGACCGTCAGCTCTCCTGCCAGATCTGGTCGCTGGAAGGCGATCTGATTGGTCGGTCCCAAAGCGCGCCTGCGGAGCGGTTGTCGGAAGGGGGCGACGGTTTTTCAGAACGCACGATCCGGGGCGAGCGCTGGCGCGTCTACACGGTGCATGATCGTGATGCCGGTTTCAGGGTCATGGTCGGGGACAATCTGGCCGTTCGCGAGCACCTGGTCGGCAATGTCGTCACCGCTTTGATCGGTCCGGCGGTCCTTGGTCTGCTGGTGCTTGGCGTATTGATCTGGTGGTCGGTAGGGCGGGGGCTGACCCCTATTCGACAAATGACCCGCAGCCTTGCGGTACGGGATGCGGAAGATCTGACGGCGTTGGACGTATCGCCGGACGCCCGCGAACTCCGTCCCTTCGCCCTGGCGCTGAACGACTTGATGTCACGCCTTGGCGCAGCGCGACGTCGCGAGGCCGAGTTCACGGCCGCTGCCGCGCACGAATTGCGTACGCCTCTGGCAGGCCTGCGCGTCCAGGCGCAGATTGCGGCGTCGTCTTCGGATACGGCCGTTCGAAGACGCGCGCTGGAGCAGATCCAGACCTCTGTCGATCGCACTGCCCGCCTCGTCACAGGTCTTCTCGTCTTGGCGCGCGAGGACGAGATGCCGGTTAGCGACGAAGATCGCCGCTGGGTGACGCTTCGGTCGCTGTTTGCAGGAGCGGAAGGCGATGATCGGGTGTCGATCGTTGAAGGTGACGCGCTGCTTAACGTGGATCCAGATCGCTTCGAGGCAGCGGCTGCCAATCTCCTCGCCAACGCGCAGGCGCATGCGGCATCCTCAGTCGTGATCAGTTACGACCCGACTTCCGGGCGTTTAATCGTCGAGGACGACGGCCCGGGCGTGGCCTTCTCGGATCTGCATCGGCTGGGTAGGCGCTTCTTCCGTGCGGCCAATGCACCTTCCGGAGGGAGCGGTCTGGGCCTCTCTATCGTCCTCGCCACAGTGAAGGCCCATGGGGGACAGGTGCAGTTCTTGCGCTCACCAGGAGGCGGTCTCCGTGTCGAGGTGATAGTTGCTATTGAGGCTTCGGGGTCGATGCATAAGCCTAGCACGCTGACCGACTAACAACGATCTCGGCACGCCGAAAGGGTGAGCTCGGGGCCGATCGCGGATCGGAGGCGGACATTAGATGTTCTCACCTCCAGCGTCTGCTGATGCAAACGGCTGCTGGTCGCACAGCGAGGATAGCCCGCACGCACCCCACTGCTGGCTCACTAAGTTGGGCTAGGGCTTTCGGCGGCTCAGCGGCCGCTGGTCGGGAGATTTCCGACCGGGTTTCTGCTATGGGATTTCAGGAAGTGGGTATTGATCCAGATTGCTGGCTCTTCCCCTCTTCTGGTGACCATATGGTGACCAATCGTCGCTGAGATTTCCTAAGTTCTTAGAAAAATCAGCTTTATCAATAGGATAGAACGAGAGTTCGCGGCATCGAATATCCTCTACTGGGACATTGAGCTGGAGCCCTGAATCCCGTCGAGGCGCGGCGTCAGGCGAACCGACTCGGACGCCGGCGGTCGGGGGCGGCGGGCTCGGCGCAGGTCTTCCATGACACGGCATGGACCTTGTCGCGCCCCAGGACGGCGGCCATCGGTTCTGAGCCGAACAGGTCGGCTATGGCCGGATCACAGACGTCCAGCCCGCCGGTGAAGGCGCCGAAGGCCGGCAGGATCAGGCGCGATCCGTCGGTGATGAAACAGGGGCGGCGAACGCCGCGGCCATAGGCGACCACGCGGGCGGCGGGATGCAGGTGGCCGGCGACCTCGCCCTGGCGGTCGTCCGTCCCGGTGCGGGGCTCGGGCTCGTGGGTCAGGCGAAGCCCGCCCAGCCGCATCTCCGCCAGGACCACGCCGGGCAAACCGAGCGTGGAGGCGGTCAGGGCTTCACGGTCGTGATTGCCCTCCAGCCAGGTCCAGTCGCGCCCGGCCGCCAGCCGGTCCAGGCGGAGGCGGTCTTCCACCGCCATGCGTGGCACGGCTTTTCGGTCATGGAAGCTGTCGCCCAGCAGGATGACCCGGACCGGGTCCAGTTCGGCGATCTCGGCTTCCAGCCGGTCCAGGGTGGCGCGGCTGTCGTAGGGCGGCAGCATCTGGCCGCGTGCGGCGAAGGCCGAGCCCTTCTCCAGGTGCAGGTCCGCCGCGACCAGGGTGCGATGGGCGGGAAGCCACAAAGCCCCGGAACAGCGCAGCACGCAGGTCTCGCCCGCGATCTGGACCCGCAAGGACCCGCAGGGCTTGCGCGTGGGGGACAGGGTCTGGCGCAGGGCGGCGTTCATGCGGGCGCCTCGTCCATGACCTCGGCGATCAGCTGTTCGGCGCTTTCGTCCAGGATCATTTCGGCGGCGTCCCCGCCGACCCGCTCGCGCCCGATCTGGACCAGGACCGGCACGCAGAAGGGCGAGGGGCGCGTCAGCCGCTGATGACGGATGCGACCCTCGATCCGCGTCAGCATCTGGCCCAGGCGCGCCACGTCCAGCAGGCCCGAGGCGGCGTCGGCGCGGGCGGTCTTCAGCAGCAGATGGTCGGGCTGATGGCGGCGGAGCACGTCATAGATCAGGTCGGTGGAGAAGGTCACCTGCCGGCCGGTCTTTTCGGCGCCCGGCTGGCGGCGCTCGATCAAGCCCGAGATCAGGGCGCAATTGCGGAAGGACCGCTTCATCATGAAGCTCTCCTCCAGCCAGGCCTCCAGATCGTCGCCCAGCATGTCCGGCTGGAACAGGGCGTCCAGGTCGATCCGGGCCATCGGCTTGATGGACCAGACGGCCAGGGAATAGTCGGTGACGACGAAGCCCAGCGGCCCGACGCCCAGCCGGTCCAGCCGCCGGGTCAGCAGCATGCACAGGGTGGTGTGGGCCAGATTGCCCTCGAACGGATAGGCGACCAGGAAATGCCGGCTGCCGCGCGGAAAGGTCTCCACCAGCATGGATTCGGCGTCGGGGATGGCGGAGCGCTCGGCCTGGAGCGCCAGCCATTCCTGCACGTCCGGCGGCAGGACGCGCCAGTGGTCGGGGTCCTGAACCATCGTCCGCACCCGATCGGCCAGAGAGGTGGACAGGGGGAACTTCGACCCGCCCCAGGAGGGGATCTTGGGCTCCTTGTCGTTCGCGTGGGTGACCAGGGCGTCCGTTCCGACAATGCCCTGGAACGCCCAGACCTGACCGGCGAACAGAAAGGTGTCGCCGGGCGTCAGCTGTTCGAAATACCATTCCTCGGCCTCGCCCACCTTGCGGCCGGGGACCAGCTGACGCGAGGCCCCGCCGCGACGGCCGGCGACGCGCACGTTCAAGGTTCCGGCCGAGACGATGGCGCCGACGTTCATCCGGTGGCGCTGGGCGATATGTTGGTTGCGCACCTTCCAGCGGCCGTCCGGCGTCCTGACGATGCGGGCGAACCGGTCGTAGGTGCGCAGCGCATAGCCGCCGGTGGCGACGAAATCGACCACCTCTTCGAACTGTTCCCAGCTCAGGCCGCGATAGGGGCCGCAGCCGGTGATCTCGTCGTACAGGGCCTGCATGTCGAAGGCCTCGGAGCAGGCCACGCCCATCACATGCTGGGCCAGCGTATCCAACGTGCCGATATGGATCGGCTCCCAGTCGAAGGCGTTGTCGGCGACCGCCTCGCGCGCCGCCTGGCATTCCAGCATTTCGAACCGACTGGCGGGCACCAAGAGGGCGCGCGACGGTTCGTCCAGCCGGTGGTTGGCGCGGCCGATCCGTTGGACCAGACGGCTGGAGCCCTTGGGCGCCGCCATCTGGATGACCAGATCGACGTCGCCCCAGTCGATGCCGAGATCCAGCGTCGAGGTGCAGACCACGGCCCGCAGGTCGCCCCGCGCCATGGCCGCCTCGACCTTGCGTCTTTGTTCGGCGGCCAGGGAGCCGTGGTGCAGACCGATGGGCAGGCTTGCATCATTGATTTCCCACAGCTGCTGAAAGACGAACTCCGACTGCCAGCGGGTGTTGACGAAGATCAGGGCCAGGTTGGCGCGCTGGATGGCGGCATAGACCTCGGGGATGGCGTGCCGGCCGGTGTGCCCCGCCCAGGGCACATGGCCCTCGGAGATCAGCACGTCGATGACGGCGGGAGCGCCGGGATCGCCCTTGACCAGGCGCACCAAATCTCCCCCCGATGGGGGGAGGGGACCAGGCGAAGCCTGGTGACGGGGGCTTGCTTCGAACTCGGCGTCTAAGTCGGCCCCCTCCACCGCTTCGCGGTCCCCCTCCCCCAATGGGGGAGGATTGAAGCGCGGCGCCAGCCACCTTCGGATCAGGTCCGGGTCTTCGATCGTCGCGCTCAGACCCACCCGTCGCATCCCGGGGGCGAAGCTCTGCAATCGCCCCAGGCCCAGCGACAGCAGGTCCCCCCGCTTGCCGCTCCAGATGGCGTGGACCTCGTCCAGCACGACGCATCTCAGATCGGCGAAATAGGACCGGGCGCCTTCCCAGGCGCAGAACAGGGCCAACTGTTCCGGCGTGGTCAGCAGGATGTCGGGCGGGAAGTCGCGCTGACGCTGGCGTTTCGACTGTTTGGTGTCGCCCGTCCGCGTCTCGACATGGATGTTCAGCCCGATCTCGCGGATCGGCGTCATCAGATTGCGTTCGACGTCGGTGGTCAGGGCCTTGAGCGGCGACAGATAGAGGGTGTGGACGCCCGAGCCTGGTCCTGTCTGCGGCTTGGGTCCGCGTTCCGCCAGCTCGATCAGACTGGGAAGAAACCCCGCCAAGGTCTTGCCGCCGCCGGTGGGCGCGACCAGCAGGGCGTGCGCCCCCGCCTGGCCCGCCGCGACCATCTCCAGCTGATGCCGCCGGGGCGACCAGCCGCGCGACGCGAACCAGTCGGCGAACAGGGGCGGAAGCGTCGTCATCCGCTCCACGGCGACAGCAGACGGCAGCCGCTGTGTTCGAAATGGCGGGTGTTGCGCGTGACGAGGGTCAGATCATGGACTAAGGCGGTCGCCGCGATCAGTTCGTCGATCACGCCGGGCGTCAGACCCTGCCTCCGATGTGCGTCGCTGACGGCGCCCCATCGCCGCGCGACGTCGACATCGACGGGCAGGATCCGCTTTCGATAAACCGACAGGATCAAATCCCGCCGCTTCGAAAGCTCGGCCCGCTTGGGACTGTCAGGCAGGTTCAGAATGCCGCGATCCATCTCGCCCAGTAGAAGAACGCTTAGGAAAATTCCCTCTTGCCGGTCCGCAGTTTCGGCCTGCTGGTCGTGCCACGCCATGAAGCCGGGGTCGGGGCGAGGCTTGCCCAGTTCGCTGATGGCGTTGGTGTCGAGCAGAAACCTCAAAAATCAGCCTCGCGCGCCGGCCGGGGGTCGCGGGTAAGATCGACGTCGGACCAGTCCATGCCACGGAGAATCTCCAGCATGGTCGGTTTGCGCTTCTGCATTTCCTGGAACCGATTCAGGGGGATCACGACCAAAGGATCGTGGCCTTCGACCTCCAGCTTTTGAGGGCCGTCAGCCTCGACACGAGCGGCGAGCGCTTCCAGCCACGCATCGGGATCAATCGGCTTGTTCACGGCGATCTCCTCGTTTGGACGACATATAGAGGCAGAAGGCCGGCGAAACCAGATGTTCCCGTTCCGTTTCGCTGGTCGGCTCGCTATGCTGCGGCCGTGTCCGACGAATCCGTCATCGCCGAATCCCGCCTGAGCGGCGCCGAGCCCTGGCTGGACCTGCCGCCAGCGCTCGCCACCCCGCCCGGCGCGGGGGCGGTGTGCGACGACCAGGGGGCGCGGAAGATCGGGCGGGGGGCGGCCGAGGGGTTCTTCACCGGCGGGCCGGTGCTGGTGGCGCATGCGTCGCTGACGGCGCGGCGGCTGGGGCTGACGCCGCCGCCTCGGTCCGGCGACCTGATGGATGTGCTGGAGCTTTACGCCTTCGTGCGGCCCGCTCAGTTCTGCGCGCCCTCGCCGACCGGCCTGGCCCTGGTCCTGGGGCTGGCGGAGCCGAAGTCGCCCGAGGCGCAGGCGGCGGTGTTGCGTGAAGCGGCGGCCGTGCTGCTGCGTGAGCTGGCGGCGCCCGCCTATCCCGAACGTGAAGCCGCCTATGTTCTGGCCCTGACTCTGCAAAGGGCGGGCTGGGCCTGGGGCGAGCGGGTGGTTCAGGCCCTTGAGGCGGGCGGGGTGCGGGCGCGCCAGCATCGCGGCTCGGGCCTGGACGTCTGGAGCCGGCTGACGGAATGGGAGGACGAGGCGCCGCGCGGCGAGGCGGGCTCGGCGCCCGTCGACAGCGAGAGCGCCCGCATCCGGCTGGAGAAGCTGCTTCAGGCCTCGGGCCTGGACGAGACGCGGCCGACCCAGTCCGACTACGCCGCCGAGGCCGCCTTCGCCTTTTCGCCGAGGAATGAAGAGGGGCGGCCGCGGGTGCTGCTGGCCGAGGCGGGGACGGGGACAGGCAAGACCCTGGGCTATCTTGCGCCGGCCTCACTCTGGGCCGAGCGGAACCAGGGGGCGGCCTGGATCTCGACCTATACGCGGGCCCTGCAACGCCAGATCGACCGGGAAAGCCATGCTCTGTGGCCCGATCCGGAGGAGCGCCGCCGAAAGACGGTGATCCGCAAGGGGCGTGAGAACTATCTGTGCGTCCTCAATCTTCAGGACATGGTCCAGGCGGCCCAGTTGGGGAATGGCGACCTGATCGGCCTGGGCCTGGCCGGACGGTGGGCCCTGCACACGCGCGACGGGGACATGACCGGCGGCGACTTCCCCGGCTGGCTGTCGGGCCTGTTCGCCGTTCCGCCCGCCCATGCGGCGGGTGCGGCCAATCTGGTCGACCGGCGGGGCGAGTGCGTCCACGCCGCCTGTCCCCACTACCGCACCTGTTTCGTCGAAAAGACCATACGCGCCAGCCGTCGCGCCGACCTGGTCATCGCCAACCACGCCCTGGTCCTGACCCAGGCCGCCTTCGACGGGGCGCGCTCGGCTCGGGGCCAGCAGCAGGACGGAGAGACGGCGGCGCTGAAGCGGATCGTCTTCGACGAGGGCCACCATCTGTTCGACGCCGCCGACAGCGCCTTTTCCGCCTGTCTGTCGGGCCAGGAGGCCGCCGAGCTGCGCCGCTGGATTCGCGGACCCGAGGGGCGGGGGCGGCGCGGACGCGGTCTGGAACAGAGGCTGGGCGATCTGGTCGGGGACAATGAGGCGGCGCTGAAGGCGCTTCAGGACGCGATCCGCGCGGCCGCCGCCCTGCCGGGCGAGGGCGTGTCCGGCCGGGTGGCCCCCGCCTCGGGCGAGGTCAATCCGATCGGGCCGATCGAGGCCTTTTTAGCCGCCGCCCTGGATCAGCTGCGCGCCCGCACGGCCGAAACCCCTTATGGCGGGGCCGAGTTCGGCATGGAGTGCGCGCTCAAGCCCGTGACCGATCCCGTGGCGGAGACGGCGCGGGCGGCGGCCCAGGCCCTGGCGGCGGTCGAGGCCCCGCTTCTGGCCCTGGCCCGGCATCTGGAGGACGTCCTCGACGACGAGGCGGCCGAGCTGGACGGGTCGCAGCGGTCGCGGATCGAGGGGGCCTTGCGGGGCCTGGACCGGCGCGCCCGCATGACCCTGCCCGGCTGGCGGTCGATGCTGGCGGCGCTGGAGGACGGCGGGGATGAACCTGATCCCGACTTCGTGGACTGGCTGTCGGCCGAGACCGCTTTCGGCCGCATCCACGACGTGGCCCTGCGCCGCCACTGGATCGATCCCACCGTCCCGCTGGAGGCGGCGGTGATCGCACCCTCGCACGGGGTGCTGGTGACCTCGGCGACCCTGTCGGACCCCTTGCAGGACGATCCGTTCGACCTGGCGCGGCTCAGGACCGGCTCGGCCCGGCTGATCGAGCCGCCGCGCACCCTGAAGGTCGAAAGCCCGTTCGACTATGCCGCCAACAGCCGGGTCATCGTGGTCAACGACCTGGTCAAGGATGATCCGCGCCAGACGGCGGCGGCGATGCGTGAGCTGTTCCTGGCGGCCGGGGGCGGGGGCCTGGGCCTGTTCACCGCCATCCGACGTCTTAAGGCGGTCTATGAGCGGCTGGGGCCGGACCTCGCGAAAGCCGGAGTGCCGCTGTACGCCCAGCACGTCGATCCGCTGGAGGTGGGCGCCCTGGTCGACATGTTCCGGGTCGAGGAGAACGCCTGCCTGCTGGGCACGGACGCGGTGCGGGACGGGGTGGACGTGCCGGGCCGGTCGCTGCGAGTCCTGGCCTTCGACCGGGCGCCCTGGCCGCGCCCGGACCTGCTGCACAAGGCGCGACGCGAACGGCTGGGCGGCCAGTTCGGGCAGGGCAGGGGCTATGACGACGCCCTGGCCCGCGCCCGCATCGCCCAGGCCTTCGGGCGGCTGATCCGGCGCGGCGACGACAAGGGGGTCTTCCTGATGCTGGACGCCGCCACCCCGACCCGGCTGTTCGCCAGCCTGCCGCCTGGGATAGAGGTGCAGCGCATGGGTCTGGCCGACGCCGTCGCCCTGACCCGTGACTTTCTTCAGACGACGCCCCAGACCGAGACCGATTGAGATGTCGAAGACCACGCCCGCCACCGTCGCCCTCGCCAAGGCGGGCGTCGGTTTCGAACTGTTTCCCTATTCCTATGATCCCGATGCGCCGCGCGTGGGGCTTCAGGCGGCTGAAGCCCTGGAGCGGCCGCCGGAAGAAGTGTTCAAGACCCTGATGACCCTGGCGGACGGGGCGCCCGCCTGTGTCGTCATTCCCTCCGACGCCGAGGTCAGCATGAAGAAGCTGGCCGCCGCCCTCGGCGCCAAATCGGCCCAGATGATGAAGCCCGCCGACGCCGAACGGCTGACGGGCTACAAGGTCGGCGGGGTCAGTCCCTTCGGCCAGCGCAAGGCCGTTCCGACCCTGTTCGACGAGACGGCGGCGCTGTTCGACCAGATCCTGATCAACGGCGGCCAGAGGGGGCTGCTGCTGGGTCTGGCGCCGGACGAGGCGGTGCGGGCGGCGGCCGCGCGGCTGGTCGATCTGACGGCCTGACGCCTTATGCGGGCGGGGCCGGTTGGGGTATAGCGGCCTTAAACCGGAGTTTGCATGACCGAGCCCTCGACCCCGCGACACAGCCGCGCCGGCCTTTACGGCCCCTCCATCCTGGTGCTGATCGGCCTGGCCGCCTGGACGGGCTGGTGGTTCTATCTGACCCGTCGGATCGACGCGGGGCTGGAGGCCCAGGCGGCGAGCCTGCGCCAGCAGGGGTGGGAGGTCCGCTACGCCGACAAGCGGATCGTCGGCTGGCCGTTCCGCGCCCATGTGCGCCTGACCCACGTCACCGTGGCCGCGCCGTCGGGCCTGGCGCTGGCGGCGCCGGAGCTGGAGGCCGAGGCCAACGCCTATCAGCCGACCAAATGGGTGGTCGCGGCGCCGGAGGGGCTGGTCCTGACCCGCGCCGGCAAGGGCAAGGTGGCGGTCCACGGCGATGCGATCCGCATGAGCGCCGGCGGCATTGACCAGCGCTGGCCCAATCTGGCGCTGGAGCTGGTCAATCCGATCTTCACGGCCCTGCCCCAGGGCGAGCCCTTCCCCATCGCCCGGGCGGCGCGGATCGAATTCTACACGCGGCCGCATCTGGAAGGCTCGACCGTTGCGACCGACGACATCGACGTCATGTTCCGACTGGTCGACGGCCAGGGGCGACGCGATGGACCGGTCGAAGGCTTCGCTCAGGACGGGCAGCTGACGACCCAGCTGGAGGCCACGATCGGCCGGGCCAGTCTGTTGAAGGGGGCGGACGCCGCCGGGGTCTTTTCCGCCTGGACCAAGGGCGGCGGGACCTTCCGCAATCTGCGCGGCGATCTTCAGGCCGGCGAAAGCCGCGCCACCCTGAGCAGCGACGTTCTGAGGGCCGACGCCGACGGGCGGCTGACCGGCCAGGTGACGGTCCAGTCCCAAAAGCCGCTGCCGGCGCTTTCGGGCCTGCTGGAAAGCCGCAGCCGGCCCGGCGAACGTCTGGGCGCGGCCGGGGCCGCCGCAGCGGCGGGCGCCGCCCAGGCGGCCGGGGGCGAAGAGGTTCCGCTGACCCTGGTCTTCCGCGACGGCCGGACCTGGCTGGGGCCCTTCGCCCTGGCCCCTGCGCCCAAGCTGTTCTGATGGCGTTCCTGAACGAACCCCCGGCCGATGCGGCCCTGGACGCCCTGGACCGCGCGGTGGTCGAGGCGGTGCGGGCGCGCCTGGCCGCCGGCCCCAGGACGCGCCTGGACGCCTCGGCCCTGAGTCTGCGCGCGCTTCTGGCTGGGGCGCAGCCTGTCGATGCGAAGGTGCTGAAGGCCCTATGGGGGCGGATCGAGGCCGCCGTCGGGCCGGCCCTGATCACCAGCGGCGGCCTGGCCCAGGCGCTGGCGGCTGACCGGTACGGCCTGGGCGGGCGGCCTCTGCCGGCCGAAGAGGCGCTGAAGGCCGCCGAGGACGGGGCGCGGGCTCTGATCGACCTGTCGTCTGATCGTCCCTGGTGGGGTCGGCTGCTGGCCCGGCCGGAGCTGAAGATCGCCGGGGCCCTGCCGGACGACGCCCGCGCCCGTCCCCAAGCCTTTCTGGTGACGCGCGAGGGGTCCGGGCCGACCGGCGAGGATCGGACCTTCTGGGTCACCGACAGCGGCTGGTCCGACACTAAGATCGTGGAAGCCATGGGCGAGGCCGGGTTGATCGCCGATCCTTTGGCTGCGGCAGGCGGCTTGAAGCTGTTCGCCCTGGCAGGCTATGTGCAGGCCGAGGACGGGCGGCTGACGAACGCCCCCGGCCGCCTGACCGGCGTCATCGGCGCCGCCCCCATCTTCTGAGATCAAGGTTTTCCATGACCGACGCGCCCCAGGGCCCCCAGCCCAAGCCCGGCATCCTCGACATCGCCCCCTATGTCGGGGGCAAGTCGTCCATCGCCGGCGTCGCCGAACCGATGAAGCTTTCGTCCAACGAGAACATGCTGGGCGCCGGCGAAAAGGCGCGCGCGGCCTATGAGGCGGCGGTTCGCAACATCCACATCTATCCCGACGGGCGGGCGACCAAGCTGCGGACGGCCGTGGCCCAGACCCACGGGCTGGAGCCCGAGCGGCTGATCTTCGGCAACGGCTCGGACGAGGTCTTCGCCCTGCTGAACCAGACCTATCTGACTGCGGGCGACAACATCGTCTGCGGCCAGTACGGCTTTCTGGCCTATCGGATCAGCGCCATGGCCTGCGAGGCCCAGGTCAAGCTGGCGCCCGAGCCCAACTACAAGGCCGAGGTGGACGCGCTTCTGGCCCAGGTCGATGAGCGGACCAAGATCGTCTATGTCTCCAATCCGTCGAACCCGACCGGCAGCTACAACTCAGGCGAGGAGATCCGCCGCCTGCATGCGGCCCTGCCGGCTCACGTCATTCTGGTGATCGACGAGGCCTATGCCGAATATGTGACCGAGCCGGACTGGGAGACGGCCTTCCCCCTGGCCCGCGACGCCGACAACATCGTCGTCACCCGCACCTTCTCCAAGATTCACGGCCTGGGCGGTTTGCGGATCGGCTTCGGCTATGCGCCGCTAAAGGTGGCCGAGGCGATCGACCGCATCCGCCTGCCGTTCAACGTCTCGGTTCCGGGGCTTGAGGCGGCGACGGCGGCGCTGGGCGACGAGGCGCACCAACAGGCGTCGCGCGAGCTGATCTCGACCTGGAAGCCGCGCCTGACCCAGGCCCTGCGCGGCTTCGGCCTCGAGGTCCTGCCCAGCGCCGGAAACTTCGTGCTGGTCGTGTTCGACGGGGCCGAACGGGCCGCCGCCGCCAATGATTATCTGAACGCCAAGGGGATCATCGTGCGGCCGGTCGGCGGCTATGGCCTGCCCCAGGCCCTGCGCATCACCATCGGCACGGAAGATCAGAACCGCGCCGTGATCGACGCCTTGAGCGAGTTCGCGGCTCAATAGGCATGGGCTTGCGGTCGGCAGGAGTGTTGGTTGGAGGGATCGTGTTGAGCGTGTCCGCCTGCGCCACGCCCTTGCCGCCGCTGCCCACTGACCCGGCTCAGCGATGCGAAGCCCTGGGCGGCCTCGTGCTTGAGGGGCCGCCTATTCAGACATCCGACAGCAAGGTGGAGCGCGGTCAGTTCCTTGGGTGCAACCTAGACCCTCACACGAGCGAAAAGGATGTACGCCAAGCCAGGCGGGCTTGGCGAGAGCATCACAACTCGGGAGGCTGACGCGGATCAGCCGCCGAAGCGACGGGCGAAGAAGACGCCCGTGCGGATCGTGTCGTCTTCCTGGGACAGGGGGCTGTCGGCCACGTCGCCCAGGCGGCGTTCATAGTTGACCAGGGCGCCGGCGCCCCATTTGTCGTTCAGCGGGACCAGCAGGAAAAGGCTGGCGCCGGCGCCTTGCAGACCGCTGCCCGGCGAATAGGGGGCGATGCCGTTCCGGGCGGCCTCTTCGGCGCTGACGCCGTAATAGGCGTCGGCCAGTTTGGCGTCGCCGCCGCGCGCATAGACCGAGACGTTCATCAGGCCGATGGGCGTCACCCGCTGATGGCCGACCGAGGCGTAGTATTCCGTACCCTCGCTGACGTCCGACACGTCGCGGCTGACACGGCCGCCCACCACGATGTTTCCGGGAAGGCGCTGGAAGGCGTAGGCGGCCACGTCGGCGCCGAAGTCCGGCCGATCCAGGTCCAGGCCCTCGATGTCTTCCGGCGAAAAGCGAGGGCGCAATTGCAGCCCGGCGCGGAAGCTGTCGGTCTTGATCGCATTCCAGCCCAGGCCGTCGATGGCGTTCAGATAGACGACGTCGCGATAGTTGGCCGAGACCCAGGGCACGACCCGCGTCTCAGAGCCCGTGTCGCCGCCGCTGTCCTTGCTGTAGAGGGCGCCGACGCCCAGATCGACGGTCCAGCCGTCGGCTGCGGGGCGGATCTGCTCATAGGGCTGGGACTGGGCCAGGGCGGCGCCCGCAGTCAGGGCGGCGGCGGTGAAGGCAGCGGCGGTCAGGACCAGGCGGCGCAGGGACATGGGGGAGCTTCCTCATACGGGATCGGTCACCCCATACGTTCGAGCGCGGCCTTTGGCTCCAACAGGGCGGCGGAAGCCGTCTCGATGCGACTTTCCAGCAACGCCATCATCTGTCCGCGTTTCAGTCCGGCGGGGATGGGCTCCAGGAACTCGAACACCACCGTCCCCGGATAGCGGCGGAAGCCGTGGGCGGGCCAGTGGACGCCCGAGTTGGTGGCGACCGGCCAGCAGGGCCCCTCCAGATCGCGATAGATGGCCGCGACGCCGGGCTTGTAATCGCCGGGGACGCCGGGTGCGTTGCGCGTGCCTTCGGGGAAGATGACGATCTGACGGCCTTCGGCCAGGCGGTCTTTGGCCTGACGGGTCATGTCCTTGAGCGCCTTGGCGTGACCGGCGCGATCCACCGCGATCATCTTGGCGCGCCAGGCGAACCAGCCGAAGAAGGGCAGGGGCATCAGCTCCTTCTTCATGACGAAACAGGCGTCGGGCAGGACCGCCAGCAGGGCGACGATGTCCAGCATCCCCTGGTGTTTGGAGGCGATCAGGGCGGCGCCGGACGGGGCGTTCTCCAGCCCGCGCACCTCCACCTTGACGCCGGCGATCCAGCGCAGCCCGAACAGGGCGATCCGCGCCCACAGCTTGCAGACGCCCTGGACGTAGCGGTGCGGCGCCAGGAGGATGGGCGACAGGCCGATGGCGATGATCGGCATCGACAGATAGAGCCAGGCGGTGAAGAGCAGGGAACGCAGGGTGTTCACTTAGGCGGGGGCCTTTTCGGTCGGGGCGGAAGCTTCGGGCTCTGAGGCTGAGGCTGGGGCTGGGGCTGGGGCTGGGTTTGGGGCGTCTCGGCTGAGCCGTCGCACGGCCTCGCGCCCCAGGGCGGCGAGGTATTTCATATATTCCAGGGTCATCCGTCGGGCCGTGACCGTGGCCCGCCACCAGTGCCGATTGTCCAGCGACGGCGTGGAGACGGCGTAGGGGGTCAGTTCCACGCCCGGCGCCTGGCCGCGGATCTCCACCAGGGAGCGGGGCATGTGATAGTCGGAGGTGACGACGATCAGATGGTCATAGCCCTTGGCCCGCGCCCAGGCGGCGATCTCCTGGGCGTTGCCCACCGTGTCCTCGGCCTCGAAGCCCAGATCGACGCAGCAGTTGAACAGTCGGCTCGAGCCAGGGGTCAGTTCACGCAGTTCGCGACGGCGGACCTCGCGGTTCACGCCCGAAATCAGCACCCGTTCGCCCTTGCCCTGCTCCAACAGGCGGATGGCGGCGTTGACCCGTTCGGACGAGGGGCCGGTCAGGGCCACGATGGCGTCGGCGGGGGCGGGTTCGTCGGCGGGGGTCAGTTCGCGCACCCGATGGGCGAAGGCGAACAGGCCGACCAGCCAGATCAGGGCGACGATGCCGATGACGACGAGCAGTCTCATGCCTTCCCCCTGCCTGAGCCCAGCACCTGCATGGCGGCGAATCTGGCCGCGACAAGCGCCACCGTAGCCGCCAGCAGCGGACATGGCGAGAGCAACAGCAGATCCCCCCAGGTCACGGGCAGGGCCTGGGTCAGGCCGCCCGATCCGCCCAGGAACCGCACAAAGGCCAGAAGCAGGGCCGCCAGCACGGCGCCGACGGCGCCGGCGCCGGCCGCGATCAGGGCGAACCGCCGCTGGAACAGCCAGGCGATGCGCCCGTCGGTCGCCCCGTTCAGGCTCAGGGTCTCGATCACGCCTCGGCCGGCGGCCAGGCCGGCGCGGGTGGCGTAGGCGATGGCGGCGGCGGCGGCGAAGGCGATCGCCAGGAAGGCCGCGCCCGCCAGGACCGTGATCAGGGCGGCCGACCGTTCGACCTCGCCTCGCCACAGGCTGTGGTCGTCCACCGTGGCGTCCAGACCGGCCTCGGCCAGGGCGCGGCTCAGGGTCACGGCGCTGGCCGGGGCGTCGGGGTCCAGCCGGACCGTCACCAGATGCGGCAGGGGCAGGTCGGGCAGGACGGCGTCGCCCAGCCAGGGCCGCAGCAGATCCTCGGCCGCCTTGCGGTCAAGGGCGGCGGCCTCTTCGACGCCGTTGACGCCCGCCAGGGTTTCGGCGGCGCGGGCGGCGGCGGTGTCGCCGCTTTCGCCGACGCGGGGCCGCACCTGGACGGTCGCCTCCGCCCCCAGTTGACGCGCCCAGCCGTGGGCGGCCCGATCGGCGGCCGAGGCGGCGACGGCGGCCAGACAGGCCAGAAAACACAGGACGGCGATGACCGTCATCAGCCAGGGCTCGCCCGCAGCGGCGGGGGGCAGCAGGCCGGGTCGACGTCGGGGAAGGCTCCGGGCCAGGATCGACGGCGTCATGCGACCATCCTGCCGGCTTCGCTCAACCGGCCCTGGTCCAGCTTCAGCACCCTGGCCCCCGACCGTTCGGCCAGGGCCTGGTCATGGCTGGCGATCAGGACGGTAGCCCCCAGGCGGTTCAGCGACTGAAACAGGCGCAGCAGCTTGTCGGCCATGACGGCGTCCACGCTGCCGGTCGGTTCGTCCGCCACGATCAGGCCGGGACGGGTGATGACGGCGCGGGCGATGGCCAGCCTCTGTTTCTCGCCGCCGGACAGGGCGGGCGGACGGGCGTCCATCCGGCGGCCCAGCCCGACCCATTTCAGCATCTCTTCGACATCGGCGGCGTAGTCGGCCTCGCGCCCGCCCGCCAGCCGCAGCGGCAGGGCCGCATTGTCGAAGGCGGACAGATGGTCCAGCAGGCGGAAATCCTGAAACACCACCCCCATGCGGCGCCGAAAAGCGGGGATGTCGCGCCGGTCGATGTGTGAAACGTCGGTCCCGAACAGGCGGAGGCTTCCCTTGGTCGGCCGGTCGGCCAGGGTCAGAAGCCGCAGCAGCGACGACTTTCCGGCGCCGGACGGTCCGGTAAGGAAGTGGAAAGAGCCTCGCGTCAGAATGAGGTTAACGTCTCGCAGCACGTCGGGCGCGTCCGCATAGCCGAAACCCACGCCCGACAGGCGGGCGGTCTCGGCGACGGAGGCGGAATCGGCGGCGCTGGGGGGCGGGGACGGCATAGGGTTTGTTTTCAGGGACAGGGCGTGGACCGCGCCTTACGGGAGGGGGCGACAGCCTCGCAGTCAGCCACATGATACTGACCTGCCCCGCCTGCGCCACCAGCTATTTCATTCCCGACGACGCCTTGGGGGCGAACGGCCGCAAGGTCCGCTGCAAATCCTGCGGCGAGGTGTGGCGGGCGAGCCCCGATGAACCGCTGGAGCTGAGCGTCGCGCCCGAACCGCGCGTCATCTCTACGCCCGAGCCGGAAGCCGTCTCTGAGCCCGCCAGCCTGGCCGAAACCCCGGCGCCGGAACTGCCCAAGGCCTTCCGCGCCCGCGCCGAACATCAGCGACGCCTGCGTCGGGCCGCAACCCACGGCGTGGTCTGGGCCGGTCTGGCCAGCGTCTTCGTGGGCCTGATCGTTTCAGCCTTCCTGTTCCGGATCGAGGTGGTCGACGCCTTTCCCCGCGCTGCGGCCGCCTATGCCGCAGTCGGCGCCCCGGTGAACCCCGTCGGCCTCGACTTCGAGGCCATGAGCGCCAAGGAGGTTCCTTCGCGGCCCGGCATGGTCCTGGTCTCCGGGGCCCTGCGCAACGTCCGTGACACCGAGATCGTGGCCCCGCCGGTGCGGGTGGCCCTGCTGGACGAACACGGCGCCGAGATCGGCTTCAAACTGGTGACCATCGACGCCGCTCCGGTCCTGCCCGGCAAGGTGCAGGGCTTCGCCGTCCTGATCCCCGACCCCGGCGGACACGCCGCCGACATCGGCGTCAACTTCGTCACCGCCGAGACGCCGCACGCCCCGCCGGCCAAGGCGCACGGAGCGCCGAACGGCCACGCAGCGGCTTCCCACGGATCGCCCGAAAGCCATGGAGACGAAGGCCATGGGGCCGAGGCCCACGGCGAGGCCCATGCGCCGCCCGCCGCCGCCCACGCTCCCGCCGATCATTCCCCGGCCGCCGCCTCCGAGGGCCACGCGCCCGCCGACGCCCATGCGGAACTGGCGCCGGCCTCCAACGGCCTGCGCTCGGCGGTGGCACCGGGGATGGGCGAGCGTCAGCCTGCTCCGATCGAGGCTCGACCCCTCGCGACGGTGGACAGGGCTCATGGGGAGGCGGTATCCGCCTCTCATGGCTGATCCCTCCCCCACGCCGACCGTTCTCCTGGCCGAGGCCGACATCGCCCGTATCGTGGCGGACCTCGCCGCCCGCATCGCCCCCGTCACCGACGACGAGACGGTGGCGGCCGTGCTTCTGACCGGGGGGCTGTGGTTCGCCGCCGACCTGACTCGCGCCCTGTCCCGCATCGGCCGCAACCTTCGTTTCGACGCGCTTTGGCTCGCCTCCTATGGGGACGAGAAGACCAGCCGGGGCGCGATCGACGTCTATGCGCCGTTCCAGCGGCCGATCGCTGGGCGCAAGGTGCTGATCCTGGACGACGTCTTCGACACCGGCCTGTCCTTGGCCGAGGCGGCGCGGATCGCGCGCGAAGGCGGGGCGTCCGAAGTCCTGACCTGCGTCTTCGCCCGCAAGCCCTGGCCCGCCCCCCGCGCGCCCGAGCCGGACTTCGTCGGCTGGGAGGCGCCGAACCGGTTTCTGGTCGGCTACGGCCTGGACAACGCCGGCGGCCTGCGCGGCCTGCCGGACATCTGCGCGCTGGACTGACGATAAAAGCGGCCGGTTCGGCGTTGACTCTGAGACGCCCTTCCGTATATGTCGCCGCTCTTCGCCCCCGGGGGTCCTCCCGGAGGGCGTATTCTTTTTTGCGTTTGCGCTGAGGCTTCAACATGTACGCGGTGATCAAGACCGGCGGCAAGCAGTACCGGGTTCAACCGGGCGACACCATCGTCGTCGAAAAGCTCGACGGCGACGCCGGCGCTGAGCTGAAGTTCGACAGCGTCCTGATGCTGGGCGGCGACAACGGCGTGACCGTGGGCGCGCCCCTGGTCGACGGCGCCTTCGTCGGCGCCACCCTGATCGAGACCCGCAAGGGTGAGAAGGTCAAGATCTTCAAGAAGATCCGTCGCCAGGGCTATCGCCGCACCAACGGCCATCGTCAGATGGAATCGGTCCTGCGCATCACCGGCATCGAAGGCGCCGGCCAGTCCGCCAAGTGGGACGGCAAGGTGGAGCTGATCACCAAGGCCGAGATCAATCTGCGGGCCCGCGGTCTCGCGACCCGCGGCGCGACCTCGTCGCTGGGATCGACCGAAACGGTTGTGACCGAAGCCGACGGCGCCGACGTCAAGGCGGCCGTGGTCGAGAGCTCGGCTCCCGCCCAAGACTCCGGCAAGAAGGCTCCGGCCAAGAAGAAGGCCGCGCCCAAGGCTGAAGCCGCCGGCGACGAAGCCTAAGACATTCACCGGCGCCCCGGCGCCAGACCAATTAAGAGAGACGTCCTCAAGTAGGCCGACAGGCCGATAGGACACTCAGGAAAGACGGAGCGGCAAGATGGCTCACAAGAAATCCGGCGGTTCGTCGCGCAACGGTCGCGACTCTGAGTCGAAGCGCCTCGGCGTGAAGAAGTTCGGCGGCGAGCGCGTGCTGGCCGGCAACATCATCGTGCGTCAGCGCGGCACCACCTTCCACCCGGGTGAGAACATCGGCATGGGCCGCGACCACACCCTGTTCGCCCTGACGAACGGCGCGGTGAAGTTCACCACCAAACGCGGCGGCCGTTGTTACGTGTCGATCCTTGCGGCGAATGACGACGCCGCCCAGGCGCTCGCCGCCGAGTAACGCAGTCTGGAACATACCGGATCGCGTTGCTCACCGAAGCAGCCGATCCGGACCAGGGAACTATTCCGCGGGGAGTCTGGATCACCAGGCTCCCCGTTTGCGTTTCCCCGCCTCGAAGACCGCCCGAGCCCTCCAAGGAGGCGGTCCGAACGGAGGCGAACGCCATGTGCGTCATCGAAACCTCTCCCGTCGTGGAGACCCGGCGCCTGATCCTGCGCGCGCCCGCGCCGCAGGATGCGCCGCGCATCGCGGCCCTGGCCAATGATCTGGACATTGCGCGCATGACCAAGCGCATGCCGCACCCGTTCCGCATCGAGGATGCGGAAGACTTCGTCATTCAGGTCGCCTCCCAGGACCCGGCGCGGGCCAACACCTTCGTCATCGAGCATGAGGCGGAAGGGCCGATCGGGGTGATCGGCCTGTTCGAAGGCGAGGACCGGGTGCCCGAGACCGGCTATTGGATCGGCAGAGACTATTGGGGGCGCGGGTTTGCGACCGAGGCGCTGGACGGCGCCCTTGTCTGGGCCGGACGGCGGTGGAAGCGGCGCGCTCTGGTCGCCGGCCATTTCGCCGACAATCCGGCGTCGGGCCGGGTGCTGGAGAAGGCGGGCTTTCTCTATACGGGAGAGACCCGCCGCGCCTGGAGCCGCGCGCGGGGCGCCGAGGCGGACACGCGGATGATGGTCTGGCTGGCCTGAGCCGCGCCTCTCGATCAGCCTGCCAGGCCGGGGCCGTAGACCACGGCCGCTCCGACCAGGCCGGCCAGCAGCATGGCGGTCGCCCCGGCGATGAAGGCGGCCGCCGTTCGGGCGCGGCGACGGCGCGCGCCGCCCGCCCGATACTGGCGAACCAGGATCATCGGACCCCGGGTGAAGGCTTCGGACCCGATGATATTACGCTGGGACATCAAGACCCTCCCCTGATCTTCGGCGACAGGGGGGGATAAGTCGGGGCCGGTCGCGGCCAGAAGATGGCGATCCCCGTTACCGGAATCGCAACTTCGTGAGCTTCATCCGTACGAAGACGGTTCTGCGGCTCAGTCGCAGAAGACCAGTCGCCCGTCGTAGGTGCGGTAGTAGCCGCCGACCGGGTCATAGGAGCGATAGGAGGCGCGGCACCAGGCGACGCGATAGGGATCGCGCGCCGCGCCGTAGCCGTAACCCCGTCCATAGTCCTGGCCGTAGCCGACGCCGCCGCCGGGATAGATCAGGTCAGGGCGACCGTAGGCGCCGGGATAGACGCCGGGGCGGCCATGGCCGTAATCCGGCGCCCAGCGGCGATCGCTCCAGGCCCGATCGCGGACCGGCCGCTGGTCGCGCCAGGCGGCGCCGCAGTCGCTGCGGCCGGCGTCCCAATAGCGGTCGCAGCGATAGTCGCCCGGCCGATCCGCCTGGCCGTTGAAGTCGTAGCGGCGGTGGGCGTCGCGGCGCCAAGCCCGGTCCTCATGACCATAGCCGTACTCATAGGTCCGGTAGGAGCCGTAGCTGGAATAGGTCTGAGCCTGGGCCTGGGTCGGGGCGGCGACCGAAAGGCCGGCCGACGACAGGAGGAGGACGGCGAGGATCGGGGCGGGTCTCATGTCAGTCTCCCTGAACGGGGCCCGGCGGTTCGCCGGGCGGAGGATCGTGGGGACGCTACGGATCAGCTTACAGGGTGACGTTGACGACGCGGCCGCCGCGCGTGTCAACGCGCCGCATCAGGACCAGGGGCGGCTCGTCGCCCGTCCGCACCGGCACGATCAGGAACCAGCCGCCGTCGGGCAGGTCGCTGAAACGGAACCGGCCGTCGCGGCAGGGCTCGGATCGGACAAAGCCGGTGTAGTCGGCGCTGGCGTCGGGCACGGTGCGGGCCCGCACCACGGCGGCGGGGACGGCGGCCCGGTCGGTGGAGCCGTAGAGGGTGCGGAAACGGGCGCGGGTATAGGGGGTCTCGGGCGTCAGGCCGGCCGAGGCGACGCAGGCGTAGGACTTTCCGTCTTGGGCGTAGGCGACGCGGCCCTCTATGGCGGCCTGGCCGGTGCGCTGGGACCAGGCGAAGTCGGCCGCGTTGAAGGCGGCGGGGCCGCCGGTCGGGGCGCCGGCGGGGAAGGTCGTGGGGGCGCAGGCCGAAAGGGCGGCGGCCGCGACGGCGGCCAGGGCGAGGGGGCGGATCGACATGGGGGCTTCCTTCCGAGTATCCGGCCCCAGGGGAAGGGCCGGGATGCGACGGTCCATTATCGCACGACCCACAACGCCCTCGCCACGGTCAAGGTTGCACCCTCTGGACCCGGAACCGACAAAGCGCGAAAGAGGCGGCGGAAATGCTCGGGCGCAGCGCCCGGCAGGCAGTACTGGAGCCCGCCTATATGACCGTCACCTTCGCCGATATCGAGGCGGCCCAGGGCCGGATCGCCGGTCAGGTGGACCGCACCCCCGCCCGCTATTCCCGCAAGCTGTCGCAGCTGACGGGGGCCGAGGTCTGGGTCAAGTTCGACAATCTGCACTTCACCGGCAGCTTCAAGGAGCGCGGCGCGCTGAACCGGCTGCTGATGCTGACCCCCGAGGAGCGCAAGCGCGGCGTGGTCGCGGCCAGCGCCGGCAACCACGCCCAGGCCCTGGCCTATCACGGCGGACGGCTGGGGGTGCCGGTCACCATTGTGATGCCGGAGGGCACGCCCTTCGCCAAGATCAACGGCACCCGCTCCCACGGGGCCACAGTGGTGATCGAGGGGCTGGACTTCACCGGATCGACCGAGGCGGCCAAGCGGCTGGAGGCGGAGAAGGGATACGTCTTCGTCTCGGCCTTCGACGACGAGGGGATCGTGGCGGGCCAGGGGGTCTGCGCCATCGAGTTCCTGGAGGATGCGCCGGATCTGGAGGCCCTGGTCATTCCGATCGGCGGGGGCGGCCTGATCGCCGGCTGCGCCATCGCCGCCAAGGCGATGAAGCCGGACATCAAGGTCTTCGGGGTCGAGGCGGCGCGCTATCCCTCCTTCACCGCCAAACGGGCCGGAAAGCCCCCGGTCTGCACCGGCCAGACCATAGCCGAGGGCATCGCCATCAAGGCGGTCGGCGACATCCCCTTCGCCCTGGCCAATCCGCTGGTCGACGAGGTCTTCGTCTGCGAGGAGGCGGACTTCGAACGGGCCGTCTCCTATTACGTCACCTATGAGAAGACGGTGTCGGAGGGGGCGGGCGCCGGCGGTCTGGCGGCGCTTCTGGCCTATCCTGATCGGTTCAAGGGGATGAAGGTCGGGCTGGAGCTGTGCGGCGGCAATATCGATCCGCGGATGCTGGCGGTGGTGCTGAACCGCGAGATGGTCCGTGAGCGGAGGTTGATCGTCTATCGCATCCTGGGCGACGACCGGCCGGGCATGTTGTCGGCCATGGCGGCGGTGATCGGCGGCTTGGGCGGAAACATCATCGACGTGGTCCACAACCGCCTGGCCCTGGACGTGCCGGCCAAGGGCGCCGAGTTCGACATCATGGTCGAAACGCGCGATAGCACCCACGCCGACGAGATCGGCGAGGCCTTGAAGGAACGCGGCTATGAACTTCGGATGGGGTAGGGCGGCGCTGCTGGCGGCCGTGTTGCTGGCGGGCTGCGGCCGATCCGAGCCGGTCGATCCGAACGCGGGCAAGGCCGAGGCCGTCGCCTTTCTGGAGAAGAACGCCAAGGAAGAGGGCGTCGTCACCCTGCCCAGCGGGCTTCAGTACAAGGTCGTCCAGTCGGGCCCGGCCGGCGGCGTCAGTCCGGACCGCAACGACCTGGTCAAGGTCGATTACGAGGGCAAGCTGATCGACGACACCGTCTTCGACAGCTCCTTCGCGCGCGGGGCGCCGGCCATCTTCACCCCCGAGGAGGTGGTCAAGGGCTGGACCGAGGCCTTGCAGAAGATGCACGTCGGCGACGAATGGATCCTCTATGTGCCGCCCGAGCTGGGCTATGGCGAACGCGCCAGCCCCAAGATCCCGGCCAATTCGGTCCTGATCTTCCGGCTGAAGCTGCTGGACGTGGCCAAGGCGCCGGGCGGCGGATCGGGCGTCGGGACCGCGATGGGGTGAGGCCCGCACGATCCGTCTTCTCCCCACGTCGTGGGGAGGAGACGAAAAGTGCACTGCGAATTTTTTGAGTGCACTTTCGTGCAGATTTTTGCGATCGGCTCGCAGCGTTGCGGTGAATGTCAAAGATCAGGACGGCAGTATAACCGTCTCGGCGCGCGCGGTGGGTTGAAGAGCGCTGATTTCGAGCAAGCTTTTGAAATCGCGTCCGTCCATCGCGTGGGTCATGAGGACCAAGCCGTTTCGGACCGCCGCCATTCCTCCAGAACCTGGGGATCGGTTTCGGTCGTCGCCTGGGCCAAGGCCGCAAATTCGGCGGGCGGCGTCAGCTGCGACAGGGCCCAGACGGCGGCGCCGCGCACCAGGGGCGAGGGGTCGGCCAGCAAGGCTTTCGTCGGGGCGATCAGCGTCGCGTCACCCGAGTTTCCCACGGCGTAGAGCACGTTCCTGAGAAACCGATCCCGGCCGATCCGCTTGACCGGGCTCTTGGCGAAGAGGGCGCGAAAGGCGGGGTCGTCCAGCCCCAGCAGGTCGTCCAGGCGTGGGCTTTCAAGGGCCGGGCGGGGCTGAAGCCGGATCTCGCGGGCCTCTTGCGCGAACTTGTTCCACGGACAGACGGCTAAACAGTCGTCGCAGCCATAGATGCGCGATCCGGTCAGGGTGCGGAACTCGACCGGCCAGGGACCGCCGAATTCGATGGTCAGGTAGGAGAGGCAGCGTCGGGCGTCGAGCTGGAACGGGGCGGGGAAGGCCTTGGTGGGGCAGGCGTCGAGACAGGCGGTGCAGCGGCCGCAGTGTTCGGTCTCGGCCGCGTCCGGCTCGATCTCGGCGGCGGTCAGGATCGTGCCCAGAAACAGCCAGTTGCCGTGGGTGCGGCTGAGCAGATTGGTGTGTTTGCCCTGCCAGCCCAGTCCGGCGCGCTGGGCCAGGGGCTTTTCCATCAGGGGGGCGGTGTCGACGAAGACCTTGATGTCGGCGCCGTTGCGGGCGGCGATCTGGCCCGCCAGCTGTTTCAGCCGGCCCTTGATGACCTCATGATAGTCGTCGCCGCGCGCATAAACCGAGATATAGGCGGCCGACCGGTCGGCCAACTGGTCCAGCGGATTGTCGTCGGGGCCGTAGTTCATGCCGAGCACGATGGCCGTCTTCGCCTCGTCCCACATGGCGGTGGGGTGTGCGCGGCGGTCCAGCGTCGTTTCCATCCACGCCATGTCGCCGTGTCGGCCCTGATCGACAAACTCGCGCAGCCGCTCGCCCGCCGGCCAGGCGTCGGCGGCCGAGGCGAAGCGGCAGACGTCAAAGCCGAGCTCGGCCGCGCGCCGGCGGATGAAGGTTTTCAGGCGGTCGGACACGGGGCGGGGGATAGCACGAAATCGGGCGAGGAAGACCTTCCCCCGCTTGCGGGGGAAGTGTCAGGCCGTGGCGCGAAGCGACACGCCTGACGATGGGGGAAGTCTAGCCTTTGGCGACACTTCCCTCTCCGACCCTGGTCCGCTGCGCGGACGCCGGGCCGCCTCTCCCGCAAGCGGGAGAGGATCCTGGGGCGGTCATTCGGTCGATGCGGCGCCGTCGAACAGCTCAAGGATTTGGGCCTGGATGTCGGGCGACCACGGGGCGATCAGGGCGGCGAGCCGGTCGCGGTCGCCGGCGAACAGGGCGCGACTGGCCTCTTCGAAATCGGGGGCGTCGCCGGCCATCTCGACCATGAAGCCATAGGCGGCCTCGGTGCGGCGGCGCCGCGCGTCGTCGTCTGCGCCGGTCTTGCGGGCCTGGTCCACCAGACGCCGCAGGGCGGCCGAGGCGCCCCCCGGCTGGCTGGCCAGCCAGTCCCAGTGGCGGGGCAGGAGCGTGACCTCGCGCGCGGCGACGCCCAGGCGCGGACGGCCGCGCCTGGCGGCCGGAGCGGCTTCTGTCTCGCGGAGGTCCAGGTCGACCGGCCGACCGGTCGCCAGATCGAACACGCGCAGCGCGGCTTGAGGCGCCGCCTCCAGGGCCTTGCGCAAGGCGGCCGCTACAGCGGCGTCCGAGCCTCTGGCGATGCGGCGGGGGCCGTCGAACAGAACCAGATTGCGATTTTCGTCGCCCATGTATTTACCCGGATAAAATTAGTCGTCATATTTATACCCGGATAAATAAGAGAGCGCCATGACCCAGACAGATCGCAAGGCCCTGATCGCGGAATATAAGGAGCGGCCGACCATCGCCGGGGTCTATGCTGTGATCTGCAGCGCGACGGGCCAGGTCTGGGTCGGCAAGAGCCGCCACATCGACACCGAACAGAACGGCCTGTGGTTCGCGCTGCGTCACGGCGGCAGCCCCTATCGGTCGCTCCAGGCGGCCTGGAAGGCGCACGCACCCGAGGATTTCCGCTTCGAACAGCTGGACCGTCTGCCGGAGGACGTCTCGGACCTGCGCCGCAAGGATGAGCTGGTCAGTCGAGCGAAGCTGTGGATCGCGCGATTGGGGGCCGAGGCGCTTTAGAAGTCCAGATCGGCATACCACCCCGACGGCGGCACGCCGACGAAGCGGTCGGCCAGCAGGGGGCGGAAGCAGGGGCGGGATTTGACCTTGGAGTACCAGAGCTTCAGCGCGGGCCAGTGGGTCCACTGGACCTCGCCGAAATAGTCCAAGACGGACAGGTGGGCGGCGGCGATCAGGTCGGCCTGGGACAGCCGGCGGCCGGCCAGCCAGTCGCGGGCGGCGACCAGGTCTTCCAGCATGGCGAGGTGGGATTTCAGGGCGTCGCGGCCGTGGCGCAAAGCGCGGGCCTCGGGCGGGCCCAGTTTGAGCAGGGGTTTCTCCATCCGCTCGTGCAGAAGGACGGCGTCGACTTCGTCGGTGAAGCGGCGCTCGAACCAGCCGGTCAGGCGGCGCGCCTCGGCCCGTTCGGCGGGGTCGGCGGGCAGGAGCAGGGGCGCCTTCTGCTGGTCCTCGATCCAGCCCAGGACGGCGGGCAGTTCGCACAGGGTCAGGGGGCGGCCCCGATCGGTGGTCTGGACGACGGGCGGCAGGCCCGAGGGGTTCAGATCATTGACCGGGCAATCCTCTTCCCACGGACGAACCGGCGTATCGGTCCATTCGATCCGCGCCTCGCCCAGGCCCAGGCGCGCCGCGCGCGAGGCGGGCTGGAAGGGGAAGTGGAACAGGACGCAGGAGCCGGACATAGGCCCTAGATGCGCCCGCACCCGTTAATGTCCGTTTACCGCATCGACGGCGGGGCGGTCAGGACCAGGGGCCTTTGGGCGGGGCCGGCGGCGTGTCCGCAGCAGGGGCCTGGACCTCGGCGGCGGGCGCCGGTTCGGACGGGGCGGCAGCGACGGCGCGCCCGCGCGGGTCGGCGTGGATCAGGATGTCCGCCGTGGGATAATGGCTCAGCACGCGGCGTTCGGCCTCGACGACGATGGCGTGGGCCGCCTCCAGACGCAGGTCAGGGTCCAGATCGACATGCATCTGGATCATCATGACCGAACCGGCCATCCGGGTGCGCAGCTGGTGGACGCCCTGGATGCGGGGGTCGGCCAGGACGGCCTGGGCGATGGCGGCGCGGTCGCTTTCCGGGACGGCGCGGTCCAGCAGATGGTCGGCGGCGGCCCTCAACATGCCGATCGCGCCCCAGAACAGCCAGACGGCGACCACCAGTCCGGCGGCGGCGTCCAGGCCCGGCGCCCCGAGGAAGGCGCCCGAGATCACCCCGACCAGCACCACCAGATTGGAGGCCAGATCGGCGGCGTAATGGGCGCGGTCGCCCGCGACCGCCAGGGAGCCGCTGGTCTTCAGGGCGCGGGTCTGCATCCAGACCAGCCAGCCCGTGACGGCGATGGAGGCGATGACCACCCCCACGGCCCAGCTTCCGGCGGTGACGGGACGCGGGTCGAAGATGCGCTGCAGCCCCTCCCAGCCGATGAACAGGGCCGAGGCGAAGACCAGACCCGCCTGGACCAGGGCCGCCAGGGCCTCGCCCTTGCCGTGGCCGTAGCGATGATCCTCGTCCGGGGGCGCGGCGGCCCAGCGCACGGCGAAGAAGGTGGCCAGGGAGGCCGCCAGGTCCAGAACCGAATCCGTCAGACTGGCCAGGATGGAGACCGAGCCGGAGGCGCCCAGGGCGAAGGCCTTCAGCGCGATCAGGGTCAGGGCCGCGCCGACCGACAGCCGCGTGATGCGGCGCGTGGCCAGATGCGGATCCTCCGAAGGGGTCGGGGCGGGCGGTCGGGCGGGGGCGGGCGGCGTCGTCATCGGCTGGTCTTGTCGCGCAATCGTGGCGGAAAGCCAACCGGGGCGCTCATTTGGACTGGTCCAACTGGATCGGGCGCGTCATTAGGATTAAGGAGACGAAACGGCGCTATGTCGGTTTCCGTTCATACGGGGCATCGGTCGTAGTCGTGGGGGCGGCATGGACGCTGACGAACGCTGGATCGCGAGACATGAGGCCCTGACCCGCCTGGGGGTCAAGGCCCAGACCCTGTACGCCTATGTCAGTCGGGGCCGGATCGCCGCCCGTCCCGACCCCGCCGACCCCCGCAGAAGCCTGTACGCCGCCGCCGACGTGGCCCGGCTGTGCGGCGACGGGGCCGAAGGCGAGACCGAGGTGCGGGCGCCGGTCGTGGGGGCGGCGGCGCGCGGCGAGGCCGACATTCAATCCTCCGTAGGCCTGATCGCCGAAGGCCGGCTGTTCTATCGCGGTCTGGACGCGGTGCAGCTGGCTGAGACGGCGACCGTCGAGGCGGCGGCCCGCCTGCTGTGGGACGTGCGGGACGGGGACCCCTTCGTCGGACTGAAGCCGCGTATCGATCCGATCGTCGGCGGTTCGACACAGAGGCGGGTTCTGGCCGTGCTGGGCCGTCGCGCGATCGAGGACCGCTCCCTGCGCAGTCACGACCCGGCGGGACTGAAACAGGAGGCGGCCTCGCTGCTGAACGAGGTGGTGGACAGCGTCTCCGGCCCCGGCCCGCGCCTGTATCTGCACCAGCGTCTGGCGCGCGGCTTCAAGGCGTTCGAACGCGACAGCCATCTGATCCGCCGCGCCCTGGTGCTGGGGGCCGACTGCGGTCTGGACGAGGCGGTGCTGGCGACGCGGGCGGCGGCCTTCGGCGGCGCGCCCCTGGCCGGGGCGGTCCTGGCCGGGATCACCACCCTGAGCGGGGCCCCTCTGGGCGAACTGGGCGAGGTCGTGGCCTATGTGGGGGAGGCGCGGCGCGATCCGTCGGGCGCGGCGCGACGCTGGCTGGCCCTGAAGGGCGGGGTGCCGGGCTTCGAGGAGACGGCGGCCTTCGGCCGGGTCGATCCGCGGACGCGACCCCTGCTGGAGGCGACGGGGCTGCCGGCGGACCTCCAGGCCCTGCTCGCCGAGGGCGAGGCGGCGGCGGGCCGGCCGGCCGGCTTCCATCTGGCCCTGGCCCTGATCGCGCGACGGCTGGATCTGGGGCCCACGGGGGCGGGCGACCTGCTGCTGCTGGGGCGGCTGGTCGGCCTGTTGGCCCATGCTGTGGATCAGGCGACGGACGGCTCGCCTATCCGGGCGCGATTGCGCTATGTGGGGCCCGAGCCGGGCGCGCACTGACCTCCGGCCTGTGACGGGGACTTCATGTCGGACTGGCTTGCGGCGATCATTCTCGGCCTGGTCGAAGGACTGACCGAGTTCATTCCGGTGTCCTCCACCGGGCACATGCTGCTGCTGGGCCATTTCATGGGCTTCCAGAGCGCGGGCAAGACGTTCGAGATCGTCATCCAGCTGGGGGCGCTCTTGGCCATCGTCAGCGTCTATTTCAAACGGCTGTGGACCCTGGCGACGCGCTGGCCCTTCGATCCGGAGGCGCGGCGGTTCCTGATCGGCCTGCTGGTCGCCTTTGCACCTGCGGTGGTGATCGGCTTTCTGGCCTATGGCTTCATCAAGGACGTGCTGTTCGAGACGCCCCAGGTGATCTGTATCGCCCTGATCGTCGGCGGGCTGATCCTGTTGGCCCTGGACCGGATGGACAAGCGGCCCCAGTGGCTGGACGCCAGCCAGTATCCGATGCGGGTCTATTTCCTGATCGGCCTGTTCCAATGCCTGGCCATGATTCCCGGCGTGTCGCGATCCGGCGCCACCATCGCCGGCGGCCTGTTGCTGAAGACCGACAAGCGGTCGGCGGCCGAGTTCAGCTTTTTTCTGGCCCTGCCCACCATGGGGGCGGCGGTGGCCTATGACCTGCTGAAGAACCACAAGACGCTGGACTTCAGCGACGTGGGCCTGATTGTGGTGGGCTTTGTGGTGGCCTTCCTGACCGCCCTGGTGGTGGTGCGCTTCCTGCTGGACTTCGTGTCCAAGCACGGCTTCGGTCCCTTCGCCTGGTGGCGGATCGTGGTCGGGGTCGTCGGGCTGGCCCTGTTGCAGGCGGGGTTCTGAGGCGCCGGCTGGCGATTTTCGCGTTCACCATCTAAGGGGCGGGCATGAGCACGCTTCTTTACGGCCGACCGCCGGTCGTCTTCGATCCGCCCAGCACCGGCGCCGGCGCCGCGATCCAAGTCTCGCCCCTGATCCCCGGCTCGACCGCCCTGGAGGCTGTGAGCGAAGGCTCGGTCGACGAGATCATGATCTACGCCCCGCCCGGCGTGCTGGAGCGGCGCCATGTGCTGGCCCTGGCGCTGAGGGCGCTGAAGGTCGGGGGGCGGCTGGACGTCATGGCCTTGAAGGACAAGGGCGGGTCGCGGCTGAAGAAGGAGCTGACCGGCTTCGGCGTCGAGGTGGGCGAGACGGCCAAGGCGCACCACCGGCGTTGCATCGTAATCAGACCCGAGACGATGGCCGGGATTGACGAGGCCATAGCCGAGGGCGCGGCGCGGATCGTGCCGGGGCTGGAGGCCTGGTCCCAGCCGGGGATCTTCGCCTGGGACCGGATCGACGCAGGCTCGGCCCTGCTGGCCGAATACCTGCCGGCGCTGAATGGGGCGGGCGCCGATCTGGGCTGCGGCTACGGGGCTCTGGCGACGGTGGTCCTGCGGTCGGCGGGGGTGACGGGCCTGCGGCTGATCGACCTGGATCGCCGCGCAATCGAGGCGGCGCGGGAGAATGTCGAAGACTCGCGGGCGAGCTTTGAATGGGCCGACGTGCGAACGCTGGCTGCGGCGGGCGAACTGAACTTCGTCGTCAGCAATCCGCCCTTCCACGACGGCGGGGCCGAGGATCGACGGCTGGGCCAGGCCTTCATCCGCAAGGCGGCGGAGCTGCTGAAGAAGGGCGGGGTCGCCTGGATCGTGGCGAACCGGCACCTGCCCTATGAGGCCGAGCTGAACGCCGCCTTCGGCCGGGTGCGACTGGTCGCCGACGAGGGCGGGTACAAGCTGTTCGAGGCGGTGAAGTGAGCCCGCGCTCCCGCAGCCCGAAGGGCGTCAGCGCATGAAAAAGACCCCCACATCGCGCGTCGATCGACTGCTCGGCTCGATGGGCTACGGGTCGCGGGCCGAGATGGCGCGGATGGCCAAGGCGGGCGGGATCGTGCTGGACGGCGCGGACCTGACGGACGTGTCGAAGCGGATCGCCGTGACGCCGGACCTGCCCAGCCGGATGGAGATCGACGGGGAGCCGCTGGACCCGGTCCAGGGTCTGGTGATCCTGCTGAACAAGCCGCTGGGCATGACCTGTTCCCACAAGGAAGAGGGGGCGCTGGTCTATGACATCCTGCCGGACCGGTGGCGGCGGCGCGATCCGGCCATCTCGACCATCGGCCGGCTGGACAAGCAAACCAGCGGCCTGTTGCTGCTGACCGACGACGGCGACCTGCTGCACCGGGTGATCAGCCCCAAACGCCATGTGGCCAAGGTCTATCGCGCCGGTCTGGCGCGGCCGCTGATGGGAACGGAAGGAGCCTTGTTCGCCTCCGGCGAACTGGTGCTGGAGGGCGAGTACAAGCCCCTGGCGCCGGCGATGCTGGAGGTGGTGTCCCCGACCGAGGCCCTGCTGACGGTGACGGAGGGCCGCTATCACCAGGTGCGGCGCATGTTCGCCGCCGTCGGCAACCATGTGGAGACCCTGCACCGGGAGCGGCTGGGCGGGCTGGTTCTGCCGGAGGATCTGGCGCCGGGGGCGTGGCGGCTGCTGACTCCGGAGGAGATCGCGTCGATCTTCGTCTGAGCCGAGATCATGGACATCTGACGCCAGATGGCTATCTTGATGGCCATGTCCAGCTATTCCGTCGCCGAAGCCAAGAACAACCTGCCCAAGCTGCTGGATCGCATGCTGGCGGGCGAGGCCGTGACCATCACACGACGCGGCGTGCCGATCGCTCGGCTTGAGCCGGCGCAGGAGAGCAAGCCAGCGCCCAGACATGTCGATATGGAATGGTTCAGACGGATCCGCGCCAAGCCGGAGGACGGTCTGAACGCCGTCGATCTGGTCCGCCAGATGCGCGACGAAGACTGATTTTGGCCCTCTACCTGGATACCAGCGTCCTCGTCTCGGCCTTTGTTCAAGACGAGCATTCGGAATGGGCGGCGGCGTTGCTGATCCGCAGGGCTGACGTGGTGGTCAGCCGGTGGGTCGAGGCCGAGTTCAGCTCAGCCTTGGGCTTGCGTGTGCGGTCGGGCGCTATGAAGGCGGACAAGCGCGATCAGATCGAGGCGGAGTTCGATGGCTGGCGCGTCGGGCGTGACGAATGCCGTCTGGACGACCTGGATTTTGTGAGATGCCGTGCGCTGTTGCGCGATGGAGCACGGCTACGAACACCCGACGCCCTACATCTGGCCGTGGTCCTGCGGCACGGTTTTGACTTGGCCACTCTCGACAAGGAGCTTGCGGCGGCCGCAAGGCTGAAGGGCGTGGAGGTTGTTTCGTTATGACGGCCATCAAGATCTGCGGCCTGACCACCACCGACACCCTGGACGCCGCCCTGGAGGGCGGGGCGGATTTCGTGGGGGCGGTGGTGTTCCCTAAGAGCCCGCGCCACCTGGCGCCTGAGGCTGCGGCCGCCCTGTTCGAACGGGCGCGGGGGCGGGCGAAGATCGTGGCGGTGACGGTCGATCCGGACGACGCCCTGCTGGAAGAGATCGCGCGGACGCTGAGGCCGGACTTCATCCAGCTGCACGGGGCGGAGAGCCCGGCGCGGGCGGAGGCCCTGCGGGCCCTGACCGGCGCCGGGGTGATCAAGGCCCTGCCGATCCGGCACGGCGACGACTTCGCCGCCGCCGACGAATGGGATTACCACGCCGATCATCTGATGTTCGACGCCAAGCCGCCGGAGGGGTCGGTCCTGCCCGGCGGGGTGGGGCACAGTTTCGACTGGACCCTGCTGGCGGATCGGGCGTTCCGTCATCCGTGGTTCCTGGCGGGGGGGCTCAATCCCGACAATGTGGCCGAGGCGCTGCGGATCGCCGGGGCGCCGATGGTGGACGTCTCCTCTGG
The DNA here is from genome assembly GCF_001310255.1 of Brevundimonas sp. DS20. Taxonomy (NCBI): domain Bacteria; kingdom Pseudomonadati; phylum Pseudomonadota; class Alphaproteobacteria; order Caulobacterales; family Caulobacteraceae; genus Brevundimonas; species Brevundimonas sp. DS20. The sequence goes on along the minus strand of NZ_CP012897.1, from coordinate 329,903 downwards.
CGTCGAAAGCGCGCCGGGTGTTAAGGACGCCGACCGGATCGCGGCCTTCATCCGAAATGCGCGCCGGTCGTAATTACGACGCCTCTCCGCGTGAAAGTCGAAACCGTGAACGCTCAAACGCCCATCCAAGCTCCTGATCCCGCTCAGCCGCTCTCCAACGCCTATGCCTGGCCGGACGCGCAGGGACGGTTCGGGCCTTACGGCGGGCAGTTCGTGGCCGAGACCCTGATGCCGCTGATCCATGAGCTGGATGCGGCCTATAAGGCGGCCAAGGCGGACCCCAGTTTCCAGGCCGAACTGGACGGCTATCTGACCCACTATGTGGGTCGCGAGAGCCCGCTGTATTTCGCCGAGCGGCTGACCGAACATTTCGGCGGGGCCAAGATCTGGCTGAAGCGCGAGGATCTGAATCACACCGGCGCGCACAAGATCAACAACTGTATGGGCCAGATTCTGCTGGCCCGGCGCATGGGCAAGACCCGGATCATCGCCGAGACCGGCGCCGGCCAGCACGGGGTCGCCTCGGCGACCGTCTCGGCGCGGTTCGGCCTGCCCTGCACCGTCTATATGGGGGCGGTCGACGTGGAGCGGCAGCAGCCGAACGTCTTCCGCATGCGTCTGTTGGGGACCGAGGTCTTCCCCGTCACCGCCGGCGCCGCGACCCTGAAGGACGCGATGAACGAGGCGATGCGCGACTGGGTCACAAACGTCTCGGACACCTATTACATCATCGGCACGGCGGCGGGGCCGCACCCCTACCCGGCCATGGTGCGCGACTTCCAGTCGGTGATCGGCAAGGAGATCAAGCGCCAGTCCCAGGCTCAGTTCGGCAAGCTGCCGGACGCCGTCGTGGCCTGTATCGGCGGCGGATCGAACGCCATCGGCGCCTTCCACCCCTTCATCGACGACGCGGCCGTGCGGCTGATCGGGGTCGAGGCGGCGGGCCACGGGCTGGATACGCCGGACCATGCGGCCTCGCTGAAGGGCGGGCGGTCGGGCGTGCTGCACGGCAACCGCACCTATCTGTTGCAGGACGAGGACGGCAACATCGTCGAGGGCCATTCGATCTCGGCCGGTCTGGACTATCCGGGCATCGGGCCGGAACACGCCTGGCTGCACGACATCGGCCGGGCCGAATATCGGTCGGCGACCGACAATGAGGCGCTGGAGGCCTTCCAGCTGTGCTCGAAGCTGGAAGGCATCATCCCCGCCCTGGAGCCGGCCCATGCGCTGGCGCGGACCGGCGAAGTGGCGCGCGAAGTCGGCAAGGGCGGCGATGTCGTCCTGTTGATGTCGGGCCGGGGCGACAAGGACATCTTCCAGGTCGCCCGTCATCTGGGAGTGGAATTGTGATCCGCAGCCTGTCGGCGATCGCCGCCGCCCTCCTGAGCCTTTCGACCGCCGTTCAGGCCCAGACGCCGGTTGAGGTTAAACCGGCCGATGTCGGCCTGTTGCCCGGCGCGCAGCTGTCGCCCGATTGCGGCGGGCTGAACAATCTGGCCGGCCGCGCCTGGTGCGTCACCGCGCCCCTGGGCCAGGTCGGCGCCCTGGCCGAGGCCTATATTGCCGATCTGGCGACCAAGGGTTGGCTGGCGGCTGGCGGCGATGAGAACCGCGTCGTCCTGATCAAGCGTCGCGATGGCGGCGGTTGCGAGGGGATGCAGCTGATCGCCTTCTACGACACGACCAAGACCGCCGTCGCCGAACTGCCCGCCTATCTGGGCTTCGCCACCATTCCGGGCGACGTGTGCGGGCAGGCCGCCGCCGCCGAGAAGCCTGCTTCGGACACATCGACCCAATGACCACCGCCCGTATCGACGCCTGTTTCGCCGCACTGAAGGCCGAGGGCCGGGCGGCCTTTATCCCCTATGTGATGGGGGGCGATCCGTCGCGCGAAGAGGCGCTGGCGATCCTGAAGGGGCTGCCTGCCGCCGGGGCCGACATCATCGAACTGGGCTTTCCGTTCAGCGATCCGATGGCCGAGGGGCCGCCGATCCAGCGGGCCGCCATTCGCGGATTGAAGGCGGGTTTCGGCCTGCGCTCGACGATGGATCTGGCGCGCGAGTTCCGTAAGGGCGACGACGTCACGCCCATCGTGCTGATGGGCTATCTGAACCCGATCGAAAGCCTGGGCTATGACGCCTTCGCCGCCTATGCGGCCGAGTGCGGCATCGACGGGCTGATCGTGGTGGACTGTCCGCCGGAAGAGGCCGGGCCGCTGATCGAGGCGCTGGACAAGGTGTCGATCTCGCTGATCCGGCTGGCGACCCCGACCTCGGACGACGACCGGCTGAAGATCGTGGTCCAGGGCACGTCGGGCTTCGTCTATTATGTCGCCGTCGCGGGCGTGACCGGCGTCAAGGAGGCGAACGCCGACGTCGTGGCGCCGGCGGTGGAGCGGGTGCGCAAGGCCTCGGGCCTGCCGGTTGCGGTCGGCTTCGGGGTCAAGACGCCGGAACGGGCGGCCGAGATCGCCCGCGTCGCCGATGCGGTGGTGGTCGGCTCGGCCCTGGTGGACGAGGTGGCCGCCGCTCTGGAAGCCCATGAGCCGGCCGCGCCGCGCGTGCTGGCCCGGGTCAAGGCGCTGGGCGACGCGGTTCGATCGGTGACTAGTGCTTCCGTGACGGAAACCGTCTAAGAGCCCGCCCATGGTCGACAAGAACAAACCCCAGGAAAAGCGCGGCGGCTGGCTGAGCCGTTTCGCGCCCGGCGTCCGCAAGATCGTTTCGCGCCGCGACACCCCCGACAATCTGTGGGTCAAGGATCCCGACACCGGCGAGATGCTGTACCGCTCGGACCTGGAGGCCGCCCTGTGGGTGACGCCGACCGGCCGCCATATGCGGATCGATGCGCCGACGCGGCTGAAGGCCACCTTCGACGGCGGCCAATACGAGCCCATCGAGACGCCGGACGTGCCTGAGGATCCGCTGAAATTCTCGGACGGCAAGTCTTACAAGGACCGGCTGAACGCCGCGCGCAAGGCGGCGGGGCGCAAGGACACCATGGCCATCGGCTGGGGTTCGGTCGGCGGTCAGAAGGCGGTGGTGATCGTTCAGGACTTCACCTTCATGGGCGGGTCGCTGGGCATGGCCGCGGGCGAAGCCTTCATCAAGGCGGCGCGCGAGGCCGTGATGCGTGAGGTTCCGCTGGTCTGTTTCACCGCCGCCGGCGGGGCGCGGATGCAGGAGGGCGCCCTGTCGCTGATGCAGATGGCGCGCACCACCCTGGCCATCGAAGAGCTGAAGTCGGCGAAACTGCCCTATGTGGTGGTGCTGACCGACCCGACCACGGGCGGGGTGACCGCCTCCTATGCCATGCTGGGCGATGTCCATCTGGCCGAGCCGGGCGCCTTGATCGGCTTCGCCGGTCCGCGCGTGATCGAGGCCACCATCCGCGAGAAACTGCCGCCGGGCTTCCAGCGCGCCGAATATCTGCAGGAGAAGGGCATGGTCGATCGGGTCGTGACCCGTGCCGATCTGCCCCAAGTCCTGGGGCGGATCCTGTCCATGCTGATGGGCGGAAACCGCCAGGCGGCCTGACGGCCTTGGACCCCATCTCCGAACGGCTGCGCGCCCGACATCCGCAACGGATCGATCTGTCGCTGGATCGGATGCGCGCCCTGTGCGCGGCCCTGGGCGATCCGCAGCATCGGTTGCCGCCGGTGGTCCATGTGGCGGGGACGAACGGCAAGGGATCGACCGTGGCCCTGATCCGGGCCGTCGCCGAGGCGGCGGGGCTGAAGGTCCATGCCTATACTTCGCCCCATCTGGTGCGGTTCAACGAGCGGATCCGGCTGGCGGGCAAGCTGGTCGAGGACGATCAGCTCAGCGCCATCCTGGATCGTATCGAGGCCGTGTCCGGTGAGGCCACGGTGTTCGAGAGCACCACGGCCGCCGCCTTCCTGGCCATGGCCGAGACCCCGGCCGATCTGGCGGTGATAGAGGTCGGACTGGGCGGGGTGCTGGACGCCACCAATGTGATCGAACGGCCGCTGCTGAGCGTGATCACTCCGGTCGACTATGATCATGCCGAGTTTCTGGGCACGGACCTGGCCGGGATCGCCTCGGAAAAGGCCGGGGTGCTGAAGGCGGGGGCGCCGGCCGTCATCGGGCGCCAGCGCGAGGAGGCGTTCAAGGCCATCGAGCGCCGGGCCGCCGACGTCCATACGCGGCTGACGGTGCTGGGGGTGGATTTCGACGCCTGGGCCGAGCGGGGCGGCATGGCCTTCCAGACGGCGGACCTGTTCATGGACCTGCCGGCGCCCGCCCTGGCGGGGGCGCACCAGATCGACAATGCGGCCGTGGCCATAGCCGCCGCCCTGGAGCTGGACCTGCCGGAAAGCGCGATCGTCGAGGGGCTGAAGGCCGTGCGGTGGCCGGCGCGGCTCCAGCGGATCTCGACCGGACCCCATGGGCAGGCGGCCAAGGCGGCGGAGGCGGAGCTGTGGCTGGACGGGGGGCACAATCCCCATGCCGGACGGGCGCTGGCGGCCTTTCTGGCCGAACGGCAGGCGCGGGCGCCGCGCCCCCTGGCCCTGATCTGCGGCATGCTGGGCAATAAGGACGCCGGCGGTTTCTTTGCGGCCTTGAAGGACAGTCAGGCCACGGTCTTCACTGTCGGCTTCGACGGGGCGGCGGCCGAGCCGGCGGCCCTGGCGGCCGTGGCGCGCGGCCATGGTCTGGCGGCGACCCCGGCAGGCTCGGTCGGCGAGGCCCTGGACCTGGCGCTGCGCCTGGGTGCGGGCCGGGTGGCGATCTGCGGGTCTCTGTATCTGGCGGGCGAGGTGCTGGGCGCCAGCCCGGAGACCTGGCCCGTCTAGCGGGTCATCCAGGGTTTGGACTTGCCCGCCGCGATGCGGGCGGCCTGTTCGCGCTGGAAACGTCCGCCCCGCGGCGGCTTGGGCCGAGCCTCCAGCTTGGCGTTCTTCAGGCGCAGGGCCTTCTGAACCGGGGTTTCGCCGGGGATGTCGTCGGGGAGGTCGGCGGGCGGAGTTTCGTCGCTCATAGGCGGCCTTCTAGCAAAAACGCCCGTCGGTCGGAACCGGCGGGCGTTCGATCCTGTCGGACAGGCGGAAGGATCAGGCGTCGGCCTTGACGCCGGCCTCGGCCAGCCATTCGACGATCTTGCCCTTGGGCATGGCGCCGACCTTCATCGAGGTCATCTGACCGTCCTTGAACAGCATCAAGGTGGGGATGCCCTTCACGCCCAGTTTGGACGGGGTCAGGGGGCTGTCGTCGATGTTGATCTTGGCGACAGTGACCTGGCCGCCCAGTTCGTCGGCGATCTGTTCCAGGGCCGGGCCGATCTGTTTGCAGGGGCCGCACCATTCGGCCCAGAAGTCCACCAGGACGGGGGTGGAGGATTTCAGGACGTCGGCGTCGAAGCTTTCGTCGGTGACTTTGACTGTCGCCATAAATGGCTCCTTGGGCGCTGACGCTCGGCGCTAGGGCCTTGCCGCTCGCGCGCAAATTGGGTTGGCCGGATCCGTCCGGGTTCGGCCGCAGATGTGGGAGCGAATCGCGGGCAATTCAACTCCCGCCGTCGCTCCCTCTCTCCGTCCGTCATCCTCGGGCTCGACCCGTGGATCGGATGTTCCGCCGATCGTGCGAAGACGGCGACGCACAGCCCGATCGACGCCCGGTCCTCGGGTCAAGCCCGAGGATGACGGGGGTTAGGGCGCGAGCGCCGCCTCCAGCATGGCCTGCGGGATCGGCATCAGCTTGGGTCCGTCGGTCCAGACCAGGGCGGCCTCGACCGGGCGGTCGGGATAGAGGCGTTTCAGCACGGCGACATAGACGGCGGCCTGGAGCACATAGGCGGGATCGACCCGGTCCAGGGCGTCCGGGGCGGGGCGGTTGGTCTTGTAGTCGATGACTAGGACCCGCTCGGGCGTGACCACCAGCCGGTCGATGCGGCCGTTGACGGCGACGCCGGACGGCAGGCCGGGGGCGGACCCCGTCAGGGCGACCTCGGCGCGGGAGCCGGGGCCGAAGACGGGGGCGAAGCGGGCGTCGTCCAGCACCGAGAAGGCGGCGGCGATCATCTCGGCGCGCTGGGCCTCGTCCAGATCGGTCTCGCGCGCCAAGAGGCGCCGTGCGGCGTCGGGGCGATCGGCGGGCGCGATCTCGGGCAGGCGCTCCAGCAGCCGGTGGATCAGGTCGCCGCGGCGGAACCGGCCCAAAGACGCGCCGCCGGCCGCGCTGCGGGCCAGCGGCGAGGGAGCGGGGATGCGGACCTGGCCTTCCATCCGCGACGGCGAGGCGAAGCGGGCGGCGGCGTCGGGCGGGGGCGGCACTGCGGCCCAGGCGGGCAGGGCGTCGGCGGAGGCGGTCGCGGCGGCCTGGGTCGGGCGATGTTCGGGATCGACGCCGAAGCGGCGGACGCCGTTCTCCACCTCGCGCACCTGATCCCCCAGCCGGTCGAAGGTCTCCTCGATCACCGACCACCAGCTGCCGGCCTCGGCGCCCCGGCTGGAGGCGCGGCCCATGACGATGACGCGGTCCCGCGCGCGGGTCAGGGCCACATAGAGCAGGCGCAGGGTCTCGTCGTCGGTGCGGGCCTGGCGCGCGGCGCGAGCGTCCGCCGAGGCGGGGCAGTCGTCACGGGCCGAGCCGGGCGCCATCAGCCAGGCTTCGCCTTCGCCCTCGGGCGTGACGGCGGGCATCAGGGACGGCCCCTGGGCCTTCGCCTTCATGGTGGTGTCGGGCAGGATGACGATCGGCGCCTCCAGCCCCTTGGCGCCGTGGACGGTCATGACGCGGACCTCGCCGCGCGCCCCTTCTAGTTCGCGCTTCACCTCGACGTCGGCGGCCTCGAGCTGGGCCAGGCAGGTCTCCAGATCGATCGCGCCGCGGTTCTCGGCCGCCAGCACCTGGTTCAGGGTCTCGTCTATGGCTTCCTCGGCCTCGCGGCCCAGCCGGGCCAGGATGCGGGCGCGGCCGGAGAGCCCCAAGTCGTCCACGCGGTTCAGGGCCTGGGAGAAGAAGGCGAACGGGTCGCCGCCGCGCGCCGCTATGGCGGCCTGGAGCGTGTCGCGCGCGCGGGTCCATTCGGGGCGTTCGTGCGCCCGGTCGCGCAGGTCGCGCCACAGCTGGCCGCCTTTCCGGTTCTCGCGCCCGGCGAGGGCGTAGAGGCCGTCCTCGTCCACGTCGCACAGGGGGCTGCGCAGCACCTCGGCCAGCGACAGGTCGTCGTCGGGGAAGAGGGCGAAGCGGGCCAGCGAGATCAGGTCGTCGAAGACGATATGGCTGGACAGTTTCAGCCGGTCGGCGCCGGCGACGGGCACGCCTTCGGTCTTCAGGGCGCGGATGATTTCTTCAAAGGTGGCGTCACGGCGGCGGACCAGGACGATATAGTCGCCGTAGCCGGCGGGGCGCAGGTCGCGGGTGCGGCTGTCGAAGACGGCCAGGCCGCTCTCGACCTGTCGGCGGATTTCGCGGGCCAGGTCGCGGGCCAGGCGCTTCCGGGCGCTGCCGGCGCTCTCCTGATCGACCGGATCGTCCCAGGCGTCGGTTTCGGGCGCGGGCTCGTCGAGGAACAGGGGCCACAGGTCGACGGCCCCGTGCTGGCCGATGCGGGCGGGGATGTGGCGGGCGATGTCGCCCTGGGGGCCGGTCAGGGCGCGGGTGCGGTCGGGATCGGCGAAGACGGCGTCGACGAAGGCCAGCACCTCCTCGGTCGAACGGTAGGAGGTGTTCAGCTCCGGCCCGGCGAAGGGCTCGCCGGCGCCCTCGGCCAGGGCCAGGAAGTCGGCCCGCTCCTGGCGGAGACGTTCCGGGCGGGCGCCCTGGAAGGAGTAGATCGACTGTTTCTCGTCGCCGACGGCGAAGACGGTGCGGCCCGACGTCTGGCCGGAATAGAACTCCCCGGTGAGGGCGCGGACGATGGCCCACTGGTCGGGGGCGGTGTCCTGGGCCTCGTCGATCAGGACGTGGTCGACCCCGCCGTCCAGCTTGTACAGCACCCAGGCGGCGGCCCCGCTGCGGGTCAGAAGGGCGGCGGCGCGGGCGACCAGGTCGGGGAAGTCCAGGGCGCCGCGCTGGGCCTTGGCGGCCTCGTAGAAGGCGGCGTGGGCGCGGGCCAGGGTCAGGACCTTGATCGTGTCGTCGGCGACCTTGGCCTTCCTCAGGGCTTCGCGCGTGGCGAGGAATTTGGCCTGTAGGTCCAGCAGCCAGCCGACGGCCCCCTGGGGCGCCGACTTGGTGCCCATGCTTTTTCGCGGTTCGCCCGCCTGGGTGCAGAAGACGCCCGCCAGGGCGGCGAAGCCGGCGTGGGGCGGGGCGGCGACGCTCATGGCGTCGGCGATCTTGCGGTCGTTGGTCGAGCCGGTCGCCATGGCCTCGGCCATGCGGTTCCATTCGGCGGGGTCGATCCAGGCGATGAAGTCCCGCTCCAGGTCTTCCAGGCTGCGGCCCGCTTCGGCCCCGGTGAGGGCGTAAGGGTCGGGCGCGGTCCCGGCCTCGGCGCGGTCGATATAGTCCAGCAGATCGGCGCGCCTGGCCTCGATCATCGACAGCAGGGCCTGGAACCTCTGCCAGTCCAGCTCGACCGCGAAATGGCTGTAGGCCCGGCCGATGGGACCGTCCGGGTCGGCGACGGCGGCGCGGGCCAGGTCTTCGCGCGCGGCATGGCTGAGGGCGGCGGCGGCCTGGTCTTCCAACACGGTGAAGCGGGGCGAGACTCCGGCCTCCAGCGGGAAACGACGCAGCAGTTTTTCGCAGAAGGCGTGAAGGGTCTGAATTTTCAGCCCGCCGGGCGTCTCCAGCGCGCGGGCGAACAGTTTGCGGGCGCGGGAAAGCGCCGCGTGATCCATCGTCTGCGGGTCGCCGTCGTCCAGCCGGGCCAGTTCGCGCGACAGGGCCGCGTCGTCCAGCACGGCCCAGCCGCCCAGCTGGTCGAACAGCCGGGCCTGCATCTCGGCGGCGGCGGCCTTGGTGTAGGTGACGCACAGGATGGCGCCGGGATCGACCTGATCCAGCAACAGCCGCGCCACCCGGTTGACCAAGGTGGTGGTCTTGCCCGAGCCGGCGTTGGCGGTGACGAAGACGGTCAGGCGCGGATCGGCGGCGACGATCTGAGGGGAGAGGCTCATTCGCCGTCCTCGCCGTCGCCGATCACCGACCATTCCCAGACGCGGGCCAGATGGTCGTAGTTGCCGCCCTGGTTTTTGATCGAGTGCGGTGCTGTCCACGAAAGATAGGGCATGGACTCGTTGTCGTATTTGGCAACCAACCGCTTCAGTCCGTCCAGCGCCGCCTGGGCCAGGTCGGCCGCCTCGGCGCCCGAGGCGCGGGTGATGACCTCGCCCGCCGTCTTGCGCCCGACCACGCGGACATAGGTCAGTTCGTCGGGCGTGACCGGGCCCTTGGCGCCCTCGAACCCGCCGTCGGCCAGGATGGCGGCGGTCAGGGTCAGTTGCGGGGCGAAGCCGGACTTGACCTGTTTGGCGGACGGCGCGGCCCCGGTCTTGAAGTCCATCACCGCCGCCCCGTCGGACGACAGTTCGATCCGGTCGGCGAAGGCCTTGACGGTGAAGGGGCCGGCGGGGGCGTCGAAGGTCAGGGCACCCTGCTGCTCGACCAGGATGTCGATCCCGCGCGCGCGGCGGCGGCGCTCGAACTCGGTCAGCCAGCGGGCGCAGTTGCGGGCGAGCGGCGCCTCGCGCGCCATGGCCGCATCCTCGAAACCGCGCGCGCCCAGTTCACGCAGCAGATGGTCGTGCAGGATGGTTTCGCAGTCGTCGGGCAGGTCATGGGGCCAGTCCAGCGTCAGCCGTTCGACAGCGGCGTGGACGGCGTTGCCGCGGGCGAGCGCTTCGGCCGAGGCGCCGGGCCGCTCCATCGCCTCCAGCCCCAGCACCCACAGGGCGTAGATGGCGTAGGGGTCGCGCACCCAGCGTTCGATGCGGGTGACATAGAGGCTGCGCGGGCGGCGATGGACCGGCGGGCGCGGCTCGGGCCGTTTGGCGAAGCGCGGCGGGCCGGGCGGCGGCGCGTCCAGAGCGCGGGTCCAGTCCAGGACCGTGCTGGGGCGGGGCAGGTCGACTCCCGCCCCCCGCGTCAGCATCTCCAGCCGCCACAGCCAGCGCGAACGCACGGCGGGCTGGCCGCCGCGCCTTTCGCTGTGGACCAGGATCACCTCCTCGGCGCAGGCGGCCTGGACGAAGTCCTGGGCGGTCTGGCCCAGGCGGCGTTCGGGCGGGGGCAGGCCGAGCGCTTTTCGCATCGGGCGCGACAGGAAGGGGTCGGTGGGCGCGGCCTGGGGCCAGACGCCTTCCTCCAAGCCCGCCAGGATCATTCGGTCGGCGCGCACCAGCCGGGCCTCGATGGCCCCGAGAATCCGCAGAGACGGATGGGTGGCGCCCCCGGTGCGGACCACGGTCTCGCGCACCAGGGACGAGGTCAGCTCGGCCAAGTCGGCCCGGTCGATGCGGCCCAGGGCGGCGCCGCCCTCGATCAGGCCGGACAGGAGGGCGGCGGCGGCCTCGCCGTCGGGACCGGCCCAGGCGTCCTGGCTGGCCAAGGTCTCGATCAGGCGCGTCAGAGCCGAGGCGGCGACGTTCAGATCCGCCTCGGGGGTGAAGACGGCGGTCGCGGTCTCGACGGCGATTTGCAGACGCTCGACCAGGCGCGTCGCGGCCGAAAGGCGGTCGCGCTTCCACTCGGGCGGAGCCTTGCCGCGCCGGTCGGGCTGAACGGCTTCCAGCAGACGGCGGCGCACGGCGGCGAAGTCGCGGGGGCGGGGGCCGCGCAGGGCGTGTTCTTCCAGGGCCGCGACGGCGGCGGCTTGAGGGGCGTCGCCCAGGTCGAACCGGACCAGCGGATGTTTGACGATCGCCAGCAGCAGATGGGGCTGGACCGGATCGGCGATCCAGCGGGCGCACAGATCGACCAGGGCGCCGGCGGGCAGGCGCGACAGGGGGCTGCCTGCCGAGGAATCGGGGATGACGCCCCAGCGTTCCAGCCGGGCGGCGACGCGGCGGCCCAGGGCCTGGTCCGGGGTGACCAGGGCGCAGGTCTTACCGGAGGTTTCCAGCGTCTCGCGCATCATCAGGGCGATGGCCGCGGCGGCCTCCTCCTCGGCGCGGACGGTCAGCAGGGACAGGCCTTGCAGACCTTCGGCTATGGGGTCGCGGGCCTCGCCGCGCGCGGCGGCGGTCGAGCGGAGGTCGCGGATCGCGCGGCGCCAGTCGTCGGTGGCCTCGGCGGGGCGCAGGGCCTCGTTGACCAGGCGCTGGCGGGCCTGGCGGCGGGCGAGAGCGGCGGGGGGCTGGGTCGGGGCGAACCAGGGGCGGACGTCGGCGCGGGCGACCTCGACCCGGTCCAGCAGTCGCTTCATGGCGCTTTGCGGATGCTGTTCGTCCAGCCGGTCCCAGACCGCCGGATCCAGATCGAGATCGAGGCCGGGCAAGACGACGCAGCCCAGGGGCGCTCTGGCCACGGCGCCCAGGACGTCGGCGGCGGCGGGGACAGTGCCGGTCGAACCGGCGGCGATGACGGCCTGGGTCGGGGGCGTGTGGTCCCACAGTTCGGCCAGGCGTCTCAGCAGGGTGGCGCGGCGCCAGGCCGGATCGACCAGGCCCAGTTCGGCGAGGCGTTTGGGCCAGGCCTCGACCGCCAGGCCCAGGAACTCGGCCGAGCGTTCCCAGTGTTCGGCCATTTCGCCATCGACCAGGGTCGCGATCCGTTCGGGGTTCTGGACCTCTTCCAGCTGGCAGGAATCGAGGAAGCCGCCCAGGGCATCGGCCAGATCCAGGGCGCGCATCGGCGTCAGGGTGCCGTCGAACTGTTCGACGATCATCCGCGCCATCTCGAACCGGCGGGTCAGGGCGGGGATGGCGGGCGGCAGGTCGAGGCCGAGGGCGCCGGGGGTGAAGGGGGGCTCGTCCTCCTCCAGATCGCCCAGCGGCCGGACCTGGGGCAGCAGGATGGGGCGGCCCTGCGAGAGTTTCGACAGGGCGCCGGTGAAGGCGCGGGCGGCGCGGCGGTTGGGCAGAAGGAGGGTGGCGTCGGACAGGGTCTCGGGCGGCAGATCGCCCAGCCAGGCCAGGACGCCGGCGGCCAGGTCTTCGAGGAAGGGCCGGTGGGCGGGGACGGCGTAGCAGCGGGGGCCGGCCGCCGTGAAGGGATCGAACGCGCTCACTCCAATCCCGCCAATTTCACCTCGGCCTGATCCCGCGCCTGGGGATCGCCGACGTGCATCCAGTCGCCGTCCAGAACGCAGCCGTAGAGACGGCCCTCGGCGGCGGACTTGCGCCACAGGGGGCTGAGGGAAAAGGGGCCGTCGGGGCCTTGGTCGGCATAGCCGGGGCGGGTGATGTGGACCCCCATATAGGCGAAGGGGGCGGACGGGGCGTCGCCGCGGAAGGTCAGGCGGCCGTCGTCGGCCAGGAAGAAATCGCCGTCGCCCTCGAAGCCGATGGAGCCCTCGCGGCGGGCCAGCAAGAGGGCGGCGTCCATCATGTCCGGGTTCCACAGGCGGATCAGATCGGTCAGGGCGTCGCCTCTGTCGATCCAGACGCTGTCGATATTGGCGACGAAGACGGGGGCGTCGCCCAGCAGGGGGCGGGCCTTCTTCAGCCCGCCGCCGGTCTCCAGCAGTTCGGCCCGTTCGTCGGAGATGAGAATGCGGGGGCCGCGTCCGCGCGCGGCCAGATGGGCTTCCAGCCGGTCTGCGAACCAGTGCACATTGACGACCGCCGTCTCCACTCCGGCGTCGGCCAGACGGTCCAACACATGGTCGATCAGGGCGCGGCCCGCCACCTCGACCAGGGCCTTGGGCCGGTCGTCGGTCAGGGGACGCATCCGGGTGCCCAGGCCGGCGGCGAGCACCATCGCGGTTTTCGGCGGGGTCATGCGCGCACCTCGACAGGGACGTGGCGATCAAACCAGCGGGCGACGGGCGCCAGGGCCGGCTGGTCCAGATTGGCGTTCAGATGCCGCCACATGCGCGGCAGGAACTGGCGGTAGCGGGGCTTGCCGTCCCGCGCGATCAGTCGGGCGAAGACGCCGATGATCCGCGCCTCGTTCAGCGCGGCTAGCCCGGCATAGTCGGCCATGAAGGCGGCGCGGTCCACCTGGGGGCGAAGGGCGAAATAGCGGTCCAGGGCCTCGGCCTCCAGCGCCGGCGACACGTCGCGGCGGGCGTCCTGAAGCAGGGAGTGCAGATCCCAGGACGGGTGGGCGCGCACCGCGTCCTGGAAGTCGATCATGCCGACGCGGGCGGCGCCTTCACGCTCGGGCAGCCAGATCAGGTTCTCGGCGTGATAGTCGCGGTGGGCCATGACCGAGGCCCCGGCGGCGCCCGAGGCGACGATCGGCGCCCAGGCCTCTCGCCATTCCGCCACCGCGGCGGCGTCGAAGGCGACGCGCGCGTCCAGACGGGGCAACCAGTCGACGAACAGGTCGGCCCCGCCCTGGAGCGCCGTCTCGTCATAGGTCAGGAGCGGCCAGTCGCCGCCGGGACCGGTCAGCACCTCAGGCGGGGTCCCGGCCTCGTGCAGGGCGGCCAGGGCCTCGATGGCGGTCAGATAGAGGGGCGTCTCCTCGGCGCCGTCCTCGATGACGCGGGCGAACAGGGCGTCGCCGAAATCCTCCAGCACCGCCAGGCCGTTGGGCGCGTCCAAGGCCGGGATTTCAGGCGCGGACAGACCCAGCGACTTCAGATGGGCGGCGACGGCGGCGAAGGCCTCGATCCGACCGGCCGAAAGGCGGGCGACGGCGTTCCAGCCTGCGGCGTGACGCTGCTCGGGCGTCCAGGCCGGATCGGCGGGCGGGCTCTCGGCGGCGGGCGCCTGGTCCATCAGCATCAGGGTGGGGCCGCCCGGCGGGGTCAGCCGTTCGTAGCGCCGCGTCGAGGCGTCGCCCGGCAGAGGCGCGCGCGCAGCCTCGGCCAGGCCGGCGGCGGCCAGGAAGTCGAGGCGAAGCTGTTCGCGATCAGAGACGGACATGGTCGATCAGGTCTTCCCACCGGCCTACGCCGGAAACGGTCGCAACACGGCCGTCGCCGTGTTCGGAAATCTCAATGACAAGGCGGTCGGGCCCCAAGAACCGGCCCGGATCCTCGCCCAGCCGCTCGGGCCATTCGATGAGGGCGCAGCCCTCGTCCAGGGCCTCGTCCAGGCCGATCTCGAAGGCTTCTTCCGGCCGGGTCAGGCGATAGAGGTCGAAATGGGCGACGGGCAGGTCGGATTCATAGAACTGGACCAGGGTGAAGGTGGGGCTCGGCACCTCCTCGTCCGGCGTGGTCAGGGCGCGGATCAGGCCGCGCGCCAGGGTGGACTTGCCCATGCCCAGCGGCCCGTACAGCAGCAGGCTGTCGCCCGGCGCCAGAAGGGGGGCGATGACTTGGCCCAGACGGGTGGTGGCCTCGGCGTCAGGGAGTTCGACCTTCATGGGAAGACCGCGTCTGGATCGGCGGCCAGGGTGCGTTCGGTGAAATGTTTCAGCGCCACGGTGGCCTTTACGGCGTCCACGTCCAGCCGTTCGGGCGGGATGGGGCGGCCGACCAAGATATCGAAAGGCTTGCCCGCCTTGTTCAGCAGTTCGTGGAACAGGGTCACGTCGCGCAGCTCCTGCGAAACCTTGTCGAACAGGTGGAACAGCCGGCTGTAGGGGCCGGCGACGTGCATGGGCACGACCGGCGCGCCGTATTTCCGCGCCAGGGAGGCGGCGGTCGGCGCCCATTCGGGGTCGGTCAGCAGGCCGTCGGCGCCGACGCGGGCCAGACGGCCGGCGGGGAACATGACCACGCAGCGTTCGGCTTCGAAGGCCGCCTTGGCGGCGTTCAGCGTCGCGCGGGTCTTCTCGCGGGTGCGTTTGTCGTGAACCCATTCGACCGGGATCACCGTCTCGGCGAGCCGGGGCGAGACGCGCAGGGCGTCGGCGTTGGCGAAGAAGACCGCGTCGAGACGGCGCCGTTTTACGGCGTCATAGACCGCGACCCCGTCGGCTATGCCGGTCGGATGGTTGGCGACGACGACGCACCGGCCCGTCGCGGGCAGGCGGTCCAGAGGGGACGCCGTCACCTTCAGCCGAAGCAGGTCCGACACATAGTCCAGGCTCTCGGAGCCCGAGCGGTCACGCACAGCGTCGGCCATCCGCACGGCCGCCTTGTAGTTCAAGATCGAATAGAGCAGCGGGCGCACCGCCGGCCACAGCGGCGAGGCGGTCAGACGGGGCGCACGCTCGGCGATCAGCACATCGACGATGTGGGGCGAGCGGCGGACGGGAAGGGCGGCGGAATTCATGGACGACCGCTTGTCGCCGGTTCGGCGAAAGGGAGCAAGCCTACCAGAGCCGGGCCACGCCGAAGCCGTCGAACAGGGTTTCGTTCGAGACCAGGGTCAGGTCGTTGAGCAGGCCCTGGGCGATCAGCAGCCGGTCGAAAGGGTCGCGGTGATCGCCGGCCATCCGACCGGCCAGGCTGGCTTCGCGCCAGCTCACAGGGAGTTCGGCGAACCCCTCTCGACGCATGACGTCCGCAAACTGCTCGGCCAGGGCGTGGGCGTTCGGCAGCTTGCCGATGCGAAACTTGATCGCGATCTCGATGGCCGACACGCTGCTGACAAAGACGGCGTCAGCGTTCCGGATGGCGTCGTCGGCTGCGCCCGACAGCCGTTCGTCGTCCCAAACCCACCACATCAGGGCGTGGGTATCGAGCAGGAGGTTCAATCTCCCCGGCCCTCCCAGAGGCGGAGTTCCTCTTCGGGCAGCGGATCAAAAAAGCTCTCGTCGAAACGCCCCATGCCCTTCAGCCGACCTCGCCTGCGTTCAGGTTTCGCCGCCTCGAACGGCACGATCCGCACCGCCGGCTTGTCGCCGCGGGCGATCACCACCTCTTCGCCGCGTTCGGCGGCGGCGATCAGTTTGGAGAGATGGGTCTTGGCGTGGTGGACGGTGACGGTGGTCATGTCGCGCTCCTTGGTCCAAGCAGCTTAGCTAACTTCTGAGCTGTCAGCAACTTCCGCCCGGCGAACGAGGGTGCTACGCCTCGCCGCTGCAAGCTTTGCGAGGACTGCTTCATGCGCCACCGTTCCCTCCTGTTCGCCGCCTGCGCGGCCGTCGCCTTCTCGGGCGCCCTGATGAGCGCCGCCCCGGCCCTGGCCCAGGTTCCGCCCGCCCCGGTTCCGGCGCCGGCCGCGACGCCTGACGCCTTCACCTATCAGGACATGATCTCGGCCAACCGGCTGGGCGATCCGCAGGTGTCGCCGGACGGCCGTTACGTCGTCTATTCGGTGACGACGACGGATGTGGAGGCGAACCGCCGCAGCGGCAGCCTGTGGATATTGGACCTGGAAACGCCGGACGCCGCGCCGCGCCGGCTGGCCATTTCGGACCAGGGCGCCAACACCGCCCGCTGGGGCGCCGACGGCAATCTGTATTTCCTGTCGGGCAAGTCGGGGACCAGCCAGGTGTGGCGCGTCGCCTCGCCGACGGCCGCGCCGGTGCAGGTGACCAATCTGCCGCTGGACGTGAACGCCTATCGGATCAGTCCCTCGGGCGACAAGGTGGCGGTGTCTCTGGCCGTCTATCCGGACGCGGCCGACCTGAATGCCTCGGTCGAGATGGGCAAGGCCGTGGCAGAGCGGAAGTCGACCGGCCAGGTCTATGACCGGATGTTCGTGCGCCATTGGGACACGTGGAATGACCACACCCAGAACCACCTGTTCGTCCAGTCGATCGGCCGCAACGGCCAGGCGACCGGCAATCCGGTCTGGGTCACCAAGGGCTTCGACGGCGACACCCCGTCCAAGCCGTTCGGCGACGAAAGCGACTTCGTCTTCACCCCGGCCGGCGACTCCATCGTCTTTTCGGCGCGTCTGGCCGGCAAGAGCGAGCCGTGGAGCACCAATTTCGACCTGTGGAAGACCAACGGCCTGAGCGGGGACGGGACCTTCACCAATCTGACCCAGGACAATCCGGCCTGGGACGCGGGCCCGGTGTTTTCGCCGGACGGCCGCACCCTGGCCTATCGCGCCATGGCGCGTCCGGGTTTTGAGGCCGATCGTTATCAGATCGTGCTGATGGACGTTCAGTCGGGCCAGAAGCGCGAGATCGCCTCGAACTGGGATCGTTCGGCGGACACCTTGCAATGGTCGCGCGACGGCCAGACCCTTTATACGACCGCCGGCGACGTCGGCTCGACCAAGCTGTTCGCGGTGGATACGCGCAACGGGGTGGTGACGCCGGTCACCGGACCCGGCCATGTCTCGGCCTTCCAGCAGACGCCGTCGGGCTTCGTCTTCGCCCAGGACAGTCTGAAGTCGCCCAGCGATCTGTATTTCAAGACCTATCTGGGTCGTGAAACGCCGCGTCGCCTGACCCAGGCCAATCCGGCCCTGGACGCCAAGGCCTTCGGGGAATACGAGCAGTTCAGCTTCCCCGGCTGGAACAATGAGACGGTCCACGGCTATGTCATCAAGCCGGTCGGCTATGTCGAGGGTCGCAAATATCCGGTCGCCTTCCTGATCCATGGCGGCCCCCAGGGCTCGTTCGGCGACAGCTGGTCCTATCGCTGGAATCCCGAAACCTACGCCGGCGCCGGCTATGCGGTGGTGATGATCGATTTCCACGGCTCGACCGGCTACGGCCAGGCCTTCACCGACGCCATCAGCCAGCACTGGGGCGACCGGCCGCTGGAGGACCTTCAGAAGGGCTGGGCGGCGGCTCAAGCGAAGTACGCCTTCCTGGACGGCGCCAACGCCTGCGCCCTGGGGGCCTCCTACGGCGGCTATATGATCAACTGGATCGCGGGGAACTGGTCGAACGCGTTCAAATGCCTGGTCAATCACGACGGGGTCTTCGACACCTTCGGCATGGGCTATTCGACCGAGGAGCTGTGGTTCACCGAGTGGGAATACGGCGGCACGCCGTGGGACAGGCCGGAGGGCTATCAGAAGTTCAACCCGGCCAACCATGTCGAGAACTGGAAGACGCCGATGCTGGTGGTCCAGGGCGACCTGGACTTCCGCATTCCGACGGCTCAGGGCCTGTCCACCTTCACCGCCCTGCAACGCCGCGGCATCGACAGCCGCCTGATCGTCTTCCCGAACGAGAACCACTGGGTGCTGAAGCCGGCCAACAGCCTGCAATGGCACAATGAGGTGTTCGGCTGGCTGAACAAACACCTGGCCCCCGCCCAATAGGGGCGGTGCGCCGGAACGACGCCGGAACGACGAAGGGGCGCAGCCGCAAAGGCCGCGCCCCTTTTTTAAGGCGCGACGGGGTTAGAGGCCGGCGCGGTCCTGGGTCGAGGAGACCAGCCGCTCATACTGCCGCTCGGTCATGCAACGGGGCGCGGCCCAATGTTCACCCGCCCGGCGCGCGGCCATGGCGTCCTCCGCCGTGACGAAGACGGGCGCGGCGCCGAACTCGCGCTGGTAGGCGCGCCGGGTGGCGGCGTCGGTTTCACAGATCATCACCGGCTGGACGGCAGAGCTGCGCGTCTGAGCGCGGTCGAGCTCGGCGCGAACGGCCTGAAGACGGGGCTTATCCTGCGTTTCGGGCTGGGTTTGGGCGTGCGCCAGACCGGGCGCGATCAAGGCGGCGGCGATCAGGGCGGGGGTGATCAAACGGGTCATCGGGCATCCTCCTACGGCCTGAATTAAAGTCAGGACTCGGACCAAATATGCGCGCATTTTCTACAATGTAAAGCTATTGCGAAAAATATGCGGTAAACGGACCAATATCGAGGCGGATGAGGCGGGCCCGAAAGGGGCGGCGGCGCCAAAACCGCCTTGGGGCGTTGTCTCTGCTTCTGGAGGCCGGCCCTTGCCCAAGATGTTGAACTGGAACGCCTTAAGGACGCGGATCGGCGCGGGCGCCGCCTCGGCCAAGGCGCGCGCCGTCCAGGGACGCGACTGGATCAGGCGCAATGATCCCGTCTACGCCGCCGTGCGCCGCCCAGGACCGGCCGAATGGTGGGCCGGCGGCCTGACCCTGTTTCTGATCGCCGTCGTCCTGATCTTTCTGGCCTGTTTCGACTGGAACCGGCTGAGGGGACCGATCGGCCGTTGGGCCTCGGCGGAATATCACCGCGACATCGCCATCGACGGCGATCTGAATGTTCATCTCTTCAGCTGGACCCCCTCGGTCAGGGTCCAGGGACTGAAGATCGGCGGCCCGGACTGGGCGCGCGATCGCGACACGGCCAGAATCGACACGGTCGAGGCCTCGGTGCGGTTGCGGCGGCTGCTGGCGGGCCAGGTCGAAATGCCCCTGCTGCGCTTCACCCGGCCGCAGGTGGTCCTGATCGCCGCCGAAGACGGCCGCAAGAGCTGGGCTTTGAACGCCGACCACGCCGACGACGGCCAAGGCATGAAACTGCCGGTGATTCAGAAGCTGGTCATCACCGACGGGCGTCTGGTGTTCGAAGAGCGGCGGCGCAAGATGACCCTGGATGCGGCCGTCGATGCGCACGAAGGCGCAGACGGCGACGCGGGCTTCCTCCTGCAAGGCGAAGGGACGGTCAACCGGTCGCCTCTGACGCTGCGGATCGAGGGCGGGCCCTTCGTCAATATTCGCCGCGACCGGCCCTATCGCTTCAAGGCCCGGATGGCGGGAGCGGGCTCCAGCCTGACCGCTACGGGCGCCGTCACCCGGCCCTTCGACCTGGGTCGGTTCGACGCGACCCTGACGTTGGAGGGGCGCGATCTGGCGGACCTCTATCTGCTGACCGGCCTGACCCTGCCCAATACGCCCCCCTATCGGCTGAGCGGCGCGCTGAAGCGAAACGAGGCCGTCTGGACCTTCAACGACTTTGACGGCCGAGTGGGGGCCTCGGACCTGTCCGGCGATCTGCGGGTCCAGGGCGGCGGCCGGCTGCGGGTCGAGGCCGAACTGGCGTCGCGTCGTCTGGACATCGACGACCTGGCGGCCGTCCTGGGGGCGCGGACCGTCACCAATGCGCGCGGAACCGAGACGGAGGCGCCGGTGGCGAAGGGCGGAAAACTGCTGCCGGACGCGCCGCTCCAGACAGAACGGCTGCGCCAGATGGACGGCAGCCTGACCTATCGCGCCGCTGCGGTGAAGGCCAATGAGCTGGACGTGCGGGCGGTGAACCTGGGCGCCGAGCTGAAGGACGGGATATTGAACCTCGACCCGATCAGCTTCGACTTCAATCGCGGGGCGCTGAACGGGACGGCGCGGATCGACGCCACCCAGGCGCGACCCTACAGCCGGGTCGACCTGCGGCTGAGCGGCTATCCTCTTGAGTCCATCGTGCCCGCCCGGAACGGCGCGCCGCCGCTGACGGGTCGTGCCCTGGGCCGCGCCCGACTGGAGGGACCGGGCGCCTCGGTCCACCAGTTCGCCGCCTCGTCCAAGGGCACGATCAGCCTGGTCGTGCCGGACGGGCGGATGCGGGCCGCCTTCGCCGAACTGTTGGGCATCAACGCCAGCGCGGGTCTGTTGAAGTTGCTGAGCGGAGATCAGTCGACCGCCCAGATCCGCTGCGCCGTCGCCGATTTCAACGTCAGCGGCGGGACGGCCACCGCCAAGACCCTGGTCATCGACACCGATGTGGTGCTGGCTCAGGGCGGGGGGACGATCGACCTTGGGCAGGAGACGCTGAACCTGCGGATCGACGGCGAGTCCAAGAAGCCGCGTCTGCTGCGGGTCTGGGCGCCCATCACCGTCCAGGGGCCGCTGACGGCGCCCCGCGTCGGGGTGGACGTCGGCGCGGTGGCGAGCCAGGGCGGCTTGGCCGGCCTCCTGGCCACGGTGGCGGCGCCGGTTACGGCCCTGTTCGCCTTCGTCGATCCCGGTCTGGCGGAGGACGCCAACTGCGGCCAGCTGATCGCCGGCGCGCGCTAGGGCCTTCCGGAAAAGAGTCTCGACGGTGTGAGCCGATCCGCCTCGTCGGGCGTATTGAGGTCCATGGATCGGATCAGATGACGCGCCGGGGCCTTTTCGCGCCCGCCCTGGGACTGGTGGCGGCGGCCTGTTCGCCCCTGAGCTCCCCGGCGCTTTCGCCGCTCGGCCTGTTGAACAGCCTGGGGCCGCGGGATGCCGGCGCGCGTCGCGTGGCGCGCGACCTGCCTTACGGCGACGACCCGCGCCAGCGCATGGACCTCTATGCGCCCAAGGCGCCGGGTCCCCATCCGGTCCTGGTCTTCTTCTATGGCGGGGGCTGGGATTCGGGGTCGCGCGACCTGTATGGCTGGGCGGCGCAGGCCCTGGCGGCCCAGGGGTTCGTCGTCGCCCTGCCGGACTATCGTCTGGTTCCGCAGGTGGTCTTTCCCGCCTTCGTTCAGGACGCCGCCGCCGCGACGGCTGCAGCGGCCGAGGCGGCGGCGGACCACGGCGGGGAGCCGCGCCGCCTGGGCGTGCTGGGCCATTCGGCGGGCGCCTATCTGGCGATGATGATCACCCTGGATCGGCGCTATATGGCGGCGGTCGAGCGGCCGGACCTGATCCGGGCCGCGGCCGGTCTGGCGGGACCTTACGACTTTCTGCCCTTCGATGTGGCGGCGTCCCGCAACGCCTTCGGCCGGGCGCCCGATCCGACCCTGACCCAGCCGATCACCTTCGTCCGCCCCGACGCTCCGCCGATCTGGCTGGGCCACGGCACGGCGGACGTCGTGGTCCATGACGAGGACACCCGCCTGCTGCACGCGCGCCAGCGCGCCGTCGGCGGCCGGTCTGAGGCCAAGCTCTATCCCGGCCTGGATCACGCCGATCTGGTGGCGAGCTTCTCGCCCCTGTTTCGCGCCAAGGCCCCGGTTTTGAAGGATGTGACCGGATTCCTGCGACGCGCCTTGGACCGGGACGACGAAACACTTGCTTAAGCACAAAAGCATCTTTTCAACACTGCGACTTAGTGGCAAAAGCCTTCGCAGGTCGAACCTGTATCGTACCTCGATCTTCCACGGCCTGTTCCGAACCTGACTGGCTCCGACGCGGCGACGCGCCGAACCTGACTGGCTCCGGTACAGGCCGTGCAGTGTCGGCCCGGCGTAATCGCCGCCCCGATCGCGCCGCAGAGGCGACCCTTCCACATCACAGGTCCGGCCGTCCGGCACGCGCATTACGGCGGCGATCGTTCCGGCGCGTCCGCTATTCGACACCCGGAAACATCGGCCGGCAGGTCCGGTTACCTCCGCATCCCAATCAAGGAGCGGATGTATGGCTGTGATGACAGACGACGTCTGGCGCGAGGTGTTCGTGACCGGACTGAAGAACGCCCATGGGGTCGAACATCAGGCCCTGGCCCTGATGGACCGTCAGATCGAACGCGCCAAGAACTTCACCGAGGTCGCCGATCAGCTGACGGCGCACCGGGCCGAGACCGAACAGCAGATCACCCGACTGGAACAGCTGCTGGGACAGTTTGACGAGACGCCTTCCGGCCTGAAGGACGCCGCCCTTTCCATGGGCGGATCCATGGCGGCCATGGGCCATGTCTTCGCCGAGGACGAGATCCTGAAGAACGCCTTCGCCAACTTCGCCTTCGAGAACTATGAGGCGGCCGTCTACAAGGGGCTGATCCTCCTGGCCCGGCACGGCGACTATACCTCAGCGCTCGATCCGCTCGCTGCGACCCTGGAGGAGGAGCAGCGGATGGCCCGCTGGGTCGATGAGAGCCTGCCGACCCTGACCGATAAATTCCTGCGCCTTAAGCGCGAAGGCGAAAACCCCAGCCGTTGATCGGCGATACAATCTAGGATTGCTCCATGTTCATGCACAACAAGAAGCTGATGTATACGGTAAGAGTGGCCGAGCCGAACCCCGGCTTGGCCACCCTGATGCTGGAGCAGTTCGGCGGGCCGCAAGGCGAGCTGGCGGCGGCCATGCGCTACTTCACCCAAGGACTGGCCGACGAGGACGTCAATCGGCGCGACATGCTGATGGACATCGCGACAGAGGAACTGAGCCACCTGGAAGTCATCGGCTCCATCGTCGCCATGTTGAACCGCGGCGCCAAGGGCAAGCTGGCCGAGGCGGCCGAGGAAGAGGCGGATCTCTACGCCAGCATGACCTCTGGCGGAGACAGCCACACCATGTCGATCCTCTATGGCGGCGGCACGGCCCTGGTGAACTCGTCCGGCGTGCCGTGGACGGCCGCCTATATCGACTCCATCGGCGATCCGGCCTGCGACCTGCGCTCCAACATCGCCGCCGAGGCGCGGGCCAAGATCGTCTATGAGCGGCTGATCAACGTCACCGACGATCCGGGCGTCAAGGACGCCCTGTCCTTCCTGATGACGCGCGAAGTGGCGCACCAGAAGTCGTTCGAAAAGGCGCTCTACGCCATCCCCGCCAACTTCCCGCCCGGCAAGATCCCCGGCCGGCCGGAGTTCGCCGACAAATATTACAACATGTCCCAAGGCGAGGGCGACGCCTCCGGTCCCTGGAACGAGGGCGAGCAGTGGGAGGTGGTGTCCGATCGCGAGATGCAGATGGCGGTGGACGGCGGCGACGGCCACGCCACGGTCGAGATGGACGCCAAGGCGGGCAAGGCGGTGGAAGCCTTCATGAGCCGGACCATGTCGGACCCCGAGTCGGACCCCGTGACCGGCGCGGACCTGGGCGCAGGGGCGGGCGCAGGTCGGACGACCCCGATCGAAGACTGAAGAGACGAGAAGAGAGACGGCGGGCGCGGCTGCGGCGGCGTCCGCCGGATCTGATCTTTGGTGCGGGTGGTCGGGCTCGAACCGACACTCCTCTCGGAACTGGATTTTGAGTCCAGCGCGTCTACCAATTCCACCACACCCGCACAGGCGCGAAGGCACCGCTCCTATACCGGCCTCGGCCGCAATTCAACCGCGTCGGCGTCGGCCCACCGTCAAGCGGCGGGCGGCGCCGCGACCTCCACATGGGCGTCGGTCCCGCCGGCGAGGATGCGTTTGGCGCGAATGTAGATTTCGACGCGCTGCATGACGATCAGCCCCATGGCGAAGACCAGGAAGGCGTCGGTCACGGCCATTGCGTTCAGATGCCACTGGGCCGCATGACCTTCGATCAGGTCGCGCAGGGCCGTGCGGCCCGCGAACAGGGCGACCAGCAGGATCAGCCCCAGGGGCGAGGCCTGAGCCATGAGGCTGCCGTCCGGCTCCTTTTCGATGGCCACGGTCTTGCCGCGATACCAGCCGGCCAAGCCCCCCAACAGTCCGCCCAAGGCCAGGATCGCCCAGCCGGCGGGGCCGAACGGCGCGTGGACCGCGCCGGGCGCCTGGGTCGAACCCCAAAGGCCAAGCGCGATCAGCGGCAGGACCACCGCCGGCGTCACCCAGATGAACTTCAGCTTCAGCGGCCGCCGCCGCCGGTTCCGCAGCAGGACAAGCGCCAGGACGGCTGGGAAGACCAGAAGCGGAATCAGTTTTTCAGGCGGCATGTCGTTCTCCGGGCCTCCCCCCCCCGGAAGCCGACGTGGGGCAGCCTACACCCGTCAGGACCCGGCCGGAAGCGGGGCCACCGTCTGTTCGATGGCACCGAAGATGGAGCGGTGATGATCGTCCAGCATTTCGATCCGCACCGTGTCGCCGTGGGTCAGGAAGGGGGTTTCGGGCGCGCCGCGCAGGATCGTCTCGACCGTGCGGACCTCGGCGATGCAGGAATAGCCCAGGCCGCCTTCCGTGACCGGCTTGCCGGGTCCGCCGTCGGCGTCGCGGTTGGAGACGGTGCCGGAGCCGATGATCGTCCCGGCCGACAGGGACCGGGTCTTGGCCAGATGGGCGATCAGGGTTCCGAAGTCGAAGGTCATGTCCACCCCGGCGTCGGCCTTGCCGAAATCCTGGCCGTTCAGCTGAACCGACAGGGTTCCGTGCAGCTTGCCGTCCTTCCAGCGGTCGCCCAGGGCGTCGGGCGTGACGAAGACGGGCGAGAGGGCGCTTGAGGGCTTGGACTGGACGAAGCCGAAACCCTTGGCCAGTTCGGCCGGGATCAGATTGCGCAGGGAGACGTCGTTGACCAGGCCGACCAGGCGGACGGTGGCCAGGGCCTCCTCCCGCGTCGCGCCCTGGGGCACGTCGCCGGTCACGACCACGATCTCGGCCTCCAGGTCGCAGCCCCAGGCCGGATCGGCCAGCGGGATGGGATCGCGGGGAGCCAGGAAGCCGTCGGAGCCGCCCTGGTACATCAGGGGGTCGGTCCAGAAGCTTTCGGGCATTTCGGCGCCGCGGGCGCGGCGCACCAGTTCGACATGGTTCACATAGGCCGAGCCGTCGGCCCACTGATAGGCGCGGGGCAGGGGGGAGGCGGCGTCCCTTTCGTGGAAACGGCCGCGCGGCACGGCCTCATGCTCCAGGCTCTCGGCCAGGGCCGCCAACTGGGGGCCGCAGCGGGCCCAGTCGTCCAGAGCCGCCTGGAGCGTGGGGGCGATCAGAAAGGCGTCGGTGAACCAGTGCAGGTCCTGCGAGACGACCACGAGGCGGCCGTCGCGGCCGTGCTTGAGCGAGGCGAGTTTCATGCCCCACGCCTAGACCGAAATCGCGCCGGGGGGAACAGAGGGAGGGATCAGTGGACGCTGCGGCCGTGGCCGGGCGCCTGACCGCCGGGGCGAGACGTGGACAGCTGGCGGTGGGCGGCGCGCAGTTCCTCGATCCGCTCCTTGCGGCGGCACCAGTGGTCGTTGAACTGGGCCACGGCCTCGCGCAGGGCGGTCAGCTGTTCGGCCTTTGTCATCTCTCGCTCGATCTCCTTCTCGACCGGCTTGGCGGGAACGGGAACGGGAACGGGCGGCGGGACGGGCTGGGGCGGGAGCGGGGCGTAGGAGGGCTTGTCCAGCACGGCGACGCCGGGGGCTTGGGCGGGGCCGGATTCATCGGCGGGGCCGTGCTCCACCCGGTCGCCCTTGATGACCACATGGCTGTTGGAGACCACGGTCACATTGGCCGGGACGGCGGGGTGAAGGGGGGATGGACGGTGGGCCCCTTGGTCGGACTTGGCCGTCGGCTCCTGCGGCGGCGTCTCTTCCTTCGGTTTGACCGCCTCCTTGATCCGGCCCTTCAGGGCGTGATCGACGGCTTTCAGCGGCTTGGACGGCCCCTCGGCCAGGACGACGACGGCGCCCAGACAGTCGTCATAGGTGGCGCGCAGGGCCTTGGCGGCGCCGACCAGGGCGTCGCTGTTGGCGGTCATGGCTGCGTGGCAGGCGCGGTCGACGGCGCGCCAGATTGATTCGGCGGCGTCGGCCTGGGTGGTCGTGGCGCCCTTGCCGGCCCGCCAGGCCAGGACCGTCAGACCCAGGATCAGGGCCGCCAGCAGCAGGAGCAGCAGCGGGTGGACGCCAAGGAGTAGAGTGGAGTCAACGGGTTCTAACGCCGCCGGATCGGGTGTCTGGAAATCCTGCGGATAGTTGGAGACGCTCGCCGACATGCCGCACCCTGTCTGACCCGTTATTCGCCGAACCATGATGCCGCAGCGGCGAAGCCGGGCCAAGAAAAAGGTTAACGACAGCCCTCAGGCGGCAGGGGTCAGCAGGGCGCGGGCCTCGGCGCCGGCCCGGGCGGCGGGATCGCGCACCTCGACCTCGACGATGACGCCGCCCTCGGGTTCGACCGCCCACAGATAGCGACGCTCGACCTCGACCGTGCGGCCGGAGGGGGCGAAGCCCTCGAACGTATCGCCCCAGGGGGTGATCTTCTTCAACTCGACGAAGGGCATGGCGCAGGCGGCGTCCAGCTCCTCCTCGGCCATCTTGGTCAGTTCGTCGTCGGTGGGTGTCATGGGGTCAGTCTTACAGGAGGAAACGGCTTTTTGCTTTCGTCATCCTCCGGGCCGCGCAGCGGAACCGGGGGAGCCAGCGGCGCCGAAGGCGAAATCCATCCGCCGCAAGAACGCTAAGGGGCGAGTCCGCGACAGGTTCGCGCTCGCGCGCGCCGCTGGGTCCCCCGATCTGCGCCGCTGCGCGGCTTGTCGGAGGATGACGAAAGAGGAGGTCAGTCTTCGTCGGCGTATATGGCGACGCGGGTCGGGGTATTCGAAGACACCGCCCCCCGATACATGCCCGAGGTGTTCATGGCGAAGGCGGGGGTTCCGTTCAGGCCCATGACGATGACGCCGCCGTCGCCGCCGATCGAGCCGACGTCGGCGATTTCGGCCTCCGCCGCCGCCTGGACGGTCGCGCCGTCGGCGGTGCGGCGGCAGATGTCGCGGGCGACGGTGGAGCGGATGAAATATTCGCCCGAGCCGGTGGCCGAGACGGCGCAGCCGTCGGCGTTGGAGGCATAGGTGCCCGCGCCGATGATCGGCGCGTCCCCGACCCGGCCCCAGCGTTTGGCGGTCATGCCGCCGGTCGAGGTGGCGGCGGCGAGACGGCCCTGGCTGTCCAGGGCCACGGCGCCGACCGTGCCGAACTTCTTCTCGTTCAGGGGCGGGGCGACGCTGGCGTGGGGGGCGGCCGATTGGTCGACGAGCGCGGGGGCGCCGGCGGGGCGTTCCGGTATGGGCAGGCCAGCCTCGGTCAGGGCCTTGACCAGACCCTGCCAGCGTCGCTCGGTGAAGAAGAAGGCCGGATCGACCTGCTCCAACCCGACCGAGGCGGCGAAGGCGTCGGCGCCGGGACCGATCAGCATGACGTGGGGCGACCGCTCCATCACCGCCCGGGCGGCGGCGACCGGGTGGCGGGTCGCAGTCAGGCCGGCGACCGCGCCGGCGGTCAGGTCCGATCCGTTCATGACGGCGGCGTCCAACTCGTTACGACCCGCTGCGGTGAAGACCGCTCCGCGCCCGGCGTTGAACAGGGGATCGTCCTCCATGACCTGGACGGCGGCCTGGACCGCATCCAGCGCCGAGCCGCCGCTCTTCAGCACGGCCGAACCGGCGTCCAGCGCGGCTTGAAGCGCGGCGCGATAGGCCGCGTCCTGCGCGGGCGTCAGGCTGGACCGCTCGATCACGCCCGCCCCGCCGTGGATCGCCAGCGACCATTGGGGCGCGGCGTCCTGGGCCTCGACCTGGGCCCGGGCCGAGGAAAAGCACAGTGCAAAGAGTGCAATCAGTCCGGAACAGGCGATGCGCATGGTGAAGTCCCTCCGGGCGCCGAAAACCGAGTGCAATCGGCGCACCTTCTTAAGAGACGCCGGTCTGTCGCAGTGTAACGCCGCCTTCGCGCGTGTCAGGTCGATTGGCCGAAGAAAATTGGAAACGTCTGAAAATTAGAGTGTTGGCCTTGGGCGATGGGACGGCTCGTCAATGTGAGAGGGCACCGCCTATGCGCGGAGGACCGCTTTGCGGCGGATAGGCTGGGTCGCAAATCGACCCCTAACAGACCTTACGGTAAGTCACTCTCTCGCGATGGTTGGAGGGATGTGCATCTGGCGCTAGCGTAGCGTTATGACTGATGAGATCGATACTGGCGGTGCTCCTACGACGCGCTTGGTGCAGCAGCCGAGCATGGACTTGGCAGCATTCATTTGCCCGCATTGCAACGCCCATACTCAGCAGCGCTGGTACAGGGTTTACGGTGAAGCCCAAAAAGTCGGGGAGGTCCCCCACACGCCTGATCCCGATCACTTTCGACAGGTGCTACTGGGCATCGCCGACCGCGAGCAACGCGCATCGCTCGAAGCCTACACCAACAAGTTGCTCGGGCACGTACCGGAGTACGAGCGAAGTAACCAAGGCCACTACGTATCCAGCCACGTGGTCAACCTACATTTGTCGCAATGCTACATTTGCGGCGGATCAGCCATCTGGCTCCGCGACCGAATGGTTTGGCCGATGCAGAAGTTCGATGTCCAACCGAACGCCGACCTCCCCGATCACATCAAGGCAGATGTTGCAGAGGCTGCAGCAATTGCGGCTGTGTCGCCGAGGGGAGCTGCTGCGCTTCTCCGCCTAGCTATAGAGCGCCTGTGCATTCACCTCGGCAAGAACGGTAAGATAGATGCCATGATTGGTCAGCTCGTTACGGACGGCCTAAACGTGCGGGTAAAGCAAGCGCTGGACGTGGTTAGGGTCACGGGAAACGACGCGGTTCATCCTGGCACCATAAGCTTCGGCGACGACCCCGCTACGGTGACGACCCTCTTCAAAATGGTGAACCTGATCGCTGAGAAAATGATTTCCGAGCCTAAGCATGTCGAGGAAGCGTTCGCTGCCCTACCACCCGAGAAACTGAAATGGATTGAAGAACGCGATAAGGGTGCACTGCGCAAACAGCAGCAGTTCGCCACACCCTCGACCGCAAACGATGAGAAATCCGATGGCTGATGGGAGAACCAGCAAGAATATATAGAGAGACGCTCCGTACCACTGCACAGGGCGTGCGCGAAGCGCACGCGGATAGCGAGATCGGAGGCTATGTCGGACGCGCTCCTCTGAATCGAATGGGTCCGTTTATGGACGACAAGCGCGAAGCTCTGCGATCCGCTGTCAGCAGAGTGTCGTTCGCCGTTCCAATGGCAGTGCCAAAGCCCTCTGGACAGATAGCGGACGATGAAGAGAGCCGCCTACGCTACCGCTAGGATCGCGCCAAACATGAGCCTCGCGGGGGTTCGCATTGGCTGTCCGCGTCACAAGCCTAGGGCCGCTTTCCACCCCAGCCGACACCCATCCGGCCCGCTCCCCGTCAAAGCCCACTCTCGCCCGCTCACCCCCGGTGGTGCAGCCGTTTCCAGATCCTGTAGGCGACGATGGGGGCGAAGCCGCAGATCAGGGCGGCGATCAGGACCGTCCAGAAGCCGCCCTCCAGCCAGAAGCGCCCGGCCAGGGCGCCGGCGCCGGCCGCAAGGGCCGGGCCGAGCCAGGGCAGCCAGGTCGGCGGCCGCATCTTCATTCAGGCGTCGACCTTGATGACGCCGCGACGGATCTGGTCCAGCTCGATCGAGTCGAACAGGGCCTGGAAATTGCCGTTGCCGAAGCCTTCGTTGCCCTTGCGCTGGATGATCTCGAAGAAGATCGGGCCGAAGGTGTCCTGGGTGAAGATCTGCAGCAGCAGGCCTTCCTCGTCCGAACCGTCGATCAGGATGCGGTTCTTGCGCATCCGCTCCACGTCCTCGCCGTGGTTGGGCAGGCGTTTGTCGATCAGTTCGAAATAGGTCTCGATCGTGTCCTGGAAGTCCACGCCGCGGGCGCGCATGGCCTCGACCGTCTCGAAGATGTTCTCGGTGGTCAGGGCGATGTGCTGGATGCCTTCGCCGTTGTAGCGGCGGATGAACTCCTCGATCTGGGAGTTTTCGTCCTGGCTCTCGTTCAGCGGGATGCGGATGGCGCGGTCCGGCGCGATCATGGCCTGGGAGAAGAGGCCGGTCGCCTTGCCCTTGATGTCGAAATACTTCTGTTCCTCGAAGTTGAAGACCGAATTGTAGAAGCCCGACCAGGTGCGCATCTGACCGCGACGGACGTTGTGGGTCAGGTGGTCCAGGACCTCCAGGCCGACGTTGTTCTTGCGCTCGGCCTCTTCCCAGCCCTCGATCTCGTCCCAGGCGTCATACAGGGAGCCGGCGTCGCCGTACTGGTCGATGACGTACAGCAGCGAGCCGCCGATGCCTTGCAGGATGTAGGGATAGTCGCCCAGGGCGCCGCCGTCGGCATCCGTCGCGGCCACGGCGCCGCGCTGGAGCGCCCCCTCATAGGCGGCCTTGGCGTCATTGGTGCGGAAGGCCATGCCGTTGGCCGAGGGGCCGTGATCCCTGGCGAAGTCCGCCGCCTGACCCTTGGGCGAGCGGTGGACCAAGAAGGAAATGTCGCCCTGTTTCAGGCGCACCACGTCGGTCCTGGGGTTCACATGGGTCTGGGTGAAGCCCATCATTTCCAGCCGCGCGATCATCGCCTGGGGCTCAGGGCCGGTGAATTCGACGAATTCGAAACCGTCGACGCCCAGGGGGTTCTCCCGGTCGATCTGTTCCGCCGTCGGTTGATGGGGGTTGGGGGTCATGTCGTTCATGGCGCGTCTCCCGCGTAGCGTTCTGAGGCGGGCTTAACCGAAAGGGGCCGCCGATTGGCGCGGAACCTAGTCGCGGATGACGACAGAGCCAAGGCAGACCCACGGGGTCGTGATGCGGAGGGCGTTCTGATGGACATCCGCAATCCTGGCGTGCCAGATGGATGGCCATAGGGGGAGGCAGACATGGACTATCTAAAACGCGCGCCGTTTGGCGGACTGTTCCTGGTCACATTCACGGTGGCGGCGACGTTTCAGGTCTTGATGGCCCTGTTGGGACTACTTCTCGCATTTCTGTCGCCCGGCCTGTTCTTCATGAACGGCGCTCCGGCCACTTCGCCTGTACAGGCGGTCGGCGTTCTCCTGTTTCTTCTGGTCGTCGGACTGGTCGTCAACGCCGGAATATCGGCCATAGGCGCCCTGCTGTGGATGGGCGTCCGGATCGCACTGCCAAAATCCGCCTCCGTTTAAGACGGGGTTCAGCCCGGCAGCAGCCGCGTCGCCCATTCGGCGCCCAGCAGCAGCCCTGTCGCCACCGCGCCCAAAATCGTCAGCCAGGCCGTCGTCACCGCCGCTCCGGCGATCACGAACAGGCCGTCGCGCTGGATCAGGCCGACCGACAGCAGGGCCAGGGCGACGGAAGGAACGGTGTTGGTCAGGGGCAGGACGATCGTGGCCGTGGCCAGGATCATGAAGACCGCCGCCAGCTTCTCGCCCGGACCGTCGGCGAAGCGTCGCAGGCGGGGGCGCGACAGCCGGTCGATCCAGCCCAGTTTGGTTTCGGCGAAATCGGCCATGGCCTTCAGCCAGGAGCCCTTGGCGCGCAGCTTCAGGAACCAGCGCGGCAGCCAGGGCTCTTCGCGCCCGACCAGCATCTGTGCGGCCAATAGAATGACGATGACGCCCACGACCTGGGGCACGCCGTAAAGGCCCGGCACCAGGCAGGGGATGGACAGCAGCAGGATCAAAAGGCCGTAGGCGCGCTCGTCCAGCCGGTCGCGGATCTCGTCCAGGGTCAGGCCGGCCTCGCCGCCCTCGTCAGACAGGCGACGCAGCAGACGGGTGATGTCGTGGCTGACGTCGTCAACCTGAGGCGCGGGGCGGGAGGGGGTCATGGCGGGGGCATAACGCGCGACGGGGCCGGTCGCGAGCGTTGCGGTGTCGCAGCGGGTGACGGCGAGACCGGGTCTTGCTAGGGCGGGGCGTTCGAGGAAATCTCCATGCTTCGCAGACTTTATGACGGCGTGTTCAACCTGGCGCGCCATCGCCACGCCACGCCGGCCCTGGCGGCGGTCTCCTTCGCCGAGAGTTCCTTCTTTCCCATTCCGCCCGACGTCATGCTGGCGCCGATGATCCTGGCCCGGCCTGAGCGCGCCTATGTCTACGCCGGGGTCTGCACGATCGCCTCGGTGCTGGGCGGGATGCTGGGCTATGCGATCGGCTATTTCCTGACCGACGTCGGCCTGGCGATCCTGAGGTTCCTGGGCCATGCCGACGGGCTGGATCATTTCCGCCAGTGGTTCGCCCAGTGGGGCCTGTGGGTCATATTGATCAAGGGGCTGACCCCCATTCCCTACAAGCTGGTGACCATCGCCTCGGGCCTGGCGGCCTTCAGCTTTCCGGTCTTCATGGCGGCGTCGGTCGTGACACGGGGCGGGCGGTTCTTCTTGGAGGCCTGGATTCTGAAACGCTGGGGCCCGGCCATGCTGGCCCAGGTGGAAAAGCGCCTGGCCCTGTGGTCCGGGATCGGTCTGGTTCTGCTGATCGCCCTGATCGTCGTGCTGAAGCTTCTGTAAGTCGACGCGGGGACCGGACCGGAGTAAGACCGTTTCGCAATGAGAAGCCTCTATCGCCTGCTGACCCGTTGGTGGACCGCCTTCGCCCTGGCCGCGTCGCTGGCCATGCTGGGCGCGGCCCATGGGTTCGAACGGTTCGCGGGCCTGGCGCCGTGCAACCTTTGTCTGAAACAGCGCGAGGTCTATTGGGGCGCCGTGGCCGTGGCGGCCGTGGCGACGGCCTGGACGGTGCTGAGCGGCGGGCGACGCGGCACGCCCCGGATCGCCGCCTTCCTGCTGGCGGCCGTGTTTGCGACGGGCGCGATCACCGCCGTCTTCCATATGGGCGGCGAATACAAGTGGTGGAGCCTGCCGGCGACCTGCGTCAGCAGCGGGTCGGTCGATCTGGAGAGCCTGACCGCCCTGGCCCTGGGCACGGGGCCGGCCCAGAGGGTGGCCATGTGCGATTCCGTGGCCTGGAGCTGGCTGGGCCTGTCGATGGCCGGTTGGAACGCCCTGATCTCCCTGGCGTTGGCCGGGTTCAGCCTGCTGGCGACCAAACGCCCCAAGGACGCCCGCGCCCCCCGCTTCGAAAGGGCCTGACCCCATGACTGGCGCCGCCCCGCACACTCCTCTGCCCCGCCCGGGCCTGGGCGCGGACAGGGCGCGGATGGACGAAATCCTTCGCGTCGATCACGCCGGCGAATATGCGGCGGTCCTGATCTATCGCGCACAGAAGGCCGTGTTCGAGGGGCGCAAGGCGCGCGGCGACATCGTGCGCGACCTCGGCGAAATGCAGGATCAGGAGGCGGTTCACCTGGCCCGGTTCGAGCGACTGCTGAACGAACGCCGCGTGCGGCCGACGGCCATGACGCCGCTGTGGCGCATCGCCGCCTCGGCCCTGGGCGCCGGCACGGCCCTGATCGGCGAAAAGGCGGCCCACGCCTGCACCGAGGCGGTCGAGAGCGTGATCGAGAAACACTACGCCGACCAGATCGCCGAGATCGGCGACCGCGACCCGGCCCTGGCGGCCGAGCTGAAACAGTTCCGGGACGAGGAGCTGGCCCACCACGATCACGCCGTCGAGCACGGCAGCCGCGACGCGCCGGCCTATCGGCTGCTGAGCGGGGTGATCAAGGCTGGGTGCCGCGCGGCGATCAAGATCAGCGAGAAGGTTTGATCCCGCGCCACCGTCACCCTCGGGCTTGACCGAGGGCCGGGTGGTCCGCCGACTTGCGCCAAGGGCGATGCACAGCCCGATCCACGCCCGGTCCTCGGGTCAAGCCCGAGGATGACGGATTTGGAATGGGGCGGGGCCGCGCCTTAATAAATCTCGAACAGCCCCGCCGCGCCCATGCCGCCGCCGACGCACATGGTGACGACGCCGTATTTGGCCCCGCGCCGCTTGCCCTCGATCAGGACGTGGCCGGTCATCCGGGCGCCCGACATGCCATAGGGGTGGCCGATGGAGATGGCGCCGCCTGAGACGTTCAGCAGCTCGTCGGGGATGCCCAGGGTGTCGCGACAATAGAGAACCTGGACGGCGAAGGCCTCGTTCAGCTCCCAGATGCCGATGTCGTCCACCGTCAGCCCGTGGCGCTTCAGCAATTTGGGCACGGCGTAGACGGGGCCGATGCCCATCTCGTCCGGCTCCACCCCCGCCACCGCCATGCCGCGATAGGCGCCGAGCGGCTGAAGATTGCGTTTCACCGCCTCGCCGGCCTCCATGATCACACAGGCCGAGGCGCCGTCGGACAACTGGGACGCATTGCCGGCGGTGATGTATTCGCCCTGCTGGATCGCCTCGCCGCTGCCGAAGACGGGTTTCAGCGCCTTCAACCCTTCCAGAGTGGTTTCGGGCCGGTTGCCCTCGTCCTTGGACAGGGTCACCTCTTTCGAAGCGGTCTCGCCGGTGGCCTTGTCCGTGACCAGCATGGTGGTCGTCATGGGCACGATCTCGGCGTCCAGTCGCCCTTCCGCCTGGGCCGCCGCCGTGCGCTGCTGGGACTGAAGGGCGTATTCGTCCTGGCGGTCGCGGCTGATGTTGTAGCGGCGGGCCACGACCTCGGCCGTCTCCAGCATCGACATATATATATGGGGCGCCAGCTTCAGCAGGGCCTCGTCCTTGCCGCGGTACAGGTTTATATACTGGTTCTGGACCAGGGAGATGCTCTCCAGCCCGCCGCCGACCGCCATCTTCTGCTGGTCGAAGATCACCTGTTTGGCCGCCGTGGCGATGGCCATCAGGCCCGAGGCGCATTGACGATCCAGGCTCATGCCCGGAACCGAAGACGGCAGACCGGCCGCCAGGGCGACCTGGCGGGCGACATTGGTTCCGGTCGAGCCCTGCTGCAGGGCCGCGCCCATGATCACGTCCTCGATCTCGGCCGGCTCGACGCCGGCGCGCTGGACCGCGTGTCTGACGGCATGGGCGCCCAGCTGTTGGGCCTGGGTGTCGTTGAAGGCCCCGCGATAGGCCCGGCCTATCGGGGTGCGGGCGGTGGAGACGATGACGGCTTCGCGCATGGAGAGTCCTTCCCGGTTTCGTTCGCCGCTTTGGAGGCGCGGCCGTGTTTCCTCATGGGCGGAACTTAGGCGCCTCCCCCTGCGGTAAGGCAAGCGGAGAGGCTCGAGGGGCCGTCGGCGCACAGGTCTTTTGTGTTGAAACGGCGCCACAGTCGCCACATTGTTCGCAGATGCGAGGGAACCGCAGCCGCAGCCTGCCGTTCGGCTCCTGAACGTCGGGCGGACAGCTCGGCTTCGGGCATTTTTTACAGAACGAGGAAGCTATGAAGCTCAAACTTCTCGCATCCGTCGCTGTCGCCGGGCTGTTCTCAGCTGGCGCGGCCTCGGCAGATCCCAACGGTTGGTATGGCGCGATCGACGCCGGCTACCACATGATCGACGACATCAACGCCGAGTCGTCGACGACGGGCGCGAACTGGAACTATGAAGTGAACGACGGCTGGGCGGCCTTTGCTCGCCTCGGCTATCGCTTCAACCCCAACTGGCGCGTCGAACTCGAAGGCGGCTACCGCTCGGGCGATATCGGCAAGGTGCGCGCCGTTTCGGGCACCCAGGGCCTGTGCAACCTGACCCCGGCGACGGGCGGCTGCTTCTCGCCGGAAGGCGACATCGAGTCCGCCACCCTGATGGCCAACGTCATCTATGACTTCGGCTATGAAGCCTGGGGCGTGCGTCCCTTCGTCGGCCTGGGCGCCGGCGTGAACCGCGTCAACGTCGACACCATCGGCAATCTGCGCGCTAACCGCGGCGCCGCGTTCGCCATTGACGACAGCTCGACCAAGTTCGCCGCTCAGGCGATCGCCGGTCTGGCCTGGGCCATTGGCGACCGCGCCAACATCGACCTGACCTACCGCTATCTGACGGGCGACGCCTCGTGGGAATCGACCACGGCCGGCACGGGTGCCGGCGCCACCGCCTTCGGCGAATGGGACGGCGACTACGATCAGTCGCACACCGTGACCCTGGGCCTGCGCTACAGCTTCGGCGCCGAAGAAGCGGCCCCGCCGCCTCCGCCGCCTCCGCCGCCCCCGCCGCCCCCGCCGCCTCCGCCCCCGCCGCCCCCGCCGCCGGTTCCGCAGACCCCGGCCGCGCGTCAGTTCGTGGTCTATTTCGACTGGGATCGCTCGGACCTGACGGCTGAAGCCCGTTCGGTGGTCGCTCAGGCCGCCAACTACGCCAAGACGGGCCGTCCGACCCGCGTCCTGATCGTCGGCTACACCGACACCTCGGGCTCGGCCGCCTATAACGTCGGCCTGTCGAACCGTCGTTCGCGCACCGTCGCGGACGCCCTGGTCGCCCAAGGCGTCAACGGCGGCGTCATCGCCCTGGACGGCAAGGGTGAAACCGCCCTGGCCAAGCCCACCGCCGACGGCGTGCGCGAACCGCTCAACCGTCGCGCCACCATCGACATCAACTTCTAAGACAGGCAAGACTCGGTCTGACATCGTCAGATCGGGTCTCGTTCTTGGAAGTCTGTCAGCGTAAAGTTGGAGAGCCGGCGCCCTTGCATTCCGGGCGCCGGCTTCTTCGTGCGCCTGCCTCAGCCGCCCCCGCAATTTCCCCATCGCTCAGCTTTAGTGGGTTGATCCCCATGCGGCTAAGCGCGACAAAGCCCTCGAACAATCTCTCTTGCGCCAGACGACTTGATCGGAGAGGTGAGGCGACCCGGCGTTGTATGATCGCCAGGCCAGACGGCGTGGAACCCCTTAGATGGTCGATTTAAGACACTCCAATCGAACCTTCTTGGGCCGGCGGCGCAGGCGCTACCGGCTTCGCGGAGAGGTCATGAGCGCGCCTCGACCTCAGCTTCGCCTTCGCACCCCCACGCCGCAGCGGGCGGCCGAAATCTCCGTCTTCCCCACGCCTCAAAGAACCAGCGCGGAGGCCGGGCCAGGTCGTGCGATCCAAAGCTTGGATGGCCGGAGATTCCTTATCGTCTCGGCGCCGTTCGGGCCGTTCGGCGTCGCCTTGGCGCAGACTCTCGAAGCCCGCGGCGCGACCGTCCAGCGAATGATCTTCAATGCGGGCGACGCCTTGAACTGGCCGCGAGCGGGGGGAAGGGTGTTCAAACACTCCGCCCAGGTCTGGGCTTCGCGACTGGCGGAACTGACGGCCGATTTCACCGATCTTCTGCTGTTCGGCGAGGGCGGCCCTTACAATCGCGCGGTTCTGTCCGCGGCGGAAGGACTTGGGCCACGCGTTTGGGTGTTGGAGAACGGCTATTTCCGCCCGGACTGGATCACCGTCGAACAGAACGGCGTGAACGCCTCAAGCGGCCTGCCGCGTTTTAAGGACGGCTATCCGGAGCCGGCGCCGCTTTTGCCTGATCCGAAACCCGTGGGGCGAATCCTGCCGCACCATGTGGTCAACATCACCGCCTATCATCTGGCTCAGGCCGTGGGGGGCTTTCTCTTTCCGCGCCACGCCAACCACTACACCGCCTCTCCGCTCAGCCAGTGCCTGGGTCACGTCCGGCGATATTTCGGCCTGGCCCTTCAGTCGCCGTCACGCAACGATGTGGAGGTGATTGCGGCGCGGGGCCCCTTCTTCATCGCCTGTCTTCAGCGGGAGGGCGACGCCCAGCTGCTGCGCTATTCCCGATATGCCGACAATACGGCGTTCCTCGCCGAGGTGATGACCAGTTTCGCCACCCATGCGCCAAAGGCGGCGCGGCTGGTGATCAAGAACCACCCCTTGGATCCCGGCTTGATTGACCTGGAGGCGGTGACGCGGCGCCTAGTCATCGAGCGGGAGCTGCAAGGCCGGGTTGATTTCATAGACGGCGGAAACCTGGCCCAGCTGTGCCGCGCGTCTCGGGGCATGGTGGTCAACAACTCTTCGGCCGCGCTTTCGGCCCTGGGGTTCCAGACGCCGGTCAAGGTGTTGGGCGACGCCTTCTTCAACTTCGACGGTCTGACGGATCAGCAGGCGCTGACCGACTTCTGGTCCAAACCCCAGGCCCCGGACCCTGCTCTGTTCGCCCGGTTCCGCGCCCATGTGATCGCCCAGAGCCAGGTCAACGGCAATTTCCACGAGCCGCGCGCCATTCGGCGCACCGCAGAAGGCGTAGCGGACGTGTTCGAACGGGTTTCCTGAACAAAATTTGCGCTTAAGGGCGTCAAGGGTGTGCTCTCTGAGCCACCCAAGCGTGTTGTCACGATTCTGACACATATGTGTCACCTAGCATTACAAGATGGATCGTACACGGGGCCGGATTTAGACGTGACGACCACGTTTCCGACTTTTTTGGTCCACCAGCTGGGGATAGCGAATGACCTTCCGTAAATTGGCGTATGGCGTTTCGGCCGCCGCCATCATGATGTCGGCCTCGACGGCCGTCTTTGCTCAAGAGACGACCGGCGCTATCCGCGGCCGCATCCTGGACGGCTCCGGCGCGGCCGTGGTCGGCTCGGTGACCATCGTTCACGAGCCCACCGGCACGACCGTCACCACCATGTCGGACTCGTCGGGCTTCTACAGCGCGCGGGGTCTGCGCGCCGGCGGACCATACACGGTGACGGTGTCAAGCGCGGCCGGTGAAGGCGGCATTCAGCTGGACAGCATCGGTGTGGGCGACGCCGTCAACGGCGACGTGATCGTCAATCAGGCCGCCGCCGAGCTGGAAGCCATTACGGTGACCGGCCAGCGCTTCTCCAACGACTTCGGCTACGGCACCGGCTCGAACTACGGCGCGGGCGACATCGCCGCCGCCGCCTCGATCAGCCGTGATCCGAAGGACATCGCGCGCCTCGATCCGTTTGTGACGCTTGACCCCTCGAACGAAGACGCCCTGTCGTTCGCCGGCACCAATACGCGCCAGAACCAGTTCACCGTCGACGGCATTCGCCAGAACGACGAGTTCGGCTTGAACGGCAACGGCTATCCCACCCAACGGTCGCCGATCTCCATCGACGCCATTCAGGCTTTGAACGTTTCGGTGGCGCCCTTCAGCGTCATCAACAACGGCTTTGTCGGCGGTTCGATCAACGCCGTCACCAAGTCCGGCACCAACACCTTCTCGGGCTCGGCCTTCTATGAGAAGTCGGACGACAGCCTGCTGGGCGACCGGTACTGGGGTTACGGCCCGCGCGGCAACGGTTTCCGCGCCCGCCAAGACTATAACCGCGTCTTCGACGAAAAGACCTGGGGCGCCACCCTGGGCGGTCCGATCATCCGCGACACCCTGTTCTTCTTCGCGTCTTACGAAAAGTTTGAGTCGCAGTTCTCGCTGAACGAAGGTCCGGTCGACGCCGGCTTCGCAAATCCGATTCCGCGCATCACCACTTCGGCCGTCGAAACCTTCCGGCAAGGCGCCAAGACGCGCTACGGCTATGAAACCGGTTCTTTCGTCAATGTGGCGCCTCCCGTCCAGGACGAGAAGTACCTTGCGAAAATCGACTGGAACATCAACGCCAACCACCGGTTGGCCGTGACCTTCCAAGAGACGACCGGCACCTCGTTCAACGGTTCGACCACGTCGGCCTTCATTAACGGCGGCTCGACCACGCAGCCGCGGTTGGCGCTGGAATCCAGCCAGTATGTCAAGGATGAGCGCCTCACGACCTGGAACGCTCAGTTGAACTCGCAGTGGACGGACGCCTTCTCGACCGAACTGCGGGTCGGCTACAAGGAAACTGAAACCACCCAGCTGCCTGTCGGCGGACTGACTGTCGGCCAAGTCACGGTCAACGTTTCCGATCTGGCGGGTGTTCAAGCCGGCTCGGGCACGCCGCAAATCCAGTTCGGCGCCGACAACTTCCGTCACGACAACTATCTGTACAGTGAAGTGAAGAACGCCGAACTGATCGGCCGCTATAGCTGGGGTTCGCACGACTTCATGGCCGGCGCGCGGATTGAAACGCGCGACTTCACCAACGTCTTCGTGTCGCAGTCGCTGGGTCAGTGGACGTTCAACAGCTATGCCGACTTCCTGGCCGGTAACGCTTCCGGTCTGGTCATTCGCGGCGCCGTCAACCCGACCGGCGGCACCGTTCCCGCTCGGTTCGGCACTGCGCGCGACGGGGCCGTCGAATTCGGTTACGACGTGAACTCGCTGTACGCCGAAGACACTTGGCAGATCAGCGACACGCTTCGCCTGAATTACGGCCTGCGCTACGACTGGTTCGCCATGGACGACCGTCCGGTGCTGAACACCAACTTCCGCACCCGCAACGGCTTCGACAACACCGCCAATCTGGACGGTCGTGACCTGCTGATGCCGCGCCTTGGCTTCAACTGGACGCCCAGCGACTGGTCGATCTCGGGCGGCGTCGGTCGCTTCTCGGCCATCGGCACCAACGTCCAGATCGGCAACCCCTTCGGCAACGACGGCGCGCGGATCACCAATGCGGTCTGCACCGGCGCCATTCGGGGCGTGACGGATCTCTCCGTCGTTCCCACCGGCGCGAACTGCACCTTCACGCCCGGCAACGGCAGCGTGGTGGCGCTGGATCCGAACTTCGAAATCCCCAGCGCCTGGAAGTACAACCTGACGGTCGCCCGCGATTTCCGCCTGCCGCTGATCGAAGACTTCCGTCTGCAGGCGGACGTCATCCGTACGGATTTCGAGAACGCCCTCTATTACCGAGATCTGCTCGCAACCCGCTCGGGTTCAGCGCCGGACGGTCGTCCGGTCTATACCCACCCGACCGGCCCGGTGGTCTTCGATCTGCTGCTGGATAATCTGAAGGACGGCGGATCCTCCACCTCGGTCGCTCTGACGGGTCAGAAGACGTGGCGCGACGGTGTGTTCGAAGGTCTGGACGTCCGCAGCACCTACACCTACACGGAATCGGAAGACGGCAATCCGATGACCAGCTCGCAGCCGGACTCGTCCTATGTCCGCTTCGCTTCGGCTGATCACAACAACCCGGTGCTGGCGACGTCGGACTACGAAATCCGTCACAAGTTCACGGTCAACGCGAACTACACCCGCGCCTTCTTCGGCGACAACGAAACGTCCATCAACGTCTTCGCCCAACGCCGCTCGGGCCTGCCCTTCTCCTACGTTTATCACAGCAGCCGCACGGGCAACTACGACAACGATTTCGGCAACGCCGTTCCGCAGTCGTACTCCGGCGCCCTGGGTACGTCGAACCAGCTCTTCTACGTGCCCCAGACCGACGGCAACGGCGTCGTCACCGCCACGAGCGATCCCCGCATCACCTATGCGTCGGGCTTTAATCTGACGGACTTCAACGCCTTCCTGAACAACACGGGTCTGATCAAGTACGCCGGCTCGATTGCGCCGCGGAACGCCTTCCGCACCGGCGCCGTCACCACGGTGGACCTGCGCCTGTCGCAGGAAATCCCGGTTCCGGTTCTGCCGACCGGCAAGCTGAAGCTGTACATGGACATCGAGAACTTCGGGAACCTACTCAACGAGAAGTGGGGCGTTCTGGAGCAGTATCCGTTCTATCGCGGCGTCGGTACGGTTGTGCTGAACTGCCAGACGGCCGGCGTCGCCTCCTCCTGCGCCGCCCCCAATGCAGTGTACCAGTACTCCTCGCTGCAAAGCGCAGGCGCTGCCGGAACGCCGCTCGGTGGTGAGGCTAAGCGCCCGAACGCCCAACTGCCGGCCTCGACCTGGCAGATTAAGTTCGGCGCCCGCATCTCGTTCTGAGTGAAGCGAGCAATGTGCTGACGAAGGGCGGTCCGTTCGCGGGCCGCCCTTTTTCTTTGGGGGCGGCCCCTGGGCGTCCGGCGCCGTTGAAGTCGGGGGCGGTTGGGGCCATATGGCGCGGCTCGCGGGTCGCCCGCCCGTCGCCTTCGAACCCTGACAGGACTCTCGCCCGCCCATGACCGCTCCTCTCCCCGCCGAATGGGCTCCGCACCGCGCCATCTGGGTGGGCTGGCCCAGCCATGCCGAATACTGGTTCGAACCCTTCGAACAGGCCCAGGACGAGGTCGAGGCTCTGGTGCGGGCCCTGGCCGGGCCGGGGCGCGAACGGGTGAAGCTGATGGTCGGGGCGCCGGAGCTGGCGGAGGGCGTGCGGGC
The DNA here is from genome assembly GCF_001310255.1 of Brevundimonas sp. DS20. Lineage (NCBI taxonomy): Bacteria > Pseudomonadati > Pseudomonadota > Alphaproteobacteria > Caulobacterales > Caulobacteraceae > Brevundimonas > Brevundimonas sp. DS20. The sequence continues at coordinate 287,783 of NZ_CP012897.1, read as the reverse complement.
GCGTTTCGCCGACGGCGCGAACGTCGAGGTGGTGGCGGGCGTGTTCGGCGACGTCTGGCTGCGCGACACCGGTCCTCTGTTCTGGGCGGGATCGAAGACGGCCGCCGCCTTCCGCTTCAACGGCTGGGGCGAGAAATATGTGATGCCCGGCGACGAGACGGTGGCCGAACAGATCGGCGTTCATTCCGGCGCGACCCTGAGCTGGAACGACTTCGTCATGGAGGGCGGATCGCTGGATCATGACGGGGAGGGCACGGTCCTGACCACGCGCCAGTGCCTGCTGAACCCGAACCGCAACCCGGCCTGGAACCAGGACGAGGCGGTCGCGACCGCCGCCCTGGAAGCCGCCATCGGGGCGAAAAAGGTGCTCTGGCTGGGCGACGGGCTGCTGAACGACCATACCGACGGTCATGTCGACAATCTGGCGCGTTTCGTCGCGCCGGGTGTCGTGGCCTGCCCGATCGCCTGGGGTCGCAACGATCCGAACGCCGAAGTCTATGACGCCGTGGCCCGCGACCTGTCGGGCATGACCGACGCAGCGGGACGCAAGATCCGTGTGCTGAGGATCCCGTCGCCGGGCCTCGTCCTGGACGAGGACGAGCGCCCGATCCCGGCCAGCCACATGAACTTCCTGATCGCCAACGGGGCGGTGATCGTGCCGACCTATGGCGACGACGAGGCGGCGCGTTTCGCCTGCGAGGCGCTGAAGACCGCTTTTCCCGATCGCGAGATCATCCCGCTTCCGTCCAAGGCTATCCTGACCGGCGGCGGCTCGTTCCACTGTATCTCCCAGCAGGAGCCCGCATGACCCGCACCATCACCGTAGCCGGCATCCAGACCTCTTACGGCGAGGACATGCAGGCCAATATCGCCAAGACCGTCGGCTTCATCCGCGAAGCGGCGGCGAAGGGCGCGCAGGTGATCCTGCCGTCGGAACTGTTCCAGGGGCCGTATTTCTGCGTGTCGCAGGAGGAGCACTGGTTCAGCCAAGCCTATGAGTGGCGCGAGCATCCCTGTGTCACGGCGTTGGCGCCGGTGGCCAAGGCGCTGGGCGTGGCCATCCCGGTCTCGATCTTCGAAAAGGACGGGCCGCAATACTACAATTCGCTGGTCATGCTGGACGCCGACGGCGAGGCCTTGGGCGTCTATCGCAAGAGCCATATCCCCGACGGCCCCGGCTATCAGGAGAAATATTACTTCCGGCCGGGCGATACGGGCTTCAAGGTCTGGAAGACGCGATTCGGCAAGGTCGGGGTCGGCATCTGCTGGGACCAGTGGTTCCCCGAGGCCGCGCGGGCCATGATGCTGATGGGCGCCGACGTGCTGATGTATCCGACCGCCATCGGCACCGAGCCGCACGACGCCAGCCTGCACACGGCCGAGCCGTGGCGTCGGGCCATGCAGGGCCACGCCGTGTCCAACGCCGTGCCGGTGGTCGGGGCCAATCGCATCGGCCATGAGACGGTGACCGAGGTCGGCCAGACCTTCTACGGCCATTCCTTCATCGCCGATCAGCAGGGAACGCTGGTCGAGAGCCTGGGCGCCGAGGAGGAGGGGGTGCTGGTGCACCGCTTCGACCTGGACGAACTGGACCAGTACCGCGCGGCCTGGGGCTTCTTCCGCGATCGGCGGACGGATCTCTATGGGGCGCTGACGGGCGCGAAGTAGGCGGTCCCTGATTCCGTCATCCTCGGGCTTGACCCGAGGGTGACGGAGGAGTTGGGTCGATCAGCCCCGCATCCCCTCCACCGCCTCGACCAGCCGGGTCAGGTCCGCCGGCGACGACAGCCGGTGGTCGCCGCCGTCGATCAGGTCCAGGCGCACGTCGCCGCCCGTCAGCCGCTCGATCAGTTCGACCTGATGGCGCCAGGGCACCACGTCGTCGGCCCGCCCCTGGAGGATATGGACCGGGGCGGCGATGTCGATGACGCCGTCCAGCAGCAGCCAGTTCCGCGCCTCCTCGAACATGCGACGGGTCAGGACGTATTCGCCCAGGCCCTCCTCGACGATCAGGGTCTCGCCCTCGCGCACTATGGCCTGGCGCTCGTGGTCGGCCAGGCCTGGCCACATCAGCCGTTCGGTAAAGTCCTGGGCCGGATTGATCAGGACCAGACCCTTGATCCGCTGTGGCCGCGCCAAGGCCGCCAGCAGCGAGACCCAGCCGCCCATCGACGAGCCGACCGGGATGACCGGGCCCGACAGGCTGTCGATCAGGGCGATCGCATCCTCGCGCCAGCGACCGATGGTGGCCCGGCGCCAGTCGCCGGACGACTGGCCGTGGGCGAAATGGTCGTAGCGGATGAAGCTCCAACCGCGGTCGCGCGCGGCGGCGTCCAGGGCGAGGGCCTTGGTCCCCTCCATGTCCGAACGGAAGCCGCCGATCCAAACGACGGTGGGACCGGAGCCGTTGATCCGTTTGAAGGCGAGCGTTTCGCCATCGGGGCGGGACAGGTGTTGAAGATCGTTCATGGGGCTCTTGTGCCGCGACTTTGTATGGGCGTCATCCTCCTGTTCGCGTCTTCGTCATCCTCGGGCTTGACCCGAGGATCGGGCGTGACGCACACGGACGGCTGAAGGCGGCGACAGTCGCCACTCCATCCGCAGTCTTTCGCGGCGCACCCGATCCTCGGGTCAAGCCCGAGGATGACGGTGTGAAAGGTCAGTCGTTTGTCCGCACCCCAGGTCCTGTTCGTCACCTCCAACCGCATCGGCGACTGCGTGATTTCCTCGGGCGTGATCCGAGAGATCGCGCGTCAGGTTCCGGGGGCGCAGATCACCGTCGCCTGCGGTCGCCCGCCCGCCCCCTTCTTCCGCTCGGCGCCGGGCGTGGTCCGGACCCTCGTGCTCGACAAGAAGAAGATGGCCGGTCACTGGGTCGATCTTTGGAAACAGGTCGTCGGTACGCGCTGGGACCTGGTGATCGACATTCGCGGTTCGGCCCTGGCCTATCTGATCCCGGCGAAACGGCGCATCGTCTACAACCGATCCTGGGAGACCGGCCTGCGCAAGGTCGAGATGGTGTCGCGCCTGATGGGGTCGCAGACGCCGCTCGATCCCGAAATCTTCCTGGACGACCAGGCGCGGGCCGAGGCCGCCGCCGTCATCGATCCGCAGCTGGCCGGCGGCGCCGGTCCCGGACCGATCATTGCGCTCGCCCCCATCGCCCACCAGCCGGGCAAGAGCTGGCCCGCCGACCGCTGGGGCGCCCTGGTCGAGAAGCTGAAGGCCGAGCCCCGTTTCGACGGCTGGCGCTTCATGCCCGTGGGCGGACCGGGCGACCGGCCGCCGGCGACCCCGGCCCTGGAGGCGGCGGGGCTGCGGGGGATCGACTTCGTCGGCAAGGGCGACATACTAGCCTCGGCCGCCGCCATCGACCGGGCCGATCTGTTCGTCGGCAATGACTCGGGCCTGATGCACGTCTCGGCCGCGCTGGGGCGCCCGACCCTGGGCCTGTTCGGGCCCACGGAATGGTGGTTGTACGGGCCCTGGGGGGCCAAGACGCGCACCGCCGCCTCGAACGAAACGCGCGGCCAGTTCGCCCCGATCGAGGACCTGACGGTCGATCACGTCTTCGAGGCCGTGCTGGCCCTGCACGACGCCTATATCGCCGGAGCGCCCGCCGAGCCTTGAAAAATAGGGCTTCCTGACGCATATTGCCGGGCGAGAGGGGACCGTGGCCACAGCCGCGCCCGTTCGCTCATCACGACACACGCCTTCTTTGACCACATAAGGAAACGACGCCCATTCGCCGTCCCATGCAAGCGCCACCCGTGAAAGACGGGCCGCGTATGAACCAGGATATCCGCGCCCCTCGCGTTCTTCTCATCGACCAGAACGGGGAAAAGCAGGGCGTCATGCCCACCTCCGCCGCTTTGGAAGCCGCCGAGGAAGCCGGGCTGGATCTGGTCGAGATCGTCTCCACCTCCGAGCCGCCGGTGGCCAAGATCCTCGACTACGGCAAGCACCGTTTCCAGGAACAGAAGAAGAAGGCCGAGCAGCGCAAGCGCCAGAAGGTCGTCGAGCTGAAGGAGATCAAGCTCCGTCCCAACATCGACACCCACGATTATGAGGTGAAGGCCAAGGCCATGCACCGCTTCTTCGACGAGGGCGACAAGGTGAAGGTCACCCTGCGCTTCCGCGGTCGTGAAATGGCCCACCCCGAACTGGGCATGAAGCTGCTGAACAAGGTCCAGGCCGATTTCGACGAAATCGCCAAGGTCGAGTTCGCGCCCAAGATGGAAGGCCGCCAGATGATCATGATCCTGGCCCCGCGCTGATCGACCGATTCATCGCCGAGTTCTGAAAGCCCCGGTCGGAAACGGCCGGGGCGTTTTCTTTTTTGCGTCCTGAGCGAAGAGGTCTTGCAACCTGGGCTTTGAGGGTCTGAAAAGGAGCCGGGACTCGGGGGAGGACGGGCGTGGTGTTCGGATTGAGGATTTGGGCGGCCGCCGTGGCGGTCGCGGCGGCCGTGTGCGGGGGCGGTGCGATTCCGGCTCAGGCTTCGGCTCAGAACGCGCCGCCGCTGGAGGCCTACGGCGCCTTGCCGGCGATCGAATATCTGGAGCTGTCGCCGAGCGGCGATCGCCTGGCCCGCATCACCGTCGCCGGCGAAATCCGCGCCCTGGTCGTTACGGATATGAGCGGCGGGCTCCTGTTCGTCGCCGACGTCGGGGATGTGAAGGTCCGCGACCTGCGCTGGCTCGGCGAGGACAAGGTGCTGGTCGTCACCTCTCGCACCGAGAGCATCGCCTCTCTGGGGGTGCCCAGGTCCGAACTGTATTTCGGTCAGATCCTCGACCTTCAGACCCAACGAATGGTCCAGGTTCTGAACCGGACGCCGGACGTGCTGGCCGTTCTGTACGGCCCGGCTACGATCCGTCGCTCGGATGAGGGCGCGACGCTTTATGCGCGCGGCGTCAATCTGGTGACCAATCAGATCGATCTTCACGCCATCAGCCTGACCTCCGGGCGCGGCCGTCCCGTCAAGGGCATGGACCGGGAGATCGAAGACTTCGTGCAGGACCCGTCCGGCGACGTGATCGCCATGGGCCGCTATGTCGAGCGCAGCAAACAATGGACGCTGCGCCTCAAGCAGGGGAATTTCTTCCGCGACGGCTGGTCGACTGAGGCGCCGATCGACACCCCGGCCTTCTATGGTCTGGGCCGCACGGCGCGATCGATAATCATCGGGGCGGATCGACCCGATCTGGCGCCTGCGGATCCGGAGGCGGAAACCCTGGACGTGCTTTTCGAGGTGGATGTGGACAGCGGCGAGTGGAGCCCCCTGCCTTTCGAACACCATCCTGACTTTCTGGTGCATCATCCCGTCACCCAACTTCTGATCGGCGCGGGCCGGACCGAGGACGACGGCGTCCATTATGAGTTCATCGACGCGGATGCGGCGCGTCGCTGGGCCGCCATCGAGCGCGCCTTTGCCGGCAAGCGGCCGAAGCTGGTGTCGTGGAACGACGCGCAAGACCAGATTGTGGTCTTCACGGATCAGGGCGAGGCGGGTGTCTATCAGCTGATCGACTTCCGCCGCGGCGTGGCGGAGATTCTGGCCGAACCCTATCCGACGGTCCTGCCCGAACAGGTCGGCGCGACACGACGGGTGGCCTATAAGGCCGCCGACGGGTTGGAGATCCCCGCCTATCTCACCCTGCCGCCGGGCGTAGAGACGCCCAAGGCCCTGCCTCTGATCGTCCTGGCCCACGGGGGGCCGGCCGCTCGCGACGAGGCGGGCTTCGACTGGTGGGCCCAGGCCCTGGCGTCGCGCGGCTATGCGGTGCTCCAGGCCAACTTCCGCGGCTCCACCGGCTACGGCCGCAGCTTCATGGAGGCCGGCTACGGCGAATGGGGCCGCAAGATGCAGACCGACCTGTCGGACGGCGTCCGCTGGCTGGCGTCCGAAGGGATCATCGACCCCGAGCGGGTCTGTATCGTGGGCGCCAGCTACGGCGGCTATGCGGCCATGGCGGGCATGACCCTGGACGCGGGGGTCTATCGCTGCGGCGTCGCCGTGGCGGGCGTCTCAGATCTGCGCCGCATGGTCAACTGGGAGGCGCGCCAGGAGGCCCGCCGCGACAGCCAGACCGTTCGCTATTGGAACCGGTTCATGGGGGCCGAACGCCTGAACGATCGCGGGCTGGACGCCCTGTCGCCGGCCTATCAGGCCCAGGCGAGCGCCGGCCCTCTGCTGCTGCTCCATGGCCGCGACGATACGGTCGTTCCGATCGAACAGAGCCGGGTCATGGCCGAGGCCCTGCGACGGGCGGACAAGCCGGTCGAGTTCATCGAGCTGAGGGGCGAGGATCACTGGCTGTCGCGCGCCGACACCCGGATGCAGATGCTGCGCGAGACGGTGCGGTTCCTGGAAATGAACAATCCAGTGGGCGCGAACTGACGCCGGTCTCAGGCAAATTTTCTGACGGCCCGTCCTTGAGACTGGCGCCGCGTCTAAAGGACTTCTAAGTTTCGCGAAGTCGATGGGGATCGGCGCGAGGGGGGGTCCGATGAATCATCTCGCCACGGCTGCGGCGCCGCGGCCCAAGGCGGACGCCTGGTTCTTTCCCGTCATGACCGCAGTGGTCTGGCTGGGCGTGATCATGGGGTTCGGCGGCGAAATGGTGCGCCAGTCTCGCGCCGGCGATCTCACCTACCCGCTGATCGTGCATATTCACGCCTTGGTGTTCACGGGCTGGCTGGTGGTGTTTACCGCCCAGGTCGTCTTTATCCGTCAAGGCAGGTTCGGCCTGCATCGGACCCTGGGCTTGGCGGCGATGGCGCTCGCGGGGGTAATGTTGGTCCTGGGGCCGGCGACGGCGCTCATCGTCCAAGTGAATCGCCTGGGTTCCCCGGCGGCGGATCCCGCCTTCCTGGCCGTGTCCATGAGCGACATGATCAGCTTCGCCGGTCTGGTCTGCGCGGGCTTCATCAATCGCGCCAAGGGCGCGCTGCACAAACGGCTGATGCTGTTATCGACCCTGGCGCTCGCCGACGCAGGTTTCGGACGTTGGAGTTTCGCGCTTCTGGGCCAGTCCTTACAGCCAGTGCTAGGCGATGGATTCGCCTGTGCCTTCATCACCGGTTGCGGGTTCAGCGCTCTCGCCCTGCTCGCCCCTATGTTCCTCGACCTCGTCATGCATCGACGGATATCGGCGGGTGTGGCATGGGCCACTGCCTGGGCGATCGGTTGGTTGGTCGTGGCCACGTCGCTCTATCCCAATCCTGTCTGGAAAGCCTTGGCGGGCGGCCTCGTGGCGTGGCTCGGAGGACAGTGAAGGTTTGGGCGGCGCATCCGGCGGGGATTCGATCGACGACGTCAGGACGGCGCTTCTCGCAGGCCAAGCGTCGCGCTAAGCGTGGGGCATGACCCAGACGACCCCGAGCCCCGCCGTTCGTGCGCCCGCCCTGGCGGTTCTGTTTGCGGTGGTCTTCATCAATCTGGTGGGGTTCGGGCTGGTCGTGCCGCTGCTGCCCTTCTTCGCCCAGAGCCTGAAGGCCGAGGCCTGGCAGATCACCCTGATGTTTTCGGCCTATTCGCTCGGCCAGTTCTTCGCCGAACCCTTCTGGGGGCGGCTGTCGGATCGGGTGGGAAGAAAACCTGTGCTGCTGGTCACGCTCGTGGCCAATGCGCTGGGCTATCTGATGCTGGCCTTCGTGCCCAATATCTGGCTGGCCGTCGCGGTCAGGCTGTTCACCGGCCTGGGGGCGGGCAATATTTCGACGGTCCAGGGCTATGTGGCCGACGTCACCCCGCCGGAACAGCGGGCGGGGCGGATGGGGCTGATCGGCGCGGCCTTCGGCCTGGGCTTCATCGTCGGGCCGGGGCTGGGCGGACTGCTGACCCAGCCGCAGCTGGGGCGGCTGGGCTACCAGTTGCCGATCTTCCTGGCCGCAGCCCTGGCGGCCCTGGCGGCCGTCGGGGTGATGGTCTTTCTGCGCGAAAGCCGGGCCAAGGCCGATCCCACGGCGGCGCGTCCGGCCTTCCTGGCGGGGTTGAAGGACGCGCGGACCAATCCGGTGGTGTCGCGGGTTCTGGTCGTCACCCTGATCTATATGGCCGGCTTCTCGGCCATGGAGAGCGTCTTCGGCCTGTGGTCCGAAAGCCGCTACGCGTGGGGTGCGCGCGAGGTGGGGCTCAGCTTCATGATCGTGGGCGTGATTTCGGTCCTGAATCAGGGCTTCCTGGCAGGGCGGCTGGCGCGCCGGTTCGGCGAGGCGCGGGTGCTGGCGACCGGCATGCTGCTGTTCGGGGCCTCGCTGGTGCTTCAGGTGCTGGCGCCGGTCGAGTGGTTCCCGGCGGCCCGGCTGGAGCTGGGCGGCCTGTCCCTGCCGGTGGTGCAGGGATGGGTCGTTCCGATCATCATGGCCGTGGGCGCCTGCGGCATGTCCCTGGCTATGCCCAATATCTCGGCCATGATCAGCCGGGCCTCGCCGCCGGATCGGCAGGGGGCCATGCTGGGGCTCAACATGGCCTCCAGCTCGGTGGCGCGCATCTTCGGCCCCATGGTCGCTGGGGGCCTGTTCTCCGGCCTGGGGCATGACTGGCCCTTCCTGATCGGCGCGCTCTTGACAGTTCCGGCGGCGGTGATGGCGCTGAATGCGGGGCGGGTCATTCGCAAGGTCGATGACGGCGTGAAAGCCCCGGCCTGACTCATCTTGCGCTGGCCTCGGTCTTCGCGTAGAAGCCGCGCCTTCGCGTACCGAACCGCCGGGCGAACAGGCATGCCTGGGCGGTTCATAACTCTGGAGAGACACCTCCCCCGACGGGCTCAAACAGTCCGAAGGACGGTCGCCCCTCCAATATGGAGACTGAAATGCCGAAACTGAAGACGAAGTCGGGCGCCAAGAAGCGCTTCAAATTCACGGCCACTGGCAAGGTGAAGGCCGGGGTTGCGGGCAAGCGTCACCGCTTGATCAGCCACAATTCGAAATACATCCGCCAGAACCGCGGCACCGAGACCATGTCCGACGCCGACGCCAAGAAGATCAAGTCCTACATGCCGTACGCCTGATCGGCGCGCGCTGTACGAACTGATCCAACCCAAAGAATTTGAAGGAATAGCGACATGGCTCGCGTGAAACGTGGCGTAACTTCGCACGCCAAGCACAAGAAGGTTCTGGAGCAGGCCAAGGGCTTCTCCGGCCGCCGCAAGAATACGATCCGCACGGCCAAGGCCGCCGTCGACCGCGCCGGGCAATACGCCTATCGCGACCGCCGCGCCAAGAAGCGCAACTTCCGCGCCCTGTGGATCCAGCGCATCAACGCCGCCGCCCGTATCGAAGGCTTCACCTACAGCCAGTTCATCAACGGCCTGAACAAGGCCGGCGTCGAGCTGGACCGCAAGGTTCTGGCCGCCATCGCCGCCGATCCGACCGGCTTCAAGGCGATCGCCGACAAGGTCCGCGCCGCCCTGGCCTAAGCCGGGTCTTCGCGACAAGGATCAACGCCCGCTCCGGTTCGCCGGGGCGGGCGTTCTTCGTTTCAGGGATCAGGCTGCGGCCCTCTCGGCCGCCGGGGTCTCTGCTTCGGCTTCGGCCAGGACCAGGCGAATGGCGTTCAACAGGGCGTCGGGTTGAATCGGCTTTTGCGCCACCCCGTTCATGCCGGCGGCGACATAGTCCAGCTCGTCGCGCTCGTCGGCGTTGGCCGTCAGGGCCAGGATGGGCAGGCGGGCGGCCGGTCCGGGCAGGGCGCGGATGGCGCGGGTCGCCGCGATCCCATCCATGACCGGCATCTTGATGTCCATCAAAGCTAGGTCGAAGGGGCGGTTGCTGACGGCGTCCAGCGCCTCCTGTCCGTTCTCGGCCAGTTCGACCGTGCAGTTGAACATCTCCAGCAGCTTGGCGGCGACGAAACGGTTGGCGGCGTTGTCGTCGACCACGAGGACATGCAGGGTCTCGTGCGCGGTGGGCTCGGCCATCGGAACGGCGGCGGCGGCCTCTTCGGCCGCGCAGGCGGTCAGGGGCAGGACGACATGGAAGCGCGCCCCGCCCTGGGGCGAGACGCTGAGGCCGATGCTGCCGTCCATCCGCTCGGCGATCTGGCGGCAGATGGCCAGGCCCAGGCCGGCGCCCGCGCCTTCGCGCCCCGCCTTGCCGATGTTGAAGGGTTCGAAAATGGTCGCCGCCGCCGCTTCAGGCACGCCGGGACCGCTGTCGTCCACCGTCAGCTCGACTCTGACCCCGTCAGGGGTCAAGTGGCTGGACAGGGTGACGATCACACCGCCGCTCTGGGTGAACTTCAGGGCGTTGCCGACCAGATTGTTCAGCAATTGTTTGATGCGCATGCCGTCCGCTCTGACCCAGTGGCCGGCCTCGAACTCGGTGCGGACCGTCAGGCTCAGCGCCTTCTCCTCGGCGCGCGCGCGCCACAGGGCGTCGATGTCGAAGGCCACGGCCGACAGGTTCAGCGGCTCCTCCTCCAGGGTCAGCATCCCGGCCGAGGCGCGAGACATGTCCAGGGCGTCGGTCAACAGCCGCAGCAGGCTCTGGCCGGAATCGATGACGGTACGGACGTAAGGCCGCAGCTCTTCCTGCTCGAGCTTCTTCTCCATCAGGGCCGCGACACCCAGGACGCCGTTCAGAGGGGTGCGGATTTCATGGCTCATCACGGCCAGGAATTCCGATTTGGCGCGGCTGGAGGCGACGGCCTCGGCCTCGGCGGCGGCCAGATCGCGGGCCAGGGCGCCCATCTCCTCGGCCCTTTGGCGGTGCAGGGCGGCGCCGGCCTGGACGATCTGCAGGGCGGTGCCGACCCCCAGGTAGCGGCCATCGGCCACAACGATGAAGCCGCCCAGCAGGGCGCCCAGTTCGGCCGCCCCATAGGCCTGGAAAAAGAACTCCGCACTGGTCGAAGCCTCGGCCACCGGGGCGTTGCGGTCCATCAAACTCGCCGCCGGCTTGCGGGCGTAGAGGGCGCGGCCGTACTCCGCCGCCATCCGCAGGGTGAAGGCGTTTCGCTCAATCAGCCCCAAGGGCCGTCCGTCCTGGCCCACCACCGCGATCGCCAGGGTGTTGGGTTCCCGCTGGAAACGGTCGAACACCTCGGCGCCCAGGGTGGACGGGGCGACCGGCGCGATCAATTCGACAAAGTCACCAATCAGCGGCATTCGGCCCCCCAATGTCCACATCAGCGGGCTTAGCGGTCGATCTTTAATATCAGCTTTGCCGTGGATGAACCTTTCGCGGCGTCTTTCCGACATTTATTCCGTAAACTGATGAAATAAGCCGGGGTTGCGCGTGCGGCGACAGGCGTTAGGCTTTGGGTATGACGCGCCGCCTCTTCAGCCTGATCCTCGCCCTGGTCGCCGGTCTCGGCAGCCCGGCCCTCGCCCAGGATCGGAAGGTGGCCGTGACCTTTGACGACCTGCCCTATCAGGGGCCGGCGGCGGCCCTGTGCGACCCGGCGCAGCTGATGCGGTTGACGACGGATTTCCTGGCCATGCTCAAGCCGCTGGATACCCATGGGACGGCCTTCGTCAATGACGGCCGGGTGTGCGAAGCGACGCGGGCCTCGACCCTGCCGAAGGTTCTGAACCTGTGGCTGGACGCCGGGCTCGACCTGGGCAATCACAGCTTCAGCCATATCAACATCCACCAGACGACGGCGGAAGCCTATCTGGCCGATGTGGACGCCGGTGCTGCGACGACACGGGCCGCGCTTCAGGCGCGCGGGCGGACCCTGCGCTGGTTCCGCCACCCCTATCTGTTCACCGGCGAGACCCAGGAAAAGCATGACGCCATCGCCGCCGGCCTGGCCGAGCGCGGCTATACGGTCGCGCCGGTCACGATCGACAACAACGACTGGATGTTCGCCGACGTCTATCGCAAGGCCGAGCAGCGGGGCGACGCGGCGCTGAAGCGGCGGATCGGCGAGGCCTATGTGGCCCATATGACCCGGGTGCTCGACTTCTACGAACCCTACAGCGCCGAACTGACCGGCGGGCGCGAGCCGGCCCAGGTCCTGCTGCTGCACGCCAACAGCCTGAACCAGACCTATTATCCGCAGATCCACGCCCTCTATCTGGCGCGCGGCTATCGGTTCGTGCCCCTGGAGGAGGCCCTGTCGGACCCGATCTATCAGCACGCTGACACCTATGTCCGCGCCAATGGAATCTCGTGGCTGCACCGCTGGACCAGCACCGAGGGCAAGCCCATCCGCTGGGAGCCGGAGCCACCGGCCTGGATCGTCGCGGCGAACAAGGCGCCGGCCGCCGAGCTTGAGGCCATCGCCGGGGCGCAAACCGCGCCTTGAAGGGTGACGAAACGGCTGCGGCCCGCTAGAGCCTGATCGGCTGAGGAGGGATCGCTTCGCGATCCCGCTGAAGCCGTGAATCAGGCTCCAGATCAAACCGAGAGCATGATTTACGCTTCAGCCGGAACCGCGAAGCGGTTCCGTCCGAAACGATCATGCTCTAAGGCACGGGCCAAATGACCGATCTCGCCACACTCGAACTCGACCTGATCAACGCCATCGGCGGCGCAGAGAGCGTCGCCGCCCTGGAGGAGGTGCGCGTCGCCGCCCTGGGCAAGTCCGGCTCCGTTTCCGGCCTGCTGAAGGGGATGGGCGCCCTGAGCCCCGACGAACGCCGCGAACAGGGGCCGATGATCAACGGCCTGCGCGACCGCGTCGCCGCCGCCATCACGGCCAAGAAGACCGAGCTGGAGGCGGCCGAACTGGACGCCCGGCTTCAGGCCGAGCGGGTCGACCTGACCCTGCCGGCCCGTCCGCGTCGCAAGGGCGGGGTGCACCCCACCATGCAGGTGATGGACGAGATGATCGCCCTGTTCGCCGAGATGGGCTTCGCCGTGGCGGAAGGCCCGGACATCGAGGACGACTTCCACAACTTCACCGCCCTGAACTTCCCGCCGAAACATCCGGCGCGGGAGATGCACGACACCTTCTTCCTGAAGCCGGACCCCGAGACGGGGGAGCGCAAGGTGCTGCGGACCCACACCAGCCCGGTGCAGGTCCGCACCATGATGTCCCAGAAGCCGCCGATCCGCATCGTCGCGCCGGGGCGCACCTTCCGTAAGGACTCCGACGCCACCCACACGCCGATGTTCCACCAGATCGAAGGTCTGGTGATCGACCGCGACATCCATATGGGCCATCTGAAGACCACGCTTCAGACCTTCATCGCCCGCTTCTTCGAGCTGGACGCGGTTCAGGCGCGCTTCCGTCCGCACCACTTCCCCTTCACCGAACCGTCGGCGGAGATGGACATCCGCTGCGACCGATCCGGCGGGAAGCTGGTGTTCAACACCGGCGACGACTGGCTGGAGATCCTGGGCTGCGGCATGGTGCATCCTAATGTGCTGAAGAACTGCGGCATCGACCCGGACGAATATCAGGGCTTCGCCTTCGGCATGGGGGTGGATCGGCTGGCCATGCTGAAATACGGCGTGCCCGACCTGCGCCCCATGTTCGAGGCCGATACGCGCTGGCTGGCGCACTACGGCTTCTCGGCCTTTGCGGCCCCCAATCCGGCTTCGGGCCTGAGCTGAATCATGAAGATCGAAGACGACACGCTGAAACTGCCCCTGATCGGGGCCGGTCCCGCCTATGAGGGCGTCCATATCTGGCTGCCGCAGCTGGTCATTGAGGCCGCGCAGCGCGGCGAGGCGATGATCGCAGGCAAGACCTTCCGCGACTGCTTTCTGGAAGGGCCGGCTGTGCTGCTGGCCGTGGGCGGGTGCAGCTTCGACGGCTGCAACATGGGCGACGCCATGGGCGACCCGCGTAATCTGCTGCTTCAGCCGGTCGGCCCTGAAAAGGTCACCGGCACGGTCGCCTTCCAGGACTGCAGCTTCGTCAACTGCCGCTTCCTCCGCGTCGGCTTCACCGGGGCGCCGGAGTTTCTGACCAATATCCAGCAGGTTCTGGGCGGGGTTCCGGCATGAAGTTCACCCTGTCCTGGCTCAAGGATCACCTCGAAACCGAGGCCGATGTCCATCAGATCGCCGAGGCCATGACCATGGCCGGGCTGGAGGTCGAGGAGGTGCTCGACCCCGCCGCCAAGCTGGCGCCCTTCACCGTGGCCCGGATCATTTCGGCCGAACGCCACCCCAACGCCGACCGGCTGCAGGTCTGTCAGGTCGAGACGGTGGACGGGATGAAGGAGATCGTCTGCGGCGCCCCGAACGCGCGGGCGGGCCTGACCACCATCTACGCCCCCATCGGCGCCTATGTGCCGGGTCTTGGCGTCACCCTGGTCGAGAAGCCGGTGCGCGGCGTGGTGTCCAACGGCATGCTGTGCTCGGCCTCCGAGCTGGAGCTGGCGGATGAGAGCGACGGCATCCAGGAACTGCCGCCGGAAATCCCGGTGGGAACCCCGGTCGCCGGCCTGTTCGGCGCCGAGCCCGTGATCGACTTCGAGGTCACGCCGAACCGGCCCGACTGGCTGGGCGTCGCCGGGATCGCGCGCGATCTGGCCGCCGCCGGCGTCGGCAAGCTGAAGCATTTCGACATCGCCGTAGTGCGCGGGGGCTTCCCGTCGCCGATCAGCGTCCGGCTGGACGCGCCCGGGATGTGCCCGGTCTTCGCCGGTCGGGTGATCCGGGGCGTCAAGAACGGCCCGTCGCCGGCCTGGCTGCAGAAGCGCCTGACCGCCATCGGCCTGCGCTCGATCAACCGCCTGGTCGATGTCACCAATCTGATCGCCTACGACCGCGCCCGGCCGCTGCACGTCTATGACCTGGCCAAGCTGTCGGGGACCGAGATCGTGGTGCGGGGCGGACAGGTTTCGGCCGGGACAGCCCATATCGAGGGCGGCGAGCCCGAGCATCTCATCGCCCTGGACGGTAAGACCTATGCGGTCTCCGCCGCCGACTGCGTCATCGCCGACGCCGGGAGCGAGCGCCCCATCGGCCTGGGCGGGGTCATGGGCGGCGAAAGCACCGGTTGCGACGACGACACCACCGACGTCTTCCTGGAAAGCGCCTGGTTCGACCCCCTGGTCATCGCCCAGACGGGCCGTGCGCTCGGCATCCATTCCGACGCCCAGTATCGGTTCGCGCGCGGCGTAGACCCCGTTTCCGTCACGCCCGGCTTGGAACTGGCCACCCGCCTGATCCTGGACCTGTGCGGCGGCGAGCCGTCCGAGATCGTCTTCGTCGGCGAACCCCCGGCTGGGCCGGCGCCCTTCGCCTTCGACCCCGCCTATGTGAAGCGGCTCAGCGGCATGGACCTGCCGACGGATCGGATCGGGACCATCCTGGGCCAGCTCGGCTTCCTGGTGCAGGCCGCCCCGGCCGGTCAGGCCGAACCCTGGATCGTCACCCCGCCGTCGTGGCGGCGCGACGTCGAGGGCCGGGCGGATCTGGTGGAAGAGGTGGCGCGGATCGAGGGCTTCGACAGCCTGCCCGACACGCCCCTGCCCGAGGTCGCCCCTCCCGCCGGCGGGGTGCTGAACCCCCGCCAGGCCCGCGTCCGCACGGCGCGCCGCGCCCTGGCCGCCCTGGGATACGCCGAGGCCGTCACCTGGTCCTTCACCAAACAATCGACCGCAGCCCTGTTCGGCGGCGGGGACGATCGGCTGGTGCTGGAGAACCCGATCGCGGCCGATCTGGACTGCATGCGGCCCTCGGCCCTGCCGAACCTGATCCAGGCGGCGGCGAGGAACGCCGCGCGCGGCTTCGCCGACGCCGCCCTGTTCGAGATCGGCCCGATCTATCTGGGCGACGGACCGGCGGATCAGCGCACGGTCATCGCCGGCCTGGTCGCGCCCCACGCCGCCCGCCACTGGGCCGGCGCCGGTGACGACGCCCTGTTCGCCCTGAAGGCCGATCTGACCGCCGTGCTGGAGGAGATCGGCGCCCCGGTCGCCTCGCTGCAACTGGTCCAGGGTCAGAACCGCGACTGGTGGCACCCCGGCCGTTCAGCCCGCCTGCAGCTGGGCCCGAAGAATGTGATGGTCGAGTTCGGCGAGCTGCATCCGCGGGTGCTGAAGGCGCTGGACGCCGACGGTCCGATGCTGGCCTTCGAAATCGTGCTGGATGCCGTGCCCGAGCCGCGCGGCCAGAAAGGCAAGAATGGGTCGGGCAAGGCGCGGGGAACCGCCGACCTGTCGGCCTTCATGCCCCTGACCCGCGACTTCGCCTTCGTGGTCGAGGAGGCCAAGCCGGTCGGCGATCTGGTCCGGGCCGCAGCCGGCGCCGACAAGGCGCTGATCGCCGACGTCCGGGTGTTCGACGTCTATCGCGGCAAGGGGGTGGACGAGGGCTTCAAGTCCGTCGCCCTGGAAGTCGTGATCCAGCCGCGCGAGGCGACCCTGGCCGAGGCCGAGATCGAGGCCCTGAGCGCCAAGGTGGTGGCGGCGGTCGAGAAACAGGGCGGCAAGCTGCGCGCCTGACGTCCTGCGGTCCGAAGATCAGGCCGCCAGGCGTTCACGCGCCTCGGCTACGATCTCCAGGCTGCGGATGCGCGCGGCCTTGTCGAACATCATGCCGGTGATCATCAGCTCGTCCACCTGGGTCAGGGCGATGAAGTCCGACAGCTGCTTTTTGACGGTCTCTGGCCCGCCGACGGCGGAATAGGTCAGGCGGCTGCGCGCGCTCTCGATCTGCTGGGGGGTCAGAACGGCGGCGATGTCATCGACCGGAGGCGGCAGGCGTCCGGGCTTGCCGGTCGAAAGCCGGGCGAAACTCTGCTGCATCGAGGTGGCCAGGCGGACCCCCTCGTCGTCCGTCTCGGCGGCGAAGACGTTCAGCACGGCCATGGCGTGAGGGGCCGCCAGCCGGTCGGACGGAGTGAAGTTGCGGCGATAGAGGGCCAGGGCCTCCAACAGAAGTTCCGGCGCAAAATGGCTGGCGAAGGCGTAGGGCAGGCCAAGCTGCCCCGCCAACTGGGCGCTGAACAGGCTGGAGCCCAGGAGCCAGATCGGCACGCGCAGCCCCGCGCCCGGCACGGCCCGGACCGGCTGGTTCTCGGCGGCCGGCTCGAACCACTGAATCAGTTCGACCACGTCGCGCGGAAAATGGTCCGCCCCCTCGAAATAGCGGCGCAGGGCGCGCGCCGTGGCCCCGTCGGTTCCGGGCGCCCGGCCCAGGCCCAGGTCGATGCGGCCGGGATAGAGGGTCTCCAGGGTGCCGAACTGTTCGGCGACCACCAGGGGCGCGTGATTGGGCAACATGACCCCGCCCGAACCGACCCGGATCCGCTCGGTGCCCGCCGCGACGTGACCGATGACGATCGCGGTCGCGGCGGAGGCTATGCCCGGCATGTTGTGATGCTCGGCCAGCCAGAACCGCTGATAGCCCAGCCGATCGGCCGCCTGGGCCAGGGCCAGGGTCTCGTCGAAGGCGCGACGGGCGTCGCCCCCTTCGACGATGGGAGACAGGTCGAGAACGGAAAAGGGGATCATGACGCTTAGATCGGAAGCGGCGTCGGGGGTTCAAGGGGCGCGGGGCGGAAGGCGCGGCGGACGGGAACCTGAAGACGGTCACAGACCTTTGACGCAGTGAGACAGAACAGGAGACGGCGCCATGACCGACATCGACAAGGACGCGGAAGACAAGGGCGCAGAATCGGAACTCGAAGGCCGGGACTCCCGTGAAGCTCAGGACATGGGCGAGAAGCCCGACCTGGGGCGCAGGGGCGACGCCCTGATCGAGGCGCTGGACGGTTCGGACTCCGGTTCGGACCTGAGGGCGGGCTCGTTACGCGGCGGCTCGGCGAGCGGGTCGGACGACGATCCCGACTCGGCGGTCATCAATGAGGCCCTGGCGGCCGAAGGGCGGGCGGAGGCGGACCCGCAGTCGCCGTCGAACGCCGAGCCCGACGCCGTCGCAGAGTCCGGGCGGCGCTTCACCGGCGAGGCGGGCGATCCGGTCGAGGGCGGGCGCGGCGGCGACTGAACGCCTTGCTGGCGCCGCATCCTTAGGCCACGGTGCCGCCTCGACTAAGGGTCCAAGGGACGATTCCCCGATGATACGCCTTTCGGCGGCCTCGGCCGCCTTCTTCATACTGACGCTCGCCGCTTGCAGCCGAGAGGATGAAGCCCGCCCGGCTCAAGGGCGCGCCGCTGCTGCGCCGGCTGAGGCGGGACCGGCTGAGGCGCGCGACGCGGCGATTCCGCCCCCAGCCGAAGCCCCCGCTCCCGCCTCGAGCGGCGGCGTTGAGCCCGCCGCGCCGGGGGCGCCCGACTACGCCGCCCTCTATCCCGGCGCGGTCATGGATCAGCCGGGGACGACGGCGACCGGACCGCACGGAGACGGCGGCCTGGTCACCTTCCGAACCTCCGCCAGCCCCGATGAGGTGGTGGCCTTTTATCGTGAACGGGCCGAACAGGCCGGCCTTTCGTCCGTCATGGGGATGAACCAGGGCGACGCCCGCGCCTATGGCGCCGCCGGCGGCCCGGCGGGTGCGACCAATATCCACGTCGTCGCCGCACCCGGCGAAGGCGGAGAGACCTCCGTGCAGCTGAGCTGGAGCGAAGGGCGGTGAAGCCGTTCGCCGCCTCATTCGCGGCGGTTCTGACGACAGCCTTCGTCCTGTCGGCCTGTGCGGGCGCGGGGCGGCCGTCCCCCGCGCCGGTCTTCGTCCTGGCCGACAGCGGCTATCTGGCGCCCGAGGCCTTGGCGCGATTGGCTGAGGCCGCGCCGTCCGCTCCCGATGCGAACTCGGCCGCCGACCGCCAAGACCGCGATCAGTCGGACCGGTTCCGGGCCTTGGAACAGTCGGATCGGTGGCTGCTGGCCACCGCCCACGCCGAGCTTCGTCCGCCCCTGGCCTTGCAACATTTCGACTGCGCCCTGGGGCTGCGGCTGGGCGGCGACGGAGAGACGCCGACGCTGGATCGGATGGCGGCCAAGGCGTTTCACGATGTGCGGGCCGTGTCCGAACAGGTCGCGGCCCGCGCGCGTCGCGCCCGGCCTGTGTCGAACGATCCTGACCGCCCGGCCTGCGAACGGCTGACGCCGGCGATGCGCGACAGCGCCGCCTATCCGTCCCTGGGCGCGGCGGCAGGCGCGGCCTATGCCGAGGTCTTGGCCGCGCTGGAGCCGGATCATGCGAGCGCGGTGCGCCGCATCGGACGTCAGATCGGCGTCAGCCGAATGGTTTGCGCGATGAACTCTCCCAGCGACGTCGCGGCGGGCGCGGCCCTCGGGCGGGCCGTCGCCTTACAGATCATCGCCGCGCCGGCCTTCCAGGCCGAGGCGGAGGCGGCGCGGCGAGAGCTGGAGGCGCGCCGCGCCACCGGCCTGACCAATCCGGGATGCGCCGCCGAACGGGCCGCCCTGGCGGCGACGGCCGCTGACTGAAATGGTCGGCCTCCTGCTGCTGTCCTTGCTGGCGCCGATGGACGACCGCCCCGCCGCCCGGCCCGCCGCCAGGCCGTGCACGCCGCAGGAGGTGCGCGACCTGATCACCCCCTCCGACCGCCCCTATCGGCTGCTGTGTCGCGCCGTCCTGGCGGGGGCGAACGTGTCCCGTCCGGTCCTGATCGAGGGGGCGGAAGCCTCAGGCGCCGGTCTGGACTGCGGCGGCGGGACGGTCCGCCGGCCGGGTCAGGCGACCGCCCAATCCCCCACCGTCGCCGTCTGGTCGCGCCAGACGCCGCAGGGGTGGAGCCGGCCGATCGGCGCCGTGGTGCGCCACTGCACCGTCGTCGGCAATATCCGCATCTGGGGCATGGGGGCGGGCGGGTCGATGCGGGATCTTCTGGCCTCGTCCCGCCGCCCGGACCATACGACCGCAGCCCAGGCGGCGGCTCCGTCCGAGACCGTGCTGGAGCAGGTGCGGGTTCAGGCGACAGGGACCATTCCCCTCTATGTCGGACCAGGGGTGACGCGGACGACCGTCCGGGAATCGCGCTTCACCGGTCGTTCGGTCTCCACCGCCGTCTATCTGGACGCCGAAAGCGCGGGCGCCCTGATCCAGGACAACGACTTCGTGCTGCGCACCGGACGCGAAATGATCGCCGTGGACGGGTCAGGCGCCAATCGCATCATCGGCAACCGGTTCGCCCTGGGCGGTCGGGGCGGGATCTTTCTGTACCGCAACTGCGGCGAGGACGGGGTGATCCGACACCAGACGCCGTCCTATAATCAGATCACGGACAATAGCTTCTCGGGCGCCGGCTGGCTGCGGCCTCGCACGGTGGTGGTCGGCGCGCGCGAGGGAAACCGGCGCTATTGCGCCGATGACGCGGGCTATCCCTTCGGTTCCAGCGCCGACGACGGCGATGGGGCGGTCGGCAACCGGGTCGAGCGGAACCGGACAGGACGCTGACGGGGCGCTGACGTCTCGCTCTTGCGAAACGCCACGGCCTCGGTCCTTAGTGCCGCTAGAGACTTCGGGGGATGGATCGCATGCGGCTGGTCTTGTTTTTGGCGGCTCTGACGGCGGCCCTGGGTCTGGCCGTGCTCACCACCCAGACCCCTCGACCCCAGCCGGCGAGCGCGCCGGCCGCCGCTTTTTCGGCCGAAAGGGCGATGCAGGACGTGCGGCTGATGGCGCGGGCGCCCCGGCCGGTCGGTTCGACCGACCACGCCCTGGTCCAGGCCTATCTCTACGGCCGGATGGCTGAGCTGGGTCTGTCGCCGAGGTTTCAGGCCGGCGCCCTGTCTCCGGCGGCCGTGCGGCGGATGGAGCGGAACGGCCTTTCCACGGAAGGGGTCTCGGCCGTCAATCTGGTCGGCGTCCTGCCCGGCCGGAACCCGCGCCTGCCTCTGGTGGTGCTGATGGCCCATTACGACAGCGTGCCGGGGTCGCCGGGCGCGGCCGACGACGCCGGCGGCGTGGCCGCCGTTCTGGAGGCGGTGCGGGCGATCAAGGCGCGGGGCCCGGCCGAGCGGGGCCTGATCGTCCTCCTGACCGACGCCGAGGAGCTGAACCTGGACGGGGCGCGCGCCTTCTTCAGCGAACATCCGCTGCGCGACCGGGTCGGGGCGGTGGTGAACCTGGAGGCGCGGGGCGGCGGCGGTCGGGCCCTGATGTTCGAGACCGGCCCCGGAAACGCCCAGACGGTCGATCTGTACGCCCGGGCGGCGCGGCGAGCCGAGGGCGGGCCGTCCAGCAATGCGCTCGCCGTCTTCGTCTATCGGCTGATGCCCAACGGCACCGACTTCACCATCGCCGCCGACCGGGGATTGGCGGGGGTCAATCTGGCCTTCATCGGCCGCCCGGCTCAGTATCATTCGCCCAGTTCGACGCCGGAGGCTCTGGACCAGGGCAGCGTCCAGCATATCGGCGCCCAGGCGCTGGAGACGGCCGACGCCCTGTTGCGCGCGCCGACCCTGCCCCAGGCGACGCGCAACCTCGTCTATTCCGACGTCTTCGGCCTGGCGGTTCTGCGCCATGGGCCTGAGACGGGCTGGGGCCTGCTGGGTCTGGCCCTTGGGCTCACGGCCTTCGCCGCCTGGGGCGCGCGCCATGCGACCGGCCTGACCTGGAGACAGGGGGTGAAGGGCTTCACCGGCGGCCTGTGGCTGTTGAGCGTCGGCATGGTGGCGGCCCAGGCGGCGCGGGTTCTGGCGGGGCCGATCGGCGAGCGGATCGACTCCGCCGAGACCTACTACATGATGCTGCGCCGCCTGCCGTGGATGGAGGCCGGCGCGGGTCTGGCCGTCCTGGCGGTCCTGCTGGCCCTGACGGCCGGGCGGGCCCTGATCGGGCGGCGGTTGCTGGCCGGGGTGGTCGCGGCGGCCGCCGTTCTGGCGACGGTCCTGGGCGGGGTCGATTATCTGGTGCTCGGCGCCGCCGTGGTCGGCGTCGCCCTAAGCCTCTGGCCGGACGGCGAGGACGAGACGGTCTGGGGCGGCTGGCTGGGCGCGATCGTCCTGGTGCTGGTTCTGGGCGGCCTGGTCCAGGCGATCGCGCCCGAGGCAGCCCTGCTGTTCGTCTGGACCGGCCTGGCGGCGGCCTTCGCGGCGGCTCTGGCCGCCCTGATCGGCGCCCGGCTGGAGCGGTGGGCGGCCCTGGCGCCGGCGGCCGTGGCCACGGTCCTGGTCGGCGGCTGGCTGTTCGGCCTGGGCCATTTCATCTTCCTGGGCGTGGGCATGAGCCAGGCCTGGGCCCTGGCCCTGATCGCCCTGCTGATCCTCGTCCTGGTCCGGCCCCTGGCGCCGATGCGGGGGGAAGCCTCCGGAACGCCCAGCTCTTGGAGTCACACCCTCGCGGGCCTGTCGACGGCCGTGCTGATCCTGGGCTGCGGCCTGTCCCTCGCTGCGCGCCATGCCGAACCGGCTTCGGCTGTGGACGTCGTCGCCGAGTGATGCGTCAGAAACGGACGTAGACTCGAAGAGATTCGTCGGTCTCTGATGAGAACATCTTGTGAACTGGAACAAACCATGCACATAGTCGGCCTCACCAAACGGGGGCGGGTCCATGGCGGGTCTCTCCCAAGCTTCTGACGGGAATCATGGCAAGGGAGACGAAGGCAATGGCACAGGCGGCTTTGAAACTGGTGGGTAAGGAAGACGGCGAAAAACAACGGGCTCTCGAGGCGGCGATCGCCCAGATCGATCGCGCCTTCGGCAAGGGCTCGGTGATGAAACTGGGCAAGGCCGGGGTTGTGGCCGAGATCGAAAGCGTCTCGACCGGCTCGCTGGGTCTGGATATGGCGCTCGGCATCGGCGGCCTGCCGGTCGGGCGGGTGATCGAGGTGTTCGGCCCGGAATCCTCGGGCAAGACCACCCTGGCCCTGCATACGGTGGCCGAGGTGCAGAAGAAGGGCGGCGTCGCCGCCTTCGTCGACGCCGAACACGCCCTGGATCCGGTCTACGCTCAGAAGCTGGGCGTGAACCTGGACGATCTCTTGGTGTCCCAGCCCGACGCCGGGGAACAGGCGCTGGAGATCGTGGACACCCTGGTGCGCTCCGGCGCGGTGGACATCGTGGTGGTCGACTCGGTCGCGGCCCTGACGCCGCGCGCCGAAATCGAGGGCGAGATGGGCGACAGCCTGCCCGGCCTTCAGGCCCGTCTGATGAGCCAGGCGCTTCGCAAGCTGACGGCCTCCATCTCCAAGTCCAAATGCATCGTCCTGTTCATCAACCAGATCCGCCACAAGATCGGGGTCATGTACGGCAGCCCCGAGACGACGACGGGCGGCAATGCGCTGAAATTCTACGCCTCGGTGCGCCTGGACATCCGCCGCACCGGCGCGATCAAGAACCGTGACGAGGTGGTCGGCAACACCACCCGGGTCAAGGTGGTTAAGAACAAGGTCGCCCCGCCGTTCCGCGAGGTCATTTTCGACATCATGTACGGCGAGGGCATCTCCAAACTGGGCGAGGTGATCGACCTGGGCGTCAAGGCCGGGGTGATCGAGAAGTCGGGCAGCTGGTTCAGCTATGACTCGACCCGGATCGGTCAAGGCCGCGAGAACGTCCGCGAATTCCTGAAACAGAACCCCGACATCGCCGCCTCGATCGAAAAGGCGGTGCGCGCCTCGACCAACAAGATCGCCGACGAACTGCTGGGCACGCCCGAGCCGGACGAAGGCCAGGATCTGGAAGGCTGAGCCTCTCCGGACCTTAAGGACACTCCGTCGCCCCAAGCGACCCGCCACCGACCCCGCGAGGGGCGGCGGAGCGACCCGTCCGACCTCGTGTCGGGCGGGTCTTTTTTGGCCTGCCGCGCACTCGCGTGATCTGAGGCCAGGAATTCACCTTTCCGCTCATCCCGGCGAAAGCCGGGACCCAGTTCTGTCGCTCCGCAATGCGTTGGACCAAAAGCGGTGACTTGCAGACACGCTGGATCACCCAAAGCACTGGGTCCCGGCGTTCGCCGGGATGAGCGGAGAAGGGGCAGCACCAAACCAAAACGGGCGACCCGAAGGCCGCCCGTTCCGTCGTTCAAACCTGTCCGCAGCCGATCAGGCGGCGGCTTTCTCCGGGGCGAACCTGCCGTAGAAGGTCTCGTTCTTGGCGGCCATGTCGCGCAGCAGGTCCGGGACCTTGAACCGGTCGCCATAGGTCGCGGCCAGGCGGTCCGCCGTTTCGACGAACTTGGCCAGGCCGATGCCGTCGATCATGCTGATCGGGCCGCCGGTCCAGGGCGCGAAGCCCCAGCCCAGGATGGCGCCCAGGTCGGCCTCGCGCGGGTCGTCGATGACGCCCTCGGCCCAGCAGCGAGCCACCTCGACGGCCTGGCGATACAGCAGGCGGGTCTTCAGCTCGTCGATCTGGGCGAAGGCGGTCGGCTCCTCGGGCTTGTCGATGCCCTTGGTGGTCGGCGCCAGTTCGCTCAGCCCCTTCCAGATCGTCTTGGGCTTGGTGTCATAGTCATAGAAGCCCTTGCCGTTCTTGCGGCCGTAGCGTCCGCCCTCGACCATCTTGGCGACAATGTCGGCGCCTTCGGTCGGGACGTATTTGTCGCCCAGGTCCAGCGCCGTCTGTTTGGCGATCTTGTAGGACAGGTCCAGGGCGACGTCGTCGTGCATCTCCAGCGGGCCGCGCGGCATGCCGGTCATGCGGCCGACATTGTCGATCAGGGCCGGGCCGTAACCCTCCTCCAGCATGGCCATGCCTTCCATCAGGAAGGTGGAGAAGCAGCGCGAGGTGTAGAAGCCGCGCGAATCGTTGACCACGATCGGCGTCTTCTTGATCTTCAGCACATAGTCCAGCGCCTTGGCGATGGCGGCCTGACCCGTCTTCTCGCCCAGGATGATCTCGACCAGCATCATCTTGTCGACCGGCGAGAAGAAGTGGATGCCGATGAAGTCCTCAGGCCGCACGCTGGCCTCGGCCAGGCCGGTGATCGGCAGGGTCGAGGTGTTGGAGCCGAAGACGGCGCCTTCGACCAGCTGGGCCTCGGCCCGCTTGGTCACATCGGCCTTGATCTCGCGGTTTTCGAACACCGCCTCGATCACAAGGTCCGACCCCTTGATGTGGTCATAGTCGGTCGTCGCCGTGACCAGGGCCAGGGTGGCGTCATACTTCTCCTGGGTCATCTGACCGCGCGACAGACGCTTCTTCAGCAGCTCCTCGACATGGGCCTTGCCCTTGTCGGCGGCTTCCTGGGTCTGGTCGATCAGCACGGTCTCGATGCCGGCCATGACCTGCACATAGGCGATGCCGGCGCCCATCATGCCCGCGCCCAGGACCGAGACCTTCTTGGGATCGGATTTCGGCACGCCGGCGGGCCGCACGGCGCCCTTGTCCAGCTCCTGCTTGGACAGGAACAGGGACCGGATCATGGCCTGGGCCTGGGGCGTCATCAGGGTCTTGATGAAATAGCGGGTCTCGATCCGCAGGGCCGCGTCCATCGGCACCTGGGTCCCTTCGTAGACGGCCTTCATCAGGTTCACCACGGCCGGATAGTTGCCGTAGGACTGTTTGCGCAGCATGGCGTTGCCGACCATGAAGTTCTGGATGCCGGCCGGGTGATAGGGGCCGCCGCCGGGCAGTTTGAAGGACTTGTCGTCCCAGGGCTGGACGGCCTTGCCGCCGTTCTTGATCCAGGCCTTGGCCGCCTCGACCGCTTGGCCCTTTTCGACCACCTCATGGACGATGCCGGCGCCCTTGGCGTCGTTCGGGCGGAAGGACTTGCCCTCGCTCATCGCCATCATGGCGTTCTGGACCCCGACCAGACGGGTCAGACGCTGGGTGCCGCCGCCGCCGGGGAAGAGGCCGACCTTGATCTCGGGCAGGCCCAGCTGGATCTTGTTGTCGTTCTCGACCACGCGGTAGTGGCAGGCGAGGGTGAACTCCAGCCCGCCGCCCAGGGCCAGGCCGTTGATCGCCGCCGCCACCGGCTTGCCGCAGGTCTCGAGCGCGCGGAAGGCGCCGTTCAGCGCCCAGCCGGCGTCGAAGGCCTTCTGCAGGTCGCCGCCGCCGGAAAGCACGCCGCCCGCCATGTCGCCCAGGTCCGCGCCGGCGCAGAAGCCCGAGGCCTTGCCCGAGGTGATGACGGCGCCCTTGATGGTTTCGTCGGTCTTGATCCGTTCGACCAGTTCCGGGATCTCCTTCATCACCGCGCTGGTCAGGGTGTTCATCGAACGGCCCGGCACGTCGAAGGCGATGACGGCGATGCCGTCGGCGTCGATGTCGATCTTGAAGTTTTCCATAATCTCTCTTCCTCAGATCCTCCCCCAGCGGGGGAGGGGGACCGCGAAGCGGTGGAGGGGGCCGCCGCCGACGCCGGCGATGGGTTCGCCCCCCTCAGTCAGCTTCGCTGACAGCTCCCCCGACGGGGGAGCAATGGATCAGACGCGTTCGATGACGGTGGCGGTGCCCATGCCCCCGCCGATGCACAGGGTGATCAGGGCCGTCGATTTGTTCGAGCGCTCCAGCTCGTCCAGCACCGTGCCCGTGATGATGGCGCCGGTGGCCCCCAGGGGGTGGCCCATGGCGATGGCGCCGCCGCAGACGTTCATCTTGTCGTGCGGGATGTTCATGGCCTGCATGTAGCGCAGCACCACGGCGGCGAAGGCCTCGTTCAACTCCCACAGGTCGATGTCGTCGGTCGTCATGCCAAGCTTGCCGAGCAGCTTCTTGGACACATATTCGGGTCCGGTCAGCATGATCGACGGCTCCGAGCCGATCGAGGCGCCGCCCAGGATCTTGGCGCGCGGCTTCAGCCCCAGGGCCCGGCCGGCCTCAAGCGAACCGATCAGCACGCCCGCCGAACCATCGACGATGCCGGAGGAGTTGCCGGGGGTGTGGACGTGGTTGACCCGCTCAACCTCGGGATAGCGCTGGTTGATCACGCTGTCGAAGGCCATTTCGCCCATCATGGTGAAGGAGGGGTTCAGTCCGCCCAGGGTCTGCATGTCCGTGTTCGGACGAATGGTCTCGTCGCGGTCCAGAATGGTCAGGCCCAGCTGATCCTTCACGGCGATGACCGACTTGTTGAACCGGCCCTCGGCCCAGGAGCGGGCGGCGCGCTTGTGGCTTTCGACCGAATAGGCGTCCACGTCGTCGCGGCTGAAGCCGTACTTGGTCGCGATCATGTCGGCCGACACGCCCTGGGGCACGAAATAGGTCGGGAAGGCGGACGACGGATCGGTCGGCCAGGCGCCCATGTCCGAACCCATGGGCACGCGGCTCATGACCTCGACCCCGCCGCCGACGGCGAAGTCGGACTCGCCCGACTTCACCTTGGCGGCGGCCATGTTCACGGCTTCCAGGCCCGAGGCGCAGAAGCGGTTCACTTGAACCCCGGCCGTATATTGCGACCAGCCGGCGGACAGAACGGCGGTGCGGGCGATGTCGGCGCCCAGTTCGCCCACGGGCGTGACGCAGCCCAGGATGACGTCATCCACCTTGGAGGTGTCCAGGTCGTTGCGGTCGCGCAGGGCCTCCAGGACCTGGGTCGCCAGGCTGAGGCCGGTGATCTCGTGCAACGAGCCGTCCTTCTTGCCCTTGCCGCGGGGGGTGCGGACGGCGTCGTAGATATAGGCGTCAGCCATGACAGGGAGTCTCCATCTTTGGGCCGGAGCGACGTCGCCCGGAAAGGGCGGCGCGGCTTATGGCCGGGTCGGATCAAAGCTTGGTCGCCAAGAACCCTACGTTTACGTCAACGTCAAGTAACAAGGCGCGTGAGGCGGTCGAGGCGCGGCGCCCCAGCCGTCAGTCGCCGGGGATTCGGCTGGCGACGCCGCTGATCCGGCAGGCGTAGTCGGTCTCTGGACGGCCGGTCTGCAGACCCGTGGTGACCAATATCCCCTGCCGCGCCGTACAGCGCGCCTCCAGGGCGTCCAGCTCGGTCTGGTAGCGGTTTTCGACGCCGGTCGAGGTGCAGGCGGCGATAAACGGCAGGGCGACCAGGGTCGCCGCCCATATGCAGGATGTAGCGTGGCGCATGGTATTCTCCTATGGGCGAGGCCCGCAGGGGCGGGGCCCGCGCTTCGCTAAAGACTACTCGGCCGCAGCCAGTCGGACCAATTTTCCGTCGCTCTCGTCGGTGATCGCCCAGACGGCGCCGTCTGGGCCGATCGCCACGTCGCGCACACGCTCGCCCAGGTCGGTCAGCAGCCGCTCTTCCCCGACGACGCGATCATTTTCGATCACCAGCCGGGCGATATGCTTCTCCTTCAGCGCGGTGACCAGCAGATCGCCGTCCCAGGCCGGGAACATGGCGCCCTGGTAGAAGACCGCCCCACCCGGCGCGATGACCGGATCCCAATAATAGACGGGCTGTTCCGTGCCGGCCTTCTGGGTCGCGCCGCTGTTGATCGCGCCGCCCGCATATTCGACGCCGTAAGCCGCGTCGGGCCAGCCGTAGTTCAGGCCCGCCCTGTCCAGATTGACCTCGTCGCCGCCGCGCGTCCCGTGCTCGATGGTCCAGATCGCGCCCGTGCCGGGCTGGACGGCGATCCCCTGGACGTTGCGGTGGCCCAGGCTCCAGATCTCGGGCAGGGCGCCGGCGCGGCCGACGAAGGGATTGTCCTGGGGAACCGTGCCGTCGGCGTTGATGCGGATGGTCTTGCCCATGTGCGAGCCCAGGTCCTGGGCCTGGGGCCGCATCGGCCGGTCGGAGCGTTCACCCAGGGTGATGAACAGCTTGCCGTCCGGCGCAAAGGCCAGGGACGAGCCGAAATGTTTGTCGCCGTCATAGGCGGGCAGGGCGCGGAAGACGACCTGGACATTGTCCACCCGCGCGCCGTCGTCGGACAGCCGCCCCCGTGCGACCGAGGTGGCGTTGTCGCCCTCACGAGGCTCCGCATAGCTCCAGTAGATCAGCCGGTCCTGGGCGAAGCCGGGGCTGACGGCGACGTCCAGCAGGCCGCCTTGGCCGCGCGCATCGACAGCCGGCAGACCCTGGACCGGTTCGCTGATCTGGCCGTCGGCCGTGATGATCCTCAGCCGGCCGGGCTTTTCCGTCACCAGCCAGCGCCCGTCGGGCATCAGGGCCAGGCCCCAGGGATGCGACAGGCCCGAGGCGACCACGCTGTGGCGCATCGCCTGTTCGGTCTTCACCCCCGGCGCCCGGGTCTGGCCGGGGAAGGCGGGCTGCTGGTCGGGATTGTTGGCGGGCCGGGTCTCCAGCGGGGCGCCCGACTGGCCGGATGCGGAGGCGGTCTCTCCGTTCGCGCCGCAGGCGGCGGCGAGGACGAGCAGGGCGGTCGAGGCGGCGAGGGCGATGGGGCGCATAGGCGGCTCCGGGCGGGTTGGGGGCGTCGGTAACGAAGAAACCCCAGCGTTATCTGTCCGCTCCTGCCCCGTCTTGCGCCCTATCGCCGCACGATCTGCATCGACACGACTTGAACCGCGCGCGCGACGGCGATATAGGCACGCCTCTTTCGCGCTGGCCCAGGCCTCGCGAAGGCCCGGATGCGGGATACGACTGGGTAGCTCAGATGGTTAGAGCGGTGGATTCATAACCCACAGGTCGGCGGTTCGATCCCGCCTCCAGTCACCACCTTCCCCTTCTTCTCCGACATCGAAGGTTCGGCCACAGGCGCAACCGGTACGCCCCTGCGGCGTTCACCGGCGGACAACCTTGACCGGAGAATTCGTATGACCATCCGCAAGTCGATGCTGCTGACCGTCGCCGCCGCCTTCGCCCTGGGGGCCGCCGCCTGCACCCAGGCGGAGCAGGAAAAGACCGAGGCCCATGCCGAGGCGGCCGCCGACAACACCGCCGAGGCGGCGTCCCAGGCCGGAGAAGTGATCGAATCCGGCGCCATGAAGGCGGCTCAGGCGGTCGAGAGCGGGGCCGGCAAGGTCGCCGACAAGCTGGAGGAAAACCAGGCCGAGGCCGCCGCCGAAGGTCGGCCGGGCGCCGTGGACCCCGCGACCGACCGGCGCGTGCCTGACGAAAACTGAGGCTCCGCCCGGATCAGGCGGCGGGCGCGCCTTCCGCCAGCAGGGCGTCGATCAGGGCGTGGGCCTCGGGACTGTTCCAGTCGGCCTCGCCCGCAAAGATCGCGCGGATGCGGCCTTCGCGATCCAGGAAGACGGTCTGGGGCATCTTGCCCTTGCCCGGAAACTCGAACGGCAGCTGGAAGCGGATGTCGCTGTACAGCGGCAGAGGCTCGTGCACGTCGATGAAGCTCCTGGCGTCGGCCAGGGCGTCGGCGGTGGCGTCGACATTGATCGGCAGGACGATCAGATCCTCATTGGTCTGATAAGACCGGGCCAGGGCCGCCAGGGTCGGCATTTCGGTGCGGCAGGGGGCGCACCACATGGCCCACAGATTGACCACCACCACCTTGCCCTTGAAGGCGGAGAACCGCACGGCCGTGCCGTTGCGGTCGCGGAACATATATTCGGGCGCGGGCTTCAGTTCGGACGGCGTTTCGAGCGCCGCCAGCGGCCCGACGGCGAACCGGGCCAGATCGCTTTTTGCGACGGGCGTCGTCTGGGGTTGCGCCTTCTGCCTATGATTGGCGTATAGCGACATCGCCAAGCCGCCGGCGCCGGCGAGCGTGCTGATCAGCACCAGAGCGCCGACAACCGCCCAGATCGCCTTTCTCGAGCCACTCATGACCGACGCCGCCTCCGATACCGCCCAAGCCGATGCTTCTAAGGCCCCGGCGAAGCCCGCAGGTCAAGACATGTGGGGCGGCCGCTTTTCGTCGCGGCCCGCCGAGATCATGCAGGCGATCAACGTCTCCATCGGCGTGGACCAGCGTCTGTGGCGTCAGGATTTAGCCGGTTCGCGCGCCCATTGCCGCATGCTGGCCCAGCAGGGCGTGATCCAGACGGCGGACGCCGAGGCCATTCTGGGCGGGCTGGACGCCGTCGAGACCGAGATCCTGAACGGGACCTTCCCCTTCCGCGACCAGTTCGAGGACATCCACATGAATGTGGAGGCCCGACTGTCCGAGCTGATCGGCGAGCCGTCGGGCCGCCTTCACACCGCCCGCAGCCGCAACGATCAGGTCGCCCTGGACTTCCGCCTGTGGGTCCGCGACGCCTGCGACCGCTCCATCGCCCAGCTGAAGGCCTTGCAGGCCGCGCTTCTGGACCGGGCCGAACAGCATGCGGCCGACCTGATGCCCGGCTTCACCCATCTGCAGACCGCCCAGCCGGTGACCCTGGGCCACCATCTGATGGCCTATGTCGAAATGTTCGGCCGTGACGCCGGCCGCTTCGCCGACGCCCGGACGCGGATGAACGAAAGCCCCCTGGGCGCCGCGGCGCTCGCCGGTTCGCCCTTCCCGATCGACCGCCATATGACGGCGGCGGAACTCGGCTTCGACCGGCCGATGGCCAATTCGCTGGACGCCGTCTCGGACCGCGACTTCGCCCTGGAAAGCCTGGCCGCCGCCTCGATCACGGCGGGCCACCTGTCGCGCCTGGCGGAAGAGATCGTGGTCTGGATGACGCCGATGTTCGGCTTCGCCACCCTGCCCGACGACCTGACCACCGGTTCGTCGATCATGCCGCAGAAGCGCAATCCCGACGCCGCCGAACTGGTGCGCGCCAAGACCGGTCGGATCATGGGGTCGCTGGTCGCCCTGTCCACCGTAATGAAGGGCCTGCCGCTGGCCTATTCCAAGGACATGCAGGAGGACAAGCCGCCGGTGTTCGAGGCGTTCGACGCCCTGGACCTGGCCCTGGTCGCCATGACGGCCATGGTCTCGGCCTTGCGGCCCAATACCGAACGGATGGCGGCCGCAGCCGGCGCCGGCTTTTCGACCGCGACGGACCTCGCCGACTGGCTGGTGCGCGAACTGAACCTGCCCTTCCGCAAGGCGCACCACGTCACGGGCGCGGCGGTGAAACAGGCCGAGGCCCTGGGCGTGGACCTGTCGCAACTGCCGCTGGAAGAAATGCAGAAACTCGAGCCGGGGATCACGGAAGCGGTTTACAAGGTGCTGACCGCCGAGGCTTCGTGCCGGAGCCGTCAGAGCTATGGCGGCACCGCGCCGGAACAGGTCCGCGCGCGCATCGCCGACTGGAGAGCCCGCCTATGAACGTCTTTGGGAAAAAGACCCTGATCCTCGCGGGCCTGCTCGCCCTGTCGGTCGCCGGCTGCGGTCGTATGGCCGATCTGGAATCGCCCAGGCGCGAGACCGAGCGGGCCCCCCGCAGCAGCCGCGCCCCCAGCCTGCCCGAGCCGGCGACGATCAACCGGCCGTCCAGCAGCGTGCCGATCGACGGCGGCCCCTCCAATCCCTTCGGCGCCAATCCCGCCGCCAACGACCCCCGCTAGGCCGCCTTGCACCATTTCGATCTCAAGAACGGCGCCCTGCACGCCGAAGGCGCGCCGCTGGACCTGATCGCCGACGAGGTGGGCACGCCCGTCTATGTCTATTCGACCGCGACGCTGAAGCGGCACTACGGCCTGCTGCGCGCCGCCGCCGACGCGCACCGCGACGCCCTGGGCGAGGCCCTGATCGCCTTTGCGGTCAAGGCCAACTCCAACCTTTCGGTCCTGGCGACCCTGGCCCGGCTGGGGTCGGGCGCCGATACGGTTTCAGAAGGGGAGATCCGGCGGGCCTTGGCTGCGGGGGTGCCGGCCGACAAGATCATCTTCTCCGGCGTCGGCAAGACCGACATGGAGATCGCCTTCGCCATCAGCGTCGGGGTGCGCCAGATCAATATCGAGTCCGGGGCCGAGCTGGACCGGCTGATCGCGGTCGCCGCCTTGATGCAGGCCGCCCCGGCCGTCGCCGTGCGGGTCAATCCGAATGTCGGGGCCGGCGGCCACGCCAAGATCACGACGGGCGGCAAGGGCGACAAGTTCGGCGTTCCGGTCGAGGAGGCGATGGCGCTCTACGCCCGCGCCTCGGCCTCGCCCCACGCCACGCCCGTGGGCCTGGCCTGTCATATCGGCAGCCAGATCACCGACCTGGCGCCGCTGGAGGCGGCCTTCACGATCCTGGCCGACATGACCCGCGAGCTGAGACGCCAGGGCCACGCCGTGACCCGGCTCGACCTGGGCGGCGGCCTGGGCGTGCCCTACGCCGGGGGAACGGAACCGCCGTCTCCGGCCGACTATGTCGCCATGGCGGCCCGCGTCCTGGCGGGGCTGGAGGTCGAGGCGGCCTTCGAGCCCGGCCGTCTTCTGGCCGCCAACGCCGGGGTGCTGCTGAGCCAGGTGATCCAGGTCAATGAACGCTCGGACGGCCGCCGCTTCCTGGTGCTGGACGCGGCGATGAACGATCTGATGCGTCCGGCCCTGTATGACGCCTATCACGACATCCGCCCGGTCAATCCCCGGCCCGGCGCGGCCCGACCCTATGATGTGGTCGGCCCCGTGTGCGAGACCGGCGACACCTTCGCCCGCGAGCGGCTCCTGCCGCCGCTGGAGCCCGAGGATCTGGTGGTCTTCACCGGCGCCGGCGCCTATGGGGCCGTCATGGCCAGCGAGTACAACAGCCGACCCCTGGTCCCCGAGGTTCTGGTGGACGGCGAGCAGTGGGCGGTGATCCGCCCCCGCCCCACCTATGAGGAGATGCTGGACCGCGAGCCTTTCGCAGACTGGCTGTAAGGGCGATTTGGTCTCGACTGTTATAAAGTAACAAGCTATAGGGCCGGTCATGTCCCCGCCCTCCGACCCGCCTGTCCTGCTGTCTCTCCTGGGAGGCGGCTTCGTCGCGGCCTTCCTGCATGCGGCCCTTCCGACCCACTGGCTGCCCTTCACCCTGGTGGGGCGGGCGCAGGGCTGGCGCGCGTCGCGGGTGCTGGCGGTGGTGGCCGTCGCCGGCCTGGCCCATATCGCCACCACCGCCCTGGTCGGCGGGCTGATCGTGGCGGCGGGCCTGGCGCTCGAGCGCTGGGTGGAGGGTCTGCTGCCGCATCTTGCCGCCGTCCTGCTGTTCCTGTTCGGCGCCTTCTATCTGGCGCGGGCCACGCTGAAACGCCCGGCCGTGGCGGGCGGCCCCGCGTTGGAGATCGCCGCCCCCGCCGTGTCGGACAAGGCGGCCTTCCTGGGGCTGGTGGCGATGATGGCCGTGTCCCCGGGCGAGGTTCTGCTGCCCATCTATCTGTCTTCGGCCTCGGAGGGGATGACGGCCCTGGCCCTGCTGACCCTGATCTTCGCCCTGGGCACCATCGCCGGCATGGCCGTCTTCACGGCCCTGGCCAGTGCGGGCGCCTCGATCCTGCGGCTGGAGCGATGGGCGCGCTATGAAGGCGCGGTGCTGGGCCTGGCCCTGATCGGCCTGGGGCTGCTGGTCGCGCTGCACCAGCATTGAGGAGATATTACATGATAACATTCAAAGCGTTATCATGTAGCAGCTTCGCTGTTTGCGGAATTGGCGTATAGGCGAGAGCCATGACAGCCCAGCCCGAAAGCCCCTCCGCCCACCACGACCATGATCACGACCATGATCATGCGCACGACGGCCATCACCACGCGCACGGGGTACGTCATCATCACCATCACGGCCACGGGCACGCCCATGGCCCCGTGGACACAGGAGACTGGCGCTACGCCGTCGGCCTGGCGGTCAATCTGGCCTTTGTGGTCTGCGAATTCGCGGCCGGGCTGATCGCGGATTCCACGGCGCTTCTGGCCGACGCCGGCCATAATCTGTCGGATGTCCTGGGCCTGGCCATGGCCGGCGGGGCGGCCTGGCTGGCGCGGCGCGGGGCGCACGGGGCGGCGGGCGGACGGAGCACCTACGGTTTCGGCAAGGCGACGGTCCTGGCGGCCCTGGCCAACGCCGTGCTGCTGATCTTCGCCTGCGGCGCCATCGCCTTCGAGGCCGTGCGGCGGTTTGCGGAACCGGCGCCGGTCGGCTCGGGCGTCATCATGACGGTGGCCGCCGTCGGCTTCATCATCAATCTGGGCACGGCCCTGCTGTTCATGAAGTCCCAGCACGATCTGAACGCGCGCGGCGCCTATCTGCACATGATGGCCGACGCGGGGGTATCCTTGGGCGTCGTCCTGGCGGGGGGCATGATTCTGCTGACCGGCTGGTCCGTGGTCGATCCGATCGTCAGCCTGGTCATCGTCGCCGTCATCCTGTGGTCGACCTGGGGCCTGCTGAAGGATTCGGTCCATCTGGCGATGGACGGGGCGCCGGACGACGTCGACATGACGGCGCTGGAACAGGGACTGTGCGCCCTGCCGGGCGTGCGCGCGGTGCACGACCTGCACGTCTGGGCCCTGTCCACGACCGAGACCGCCCTGACGGCCCACCTGGTCCACGACCGGACGGACGGCGACATGCTTCTGCGAGAGGCTCAGGCGGTGGCGCGACGCCATGCGATCCGCCACACCACGCTCCAGCTGGAGAGCGAGCCCTTGCCGGATTGTCCGGGGTGTTGAGCCGCTAAGCTTAAGCCTGATCGAAGGTCAGCGGGGCGCCCCAGAAGCGGGCGATCAGGTCCGACTGAGGCCCGGCCTGGCCGGTGGTCAGGAAGTCGCGGCGGCCGCCGTCGCCCAGGGCGTATTCGGGATGGCGGGCGAAATAGCGATCCAGGGCGTCGGCCACCGCCGTCGGCTGTTCGATCAGGGCCGTCCCAGGCGGCAGGGCGGCGGCGAACAGTTCGGCGATGATCTCATAGTGGGTGCAGCCCAATATGGCCTTGTCCGGGTGGCGGCCGATGCGGCGGCGCAGCGCGTCCACGTGATCATTGACCACGACCGTCAGTTCTTCGACCGGGGCGCCCAGTTCGATCAGGCCGGCCAGGCCGGGGCAGGGTTCGCAGAAGACGGCGATGTCCTCGCGCCGTTTGTCGATCTCGATCTCGAACACGCGGCTGATGGCGGTGGCGGCGGTGCAGAAGACGCCGGTGATGTCCACCGCCTGGATCTTTTCGCCCTCCTGGGGGCGTTCGGCCTCGAAACTCCAGGGCAGGCCCGTCGCGGCCTCGATGGTGGGCACGATGATGCCCAGCACGTTCACAGGTCGGCCCAGCCGTTCGCGCAGGCCGGGGATCCAGGTCTGTTGCAGGCGACGCAGGGCGATGGCGCTGGCGGTGTTGCAGGCCAGGACCACGACCGAGGCGCCGGCCTCGAACAGCCGCTCGCACCCGGCCTTGGTCAGATCGACGATCTCCTCGCCGCCGCGCCCGCCGTAGGGGGCGTGGGCCTGGTCCGCCAGATAGACGAAGTCGCGCTGCGGGAACCGCCGCGTCAGTTCACGATGGACGGTCAGGCCGCCCACGCCGGAGTCGAAAACGCCAATAGCCATAGGCGCGCTTTAGAACAGTGCGACGACGTATCCAACCCGATCGGCGAGAAGATTGCGTCTCTGTCAGGTGACGCGCGATCCATGTGCGCCTAAGTGTACGGTCGAAATGGTTTTCCTACGGAGCATTCGATGCACAGACGCCAGCTTCTCATCGCGGGCGGCAGCCTGATGGCCCTTTCGGCCTGCGGAACGACGGGTGGCGCCGGCGGGGGCGGGGTCTCGCCGGTCTCGGTCGCGGAAGAGGCGCGCATCGCCCGCGCCGTCCTGCCGAGCGCGACGCCGAAGGCCGAACTGCTCCAGCCCTGGACCGGCCCCTATGACGGCGTGCCGCCGTTCGACAAGGTGACGCCGGCCAAGCTGCGCGAAGCCATGCTGGAGGGAATCGAGCTGCAGCGGGCCGACATCGCGGCCATTGCGAATAATCCCGAACCGCCCACCTTCGCCAACACCCTGGCGGCGATGGAGCTGGCCGGCGAGCCGCTGGACCGGGCGTCGAACATCTATGGCGTCATGACCTCCAACATCGGCGGCGAGGCCTATGACGCCGTCGACACCGAACTGTCGCCCATCCTGTCGGCCGCCTCGGACGAGATCACCTTCAACGAAAAACTGTTCCAGCGCATCAAGACCGTCGCCGACAACGCCGACGCCATGGGCCTCAGCCCCCAGCAGAAGCGTCTGGCCGAACGTCGCCGCGACGCCTTCATCCGCTCGGGCGCCAATCTGGACGCGGCCGGCAAGGCCGAGCTGGGCCGGATCAACACCGCCCTGTCCAACGCCTTCACCCGCTTCGGCCAGAAGGTGGTGGCCGATGAGAACAGCTGGACCCTGATCCCGAATGAAGCCGGCGTCGCCGGCCTGCCCGCCTCGAACAAGGCCGCCGCCGCCGCGGCCGCGCGCAGCCGCAATCTGCAGGGCTGGGCCATTCTGAACACCCGTTCGGCGGTCGATCCCTTCCTGACCTTCGCCGACGACCGGGCCCTGCGCGAGCAGGTCTGGAAGAAGTTCGTCAACCGCGGCGACAACGGCGACGCCAACGACACCAACGCCACCATCGCCGAGATCGTGAAACTGCGCGACCAGCGGGCCAAGCTCTTGGGCTATCGCAACCATGCCGAACTGCGGATGCAGGACACCATGGCCAAGACCCCGGCCAATGCGCAAAGCCTGATGGACCGCGTCTGGGCCCCGGCCAAGGCCCGCGTCGCCGAAGAGGTCGCCGACATGAAGGCGATCGCCGGTTTCGACATCGAGCCCTGGGACTACCTCTACTTCGCCGAGAAGGTGCGTAAGGCCAAGTACGACCTGGATCAGAACCAGCTGAAGCCCTATTTCGAACTGAACGCGGTCCGCGCCGGCTCCTTCGCCATGGCCGAGCGTCTGTACGGCTTCAAGTTCACCAAACTGCCCAAGGGTTCGGTGCCGACCTTCGAACCGGACGTCGAGGTCTATGAGCTGCACGACAAGGCCACCGGCAAGCTGATCGGCCTGTATTACACTGACGACTACGCCCGTCCGGGCAAGCGTTCGGGCGCCTGGATGACCACCTACCGGTCCTTCTCGACCCTGGACGGCTCCAAGGTGATCCTGGGCTCCAACAACAACAACTTCACCAAGCCCGAGCCGGGCGAGCCGGTGCTGATCTCGCTGGATGACGCCGAGACCCTGTTCCACGAGTTCGGCCACACCCTGCACTATTTCTCGTCGAACGTGACCTATCCGTCGTTCGGCAATACGCCGCGCGACTTCGTCGAATATCCGTCGCAGGTGCACGAGCACTGGGTGCTGAGCCGGCCGATCCTGGACGGCTATCTGAAACACTATCAGACCGGCGAAGCCATGCCCCAGGCCCTGGTGGACAAGATCCAGGCCTCGTCCACCTTCAACCAGGGCTATGCGACCGTCAGCTACCTGTCTTCGGCCATCGTCGACATGGATCTGCACACCCAGGCGACGCCTCCGACCGATATCGACGCCTTCGAAAAGGCCAGCCTGACGCGGATCGGCATGCCCAAGGAGATCGTGATGCGGCACCGCCTGCCGCAGTTCAATCACCTGTTCACGTCGGACGCCTATTCGGCCGGCTATTACAGCTATCTGTGGTCCGAGACGATGGACGCCGACACCTGGGCCTATTTCGAGGAGTCGGGCGACGTCTTCAATCCGGACATCGCCGGTCGCTTCAAGTCGATCATGCTGGCGCCGGGCAACACCACCGACCGGGCCGAGGCCTACCGCGCCTTCCGCGGCCGCGACCCCGACGTGGCGGCTCTGCTGAAGGTCCGGGGCTTCCCGGTCTCCTGATCTGGGGCCTGTTGAAGCCCGAACGGGCTGAATGACGTTTGCGGCCGGCGGAGCGATCCGCCGGCCGTTTCGTTTGCGCGCGGTCTGGCCTAAGTCGGGAGGACTGCCGAAGAAAGAAGAAGCGCCCATGCCCGTCGTCGCCTCCTACGTCTATCGCGACGGTCAGAGGGAGCGCGCCGCGCCTCTGACCCGCGAAGGACTGACCCTGCAGCCCGGCGAGTTCGTCTGGATCGGCCTGCACGACCCGACCGACGCCGAGTTCGAGGTTCTGGTCCGGCGCTTCAACCTGCACCCCCTGGCGGTCGAGGACGCCCTGTCGGCCCATCAGATGCCCAAGGTCGAGGTCTATGGGCGCGAACTGTTCGTGGTCGCTCGGACGGCGGAAAAGATCGAGGACCATATCCAGTACGGCGAAACCCACGTCTTCGTGGGGGATGACCACGTCATCAGCATCCGTCACGGCTCAAACCGCGCCCACACGGCCCTGCGGACCCAGTTGGAGGCCTCGCCGGCCCAGCTGCGGGCCGGGCCGGACTTTGTGCTGCACGGCGTGCTCGACTTCATCGTCGACGCCTATGTGCCCATCGTCGATCATTCCGAGGACGCCGTGCTGGAGATCGAGCAGAGGGCGCTAGAGGCGTTTCTGTCGCGCAACGAAATCCGCCGCCTGTTCACCCTTCGCCGCGAACTGCTGAAGTTTCGCCGCATCCTGGGGCCGATGGAGGAGGTGGCGGGCAAGCTCCAGTCGCTGGACCTGCCCTGTATCGACCCCGACGTCCGACCCTATTTCCGCGACGTCGGCGACCATGTGCGACGGGTCAACAGCCGCCTGAACGGCCTGACCGAAATCCTGTCGTCCGTCTTTGAAGTCGCCAATCTGCTGGAACAGCAGAGGCAGGGGGTCATCACCCGCAAGCTCGCCTCCTGGGCGGCGCTGCTGGCAGTGCCCACCGCCATCGCCGGCATCTACGGCATGAATTTCGAACACATGCCGGAACTGCACTGGCGCTACGGCTATCCGGCCGTCATGGCGGTGATCGCCGCAGTCTGCCTCGGCCTCTACGTCGCCTTCAAGCGGACCCGATGGCTGTGAAGCGGCGAACCGGCGAGGGACGCAGCGCCCCTCGCCGGTTCGCCGTTCAGCCTTCGTTGGACGCGGTCGCGGCGCGAACGACGGGACGGGCGTCCCGCGAGGCGCGGACATATTCGACGCGGCGGACGCGCGGCAGCTGGCGCAGAGCCTCGGCCCGCACAGCCGCGCGGCAGACGCCCCGATTGGTGATTCGGGTCGAGGTGAAGACGAGGTCGCGGCACAGACGCTCGGCCGCCTGATCGAGGCGGGCGTCGAAGGCGGCGGCGCCGGCGGTCGAGGCCAGGTCCAGATCGCCAACGGGGATACGGGCTTCCTGAGCCAGGGCGGAGGAGGCGGACAGGACGGCGACGGCGAAGAGAACGGGGGAAAGAACCTTCATCGTTTTAGCTCCTAGGGAACGATAATCGCCCAAAGCGGCGATGAAGGCGCAATACCTTTCTTCTGTAACGCCGTAATGAGACTTGCGGCGCCGATCTGTGACGGTTGAATTAAATCGGATTTAGGGTGGCGGCGGAAATCAGCCGCTGTTCCTCAGACCCGCAGCCACGCCGTTGATGGCCAGCAATATGCCTTCGCGGACGCGGGGGTCTTCGTCCCCGGCGCGACGGCGACGGATCAGCTCGATCTGGACGTGGTTCAGCGGCTCGACATAGGGCATCCGCAGGCGGATCAGACGGTCCAGTTCCGGCTGGCCGCCCAGCAGCTTGTCATGGCCGGTGATGGCCAGGATGGCGTCGTGCGTCCTCTGCCATTCGTCGCGGATCTCGCCATAGATGCGGGCGGCCAGCGAGGCGTCGCTGACCAGGGTGGCGTAGCGGCGGGCGACGGTCATGTCCGACTTGGCCATGACCATCTCCATATTCTGCACCAGGGTGCGGAAGAAGGGCCAGGCCTCGGCCATCGCCTTCAACTCGCCCATGTCGCAGCCCTGCACCGCCGAGCCGAAGCCGAACCAGCCGGGCAGCATGACCCGGCTCTGGGACCAGCTGAACACCCACGGAATGGCGCGCAGATCCTCGATCCGGGTCGAGGCGGTCCGCGACGACGGGCGCGAACCGATCTTCAGGTCGGCGATCTCGGCGATGGGGGTGGCGGCGCGGTAATAGTCGACGAAGCCGTCGGTCTCATAGACCAGCTTGCGATAGGCGGCCATCGACCGGGCCGACAGGTCCGACAGGGTGGCGCCGTGTTCGGCGGTGAAGGCCTGGTCCCGTCCCTGGCCCAGGGAGGCCAGCACGGCGCCGCAGGTCAGGGCGTCCAGATTGCGCAGGGCGATCTCCGGCTCGCCGTATTTGTTGGCGATGACTTCGCCCTGTTCGGTCGTGCGGATCCGGCCCTGGACCGTGCCCTCCGGCTGGGCCAGGACCCCAGCGAAGGCCGAGCCGCCGCCGCGTCCGACCGTGCCGCCGCGCCCGTGGAACAGCTGCAGCTTCAGACCGGCGGCCTGGGTGACCTCGACAAGGGCGCGCGAGGCCTCGTGCAGCTCCCAGCCCGAAGTCAGATAGGAGCCGTCCTTGTTGGAGTCGGAATAGCCGATCATCACCTCCTGCACCCCGCGCGCCTTGGCCACGGCCAGGGCGGAGGGTTCCTTCAGCAGCCGCTCCAGGGTGGGGCGGGAGGCGCGCAGGTCCTCGATGGTCTCGAACAGGGGCGCCGCCTGGATCGGGCAGGCGGCGGGGTCTTCGGGGCGGTAAAGCCCGACCTCCTTCAGCAGCAGATAGACCTCCAAGAGGTCCGAGGCCGCGTCGGTCTTGGAGACGATATGGGTGCGGATCGCCTGGGGGCCGAAGGCGGCCAGGGCGTCGGCGGCGGCCTGGAGGATGGCCCGCTCCTTCAGGGTCTCGGCGGCGTAGTCGGCATAGGGGCTGAACAGCAGGCGGGGCGAGGTCAGTTCGGCCGCCAGGACGGCGAGCCGCCCCTCTTCGTCCAGGGCGGAATAGTCGTCGCAGACCCCGGCCGTCTTCAGCAGGTCGGCGACGACCCGCTCATGGACGTCCGAGTTCTGGCGCAGGTCCAGGGTCGCCATGTGGAAGCCGAAGATTTCGACCGCCGTGATCAGATCGTTCAGCCGGTCGTCGGCGAACACCTCGCCGTGGTGCGAGACCAGGCTGTCGCGCAGGATTCGCAGATCGGCCTCGAAGGCGTCGGGGCCGGCATAGGCTTCGGCCGCGACGGCCGCGCGGCGCGGGGGCAGGGCGCCGCCCCGCGCCTCATAGGTGGCGGCCAGACGCGCATAGACCCCGGTCAGGGCGCGGCGATAGGGCTCGTCCGCCCGGTGCGGCGACGGGTCCTGGGCGGCGTCGGCCAGGGCCGCCAGTTCCGGCGAGACCTCGGCCAGTTCCGCCGCCAGGCTGAGCTCGGCGCCGAGGGCGTGGACCTCTTCCAGATAGAAGCCTAGGACCGCCCGCGCCTGGGTGCGGAAGGCGGCGCTCAGCACCGCGCCGTCCACGTTCGGATTGCCGTCCCGGTCGCCCCCGACCCAGGTGCCCACCCGCAGGAAGGGCTGAAGCTGGGGCGCGTCCAGCAGACGACGCCAGGCCGACAGCTGTTTCGGCGCGACCCGCAGGAAGATGCGGTCCAGGAAGGAGACGACGGTGTCGATCTCGTCCTGCACCACCAGACCCTGGGTGCGCACCAGGCGGGTGGCCCACAGGATGACGATCTGGCGGCGCAGGGGTTCGTTGATCTGGGCCGTCGAACAGGCGTCGCCGGCCTTGTCGCAGGAATCCAGCAGATCGGAGATGGCGGTGATCCGGTCGATGACGCTCTTGCGCCGCACCTCGGACGGGTGGGCGGTCAGGACCGGCGAGATCAGGGCCTCGTCCAGCAGGGCGCGCACCGCCGCCTTGTCGATCTTCTGATCGGCCAGCCGCAGCAAGGCGCCCTCGGGCGTGTCGGGACGCGCGCCGGCCTCGGCCTGGTGCTGGGCGCGTCGGCGGGTGGCCCGGTCCTCGGCGATGTTGGCGAGCAGGGAAAAGAGGGCGAAACCGTGCGCCAGACCCGCCGCCTGATCCACGCTCATGGCGGTCAGCAGCTTCTCCAGCCGCTTGGCCGGATGGGAGGCGGGGTCGCGGTGATAGGCGACGGAGGCCTGGCGCACGGCCTCGACGTGTTCGAACAGGGCCTCTCCGCCTTCGGCGCGAATGACCTCGCCCAGAAGCCCGCCCAGCAGTCGGACTTCTTCGCGCAGGGCGTCGTCGGCGGCAGGGCTCATCATCGGCGAATATCCTCGGTCGGCGTGGGGAGAAGCCCATCTGAGGGGCCGCAAACACGCCCGTCAACGCACGATCCGTGACAGCCGCCCTCAGCTCCAATCGTGGTGAACGCCCGTTAGGATTTCTTAACTGAGCGCATGGCAGCATGGGGGTGAAGGATTCCGCCCCGTGTCCATGTTCGCCAAACGCCAGTCCGCCCTCGCCGCCGCCGCCGGCGCCCCGCCGGCGCCGCGCGCCAAGCCGAGTCTGAAACCCGTCGTCGCCGTGCTGAAGAAGCCGCCGGTGGTCGCGGCCCTGGCCGGCGTCTTCCTGCTGACCTCGACCGCCCTCTTCTTGACCGTCCTGGGCGACCCGCGCGCCGGCACGCCTTCGGCCCGCATCGCCCTGGACCGGGCGCCGGCCGCGCCGGACGCCCCAGCCCCGACCGGATTCGAAGCCTTCTCCATGGGAGCCATGGGCCTTTATCAGGATTTGACGGGAAGCGGCGATCCGTCGGGCGCGGCGGGCGGCGAGGCCTTGATCACCCTGCCGGACGGCGCTTCCGTCGCGGGCGGCGCCAGCTACAGCGCCCCGGTCCAGCCGGCCTCGCCCCTGCCCAAGGCGCCGATCGCCGGCCTGTCCCAGCCCGGCCCCAGCGGCCCCCTGCCGATGATCGCGCCCGACGGCCGCGTCCCGGCCCAGGCCTACGCCCGGCCCTTCCGCTCGAACGGCAAGCCGCGCGTGGCCCTGATCGTCGGCGGCCTGGGGCTGAACGCCGTCACCACCCGCGCCGCCATCGAACGCCTGCCGGCCGAGGTGACCCTCAGCTTCGTCCCCTATGCCGACAATCTCCAGTCCTGGATCGACCAGGCCCGGGCCCAGGGCCATGAGGTCATGCTGGAAATGCCGATGGAGCCCAGCGGCTATCCCGACAACGACCCCGGCCCCTATACGCTTTTGGCCAACGGCACGCCCGACGATGTCGAGGCCAAGCTGGACTGGCTGCTGGGTCGCGCCACAGGCTATTTCGGCGTGACCAACTATCTGGGCGACCGGTTCGCGACCTCCGACACGGGCATGAACGCCTTCCTGCTGATCCTGCGCCAGCGCGGCGTCGCCTTCCTGGACGACGGTTCTTTCCAGCGCCGTCCCGGCGCCTGGGCTCGGGCCAGCGCCGACAAGGTCATCGACCAGACCCAGTCGCCCGCCGCCATCATCGGCGCCCTGAACAGTCTGGAAGCCCAGGCCAAGCTGCGCGGCTCGGCGATGGGGACCGGCTTCGCCTATCCCGTCACCGTCGAGGCCGCCGCCCGCTGGACCGCCGGCCTGGACCAGCGCGGCCTGCAGCTGGCGCCGGCGTCTGCGATGACGCTTCGGCCGGGGCGCTGATCGCGGTCGCCGGGCTTGGGGGGCTGGTGAATAGTGCTAGTGCTAGAGAGCAAGGTGTGAGCTGAGACCTGTCCAGCGCGCCATCGCTCGCGTCCTCCCTCACTAGCACTAGCACTATTCACCAAGCCCGCACTCATCGACGCTCCATGACCGACCTCACCCTCTACCGCCCCAATGTCGGGGTCGTGCTGTTCAACGGCGCAGGCCAGGTCTGGTACGGTCGCCGTCACGCCACCCCCGGCCCTTATAACTGGCAGTTTCCGCAAGGCGGCGTGGATGAGGGCGAGGATCTGCTGGCCGCCGCACTGCGCGAGTTGAAGGAAGAGACCGGCGTGACCTCGGTGGAGTTCCTCGCCCGGACCGACGACTGGATCCTGTACGACTTCCCGCCCGAGGCGATGGACAATCCCAAGGCCTGGCGCGGCTTCAAGGGGCAGCGCCAGCAGTGGTTCGCCTTCCGCTTCACCGGCCAGGACAGCGAGATCGACCTGCAGGCCGACGAGGAGGTCGAGTTCGACGCCTGGCGCTGGGGCGATCTGTCCGAGGCCTGCGACCTGATCGTGCCGTTCAAACGCCCGGCCTATGAACAGGTGGTCGCCGCCTTCGCGCACCTGGCGACATAAAAAAGGGCGGCGCGAACGCCGCCCTTCTCCAGTTCTGTGGGACCGATCAGGCCGCCTTGGGCTTCTCGGTCTTGC
Source organism: Brevundimonas sp. DS20 (assembly GCF_001310255.1). Taxonomy (NCBI): domain Bacteria; kingdom Pseudomonadati; phylum Pseudomonadota; class Alphaproteobacteria; order Caulobacterales; family Caulobacteraceae; genus Brevundimonas; species Brevundimonas sp. DS20. Next base: position 243,115 of record NZ_CP012897.1, on the reverse strand, counting down.
CCTCGATCAGGGGCTGGGCGCCGCCGATCTCGATCCGGCGGGGCTTCAGCGCCTCGGGCAGTTCGCGCTTCAGCGAGATCGACAGCAGGCCGTTGACCAGATTGGCCTCGGTCACGACCACATAGTCGGCCAGCTGGAAGCGGCGTTCGAAGTCGCGCTCGGCCAGGCCGCGGTGCAGATAGGTCTTCTGCGCGGCGGCGTCGTCATTGGCGGTCTTGCGCCCGGTCACGGTCAGGAGATTCTCCTTCACCTCGATGTTCAGCTCGTCGGGAGAAAATCCGGCGACGGCGATCTCGATGCGATAGGCGTTCTCGCCCGTGGTCTCGATATTATAGGGCGGATAGCCGCTGTCCTGGCTGGTCCGCGCGGCGGTTTCCAGCAGGTTGGCCAGGCGGTCGAAACCGACGGCCGAACGGTACAGCGGGGTGAAATCATAGGTACGCATCAGCATCCTCCTGAGGATCAGCAAGGTTGAGCCGCCCGGCGATTTGCCCGGACGGTGGGAGTTCAGACCGACGACCCGAAACCGGCCTCGTCCGTCCGGAGAGCCCGACATCGGCGCTCTCGGAAACAAAGATGGGAGGCGCAGATCGGCCGTCAAGGGGCGCCGAGGCTGCGACCGAATGTCGGTGTCTCGGGATCGTCATTTGCGCCTGTCCTCAGGTCTCTTAAGGAAGGTGACCCGCACCAGGAGCCCGTCCCCCATGCGCCTTCATCTGCTCGGCCTCGCCGCCGTCCTCGTCGCCCTTCCCGCCGCCGCCCAAACCGTCCCAGCCCAGACGGAAGGCGCCTGGACCCCGCCGCGCTCGGCCCTGTCCAGCACCCTGCCGATCCTGGAGGAAGATAAGGCGCTTCAGGCCGCCGTCGCCGCCCCGACTCGCCCGCCCGAAGACCGCGCCCGCGACGCCGCCCGCCATCCTTACGAATCCCTGACCTTCTGGGGGCTGCAGCCCGGCATGACGGTGGTGGAGATCGAGCCCGGCCGCGCCAGCTGGTGGCGCCATATCCTCGAACCCTACGCCGCGGCGACCGGCGGTCGATACGTCGCCGTCAACCGCCCGCTGGAGACGATGGAGGTCGCCCCCGGTTCTGCCGACTTCATCCTGGTGGCCCGCGCCTTCCACAACTGGTCGCGCGACGGCCGCACCGAACCCTATCTGAAGGCCTTCTACGCCGCCCTGAAGCCCGGCGGCGTATTGGCGGTCGAGCAACATCGCAGCGCCGAAGGCCTGAACGTCGCCGACGTCGCCTCCACCGGCTATGTCCCGGAAAGCTATGTGATCCATGAGGCCCAGGACGCCGGCTTCGTGCTGGAGGCGCGCAGCGAGCTGAACGCCAACCCCAAGGACGATCACGACCATCCGTTCGGCGTCTGGACCCTGCCGCCGGTGCGCCAGTCCCAGGCCCGCGACGGCTCGGGGGCGCTCACCCCGGACCAGCGCGCGGCCTTCGACGCGATCGGCGAAAGCGACCGTATGACCCTGCGTTTCCGCAAACCCGAATAGTCCCTTTTGACCCGCGTCGCGAACGTGGGTAAGCCCGTTCGACCAAGGTTAGCCGGACGCGGGGGCCGGCTTCCGAGGGGGTGTTTTGATGGTTGATCTTTCTGCGACGTCCCACGGCCTGTCCCGCCGCTTCCTGCTGACCGGCGCGACCGGTCTGGCCCTGACCGGCCTGGCCGCCTGCGGCCGCAAGAAGGAGGCCGCTCCCGAGGCGCCGCCGGCCCCGACCGGTCCGCCGGAAGGTTCGCTGGAATGGGCCGTCGCCGGCCCCTGGCGCGCCCAGGACCGGCCGCGCGACGCCTTCCGCCACCCTATGGAGACCCTGCGCTTCTTCGGCCTTCAGCCCCGTATGACGGTGGTCGAATTCTGGCCGGGCAGCGGCTGGTACACCGAAATCCTGGCTCCCTATCTGGCGCGCGGCAAGGGCGCCTATATCGCCGCCCTCTTCCCTGAAGGACCCGCCGCCGATCCGGCCCAGACCGCGCTGAACGCCGCCTTCCAGACCCGGTTCAGTGCGGACAAGAAGCTGTACGGCGAGCCCCAGTTCACCACCTTCGGCGCCGCATCCGGCCCCGTGGCGCCGGCCGGGACGGTGGACCTGTGCCTGTTCATGCGCACCCTGCACGGCTGGATGGCGGCGGGCATCGCCGAAAAGGCCTTCGCCGACGCCTTTGCGGCGCTCAAGCCCGGCGGGGTTCTGGGGGTGGTGCAGCACCGGCTGGCCCCGGAGGAGGACCAGGATCCGGTGGCCGCCAACGGCTATGTCCAGGAAGCCTTCGTCAAACAGCTGGCGGCCGAGGCCGGCTTCGTCTTCGTCGCGGCCTCCGAGATCAACGCCAATGAGAAGGACACCAAGGACCATCCGTTCGGTGTCGACACCCTGCCGCCGATGCGTCTGACCGCTCCCCAGGGCCAGCCCGCCGACCCGACCTTCGACCGATCCAAGTTTGAAGCGATCGGCGAAAGCGACCGTATGACCTTGAAGTTCAGGAAGCCCGAGTGAACCGCGCCCAAGCCTTCGCCGCCAACGCACCTCTTATGGGGGTTCCCGGCGCGTCCTCGCCGCCCGGCGGCAAGGGCGAATGGTATCGGGGCGCCGGCGGCATGCGGTTGCGCGCGGCCATTTGGAAGCCGTCGCACCTGACTGCGGAACAGCCGCGCGGCACCGTGGTGCTCAGCCCCGGCCGCACCGAGCCGATCGAGAAATATTTCGAGGTTATCGGCAACTTCCTGGCCCGCGGCTGGTGCGTCCTGACCCATGACTGGCGCGGCCAGGGCCTGTCGGCCCGGCTGCTGCCCGACCGGCTGAAGGGTCATGCCCGGGCGGTGGAGGAGTTTCTGGACGACTACGGCCGGCTGCTGGACGCCTTCGAGGACCAGTGCCCCAAGCCCTGGATCATGGTCGGCCATTCGATGGGCGCCTGTCTGAACCTGCTGACGCTTGAGGCGGGCGAGACCCGCTTCTCGGGCGCCGTCCTGTCCAGCCCCATGCTGCGGATCAAGACCGGCAAACGGTCGATGTGGTCGGTCAAGCTGGCGGTGCGCTGGAGCATCCGCCACGGCCATGCGGGCGACTATCTGCTGGGCGACCCGGACGATCCGTTCGACCACACCTTCGCCGAGGACGCCCTGACCTCGGACGAGACCCGCTATGAGATGTGGCGCCAGCAGCTCTACGCCTGCCCCCACCTGGCCATCGGCGGCCCCACCTACGGCTGGCTGGCCTTCGCCTTGGACGCCGGCGAGCGCGCGCTCAAGCCCAAGGCCCTCAAGACGGTCAAGATCCCGGTCGCCATCGTCCAGGCCGACGCCGACGACGTGGTCTGGAAACAGACCGCCCGCTGGGCCGCCAAACGCCTGGGCCGCGGCCGCTATGTCGAGGTCCCCGGCGCCAAGCACGAAGTCATCATGGAAGCCGACCCCATGCGCGCCGTCTTCCTCGACGAGTTCGACGCCATGGCGGAATATGTCTCCCCGCCGAAGGGGGCCGTGGCCGATCCGTCGGCGCGGGTCGAGGACGTGACGGAGGAGACGCCGTCGGTGGCGTGAGGGGCCTACTCCCCTGTCGTCATCCTCGGGCTTGCCCCGAGGATCGAACGATCCGCCGCTTGTGCGAAGGGGGCAAGCGCAGAGCTCGATCCGCGCCCGGTCCTCGGGTCAAGCCCGAGGATGACGGCAGGAGAGATTTGTGCCGCTGAGGTTAGGGCAAGGTCGGATTTCGGCGCCGAGGTCTATTTCGCAAATCGACCCGTAGCGGCTGTTGACGCGACTGGGTTACAACGGACGAATGGTAAACACCGAACCGCCGGCATTTTTTCTCCGAAGGATTGGATCTGATCCATCCGGTTGGGTCACCGTCCATCGTCACTGGATCACAGGCAGGCTGTGGAAGAGGCACTTTCCAAACGGTGACAGTCACGGCGGGGGAGAGGCCCGTTTCGAGCCGATTACTCGACAGGAAGCCGACCGCATCTTGAAGGTATGAGACCGACGCGAAGATGATGTTCGGCTTCCTCCGCTTGTGGCAAACCTGCGGTTCTGGGAATGATGGTTCCATGACTAAAGAGCACTATCCTGACGCGATCCCTGCCGATGAAATCGTCGATGAGATCGGGAAGCGAAGGGTCGCCCATCCAGTGTTTCGCTATGGCTACGAGTGCCTGTTCATCGCAGCGAAATCGACCAGACTTCCATGGAGTTCTCGCTTCTTCCCGCAGAGCTCAACTCCCCGGATTGGAGATCATACGTCGTCCAGCAGATTGAACGCGCAAAGGAAGACGCTCGCGTCGGCGAGACCGTCTACTTTGATGCTGACAGATTTTGTCCGGTAACCACCCTTTGCAGCCAATCCCGACGTCTGCTTTCAGGCCGCCGCCCGCTTCAACGTCACCAGCGCCTGCTCGATCAGCCGCTCATCCCCGACGGCCAAAATCTGCCCGCTCCCGTCCGGCGCCTCCCCGCGCCAGTTGACCACCCGGCCGCCGGCGGCCTCGATGACCGGGACCAGGGCCGACCAGTCCCAGGGTTTCAGGCTGGTTTCGGCGACCAGATCCATCCTGCCCGCCGCCACCATGGCGTAGGCATAGGCGTCGCAGCCCAGGCGGGCTAGGCGGGCGGCGGCGCGGACCTGGGTCCAGGCGCCCAGTTCGGCGCCGTTGAAGATGTTCGGATCGGTGGTCGAGATGACGGCCTCGGTCAGATGCTCGCACGCCCGCACGGCCAAAGGCGTCTCGGTTTCGCCGCGCAGCAGCCGGGCGCCGGACGGGCCGCCGATGAAGATTTCGTCCAGATAGGGCTGGGCGATCAAGCCCACGGTCGGCTTGCCGCCGACGCGCAGGGCGATCAGGGTGGTCCACAGCGGCAGGCCCGAGATGAAGGCCCGCGTCCCGTCTATCGGGTCCAGAATCCACACATGTTCGGCGTCCGGCCGGTCCTCGCCGTATTCCTCGCCGATGACGCCATGGTCGGGATAGCGTTCGGCGATCAGGCGGCGAATGGCCGCCTCGGCCTGTTTATCGGCCTCGGTCACGGGGTCGAAGCCCTTGGCGCCGCCCTTGTCCTCATGGCCGATATCGGAACGGAAGAAGGGCAGGGTGACGCGCGCGGCTGCGTGCGCCAGTTCCACGGCAAAGGATTCGAACTCGGTCATGCGCGGCTCTTAGAGCATGATCGATCGGGACGGAACCGAAAGGGGCCCGGCTGAGGCGTCAGATCAGGCGGCGACGTCCTTGGAGTCGTGCAGCGACTTGGCCAGGTCCAGCAGGCGGCGGCGCGGGCGCTCCTCCAGCTGATAATAGGCCTGGATCAGGTCCAGGGTCTCCTTGCGCGAGAAGACCTCCTGGGCCGTGGGCAGGCCGCCCTTATTCTCCAGGGCTTCGGCCACGCCGTCATAGAAATAGCTGACCGGCGTCTCCAGCGCCTGGGCCAGCTGCCACAGGCGGGCGGCCGAGATGCGGTTGGCGCCGCATTCGTATTTCTGAATCTGCTGGAAGCGGATGCCCACCTGCACGGCCAACTGCTGTTGCGTCAGCCCCAGCAGGCGACGGCGACGCCGCAGACGGCGGCCCAGGTGGAGATCGATGTCGGTGGCCATGGCCCCCAGGTCCTCATGTGCAACCCGTCCCGAACTGGTACGGCTCGCCCCAAATCACGCAATCCCCATGCCGGGACGGCGCCGTGAGGCGCCGGCGACCCCCGTCAGGAATCGAGACGCCGTCGCAACCCGATCCGGCGGGGCGCATTTAGTCGGCAGCTTGGCTTTTGAAGGAAGGGACCAAACTTATGGGCATTATCGCCTGGATCATCATCGGCATCGTCGCGGGCTGGCTCGCGGAACAGATCATGGGTCGTAATCACGGCCTGATCACCAATCTGATCGTTGGCGTCATCGGCGCCCTGATCGGCGGCTTCATCGCCGGCGCCCTGGGCATCAGCTGGGGCGGCTGGATCGGTTCGACCATCGTCGCCACCATCGGCGCCGTGATCCTTCTGTTCCTGTTGGGCCTGGTCAAGCGTCGCGCCTGACCCCCGACTTAAGGCAATATAAGACGAAGGGGCGGTTCGCAGGAACCGCCCCTTCTTTTTGTCCGGCTCGGATCACCGACACAGGAAAGGCGGCCGGCTGAGCCGACCGCCTTCCAGGATCAAGCCTTCAGAGGCTTGCCGCGATCAACCCTGGGGGCTGGCCGGCGGGGTCGTCGGATCGCTCGAGGTCGCGGGGTCCGTCGGTTCAGTCGGCGCCGGCTCGGCGGGCAGGGTCGGCGGCGTCGGTTCCGCCGCGTCAGGCGCAGTCGTCGGCTCAGGCGCCGTCGGAGACGTCATGGCGTCGTCAGCGGGCGGCGTCGCGGCGTCGGGGGTGGCGGAAGCCTCGCCCGCGATGGCGGCGGCGGCGTCGAACTCAGCCTTGGTGTAATCCACCTTGACGGCTTCGCCCTCCTGGCGAATGCCGTTCAGCGGCACGGCGCGAACCTGGCCATCGGCGCCGCGGACAGTCAGCTCCTGAGCGCCCGAGGCGTTGGTCTGAACGCCTTCCAGCTTGCCCAGCTCGCCGTCAGGGCCTTGCACCGAGACGCCCGGCGTCAGTTGCAGGCTCTGTTGGCTCGAAGCTGCGGCCGCGGCGTCTGGAGAGGCCGGCGGGGTCGAGGCGGCGTCTTGGGCCAGGGCCGGCGCGGCGATCAGAAAGGCGGCGGCGGCGCTGGTCAGAAAAGCGGTCTTGATGTTCATGGGACTATACCCTCGTACAAGCGGGCCCGGCGCCCGCATCGACCAAACCCGCCGTGTTACGGATTGTTTCACGCGCCTCTAAATGACCTTGGACCCGCCCCGGTTGGACGAGTCTTGGTCTATGATGGGGCGGAAAAGGCGAATCGGGGGGCTCTGTGAGCCAGAAGAACATCTATGGGCCTCGGCTCGTGCGGCGGCTGCTCGGGCTGGCCTATGAGCTGACGCCCCAGGTTTTCGCCGTCCTCGCCTTCGGCGCGGGGGCGCTGATGCTGATCTCGGCGGTGACGCCCGAGTTCGACGAGCGGTTACGGCTCCTGACGGGCGTCGTCTCGCCCATACTGATCGACCTGTCGCATTTCATGGCCAGCATCGCCGGCTTTATCCTGCTGTTGCTGTCGGCGGGCCTGTGGCGGCGCAGGCGCGGCGCCTATTGGGCGGCGATGGCGGCCCTGGCGGCGGGGGCGGTCTTTTCTCTGTTGAAGGGGCTGGACTGGCGGGAATCGATCGATCTGATCCTCGTGGCTGTCCTGCTGGCGCCGTGCCGCTCGGCCTTCAACCGGCGTTCGCGTCTCAGCGAGCCTCTGCGGCCGGGCTGGCTGCTGCTGTTGATCGCCGTGGTGATCTCCATGCTGTGGCTGGGGTTTTTCGCCTATCGGGACGTGGCCTATTCGGACGAACTGTGGTGGCGTTTCCTGGTCGATCGCCAGGCTTCCGGCTTCCTGCGGGCCGGCCTGATCCTGTCCCTGCTGACTCTGCTGGTCGCAGGCCGGTCTCTGCTCAGTTCGCCCGGCGCCGACAGCCACGGCCCGGCGTCGCGCGAGGAGATCGAACGCGCGCGTCAGGCGCTGGAGGCGGCCGACGCCGCCGCCCCGGAAGCCTGGCTGGCCATGCTGGGCGACAAGGCCCTGCTGTTCAGCCCGTCGGGCCGCAGCTTCCTGGCCTATCGCGTGCGCGGGCGGCGCTGGATCGCCATGGGCGAACCCGCCGGCCTGATGGCGGAGCGGCAGGAGCTGCTCTGGGCCTTCGCCGAAATGGCCGACAGCTACGGCGGTTCGGCGGTCTTCTATTCCGTCGGCGACGACATATTGGGCGAACTGGCGACCATGGGCCTGGCCCTTCGCAAGGTCGGGGAGACGGCGGTGATCCGCACGGAAACCTTCACCACCGAGGGCAAGGGCAAGCAGAACCTCCGCACGGCCCTGAACCGGGCCGAGCGGGAAGGGGCGCGGTTCGAAGTCCTGCCGCCCGGGTCAGCCCGGCCTCTGGAGGCCGAACTGCGCGCCATTTCGGACGCCTGGCTGGCCATGCACAACGGGGCCGAAAAGGCCTTCTCTCTGGGCCGGTTCGACATCGACTATCTGGACCTGACGCCGCTGGCGGTGATGCGCGAGGGCGACCGGATCGTGGCCTTCGCCAATCTTCTGGTCACGCCGGGCGAGGCGGCGGTGGATCTGATGCGCTATACGCCCGACGCCCCGCACGGGGTCATGGACTATCTGTTCACCCGCTGCGTCCAATGGGCCAAGGCCGAGGGGATCGCCGAGTTCGACCTGGGCATGGCGCCCCTGGCGGGGCTGGAGGATCGCCGCATCGCCCCTGTCTTCGCGCGGGTGGGCGCCCTGGTGTTCGAAGAGGGCGGCGCCCTTTACGGCTTCCAGGGTCTGCGCAGCTACAAGGGCAAGTTTGGCCCCGAATGGAAGGCCCGTTTCATCGCCGCGCCGGTCCCCACGCCCCTGCCCCTGGCCCTGCTGGACGTGGCCCTGCTGACCAGCGGCGGCTGGCTGGGGATGTTGGGGCTCCGGCGGGCGCGCTGATCTCGACGTTCGCGGTCGAAGCCGTCATGGTGCGCCCATGTCGTTCAAAGCCCTCTTTTCACGCGCCCTGTCCCTGGCGCCTGAGCGCCTGCATTTCGCCGCCCACAGCCACCATCTGTGGCCTGACGCCTCATTCGAGGCGCAGCAGCAGGCCTGGCTCGACGCCAATCTGCACGCCGATCGCAAATGGGATCTGATCTTCGGCGAGGTCATTCCCCGGGCCCAGGCGGAGGTCGCGGCCGAACTGGGGCTTCCCGACCCGAACAGCCTGGTCTTCGCCCCCAACACTCACGATCTGCTGCTGCGGGTCTTTTCGGCGATCGAGCGCCGGCCCGTGCGGATTCTGTCGACGGACGGAGAGTTCCACTCGTTCCGTCGCCAGGCCGACCGGTGGGAGGAGGCGGGCCAGGCCGTCGTCACCCGCGTGGCCCTGGCCCCGTTCGAGACCTTTGCAGAGCGGTTCGCTGCGGCGGCCCAGGGCGGCGGCTACGACTGGATCGTCGTCAGCCATGTCTTCTTCCGCACCGGGGGGCTGTTCGACCGGATCGAGGCCCTGGCGGCGCTGGCCCGGCCGGAGGGCCCCTGGGTGCTGATCGACGGCTATCACGGCTTCATGGCCACGCCGACCGACCTGTCGGGCGTCGCGGACCGGGTCTTCTATGTCGCCGGCGGCTATAAGTACGCCATGGCGGGCGAGGGCGCCTGTTTCCTGCACGCGCCCGACGGTTTCGGCCCCAGGCCCGTCATCACCGGCTGGTTCGCCGAGTTCGGGGATCTGTCGGGGCCGCCCGGCGGGGTTCAGTATCGCTCGGACGGCGGCCGTTTCTGGGGGGCCACCTTCGACAGTTCGGCCCTGTACCGGTTCAACGCCGCCCGCGGGATGCTGAGCCAGGCGGGGCTGACGACGGAGGACGTCGCCGAACACGGCCGGGCGCTGGCGTTGCAGTTCCAGGCGGCGGTCGGTGCGGGCGAGGCGGGTGTTTTCGGCGAGGCCGAGATTTTGAACCCCGTCGTCGGCGACGGGACGCGCGCCCGGTTCCTGGCCCTGCGTCATCCCAACGCCCAGGCGTGGCGCGCGACCCTGCTGGCGGCGGGGGTGGTGACGGACGTCCGCGACGACGTGATCCGCTTCGGCTTCGGCCTTTATCAGGACGCTGCGGACGTGGATCGGCTGATCGCGGCCTGCCGGGCGGTGTGAAGGCGGCTTGAAGGGGCGGGAGCCCGATCAGAAAAAGGTGCTGTCGTCCTGGGTCTTGGGCGTCGGCGCGGCGCGGGGCGGCGGCGTTCGGTTTGTGGCCTGCCCATTGGGGGCCGAACCCTGGGCGCCCGGCGTCGGCGCGCCTGGAGCCTGTGGAGCGGCTCCGGGCGGGGTGGCGGCCGGCGGAACGGCCGGCAGGTTCGGATAGGGCAGGGCGGAGGGATCGGAGCCCGGAGCGGGCGTTTCACCGCCGTAAGGCGCCGAGGCGGCGTCCGCATCGGGCGTGGCCGTCCCGACCCGATCCGGCGCGTTCAGGTCGTCGCGGATGAACGGCCAGGCGCGGTTGTCGGCGCAGCCGCAGGCCTTCAGGAATCCGTCCCGATCCCGCCACAGCACCAGCGGATAGGTGATCTGCACGCCTGCGTCCTTCAGCAGTTCGGTCAGGCGGGCGTCGAACTGACGACTGGCCTCGACCACGGCGGCGCGGGCCAGATTGCCGTCGGCCGCCGGAATGCCGGCCGCCGTCCATTCTCGCGCGGGTGTCTGGATCCAGCGCTGGTACAGCGACCAGTCGCGGGTCAGCCACAGTTCGGCGACGGTGGCCCGTTCGGCCGCCGTGGACTGGGCTGCGCCTTCCCGGTCGGCCCGGGCGAACAGGATGATGCGGGGCTCCACCCCGGCCGCCTTCAGCTTGTCGATCTCTTCGCGGACGTAACGCTGGGTCGAGGCGCTGTCGCGATAGCCGATGACATAGAGGGGTTCGCCCCCGCCGCCGCCAGAGACCCAGGAAGCCTCGTCCAGCAGCTGCTGAATCTGGGCCTGATTGCGCGTGATGGTGACGGGCTGGAAGCGCGAATAGAAGTTCCAATAGGCCCAATAGCCCGTCCCGGCCAAAACCAGACCGACCACGGCGGCCAGAACCGACCATATCAAGAAACGACGCATCAGGCGGGGTGCTCCAGCTTCACCGTTGGCACGGTTAACGCATAGCATTGAAAACCGTTGTCCGCTTCATTCACGCAGACCCAGATCGCCGAAATCTCAGGGTGACGTGCGCGCGCCACATCTGTCGGGCGCGCGGCCGCCGTCAATCAGGGCTGCCAGCCCGAGACCTGATCCGCCTCGCTGTCCCCGGCCAGGGCGCCCCGGGTCTTCTTCACCTCGGCCCAGGCGGCGCGCAGCAGGGCGGGCACGCCCTCGCCGGACACGCCCGACACCAGCATGGGCCGACGGCCCGCGACCGCCTCCAGGGCCGCCGCCTTTTCCTCGCGCTCTTCGGGCGTCAGGGCGTCGATCTTGTTCAAGGCCAGGATCTCGGCCTTGTCCGCCAGCCCTTCGCCATAGGCTTCAAGTTCGCCCCGGATGATGTGATAGGCGTGGACCACGTCCTCCTGTGTGCCGTCGATCAGATGGATCAGGCTGGCCGAGCGTTCGACATGGCCCAGGAAGCGGGTGCCCAGGCCCGCGCCTTCGCTGGCGCCCTCGATCAGGCCGGGGATGTCGGCGATGACGAACCGTTCGGTCGGCGACAGGTCCACCATGCCCAGATTAGGCGCCAGGGTGGTGAAGGGATAGTCGGCGATCTTGGGCTTGGCCGCGCTGGCCGCCGAAAGGAAGGTGGACTTGCCCGCGTTGGGCAGGCCCGCCAGGCCGATGTCGGCGATCAGTTTCAGCCTCAGCCAGACCCAACGCTCCTGGCCCTCCTGGCCGGGGTTGGCGTAGGCGGGCGCCTGGTTGGTCGGTCCCTTGAAGCGGACATTGCCCCAGCCGCCATTGCCCCCCTTCAGCAGCAGCTCGACCTTGCCGGGCGTATCCATGTCCAGCAGCACTGTCTCCTTGTCCTCGTCCAGCACCTGGGTGCCGACCGGAACCTTCAGCACCACGTCCTCGCCCTTGCCGCCGTGCATCTGGCGACCTTGGCCGTGGTGGCCGGTCTGGGCCTTGAAATGCTGCTGGTAGCGATAGTCGATCAGGGTGTTCAGCCCCTCGACCGCCTCGATCCAGACGTCGCCGCCCTTGCCGCCGTCGCCGCCGTCGGGGCCGCCGTTGGGAATGAATTTCTCGCGTCTGAAAGACACGGAGCCCGCGCCGCCGTTGCCGGAGCGGATATAGATCTTGGCCTGGTCGAGGAACTTCATCGCGGGCTTATGCCAAAAGACGACGGCGAGGGCGAGGCGCCGCGCAGTTGAGAGATATTTAACCGGAGCGGCGCATCGGTTTTACTCATGAATGTGTCGCTTTCGACATCCATGGTCGGTGTTCTCGCCCAAGGTCGGACCGAGCGCGAAGAACAGGCCCGGGCGCGCGCCGAGGCCAAGCTGCGCGACGCCCGTTCCGCCGTGGAGACGCTGAAGCAGCGCAACAGCGCCGCCGCCAACGAGGCGAGAGAGAGACGAAAAGCCGCCGCCAAGCAGAAGATCGAACAGATCAAGGCGCGCATCCGCATGATGCAAATGAGCGGCGCCGATCCCAAGGTGCTGGCCCAGCTGGCGCGCGAGCTGAAGGCGGCGGTTCGGATGTACGGCGGGTCCGCCGACGGAGCAGCGACGGGCGCCGGCGCCGGTGAGGCTAAGCCGACGAGCGTGGAGAGCGCGTCGTCGTCAGACGCGGCAGGCGTCGAGGGCGCTCAGGCCGATACGGCGGTTGAGGCGGAAGAATCGGTTTCGACTTCGGCCGAGACACCCGACGACGCCGGCGATGACGCCTCGACGGACCAAAAGGAGGAAACGCCCGCCTCCGAGACGGGGCAGGACAATCCCTATCGCCGCATGGCCGAGGAGGCCCAGGCGCGGATCGCGGACCAGGCGCGTCGCGGCGCAGCCCAGCAGGAGGACCGCGACTTCCTGAAAGAGGTTCGCGACCTCGCCAATCAGATCAAGGCCCTGGCCAAGCGCGCTCAGCAGCAGGCGAGCTCAAACCCCGCCCAGGCCCGACAGGCGGACGAGGCCGATCAGGCCGCCGCCGAGGCGCTGCGCGCGATCGAGTCCGCCGGCCGCGACCTGGGGACGGCCGGCGTCTCGCTGAGCGTCTAGATCAGCCCTTGGCCCAGACGCCGAACGGATCGCTCCAGTCCATGCCCAGCGCCTGGGCCACGGCCGGGTAGGTGATCTCGCCCTTCAGCACGTTCAGGCCGCGCGCCAGGTGCGGGTCCTTCTTCAGCGCCTCCAGACCGTGATCCGCCAGGGCCAGGCCGAAGGGCAGGGTGGCGTTGTTCAGGGCTTCGGAGCTGGTGCGGGGCGCGGCGCCCGGCATGTTGGCGACGCAATAGTGGACCACGCCGTCGATCACATAGGTCGGGTCTTCGTGGGTGGTCGCGTGCGAGGTCTCGAAACAGCCGCCCTGGTCGATGGCCACGTCGACCAGCACGGAGCCGGGCTTCATCTTGGCCAGATGTTCGCGCTTGACCAGTTTCGGCGCCGAGGCGCCGGGCACCAGGACGGCGCCGATCACCACATCGGCCTTGACGATTTCCTCTTCGATCGCGCCGATCGAGGAATAGCGGGTGATGACCCGGCCGTTGGTCACTTCGTCGATATAGGCCATGCGCGGGATCGACCGCTCCAGCACCACCACCTCGGCGCCCAGGCCCATGGCCATCCGCGCCGCATTCAGGCCCACGACGCCGCCGCCCAGCACCAGCACCCGGGCCGGGGCCACGCCCGGCACGCCGCAGAACAGCAGGCCCATGCCGCCGTTGTGCTTCAACAGGGTCTCTGCCGCCGAGAAGACGGCGATCCGACCGGCGACTTCGGACATGGGCGCCAGCAGGGGCAGGCCGCCGCGCGCATCGGTCACGGTCTCATAGGCGACGGCGGCGCATTTTGACGCCAGCAGCCCCTTGGTCTGTTCCGGATCCGGCGCCAGGTGCAGATAGGTGTAGAGGATCTGGTCCTCGCGCAGCATCTCCCACTCGACCTTCTGCGGCTCCTTGACCTTCACGATCATGTCGTTGTTGGCAAAGACGGTCGCCGCGTCGGGGACCAGGGTCGCGCCGGCCTTCTCGTAATCCGCATCGGTGAAGCCGGCGCCCAGGCCGGCGCCGGTCTGGACCGACACCGAATGGCGGTGGGCCACATATTCGCGCACCGCCGTCGGCGTCAGGCCGACCCGGTGTTCGTTCTTCTTGATCTCGCTGGGAACGCCGACTCGCATGGGGCCTCTCCGTGAATGGTTCAAACCTCCGCCTCTCCTGGACGGATCGCAGACCGCACATATAGCGCCGAGCCGAACGCAGAATCCTGTTCATTTCAGGACCTGATCGCCATACATGCGAAGTTTCTGCGAAGAGGTTGACCCATGAAGACCGTTTCCGCCGTCGAACTGGACGGAACCGACAGGAAGATGCTCCGTCTGCTTCAGCAGGACGGCCGCATGACCAACGCCGACCTGGCCCGTCAGGTGGCCCTGTCCGAAAGCGCCTGCCTGCGCCGGCTGCGAGCGCTGGAAGCGGCCGGCGTGGTCGATCATTATGCGGCCGTGATCAGCGAACGGGCCGTGGGCCTGCCCATCAGCGTCTTCGTCACCGTCACCCTGTCGTCCCAGTCCGAGGCGGCGCTGAGCGCCTTCGAACAGGCGGTGGCGGCCGCGCCCGAGGTGATGGAATGCTATCTGATGACCGGGGGCGCCGACTATCTGCTGCGTCTGGTGGTGCGCGACGTCGATGATCTGGAACGGGTCCACGCCAAGACCCTGACGCGCCTGCCCGGCGTCCACCGGGTCTCGTCCAGCGTGGCCATGCGATCGGTGGTCAAGCGCGGGGTTCTGCCCATTTAGTTGCGGCCGTGCGGAAAACCCGTATGATGCAAGAGTGGAGGACGAACTACATTTCCAGTGGGATGACGGGAAGGCTCGATCCAACTTCGTCAAACACGGCGTCCGTTTCGAGGATGCGACCTATGTGTTCGATGATCCCTGGAGGCTCGAGGACTTCGATCAGTTCTCCAACGGCGAATACAGGAGCCTGTGCATCGGCCGTGTCGGAGAAACGGTGCTGGTCGTGGTCTACGCCGAACCTGAAGAGGCCGTGATCCGCATCATCTCCGCCCGAGCGGCGACCGCCCATGAAAGAAAGGCCTATGAAGCAAGTTTCCTTCACCCGTAATCGGGGACAGACGCCCGCGCTGGACGAAGGCGCGCTGCGTGACGCAGGCCGGCGGTCGGATGAGGTCCTAGCCGTCGGCGCCGTCTCCGACGCGGACAACCCGCCGGTGGATTCAGATCGCCTGATGCGGATGGCGGTGGCGCGCGAGGTGCGCCGGGTCAGAGAGGGGCTCGGCCTGAGCCAGCCTCAGTTCGCCGCCACCTATCGGATCGGCCTGGCGCGTCTGCGGGATTGGGAGCAGGCGCGGTCATCGCCGGATTTGCCGCTCTTGGCGTTTCTGCGGATGATCGATCAAGAACCCCAGAGGATCGCTCGGACGGTCGCCGAGGTGGAAACGACCTTCGACGCGGCTTGACCTCTATCTCAGCGCCAGGGTCACGGTCTTCACATCCACATATTCGTCTATGCCGTGGATCGAGCCCTCGCGGCCGTAGCCGGACTGTTTGACCCCGCCGAACGGGGCGACGGCGGTGGAGATCAGGCCGGTGTTGACCCCGCACATGCCCGCCTCGATGCGGCGGCTGAACCGCATGGCCCGATCCAGGTCGCGGGTGAACAGATAGGAGGCCAGGCCGAATTCGCTGGCGTTGGCCTTGTCCAGCGCCTCGGTCTCGGTGTCGAAGGCGAAGACCGGGATCATCGGACCGAACGTCTCTTCCTCGCGGAACAGGGCGTCGTCGCCGCCCAGGGTCACGGTCGGCTCGAAGAAGCGGCCGCCCAGCGCATGGCGCGATCCGCCTGTCAGAACCCGCCCGCCGTCGGCCCTCACCGCCGTCACATGTTTCTCGACCTTCTCGATCGCCTTGTCCTCGATCAGGGGACCGACCTTGACCCCCTCTTCGAAGGCTGCGCCCACCTTGATCTTCGCCACCTCGGCCGCCAGCTTCTCGGCATAGGCCTCGGCGACGGACCGCTCGACATAGACCCGGTTGGGGCAGACGCAGGTCTGGCCCGAGTTCCTGAACTTGCCCTTGATGGTCTCGGCGACGGCCAGGTCCAGATCGGCGTCGGCGAAGACGATCAGGGGGGCGGCCCCGCCCAGTTCCATCGACACCCGTTTCAAGGTCGGGGCGCACTGTTCGGCCAGCTTGCGGCCCACGCCGGTCGAGCCGGTGAAGGACAGTTTGCGGATCAGGGGGCTGTCCGTCAGCACCTTGCCGATCACGGAGGCCTCGCCCGTCACGATCGACAGGGCGCCGACCGGCAGGCCGGCCTGATAGGCGAGCTCGGCCAGGGCGATGGCCGTGAACGGGGTCTGGCTGGCCGGCTTGACCACGGCGGTGCACCCCGCTGCGAAAGCCGGTCCCAGTTTGCGCGTCAGCATGGCCGCCGGGAAGTTCCACGGGGTGATCAGGGCGCAGGGCCCCACCGCCTCGCGATAGGTCAGCAGCAGATGGCCCAGCGGGCTGTCCTGGGTCTCGCCGATCAGCCGCTCGGCCTCGCCGGCGAACCATTTGATGAAGCCGTTGGCGTAGGTCACTTCGCCCTTGGCCTCCTCGAACGGCTTGCCGTTCTCTAAGGCCATCAGGGCGCCCAGGCCTTCGAGGTTCTGATCAATCAAGGCGGCCCACTGGCGCAGAAAGGCCGCACGCCTGTGCGGATCGCCGCGCGACCAGTCGGGAAAGGCCTCGGCGGCAGCCTGGATCGCGGCGTCCGTCTCTGCGGCGCCCAGCTCGGGGACATGGCCGATCACCTCGCCGGTCGCGGGGTCGTCCACCGCAATGCCTGACCCGTTCGCCGGGATCGGCTTGCCGGCGATCAGGGCGTGCTGGCGCATCAGGGCGAGGCCGGCGTTCTTGGCGGTCTGGTTCACGATCAATCTCCTGAGGCTGTCCCGAAACGAACAAGGCCCCGACGAAGCGGGGCCTTGCAAGTCCGATGCGGCTCGCCTGTCGGGAAGGCGAGGCGGCGGCGGCTTAGTTCTTGGCGTCTTGGGCGGCGCCGGTCACGGCTTGGCCGGCGGCCTGGGTGTCGCGGCCCACGCCTTCGACGGTGTTGCAGGCGGCGGTGGTCAGGGCGGCGGCGGCGGCGACCAGGACAAAGATCTTACGCATGAGAAGGCTCCGGTTCAGCCGACATGGGAGTCTGTCGGTCTTGCCCTAGGAACGCGACGCCACGGCGGCGGTTCCCTCCGGCTTCAGGCCTTGTCGGCCGGGTCGGCGGGCGACAGGGCTTCGGGCGTGGCGAAGGTCATGCGGGCGATGGAGCCGCCGCCCGGCGCCTCCACGAACTCGGTCTCGCCCCGCAGCTGTTTGGCGAAGGCGCCCATCAGGGTCTGACCCACGCCAGCCTCGGCGGCGGCGGAGCCCCCCGGACCGTCGTCCTCGACTTCCAGAATGGACGTCTCGCCATAGACCCGGAAGCGGACCTTCAGCGCGCCGCCGCGACCGGCGAAGGCGTGCTTCTGCGCATTGTTGACGGCCTCGACCAGCCACAGGGCCAGGGGCGCCAGCTTGTCAGGATCGACATAGAGGGAATCGGCGTCCACCGAACTGACCACCACATGGCCGCGCACCGCCTCGCCGGCGATGAGCTGGCCCACCAGCTCGTTCAGGAAGTCGCGGGCGTCGGCGTGGCGGATGTCCTCGCTCTGGTACAGGGTGCGATAGATCAGGGCCAGGGCCGAAATCCGCTGGCGCGTGTCGCCCAGCGCCGCCTTGGCCGGGGCGTCGGTCAGGGCCCGCTGCTGCATCGACAGAAGCGAGGAGATGATCTGCAGATTGTTCTTCACCCTGTGGTGGATTTCGCGCATCAGCGCGTCCTTTTCGGCCAGGGAGGCGTTCAGCTCCCGGTCGCGCTGGGTGATGGCCTCGGCCATTTCGTCCAGGGTCCGAGCCATGACGCGGATTTCCGACGGGGCGTTCATGGCCTGGAGCGGCCGCACCGAAAAGCGACCGCGCGCATAGAGGGCGGCGATCCGTTCCAGATAGTCCAGCCAGCGGATGAAGATCCGCTCGGACAGCAGCATGACGGCGGCGAAGGCCGTCAGCCAGGCGCCCAGGGGCAGCAGAAGCGTGCCGATCGGGTTGAGCCGCGCCCAGGACAACAGTCCCGGCGCCGGCGCCGAGAGCAGGGCGTAGAGATCGCCCCCGGCCAGAACCGCTCCGGCGTAGTCGCGGCGCTGGCCCTGGCTGTCCTTGCCCGCAAAGACGGCCGAGCCCTGGTCTCGCGCCCGCTCCACCCAGCCGGTGACGTCCCCCCCGTCCGACAGGCGGAAGGCGGCGGGGTCGCTGGCGAGCAGCACCCGCCCTGCGGCGTCCGTCAGGGCCGCTTCGGACTGGTCGGGCAGGGCCGGATCGCGAGTGTCCGGCTGAAGCGCCGACAGGGGGATGACGGCCGCCATGGCGCCGTCGAACCGGCCCATCGGCCGTTCGGCCCGGATGGCGACGATCAGGGCGGCGGGATAGCCGGCGTAGACGGGGGCGCGAACCACCACCAGATCCTCGCCGCGGCGAAGCCGTTGGAACCAGGTCGAGCCCGCCGCCGGCGTCACGCCCGACCGCAATCCCTCGGGACGTCCGGAGGAACAGACCGCCTCGCCCGTCGGGCTCAGGCGATAAAGGCCCTCATAACCCTCCAGCCGATCGACCAGGGCGGTCAGGCGTGGCGCGCAATAGGGGCCCAGGGCGTCGGGGCTGAGCGCGCGCAGCAGAACCTGGGCGCTGTCCAGCCGCGCCTTGGCGCTGCCGGCGCTGCGTTCGGCGGCGAGTTGCAGATCGGTGCGGCGATCATCCGCCTGCCGGCGGAAGTCCGCCTGGGTCTGGATGATGATCAGGATCAGGATGGGCAGCAGGGCCAAGGCCATGGCCGTGCCCAGCCGGAAGCGAATGCCTTGGAACCGGGCCGAATTCCAGCGTCGTCCCAGGCGAGGCCTCGGCGCGGGGGCGTCGGATTGGGCGGCCTGGTTCACCGAGGCTCAGGACCGCGCGCCGGCCAGCCTGTCGGCCTCGCCGAGAATGGTGCGCATGGCGTCCCCGGCGGCCTTGCCGTCGCGGCTGTATCCGCCCTTTTCCAAGGTGGTCAGAAGCGCGCGGCGCGCCCGGCTGACGCGGCTCTTGACCGTGCCGACGGCGCAGCCGCAGATTTCGGCCGCCTCCTCATAGGCGAAGCCTCCGGCGCCGACCAGGATCAGGGCCTCGCGCTGCTCTTCGGGCAGGGTCTTCAGCGCCTGACGCAGTTCGTCCAGGGCCACCGGGGCCTCGGGGTCGTCCACCGCCACCAGGGTCCGCTCGGCGGCCTCCTGGTCCAGCTGCGACTGACGCCAGGACCGGCGTTTCTCGGAATAGAACTGGTTGCGCAGGATCATGAAGGTCCAGGCCTTCATATTGGTGCCCATCTGGTAGCTGGCGCGCGCGTCCCAGGCCTTCATCATCGCATCCTGGGCCAGATCGTCAGCGGCCGTCGCATCGCCCGTCAAGGTGCGGGCGAAGGCGCGCAGATGCGGAATCAGCAGGACCAGTTCCCGCTTGAAGCCCTCATCATCCGCAGAGGCGGGTTTGGGCGCGGCGCCCAATCGGGACGTGCTCATGCGCCACCGTCCGACGCCTTGGCGTCGGCGCGCTTCAGAATATCCAGGAATTCGTCAGGCACGGGCTCGTTGACCACCTCGTCGAACATGTGCCGCAGCTTGACGCCGATGGCCTGTTGACGAAGGCGAGCTTCTTCGAGCCCCGCCTCCCCCGTGTTGCCGGCGCCCTTGCGCCGCGAGGAATCGGAAGAGTCAATCATAGACAGAACACCGCCCACCCAACTGCAGTGCAGAAATGCAGGTCCATTAACGGTCCCTCTGGCTCCGGGTTCCTCAGATGCGGTAATAAAAATCGACAGAGCGCAAGCGCTGCGGAACCGCATCGGGGCTTTGGCGTTTTCAGCCTCTGTATCGCTGTCGTCCATCCTCGGGCGCGCAGCCTCTGTCGGGGACTATCCAGCATGAGCCTTCTGGCCAGACTTGCGCCGCATCTGCCCTATGTCCGCCGCTATGCGCGGGCCCTCACCGGCGATCAATCGACCGGCGACAACTATGTGCGGGTCGCACTCGAAGCGCTGGCTGCGGGAGAGCAGCAGCTCTCGCCGGACATGACGCCGCGCGTCGCCCTCTATCACGTCTTCCACGCCATCTGGTCCTCGACCGGCGCCCAGTTGGAAAGCGGCTCTCAGATCGGCGCCTTGGGCGACGGCCGCGACGAGGCTTCGCGTCGCCTGATGCGGATCGCGCCGCGCTCGCGCCAGGCCTTTCTGCTGACGGCCCTGGAAGGCTTCACGCCTTCGGAAGCGGCCCAGATCCTTTCGGCCGATCCCCGCGACGTCGAGCGGCTGATCGCCGACGCCCAGTCGGACATCGACGCCGAACTGGCCACCGACGTCCTGGTGATCGAGGACGAGGCCATCATCTCCGCCGACATTCAGAGCCTGGTGAAGGAACTGGGCCACCGCGTCACCGGGGCTGCGACCACCCATGACGAGGCCGTCGAGGCGGTGGCTCGCCACAAGCCCGGCCTGGTTCTTGCCGACATCCAGCTGGCCGACGGCTCTTCCGGCATTGATGCGGTCAAGGACATCCTGAAGGACATCGACGTGCCGGTGATCTTCATCACCGCCTTCCCCGAACGCCTTCTGACCGGCGAACGGCCTGAGCCGACCTTCCTGGTCACCAAGCCCTTCCAGCCCGAGACGGTGAAGGCGGCGATCAGCCAAGCCCTGTTCTTCCATCCGTCGCGCCACAAGGAAGCGGCTTAATCTCGGACGCCCTGCGCCCGCCCAGGGCGCGGATGAAGCCCCGGCCGCCTCGGCGCCGGGGCTTTTTCACATCAGCTGGACGGCTGGGTCGGGGCGTTGACGTTCGCCGCCTCTCCGGTCGGCACGGGCTGCGGCTCGCCGTTCGGGCCGGTCGGCGCGTCGGCGGCCGGCGGCGTCGCAGCATCGCCGCTGAAGGCGCGCGCATCGACCGCCTGGTCCCCGTCGTTGGCGTTGGTCTGGGACAGGCCGCCCTGGCTGAACATCCAAAGCAGACCCAGCAAAAGCGCCGCGCCGCCCAGGGAGGCGATAAGGATCAGCAGGATTCGGCTGCCGGATCGGCCCTGGCGAGCCGAGCGCGCATCTACGCCCTGGCGATCGACCAGACGATCGTTGTTCGATTGCGGTTCTTGGTGCGTCATGGTCGGCGTCCCGGCTGTTGCTTATGACCAGACACAACGCCGCCTCGGTAACGGCGTTCCGATCCGCGATCTTTCGCGCCAGGCACGAAAAAAAGCCGCCCGTCGTCGGGAACCGGGGTTCACCCACGCCGTTAGGAGACTGCGGAGGCGGCGACGCCCCCCCGACTTGAGATTGGCGACAGCCAATCTGCCGCCTCCGCACCTCATTCTCGATGATGCCACTTCAAAGGCGGTCCGCTTGGACCGCCTTTTTCTTTTCAACCCGGCCCTCGACCCGCGCCGCGCGCAGGGCCAAGATCATCCTCAAAGAAAACGCACGGAGAGAGACGCATGGTCGCCAACGCCAAAATCAATCGTCAGTGGGTGCTGCGCCAGCGCCCCAAGGGCCTGGTTCAGCCGGGCGACCTGGAACTGGTCGAGACGCCCGTGCCGGAGGTGAAGGAATCCGAGGTGCTGGTCCGCACCGTCTATCTGTCGCTGGACCCCACCAACAGGACCTGGATGAACGATTCCGAAGGCTATCTGCCGCCTGTGGGGCTGGGAGAGGTCATGCGCGGCCTGACCCTGGGGGTGGTGGAGCACAGCCGGTCGGACCGGTTCAAGGTCGGCGACGTCGTCATGCCCGCCGCCGGTGGGTGGGCGGACTACGCCGTCGTGCCCGAAGCCGGGCTTCGGCCCGTGCACCGGGCGCCCGGCCTGCCGCTGACGGCCAATATGTCGGTCCTGGGCATGACCGGGCTGACGGCCTATTTCGGCGTCACCGACGTGCTGAAAGCCAAGGCTGGCGAGACGATGGTGATCTCTGCGGCGGCGGGGGCGGTGGGTTCGATCGCCGGCCAGATCGCCAAACAGCGCGGCTGTCGCGTCATCGGCGTCGCCGGCGGCCCTGAGAAATGCGCCTGGCTGACCGACGAACTCGGGTTCGACGCGGCGATCGACTATAAGAACGAGGACGTCGGCGACGCGCTGGACCGGCTGGCGCCCGACGGAATCGATCTCAACTTCGAAAACGTCGGCGGCGACATCATGATCGCCGTCTTCAACCGGCTCAAGGTCCACGGCCGGATGGCGGTGTGCGGCCTCGTCTCATCCTACAACGCCACCAAGGCGCCGCCGTCGCCGAACTTCGCCCGGATCATCACCCATCGGCTCCATGTCCAGGGCTTCCTGGTTCTGGACTATGCGCCTCGCGCCCGCGAAATGGTCGCGGAGATGGGTCCGTGGCTGGCCGAGGGCAAGGTGAAGTGGAAGGTCCACGTCGATGACGGCCTGGAAGGCGCGGTGGACTCGTTGAACCGCTTGTTCACCGGCGACCACGACGGCAAGCTGCTGGTCCGTGTTTCCGAAGAACCAGGCTGAAGGATTTCCATGAGCGACCCCCTGCTCGTCCATTTCGAGGATCTGGAGACGGGGCAGGTCGTGCCCCTGGGGGCCTGTGCGGTCGATCCGGGAGCGCTCGACCTCTTCGTCGAGCGGTTCGCGCCCGGCTGGGACGCCGCCTATGGGGCGCCCGATGCGATGATCTACGCCCTGTGGAGCCGATTGGCGGCCGAGAAGTCGGGCGCCTGGGCCCAGACCAAGATCCTGGCCGTCGACGGGCTGCGTTATCTGCGCAATCCGCCGCCGGGCGAGCTGCTGCGGGGCCGGATGACCGTCATGGGCAAGGATCCGGTCGGGGACGGAAAGGGCATCGTCATCGCCCAGCACGATCTGCTGGACGAGGCCGGGCGGCTGGTCTTCTCCTGCCTGACCCGCGCCCTGTTCTCCCGCCGCTGAAATTGAAAACGCCCGCCGGTGCGACCGGCGGGCGTTCTCCTTGACGTCAGGCCGAGGCTCAGTTGACGCTGGCCGGGGCCTGGCGAAGGAAGGCCAGGGCGATCAGGCGGTCCCAGCCCAGCAGCGACACCAGATGGGCGTAGATCTGGCCCAGGGCGCCGTTGTCGCGCAGCTCGGCCAGCTTCTCGGCCGGCAGGGCCCTCAGCTTGTCTTCCGACACGGCGTAATATTCGGCCAGCTTCTGGGGCGCGCCGGGCGTGCCGTCCGGGTTGCGCGGGGTGAAGACGGCTTCACGCACGTCCAGCAGGTCCAGGTCCTGGATCAGCTTGACGAAGGCTTCGGTGCGCTGACGCTCCTGTTCGAAGTTGTTGCAGAACTCCATCGCCATATTGGTGTAGTCGCTGGGCTTGCCCTCGACGAACAGCGGGTTCTGGCCGCCCTCGGCCACGATCGAGGCGCCGCGGTCGATGCACAGGATCAGGCGCTGATTCTGCTTGTCGTCGGCGAAGACGAACGGATAGCGGCGCACATAGGCGGGGATGTAGGCGTCGGGGCGGAAGTCGCCGTCGTCCGCCACGAACAGGTTCTCGCCCTGGCGCAGCCCCATGACCACGACCGGCTGGCGGTTCTCACCGGTGAAGATCACCGGATAGGACAGGGCGGCGGCGGCGAACTCGGTCACCGTCAGCGGCACGATGTTGGTCTGGCCGACGAAGGCGTAGGGCTTGTCGGCGGCGTTGACGCCCAGCGCGCCGTGCAGGGTCGGGTCCAGCGGTTCCGGCTTCGTATAGAAGAGGACGTTGCCTTCGAGCGGCGAGTTGTTCGTATCGGTCATGAGGAGCCAGGCGCTCTTGGAGTGGAATGAGGCGGGCCTTCTAGCCCAAGCCCGCCTCAGCGGCAAACCGCCCGATCAGGAACCGGTCAGAAGGCGTAGCTGACGCCGATCCGCAGGTTGCGCCCGGGCAGGGGCGCGATGTCCTTCAGGAAGGAGGTATGCTCGCGCGCCTCCTCGTCCGTCAGATTGTGCGCCTCGGCGAAGACGGTGACGTCCTTGTCGGCGAACGGCCGAACCGCCCCGCGCAGATTGACCAGCGTATAGGCGTCCGTGCGCAGTTCGCCTTCCGCCAGCCGGTCCTGTTCGCCGACGTGGCGCACTTCGCCGGTCAGGTCCCAAAGCGTCGAGGTCCAGGCCAGGCGGGCGGTCGCCGACCAGGGCGGAATGCGCGCGGCCGGCCCCAGGTCGGTGTCGGCGCGGACATAGTCGGCCGCCCCCTCCAGCGACAGTTTGCGATCCCCGTCCTGCCACAGGGCGTAGGCGGCCTCGGCTTCGAAGCCGTAGAAGTCCGCGTCGGTCTGGACGAAGCGATAGACGGGGAAGGTCTCGCCCTCGTCGGTGGTGAAGTCTGCGCCGGTGCGGCGTTCGTCGATGAAGCCGTCGTACCAGGCCTTGTAGAGGTGCAGATCCCCGGAGAACCGGTCACGGTCGAAATGGACCGTGCCCTCCAGCGTCGTCACCTTCTCGGTGTCCAGGCCCAGGTCGCCGGTCTCATAGGCGGCGGTGGCGACGTGGACGCCGTCGGCGAACAGTTCGACCTCGCTGGGGGCGCGTTCCGTCCGCGACAGGCTCAGCCCCAGGAACAGGCCGGCCTGGGGGCGCAGGAAGGCGGCGCCGCTGGCGGACCAGTTGTCGAACTGACGCTCCACCTCGGCCGTCTCGCCTAGGGGCGTGGCGCTCAGGGTGCGGCGGTCATAGCGCAGCCCGCCCTCGAAGCCGTAGCGGCCCAGGTCGTAGCGCTGGACGGTGTACAGGCCCTGTTCCTCGATCTTGACGGTCGGGACAAAGGCCTCCTCGCCGATCGCCTCGAAATTGCGTTCCAGGGCCTGGACGCCGACCGCGCCGTTCCAGCCGTTCCGCTCGCGCTGGACCAGCTCGCCCCGCGTCTCCCAGCCGTCGGAGTTGAAGACGGTGCCGGGCTCGCCGGGGCCTTCGAACTCGGTGTGGGTGTAGTCGGCATGGCCGTAGGAGGCGCGGACCTTGGCGAACGGACCGGCGTCGAACCGGTATTCGCCGCGGCCGTCCCAGCGCTCCTGCTCCAGATTGATGAAGACCTCCGGCTCGGCGACCGTGCCGTATTCGTTTTCGGTCTTTTTGTAGGACAGGCCGACGAAGCCCTTGTCGGCGATGTAGGAGCCGCCGACGCCCCAGGCGTTCAGCTCGGACCAGGAATTCGGTTGCTTGTCGCCCGCGCCGCGCGGCTCGCCGTCGCTGTCGGCCAGAACCTGGGACCGGGCGGGGGAGGGGATGTCATAATCGTCCGTCTTGCGGGTCACGCCGCTCAGGTTGAAGGCGAACCGGCCGGCGCCGACGGTGACATGGCCCGAGGCGCCGCGGCCGTCATCCACGCTGGAATATTGGGTCGAGACCCGACCCTCGACCCCGCCGTCAGGCAGGGCTTCAGGGATGCGGTCGTCGATGATGTTGACCACCCCGCCGATGGCCGAGCCGCCATAGACCAGGGTGGCCGGGCCGCGCACGACCTCGATCCGATGGGCTTCGCCGGGATCGGTGGCCACGGCGTGGTCGGGCGAGACGGAGGAGGCGTCGATCTGGCCCAGGCCGTTGGTCAGCACCTGGACGCGGGGGCCGGACAGGCCCCGGATCACCGGGCGGCTGGCGCCGGGGGCGAAGTCGGTCGAGCGCACGCCCGGCAGGCCGTTGACCAGATCGCCCAGAGACGTCGCCGGGGCGATGGCCAGGGCCTGGTCGTCCAGCACGTCGGTGGCGATGGTGGTGGCGCGCTGGGTGACGCCGTAGGGGGTGGCGGTGACGATGACGTCATCCACCTGGGCCGGATGGCCGGGGCCGGTCTGGGCCAGGGTCTGGGCGAGGGCGGCGCCGCCCAGGGCGCTCCAGGCGACGGCGGAAAGCAGAAGCGAGCGGGTGACGGTCTGACGCATGGACGTAACTGGGGTTCAGGAGAGGAAGCGTTTCTGTTATGAGATAACATCACGGACTGCAAGCCGTGTTCTGTTGCGGCCGGGCTTATCAAGGATTAGCTGTGGCTCATGAACGCCGTCTGCGACCATGATCATCTTCATTCCGGCCTGGACGGCGCACGCCTGGACCGCGCCCTGTCCGAGGCGGAGGCGCGGGTGGTCTCGGCCGGCGAGCGCATGACCCCGCCGCGCCGCCGGGTGCTGTCGCTGCTGCTCGAGAGCGGCGAGCCGGTGAAGGCCTATGATCTGATCGCCCGGTTCGGCGAGGACGGACAGGCCGCCAAGCCGCCCACCGTCTATCGCGCGCTCGAATTCCTGGAACGCCACGGCATGGCCCATCGGATCGCTTCGATCAGCGCCTATGTCGCCTGCGCCGGCCAGGAGGTCGGGGGCAGCCATGCGGCCGCCTTTCTGATCTGCGACTGCTGCGGGGTGACGCGCGAGATCGACGGGCCGGGCCAGGACGTCATCGCCGCCGCCGGCGCCGCCGCCGGCTATGCGATCGCCCGCACCACGATCGAGGCGCACGGCCTGTGCGCCGCCTGCCGGGATGCGGCCTGATCATGGATGCGGCCCTGATGTCGCCGCCGCGCCGGCTCAGCGTCCCGATCGACAATCGATGGGGCGGGGGGCGGATGTCGGTCTTGGACTTCGGGGATCCGAAGCGTCCGGTCGATCTGATCTTCTCCCACGCCAACGGTTTCAACGCCGGCGCCTATCGCAGGCTGTTATCGCCCCTGTCGACGTCGCTGCGGATCTGGGCCCCGGACCTTCGCGGCCATGGGGCCTCTGACCTGCCGGTGTTCGCCCGGCCCAAGACCAGCTGGCGGGATCACCGCGACGATCTTCTGGCCCTGATGGAGACGATCGACGGTCCGCCGCCGGTCCTGGCGGGCCATTCCATGGGCGGGACCGCCTCCCTGCTGGCGGCGGCGGAGCGGCCGGACCGGGTCGCCAGCCTGGTTCTGCTGGACGCAGTGATCTGGCGGCGGTCCGCCATGCTGGTGTTCAACCTGCCCTTCGCCCACCGGTTTCTGTCCCGCATTCCGATCGCACGCGCCACGCTTCGCCGCCGCGCCCTGTTCGCCAGCCGCGAGGAGGCCATGGCCGCCTACCGCGGTCGGGGGGCGTTCAAGGGCTGGCCCGACATGGTGCTGGCCGACTATCTGGCCGAAGGTCTGGTGGAAGGCCCCGACGGCTTCACCCTGGCCGCCACCCCGGCCTGGGAGGCGGCCAACTACGCCGCCCAGGCGCACGATCCCTGGCGGGCGCTTCGCCTCTATCGCGGTCCAATCCGCATTCTAAAGGCGGAACACGGCGCCTTGACCCACGTGCCCTCGTCGCCGCGCGGCCTGCCGCACGTCTCGGTCGAGGTGGTGCGCGGCGGCGGTCACATGTTCCCCATGACCCACGCCGACGTGACGCGCGAGGCCCTGTTCGAAGCCGCCGTCTGAGGTCGGACGAATAATCGGGGGACAGGGCGGTCGCCCCCATGATAAGGCCGCCTTGAGCATAACCCCCGAGACGCCTCGCTTGCCCTTCTTTCACGCCGGTCCCGCGCCCCAAGGCGCCGGCCCCCGACCGGGGGCCCTTCGCGACGGGCTGATCCTGACGCCGGGGATGAAGGTCGGCCTGTTCGGCGGATCGTTCAATCCGGCCCATGAAGGCCACGCCCATGTGGCCGAGACGGCCATGCGGCGGCTGGGCCTGGATCGGGTGGTCTGGCTGGTCTCCCCCCAGAACCCTTTGAAGGACGCGCGCGACAGCGCCCCCCTGGCCGAACGGATGGCCTCGGCCCAGGCCCAGGCCAGGGTTGGGGGCCCGTCCATGATCGTCTCGGATTTCGAAAGCCGGGCCGGGGTGGTCTGGACGGTCGAGACCCTGCGCCTGCTGGTCGCCCGCCATCCGGGCGTCCATTTCGTCTGGGTCATGGGATCGGACAATCTGGCCGGCTTCCATCGCTGGCGGGGCTGGACCGACATCATGCGGCTGATGCCCGTGGCGGTGATCGCCCGGCCGGGATCGCAACTGGACAGCCGCACGGCGCCGGCGGCCGCCCGCTTCGCCGCCTTCCGCATCCCGGCGGAGCAGGCGGGCCTTCTGCCGACCCTGGCGGCCCCGGCCTGGACCTATCTGACGGCGCCCCTGAATCCCCTGTCCTCGACCGCCATCCGGGCCTCGAAGAGGCCGGACGCGGGCTCGTGATCCCGGCGCCGGTTCACGTTCGCCCCCATCCGTGCTAAGGGGCTGCTTTAGTCAATGCTCCTGGAGCCCTCCGCTGACCCCCTCGCCCGCGTATGACGCGCAAGACGCCGCCGTTTCGAACACGGCGCACGAGATGGACCCTATCGAACCTCTCCATTCCGAAGACGGATCTGAAACGACCGCCGCATTCGGGGATTCCGTCCCCCGCCCGGTCGGATCGACTCCGCTTGAAGAAGCCCTGCTGAGCCGCCTCGACGAGGACAAGGCTCAGGACATGGTCCTGATCGACCTGAAGGGCAAAAGCGCCATGGCCGACACCATGATCGTCGCCTCCGGCCGCTCGCACCGCCACGTCGGCGCCATCGCCGACCACCTGCTGCGCACCCTGAAGGACCAGGGCCTGGGCAAGGCCAAGGTCGAGGGCCTGCCGCACTGCGACTGGGTCCTGATCGACGCGGGCGATGTGATCGTCCACCTGTTCCGCCCGGAAGTGCGGACCTTCTACAATATCGAGAAGATCTGGGCCGTGGACTCGGCCCACCGCATGGTCCGCGACTAGAGGATGAAGCTGAGCATCGTCGCCATCGGCCGACCGGGCCGGGGGCCTGAGGCGATGCTCGCCGACGACTACGCCCGGCGCGCCACCCTTGCGGGACGCGCGCTGGGCCTCGGTCCCCTCGAATTGATCGATCTGGAAGCCCGTAAACCCGGCAAGGCGCCGGAGGCCGAGCTGATCCTTGCGGCCGCGGAAGGGGCGCACCTGATCGCCTGCGACGAACGGGGCAAGACCTATTCGTCGCGCGCCTTCGCCGACCATGTCGCCAAGCTGCGCGATCAGGGCGAGCGGCGGCTGGTCTTCGCCATCGGCGGGGCGGACGGGCTGGACGAAAGCGTGCGCGCCGCCGCCGCCTCGACCCTGGCCTTCGGTCCCCAGACCTGGCCCCACGCCCTGGCCCGCGCCATGTTGGCCGAACAGCTCTATCGGGCCGTGACCATTCTGGCCGGATCGCCTTATCATCGCGACTGACATGGGCCGCGCCTCAGCACTTTCTCTCGCCTTGATGACGGGGCTGGTCCTCGCCGCCCCTGCGGCGGGGCGGCAAGCGTCTGAGAGCGAACTGGCGCGGATCCAGGCTGAGTATCGCGACGAGGCGGTGCGGGCGCGGCGCCTGCGCGCCGACGCCGAGGCCGCCAAGGCCGAACTGGCCCAGCTGGAGCGTCGGCTCGCCGCCCTGCGCGCCGACGAACGGACCGACGACCGCCAGATCGAGGACCAGAGGGCCCGGCTGAAGCAGCTGAGCGAACGGGAGGCGGACCTGGTCACGGACCTGGCCCGCGAGCGCGGCGCCCAAGGGCGTCTGCTCAGCGCGCTTCAGATGATGAGCCGCCGCCCGCCGCCGCCGCTTCTGGTTCCCGCCGACAAGGCGATCGACACGGTGCGCGCCTCCATCCTGTTGAAGGCCATGACGCCCGAGCTGGAGCGCCGCGCCAAGGCGCTGGCCGAGCGTCAGGCCGAGATCATGCGCATTCGCCGCCTGGCGGTCCTGTCCTCGGAACGGCTCTTGACCACCGAAAGCGCCCAGGGCGATCGCCGCGCCCGGATCGAGGGATTGACCGCGCGCAAGACCGCCCTCACCGCCGTGCTGAACGCCGAGGCGCGTAGCGCCGAACGGGCGGCGCGGGCGCTGGAGGCCCGAATCCGCGACCTGGGCGGCGCCGTCCCCTCCGCCCAGGAGGCCGAGGCCGCCGAGGCCGAGACCGCGCGCCTGCCGGCCGGCCGCAACCGGCTCAGTCCGCCCGTGCGCGGCGCGCCGACCCAGACCTGGGGGGCGGGAACCTCGGGCTGGCGCTGGCGCGCCGACCGCGCCCCCGTCGCCGCCCCGGCTGACGCCAAGGTGGCCTACGCCGGTCCCCTGACGGGCTGGGGCCAGGTGGTGATTCTTGATCTCGGCCCCGGCTGGCGGGCGGTGATCGCCGGGCTGGAGCAGTTGGACGTCCAGGCGGACGCCCGGGTCTCCGACGGCCAGACCCTGGGCCGCAGCGGGCCGGACGGCGACGTCTATTTCGAACTGCGCCGGGACGAGCGCCCGATCGACCCCGGTCCCTGGCTGAGATGAGCGGCCGGATGCGCCTTCGGACGACGATTGGCCTTGCTTTCCCGCCTGACGCTGATTTTATCGGGCCGACGCCGCCCAGCCACGATTTCGTCGTGTCTGTGCGGCCCTACCCTCCCAACGGGCGCCTTCCATGATCGGCCCGACCGAAAGAGACCGAATGCGTAAACTGCTCCTCGTCGGCTGCGCCGCCCTGGTTCTCGGCGGCTCGGCCGCCGTCGCCACCAGCCAGACGCCCCGCAACGAAACCTTCCGCATGCTGGAGCTGTTCGGCGACGTGGTCGGCATCGTCGAGCAGGCCTATGTGGTCCCGGTCGACAACAAGAAGCTGATCGAGGCCGCCCTCGCCGGCATGATGACGGCGCTGGACCCCCACTCCAACTATCTGCCGCCGTCCAACTATGACGAACTGCGCGAGCGGACCGAGGGCCAGTATTCGGGCGTCGGCCTGACCATCACCTCCGAAGGCGGCCTGGTGAAGGTCATTTCTCCGATGGACGAAAGCCCCGCCGCCCGGGCCGGGGTCCAGGCCGGGGACGTCATCAGCGCCATCGAGGGCCAGAACGCGGCGGGCCTGACCGTCAGCCAGGTGTCGGAGAAGCTGCGCGGCGCGGCCGGCACCAGCGTGCGCGTCACCTTCCTGCGCGACGGCGAAGAGCCGCGCGAGGTGACCCTGACCCGCGAGATCATCAAGGTCCAGTCGGTCACGGGTCGGGTCGAGGGCGATTTCGGCTATCTGCGCGTCTCGACCTTCAATGAGAACACCGGCCGCGAACTGTCCGAGGCCATCGCCAAGATCAAGGCTCAGAAGCCCGGCGTGAAGGGCTATGTCCTGGACCTGCGCAACAACGGCGGCGGCCTGCTGAACGCCGCCATCGACGTGTCCGACGCCTTCCTGGAGCGCGGCGAGATCGTCAGCCAGCGCGGCAGGAAGCCCGAGCAGATCCAGCGCTATTCAGCTAAGCCCGGCGACCTGACCGGCGGCCTGCCCCTGGTGGTCCTGGTCAACTACGGCTCGGCCTCCGCCTCCGAGATCGTCGCCGGCGCCCTCAAGGATCACGAGCGGGCGACCATCGTCGGCCTGACCAGCTTCGGCAAGGGATCGGTCCAGACGGTCATCCCGCTGCGCCAGGGCCGCGACGGCGCCCTGTCGATCACCACGGCCCGCTACTACACCCCGTCCGGCGCCTCGATCCAGAAGATCGGCATCGAGCCGGACCTGGAGGTCGCCCGGTCCGAGGCCGAGGCCCGGATCGTCTCGCGCTCCAGCTTCATCTATTCCGAGGCCGCCTATGCGACGGCCCTGGACTCCTCCATCGGCGCCGAGCGCAAGGGGCCGCACACGCCCCGCGAAGCGCCGGGCGAGGCCTATGACAAGGAAAAAGACTACCAGCTGCAACGCGCCCTGGACGTCCTGCGCGCCGGCGGCGATCTGTCGAAACTATCCCCCCCGCCGGAGGGGATTGTCGTGACCGAGCCGGGTTCGGAACCGAAGGCGGACGAGGGGTCGGAAGAGACGCCTGAGGACTGATGTCTAGTCTTCTCCGTCATCCTCGGGCTTGACCCGAGGATCGGGCGAGGAGCGAGACGTGCGCCTGACGTCCGCGCAGAGCGGCGGCGCATTCGATCCTCGGGTCAAGCCCGAGGATGACGCAAAGCGGGCGGGGACGTGACTCGCATCGGTTGCCTTTCCCCCCGTTTTCCTTCATAAGCCGCCGCTTCCGACGCAAGTGAACCTCGCGTCTCCACCCACACGACCCCCGCTCCGTCGGGACGAGGTGGGCGAGAACCCTCCGCCGACGTGATCGTCGCCGGGGGTCGTTGTCGTATGGAGCCGTTTCACCTGCGCCACATGAGGTAGTGAATGTTCGAGGCTCTGAACGAGCGGCTGACAGGCGTTTTCGACCGGATCACCGGCCGCGGCGCCCTGTCCGAAAAGGATGTCGCCGAGGCGATGCGCGAAGTGCGCGTGGCCCTGCTCGAGGCCGACGTCGCCCTGCCGGTCGTCAAGGAATTCATCGCCTTCGCCACCGAGCGCGCGACGGGCGAAGAGGTGATCCGTTCGGTCAAGCCGGCCGATCAGGTGGTCAAGATCGTCTATGACGGTCTGATCGAAATGCTGGGCGGCGAAGAGCCGGTCCCGCTGAACACCAACGCCAACCCGCCCGCCGTCGTGCTGATGGCCGGCCTTCAGGGCTCGGGCAAGACCACGACCTCGGCCAAGCTGGCGCTGCGCCTGACCAAGTTCGATCGCAAGAAGGTCATGATGGCCTCGCTGGACACCCGCCGTCCGGCCGCGATGGAACAGCTGGCCCAGCTGGGCAAACAGATCGAGGTCGCGACCCTGCCCATCGTGGCGGGCGAGAGCGCGGTCCAGATCACCCGGCGCGCCCTGCAATCCGCCAAGCTTCAGGGCTTCGACGTCCTGATCCTCGACACCGCCGGCCGCATCACCCTGGACGAGGGGCTGATGAACGAGGTGGCCGAGGTCGCCGACATCGCCAAGCCGGTCGAGACCCTGCTGGTCGCCGACAGCCTGACCGGCCAGGACGCCGTCCGCACCGCCAAGGCCTTCCATGAACGTCTGCCCCTGACCGGCCTGGTCCTGACCCGGGCCGACGGCGACGGCCGCGGCGGCGCCATGCTGTCGATGCGCGCCGTCACCGGCCTGCCGATCAAATATCTGGGCGCCGGCGAAAAGGTCGATGCGCTGGACGTCTTCGACGCCCGCCGCGTCGCCGGCCGCATCCTGGGCCAGGGGGACATCGTCGCCCTGGTCGAAAAGGCCGCCCAGGACCTGGACCAGGCCAAGGCCGAAAAGATGGCCAGGAAGCTGGCCAAGGGCCAGTTCGACCTGGATGATCTCGCCGGTCAGCTTCAGCAGATGAAGCGGATGGGCGGGCTTCAGGGCATCATGGGCATGCTGCCCGGCGTGGCCAAGATGAAGGCCCAGATGGCCGACAGCGGCGTCGACGACAAAATGATCCTGCGCCAGGAAGCCATCATCTCCTCGATGACCAAGGCCGAGCGCAAGAAGCCGGACCTCCTGAACGCCAGCCGCAAGAAACGCATCGCCGCCGGCGCCGGGGTCGAGGTCCAGGACGTCAACCGCGTCCTGAAACAGCACCGCCAGATGGCCGACATGGTCAAACAGATGGCGCGCGGCGGTCCCAAGAAGATGCAGCAGATGGCCGCCATGCTGGGCGGTCTCGGCGGCGGCGGGGGCATCCCCGGCATGGGCGGCGGCCCCGATCTGAACCGACTGAAGGCCCTGGGCGGCGGCAAGATGGCCGAGCCCTCGGCCGACGAATTGAAAGCCATTCAGGACCGCCTGGCGGGTCTGGGCGGCGGACAACTGCCGGGGGGGCTTCCGGGCCTGCCTGGCCTTCCCAAGAAATAACGACTTCCTAGAAAGAGACTTGAAATGCTGAAGATTCGTCTGGCCCGCGGCGGCGCCAAGAAGCGCCCCTACTACCACATCGTCGTCGCCGATTCGCACGCCCCGCGCGACGGCAAGTTCATCGAGAAGGTCGGCTCCTACAACCCGATGCTGCCCAAGGACGGCGCCCAGCCGCGCGTCGCCCTGAAGGTCGAGCGGATCGCCGAATGGCTCGGCAAGGGCGCCCAGCCGACCGACCGCGTCGCCCGCTTCCTGTCGCAGGACGAGACCCTGGGCGCCAAGGTGAAGTGGTCGCAGGGCAACAACCCGAACAAGGGCGCCCCCGGCAAGAAGGCGCAGGAGCGCGCCGCCGAACGCGCCCAGCGCGAAGCCGACCGCCTGGAAGCCGAAGCCGCCGCCAAGGCCGAGGCCGCCGAAGCCGCCGCCCGCGCCAAGGAAGAGGCCGAAGCCGCCAAGAACGCTCCGGCTGCTGAAGAGGCTCCGGCCGCCGAAGCCGCCGCTGAAGAAGCCCCGGCTGCCGAAGAGACCACCGAGGCCTAAGGCCTTCGGTCTC
Organism: Brevundimonas sp. DS20; assembly: GCF_001310255.1. Classification (NCBI taxonomy): domain Bacteria; kingdom Pseudomonadati; phylum Pseudomonadota; class Alphaproteobacteria; order Caulobacterales; family Caulobacteraceae; genus Brevundimonas; species Brevundimonas sp. DS20. The sequence goes on along the minus strand of NZ_CP012897.1, from coordinate 209,077 downwards.
GACACGATCAAGGCGGCGTCCTGCGACGCCGCCTTTTTCATGCGCTATCAAACCCTCTCCCGCTTGCGGGAGAGGTGGCCGGCGATCGGCGCAGCCGATCCAGGGTCGGAGAGGGGAGTGTTCTTCCAAGGAAGAGGACTTCCCCCATCGTCAGGCGTGCCGCTTCGCGTCACGACCTGACACTTCCCCCGCAAGCGGGGGAAGATCTAGGACGACGGACCCAGACCATGACCACGGAAAGCAGATTGATCCTCGTCGGCCAGATCGGCGGCGGTTTCGGGGTGCGGGGCGAGGTGCGGGTGACCGCCTTCACCGCCGATCCCCTGGCCCTGACCGCCTATGGTCCGCTGCTGCGCGCAGACGGCACGGTGGCCCTGACCCTGACCTCGACCCGGCCCGACAAGAACGGCGTCGTCGGCCGGGCCAAGGAGGTCGCCACCAAGGAACAGGCCGACGCCCTGCGCGGCCTGAAACTCTACGTCCCCCGCGACCGCTTCCCCGAGCCGGAGGAGGACGAATTCTATCTCGCCGACCTGATCGGCCTGGAGGTCCGCGACATCGCCGGCGCCGTCATGGGCTCGGTCAAGTCGGTTCAGAATTTCGGCGCCGACGACATGCTGGAGATCGCCCCCGCGACCGGCGGCCCGACCTGGTATCTGCCCTTCACCAAGGAAGCGACGCCCGAGCTGCGGCTTTCCGAAGGCTGGCTGACCGCCGTGCCCCCGACCGAAGTCGGCGAGCGCGAGCCGGACTGAGGTATTCGCGCCCAAGGGTGTTGCGAATGGCGCGGCGGGCGCCGACATAGGCCTATCGCAAAGCCGAGGCCTCGCCATGACCGACCTGTCCGCCTTCCCGATCACCACCCGCTGGCCGGCCCAGCATCCCGATCGGCTGCAGCTCTATTCCCTGCCCACGCCCAATGGGGTGAAGGTCTCCATCATGCTGGAGGAGATCGGCCTGGCCTATGAGCCGCACCTGATCGACATCATGGCCAATGAGACCTGGGGGCCGGAGTATCTGTCGCTGAACCCCAACGGCAAGATCCCGGCCATCCTTGATCCGAACGGCCCGAACGGTCAGCCCTTGGCCCTGTTCGAATCCGGCGCCATCCTGATCTATCTGGCGGAAAAGACAGGCAAACTGCTCTCGAGCGATCCCGCCACACGGTACGAGACGATCCAGGGGATCATGTTCCAGATGGGGGCGATCGGCCCCATGTTCGGCCAGCTGGGCTTCTTCCACAAGTTCGCGGGCAAGGACTATGAGGACAAGCGTCCGCGCGACCGCTACGTCGCCGAGAGCCGCCGCCTGCTGGGCGTGCTGGAGACGCGGCTGGAAGGTCGGGACTGGCTGGTGGGCGACTATTCCATCGCCGATGTCGCCACCCTCGGCTGGGTTCGCAATCTGATCGGCTTCTATGAGGCGGGCGAGATCGTGGGCTTTGCGGACTTCCCCCGCGTCGCAGCCTGGCTGGAGCGCGGCCTGGCCCGTCCTGCGGTGCAGCGCGGTCTGAACATCCCAGCGCGGAACTAGGCGCGACGGAGCAGGCGGCCCGCGCCCAGGGCCGCAAATCCGACGACCAGCCCCCAGAAGGCCGATCCCACCCCGAACAGGGCCAGGCCCGAGGCCGTCGCCGCAAAGGTCAGGACGGCGGCCTCGCGCGAGGGCGCCTCGGCCGTCAGGCTCTGCAAGGCGCCGGTCAGGGGGGCGATCAGGGCCAGGCCCGTCACAGCCGCCAGCACTGCCGGGGGCATGGCGATGAACAGGCCCGCCAGCGGCGCGGCGAACAGGGCCACGATGAGGTAGAAGCCGCCGTAGATCACCCCGACGATCCAGCGCCGACCCGCATCCGGATGGGCGTCCGGCCCGGTGCAGATCGCCGCCGTGATGGCCGCCAGATTGACCCCATGGGCTCCAAAGGGCGCCGCGATCAGGCTGGCGATCCCGGTCGACAGGATCAGCCGATTGGCCGGCGGCGGATAGCCCGCGCTCTGCAACACGACCAGCCCCGGCAGATTCTGCGCCGCCAGGGTCACCAGAAACAGCGGAAAGCCCAGACTGACCGCCGCCTTCCAGTCAAAGGCGGGGGCGACGGGCTCCAGATGTCCGAACAGGCCGGTTCCAGCGGGCAGGCCCAACTGTCCCCGCATCGCCAGAACCGCAAAGGCCGCGCCCAGAACGGCGGGCAGGGCCCAGGTCGGCCAAAGCCGCCGCAAGACCAGAAAGATCGCAATCAGACCCACCGTCAACGCCGTCTCGTCGGGCACGATCTTGAACAGCCGCAGCACAAAGGGCAGCAGAACCCCCGCCAGCATGGCCGAGGCGATCGCTGACGGGATCCGCCCCGCCAGCCGTCCCAGGGCCGGGATCAGGCCGGTCAGGATCATCAGGGCGGCGGAAATGACGAAGGCGCCGACCGCCGTCCCCCACGACAGCCCCAGCGTCGAAGCGGCCAGCAGGGCTGCGCCCGGCGTCGACCAGGCCAGGACGACGGGAATCCTCAGCCGCCAGCTCAAGAGGGCGCCGGGAACGCCGATGGCCAGGCACAGCGCCGTGACCATGGAGCCGATCTGGCCGGCGTCCGCGCCCAGGGCCTGTCCCGCCTGCACCACCAAGGCCACGGTCCCGCCGAAGCCGATCACCGTGGCCACGGCGGCCGACGAAAAGGCTGAGGCGGGCGGAGGGCGCATGGAAAAGGCCGGAGCAGTCATGCCCCGGCCTTAAACCTTCACCGCAGATGGCGGAAGCGGGTTCAGCCCTCGATGTCTTCCGGCAGGCCCACGGCGTGGAAGCCGGCGTCGACGTGGACGACCTCGCCCGTGGTCGAACGCCCCAGGTCCGAGCACAGCCACAGGGCGGCGCCGGCGACGCCCTCCATCGAGGTCTCTTCCTTGATCAGCGAGAACTGGGCGCTCTTGGAGTGCAGGCCGCGCCCGCCCGAGATTCCGGCCAGCGACAGGGTGCGCATGGCCCCGGCCGAGATGGCGTTGACGCGGATGTTCTTGGGCCCCAGGTCGCGCGCGATATAGCGGGTCGCCGCCTCCAGCGCCGCCTTGGCCACGCCCATGGTGTTGTAGTTCGGAATGACCCGTTCGGACCCCAGATAGGTCAGGGTGATCAGGCTGCCGCCGTTCGGCATCAGCTTGGCGGCGCGACGCGACACGTCCACGAAGCTGAAGGCCGAGATGTTCAGGGCCAGCAGGAAGCTGTCGCGGGTGGTGTTGTCGACGAAACTGCCCTTCAACTCGTCCTTGTTGGCGAAGGCCACCGAATGGACGACGAAGTCGATCGTGCCGAAGGTCTTTTCCAGCTCGGCGAAGGCGGCGTCCATCGAGGCGTCGTCGGTGACGTCGGCCGGGATCAGCAGCTTGGCGCCGACGCTCTCGGCCAGAGGGCGCACACGCCGCTCCAGGCTCTCGCCCAGATAGGTGAAGGCCAGTTCGGCGCCCTGGGCCGCCAGCTGCGAGGCGATGCCCCAGGCGATCGAACTCGAATTGGCCACCCCCATGATCAGGCCCTTCTTGCCCTTCATGAGGTCGCCGGTCGGCATGTCCCAGCCTTCGGATGTGGCCATGGTTCGTCTCCTGATGATTTGCCGGGAGGGTTAGCAGGGGTCGGCGCGAACCGGAACCCCCGCCGCCTTCCCTGGCGTCACAGCAGGGCCGAAACCGCCGCGCGGGCGGCCTCGCCCAGGTCCGGGCGCTTCAAGGCCAGGGCGACGTTTGCGCGCAACAGGCCGATCTTGTCGCCGCAGTCGTGGGTCACGCCCGCATATTCGACGGCGGTGAAGCTCTGGGTCGCCATCAGCCGCGCCATGGCGTCGGTCAGCTGGATCTCGCCGCCCGCGCCCTTTTCCTGCGTCGCCAACAGGTCGAAGATTTCCGGCTGCAAGATGTAGCGGCCCGAGATCGACAGGTTCGACGGCGCCGTGCCCTTGGCGGGCTTTTCGACCATGCCCTTCATGACGATGCGCGACCCGTCGCGGCTGACCGGATCGACGATGCCGTATTTGTGGGTCTGGTCCTCCGGGACCGATTCCACGCCGATGATGTTGCCGCCGGTCTCGGCATAGACCTCGGCCAACTGCTTCAGGGCGCCGGGCTGCGAATCCACGATCACGTCGGGCAGGATGACGGCGAAAGGCTCATGTCCGATGATGTCGCGGGCGCACCAGACCGCGTGGCCCAGCCCCTTGGGCTGCATCTGGCGGGTGAAGCTCATCTCGCCCGCCGAGGCCAGTTCGGCGTTCATCATTTCCAGGATGTCGGTCTTGCCCTTGGCCAGCAGTTGGGCCTCAAGCTCGATCTGGTGATCGAAGTAGTCCTCGATGGCGCCCTTGGAGCGGCCGGTGACGAAGACGATGTGTTCGATCCCCGCCTCTCGCGCCTCTTCGACGATGTAGGAGAGGATCGGCCGATCGACGACGTTCAGCAGTTCCTTGGGGGTCGTCTTGGTGCCGGGCAGAACCCGGGTGCCGAGGCCCGCGACGGGCAGAACGGCCTTGCGCAGACGCGCGGGCGTGGTGGTCATCAATGAATCCTGACAGCTATCCCGCCCCTCTTAGCCGGTGCGGGCCGGCGAAAGAAGGGGCGGGACGGCGGTCGGTTCCGCCTCAGCCGGCGGGACGCTGCATCGGGGTCAGGGCCTTAGCCGCAGCGCGCTGGGCCTGGAGCTGGTCTTCCGGCAGCGGGATCAGGCCGCGGTCGGCCAGATAGCCGCCCTTGCCCGCCGCGCCTTCCGACAGGAACTCCTGAATGAACTGCTGCAGGCCGGGGATGACGCCGATGTGGGCCTTCTTCACATAGATGTAGAGGCTGCGCGACAGCGGATATTCGCCGCTGGCGATGGTTTCGGCATTGGGCGTGACGCCGTCGATGGTCTCGGGCTTCACCGTGTCCAGGTTCTGTTCCAGGAAGGAATAGCCGAAAACGCCCAGCGATCCGGGGGTGCGGCTCAGGGTCTGGACGATGGCGTTGTCGTTCTCGCCCGAGTCGATCCAGGCGCCGTCTTCACGCAGGGTGTGGGCCAGGGCTTCGAACCGGTTCTTGTCGGCCTTTTCCACGGCGGCGGTCGCAGGAACCAGCTTGGCGCCGGGGGTCATGCCCAGCTCCAGGAAGGCGTCGCGCGTGCCCGAGGTGGGCGGCGGGCCATAGACCTGGATGCGCTGGTTCGGCAGGCCCTTGTTGACCTCGTTCCAGGTCTTGGCCGGGTTGGCGACGAACTGACCGTCGGCGCCCGGCACTTCCTTGGCCAGGCCTTCATACAGGTCGTTCAGTTCGAAGTTGAAGCTGTTTCCGTTGCGGGCGGTGGCGATGACGATGCCGTCGAAGCCGATCTTCAGCTCGATGATGTCGGTCACGCCGTTCTTCTGGCACAGGTCGAACTCGGACGCCTTCATCGGGCGCGAGGCGTTGGCGATGTCGGGCGTGGTCGGGCCGACGCCCTGGCAGAAGGCCTGAATGCCGCCGCCGGTGCCCAGGGATTCAACGCGGGGCGCGGCGCCGCCGGAGGTGCGGGCGAAGTTCTCAGCCACGCGGGTGGCGAAGGGGAAGACGGTCGAGGAACCGGCCGCCCAGATGCCGGAGCGGGCGCTGGAGGCGCCGCCGCCGGTTCCGCCGTCGCCGCAGGCCGCCAGGGCCAGAAGGGCGGCGGCCGCCGTCGTCAGTTTCAGTGTGCGGATCATCGTGCGCTCTCCCTGAGCATCGGTTTGGCGACGGTTAGACCAGAGGATTGTGAAGGTTTTTCCGGCAATGAGCGTGAGGTCGGGGCCTTACAGCAGGCGCTTGCGCATCACCTGGGACAGGGTGTCGATCAGGGTCACGGCGACCACGATGACGATGGCGATGGCGGCGACGCGGCTGTAGTCGAAGGCCTGGATGCTTTCGAACAGGGTCTGGCCGATGCCGCCCGCGCCGATCAGGCCCAGCACCGTGGCCGCCCGGCTGTTGGATTCGAACCGGTACAGGGCGAAGGAGGTCCACAGGGGCGCCACCTGGGGGAAGACGCCCCAGACGATCTCATGCAGCTTGCCGGCGCCGGTGGCGCGCACCCCCTCGACGGGCCCCTTGTCGATCGACTCGACCGCTTCGGAAAACAGCTTGGCCAGGACGCCGCCGGTGTTCAGCGCAAGCGCCAGCACCCCCGCCAGCGGGCCCAGGCCGACGGCGACGATGAACAGGGTGGCGATCACCAGGTCGGGGATCGAGCGCAGCAGGTCCATGACCCGGCGCACGATGAAGACCATCCAGCCGGGCGCTATGTTGCGCGACGCCATCAGGCTGAGCGGCAGGGCCAGGAAGACGGCCAGGAAGGTGCCCCACAGGGCGATCTGCACCGTCAGCCACATCTGACCCGCCAGGCTGGCGGTCGGCTGGGTGAAGACATGGGTGAAGGCGGTCCAGAAGTCCCCGGGCGGAAAAATGGCGCCCCAGTCGGGCCGCAGCAGATCCGCCCCATAGGTCGAGATGTTCGACGAGCCCGAGAAGAGCCGGCCGATGTTCTGCATGTCCACCTTGCCGAAGCTGGCGATCAGGATGATCGCCAGACCGCCCCACAGCATCAGGTCGAACAGGGTTGAGGACAGGGGCTTCTTCGGCGCGGCGGGAACGGCGTCCGGGGCCAGGCCGCCGCGGGCGGCCTTGTCGGCGGCGGCAATCTCGGCGGCGGCGTCGGTCAAGGCTGGACCTCGCGCTTGGCGCGCAGGGCGGCCAGTTCGCGTTCGGCGGCGGCTACGGCGGCCTGGTCGTTCTTGGCCTTGGCCTCGGCCAGCTTCTGGTCGGCGACCATTTCCCGCACCGGGTCCAGATAGGAATCGTCTGCGGCGCGGAACATCGAATAGTTCAGCCCCGCCAGCACCTGACGTTGACGGTCGGCTTCAGGCCCCTGGCCCTGGCCGTAGGTCAGGAAGAAGCTGCGCAGCTTCTCCTTCAGCACCGGGTCCAGGTCTTCGCGGATGACGATGCCCGATTCCGGGATCGGCGGAGAGACCCAGATGTCCTCGATCTGCGACGCCAGCTGCGGGTTCTCGCGGCGCATGAAGACGGTGTTGACCGAGTTGGAGGTGGCGACATCGACCACGCCCGTGGCCACGGCGAAGGCGTTGGCCTGGTGGCTGGCCGAGCGCACGGTCTTGAAACACTGGTTCGGCACGATGCCGCGCGGATTGAACAGGAAGGTCAGGGGGGCCAGGGTGCCCGAGGTCGACTGGGCGTCGCCGATGCCGAAGTCGTACTGCTTGCCGCAGGCCAGAACCTTGTCCAGCGTAATGCCCGAACCCTTACGCACGATCAGGGTCGAGGTGTAGCTGTCGCGGCCTTCCGGATCGACGATCCGGGCGATGACCTCGCCCTGGGCGCGGTCCACGGCCTCCAGGGCCGGCTTGGCCGAGAACCAGGCCACCTGGGTCTGGTTGAAGCGCATGGCCTCGATCAGGACATTGTAGTTGCCGGCGAAGAAGGGCTTCACCGGAACGCCGATCGCCTTGGACATGTCGTCCAGCAGGGGCTGCCACAGCGGGCCGGACGAGGCCTGGCCTTCGGCCGACAGGATGGAGAAGGTCAGTTCCGACGGCATGGCGCCGGACGCCTTCTTGTCCTCGCCGCCGCCGCACGAGGCGACGCCCAGCAGCAGGACCGCGGCGCCGGCCGCTGCGAACAGACGACGGGAAAGAGATGTGCGGGACAGGCTCATGCCTTGGTCTCCCAGAACGCGTCCTCGAATTCGGGACCGTAGATGTCGATGAGGCGCTGGTGGTCCAGGCCCGTGGCGGGACCGTCATAGACGATCTTGCCGCCCTGCAACGCGATGACGCGGTCGCAGTAGCGGATGGCGTAGTCGACCTGGTGCAGGGTGACGATCACCCCCATGCCGTCGCGCCGATTCAGCTCGACCAGCAGCTCCATCACCTTGCGGGCCGACACCGGGTCCAGCGAGGCGACCGGCTCGTCGGCCAGGATGGCCTTGGCGCCCTGGACGATGGCGCGGGCGATGGCGCCGCGCTGCTGCTGACCGCCCGACAGCGTGTTGGCGCGCTGGCCGGCGTAGTCGCTGACCCCGACCCGGTGCAGGGCGGCCATGGCCCGGTCCTTGTCGGCCTGGGGCCACAGGCCCAAGAGGCCCTGCCAGGTCGGCAGGCGGCCCAGCGCCCCCAGCATGACGTTGGAGAACAGGGTCAGTCGGCCGACCAGGTTGAATTGCTGGAAGATCATGCCCAGCCGCGCGCGCGCCTGGCGCACGGCGCCGGTGACGCGGCCGTCCTTCTGCACCGTCTCGCCGAAGACGCTGATCGTCCCCTTGCCGGGGTCGATGGACTGAAGGCCGGTGATGGAGCGCAGAAGCGTGGACTTGCCCGATCCCGACGGACCGATCAGGGCCACCATCTCGCCCGAGGCGACGGAGATCGAGACGCCGTCCAGCGCCTTTCGCGATCCGAAGGTCTTCGACACGTCACGCGCCAGGACCAGGCCTGGGGCGGCGGCTGCGGATGAACTCATGAACTCGCTGGGAAGGCTGTGGCGAACGGGCGCCGCATGACGCGACCGGGGCGTTTGGGCAAGTCTTAATCGCACGTCCGGCGCAATCTCGTCCAGACCCCGTCGTCCGCGCCGCCTTGCAACCTGGTGTCGCAGCGGCCCTGTCAGCGCGCCAGGGCGACCGCCTCCAGCCGTCGGATGTCCGCCTCGATCGGCAGGGCGGCGCGCGATCGCTCCACGGCCGTCTGGGCCAGGACGGCGACCGGCCCGGCCAGTCGCGGCGTGGCCGCCAGCGCGGCCAGCCCTTTCTGCAGCCGCACGGCCACGGCCAGATCGCCCGCCCCATAACGGGCGATCGGACCGAACAGGTCTTCCAGCAGCTCTTCGGCCGCGACCCCCGGCCCCAGCAGTCGGTCGCAGCGCGGCGGCCTGGGCCCGTCGTCTTCGGGCGTCTGAACCCAGACGTCCAGCAGCCGCACCCCCGTCCCGATCACCTGAATGGCCGTGCCGGGGTCGTTGACGCCGGGCGACAGGGCCTTGGCGGCGATCTCGCCCAGGACGATCAGTCCGAACCGCGGATCCTGGTCGAAGGAGCGCGAATCTCCCAGGGCGAAGGCCGAACGGAAATCGGCCTGGGCCTCTTCGTCGCAGGCCGCCAGGCTGATGCGCGCCAGCACCGCGCCGCGTCGTACGAAGGCGCCGGGAGGGGCGACGATCTCCACCTGACAGTCGCGCGCCTCGGCCATGGCCTGAAGCCGAGAGGGATCGACGTTCTGGACGTAGCCGGTGCAGGGGGCGACGATCTCGGCGCCCGTGGTTAGCCGGCCCTCCCGGCCGCCGAAGAAGGGGGCGTCGCGCCGCGTTTCCAGGGCCTTCAGCGCGCGCGCCTCCACCAGGTCGATCGTATGGCCGACCCGCGCCAGGCTGGACAGACGGTTGATCCAGGCCAGCAGCCGAAAGGCCACCAGCCCGACCATGGCCAGGCTGACCAGGAACAGAATGGCCCGCCCGTTCTGGCCGTAATAATGGGCGTTGATCGCCGTCACCGAGACGATGGCGTAGAGGAAGGCGCCGACGAAGGTGGCCAGAGCCTTCTGGGTCTCGTCGTCGGAGGTCACCAGGGCGGCGACCCGGGGGCTGGCGGCTGTGGAGACCGACGTATAGGCCGTCACCATGGCGCCGACGGAGAAGGTCGCCACGCCCAGCAGGCTGGAGGCCAAGATGGTCAGGATGGATTCGACCGACTCGCCGCCCAGCCGTTCGGCCATGTCGTCGGGCACCCAGGGGGCCAGGGCGGCGGCCAGCAGGGCGGCGGCCACCCCCACCCCGGCGTAGACGGTCGCCTTGACCCACAGTTGGCGCGTCCATTTGCGCCACAGGAACAGCCACCGATTCATTGCGCCCTCCAGCCGAGGCAACGGCGCAGAACCGCTGCGGTTGCCTGACCGCCGTTCAGCTGACCGCCGTCAAAGGGAATTGTGACAGTCAATTCGGCCTCGAACCCAGGTCCTGTCACGAAAAAACCCCTTTACATGACAGTCCAATGCCCCCATATCGCGCCTTCCGGCGGACCCCGTAGGTCTGATGCTGCGCCGCTAACGCCGGTCTGGGTTTAACAATTAGCAGGGGGTTACGTGAATTGCGCACGTACCAACTTCCCCTGGACCTGGTCCGTGAGCGGTCCCCTGAGCGTCCCGTCGCCCTCGTGCGGCCGCGCTCGGTTTCCGTAGCGGCGCTCTGGTTCCAGGATAATCTGAAAGCCGACGTCTTCTATGCGGTGAAGGCGAACCCGTCCGCCTGGGTCATCCAGACCCTGGTTGAATCCGGCGTTCGCAGCTTCGACGTCGCCTCTCTCGCCGAGATCGAACTGGTCCGTTCGGTCAGCCCCGACGCGCGCCTGGCCTTCATGCACCCGGTCAAGAGCCGCTCGGCCATCACCAAGGCCTATTTCGACCACGGCGTGCGGACCTTCTCGCTCGACTGCGTGGACGAGTTGAACAAGATCCTCGACGCCACCGGCGGCGCCGACGACCTGAATCTGATCGTGCGCATGGCCGTCTCGGCCGACGGGGCCGCCTACACCCTGTCGGGCAAGTTCGGCGTGCCGGTCGATCAGGCCCCGGCCCTGCTCCTGGCCACGCGCCAGGCGGTCAAGAACGGGCTGATGGGCGTCAGCTTCCATGTCGGCAGCCAATGCATGCGCCCGACCGCCTATCAGGCCGCCATGGCCCAGGTCGGCCGGTCGATCAGCCGCGCGGGCGTGATCGTGGACATCGTCGATGTCGGCGGCGGCTTCCCCTCGGTTTATCCGGGCATGGTCCCGCCGGACATGAGCGAATACGCCGACGCCATCCATCGCGGCTTCAACGAAATGCCGGTGTCGGAAACCACCGAACTGTGGTGCGAGCCCGGCCGGGCCCTGGTCGCCGAATCCTCATCGATCCTGGCCCGCGTCGATCTGCGCAAGGGCGACGCCCTGTATCTGAACGACGGCTCCTACGGCTCCCTGTTCGACGCCACCCACTCGCGCTGGCCCTTCCCGACCAAGCTGGTCCGGGACGGCGAAGCCTCGGGCGAGCTGAAGGCCTTCCAGTTCTACGGCCCGACCTGCGATTCGATCGACCATATGCCCGGCCCCTTCTGGCTGCCGGCCGACATCCGCGAAGGCGACTTCATCGAGATCGGCATGCTGGGCGCCTATGGGGTGGCCATGACCACCGGCTTCAACGGCTATGGCGAGCATGAGATCGCCGCGGTCGAGGACGCCCCCATGGCCTCCCTCTACGGCCTGGCCCCGCGTTCCATCCCCACCGTGCGCACCACGGCGGAAGAGAACGCGCGCAAGGTCGTGCGCCTGTCGCGACCCAAGGGCAAGGCGGGCCAGCGCAAGAAGGCCCGGCGCTGAGCCTTCCAACAGCCTTGCGGCGCTGAACCGGTCGATGGATCGGCGGCTCCGCAAGGCCTGGGGGTTTCAGGCTGCCGGGATCAGCCCTTTTTGGCGAAAACGGCGTAGCCCCATCGTCCCAGGTGAACGAAGAACAGGATGAGCGCGACGGTCATCAGCCCTTCTGTTAAAGACAGGATCAAGTTTCCCGCCCAGGGGGCCGAGGGCAGAAGCCCGAACAACTGACGCGCCGGCTCCGAGTCCTTGCCTTCTCCGCCGGCCGCCTTCTCGCCGATCCAGTAGAACATCTGCCCCGCGCCGAACACGCCGGTCATGCTGAGCAGGAAGTTCAGATGACGGCCGCGTTTGGCCGCCGCCTCTTCCGCATCCTTCTGCTTGCGCTCGGCCGCCGCCTGGGCTGCATCCGCCCGCTTCTGCTGGCGGCGGGCCAGGTCGCTGGCGTGGTCCTCCAGGCTCTGGATCGCCAGGGACAGGGCCTTGTTCTTGCGGCTGACGCCCCGCAGCTCCTCCAGCTTTTTGAACACGTCCCGCTCGGTGTCGTAGCGGAAGGGATTGGCGTGTCTGAACCTTTCGTACTGGGCGAACTCGGCCAGCTTGGCCTGGTTGATGGCGAACTCCGCCTGGCTCAGCCGGTCCTCGCCGTCCAGCGGCTCCCGATCCGCCAGGGCGCGGATGCGGGGATCGTCGGCGGGCGCGCGCTCGTCCACCAGGGCCTCGATCCGATCGATCCGTGCCATGGTCTTCTGCTCATGCTCCCGCGCCAGGAACTCGTTGTGCAGGGCCAGGGCGTGGATCAGGAAGGCGTAGGGGCAGGCGCCGATATAGTCGTTGCCGATCTCCAGGCTGCGGCTCTTGGGCACATAGGTGATCATGGCCCGGTGGTTGGCGTAGCGGACGAAGAACCGCTCGTCGCTCTGTTCGGAACTGTCGGGATAGATGGGGTCGATGCTGTCCAGGATCTCCGAGGTGTCCTGGTTCATGAAGTCTATGATGTTCTGGTTGAATCCCGCCAGGAACAGATAGTCCAGACAGTCCGCCCGCGCGATTTCGAAAGCGGGAAGGTGATGCTCGATCGGCGTCTCCAGCCGGGGGCGCGCCTCGGCTTCGTCCGGCTTGCGAAAAGCCTTGATCTGGACGGCCTGGCCGGTCCGCATCGCCTCGACGAAATCCGCCATCCGCGCCTGCGGCGTCGCCCTGTCCGAGATCGGCAGCCACCGGCCTTCGTCGCCGCGCGCCGGGTCCGGCGTCGGATTGCGACGCACGAAGACCCCGTCTTCCAAGGCGGCCTCATAGTCCGCCCGGCGCTCGACCCAGTTCCAGAACTCAGGATCAGCCCTTTCGCCGGCCTTGGTCCCTGCGGGCGGGGCGCCCAGATGCACCGCCTTGGGCGGTCGGCCGTTCACGGGCTTGGTCAGGGCGCGGATGCGGTCCTGATACGGGTCGTAACAGAGCGGCTGCACCATCCGCTTGCGCGGTGCCGGGATCTTCGTCGCCTCGTCCACCGGCATCAGCCGGTCGAAGAAGCGTTCGTCGTGCAGCATGAACATGAAGCGCGACTTGGGCGCCTTCAGCCCCGGCGTCTCCATGACGGGCGCCAGTTCCAGCAGACGGGTTTCGAAACCGGGCCTGGGCGGCTTGGAGGGATCGAGTTCCGCCGCCAGACGGGGGAACAGGCGGACGGCGTCGCGCTCGAACACCGTCCTGACGAACGGCCAGAACCGCTGGGGCTCAGCCTGGGTCGGGGCCTGGCCCTCAGGGCCGGTCGCTCGCCTTACCCTGATGTCGTCCAAAGGACCGATGTCCAGCTTGGTCTCGCTGAAGACGTCCAGGAAGGGGTGGGGATCGGCCTCGGCAGGCTTCAGGCGCTGCGGGTCCAGCACATATTCCTTGGGCGCGGCCAGCTTCTGCAGCAGGGACAGGAAATAATAGGTCGAGGGGTCGTAGCCCGAGCGCCGGCGACCCTCCGCATCCACATAGCCGCCGCCGTAATAGTGGCTGAAGCTGAGGTGGTAGCTCAGGGAGCCGTCGTTGTGGGACAGCCAGAACCGGCGCAGCCGCACCAGCCGGTCATCGTCCATTCCGGGCGGATGGGCGTGAAACCGCACCCCCTCGGTGGTCCAGGAGACGGACTTGGGCAGGCTGAAGATCAGGTCTTCATGGCTTCGGATGGCCAGCGCAGCCTCGTCCAGGTTCTTGATTCCCGCATCGTCCGCCGTGGACAGCAGGAACTCCTGCAACTCGCCCCGGATTTCGCGATCGGCGATGTCGTTCATCAGGGGGTCGATGGCGTGGCCCAGGGCGAGGGACGGCAGATGGTTCCTCTGGGTCCGGCGAAAGACGGGCGGCTCGATCCGCTCTCCGGGCGCCAGATTCAGGGCCTCGGCCACCCGATCCGGCCCGATATAGAGCGACAGGGTCCAATACAGGGCGCCCGAGCGCGCCTCTTCATAGTCGTCCGTCTCCGGCCGCCCGCCTCGCACCGTCATTGACCTGCGGCCTCCCTCGCCAAGTCCCGGAAACTGTCGAACCCCGTCCCCCGGCCGGACCGCAGCCGCGCCAGGGCCGGGGTCATCGGCAACAGGGCCGCCGGCTCCCGGCGCGCGGCCAGGTCGGCGATCTGGCGCTCGGCCGCTCCGCCCGGCGGTGGGGCCTCGCCCTTCAGCACCGAAATCCGGAAGAAGCTCTCCAGATGGTCGTGCAGCAGACCCGCATCCACCGCCTCGCCCGGATAGTCGACGGCGGCGTAGATCAGCCCGTCCTCATCGTCCTGATCCGGCGACAGGGCCGGCTGGACATAGGGAAAGTCCACCACCTCGGCTCCCATCCGCGCCCAGATCGCCAGTCGATCCACCTGATCCAGGCCCGAACGCAGGGTGTCGGCGGCGGCCTCCTGCGGCGTCAGGCGCAAGGGATCGTTCTGTTCGATGAAGACGGCGGTCTGGGCGTTCGCACCGGCGTCCAGGGCCTGGGTCGCCAGTCGGCGAACCGCCGAAAGCGCCAGGCGCAGCAGGCCGCGCCCCCGCGCCGCCTCCTCGACATAGACATAGTTCAATGCGACCGCGATGTCCGGCGCCGAGGGCCGGTTTACGGCGGTGGCCAGGAAGTTGATCCCGCCCAGACGCGCGCCGCCTTCGTCCTCCAGCACCGCAACCAGTTCGCAGTGGGTGCGGCCGAACGCCCGGCGATGCGTCCGGTTCAGGGCCAGGCATTTGCGAAAACCCGCCAAATCCTCGCGCTCGTCCGGCAGGACGAAGGCCCGGTCATAGCCTTCGAAGAAGCGGGTCAGGATCGACGACTCCGGATCGGCCGAGGCGAGGGCGCGCACGCCCGAACCCAGGTCGATCGCCAGATTCGGCTGACTGTGCTGTTCCAACGGTCCCGCCCCCAAACAACGGCCAGTTGGCATGGGGCGCGCGGGCGACGCAAGCCCGCCGGACGGTTCAGGCCGCGCAGGCCTCGAACCCGGCCTTCAGCTCCGCCTCGTCCAGATCGCGGCCGATGAAGACGGCGCGGCTCCAGCGGCGTTCGCCCTCGCCCCATTCGCGCTGCAGGTCGCCCTCCAGGATCATGTGGACGGCCTGGAAGACCAGGCGGCGGTCTTCGCCCTTCAGGTCGATGATGCCCTTGGCGCGCAGGATGTTCTGGCCCTGTTCGCCCAGCAGACGGTCCAGCCAGGCGGTGAACTTCGCGCCGTCCAGCGGCCGGTCCAGCGACAGGGAAATCCCCTTGATGTCGTCCTGGTGGGCGTGACCGCGCGCCCCGTGGCTGTGGTCATGATCATGATGATCATGGTCATGGTCATGGTCATGATGATGGTGGTCATGGCCGCAGTGTTCGTCATGCACATGGCCATCGGCGCCGTGCGGCGGGTTCACGAAGTCCGGCTTGACCTCCAGGATCCGGTCCAGGTCGAAGGCGCCCAGGCCCAGCACCTGATCCAGCGGCACGTTCGACCGTTCGGCCCGGACGATGGGCGCCAGGGGGTTCAGCGCCCGCAGACGGGCCTCGACCGCCTCCATCTCTTCCGGGGTCGCCAGATCGACCTTGTTCAGGATGATCCGGTCGGCGAAGGCCACCTGTTCGCGCGCCTCCTTGGAGTCGTCCAGCCGCGCCATCACGTGCTTGGCGTCGACCAGGGTGGTGACGCTGTCCAGCTGGGTCTTGGCCTTGACGTCCTCGTCGACGAAGAAGGTCTGGGCCACCGGGCCGGGGTCGGCCAGGCCCGTGGTCTCGACGATGATGGCGTCGAAGGCCGGCTTGCCGGGACGCTGGCGCTTCATCAGGCCCGAGACCACCCGGATCAGGTCGCCGCGCACCGTGCAGCAGACGCAGCCGTTGTTCATCTCGAACACGTCCTCGTCAGCGCCGACCACCAGATCATTGTCGATGCCGATCTCGCCGAATTCATTGACGATGACGGCGTAACGCTTGCCGTGATCCTCGGTCAGGATTCGGTTCAAGAGGGTGGTCTTGCCCGCGCCGAGATAGCCGGTCAGGACGGTGACGGGAATCTTGCCGCCCGAACCCTGGGGGGCGGCGGTCGAGACGGGGGCGTCGAGGGTGTCGGTCATGGCCGCTAGATGGCGGCTGAGGTTCCGTTTGGGAAGAGGGGCCTTAAGCCTTCTTCACGAACTCGGTGCGCAGGACCAGGCCGCGCACCTTCTCGACATTGGCCTCGATCTCGTCGGGGTCGCCGGTCAGGCGGATGTTCTTGACCAGGGCGCCGCGCTTCAGCGTCACCCCGCCCGAGCCCTTGACCTTCAAATCCTTGATCAGGGTCACGTTGTCGCCGTCGGCCAGGATGTTGCCGTTGGAGTCTTTGGTCACGTCTTCGGTCATGGCGAAGCTTCTAGCGAGGGGATCGCCAAATATCCACGCTAAAGATATGGCTATTGCACAATGCCTCCTCCCCACATCGAGGGGAGGAAACAGTTAGTCCGGCACATTGGCCTCCAGCTCGTCCAGCCAGACCCGCGCATTGCCGTCCGACGGGGCGCGCCAGTCGCCGCGCGGGGACAAGGAGCCGCCCGTCACCACCTTGGGCCCGTTCGGCAGGGCCGAGCGTTTGAACTGGGCGGTCTGGAAGAAACGGATCAGGAACTTCCGCAGCCAGGCCTTGATGGCGGCCAGGTCGTACTCGACCTTTTCATCGTCGGGCGTATTGGCGGGCCACTGTCCGGCGCCGGCCTCGCCCCAGGCCTGATGCGCCAGGAAGGCGACCTTGGACGGCGCCATGCCGAAGCGGCTGATGTAGAACAGGAAGAAGTCGTTCAGCGCATAGGGGCCGACCGTCCCCTCGGTGGACTGGATCGCCCCGTCCTTGGCCGGAACCAGTTCGGGCGAGATCTCGGTGTTCAGAATGGCGTGCAGCGTCGGGCTCGCCTCGGCGCCGACCAGTTCGCGGTCCGCGACCCAGCGGATCAGATGGCGGATCAGGGTCTTCGCCACCCCGCCGTTGACGTTATAGTGGCTCATATGGTCGCCGACGCCATAGGTGGCCCAGCCCAGGGCCAGTTCCGACAGGTCGCCGGTCCCCAGCACAAAGGCCCGGTTCTGGTTGGCCAGGCGGAACAGATAGTCGGTCCTCAAGCCCGCCTGAACATTCTCGAAGGTGATGTCGTGCACCGGCTCGCCCGCCGCATAGGGGTGGCCGATGTCACGGAACATCTGTTCGGCCGCCGGGCGGATGTCGATCTCGGCCCCCGTGACCCCAAGCGCCTTCATCAGGGCCCAGGCATTGGACTTGGTCCCGTCCGAGGTCGCGAAACCCGGCATGGTGAAGCCCAGTATGTTCGACCGCGGCAGGTTCAGCCGGTCGAAGGCGCGGCAGGCGACCAGCAGGGCCTGGGTCGAATCCAGCCCGCCCGAGACGCCGATCACCAGACGTTCGCCCTTGGTCGCCGCCATTCGGCGCATCAGGCCCTGAACCTGGATGTTGAAGGCTTCGTAGCAGTCCTGATCCAGCCGCCCCGCATCGTCCGGCACGAAGGGGAAACGGTCCAGCGGCCGGATCAACGCGAATCCTCCCCCCCTGGGGGAGGTGGCGCGGCGCGCAGCGCCGTGACGGAGGGGGGCGCCCCAACCCCCTCCACCGCTTCGCGGTCCCCCTCCCCCAAGGGGGGAGAATTGCGCGCCATGAAGGGGACGACGGTCGCGGCCTCCCCCTCGTTGCGGGCGCAGTCGGCGAAGGTGCCGTTTCTCAGCCGGTCCAGGCCGATCCGGTCCACGTCGATATCGGCGATCGTCAGATGGTTCTCCAGGGCGAACCGTTCGCCCTCGGCCAGTTTGGACCCCAGCTCGTGGATGGTCGCCTGACCGTCCCAGGCCAGGTCGGTGGTCGATTCGCCCCAGCCCGAGGCGGCGAAGACATAGGCCGACAGGGTCCGGGCCGAATGGCTGGCGCTCAGCATGGCCCGCTCGTCCGCCTTGCCGATGACGATGTTGGAGGCTGACAGGTTCAGCAGGATGCGCGCCCCCGCCAGGGCCGCCCGGGTCGAGGGGGGCAGGGGCGCCCAATAGTCCTCGCAGATCTCGACCGCAAAGACGAAGCCCGGCCGGTTCGTCGCCTCGAAGACCAGGCCCGGCGCGAAATCCACCGTCTCGCCGTTCAGCCGGATCACATCCTCGGTCCGCGCCGTCGCCGGGGCGAACCAGCGCTTCTCATAATATTCGCGATAGTTGGGCAGATAGGTCTTGGGGACCACGGCCAGCACCTCGCCCCCGCCCATCACCACGGCGCAGTTGAACAGGGCGTCCCCGTGGCGCAGCGGCGCCCCGACCACGGCGATCAGCTCATGCTCGGCCGTCGCCCCCCCGGTCGCCTGGGCCAGGACGGCGACCTGCCGCTCCACCTCGTCCAGCAGGGCCGCCTGCATATGCAGGTCGTCGATCGCATAGGCCGACAGCGACAGCTCCGGAAACACCATCAGGTCCACGCCCTGGTCCGCCGCCTGCCGGATCAGCGCCAGATGCGCCTGAGCGTTCGCGACCGGATCGCCCACATGGCTGACCGGCGTCGCCGCCGCCACCCGCACGAAGCCGTGGGTCTTGGGCGAGAAAAAGGGGTGGCTCTCGGTCATCGCATCGTCCGCATCACCCGGCCCGCGCCGGCCGAACCTCTATAGCGGGGAATGACGTACGGCGGGAATGGTTCGGCGGCCCCATTCCCCCCCCCCCCCCTTGGGGGAGGGGGACCGCCGTAGGCGGTGGAGGGGGCGACGCCGCACCGCTGCCAGACGCTTCACGCCCCCTCCGTCTCGCCGCTTCGCGTCGATCCACCTCCCCCCAGAGGGGGAGGATTTCAGACGGCTTCACCGCGCCTCGTCCGGCCTCAGGGTCAGCACCCGCACCCCGTCCGCCGTCACCGCCACCGTATGTTCGAACTGGGCCGACAGCTTGCCGTCGGCCGTCGTCACCGTCCAGCCGTCGTCCTCGGTCCGCACCGTGCGCACGCCCTGGTTCAGCATCGGCTCTATGGTGAAGACCATGCCTTCCTTCAGGGGCAGGCCGGTCCCGGCCCGGCCGAAATGCAGCACCTGGGGCTCTTCATGCATCTCGCGCCCGATGCCGTGGCCGCAGTAGTCGCGCACGACCGAATAGCCGGCCGCCTTGGCGTGGCGTTCGATGGCGAAGCCGATGTCGCCCAGCCGGGCGCCTGGCCGCACGGCCCTGATCCCCTTCCACAGGGCCTCATAGGTGGTGCGCACCAGCCTGCGCGCCTGGGGCCCGACCGAGCCGATCAGATAGGTCTTAGACGAATCGGCGATGAAGCCGTCCTTCTCAAGCGTTATGTCCAGATTGACGATGTCCCCGTCCTTCAGCACCTCGTCCGCCGAGGGCACGCCGTGGCAGACCACGGCGTTTCGCGAACTGTTCAGCACGAAGCCGTAGCCGTACTGACCCTTGCTGGCCGGTCGCGCCTTCAGCTCATCGACGATGAAGGCCTCGACCCGGTCGTTGATCTCCAGGGTGCTCATCCCCTCCAGGGGCAGGCCGTCCAGATGGGTGAAGACCTGGGCCAGCCGCCGCCCCGCCTCGGCCATCAGGGCGATCTCGGCCGGGGTCTTGGTCACGCCGCCGCGTCCGTCAGGTCCGGCGTCTCCACCCCCGCCGCCCGCAGCTCGCGCGCCATCAGTTCCTGAAAGCTCATCCCCGGATGGGTTTCGCACAACATGCCCAGCCTGATCCAGAAGGCGGCCTGGGCGTTGATCGACCGATAGGAGGCCTTGCTGGCCCGCCGCAGCTGTTCGTGCAGCTCATCCTCGATATTGACGATGCCCATGGGATGGCCCTGATATGATTCGAATATGTTTCGTATATCTCTCCCTCTCGGCGCGGCGCAAGCCGGCGCGGGAGATCCCCAGGTCCGATGCGACGTCGCCTCTGCAATATCAATCGGTTGCAGCTGCTGGAGCCAATCGACCGTTCGCCCCGCCCCACCGGCGCATAATGCGAATAGCGACGGAGGGGAGAGGCAATCGGACACATCGGACACATCGGACACTGTTTTTCCGACGTCCGCCCCTTCGGCAAGGCGGCGGATCGTCCGACGTCGCGAATGCGGGTGACGCCGGGGCTTGCGGGAGCTAAAGCCCTGTCATGACCGATACGCCGAAAAAGGGCTGGTTCCAGCGCCTGTCGCAAGGGCTCTCCCGCTCCTCCAAACAGATGACCGACCAGGTCGTCTCCGCCTTCGTCAAGGAGCCCCTGTCCGAGGCTTCGCTGGAGCAGCTGGAAGAGCATCTGCTGGAAAGCGACCTGGGCCCCGCCGCCGCCGCCCGCATCGTCGAGCGGTTCCGTTCCC
This sequence comes from Brevundimonas sp. DS20, assembly GCF_001310255.1. Classification (NCBI taxonomy): domain Bacteria; kingdom Pseudomonadati; phylum Pseudomonadota; class Alphaproteobacteria; order Caulobacterales; family Caulobacteraceae; genus Brevundimonas; species Brevundimonas sp. DS20. Next base: position 188,898 of record NZ_CP012897.1, on the reverse strand, counting down.
TGAAGTTCGGCAAGGACGCCCCCGAACGCGAGGTCAAGGAGGCCCTGGCCGAGGCGGTCGCCGCCGAACTGGCGCCGCGTCAGGCGACCTTCGATCCCCTGTCCGGCCCCAAACCCTATGTGGTCCTGTTCGTCGGGGTGAACGGCTCGGGCAAGACCACGACCCTGGGCAAGATCGCCGCCGATCTGACGGCCAAGGGCGCCAAGGTGATGATCGTCGCCGGCGACACCTTCCGCGCCGCGGCCCGCGAACAGCTGAAGGTCTGGGCCGAACGGGCCGGCGCCCATTTCGAAAGCCGCCGCGACGGGGCCGATGCGGCGGGCCTGGCCTTCGACGCCTATGCCAGGGCGCGGGCCGAGGGGTTCGACGTGGTCCTGATCGACACGGCCGGGCGGCTGCAGAACAAGTCGGCCCTGATGGACGAACTGCTGAAGATCGTGCGGGTGCTGAAGAAGGTCGATCCGGACGCCCCGCATGACACCCTTCTGGTGCTGGACGCCACCGTGGGCCGCAACGCCCTGGCCCAGGAACAGATCTTCGGCCGCACCGCCTTCGTCACCGGGGTGGTGATGACCAAGCTGGACGGAACGGCGCGCGGCGGGGTGCTGGTGCCCGTGGCCCAGGCGTCCGACGCCCCCCTGATGCTGATCGGCGTGGGGGAGGGGGTGGAGGATCTACAGCCCTTCGACGCCCGCGCCTTCGCCCGCTCCCTGGTGGGGCTGGAGGACTGAAATGACCGACGCTCCCGCCCCCGAGACGAAGAACCGCCAGTGGATACGCCAGCTGGTCGATTTCGGGGCGCTCGCCGCCTTCATGATCAGCTATTTCGCCACGCGGGACATGATCTTCGCGACCTGGGTCCTGGTCGGCGCCTCGGCCCTGGCCCTGGGGGTCGGCTATGCGGTCGAGCGGCGCTTCGCCCCCCTGCCGCTGATCACCGGCCTCTTCGCCCTGGTGTTCGGCCTCCTGACCGTCTTCACCCACGACGACCTGTTCGTGAAGCTGAAGCTGACGGTTCAGAACGGGCTTCTGGCCGTGGTGCTGCTGGGCTCCATCCCGCTGAAGAAATATCCGTTCAAGGCCCTGCTGGGCTCGGCCATCCGGGTCAATGACGCCGCCTGGCGCACCTTGACCCTGCGCTACGGCCTCTATTTCCTGGCCGTCGCCCTGTTGAACGAGGTGTTCCGCAGCCCTGAGGCCGTCACGGCCGTCTGGCATGCCCTGGGGCGTGAGACGCCCAATCCCAACGACGTCTGGACCAGTTTCCGGGGCGTTCTGTGGATCGCCGCCTCCCTGTTCGGCCTGTCCCAGGTGCCGCTGATCATGAAGAATATGATCAAGGACGAAGAGCCGGGTCCGATCTCGCCGGACACGGGCCTCTGATGGCTGAATGACGGGAGCTCACAGACAAAATGTCGCGTAACCGACATACTTCTCGCGTCAAATCGTAAAGCCCCGCTGATACGCATGCGGACGAAAGACACTCGGGGGACGGTCGATATGGTCAAGTCTGGCAAGGCGGCGCGGAAGGTCGGGCCGCTGGGAACCTCGCCCAGCCATCTGATGCACCGGGCGCTGCAGCTGGCGCTGGACATCTATTCCGAGGAAATGGGCCCCGACGGCCTGACCCAGCGTCAGTTCGCGGTCCTGGAGGCCGCCTCGCTGAAGGCGGGCCTGACCCAGACCGAGCTGGTGCGGATGACCGGCATCGACCGCTCCACCCTGGCCGATCTGGTCACGCGGATGACCGCCAAGGGCCTCCTGGAGCGCGAACGCTCGACCCTGGACGCCCGCGCCAAGGCGGTTCGTCTGTCGCCGGAGGGCGCCGCCCGACTGGAGGCCGCCCGTCCCCTGGTCGAGACCGCCGACAAACGGATCATGGCCCTGCTGCCCAAGGGCCAGCGCGACGCCTTCCTGACCCAGTTGGCCGAACTGGCCGCCGCCGCCGACGCCGCCCCCGACGCCGCCAAGGCTGAGGCCAAGGCCGCCAAGAAGGCCGCGAAACTGGCCGAGAAGGAAGCCAAGAAGGCCGAAAAGGCCGCCAAGAAGGCCGTCCGCCCCGCCAAGCCCGGCAAGGCCAAAAAGCCCAGGCTGAAGGTGGTCGAGGTCGCCTGACGGCGGCCGCTCGTCATTCCTCCCGTCATCCGCCCGACCGACGCCCGGTCTTCGGGTCAGGCCCGAGCATGACGGGGGTGGGAGGTGGTCTTGGCGTCAGTGGGCGGAGGGGTCGACTCTCCGCCGGGTGATCGGGGGTGGGAAGTGAGCGCTTTCAGAAAAACGTTCAGCATCGCATGTTTCGTGTACGCGGGCGCCGTGCTGCTAAGTTTATTTAAGTTGATCCCTGTGGATTCGGGTCAGCTTAGTATCGGTTTTATAGTCATTTTTATAATCGACTATGTAGTCGGCCTCCTTGTCGAGGCGCGTGAAAAGTCCGCCAAATAATACGGATAGCTCGAGCGCGCCAATATACAGTGCTTTGTCGGCCGACCACGCCGATATTATCGCGCTTTAACTTGGGATCGCGCGGGCCGCTGCGAGTGTGAGGTTCTGGCGCGGCGCCCGATCAGCGCCCGGTCCTGGATGACGGGGATGGGGCTCGGGCCGGCGTCGGTGAGGCGTTGAGAGCCCCTCCACCCCGCTGCGCGCGCTTCCCCTCCCCACTGCAGGGGGAGGAGCCGGTGCGGCGGTCCTACCGCTTCCTCAGCCGTTTGGCGTTGGCGACGGCGGTCTTGTGGATGGGGGTCAGGGCGGCGGTCTGGGCCTGGGTCAGTTCGGCGCTCAGGGCCTGGGCCTGGCCGGCGGCGCGGCTCCACCAGCCCAGGGCGTAGCGGAACTGGGCCTGGGCGGCCGCAGCGGGGGTCAGGGCGCAGGCGATCTCGGTCGCGGCCTGCATCGCCCGCGCCCCTTCGTCCAGGGCCGCCTGGCCCAGGCGTTCGCCCACGGCGCCCGCGCGAACCGACAGGGCGGCGGCGGAGGCGGCCAGGGCCTCGGTCTTCTCGGTCGTCATCAGCGACAGCTCGGCCAGGTCCTGGCCGGCCGGATCGGTCAGCCCCTGAACCATTCGCCCGGTGCGGGCGGCGATCACCTGGGCCGAGGCGTTCAGCAGTTCGGCGCCCAGCACCGCCGGCGCGACGGCGGCGGGGACGCGGGCCCTGCGGCTCAGAACCCGGCTCCCGACACGGCCTGGGGCCGCGTCTCGGCGGCGAAGGCCGCGACGTCGGACAAGAGGGCGGGGACGGCCAGGTCGATGATGCGGCGGCCCTTTTCGGGGCTGGCCTGGGCCGGGTCGGAGCCGATGCGGCCGTCGGGGAAGCGGGCGCGGTAATCCAGGGCGTCGCGGATCGGGCCGCTGGGCGCGATCTGGGGGCTGTAGTCGGCCGTCTTGATCCGGTCGGGATAGGCGGCCTGGGTCACGGCGATCTCGGACGGGGTGGCGTGCATGCCGTGGCCGGTGGGGAAGATCTGGTTGCACAGGCCCTGGACGCCCGGAAGGTCCCACCAGTTCTTCAGCTTCAGAACAAACGGAGGCTCCTCCTCCATGAAGCTCCATTCGGCGTAGATTTCCGAGAAGGTCGCCTCGATGGTGGCGACGTTCCCGCCGTGGCCGTTGAGGAAATAGATCCGCTCGAACCCGTGGCGGCTCAGCGACGAGACCCAGTCGGTGATGGCGGCCATGAAGGTGGAAGGCCGCAGGGAGATGGTCCCGGCGAAGGCCAGGTGATGCTGGGCCATGCCGATGTTGAAGGTCGGAGCCACCGTCAGGGCGGCGTCGGCGCGCTCGGCCTCATGGGCGATGATCTCGGGGCACAGCCAGTCGGTGCCGAGCAGACCCGTCGGGCCGTGCTGCTCGTTGGAGCCGATGGGAACCACGACCGTCTTCGACAGGGGCTGGTCCGAGGCGATGCGGGCGTCGATCTCGGGCCAGGACGACAGGTGGATCAGCATGGGCGAACTCCTTTACGCGACCGTCTCACCTAGCTTGATCCAGCGTCGGCGCATAGGCCGTGACGAAGATCCTCGCGGCTTCTCGGGCGCGATGGGCGCGGCGCTCATCGTCGATCTGGGGCACGTTCAGCATAGACCGCAGATGGGCGTGACCCAGGACCAGGCCGGTGAACATCTCGGCCGCCTCGTCGGGGTTAGGCGTGTTCAGCCGACCGGCGCGGGTCTGTTCGGCCAGCCAGGCCGACAGCAGGCTCAGGCTGCGGCGCGGCCCGGCCTCATAGACCGTCTGGGCCAGTTCGGGCGCATCGGCCGACAGCAGCACCACGCCGCGCATCGAACTGACCTTGTCCGGGTGGCAGACCAGCGTCAGCAGGCCCTGGGCGAAGGCTTCGAGCACGACCAGGGGCGAGCCGCTGGATCGCAGCGGGGCCACGATCGCCTCGGCCTTCTGGTTCGCCATGGCCCGGGCGATCTCCAGCTTGGAGGCGAACCGGTTGTAGACCGTCTGTTTCGACACCCCGGCGAGACGGGCGATCTCCTCCATCGAAGCCGACAGGCCCTTCTCGGCGAACAGGGCGGCGGCCGCCTCCAGTATGGCCTCGCTCTTCTTCTCGTCGACCTGGCCCCGGCGGCGCGCCATCAGTGGGCGTCCGAAGGGGGCGCGCCCGGCTGGGCCTTGACCGGCTGGGCCAGCAGGGTGACGAAGGCGGCGCCGGCGCACATGATGCCCAGCAAGGCGAAGGCGTCGCCGAAGGCCATGGTCGTGGCCTGTTTCTGCAGGATGCCATAGACGGCCTTCATCGCCGAAGCGGCCGGGTCGATGGTGCCGGCGAAGCGCTGGGCCATGCCGGCCATCATGTTGCGCATGGCCTGGTCGCCCTGGGTGATGCCGCTGGTCAGTTCGCCCATATGGATGGCCGTATTGGTGGTCAGGCCGGTGTTCAGGATCGCCAGGCCGAAGGCGCCGCCGACATTGCGCGACAGGTTGACCAGGCCCGAGGCGTTCTTGACCATGTGCGGCGGCAGGGTGGCCATGGTCACCTGCTGCGAGGCGATCATGGCCAGCATGACGCCGACCCCGCGGAAGGCCTGGACCGAGGCGAATTCCCAAAAGCCCCAGTCGTCGGTGACGATCCGCGCCTCCCACATGCCCCAGGCGCACAGCATGAAGCCGCCGAACATCAGGATCCGCGCGTCCATCCGGCGCACCAGGCGCCCGGCGAAGGGGGCGGTGGCGAACATCGCAAGACCCGAGACGACCATGGTCGTGCCCACTTCCGACGACGAATACTCCCGCACCCGCCCCAGGAAGAGGGGCAACAGGAAGGTGCCGCCGAACAGGGCGAAGCCGACCGTGAAGGTCATGACGAAGCCGACCAGGAAGTTGCGGTTGCCGAAGGCGCGCAGCTCGACGATCGGCTGGCGATAGGTCAGGGAGCGCCAGACGAAGATCGGCCCGGCCACGGCGGCGACGACCGTCAGCATCAGGATATGGGTGTCGTCGAACCAGTCGTTCTTGGCGCCCTCCTCGAGCACATATTGCATCGACATCAGGAAGGCGGCCATCAGGCCCAGGCCCCACCAGTCGAACCCCTTGGCCAGGGACGGGTCGCCCTTGTCGAAGTTCCCGTACCGTCCGACCAGGAAGAGGACCAGCAGGCCCGGCCCCACATTGATGAAGAACAGCCAGCGCCAGCTGAGCCACTCGGTCAGGTGGCCGCCGAGCGTCGGGCCGACGGTGGGGGCCAGGGTGACGATCAGGCCCATGACCACGCTGGCCGTGACCCGCTTGTCCGGCGGAAAGGCGGTGAAGGCCACGGCGAAGACGGTCGGGATCATGGCCCCGCCGACGAAGCCCTGGATGGCCCGGAACAGGATCATCATGTCGATGGACGTCGACAGGCCGGTGGCCACGCTCATCAGGACGAAGCCGGCGCAGGAGGCCAGGAACAGCCGCTGGGTGCCCCACAGCCGCGACAGGAAGCCGGACAGGGGGATCATGACGACCTCGGGGATCAGATAGGCGGTCTGGATCCAGCTGATCTCGTCGGCCGAGGCGCCGACGCCCGCCTGGATCTGGGGCAGGGAGGCGGCGACGATCTGGATGTCGAGGATGGCCATGAACTGGCCCACCACCATGCCGGCGAAGCCCAGCAGCAGCATGGTCCAGTTGATCTCGGGATGGCCGGCGACGGGGGCCCTGGCGTCGGACGGGGCCCCGCCGGCGGCGGCGGGGGCGGCGGCGGTCACGGGCGGGGGGCCGCGATGGAGGCTTCGGCGAAGCTCGCGCCGCCCTGGCTCTTCAGATCCACCTTGACGTCCACCGACAGGCCGGGGCGCAGGGCCAGGTTCCGGTCGGCGCCGCTGACGACGATCCGAACGGGAACGCGCTGGGTGATCTTGGTGAAGTTGCCGGTGGCGTTCTCGACCGGGATCAGGGCGAATTCGGAACCGGTGGCGGGGGCGAAGCTGTCGATCCGGCCTTCGATCTTGCGGCCGGGGAAGGCGTCGGCGGAAATCTCGACCGTCTGGCCCAGCCGCATCCGGTCCAACTGGGTCTCCTTGAAGTTGGCGACGATATAGGTCCGGGTCAGGGGCACGATCGACAGCAGCTGGGTTCCGGCGTTGACGAACTGGCCGGGGCGGACGCTGCGGGCCCCGACGACGCCGGCGATGGGCGCGCGGATCACCGTGCGTTCCAGGGCGATGCGGGCCTTTTCGACCTGGGCGCGGGCCTGTTCGACGGCGGCGACGCTCTGTTCGCGGGTCGAGCCCAGCACCCCGGCGGTGCGCTGTTCGGCGACCAGGGCGGCCTGGGCCTGGGCCACGGCGGCGTCGGCGGTGACGGCGGTGGCGCGTTCGGTCTGGATCCGCTGCTGCGAGACCCAGCCCTGCTGGGCCAGCTTGCCGTAGCGGTCGACCTCGGCGCGGGCCAGGCCGGCCTGGGCGCGGGCCTGGGCTACGGCGGCGGCGCGGGCGGCGACGGTCGCCTTCTCCTGCTCGGCCTGGGCGTCGACATTGCCGACGGCGGCGATGGCCGCCTGAAGATTGGCTTCGGCGCGGATCAGTTCGGCGCGCTGGTCGCTGTCGTCCAGCTTGACCAGGACCTGACCGGCCTCGACCCGCTGGTTGTCGCCGACCAGGACCTCGGTCACCCGGCCGGCCAGCTGGGGGCTGACCAGGGTGGTGTCGGCCTGGACGAAGGCGTTGTCGGTGCTCTCCCACCTCTGGCCGTTCAGCCACCAGACGATCCCGCCCGCGATCAGGGCGAGACCGACGAGGATCGCGGCGAACAGCGGCAGGCGTTTCTTCAGTTCAGGGGACATGGGGACATCCGGGGGAGGGTGCGGCGTTTTGAAGCGGCGCTAAAATGGACGTCGCCGTCCAAAAATCAATCTCCAATCGCCAGAAGCCCGATCACGCCTGGTTTTCGTGTATGTCCTCGCCTCATGACCGACCGCGCCCGAGCTTCGAATCCCCTGCCGTCCGAAGTCGATGTGGCGGTCGTCGGGGCAGGGGCGGCGGGGATCGCCGCCGCGCGGCGGCTGGTGCGGCCCGGCCTGTCGGTTCTGGTGCTGGAGGCGCGCGACCGGATCGGCGGGCGCGCCTGGACGGCCCAGGTCGAAGGCGAGGGCCTGGACATGGGCTGCGGCTGGCTGCACTCGGCCGACGACAATGTCCTGGCCCGGCGGGTGGAGGCCGAGGGCCTGACCCTGGACCGGACCCCGCCGCCGTGGCGGACCCAGGCCTTCGATCACGAGATCACGCGCGCCGACCTGGCCGAGTTCGGCGAGGCCTTCGCCGCCTTCGATCAGCGCCTGAGCGAAGCGGCGGCGCGGGGTGAAGACCGGCCAGCCTCTGACTTCTTCGATCCCGACTGCCGCTGGAACGCCCGGATGGACGCCATCTCGGGCGCCCTGAACGGGGCGCGGTTCGCCGAGGTGTCCAGCCTGGACTACGACGCCTATGGCGACACCGGGGTGAACTGGCGGGTGCGCGAGGGCTATGGCCGGCTGATCGCCCGTCTGGGCGAGGCCGTGTCGGACGCCGTGGTGCGCGACTGCGCCGTGCGGCGCATCGACCGCTCCGGCCCCCTTTTGCGGCTGGAGACCAGCCGGGGCGAGCTGACGGCGCGGGCCGTGATCCTGACGGTCCCCAACAGCCTGATCGCCAGCGAGGCTGTGCGGATCGATCCGCCGGTTCCCGCCTGGCTGGAGGCGACGGCGGGCGTGCCCCTGGGCCTGGCGTCCAAGGTGCATATGACGGTGCGGGGCGCAGGCGACTTCCAGCCCGACACCCAGCTTTGGACCCGCACCGACACGGCCGAGACCGGCGGCTATCATCTGCGGCCGTTCGGGCGGCCGATGATCGAGGCCTATTTCGGCGCCGACCTGGCCTGGGGACTGGAGGCGCAGGGGCCCGCCGCCCTGGTCGACTTCGCCGTGTCCGAACTGGTCGCGGCCCTGGGCTCGGACATGCGGCGGCGGCTGCAGGTCGCAGCCGTGTCGAACTGGGGCGCCGATCCCTGGTCGCGCGGCGCCTATTCCCACGCCCTGCCGGGTCATGCGGGGGATCGGGCCAGGCTGCGAACGGCGGTCGAGGACCGAATCTTCCTGGCGGGCGAAGCGACGGCGCCGGTCTATTACGGCACGGCCCACGGCGCCTGGATGGAAGGCGAGCGGGCGGCGGAGGCCGCCCTGGCCGGCCTGGGTCTTGACCCGCGCCGCGACGACGGCGACAGCGAGGCATGACGCCGCCCAAGGCCCGAAAATCTGTCGCCAAGCCGCTGAAGCCCGGCCCGAAACGCCCGGCGGTTATGACCGGCGCCTCGGTTCCCGTGCTGCGCTGGCCGCCTGACGAGGACCGGGTCCAGGCCGTATTCGAACGCCTGTCCGGCGTCATGCCCGAGCCGAAGACCGAGCTGAACTTCTCCAACCCCTTCACCCTGGTCGTCGCCGTCGCCCTGTCGGCCCAGACCACGGACGTCGCGGTCAACAAGGCCACCGACCGGCTGTTCCAGGTCGCGGACACGCCGGAAAAGATGCTGGCTCTCGGGGAGGAGGGACTGGTTCCCTACATCGCCTCCATCGGCCTCTATCGCGGCAAGGCGCGGAACGTCATCGCCCTAAGCCGGATCGTGCTGGAGAAACATGGCGGCGAGGTTCCGCTGAACCGAACCGATCTCCAGGCCCTGCCGGGCGTGGGGCGAAAGACCGCCTCGGTGGTGCTGAACGAACTGGGGATCGAGGCCGCCATCGCCGTGGACACCCATGTCTTCCGCGTCTCGCACCGGCTGGGGCTGGCCAACGCCAATACGCCGGACAAGGTGGAGGCCCAGCTGTTCCAGGTCGTGCCGGAGCCGTGGCTGCCCAAGGCCCACCACTGGCTGATCCTGCACGGCCGCTACACCTGCACGGCGCGCAGGCCCAAATGCCTGGCCTGCGTCATCGCCGACCTGTGTCCGTCGCGGGCGGGGCTGGCGGCTCTGGGCGAGGCGGCGCCCTGAGGGGCTTCAGGCGGCGTTCGCCGCCTCTGCGGCTTCCATATCCGCATTCATCGTCTGCAGGATGGCGCGCAGTTCGGCGATCTGGGCGCCGGACAAGGGGAGGCGCTCCACCACCTGGCAACGCACGCCCAGCACCTTCTCACGCAGGGACCAGCCCGCTTCGGTGGGCTCGACCCAGACCCGACGCTCGTCCTCGGCGTCGCGTCGCCGGGTCAGAAGGCCGGACGCCTCCATCCGCTTGACCTGAGGCGTCAGGGCGCCGGTCTCCATGTGCGTGCGCCGACCAATCTCGCCCATGGTCAGGGGACGCCCGCTCTCCCACAGGGCCAGCAGGATCAGATACTGGGGGTGGGTCAGACCCAGGGGGTCGAGCAGACGTCGATAGATGCGCGTCACCAGACTGGCTCCGGTCTGAAGCGCCAGGCACAGCTGGGCGTCGATCTCCAGATCGCGGAACCCGTCGGAACCAATCTGCGCCTTCGCCATTTCGCCCTCCTCGAGCCGCCAGGGGGCGCGAGTTTGCACCCAAACACAGGTTGTTAAGCACAAAACCTGAAAAAATCAAAAATATCAAACGTGATATAATCAATCATTAGGCAATCTCGCCGATAACCCTCCGACGAAGACACAGGAGTGTGGAATGTTCGGCACAGCGCAGAAGCGTCGCCAGCAACAAGAGCTTCAGGAACTGACCGGCATGGTCGCGGCGCTGAAGCGGTCGCAGGCGGTCATCGAATTCGCCCTGGACGGGACGATCCTGGAGGCGAACGAGAACTTCTTATCCGTGATGGGCTACCGCCTGGATGAGGTGCAGGGCGCCCACCACCGCATCTTCGTCGATCCGCAAGACGCCAATACGCCCGCCTACGCCGACCTGTGGCGCCGGCTGAATGCGGGCGAATTCATCGCCGACAAGTTCGTCCGCTACGCCAAGAACGGCGCGCGCGTGGTCATCGAGGCCAGCTACAATCCGATCTTCGACATCGACGGAAAGCCGTGCAAGGTGGTCAAGTTCGCCACCGACATCACCGCCGTCGAGGCCGAGCGCGAGCGGCGTCTGGAGGCGGACCGTCTCGCCGCCCAGGTTCAGGCCTCGGTGGTCCAATCGACCGGGCGCGCCCTGTCCGCCCTGGCGGCCGGCGATCTGTCCTACAGGATCACCGACGCCTTCCCCGGCGACTATGCGGTTCTGCGCGAAGACTTCAATCGAGCGATCGCCGCCCTGGATCAGGCGGTGGCGGTCATTCGCGTCAATGCGGCCTCCATGCAGTCCGGCGCCAATGAGATCAGCAGCGCCGCCGAAGACCTGTCGCGCCGCACCGAGCGTCAGGCCGCCGGACTGGAAGAGACCGCCGCCGCCCTGGACCAGATCACCGCCACCGTGCGCCGGACAGCCGAGAACGCCCAGTCCGCCGATGCGGTCGTGGGCCAGACCCGCACCCAGGCCGAGACCGGCGGAGCAGTGGTTCAGCGCGCCGTTTCCGCCATGGAGCAGATCGAGGCCTCCTCCGCCCAGATCGGCCAGATCATCGGCGTCATCGACGAGATCGCCTTCCAGACCAATCTTTTGGCGCTCAATGCCGGGGTCGAGGCGGCCCGGGCGGGCGAGGCTGGTCGCGGCTTTGCGGTCGTGGCCTCCGAGGTCCGCGCCCTGGCCCAGCGGTCCGCCGACTCGGCCCGCGAGATCAAGGCCTTGATCTCCACCTCCAGCGCTCAGGTCGAGTCCGGCGTCAAACTGGTGCGGGAATCGGGCGAGGCGCTTTCGGGCATCGCCACGCGCATCCACGACGTCACGCACCTGATGGCCGAAATCCGCGCCTCGACCCAGGAACAGGCCGTGGCCCTGGCCGAGGTCAACAACGCCGTCAATGACATGGACCAGGTCACTCAGCAAAATGCTGCGATGGTCGAGGAATCGACGGCCGCCAGCCTGAGCCTCGACCGCGAGGCGACCGACCTGGCCGAACTGGTCGGCCGGTTCCGACTGTCCGAGGGGCAAGGCGAGGCGGCACCCGCGCCGATCCGCCAAGCCCAGGCCCGGATCGAAGCCTTCGCCGCCGAGACCCTGCGCCCTCGCCCGCGTCTGGTCGCTGCGGCAGGCGAGTGGCAAGCCTTCTAAAGGCGGTTTCGAACCGCTTCGGCGAATCCGGCGCCGTTCGCCGAGTCATGGTCCAGATAGAAGTCGGGCTCGATCAGCTCGGCCTCCATCAGCACCCAGGCGCCGGCGTCGTCGCGCGCCAGGTCGATGCGGGCGTAGAGCAGGGGCTCCTCGACCGCCGCCAGCACCTGTTCGGCCAGGGCGAATGCGGCCGCGTCGGGCGTCACGGTCGTGTAGAGGCCGCCGAACTGGATCTGGATGCGGAAGTCGCCGGGGACCGGCCGCTTGTTGACTGCATGGCTGAACCGGCCGCCGAAGAAGAGCAGGGAGGTCTCTCCCTCGGTCTCGATCGACTTCAGATAGGGCTGGATCATGGCCGGACCTTCCGGCGCCTCGGTCAGGGGCTGTCCCGGCGTCAGGCGCAGGGTGCGGAAGGCGCCAGCGGACACCGTCGGTTTTATGATGAGGGTCGGGGCGCCGGTTTCGGCGAAGGCGGCGTCCACCTGGTCCTGGGTGATCGCCTCGCTCCAGCGGGTCGGGGGAATGGGCACGCCCTTGTCCGCCAACCGGGCCAGATAGGTCTTGTCCGAATTCCAACCCAGGACCGAGGCCGGATTGGCGATCGGCAGGCCGGCCGTCGCCCAGGTCGCGCAGGCCTTCAGCCAGCGGGCGTGGTCGCGGTGATAGCCCCAGGCGATGACCGGCAGGATCAGGTCATGGCCCTCCAGCCCCGAGGCGTCCTCGACATGGTCGGTCCAGGGCGTGGGCGTGATCTCTGCGCCGGTCGTCTCCAGCGTGGCCTTCAGACGCGCCAACACCTCGGGCCAGCGGCCGATGTAGGATTTGTCGGCGGGGTCGGGGGTCAGGACGGCGATCCGGGTCATGCGCCCTGCCTATCGCAACCGGCCGATACATATAAGGGCTTCCTTATAGGTTTTCGGGTGACGTGCCGGTCTTCAACCGCTAAGGCGCGCCCATGACCCAGAACACCGCCCAATATGACGTCTGCGCCGTCGGCAACGCCATCGTCGACGTGCTCAGCCCCTGCGACGCCGCCTTTCTGACGGCCCAGGACCTGGCCCCCAACTCGATGCAGCTGGTCGACGCCGAACGCAGCGCCGCCCTGTATGACGCCATGGCGCCGGGCGTCGAGGCCTCTGGCGGATCGGCCGGCAACACCGTGGCGGGCGTCGGCTCCTTCGGCGGCCGGGCGGCCTATATCGGCAAGGTGGCCGACGACGTCCTGGGTCAGGTCTTCACCCACGACATCCGCGCCGCCGGCGTCCATTTCGACACCCCGGTCCTGACCGGCGGGGCCGACCAGGGTTTCGGCACCGGCCGCTGCCTGATCAACGTCCTGCCCGATGGGGCGCGGACCATGGCGACCTTCCTGGGCGCCGCCAATCAGCTGTTCGCCGACGACATCGACGAGGCCCTGATCGGCGCCAGCCAGATCGTCTATCTGGAAGGCTATCTGTTCGACCCGGCCCCGGCGCGGGCCGCCTTCGAACGGGCCGCCGCCGCCGCGCACAAGGCCGGTCGCAAGGTGGCCATCACCCTGTCGGACACCTTCGTCGTCGCCCGCTGGCGCGCCGAACTGCTGAGCTTCATCGAACAGTCGGCCGACATCGTCCTGGCCAATGAGGCCGAACTGGGCGCCCTGTTCGAGACAGATGATTTTGACGCCGCTGCGGCGAAACTGGCCGCCCTCGTCGAGGTCGCCGCCGTGACGCGCGGCGAACACGGCTCGGTCGTGATCAAGGGCGAGGAGCGCGTCGCGGTCGCCGCCTATCCGGTCGCCAAGGTGATCGACACCACGGGCGCCGGCGACCAGTACGCCGCCGGCTTTCTCTTGGGTCTGGCGCGCGGTCTGTCGCTGGAGGAGGCCGGGAAACTGGGCTCCCTGGCCGCGTCCGAAGTCATCGCCCACTGGGGCCCGCGCCCGATGGTGAAACTGGCGGACCTGGCCGGGGAGTATGGGCTGAGGGTGTAATCCGGACCTTCCCCCGCTCGCGGGGGAAGTGTCAGCTCGTCGAGCGCAGCGAGACGGCTGACGATGGGGGAAGTCCTCTTGCTTTAAGCAAGACTTCCCTCTCCGACCCTGGTCCGCTGCGCGGACGCCGGGCCACCTCTCCCGCAAGCGGGAGAGGGTCGTTTGTGTCAGCTCTTCCACCTCAGGGTCGTGGGCTGGATCGGATTGACGAACGGCCGCCCTTCGGCGCGGCTCCTGGTCCATTCGCGCTTGAGCTGCTGGTACCATTTGGCCTGTTTGTCGGCGTCGTCGATCCAGATCAGGGCGGGGTCGTAGCGCAGGCCCTCGTTCTGCAGGTTCACCATGCCGCCGTCCTGTTTCAGGAAGGCGACCACCCCCAGGCGCAGGAAGGGCTTGGCCAGGTCGAAGACCCAGTGGTCGGACCAGAAGATCTGGGTGATGCGGGTCTTGGTGTCGCTGATCGGGGTCAGGCAGGTCAGGGCCAGGACCTGTTTCTCGCCCACCTGGATATGCTCCCAGCGATAGCCGGGCAGGCGGAAGGTGATCTCGGTCGCCGGGGCGCCGCCCAGGATCTTGTAGAGGCGGCTGTTGGACGAGGGGGCATGGCGCACCATGGCCCAGCCGAAGTCTACGGGTGCGAAGGCCTTGGCCTTTTCGTGCATCGAATGTTCGGACCGCCACCACCATTGCTGGTGGACATAGGGGCCGTGGGCCGGGTCCATCAGGCCGACGACGGCATGGTCGATATGGCTGTCGAACTCCATCCATTCGACCAGTTTCGGGCCGGATCCGACGACGCCGGGGAAGACGGGGGGCTCATGGTCCGGTTCTGACGGATTGCGGGCGTCCGAGGCCATCCAGACGAAGACCATGCCCTGGCTCTCGCGCACCGGATAGGACCGCACCTTGATGCGGTTCGCCTCGAACGCCTGATCCTCGACCAGGGACGGAATGGCGGCGCAGACCCCGTCGGGCCGGAAGCGCCAGCCGTGATAGGGGCATTCGATCGTCTCGCCCTCGCCGGGCTTCTCCACCAGCTTCCCGGCCGACAGGGGGGCGGCGCGGTGGGGGCAGATGTCGCGCATCCCATAGACGGCCCCCGCGCGGGTGCGGCCGATCAGGACGGGTTCGCTCATGATCTCATAGCGTTTCAGCCCGGCCGGGGCGACGTCGCGCGACAGGGCGACGAAATACCAGGCGTCGGCGACGAATCCCTTGCCGAACGGCTGGGCGCCGCTCTTGGACGGGGCGGCTTCGGCTTGAGGGGGCTGGACGGGAGCGGCGTCTGCGGGCTTCATGCGCGCCTCATAACAGAGGGACGCGGGGTCTGTCCTCACGAAGTCCTCAGAGAACTTTACAATACAAAGTAAAGACGTCATAAGGGTGGCTTCACAGGGGAGTTTCGCCATGTTTCGCGCCTTGAGTTTCGCTGCGGCCCTCTTCGCCGCCACCACGGTTCAGGCCCAGGCCGAGGCCCAGAACAGGCACGGGACCCATTCCGAGCACGGCTCGGCGCACGGTCACCACCATGCGGACTTCGCCTCCGACCGCATCCACGTCCGCATCGACGGCGACATGGACGGGCGCGACATCATCCTGATCCCCGGCCTCAGCTCTTCGCCGGAAATCTGGCAGGGGACGGTGGATCATCTGACGGCCCAGGACGGGGTCGGCTGGCGCGTTCACCGCATCCATGTCCAGGGCTTCGCCGGCGCCCCGGCCGAAGGCAACGCCCAGACCGGGGGCGCCCCGACCCCCGTCGCCGCACCGGTCGCCGACGAAATCGCCCGCTATATCCGCGAGAACAATCTGCCCAAGCCCGCCGTCGTCGGCCATTCGATGGGCGGAACCATCGGCCTGATGCTGGCCGCGCGCCATCCCGACAGCGTCGGCCGTCTGATGGTGGTCGACATGATCCCCTTCATGGGCGCCATGTTCGGCCCGCCCGGAACCACGGCCGACAGCGTCAAACCAGTGGCGGACCAAATCTGGGCCGCCCAGGCGAACAGCCCGCGCGAGGCCTATGTCGCCCAGGCGACCGCCTCCATCAACGGCATGATCAATACCGAAAGCCGCCGCGAAGAGGCGCTGGAAGACATGCGGACCAGCGATCAGAAGGTCTCGGCCGCCGCCTTCCGCGAACTGGTGGCGACCGATCTGCGGCCCGAACTGGCGAAGATCACCGCCCCGACCGAGGTGCTGTACGTCAAGTTCAACGACCCGCGCATGACGCCCCAGATCACCGACGCCGTCTACCAGATGTCTTACGCCGGCCTGCCGGGCGTGACCCTGAAGCGGATCGACGACAGCGCCCACTTCATCATGTTCGACCAGCCCCAGGCCTTCTACGGCGAACTGGACGCCTTCCTGGCGCGATGAGCCATCCGGCGGCGGACCGAGTGGTCGGTCTCTATCAGGATGGCGCCGAGGGCTGGATCGCCGACCGCGGCCCGTCCCTCTATGCGGGACCGAACGGTCCGAACGAACCCGAATGGCTGGACCGGTTCGTCGCCGGCCTGCCGCCCGGCGCATCCATTCTCGACGTCGGATGCGGCTCGGGCTGGCCGATGGGCGCGGCCCTGCTGGAGCGGGGGTTCAGGGTCGTGGGGCGGGATTCCTCGCCGGCCCTGATCGCCCATGCGCGCGAGACCCTGCCGACCGGCGTCTGGGAGATCGCCGACATGCGGAATCCGCCGCCTGTCGGGATGTTCGACGGCGTCCTGGCCTGGCACAGCCTGTTTCACCTGACGCCCGAGGCTCAGATGCGCGTCCTGCCCGGCCTGGCGAACCAGGTGGGGCCCGGCGGGCGGCTGATGTTCACCAGCGGTCCCGCCCATGGCGAGACCATCGGCGAATGGCGCGGCGAACCCCTGTATCACGGCAGTCTGGACCCCGCCGC
Organism: Brevundimonas sp. DS20; assembly: GCF_001310255.1. Lineage (NCBI taxonomy): Bacteria > Pseudomonadati > Pseudomonadota > Alphaproteobacteria > Caulobacterales > Caulobacteraceae > Brevundimonas > Brevundimonas sp. DS20. The sequence continues at coordinate 172,457 of NZ_CP012897.1, read as the reverse complement.
CTATCGCGCCCTGCTGGTGGGGGGCGGGGCTGTCGGTGGAGGGCGACGGGGCCGAGACCGGCGTCTGGCTGGCTCGCCGCGCCATTCTTTCGGCGAAATAGCCGCTCACGCTGGCGTGAAGTGAGCGGAGCCGTTTCGGCGGCGGTTCATACGCGGTACACGTCGGTATGAGCTAATCCGCCTGAGTGCGGCATCTGAAGGAAAGTCATGGCGGGTCCAGGGTTCGGGGGCGGACAGCAGGGGGGCGACAAGCCGGCCCGCACGCCGTTGCAGAAGGCGCTCTACTGGGGCGCCGTGCTGGCGGTCTGGGGGCTGATCTTCCTGGTGGTCTTCTTCGCGGTGTTTGCGCGCGGCCTGCCCGACACCTCGACCCTGTATAATGTCGATCGTCAGCCCTCGATCACCTATCTGGACCGCAACGGCGCCCTGATCGCGACGCGCGGCACCCAGATGGCGCCGCCTGCGGATCTGGACGCCCTGCCCGACTATGTGCCGGCCGCCTTCATCGCCATCGAGGACCGGCGCTTCTATCACCACCCCGGCTTCGACCCCATCGGCATGATGCGGGCCATGGCCACCAATATGCGCGCCGGCCGGGTGGTCCAGGGCGGCTCCACCCTGACCCAGCAGCTGGCCAAGAACCTGTTCCTGACGCCGGACCAGAACCTGCGCCGCAAGGTGCAGGAACTGATGCTGGCGGTCTGGCTGGAGATGAAATTCTCCAAGAAGGAGATCCTGGCCCTCTATCTGAACCGGGTCTATTTCGGCGCCGGCGCCTATGGGATCGAGGCGGCGTCGCAACGCTATTTCGACAAGTCGGCCAAGGATCTGACGGTCGGCGAGGCCGCGCTTCTGGCCGGCCTGCTGAAGGCGCCCTCGCGCTATTCGCCGGTGTCAGAGAGCGAGCGGGCCGCCAACCGCGCCACCGTCGTGCTGAACGAGATGGAGGAGGCCGGGGTCATCACCGCCGCCCAGCGCGAACAGGCCGTGACCCAGCCCATCATCGTGTCGCGCACCCTGGCCACCCAGCACGCCCAGTATTTCATCGACTGGCTGGACCAGTCGATCCGGGGTCTGGTCGGCGAACCGACCGAGGATCTGGTGGTCGAAACCACCCTGGACCTGACCCTGCAGACGGCGGCCGAACGCTCTGTGCGCCGCATTCTGGACCGCGACGAGGGCAAGGGGGTGCAGCAGGCGGCCCTGGTGGCCCTGGACGGCGACGGCCGGGTGCGGGCCATGATCGGCGGCGGCTCCTATGCCGACAGCCAGTTCAACCGCGCCGTCGAGGCGCGGCGTCAGGCGGGTTCGGCCTTCAAACCCTTCGTCTATCTGGCGGCGGTCGAGGCCGGCTATACGCCCCAGACCCCGGTGGTCGATCAGCCGGTCACCATCGGCAACTGGTCGCCGAAGAACTATTCCAACACCTTCGCCGGCCCCATGCCCCTGTCTCAGGCGGTGGCCCAATCGATCAATACTGTGGCGGCCTCCGTCGCCGACCAGATCGGCCGCGACAGCGTCGCCCGCGCCGCGCGGCGCCTGGGCATCGAAAGCCGGATCGGTCTGGAGCCGGCCATGGCTCTGGGCGCCGTCGAGGTCTCGCCGCTGGAGATGGCCACCGCCTATGACGCCTTCGCCAACGGCGGCCGCCGGGTCGAGGCCTACGGCATCAGCCGCATCCGCACGCCCCAGGGCCGCGTCATCTATCAGCGCGCAAGCGGCCAGAGCGGTCAGGCCATCAACAATCCGCCCCTCTATTACATGAACCAGATGCTGCGCGGGGTCATGACCTCGGGCACCGGGCGCAGCGCGGCCATCGCCGGGCGCGACCTGGCGGGCAAGACCGGCACCACCTCCGACTATAAGGACGCCTGGTTCGTCGGCTACACCGGCGGCTTCGTCACCGCCGTCTGGGTGGGCAAGGACGACAACACCGCCATGCGCGGCGTGACCGGCGGCTCCTCGCCCGCCGCCATCTGGAAGGGCTTCATGGAGGCGGCCCTGCCGCGCCTGAATGCGCCCCGCATCCCCGACGGCCCCGCCATGCCCGAGGGCTGGGTCGCGCCGGACCCGATCGGCGACCTGATGTCGGGCAGTGGCGAGGACGGTCTGCCGATCCAGCCGACCGACCCGGCGGCCGAAGGCGACCCCTATGCCGAACCGCCGGAGGCCGCCGCGCCGTCGGACCCGAAACAGCCGCTGGACCGGCCCAAGGCCCAGCCGGCGCCGCGCGATCCGCCAGACCAGCAGCCGGAAGGCCGCCAACCGGCCGAAAACCGCAGCGATCCGCTGTTCTTCTGATCCCTCCCCCTCCGTCGGCTGCGCCGACACCTCCCCCAGAGGGGGAGGATCGCAGTCATCACCGTTCGCATTCCTCCCCCGCTGGGGGAGGGGGACCGCCGCGCCTCTTTGCGCGGTGGTGGAGGGGGCCTACCGCCCCACCGCATGAAGCGCCGCGCCATGGTCCTTCAGCCATTTGCGCCAGGGCCGGTGATCCCCCACCAGCCGCTCGACCACCGACCAGTAGGCCGGGCTGTGGTCGGCGTGGACCAGGTGGGCGACCTCGTGGGCGGCGAGGTAGTCGATGACCGGGGGCGGGGCCATGATGACCCGCCAGGAATAGCGGATGGTGCGGTTGTGCGGGCTGCATGAGCCCCAGCGCGAGCGGGTGTCGGCGATCGACACCTGGACCGGCTTCTGACCCAGGGTCCGCAGATGGTGTTCGGTGCGTTCGACCAGGGTGGCGCGCGCCTCGCGCTTCAGCAGATTCTCGACCCGGCGGGCATAGGCCTCGCCCTCGCCGCCCGAGCGGATGACGGTTCCCTCCTCGACCAGCCGCGCCGCGCCGGCGCCGGGCGTCGCCTCCAGCCGCACGGGCCGGCCGCGCAGGGCGATGACCTGGCCCGGCTGCAACGGCCGGCTCCGGGGGCGCACGGCCAGGCGTTCGGCGATCCAGACGCTTTTCGAACGGGCGAAGGCCACGGCCTGGACCAGGCCGCGCTCGGTCGGGGCGATCACCACCGCCTCGCCGGCCCGGGCGTCGATCCGCACCGACAGCCGCCGCGCGCGCGGATTGACCGACAGTCTCAGCGTCGGACCCGAACCGGGTTCGGGCCGGTCTTCGTCAAGCGGCAGCCGCTGACCGTTGCGATACGCCAAGTCGGGCCTCGTTCCGGGCGATGAAGTCGCGAACGCGGGGATAGATCTCCTCGCGGAAACGACGACCGTTGAAGACCCCGTAATGGCCCACGCCGGGCTGGACGTACAGCACCCTCTGATCCTCGGGGATGTTCGGGCACAGGCCGTGCGCCGCCTGGGTCTGGCCGACGCCGGAAATGTCGTCCTTCTCCCCCTCGACCGTCATCAGGCCGATGTCGGCGATCTTGCTCAGATCGACCCTGCGGCCGCGATGCTCCAAGAGGCCGCGCGCCAGCAGATGCTGCTGGAAGACGATGTCGATGGTCTGGAGGTAGAACTCCTCGGTCAGGTCCAGGACCGACAGATATTCGTCGTAGAATTCCTCGTGCTTCTCCACCCCGTCGCCGTCGCCGGCGATCAGGCTGGTGAAATAGTCCCAGTGGGCGTCGCGGTGACGCTCCTGGTTCATCGACATGAAGCTGTAGAGCTGGACGAAGCCCGGATAGACCCGCCGTCCGAACCCCGGATAGGGCAGGGGCACGGTGTGGATCATGTTCGACTTGAACCAGGTGAAGGGCTTCTCCTCCGCCAGCTGGTTGGTCACGGTCGGCGACAGGCGGGCGTCGATGGGCGAACCCATGAAGGTCATCGAGGCGGGGCGGTTCTCGTCGCCGTCCTCGGCCATGATCGCACAGGCCGCCATGACGGGCGGGCCGGGCTGGCAGACCCCGACGACGTGGGGCCGGCCGCCGATCTCGGCCAGCATCCGCCGGACATGGTCGATATAGTCGAAGAAGTCGAACCGCCCCTCCAGCACCGGAACCTGGCGGGCGTTGATCCAGTCGGTCACATAGACGTCGTGGTCCTGAAGGAAGGCCTCGACCGTGCCGCGCAGCAGGGTGGCGTAATGGCCGGACAGGGGGGCGACGATCAGGACGGCGGGACCGGACGCGGGTTTTTTGGCGCGCTTCAGATCGCCGATGTTGCGGGCGAAGCGGACCAGGCGGCACCAGGGGCTCTGCCAGATGACCTGTTCGACCGTTCGGACCGGCTTGCCGCCGATCTCGAGTGTCTCCAGCCGCCAGTCGGGCTTGCCGTAGCGGCGGGTGACGCTCTCGAACAGTTCGGCCGAGGCGTAGGCGGTGCGGGCCAGGGCCGTGTCCGCCGCCGGATTCAACGGCGAGCTCCAGAACCGGCGCGCCATCTGGGCGCCGAAGCGCCAGGGCAGGGCCGACTGATAGGCGAGTTCATGAAGGGCGTAGAGCATGACCATCCGTTGGGCCGCGCCGCGACCGGCGTCGGCGGGCCTCTTGCTGCACGGCAGCATACAGGGTTTCGCCCTTCGCGTCAGTTAATCGCAAAGGGGTGTGAATGGGGCGCAGTTCGACCTTCTCGCCGCCGCATGAACATGATCTGATAGGGCCGACGTTCGGGGCCGTCCCTTCGGAACCGTCTATCGGAAAGGTCTTGGAGCATTCGATGTGGGTCTCGCTGACCATCGCCGGCCTCATGCTGCAACAGGCCCCCGCCGCGGGTCTGGTGTCCTATGAGGAATCGGTGCGTTGCGCCGGCCTGACCCAGGCGGCGTCCGAGCTGGAGGGCGGAGAAAGCGCCGAGGGCCGCAGCCTCTATGACGCGGCCCTGTTCTGGTCCCTGGCGGCCATGCAGGCGGCGACGGCGGCCGGCAAGCCCGCCCGCGCGGCCGAGGCGGATCAGACCCGCGCCCGTATCGAGGCGGTGCGCCAGCTCAGCGCCGACGCCCCCGCCGCCCGCGCCGCCCTGCAACGGTGCCGGCGCAAGACGCCGAACCTGAACTGACGCCGCAATGTCGGCTTGGGGCGGGGCTGAACGTTCGTGGCGGCGCTGCGTTTGCAGGAGACCGACGGCAAGGGGCGTCCTTCGTCCCGATCCGGGATTTTAAGGCGTTCAACCCTATGTTCGAGTTCGGTCGTGATCTTCGCAAACTCTTCGCCCAGGCTCGTGAGAGCGAGGATCTGGGCTGGGTCGAACTGATCGGGGTCGATCTCCTGGCCGCCGAGGCCCGGCGCGAGGCCACCGACGCGGGCCGCGTCTCCTGCGCCCGCCCCTTCGACACCGAATTCCGCGCCGCCGCCCTGTGGCGCGAGCACGCCCGCCGCAGCGGGGCGGCCGACAGCCTGACCCGCGCCGACCGTTGCGCCGACAGTCTGGTCCGCAACGCCCAGGGCGACGACCAGGCCGCCCGCGCCGCCGGCGCCAAGGCGCAAGGGTTGATGCTGCGCTTCGACCTGTGCGGCGATCCGGCTCATCTGGACCGCGCCCTGGCCCTTGTGGCGGGGGCGGGGCGTCCGCGCCGATCCAAGACCGCCGCCGACCTGGCGGCGACCCACGCCCGGCTGAAGGCCCGCAAGGCCCGCCTGTCCGGCGATGCGAAGGCGCTGATGGACGCCGCCGCCCTGATGGATGCGGCCCAGCACGACCTGTCCGGCGAGGATGTGGACCTTCGTCTGGATCAGGCCGCCTTCGCGCTCGAGGCCGGGGTGATTCAGCGCGACCCCCGCCTGCTGGACCACGCCGGGCGCGACCTGGGCATATTGGTCGAAGGCGCCTCGCCCGATCACCGTCCCCTGACCCGGGCCCGCGCCCTGGCCATGTGCGGCGCCGGCCTGTCCGCCCTGGCGACCCTGGCCGACCACGCCGAGGCCCAGGACCAGGGCCGCTCCATGTTTGAAGCCGCCGCCGACCAGTTCACCCCCGATCACAGCCCTCTGGACTGGGCGGCGATCCAGGTTCTGCGCTCCGGCGGCGACGCCCTGCCGCTGATGGTGCTGAACCAGGCCGAAGTCCTGACCCAGGGCCAGGGGCTGATCATCGGCGCCCTGGTCCGCGAGCGCCGGCTGGCGCGCGAGATCGCCCTGGTCGAAGCCATGGAAGACCGCGCCGGCCTGGACGTGCTGGAGGATCGGCTGCGCCGTCGTCTGGCCGCCGCCGCCCCGCTCGATTGGGCGGCCGACCAGATCAGCCTGGCCGGTGTGGCCCTGGCGCGTCGGCGCCTTGGCGGCCCAGAACCGCGCCGCCTGAACCTGATCCTGAACGAGGCCGTCCTGACGGCCCGCGAAATGGGCGTCCCCGCCCTGGCCGAACGCGCGGGCCTGCTGCTGTTGCAGTCGGGCCTTTGAAGCCTCAGCCGCCCATCGCGACGAAGGGGCCGTTCAGGAAGCGGGGCTTGCCGTAGGACAGAGGCTGGCCGTCGTCGGCCAGGACGCGCCCTCCGGCGGCCTCCAGCACGGCCTGACCGGCTGCGGTGTCCCATTCCGAGGTCGGACCCGAGCGCGGATAGGCGTCGAACCGGCCCTCGGCGATCAGGCAGAACTTCAGCGAGGAGTCCGTGCCCTGCCAGCGGGTGCAGCCGTGCCGGGCGGCGAGACGCGCCGCCTCCTCATCGGTGACGCTGTGGCTCAACAGGGCCATCCCCTCGGCCGGCCGGTCGCGCACCTTGATCGGCCGCCATTCGGCGCCGGAATGGGCCTCGCCCTCCTGCTGTTCGCCGAACTGACGGCGAAAGGCGCCCTGGCCCGACGCATCGGTGCGCCAGGTGGTCGCCGTCGCGGGCGCCGTGACCACCCCCGCCACCGGACGGCCGGCGTGGATCAGGGCGATGTTGACGGTGAAGGCTTCGCCGCCGCGCACGAACCCCTTGGTGCCGTCCAGCGGATCGATCAGCCAGAACCAGTCCTCGGCTTGGTCCGGGGCGCCGCTTTCGGCGACGGCCTCTTCCGCCACCGTCTGGACGCCGGGATAGAGGGCGGCCAGCCGTTCCAGGATCAGGGCCTCGGCGGCGCGGTCGGCCTGGGTCACGGGGCTGTCGTCGGACTTGGTCTCGACGGCGGTGTCGCTGCGCCAATAGGGCAGGATCAGGCGGGCGGCGTCTTCGGCGATCTCGGCGATCGCCAGGGCCAGGGCGCCGGAGGCCAGATCGCGCGAAAGGGTCTTGTCGGGTGTCGCGGGGGAGGGGGAGGTCGTCATTGCGGGCTCGATAGACCATTGAGCCGGTTCCATGAACCGGCAAATCACGTCAGCTTCTCTTGCGCCTCCTGACTGTGACCTGAACGCCGACGAGAGTATGCAGGCTCAATGATCCCGACCGACGCCGAAAACGCCGCCCCGCCCGCCCTGGACCTGCCGTTCGAGGGGACGGAGCTGGCGACCTATGTGGCCGCCAAACTGTGCCACGACTTCATCAGCCCCTCGGGCGCGATCGTCTCGGGCCTGGATCTGATGAAGGACCCTTCGGCCCAGGACATGCGCGACGACGCCCTGGCCCTCATCGAACAGAGCGCCAACAAGATGGTGGCCCTGGTCCATTTCGCGCGGGTGGCCTTCGGCGCGGCGACCAGCAGCGAGCGGTTCACCGCGCGCGAGCTGCGCGATCTGGTGGTCGGCATGACGGCGGGCGGTCGCGCCTCTCTGGACTGGCGGATCGAGGAGCAGGAGTTCTCCAAGCCCCAGGCGCGGGCTCTCACCAACCTGGCCTATCTGACGGTCGGGGCTCTGCCCCTGGGCGGCAATGCGGTGATCCAGTCGCGGGTCGCACAGGGCGCCCTCTTCCTTGAAGGGTTCGCCGAGGGCGCCCGGGCCCGGCTGAAGCCCGAGGCCGTCGTCGGCCTGACCGGCCGGCGCCTGACCGAGGGTCTGGCGGGCCAATGGATTCAGCCCTATTGGCTGTGGCTGACGGTCAAGGAGGCGGGCGGAACCCTGCGAGTGGCGGTGCAGGAAGAGCGGATCGCCCTGGTCGCACGGATGCCCCTTTAGGTCGCCCGACAGGCGTTTCCCAACGACTCGTTAACTGGCGATCTGCCATATTAAGCGACGCACATCGGCCGATCGTCTCCGCCTGGGAGCCCGCCTTGAACTTCAAAACCTGCCTGATCGTCGACGACAGCCGCATCATCCGCAAGGTGGCGCGTCGGATCGTCGAAGGCTTCGGCTATGAGGTGGATGAGGCGGCGGACGGGGCCGAGGCCCTGTCCTACTGCACCGGCGTCACGCCCGACATGATCCTGGTCGATTGGAACATGCCGGTGATGGACGGGCTGACCTTTCTGCGGCGTCTGCGCGCCCTGCCCGAGGGCGGACGGCCCAAGGTGCTGTTCTGCACCATCGAAACCCGGCCCGAACGCATCGCGGAGGCTCTTGCGGCCGGCGCCGATGACTATGTGATGAAGCCGTTCGACGGCGAGATCCTTCAATCCAAGCTGACGGAGGTCGGCGCGATCGCGGCATGACTCCCGAGGACTTCGACAAGCTCCAGGGACTCTTGGCCACCCGCGCCGGCTACAGGCTGACGCGGGATCGCATGAATTTGGCCGAGCATCGGCTGGGGCCGATCGCGCGGCGCGAAGGCTACGCCAATGTCGAGGCCCTGCTGGCCAATCTGTGGGCCCATCCGGTCGCCTCCCTGGGCTGGGCGGTGATCGAGTCCCTGCTGAACCCCGAGACCTGGTTCCGCCGCGACCGCGCCCCCTTCGACGTCCTGGAACAGGAGCTTCTGCCCGCCCTGGCCAAGGCGCGGCCCGGCGGGCGGGTCAGCCTCTGGTCGGCGGGCTGCTCCACCGGGCAGGAGGCCTGGTCCATCGCCATGGCGGCCAAGGCGTCCGGCGCTGCGGCCGAGATCGTCGCCACCGACCTGTCGCAGCGTGCGATCGATAAGGCCCGCGCGGGCCTCTACACCGGTTTCGAGATTCAGCGCGGCCTGAACGCGCGGGCCATGCTGCGCTGGTTCGAACCGGACGAGGAGAACTGGCGGGTGCGTCCCGAACTGGCGGAGATCGTCCGGTTCGGCCGGGCCAATCTGCTGGACGAGCCGACGGACGAGATGCGGTTCGACGTCATCTTCTGCCGCAACGTCCTGACCCATATGGAGCCGTCGCGCCGCGCCCGGCTGCTGGACGGGCTGGAGCGCCGCCTGGTCGACGACGGCTGTCTGTTCCTGGGCCTGGATGAGCGGCTGGAAGGCGAGACGGTCGCCTTCCGCCCCGTCAGCGGCCGTCAGGGTCTCTATGTGAAGACCCCCGCCGCCGTCCGCCGCGCCGCCTGATCGGATCGCCTGAACTGATTCCGAGCCGATAAGGCTCAGCCCGCGTGCAGCTCCTGCTTGACCCGCTCCGCCAGGGTCTTGATGTCCAGCGGCTTGGGCAGGAAGGAGACCCCCGCCTCGTCCTGCAACAGGTCCGAAAAATCGCTCTCGGCATAGCCCGAGATGAACATGACCGGGGCGTCGCCCAGATATTTGCGCGCCTTCTTCAGCAGGGACGGGCCGTCCAGGCCGGGCATGATGACGTCGGAGATCATCATGTCGATCTGTCCGGCGTGCTCCTCGGCCAGCATCAGGGCCTCCTCGCCGTCGGCGGCCTCGATGACCTCATAGCCGCGCTGGCGCAGCAGGCGGGCGGCGATGCCGCGCACCGCGTCCTCGTCCTCGACGAACAGGATGCGCCCGGCGCCCGACAGGTCGCGCGGCGCCTTGACCTTGACCTCGACCGGCTGGACCTCGGCCAGTTCCGCCTCGCCCGCGGCGGGCAGGAAGATGCGGAAGGCGGCGCCCATGCTCATGCCGTGGGGGCCTTCGATATTGCTGACCGAGATATGGCCCCCGGCCTGCTGGGCGATGCCGTAGACGGTGGCCAGGCCCATGCCGGTGCCCTCGTTCACCGCCTTGGTGGTGAAGAAGGGCTCGAAGATCTTGTCCACCAGTTCGGGCGGCACGCCGGGGCCGGTGTCGGACACCTCGATCAGGGCCACCTCGTCGGTCGGGGCGGCGGCCCAGCCCATTTCGCGCGCCTGCTGGGCGGTCAGGCGGCGGGTGGTGATGGTCACGACGGCGTCGCCGGGTTCGACCACGCCGCGCATGGCGTCGCGGGCGTTGACCGCCAGGTTCATCACCGCCGTCTCCAGCTGGCTCTTGTCGGCCAGAACGATCGGCAGGTCCCGACCGTAGTCGGTCTCCAGCCGCACGTCCTCGCGCAGCAGCCGGCGCAGCAGTATGGCGAACTCGCCCACCAGCTCGCCCAGGTCCAGCCGTTCGCGCCGCACCGTCGACTTGCGCGAAAAGGCCAGCAGCTTCCTCACCAGGTCCGCCGCCCGGATGGCCGTCTGGCGGATCTCGTTCAGCCCCTCATAGGAGGGATCGCCGACCGGGTGCCGTTCCAGCAGGCCCGACAGCTGCAGCTGGATGGCCGTCAGCAGATTGTTGAAGTCGTGCGCCACCCCGCCCGCCAGCTGGCCCACGGCCTGCATCTTCTGGGCCTGGCTGAGCTGCAGCTCCATCGACTTCTGGGCCGAGACGTCGAACAGCCAGATGCGTTGGCGCTCGCCCTCGGGCGCCACATACAGATGCAGCATCTTGTCGGGATAGGCCCGCGCCACCAGTTCGATCGGGCCGGACGACCCGGCCGCCAGCTTGGCCCGCGCCTCGACCACGCCCGTCGGATCGAACAGATGGCCGAAGGCGGCGTCGCGCGCGGCGTTGGGTCCGGTCAGGATCGCCAGGGCCGCATTGGCCTCTTCCGCCCGGCCGGCGAACAGGTCCGAACCCGCGATGACGGCCGAGCCGAACGGGGCGCCGGCGGCCATGGCGCGGGCCTCGCCGTTCGTCCCCTGGGCCTGGGCCGGAACGGCGGCCAGCGGCAGGACCGCCTCGGGCGCGGCCCGCATCAGAAACCGGTCGGGGCCGGCCCGGCCGATCACCACCTCGAACTCGCGCGCCCCGATCTGGACGATGGCGTGGCCCGGCTCGCCCCGCCGCGCCTGGGCGAAGGCCATATAGAGGGCCTGGGCCGACTTGCCGCGGGGCAGGGCGGTGGTGGCGCCGTTGGCCTCGGCCCAGGCGCCGTTGAAGGCCAGGACCTGGCCCGTCTCCCACACCAGGGCGGCCGGCTCGGCCATGGCGTCCAGCAGTTCAACCGCCACGTCGCTGGACGGCTGGACCGTCTCGGCCCGGCGGAAACCGAACAGGGCGATCAGGGCGATCAGCCCCACGGTGACGATCAGGATCAGGCCCGGGGCCGAGGTCGGATTGGCCCGAAAGGCCGGATAGGCCAGGGCGGCGACCGTCGCCACCGCCCCGAAAGCCATCACGGCCGAGAGCAGGTCGAACGGAAGACGGCGTTTGGGCGTCATGCGGCCTCGCGAATCAGTAGGCTGATCATACGCTGAAATCGGGCGGCAAGCCTTACGGCGGCGTTACCGACGTTTTCGCGATTGGAAGACGAAGCCGATGATCTTGGCGGCGGCCTCGAAATGCTCCTTCGGGATCACCTCGTCCACCTCGACCGTGGCGTAGAGCGCGCGCGCCAGAGGCACGTTCTCGACGATGGGCACGTCGTGTTCCTTGGCCACCTCGCGGATGCGCAGGGCCAGGGCGTCCACCCCCTTGGCGACGCAGACCGGCGCCCCGTCCCCCTGATCCGGCTCATAGCGCAGGGCCACCGAATAGTGGGTCGGGTTGGTCACGATCACCGTGGCCTTGGGCACATTGGCCATCATCCGCTGGCGGCTGCGCTGCATGCGGATCTGCTTCAGCTTGGCCTTGACGTGCGGGTCGCCCTCGGTCTGCTTATAGTCTTCCTTCAGCTCTTCCTTGGTCATCCGCATCCGTTTGGCGAAGCGCATCTTCTGCCAGATGAAGTCGGCGCCGGCGGTGGCTCCCAACAGGATGATGGCCGCCACGAACAGGGCCAGGGCCATGTCCCGCGCCAGGGGCAACAGGGCCAGGGGGCTCACCGTCACGAGGTTCTCGAACTCGCGCGTGTGGGGCTTCAGCACCATCCAGCACACCACGCATACGGCGATCAGCTTGATCAGGGTCTTGACGAACTGCATCAGGCCGTCAGGCCCGAAGATGCGTTTGAACCCCGACAGGGGGTTCACCGCCGACCACTGCGGCTTCAGCTTCTCGCCGGTGAAGATCAGGCCGGACTGGGCCAGATGCCCGCCCGCCCCGCCGATGATGGTGGCCAGCATGACGGCCCCCAGAAACGGGGTCATGGCCCACAGGGCGCGGGCCAACACTTGCGTCCCCGCTCCGGAATCCAGCATGCCCAGCATCTGGTGCGGGGCGGCGATGAAGGGCAGGAGCTGTTCGGCCATGGACCCGGCGAACCAGCCCCCGGCCCCCAGGATCACCGAGGCCGCCCCGGCGAGCGCCAGCACCTGACCCACGTCCTGGGACTTGGCGACGTCGCCCTTCTTGCGGGCCTCCTCAAGTTTTCGGGGTGTCGCCTCTTCGGTTTTCGACTCGGGATCGGCGCCTTCAGCCACCGGCGCCTCCCATCACCCCGGCCGCGAACAGCTCGCCCAGGCGTCGATAGCGGTCGATGAAGACGGTCCCCAGCGCCCCCAGGCTGAGGGCGAAGATCGAAAGACCCAGGATCACGCTCAGGGGCGCGGCGGCGAAATAGACCTGGAACGACGGCATGACCCGCGCCACCAGGCCCGAGGCCAGGTTGAAGATCAGGGCGAAGACCAGAACCGGCGCCGACAGCTGCACCCCCAACAGGAAGCTGTCCCCCACGGTCCGCACCGCCATGGCGGTGAAGTCGTTCATCATCAGCGGCTGGGCCGGGGCGATCAGCTTGTAGGAGCCGACCATGCCGGCGATGAACAGATGGTGGGTATCGGTGGCGAAGATCAGCGTCACCCCGAACAGCATCAGAAATGAGGCGATGGTCGATCCCGGCTGGGCTTGAAGCGGATTGGCCGTCTGGGCGAAGCTGAGGGTGGTCTGCAGGGAGACGATTTCGCCCGCCGTGGTCAGGGCCGTCATCAACAGCCGCAGCAAAAGGCCGATCATCAGCCCGGTCACGACCTCGCGGATGATCCAGCCCACCATGCCGCCCAGGCCGTCGGGCAGACCGGGCAGGTCGGCCCGCACCACGGGCCACAGCACCAGGCTGATCAGCAGGGCCAGGGACAGGCGGATGCGCGGCGGCACATAGGCCTCGCCGAAGCCGGGCATGACCATCAGGATCGCCCCGATCCGGGCGAAGATCAGCCCGCCGGCCCAGACTTGGTCGGCGGTGGCCCAGCTGTCCATCAGACGCCCCGCGTCTCGGACCCGCCCACCCTACATGCCCGCGATGCGGGCGGCGATCTGGCGCATGAAGCCGCCCAACAGGGCGCCCATCAGCGGCAGGAACAGCAGCAGGGAGACGAAGATGGCGATGATCTTGGGCGCATAGATCAGGGTCTGTTCCTGAATCTGCGTCAGGGCCTGAAACAGACCGATCACCACGCCCACCACCAGGCCCACGATCAGCACCGGCAGGCACAGCTGGATCGTCAGCCAGATGGCGTCACGCCCCACATCCAGAACTTCCGCGCCGTTCATCGGCCGAGACTCCCGCAAAACACTGGGCAGAAAATGCCGGGAGGATGGTTAACGGGGAGATAACGGTGGCGGATCTCCTGAACCCCAGCCTCTCTTGTCTGTTCTATCATGGGTTGCGATATTGGGGCGCGCTGTCATCGAGGAGGGGCGATATGAAGAGGGAGGTGATCGCTCATCTGACCGAGACCTTCGAAGGTCACGCACAACAGACGGACGCGGGCGTGGACTATTGGCTTGGGCGAGACGTTCAACATCTGCTCGGATACGCCGAGTGGCGGAATTTCCAGAACGTCCTGTCAAAGGCCAAGACGGCCTGTGAGCTCTCGGGACACGAGATCGGGCACCATTTTGTTGACGTCAACAAAATGGTCGACCTGGGGTCGGGCGGGCGACGCCAGATCGATGACGTGATGCTCACACGGTTCGCATGTTATCTGGTGGCTCAGAACGGCGATTCTGCGAAACCTGAGATCGCTTTTGCGCAAAGCTACTTCGCCATTCAAACTCGTCGAGCCGAGTTGGTGGAACAGCGCATGCTCGAAGTGGAGCGTTTGCTTGCTCGCCGCAAGTTGACGCAGACGGAGAAAGAGCTGTCCGGAATTATCTATGAACAAACCGGCGAGAACCAGAACTTCGCTCTAATCCGTAGCAAGGGCGACGGCGCGTTGTTCGGCCGATCAACGCAGGCGATGAAGGCGACATGGAAGGTGCCGGACAGCCGTCCCCTCGCGGATTTTGCGCCCACCATCATCTTGAAGGCCAAGGATTTCGCGACAGAAATCACCATCTTCAACGCCCGCGCCCACACCATGAGAACGGAAGGCGCCATTTCTTCCGAACATGTCACCAACAACAAGGCAGTCCGAAAAACCCTTTTGGACCGCGGCATTCGGCCGGAAGCCCTGCCTGCTGCGGAAGACATAAAGAAGGTTGAGCGCAGAGTGGCGTCGCACGATCGCAAGTCGCTCCAGAATCCAGATCGAATCGACGAGTAGATGGACGGCTGTTCCTGACCTTCTGCGGAAGGCGCTCCTATGGACCAGATGCGGCGCGCAACTTGGATACATCGGACAGATCGGACACATTTTTTCGCGCCCGCCGCCGATTTCCGGACACATCGGACACATCGGACACTGTTTTTCCCGGTCCGGCGTCTGACCGCGTCGCCGCAGCGTAAGGGGTAGGATTTTTGCTTTTCGTGTTCGGCTCGCTATAGGCCCTGTCATGACCGACGTCCCCCCCAAGACCGCCCGCGCCTCCCGTCTGACCCAGGCCGACGCCGAGGCGGCGGTGCGCACCCTGATCGAATGGGCGGGGGACGATCCCGACCGCGAGGGTCTCCTGGAGACCCCGGCGCGGGTGGCGCGCAGCTATCGCGAGCTGTTCTCGGGCTATGAGACCGACCCGTTGTCCTATCTGAAGAAGACCTTCGAGGAGACGGGCGGCTATGATCAGCTGGTGGTGCTGAAGGACATCCGCTTCGTCAGCTTCTGCGAACACCATATGCTGCCGGTCGTGGGCCGGGCCCATGTGGCCTATCTGCCGACCGACCGGGTGGTGGGCATCTCCAAACTGGCGCGGGTGGTGCGCGGCTTCGCCCGGCGCCTGCAGATCCAGGAGAAGATGACCGCCGAGATCGCCGAGGCCATCAATACGGTGCTGAAGCCGCACGGCGTCGGGGTGGTGATCGAGGCCGAGCACAGCTGCATGACCCTGCGCGGGGTCAATGCGCCGGGCGCCAGCCTGTCGACAAGCCATCTGATCGGCGTGGTCCGCGACGATCCGCGCACCCGCGAAGAGTTCCTGAGGCTGGTCCGGGGCTGAACCCGGCCCGTCTCTTGCGGGGGAGGGGGCCAAGGAGGCCTTCCCCGTGCCCTGGACCCTGATTTCGACCCGGAATGAAACAACCCCGATCGCTCGGGGCGGCTGGCTGGACGCCCTGCGTTTCATTGTGGCCTTCCTGATCATTCTGCACCACTTCCAGGCGGCCGGCCCGGTCCCGCTGGCTGAGGCGGTTCATCCGGTGTTCGAACGCGGCGGCTTCCTGCTGACCAACTTCTTCCTGATCGATTCCGGCTATGTGCTGATGCGGGTCTATGGGGCGGCGGTCGGCCAGGGGCGGATGTCGCACGGCGACTTCGTCCTGAAGCGGGTGTTGCGGGTCGTCCCGGCCCATCTGATCATGGGCCTGTCTCTGGTCGCCCTGGTGCTGCTCAGCGCCTCGGTCGGGATCGCGCCCCGCAATCCCGAATGGTTCCGCTGGGACCAGCTGCCGGCCCAACTGCTGCTGGTCCAGTCTTACGGGGTGCACGGCGGCCTGGGCTGGAATGCGCCGACCTGGTCGATCTCGGCCCTGATCGGCTGCTATCTGTGCTTCCCCTGGATCCTGCGCGGCCTGACGCGGCTGGGGCCGTGGAGCGCCCTGGCCCTGGGGATCGGCGGCTATCTGGTCGCCAACCAGCTGTGCTGGAGCCTTCTGGCCTATCCCGTCTATCAGATGCCGATGGGCTACGGCTTCATCCGGGCCCTGCCCCTGTTCGTCCTGGGCATGAGCCTGGCCTGGTTCGCCCAGTCGGTGTGGATCCATCCGCGCTTCGCCGGCTGGGTCGGGGTCGCCGCCTTCTGCGGCCTGGTCGCGGCCCAGGCCTTCGGCAAGACCGCCCTGGTCTCGCTGGCGATGATCTCGCTGATCATCCTGGCCGCCGGCGCCGTGCCCGTGCGCCGCCCGTCCAGGCTGGTGGAGACCGCGGCCCTGGTCTCCTTCTCCATGTTCATCTCCAACGAGGTGGTTCGCATCGCCTGGTTCGGCGTGGTCAATGCGGCGAACACGCGCTTCGCCCTGTCCGAGCCGGTCCAGTGGGTTCTGTGGGGCTGCGGCGTCCTGGCGGCCGTGGCCTTCGCCTTCGCCTTCCACTTCGCCGTCGACGACCGGATCCAGTCGCGCGTCCGCGCCTGGCTGAAGCGCCGCCGCGGCGGACGCCGGTCCGCCCCGGTCGAGGCCGGGCCGGTCATCTCCCTGGAAGGCTGAACCCTCGCTCAGTCCTCGTCGTCGTCCTCGGCGGCGTCGGGGATTTCGGGCGTGACCACCGTCGGGGCGATGGTCTTGATCTCGCCCAGCTGGGCGCCGGGGAAGGCCAGCAGCACGGCCTTGATGAAGGGATCGGCCTCGATCTTCTGGCGCTCGGCGGCCCGTTCCTTCCTCTGGCGTTCGATCAGGGTGTCGCCGCCGCCCTGGCCGTTGGCGGCGATCAGCCAGGTGCGGCCGGTCCATTCCTTCAGCCGGCCGGCCAGCCGCCGGGCCAGTTCGACCGGCGCGCCCTCAACGCTCTCATAGACGATGGCGCCGGGCTTGAACGAGACGGGTTTGACGAACCGCTCCACGTCCATCTGCAGGCCGACTTCGCGCTTCTCGCCGATCAGGGCCACGACCTGTTCGAAGGTCTGGGGATCGGGCAGGGCGGGGGCCATGACCGGCCGCGCGGCCAGCTGGGCCGAGGTCCCGCCCCCGCCGCCGGAGCCGCCGCCACGCGGGGCCGATCCGCCCCCGAAGGGCTCGCCCGACTGAAGCCGCTTTAACGCCTCCTCCGGTCCCGGCAGGTCGGCGGCGTAGGCCAGGCGGACGATGGCCATCTCGACCGCATCGGCGGGATTGGGCGCGCGCCGCACCTCGTCCAGGGCCTTCAGCAGCATCTGCCAGGTGCGCGACAGGGTGGCGGCCGGGATGGCGGCGCCCAGGGCGGCCAGTTTCTGCGCCTGGTCATTGGGCAGTCGGGTCGCGTTCGGCCCCAGCATCTTGGCCACCGAGGCGGCGTGGCAGTGTTCCAAGAGGTCGTTGGTCACCTGCACCGGGTCGGCGCCGTAGCCGTAAAGGGTGCGGAAGTTTTCCAGGGCTTCGGGCGTGCGGCCGGCCATGACGCTTTCGAACAGGGCGATGGTCTGGCTGCGGTCGGCCAACCCCAGCATGTCGCGCACTGTCTCGGTCTTGACCACCTGTCCCCGTTCGGCCTGAACCAGGGCCTGGTCCAGCAGGGACAGGCCGTCGCGCACCGAACCCTCGGCTGCGCGCGAGATCAGGGCCAGGGCGTCCTGCTCGATCTTCATCCCCTCCCGCTCGGCGATCCGGCCCAGGTGATCGACCAGAATCTCGGGCTCGACCCGGCGCAGGTCGAAGCGCTGACAGCGGCTCAGGATGGTCACCGGCACCTTGCGGATCTCGGTGGTGGCGAAGATGAATTTGGCGTGGGGCGGCGGCTCCTCCAGCGTCTTCAGCAGGGCGTTGAAGGCCTGCGTCGACAGCATATGGACCTCGTCCAGCACATAGACCTTGTAGCGGGCCTCGACCGGCGCATACCGCACGCTCTCCAGGATGTCGCGGATGTCGTTGACCCCGGTGTGGGAGGCGGCGTCCATCTCCATCACGTCCATATGCTGGCCGGCCATGATGGCGGCGTCGTGCCGGCCGTGGGCGGTCAGGGTCAGGGACGGACGGTCGATCGTCTCCGTCTCATTGTTCAGGGCGCGGGCCAAGAGACGGGCGGTGGTCGTCTTGCCGACGCCCCGCACCCCGGTCAGCATGAAGGCGTGGGCGATCCGCCCGGTGGCGAAGGCGTTGGTGAGCGTCCTCACCATCGCCTCCTGACCGATCAGATCCTCGAAGGTGCGCGGCCGGTATTTGCGCGCCAGCACCTGATAGGCGGCGCCGTCGTCGGCCTGATCCTCGCTGACGGCGGCGACAGGCGGCGGCGCGGCCGGCGCAGGCGCAGGGACGGGCCCGGCCGCCGGGGCGGGGGCGCCGAACATGTCGTCGGTGTTCTCGTCGCGCTCGACGACGTCGTCCTCTTCCCAGGGCGGGCCGTCGAGATTCGGGTCGTTGTCGCTCATGGGCGAAGTCTTACAGCGGGTGAGCGGCGGGGCGAAGGGCTTCCTTCGGACCTTCCCCCGCTTGCGGGGGAAGTGTCAGGTCGTGGCGCGCCGCGACACGCCTGACGATGGGGGAAGTCATGTTTCTTGAGAGAAAACTTCCCTCTCCGACCCTGGTCCGCTCTGCGGACGCCGGGCCACCTCTCCCGCAAGCGGGAGAGGGACGCGAACACACGCGCTCAAGCCGCGAGCGACCGCGTCGCAAGCGTTAGCGCACCAAACGCGCTCAAGCAGCGAGCCGCCGCGCGGCGAGTGTTAGCGCACAAACAAAGGAAGTAGAGACCGCGACCCGAAGGGGAATTCGTTGTGGCTGCTGCCTTCCGGCCCTGACCAGGTTGGCGAAGCCTTCGCCCGCGATCTCCGAGGGGAGATATGACGGGTGCGGCGGACGGAATCAAGGGTTACAAGGCCGCATGGCTCATCAGAACGTCTTCTCCGGCAATCCGCTCGACCGCGCGGGCGATCTTCGCAACGACCCCGACTGGCTGGCGGAGCAAGAGGCCAATCCCGAGGCCCTGTGCATGGTGCTGTGGGAAGGGCGGCCCCTGGTCGAGGAGACGGCGGAGGGGCCGCGCCTGGCCTGGCTGTCGCCGAAACACGCCCGCGACATGGTTCCGGATCGCGACGTCTTTCTCGGGCTCTGGAAGGAAGCGCCGGTCTTTGCGGTCGAGTTCGAAGGTTCGCTCGATCCGGCCGAGGGGCCGGTTCGGGGGCTGGGCGCCTTTCACGAGATGCGCGCCGCCGCGGCCATTCTTCCGGCCCAGGACGCGGCCATGGCGGGCGGGGCCAAGAGCCTGTTCGACTGGCGCCGCAAACACGGTTTCTGCGCCAATTGCGGCACGCTGAGCGAGACGGCCTCGGGCGGGTGGAAGCGGCGCTGCCCGGCCTGCGGGACCGAGCATTTTCCGCGCGTCGATCCGGTCACCATCATGCTGCCGGTCTACAAGGGCGGGGCCGAGCCGGTCTGTCTGCTGGGCCGCCAGGCGGCCTGGCCGGCGGGGCGGATGTCGGCCCTGGCGGGCTTCCTGGAGCCCGGCGAGTCGATCGAGGAGGCCTGCGCCCGCGAGGTCAAGGAAGAGGCGGGCCTGACGGTGATCGACGCCGTCTATCACTCCAGCCAGCCCTGGCCCTTCCCGTCACAGCTGATGATCGGCCTGATCGCCGAGGTCTCGGACGACCAGGCCCGGCCGGATCAGACCGAGCTGGAGAGCGTGGCCTGGCTGACGCGGGCCGAGGCGAGGGCGGTTCTGGCCGGCGCCCACCCAACCATTCAGGCGCCGCCGCCCTTCGCCATCGCCCACAGCCTGATCAAGGCCTGGGCGGAGGCGGGGTAGGGAACGCTTCTCCCTCCCCCGAGGGGAGGGAGAGACGTTCGTCGGCGTTCAGACCAGCGCCCGCGCCGCCTCCAGGTCGGCGGGATTGTCGACCGACAGGGGCGCTTCGTCGATCACGGCGGCCCAGATCTGCATCCCCATCTCCAGGGCCCGCAGCTGTTCCAGCTTCTCGCGCTTCTCCAGCGGCGACTGGGGCGCGGCGCAGAAGCGGTTCAGGGCCGCGCGGCGATAGCCGTAGACGCCGATGTGACGCCAGATCGGCGCATCGCCATACAGGGTCGAACGGGTGAAATAGAGGGCGCGGCCCTGACGCTCGGTCTCGCCCCATTCGTTGCTTTTCAGGGCCAGGACCGCCTTGACCACATCGGGATTGGCCCGGTCCGACGGATCGGCCTCTGCGGCGACCAGGGTGGCGATGTCGCAGGCCGGCTCGCCGTGCAGCACGGCCGCGCAGGCGGTCGCCAGGCCCGGATCGGCGAAGGGCATGTCGCCCTGGACGTTGATCACGGCGTCGAAATCGCCCTCGGGGTCTATGGCGTCCACGGCGGCCCGGATGCGGTCAGAGCCGGACGGCAGGTCGGGGTCGGTCAGGATCGCCCGGCCGCCCGCCGCCTCGACCACGGCCACGATCTCGGGATCGCCGGCGGCGACCACGACGGGCAGGCCCGAGGCGGCGGCCTGTTCATAGGCCCGCACGATCATCGGCCGGCCGCCGATGTCGGCCAGGGGCTTGTTCGGCAGGCGGGTGGCGGCCATGCGAGCCGGTATCATTATCAGAGGATTCATGGGTCTGGCGGGGCCTGTCCTGGTCGAGCGGCGCCGTCGCGTTCGTCGCGCCGGTTGCGAACCCTGCGCTACCGTGCAAGACGTGATCCGGCAAGGAAGGCTTCTCTGCGCAAGACGGGGAAGTTGGGAAACCTAGGGACGGGCGAGACGACGCGCATGAGCGGCGATCTAAAGTGGAACAAGATTTTCGGCGCGGCTCTGGGGACGGCCTTCGTCATCCTGGTCGTTCAACAGGCGTCGGGCCTGATCTATCATTCCGAACCGCCGGAAAAGATGGGCTATTTCGTCGATGCGCCGGATGAGGTCGCCGGCGCCGAACAGGCCGAGCTGCCGCCGGACTGGGGCACGGTCCTGCCGACCGCCGACCTGGCCGCCGGCGAGGCCGCCTTCGCCCGTTGCCAGGCCTGCCATAACGCGACGCAGGGCGGGGCGGACGGCATCGGCCCGAATCTGTACGGGGTGGTGGGCGGCCCGGTCATGCACCGCGCCGGCTTCGCCTATTCGGACGCCATGGCCAAGCACAAGGCCGAGGCGCCGACCTGGGGCTATGACCAGCTGAACAGCTTCATCACCGCCCCCGCCCGCTATGTGCCCGGCACCAAGATGTCCTTCGCCGGCATCCGCGACACCCAGACCCGGATCAATCTGATCGCCTGGCTGCGCAGCCAGGGCTCGAGCGGCTTCGCCATCCCCGCGCCCGATCCGGCCCGCCAGCCTGGCGCCGCCGCCCCCGCCGAGGGTGAAGCCGCCCCCGCCGAGGGCGCCCCCGCCACCGAGGCGACGGGCGAGGCCCCCGCCGTCGGCGAACCGGCGACCACCCAGGCGACCCCGGCCGCGCCGCCCGCCGCCACCAGCCCGGCGCCGCCGAACAGCTGATCGCGCGCCCGACGGGCCGCCCTCATCGATCTTCGCCCGGCGTCTTAGGATCCCGGGCGTTTTTCGTTTCTAACGAAGCGGTCGACCTTAAGGGCGCCGGTCGGGCGGTCGCCCCGAACGCCCAGTCGAAACGCCACGAGGTGGCCTTTGGCGAACAAGTTTGAAAAACAAACAAGTCTGTGCAATATGTCTCTCGAACAGGGAGACGAGGATCATGGCCGCAGACGACATCAAGACGGGCGAGCGCCTTCACGGCCTGGACGCCCTACGGGGCGCCGCCCTGCTCCTGGGTTTGGTGCTCCACGGCGCCATGGCCTTCTTTCCGACGCCGATCTGGGTGGTGGCCGACGATCAGCGGTCGGTCTGGGCCAGCGGCCTTTTCTTCGCCATTCACCTGTTTCGGATGGCGACCTTCTTTCTGATTGCGGGTCTGTTCGCCCATATGATGCTGGCGCGGCGGGGGCTGGTGCGGTTCGGGATCAACCGGCTGGCGCGGATTGCGGGACCGCTGGCGGTCTTCTGGGGGCCGTCGCTGGCGGCCATTGTCGCGGTCCTGATCTGGAATGCGGGCCTACATGGCCTGACGGCGGCCGATGCGCCGCCGCCTCCGACCTATGACTGGACCAATCTGCCGTTGACCCATCTGTGGTTCCTGTGGGTCCTGCTGATCTTCTATGTCGGCCTGATCTTCGTGCGGGCGCCGTTCGCGGCCCTGGACCGGCAGGGCGGCTGGGGGCGGGCGGTGGTGGATCGCGCGACGGCGTTGCTGGTTCAGCCGGGCGGCGCCGTCGTCCTGGGCGCGCCCCTGGCCCTGGCCCTGTGGCTGCATCCGAACTGGGTCGCCTTCTTCGGCGTGCCGACGCCCGACGCGGGCCTGATCCCCAACACCCCGGCCCTGGTCGGGTTCGGACTGGCCTTCGGCCTGGGCGCCCTGCTGGACCGGCGCCGCGACCTGCTCGAGCGGATCGCGGCGCGGTGGCCGCTTCATCTCGGCCTCGCCCTGGCGGCAGGCGCGACGGCCCTGGCTCTGGCGGGCGGTCCCAATCCCAGGTTGGAGCCTATCACCGATCCGGCGATCAAGGCGGCGACGGCGGGCGCCTTCGGGGTCGCCGTCTACGCCTCCAGCCTGGCGGCGGTCGCCGTGGCCGTTCGGTTCTGCTCGGGCCACAGCGCGGTGCGGCGCTATCTCGCCGATGCGGCCTATTGGATCTACATTGTCCATCTGCCGCTGGTGATGGTCGGTCAGGTGCTGGTGCAGGACTGGAGCCTAGCCTGGCCGGTCAAACTGGCCTTGATCGCCGGCGGAGCGCTGGCGGCGTCGATCGCCGGCTATGAGCTGCTGATCCGCCACAGCTTCATGGGGCGCTGGCTGAACGGCCGCCGGGTTCCGTGGCGGCGTCGCCCGGCCGCCTCAGCCCCGTCGCCCGCCGAATAGCTTGCCAACCCCCGTCGCCGCGTCCATCCGAAGGACGCGCAAGCCGCAGAGGAATCATCGATGAACGACACGTCCCGCAGCTCGCCCGAGGCCGACCTGGCCTTCCTTCGATCGATCGTCCAGGGCGGGGGCGATCCGAGAGCCACACTGACCATGGGCGTCCTCTATTTGGCCGGCGGCCTGCTGTACGGGCTGCAGTGCCTGTTTCACCTCGGACAGGCGGCGGGGGTGATCCGCTGGCCCGGGCCGATCAGCCTGGCCTTCGTCACAGGCGTGACCGTCGCCTTCCTGCTGGTGATGGCCTGGGCCATCCGGGAGGACCGCAAGCGGCCCAAGGCCAGCCCCGTCGTCACCCGCACCCTGAACGCCGCCTTCAGCGGGGCGGGCATGGCCAATCTGGCCATCGTCATCGTCTTCGGCTTCGGCTCGGCGCGAGACCAGGACTTCGCCGTCTGGCTCTATTATCCGGCGATGATCTTCGCGCTCCAGTCGGCCGCCTGGTATGTGGCCTGGACGCTGAAGAAGAAGGGCTGGATGCTGGCGGCGTCGATCGGGGGATGGGCGACGGCGGTGGCCCTGGGGCTGTTGGTCCGCGAGCCCCTGGCCTATCTGCTCGTCGCGACGGCGGCTCTGTTCCTGCTGTTCGCCGGGCCGGGCTGGATCATCACCCGCGAAGCCTTGAAGGCCCGCCCCGCTGCGGACGCCGTCTGACCCATGGGGCTGAACGACCTGGGGCGAATCGACGAGGTCATCCACGGCCGGATGCGGCTGGGGATCATGGTCTATCTGGCCGACGTCGAGGCCGCCGACTTCACCGAGCTAAAGACGGTGCTGGAGGCGACCCAGGGCAATCTGTCGGTGCATCTGAAGAAGCTGGAGGAGGCGGGCTATGTCGCCATCTCCAAGAGCTTCGTGAACAACAAGCCCCTGACGCGGGCGGCGATCACGCTTGAAGGGCGCAAGGCCTTCGACGCCTATCTGGAGGCTCTGGGCGGACTGATCGGGAGGAAGGCGTGACGGTCAAGGTCATGGGCATCGTCAACGTCACGCCCGACAGCTTCTCGGACGGGGGGCGCTGGGCGTCGACCGAGGCGGCGGCGGGCCAGGCGATGCGGCTGGTCGAGCAGGGGGCCGAGGTGCTGGACGTCGGGGGCGAGAGCACCCGGCCGGGCGCCGAGCCGGTCAGCGAGGCCGAGGAGATCGACCGGGTCGTTCCGGTGATCGAGGCCGTTCGCGCCCGCTGGGGCGGCCCGATCAGCGTCGATACGATGAAGCCGGCCGTGGCTCGGGCCGCCGTCGCCGCCGGGGCGACGATGTGGAACGACGTGACCGCCCTGGGCCATGCGCCGGACAGCGCAGCCGTCGCGGCCGAGCTGGGGTGCGAGGTGGTGCTGATGCACATGAGGGGCGAACCCCGGACCATGCAGGCCGATCCCCACTATGAGGACGTGGTCGCCGAGGTGCGGGCCTATCTGCTGGGCCGGGCCGAGGCGGCGACGGCGGCGGGGGTGGCGCGCGCGCGGATCTGGCTGGACCCGGGCATCGGCTTCGGCAAGACCCCGGCGCACAATATGGCCCTGACGGCGCGGCTGGGCGAGCTGGTCGCCCTGGGCTTTCCGGTGCTTTACGCCGCCAGCCGCAAGCGGACGATCCAGGCCGTCGATCCGACGGCGGTGGAGGCGACCGACCGGCTGGGCGGCTCGCTGGCCCTGGCCCTGGAGGGGGCGCGGCGCGGGGCGCGGATGGTGCGGGTCCATGACGTGCGCGAGACGGTTCAGGCGCTGAAGCTTCAGGCGGCGGTGGCGGCGGCGGAGTGACACGCTTGCCCCCGGCGACGGCCTGGGCCATCTGGTCCCCATGTCCTGGGTGATGTCGATCAATCCGTGGGCGACGCTGGTCGTCGCCGGTCTGCTGGAAGTGCTGTGGGCGTCCGGCCTGAAGTCCGTCAGCCTGCAAAGGCCGCTGACCTCGCTGGGGGTGCTGATCGCCCTGGCGGCCAGCATGATCCTGCTGTGGGTGGCGACCCAGAGGCTGCCGATCGGCACGGCCTATGCGGTCTGGACCGGGATCGGGGCGGTGGGCGCGGCCCTGGTGGGGATCGTCGTATACGGCGAGCCGGCGACGGCGGTGCGGGCGGTGTGCATCCTGCTGATCGTGGCGGGGATCGTGGGCTTAAAGCTGTTTTCGGGAGCCCACGCATGAGCCTCGCTCAAGCAGACGCCCGCCGCGCGGGCGGCGGTAGCGAAAGAAGAATGGGACGGGTCCTGATCCTGGCGGGGTCGGACAGCGGCGGCGGCGCGGGGGTCCAGGCCGACATCAAGGCGGTGACGATGATGGGCGGGTTCGCCGCCACGGCGATCACAGCCATCACGGTGCAGAACACCCTGGGGGTTCACGGCGTCCATCCCCTGCCGCTGGAGCTGATCGCGGCCCAGGCGCGGGCGGTGCTGGAGGACATCGGGACGGACGCGGTCAAGACCGGCATGCTGGGCTCGGTCGAGGTGGTCGAGACGGTGGCGGCCCTGCTGGACGAGGCCAAGGCCCCGGCCGTGGTCGATCCGGTCATGGTGGCCAAGGGCGGCCATCCTCTTTTGCCCGATGCGGCGGTGGAGGCGGTGCGGCGCCTGATGATCCCGCGCGCGGCCCTTCTGACCCCCAATGCGCCCGAGGCCGAGGCCCTGACCGGGCTGACGGTGCGCGACATCGACGGTCAGAGACGGGCGGGCGAGGCCCTGCTGAACCTGGGCGCCCGGGCCGTGCTGATGAAGGGCGGCCATGTGGACGGGCCGACGGTGATCGACCTCTTGATGACGGCCGACGGAGAGACGGTGCTGGAGGCCGAGCGGATCGACACCCGCCACACCCACGGCACCGGCTGCACCCTGGCCAGCGCGTGCGCGGCGGGTCTGGCCCTGGGGCGGCCGCTGGAGGTCGCGGTCGCCGAAGCCTGGGCCTATGTCGGCGAGGCGATCCGGCGGGCGCCGGGTCTCGGCGGCGGACACGGGCCGCTGGATCACGGCTGGCCGGTGCGGGGCTGAGGCGGCGGTCCATCGGACACGGAAAAAAGGGTGTCCGATCTGTCCGATCTGTCCGACGGCCTTTGTTTTTGAAGCGGAATTCGTCCGACGCCGATCGGACTGTCCGAGAATCGAGTCCCACGACGGCCTGCGAGCGGGGCGTCGGATCGGCGAGCGGCCGAGATCGGACAGGAAAAAAGGTGTCCGATGTGTCCGATCTGTCCGACGGCCATTGTTTTCACAAAGAAAATGGGCGAACTCCGATCGGACTGTCCGGCGGGGCCACGTTCTGCGCGCGTTGCGATGTCAAAGACCGGAACGCCAGTATAGGGCCGCGCGGAAGGGCGCCGGCTGTTTTGACGGGTGAAGCCCTAAGCCTTTGAACCTTTTCGGGCTCGCCTCGACAATCGCGCGCGTAACGGGCGGCGGGCATGGTCCGCCGTTGCGAGGCGGGCCTCCGTTGCGTTCGTCATCCTCGCCCTTGTGGCGAGGATCCAGACGCCCGGTGTTTCCGCAAGGCGCGCCGTCTTTGGCGCCCGGAGTCTGGATCCTGGGGACAAGCCCCAGGATGACGGGACGTGCGGGGGCGCGCATCTGGGGATGAAGGCGGACGGCCTCTCCCGCAGGACGGATGGGAAGGGTAAGGGAGGCGGATGAACGCCCCCCTGAGCCAGAAGCTGATCGACATCGTCCGCGCCGATCCCGGCCTGATGCACGTTTTGCGGACGGTGCGGGGGCTGGGCCTGCCCGACTGGCGGCTGGTGTCGGGCGCCGTCTATCAGGCGGTGTGGAACGCCAGGACGGGGCGGCCGGCGGGGTATGGGATCAAGGATTACGACCTGGCCTATTTCGACGGATCGGACCTGTCCTATGAGGCCGAGGACGGGGTGATCAAACAGGTCGCCGCCGCCTTTGACGAACCCTTCCGCAGCCAGGTCGAGGTGCGCAACCAGGCGCGGGTGCATCTGTGGTTCGAAAACCGGTTCGGCGAGCCCTATGAGGCTCTGCATTCGACCGACGAGGCCCTGAGCCGGTTCGTGGCCCCCGCCTTCGCCGTCGGGGTGCGGCTGGAGGCGGACGACGCGATCACCATGGCGGCGCCGTTCGGACTGGAGGATGTGTTCGCCATGGTCGTGCGGCCCAATCCGAACCGGCCGGTGGCCAAGGGCTGGGCCAGGACTGTCGAGAATGCGCGGGGGCGGTGGCCGGAGTTGACGGTGGTTGAATCCGTCTAGGGCGCGCATCCAGGGCGCGCGGCGACACGTATCGGCCGTATGACCCTGATCGACATCCTCATCCTCCTGGCCCTGAACCTGGCCCTGATCGTCGCCGTGATGCTGGGGCTGTGGGGCGTGGCGCTGAGGCTGAAGGACGTCAGTTTCGTCGATGCGGTTTGGCCCTTGGGCATGTTGCTGCTGGCCCTGGTCACCCTGCCGCGGACCGACGGCGATCCGACGCGCAAGACCCTGCTGGTCGTGATCTGCGCAGTCTGGGCGCTGCGGCTGGGGCTGCATCTGTTCGGGCGGTGGCGGGCCAGCGGGGCGGACGGCCGCTATGTGCAGATCGTCGAGGATCAGGAACGGAACAAGGGCTGGTCCTTCGCCAAGACGGCCCTGCTGTTCGTCTTCCTGCCCCAGGCCGTTCTGGCCTGGCTGACGGCCCTGCCGGTGCAGCTGGGCCAGGTCGCCGACGCGCCGGCGGCGGGGGGGCTCGCCCTGATCGGGGCGGGGCTGGCCCTGGCGGGGATCGTCATCGAAAGCACGGGCGACGCCCAGCTGGCGGCCTTCAGAAGCGACCCGGCCAACAAGGGGCGGGTGCTGGACACCGGCCTGTGGCGCTATACGCGCCATCCGAACTATTTCGGCGACGCCTGCGTCTGGTGGGGGCTGTGGCTGATCGCGGCGGAGACGGGCGTGGGCCTGTGGTCCATCGCCGGACCGATCTTCCTGACCTTCACCCTGACGCGGTGGTCGGGGATCGGGATTACGGAGAAGGCGATCAACCGGTCGCGGCCGGGCTATGCGGACTATGTGAAGCGGACCAGCGCCTTCGTGCCGTGGCCGCCGAAGAAGGGGTGAGGTCCGCTTCTCCCCGTCATCCTCGGGTCAAGCCCGAGGATGACGACAAGGCATGGATGACGGACGTGTCGGGACGAGGCGCGAAAAAGCCCCCGTCGCGAACGACGGGGGCTTTGAACCGAGACGTGACGGCGTCTTAGTTGGTGGTCGGGGTGTTGTGGGTGGTCATGCCGCCGTCGGCGTTGCCGCCCTGTTGCTCGATCTGGTCGGCGCGGCGGTCGGCGTTTTCCTCGACCTGGTCGGCCTGGCGGTTCAGGGCGTCCTTCTGAGCGTCGGTCGGGGCGGCGTCGGCCTGGGCTTCCAGCTGGTCGGCGCGGGCTTCGCCCTGGGCCTCGACGGCGTCGGCGCGGTTCTCGGCGGCCTTGTCGGCGGCGCTTTCACCGCAGGCGGCGACGCCCGACAGGACGAACAGGGAGGCGGCGGCGACAGCGATCTTTTTCATGACGTTTCCTTCCGTTGTGGAGGCAGGGAAACGTCACGGCGGCGGTTCAGTTCACGCCGCCGTGAGCTTTTCGTGATCTCAGCCCTCGGCCTCGGCGAAGGCGACCCGCGCGGCGCCCAGGAGGGCGGCGTGTTTGTGCATGATCACCTTGGTCGGGATCTCCTGCATGTATTCCTTGAACCGGCCCTTGCGCTCGAACCTCTGGCGGAAGGGGCTGGCCTTGATGAAGGGCAGGATGCGCGGGACGATGCCCCCGGCGATATAGACGCCGCCGCGCGCGCCCGTGGTCAGGGCGATGTCGCCGGCGACCGCGCCCAGTATGGCGCAGAAGCGGGCCAGGGTGGCGCCGCAGGGGCTGTTCGGATCGGCCAGGGCGGTCTGGGTGATCTGGGCGGGGTCGTCGATATGGGTCTCGCGCCCGTCGATCTCGGCCAGGGCCCGGTGCATGTTCAACAGGCCGGGGCCGCAGATCAGACGCTCGATCGAGACGCGGTCATAGCGGCGGCGCAGGATGCGCAGGATCTCGTCCTCGACCGGATCGCCGGGGGGGAAACAGGCGTGGCCGCCTTCGGACGGCATGGCCATCTCCTTGCCGTGCGCGTCGCGCACCAGGGCCGAGACGCCGAAGCCGGTGCCGGGGCCCAGGACGGCGACGGTCGAATGGGGATCGCCGTCGACGGGGCCGCCCAGGCTTTCCAGCTGGTCTTGCGGCACGATGGGGGCGCCCCAGGCCAGGGCCTCGAAGTCGTTGATCAGCTTGACCGGCGAAAGACCCAGGGTCGAAAGCTCGCTTTCCGACACCTGCCAGGGGGAGTTGGTCAGGTCGATGGCGCCGTCGGTGACGGGGCCGGCCACGGCGATGACGCCGCCGGTCGGCTTGACCTCGCAGCCCTCGATGAAGGCGGCGACCCCTTCCAGGAAGGTCGGATAGGTTTCGGCCGGGAAGCTCTCGTGGTGGTCCAGCACGGGCTTGCCGTCGATCATGCGAGCGACGGCGAAACGGGCGTTGGTGCCGCCGACGTCTCCGACGAGGAGGGTCTTGTCAGTCATAGGGTCGTTTCCTGCAGTCGGTGCGTCGGATCAGGCGTCGACGGTCCGGTCGACGAGATTGGGGTCGGGCGGGGTGTCCGTATGGGCCTGGGCGCCGGAGGGGAAGGCGAAACAGACGGTGGCGCCCTCTTCGGCCGTCGTGACCACATGGCGGAAGGCGCCGAACAGCTCACGGCCGTAGCCCCAGGCCGAGCCCTCGGCGTGGACGCTGGAACGGATCGCGGCGGGCCGGGCGGTCAGGCCGTCGACGCCGACCGTGGTCAGAACCCCGGCCTCGGCGTCCAGACGGATGACGTCGCCGTCCTTCACATGGGCCAGGGGGCCGCCGGCGAGGGCCTCAGGGCTGACGTGGATGGCGGCCGGGGTCTTGCCGCTGGCGCCCGACATGCGGCCGTCGGTGACGAAGGCGACCTTGAACCCCTTGTCCTGGATGACCGACAGGGCCGGCGACAGGCTGTGCAGCTCGGGCATGCCGTTGGCCTTGGGGCCCTGAAAGCGCAGGACCACGACCACGTCGCGGAACAGCTTGCCGTCCTTGAAGGCCTGGAGCGCGTCTTCCTGGGTTTCGAAGACGGCGGCGGGGGCCTCGACGATGCGGTTCTCGGGCTTGACCGCCGAGACCTTGATGACGGCGCGGCCGAGGTCGCCCTGGACCAGGCGCAGGCCCCCCTCCTTGTCGAAGGGATCGGAGGCGGGGCGCAGGATGTCGCGATCGAGGCTTTCCTTGACCCCGTCGCGCCAGACCAGCTGGCCGTCCACCATCGACGGTTCCTGGAAATAGGCCTCGATGCCGCGACCCATGATGGTCGTGACGTCGGTGTGGATATGGCCGTGCTCGGCCAGTTCGCGGGCGACGAAGGCGACGCCGCCGGCGGCCTGGAAGGCGTTCACATCGGCCGAGCCGTTGGGATAGACGCGGGCCAGCAGGGGGGTGACGGACGACAGCTCGTCCATGTCGGTCCAGTCGATCAGCACGCCCGCCGCCCGCGCCATGGCGACCAGGTGGATGGCGTGGTTGGTCGAGCCGCCGGTGGCCAGAAGGGCGACGATGGCGTTGACGATGGACTTCTCGTCGATCACGTCGGCCATGCGGCTCTCGCCGGTCCGGGCCAGTTCGACCGCGCGCTGGGCGGCGGCGGCGGTCAGGGCGTCGCGCAGGCCGGTGTCCGGATGGACGAAGGCGGTCGAGGGCATGTGCAGGCCCGCCAGCTCCATCATCATCTGGTTCGAATTGGCCGTGCCGTAGAAGGTGCAGGTGCCGGGCGAGTGATAGGAGCCGATCTCGCTTTCCAGCAGGGTCTGGCGATCCACCTTGTTCTGGGCGTACTCGGCGCGGACGCGGGATTTCTCCGCGTTCGGAATGCCCGAGGGCATGGGGCCGGCGGGGGCGAAGACGACGGGCAGATGGCCGAAGGCCAGGGCGCCCATGAACAGGCCGGGCACGATCTTGTCGCAGACCCCCAGCATCAGGGCCGCGTCGAAGGCGTCGTGCGTCAGGGCCACGCCCGCCGACATGGCGATGACGTCGCGGCTGAACAGGGACAGCTCCATGCCGGGGCGACCCTGGGTGACGCCGTCGCACATGGCGGGGGTGCCGCCGGCGACCTGGGCCGTGGCGCCGACCTGACGCACCGCTTCGCGGACCACGCCGGGGAAGCGCTCGAACGGCTGGTGGGCCGACAGCATGTCGTTATAGGCGGTGACGATGCCCAGGTTGGGCTTGGACCCGTCCATCGCCGTCAACTTGTCGGCTATGGTCTGACCGGCGAAGGCGTGGGCCCAGTTGGCGCAGGAGAGCTTGGCGCGGCCGGCGCCGGAATCGCGGGCGGCGTCAATGCGGCGCAGATAGTCGGCGCGGGTCGCGCGGCTCTTCTCGATGATGCGGTTGGTGACCGCGGCGACAGTGGGATGAAGCGCCATATCAGCCTTCCTCCGTCCACAGAACTTCAAGGGGAACGTTCGCCGCGATCAGGGCGGCGATGGGCTGGATCTTGGGATCGCCCTTGGCCTGCTCTTCAAAAACCCGGCGTTTGGCGGCGCCCTTCAGGCCCAGGATCACCCGGCCGGCGGACATCAGATAGGGCAGGTTGATCGACAGGCGCTCGATCGTCGGCGCGGCGCCGTCGCGGCCGTGGGGCACGCCCAGCACCGTCGGCTTCAGCGTCGGGGTCAGAAGCGTCTTCAGGGTGGGGCTGTCAGGGAACATGGAGCAGATATGGCCGTCCTCCCCCATGCCGAGAAGGACCGCGTCGAAACGCCCGCCCGCATCGACCAGGGCGTGGGCGGCGACGATGGCGGCCCGGTCCACTGTGACCTCGGGCGTATAGAGGGGAATGAAGCGGGCGGCGGCCGCCTTGTCCTGCAACAGGACGTCGCGGATCAGCCGGGCGTTGGACTCAGGCGAGGTCTCGGGGACGTAGCGTTCGTCCACCAGGGTCACGGCGATCCTGGCCCAGTCCAGGTCGGTCGCAGCGAGGCGGCGATAGACGGGGGCGGGGGTGGTTCCGCCGGGGCCGGCGAAGACGGCGGAGTCCTTGTCGCGGACGGCGGCGCCCAGGGTCTCGGCCAGGCGGGCGGCGATGGCCTCGGCCCAGGCGTCGACGGTGGGGAAGGTTTCGATGGGGTGGGGCATTCTAACAGTCCTTCCTTCCGTCATCCTCGGGCTTGACCCGAGGATCGGAGGTGGCGGCGAGGAAGATGTCTCGCGTCATCGCACCAGCGGGCTGAACGTCCGGTCCTCGGGTCAAGCCCGAGGATGAGGGTGCAAAAAACTCACACATCGGTCGTGTTCCAGTCGCGGCCGGTGCGGATCATCAGCATGTCGGCGCTGTCGGGGCCCCAGGTTCCGGCGACGTATTCGTCGGGCTTATGGCCGGATTCAGCCCAGGCCTCGGCGACCTCATCGACCCATTTCCACGCCTGTTCGGCCTCGTCGCGGCGGACGAACAGGGTGGAGTCGCCCGCCATGGCGTCCAGCAGCAGCCGCTCATAGGCGATGCGGCGGCGCGGGGGGGCGGCGGACTTGCCGTCCACGCCCCAGGACAGGCTCATGGTGATGGGCTGGAGCTGCATCCGCTTGTCCAGGCCGGGCCGCTTGTTCATCACCGTCAGGGAGATGTCCTCCTCGGGCTGAAGCTCGATGATCATGCGGTTGGCCAGCGCCTCGCCCTCTTCATCGTCGAAGATGGAGTGGGGCACGGGCTTGAACTGGATGACGATTTCGGTGCGCTTCTCGGGCAGGCGCTTGCCGGTGCGCATGAAGAAGGGCACGCCCGCCCAGCGCCAGTTGTCGATGTCGGCCCGGATGGCGACGAAGGTCTCGGTGTCGGACGGGGCGCCGCGCTCCTCGATATAGCCCTTGGCCGGCCTGCCCTCGGACACGCCCGCCACATACTGGCCGCGCACGGTGACGCGCTCGGCCTCCTCGTGGGTGATGGGTCGGAGGGACCGCAGCACCTTGACCTTTTCGTTGCGGAGGGACTCCGGGTCCAGATCGCTGGGCGGCTCCATGGCGACCAGGCACAGCAGCTGGAGCATGTGGTTCTGGAGCATGTCGCGCAATGCGCCGTACTCGTCATAGTAGGGCCAGCGGTCGCCGACCCCCACCGTTTCGCCGATGGTGATCTGGACGTGGTCGATCGTCAGATTGTTCCACAGGGGCTCGAAGATGGTGTTGCCGAAGCGCAGGGCCGTCAGGTTCTGGACCGTCTCCTTGCCCAGATAGTGGTCGATGCGGAACACCTGGTCCTCGCGGAAGGCGTGGGCCACGGCGTCGTCGATCTCGAGGAAGGACTTGAGGTCCCGGCCGACCGGCTTCTCCAGCACGATGCGGCAGTTGCGCTCGGCCAGACCCGCCGCCTTCATCGCCGTGACGATGCGGCCGTACAGCGAGGGGGAAACGGCCAGGAAGGAGGTGACCTCGCCGTCCCCGACCTTGTCCTTCAGCGGCTTCAGGCTGTCGGCCGAGGTGGCGTCCACCGCCAGATAGTCGAGCCGGGCCTTCATCCGGGTCCAGGAATGGTCGTCCCAGGCCTGATCCTGTTCGGCGCGAGCCTTCACCGCCTCATGGACCTTGGTGACATAGTCCTCAGCCGTCTCCTCGGAGCGGGCGGCGCCGATGATCTTCAGGCCGTCGGGCAGGAGTCCGTCGTGTTCCAGGAAGTAGAGCGAAGGCAACAGCATCCGCATCGCCAGATCGCCGCCGCCGCCGAACAGAATGAGAGCCGCCATCGAAATTCCCTCGAATATCCCATTTGTCGGGACGAACGCCTTTACGGCCTAGAGCATGATCGTTTCGGACGGAACCGCTTCGCGGTTCCGACAGAAGCGTGAATCATGCTCTCGGTTTGATCTGGAGCCTGATTCACGGCTTCAGCGGAATCGCGAAGCGATTCCACTTCAACCGATCAGGCTCTAGTCTTTGGGCCTTTGCCCGCTTCCGCCCGCGAGGCCAACACGTCCAGCACGTCCTGAAACACCATGTTACGGACATGGAGAAGCACCAAGAGGTGATAGATCAAATCCGCCGCCTCGCCGGCGAGTTCCTCATCCGGGCCGGCGACGCCCGCCAGGGCGGTCTCGACGCCCTCTTCGCCGACCTTCTGGGCGATGCGTTTGGCGCCCTGGGCGACCAGTTTGGCGGTCCAGCTTTCTGACGGATCGGCGGCGGCCCGTTCGGCGATGGTCCGCTCCAGCCGGGCGATGCGGCCCAGGCCCGGCGCGTCGGCCGCGCCGAAACAGCTGGTGCGGTGCAGGTGGCAGGCGTTTCCGACCGGATTCACCGCCAGGACCAGGGCGTCGCCGTCGCAGTCGGGGGTGATCGAGACGACGTGCAGACGGTCGCCCGAGGTCTCGCCCTTTCGCCAGCGCCCGCCGCGCGAACGCGAGAAGAAGGTGGCCTCGCCCGACTGGATCGTCTCGTCCAGGGCGGCGCGGTCCATATAGGCCAGGGTCAGGACCTGGAGCGTGGCGGCGTCCTGGACCACCACGGGGACCAGGCCGTTTCCTTTTTCGAAGTCGATGGCAGCGGGGTCGATCATGGGGTGATCTCCTCAAAAATCCTCCCCCTCTGGGGGAGGGGGACCGCCCGAAGGGTGGTGGAGGGGGTAAGGGCTTGCGGGGTGTTGAACATCGGGCGGCGGCGCGCGGGCGGGCCCCCTCCACCGCTTCGCGGTCCCCCTCCCCCAAAGGGGGAGGATTGCGGGGATCGGGTCACAATCTCATCTCCAGCCCTTCGCCCGCCAGATAGGCCTTCAGGTCCGGGATGGCGATGGCGCCGGTGTGGAAGACGCTGGCGGCCAGGGCGCCGGAGACGTCCGACTGTTCGAACACGGCCTTGAAATGCTCCGGGGCGCCCGCGCCGCCCGAGGCGATCAGGGGGATGGTCAGGCGCGCCCGGGCGGCGGACAGCTGTTCGATGTCGTAGCCTTTGCGAACCCCGTCCTGGTCGATGCAGTTCAGCACGATCTCGCCGGCGCCCAGGCTCTGGGCCTCGTCCAGCCAGTCAAGGGTGCGTTTGCCGGCGCGGCGGCGGGCGTCCGGATCGCCGGTGTATTTGTGGACCACCCAGTCGCCGTCCTCGAACCGGCTGTCGACGCCGACGACGACGCATTGCCCGCCCAGCCGTTCGGCCATTTCGGCGATCAGTTCGGGACGCTCCAGGGCGGGGGAGTTGATCGACACCTTGTCCGCCCCGTGATCCAGGCAGCGGGCGGCCTGATCGACGCTGCGGATGCCGCCGGCGACGCAGAAGGGGATGTCCAGCAGCCGGGCGATGTCCTTGATCCAGCCATAGTCGAGGGTCCGGCCCTCGGGGCTGGCGGTGATGTCGTAGAAGACCAGTTCGTCGGCGCCGGCGTCGCGGTAGCGGGCGGCCAGTTCAGCGGCGTCGCCCATGTCGGTGTGGCCGACGAACTTGACGCCCTTGACCACCCGGCCGTCCTTGACGTCCAGACAGGGGACGATACGGCGCGCGGTCATGCCGTGGCCGCCGCTATGGCTTGCGGCAGGGTGAAGCGGTTCTCGTACAGGGCGCGGCCGACGATGGCGCCGTTGCAGCCCAGGGCCTTGACCGCGACGAGATCGTCCAGAGACGAGATGCCGCCGGACGCCTGAAGGACGACATCGGGGCGACGGCGGCGGATTTCGGCCAGCAGCTCCAGATTGGGGCCGGTCAGGGCCCCGTCGCGGCCGACGTCTGTGACCAGCAGGTGTTTGGCCGTGCCCTTGGGATAGCGATCCAGCGCCTCCCACAGGGTGACGCCGGACGACTGGGTCCAGCCCTTCAGGGCAGGAACGGGCACGCCGTCCTCGATCTTGACGTCCAGGGCCAGGGTGATGCGTTCGGGGCCGAAACCCTTGAGCCAGGCGGCGACGTCATTGGGTCGGGTCACCGCCAGGGAGCCGACGACGACGCGGGAGACCCCGGCCTCCAGCAGCTTGGCCACATCATTGGCGCTGCGGACGCCGCCGCCGGACTGGATCTTGATCTCGAGGGCCTGGGCCAGTTCGCCGATCAGGGCGTGCTGGCGCGCCTCGCCCGCCTCAGCCCCGTCCAGATCGACGATGTGAATCCACTCGGCGCCCTCGGCCGCGAAGGCGCTGAGGCGGGCGGCGGGCTGTTCGTCGTACTGCGTCACCTGGTCGAACTTGCCGTGCATCAGGCGCACGCAGACGCCGTCCTTCAGGTCGATGGCGGGGTAGATCAGCATGGGGTCGGCTTCCGTTCGTCATCCTCGGGCTTGACCCGAGGATCGGGCGTGGATCGGCTTGTGCGGGGCCTCGTTCGCACGAGCGGCGGATGGTCCGATCCTCGGGTCAAGCCCGAGGATGACGGGGAGGGGGAGGCGGCGCGGGTCATGCGGCGACCTGCAGGAAGTTCCTGAGAATCGTCGCCCCGGCCTCGGCCGAGCGTTCGGGGTGGAACTGGCAGCCCCAGCGGTTGGCGGTGCGGACTATGGCGGGCACGGGGCCGCCGTAGTCGGCGCGGGCCAGGGTGGCGGGGCCGTCGGGACAGACATAGCCGTGGACGAAATAGGCGTAGGCGCCGTCGGCGACCCCCTCCAGCAGCGGATCCTCACGGTCGCGCGTCAGCCGGCTCCAGCCCATATGCGGCACGGGCAGGCCGCCGGCCGGCTCCAGCCGGGACACGGCGCCGGGGATGAAACCCAGCAGATCGACGCCCTCGCCCTCCTGGCTGGTTTCGAACAGAAGCTGCTGGCCCAGGCAGACGCCCAGCAGGGGACGGGGGAAGGCGCGGATCGGTTCGACCAGGCCCAGCTCCGACAGGCGGCTCATGGCGTAACCGGCCGCCCCGACGCCGGGCAGGATGACCCGTTCGGCGTCTGTGATCACGGCGGGATCGTCGGTCAGGCGCACGGTGGCGCCGAGACGTTCCAGGGCGAACTGGACCGAGGCGACGTTGCCGGCGCCGTAGGCGATGACGGCGACCTCGGTCATGCGATCCTCCCCCGTCGGGGGAGGGGGACCGCGCGTAGCGTGGTGGAGGGGGAGAGGACGCACGAGGTGTGGAGCGTCAGGCGCCGGCGCGCGGGCCGGCCCCCTCCACCGCTTCGCGGTCCCCCTCCCCCATGGGGGGAGGATTTCATCACAACACCCCCTTCGTCGACGGCACCGCATCGCCCTCGATCCGGATGGCTTGGCGCAGGGCGCGGCCGAAGGCTTTATAGACGGCCTCGGTCTTGTGGTGGTCGTCCTGGCCCGTGACCTTGATGTGGACGGCGGCGCCCATGGCCTCGGCCAGGGAGCGGAAGACGTGGGCCGTCAGGTCGGTGCGGTAGTCGCCGATGAAGGGGGTGTCGAACGTGCCTTCGAACAGCGGATAGGGTCGGCCGGACAGGTCGATGGAGACCGCAGCGTTGGCCTCGTCCATCGGCAGGACGAAGCCGTAGCGGGCGATGCCCTTGCGCTCGCCCAGCGCCTGTTTCAGCGCCTGCCCCAGGGCGATGGCGCTGTCCTCGATCGTGTGGTGGGGGTCGGTGTGCAGGTCGCCCTCGCACTGGAGGCGCAGGGAGAAGCCGCCGTGGGCCGCGATCTGCTCCAGCATATGGTCGAAGAAGCCGACGCCGGTCTCGATCCGGACGGGACCGGGGGCGTCCAGATCGACGGCGCAGACGATGCGGGTCTCTTTCGTATCGCGCACGGCCTGGCCGAGGCGGGCCGGACGGCGCTTGGCGGGCGTCAGGCCGAAGGCGGCCAGCAGCCGGTCGTTGACCTCGGGCTTGATCGAGACGGGCAGCCGCAACCGGTCGCCGGACCGGTCGGCCTCGATCCCATAGGTCTTCAAGCGCGCCAAGGCGGCGGCCGGGTCTTCGGGGCGGGCCATGATGATGGGGCCGACGCCGGGCTCGACCGTCAGGTCGCGGCCCAGTTCGCGGGCCAATCGCTCGCGCTCGCGCCGGACCGAGGCGATGCGCTCGGTCGTCTCGATCATCCGCGACGGGTCCAGGGCCTGAAGCGCCAGCCGCACCAGGGGCTCCGGCAGGGCGTAGGGCTCCAGCACCGAGGCGAGGCGGGCCAGGGTCGGGGCCTGGGCGATGGCGGCGCCGACGCGGGCGCCGGCCAGGCCATAGGCCAGGGACAGGCTGCGCAGCACGACCAGATTGGGCTGGTCGGCGACGACGGTGGCGGCGGAGACGCTGTCGGAGAACTCGATCAGGCCCTCGTCCACCACCAGCAGGGCGGGGGCGAGGCGGGCGGCCATTTCGGCGACCGCCTCGGGCGAGCCCAGGGCGCGGATGACGACCGCAGCGGGGGCTCCTTTGGCCGGATAGATGGCGGCGAGACGCTCATAGGGTTCGGCCTTCGGCGCCTCGACCGAACCGCCGTCGCGAGCGGCGAGACGCCAGACCAGCTCCAGCCCATGGGTCAGGCCGCGCACCGGCAGGACCTGGTCGGCTGGCACGGCGTAGATCGCCGCCATGCGGGCGGGGAGGGCGGCGGCCTCGCCCGGATAGCGGTCCAGGCCCTCGCCGCCGGAGACCAGCGGGGGATAG
Source organism: Brevundimonas sp. DS20 (assembly GCF_001310255.1). Lineage (NCBI taxonomy): Bacteria > Pseudomonadati > Pseudomonadota > Alphaproteobacteria > Caulobacterales > Caulobacteraceae > Brevundimonas > Brevundimonas sp. DS20. The sequence goes on along the minus strand of NZ_CP012897.1, from coordinate 134,001 downwards.
GGGGCGGGCAGGGTCATAGGGCGGCTCCGCTATGATCTTCCCCCGCTTGCGGGGGAAGTGTCAGGTCGTGGCGCGAAGCGACACGCCTGACGATGGGGGGAGTTCTGCGACTTGGCGAAACGCCCCTCTCCGACCCTGGTTCGCTGCGCGAACGACGGGCCACCTCTCCCGCAAGCGGGAGAGGGTCTTTAAAGGCGGCCCTCATCCCTCGCTCCTCAGATCCGCCGCGCGGGCGTGGGCTTCCAAGCCCTCCATCCGGGCCAGGCGGGCGGCGATGGGGGCCAGCTGGCGGGCGCCGGCCTCGGAGACCAGTTGGACCGACATGGTGGTCATGAAGCTGGACGTGGTGACGCCGCCCAGGGTGCGGGCGCCGCCGTCGGTCGGCAGGACGTGGCTGGGGCCGGCGGCGTAGTCGCCCAGGGTCTCGGCCGCGAACCGGCCGACGAAGACGGCGCCGGCGGCCTTGATGGCGGGAAGCATGGCTTCCGGATCATCGACCTGAAGCGCCAGGTGTTCGGGGCCGTAGAGGTTGATCACCTCGCAGGCGGCGTCCAGGTCGCGGACCAGGACGGCGCGGGCCTCGTTCAGCGAGGCGCGGGCGACGGCTTCGCGCGGCAGCGCAGCGACCTGGGCCTCAACCTCGGTCAGAATATAGTCGATGGTGGCGCGGCTGGTGGAGACCAGGAGAACTTGCGCGTCGGCATCGTGCTCGGCCTGGCTGAGCAGATCGGCGGCGGCGATCTCGGGCGCGGCGTCGCGGTCGACGACGACCATCAGCTCGGACGGGCCGGCGGGCATGTCGACGGCGGGGCCGCCGGGCAGGGCCGACGCCTGTTTCTTGGCCTCGGCCACATAGGCGTTGCCGGGGCCGAACAGCTTGTCGCAGGCGGGGATGACCCCGTCCTCCAGCTCCACGCCGAAGGTCAGGGCGGCGATGGCCTGGGCGCCGCCCATCAGCCAGAGGGCGTCCAGCTCCGCCTCTGCGGCGGCCAGGATCATGGCGGGGTGGACGCCGCCCGACTTGTCCGGCGGGGTGACGGCGACGCGCCGGCCCACGCCCGCGACCCCCGCCGGAATGGCCAGCATCAGAAGCGACGAGAAGAGGGGGGCGGTGCCGCCGGGGATGTAGAGACCGGCCGAGGCGATCGGACGCCAGGCCAGTTTGGAGCGGACGCCGGGCGTGGTCTCGATAAAGTCGGTGTCCTCCGGCCGGGTCGCCTGGTGGAAGACGCGGATATTGTCGGCCGCCATCCGCAGGGCGCGGACGTCGGCGGGGGGCAGGGCGTTGCGGGCTTCGGCGACGGCCTCGGGCGTGATGGCGATCCGGCGGGGCGGGGCCTTGTCCAGCTTCAGGCACCAGTCGGTGACGGCCGCGCCGCCGCGCGCGCGCACGTCGTCCAGAATGGTGCGGACCACCTCGGTGACGTCGCCGGCGGTGCGCTGGGCCGGGCGGGCGAGGGCCGCCGTCTTGCCGGCGGCGTCGAGGGAAGACCAGTCGATACGTTTGAAGGCCGGGGTCATCACATCATCTTCTCGATGGGCAGGACCAGTATGGCCGAGGCGCCGGCCGCCTTCAGCTTCTCCAGCGTCTCCCAGAAGACGGCCTCCTGGCAGACGGCGTGGACGGCGACCGCGTCGTCGCGGCCCGACAGGGGCATGACGGTGGGCGAGCCGGCGCCGGGCAGGATGGCGGTGATTTCGTCCAGCGCCGCGCGCGGGGCGTTCAGCATGACGTATTTGGCGCCCTGGGACGACACGACGCCGGCCATGCGCTCGATGATGCTGTCCAGCAGGGGCTTGAGGCTGGGCTCGGGCGCGGTCGGCGACTGGATCAGCACGGCCTGGCTTTCCAGCACCGTATCCTTGGCGCCCAGGCCGTTGGCCTCCAGCGTCGCGCCGGTCGAGACCAGGTCGCAGATGGCGGCGGCCAGTTTCAGCCGGGGCGCGACCTCGACGGCGCCGCGCATGACGACGATGTCGGCCTTGACCCCCCGCTCGTCCAGGAAGCGGCGCAGGATCTTGGGATAGGAGGTGGCGATCCGCAGGCCCTCCAGCGAGGCCGGGCCTTCATAGGCCAGGGTCGGGGGCGCAGCGATCTTCAGGGTGCAGCGGCCGAAGCCCAGGGGCATGACGACCGACGCATTGGGACCGCCGTTGCGGCCTTCCTCCAGCACGTTCTCGCCGACGATCCCCAGGTCGCAGACGCCGTCGGCGACGAAGGTGGGAATGTCGTCGTCGCGGACGCGCAGCAGGTCGATCGGATAGTTCTCGACCCGGTAGAGCAGATCATTGTGGCCCTTGACCCATTTCAGACCCGCGTCGCGGATCAGGTCGAGGCTGCGGTCGGCCAGGCGGCCGGATTTCTGGACGGCGATGCGAAGCCGGCCCTGGACGGTGCTCATGTTCGGATACTCAGTTCGGGGTCTTCAGGCGATCCAGGGCGAGGCGGTAGCCCTGGTGCGGCATGTCTTTGAGGTAACGGGCGACGCGGACGACGGTGGTGGGGCTGGCGTGGGCCTCGACCGCGATCTCGCGATAGGATTTGCCGCCGGCGTCCAAGAGGCGCGCCACCTGCCAGCGCTCGGCGAAGGCGCGCAGTTCCGCCGGGGTGCACAGGTCGGCCAGAAAGGCGTCCATCTCGGCGCGCGTCTGCATCGACAGCAGGGCGTCGTAGAGGGCGTCGCGGGCGGGCGGGGTCGTCATGCGCGTTCCACTATGCTGTAACAGTGGAACGGTCAAGGGCGATTAGTGGCGAGTGGCGAGTGGCGAGTGGCGAGTGGCGAGTGGCGAGTTTGAAGACGGCGCCTTGTGCGGTCCAGCCAGGTTTCGTCAGTCCCAAGGATGATGGTTGAAAGCGGGGGCGTTTATCTCGCCACTCGCCACTCGCCACTCGCCACTCTAAACCACCCCCATGACCAAGATCCTGATCATCGGCGCCGGCCACGCCGGCGGCTCCGTCGCGGCCTTTCTGCGGCAGTACGGGCATGAAGGCCCCATCGTGCTGGTGGGCGAGGAGGATGCGCCGCCCTATCAGCGGCCGCCCCTGTCCAAGGCCTGGCTGAAGGGGGAGGCGGATCTGGAGGCGCTGCTGCTGCGGCCGCTGAGCTTCTATCAGGAGCAGGGGATCGCGTTTCGACCCTCGACTATCGCCGTGTCGGTGGACCCGGAGGCGAAGACGGTCGCCTTCCACGACGGCTCGAGCGAACCCTATGACGTCCTGGTGCTGGCGACGGGATCGACGGCGCGCAAACTGCCGGTTCCGGGCGGGGACCATCCCGACCTGCTGGAGCTGCGGACGCTGAAGGACGCCGAGCGGCTGAAGGCCGTGCTGGGGCCGGGCAAACGGCTGGCGGTGGTCGGCGGCGGCTATGTGGGTCTGGAGGCGGCGGCCTCGGCCCGCGCCTTGGGCGCCGAGGCGGTGGTGATCGAACGGGCGCTGCGCGTCCTGGCGCGGGTGGCGTCCGAGACCCTGTCAGCCTTCTTCACCGCCCAGCACCGGGCGCGGGGGGTGGAGATCATCACGGGCGCCGAGGTGGTCGCGGTCGCCCATGACGGCGTGACCCTGGCGGACGGATCGGCGGTGCAGGCGGATGCGGTTCTGGTCGGGGTGGGCGCCCTGGCCTGCGACAGCCTGGCGCGGTCGGCGGGCCTGCGTTGCGACGACGGGGTGGTGGTGGACGATCAGGCGCGGACCAGCGATCCGGCCATCTTCGCCGTCGGCGACATGACGCGGCGGCCGATTCCCGTGCACGGCGGGGTCTCGCACCGGCTGGAGAGCGTGCCCAACGCGCTGGAACAGGCCAAACAGGCGGCGGCGGCCATCGTCGGGCGGCCGGGGCCGGCGCCGGAGGTGCCGTGGTTCTGGTCCGATCAGTACGACTTCAAGCTTCAGATCGCGGGCCTGCCGTTTGACGCCGACCGTCAGGTGGTGCGGGGCGATCCGTCGGCGGGGGGATTTGCGGTCTTCCACCTGAGCGGCGACCGGGTGGTCTGCGTCGAGGCGGTCAACGCCCCGCCGGAGTTCATGGCGGGCAAACAGCTGATCGGAAAGGCGACGCCGGTGGATCCGGCCAAGCTGGCGGACGTCTCGGTTTCGATGAAGGCGGTGGGGGTGTGATTTTCACCCGACCTTCCACCGCTTGCGGGGGAAGTGTCAGGCCGTGGCGCGAAGCGAGACGCCTGGCGATGGGGGAAGTCTTCTTGCTTTGAGCAGAAATTCACTCTCCGACCCTGGATCGCTGCGCGATCGACGGGCCACCTCTCCCGCAGGCGGGGGAGGGTCTGGTTGTTGAAGCTTCGCCGCAGTGCAACAAAACTGTTGCGCTTTTCGTTGGGTCGCGATCAAGCTGTGATCTCAACGCGGCGGGGGCGGATGACGAGAGCTTTCGACGAAATGAACGGCGGCGGATCCGGCGCGATCCGCGACAGCTACAAGACCCTGGCGGCCTGGCTGGAAAACGCCCCGCCGGACCTGTTGCAGGCGCGCTCGCGCCAGGCGGAGCTGTTCTTCCGCCGCATGGGGGTGACCTTCGCCGTCTATGGCGACGAGGAATCCAACGAGCGGCTGATCCCGTTCGACGTCGTGCCGCGCATCATCGGCGCTGATGAATGGGGCGGGCTGGAGAAGGGGCTGAAGCAGCGGGTCACCGCCATCAACGCCTTCCTGAAGGACATCTACGGGCCGCAGGACTGTATCCGCGCCGGGATCGTGCCCGCCGACCTGATCCTGACCAATCCGCATTATCGGCCCGAGATGCAGGGGCGGCGTCCGCCCGGCGACGTCTGGTGCCATATCGCCGGGGTCGATCTGGTCCGCACGGGCGAGGACGGTTTTTACGTGCTGGAGGACAATGTCCGCACCCCGTCCGGGGTCTCCTATATGCTGGAGAACCGCGAGATGATGATGCGGCTGTTCCCCGACCTGTTCGCCGAACATGCGGTGCGGCCGGTCGAAATCTATACCGACATGCTGCTGCGGTCGCTCCAGGCCTCGGCGCCGTCGGGGGCGGGCGAAGACCCGACCATCGTGGTCCTGACGCCGGGGCCGTTCAACTCGGCCTATTACGAGCACAGCTTCCTGGCCGACAAGCTGGGGGTCGAACTGGTCGAGGGCGGGGATCTCTTCGTCAATGACGACACCGTCTATATGCGCACGACCGAGGGGCCCAAGCGGGTCGACGTCATCTATCGCCGCATCGACGACGACTTCATCGACCCCCTGACCTTCATGCCGGATTCGGCGGTCGGGGCGCCGGGGCTGATGTCGGCCTATTTCGCCGGGCGTGTGACCCTGGCCAATGCGGTCGGGACCGGGGTGGCCGACGACAAGGCCGTCTATACCTACATGCCCGAGATCATCCGCTTCTTCACCGGCGAGGACGCCATATTGAAGAATGTGCCGACCTGGCGCTGCCGCGAGCCGGAGGCGCTGAAGGCGGTGCTGGACCGGCTGCCGGAGCTGGTGGTCAAGGAGGTCGGCGGGTCGGGCGGCTACGGCATGCTGGTGGGGCCCACCTCGACCCAGGCCGAGATCGAGGCCTTCCGCGCCAAGCTGATCGCCGATCCCGACGACTTCATCGCCCAGCCGACGCTGAGCCTGTCGACGGCCCCGACCCTGGCGGGCGGAGCCCTGTCGCCGCGCCACGTCGATCTTCGGCCCTTCGTCCTGTCCAGTCCGGCCGGGGTGCGGGTCGCGCCGGGCGGGCTGACGCGGGTGGCGCTGAAGGAGGGGTCGCTGGTGGTCAACTCCAGCCAGGGCGGCGGAACCAAGGACACCTGGGTGCTGGATGTTTGATCGGACGAAAATCCTCCCCCGTCGGGGGAGGGGGACCGCGAAGCGGTGGAGGGGTCTCGCCCCAGACACCCTGTTTGCGTTTGGCCCCCTCCACCCTCCTTCGGGCGGTCCCCCTCCCCCGATGGGGGAGGAATAGATGCTCTCTCGCACCGCAGACAGTCTCTACTGGACCGGCCGCTATATGGAGCGGGCCGATTTTCTGGCGCGCATTCTGGAGGCGGCGATCCGCCTGGCGGCCCTGCCGGCCAAGGATCAGGCGACCGTCACCGCCTGGGCCGGGGCCATCGCCTCGTCGGGAGTGAAGTCGGCGTTCGACGCCACCGGCCGCACCGTGTCGGAGAAGTCGGTCCGCGAGTTCCTGGCCTTCGGCGCCGACAACTCCACCTCGATCAAGGCCTGCATCACCCGGGCGCGGACCAACGCCCGCTCGGTGCGGACCGCCCTGACGATCGAGCTGTGGGAGGCGATAAACGGCGCCTGGAACGGGCTGAACGAGCTGGGCGAGCCGACCAAGCGGGACGACTTCACCAACTTCCTCGACTTCGTGAAGTCGACCTCCCTGGCGGTCGAAGGGGCCTCGTCGCGGACGATGCTCAGGAACGACGCCTACTGGTTCCTGCGGCTGGGCATGGCGATCGAGCGGGCCGACAACACCGCCCGCCTGCTGGACGTCAAATATCACCTGCTGCTGCCGCCCGGCGAACGGGTGGGCGGGCAGCTGGACTATTTCCAGTGGACGACCCTGCTGCGCGAGGTCTCGGCCCTGACCGCCTATCGCTGGGTGTACCGGGAGTCGGTGCGGCCCTGGCTGGTGGCGGACCTTCTGGTGCTGAACCGGCAGATGCCGCGGTCCCTGGCCAGCTGTCAGGGGATGATCGTCAGCTATCTGGAGAAGCTGGCGGCCGACTATGGCCGGCGCGGCCCGGCCCAGCGGCTGGCCTCGAACCGGCTGACCCAGTTCAACGAGGCCCGGATCGAGGACATCTTCCAGTCGGGCCTGCATGAATACATCCAGGGTTTCCTGAACGAGAACAACGCCCTGGGCGCCGCCATCCACGAACAGTATCTGGTCTGACCATGCGGATCCGGATCGACCACTCCACCCGCTACGCCTACGCCCGACCGGCGCGGTTCATCGTCCAGGTGCTGCGGCTGACGCCCCGGTCCTGCGAGGCCCAGCAGGTGCGGGAATGGCGAATCGAGACCGACGTCGACGCCCGGCTGCGCCGCAGCGACGACGCCTTCGGCAATATCGTGCACAGCCTCTATACCGAGCGGCCGACCGACGCCCTGACCATCCGGGTGACGGGCGAGGTGTCGACCGTGGACACCGGCGGGGTGATCCGGGGGCAGAACGAGCGGCTGCAGCCGGGCGTCTATCTGCGCGACACCCGGCTGACCCAGGCCGATGCGGCCCTGATCGACTTCGCCCGGTCCGTGCCCGAGGGCGCGGCCCTGGAGCGGATGCACCGTCTGATGGGGGCGATCCACGCCGGCGTGGCTTTCGAGGTCGGGGCGACCTCCGCCACCCATACGGCGTCCGAGGCCTTCGCCATCGGCCGCGGCGTCTGTCAGGATCACGCCCAGATCTTCATCGCCTGCGCCCGGACCCTGGGCGTGCCGGCCCGTTATGTCTCGGGCCATCTGAACCGGTCGGACGGTCAGCACGACCAGGACGCCGCCCACGCCTGGGCCGAGGCCTGGATCGAGGACCTGGGCTGGGTCGGGTTCGATGCGGCCAACGGCGTCTGCCCGACCGAGAACTATGTCCGCATCGCCGTGGGCCTGGATTCGCTGGGGGCGACGCCGATCCGGGGAACCAGCTATGGCGGCGGGGTCGGCAGTCTGACGGTGGCCCTTCATGTGCGGCCTGTGCAACAGGGCCGGCAACAACATCAGAGCCGGGGATGGTCCTGATCGCCATGTCGCGGGAATCTGTTAGCGTCTGCGGATTCGCGGAACGGGGAGCGGATAGAGGCCAGTGACCTATTGCGTAGGCATGTTGGTGAAGGAGGGGTTGGCGATGATCGCCGACACCCGCACCAATGCGGGCGTGGACAACATCTCGTCCTATCGAAAGCTGCACGTCTTCGAAAAGCCGGGCGAGCGGGTGCTGGCCGTGGCGACGGCGGGCAATCTGTCGGTGACCCAGACGGCCCTGGCCATGGTGGCCGAAGGGGTCAAGCTGCCGGATTCTAGCGGGCCGGAGACGCTGGAGACCGCGCCGACCCTGTTTCGAGCGGCCCAGATCCTGGGCCATGCGATGGCCACGGTCCGGGCCACGATCAATACGCCCGCCTCGCCGGCCGCCGACGCCTTGAACGTCAACGCCTCCATGCTGCTGGGCGGCCAGATCGCGGGCGGCAAGATGGGGCTGTATCTGATCTACGGCCAGGGCAATTTCATCGAATGCGGGGCCGACACGCCGTATCTGCAGATCGGCGAGCTGAAATACGGCAAGCCCATTCTGGACCGGGCCCTTCATGTGGACACCCCCCTGTCGGAGGCGGTGAAGCTGGGGCTGATCTCGTTCGACTCGACCATCCGCTCCAACATCGCCGTGGGGCCGCCGCTGGATCTGATCGTGATCCGCCGCGACGGTCTGTCGGGGATGGAGCGTCGGCTGGAGGCGGACGATCCCTATTTCCGCGACCTGGGCCGGCGATGGTCGGAAGCATTGGCTGCGGCGCATCAGGCCATGCCGGCGCCCACCTGGCTTGATCTGGGCGCGCAGACGGCGCCGTCTCGCACGATCAGCGTCGTCTCGAATTAAGTTGCGACCTACTCGCAATCGCTCTTGTGCGGCCCAATGAAGCTGGTTATTGCGACCGCATCGCAAAATCAGACCAAAAGGTCGCCAAAACATGTCCGACTCTCGCGCCGCCTCGCTTCGCGCGCTTCTCTTCGCCTCCAGCGCCGCCGGCATGCTGGTCGCCGCCCCCGCCATCGCCGCTGACGCGACCGCCGAAGACGGCGTGGTCGTCACCGCCGATCCCCAGCAACAGCCCGCCAACCTGGGCACGATCGACGTCAACGGCCAGCTGAAGAAGCCTGCGCCGGTCAGTCCCGAATTCGTCGCTCCCCTGGTCGATACGCCCCGCGCCGTGACCGTCATTCCCCAGGCGATCATCGAACAGACGGCGGCCTCGTCGCTGCAGGACCTGTTGCAGAATTCGCCCGGCATCACCTTCGGCGCCGGCGAGGGCGGTCAGCCCCTGGCGGACCGTCCCTTCATCCGCGGCCAGTCGTCCGGCAACAACATCTTCGTCGACGGTCTGCGGGATACGGGGGGCCAGCAGCGCGAAGTGTTCAACCTGGAACAGGTCGAGGTGATCAAGGGGCCGGACGCCGTCTATTCCGGCCGGGGCTCGGGCGGGGGCAGCGTCAATCTGAGCTCCAAATCGCCTAAACTGAACGCCTTCAACAACTTCAGCGCCGGCGTCGGGACGGACGGCTATGTCCGCGGCACGATCGACGCCAATATGCCGCTGGGTGAAACCGCCGCCCTGCGGATCAATCTGATGGGCGCCCAGGGCGACGTGCCCGGCCGCGACAGCGTCGATTACGACAAATGGGGCCTGGGGATCAGTCTGGGCGCGGGCTTGGGAACCGGCTCGTCCATGGTCTTCAGCTACTACCATCTGACCAGCGACCAGATGCCCGACTACGGCATTCCGCTGTTCACCAAGATCCAGTCGCGCACGACCGACAGCGGCGTGCTGGACGTGCCCTATGACAGTTTCTACGGGCTGACGGCGCGCGACTATCTGACCAATGAGGTCGACAGCTTCACCTTCAAGGCCGAGCACCGCTTCAGCGACCTTCTGACGATCCGCAACGTCAGCCGCTATGCGGAGACGCTGAACGACTACATCGTCACCAACCCCGGCGACGGCGGCTATGTCGGCCGCGCAGCCGACGGGACCTATTGGATGAAGCGGGGGACCAAGACCCGCTGGAACCCGGTCACCACCCTGGCCAATGTCACCGACCTGTACGGCCGGTTCGAGACGGGGGCGTTCAAACACAGCTATGACGTGGGTCTGGAGCTGACGCGCGAGCGGAACCGCAATGCGGCCTATTCGACCTACACCACCTCCGGCGCCGCCTGCCCGACGGGTCTGACCACAGTCTCCGGATCGCGGCCGACGGCGGCCAGCGCCCTGGGCGCCGACGACTGCACCCGCGTCTATGATCCCACGCCGGACGACGCCTGGACCGGCGTGATCAACCGTGGCCCGACCAGCTCCAACACCACCGAGACCATCGGCCTTTACGCCAACGACAGCATCACCCTGACCGAGCGGCTGATCCTGAACCTGGGCGTGCGGTGGGATCAGTATTCGGTGCGCGGCCTGAATGCGACATCGAGCCAGACGGCCGGCGTCTGGACCACGGCAGGCTATACGGTCGTGCCCGAGCGGACCTGGGAGTTCACCAACTATCAGGTTGGTCTGGTGTTCAAGCCGACGCAGAACAGCAGCGTCTATGCGTCCTGGTCCATCTCCTCGACGCCGCCGACCATTTCGGCGGGCGACCAGAACGCCTCGGGCGGCACGGGCACGGTCGATGGCGTCGCCAACACCGTTCTGGATCCGGAAGACACCGAGAGCTTCGAGATCGGCGCCAAGGCAAATGTCTTGAACGACCGTCTCGCCCTGTCGGCGGCCGCCTTCCATCTGACCCGCAAGAACGCCCTGATCCTGGTCGAGCCGAACATCTTCCGTCAGGAAGGCGAGGTCGAGGTCAACGGCTTCGAACTGGGCGTGTCAGGCAGCATCACGCCGAAATGGACCGTGTTCGGCGGCTATACCTATATGGATTCCGAACTGACCAAGGCGGCCGTGGTCGTGTCGGGGACGCCGCCGGTCGCAAGCGTCAATCCGCTGCAAGGCCTGCCCCTAGCCAATACGCCCAAGAACAGCGCGAGCCTGTTCACCACCTATCGCCTGCTGCCCAAACTGACGATCGGCGGCGGCGTCTATTACACCTCCAAGTCCTGGGGCGGAAACCAGGGCGGGGCCGGCGGCGGGAACAACCGCGTCTATGCGCCCGAATGGACCCGCGTTGACGCCTTCGCCACCTATGACCTTTCGGACCGCGCCAGCCTGCAGCTGAACGTCAAGAACGCCACGGACGAGGAATACATCATGCGGACCAACGGGGTTCACCATGCCGACCCCGCTCCGGCGCGTCAGGCCATCCTGGCCTTGAACCTGCGCTTCTAAAGGCCTCTATCCCCGGCCTATAACTGGCGGCTCCGTCCTTCCGGCGGGGCCGCCTTTCTTTTTCAGCGAGAGCGACGTGCTGCTGCAAATCCCCGAAGTCTTCTCCAAGGCCGAAGTGAAGGCGCTGCGCGAGCGGCTGGACGCCGGACCGTGGGCCGACGGAAACATGACCTCCGGCCACCAGTCGGCGACGGCCAAGCGGAACCAGCAACTGCCAGAGGATTCGGACGTGGCCCGAGAGGTCTCGGCCCTGATCGTCCAGACCCTGAACGCCAATCCGATGTTCGTCGCCGCCGCCCTGCCGCACACGATCTTTCCGCCCTTGTTCAACCGCTATGAGGGCGGGGGCGAGTTCGGCCTGCACGTGGACAACGCCATCCGCCAGCAGCGCGGCGGCGGGTCAATCCGTATACGGAGCGACCTGTCGGCGACCCTGTTCCTGTCCGAACCTGAAGACTATGACGGCGGCGAACTGATCATCGAGGAGATGTACGGGCCGCAGTCGGTCAAGCTGCCGGCCGGGGATCTGGTGCTTTATCCGTCCAAGAGCCTGCACAAGGTCATGCCGGTGACGCGCGGGGCGCGGGTCTCGTCCTTCATGTGGATGCAGAGCCTGATCCGGGACGACGGCGACCGCGAGATGCTGTTCCGCCTGGACGTGGCGACCCAGCGCGTGGCCCTGGAGAAGGGGCCGAAGGATCAGGCGGTGATCGAGCTGACCGGCGTCTATCACAATCTTCTGCGGCGCTGGTCCGAGGTGTGACGTCCCGACCGCCCCGTCTGTGACCCCAGGGTCGCAGTCCGCTTTATAAGGTCGCAGGACTGAACCAAGGCGGGGCTGGTCTATTGTGACCGGGATGTTCCAAGACGCGCCCCCTGCTCCGCCCGCCCAACTGTCTGAAATCACGGTGACGGCGGCCCGTCTGCCGCCCGCCGCCGCCGACGCCGCCTTTTCGGTGGTGCGGTTGGACCAAACCGTGCTGGATCGGTCCGTCCGTCTGGACGAGGCGCTGCGGACCGTGCCGGCCGTGTCCCTGTTCCGCCGCACCTCCAGCCTGGCCGCCAATCCGACGACCCAGGGGATTTCTCTGCGGGCTATCGCGCCCTCGGGCGCGGGCCGGACCCTGGTGACCCTGGACGGTGTTCCGCTGAACGATCCGTTCGGCGGCTGGGTGATCTGGTCCCAGGTCGCGCCGGAATCGCTGGAGCGGGTGGACGTCGTGCGCGGCGCGGGCGCGGGGCCCTATGGCGCCGGGGCCTTGACTGGCGTCATCGGCCTGACGGAGCGGGCCGACGGCGGGGTGCTGGACCTTTCGGTGGCCGAACGCGGCGGGGCGCGGGCGGCGGGATCGGGATCGACGATGTTGGGCCCCGTCGGGGTGACCCTGTCGGGCCTGTACGAGATCAGCGACGGCTATACGCCCGTGCGCGGAGCGGCGGCGGGAGCGGCGGACAGGCCGCTGGACCTGGACAGCCGCAGCGCCGCCCTGCGGGTCGATGCGCCGCTGGACGGGGTGAATCTGCAAGGGGCGAACCTGTCCCTGCGCGCGGCGACCTGGGAGGAGGATCGGGGCTCCGGTCTGCTGAACGCCCGGTCAAACGCCAGCGGCCACAGCCTCAGCGCCACGGCCGCCAAGGCGCCTACCGTCGACGGCTACGGCTGGCGGCTGCAGGCCTGGCGGATCGAGAGCGACTTCGCCAACAGCTCGGCCTCGGTGGCGGCGGATCGATCAACCACAACCCCGGCCAATGATCAGTACAAGACCCCGGCGACCGGCTGGGGGCTGAACGCGGCCCTGCGCCGTCGCGTGGCCGAGATCGCGGGCGGCCGGCTGGAGTGGGAGGTCGGCGCCGACGCCCGCTTCAACGAGGGTGAGACCAATGAGTTCTTCAGCAATCCCACCGGCGCGGGCTTCGCGCGGGGACGGCGCGCGGGCGGCGAGACCTCGGTGGCCGGGGCCTATGTGGACGGGTCGTGGACCGGCGGGGACTGGCTGGTCGCGGGCGGTCTCCGCTACGACCGGTGGAAGAACGAGGCGGGCTTCCGCTACGAATACACGCTGGCGACCGGGGCGCCGATCCTGGACGAGACCGACGAGGACCGGTCGGGCGAGGTGGTCAGCGCGCGACTGGCGGCGCGGCGCGATCTGGCCGCCTGGCTGGGCGAGGGTTACGCCTGGCGGGCGGCGGCCTATTCCGGCTTTCGGCCCGCGACCCTGAACGAACTGCACCGGCCTTTCCGGGTTGGCAACGACATCACCGAGGCCAATTCGGGGCTGGAGCCCGAGACCCTGCGCGGGATCGAGACGGGCCTGGCCTTCGACCGGAGCGGCGTCGCCTGGGGGGCGACCGTCTTCTGGAACGAGATCGAGGACGCCATCGTCAATGTGACGATCGGCGAAGGACCGGGAACCTTCCCGCGCGCAGGTTTCGTGCCGGCGGGCGGCGTGCTGCGCCAACGCCAGAACGCCGGCACGATCAAAGCCTGGGGCCTGGAGCTGAACGGTTCGGTCCGGGCGAGCGAGGCCCTGGCGCTGAACGCCGCCCTGTCCTGGACCGACGCCGAGGTGGACGGCGGGACGGCGGCGCCGCAGCTGACGGGCCTGCGTCCGGCCCAGGCGCCGGAATGGAGCGCGACGGCGGGCGTCGACTGGCGGGCGACGGATCGGCTGAGCCTGGGCCTGGCTGCGCGCTATGAATCCGCTCGGTTCGACGATGATCTGAACAGCCGCACCCTGGACCCCGCCGTCACCCTGGACGCCCGCGCGGAATGGGCGGCCGGAGACGGGGTGATGATCTGGGCCGCCGTCGACAACGCTTTCGACGCGGATGTGGAGGTGTCTATGACCGGGTCCGACGTCGCGGGCTACGGCCCCCCGCGCACGGTGCGGGCCGGGGTCAGGTTCAGCTACTGACGGTCTCTGCGCGACGAATTCGCCGCATGGCTTTCTATTGCAAACGGTTCGCAACAGTGGCACAGCCGTTCCGTGACTGAACTCGCCGCACAAAACCAGATCGAGCCGACCTCAAGGGGCGCGAAAAAGCCGAAGGCGGCGCTGAACGGCGCGCGGTCCTTCTGGCTGAAGCAGCTGCATTCCTGGCACTGGATTTCGGCGGCTGTCAGCCTGGTCGGCATGATCCTGTTCGCGGTCACGGGCATCACCCTGAACCATGCGGCCTCCATTCCGGCCCAGCCGGTGACGGTCGAACAGACCGCCACCCTGCCGGCGCCCCTGCTGCAACGGCTTTCGGCCTATCCGCAGGAGACGACCGAACCGGTTCCCGACGCCGTCGCCCGCTGGTCGGCCGAGGCCCTGAAGGTTCAGATCGCCGGGCGGCCGACCGAGACGACGCCCGAGGAGATCTACGTCGCCCTGCCGATCCCCGGCGGCGACGGCTGGCTGACCATCGACCGGGCGACGGGCGAGGCGGTCCATGAAAAGACCACGCGCGGCTGGATCGCCTATCTGAACGACCTGCATAAGGGGCGGAATGCGGGGACGGTCTGGTTCTGGTTCATCGACGTCTTCGCCGTCGCCTGCGTCATCTTTGCGGTGACGGGGCTGGGGCTGATGTGGCTGCATGCGCGCGGCCGTCCCTCCACCTGGCCCCTGGCGGCGCTGGGCCTGCTGATCCCCGTCGTCATCGCCCTGATCTTCATCCATTGAGAGTGTAACGGATGCGTCTTCTCCCCATCGTCGTCACCACCGCCGGCCTGACCCTGGCCGCCGCCCCGGCCCTGGCGGCGGATCTGTCGGTCACGGTCGAAGTGCCGCGGCTGAACACCGCCTCCTATCACCGGCCCTATGTGGCGGTCTGGATCGAGAAGCCGGATCAGACGGCGGTTCAGACCCTGGCGGTCTGGTACCAGCAGACCCGCAACAATGAGGGCGACGGCAAGGACTGGCTGAAGGACCTGCGGACCTGGTGGCGCAAGGGCGGCCGGGCCATGAGCCTGCCCGCCGACGGGATTTCGGGCGCCACCCGCGCGCCGGGCCGCCAGACCGTCAACGTCCCCGCCGCCCGCCTGCGCGGCCTTCAGCCCGGCCAGTACAATCTGGTGGTCGAGGCGGCGCGCGAACTGGGCGGGCGCGAGGTGGTGCGCGTGCCCTTCCGCTGGGGCGGGGCCAATACCGCCGACGCCTCCGGCTCCACCGAACTGGGCGCCGTGCGCGTCACCGTCTCTCGCTGAGGAACAGACCCATGAAAAAGACCGTCGCGCTTCTGGCTTTCGCCGCCGCCCTGGCTGCGCCCCTGGCCGCCCAGGCGCACCGCGCCTGGATGGCGCCGACCTCGACCAGCCTGTCGGGCGCCGACGCCTGGGTCGGTTTCGATGCGGGCATGTCCAACGGGGTCTTCATCCCCGACCACGCCGCCATGCGGATGACGGGCCTGGTGGTGACGGCGCCCGACGGCTCGACCGTCCAGCCCGAACATCTGATGCAGGCCCAGTACCGCACCACCTTCGACGTCCATCTGACGCAGAACGGCACCTATAAGGTCGCCAACGTCATGGGCGGCGTCATGGCCAGCTACACCCTGAACGGCGAACAGAAGCGTTGGCGTGGAACCGCAGCCGAATATCCGGCCGCCCTGCCCGAAGGCGCGACCGACGTCCAGGCGACCCGCACCGCCAGCCGGATCGAAACCTTCGTCACCCTGAACAATCCGACCGACACCGTGTTCAAGACCACGGGCGAAGGGCTGGAGCTGGTCCCCGTGACCCATCCGAACGATCTGGTCGCCGGCGAGGCCGCCAGCTTCAAACTGTTGAAGGACGGCCAGCCCGCCGCCGACCTGGACGTCGTCGTTGCGCGCGGCGGCCTGCGCTATCGCGACAATCCCGAGGAGATGATGGTCAAGACCGGCGCCGACGGCGTCTTCACCGTCACCTGGCCCGAGGCCGGCCTGTACTGGCTGAACGCCTCGGTCCGCACCCCGGCCCAGGGAGAAACCCTGGGATCGAACGCCAACTATGTGGCGGTGATGGAAGTCCTGCCCTAGACCCTGGGCATGTCCGACACGCCCTTTTCGCGCGGTTCGCGCGCCGCCCCGCCCGTCCTCACCCTGGGAGACCCGGTTCCGCTTGCGGACCGGGTCGACAACCGCGTCCTGATCCCGCCGGTCGAGGGGCCGCCGCCCCGGCCGCCCAGCGACGAGATCCAGGCGCTGGACGGCCGGACCATGGGCACGACCTGGAGCGTGCGCGCCATCGGGCCGCGCGGCCTGACCGAGGCGGCCCTGCGCGAGGCGATCGAGCGGGAGCTGGCGACGGTCGTGGCCCTGTTCAGCCCGTGGGAGCCGTCCAGCGAGATCAGCCGGTTCAACGCCGCCCCGCCCGGCATGTGGGCGGTGTCCCAGCCGTTCTGGGACCTGGTCGATGCGGCCATGGACCTGGGCGACGAGACCAATGGGGCGGTCGATCCGACCCTGGGCGCCCTGGTCGATCTGTGGGGTTTCGGCCCGCCGGGACCGCGCGGCGCCCTTCTGCCCCTGCCCAGCGACGAAGAGGTCGAGGCGGCCCTGAAGGTCAGCGGCTGGGGACGGCTGCGGATGAACCGCGAGGCGCGCGGCCTGATGCAGCCGGGCGGGATGAAGCTGGACCTGTCCGGCATCGCCAAGGGCCATGCGGTGGACCGGGTGTCGGACGCCCTGACGGCCCTGGGCGCGACCTCGCACCTGGTCGAGATCGGCGGAGAGCTGAAGGGGCGCGGGGTCAAGCCTGACGCCCAGCCCTGGTGGGTGGAGATCGAGCGGGCGGAGGGCGACGCCTCGCCCCGCACGGTGGCGGCCCTGTTCGACCTGGCCATGGCGACCAGCGGCGACTATCGCCGCGCCTTCCGCCATGAGGGGCGGCTCTATCCCCATACGATCGACGGATCGACGGGGCGGCCGGTCAGCAACAATCTGGCCTCGGTCACCGTGCTGCACGCCTCGGCCATGAAGGCCGACGCCTACGCCAGCGCCCTCACGGTCATGGGGCCGTTCGAGGGGCCGGAGTACGCCGAAGCGGTCGGTTTGGCCGCCCTGTTCGTCGAACGCACGCCGCGCGGCCTGGTCGAGCGGATGAGCCCGGCCTTCAAGGCCATGATGGAGGATGGGGCGGAGGCGGCGCCGGGGTGACGAACGATCCGTCCCGCTGGCTTCTGGCCCTGGCGGCCGTCGGCCTCTGGCTGGTCCTGATCGGCCTGATCGTCTGGCGCGAGCGCCGGGCGAAGGCGGCGGCGCGCGCCCGCTCCGAGGCCCTGGCCGGAGACGGGGAGGAGACGGTGCTTGTGGCCTTCGCCAGCCAGACGGGACTGGCCGAGGAACTGGCCTGGATGACCGCCCGAGCCTTGCAGGACGGCGGCTTGGGGGCGCGGGTCCTGTCGTTTGCGGACCTGGACCTGGCGACGCTGAAGGCGGCGGGCCGGGCCCTGCTGATCGTCTCGACGACGGGTGAAGGCGATCCGCCCGACAGCGCCGCGCGGCTGGTGCGAAAGGCCATGGGGGCGCCGGCCGACCTGGGCGGGCTTCGGTTCGGCCTGATGGCCCTGGGCGACCGCAGCTATGATCAGTTCTGCGGCTTCGGCCATGCGGTGGACGGCTGGCTGAGGCGCTCGGGCGCCGAGCCCCTGTTCGATCTGGTGGAGGTGGACGCCGGGGACGCGGGCGCCGTGCGCCACTGGCAGCATCAGTTGAACCAGATCACCGGTCGGGCCACGGCCCCCGACTGGACCCCGCCCGCCTATGAGCCCTGGCGGCTGACGCAGCGGACCCTGATCAATCCCGGCAGTCCGGGCGGCGAAGCCTATCATCTGGTCTTGGAGCCGGTCGGGACGGCGCCGCCCTGGTCCGCCGGGGACATCGCCGAGGTGGGGCTGCCCGAACGCGACGGCGTGACGCCGGGCGCGCGCGAATATTCGATCGCCTCCATTCAGGCGGACGGACGGGTCGAACTGGTGGTGCGGCTGATGCGCCGGCCGGACGGGACGCCCGGCCTGGCCTCGGGGCGGCTGACCCAGGACCTGGCTCTGGGCGCAACCATCGACATGCGGGTGCGGACCAACCGCAGCTTCCACGGCCCGGAGGATCAGACGCCGATGATCCTGATCGGCAACGGCACGGGGATCGCGGGGCTGAGGGCCCATCTGAAGGCCCGCGCGGCCCAAGACGGGGGCCAGGGGAGCGGCGCCTGGCTGATGTTCGGCGAGCGGACCCAGGCGCACGACGCCTTCTTCGCCGCCGAGCTTCAGGCCTGGCTGGCGTCCGGCGTTCTGACCCGGCTGGACCGGTGTTTCTCGCGCGATCCGGGCGACGGCCGCTATGTGCAGGATCTGGTCGCGGCGGCGGCGTCGGACGTCCGCGCCTGGGTGGACCGGGGCGCGGCCCTCTATGTCTGCGGCAGTCTGGAGGGGATGTCCCAGGGGGTCCATGCAGCCCTGGAGGCGGCGCTGGGCGCGGAGGCCCTGCTGACCCTGCTGGAAGACGGCCGCTATCGCCGGGACGTCTACTGAAAAGGAGATCAGCGCCGCCCGACTGCTGCGTCTGCCCGACCGAACCGGAAGCGGCGCCGTCGAACACCCGCCGCCAGGCCGTCGACCGGCTGTTCGCCTTCGCCACGGTCTCGCTGGATGCCGGATGATCCGAATCGGGGACGGCGTCGTAAATCGTGGCGTCCGAGGGCGGACTTCCCCTAAAAGACGCCTTTCGTTTCCGATTGGACCGCCTAGCCTCATGACTGAATCGCCGCCCCGGATCGGAGGCATGGACGTCCAAGGTCTGGATGCCCAAGGTCTGGACGTCCAAGGTTTGGGCGATCCCGAGGACCCGGTCGTCCTGCTGATCGGTTCGCCCGAGCGGCTGTCGGCGGACGGGCGACGGTGGGTGCGGGCCCTGGTGGAGGCCGGGCGTCACGTGTTGCTGGCCCCGCTGGACGAGGCGGACGGGGAGGGGGCGGCGGTCGCCCTGCGCGCCCTTTTGACCGAACTGTCGTCCCGACCCGCCGTACTGTGTTCGGCCCAGACCCTGGCGGCGGTCCATCCGGCCCTGGTCGTGACCGGTCCGGCCCTGGTCAGCTGTCTGATCGTCGTCGGGGCGGCGCCGGATGCGGCGACGCCCGCAGACCTGCCGCGGCTCGATCTGGAAGCCGAACCGGCGGGCGAGGCGACCGAGGCGGCGCTGCTGGGCTTTCTGGAACGCCATGCGCCGCGCCAGGCCCTGCATTATCAGGCCGGGTCGGACGCCCGGACCCTGCGCGACGCCCTGGGCTGTTTCGCCACCGGGGTCACGGTGGTCACCACCCTGGATGAACAGGGCCAGCCGGTGGGGCTGACCGCCAACTCCTTCTCCTCGGTGTCGCTGGACCCGCCCCTGATCCTGTTCTGCCTGGCGCGCAGTTCGTCGAACCTGGAGCGGTTCCGGCGGGCCGAGCATTTCGCCATCAACGTCCTGCACATCGGCCAGCAGCCGATGTCGGGCGTTTTCGCCCGGTCGTCGGCCGAACGGTTCGACGGCGTCGCCTGGGAGAGCTGGGACACCGGCGCCCCCATACTGTCCGGCTCCCTGGCCAGTTTCGAATGCGCCACCCATCAGGTGGTGGAGGCGGGGGATCATCTGGTCTTCATCGGCCGGGTCACGCGCGCCCGGTTCGAGCCGCGCCGCGATCCCCTGCTCTACTTCCGGGGCCGTTACCGGCGGCTCCATTTCGCCTGAGCCGCGCCCGACCCGGTTCGCATCCCGGTTCACAACGGGCGGTCGGATCGCTATCTCAGGCGCCAAATCAAGAGGAAGCCCGCCATGTCCCCCGATCCCGCCCAAGATCCCGTCGTCATCGTCTCCTACGCCAGAACCCCGATGGGCGGATTCCAGGGCGTGCTGTCGGACGCCAAGTCCACCGACCTGGGCGCGGCGGCGGTGAAGGCGGCGCTGGAGCGGGCGGGCCTGGCGCCGGACAAGGTCGAACAGATCATCATGGGCTGCGTCCTGCCCGCCGGCCTGGGCCAGGCGCCGGCGCGTCAGGCGGGTCTCGGCGCGGGCCTGCCGATCTCGGCCGAGGCGACCACGATCAACAAGATGTGCGGCTCGGGCATGCAGGCGGCCATGATGGCCCATGACGCCCTGCTGGCCGGCTCGGCCGAGGTGATCGTGGCGGGCGGCATGGAGTCCATGACCAACGCCCCCTATCTGATGCACAAGCACCGCGGCGGCGCCCGCATCGGCCATGACGTCATCTCCGACAGCATGTATCTGGACGGTCTGGAAGACGCCTATGAGCCCGGCAAGCTGATGGGCCAGTTCGCCGAGGACACGGCCAAGGCCTATCAGTTCACCCGCGAACAGCAGGACGCCTATGCGGTGGAAAGCGCCGGCCGGGCCAAGCGCGCCCAGGACAACGGCGACTTCGACGCCGAGATCACCCCGGTGGAGGTCAAGACGCGCAAGGGGGTGGTGGTCGTGGACCGCGACGAACAGCCGACCAAGTCCGACCCGTCCAAGATCCCCAATCTGAAGCCCGCCTTCGGCAAGGACGGGACCATCACCGCCGCCTCGGCCGCCTCCATCTCGGACGGCGCGGCCGCCCTGGTGATGATGCGCCAATCCACGGCCCAGGCCCTGGGTCTGACCCCCATCGCCCGCGTCGTGGCCCAGGCCGCCCACGCCCATGAGCCCAGCCTGTTCACCACCGCCCCGGTCTTCGCCCTGCAAAAGGCGCTGAAGAAGGCCGGCTGGACGCCTGAGGACGTCGATCTGTGGGAGGTCAACGAGGCCTTCGCCATCGTGCCGATGATCGCCATGCAGGAGCTGGGCGTCCCCCACGACAAGATCAACGTCAACGGCGGCGCCTGCGCCCTGGGCCATCCGCTGGGCGCATCCGGCGCCCGCGTCCTGACCACCCTGCTGTCGGCCCTGAAGGCCCGCGGCAAGACCCGGGGCATGGCCGCCCTGTGCATCGGCGGCGGCGAGGCGACGGCGATGGGGGTAGAGCTGGTTTAAGGGGCGGGGCGGACCGACCGATGGCCCGCCGACGGAGAGAAGAGGCTCAGTGGGCGGCGCCGACGGGCAGGTGGCTCTTGTCATGCCGGCCCAGCTTGTCGATCAGGGTTCGCCCGGCCTCATTCATTCCGATGAGGTCGACCTGCGCCCCCTGACGGCGATAGCGGAACACGACCTTGTCCACGGCGGCCACGCCGGTCAGATCCCAGAGATGGGCGTCGGTCATGTCGATCTCGACGCGGGTCGGTCGGCCGTGATGTTCGAAGGCGGCGGCGAACACGTCGGCCGAGGCGAAAAAGAGATTGCCGGTCACCCGGTATCGCAACACGCCCTCTCGCGACGTCTCGATCTCCTCCACGCGAACGGTCTTGCCGATCTTGCGCATGAAGAAGACGGCGGACAGGATCACGCCCAGGACCACCCCCTTCGACAGGTCGTGGGTGACGACCACCGTCGCTGTCGTGGCGATCATCACCACAGACGACTGAAACGGCGTGGAGCGCAGTTTCAACACTGAACCCCAGTCGAAGGCGCCGATCGAGACCATGATCATCACCGCCACCAGGGCCGCCATGGGGATTTGGGCGACCCAGTCCTGAAGCACCAGGATCAGAAACAGCAGGAACAGGCCGGCCCACAGGGTGGACAGGCGGCCGCGGGCTCCGCTGGTCACATTGATGATCGACTGGCCGATCATGGCGCAGCCCGCCATGCCGCCGAACAGGGACGAGGCGATATTGGCCATGCCCTGTCCGCGCGTCTCTCGGTCCTTGTCCGACGGCGTGTCGGTGATGTCGTCCAACAGATTGGCGGTCAGCAGGCTTTCCAACAGGCCCACAAAGGCCAGGGTCGCCGCCGCCGGACCGATGACGGTCAGCGTCTCCCAGGTCAGCGGCACGTTTGGAATATGGAACATCGGCAGGGCCGAGGGCATCTGGCCCATGTCGCCGACAGTGCGGACATCGAGCCCCGTCAGGATCACGAAGGCGCTGACGGCGACGATGGCGACCAGCGGAGACGGGACCGCCCTTGTGATCCTGGGCAAGCCGTAGATGATCGCCAGGGCCGCGCCGACGAGGGCGAAGGTCTGCCAGTCGGCGCCGATCAGCTCAGGCATCTGGGCCAGGAAGATCAGGATCGCCAGGGCGTTGACGAAGCCGGTCATCACGCTGCGCGAGACGAACCTTATGTAGCGGCCCAGCTTCATCAGGCCGATGAGGATCTGAAACACGCCGGTCAGCAGCGACGCCGCGAACAGATATTCAAGCCCGTGATCGCGCACGAGCCCGACCATCAGGAGTGCCATGGCGCCGGTCGCCGCCGAGATCATGGCCGGGCGACCGCCGACGAAGGCGATGGTCACCGCGATCACGAAGCTGGCGTACAGTCCGACCGCCGGATCGACCCCGGCGATGATCGAAAAGGCGATGGCCTCGGGGATCAGAGCCAGGGCGACGACGGTCCCCGCCAGCAGATCACGGCGTGGGTTGGCGAGCCATTGCTGGCGCACGGACGCAACTATTGTCATTGAGATTTCAGTGGGGATGACCCAAGGCTCGGGTCGGTTTCCTGACGGATCGGCGGTCAGGATAGCCACCCGCCTCCTAGTTTTAGGGGCAGGTCCAAGGTGAGGCCTCCCTCATGCCTTCAAGCCGCGCGTGAAGCAAGGGCGAAGGCTGACCGTCCTTGAGCCCTACGCCGCGAACGCCTGTTTCATCGGCGTCACCGTGCCCTCGGGCCGTTTCACCGGCAGGTCGAAGCTGACCACTGTTCCGACGCCCGGTTCGCTTTCCAGCATCAGGCGGCCGCCATGCATTTCGATCAGGGACTTGGTCAGGGCCAGGCCCAGGCCGGTGCCCTGGGTGGTCTTGGAGTGCTGGCCTTCCACCTGTTCGAACGGCCGGGCCAGGCGGGCCAGGTCTTCGGGGGCGATGCCGATGCCGGTGTCGGCGCAGGAGACCTTGACCCGCGCCTGACCGTCTTCGCCTTGCGTCGCCGCCAGGGTCAGGGTGATCCGTCCGCCGGCGGGGGTGAATTTCACGGCGTTGGAGATCAGGTTCAGCATCACCTGTTTCAGTCCGCGCTGATCCGCCTCGATGTCGGGCAAATCCTCGCCCACGACGCTCAGGGTCAGGTCCGCCTCCTGAACCTTGCCGCGCATCAGCCGAACCGCGTCCTCGCACACCCCCTTCAGCGACACCGGCTCATAGTGCAGGGTCATCTTGCCGGCCTCGATCTTGGCCATGTCCAGGATGTCGTTGATCAGGCTGAGCAGATGCTGGCCCGACTTCAGTATGTCGGCGGCGTAACCCTTGTATTTATCGCCGATGGGACCGAACAGCTCGGCGGCCATGATCTCCGAAAAGCCGTTGATGGCGTTCAGCGGCGTGCGCAGCTCATGGCTCATATTGGCCAGGAATTCGGACTTGGCCTGGTTGGCGGCCTCGGCCCGGGTCATGGCGATCTCATATTGGCGCGCCAGCTGGGACAGCATTTGCTGGCTGGATTCCAGCTGGGCGACGGTGCGGCTCAGGTCTTCGACGGCGCGGCGGCGTTCGGCCTCTTCGCGCTTGATGGCGGTGATGTCGGCGGCGGTGACGACCGAGCCGCCTTCTGAGGTGAAGCGTTCGGCCAGCTGCAGCCAGCGGCCGTCGTGCAGTTCGACCTCGCGCAGGCCCGCCCGCCCGTCGGAGGGGGCGTGTTCGGCCTTGATCGCCAGGGCGGCGATCCGGTTCAGCTCGTCCTTCAGCGCACCGCGCCGGACCACGCCGGGGGTGAAGGCGAAGGCGTCCTCGAAGCCCTGGTTCCACAGGATCAGGCGGCCGTGGCGGTCGAACAGGACGAAGGCGTCGGAAATGCTCTCGACCCCGTCGCGCAGGCGGCTTTCGGCGGCCTGGGCGGCCGCCTTGGCGCGGCGGGCCTCGGTGATGTCCAGGGCCACGCCCAATATGGCGGAAAAGCCGACCTCGCCGCGCGCGCCGCGGGCCTGGCCCCGCGCGTCGATCCAGCGGGTGCGCCCGTCCTCGGCCGCCACGGGAAAGGTGACTTCGAAGGCGCCGTAGGCTGCCGCCTGATCGAGGGCGTGGCGGACTTCGTCGCGGAAACGGGGATGGATGCGGGCCATGACGTCCTCGGCCCGCACGACCCCGCCGCGTTCGAAGCCGAGCAGGGTCGCCATATAGTCGGACAGGGTGACTTCCTCGCCCGCCAGGTCCCATTCCCAGACGCCGCACCGAGCCGCCTCGACCGCGACCCGGAACCGCCGCTCGGACGAGGCCCATTCCCGGCTGGCCCTGGCGCGTCGCAGGCCCTGGATCAGATAGAGGATCAGCACGCCCAGACCCAGCAGCACGGGGGCGATCAGCACCCAGGCTTCGTCCATCAGCCCGCCGCCCTCGGCCTTGGGATCCAGCACCGTCACATAGGGGCCGCCCGGCGCGATCGGCGCGGCCGCGACCGCCCCGCCCTCCGGTGCGGCGCGGGGCGCGGTCAGGGACGGCAGGTCCTTGGGCTCCACCCCGATCAGGGCTTCAGCCGATTGCCCCGCCTCGCCCGGCTGGGACGAGGCCAGGACACGGCCGGCGGCCGAGACGATCCGATAGGGGGGCGCAGCCGGCAGGTCCTGGGCCACATGGGCCTCCAGCCGCCGCCCGCCCGCCTGGGGTCCGGCCAGGGTCAGGGCGCCGGGCTTGCGCGGCCCTTGCGCCGCCACCAGGGCGCCTGTGGCGTCGATGACGGAAAAGCTGACATCGGGCGCCGCGCGTCGCGCCGCCTCGACCGCAGCGAGAGGGGCGGCGTCCTGTCCCAGGACGGGGGCGGCGGCGTCGAAGCCGGTCTGGGCGGCCTGGATCTGGACGGCGATCCGGCTGGCGGCCAGTTGGGCGTTCAAGGCCAGGTTTTCGTCACGCAGGCGATGGGCCTCGCGGCCGGGCTGGCTCAGATGGCGCGACATCACCAGCACACAGCCGGTCGCGCCCAGGGCCAGGACCAGGACGCCGATGCGGATCCAGGCCGGGGCGCCGACGGGGGCGTGGTCGGAGGCGCGCCGTCCCCGTCCTTGCTGCCGCCGCTCCATGCCCCGCAAGTCGCTCTCCCGCCAAAATGCCGCTGATCAGGCGAATCTAGGCTGCGTCGCGGATTCCTGTCGAGACTTGGTTAACGGTTTCTGACCCGTCAGGCGGCGACGGCTGGGGATTGCGGCGACGTCTGCGCCTCCTGCGCCACGGTCACGACCGGATGAAGGGCGCTGCGGGCCTGTCGCGCCAGGTCCAGCACGGCGGGCGGGGCGTCTTCGGGCGCTTCCGCCGCCAGGGCGATCAGGCTTTCGGCCAGCCGCATCAGCTGGGGCGCCGCCGTGATCAGGCGCGCCTGAAACTCGATCCGTTGCGGATCGCGGTCGTATTCGGCGCCGGGCACGCGCCAGCCGCCCCAGTCGGCGGTGTCGGTGACGACCACGGGATAGGTGCCGGGCTGAGGGTGGTGCAGACAGTCTTCCTCGGCCTGCCACTTGTTGCGGGCGCGCAGCACGCGCCAGACGCCCAGGTCGCGGCTCGCGGCGTCCTCGGCCGCAGTCATCAGTTCGGAGGCGGCGAACTCCCGCCCCAGGCCGACGTCATAGGTGACGCGGACGGGCTCTTCGAACCCCTTGGCCCAGACCGGCTGGACCTTTTCGACCGTGGCCCAGGCGCCGACGCATTCGACCCAGACCCTCTGCCCCTTCTGGAACTGCGCGCGCGCCATGGCTGTCCTCCGGCCGTTTCAGCCGGGTAAGGATGAACGGTTCGCCTTAGCGTCGCGTGAGCGGACAGCGTTAACGCGAAATGCTCTCCAGGGCCTCGCCGGCGTACCGCTCCTTCACCCGCGTCGATAGGTCGCCCAGGGAGATCACGCCGACGATGCGGCCGTGCTTGTCCACCACCGGGGCGCGCCGGATCTGACGCGAGGCCATCAGGTCCAGCACAGACTTCAGATCATCGGTGTCCAGCACGGTGTGCGGGTCGCGGGTGATGTATTCGACGATCGGGGCGGTGGGGGCGGCCCCGGCGGCTAAGGCGCGCACCACCAGATCGCGGTCGGTCACGGCGCCGATCAGACGGTCCCCGTCGGCGACCGGTATGAAGCCGAAGTCGCCGCGGGCCATCCGTTCGGCCACCGCCTGGATCGTATCGCCGGGGCGCGCCAGATGGACGTCGCGGGTCATCACGTCGCGGATCTTCATCGCGGGTCTTCCTTGTCTGACTGTCGCGCTGAAAACCCGTCGCGAGGGCGGCGGTTCCGGCCTTACGGCGTCCGTGCAGGGGGCAGGTCTTTCGCCGCACGGACCAGCTGCACGAACTCGGCCCGGTCGCCGTAGGGGTCGTCGCCCCGCGCGCCCTGGGCCTGTTCGACGATCTGATCCCAGCCGTAGTCGGCCGCCATCCAGGGATCGTCCCTCAGTTTCTGACCGAAGGCCGCGACGGCCATGGCCCAGCGCGTCGACTCCGGCGCCTGGGCGCCGACGGGGCCGGTCGCCCGGTTGGTCAGGGGCTGCTGGATCAGTTCGGACCGGCTCTGGCCCGGCTGTTTGTAGCGGATCTGGATGAAGCCGATCTCGCCGTTCGGATCGCCGCCGCCGATCCCGATCCGATTGTCGGGATAGCGCCGCTCAGGGACCTGGGTCGCGCCGCCGACGGGTGTGATTTCATAGAGGGCGGTGACGCTGGCGCCGGAGCCGACCTCGCCCGCGTCGATCCGGTCGTTGGCGAAGTCTTCCTCGTTCAGCAGCCGGGTTTCATATCCGATCAGCCGCCATTCGGCGACGCGGGCGGGGTTGAACTCGACCTGAATCTTGACGTCGTCGGCGATGGGGAAGGCGCCCTTGTCGAAGGCGGGCCCGAACAGACGCCGGGCCTCGCGCAGACTGTCGACATAGGCCGCGACGCCGTTGCCCGCCTGGGCGATGGCCTGCATCCGCGCGTCCTGATAGTTGCCCCGCCCGAAGCCGTAGACCGACAGATAGATTCCCGTCTGGCGCTTGTTGGCGACATAGTCCTCCAGCCGCTTGTCGTCGGTGACGCCCACGTTGAAGTCGCCGTCGGTGAACATCAGGATGCGGTTGACCTTGTCACGGGCGAAGTTCGCCTGGGCCTGATCATAGGCGTTGGTCATGCCCGTCGCCCCCGCCGTGCCGCCCGAGGCCTTCAGGCTGGCGACCGCACAGCGCATCTTCAGCTTTTCGTCGCCCTTGGTGGGCTGCAGGGTCGTGCCGGCGCCTTCCGCGTAATAGGTGACGGCCAGAGTGTCCTGCGGCCGCAGTCGGTCGATGGCCAGGTTCATCGCCTTCTTGGCCAGGTCCAGCTTGTCGGGGCTGTTCATCGAACCGGAGACGTCAACCAGGAAGGTCAGGTTCAGCGGCCGCTGCTCGCCCGCCGGCAGCTCATAGCCTTGCAGGCCGACATGCACGATCTGACGCCCCTCCGCCCAGGGCGAGGCGGCGACCGCCGTGGTGATCGCGAACGGCCGGCTCCGGCTGGTCGGCCGGGCGTAGTCATAGTCGAAGGCGTTGATCAGCTCCTCGACCCGCACCGCGTCCTTGGGCGGCGCGCGACCCTCGTCGATGAAGCGCTTCACGTTCGAATAGGACGCCGTGTCCACGTCGATGGAGAAGGTCGAGACCGGCTGATCGCTGGTCCGCTTCACCGGATTCGGCGTCGCGTCGGGATAGCGTTCGGTGTCGGCCCGCGCGGGCGTGGGCGCAGGCGTGATCGGCGAGACACGATATCCGGTGACGACCACGTTCCCCGCCATCGCGGGGGGAGGCGGCGGCGGTGGGGGAGGCGGCGGCGGTGGGGGAGGCGGCGGAGGAGGGGGCGCGGGCGGCGCGGGCGGTGCATTCATTTGGGTCCGGCCCTGAACACGCGACGCCGTGACGACGACGTCCTCCATGTCTGGTTCTGCTTGCAGCTCAAACCCCAGCGGTCGGCACGCCGCCGGCGTCGGTTCGCCATCCAGCGGCTTGGCCAGGGCGACGCTCGGCACGGCGACCGGCGGTGTGGCGAAGGACAGGCTCAGAACGGACAGCGCCGCCATCCTGATGATGCGTGACATGGCTTCCTCCGGTTGTTCTCCTTGATGTCAGTCGCGGGTTGGTCTGAGGCGAAACTGTGGCCGCGGACGCCGCTCGCCGCACGATCCTCTTCCAGCGTGTCTTTCGCGTCCTCTCGCAATCTGCGCCGAGCCTCCCCACAATGGGAGCCTAGCTTCAGGGGTGCAGCATGGCCGAGCCGGCGTCGGGATTGGATTTGGGGGCGGCGGCGGCGCTGCTGGCGGCGGGGGTGATCGCCGTGCCCGTGTTCAAACGGGTCGGCCTGGGCTCGGTGCTGGGCTATCTGGCGGCGGGCCTGGCCATCGGTCCGTTCGGCCTGAAGCTGTTCCGCGAGCCCGAGACCATTCTCCACGTCGCCGAGTTCGGCGTGGTCATCTTCCTGTTCATCATCGGCCTGGAGATGCGGCCCAAACGTCTTTGGGGGCTGCGGAAAGAGATATTCGGCCTGGGCGCGGCCCAGGTGCTGTTCTGCGGCTTCATTCTGACTCTGACTGCCATGCTGGCGGGCTTCTCCGCCCCCGTCGCCTTCGTCGGGGCCATGGGGTTCGTCCTGTCCTCCACCGCCATCATCATGCAGATGCTGGAAGAGCGCGGCGCGATCGCGGGCGGACCAGGCCAGCGCGCGGTCTCCATCCTGCTGCTCGAAGACCTCGCCATCGTGCCGCTTCTGGCCGTCGTCGCCGTCCTGGCCTCGGTCCTGGGCGTGGCGAACGAACAGGCGCCGCCCCTGTGGCAGACCGTCGGCTTTGCGGTGGCGGCGGTCGGCGGGGTGCTGCTGGCCGGCAAATATCTGGTCAATCCGATCTTCCGTCTTCTGGCGCGCTACGGCGGGCGCGAGGTGATGACGGCTGCGGCCCTGCTGGTCGTCGTCGGCGCCGCCTGGGCCATGTCCCTGGGCGGTCTGTCGATGGCCATGGGCGCCTTCCTGGCGGGGGTCCTGCTGTCGGAATCCAGCTTCCGCCATCAGCTGGAAGCGGATGTGGAGCCGTTCCGGGCCATTCTGCTGGGCCTGTTCTTCCTCAGCGTCGGCATGTCGCTGGACCTGTCGGTGGTGGTCGCCGACTGGCGTCTGGTCGTCGGCGGCGTGGTCGCCTTCATGGCGGTGAAGGCTCTGGGCATCTATGCCGTCGCCCGCCTGTTCAAGGCTTCGCACCATGAGGCGGTGGAACGCGCGGCCCTGTTCGCCCAGGGCGGCGAGTTCGCCTTCGTCCTATATGGCGCGGCGGTGACGGCCGGTTTGTTCGACGCCCAGGTCGGGGCCATGATGTCGGCCATCGTCATCCTGTCTATGGCCCTGACGCCGCTGACCAGTCTGCTGACCCAGCGTCTCCTGCCCAAGCCGACCTTGTCGGCCGAAGATGCGGACGGCGTGGAATTCGCCAAGGATCTGCGCGGGCAGGTGCTGATCATCGGCTTCGGCCGTTTCGCCCAGGTCGTGTCCCAGCCCCTTCTGGCCCGCGACGTGGACGTCTCGATCATCGAGAACGACGTCGAGATGATCCAGGCCGCCTCCCAGTTCGGCTTCAAGGTCTATTACGGCGACGGCGCCCAGCTGCATACGCTGCGGGCGTCCGGCGCCGATGAGGCCGAGATCGTCCTGGTCTGCGTGGACAAGCCCGAGGTCGCCGACCGCATCGTCGAACTGGTCAAGTCCGAGTTTCCGACGACCAAGATCATGGCCCGCGCCTTCGACCGGGGCCATTCGATGCGGCTGATCCAGGCCGGAGTGGACTATCAGATCCGCGAGACCTTCGAATCCGCCCTGAAGTTCGGCGAACGCGCCCTGGTCGAACTGGGTATGGACGAGCATGAGGCGGCCGAGACCATCGGCGATGTCCGCCGCCGCGACGAAGCACGGCTGGACCTGCAACTGACCGGCGGCATTACGGCGGGCCGCCAGCTGATGCGCGGAAACATGCCGACGCCGCAGCCGGCCCCCTATATCAAGCCGCGCCGCGAGGGCCGGCTGCTGAACGAGGAGGAGGCGGGTCCGTCCGTCCCGGCGGCCGAGGACGAACCCGTCGCATCCTGAGCCCTATTGAGCGACCTGATAGCGGGCGCCGATCAGTTCGGCCCGGGCGCGAAGACCCGGGTCCTGGGACACGGCGGCGGCGATGGCGTTGAAGCGATCCACGGCCAGGCCCGAGCCCTGGACGGCGGCGGTCAGCTGGGCGCTCTGTTCCGGCGTGGCCTGGCCGTTCTGCACAGTGGCGGTCACGGCGCGAATCTTCTCCATGGCCTGGACGAACTGGGTCAGTTCGGCCTCGCTGACGCCGGCGGCGACGGAGCCGGGGACGGGCGGCGGCGCCTTCATGGCCCTGATCCGGGCGTCGATCACCGGATTGTCCGCAGCGGCGCGCGAAATGGCGTTGAAGCGCACGACCTCAAGCCCAGAATCCTGGACCGCAGCGGCCATTTCCGCCTGCTGTTCCGGCGTCGGCTGGGCGCCGTTCAGGGTGTCGCTGACGGCGCGGACGCGGGTGATGGCGGCGTCGTATTTGCGCAGTTCTTCATCGGTGAAGGTCGAAGGATCGTTCGGATCGGCCGGGGCCGCCTGGGTCGGCGTCGTCTGGCCGGCGGGTTGATAGGGCGTGGCGGTTTGGGCCTGGGCGCCTGCGGCCGTCAGAAGGGCGGCGGCGGAGACGAGAAGGGCGAGGCGGGGCGCGCGCAACATGCGTGGTCCTTTCGATCTGGCGTCCACGAAAGCCGTCATCGACGACGACGACGCAATCACGTCGTCGCTCGCCCGCGACTGTGGAGCCTGAAGGGGACAAGAAGGCGGGGAGCCCGCCTAACCTAGGCGTTCGCGCCACGATCGCCACCTCGTCGGGCTGGAGAGCCGATCAAGGATGCGTTAGACGGTCGTGATCTGCGCAAGGATCACCTGTATGAAACGTCTCGCCATCGCCGCCCTGGCGGTCCTCGCCGTCGCCGTCCCCGCCGTCCAGGTCGACGCCTGGGGCAATACGGGGCACCGGCTGATCGGGGTGGCGGCGATGCGGGCCCTGCCGGACGACCTGCCCGCCTTTCTGAAGACCCCCGGCGCCGTCGCCGACGTCGGCGAACTGGCGCGCGAGCCCGACCGCTGGAAGGGCGCGGGCCAGCCGCACGACCGCGAACGGGATACGGCCCACTTCATCGACCTGGACGACCAGGGGCGGGTCTTCGACCAGCGCGGCATGAGCCTGAACGCCCTGCCGCGTCTGAAGTCAGAGTATGACGCCGCCCTGACCCAGGCCGGTCTGGACGTCGATGACGCCGGCTATCTGCCCTACGCCATGATGGACGCCTGGCAGAACCTGGGCCGCGACTTCGCCTATTGGCGCGTGCTGAACGCCGCCGAAAAGCGCGAGACCAATATGGAGCGTCAGGCCTGGTACCGCGCCGACCGTATCCGCCGCGAGGCCCTGATCCTGCGCGACATCGGGGTGATGGGCCACTATGTCGGCGACGGCTCCCAGCCGCACCATACGAGCATCCACTACAACGGCTGGGGCGATTTTCCGAACCCGGAAGGCTTCACCAATTCGCGCCAGACCCACGCCCTGTTCGAAGGCGCCTTCACCAGCCGCGTCGCCCGCCTGGACGCTGTCGAGGCCGCCATGCCCGCCGCCGATCTGAATGGCTTCGACGTCAAGGGGCGCACCGTCGCCTATCTGACGACGACGCTCGGCACGGTCGTCCCCTTCTATCGACTGGAGAAGGCGGGGGCCTTCCGCGACAGCGATCCGCGCGGCGCGGCCTTCGTCAACGAACGGCTGGCGGCGGGCGCGGCCGAGCTGCGCGACTTCATCGCCGCCGCCTGGACCGCCTCGGCCGACGCCTCCATCGGCTGGCCCGCCGTCAAGGTCGCCGAGGTCGAGGCCGGAACCGCCGATCCCTGGCTGGCCCTGGTCGGCGAGGACTGAACCTGGTTATCCGCTCATCCCGGCGAAAGCCGGGATCCAGACCTTTGGGCGCTTCGATCTTGAAAGCGGCGCTCGACCTTTCGTCCGACGCATTAAGGCGCCGTTGGCGATGCGAAAGCACTGGGTCCCGGCTTTCGCCGGGATGAGCGGAAAGAGTATGTGCATCGAATGCCCGATCTGACTCCCCCCGCCGTCATCCTCGACAAGCCTCAGATGGCCGAGAACATCGGCGCCGTGGCGCGGGTGATGGCGAACTTCGGCCTGGTCGATCTGCGCCTGGTCGCTCCCCGCGACGGCTGGCCGCAGGAGCGGGCCTGGGCCACGGCCTCGGGCGCCGACTGGGTGTTGGAGGGGGTGCGGGTGTTCGACACGGTCGCCGAGGCCATCGCCGATCTGAACACCGTCTTCGCCACCACCGCCCGCCCGCGCGAGACGCGACAGCCGGTCCGCACCCCGCGCGAGGCCGGCCGCGTCCTCTATGACGACACGGCCTCGGGCCTGAAGACCGGTCTGCTGTTCGGCGGCGAGCGCGCCGGTCTGGAGACGACCGACATCGCCCTGTGCGCCGGCATCGTCACCATTCCGATCGACCCCAAGCACCATTCGCTGAACCTGGCCCAGGCGGTGGCGATCAACGCCTATGAGTGGCGCACCCTGATCCTGGACGCCCCGCCGCCGCGCTTCCGCGAGGCTGAGCCGCCGGCGTCGAACGACCTGTTGATCGGCATGTACGAACATCTGGAGGAGGAACTGGAAAACGGCGGCTTCTTCTATCCGCCCGAGAAGAAGCGCTCGATGAGCCAGAACCTGCGCGTCATGCTGGGCCGCGCCGCCTTCTCCGAACAGGAGGTCGCCACCATGCGCGGCGCCATCCACGCCCTGGCCCGGGGCCGGGGCCGGGTCCTGGCCAAGCTGGCGGCCGAGCGGGCGGCGAAGGCTGAGAAGCCGGACGCGCCCGAGTGAAGGCGTTGCTGATCTACCCGCTCGCGGCGCTGGCGGAGATCGGCGGCTGTTTCGCCTTCTGGGCCTGGCTGAAGCTGGATCGCTCGCCGCTGTGGCTGGCGCCGGGTCTGGTCTGTCTGATTGCCTTCGCCTGGCTGCTGACCCTGGTTCCCAGCGATGCGGCGGGCCGGGCCTTCGCCGCCTATGGAGGGGTCTATATCTGCGCCTCTCTGGTCTGGATGGCGATGGTCGAAAAGACGACGCCCGACCGCTGGGATATGATCGGCGCGGCGGTCTGTCTGGTCGGGGCGGGGATCATCCTGTTCGGACCGCGCGGCTAACCTGTTCTTCTTTCGTCATCTCCCGGTCTGCGCCGCGAAGGCGAGGCTTGCCGGAGGATGACGAAAGAAAAATCGTTACCCCACCCCCAGCAGGTCCGACCAGCGCCAGCTGCCCTTGCCCAGGGCGATCCGGGCCCCGTCTGCGCCGTCCTCCAGGGTCAGCACGGCCAGGCCCGTCATCCGCTGGTTTCGGCACTCGGCCGGGGCGAAGGCGACCTCCAGCGCAATGGCCTGGCGCACTCCGGCCAGACCCTTGCCGGCCTGGTTGCGGCTTTGCAGCCAGTCGCCGTTCCAGACCAGCATGGCCCGACCGGCCGCGTTCATGTCCCGGCTGGCGGCGATGACGGCGCGGCGCACGGCGGCGTCGTCGCGCACGGCGTCCTGGACCCAGCGCACCATGTCGCAGGACCCGCCGCCGGAGCCTGGGCCTGATCCCGTCCCGCCGTTCCCGCCCGCGCCGCCGACTCCACTCCCGCCCCCGCCGCCCGGACCGGCGCCGACCGTCGCGGCGCCCGCCAGCTGCGCCGCGCCGAGCAGGGGCAGGGGCGGACCCGGCGGGGCGGGGGCGGCGGGCAGGGGTTCGATATCGGGCGGAAGCCGGTCGACGATCTTGCGCGGCCGCGCCGCCGCGATGGCGGGCGGGGCGCGTCGGGGGGCGGGCTTGGCCGGGGCGGGCGTCTCGGCCGCCGCAGCCGGGGCGTCAGGCGTCGGCGAAGGATCGGGCGCGGGGATGCGCGCGGGCGGCGGCGGCTGTGGCGGCGGAGCGACCAGTTCGACCAGGATCGCCGGCTCCGGCGTCGGCCGGGCCGGCGGCTCGGGCCGCACGGCCGTCATCATCAGCACCAGGGCCGCATGGCCGAAGACCACCGGCGCGACCGCCAGGGCCCGTCGCCGGATCGCTGCCGGGCTCAATCGCCGATCCGTGATGCGATGTGAGACGTCGTTCGCATGGTCATTCGCGACGAACCCCTGTAAAAAATCACGACTGTCTGTTGAAAACATTCAGTCGCGTCAGGAAGGTGGCGAAGGCGCGAATACAACTGGTCGCTGTCTAAGATCAGCAATAGTCCAGATTGTCCGCCATACGGCGAAGCCTGCTGGCGGCGCAACGTAACGGCGCGCCTTCTGGTTCCACTTGTTCATCGAAAATGGCGGGTTTCGTCGAAGACCGAACGGCTAAGCTGACATTTTGCCGCCTAAAGCGCGTCATTACTCCGCCTTGTCGCCTACCGCAGTTTCATCGGGCGCATGAACTGGGCGTGGCGCCCCCAGCAAGAAGGAGACATGAACTTGAGCAGATCGAAACTCAGGACGGCGGTCCTCGGCGGCGCCCTCATCGCAATGGGCTTTGCGGCCAGCGGCTGCGCCAGCCATCGTTTCGTGCGTGATCAGGTCGAGGTGGTGGACAACCGGGTGACCCAGGTCGAGGGCACGGCGGGCCAGGCCCTGCAACGGGCCAATGACGCCCACAAGCTGGCGGAAGGCAAGTTCCTCTATCAGGTCGTCCTGTCCGACGATTCCGTGAAGTTCCCGACCGACGCCGCCGCCCTGTCGCCCGAGGCGGAACAGCGGCTGGCCCAGTTCGCCCAGCGTCTGCAAAGCGAGAACCGCAACGTCTATCTGGAGATCCAGGGCTATACCGACTCCACCGGCACGCCCGAGCATAACGACCAGCTGGGCGAGCAGCGGGCCGAGGCCGTGCGTCGCTTCCTGAACCGCCAGGGCGTGGCCCTGAACCGGATGTCGACCATCTCCTACGGCCAGGAAGAACCGGTCGCCTCGAACGACACCCCCGAGGGCCGGGCGCAGAACCGGCGCGTGACCATCGTCGTTCTGGCCTGATCAGGCTTGATCCAGAGATCGACGGCCGCAGCGATGCGGCCGTCGTTTTCAGGTCTGCAGGTCGCGGAAGAAGGCCGGCACGGCCTCGGTCGCAGGACCATAGACCCCCTCGTCGAACAGGCGCGCCCCTTGCGTCGGCTCCAGATTGATCTCGACGGTCCGCGCCCCGGCGTATCGGGCCAACTGCACGAACCCCGCCGCCGGATAGACGGCGCCCGAGGTGCCGATCGAAACGAACAGGTCGCAGGCCGCCAGCGCCGCCTCGATCCGCTCCATCTGTAGCGGCATCTCCCCGAACCAGACGATATGGGGCCGCATCCGCCCTTGCGGATGGTGCCGGGAAGGCTCGTCCGCCGCCATGTCCCCCGCCCAGTCCATCACCACGCCCGAGCGGGTGCAGCGCGCCTTCAGCAGTTCGCCGTGCATATGGATCAGCTCGAACCCCGCCCCCGGCGGGATCTCGGCATGGGCCCGGTCGTGCAGATCATCGACGTTTTGCGTCACCAGCAGGAAATCCCCCTCCCACCGCGCGGCCAGCTCCGCCAGGGCGACATGGGCCGCATTGGGCCGGACCTCCGCCAACTGCCGCCGCCGCTGGTTGTAGAAGTCCTGCACCAGGGCGGGGTTCGCCGCATATCCCTCCGGCGTCGCCACCTCTTCCACCCTGTGCCCGCACCACAGGCCGTCTGACGCCCGAAACGTGGGCACGCCGCTCTCGGCCGATATGCCGGCGCCGGTCAGGACGACGAGGTTGCGATGGGTCATGACCCTGATTAGCGCGTTCGACGCCGACGGTCAGCCTGCGTCCGATCTTGGCGTGGTTGCGCGATAGACATCGAATGTGGCGCATACTTGCGAACGAATCGCAAAAATCTGCACGAAAGTGCACTAAAAAATTCTGAGTGGCGTTTTCGGCGCGGGGCTAGCGTCGGCGACGCCCCTCGTGACACACAGGCGCAAACCGAGGAGTCCCCGCCATGAAAACCCGCGCCGCCGTCGCCTTCGAAGCCAAGAAGCCGCTCGAGATCGTCGAGGTCGATCTGGAGGGGCCGCGCGCCGGCGAGGTGCTGATCGAGATCAAGGCGACGGGGATCTGCCACACCGACGCCTATACGCTGGACGG
Source organism: Brevundimonas sp. DS20 (assembly GCF_001310255.1). NCBI lineage: Bacteria > Pseudomonadati > Pseudomonadota > Alphaproteobacteria > Caulobacterales > Caulobacteraceae > Brevundimonas > Brevundimonas sp. DS20. The sequence goes on along the minus strand of NZ_CP012897.1, from coordinate 97,764 downwards.
CCTGGACTCCGAGGGCATCTTCCCCTCGATCCTGGGACATGAGGGCGCGGGCGTGGTGGTCGAGGTGGGGCCGGGCGTGACCTCGGTCGCCGTCGGCGACCACGTGATCCCGCTCTACACGCCCGAGTGCCGCCAGTGTAAGTCGTGCCTGTCGCGCAAGACCAATCTCTGCACCTCGATCCGCGCCACCCAGGGCAAGGGTCTGATGCCCGACGGCACCAGCCGCTTCAGCTACAAGGGTCAGGCCATCGCCCACTATATGGGCTGTTCGACCTTCTCCAACTACACCGTCCTGCCCGAGATCGCGGTGGCGAAGATCCGCAAGGACGCACCCTTCGACAAGGCCTGCTACGTCGGCTGCGGCGTGACCACCGGCGTGGGCGCCGTGGTCAATACGGCCAAGGTCGAGCCGGGCGCCAACGCCGTGGTCTTCGGCCTGGGCGGCATCGGCCTGAACGTCATCCAGGGGCTGAAGATGGTCGGCGCCGACATGATCGTGGGCGTGGACATCAACCCCGACAAGGCGGAGTGGGGCCGCCGCTTCGGCATGACCCATTTCGTCAATCCGAAAGAGGTCTCCGACGTGGTCGCCCATCTGGTCGAACTGACCGGCGGCGGCGCCGACTACACCTTCGACTGCACCGGCAACACTGTGGTCATGCGCCAGGCGCTTGAGGCCTGCCACCGCGGCTGGGGCGAGAGCATCATCATCGGCGTGGCCGAGGCGGGCAAGGAGATCGCCACCCGCCCGTTCCAGCTGGTCACCGGCCGGGTCTGGCGCGGCTCCGCCTTCGGCGGGGCGCGCGGCCGCACCGATACGCCCAAGATCGTCGACTGGTACATGGACGGCAAAATCGAGATCGACCCGATGATCACCCACACCCTGCCGCTGGAGCGCATCAACGAGGCTTTCGACCTGATGCACGCCGGAGAGAGCATCCGGTCGGTGGTGGTGTTCTGATGTGGGAGGGCGCGGACTATCGGATCGTAGATCCCAGGCCGATCGCTGCATCCGCGCCTTATACGTTTTTCCTGCCCAATCCTTTGGATGTTGCTGCGCTTAAGGACGGTGACTTCATTAAGGCGACGGTCAAGTCGATTCCCGAAAGCGCCCAATGGGACGCGGAGCGTCTTTGGTTCGTGATCACGAGCGTATCGGATGAAGCCTTCGAAGCGCGGTTGGAGGCCGATCCGCGCGATATGCCGAATTTTGAAAAAGGCAGGGTCATCCAAATTCCGCGACCAGCGGTCATCGACCTCATTTTCTCAGATGACAGGGCGCAAACGGTCGGGCCACGCGAATATTGGGAGAGATGTCTGGTCGACGGGGCGGTCTTGAATGGGGCGCGCCGTATCGAGTTCATCTATCGAGAGGATGCGGACAACACTTCAGACAGCGCCTTTCACGACAGCGGCTGGCGTATTCGAGCTACCACCTCCGGCCTTTCGGCGCTCGAAGCAGAGCAGGCGACTGTAGAATGTGTGGCCTTGGGTGCTGTCTTGAACAAGGATGATAGTTGGCTGCACCTGATAGACGCCCCTGCTGGATCGGCGTTTCTCCGAGATTTCGAAAACAACATCTGGGTTGAGGAAAAGGAATAGCCCATGTTCACCCACGTCACCGTCGGCGCGAACGACATCGAGGCTTCGCGCCGCTTCTATGACGCCGCGCTCGGCGCGCTGGGCGTCGACGCCGCTCAGGGGCCTGATCCGAAGGGCCGCTACTGGTGGCGCACGGCCCACGGCGCCTTCGCCGTGGGCAAGCCGATCGACGGCGAACCGGCCTGCCACGCCAACGGCGGCACCATCGGCTTTGCGGCCAAGGACACGGCGGCGGTCGACGCCTTCCACGCCGCGGGCGTGGAGGCCGGCGGAACCGCGATCGAAGACCCGCCCGGCCTGCGCCAGGGGACGTTCGGCAAACTGTATCTGGCCTATCTGCGCGATCCGTCGGGCAACAAGATCTGCGCCGTGCACCGGGTCGGCTGAGCTATGGCGGATCTTGAGTTCGAACTGGACGACGGGCTGATTGGTCGGCTGCGCTTGATCGCAAGATCGCGGGATCAGACGTTGGAAGACTACCTGCGCGATCTCATTATCGCCGAAGGCCGCTTGGGCGATGAAGAGATCGCGAGCAAGGCCAAGGCCGAATGACCCTCCAAACCACCAAGACCCACGCCGTCCACGGCGGAACCCTTCGCTATCTGAAACACGACAGCGCGGCCACGGGCACGCCCATGACCCTGTCGGTCTTCGTTCCGGGCGGGGAGGGGCCGTTCCCCGTGCTGATCTGGCTGTCGGGCCTGACCTGCACCGAGGATAATTTCACCACCAAGGCCGGAGCCTACCGCGCCGCCGCCGAGCACGGCCTCATCATCGTCGCGCCCGACACCAGCCCGCGCGGAGACGGCGTCGCCGATGATCCGGCCTATGACCTGGGCCAGGGGGCGGGCTTCTACGTCGATGCGACCCAGGACCCCTGGGCGCCGCATTTCCGCATGGAAACCTATGTCACGGACGAACTGATCGCCCTGATCGACGCGGAGTTCCCGACCACCGGCGTCCGGTCGATCAGCGGCCATTCCATGGGCGGCCACGGCGCCCTGACCCTGGCGCTGCGCCATCCGGACCTGTTCCGTTCGGTCTCCGCCTTCGCCCCCATCTGTTCGCCGACGCGCTGCCCCTGGGGCGAAAAGGCCTTCACCGCCTATCTGGGCGAGGACCGGGCCGAATGGGCGCGTCACGACGCCGCCAGGCTGATCGAGGCCGGCGCCGCGCGCGGCGCGTATGACGACATATTGGTGGACCAGGGCGACGCCGACAGCTTCCTGACCGACCAGCTGAAGCCCGAACTGCTGCGCGCGGCCGCCGAGGCCTCAGGCCAGGGCCTGACCCTGCGGCTGCAGCCCGGCTATGACCACTCCTACTTCTTCATGACCAGCTTCATCGCCGACCACGTCGCCTTCCACGCCGCGCGGTTGAGGGGCTAGAATCATGAGCCTTCGGCTGACGCTGTTTGCCGGCTTGGCCTTGTGCCTTTCGGCCGGGGCGTCGGCGGCGCAAGAGCAGTCCGGCGATCTGGATTGGAGGCCCCAGGGCGTCGTTCCCGCCTATGCCGAGGCGGGGCCGTTGATCCGCATTGATCAGGGGCACGGCAGCCTTCAGACGATCGAGGGACGCTATGCGGGTTTCGCCGCCCTGCTGCGCGCCGACGGCTATCGGGTGGAGGCGGGGCGCGGGCGTCTGGACGAGGCCGGCGCGCTGCGGGACGTCGCGGTGCTGGTGGTCGTCAATCCCGCCGCTCCCGAAGACGGATCTCGCATTTCAGCCTTCGATCCCGGCGAAATCGAAGCGGCGGCCAACTGGGTCAGCCAGGGCGGCTCGCTGCTGCTGGTCGCCGATCATGCGCCCCACGGTTCGGCGGCGGAGGCCCTGGCGGAGCGGTTCGGCGTCAAAATGGGCAAGGGCTACGCCTTTCAGCGGATAGGCGACGATCTGACCGCCAACCTGACCTTTCCGTCTCAGGCCCTGGGCGATCATCCCATCATCGCCGGGCGAAATGAAGCCGAGCGCGTCCGCGTCGTGAAGACCTTTACGGGCCAGTCGCTGGAGGGCCCCGCCGGCTCCACCATCTTGATGGCGATGAGCGCGGACGCTCTGGAGGCGACCGACAGAGAGGCCTTGCAAGCCGTTCGGGAGGGCCTGGCCCGAGGCGAGCGGGCCGAAACCCTATTCAGCGGGCACACGCGACCGGCGTTACCCGCCCAGGGTCTGGCCTTCTCCTTTGGACGGGGGCGGGTGGTGGTGCTGGGCGAGGCGGCGATGTTGACCGCCCAGATCATTCGTTTTCCCGACCAGCCGGACCGCGCGCCGGTTCGGTTCGGTCTCAACACTGAAGGGCACGACGATCAGCAGTTTGCGCTGAACCTGGCGCACTGGCTGTCCCGTCTGATCCCCTGATGTTAAGGGGACGGCATGAACGCCCCCGATCCCTATGAGCCGATGTTTTCCGCCCTGTGCCGCGAGGTGGGCTTTTGCCTGCATGAGAAGGGGCAAAAGCGCGTGATCGCGGCCCTGCCGGGCGGGCTGGACGCCGCCGTGCGGGCGGTCCTCGCTGCGGAAGGGGTGGACGAGCCCAATGCGTCGGGCGATCTGAAACGGGCCGTGCGCGACTGTCTGAAGTCCAACTTGCCAGCTTGACCGTTCCCGGTCGATAAGTCGGAACGAATCCGGGCGTCGTCGCTTGGGTTTCACGAACGGGCGCCTAGATGAGGCGTATCGGAAATCTGTCGCGAGAGGAAACTCCCCATGGCCTTCACCCTGCCCCCGCTGCCCTATGCCTATGACGCGCTGGAGCCGGCCATCGACAAGGAGACGATGACCTTCCACCATGACAAGCACCATCAGACCTATGTCGACAATCTGAACAAGGCGGTCGACGCCGACGCCTCGCTTCAGAACAAGACTCTGGAAGAGATCTTCACCAGCATCTCGACCGCGCCCAAGGCCGTGCGCAACAACGGCGGCGGTCACTGGAACCACAGCCTGTTCTGGGAACTGCTGGCCCCGGCGGGTCAGGCGGGTGAACCCTCGGCCGAGCTGGCCGCCGCCATCGACCGCGACCTGGGCGGCATGGACAAGTTCAAGGAAGACTTCAACGCCGCCGGCGCCGCCCAGTTCGGCTCGGGCTGGGCCTGGCTGATCGTGCAGAACGGCAAGCTGAAGATCACCTCCACCCCGAACCAGGACAATCCGCTGATGGATGTGGTCGAGGAGCGGGGCGAGGTCGTCCTGGGCGCCGACGTCTGGGAGCACGCCTATTATCTGAAGTACCAGAACCGCCGCGCCGACTATCTGAAGTCGTTCTGGACGGTGGTGAACTGGAACAAGGTCAACGAACTGTACGCCGCCGCGGTCGCCCAATAACGGCGGGCTTAGGCAAGCCGAACGAACACCCGCCGGAGAGACCTCCGGCGGGTGTTTTCGTCAGATGGGCAGGCCGTCGCGCAGCCGGTCGTTCATCCGCTCGGCGTGATGGCGGCGCACGGTGCGGCGCTGGCGCAGCAGGTCGTGGATGCCGTCGGCCAGATCCAGCAGCTGGTGGTCGCTGAGCGGCTCGACCAGATCAACCAGTCGGCGCTTCAGCGTCTCGAACCCGCGGTCGGACAGGCCGGCCTGAAAGCGCGGGGCGTCGGTTCGCATTTCAATCCTCCCTTCTCCTCGGCGGTCTGCGTCGGAACAGGAAAGAAGCGAGGCCCGGCTTGGTTCCCCGCCATCGTGCTTAACGGCCTGTCTGACTTGACTCCGACAGCCTGCATGGCCATAAGCGCCGCCTTCCACGCCTCGGTTCGCCGCAGGCGGGATTCATGACGGAAGATGCGTGGACCGCCGTTGAGATCGCATCCCCAATTCAGGGGACGCCGGGCCGCATCGTCGAAAAGAGAATAGAATGTCCAAGCGCCACAGCGCCAAATACAAGATCGACCGCGCCATGGGTGAAAACCTGTGGGGTCGCGCCAAGTCTCCGGTCAACAAGCGTTCCTACGGTCCCGGTCAGCACGGCCAACGCCGCAAGTCCAAGGTCTCTGACTTCGGCCTGCAACTGAAGGCCAAGCAGAAGCTGAAGGGCTACTACGGCAACATCACCGAGAAGCAGTTCGCCAAGACCTATGACGAGGCTGCTCGCCGCAAGGGCAACACCTCGGAAAACCTGATCGGCCTGCTGGAATCGCGCCTGGACGCCATCGTCTATCGCGCCAAGTTCGTGCCCACCGTCTGGGCCGCCCGCCAGTTCGTCAGCCACGGCCACGTCCTGGTCAACGGCAAGAAGGTCGACATCGGCTCCTATCGCGTGAAGCCCGACGACGTCGTCTCGGTGAAGGAAAAGTCGCGCAACATGGCCCTGGTGCTGGAAGCCCAGCAGTCGTCGGAACGCGACGTGCCGGACTATCTGGAACTGTCGGACCGTTCGTTCGCCGTCCGCTACGTCCGCGTGCCGGAACTGTCGGACGTGCCCTACGCCGTCAAGATGGAACCGAACCTGGTCGTCGAATACTACGCTTCGTAAGCGGAGCTTACGAAGCTTTCTTCAAGGGGGCTATCGCCCTTCGGGCTACTTGAGCCCCTTGGTCGTCCCTTTGAAGTGTTCAGTTGAGGGCCTCGGATTCGTCCGGGGCCCTTCGTCTTTATGCTGTTCCCTCAAGGAGCGAACAGGCGCATTCTCGGCCGGTTCAGGCTTTGAGGCAGGGGAGGTCGTCCGTTGCACGACTCCATCATGAAACGCTTGGCTTTGATCGCCGCCGCATCGGCGAGCTTGGCCGCCTGTGCGGGCGGTCTGGACGGGCCGACCGTCTCGACCGTCGGCATGCCCGGCGCCCTGGAGCCGATCCATGCAGCGGCCTTCACCAAGGACCAGGCGGTCTTCTGGGTCAGCTCCAACGGCTGCACCCGCAAGGAGGATCTGATCCCCATCGTCAGCATCAAGGGCGGGGACGCGATCATCACCCTGCGCCGGATCGACGAAGACAGGTGCGACAAGCCCTCGATCCGCGGCGTCGAGCTGAAATGGTCGTTCGAAGAGTTGGGGCTGGCGCCCGGCTCGCCCGTCAGCGTCAACAATCCCTATCAGCTGCCCCAGACCTGATCGGCCCTCAGCGGCCGTATCCGGGCCAGTGGGCCTTGCCGGCGCGTTCGTACTGGGGCGGCAGACCTTCGTCCTGACCCAGGGCGACGGCGGCGTGATGGGCCCAGTTGGGATCGTCGAGCACGGCGCGGGCCACCGCGATCAGATCGGCCTGTCCTGAGGCGACGATCGCCTCGGCCTGGTGGGGATCGAAGATCATGCCCACGGCCATGACGCTGGCCTGGGGCGCCGCCTGTTTGACCGCCTCGGCGAAGCGGACCTGATAGCCGGGCTGGTCGCCGGGGATCGGGGCGCGGGGGACGTTGCCGCCCGAGGACAGGTGCAGATAGTCGTAACCCAAGCCGTGCAGCGCCTGGCCGAAGGCGACGGCCTCCTCCAGCGCCACGCCGCCCTCGACCCAGTCCGAACCGTTGAAGCGCGCGCCCAGGGCCTTGGTCCGAGGCCAGGCCTCGCGCAAGGCCTTTGCGACGCGCAGGGGAAAGCGCGCCCGGTTCTCGGCCGAGCCGCCGTAGGCGTCGGTGCGGCGGTTCGACAGGGGTGACAGGAATTCGCTCAGCAGATAGCCATGGGCGGCGTGCAGTTCGACCAGGTCGAAGCCTGCCTGGTCCGCCCGGCGCGCCGCCGCCTCGAAGGCGGCGACCACATGGTTCATGTCGGCCTCGGTCATCTCCAACGGGGTATGCCAATCCTCGCGGAAGGGCAGGGCCGAGGGGCCGTAGGTGGTCCAGGCTCCGTCCTCGGCCGCCAGAGGGCCGCCCCCCTTCCACGGCGCGGCGGTCGAGGCCTTGCGTCCCGCATGGCCCAGCTGAATCCCGATCGGAGTGTCGCAATAGGTCCGCACGCCGCGAAGGATGTCGGCGAAGGCCTGGGCCTGTTCGTCGTTCCACAGGCCGACGTCGTCCGGGGTGATGCGGCCCTCGGGCGTGACGCCCGTCGCCTCGATGATGACTAGGCCGGCGCCGGACAGGGCCAGCCGGCCGATGTGCTGGTGGTGCCAGGGCTGGGGCGCGCCGTCGATCGCGGAATACTGGCACATGGGCGCCACGACGATGCGATTGCGCAGGGTCAGGGGGCCGAGGGCGTGGGGCGAGAAGAGGCGGCTCATGGCGGGCAGGTCCGGTGGGCGGCGACTGCAACTATGTCTGTTTCGAAGCGGATCAAGCCCGACCTTTCCGATTGTTCACCTGGCTTGCCGAAAATTCACGTGTGTGGCGGCGGTGAGCGCGTCACAAAAGGCTCAAGCTTCAACTGGGGAACACCAATGCTTCGCCTCGCTCTCGCCATCGCCATCGCCGCCCCGCTGCTGTCGGGCTGCATCATCGTTTCGACCGAAAAGCCGACCACCCGGGTCATCACCACCCCGGCGTCCGACCAATGATGCGGGGGCTGCGCATCCTGGCGGTCGGCGCCCTGGCCGCACCGCTGCTGGCCGGCTGCGTCATCTATGACAGCGAAGCCGGCGAGAATGTCTCGGTCAACGTCTCGCGCAAGGACGGGCCTCCGGCGGAGGCCATCCGCGAGGCCCGCTTCGCCGACGGCGCCCTGGTGGCGCGGGTCGATTCCAACGGCTGCACCCAGGCGTCGGATTTCGAAGTGTCGATCGCCGACAATGATCCGACCGAAATCACCCTGCGCCGGACCAAACAGGACCTGTGCAAGGCCCTGGTTCCCGACGGGGTCGAACTGCGCTGGACCTATGCCGAACTGGGTCTGGAGCCGGGAACCCCGGCCCGCATCGTCAATCCGCTGAAATAGCCGTCGCCTCGGTCGTCGTCGAAAAGACGGCGACCATCGGCGGGGGGATGCGGTGCGGCCTCAAGGTGGCGGCGTCCACCAGGCACCATTCGGACACGCCCTGAGCGCACAGCCGGCCCTGGCCGTCCTCGATCCGGACATAGCGGTTGAACCGCGGCCCCTGGGGATCGCCGACCCAGGTACGGGCCATGACGCCGGTCGCGTTCGGCTCTATGGCGCGCAGATAGTCGATCTCGTGCCGCAGGGCGACCCAGGACCAGCGGGCCCGCGTCGCTTCGTCGAACCGGGCGTTCCAATGGGCCGTGCCGACGTCCTGAAGCCAGCCGACATAGACCACATTGTTCACATGGCCGTTGGCGTCGATATGGTCGGGCCGGACCTGCAGCGGGACGACGAAGACCTCCCGGTCCTCGCGCGGCGTCAGGGCGGGACGCGCCATCAGGCCTCGCCCGCGCCCCCGTCCAGGGCCACGCCCTTTTCGGCCATCAGGGCCTGAAGCTCGCCGGCCTGGAACATCTCGCGCACGATGTCCGAGCCGCCGACGAATTCGCCCTTCACATAAAGCTGCGGAATGGTGGGCCAGTCGGTGAAGGTCTTGACGCCTTCGCGCAGGGCCTCGTCCTGCAAGACGTCGACGCCGACGAAGGGCGCGCCCACATGGTCGAGAATCTGCACCGCCAGGGACGAGAAGCCGCAGCGCGGCTGGTCCGGCGTGCCCTTCATGAACAGGACGACGTCGTGCTGGCTCACGGTGTCGCTGATGAAGGCGTGGACGGGGTCGGCGGAAACGGTGTCGGTCACGGGAGAAGCCTTTCGCGAAGACCGTCAGCTAGGGAGAGGGGGCCGCCGGGTCAAGGCGCGGCGAACCGACGCGGTTCTGACGCGGCCCGTCAGGCCGCGGCCGAGGCGGCGACGCGACCCATTTCGATCTGGGCGGCCAGGGACGGCGGCAGATCGCGCTCGGGCGTCTCGGCCAAGATCCGCAGATGGTCGGGGTCGGTGGCGCGCACGATGACGCTGGAGATCGTCGTCTCGGTCAGCACATAGCCCAGGCAGATGGACTCGGCCGACCAGCCGGGGGTGCGATACAGAAAGCCGAAGGCGTCCGGTCCGCCAGAACGTTGCGGCGGCTTGGGCGCGCCCAGACCGAACAGGCCCTTTTTGGCGACGGTCTCTGGGCCGCGCGGCCTGGCGCGACGGTCGGTGTAGAAGTCATAGGCGATGACGGCCATGTCCTGTTCGCGTGCGGCGCGCAGGCGGTTGCGCCGCTTCCAGTCAGCATTGATGTCGAACGGCGTCGCCAGGACGTCGAAGGCGCCGGTGGAGATATAGGCGTCCATGACGTCGCCCGAACCCGCCACGCCCAGCAGTTTGACGCGGTCGGCCGCCCGCGCCGCCTTCAGAGCGTTCAGCGCCTGTTGCGACAGTTCGTGTTCCCCCGGTTCCTGCAGGATGGCGATGTCGATCCACCCCAGGCGCGAGAAGTGCAGCACGCGATCCAGGGCGGCGGTCATGGCTTCGGCCGAAAAGTCGCGGTCGGCGCCCAGGGTCAGGGCCACGCACACCAGTTTGCGGTCCACGTGGGACAGGGCTTCACCCAGAATCTCGGCCAGAACGGAATCGGCGGTCTCCAGCCGATAGGCGTTGATGCCCGCCTCAAGCGCCGAGTAGAGCAGGTCCAGCGCCGCTTCGCGTCCCCGCGCCAGGCAGCCGGGGCCGAAGCTGAGCGTCAGATTGGAAATCGCCGCGCCCGAGGCGCCGAAGGGACGATAGCGCATCCGATCACCCCTTGTCGGACGGGGCTGAGGTTTCCAGGGCCAGGGCGTGCAGGGCGCCGCCCATCTGTCCCTTCAGGGCGGCGTAGACCAACTGATGCTGGCGCACGCGCGCCAGGCCCGCAAAGGCGTTGGAAACGATGCGGGCGCGATAATGATCGCCGTCCCCGGCGAGGTCTTCGATGGCGATTTCCGCGTCGGGAAAGGCGTCGATCAGATGCCGACGCAAGGTTTCGACGGACATGGGCATGGGCGGGCCTTCGATCTGGTCGCGTCAGACTGCCCCATAAACCTTAACGACGGACTACGGCGGGGCCGGTTCGGTCAGCCTGCACCCGGTTCGCGCTCAGTTCGCGCCCAGTTCGCACCCCCGGGTCGTTCGAACAGCTGAACCGGCTCGTCCCTATAGGTGGTGCGCCGATAGGGGCGGTAGCCGACCCGCTCGGCCAGGCGAACGGAGGCCGGATTGTCGGGCGAAATCATGCACAGGGTCCGCGCCGCCCTCAGATGGGCGTCGGCCCAGGCCAGGGCCGCCTCCAGGGCCTCTTTCGCAAAGCCCCGTCCCTGGAAGGCGGGCGCCAGGCCCCAGCCCAGTTCCGGATCGTCGATCGGCGGATCGATCAGCCGTCGATGATCCAGGATCGAGACATTGCCCACATAGGCGCCGCCTTCGATCAGGCGGATCGTCCAACTGCCGTAGCCCCTTACGCCCCATTGGCCCAGGTCGCGCAGCAGGCGGAACCAGACCTCCTCGGTGGTCATGGGACGGCCGGTGATGTGGCGCGTAAAGTCCGCATCGGCCCAGAGGGCTTGCAGGTCCTCAAGGTCGGCCAGATCGACCGGCGTCAGCACCAGACGTTGGGTGGTCAGGGTCGGCCGGTTCATCCGAACAGGCTTTCGGCGTTCAAGATTTCGGTCGCCCCGTCGGCGCGTGTGACGGCGTAGGTGAAGCCGGGCTGAAGGGCGAAGGCCCCGACGCGCCCCGCCTTGGTCAGGGCCAGAAGCCCGACCTGGGCCTCGGCGACGGCCCGCCCCCGCAGCCGGGCGATCCGTTCGATCGTCTGCCGACAGGCGGTCGCCGGGTCCATTCCGTGACGCATGGCCTCGACCACGGCGTGGGCGCCGCAGACCCGCAGCACCTCTTCACCCACCCCGGTCGCCGTGGCGGCGCCGACCTCGCCGTCGACGAACAGACCGGCGCCCACGATCGGACTGTCGCCCACGCGGCCCCGCATCTTGAACGCCATGCCGGAGGTGGTGCAGGCCCCGGCCATGCGGCCGGTCGCGTCGCGGCCCAGGACGCCGATCGTGTCATGATCCAGAACCCCGCCGGCGCCGGCCCGGCGCCAGTCGTCGTTCTCGCTGTTGGCGCGCGGGGCGTAGCGGGCGGTCTTCAGCCATTCGCGCCAGGCGGCCTCGGCCTGGGGCGTCAGCAAATTCGTCGTCTCAAACCCTTCTGACAGGGCGAAATCCCGCGCGCCGGCCCCGACCAGGATGACGTGCGGGGTCTTCTCCATCACACGGCGCGCGACCGAGACGGCGTGAACCACGTCCTCAAGGGCGCAGACGGCGCCCAGACCGCCGGCGTCGTCCATGATCACGGCGTCCAGGGTCACATGGCCGTCCCTGTCCGGATAGCCGCCCAGGCCGACCGAGGCGTTGGTCGGGTCCGCCTCGGGCACGCGGGCCGCCGCCTCGACCATGTCCAGGGCCGAGCCGCCGCTCTGGCGCACCCTCCAGCCTTCGGCGTTGGCTGCCGCGCCGAAGTCCCAGGTCGAGGCCATGACGACAGACGTCGTGTCCGCCGAACTCGCTCTGGCCGCCGACGCCGCCGCCAGGCCAGACGCGGCGATCAGGCTGCGGCGCGACAGATTGATCATCACATCAGACCCAATTGTTTGAAGCTGGCCACCCCGTCGCGACCGACGACCAGATGGTCGTGAACCTCGACATTAAGGGCGCGGCCGGCCTGCACAACCTGTTTGGTGATCTCGATGTCGGCGCGGCTGGGCGTCGGGTCGCCGGAAGGGTGGTTGTGCAGCATGCAGATGGTCTCAGCTAAGATACTGTAAAAGCTGTCGTTTATAGCGCTCGTGTTGAGTGCTGAGAGCGGCATTTGAGGTCTGAACATCGTGCGCCTACGTGTCAATCACGCCTGATCCCGGTCCATCTGGATCGCGCTGGGTGAGGCACGACAGGCCACGAGGTTCTTGTGGTCCCATGCCTCGAGTTGGTCAATCGGGTACAAGACCGCCTTGCCGATCTTCACGAACGCTGGACCGACCCTCATCGATCTCCAGTTCCGCAGCGTGCCGACGCTGATCTCCCCTCGATAGCGCCTCGACACCTCGTCGGCGGTCAGAAACGTTTGCTCCTGCATGGTAGCACTCCCGATCACGTAAGGTCGTGGACGGAGCATTGGCGTCCCGATCGATCATGGAAAGAGTAGTGGGCCGTGGGGAGCGGAGCGACAGGGCGGCGGCGGCAAAAAGGCGGGCGTGTTCTCGGATGTTGCAGACCTTTCCGGCATGAGCGATTCGCCTAGGTGCCGTATAGGTGCAGCAAGCCTGTATTTCGCCAACGCTAAGATATTGATGATCGGTATTTATTGCCCGCGGTTCAGGTGCTTCTTAGGTGTGCAGCCATTATGCCCCCACCTACCATTAGGGAGTTCCACCGCTTCCGCCGGATAGATTGGCGTAGACGCGTCTGATTCAAAATCCAGTTCCGAGAGGAGTGCCGGTTCGACCCCGGCCACCCGCACCATAAGGCGCGTCACGTCAGCGCGTTGGTTTTCGGGCCCATCTGTGCCCAGCCTTACGCTCGCCGATCGAATGTGCGTGACGTGACCCCCGTTTCTCATCCAGCCATAACGAGAGTCCTAGGTTGATCTGAGCTGTGATCGGCTGGGTTGGCAAGAGGCCGGTCTGCGCAGCCATCAACCAGCGCAGCAGGCCGGCCGATGTGTCCGGTGAGCGCTTCTGCATAAGCCTGCGGCGTCAGCCACCCGAGCTTCGAGTGCGGACGCTGCTCGTTGTAATCGCGTCGCCACGCCTCCAGCACGGCGCGAGCGTGCGGCAGCGAGCGGAACAGCGTCTCGTTCAGCAGCTCGTCACGCAGCCGCCCGTTGAAGCTTTCGTTGAAGCCGTTCTGCTGGGGCTTGCCCGGCGCGATGTAGTGCCAGCCGACGCCGGTGTCGTCGGCCCAGGCCAGGACCGCGTTCGAGGTGTACTCCGTGCCGTTGTCGCTGACGATGGTGTCGGGCCGCCCTCGCTGCCGGATGACGGCGTCCAACTCCCGCACGACCCGCGCGCCCGACAGCGAGGTGTCGGCCACCAGCGCCAGGCACTCGCGCGTACAGTTATCGATCACCGTCAGGATGCGGAAGCGCCGCCCGTCCGTCAGCTGGTCTGCGACGAAGTCCAGCGACCAGCGCTGGTTGGGCGCCAGCGGCAGGTCCAGCGGTCGCCGCGTGCCCATCGCTCGCTTCCGGCCGCCGCGCCGGCGCACCGTCAGTTGCTCGTCGCGATAGATCCGCTGGACCCGTTTCCTGTTGACCGCATGGCCCTCGCGCCGCAGCAGCACGTGCAGGCGACGATAGCCGAACCGTCGACGTTCCTGGGCCAGGGCCTTCAGCCGGTCGCGCAGAGCGCCGTCGTCCGGGCGCGTCGCCTGATAGCGCACGCTCGTCCGATCGACGCCCAGAACACGGCACGCCCGCCTTTCGCTCATCTCGTAGGCGGCCTGCAGATGGCCAGCCGCCTCGCGATAGCCGGCGGGCGTCACCACTTTTTTCCCAGCAGGTCCTTCAGGGCCACGTTGTCCAGCATCGCGTCCGCCAGCATCCGCTTCAGCCGGGCGTTCTCATCCTCGAGCGCCTTGAGCCGCCGAGCCTCCGACACGTCGAGCCCGCCAAACTTGGCCTTCCATTTGTAAAAGGTCGCCGAGCTGACCCCGTGGCGTCGGCACACCTCCGCCGTCGCTACACCGGCCTCCTGCTCCCGCAGGATCCCGATGATCTGCTCTTCCGTGAACCTCGATCGCTTCATTCTGTCCGTCCTTCGTTGGGCGGACTCTAGCTATTCCTGGAGGAGTTTCAGGGGGTCACGTCATGCGGCGGCGCTGGATTTTGCAGAAGGGAGCGAAACGTCACAGCGCTCCTAACTTCTGAGATATCTCTGACGAGATACTCATAACGCGCCGGCTAGCCGTGCTTTCCGGTGTCGCATCTAAATCAATGTCTCGTCCTAGCAATCCGATCACGCCGACGATCGAACGGTTAAAGTCGAAGACAGGTGCCGCAACTGCATTCACTCCGGACACCAGGCTGCCATTCACGCACGCCACCCCGTTTGAACGAACGGAGGCCTTGATGTCAGCGACGTCCTGCATTCCGAAATGCGATCCCATTGCGATCTCAGAGTCGACCAGTGCTTGCGTGAGGCTATCTGGAAGATATGAGAGGAATACCCTGCCGCTGGCGGTTCTGAGGAGCGGTAGTACCGAGCCCACCCTCACGTTCAGAAAGACGGGCCGCGCGCTCTCTTCGAGTTTCAGGACGATCGGTCCTCTATCCGCCCAGAGGCTCAAAAGGGCGGTCTCTTCGGTGTCGTCTCTCAATACGGAGAGATACGGCGTGGCAATTGAAACGAAATCATTGTCTCGCAGGCGACCCAGACCCAGGCTGAGCGCCAACGGTCCCGCGCGATAACGTCCGCGATGCAGATCAGGCTCAACAAGCTCGGCCCGGATCAGGCTGGCCAGGTACCGATGCACCTTACTCGGATGTATGTCGGCCTGGCGGGCGATATCGGCCAAGGACGCGGATCCCGTCGCGATGGCCTTGAGAACCTGCCCTGCGATTTCAACGGATTGGACCCCTGCGGGCTCGCGGCCGGCCCGCGGTGATTTCGAGTCGTTTGTCATGCGCGTGTGTACGTCGCGCTCATGATCAACCCAAGTCCCTATAAATTACGTATTGCGTACCATGTTACGACATGCGTAACTTGGTACGCGTTTAGGAGATAACGATCATGTTGGCTTTGGATAAATCGCGACCGTCAGAGCGGGAGCTGCTCGCCACCGACGCCAGCGCGCTCAACCTCGTGGAGTTCTGGGCCCAGCGCGGCGATATCGAGCTGAAGGCCCCGAGAAATCGCGTGAAGCCCTGCAAATGGTCTTGGGCGGATATCGAACCGCGCCTGCGTGTGGCTGCAGACATCGTGCCGATCGAGGAAGCCGAACGGCGCGCCTTGGTTTTTGCGAACCCAGGCCTGGAGGGGAAACCCTACATCAGCCACACGCTGTTCGCGGCCTATTCCCTCTACAATCCAGGCGAGGTTGCTCCCGTCCACCGGCACACCCCTTCCGCCAGCCGGTTCGTCTTGGAGGGTGACGGCGGTTATACGGTTGTGGGCGGCGAGAAGCTCACCATGGGGCGCGGGGATCTGATCTTGACGCCGTCAGGGCTGTGGCACGATCACGGCAACGAAGGTCAGGACGCCGTCATCTGGGTCGATGTCCTCAACGTCCCGCTCATCGAGAGCCTGGACGCCACGGTCTTCGAGTTCGACTATACGGAAGACGAGGGAGATGTCGCGACGGCCAAGGCGGTCCAGTCGGTTACGGCACCTGCGAACCACTCAAGCAATCTTTATGCGACGGGCGGAGTAAAACCCCTGTTCGTCGACCACAATCGCGGCGTCACCCAGCACTCTCCCCAGTTCGTCTATCGTTGGGCCGACACGCGACGGGCCCTGGATCGCATGCGGGACTACGAGGGCAGCCCATATGACGGTGTGATCGTCGAATATGTCGATCCGGTCACGGGAGGCCCGGTGATGCCGGCCATGTCGTTCCGGAGCCAACTTCTGCGCGCTGGCGAAACCACGCGACCACAGCGTCGGATGGCCAGCACCGTCTATTGCGTTCTCGAGGGGCAAGGTCGCTCCGAGATCGGCGGCCAAACCTTCGACTGGGGTCCCAACGATGTTTTTGTGGTGCCGAATTGGGTCACCCACAGCCATTCGGCCAGAACGCAGGATGCGGTTCTCTATTCGGTGACGGACGAGCCCGCGATGCGCGCTCTCGGCCTCTACCGTCAAGAGGGGGTGGAATCCTGATGGGGCCCGATCCAATCGCGATGAGCGGCGGGCTAGACGAAGGCTGGCGCGACAGAGCGGTGCCCGAAGGCAATCTGGGCGTCTACCTCGTCGGACCCACAGGCCAAGGCCCTCGTCCGCTCATCATCATGCTCCAAGAAATCTTCGGTGTGAACAAGGCGATGAAGGTCAAGGCCCGCCGGTTCGCGCAAGCCGGCTACCGCGTCGCCCTTCCCGACCTGTTCTGGCGCCAGACCGCTCGCCTCGACCTCGGCTATTCGCCGGAGGACCGAACCAGGGCGTTTGGGATGATGCAGGCCTTTGATCTCAACCAGGGGGTCAGCGATCTGGTCAACATGGTCGAGCCGCTGAAGGCGATTACCGGTAGCACCGGGCCTGCGTCCGTCATCGGCTTCTGTCTGGGCGGAAAGGTCGCCGTCCATCTCGGTTCTCGGATCGAGGCTGCAGCGATCATTTCCTTCTACGGCGTCCGACTGGAACAAGATCTCGATCTTTTCGCGACGATTGACTGTCCACTTCAGATCCATGTCGGCGATCAGGATGAGCATGTACCGGTCGCGACCACGCGACTGCTGCAGGAGGCTGTTACATCCAAACCCGACGCCGAGGTCTTTCTCTATCCGGGAGCCGGACACGGTTTCTTCAATCCGCTGAGAGAGGGGGTCTTTGACGACCGCGCTGCCGAAGAGGCGTTTCAGCGGGTCTTGAGCGTTCTGCCCGAGCCCGGCGCATGACATCGGCCTGGACCTTCGACAGCCTCGCGAACCGGGTCCTGTTCGGCCAGGGCCAGATCGAACGAGCATCAAGCGAGCTGGCGGCCCTGGGTGCCCGTCGCTGTCTGGTCGTGGCGTCCCCGAGAATGCTAGCGCGTATTCCGGAGCTGATCGAGGCAATGGGCGACCAGGTGGTCGGTCAGTTCACGGACATCGTGGCCCACTGCCCCATCGAGACCGTCGATGCCGCCTTGGCTGCGGCGCGTGAGGTCCAGGCCGACGGAATTTTTACCCTGGGCGGCGGGTCCGCGATCGGAGTGGCCAAGAACTTGAGGGTGCGCGCCGGACTGGTCAGCGTCGTTGCTCCCACGACCTACTCAGGGGCCGAGATGACGCCCATCTATGGGGCCAAGGTCGGGCATGAAAAAAAGACCAGCCGCGATCCGGCGGCAAAACCGCAAACGGTCATCTACGATCCCAATCTGACCTTGACGCTCGGAGCTGTCGAAACCGCTCAAACGGGCATGAACGGGCTCGCCCACTGTATCGAGGCCCTCTATCCCGAAAGCGCAGATCCGGTGTCTCGCCTCCTCGCGATCCAGGGCGTCGAGGCCTTCTTCGACGGCCTACCGGCAAGCTGTGCCCGACCATCCGACCTATCAGGTCGATCCCGTGCTCTCTACGGCGGTTTCATCGGGGGGTTGATGGTTCAATGGGTCGGTATCCGGCTGCATCATCGCATCTGCCACATTCTCGGCGGGCGTCACGACTTGGCGCATGGCGTCTCCAACAGCGTGATCCTGCCGTACGTCGCCGACTACAATGCAAGTCCGATCCTGGATGCCGCACCCGAGCTCGCGCAACGCCTTAGGGGCGGTCCCGGGCACGCCCTGCGCGAGCTGGCCATGTCCATCGGCGCCCCGACCGATCTTCGGTCCCAAGGAATCGCCTTCGAAGCACTTCCGGCGATCGCGGAAGAAACTCTGAAGGCACCCTTGTTCAACCCCAGGCCGATCGACGGTGCCGCCCTTCTCAGCCTGCTGGAACGCGCCTGGCAAGGAGACCCACTCTAGCATTTCACTCAAGGCCGAGAGGGCAAAGCCCCCGGTGGATGTCCGTAGGGAGGACAAGCGATGACCACTCAAATTATCGACGTCGCTCGAGAGATCGACGCCCGAAAGATCAGCGGCCTGCAATGGCGGGTCTTCATACTTTGCGGGCTTGTCGCTCTATGCGACGGCTTCGACACCTTATCCATTGCCTTCGCGGCTCCAAGCATCGCGTCCGACTGGGGGGTGCCGGTCTCTGATTTTGGTCTCGTCTTCGCCTCGGGCTTGCTGGGTCTGACCGTCGCGGCCCTCAGTCTCGGGGCGCTGGGCGACCGCATTGGGCGAAAGCGCATCATCATCCTGTCCCTCCTGGCCATGGGCGTCTTTTCCATTTGGGCCGCCTATGCCCGATCCATGGAAGAACTCACTCTGGCACGTTTTTGCGTCGGCCTTGGTCTCGGGGGGGCCATTCCCAGCGTGATCGCCCTGACGGCTGAATATTCACCGCTTCGTCTCAGGTCCACCCTCGTTACCTCCATGTTTATAGGCTTTCCCCTCGGAGCGGTCCTGGGCGGATTGGTCTCTGCGCGATTGATCGCCGAGTTCGGTTGGACATCGGTGTTCTGGGCGGGCGGCATCCTGCCCCTGATATTGATCCCCGTCGTTCTGGCGGCCCTGCCGGAATCGATCGGCTTCTTGGCGGCGGCCGGTCGCCACAGAGACCGGATTGCGGCGGTCCTTAACCGTATCGCACCGGACATTCGGATCGGCGAGGGCACGACGTTCACCACACCCGGACAAGGTACCGCGCGCGGCTCGATTGGTCAGCTCTTCACGCCGGATCGCGCCTTGACCACCCTGACGCTGTGGGGAATTTTCTTCTGCAATCTGCTGGTCATGTATCTGCTGATCAACTGGCTCCCCGTTGTGCTTAGCCAGGCCGGACTGCCGATCGAGCGGGCCATCCTGGGTACGGTCCTGCTGAATCTTGGAGGGGCAGTCGGCGGTTTCGTCATCGCCAGAACCATGGATCGATGGGGCGGGACCCGGGTCTTTCTCGCAGCCTATGTCGGTGCCGCCGTCTTCGTCGTCGCCGTCGGCTACGCCGTTTTTGATGTCCGGCTTCTCATGGCGCTGATCTTCCTCACGGGAGCGTGCCTTATCGGAGCGCAGTTCGGAATGAACGCCTTGGCGGCCGCCTATTATCCGACGGAAATCCGCTCCACAGGGGTCGGCTGGGCTCTTGGGATCGGACGGGTTGGATCGATCGTCGGCCCGGTCGTCGGTGGTGCGGCAATCGCCCTCGGCGCGGATGCCCGGGCCGTTCTGACGACCGCGGCCCTTCCCACCCTCGCCTGCCTTCTGGGGATGATGCTGCTCGGCCTCATCCGCTCGCGCACCAAAACAAACACGATCGCCAACCTCGAGAAAGCCCCCTCCTGATGGTCACCTTCACCCATCCCCTAGACCCTCCTGTACTTACCCGGGTCGAGGCGTCGGACCAGCTCTACCCTGTTCACAGGATCTTCTGCGTTGGGCGGAACTATGCCGCTCATGCCCGGGAGATGGGCCGGGATCCGGACCGCGAGCCGCCCTTCTTCTTCACCAAGAGCATCGACACCCTAGTACCTTCGGGCGAGCCGATCACCTATCCGCCGGAAACGGCTAACTTTCATTACGAGATGGAGCTGGTTGTCGCCTTGGGCCGGGACGTTTTTCGCGCCGACGAGAGCGAGGCGACAAGCGCGATCTTCGGGTTTGCCTGTGGGCTGGATATGACCCGTCGCGATCTACAGTTGAAGGCCCGCGCCGAGGGTCGACCCTGGGACACGGGAAAATCCTTCGAACAATCGACTGTCCTGGCCCCAATTCGGGCTATGAAAGGCGAGGTTCTTCGATCGGGCCCCATCACGCTCAGTGTAAACGACGACACCCGTCAGTCCTCGGATCTCGATCAACTGATCTGGTCAGTTCCAGAAATCATCGCAGAACTCAGTCGCTATTACAGCCTGCAGGCTGGCGATCTCATCTTCACGGGAACCCCGGAAGGCGTCGGCGCGGTGGTCCCTGGGGACCAGCTTGAGGGCCGCATCGCCGATCTGCCTTTGGTGTCCACCACCATCCTGCCGCCGAGGCCTTGACCGTATCCGCGGCCAATGCCGCAATCAGAGGGGACGTTAAAATGATGCGTAGTGTCATCAGCGGAGCTATTCTGTTGGCCGCGGGTTATCCGGTCTCGGCCTTGGCCGAAGAAAACGGTGGCTTTATTTATCCGATTGGTGCGGACACGGTCGCGCCGGGCATCCTGCCGCCGCGAGCAGGCAACTATTTCTTCCACTATACGGCGCTCTATAACGCCGATCAGACCAATGACCGAAATGGCGACCCGAGAGCCATTCCCAACTACGATCTCAGCATCACGGGTAATGCGGAGCGCTGGTTAAGAGTCTGGGATCAGAAGATCGCAGGGGGATCGCTGGTGACACAGGTCATCGTGCCGTGGGCGACCGTCGATGTAACGGCGGGGCCTGTCGCCGATGAGAGAACGACCTTGGGCGATGTCAGTGTGGGTGCCTTCGTGGCTTGGCATTCACCGAAATGGCACGCGTGGGTTGGGCCCAACATCTATTTTCCGACGGGGGCCTATGATGCGGACCGCGCGGCCAATGTTGGCAGGAACTATGTCGCGGCGTCCCTCCAAGGCGGGGTCAGTCATTTCGTGACCGACAAGATCGACGTGGGGGTCAAGGGCTATATTGGGGTCAATGCAGAGAACCCCGACACCAACTACACGTCCGGTGCTGCTGCGGTCCTCGAGTATTCCGCCGCCTATCGCATCAATCCGACCTGGCGGGTCGGCATCAATGGCTACTACTATGATCAGTTTACGGACGACAAGATCGATGGGCAAGCCGTTCCGGGCGGCAATCAGGGCCGGACGTTCGCGGTCGGTCCGATGGTTCAGTACAATCGAGGACGGTTCACGGGCGTCATCAAATATCAGGGTGAAACCTTTGCCGAAAACCGTGCTCAAGGCGGTCGTCTCTGGTTTCAGGCCTTTGTCCCATTTTGATAACTAGGTGATAACGAGTCCAGTCGCGATCGGCCTATCTATACAATCAATATCGCACACTCGAAGTTAGCGCCTCCATGCCGGCGGGGTACATAGTTAGTGTACCGCGCGGGATTAGCGTCTACGACCTGAGCACGTTTTTTACCTGGGTAGTTTTTCTCACACCCGAAAATTCATTCATCCGGCTCGTGTAGCCCCGATTGGCAAGTGTGGGCTCGACCAGCAGCTTGGCCCAAGTCAAAAAGTCGCATCATGTACTGGCGATCAAACAGCTCGTGCGGCGCACTGTCGAAGGCTGGATCAATGGCTTCGATGCATAGGTTTACGTTTGAACCTTCGGCGAACGCCCGATAGCCTCCTATCGCGCGCCGATCGCTTGCCCCGATCACCGTTTCAAGCGCCCGTTCTATAATCGTGAACGCACTTGGCGCTACCGTCACATAACGCGGCGCCAGAACGCCGTTATAGAGCAGGGTCATCCTTGCGCGGTGAACTACCAGGACATCTGTACCGGTACCTGCGGATAGGAGCGCATCCGGTAGGACGAAAACGCTGCTGGTGGTTCCCCCATCGACGTGCATTTCCGTGAATGGCTCAGCGCCGCTATGCACCGCCAACTCGACCGGAGGAAACACGCCCGGGATGCTGGCGGACGCGAGCAATATACTCCGGATGAGCTCGACCTTGTCAGCAGCGCGACTGGCGGCGATTTCGCCAACGTCCCAGACGACGCCGCGCTGAGCATCGAGGTTGGTTGTCAGGACCAGCAGACGACGGCCCGCGCGGTGCTGAACAGCGATACGGTCCACGATGTCCGCAGTCACATGGCGAGCGATCAGCCGACGAAGCGGCTGGGTGCTGGCAAAGCTCGGGCCTCCCAAGGCGCCCCGGACGGGGGTTCGACGAAAGATGTCGTTCGCGTCGATGCCGGTGTAGAGCGCACGAAGGGTCGCGTCTTCATCCGAGCCAAGAAACGCAAATGGCGCAATCAAAGCTCCGGTGCTGACCCCCGTCACGAGCGCGAAGGTTGGTCGTGAGCCGCGTGCGCTCCAGCCATTGAGATAGCCTGCGGCGAAAGCGCCTTTATCCGAGCCGCTCGATATCGCGAGCATCTCGAACGACTGGTCCCCTTCTGCCGGCCTATCTGCCAGCCAGCGCTGTCGCCAGTTCAACCACGCGGCCGGCGAAGCATCTGCCCAAAAGCGGATCGTCTCGGTATAGCCAGGCACTACGGCGACTGCCTGCATGCCTGCGGTTGCCGGCAGCCGCGAGGGTGTCGCACAGCCGCCGAGCGTTGCCGCGACCAATGCGACCGCGACTGAGGCTTGCGCGGCCCTCAATCCATCTTCTCGTGGAAGGCACAGAGCTCCGGCACGATCTGGCTGCGGAACTTCGAGCCGCTGAACAGACCATAATGACCCGTCTCTTCCAGGACCAGATGGCGTTTGCTCGACTCCGGAAGCTTGGTCGTCAGCTCGAGCAGGGCGCGCGTTTGGCCCAGGCCGGTGATGTCATCCCGACCGCCCTCGATCGCCAAAATCGGGGTCTTCTCGATAGAGTCCAAAGAGACAGGCGTGCCCCGAAATGCGAACGTCCCGTTTGCGAGCGCGTTTTGCTTGAAAACTCGATGGACCGTCTGGAGGTAGAACTCGGCAGTGAGATCCATCGTGCTGAGGAACTCCCAGTAGAAGCTGTCGATCTTATCGGCAGCCTCGTAGTCGCCGTCGGCGAAATGATCGATAGCGGCGCGCGCGGACTTTTGATGGCGTTCCGGGTTCATGGCGACGAACGCCGTCAACTGCAGATACCCTGGATACACAGCACGGTGTGCTCCCGGAAACCGCGCCGGGACGGTGGTGATGAGCGTGTCGGCGAACCAGCCGTCGTCATGGCCTGCAGCGAGCTGATTCACCTGGGTCGGCGAGCGCGACACGTCGATGGGCGAGCCCATGACGGTGAGGCTCGCCGGCGGCACGCCATCGCCGATCGATCCGCCTTCGAGGAGCGCCACCGTTGCGGCAGCCGGCACGCCCGCTTGGCAGACAGCCACGAGATGGGTGGTGGGACCAAGCTGTCGGACGAAGGCGACAAGATAATTGATGTAGTCGTCGAGGTCGAAGCCACCCTCGTGCATAGGCACCTCGCGAGCATCCGCCCAATCGGTGATGAACACGGTGTAGGCGGGTAGGAGATCTCGAACGGTCTCCCTGAGCAGCGTCGCATAATGCCCTGCCATCGGTGCGACGAGCAGCACATGTGGGGCCTCCTGGCGGTTTGCGACGTCGAAGCGCAGCAGTCGACAGAAAGGACGCTGGACAATGACCTCCTCGTTCACCGTGTGTTCGACGCCGTCGATTTGAACGTTGTCGATGCCGAAAACGGGTTTGCTGTAGGGCTCGGTCAGACGGCGGAGGAGCGACAAAGAGGCTGACTGTGTGCGTCGAAGTGTCAGAGCAGGCGGTTCAAACCCCAGCGCCTGCGCTGCGGCAATCCAGGGCGGCTTCACGTTGCGATCGTCGAGCGCACGCGCCATTGCACCGAGTTGTGTGGACGGAAGACGCCAGGCCTGCCGCCATCCATCGACCCAGTCATAGCTGTTCATGAAGTTAGGGTAGGCCATATCCGCAATCCCTATTTTTGAGGTTCTCTCGCTTGACGTCCGATCAGCGTCTGGGCGGCCTGCGCGAGCACCAATTCCTCGTCCGTTCGCAGACGGATCAGCTCGAATGACGGAAGGTGATGGAGCCGTGCGGCGACTGCATCGCCGATCGCGATGTCGTTGCTGCCGACGCCACCCGTAAATACCAAGGCCTGCATTCCGCCGAGCGAGACGCCGAGCGCTGCCGCCGCCTCGGCGATCCGCAGCACCCAATAGTCGACGGCGAATGCCGCCGCCTCGGTATCGGTCGCGCGGATCGTCCTGAGGTCTCCGTCGGTGCCGGATAGCGAGGCGAGACCGCTTTTATGGTAAAGAAGGTCTTCCACCACTTCGACGCCGGCGTCCTTGACGAGGTCGAGGATGACACCGGGATCGATCGCGCCGCTCCGGGTCTTCATCGGTACGCCATCCAGTGCGGTCATCCCCATCGTTGTGGCGACGCTCCGTCCATGGTCAAGCGCGCACAGGCTCGAACCGCCGCCGAGATGGGCAACGACGACGCGTTGGAGCTCCGGCCGTTCGGCGGACAAACGAGCCGCGATCGACTGGTACGAGAGGCCGTGGAAGCCGTATCGGCGGTAACCAAGCTTTCGCAAGCCCTCGTAGAGCGGCAGCTCATAGTTGAGAGGTGATATGGACGCGTGAAATGCGGTGTCGAAGCAGCCAATTTGGGGGGTGTCTGGCTGTGCGATGCCAAGCGACTGCGCGATATCGAGCGCCGGTCCTTGATGCTGGGGAGCGTACCGGGTGAGATCGCGCAGACGGCAGATCTTCACGTCGTCGAGTATTGTGGGCTCGCTGAAGTCGGCACCGCCGTGAACGATCCTGTGGGCGACGACAGCAATCTCGACGCTCGGAATGTCGATCGCGGCCTGATCGAGGATCCTCGAGGCCACTTCCTCCAGCCCACCATTGACTGTTTCACCAGGCCCTCCGATGTCCAATCGCCAGCCGTCGCGCTCGGCGGTCGCCTGGCTGCTCCAGAGCACTTGCGTCGGCGCGTCCAGCAGGCGAAGGCTGGCTTTGAGGCTGGTGGAGCCTGCGTTGAGGGTCAGGATGGCGGGCGTCACATTGCCCCTCCTGTTCTGCTCGCGAGCACGGCCAGGGCGCAGGACATAAGGCGCGACCGCGCTCCGTCCGCACGGCTGGTGAGCGCGATGGGCAGGCGAGCCCCGACAACGATTCCGGCGGACTGAGCGTCACCGAGGAAGGTCAGCTGCTTGGCCAGCATGTTGCCGGCCTCCAGATTAGGGACGAGCAAGATGTCGGGGTCCCCGGCCACGGCCGAGAGGATGCCCTTCTCTTGCGCCGCCGCCGCAGAGATCGCGTTATCGAATGCGAGTGGGCCGTCGACGAGGCAGCGACCGAGTTGTCCGCGCTCGGCCATCTTGGCGAGGGCGGCAGCGTCGACGGTCGCCACCATATCGGGGGAAACCGTTTCGACGGCGGCCAGGGCCGCGAGCTTGGGAGGATCGCCACCGAGTTCGAGGGAGCCGAACAAGTCGATCGCGTTGCGAGCGATATCGGCTTTCTGCGCGAGGGTCGGCGCGATGTTGATGGCGCCGTCCGTCACCATGAACAGCTTGTGATAGTCGGGATCGTCGAAGATGAAGACGTGGCTGAGGCGCCGAGCGCTGCGAACCTTCGGATTGGCGAGGACGGCATGCAGCAACTCGTCGGTATGGAGGGCCCCCTTCATCAGGGCTTGCACCTGGCCCTCTGCCGCCAATAAGCAGGCGCGTTCGGCGGCTTCGTGGCTATGCTCGGTCGGGACTGTCGCCCAGCCGTTCAGATCGATGCCAGCTTCCTCTGCGGCGACATTGATCTTCCTCTCGGGTCCAACGAGAACCGGCTCGATCAGACCCGCGTCGCGTGCCTCCGCCGCGGCACGCAGGACGACTTCCGTGGTGGGGTGGACGATCGCCATCCTGATCGCGCCGCGACCGCGCGCGCGCTCCAGCAGCGTATCGAAACGCTCACCGGCCGGCATTGGGTCGATCCGAGGCTGTATAGGCAGCGAGGTCGGTCGCCGTCTGCCACCCCCCGCCGAGGGCCTTGTCCACGCTGACGGCGTCGGCGATCACGGTCGCCTCCGCCTGTGCCAGCCGGTCTTCGATCGCCGAGACCTGACGCTGTACGTCCAGGACGTCGGTGAGCCCGGTTTCGCCGGCCTGATAGCGAAGCCTGGCAAGTTCGAGGGTGCGCGTCAGTCGATCCAGGGCGGCGCGGAGGCGCTCGGCCCGGTTGCGGTCCTCCCTGTATCGCAAGAGCGCGGTTTCCACGTCGGAGAGGGCGCGCATGATCGTGGCGTTGTAGGTCGCCAGTTTCTCATCCAACACCGCCTGCTGGCGACGCACCACCGCACGCCGACGCCCGCCGTCCAGGATGGGGAGAGAAAAACCCGGGGCCAGCGACCCGTACCGACTGGCGCTGTCGACCAGGTCGCCGAGGCTGAGTGCTTCCAAACCCAGACCGCCGGTGATCGAGAAGCTGGGATAGAGGTCGGCAGTCGCAACGCCGACATCGGCGGTCGCAGCCGCCAGTTCGCGCTCGGCGCGACGAATATCGGGCCGCCGCCGCAGCAGGTCGGAAGGTAGGGCTGCAGGCAGGTCCGGCGCCCGAAGGGTCGCTTGCGGGGCATCGGACACGATCGCCTCGGCCGTCCCAGGTTGCGCGCCCAAGAGCACGTCGATCCGATAAAGCGCAGCTTTGCGATCGGCCAGAAGCGGTGGGATCGCAGCTTCGCTCTCGGCCACCTGACTTTCGGTCCGATCGACTTCCGATTGAGCCTCTTCACCCGCCGTGACCAGACGTTGGGTGAGGTCCGCCGTCTGCCGCGATGCCGAAAGCGTTTCGTTGGCCACAGTGATGCGGCGCTCGGCCGCGCGGAAATCCGCATAGGCGCGGGCGACGTCGCCCGCGACCCGGACCAGGGTGTCGTTGCGGGCTTCGGCTTCAGAGCCCAATCTCGCCTCGGCCGCCTCGACCTGTCGGCGGTTTCGGCCGAACAGATCCAACTCCCAACTGGCGTCGAATCCGCTTCGATAGACCGTGTAGTCCAAATCCGGTGTGACCAGATCGGTCGGGATATTGGCCAACTGCTCACCGTTCTCGCTCAACCGGCGGAGCGTCGTCGTGCCCTGTGCGTCGAGCTGCGGCGATCGCCCGCCCCGCGCTTCGTCGGTGCGGGCCCGCGCCTGGCGGATACGCGCTTCGGCCACCGCGACATCGGGATTGGCCGCCAGCGCGCGGTCGACCAAGGTCACCAAGGTCGGGTCGCCATAGCCGGTCCACCAGCGGTCGAGCGCCTCACCCTGCCCGGTCGGGGCTTCGCGAAAGGCGGCCGGGATCGCGGGCGTCGGCGCGCGGAAATCAGGTCCGACCGTGCAGGCCCCGAGCATGAGCGCCGGCAAAGCGGCGGTTACGAACCTCCTGGTCATGCGGTCCTTCTCCGAAAGATGACGTATGCGGTCCCGAGCGTTCCGACGGCGATCACCGCGATCGGCCAGAGGCTGGGCCAGATCTCGACGAACCCGCTCCCCTTCAGGAACACGCCCTTCACGATCACGATGAAATGCCGAAGCGGATCTATCCAGCTGACCCACTGCAACCACAGCGGCATGTTCGCGACCGGGGCGATGAACCCCGACAGGAGGATCGCGGGCATCATGAAGGTGAAGACGCCGAGAAAGGCCTGCTGCTGCGTCTCCGAGATCGCGGAGATGAACAGCCCGAAGCCGCAGAGCGCTAGGGCGTAGAGCAACATCCCGGTGTAGAGGACGATCAAGGACCCGGTGAACGGCACTTTGAACACGACGACCGCGACGACGACGATGATCGTCGCCTGCAGGAGGCCGATCATCACTGCCGGGACCGTCTTGCCCAGCATGATGAGCGCCGGCGAGAGCGGCGAGACGAGGACTTGGTCGAGCGTGCCCTGTTCGCGTTCGCGCGCGACGGAGAGCGCCGTCGTGATCAGGGCACCGATGGTCGTCATCACCGCCACCAGGCTGGTGACGACCGACCATTTGCCCTCGAGATTGGGATTGTACCAGTTGCGGGTCACCACCTCGGCAGACCCCAGTGTTCCGCTGGGGCGAGATGAGCCCGACAGCTCAGCACCGTAGCCGCGGACGATCTGGTCGACGTAACCTTGGGCGAGCTGCGCGCTGTTCGACCGGCGCCCGTCTCCGATGACCTGGACCGACGCCGCATCGCCCCGCGCGAGGTCGCGTGAGAAGGACGGAAGGAAGCGGACCGCGAGCAGCACTTGCTGCCGGTTGACGGCGTCGCGGAGTTCGCCGTCGCTGGTCAGAATGCGCACCTCGCCGAACGCCTCCGCAGCGGCGATGCGCTGCACGATCTCGGTCGAGGCCTTGCCGCCGTCTTGGTTGAGGATCCCGATCGACGCGTCCCGAACGTCGAGCGTTGCGGCGAACGGAAAAAGCATGACCTGCAGCATGACCGGCATGATCAACAGCCGAAGAGCCGCCGGGTCTCGCGCGAGCGCCTGAAGCTCCTTGACGATGAGGGTGCGAAGCCGGTTCCACATCAGTCGAGGGTCCGCTTTGTCTTAAGTGCAGTGAGGCCCAGAAAGATTGCGGCGATCAGCGCCAGAGCCATCGCATTCAGCCAATAGAGTTGGCCGGCGTAATCCGACTGGAACAAGGTCTGGAGAATGGTCACGAAATAGCGGCCCGGGAGGATCGACGCGATGATCTGCACCGGCTGGGGCATGCTGCCGATCTCATAGACGAAGCCCGAGAGCATCATGACCGGCAGGAAGGCGGCGTTGAGCGCGGCCTGAGCAGCGTTGAACTGGGTGCGGATCGCCGTCGACAGCAACAGCCCAAGCCCCAATGCCGTGCCCAAAAACAGCGCGGTCGCCAGGAACAGCAACAGAAGCGAGCCCCGGAAGGGCACGTCCATGACGACGGTGGCGAGGACGACGCAGATCGCCATGGAGACCATGCCCAGCCCGAAATAGGGAATGATCTTCGTCAGAAGCAGTTCGGTGCGGGTGATCGGGGTGGACAGCAGCGCCTCCATCGTGCCGCGCTCCCATTCCCGGGCGACGACGAGCGAGGTCAGCAGCGCCCCGACCACGGTCATCACGACCGCGATCGAGCCTGGGACGAGCGAGTCGCGGCTGATCGTCGACGGATTGAACCAGTAGCGGGCGACGGTCGAAACGCCCGCCTCCTGAGATGTGGCCTCGCGGCTTCCCCGCTGCGCGCGCCATACCGAAACCGCGCCCGACACATAGGCGCTGACGAAGGCGGCGGTGTTCGGATCGGTCCCATCGGTGATCGCCTGCACCTCGCCCCGCCCACCGCGTTCGACGGCCCGCGAGAAGCCATCCGGCACGACGATGAAGCCCCCGACCTCGCCCCGGTCGAGCAAGCGGGCAGCGGTTTCGCGGTCGCCGTTATAGGTCACGCTGAGATAGGGCGATCCCGCGATCGCAGCGGCGACGTCCTGCGCCGGCGAGCCAGAGTCCTCGATGACGACGGCGACCCGCGTCGTGCCTGTGTCGAGGTTCAGCCCGTAGCCGAACAGGAACAGCATGATGAGCGGCATGAGTCCCGCGATCAGGATGCTCGACGGATCACGCAGCGTTTGGATGGTCTCCTTGCGCACCAGCGCCCACAGCCGTCGGCCGGACAGCTGGCCCGTTTTTGGACGAGGGCTCTGGGTCTCGCCGGTCATGCCGCTTGTCTCTCGTCGTCGGCGCGATCGGCGCGCTCGACGAGTTCGATGAAGGCGTCCTCCATCGAAGGGTCGTCATCGTCTTCGGTGGCAGCCTCGGCGCGAAGGTCGTCCGGCGCGCCGCTCGCGATCAGCTTGCCGCGGTAGATCAGGCCGATACGATCGCAATACTCGGCCTCGTCCATGAAATGGGTCGTGACCATCACGGTCACCCCCTTCTCGACGACCCCGTTGATGTGGGTCCAGAACTCGCGGCGGGTGAGCGGATCGACGCCCGAGGTCGGCTCGTCGAGGAACAATATGGCTGGGTCATGCATGATCGCGCAGGCGAGCGCGAGGCGCTGCTTGAAGCCGAGCGGCAGCGCGTCGGGCGACATGGCGAGATAGGGTTTGAGCGCGAAGGCGTCGATCATCGCGTCGATCCGTTCGCGTCGGTCGCCGCCGTCGAGCCCGTAAATGCCCGCGAAGAACTCCATGTTCTGGCGGACCGAGAGCGTGCCGTAGAGCGAGAACTTCTGCGCCATATAACCCAACCGCTGGCGCGCATCGCCCGGCGACCGCTTGAGGCTGTAGCCAAGGACATTGGCGTCCCCGCTGCTGGGCACGAGAAGCCCGCAGAGCATCTTGAACGTCGTCGATTTCCCCGCACCGTTTGGGCCGAGCAGGCCGTAGATCTCGCCACGTTTGACATCGAAGCTGACGTCGTCGGTGGCCGCAAAGTCGCCGAAGCGCTTCGTAAGGTGTTTGGCCTCGATCACGACTTCGCCGGCGGCTTCTTCCCTTTGACCGGCATCCTGCAGCAGCTTCGCCACGACGGACTCGCCGCCGGGACCGCCACCCAGAAGATCGATCACCGCGTCCTCGAGCCGGGGCTTGACCTCTTCCAGCGTCGCGCCGTCGCCCGCCTCGGCCTCAGCCAGATCGAGGAGGTCGTTCCTGTCCTTGAGGACCACCCGGACCGCGCGGCCCTGGATGACCCCGTCCTGGACCTTGTCGGACTTGAGCGCATGTTTGAGCACCTGGCGCCGATTGCCTGTGATGTTGCGGATCAGCCGGCTGCGTCCCTGCATGCGCTCGGCCAATTCGTCGGGACTGCCGCAGTAGAGCGGCTTGCCGTGGTCGAGCAGGATAACTTCGGGACAACGTTCGGCCTCGTCGAGATAGGCGGTCGACCAGATGATGGTCTTGCCTTCCCCGGCCAGGTCGCCGACCATCTTCCACAGCTCGCGTCGCGAGATCGGGTCGACGCCGACGGACGGTTCGTCCAGGAGCAGCACCTGCGGATCGCCCAGCAACGTGCAGGCGAGGCCGAGTTTCTGCTTCATGCCGCCCGAAAGCTTGCCCGCACGGCGCTCGGTGAAACGCTTCAGGTCGGTGAACTCCAGCATCCGCTCGAACATGTCGGCGCGCTTGGCCGGGTCGACGCCGCGGAGATCCGAGTAGAGCGTCAAATTCTCCAGGACGGTGAGGTCCTCGTAGAGGCCGAAACGCTGGGGCATGTATCCAAGTTGTTGGCGCAGCGCGTCGCCCTGGGAGGCCGGTTCGAGGTCGTTGACAGTGAGCTTGCCCCTCGTAGGGGTGAGCAGGCCCGCGATCATCCTGATCAGCGTGGTCTTGCCCGCGCCATCGGGGCCGACCAGCCCGGTGATGATGCCGGTCTTGATGCTGGCCGAAAGGTCATCGATGGCCACCACCTCGTCGTTCTTGCCGAAGCAGCGGAAGAGATTTTCGAAGACGATGGCGTTCTGGAGATCGGTCATCGGGCCTGGTCTCTGACCGGACCGCCGTCGTCGGCGAACTGGACGGTGATGGGCATGCCCTGGCGCAGGCGCGAATCCGGGTTCAGTACAATGACGCGCGCGCGATAGACGAGATCGGTCCGCAGTTCCGGGGTTTCGACGGACTTGGGCGTGAATTCCGCGGTCGGGGACACATAGCCGACACGGCCTCTGTAGATCTTGTCGGGCGCGGCGTCGGTGGTGATGTTGACCATGGCCCCCGGCGCGACGAGCCCCAGGTTGGCGGCATCGACGAAGATGCGGGCCCAGACCGGCTGGGCGATGGCTTGGGTGAAGGCGGTCGTACCCGCCGAAACATTCGCACCGTTTTCAATCGCACGGGTGAGGATCGTTCCATCCGACGGCGCCAGAAGCACCGTGTCCTGAACCCGAATACGAATGCGCTCGGCAGCCGCCTGCGCCCGGTCGACGTTGCTCGCGGCTTGCTGGATCTCCTGGCGTCGGGTGCCGGCTCGCTGTTCGGAAAGCGCTTGTTGGGCGCCGCGCAGCTGCGCCGCCGCCTCATCGCGGCGGCTGACGGCATCTAGCCAGCTTCTCTCCGCGATTGCGCCGGTGCCCCGCAGCGTCGTCAAGCGGTCGACGTCACCTTGCGCATTCGTGAGCGAAGCGCGCCGCTCCGCAACCGTCGCTTCAGCCTGGGCGATGTCCTCCCGGCGACTGCCCTCGCGGAGGAGATCGAGTTGCGCGCGCTGTGCGGCGGTATTGGCTTCTGCTTCGGCCAGATCGGCCTGAAGCGGCTCGGCGTCGAGCTTGGCGACCACTTGGCCGGCGCGCACCGTATCGCCTTCGTCCACCAGTACCTCGATGACCCGGCCGTCGACGCGGAACGACAGATCGACCTCGCGGATGTCGATATTGCCGTAGAGCTCCAAAGGCTCGTCGCCGTCGCCCCAGGGGCGCACGATCAAGAGTGTCGCGCCGACGACGAGCAGGACTGCGGCAATGACGGCGATTGCGAGGGTGCGACGGCTGGGACGCGGCATGTCAGTCCTTCTTCAATAGGTAGCGGTGTGAAGCCCGTATCGGCATGCCCGCGATCCCAACTGTCAGTGCAAGGAGAAACAGAGCGGGAAGCGGGGTCCTGCCGATGACCCAAAGATTTACGATGGTCGCCCCCAAAGACACGCAAGCGAGCATTACTGCTCCGGGAACGGCTGTGCGGCGGCTGATCAGCATGGCGGCGCCGAACAGTTCGACGCCGGCAGTGAAATAGCGGAACCACTGGCCCCACCCGATTGTCTCGAAGAGACCGACCATACTTTCGATACCGACCAGCTTGAGCACACCGGCGGTGCCGAACAGCAAGGCCGCCGCAGCGCGCGCGATGCGCCAGCCGGTCCGATGAACTCGAGCGGCTCCGGTCATCGTGCCGCCTGCCGTCCAAAGGGCCTATCGGTCGCGGGGCGTCGATCTTTCCCTAAACTCTCGGTGATCGCGTCGAGGTGGGCGAGCGCGACATGTTCGATCACCCCCAGCGCGCCGTCGTCGAGCCGCTGCCATGCGGCAGCTCTAAGTGCAGCGGCGTGTCCCATTCGGAAAATCAGGACTTGTCCCAACAGCGCGACCGACCGCACCCTCGCTTCTTGGGCGGAGAGACCATGATCCGAGACGATCATGAGCAGGTCTTGCAACCTTCCGAGCACTGGATTCATGATATTGCTGAACAATATCTCGAACGCTTCGGTCGGCCCCGCTTGCTCGCGCGCGACAAACCGCGAGAAGGAAGCGTAGCGCTCGTCGAGCATCACGCGCAGCAAGGTGGACATGAGACGACGAAGCTCTAGGCGCGCGTCGTCGGAAGTTGTCAGCAGACTCTCTTGATCACCTCGGATGGCGAAGCGCACCTGCGGTCCAAGAATGTCTGCGATATGCTGGGCCGCGGCGAGATACAGCCGTTCCTTGCTTCCGAAGTGATAGGTGATCGACGACATCGGCGTCTGGGCTAGCGCCGCTATCTCCCGGGTGCTGACTGAGTCGACGCCGCACATGCCGAATCGATCAATCGCGACAGTCAACAGGGCGAACCGGGTCTCAGCGTCAGCCATGAACCTCTATTCATTCATTCGAACGAGTGAGTCAACTCCCCTCGACGATGGCGGTGAACCCCGCCAAGACCGAGTGAGAGCCATTCGGAACCGAACCTGGCGCCATTCATTCGAGTGAGTAGCACTATGGGCAAAACTGAGACGACCAAGGGGCACAACCCCGATGAGACGCGGAGGCGTTTGGTGGAAGCGGGTCTGGACCTGTTCGGACGTGGAGGGCTCGATGCCGTATCGACGCGTCAACTTGCCGACGCCGCCGGTGTCAATCTCAACGCCATTCAATATCATTTCGGCGGCAAGGAAGAAGTCTATCTGGCTGTCGCCAGTCATATCGTCGAGTCGACGGGTGCCGCCATCCGGGCGGCCGCCGAGGCAATCGCTGCAGACGCAGACAATCTGAAGCCCGACGAAGCGGCTTGGCGCGTCGGTAAGATATTGAGTTCGGTCGTCGGGGTGATCTTCGGCACACCGGACGCGTCAACACGCGGTGCATTCATGTTGCGCGAGCAAATGCAGCCGGGTCGCGCCTTCGATCTGATCTACGAAGGCTATGTCGAGGCCGTGCACCGGGCAATTTCTGCTCTCTGCGCCCGAGCACGAGGGCTGGAGGCGGATGACCCGGAGGCCATCATCCAAGCCCATGCGATGTTCGGCCAAGCGCTCGCCTTTGGCGTGGCGCGTGACACCCTGGCGCGTCGGCTAGGGCGCGCGCAGCTGGGGATTGAAGATCTCTCCGTCATTGGTCCCATTCTCGAGGGCAGCGCGAGACGCGCCCTGATCGGCGACGGCGATGGTCCCACCAGAGCGGCCACGTCAACCTAACGACGCCTGCTGGCGGCGCGGCAGGGTTTGCCCCTGTGCGTGGTGACTTGACGCATCTCCGTATCATCGTAGCCGCTGCCGAGGCCGGCAGCTTCAGCGCAGCTGCTGATCGTCTGGGTGTCGAAGTCTCGGCAGTCAGCCGACGAATTCGGTATCTCGAAGACCGGATCGGTGTGTCTTTGTTTGACAGGCTGGCTCGCGGCGTGCGGCTCACGGATGCGGGACGCTCCTATGTCGCGTCGGTTCGCGACATTCTCGACCGCATGGAGCGCGCCGATATGGACGCACGACTGGCTGCTGCCGGGATCAACGGCCGCTTGAACATCGGCTTCGTTTGGTCATTTGCCAGCGGACCGATCGTAGACCTCATGCGGCAGTTTCAAAGCGCCAACCCAAGCGTTTCAGTGCGATCTTTTGAGCGCTGTGACGACGATCTGATGGTCGGGCTGGAGACGTCCGAGTTCGACATCATCATGACGGCGATTGTCGATCCGCTTCATCCGAGATGGAAAGCGATCGATCGGCTTCTGCGACAGAAACTGTGGTTGGAGCAGCTAGTGGCGGTCACACCCGAGAGTTTCCCTGTTGGGTACGTGACCTGGGAAGACTTGGCCGGGCGGATCGTTCTTTGTCGATCAGGGGACGACTGGCGCCGTTTTGTGAACCACGTTCGGGAGTTGGGCGGCCCGACCCTCGACTTTTCGGAACAGAACGTCGCGCTCGATAGTCTCCTAGGTCTAGTTGCAGCCGGAACCGGTTGGTGCATTCTGCCGGCAAGCTCGGCACGAGACGACGTCGCCAACACCAAAATCTTACCAATCATTTCGGAAGGCGCGACTTTGCAGGTCGAAGCTTTTTGGCGTCCTGAAGTCGATAACCCCGCGCTTACCCGACTTTTGGCACTCGCCCGTCAGATGTTCACGAAGACTAATCAGGCCTGACACTCCGTCGAACTCTCGCGAACGCACGGTCTGTGGCCATGAAACGAGCCAACATCGGTGCTATCAACTTCGTAGGCTCCACCGCCTGTTTCGTCTCGCGGGCCAACGCGTCTGCGTAAGCGCGGAGATCGCGGTGCGTGTCCGCTGGAAGATCAATGGTAAGTTTTACCGGCTTGTCGTCCGCGAGCGGTCCCAGCTTCAGCTTGGTCATCGGCCGTTTCCCTGTGGTTCTAGGATCAGGTCGCGGGTGACGATCACGCGCACCGGATAGCCGGGCCGGATGGTCAGCGTCGGTCGGATATCGAGTTGGCGGCGGACGATCTCCTGGCCCGCATCGCCGACGCTTTCCTGCACGCCGTCGCGGATGGCTCGCGCGATGTCGCTGTCGCTGTCTGTCCCGAGTTCCGCTCCCACACCGAGCAGGGTGGAGATCAGTCCCGCGCCGATGAGACGACCCCAATGGTTGTCAACGCGATCCTGTAGACCCGCATGCCCCTGCGCATCGGCCCCTGGCTGGCGCTCCAGCACGATCGAGCGACCATCGGACATGATCAGACGGTTCCAGACGAGCAGCACCCGCTCCTGCCCATAGCCGACCTCGGCATCATACTGACCGATCAGCCGCGACCCCTGCGGGATCAGCAGCAAGCTGCCGGTCGGGCTGTCGTAAACCGGCGCGGTCACTTGCGCCGTCACCTGGCCCGGCAGGTCCGAGCGAAGGCCGGTAAGCAGTGCCGCCGGTATGATCGATCCGGCTTGAAGGACATAGGGGCTCAGAGGCGCGCGCAGCCGCTCACTGCTCTGCGTCTGCCGATCGGCATCACGCGCCAGAAACGCCTCGCCCCGACCGGGAGCCGACGACGTCGTCGGCACAGGCGCGGGCAATGCAGGTGGCGGAACCGGCACAGGCACGATCGAACCGGGCGCATCGGCTGCGCCGGTTTCCGTCGCGTTAAACAGCCGGCTGGTCCGGGCGGCCTCGCGTTCTTGTTCGGCGCGTTGGACGGCGGGATCGACCGGCGCGGGCGTGGGCGTACCCGGCGCTCCGGGCAGAGGCACAGTAGGCACGGCCTCGCCTCGCTGCTGCGCGCTCAGCATCGGCCGGCCCAGATCGCCCGGCAACGGCGGTCCAAGCTGCGGCACCCCGGAGTAGTCACGTGGCAAAGTGCCCAAACCATCGGCTTGGGCGACCCGGTCGGTGTTATAGAGCTCGGCCGGGCGCTCGTCTTCCTCAGAGCCTTGCAAGGCGACGACGAGCGCGCCCCCGATGCCGATGCTGGCGACCGCGCCGAGGCCGATCAGCACCTTGCGGGACAACCGAGTGACGCCAGGCAACTCCGGGCGGAGTCTTAGCTGGTCGGCAATCTCGCGCTCGAAACGGGCGGGCGCGGAGTCGGCGTCCTGGTCGACCGCACCGCCGTTCGGTCGTTCGGCTACCGGGCGGTCAGTCACGGGACCGGTTCCCATCGGTGCGCTCGATCCGAACGCGCTGCTGACGACGGTCGGCACCGAGCCGCAACTCGGCCGCGCCGAACAGCCGGTCGACGATCATGTGCCGACCACGAACGCGGTAGTTGACCAACTCCGAGGACCGCCCGTCCGCCGCGACCACGAACAGCGGCGGCATGTCGCCCTGGGCGATGCCGGACGGGAACTCGATGTAGACGCGCACGCCGTCGTCATAGGCGCGAACGGGCCGCCACGAGGCCTCGTCACCCTCGATCCGATAGCGGAACTGCAGCCGCTCGAGATCGACGCCGGTTGCAACGGGCGCTGCCTCTGCCGCTGTGACATTGCCCCGGCGGAGCGCGATCAGCTGGTCGGCTGGATAGGTCCAGGAGACCGAGGCCATATAGGTGGTTGGCCGCGCACGCAGCTCGATCAGGTAGGTCCGACGATCAGTGTTGATGACCAGATTGGTCGTCAGATCCGGCCGGGTCGGCTTGACGAGGATATGGACGCGGGTCGTCGGACCCGCGCCGCTCGTGGTGTCGCCGATGATCCAGCGCGCGGTGTCGCCGGCGGCGACCGGGCCGGTCCCGGCGAGTTGCTCGCCTTCCTGCAGTGCGATGTCGGTAACGTGGCCGGGCGAGGCGTAGACCTGATAGAGCGCTCCGTCCGTGAAGGGGTAGAGTTGAACGGCATTGAGGAAGGCGTCGCGGACCGGCTCGATCCGAGCCGCCGCATTGGCGGCGGTCACGCGGGCCCCCGGATCGCTGGATTCTGCGGGACGACGATCAGCCTCGACCGGCTGGAGCTGGCCGGGAAGCGGCAACGGCTCTGGGATGGCCAGGATCTGCACCGGTGTCGTTGGTTCGGGCGCGAGCGTTGCGGCCACCATTTCCGGCGGCGGCGTGTCCAGCGCGATGACCGGCGGCCTGTCGCGGGTGGCGCAGGCCGAGAGCGCAACGGTGGAAAGTAGCAGCGCGACCAGCGATGCGCGCCTTGGGGCGAAGAGGATCATGACGCGGACTCCCGGGACCAGTTGATGGCGTGGACGAAGATGCCGAGCGGGTTCTTGCGCAGCCGCTCGGCATCGCGTGGCGGCTGGATCACGAGCGTGACGATCGCGCTCCACCGTTCGGTGGCGGCGAGCTGGCCCTGCTCGTAGCGGCGCTCGACCCAGGCGATGCGGAAGCTGTCGGCGGAAGCGCGGATGACGCTCGAGACCTCGACCGCGATCTGGGTCTGGCCGACGCGGGCAAACGGATCGTTGATCCGGGCATAGTCGTTGAGCGCCGCCGCGCCGCGATCGGTCGTATAGTCATAGGCGCGCAGCCACGACTGACGCAGCACGATCGGGTCGGCCGGGACCGACCGCACCTGTTCGAGGAAGCGCGCCAGATGCCAGGCGATTTGCGGATCGGTCGGCTGATAGGCGGCGACCGCGGGCTCGACCGCCTGGGCCTGGCCGATGCGGTCTACCTGCACGACCCAGGGGACGATGGAGCCCCGCGCGCCCTGCCAGACGAGCGCCGCCGACAGGCCGGCGACGAGGAAGAGCTCGCCGAATGCCATGAGCCGCCAGTTGCGGGCCTGGACGCGGGCGGAACCGATGCGGTCGTCCCAGGCCTGCTGGGCGCGCTGATAGGGAGTGACGGGGTCGGGCGTGCGCCCGTAGCGGACGGAAGGTCGTTTGAACATCAGCGATCCTCACTAACTGAGATGGAAGAGCCGG
This sequence comes from Brevundimonas sp. DS20, assembly GCF_001310255.1. NCBI lineage: Bacteria > Pseudomonadati > Pseudomonadota > Alphaproteobacteria > Caulobacterales > Caulobacteraceae > Brevundimonas > Brevundimonas sp. DS20. Next base: position 59,481 of record NZ_CP012897.1, on the reverse strand, counting down.
AGCCGCCGCGATCGCCGGAGCGCACGGTGTGGGTCAGCGTCGAGACGCCTTCGTTCACCATCCGCGCGCGCTGCATCTGCTTGGCCCAGGCGGGAGTGTCGTCGCTCGCTGCCCCGCCGGACGGTGCGTCGCTGGAAGGCTCGGATGACGGGCTCGAAGTCGGAGCCGATCCGGCACCGGACGGCTCGGGCCGTACCGTAGATCCTCCGCCAGCCGCACCGCCGCCGCCGGAAGCGCCGCCGCCGGGCGCGGGACCGCCTGGCGTCGGGCTTCCACCCGACGATCCTCCACCCGTCCCGGTCGGACCGCGGGTCGCGGGAACCGTCGTGGCTGCAGCCGTCCGGCTGCCCACGGCTCCGGCCGCTCCGGCAAGTCCACCTGCTGCCAGCCGCGCCGCGCCGTAGCCTGCGGCGACCACGCCACCGGCCGCGAGGCCCGTGCCGACCGCTGCTCCTGCCGACAGCTGCGGTCCGCCCGACACGATGCCGTTGGCGATACCGGGGCCGAAGATGCCCAGACCCAAGAGCGAAGTCGCGGCGAGCACGATGGCGAGCGCGTCCTCGATGGTCGGCTGGCCGCCGGCGAACCCGGCGGTGAACTCGGAGAATAGCGTCGAGCCGATGCCCACGATGACCGCCAGCACCAGCACCTTGACGCCCGACGAGATGACGTTGCCGAGCACCCGTTCGGCGAGGAAGGCAGTCTTCCCGAACAGCCCGAACGGGATGAGCACGAACCCTGCGAGCGTCGTCAGCTTGAACTCGATCAGGGTGACGAACAGCTGGATCGCGAGGATGAAGAAGCTGAGGATCACCAGCACCCAGGCGAACAGCAGCACCGCGATCTGGATGAAATTCTCAAAGAAGCTGACGAACCCCATCAACTCCGAGATGGAGTCCAGGATCGGACGACCGGCGTCGATGCCGACCTGAGCGATACGGCCCGGCCGCACGAAGTCGGCGGCGCTGACGCTGCCGCCGGAGGCTTGCAGGCCGAGCCCGGCGAAGCTCTCGAAGATGATCTGGGCCAGACCGTTCCAGTTGCCGATGATGTAGGCGAAGATACCGACGAACAGCGTCTTTTTGACCAGACGCGCGAGCACATCGTCATCGGCCGCCCAGGTCCAGAACAGGGCCGCGAGCGTCACGTCGATGACGATCAGAGTGGTGGCGAGGAAGGCGACCTCGCCGGACAGCAGCCCGAACCCGGAGTCGATGTATCGGGTGAAGACCGCGAGGAACCGGTCGATGACGCCGATGTCGTTCACGGGCGTTGCCCCTGCTCGCCGTCCCCGAAGAACCGGGCGCGGTGAGCGGCCCACGCTAGGCGGCACGCGGCATCGACGGCGGCGGGATCGGTGATCGCAGCACAGCGCACGAGCTCGGAGGCGACCGGGTCTGTCGGCTCGATCGCCTTGGCGACAGCAGCCGACTCCGGCGGGGCCCGCCGCGCATCGATCACGGCGACGGCAGAGGCGATCGTCACGAACGCCGCCACGCCGAGCCGCACCCACAGCTGCTTGTCGCGGGAAACGGTCACTGGGGGAACATCCGCACGTCGCCGGGCTGATAGCCCCGGCCGGGTGCGAGGAAACGGCGGAGCTGTTCGCGCGCCTGTTCGGACGACGCCGCCCCGCGGGCGTCTTCCAACGTTTGAGCCCGACCCTGCGCCGCCACGACAGCGGTGAGGTCTGCGATCTGCTGCGATTGCAGCGCCAGGATCTGATTACCGGCTTGCGCCGCCTGGAGCGCGCCGGTCGCGGACTGGCTGGCGGTCACCAGCGTCGACATCTCGGCGCGGGTGTCGTCGAGGTTGCCGACGACGCCGGCCTGGACGCGCAGCGCATCCTCGAACGCCGCCACCGAGTTCGACCAGCGTTCACGCGCGCTGTCGAGCAGATCGCGGTTCGAGGCCGTCATGCTGGCGTTGGCGTAGCCGCCGCGGGTGAGGGCGTCGTCGATCGAGCCGACGTCATAGGCGATCCGCTGCGCCTCGTTGAGCAACTGCTGGGTCCGCTGGATCTGGCTCTGCAGGGTCGCCAGCGACGAGTGCGGGAGACTGGCGAGATTGCGCGCCTGATTGGTCAGCGCGGTCGCCTCGTTCTGCAGCGAAGCGATCTGGTTGTTGATCTGCTCCAGGGCCCGCGCGGCCTGGAGCACGTTCTGGACGTGATTGGTTGGGTCCCACACGGTGACCTGGGCGGTGGCGGGCGCAGTGGTTGTCAGTGCCAAAGAGAGCGCGGCGCAGCCGGCCAGCAGCACGCGGGAAAGCGATCGGGTCTTCATGGTCTTTTCTCCGGGTCGAGGGTGGTGATTAGATCGGCGGCCCAGCCGAGGCCGCGTCGGCGCAGCCAGGCGGCAGCGAAGTCGGCGCGCCCACTGGTCGCCAGAACGTCGGCGATGGCGGCCTGGTCGGCCTTTGAGCTGGCGGCGGTGAAGGCGAGCGCGACGGGTCCGAGCCCGAGCTCGAACAGCCGGTTGCCGCGACGGCTCTGGGCGTAATAGTCGCGCTTGGGCGTGGCCCTAGCCACGATCTCGATCTGGCGGTCGTTGAGCCCGAACTTCTCATAGATGCGGGCGATCTGTGGCTCGAGCGCGCGCTCGTTGGCGAGGAAGATGCGGGTGAGGCAGCTCTCGACGATGGCTGGGGCGATGCTCGAACCGTCGATGTCGGCGAGGCTCTGGGTAGCGAAGACAACGCTCGCGTTCTTCTTGCGCAACGTCTTCAGCCATTCGCGCAGCTGGGCGCCGAAGGTCGGATCATCGAGCGCGAGCCAGCCCTCGTCGACGATGACCAGCGTCGCGCTGCCGTCGAGCCGCGCCTCGATCCGGTGGAACAGATAGGCGAGGACGGCGGGCGCGGCGGCGGTGCCGATCAGTCCTTCGGTCTCGAAGGCCTGGACGCTCGCCGATCCGAGCCGCTCATGGTCGCCGTCGAGCAGGCGGCCCCAGGGCCCGTCGAGGCAATAGGGCTGGAGTGCCCGCTTCAGGAGGTTGGACTGGAGCAGAACCGACAAGCCGGTGAGCGTCCGCTCGGACGGCGGCGCCGACGCCAGCGACGATAGCGCCGACCAGAGGTGATCCTTGACCTCTGGGGTAACGCTCATTCCTTCGCGGGACAGTACTCCCGTCAGCCACTCGGCGGCCCAGGCGCGTTGGCCGGGCTCGTCGATCTCCGACAGTGGCTGCAGCGCGACCGGTTCGATGGCGTTGTCCGACAACGCGCCGCCGAGGTCGTGCCAGTCGCCGCCCATCGCCAGCGCGGCCGCGCGGATCGAGCCGCCGAAATCGAAGGCGAACACCTGGGCCTGCGCGTAGCGCCGGAACTGCAGCGCCATCAGCGCGAGCAGCACACTCTTGCCGGCCCCGGTCGGCCCGACCACCAGCGTATGGCCGACATCTCCGATATGGGGCGAGAAGCGGAATGGGGTTGACCCCTCGGTCGCCGCGAAGAACAGCGGCGGGCCGTCGAGATGGTCGTTGCGCTCGGGGCCGGCCCAGACCGCCGAGAGCGGGATCATGTGCGCCAGGTTGATCGTCGAGATCGGAGGCTGGCGGACGTTGGCGTAGAGGTGACCCGGCAGGCTGCCGAGCCAGGCCTCGACCGCGTTGACGCCCTCGGTGATGGTCGTGAAGTCTCGGCCCTGGAGGACCTTCTCGACCAGCCGCAGCCGGTCGGCGGCGATGCGCGGATCGTCGTGCCATACCGTGACGGTCGCGGTCACGAAGGCGTGGCCGACCAGATCGGCGCCCAGGTCCTGCAGCGCCTCGTCGGCGTCGGCCGCCTTGTTGGCGGCATCGGTGTCGATCAGCGACGACGCCTCGTTGGTCAGCACCTCCTTCAGCATCGCCGCGATCGACTTGCGCTTGGCGAACCATTGGCGGCGGATACGACCCAACAGCTTGGCCGCATCAGTCTTGTCCATGCAGACCGCGCGAGTGACCCAGCGATAGGGAAAGGCGAGCCGGTTCAACTCGTCGAGGATCCCCGGGAAGGTCGAGGACGGGAAGCCGATGACCGAGAGCGTGCGAAGATGTGCCGAGCCCAGACGGGGCTCCAGGCCACCCGTCAACGGGCGATCGGCCAGCAGCGCGTCGAGGTGCATCGGCGTCTCCGGCACGCGGACGCGGTGCCAGGCGGTCGACACACAGGCGTGCAGATAGGTCAGGGTCTCGGTGTCGGAGAGCCAGGCCGCCTCGGGCACGAAGCTTTCGATCAGGTTTAACAGCCGGTCGGTCCGATCGACGAACTGGTCGAGATGATCGCGCGCCGATCCGTTGCGGTCGGCGCGGCCCTCGTAGAGCCAGCCCTCGGCGCGGGCGGCATCGTCGGCGGGCGGGAGCCAGACGAAAGTGAGCAGATAGGCGCTCTCGAAATGCGCGCCTTCGGCCTCGAACTGCGCCCGGCGTTCCTCGTCGACCAGGGCGGAGGCGGCATCGGGAAACTGGCTGTCGGGATAGCGTTCGGCCGGCTGTCGGCTGGCTTCGACGAACAGCGTCCAGCCCGATCCCAACCGGCGGATCGCGCTATTGAGCCGTGCCGACGCGCCGACCAGCTCGGAGGCTGTCGCGCTGTCGAGGTCAGGACCGCGAAAGCGGGCGGAGCGCTGTAGCGAACCGTCCTTGTTGAGGACGACGCCCGCGCCGACCAGCGCGGCCCAGGGCAGAAAATCGGCGAGACCTTGCGGCTTCTTGCGATACTCGGCGAGGTTCAGCATGACTCAGACCCCGAGGTGTGGCGGGTAGCGGAGGTGGCGGCGGACGACGTCGATGAACTGCGCGTCGCGCTTGGCCGCCCATACGGCGAGCAGGTGACCGACGAGCCAGATCACGAGTCCCACCAGCCAGAGCCGAAGCCCCAGCCCGATCGCGGCCGCCAGCGTGCCGTTGGCGATCGCCACCGCACGAGGCGCGCCGCCGAGCAGGATCGGCTCGGCGAGGGCGCGGTGGACCGGCGCGGTGAAGCCCGGGATCTGGTCGTCGGCGAGACCCATCAGACGAGCGCCCCGCCACCGAAGCTGAAGAAGCTCAGGAAGAAGGAGCTGGCAGCGAAGGCGATCGACAGGCCGAACACGATCTGGATGAGCTTGCGGGCACCGCCCGACGTGTCGCCGAAGGCCAGCGTCAGGCCGGTGATGATGATGATCATCACGGCGATGATCTTGGCGACGGGCCCTTCGATCGATTCCAGAATGCTCTGGAGCGGCGCCTCCCAGGGCATGTTCGAGCCGGCGGCCCAGGCCGGGCCGGTGATCAAGAAGGTCGTCGCGACGGCGGTGGCGGCGGACAGGCGGGTACGAAGCGAGGTCACGGGTCAGTCTCCTGGCGGGGTGAGTGGGGCGAGATGGTAATCGCCGGTCGGATCGAGCCCCTCGACGCGGGCGAGTTCGACGAGACGGCGGTCGGGACCGCGGCCGGCGAGCACGGCGATGACGTCGATCGTCTCGGCGACGAGCGCGCGCGGCACGGTGACGACCGCTTCCTGGATCAGCTGCTCGAGGCGACGGAGCGCGCCGATGGCGCTGCCCGAGTGGATCGTGCCGATCCCGCCGGGGTGGCCGGTGCCCCAGGCCTTGAGCAGATCGAGCGCCTCAGCCCCGCGCACCTCACCGATCGGGATGCGGTCGGGGCGCAGGCGGAGCGACGAACGCACGAGATCCGAGAGCGAAGCGACACCGTCCTTGGTGCGCAGCGCGACCAGGTTCGGCGTGAGGCACTGGAGCTCGCGCGTGTCCTCGATCAGGACAACGCGGTCCGAGGTCTTGGCGACCTCGGCCAGCAGCGCATTGGTGAGGGTGGTCTTACCTGTCGAGGTGCCGCCGGCGACCAGGATGTTTGCGCGGGACAGTACGGCCTCGCGCAGCGTCTCCCCAGAGCCGGCTGCCATGATGCCGGCGGCGACGTAGTCGGCTAGCGTGAACACCGCGACGGCGGGCTTGCGGATCGCGAAGCAGGGAGCGGCGACGACCGGTGGCAGCAGCCCCTCGAACCGCTCCCCCGTCCCGGGCAGTTCGGCCGAGACACGGGGTGCACCGGCGTGGACCTCGGCACCGACATGGTGCGCGACGAGGCGGACGATGCGCTCGCCATCGGCAGCGGACAGTCGCTCACCCGTATCTGCGAGACCGGCGGACAGCCGATCGACCCAGAGCCGACCGTCGGGATTGAGCATGACCTCGACGACGCTCGGGTCTTCGAGGAAGGCCGCGATGTCCGGGCCCAGCGCGGTGCGTAACATGCGCGCGCCGCGGTCCTGACGCTCGGTGCTAATGGCGGTGACGGTCAAGATACGAACCCCGGATGGAAGCGACGGGGTCGAGTAAGAGGACCGTTAACGGGGCTGGAGCAACAGGCGTGACGGCGTAGTAGCGGTGTCGGCGGCTAAGGCAGGGGAAGTGCGGGAGCGATATGGCGGGGATGCCATTCGGTAACGAGCCGCGATGTCAGACTCGACGCCTGTTACATGCGCTTCGATCTATTCGACGCCCGAACTGTTCCCGGAAACGTCTAGAGCGACCTCCTTGAGAAGCCCGGGTCCGTTAGCGAGCCGCCGTCCGAGTGCTTCGACGAAGCGGTCGTATCGCTCGGCACCCTTGGCGCGCGCCGCCGCAGTAGTCTGCTCAGGTAGGCTTGGCGTGGCGGTCAGCCAAAAGCGCACGAACAGGGCGACGGCTTCCAAAGTTACACCGTCGTTGCGCTCGATCCGTTCCAGAACGCGGACGATTCGGTCGAGCCGTTTGGCGATCGCCGCTTCCCTCCGGTCTGAGTCATCCGGTGTCAGGAACGAGGTGATCGCCGCCTCGGCGACCAGCGACTTCGGTTTGCGCCGCTCCGCGACATAGGCGTCGAGCGCGCGCATAGTGGTCGGGTCGAGATAGACCGTGAACTGCTCTTTCTTCGCCATGGTCAGAGCTCGATGCCGTCGTTCGGGTCGAGCGAGGCTTGGCGGGCGACGCCACTGATCCGCCCCGCCAGCAACTGCTGACGCAGGGCGTCGTCGTTCGGCTCCTCGCCGTCGAGCTCGAACTCGTTCTCGACTGGCGGCGCGGACACCGGTGCGACTTCTTCGTGCTCCGGCAATTCGGGTTCTCGCCGCAATCCGACATTGGCATCGTCGGCTTCCTCGGGCGAGGGCCGAGGCACGACGCGTCCCGTCCAGTCGTCCCGCCCTCCGGCGGTCGTCGACACCTCCCCCGATGCTCGCTGGATATTCGGCGGCGGCAGGATGCGCCGCTTGAGTTGCGGGTCTTCGTAATAGCGCGCCTTCTTCGCGCGGACGGGCGGCGAACCGGAAACGAGCACGATCTCATCGGAGGGAGGTAGCTGCATGATCTCGCCGGGCGTTAGCAGAGGCCGCGCGGTCTCTTGACGACTGACCATCAGATGCCCGAGCCAGGGTGACAGGCGGTGGCCGGCGTAGTTCTTCGCATCGCGGATCTCGGTCGCCGTGCCCAGGCTGTCACTCACCCGCTTCGCGGTCCGCTCGTCGTTGGTCGCGAAGGCGACCCGGACATGGCAATTGTCCAGGATCGCGTTGTTCGGACCATAGGCCTTTTCGATCTGGTTGAGGCTCTGCGCGATCAGGAAGGAGCGGATCTTGTAACCGGCCATGAAGGCGAGCGCGGACTCGAAGAAGTCGAGGCGGCCGAGCGCGGGGAACTCGTCGAGCATGAGCAGTAGGCGCTGGCGGCGACTGGCGGTTGCGAGCTCTTCGGTGAGCCGCCGCCCGATTTGATTGAGCAACAGTCGGACAAGCGGCTTGGTACGGCTGATGTCGGACGGGGGCACGACGAGGTAGAGGGTCATCGGCCGCTTGCCTCCGACCAGGTCGGCGATGCGCCAATCGCAGCGGCGCGTGACTTCGGCGACGACCGGATCGCGGTAGAGCCCCAGGAAGGACATGGCAGTCGACAGGACGCCCGATCGCTCGTTGTCCGACTTGTTGAGCAACTCGCGCGCTGCGCTGGCGACGACGGGATGGACTCCGTCCTCGCCGAAATGCGGGGTGGTCATCATCGCCCGCAGCGTCGTCTCGATCGGCCGCCTCGGATCGGAGAGGAAGGCGGCGACACCGGCGAGCGTCTTGTCGGTCTCGGCATAAAGGACGTGAAGGATCGCGCCGACCAGAAGGGCGTGGCTGGTCTTCTCCCAATGGTTCCGTTTCTCGAGCGCGCCCTCGGGATCGACCAAGATGTCGGCGATGTTCTGGACGTCACGGACTTCGCTCGGCCCCCGGCGAACTTCGAGCAGCGGATTATAGGCCGCGCTCGCCGCGTTGGTTGGATCGAATAGGACGACCCGCCCGAACCTCGCGCGCCAGCCCGCGGTCAGCGTCCAGTTCTCGCCCTTGATGTCATGGACCACACAGCTGCCCGGCCAGGTCAGCAGGGTCGGAACGACGAGTCCGACACCTTTGCCGGAGCGGGTCGGTGCATAGCAGAGCACATGCTCGGGCCCGTCGTGGCGCAGATAGGTGTTGAGGAACTTGCCGAGCACCACACCGTCCGCGCCAAGCAGCCCGGCGGACGTCATCTCGTCGCGGTTCGCCCAACGTGCGGAGCCATAGGTCGAGACATCCTTGGACTCGCGGGCCCGCCAGACCGACATGCCGATCGCGACGGCGATGGTGACGAAGCCGCCGCCCGAGGCGATGTAGGCGCCCTCCATGAATATCCGAGGCGCGTAGGCATCGTACCAGTACCACCAGACGAAAAAGGAGGGCGGCGCGTAGATCGGCCAGCCGAACAGTTCGCCCATCGGTGGCCCAAGCTGCGGCTGGAAGCCCAGCCGCCACGCGGTCCACTGGGTGGCTGCCCAAACGAACAGGAGCGCGATCGCGCCGACGAGGAGCACATGGCCCCAAAGGATACGGGTTCCGGACATGCACTCAGGCCAAGACGCGTAGCGTCAGTCGATCAAGAGAGCGCGCAAGGTGATCGCACCTTGTCGCGCAGAGACCGGCGCGCTTCGAGAACGAGCCTAGATGCCAATGCCGCGTTTGCGGCCGAAGCTCCAGTCGACGCCTCCGCCCGGCAGGGCGACGCCGCCGACCTGCTGACCGAGTCGCTTTTCGAGCGAGGGCGACCACGGCACCAGACTGAACCCGAGCCCGTCATCGATCATGGCGAAGCGACCCGAGGCGAGATTGAGCCGCTGCCGATAGATGCCGCTCACCGTCTCGCCGGCAGCGGCAGGCTTGTGAGGCATGCCTGTCTCGGCCGACAGTTTTGCACCGACCGCGGCGAGTTCGCCCCGCCGTAGGGTGTCGAGCAGATCGCGCCCAAAGACGACCCGTTCGCCTTGGTACGTGGCCACTCGCCGTTCGAGCAGATGTTCCGTTCGACGATCGAGAGCAGCGCGCACCTCGGCACCGAACCCGCCGGAGCCGAGCGGCTCGGGGTTGCGATCGAGGAGCCGACGATCCAGCCAGGTCCCGCCGGGTGCCGTAACCTGCGCTTCGATGGTCAAGTCGGACCGAACCGCCAGGGCGACGCGGTCGCGACCGTTGGCGTCGGCGTAGCGGCGGAGTTCCACGACTGAGCCGATGGGGCCATCGCCGGCGGCGTTGAGATCGGGAAGTCGGAGATGGTGAGCGCGCCCGTCTGTGCCTTCGACAACGGCGAAGGCGGTCCCCTTCAGCTCGTCGTCGAGCCCTCGTGCAGCGAGTCGGCCGACCACTGGCCCGGCGTTCTCGCCTTCCAGGACGAAGCCGGACAGGTCGCCGCCCCGTCCACCGCGAGACATCGACCGATGCAGACGCTTGATGATGTCGCCGCGCTCGCCAAGCGCACGCAGCTGAACCTCGGCATCGGCGGCCAGAAGGAACCGCCCCGCGCCGTCCCCCTCCGCCAACCCCAAACGCTCCAGCTTCCGGAGCCGGCCGAGCTTTTGCTCACGTAACGGGTCCGGGTTGCCGAGGACGGATCGACGAACGTCCACCACTCCGTCCCGGCCGGCCGCCTCACGAGCGAGCGCCCGGTCGAGCTTGGTCAAGCGCTCGGCATCGACCTGGTTCTGGAGGTCGCGGCGGATTTCCAAATCGGTACGGGGTCCGAGTTCCTGGGTAACAAGAGCCGCCGCGCGATCGCGCATGCCGTGGCTGATGTAGTCGCGGCTTATCACGAGGTCCTCGCCGGCATCGGTCTTGCCGCGCACGAGCACGTGGATGTGCGGATGCTCGGTATGCCAGTGATCGACGGCTACCCAGTCGAGCCGGGTGCCGAGATCCTGGCTGGCCTGCTCCATGAGCTCGCGCGTGAACGACTTGAGGTCAGCAAGCTCCCCGGCGTCGTCGGGCGACACGATGAAGCGGAAATGATGTCGATCCGATTCGCAGCGCTTGGCGAACGATGCGCCATCTACGCGCTCACGCTCTGCGTCGAACAGCTGGCCGCGTTCGCCCTCCTGGGTGACACCGTCCCGTTGCAGGTAGGCGACGTGCGCGGACAGCGCCCCGGGCGTTCGAGCCTGCCGCACCACCCGCGCCTTGATGACGGCGCCGCGCGAGCGGGTCATCAGCGAGCGCGATGCAGTGACGCTGGCCGATCGGCCACGGCCCCAGGTCGATTTGTGGCTCTTGCCGGCCGGCTGCTTGCCGCCGGCCTTTTGCGCGGCGCGCAGGGCCTGCTGAAGGAAGGGCTTGGCGGTCGGCTTCGATGTCGAACGAATGCGGCCCGGGCGGACGCGAAAATCGTCGTCACCGCGGGTCAAGCCAGGCGCACCTTGTCAAAAAGGGCGCAAAACCAACGGGCTGGAGAAAATGGCAAGTTACGCCATGCCCGCACAAGGTTCTTAGGTTCGTTGGAAACGCTAGCATTTCCCCCCAAACCAACCGCCCGCACCTTGCGGCTTGTATCCTGCCCTCTCTCTGTTGGATCGCTCCAGCACATCAATACCCCGCCCAAACCTGCGACGAAGCACGAAGCGGCACGAGCATGGTCGCCGCCCGTCATTGCGGCCTCCTGATTGCAAATATCGCGTCGTTGGCGTTGTTCGCCGTACCAGTGGACGGTCGATCGGCCTCGGACTTCGGCAAACGAACCGCCGATGCACTACCCACCGTCTGCAGCCCGGTCGCGTCAATGTCCTCATCGGGCGGCGTCGATGCCGACGCTGTCGTAATGCTCACGAACAGCGAAGCGCGTGTCCAGGCGAAGCGATCGACCGGCGCAGGCGACGTCGACGAAGTCGCCACCGAGCCGCCGACCATGGGGCTTAGCCGGGCCATGTAGGCGACCGTCTCGGCAGGCAGCGGGCGACCACGATAGGCGTAGCTCTCCCAGCGGCCAGGCCCGGCATTGTATGCTGCGAGGAAGCCTGCCGACCCGTAGCGGTCGAGCATTTCGCGCAGATAAGCCGTGCCAGCGAGGATGTTGTCTCGCGGATCATAAGGGTTCGCCCCCAAGCCGTAACGCGCCCGCAACTCGGCGTAGGTGCCGGGCATGACCTGCATCAGCCCCATTGCACCGGCATGCGATGTCGCGGTTGGATCGTCCGCGCTCTCGACACGCATCACGGCGCGAATCCATGCCTCCGGAATGCCGAAACGCTGCGAGGCCTCCGCGATGTGGGCATCATTCTGATGACCGACCACCGGCACGATTGGCGTCGGTGGGGCAGTCTGCGCGCGGCTTGGATCGGACACGCCGAGCCACAAGCCGACGACTACCGCGGCCGCAAAGAAAGGGTGACGAATACGGCGTCCGTGGCGCTTCGCGGTCGCCCCGGCCAAGGCGGGACGGCGACTGAGGGGTGAAGGGTTCATCGGTCATCGTCCAGCCAAATCGGCGTCGCCCGGCCGATGACGCTCGCGCGCGGCAGCGGGCCAAAATAGCGCCCGTCAAGCGATGCCGGTTCGTCGGGATTGAGCAAGAACAGTTCACCCTCGCCGACGATCCGGCAGCCGCTCCAATGCGGTAGCCGTCGTCCGAGCCGGTCGGTTCGACGGGCAATCGCCCGCGGCCGTCCGTCGACCGTCACACGCTCCCCTTCACGGCAGACCCGCGCGCCGGGCAACGCTTCGATGTGCTTGAGCAAGGGCGCGCCGTGACCGAGATAGCCGTAGCTAACCAGCCAGGTCGCGAGCGGCTCGGGCGGCATGACCGCGACAAGGACGCCGGGGCGAAGCGGGACATCGTCGCGCACCGCGTACAGGCCGGTCGGGACACTTGCGGTGACGTTCCACACGAGCCGGGTCGGCATCTTGGCAACGGCGGTGACGGCGATCGCGGACACGGCGATCTGCGTCGCGATCAGGATGCGCCAGGGAAACGGGCGCGCAGAAACGGTTGCGGATTTCATGCTTCGATCCTTCGACGGAGCAGCCAGGCGCGGTGACGCGCCGGTGCGTAAGGGCGCGGCTCGAGACCGGCGCCGAGTTGATTGTGGACATGTCGCCAATGGTCGGGAGCGACGTCGGCGGGATCGACGTCGAGGCGCTCGACGGCGTCGATTGCTTCGAGAACGCGTTGGACCTTCGGCCAGCCGCTGATCCGCAGCAGGCTTTCTGCGCCAGGGACGACGAACGGCACTGTCGAGAACGGCGAACCGGGCGCGACGGCGCGAAGGATGTCGATGCGCGACTCCGCCGTGCCGTAGTCTCCGGCGCGCCAGCGGACGAACGCGAACGTCGCGCCGGACGGGAACGACAGGACGCGCGAGCGGCGGTCGACGATCCGCTCGGCCGCATGGCGACCGAAGCGGATCCACCGTTCGATCTGGCCGTCGAGGTGCAGCAGCTCGACATGGGTGAGCACCGTCATGGCACCGCTCGCTTCTTGGCAGGCATGGCCACGTCGAAGCGCGCCGTTTTCGGTAAGGCACCCGTTAGAAAGACTCTGAAGGAGTCTAGGTTACAGACGTTACGGCGCGCGCAAGCCGTTGCTAAAGAACACGAAAACGGCGTTTCCGGTCCCTGATAGCACGAGCATCCGGTCCCCGATGGCACGACACGCGCGGTCCCCGATAGCACGACGGGACTCACAGCCTTTCCCCAGGCTTGGACGCTCGGAGGCGGCGCGGCATGGCGAGGTCGAGCGGGTGGACCGTCGTGACGAAGGCGAGGCGCTCGCGACCGCCCGCGTGTTCCAGCGCGAGCCGATAACCCGGTAACGACTGCGCGCGGACGATGGCGCGCACGTCGTAGGCGAAGTGCTTGAGCGGCGACAGCGAGCCTGACTTGGCGTGCAGGTAGGAGACGTCGAAGCTCCAACCGCCCGACTGACGACCACCATGTTTGCGCACCAGCCGGTACAGCCAGCGCTCCAGCCCGCCGGTCAGATCGAAGTACGCGTCGTCGATCGTGAGCACGAGCGCATCGTCGCAAACGGCGGAGTAGAACCAGTCGGGCACGATCAATTCGAGCCCGAGTGGTCGACCGGCTGCGTCGACGCGCTCCTTCCATTCGTTGACCCAGGAGAAGCGATGCCGCCGTCGTTCGGACGGCTGCCGAATGGTCGTTGCGACGGTCGTCGATTGCAGTCGGTCGAGCGCGGCTTTCAGCCGTTCATAGTCGCGCGCGCTGGTGCCGCGACCGACGAAGCGCAGGATTTCATACGGCGTGGCTGCCATCAGGCGCGACGTTCGCGCGCCGCGATCGCGCGCCTCGACGAGCTGCGAGGCGGCCCAGATGAGCACGTCGGCGTCCCAAATCGTGGCCATCCCGTGCTCGGCGACAGCCTCGACGCGGATCGCGACCGCGCCGGCCTTGAAGTCGATGGGCGCGATCCGCTTGGACTTCGCGAGACTGAAGAAGGGGTAGGCCATCAGGTCCTGCGCGTCGCGCACGGCGAGGTCGCCCGGCAGTGCGCGGAACAGCTCTAGCTGTGCGCGCTCTGCACTTGGGTGTCGGTTTGGCATCGGCAGACCGCCGATCAGCGGCGGAAACCGGCATAGGCCGGCGAGATGGCAGCGTGACGCTTGGCGGGCAGCACGGTGTCGCCGGTGTCGTCGCTGGTTGACGCCTTTTCGCCGCGCGAGACCCAAGCCTGAAGGTCCTCCAGACGGTAGACGACGCGACCGCCGATTTTCGAATAGCGCGGGCCGGTCCCGTAGGTGCGATGCTTCTCGAGCGTGCGACCAGACAGGCCCAGGAAGCGCGCGGCTTCGGGTGTGCGCAGGTAGCGCGGCGGCAAATTGGGTTGAGTGGACATCGGTATCGCGCCTCCGGCTTGTTCCGGGCGACTGCGGGATGCGATCGGCCGGTGAAGGGCACGGTGGCGAAGCGCCGCCGGACAGGCCTATGGCGATGTCGCGGGGGCGTGAGATCGCCACGACCGCCGACGCGACTGCGGCGGCGCTTTGGCAAGCATGGCTTTTGTCGCCGCGGGCTAGCGGAGACGCCGGTACGGGTAGAGCAGCAGACGGCGATAGCCGCCGCGCATTAGCTCCTGGCCGAGCCGTGCGAGCCGGATTGTGCGATCGCGGAGGTCGTGGCTGTTCCAGTCCGCGTCACCGCGCAGCGGCAGCGGACCGAACAGCCCCTCCGCGATCTGGCGGTAGCTCGCGCGCGCTTGTCGTGCGTCGAGCGCGCGCAACGCGAGTAAGAGGCGCGTCCGTCGCGCTGTCGGCAACACCTGCGGATCAGGCCCCGGCGGGTGGCCGGATAGCGCCCGCCATACGCGGAGCGCTGCGGCGACGCGGATCGGAAACAGTGCGTCGAGTGGTAGTACCGCTGCATCCGCACCGTCGATGTCGATCAGTTCGACGCGCAGTCCGGCGGTAGGTGCTAGCGTGCGGGCATCAGAGCGGGGATGGGGGCTGGCAAGCGCTGGAGGCGTCGCCACGACGCCGACCACGGTCGGTAGGTTGTGAGGCGTCCAATCCAACGGCGCGCCGTCCGCCGCGAAATCGCAACCCCCAGGCCGTCGCGAACGCATCGCGGTCGGTCAGCGTGAGTTCTCCGGCTTCGGCGAGCCGGGTGAGCCGTTTCCTGTCGGAAATATAGTCCGGGTTGCGCTTCAGAAACTCACCGGCGAGCGTCACGGCATCCGCGTTTCGAAGCGGCTTATAGTCGTCGGCATTACGCCAGTCGGGACGCAACATCACGGGTACTCGACTGCCGCCCGCGGCCGGACGCCGAGGCGCATTCTGATTGATTGGCAAGCCATGCGTGCATTGAGAAGAGGGCATTCGCGCAACGATCTTTGCGCAACATGCAAAGCTCCATCGCGTCAGTTGGGCGCGCCGCCCCGGAGCAGGTGCTGGTAGCCGCTGGTCGTCATCCATCGCGCGCGCGCCAGGTGCGAATCGTAGGTGAGCTTGGCGCAGTCGGGATCCGTGTCCGGGTCGCAGCCGAGCACGAGCCGGGCGACTTCGCGCCACTCCGCGCCTGCGTCTGCGGCGTCGAGGAGGCGCAGATAGGTGACCGCGTGCGCTTCGTCGTACCTGGTCAGGGCCGGTGCGCTGGGTGCTTCCGAGGCGATGGCGGGAGTTAGCGTCATCGGAACGATCTTGGCGTTGGATTATGGTGAACGCCTGCCGCAACCTGGACCATCGAGCAACCGCGAACGTGTGACAGCTGAGCTGTCCGACGCCAAACTCGCGCCGGACTGATGCTCGACCAAAAGCCTTCGACGGGATAATGCGTGCTCACCTGTCGAGAATACTCCGTGGTGAAATACTCGACAAGCCGGTGCTGTCTCGGCGATGTCGATCCGAGAGGTGCTTGCGCAGAACCTGAAGCGCTACCGAGCTTTACGAGGCCTGAGCCAGGAGGAACTGGCCCATCGGGCAGATATCGATCGAACCTATATCAGCTCGCTGGAAAGATCGCAGTATGCCGCCGGCATCGACGTGCTCGAGCGGTTGGCGACGGCGCTTGAGGTTCAATCCTTCGAGTTGCTTCGACCCGAAGACGAAGCTTGATCGCAAAAGAAAAGCCCCGCCCGGGGCGACCCGGGCGGGGCGTTGGATCGGCTCAGTCGGCTCGCTTGCCGTTGGAGCGCGACCAGATCAGGCCGTAGGTCTCGCCGCCCTCGTCGTCGAAGAGGTTGGCGTAGATCGGGGCGGTGAAGCTGGGATCGTCGAGCTTGACCGAGAGGTAGTCGCGGCCTTCGTTCGACCGTTTGCTCCAGGCGGCACCGATCTCAGCACGGCCAACCATGACCCGGTGCGAGGGAGCGTTGTCGTTGCTGCGGTTCTCTTCCGCGACGATGCGGACGTTCTTGGTCTGCAGGTTGAGGGTGACGATTTCGCCGGTGTAGTCGTTGCCGGTCTTCTTGAAGGTGCCGATGGTCGCCATTGTAAGTCTCCTGTCGTTGTTTCGAGCCCGCGCCCATCGCGGCCTCGATGGCGATCGCAAGGCCGGGGACGATCGACGACGCAGCCGAAGGCCCGAAGCGAAGCGGCGGACGGAAGACGACGGGCTTTCTTGCCTCGCGAGGAATGGGCGTAGCCCAGGGGAAGAAAGTTCGGTGGCTCCGTTGCGGCTCAGGCGATCGAGGCGAAGCCGACCCCGGCTAGATCGAGCCAAAGAGAGGACGGGTTGGGCCGCGTGCCGACAACGTCTCACGGGAGACCTGGCGGCCTCCCTCAGGCACCCGCAAGAGCTGGACGATACCCATCGCGCAAAGACAGGCTCTGTCGGACCAGAAGGTGGCATCGCGCATCGAGATCGACCCGACACCTGCCCCGAAGTACCGGGACCTGTCGCCGTAAGGAGATGATGCCGACTCCATGCACGAGCGATCGGAGGCTACGCCCGTTGGCCTAAGTTGTGATCCACTTCTCGCTCTGTACGCGCCGGCCCCGATGGCGTGGCATCAACCTCATTGGCCCTGTGCCGCGCCTCCAGACGAAAGCGAGCTGCCGGTAGCGTTGACGGGCCGGCGTGGGTCAACGGGGCTGTAGGCACGCATTCGCGTCCAGGCCACCAGCACGACGATGATCGAACCAAAGATGCCGAACGCTACGCGCCACGGCTCGGCCGTGCCGCCGATCGCGGAAATGGCGTAGACGGCGTGATAGCCCGCGAGCCCCGCCGGAACAGCATAGGCTGCGGAGATGAGGGTTCGGAATTCAGGGCTACGCACGGTGGCGAACAGCAACGGTCCGGCGAGAAATGCGATCGCGCCGGCCAACGCTGCGAAGACCATCGCGCCGATCGGTCCCGCGCCGGTGTTATAGGCAAACATGCCCATCGAGAGCGCCGCAAAGAAGGGAAGCGCATTGACGGCGAGCTTGAATAGCAACCAGCAGATCATGCCGATGCCGACAAAGCTCAGCAGTATGGCAGTAAGCATGGCGTCCTCCAGACAGATTGGATCAGACGCGCACCCGCCACCTCCACAGCGCGACTGAGACCATAGCAAAAAGGAAGCGACGCCGGAATCCGAAAACGGAAACCGACGCCGCAAGATGGTGGGCCGACGAGCTCAGCGGGCGAACGGATCGTACTCATGAACGATGCTGCTGGGTTCGCCGTCGAACTCGTCGGCGGGCATGACGCCGTAACCGCCATCGACCTGGATGAGGACGACGCAGACCATCAGCATGCCTGCAAGATTAAGCGCGAGCTTCTGCGCGGTGGTGAGGGACATTGATCCGGCTCCTGTTCGGGAGCGGGGACCGCCCCCGCTCGACAGGCGCCCGATGTGTCCGGCCCAAGGCCGCGATCACCGCGACGGCGAAGCCCAAAGCGGCCGCAAGCTGTGCTTAGCGGACCCCTTGTGGGTTGATGGCTTTAGGCCTTAGCCGGACCAAGGTAGCGCAAATGAGAGGGGGCGGTCTCTGCCAGACGGGCAGGAACGAGGTGTCGCCGAGCCCTGTGAACGGGTAGAATGCCTGCAGCGGATCAGCGGATGATTTCAATGTCCAGTCAGCAAGGCACTGTGGATTACATCGTCGAGCAGGCGGGCGCTGCGGGGTCTGTCACGGCGCGCAAGATGTTCGGTGAGTATGGCCTCTATTGCGATGGCGTACTCGTCGGACTCATCTGCGACGACCAGTTGTTCGTGAAGCCGACCGAGGCTGGTCGGGCATTCGTTGGCGCGGTCGAAGAAGCGCCGCCTTACCCCGGCGCGAAGCCGAGTCTGCTGATCGAAGGGGGCCGGTGGGATGACGGCGCGTTTCTTGCCGCTCTTATCCGGCTGACGGCGGCGAATCTGCCTCGTCCAAAGCCAAAGAAGGCGGGCGCTGCGTCAAAGTCGGGAGAGAAACTGACACCGTAATCGTCAGCAATGGATCAGAAGCGACGCTCACGCGCCGCCTCCTTTCGGACGGAAGTCGAACAGCGGGATTCCGAGCTTCCTAGCCTTGTCGGCGAGATTGTCCGAGATCCCTGAACCCGGGAACACCACGACCCCGATCGGCATCGTCTCGAGCAGCACGTCGTTGCGCCTGAACGGGGCGGCGTTCTTGTGCCGGTTGAAGTCGGGCTTGAAGGCGACCTGCGGGACCTTGCGACTGTCAGCCCAGCAGGCAGCGATGCGCTCGGCACCCTTCGGTGATCCGCCATGCAGCAACACCATGCCAGGGTGCTTGGCGTTGACCCGGTCGAGGGCCGCCCAGATGGCTGTGCTGTCGTTGCATTCATAGCCGCCCGTGAACGCGATACGCGGGCCCGCCGGGAGCATCACCTCGGTCTCTGCCCGGCGCCGGGCCATCAGAAAGTCGCGGCTGTCGATCATCGCCGCGGTCAGGTGCTTGCGGTTGACCATCGACCCGGTGCGCGGGTGCCAGGTGTTGCGGGTGTGGATCTGGAAATGTTCGGCGGCCAGGTCGCGCATCAGCTCGAAGGCGTTGCGGCGCTCGATCAGCGTCAGTCCCTCGGCCAGGTGCCGTTCCAGTTCGACCGACTTGACCTCCGAGCCGTCCTGCTCGCGCTGCCCGCGCTTCTGGGCCTGCTCGTTGTCGTCGAGTTCGCGCTCAATCCGCTCGGTGGCGCGGTGAAAGACGTTGACCGTCGACCAGAGCAGGTCGTCAAGGTCGGGCTCGAGGCGGGTCTCCTGAAGCGTGGATGCCAGCGCGTCGAAGATGTCGGCGATCGCGCCGGTGACCTGGGACACCTCCGGGAGCGGCCGGGAGTCGAGTTCGTCCTCGAACGGACGGTGACCGTAGAGCTGGAGTTCGTCGAGCAAAGTCGAGGTGGCGGATGCCGCGTGCTCGGGTTCGTGGTCGCTTAAGTCGGGATCGATGGTCATGGGGTTCGCCTTCTGCTGTCGACCGCGCCCATCGCGGCCTTCGCAGGCGACGAAGAGCGGGGGCGGACCGGGCCTGCACCGACGCGCAAAGCGCTATCGGCCGAAGCGCAGCGGAGGACGGCGAAGGCCGGCTTTCTTGTCTCGCGAGGAAGGCACGGCACGTGCCGGGGAAGAAAGTCGGCCACAGCCGTTGCCGGCCCGGACCGGCTTCGGTCCGATCGCCCTCTCAGAAGGCCGTGAGTGCGGCTCTCAGCTTGGCGAACCCTGACCGTCCGGGGCCCCAGACCAATCCCGACCGAGCTTAGCAGCGCTCAGCCAGCGCGGGTCGCTTCCAGAAAGCGCACTACGTCTGCCGCGGCGAGCTGATCCTGAACCCTTCTGGCCAGCGCCTGTGGTCCGTCAGCGCGGAGGTCGTCATTGAAATCGCCCTGTCTGGGATCCACCACGAACGTTTCGATCCCGTCCGACCTGCCTCGTTCAACCAGTGCATCGACCGCCGCGTGACCGGCCGCATCTTTGTCGCGCGCGAGGTAGAGCCGGCGAAGCGTGGGCGGGAGCAATAGTGCGGCGAGGTGATTCGCGGATAAGGCAGCGACCATCGGCAGGGTCGGCAGGACGGTTCGCAGCGACAGCATCGTCTCGATGCCTTCGCCCGCCGCCATCACGTCCTGAGCCACGCCAAACCGGACCCCGTGCCCGAGAAGATGACCCATCGCCCGCCGCGGCGTCGACACCGGTGCCTTGTCCCGGCCCGACGGATCGAGCCAGGTGCGATGCGCTCCGGTTTGGGTGCCGGCCAAGTCGGTTACAGCAGCGATGAGCGCAGGCCACGCGTCGCGGACGCGGTCGCGCGGGTCGTCTTCGTCGCCCCGAAAGTAGCAGCGCGGATGGAAGCGAAGCGCGGGGTGACCCCGCAGTCCGGTCAGGCCGCGTGATCGGAGATAGGTTTCCGCGAGCGTCCCGGCGATCGGTCGTGCCATCGCGAACAGGCGGCGAGCAGCCTCAGGCGAACCGGTCGGTGCGGGCAGCTGTCTCTGAGGTGGATCGAGACGGGGTAACGAAAGGAATGCTCGTGCTTCGTCGAGCGTGTCGCGAAGGGTGCTGAGCTGCCGAGCGGCCGCGATCAGGTCGAGCAGGTCACCGTGCTCGCCTGTGGCAGCGTCGGTCCATTTGCCTGCATTGCCGCCATTGGCACCGCCGTCGTGCAAACGGACATAGAGGCTGCGACCGGGCGTGTTCTGGCTGTCGCCGACGAGCCAGTAGCGCCCCTCACGGCGGCCATTGGTCAGATAATGTCGGCAGACCGCCTCGGCCCGGTCGGCGAGGCGGCGTGCCAGATCGGAAGCGTCTTCGGGCATGCGTGCTCTCCAAAACAAAACGAGGGCCCGCCGGGGGGGACGGCGGACCCTCGAAGCGAGCAGGTCGGGGAGCTGACCTACTCGGCCGCGTGAGCGAAGGGGGCGTGGCCTTCCGCGACGTCGCCATCATCGGCGAGGTCGCAATGCTCGGCCATGGCCGGTTCGCCGCCGTCCGCCGCCGTCTCCTCGCCGGTCGGCTCAGTCGCGTCGTCCGCCGTCACCGTGGGTGCGTCGGCCCCAGCTTCGTCCGCCACCTCGGCCGAAGCCTCGGTGACCGGCCGCCCTGGCGTGCGCAGCGGCTCGGGGATCCAGCCCGTGCCGACGAGCAGCTCCTGCGCCTGGTCGGCCATCTCGCCTTTCTTCATGTGCTCGATCCGATCGGCCGCGCGCTGACCCTTGGCCTCAGCGACCGCGAGCAGGATGCGCGCCTTGGTCACTCGGCCCAGAAAGGTGTCGACGGTCGGGGTCCAGCCGGTCGCAGCAACATCGAGATCGACCGCCGCCGCGATGCGGTCGGCATGGGCGATCGCCCGCGGACGGCGGTTGTAGGCCTCGACCGACGCATTGACGCCGTGCGCGACGACGAAGGCGAACAGTGCCTGTCGGCTTTCCTCGTCCCATCCGACCAACGTGTCCCAGAGCGCTTCCGGCTCCTTTGGCAGGTGGGCTTCCCACGTCTCGTGCAGGTACCGCAGCTGCTGCGCCGGCTTGCTGTCGGTCAGTCCCGGCACCTGCGCAGGGAAGCTGACGCTCTTCAGCTCCAGTTCGAGGCAGCTGTCCTGCGCATAGTGGTAGAAGACCCGCAGCGAGAGCGCGTGCAAGACGGCGAGGTAGGCGATGTCGGGTCGCTCGCTCAGCGCCTCGCGCAGCGCGACGGTGCGATACGCGGTCAGCTCGGAGACCAGCCGATCGGACAGGGGCTTCAGGCCTTCGTCCTCCTCCGGCTCGGACGCAGGTTCAGCATCGGCGTCGGCGGTAATGCTGGCACCGCCCTCGTAGTCGGCTGCAAGCGCGCGCTCCCCGTCTGCGGTCTCCAGCTCCGGCTCGATCGGCAGTTCGTCCTCGGGGCGGACATAGCCGCGTTCGATCGTCAGCCCGCCGTTGCGGTCGATGCTGACGAACGCACCCGCGCGAGCGATGTCGTCCGGCTCGAAGGCGAGCGGCCGCAGCTCGATCGCCTCCAGTGCTGTCTCGATCTCGCTCAGGCGCTGGTCGATCTCCTCGGGCAGCTCGGGCGCGTCCTCATATTCGGCGGTGAGCTTGTCGAGCTCGGCCTGGAGGGCGTTGCGCGTCGCTTCCTCCTCGGGCGTCATCGGCACGGCGTCGCCGCGCAGGTGCCGCAGACCGAAGCTGTGGCCGTAGGGAAAGTCGGGGGCCGCCTCGACCCACTTCCAGCCTTCGGCCTCGACCTTGGCGGCCTCCTCGCAAAGCTTCTCCGCGGTCATCATGTCGACGAGCGCGATGTCCTGTAGCCAGCCGCCGTCGTCGCCCTGGAACAGGTCGCGGAGGACGCAGCCGCCGGCCTCGACATAGGCGTCGACACCGATGAACTGCGCCCGCTTGTCGGCGGCACGCACCGCGCCTTCGGTCAACCAGCGCCGGATCATATAGGGCTGCTTGTCGTGTGACTGACAGATGCGCTCCCAGACCTGCTCCTGGCGTACGTGATCGCCCGAGACCGTAAACGCCATCAGCTGGTCGAGCGTCATGCCGTCCTCGGCATAGACGTCGAGCAGCTTGGAGCTGACGCTGGCCAGCTTCAGGCGCTGCTTCACGACGGCGACCGCGACGAAGAAGGTGGCGGCGATCTCCTCCTCGGACTGACCCTTCTCGCGCAACGCCAGGAAGGCGCGGAACTGGTCGAGCGGATGCAGCGGGGCGCGCTGGACGTTCTCGGCGAGGCTGTCCTCCTCGGCGACGCCGCCCACCCGCACAATGCAGGGCACCGGCGCGGTCTTGGCCAGACGCTTCTGCTTCACGAGAAGTTCGAGCGCCCGGTAACGGCGACCGCCGGCCGGGATCTCGAACATGCCGGTCTCCTCGCCGGCTTCGTTGATGACGGCGCGGACCGACAGGCCCTGGAGCAGGCCGCGACGGGCGATGTCCTCGGCGAGCTCCTCGACCGAGACGCCGGCCTTCACCCGGCGGACGTTCGATTGGGACAGGAGCAGCTTGTTGAACGGGATGTCCTGCGAGGCGGACAGGGTGATCTTCTGAACGGCACTAGCCATGGTCTTCACTCCATGACGGGCGGTCGGGAGCCACTCTCTCGACCCTCAACCCGTCACGAAGCGCAGCGCCGCCCTCTCACTCTGAAGGGCGACGCCGCGAAGACGTTGATGATGAGAAGCGCAGAGCCGCCGAACCGGTAAGCCTTGGACCCGGAGGTCCGGCACCCCGGTTCGGCGAGAGTCAGGCCGCCGCCCGGTCGAGCAGCTTCTTGGCCCGGGCCTCGAGATCGAGCCGCGCGTCCTGGTGCGGTTTGTCCCGCGCCACCGCGGTGATGCCCTGCACGAAGTCGAAGACGGACTCGGGCTTGCGGCCTTCCTCGGCGAGCACGGTCTCGATAATCTTCGCCGTCTCGGCCTTGCCGAACCCGCGCTTCCTCAGGAACTCGGTCCGGTCGTCATCGGTGCGGGCGACGATCCGCTGACGCGCCTGGGCGATGCCGTTGATGAACGGCTGCGGCGAGGAGTTGGCGAAGCGGGTCAGCGCCGGTGCCGCCTCGTGCGCGAAGCGAGAGGCGGCGTATTTCGAGTGCCGGATGGTGATTTCCTCGAAGTCCTCGACGCCCCAGAGATTGCGGTTCTGGCAGACGGCGCGGAGGTAGAAGCTCGCCATGCCAAGCGTCTTAGCGCCCACCTCGGAGTTCCAGCAGTAGAAGCCTCGGAAGTAGAGGTCGGGCGAGCCGTCGGGCAGCCGTCCGGCTTCGATTGGGTTGAGGTCGTCGACCAGGAACAGGAAGACGTCGCGGTCCGAGGCGTAAAGTGTGGTCGTGTCCTGAGTGATGTCGACGAGCGGATTGTAGATGCCGGTCGACCAATCGAGCACGCCCGGCACCTTCCAGCGCGTGTCGCCGGTGCCGTTTCCAGCGATCCGCTGTACGGCGGCGACCAGCTCATGATCGTAGATACGGCCATAGTCCGGGCCAGTGACGGCGCGGAGCTCGATCCGGCCGTCGTCGGTTTCGAGCGTCTTCACCTGCTCGGCGCGGTGGGAGGTCAGGCCGTATTGGAGATTGATGCCGGCGAGCGGCGCCGGGAGTTGGCGGAGGTAGGCGGCTGGTGCGCCGACAAGCGCAGCGAGTTGGCCGAAACTCCAGTGCGTGGGCGCGATTGGCTGATCCGAGCCAGGAAGGACCAAGGCAAGCCGCTCGGCGTTGTCGCGATCGGCCTCGACCCGGACCGCAGCGCTCTCCACCGTCCGCGTGCGGCTGCGCTCGGCGCGGCCCTTGACCGACGCCATCAGCTCGGACAGGGACAGGTAACGCTCGTCGGCCGGACGGCTGAACCATTCGGACGACACGCGCCCGATCCGCTGGCCGCGGCCGACATCGACACGGTAGCCGCTCCGGGCATCGGGGTGGGCGTCCAGAACTTCCACATTGGTCATCGCAGGTCTCCCGCGACGGGCTGGCCGGGAGCCTCTCTCTCGACCCTCAACCCGTCACGGCGACAGCCGCAGCCCTCTCACTCTCGGGGCGTTGCGGGGTGTCCCCGCAGAAGGGGTCGGCCGAGACGACAGGCTCGGCCGCGGGGGAAGACTTTCCCCCTTGTACCGGCTCACCTCAGGTGCGGATGCAAAGCTAGCCCACTCTCGAATAAGGGTAGGCGTTCTTGACGTAGACGTTGAGAAATTGCCCCTTCGACGGGGCCGCCATGAGCTGATCGTTCAGGCCCGAAGGCACATTGAAGTATTGGTAGATCGAGCCGTTGGTGAACTCGACCTCCAAGGTCTCGCTATCAGCGTCATAGCCGATCGAGGAGATGTTGCTGGACGCGACGGGGTCTCGAATCATGGGGCTTCCTACTGTTCGTTTTCATCGATGGCCGTGCGCGCGATGGCGACACTGCGCACCACGGCGGTAGTTCGCTGCGCCCGCCATGAGGCCACCATGCGATCATATCCTTCGGCCACCCGACGAGTCCGCCAGGCCGCGCTCACCGCGGGGTCGGAGCTTCGCGGCAGGCGATCGGCGGGCGGCAGCGATACACGGCAGCGCACGGGCAATCTTGCCGCCTCTCCCGAGATGATGGTCTCTCCGGTGCGCAGTACCGGCAAGAGGTCCATGAGCCCGGACAGATTGTCAGGAAGCGCACCCTTTACGCGCCCTCGGTCGGCGGGGTTGGAGAGTCGCAGGGCGATTAGCGTGCCGCATTGCGAAAGCACTGTCTCATCGATCTCGGACGGGCGTTGCGACACGAGCATGGCGCCGACGCCGTATTTGCGGCCTTCCTTCGCGATCCGCTTGACTATGTCCGCTGCAACGTTGCCGCTGTCCGGGCTGACATAGCGATGAGCCTCTTCCATCACGATGAGCAGAGGCCGGAGCACGCCACCCTCGGTCTTCTCGCGGCTCCAGTAGAGCGCCTCATAGACGATGCGTAGGATCGACCCGATCAAACGGACCAGCACGGTGCTCGGCACGCCGGACAGGTCGAGAATAGTGATCGGCCGATCATGGCCCAGCCATCCGGCGAGCAATGTGTCGAGATCTTGGGCCGCTTGCCCGCCCAGGTCGGGCTCCCAGGGACCGGGGTGAAGCAGAAAGTCGAACCGTCGGTCGAGCAGGCGCGACCTCAACAGATTAAGCGGCCGACGGATTCCCTTGGCCGCCTGATTCAGGAAGGGTCCGGCCGCGCCCATCGCGTGCGGCGTATAGCGTGGGGCGGTCAGCGTCGCAGCATCTCCAGCGGCCTCTCGCGCCGGCTGGTCACGCTGCTGCCCTGTGAAAGTCATCGTCTCAAAATCGATCAGGTCATGCCAGAGCTGGCTCAACGAGAACGGCACCGGACTATCGACCGTGAGGGATTGCGGGTCCAATCCCGGTAGGGCACCAGCCTGAAGCCGCGCCTCCTTCAGCTCCTGAATTTTGTCGGTGAAGGCGATCAGGTGATTGTCGCTGAGGGCGCCCGCGACGAAGTCGAGGAGTTCACCGGCTTCGAGCGCCCAATAAGGCACGAATAGAGGTTCTTCACCCGGCTGGGGCGTGGCGCTGAAAGTCTTGGAGAGATCGCCGAGCGCGGCGGAGTATTCGCCATGAACGTCCAGAAGAAGGACGCGAGCGCCGCTTGTCGCCACGCTGTCGGCTGTACGTACGATCGAACGGAGCAGGCTCGCGACCGTTGTGGATTTCCCCGAGCCGGTCGATCCGACGATCGCGCTGTGCCGCGTCACGAGCGCGTCGAGCGACAGCCGTACCACAATATTCTCGGCGCTCGACAGCGTACCGATCTCGATCTGGTCCTCCTCTGCACCGCCGTAGATGCGACGGAGGTCCTTCTGGGTCACGAGGTGGACCGCGTCATCGACGTTGGGATGCTGGCTGAGGCCGCGCTCGAAACGCTCGCCGATCGCTTCACCGGCGAGTTCGACACGCATCCAGCGCCCGGTGTCGATCTCGGCCAAGGCCGCAAGCTGTGGCGCGGCGTTGGCTCCGATCTCGGCGACCACTCCATAGAGGTCTTGATAGCCGAGGGGGATGCGAACGAAGCTTCCGACTTGGCCGACGCGATAAGTATGGCCGTCGATCACGGCGAGTCCGGAAGAGAGCGACTCCGCCAGCTTGACCGTGATGGTCGAGCCAGAGACCGCGCTCACGCGACCCAGGTAGGTGGGGTCGGTCGCCTTCACGCCACGACCGGATCAGGATCGGCATCGTCGACCGCGGCGGCTGCTTCGCTCGAACGCGCCAGGTCGGACGAGTAAGACAGCGCGCAGAAACGGCAGAAGCTCGCGAAGTCGCCGAGGAGAAGGGCGGGCTCGTCGTTGCGTTGACCCCAGAAGCTGGCGCGGATTTCGCCCCAGTTCTTGGGCAAGTCGCCGGGGCGCCACGGCCCCGCGACGCCACCGATCACGGCGGCGTCGGCGGCGTAGACGGACAGATTGGGATGCTCGAACGCGAGTTTGCGCGCGGGCTCTTCGTCGGCGAGCTTCTGAAACTGGAACGCGATCACCGCCGCGTTCGCATTCATCGCCAAGGCTTCGCCGAGCACCGCGCAGATATGTGCGTCTCGAAACGAGAAACCCGTCGTCAAAAGCACCGTGTCCGGTGTCAGCAGGAACCGCTTCAGTCGCTCGAACAGCGCGGCGTAGGGCTGTTTCTGGGTCAGGTCGTATTTCAAATGGTCCGGGTAGACGAGTTCGGAGCACTCGCGACCGCCGCAGCGGACGACGCCGCCGTTCTCGCTTTTCCAACCGAGCGAGCCGTGCAGCTTCCAAACGCGCGACCAGCGCGGGGGCAGGTCATTGCCGGCGACCGTGACAGGATCGAAAAAGGGAGCATGGCCGCCCGTGAAGCCGTCGAAGTAAGGTGCTCGGGCGAGTTCGAAGGCCTCTTCGATCAGAAGGTCGTAGTTGGTGGTGAAAATTTCTATCGCGTGCGCGCGCTGCGTTCCGCTCACCCATGAAACGAGTTCATGATAGGGCGTCCGACCGCCCGGCAGGCTGGCTCCGACGATCTCGCCGATCGCCTCGCAGATGGCCTTGCCGAGCCCGGCATAGCCTTCGCCGTCGAGGCCGTGCATCGGCGTATCGCCAAGGGCGGTCTGGAGCAGGCGCACCTTGGACAGGATCGTCTCGATGTTGCCGCCGGCCGGCAGGGTTGCGCGGATGGCGGCTGCGGCCGTCGCTTGCGCGCCTGTCAGCTTCGCAAGCGCCTGGTTGGTGAGAGCGTCGACGCCCGGGATGAGCGCTTGGCCGTTTGGATCGAGCTTACCGTCCGCGTCGACCCTGACCGAAAGCGGTGCCCCGGCCCCGATCAGTACGCCGATGCGCTTTCGTCCCTGCGAAAGGATCTGTCGCAGGTCCGCCATGAAGCGGTCGGGATTGTGTACGCTGTCCAAGACGCTCTGCTTTACCTTCTGAATCTCGAGCTGAACCTGTGTACCGCTATGCGGCGAGAAGCGGAAACATTCCAGGTTTTGTCGCCGTCAGTCGTGGCTGGATTTTCGAAACTCAACGAGAAAGGCTGCTGCGATACGGACTCGCCATTGGGTGTATTCAAACCTGAGCTTGCGACACGAGTGCGCGGAGATTGGCCACGATCCGTCGCGCCATCGCCTCGGCGGTTTCTCCCCGCAGGGTCGCCAGGTCTGCGACGGTCTGCGCGACCGCCGACGGCCGAACGGGTCGCCCGGCCGCCTCGACGAATGGCCCATCGGTTTCCGTGAGCAGCCGATCGACGGGGAGGCCGGCCACGAGTTGGCGGTGCTTGGGCGAGCGCAGCATCTCCGAGTTGATTGAGAAGTAGCAGCCGCGCTCAGCAGCCTTGCGCGCCTCCGCGGCGGTTCCGGTGAACCAGTGCAGGATGACGCGTCCACGATCGGGCGGCAGGGCACGCTCGAGATGGCCGAGCACCTTGCCGACGGCGCGGACGCTGTGGAGCGTCAGGATTTTGTCACCCTGTTCGGCGCAGGCTGCGAGCACGCGCGCGAACACGCGCTCCTGGGCTTCGAAGCTGCGATAGAAGCGGGGACCGGCGTCGAGCCCGACCTCGCCGACATAGCGCGCCTCGGGTAGATAGCGCTCGAACAGCGGCAACTCGCCCTCGCGTTCTGCGACCAGCTGCGGGTGCAGGCCGAGCGCGACCCGGACATGGCTCGAGCTCTTAGCCAGATCGCGGTTGCGCGGCCACGCCTTGGGCGTCGTGGTCACCGCGAGCGTCGCCACGCCCTCGCGATCACATTCCCGGATTAGCGCGGCGTGGTCCGGATAGAGGTCGAGGTGACAATGGAAATCGACCAGGCGCGGGTGCGCCGCTTTTGGGAGCGTCATCGCGGTCGGGCCCGCACGCCCTGCAGCAGTCGCCCAACCTCCTGCAAGCCTTCGACATAGACCTTCTCGTAAGCGGCCAAGTCGTTCGGGTGATCGGTCAAGGGGCCCGGACGGTGGATGTCAAGCTTAGCACGGACCGGTTTTTTGGCGAGGCGCGACAGGGCGATCTGGAAACCTCGCACGTGGGTGCCCTCGGCCTTGGCGCTGTCGAGCACCTTCGCCTTCAGATCCGGGATCTGATAGGGCGTGTCGTCCGCGCCGAGGCCTTCCAGCATCGCGGCGCGGCGGATGAGGCAGGGCACGCAGTGGCCGCAATGCTTGGGTTGGCGGGCCTCCTCATCCTTGGCCCAGCGCGCCTTGGCCGGGGAGGAGCATGACATGGTGTGTCGCGCTTCCTTCCTGAGGAATGCCCCGTCGGCGCAGCCCTTCGCCATCATGCCCTTCGTCTGGAACCGATAGCTATTCTCCAGGCGGATCGGCAGGCCAAGGCCTACCAGGATGTCATCGAACCGCGCCATGTAGAAGGGATGCGTGGTGCGCGTGCTGAGTGCGCCGAGCCGAGTGGGATCGAGCGGGACGTTAAGCGAGATCAGCCCGTTCTCGGGAACGTGGATGACCATGTCGCCGCCGAGCGCGTCGGCCGACATGGCGGCGAGCGCGAAGAAAAGAAACGAGCGGCCCCGCAAGGTGTTCTCGCCCGCCGAGCCGTCGACGAGGTCGTTCGGGAAGCCGACGCGGGCGCGCAGGTGATGGAAGCGCTGCTTGGGAAACCGTTTGGCGATCACGTTGGCGCAGTATGTCTGGTGGGTGCTGGTGATCCCGTCCCAGTAGTGGCTGACAAGCATGGGGGCCTTGCCGCCCGCAAGCAGGTCGATCGCGCCGATGAAGCTGTCGAGACCGCCCGAGAAGAGGCAGACCGAGTCGGCGGTTGCGGTCCGTAGCTTGGTTGGGGCCGGCGCTAGGGCGGCGAGCCCCTTGGGTCGCGCGCGGAACCGCACGCCCCAACGATCGCCCGTCAGGAAGTTGAGGGTCGTGACGATCAGCGGCGCCAAGGTCTCCCAAAGCTTCGGCTCCGCGACGGGGAGGCAGAGGTCGATCTCGCGCGTCCAGGCGTTCTGCGACTCGCTCGATCGGGAAATGCGGGTGTCCGCCGCCGTCAGCGCCGCCGCGAGGAGAGCCAGATCGACCGTCCGTTCGGAGGGGTGCAGGCCGAGTTCTCGGAGCTGGTCGAGCGCTTGGCCGAGGCCATAGCCGAGGCGGTGATCGCCGTCCACGAACGAGACCTCGGTCAGCTTGCTGTCGGACCGCGAGGGTTTGACGGTGGCGGTATCGCCGACGCCAAGGCGGCAGACGAGGCTGTGATGGTTCATTGCGCGGCCTCCCCGGCGGCGGCCACGAGCTCGAAGGCGGCCTCGTAGATCTCGTTCACCACGCGCTCGACGTCCCGATCCCCAAGTCGTTCGACCCCGTCCAGACGGCCGGCGAGCTCGCCCTGAGTGCAACCGGTGACGAAGTCGTGGAGCTGCTGCTGCGCCGCCTCGACGGTTGCGACATCGGCCGGCAGCGTCACGCCGCGGGCCCCAAGATCGGCCATGACGCGGCCCTCGATCGAGCGGGAGACGAAGTCGAGGAAGAACTCCTGCATCTGATCGGGCGTCATCGCGTCGAAGTCGCCGACGCCGGCTTCGGCGAGATCACCGATCGTCTCGAGCATGGCCTGGCGGGCGATCGCCTCATCGACCGCTCCGCCGGGGGGACAAACGAACTCGAGGATGGCGAGGAAGACATCGGCGGCAGGACGACCGGCAAGTCCCGGCAAGTTGAGCTGCCGCAGCGTCTCTGCGGCGCCCAAACGCTGGACGTCGCGGACGACGCCGAGCAGACGCGCACCCGCCGCGCGTGATGCACCCATACGGCGTGCGGCGCGACGGGCGCCGCCCGTCCCGCTCCGCACATAGCTCGACATCGCGCTGCCTAGCGCGGTGCGGCTGCCGGTCTTGGCGAAACGGGAGAAGGCGCCGCGGGCCCCCTGGAAGGAGCCCGCGCCGGAAGTGTCGGGTCGGAGCGGCGTGCGGGCCGGGGGGGTTGGTGCCTGACCCGGACCCGGCTGGGGCGCTCCGCCTCCCGGAGGCGGGGCCGGGGCCGGTCCGGGCGCGACGCCGGGCGATGGGTCGTCGACCCAAGACGGGACCAGCCCCGAACTAGCGCCGCCGTAGCCTTTCGATGTCCCCATCCGTCAGGCCCTCTTCAGCTTGGCGACGCCCTTGGAGGCGGCCTGGAGGACGGCATTCTCGGACTGCTCTGCCCAGCCGGCCGCGATCTGCGCGAACTCGTCCCGAGCCGTGGTGTCGGAGAAGGCCGTCCCCCAGCTCGACACTGCCCAGGCCCCCAGCTTGGCGACAGGGAGTTCGCGCAGGAATTCGAGCAGTCGCCGTTGAAGCGCGGGATGCGCTTCGACGACGACCATCAGCCCCTGGACGCCGTCCGGCAGCTTGGTGAAGTTATCCTCCTGCAGGATCCGACCGCGGATCGCGTCGAAGACCTCCTCCGGTTCCGGGCCGGTCAGCTTGGCGATCTCGCCGGCTGCGCCTCGCGCCAGCATGCGCGGACCCATTAGTCTCTCGACCAAGCCCTCGAGGTGGCTCGCGGACACGAGCCCGCCGAGCGCGCCCCGCTTATCCCGGGTGACGAAGACGTATGGGCGCAGGTCGACGTCCTTCAGCAGGGGGTCGATCGCCGCCCATCCCTTGATCCAGTCGTTCTTCGCCCACTCCTCGGCCTCGGCCGGAAGAGCAGGAGGCTTTACTGGGGTGGGCTTTTTGGCCTTCCCGGTCGACTTCGGATCGTCGTCTCCATAGTCCGGAAGTGTGGGTGCCCGGACGTGATCCTCGAACCGCCCCAAGGCTTCGACCTTGCCGTCCGGGTGGGCGGCGGCGAGCCGGGCTATCTGTTCGTAGAAGTCGGGGTAGAACCGTTCCGCCAGCATGATCTTGGCGAGCACCGGACGCTGAACGTCGCCGCCGAAGCCGCGCTCCTCCGCGATGGCGTGGCGCAGCATCAGCGAGTTCAAGAAGCGTTTGATCTGCCGCGGGTTGCCCCGTGTGCCTTCGCTGAGGATCTTGGTCACATGGGCCGCGAGCGTGAGGGCCTGGCCGACCTCGGCCGGCACCGCCCCGCCCATCGCCGTCTCTACCGTCTTCCGGTCGAGACCCCGGCTCTTCCATGGCCGGCGCATGTCCTCCCGTGCCGCGGCGAGCAGCTTCGCGAATCTCGCATCGGCTCGGCCCAAGGCATTCTCGGCGAGCAGCAGCGTGACATAGACCCGCGTCTCCGCGACGCCGAGCGCCGGGATGCGAAAGGGGACCTGGATGAGCTTCTCGAGATAGTTGCGCGCGTAGCTGAGTGGACCGGAACTCCGCGGCAGGTCGGGGAAATGTTCGCGCACCGCATACTCGATCATCAATTCATCGGTGCCGATGACGAAGGCGGTACGCTCGACGAACAGGAATAGCCGGATCGCTTCGAGGGTGGCGATGGCTGTTTTCGGCAGGCAGC
This sequence comes from Brevundimonas sp. DS20, assembly GCF_001310255.1. NCBI lineage: Bacteria > Pseudomonadati > Pseudomonadota > Alphaproteobacteria > Caulobacterales > Caulobacteraceae > Brevundimonas > Brevundimonas sp. DS20. The sequence continues at coordinate 27,435 of NZ_CP012897.1, read as the reverse complement.
GGTCGAGATCGTCTACGATCACCACCAGCTGGTCGATGTCGGCGGCGTCGAGCAGCTCTCTGAACTCCTTGCGGAAGGCATGGATGTGCTCGGGCAGGTGGTCGCTCTCCTCGGGCGCGTCCTTGACGAACTCGCCGGCCTTCTCGGCGACCCCCTTCAGGTCTTCGATCGAGATGTGATCCTGGGGCTTGGCGAGGATCGACGTCGCGAGACCGTAGAGGTCCTTCATCTGATCGAAGGTCGGGATGCCGGTCGCCGCGGTAAAGGCGAGTCCTCCGCCCCTGCGAGCGAGCTTGAGCCAGTCGACGCGTTTCAGAACCTTCTTCGCCGCGTCCGCGACCTTCGTCGAGTTGGGTCGGGCGCGACGCAGTTCATCGACGATGGTCTCGATGACGATCGTCTTGGCGTCTTCGAAACCTTCGAAGGTCCATCCATTGAACCAGAGGCAGAGGACGCGGTCGTTTCCAGCGAAGGCGGCTTCGGTCATCTTCAGGACGCTGGATTTGCCAGCGCCCCAATCGCCATGAACGCCGATGGTAATCGGAGCATCCGGGGTCTGGCGGATCAGCTTGACGACAGTTTTCGCGATCGCTTCGTAATAGAGGAGATCGGTCGCCGTCTCCTGATCATTCAAGAACATTCTTCCCCCGCCCCAGGCCGCTTGCTGCGGCTCGACTCAGCCGTTCCCTCAAAATGCCTATGGAAGTTGGTATAGCGAGCCGCATCGCCGTAGAACAGCGTGCGAACGGCCAGATGCAAACCAGCTTGGGGATGTCGTTGAATTGAAGCGCTTGCGCGGAATGGCTCCGCCGTCACGGCGCCGCCCTGAACCTGCCTATTTGGGACACTTACGTGACGTCGAGCGGGCGCAGATAGTAGCCGCACCTGAGCGTATGGGTGGTCATACGTGGCCTCGTTCTCGAAGGAGGCGAAGCTCGTTCAAAAAGGTCGACGCGATCACCGACGCCTCGGCCGCTTCCTGGGCTGAGCTCTCCATGCCGTGCGCGGCGCGGTGCAATACTTGTACCGACGTTCTGAAGGCTGACGTACTGGCCGGAGCGAGACCGAGCCTCTCGAGAGTGGACAGCGCCGCCGCAATGCCGAGGGGCCGATCGCCCGGGACCTCGTCAGCGAGGATGGTTCTCAGCTCGCGCTCGACCTCCATTCGCAGTTGTACCAAAGACAGCAGCGGAAAGTCTCGCTCGAACTCCGCGGCAGTCGGAAGGTCGGCCTGTAGCGGCGCGGGCAGGGCTGCCGATACGCGATACTCGGCAATCCCCATGGGTTTATTCGAGTCTCGGAGCGCGTACTCGACAACGACCTCGTTCTTTCCCTTGCATAAAATGATGCCGATAGTCGGAGCATCCGTTTCGTGGCGGAGCTGATCGTCAACCGCAGACAGGTAGAAGTTCATCTTCCCTGCGAATTCGGGCTTGAACTCCTCGATCTTAAGCTCGACCACCACGAAACACCGAAGACGCAGATGGTAGAAGAGGAGATCGAGATAATAGTCCTGCCCGCCGACCTCGAGATGGTGCTGGCTGCCGACGAAAGCGAAACCTTTGCCAAGCTCCAGGATAAGGGAGCGGAGATGTTCAAGAAGGCCCCGCTCGAGCTCGCGTTCGGATATGTCGGGACCCAGGGAGAGGAAGTCGAAGCTGTAAGGGTCCTTGATCAGCTCTTGGGCGAGATCTGACTGAGGGGCCGGCAAGGTCCGGGCGAAGTTGCTCAACGCCTTGCCCTGACGATGGTACAACCCGCTCTCAAGTTGATGAACGAGGACGTTACGGCTCCAGCCGTGCTCGACGGTCTGACGGGCGTACCAGAGGCGCTCAGTCGGGTCCTTGATCGTTTCGACTAGCTTGATCACGTGGCCCCACGGCAATCGTGCAACAACCTGTTGCACGATCTCAGCCTCGGGGAACGCGTCGGCTAGAGACCTCATGTATTTCAGGTTGCGGGGCGACAAGCCCGTCATTTCCGGGAAGTCGCGGCGCAGGTCGCTGGCCAGACGATCGATCACCCGCGCGCCCCAGCCTTCGGCTGACTGTCGCGCAAGAATGTCCCGACCGATGCTCCAGTAAAGGAGGATCAGTTCTTGGTTGACGGCGACGGCTGCCTTCAAGCGGGCCGCTCGGATCCGCTCCTTGAGCTCGGCCAGTAGGGAGGCGTAGCCGTCACCATCCGGCAGTGGGACGGGGGCGATCATGCGCCAACCCTAGCAGGGTGAAGGGTAAAAAGCTTCAAGGTCCAGAGCCTAGCGACCGCCTTGAAGCGCGCCGGCCTGCCGGAGCAAGGTTCCGACAGATCGTCCACCGATCGTGCAAAGAGCGATTACCCTGTCATAGACCCGGACCCGCCCGGAGCGGCCTCGCACGGACGTGCAGGCAGCCGAGCGGCCCAGCGCGACCGACTCCAACGCGCCTTTGGCCAGTGCGCCGGAAGGGGAATGAAGTTCTGGCGCATCGAAGTCAGCGAGCCGTACTTCGATCCAGCTTTGAGGGTCGCTTGATGCGCCGATACACAGGCTGTCCCCGTCGCCAACATAGCGCACTGCTCCCGAAAAGGTCTGGCCCGCAGTGGACGGCAGCGGACCCGTACAGGGGTCGGCTGCTGCTGCGCTGGCCATACTGACGCCCGCCAAAACCGCGCACCAGATCAGTACACGCCGCATTATGCCGCCTTCTTCAGGTCTTTGCGGGCGAGCAGGCCGCGCACGTATCGATCCCACTTCGCCATCGCGGCTCGCTTTTCGGGCATGTAATTCCAGCGATCATAGTTCTTGGAACTGATGTCCTGCAGCGAATGGTTCTGAATGCGGTCGCGGATTTCCTTCGCAATCCCTGCCTTGCCCGATAGCGTTTTCCAGGTGCGACGAAGATCGCGGTTTGTAGCGAATGGAATGACTCCTCGGTCTCGCTGGCGCCAGGTGAAAGAGTACAAGGTGCCGTGCCCGACGGGCTGGTTTGGATCCTTGGCGGAGGGGAAGAACCAACCGCCTGGGCCCGGGGTAATGGACTCAATGAGTTCGGCCGCGAGCGAGGGCAGCGGGATGGCGTGCGGAAGCATGTTTTTCGTTTTCGACCAGTCGATGATCCGCTCCTTCGGGTCCCATTGATCGATGTGCAGACGCGCGATCTCCTCGACCCGCTGGCCCGTGAGCATGATGAGCTGGATCGCACGAGGGTAAGAGGGATGCACGGGCACATCTGGGCAGTCGAGCCAGCGGTAAAGCTTCACGAACTCGTCCTCATCGAGCCAGCGGGTGCCTTGCACTTTCGGCTCCGTCGGGATGCCAGACGCCGGATTGAACGGGATGCGAAACCGCCGAGGCGACGAGTTCCGATAGTCGTGCTCGGATTTCATGCCCCAGCTGTAGGCGGCGTGTAAGTAACACCTGACGTGGTCCGCCATGGATCGTGCGCCACGCTCGTAAATCGGGCGAATAAGCTCAACAAGCTCCTCTGGCTCGATCTCGCGAGCCAGTCGGTTGCGGCCGAGCGTGTCTGCGATCTTGTTGAGACCCTTCTCCGTCTCCTTCCAGGACGACTTTCCCGCGGCCTTCAAGGAGGCGACATATCCCTCAAAGAGGTCACCGACGGTGCCAGGCCTTGTGTCGCCGCTGATCTTGATGCTGCGGCCCTTCTGGATCGCGTCCGAAAAATCGCGTTTAAACACCTCGCGTGCCTGGGCGAGAGACATCGAGGGATAGTCCCCAAGCTTCTTCTTGGAGCGCTTACCGTCGCGCCATTGCTGCGCCATCCATTCGGCAATGACGCGCGTGGGCATGGCACGGACGATCAAGACAAGGCGACCGGTCCCGCGACCCTCGCCCTCGGTCAGGTTCTCCTGCTTGCCGGTCAGCTCGACCCGCTTCAACGCCTGCCGGATCGCTCCATCGTTCAAACTACCCACGGCCACACCTCAAAATCACTGAGAACACTTGGCTGGGTTGGGGTCGGTAAGCGAGTGCAGTACCGCTCCCGATCCCCCTACAACCGCCCCCAGTTTGCCAATGCCGAAGCGGGTACACAAGTGAAGAAAAGCCAAGTGTTTCAGCGGTATCAGGCGTGACCGTACGTGATCGCTGAGGGGTGATCAGGGTGGTTGTGCACCAGAATCAGGGCGCTGGCCGACAGCTCCAGGGCGCGACGCACCACTTCGCGCGGATAGACCGGCGCGTGATCCACCGTGCCCCTGTTCTGGACCTCATCCAGGATCAGCTGGTTCTTCTTGTCCAGGTAGAGGACGCGGAACTGCTCGCGCGGCTCGTGCTGCAAGGCCACGCGCACATAGGCCAGAAGGGCGCTCCAGGACGAGATGACGGGCCGTTTCGCCGTCGGCTCGCGCGCGATCCGCCGCGTCACGTCGAAGATCAGCTGAAGGTCCAGCGCCACCGCCCGCGTCGCCTTGCCGGGCGCATAGCCCAGGGAACGCGCCACCTGATCCTCGACCGCCTCGTGGCTGGCGGCGCCGATGCCCTCCAGCCCGCCGAACCGCGCCAGCAGATCCTTGGCCAGCGGCTTGGTGTCCTTATAGGGCACGCTGCGGAACAGCAGCAGTTCCAGCAGCTCATAGTCGGGCAGGGCGCCCAGACCACCCTTGGCGGCCCGCTCGCGCAGCCGGTCGCGATGACCGCTGTGGCGCGGCGACGACTTGGTTCGGCCCGGCGCCCCGGCCGCTTCGTCCGTCTCCGACATCAGGGCTTGGTCTGCTCGGGGCCGAACTCCAGCCCCGCAGGCCAACGCGGCCACCGCGGGGGAAGGGGCGCGTCCGTCGGGGGCGGCGACTGGTCGTGATGGCTCAGATAGCGTGTTCCATCCATCCGCGTGGCCGCCATTCCGACGCGGCCCTCTTCATCCGCAAAAACAGGGATGAGCATCCAGCCGCCCGACCAATCTGCGGCGCCCGCATGGTCGCTCGGCGCCCCGCGGCTCAGATAGGCGCCCCCCCGCGCCTTCAGCCCGCAGGCGGGGTCGTCCTCAGCGTAGGCGACGCAATGGGTCAGCGGGGCGTTCGAGGCGGACACCCAACAGCTGAACCAAGCCTTTGTCTCCAAAGGAACGCATCGCCGAGCAGCCGTCTGGCGATCGTCGGCGGGTCGGTCTCGCTCGACCTCAGACCTGTCGGCCGAAGCGCAACCGAGCGTTAGAAGAAACAAGCCGGCGGCGGCGTAAGGCGTCTTCATCGTCGTGCTCTTCGGTTGTGCGGCGGCAACCTAGCGTCACGACATCGAAGAGGATAGAGCCTGTGCGCAGGCGGCGTGGCTCTCGCCCGCTCAGTTCGGGCGGAACAGTCCTGCCGGAGAGGCGGTGAAGATTTCCAGCCCGTCTTCCGTCACCCCGATGGTGTGTTCGCACTGGGCCGACAGGGACTTGTCGCGGGTCACGGCGGTCCAGCCGTCGGACAGGACCTTCACATGGGGTTTGCCCAGGTTCACCATCGGCTCGACGGTGAAGAACATGCCGGCCTTCAGCACGGCGCCCTCGCCCTTCCTGCCATAGTGCAGGACGTTGGGGCTGTCGTGGAAGACGCGGCCGATGCCGTGGCCGCAGAAGTCGCGCACCACGCTCATCCGCTGGGCCTCGACGAACTTCTGGATGGCGAAGCCGATGTCGCCGAACGTATTGCCCGGCTTGACCTGCTCCAGGCCCAGCTCCAGCGACTGATAGGTGACGTCGATCAGCTTCTTGGCCCGGGCATTGATCTCGCCCACCGCATACATGCGGCTGGAATCGCCGTGCCAGCCGTCGACGATGACGGTGTGGTCGATGTTGACGATGTCGCCCTCTTTCAGAACCTTGTCGCCGGGGATGCCGTGGCAGACGACGTGGTTGATCGAGGTGCAGACGGTCTTCTCATAGCCCTTGTAGCCCAGGCAGGCGGGCAGCCCCCCGTGGTCCAGGGTGAATTCGCGGATCAGGTCGTCGATCGCGCCTGTCGTCACGCCCGGTTTCACATGGGCGGCGATCATGTCCAGAGCCTCGGCGACCAGACGACCGGCCTTGCGCATGCCTTCGAAATCCTCCGCCTGATGGATGCGGATGGCGCTGGAGCGGACCAGGGCGTCGGTTTCCAGTTCGGGCGTTTCGTACATGGGGCTCTATTCGGCGACGGAAGCGGCTTCAGATGGCGATCCTATCACGGATACGCAAGGCGAATGTGGGGCGGTCAGGGATTCCTTCCGTTGCGGAAAGAATGACTGTGTATTGCGCGACACTGTCGTTCATCCGAATGAACCTGCCCCGGCGTAACCTCTCGCCGGTGTGATCATGTGGGCTTTTTCAGACACAGTTTCGCCCGTTTCCGGGCGGAGACCCGCCACGCATGCAACGTTTTCCTGACGAAAGCGCTGCCGTGCGATCGACCTCCCCGAATACCCACCGCCGCTTAAATGGCGGGGGCTGAACTATAGGAATGGCTTTTATGACTCCCAGGAATTTCGCCCGCGTGGGCGGCATTGCGCTGACGACCGCCCTGCTGGCCGGCGTCGCCGCTCCGGCCATGGCCGGCTCCTTCTACGTCCAGGAACAATCGACCCGCGCCCAGGGCCGCGCCAACGCCGGCGTCGGCGCCGACAAGGGCGTCCAGTCGCTGTGGTGGAACCCGGCCGCCATCGCCGGAACCCAGCGTGAACTCTATGTCGGCATGCACGGCCTGGTCCTGGATTCCGACGTCGACAACACCGGCTCGACCCTGACCTACAATGTGCCGGTCGCCGGCGTCGGCGTCGTCAGCCGCACCTATCCGGTCAACGGCGACCCGCACGTCCACGAGGTGGTCGAAAGCGGCATCGTGCCGAACTTCGCCGTCTCCATGCCGATCGGCGACCGCTTCAACGTCGGCCTGGCCGTCCAGGCGCCGTACAACTTCACCACCAAGTACGAGCCGACGGACTTCGCCCGTTACGACGCCCTGACGTCGGAACTGCGCTCGGCCAACGTCAGCCTGGTCGCCGCCATGACGGTCACCGACTGGCTGGACATCGGCGCCGGCTTCGACGCTCAGTTCGCCAAGGCCACCCTGTCCTCGGCCCTGCCGAACGCGCCGATCCCGGCCGTTCTGTCGCCCGCCTATGTCGTCTCGCCGTCGACCGACGGCCGCAACCAGCTGGAAGGCGACGGCTGGAACTACGGCTGGAACGCCGGCGCCCAGATGCATTTCGGCAAGCTGGACCTGGGTCTGTCGTATCGCTCCAAGATCGAGCACGAGCTGGACGGCACGGTGAACATCTCGGGCCTGACCGGCGTCCTGGCTCCCGCCAACGTCTCGGCTGACGGCGTCGCCAGTTTCACCACCCCCTGGTTCGCCACCGTCTCGGCCCGCTACGCCGTCAATGACCGCCTGACCCTGAACGCCCAGGTCAATCAGATCGGCTGGAGCGAGTTCGACGCCATCCGCGTCGCTTACGGCGCCACGGGATCCTCGACCATCGTTCAGGACTATGACGACGTCACCACCGGCGCGATCGGCTTCGACTACAAGATTGATCCGACCATGACGGTCCGCGCCGGCCTGGGCTATGACCCGACCCCGACGCCGGACGATCACCGCACCGCCCGCATCCCCGACGGCGACCGCTGGCTGTACGCCGCCGGCCTGTCCAAGACGGTCGGTTCGATGACCTTCGACGGCGCCGTGACCTATATCGACATCGACACGGCCACGATCAACGACACGCGCGACCTGTACAACAACGGCCTGGTCATCTCGAACCTGCGGGGCGAGGCCAAGGGTTCGGGCGTCGGCTTCTCGCTGGGCGCGACCTGGAACTTCTAAGTCGGTTCAGCCCCGGCTGACATGACAACGGCGGCGCCTGCAAAGGCGCCGCCGTTTTTCTTTCCAGACCCTCTCCCGCAGGCGGGGGGAAGGCGGTGAGAATCACCCCTTGGCGGCGTAGCCCTTGCCGCCGTTGGAGGGGCGGCGACGGGGGCGGCGCTTCATCTCGCCGACCGGACGGGGCTCGTGCTGGCGCGCATCGGACGGACGCGGTTCGCGCGGGGTCGTCTTTTCACCGGCCAGGGGGTTGTAGGTCTTTTCCGGACGGGGAGCGGCCGCCTCGCCGCCGGGGCGGTTGCGGCGCTGGCGGTGGGGCTGGCCGCCGCCTTCCGGACGCACGCCGTCGCGGTGGGGATTGCGACGACCCCGGCCGCCCCGTCCCTGGCCATGACCGCCTTCGTGACGCTCGCCGCCTTCGCGTTCGGGCAGAGTCGCCTTCTTGGCCACGCCGGCGGCCATGATGGAGGCGTCCAGGGCCGCCAGCTGTTTGTCGTTGCGGCGGTCCGCAACCGGGATCTTCTGGCGCGTGACCTTTTCGATGTCGCGCAGCAGCTTCATCTCGTCGCCGGCGACGAAGCTGACGGCGGTGCCGTCCTTGCCCGCCCGCGCGGTGCGGCCGATGCGGTGGACATAGGATTCCGGCACGTGCGGCAGTTCGAAGTTCACCACGTGGGAGACGCCGTCCACGTCGATGCCGCGCGCGGCGATGTCGGTGGCGACCAGCACCCGCAGCTTGCCCTTCTTGAAGGCTTCCAGGGTGCGTTCACGCTGGGGCTGGGACTTGTTGCCGTGGATGGCGCCGGCCTCGACCCCGCCGGCTTCCAGATAGGCCGCGACCTTGTCGGCGCCGTGCTTGGTCTTGGTGAAGACCAGGCAGCGCTTGTACTCGGGATCGCTGAACATCTCGGTCAGCAGGGCGCGCTTCTTGCCCTGTTCGATATAAACCACCGACTGGGCGATGCGCTGGACCGTGGTCGATTGCGGCGTGACCTGGACCTTGACCGGATCCTTCAGCAGTTCGCCCGCCAGTTTGCCGATTTCGGTCGGCATGGTGGCCGAGAAGAACAGGTTCTGACGGCGCGCCGGCATGCGGCTGACGATCTGACGGATCGGCTTGATGAAGCCGAGGTCCAGCATCTGGTCAGCCTCGTCCAGAACGAAGATCTCGGTCGAGGACAGGTCCAGCGTCTTTTGCTGGATATGGTCCAGCAGACGGCCGGGCGCCGCGACCAGGATGTCCAGACCCTGTTGCAGGGCGCGTTCCTGGGCGCCGTACTTCACGCCGCCGAAGATCACGGCGACGCGGAAGCCGAGATGCGCGCCATAGGCCTTGAAACTGTCGCCGATCTGGGTGGCCAGTTCGCGAGTGGGGCTCAGGATCAGGGCGCGGGTGGTGCGGGGCACAGGCGGGGTGCGGTTCTCGGCCAGCCGATGCAGGATCGGCAGGGCGAAGGCCGCCGTCTTGCCGGTGCCCGTCTGGGCGATGCCCAAGAGGTCCTTGCCGGCCATGACGTCGGGGATGGCCTTTTCCTGGATCGGAGTGGGCTTGACGTAGCCGGTCGAGGCCAGGGCCTGGAGGAGGGCCTTATTGAGGCCCATGGATTCGAAGGTGATGCTCACGGCAGTTTCTTTCGCGTGCGGCGACGCGCATCGGCCATGGCATGACGCCGTCGGGCCGCGCACCGCCAGTCCCGACGGAGCCTCAAAGACGAGGCCTGCGGGGTGGATCGGGCGCCGCCCCGCGTGTCCGGGCAGCGAATGACTATGAGGAGCCGGCGGCTGCTACAGTCAGGTCCGAAAGGGGACCCACACGCGCTGGAGACGCCGGAGATCGCGATTGTGCGATGCAGCGCAAATGGGCGCTTCGGCCGCGAAAGTCAAGTTGAAGACACGCCGTCCCGCCGTCCGCGCAGAAACAGCAGGGCCGAGCCCCCCACCAGCACCAGGCCCGCAAGGCTGGTCGCATAGGCGGCGCCGGTGAAGAAGGGCAGCCAGGGCAGGTCCACGACGGCGAAGTTCTTGAACAGCAGCAGGGCCACACTGCCCAGATAGCCGGTGGCGTCGGCCAAGTAGATCAGAAAGCCGGCGGTGGCGACTGTGCCGGAATAGGCGATCATCCGGTCGAACAGCATGGCGTTGAAGGGGGTGTAGGCCAGATAAAGCCCCGCGCCGCCCGCGATCATCCAGGCGATCGGCGACATCAAACCATGCTGGAAGGCCAGGGTGGACAGGCCCAATAGTGCGAAACCGGCCAGTATGACCCCATGCATGAGCAGGAGGGCGCGGCCGTTGTTCTTGACCGCGATCAGAACGCCCATGGCGACCAGAGACAGGACCGCGACCGGGCCTTCGCTGGCGGTGAAGACCGAGGCGGCGTCGCCATAGCCCAGGGCCCGCCAGATCTCGGCGGCGAAGTTGTCGCGCAGGTCTCGGAAGGCCGTCAGCAGCACATAGGCGGCGATCAGCAGGACCAGCACCGGCCAGTGGCGCGCCAGAAAGGCGGCCCGCTCCCCCGCCATCATCGGGCGGCGGGCGACCCGCTCGGCCTCATCGGCGGGACTGGGCGGGGGCAGGGCGGCCAGGGCCAAAACCGAAACGGCCAGCAGGGGCATGAAGACCACCCCGACGGCCGCCGGCATCCAGAAGGGGCTGACGTGCTGATGCTCCATCAGGGCCTTGCCGACCGATTTCACAACGCCGGAAGACAGGATGAAGCTGGCGCACAATATGGCGCCCAGCACCTCGCTGGTGCGCCGCCCCTCCATGAAGCCGAACACCAGGCCCCAGATCAGGCCCAAGGGCAGGCCGTTCAGGAACAGGGCGGCGACGTTCCACGGCGCCGGCGTCACCGCGAACAGCACCAGGGCGAGCCAGGACGCCCCGATCAGCAGCACGATGGCCAGGGCGCGGCGTTCGGCCCGCATTTCGGCGATCACCTTGACCCCGATCAGCTTGGACAGGGCGTAGCCGGCGACCTGGGCGATCACCAGGGCGATCTTATAGTCCAGGGCGAAGTCCCATCCGGGCACGACGTCGAAGGTCGCCGCCGTAAAGGGTTTGCGGAAGGCGTACATGGAAAAATAGGCGCAGAAACCCGCCAGACCCGCGAACAGGACGAAGACGACAGGATTCGCCTGGGCCAGCCACGACCGCATCCGTTTCATCATTTGACATCATCCCGTTGCACTCGCGTGGTCTAGACCACTGCTGCGACGCTTGGATGACGAGGACGAGGATGACGGAGAGACGCTACGACGTCGCCGTGGTGGGCGCGGGGATCGTCGGCCTGGCCTGCGCCCTGGCCGCCGCGCGGCGGGGGCTCTCGGTCGTGGTGATCGACCGCGACGCCCAGGCCAACGGCGCCTCGATCCGCAATTTCGGCTTCGTCACCGTCACGGGTCAGCCGCGAGGAAAGGTCTGGAGCCGCGCCCATCGCAGCCGCGCCATCTGGGACGAGGCGGCGCGCGAGGCGGACGTGCCGGTCCTGCAACGCGGCCTTTGGCTGCCCGTGCGCCGGCCCGAGGCCGCCGCCGTGCTGGAGGCCTTCATGGCGACTGAGATGGGCGAGGGGTGTCGACTGATGACGGGGGAGGAGGCGCGGGCGCGCGCGCCGCAGATCATCGGACCCCAGACCGTCGCCGCCCTGTGGAGCCCCCACGAACTGCGCGTGGATTCGCGCATCGCCATCCCGCGTCTGGCCGCCTGGCTGGCGGATCGCTTCGGCGTCGCCTTTCGGCGCCAGACCGCCGTCCAGACCGTCGAGCCGCCGCGCCTCGTCACCAGTCGGGGCGTCGTGGAGGCCGAGCGGATCGTGGTCTGTCCCGGCGACGACCTGGTCAGCCTGTTTCCCGATCAAATGGCCCAGGCCGACGTGACCCGCTGCAAGCTTCAGATGATGCGGCTGGCCTCGCCCGGCTTTGATCTGCCCGCTCCGGTCATGTCGGACCTGGGCCTGGTGCGCTACGGCGGCTACGCCGCCCTGCCTGAGGCGGCCGCCCTTCGCACGCGGCTGGAGGCGGAGCAGGGTCAGGCTCTGGCGGACGGGGTCCATCTGATCGCGGTCCAGGACGCCGACGGCGCCCTGGTCATGGGCGACAGCCACCACGACGCCGCCACGCCGGACCCCTTCGCCAGCGAGGCGGTCGATCGGCTGATCCTGGACGAATGGCGCGCCGCCACCGGACAGCCCGCCCCGCCGGTGCTCCAGCGCTGGACCGGAACCTACGCCCGAGGCCCCCAGGCCGATCTGATGGCTGCGCCGCACCCGGCCGTGCGCCTGGCCCTCATCACCGCCGGCAACGGCGCCTCCACCGGCTTCGCCTTCGGCGAAGAGGTGATTGCAGACCTGTTTCAGGAGACGTGACCATGACCCCCATCCGCGACAGTTTCGACATGGTCGTTTTCGACTGGGCCGGCACCATGGTCGATTTCGGCAGCCGGGCCCCTGTTCTGGCCCTGATGGAGGCCTTCGCCGCCTTGGACACGCCCGTGACGGAGGACGAGGCGCGCCGCGACATGGGCCGGGCCAAGGCCGATCACGTGCGGGCCCTGTTCGAACAGCCCCGCGTCAATGAGGCCTGGCGGGCGGCGCACGGCGCGGCGCCCGATACGGCGGCGGTCGAACGGGTCATGGGCGAACTCCAGCAGCCGATGATCCGCCTGGCCCAGGAAACGGCGGACCTGATCCCCGGCGCCGCCGAGGTCGTGGCCCGGCTGCGGGGCGAGGGTCTGAAGATCGCCTCCTGCACCGGCTATACGCGCGAGATGATGCAGGCGGTCCTGCCCCGTGCGGCCGACCAGGGTTACGCCCCCGACCTGGTGGTCTGCGCCCATGAGACGCCTCAGGGACGGCCGTCGCCCCTGATGATCTACAAGGCCTGCGCCGATCTGGGCGTCTGGCCCCTGTCGCGCGTGGTCAAGGTGGATGACGCCGAGGTGGGGATCGCCGAGGGGCGCAGCGCCGGCTGTTTCACCATTGGGGTCGCCGCGTCCGGCAATCTGACGGGGCTGACGGCCCAGGCCCTGGCCGAGCTGGATGCGGACGAACGGTCGGCCCGGCTGGCCGCAGCCGCCGATCGTCTGCTGAAGGCGGGCGCCGACCGGGTCATCGACACGGTGGCGGATCTGATCCCGGCCCTGGAGGCCGAGGCGGCGCGGAGGGCCTGATCGCCCGAGGGCTTAACGCACCCGGATGTCGACGCTGATCTTCAGGGCGTCGTGGCGCCAGTATTCGCGGTCGAATTCGACCACCCGGCCCTGGGCGTCATAACTGGTTCGGACCACGTTCAGGCCGGGCAGGCCCGACTTGACCTGTAACGCCTCGGCCTCGCCGCGCGTCAGGGCGCAGGGCTGCATGTCCACCCGGTTGCGGGCCACGGCGATGTTGTAGGCGGACTTCAGCACGCTGGTCAGGGAGCCGTCCAGCGGATGGCTGAGCAGGTCCGGGGCCATGGCGGCGTCCACGACGATGGTCTCTACCAGAACCGCACGGCCGTCGACCGAACGCCGGCGGCGGATGCGGTACATGGGGGCCCCCACCGGTCGGCCGAAGATCGGCGCCAGGACCGGGGTGCAGGCGATCTCGGTCTTGCTCAGGGTTTCGGTGGTCGGCCGGCGTCCCTGGGCCTCCACATAGGACATGAAACCCTCCCAGCGCGTCGGATCATAGACGACGGGCGGGGGCGAGACGTACCAGCCGCTGCGGTCCTTTCGATAGATGACCCCCTCGGCCTCGAGCTGGAACAGGGCTTCGCGGATCGTGCCGCGCGCCACGCCGCCGCCGACCTGCAACTGACGTTCGGAGGGCAGGCGTTCGCCGGGCTTCAACTCTCCGCCCGCGATCCGCGCGGCGATGGCGTCGCGCACCCCGAGGTAATGGAGACTGTCCGGCTGCGTCATGGAATCGCTCAAACGACGGTCGATTCCCGCCCGGTCGGAAGATGCGAATTCGAGCATTGCGGGTCAAGCGAGCCGGGTCCGTCCACGGAAGGTTCAGACATCCGCCGCGCAAGCTTCATGAAAATTTCGCCGAAGACGACACCCCTTCTGGTCTATACCAAAAATGAAGAGGGGGATTTGATCCATGTCAAATGATCGTCGGTCTTTCCTGCGGGGCGCTCTGGGCGGCGCGGCCGCCGGCGCGGCCCTGAACCTGCTGCCCGCCACGGTGCGCAAGGCGATGGCCATTCCCGCCAACAACGCCACCGGCACCATCATGGACGTCGAACACGTGGTCATCTTCATGCAGGAGAACCGCGCCTTTGATCACTATTTCGGCGCGCTGAACGGGGTGCGCGGCTTCGGCGATCCGCGCCCCCAACGGCTGCCTGGCGGGGCCAGCGTCTGGCGTCAGCCCAGCGACCAGCACCCCGACGGCTTCGTCATTCCCTTCCATGGGGATTCCCGCACCACCAACGCCTATACGGTCGACGGGTCGGACCAGGGCCACAAGGCCGCCGTCACCATCGTCAACGGCGGCCGTTATGACCAGTGGGGCCATTCCGGCGAGCTGCATAAGCGGATGGCCTATTACAAGGCCTCGGACCTGCCCTTCTACTACGCCCTGGCCAGCGCCTTCACCGTCTGCGACGCCTATCACTGCTCGACCCTGACCCAGACCTATCCGAACCGGCTGCACCTCTGGACCGGCTGCAACGGCGGCGGAAAGGTCGGCGGCGACCCGGAGATGAGCAACTACGGCGAGGACGAGACGCCCAGCGCCGACATGGCCGAAGACATGGAGATGGCGCGCGGTCCGCATGACTGGACCACCTACGCCGAACGGCTCCAGGCGGCGGGCGTCAGCTGGAAGGTCTATCAGGAGTACGACAATTTCGGCGACAACATCCTGTCGGTCTTCAAGCCGTTCCGGCCCTGCCCCAAGGAGTCGCCCCTGTATCAGCGCGGCCGGTCCTGGGTGTCGGAGCATAAGACCGGCCCGGACCGCACCCGATCGGACGGCGAGCAGCTGGTGGAGGCCTTCCGCGCCGACATAGCGGGCGGGCGCCTGCCGCAGGTGTCCTGGATCGTGACGGCGCGGGATCTGTCGGAACATCCCGACGCCGAGCCGTCCAAGGGCGAGCACGTCTGCGCCCAGCTGATCGAGGCCCTGGTCGATCACCCGGAGGTCTTCTCCAAGACCGTCTTCATCGTCAACTATGACGAGGCCGGCGGCTTCTACGATCATGTCCAGCCGCCGATGCCGCCCCTGACGCCGGACCAGGGCCACAGCACCGTCTCGGTCGCCGGCGAGGCCAAGGTCTATGGGCCTGACGCCGATCCGGCCCATCGCGGCGCCCATCCGCTGGGCCTGGGCATTCGGGTGCCCGCAATCGTGGTCTCGCCCTGGAGCCGCGGCGGCTTCGTCTGTTCGGAGGTGTTCGACCACACCTCGACGCTGCAGTTCCTGGAAAAGCGTTTCGGCGTTCGGGAGGAGAACATCAGCGACTGGCGTCGGACCGTCTGCGGCGACCTGACGTCGGCCTTCGACTTCGCGCGTCCCAACCAGGACTGGGCCGCCCTGTCTCTGCCCGCCACGGCCGACTACATGCAGCGCGTGGCCCGCTCCAAGGCCGCGCCGACCCTGCGGATTCCCGAGCGCCAGGTTCCGGCCGTGCAGGACGGGCCGCAGCGGGGCGCCCGCCCTCTGCCCTATGATCTGGCCGCCCAGGCCCGCGTCGCCGACGGGGCCGTCTGGATCGACCTGGTCAACCGCGGCCGCACCGGCGCGGTCTTCCAGGTGTTCGACGCCACTGATCGCGCGGGCCCCTGGCGCTTCACCCTCGCCGCCGGAGAGACCTACGCGGCCGGACACTGGAACACCGGCCGGCCGGGCCCTTATGATCTGATGGTTCACGGCCCCAACGGCTTCTACCGCCGCTTCGCGGGCGACGCCGCCCAGCCCCAGCCGCAGGTGATGATCGCCACAGACGCCAGGGGCGTGCTGACCGTGGGCGTGACGGGCGTGGGCGAGGAGGCGGCCCTGGCGGTGCTGGAAATGGACCCCGCCTATCCCCTGTCCGAAGGCGAGGCGCGGCGTCGGCTGACCGTCCGGCCCGGCGCAGCGTCGCAATCGACCTGGGACCTGCGCGGCAGCGACCACTGGTACGACCTGACGGTGAGCCTGGAGAATGATCCGACCTTCATCCAGAGGCTGGCCGGTCATGTGGAGACCGGCCGCCCCAGCCGCACCGATCCGGCCATCGGGCGGATGCGCCTGTGACCCCCGCTCTTTCGACCGCTGCTTACGACGGAAATTTGATGACCTCTCCCGTGGACGCCGACGCCTTCGTCTCTGAACTTTCGGACCTGTTCGCCCGGCTGGGCGGGCTGCATTACGGGGAGGACGTCACCCAGCTGGAGCATGCGGTGCAGACGGCGCACCATGCCCAGGCGGACGGGGCTCCGCCCGCCCTGGTGGCGGCGGCCTTGCTGCACGACGTCGGCCACATGATGCAGAAGGCCGGCGAGGACGCCGCCGACCGGGGCATCGACACCCGTCACGAACACATCAGCGCCGGCTATCTGGCCCGCGCCTTTGGACCTGAAGTGACCGAGCCGGTCCGACTGCATGTGGCGGCCAAACGGTGTCTGGCCGCCACGGCGCCGGGCTATGTTGATCGGCTGAGCGCCGCCTCGCTTCAGAGCCTGGCCTTGCAGGGGGGACCGATGAGCCCGGCCGAGGTGGAGGAATTCATGGCCTTGCCGGCGGCCGAAGCCGCCCTTCGGCTGCGCCGCTACGACGAACTGGGCAAGGCCCAGGGCGTCGAGGTCGCCGGTTTCGAGGCCTATCGCGCCCTTCTCTGCGACCTGATCAACCGCAGGGCGGAAGCCTAGTTTTCATTTCAACGAATGGGGGTTGTTGAATGAGTGAAGGTTCCAGTCGTCATCGCTCCGGATAGCCGGAGCACAAGACATCGGCCCGCCGGTCCCGGCGGCGCCGTCGCAATCCAATAGTTTTCGGCCCGGGTCTGGGTCGAGCGGTTGATGCAGTCAGGGCGCGCCCGCGCGTCGCTGATCGCTGACGCCTGCCCTGAGCGGACCCAGACGGCCGATCCGACCACACATCAGGATCAATGGAGACAGTCATGTCGCGTCATCTCATGGCCCAGGAACGGGCCGTTCATCGTCACACCATCGCCCGGACCGGCCTGCGCGCCGTCCTCATGGCGGGTTCCGCCGCCCTGGTCGCGGGCGCCGCCCACGCCCAGACCGCCGCGCCGCAATCGAAGCCCGCCGAGGTGGAGGAGGTCGTCGTGACCGGCCAGCGCCTCAGCACCGCCAACGCCATCGAGGCCCAGCGCCGCTCGAGCGTGGTGTCCAGCGTGATTTCGTCCGACGACCTGGGCAAGCTGCCCGACGCCAACGTCGCCGACGCCCTGGCCCGCGCGCCCGGCATCAACGTCGTCGTCAACCAGGAGACGGGCGAAGGCGAATATGTCTCGGTGCGCGGCCTGGCCGGCACCTTCAACGCCTATTCGATCAACGGCGTCCGCGTCGCCCTGACCGATCCCGACAGCCGCAAGATGTCGATGACGGTCCTGCCGCCCAACGGCCTGAAGAGCATCACCGTCTCCAAGACCCTGACGCCCGACATGGACGGCGACGCCATCGGCGGTTCGGTCAACTTCCAGACCCCCACGGCCTTCGATTTCGCCCGCCCGGTGGCGCGCGCCTTCCTCAGCTATGGGATCAACGACCGCGCTCGCGAGCAGGATGAAAAGGACGGCGCCGGCCAGGTCCAGCTGGACTTCGCCAGCCGCCTGCCGTCCGACAGCCGTTTCGGCGCCTTCGTCTCCTTCAACTACGGCAAGAGCAACGGCCTGAACGAAGAGACCGAGAACGACGGCGAGTGGGAGCCGTATCGCTGGCGTCGGAACAGCACCGAAGAGATCGACGACCGTTCGATGTACCTGCCGGGCATCGACCTGGACTACCGTCGCATCGAGCAAGAGCGGTTCGGCGGGAACTTCTCGATCGACTATCGTGGGGACACGAACGACTTCTATCTGCGCGGTCAGTACAGCCGTCTGGAACGGACCGGCACCAATGACTACACCGACTTCCGCAGCCGCAAGACCAAGCGCCTCCAGCAGGTCGATCTGGAAGACACCAGCCTGATCCAGCCGGACAATGCGGTCGTCGGCTTCGGCGCCAAGGGCCGAATTTACAGCTACACCACCGCCCAGATCAAAGACTTCGACACTGACGGCGTGATCACCGACGCCGACCGCAAGAGCAGCTCGTCCTACTGGTCCCTGTTCGGCCGGTCCGGCGTGTGGAAGCCCGAGACCTTCCAGTTCGCCCGCACCTTCCAGACCCTGGACCAGACCTCGACCCTGGGCACCATCAATCTGGGCGGCCAGAGCCGTCTGGACCGCCTGACCCTGGATTATGACCTCAGCTACAGCGCCGGCGAGAAGGGCGGACCGGACAGCTTCTCCATCGGGTACAACTGCGACGCCTGCTCGGCGCCGTTCAACCAGACGGGCCTCTTGTGGTCGTCCTATGATCCGCGCTTCCCCATGCCGCAACTGCCGGCCTTCGCCCAGAACGCGCAGAACGATCCCAATCTGTTGCCCTATGACGGCGGCGGCCGCAGCCGCGACAAACAGACCGACGCGCGCACGGCGTTCAAGTTCGACGCCGTCTATGAGATGGAAGGCCTCGTCCGTCATCTGAAGGCGGGCGTGAAGATCCTGCGGTCCGAACGCGAATACGACGCCACGCCGATCTGGGGCGGTTCGTTCGACAACACGCCGCTGGCGGGCAAGAGCCTGGGGCAGTCGGGCCTGATCGACCGCGAGGTCCGCAATGTTCTGAACGGCCGCTACTACTACGGCGCCATCCTGAACCGCGACAAGGTGACGGCCGCCATCGAGGCCGCCCAGAAGGCCAATCCGGTCAACTATTCCTACGCCGATCTGAACTCGAGCGATAAGAGCGGTGAGGAGACCATCTACGCCGGTTACGGCCTGGCCAGCTTCCAGCTCAACGATCTGGACGTGGTCGCCGGGGTGCGCGTCGAACACACGGAAGTCACCAACACCAACTGGATCGAAGACGGCGACCGGAGCGGCTTCGGCGATACCGACAGCCACTACACCAACGTCCTGCCCAGCGTGACGGCGGTCTATCGCCCGTCGGAAAACTTCGTCTATCGCGGCGCGATCTGGACCAGCTTCTCCCGGCCCGAGTTCAGCAACATCTCGCGCGGCGTCAGCGTCGGCCGGGCGAAACCGAGGCCGGGCGAGACCCTGGGCGAGATCGTCTCCATCAGCCAGGGCAATCCCGACCTGAAACCGGCCGAGGCCCTGAACCTGGACGTTTCGGCTGAATATTACCCGGACCGTTCCAGCCTGGTGTCGATCGGCGTCTTCCACAAGAAGATCGACCACTTCATCTTCACCAACGGCAGCGCGGTCGATGCTCCCACCCAGGAAGGCGTGATCACCATCACTCAGCCCAAGAACGGTGAGACGGCCCGGATCACGGGCGTCGAGCTGAACCTGATCAAGTCGTTCGAGGGCATGGCCGCGCCCTTCGACGGCTTCGGGGTCGAGGCCAATCTGACCCGCCAGGTCAGCGAGGCCGAGACGGGTCTGGACTACCGCAGGGGGCGCAAGATCTCCTTCATCCAGGCGCCGGATCTGATCTACAACGCCTCTCTGACCTATCAGAAGTACGGCCTCGAAGCCCGGCTGTCCTATCAGTATCAGGGCGCCTATATCGAAGACCTGCGCGATAACGCCGTGGACAAATGGGTCCAGCCCAACAAGAGCCTGGACTTCCACTCGCGCTACACCTTCCGTCCCGGCCTGACGATGGACTTCGACGTCCAGAACATCCTGGACGGCCACCGCTACTATACGACCAAGGGCGAAAGCCCCTCCTATCAGAAGGACTATATGGAACCCGGCCGGAACTTCCTGGTCCGCCTGGCCTATTCCTACTGATCCAGAACCTGGGCGATGCCGGCTGGGGGGACGTTCCCTCCAGCCGGACTTCGCTCAGCCCGTCAAACCCTGACGCCAAACTGAACCGCCCCCGATCGCAGGATCGGGGGCGGCTTTTTTCGATGAGGAGGTAGGGGACCGAGGGTCAGACGTCGACGGCGGCGTCCAGGGCGTTTTCCTGGATGAAGTCGCGGCGGGGTTCGACCACGTCGCCCATCAGCTTGGCGAACAGGTCGTTGGCGTCCTCCTCGTGCTCGACCGAGACCTGGAGCAGGGTGCGGGCGTTGGCGTCCAGAGTGGTTTCCCACAGCTGTTCCGGGTTCATTTCGCCCAGACCCTTGTAGCGCTGGATGACCAGGCCCTTCTTGCCGGCGTCCAGCACGGCGTTCAGCAGGTCCAGCGGCCCGCGGATGGTGGTGGACTTGTCCTTGCGGCGGTAGGTGGCGGGGGCGGTGAAGACGCCGTCGAAGGCGGCGGCGCGCTCGGCCAGACGGCGGGCGTCCAGCGACCGGATCAGGGTCTCTTCCAGGACGATGGTCTCCTGGACCGCGCGACGGGTGCGGGTGAAGATCACGGCGCCCTGCTCGCCCGGCGCGCCGGTCCAGTCGCCGTCGCCCTCTTCGGCGTAGAGGTTCAGGCGGACGGCGGCGGCCGCAGCCGCCTCGGCGGTGTCGGCGTTCTCGGTGAACAGACCGGCCAGGGCCGCCTGTTCGATGGCGAAGGCGGGGGCGCGCTGGCTCAGGCGGTCGACCCCGGCCTTGAAGGCCTTGGCCTCGCGCACCAGGGCCTGCAGGTCCAGCCCCAGGCGGCGCTCGCCGGTGGACAGGTCCAGCTCGGCCTCGGACGAGCCTTCCTCGATCAGATAGGCGTCCATCTCGGCCTGGTCTTTCAGATAGCGCGACTGCTTGCCCTTGGAGACCTTATAGAGGGGCGGCTGGGCGATGTAGACGTGGCCGCGCGTGATCAGCTCGGGCATCTGCCGATAGAAGAAGGTCAGCAGCAGGGTGCGGATGTGGGCGCCGTCGACGTCGGCGTCCGCCATCAGGATGATCTTGTGATAGCGCAGCTTGTCGGCGTTGAAGTCGTCGCGGCCGATGCCGGTGCCGAGCGCCAGGATCAGGGTGCCGATCAGGTCCGACGACAGCATCCGGTCGAACCGGGCGCGCTCGACGTTCAGGATCTTGCCGCGCAGGGGCAGGACGGCCTGGTTCTCGCGGTTGCGCGCCTGTTTGGCCGAGCCGCCGGCGCTGTCGCCCTCGACGATGAACAGTTCGGACTTGGCCGGGTCGCGCTCCTGGCAGTCGGCCAGCTTGCCGGGCAGGGAGCTGATTTCCAGCGCCGACTTGCGGCGGGTCAGGTCGCGGGCCTTGCGCGCCGCCTCCCGCGCGGAGGCGGCCTCGATGATCTTGGCGACGATCATCTTGGCCTCGACCGGATGTTCCTCGAACCAGGTGGACAGGCCTTCCGAGCACAGGGCCTCGACGGCCGGCCGCACCTCGGAGGAGACCAGCTTGTCCTTGGTCTGGCTGGAGAATTTGGGGTCCGGCACCTTGACCGACAGGACACAGGTCAGGCCCTCGCGGGCGTCCTCGCCCGTCGGGGCGACCTTTTCCTTCTTCGCCAGGCCCGAGCTTTCGATATAGCCGCCCATGACGCGGGTCAGGCTGGCGCGGAAGGCCGACAGGTGGGTGCCCCCATCCCGCTGGGGGATGTTGTTGGTGAAGCACAGCATGGTCTCGTGGTAGCTGTCGTTCCACCACAGGGCGAGATCGAGCTCGATCCCCTCCTTCTTGCCGCGAATGACGATGACGTCCTTCAGCAGGGGCTGTTTCGACTTGTCCAGGTGGCGCACGAAGGCCTCGACCCCGCCCTCATAGTGCAGGGTGACGTCGATCGGCTCGGCGTGGCGCATGTCGGCCAGGCGAATGACCACGCCCGAGTTCAGGAAGGCCAGTTCCCTCAGGCGGTGCTCCAGCGTCTTGAAGTCGAAGTCGATGTGGCTGAAGGTCGTGATCGAGGGGAAGAAGGTCACCTCGGTGCCGCTCAGGGGCTGACCGGCCTTGTCGCCCGTGGTGCGGATCGGCGCCGTGCCGGTGACTTCCAGCGACTTGACCGTGTCGCCGCGCTCGAACCGCATCTGGTGCTGCTTGCCGTCGCGATAGATCTTCAGTTCCAGCCAGTCGGACAGGGCGTTGACCACTGACACGCCCACGCCGTGCAGACCGCCGGAGACCTTGTAGGAGTTCTGGTCGAACTTACCCCCGGCGTGCAGCTGGGTCATGATGACCTCGGCCGCCGAGACGCCTTCCTCGGTGTGGATGTCGGTCGGGATGCCCCGGCCGTTGTCGGTCACCGTGACCGAGCCGTCGGCGTTCAGAATGACCTGGACCAGGTCGGCGTGGCCGGCCAGGGCCTCGTCGATGGCGTTGTCCACCACCTCATAAACCATGTGGTGCAGGCCCGAGCCGTCGTCCGTATCGCCGATATACATGCCGGGACGCTTGCGCACCGCGTCCAGGCCTTTGAGAACCTTGATGGAATCGGCGCCGTATTCGGGCTGTTCAGCAATCGGATCGGTCATGAAATCGGTCGTTGAGACGCCCGGACGGCGGGCTTCGAAGCAAGGTACGAACGACGCGAATCCCAGCGCCGTCCGAAGCTGGTAAGATATAGGAAATTCGGCAGGAATTGCGAGCGAAACGGACGGTTGGCGCAGGGTTTGTGCGTAGGTCCGCCGGCGATCGTAAAAGGGCTTGGCCCGCAGATCTGGGCTAGGGCCAATCGACATTGGGCCTGCCGTCGTCCTGCCGTCCTGCGCGCAGCCGCCAACCCAGGAGAGGCGCCTCGGGCGTTGAAGACTCTATTCGATTGAGTGTCGGTCTTCCTTCCCGCGTCAGCGGAAGGGAAAACGTCTGGCGGCGTAACGCCGATTGAGGGTGGGTTCATCACAACGGGCACGACGAGGTCACGGCGAACACGGCGGGTTCCGATGGCGTCGTGACCGCTGTGAATCCGCCGTGATCGCTGTGATGAACCCGGTCGCCGCATCAAGGCCCTCTGACGCGGGAAGAGCGGCCTGACCGCAGTGAGCTGAATGTCGATTGAACCTTCGGAAACGCCGTCTCAGCCAAAGCCGCCGCGAGGTCGCGCTGCGCGTGAAGGATGCGCCAGACCAAGACCTGCTCGGCGCGCGGCCTCGATACGGTCGATGCGTTTGCGGAAGTAGTCGGCGTCCACGATCTCTCCAGGACCGGAGTCCCGGCCTTCGATCAGCATGTCGCGGACACGCTGCTTCTCCTGCTCCAGCTTCAACAGAGCCAGGACGTAGTCGCTGTCTGCGTCCAGACCCTGGTCTGCGACCTGGGCGTCGATGAAGGCCTTCAGCGAGTCCGGCAGGGAGAGGGTCAGGGTGGCCATGGGCTTCAGAATAACCGAACCCCAGGGCTTAAACTAGTCGCGCTCCAGCGCCCCGCCGGCGACGCGGACGAACTGGGCGCGGCCCTCCAAACCGGCGAACAGGCTGCGTTCGGTGCCGGTCATGAAGGCCTGCAGATCCAGGGCTGTGATCTCGTCGAACAGGGCCGCGCGGCGGGCCTCGTCCAGGTGGGCGGGGGCCTCGTCCAGCAGCAGGACGGGGCGGGCCGACTGGTGTGACAGGCGGCTGATCTGGGCCAGGATCAGGTTCAGGACCAGGGCCTTCTGCTCGCCGGAAGAGCCCTCGGCGGCGGGGCGGTTCTTCTCGCGGTGAAGGGCGGTCAGGTCGGTGCGGTGCGGGCCGAACAGGGAGCGGCCGGCCGCGCCGTCGCGGGCGCGCGCCTTGGCCAGGCCGTCGCGGATCGCGGCGGCGATCTCGTCTTCTTCGGCGCCGGCTTCGGCCATCTGTTCGGCGGGGCCGTCCAGGCCCAGGTCGGCCTGGGGGAAGGGGCGGTCGCGGCGGACGTCGATGGCGGCCTGGAGCGCGTGCAGGGCGGCGACGCGGGCCAGGGCCGCGCGTGCGCCCGCTTCGCCCAGCCGGGCTTCCAGGGCGTCCAGCCAGACGGGGTCGGCCTCGCGTCCGTCCTGTGCGTCGTTCAACAGCCGCAAGCGTTCGCGCAGGGCCTTTTCATAGGCGGAGACGGCGGCGGCGTGGTCGGGATCGGCGGCGAACACCAGCCGGTCGAAGAATTTCAGCCGCTCGGCCCGGGCGTCGGAGAACAGCCGATCCTGCTCGGGCGTGGCCCATACGGGACGCAGATAGTCCAGCAACCGCCCCGGCTGCGCCGTCTCGCCGTCGATGCGGACGATGCGCCGCGCCGCGCCCGCCGTCTGGACCCCGGTGCCCAGACGGGTCTCGTCGTCCAGTTCGACCATGACGGCCCATGCGCGGCCGGTCGCCTCGCCCGGCTCGCGGCGTCCCATCTCGGCGGCGGTCGCGCCGCGCAATCCCTTGCCGGGGGTCAAGAGGCTGATCGCCTCCAACAGATTGGTCTTGCCCGCTCCGTTTGGGCCATGAAGCACCACCGGGCCGGAGGCGAGCTCCAGCCGTGCGCTCGCATAGGAGCGGAAGTCGGTGAGGGTGAGGGAGGTGATCAAGGAAGTGACGAGTGGCGCGTGGCGAGTGGCGAGAAAAGCAGGACGAGTCGTGCTCGCCACTCGCCACTCGATCACACCCGCAACGGCATCAGCACATACTGCACGCCCGGATCGCCCGGATCGAGCACGAGCGTCGGCGAGGCCGGGTCGGCGAAGCGGAAGGCGGCGTTTTCGCCGGTGATCTGGCCGGCGACGTCCAGCAGATAGCGGGCGTTGAAGCCGATCTCGAACGGTTCGTCGGAATAGCCGATCTCGACCTCTTCCTCGGCCTGACCGGCCTCCATGTTGCGGACGGTCAGCTTCACCCGGTCGTTGTCGAAGGCCAGTTTCACCGAACGGCTCTTCTCGGCCGAGATGGTGGCCACGCGGTCGACGGCCTTGGCGAACAGGGCGTTGTCGATGTCGGCCTGTTTGTCGTTGCCGCGCGGAATGACGCGCAGATAGTCCGGGAAGGCGCCGTCGATGACCTTGGAGGTCAGGCTGGCCTCGCCCAGCTGGAAGCGGATCTTCTGGGCCGAGACGGTGATCTCGACCGGGCCGCCGGCGTCGTCCAGCAGGCGACGGACCTGATCCACCGTCTTGCGCGGCACGATGACGCCGGGGCCGCCGGCCGCGCCGTCGGGCGCCGGGGTCTCGGCCAGGGCCAGGCGGTGGCCGTCGGTCGCCACGGCGCGCAGCAGAGGCACGCCGGCCTCGGCCACCGTGTGCAGATAAAGGCCGTTCAGATAGTAACGCGTCTCTTCAGTCGAGACCGCGAACCGGGTCTTGTCGATCAGCCGCGCCAGGTCTTCCTTGGGCATGACATAGGACGCGCCGGCGCTGTCGGTCGACATGACCGGGAAATCGCCCGCCGGCAGGACCGGCAGGTTGAAGCGTGACCGACCGGCCGACACCACCAGACGGGGATCGTCGCCCGAATAGGTCAGAGAGACCTCGGCGCCTTCCGGCAGCTTGCGCACGATCTCGTACAGGGTGTGGGCGGGGGCGGTGATCTGGCCCTCGACGTTCACCGTCGCCTCGGCCTCGTCCACCATCTCCATGTCCAGATCGGTGGCGGCGAAGGCCAGACGGTCACGGCCCGCGCTGAGCAGGACGTTGGACAGGATCGGAATGGTGTTTCGACGTTCGACCACGCTCTGCACATGGCCCAGGGCCCTAAGGAGCGCGGATCGTTCGATGGTCAGTTGCATATCGTCTCGCCCGGATGCGGCGACTCAGGCTGGAGCGCCACGATAAAGGGCCTTGGACACTAGCGGATTGGGCGCAAGGAGCAAGGAAGCGGCGCGTGGTTAGTTGGCGAGTGACGAGGGATATTGGGGGCAAATCGGCGGGATGAGACGTTTTCTATTCGCTCGCCCTTCGCCGCCGACCGCTCGCCGCTCGAAATCAGCCCCGCAGCTTGCGGGTCAGGGCCTCGACGTCGCGGGCGATCTGGTCGTCCTGGGCCATCAGCTCCTCGATCTTGCGCACGCCGTGCAGGACGGTGGTGTGGTCGCGTCCGCCGAAGCGACGGCCGATGTCGGGGTAGGAGCGGGTGGTGTGCTGCTTGCACAGATACATGGCCATCTGACGGGGACGGGCCACCGAACGGGTGCGGCGCTCGCTGAGCAGGTCGGCCTGTTTCAGGTTGAAATGGTCGGCGACCGTCTTCTGGATCTCATCGACCGTGATGCGGCGCTCCGGTCCGCCGCGCAGGGCGGCGCCCAGCAGGGTCGAGGCCTCGTCCACCGAGAGGGACGAAAGACGCGATCCGGCCGCGGCGGCCAGGGTGTTCACGGCGCCTTCCAGTTCGCGCATCGAACCGGGGGTGCGATCCACCAGCTGGGCCAGCACCTCGGGCGCGGCCTCCCCCTGGACCACGCCCAGAGCCGACAGGGCCTTCAGGCGGTTTTGGGCCACGGCGATCTTCAGCGCCCGGTCGCCCGCCTCGACCGGGCAGGTCAGGCCGGCGGACAGATGGCTGCGCAGGCGCGGTTCGACTTCGGTCAGGGCCATGGGCGCGCGGTCGGCCGAGAAGACGATCCGTTTCCCGTCCTCGATCAGGGCGGTCAGGGTCGACAGCAGCTCCTCCTGGGTGCTCGCCTTGCCGCCCACGAACTGGACGTCGTCCAGCAGCAGCATGTCGGCCGAGCGCAGGCTTTCCTTGAAGGCGGCGGTCGAACGGTCCTGCATCGCCTTGACGAAGGTCGACAGGAAGCGTTCGGCGGTCAGATAGACCACCTTGGCCTCGGGCCGCAGGCGTTGGGCCTCCCAGGCGATGGCGTTCAGCAGGTGGGTCTTGCCGTAGCCGTAGGGGCCGCAGAAGAAGACGGGGTTGAAGTGGCCGTCGGCCCAGCTGGCCACCTGTTTGGCGATGGCCAGGGCGAAGGCGTTGCCCTGACCCTCCACGAAGCTGTCGAAGGTCAGACGCTCCTGCAGGCCTGCGGCGCGCACGGCCCGGGCGCCGTCGGCGACGGGGGCGACGGTGGGCTGGGCCAGGGCCGCCAGACGGGGAGTGGCGTCCACCACATTGCCGCCGATCACCGCCGAGGCCGGGGGCGCCGAGCCCACTTCGGCGCGGCAGCGGACGTCCAGCCGGCGGTTCAGCCGGTCCAGGCCCAGCCACAGCTCGTTCATACGCCGCAGGGCGTTCTTGCGAACCCAGTCGCGGGCGTAGGCGGTGGGGGTGACCAGGATCAGCTGACCGGCGGAATCCATCCGCACGGCCGAGGGGGCGATATAGGACGAGAAGGGGCCGTCGCCGATTTCGGCCCTCAGGCGCAACGAGGCCTCGTTCCAGATGCGGTTCGGATCCGTCATGTTCGATCCGTCCACGCCGTTCGCCGCCGCCATCGCACCCCCAACCATCGCTCCGCCACCCAATCCAAAAAGCCAATCCGATCGTCTGCACTTCAGGGCGATGGTTCAGGGACGACTTCTCCAGCCCCGAAAAGCGATGCTTTTCGGGCGGGGCCGAACTCCTGGACAGACATCTCCCGCCAACGCGAAACTATCGTCCCGCGCCGTCTTCATCCGTGTTGGGATGGAAGTGCGTTAGAGCCCAAAACTTACGCGGCGCGCCGGTCGGGTCAACGCTGATTCGTTGGTTGATTCGCAGTTAAATTGTTTGACTCCGTCAAACGCTAATCCT